>OZ245827.1:0-3142831 GCA_965228645.1 Phycisphaerales bacterium
GTGATCGATTCGCCCTGCGTCGTCTCGAGCGTGGCCTTGCCGTCGGCGCGCAGGTTCTGGTCGAGCTCGTCGAGCATCGCAAGCGAGGCCGCCCGCAGCGCCAGGCGGTGGTGATGGTTGGCGATCTTGACCATCAGGGTCGGTTCCCGGGCGATCACGCTGAGTTCCTTGAACGACCAGAACTTCGGGTCGTCTCGGAACGCGCCGGGCACCGCAAAGTCGTACACGAGCTGGTCCGAGCTCTCAGCGACGAACGTGTTGCCCCAGCTGTTGTAGTTGCTCGCAACGAGGCGCACGATCGAGCCCGCGCCGCGGGCCTCCTCGCCGTCGCGGTAGATCACGATGAACGCGCGCTCGGCTGTCCCGCCCGCCTCGAGCTTCTTGTCGGGCCCGATCCGCCCGAACGCCGCCCGGTAGAGCGAGATCACGTCCTCGGCCCCGGTCGCGTTCTTCATTGTTGAGGGGTCGATCCGCTGGACCGAGTCCGCGTAGATCAGGTTCCCGCCAAACTCGACCGTTTCGCCCGCGCCGAGTCGGGTGACCATGAGGCGGGCCATGTCCCCGGTGATCATCTTCTCCATCGTGCGCAGGAACCTCGGGATCACCTGGTCCGACAGGAGCCCAACGACCACCGCCAGCACGATCCCCGTGGTCAGCGCAGGCGTCAGTAGCCTCCGGTGGCTCACCCCGCCCGCGTGGGAGGCCGAGATCTCGTTGTCCTGGGCCATCCGGTGGAAGACCAGAGTCGCGGCAAACCCCGCAGCGAAGGGGAGCGCGTAGGCGAGCATGGGCACCGTCGCCAGCAGCATGAAGCGGATCGCGTCGAATGCCGACAGCTCGCCGTCCGCGAGCGGCTTGATCGTGAGCGCAAACGAGATCACGCCGACCAGAACCCCCGTGGTCAGAAGCAGCAGCTTCCACAGCTCAACGGTCGTGTGCCTCCAGATGGTCATTGGCTGACGCAGCATCAGGCAGTAGCTTACGCGACCCGCCCGACCCGCTCTTGGTCGGACCACCGCGGGGCGGTCCGCATCCAGGGCCAGCAAACGGACTCGTCCTGGGCGTTGTCTCGGGACCGATAGTGGGCGGCTTCTCCGCCCCCTTTCCACGTCCTCCCTGAATCGGGCCTGCCAAATCGAGGCCAGTCATGGACAGAACCCGTCGACGCTGGCCAGAAACAAGTCCCGCGTCGAACGAAGGACGAGAGAGCGCTTGATCATGCGGGTTGCTCTGTCGATACACAGCGCTGGCGTCCTGTTTCTTTCACCGAATCACCGACAGAAAGCAGCTCACTGATGGATCCATCTCTCAGCCACGATGAACCCATCCGGCTCCAGGCTCTCCGGAATCTCAAGCAGGTTCACACGCCCCTCGAGGAACGCTTCGAAAGAATCACCAGGCTGGCAAAGCGCCTCCTCCGCACATCGATCTCGGCGATCTCGCTCGTCGAATCCGATTTCCAGTGGTTCAAATCCATCCAGGGGCTCAATGTCTCGGAAACGAGCCGGGCCGTCTCGTTCTGCGGGCACACGATCCTGGGCAACGAATCGATGGTGATCCCGGACGCGAGGATCGACCCGCGTTTCGCAGAGAACCCGCTCGTCACGGGCTCGCCGAACATCGTCTTCTACGCGGGACACCCGATCCGGAGCCAGGAAGGCTCCAACATCGCCACGCTCTGCGTGATCGACCACGCGCCAAGAGAACTCGACAGCGAGGAACTCCAGGTGCTCCAGGATCTGGCGGCGCTGGCCGAGGTCGAGCTGAACATGAGCATGCATAGCGCGGCCCAGCACGAGCTGATGACCGAACTGGACACGGTCTCCCGCAGAGCCAAGGTCGACGAGCTGACCCGGATCTGGAACCGAAGCGCGATCTGCGAGCTGCTGGAGATCGCCCACAGCCGAGCGCTCCAGAGAAGCCGCGGCTTCGGGTTGCTGATCGCTGACATCGACCACTTCAAGACGATCAACGACACGTACGGGCACTGCGCTGGCGATGAGATCCTGCGCCAGTGCGCCAAGCGCATGCTCGGAGCCGTCCGCGATATCGACGACATCGGACGCTACGGCGGCGAGGAATTCATGATCGTGCTCGGACGCTGTGAGAACGCGGATGTCGGCGCCGGCATCGCCGAGCGGATCCGAACGAGCATCTCAGAGCAGCCCTTTGAGACCGACTTTGGCACAATCAAGGCCACGATCAGCATCGGCTTCGCCTACGCCGACCCCGGGCAGAACGTCAGCCAGGAGTGCCATGTCCGCTCTGCGGATCGCGCGCTCTACAAAGCCAAAGACGCGGGGCGGAACCGGATCGAAACCTGTGCGCCGCGCGAGACGGATTACCCCTGGAGCGAGGCGGCCTGATCGCCCTACTTCCGTGACACCTCGACCTTGCCCCCGGCGACGTCCTTGATCGCGTAGCCCAGAGCCGCGAGCTCGTCCCGGATCGCATCGCTGGTGGCAAAGTCCCTGGCCTTGCGCGCCTCGGCGCGCCGACCGAGCAGCGACTCGACCTCGGCGCTGGGCGTGATGCCGTCGAGGAAGACACCGATTTCGGTCTGTGTGGACTTGGCCTGTTCGAGTTCGAGCACGCCCAGCACGCTGTCGAGGCGCCGCATGATCTCCGCGTCGCCCGCGGTCGGTTTCTTGATCCTGTTCATCCAGGCGTTGATCGCGCCGATGGCCGCCGAGACGTTCAGATCCTCGTGCATCGCCTCGGCGAACGCGCCCAGCACGCCCTCATCGGTCGCCGGCCCGGGGTTCGTCTCGCCCTGGGCGATGACCGAGCGCCAGCGCTCGATCATCCGCGCCGAGTCCTTGAGTCCCTGCATCGTAAAGTTCGCGTTGCTGCGGTAGTGCGTCTTGATGAGCTCAAGCCGAACGGCCGCAGGCTCGTGTCCCTGCGCAAACAGATCCCTCGGCGTGAAGAAGTTGCCCTTGCTCTTGGACATCTTCTCGCCCTCGACCTGCAGGAACCTGCCGTGGAACCAGTGCCTGGCGAACGTGTCCTGCCCGGTCGCGCAGCAGCTCTGCGCCCGCTCGCACTCGTGGTGCGGAAAGATGTTGTCCTCGCCCCCAGAGTGCAGGTCGATCACGTCGCCCAGCGCCGCCCGCGCCATCACCGAGCACTCGATGTGCCACCCCGGGTAGCCCTCGCCCATCGCCTCGCCCGCGATCACGGGCCCGGGCCAGCGCATGATGTGGCTCGCATCCGACTTCCACAGGAGAAAGTCCGCGGGCGAGCGCTTCTCCGAGGTGTGCGCCTCGCTCACCCGTCCCCCTGCGCCGGCGCGGATCTTGTCGAGCGTGTTGCCCGAGAGCTCGCCGTAGGGGGCGTACTTCTGCACGTCGAAGTACACCGCATCGCCCGCGCGGTAGGCAAACCCTTTGCGGGCCAGATCCTCGATCATCGACACCATGCCCGCGATCGACTCGGAGGCCCTGGGCATGAGCTCCTTGCGCCGTGCCTCGGAATCGCCCGCCTCGATGGCGACCTTCAGACCCAGCGCCCGGGCGTCCTCCAGGAATCGCTGTGCGTAGAAGTCCGCGATCGCGCGCGGGTCGTTCGGATCGATCGTCACTCCCGCGGGCAGCTTGCCGGCCTTCTTCGCCTCTGCGATCCGCTGCCCCGCGACGGCCATCTTGTCCTCGCCCCCGCCGTCGGCCGTGTCGTCCTCGGTCATGTGCCCGACGTCGGTGATGTTCATCACGTGCCGGACCTGCCGGGGCCCCGTGTGCGTAGAGCCATCGCCCCGGGACAGCTCGCACAGCGGGCTCTCGAGCCAGCGCCGAAGCACGTCGGCCGCCAGGAACGACCGGAAGTTCCCGATGTGCGCATCGTCGTACACGGTCGGGCCGCAGGAGTAGAACGTGACGTGCGCCGGGTCGCCCGGGACGAGCAGCTCCCGGCGTCTGGTGAGCGTGTTGTAGAGCTGTGTGGGCATGGGCGATGGTAGGGGAGCGCCGCCCGATCTCGCGGGCACTCAACCGTCTGCGGGCTTGAGCTCGCCCGTCGTCGGCTCGGGTGCCTGATCTGCCGTGGGCGCTTCGTCCCGCGCCTCGATCGTGATCCTGATCACGCGCGTCGGGCTGCTCTCGATGACGCACACCCGAGCGCCCTCGAGCTCCAGCGTCTCGCCCGTCTCGGGTATCCGCCCAAGCGTGGTCACGACAAACCCGCCCAGCGTGTCGTACTCGTCGCCCTCGGGGATCTCGATGCCGATCGCTTCAAGATCGTCGTTGGCCTCGTCCACCCTGATCGACGCCTCGGCGTGCGCGATGCGCCCCTGCACGTCGATCTGAAGCTCCGGCTCCTCGTCTTCCTCGTCGTCGTACTCGTCGAAGATGTCGCCGAACACCTCTTCGATGATGTCCTCGATCGTGACCAGCCCGCTCGTCCCACCATACTCGTCAGCGACCATCGCAAGGTGCACTTTGTTGGTCACCAGCTCGGCGAGCAGCTCTCGCACCGCCTTCTGCTCGGGCACGAAGAGCGCCTTGCGCACCACGTTCTCCAGCTTGAACGCCTGCCCCTTGCTCTGGCTGCCGATCCACGCGAGCAGATCCTTGACGTACAGAACGCCCACGATCTCGTCGAGGCTCTCGCGGTACACGGGGATCCGGCTGTGCCCGATCTCCTGCACGATCGTCAGGATCTTGTCGAGATCGTCGGTCAGCTCGATCGCCTCCACGTCGGTGCGGGGCGTCATGATCCGCTCCACGCTCGTCGTGCGGAAGCTGACCACGCCCTCGATCATCTCACGCTCGGATTCGTCGAGCTGTCCCTCGGCCTCGCCCATCTCGGCCACGCTGATCAGCTCGGCGCTGAACGCCTCCGTGCCGTTGGTCAGCGTCGCGCCCGCGAGCCTGCGGATCGCTTCGTCCATCACGTCCAGCACGCGGCGCACCGGGGCCAGAGCCAGGTGCATCCCGCGGATCAGGATCGAAAAGAGCAGGACCGTCCGCTCACCCGCGTGCGTCGCGATCGAAAGGGGCAGGACATACCCAAAGAGCCACATCACGGGGGTCGCGATCACCATCGAGACCACGATGTCCCCGCCCGTAAACCCGACCGAAGAGGCGTGCCCGCGGACCCTGTTCACCCAGATCAGCACCGCAAGCGCCACAAGGATGTTGGCAAACACCCGCGGCAGCGCGATCGAGGCGGCGTGCCCGGTGCGGTCCTCGAGGATCTTGGTGGTTCTGGCCTTCGAGCCGGGCGAGCCCCGGTCGGCAAGCTGCTCGATCTTGGAGCGCGAGAGCCCTCGGAGCGACAGATGGAGCGTCGAGCACACCGCGCCGAAAACAAGAGAGGCTAACGCCACCCAGAACGCCAGCGTCGCGGTCATGGTGCGCCCCCGGCGTGCTGGGCGTTGCCCCGCGCATACACCGTGCCCGCGCCGATCGCCTTGAGGATCTCGTCCTCGCGCCGGTGCATCGCAGCGGCGCCGTACTCGCCCGCGTCCTCGCGGTCGTCGTATCCCGTGCAGTGCAGGACGCCGTGGACGATGTAGAGCGCAAGCTCCTCGACGAGCCCGTGCCCGCGTTCGGTCGCCTGGCGACGCGCCTCATCGGCGCAGACCACGATGTCCACGTCCAGCGTCCCCGGATCGCCCGAGAGATCGAACGTCAGGACATCTGTTGTGCCGGGCGTGTCCTTGTGCCGCGCGTGCAGATCGGTCATCCGGGCATCGCCGACCACCTCGGCCCGGATCTCGCCGACGATCCCCTGGCCTGCAAAGTAAGCCCTGATCGAATCGAGCAACGCGCGCAGGCGAGAGGCTTCGTCGGCGCCGAGCACCGAGCGGTGATCCAGGAGTTCAGCGATGAGTGTGCGAGCCGCAGGCGCAGCCGACCGAGGTCGGCCCGGACTGTCGTCTTCCGCAGAAGGCTCTGGTTTCTCGTCCATCTCTTGGACTGATCCGGGCAGCTCCGGTTTGACCGGGCCGCTCAGGCACTCTTTTGGCCGGGCTCACGCCGGCACGTCTGTTCACTGTAAGCCATCTCGGCCTCCAAGGACGAGGACTTTTGGCTCCCCAGCCCCTCAAAGCCAACCCGTCCGAGAAAGTCTCGCCCTCTCAGGGTTTGACAAGGATCGTGTACGACGAGGTCATCGAGGGCACCCCGTCATCCGGGCGGACCATCGGCTCGTTGTAGCCCGTGCTGAGCATCGCACGCTGGAGATTCCGCGTGTCGTCGGCGTCCAATGCCAGGATCTCAAGCCCCGCCGAGGCGATCGTCTCGGCCCCGACCGGGAAACGCACATCCGAATAAGGCATCGTGTGGTTGACAAGCCGCGGCTGGATCGGGCCGTACGCGTAGCAGACGAAACGCCCGCTCGGCGCCAGAACCGAGGCGATGCCCTCGGCAAATTCCTCGAGTGTGCAGGGCAGGGGCCTGAGCGCGCGGTTGACGCTGATCCAGCGCGGCGGCGGGGTCGTCGGGAGGGTCAGCCCCCTGGAAACCCAGTCGCTGACAATCACCAGGTCGTACCCGCTGCCGATCTCGGTCGCGCCGGATCCGGGCCAGGTGCTGCTGATCAGGCGCAGCTTCCCCGCGGGGTGATCGCCGTGACCCTTGGCCAGGACAACATCGCCGCGCTCCGAATACAGCCCGCGCATCCGCTGCTGGTCGTGCACGATCGTGACATCGGCGCCAAGGCTCGCAAGCAGGCGACCCTGCGTGATCACCCTCGGGTTGAAGAGCAGGATCTTCTTGCCCACAAGACCCTCAGGGGTGGACATCTCTGTCCCGATGACGCCAAGATCGAGCGCCATCACATCCATCAGCGGGCGCTCGGAGATGCCCGTGTAGTAGGCAAGCTCGGTCACCGGGCGGAAACTCAGCCCACGCTTGGCTTTGGCGTCCAGGCTGTTGTACTCGGCTTCGGTGTACGCGTTGGCAAATGGGCGATCGACCCAGAGATACCGGCGCAGCTGATTCGGGAGTGATCTGACCGCGTCGAGAAAGGCCTCTCCCGTTTCGGTGCGGGCGTAGGGCTTCAGCGAGTCCGCGTGCTCGACCAGCACCTCAAGACCCGGGATCTTTGTTTTGTCCTTCGGCAAACCCTGCGCGAGCGGCTGGGCCATCGCAGCGCCCGCCATCGCGAACGAAAGCGTCAGTGCCAGCAGGCTTGAGTATCTCATCTTTGGGTCCTCTCCAGTCCTTTGTACTGCCCGTGCAGGCCGCAGATGCACTCAGTCCCGGGCCGCGGCTCCGATCGAGACGGTGACCGGCACGTGCGAGGGACGCACCCGCGCCTCGAACTCGCCTCGGAACTTGTTCATGATCGTCCGCAGCGCCCAGTTGTTCCCGTCCGCAAGGCCGCAGATCGTCGTCCCGGGCATCGAGCCCATGCTCGTCCCGATTTCCAGAGCCAGATCCAGGTCCTTCGTCCTTGCATCGCCCTCTTCGATCCGACACATGAGCTGATACAGCCAGCCCGAGCCCTCGCGGCAGGGCGTGCACTGCCCGCAGCTCTCGTGCTTGAAGAACCGTGCGATGTTCCGTGCGACCGCGACCATGTCCGTGTCCTCGTCGAACACCGTCGGGCAGGCCGTCCCGAGACCCAGCACGTTGTACTTGCGTCCGATATCGAAATCGAGCTCCGCCTCGTACTGGTCCGTGCCCAGGATGCCCATCGACACGCCGCCCGGGATCGCGCCCTTGAACTTCTTCCCGCCACGCATCCCGCCGCAGTAGTCCTCCACGAACGTGCGCAAAGGAATGCCAAGCTCAAACTCGTACACGCCCGGGCGCTCCACGTGCCCGGACATGCCCATCAGCTTCGTGCCGAAGCTGGGAGGACCTCCGATCGTGCTCTCGAGGCCCTGGTCCATGAACCACTTGGCCCCGTGCTCGATGATCGTGGGCAGGTGCGCCAGCGTCTCGACGTTGTTGATGACCGTGGGCTTGCCGAAGAGACCCTTGATCGCGGGGAAGGGCGGCTTGATCCGGGGCCAGCCCCGCTTGCCCTCGAGCGCCTCGAGCAGGGCGGTCTCCTCGCCGCAGATGTACGCGCCCGCGCCGCGATGGACGTAGCAGTCCACCTGGAAGGGCATGCCGGAGGAATTCTCGCCCGAGTTGATCAGGCCCTTGGCGCCGAAGATCCCGTGCTCGTACGCCTCCTTGAGCGCGTTCTCCAGCACCCTGGCCTGGTGGTGGTACTCGCCTCGGATGAAGATGTACGCCTTGTTCAGCCCGCACGCGTAGCAGCAGATCGCGATGCCCTCGAGCATCGCGTGCGGGTCGAAGTCCATCAGCAGACGGTCCTTGAAGGTGCCCGGCTCGGATTCGTCCGCGTTGATCGCCAGGTAGCGCTCAGCCCCCGGGTCGCCCGGCTTCTTGCCCTCCGGGATGGGCGGCAGGAACGTCCACTTCAGACCCGTCGGGAAGCCCGCGCCGCCCCGCCCGCGGAGCATCGAGGTCTTGACCTCCGCCGTCACGTCGGCGGGCTTCATCGTCAGGGCCTTGCGGAGCCCGACATACCCCCCCGTTTTCACATACTCGTCGTACCCGACGATGTGACGATCCGCGAAGTCGCCGTAGGGAGGCGTTGGGATCCGCTTGCAGAGAATGTGCTCGCTGAGTTTGGGCTGCCAGGCCATGGTCATCGCTCCGCCCCCGGCAAGTGGGGCAATCGGGTCATTCCGGGGCAGATACTAGCGTCGCCAAGGGCATCCGAACCCCGTCGCCCCCCATCCCCCCGGACCCCAAACGAATCACAGCCCGAGCCGGATTCTCGGCAATTGTTCGCTCCCGCCATCGAGATTCTCACTTTGGTTGGCAATCTCGTCGCATTGGTGTTTATTACACTCGCAAGGGAACCGGAGTTCCCTCCCTGTAGCTATTGCCATCGAGGATGTGTCATGGTGCGTTCAACGTTCGCTATCGCTCTGTCAGCCGGTCTGGCACTCTCCTCTGGCGCCCAGGAATACCGTTCGATCGATGGCACGGGCAACAACCTGACCAACCCCGCGATGGGCTCCGTGGGCACGAACCTGCTCCGCGAAACGAGCGGGGCCACCTACAGCGACGGGCTCGGCTCGATGATGCCCCGCGTCTCCGCTCGCGCGGTCTCCAACGCCGTCGGCGCGCAGTCCGCTCCGCTCGGAAACCAGCTCGACCTTTCGAGCATGTTCTGGCAGTGGGGCCAGTTCATCGACCACGACTTTGCGCTCGTCGCCGAGGGCAACACCGAGAGCGCCCCGATCCAGATCCCCGCGGGCGACCCCTGGTTCGATCCAGCCAACACAGGCACCGCCACCATGCCCTTCATGCGATCCGTCTGCATCGACGGCATCAACAGCCCACGCAACCACGCCAACGAGATCACGCACTTCATCGATGGCTCGATGGTCTACGGCTCGGACACCACACGCGCCACCACCCTCCGCGAGCTCTCGGGCGGGCGTCTCCTGATGACCAACGACGGCTTCATGCCCAAGAACACCTTCGGCCTGCCCAACGCCAACGGCGGCCCGCTGCCCGACACCGACATGTTCCTGGGCGGCGACATCCGCGCCAACGAACAGATCGGGCTCACCGCGATGCACACGCTCTTCGTCCGCGAGCACAACCGCTGGGCCGACCAGCTCGCCGCTGAGAACCCGTCGTGGGACGACGAGAAGGTCTACCAGACCGCGCGCAAGATCGTCGGCGCCCAGGTCCAGAAAATCACCTACGAAGACTGGCTCCCCTCCATGATGGGCTCTGCGCTCTCGGCGTACACCGGCTACGACAGCAACGTCGACCCGTCCATGTCGTCCGCGTTCAGCACCGCGGCCTACCGCTTCGGGCACACCATGCTCAATTCTCAGCTCCTGCTCGTCGGGCCCCAGGGCCAGGACAACGGCTCGTTCAATCTGCACCAGTCCTTCTTCAACCCAGACGCCATCACGCCCGCGGGCACGCTCGACGACATGTTCCGCGGCCTCGCCTTCCAGGAAGCCAACGAGGTCGACACGCAGGTCATCGACGACGTCCGCAACATGCTCTTTGGCGCTCCGGGCTCGGGCGGGCTCGACCTGCTCTCATTGAACCTCCAGCGCGGGCGCGACCACGGCATCGCCGACTACAACACCATGCGACAGGACTTCGGGCTCCCCGCGGTCGGCGATTTCTCCGACATCACCAGCGACGCGACCCTCGCCGCCTCGCTCGCGAGCGTCTACGGCGACGTCAACGACATCGACGCCTGGATCGGTCTCATGGCCGAGGACCACGTCCCCGGGGCAGCTATCGGCGAGACGCTGATGGCGATCTTCGCCGACCAGTTCGCCCGCCTCCGCGATGGCGACCGCTTCTTCTACCTGAATGACAGCGACCTGCTCCCGTGGCTGAGCGAGATCGAGAACACGAGCCTGGCCGACATCATCGCGTTCAACACCGGCGCCGATCTCTCGGGCAATGTCTTCGTCGTGCCCGCGCCCGCGTCCGTTGCCCTCATGGGCCTGGCAGGGCTCGCGGCGACTCGCCGGCGCCGAAACTGATCGACTCCCTCGAAGTGCAATCGAGGGACACATCCATCGAATCACAACGAACCCCTCGCGCCTGCGAGGGGTTTCTCTTTGCAAACCAGCGCTCCGGATCCCCCATACCATTCTTTGGAAGGAGCATCCCATGAGCGCGGACATCATCGACTACCGGATCATCGGCGACGACATGCAGGCCGTCATCATCACACTGGACCCGGGCGAGGCCGTAGTCGCCGAGGCCGGCGCGATGATGTACATCGATCCCGATATCGAGATGGCCACCTCACTCTCGATGAAAGCCGGGGGCGGGGGCGGGGTCTTTGGTAAGCTCTTCGAGGCCGGCAAGCGCGTCGTCACCGGCGAATCCTTCTTCATCACCTACTTCGCCAACCAGGGACAGGTCCGGCGCGACTGCGCCTTCGCAGCCCCGTACCCGGGTCACGTCATCCCGATCGAGCTTGCAAACCACGGAGGCGAGATCGTCTGCCAGAAAGACGCCTTCCTCTGCGCCGCGCGCGGCATCGAGATCGGCATCACGCTGCAGCGCAAGCTCGGCGTCGGATTCTTCGGCGGCGAGGGGTTCATCCTCCAGAAAATCTCGAGCCCATCGGGAAGCGGTCAGGCCTTCCTCCACGCCGGCGGCACCATCATCAAGCGCGAGCTCCAGCGTGGCGAGACGCTCCGCATCGATACCGGATGCCTCGTCGCCTTCGAGAAAACCGTCAGCTACGACATCCAGTTCGTCAAAGGCATCAAGAACAAGCTCTTCGGCGGCGAAGGCCTCTTCTACGCCGCCATGACCGGACCGGGCAACGTCTGGATCCAGACGCTCCCCTTCAGCAGGTTCGCAGACCGCATCATCGTCGCAAGCCGATCAAACAAGGGCGAGGGCTCCATTCTTGGCGGCGTGTTCAACATGATCGACGGGCAATAACATATGCGGACGCGCCCGCTCGCCGATAGCCTCTTACGAACCCTGCGCACGCAGGACGACACGAGCGACCCACGGAGCCCCGCATGCGCGCCCTGATCCTGGCAGACAGCTGCAACCCAGAGTGGCCAAGCCTGCCCATCGTGGGATACAAGGCCGCCCTGGCGCTCGCCGAGATCTGCGACGTCACCGTCGCCACACACGTGCGCAACCGCGAGAACATCGAGAAGCACGGCTTCGGCAAGGCCGAGGTCGTCTACCTCGACAACGAATACATCGCCAAACCCATGTACAAGGCCAGCACCATGATCCGCGGCGGCAAGTCCGTCGCGTGGACCGCCGGCATCGCGATGAGCTACCTGCCCTACATCGCATTCGAGCGCCAGGCCTGGAAGCACCTGGGCCAACGCATCCGCGATAAAGAGTTCGACGTTGTTCACCGCGTCACACCCATGTCGCCCACGCTGCCCAGCTGGATCGCCGGTCGAGGCGGCGTGCCCTTCGTCCTCGGTCCGCTCAACGGCGGGCTCAAGTGGCCCCCGGAGTTCAAGGCCGAGCTCGCTCGCGAACGAGAGTGGCTCACCTACATCCGAGGCATCTACCGCCACCTGCCCTACCTCAAACGAACCTACAAGAAATCCGCGTGCATCCTCGCAGGCTTCAGGCACACCATGAACGACATCCCCCAGTGGTGCCACGAACGCGTCGTGCTCCTGCCCGAGGTGGGAGTCGACCCGAGCGTCTTCCAGTCGCGCACGCCCACAAATACCGACAGGCTCACCTTCGTCTTCGTGGGCAGGCTCGTCCCCTACAAGTGCGCCGACGTCGCCATCCGCGCCTTCGCCCAGAGCGAAGAACTCCGCAAGCACCGCCTGCTCATCATCGGTGACGGCCCCGACCGCCCCATGCTCGAAGCGCTCATCCGCGAGCACAAGCTCGAAAGCACCGTTGAGCTCGCCGGCTGGGTCGACCAGAAAGAGGTCGGCAATCTCCTGCGGTCCGCAGATGTCTTTGTGTTCCCCTCGATCCGTGAGCTCGGCGCGGGCGTCGTCGTCGAAGCGATGGCGGCCGGGTTGCCAAGCGTTGTCGTCGACTACGGCGGGCCGGGCGGGCTCATCACCGACGAGTGCGGGCGCAAGGTTCCCCTTGGCAACAAGGACCAGATCGCCAAGGCGATGCACATCCACCTCGACCAGCTCGCCCTCGACAAGGACCTGCGCGAGAACCTCGGCGCCGCCGCCCGCAAACGCGTCGAGGACCACCTCACCTGGCAGGCCAAGGCCCGCCAGACGCTGGAGGTCTACGAATGGGCCACGGGCCAGCGCCGCGAAAGACCCGAGTTCGCGGTGCAATAAACCCGCTTACTCGCTTGTGTCTTTGATCTCGATCTCCTCGATCGTCGTCCGCCTGAGCGTCACCTTCCCCGCGGGCGTCTCGCGCTCCTCGGTCTCGATGGTGCGCTTGACCTCGTGCTTCTTGGAGCCGTCGGCGGGTGCCTTGAGCGCGCGCCAGATCTCCCCGGTGAATTTCCCAAGGCTCCGCGAGATGCTCTCTTTCTTGTTGCTCATGAAGCCGGTTCTCTCCTCCCCCGTCGCCGACGGGGGAGGTGTCCGCGCAGCGGACGGAGGGGGCCTGATCAGTGCCCGTGCTTCTGCTGACGCGCCCCGTCGATCAGACCCGAGATGTCTCCCGGCTTGACGAACTCGTGCAGCGTCTCATCGACGAGGATCGCCGGCGCCCCGCCGCAGGCGCCGAGGCACTCCAGCTCGATCAACGTGAACGCGTTGTCCTCGGTCGTTTCGCCTACGTCGATCCCGAGCTTGTCCTTGCACGCCTGGGTCACGTCGCCCTGCCCGCAGAACTCGCACGCAATCGATCGGCAGACCGCCACGACGTGATCGCCCTTGGGGTGCGTCCAGTACTCCTCGTAGAACGTCACCGTGTCGATCACGTCGCTGGGGGTGATCTCGAGAAACTCGGCGATCTCCACCATCGCCTGGTGGGGGATCCAGCCGTAGGTGTGCTGGATCTCGTGCAGCGCCGGCAGCAGCGCGCCCATTGTCGTCTCGTACCTGGGCAGGATCTCGGCCTTGAGATGCTTACGCATCTCGTCCGTCAGATAAGGCTCAGCGCGCTTCTGGATCTGCGTGCCGGCGCTGTTCTTCGTGATCCATGCCATGAACAGGTTCCTCGCTCTTGGGTCGACACGATGCTAGCGGCCCGAATCATCTTCCGCGTGGATCGACTGGATCGGGTGCTTACCCGGGCTGAATAGACGCCCATCCAGCGCCGTGTGCCCAACCATCGGCCCGCCAAAGAGATACCGGCACAGGCTCCCCTGGCCGCCATCCACGACGCCCTCGGTCACCAGTTCTTCGTCAACGGGCAGAGATTCCTTGAAGGTACCCCAGCTGATCACGTGCACCGGCTTGCCCGAGGGGCCAGTCAGCAGCACCCAGTCGCCCTTGTTCGAGAAGCTGGCAAACTCGCTCGTGTTGCCCATCGAAAAGACCCACACCCCGAGCCTGGCGTGTTTGGTCGCCGGAGCCACGCCCTCGGTCCCGATGCCCTCGCCCTCGCTCATCCCGTAGCCGTTGAACACCACCACGATCTCGCCCGGCTCGAGCCGGAACGCAGGGAACGTGAATTCCACCGCGCCCTGCCCGCCCGCGTTGCGATCACTCAGCTTGTAGCCCTTCAGCTCGATCGCTTCCGTGTGCGGGTTCATGAGCTCGACGAACTCATCGCCCGTCGCGTCGCGCGTGCCGTCCATGTTCGCGTCGCCCGAGTCCCTCGGCACCGCCGCCAGGACCTCGGTGATCAAGGGGTGTGGAAAGACGACCAGCGCCTTGCTCTCGTCTTGTTCTGGCTGAGCGCCCGCAAGCAGCGCCGCGATCGCGATCGAATGGATGAACATGGCCCTGCTCCCTCTGTGCTAGTTCGGATTCTTGTCGATCAGGCGCCAGTCCACGCCCGGGATGCCCCGGGGCAGGAACACACCGATCACGTGCGCCGTCGTCTGACCGCGCGGGATATTGACGCTCGCCCGCGGAGCCGCGATCCCCTCGGGCTGGGCAAAGAGTCTCGCGGAGAACCTTGGCGCCTTGGCAGGCCCGAGCACCGCCGCGTCGCCGGGGGCCAGGCGCTTGCTGTCGATCACCTTCGTCCCGCCGTACCACGAGGTGTACACAAGGTCCACGTGCACCGGGTGCGGCGACTGGTTCGCAACATTCGCGCTGAACGTCCCCGAGCACCCCGCAAGCACCGCCAGCATCGCTGCGAGTAAGACCGGGCCCAGTGTGCGATTCTGTGCGCTCATGCGTGGTGCTCCTCTGGGATCCAGTGTGTCTGGTGCGTGCAATCGGTGCAAGGCCCGGGTTACGGATCACGCCGGATCGTGACCTCGAGCGACGAGCCGCCGTACTCGTCGTTGCCCACTTCAGCGAACGTCTTGCCCGCGTCGAGGCGCACGCGCTCGGCGTACCCGCCCGAGCCGCTGGCGGGTGTCACGACCAGGCGCACGCGGTCGGTGATCGGGGCCGAGACAGGCCCCAGAGTCCGGTACTCACCCGGGCTCACGACGGCCTTGGCCAGCACCTGCTGGCCCGAGCCCAGGCTCTCGATCTCAAGCCGGGCTTCGAGCGTCGAACGCGTCGAATTGGTCAGATCGAGCGTGTAGGTGCTCGAGCACCCTCCCAGCATCAAAGTCGTCAGAACGCCTGTCAGAAGCGCCAGATGGGGGATTCGATGGGTTATCGGTGTCATGCACGATCCTAGCTCCGCTCCCAGAGGACAAAGAGTGTCACTCTGCGTTGACAGGGCCAGAATCGATCTTATACTTGCATTATGACGCAAGTTTACAAACAACGACCCGCCACCCCAAAGCAGGCTGTCCAGAGGAAGGCCCGTCTCGACGAGCTGCTCGAGCCCGGCTTCTTCAAGGCCCTGGCGGACCCGACCCGCGCCAAGCTCCTGGCCTGCCTGGCCAAGTGCGGGCGACCGTGCTCGGTCACCGAGATCGCCCAGTGCTGCGCCCTGGATTTTTCCATGGTCGCCCGGCACCTGTCCGCCCTGGCAAGCGCAGGCGTCCTGAGCGCGCGCAAAGAAGGGCGAACCGTCTGGTACGAATCACCCAAGGGCCTGGCCGCCCGTTTCCGCGCCATCGCCGACGCGCTCGAAGAACTCACCCCCGATGACTGCTGCCAGGAAGGAGACTGCTGTGGCTGACCGCCTTCCCCGCGTGCTCTTCCTCTGCACGGGCAACTCCTGCCGAAGCCAGATGGCCGAGGGCTGGGCCCGTCACCTGCTCGCCGACCAGATCGACGCGTGCAGCGCGGGCACCGACCCGCACGGGCTCAACCCACTGGCTGTCAAAGCCATGGCCAGCGCGGGCGTCGACATCTCGAGCCACACCTCAAAGACCGTCGAGGCCTGCGACTCCAACACGCTCGACCTCGTCGTCACCGTCTGCGGCCACGCCAACGAGAACTGCCCCGTCTTTCTGGGCAACACCCGCGTCGTCCACCACGGCTTCGACGACCCGCCCAAACTCGCCGCCGATGCCAAGACCGAAGCAGAAGCGCTGCCGCACTACGAACGCGTCCGCGACGAGATCCGCGCCTTCATCACCACGCTTCCCGAACTCCTTGCGCAACTCAAGCAGGGAGCCAACCCTTGACCACCATCACTCCCGCTTGCCCGCGCAAACGACTGGGCTTCCTCGACCGCTTCCTCACGCTCTGGATCTTCCTGGCCATGGCGATCGGCGTCGGGATCGGGTACTTCATCCCGGGTGTCAGCAGCGCGCTCGATCGCGTCTCCGTCGGCACCACCAACATCCCCATCGCCATCGGGCTCATCCTCATGATGTACCCGCCCCTGGCCAAGGTCCGCTACGAAAAACTCCCCGAGGTCTTCCGCGACTGGAAAGTCCTGGCGCTCTCGCTCATCCAGAACTGGATCGTGGGCCCCGTCCTCATGTTCGCGCTCGCGGTCCTCTTCCTCCGCGACTATCCCGAGTACATGGTGGGCCTCATCCTCGTCGGGCTCGCCCGGTGCATCGCCATGGTCCTCGTCTGGAACGACCTCGCCCGGGGCAGCAACGACTACTGCGCGGGCCTCGTCGCCTTCAACAGCATCTTCCAGATCCTCTTCTTCGGCGCCTACGCCTGGGTCTTCATCACCTGGCTCCCGGCAAGGCTCGGCCTCGAAGGAGCCGTCGTCGATGTCACCATCGCGCAGGTCTTCGTCAGCGTGCTCATCTACCTGGGCATCCCCTTCCTGGCGGGCATGGTGACGCGACTCGTGCTGCGCTCGGCCAAGGGCGACGAGTGGTACACACAAACGTTCTTGCCGCGCATCTCGCCCATCACGCTCCTGGCGCTGCTTGCGACCATCGTCGTCATGTTCAGCTTGAAGGGCGAGAAGATCGTCGCCCTCCCGCTGGACATCGTCCGCATCGCGATCCCGCTGACCATCTACTTCGTCGTCATGTTCTTCGTCAGCTTCCTGATGGCCCACAAGGTCGGCGCGGACTACGAACGGGCGGCCACGCTCGCCTTCACCGCCTCGGGCAACAACTTCGAGCTCGCGATCGCCGTCGCGATCGCAGTCTTCGGCATCGGCTCGGGCGTCGCCTTCGCCGCCGTCGTCGGCCCGCTCGTCGAGGTCCCCGTCCTGATCGCTCTCGTCAGCGTCTCGCTCTGGCTCGGACGCAAGCTCTACACACGCAACGCAACCGTCACATCCCCCGCATCTGAACCCACACTCACAGGAGAAACACAATGAGTCACAACACCCAGTCAGAAAACAAGTCACCCTGCTGCGGCCCGGACTGCTGCTCTGATTCCGAAGCCAAGACTTCAGCCAGCACATCAACCGTCACCGACACCCGCGACAAGGTCCGCGCCGGCTACGCCGAGATCGCCAAATCCGGACAGTGGTCCTCGGTCAACGCCGCGCCCAAAGCCACCGGCTGCTGCGGCGGGAGCAGCGCCGAAAGCAGTGGGGGCGGCGGCGGGGGTTGCTGCGGCCCCACAACGCTCACGCCCGAGCAGGTCGCGCTCGCCGTCGGATACTCGGACTCCGATCTCTCGCTCATTCCGGGCGACGCCAACATGGGCCTGTCCTGCGGCAACCCGAACGCGCTGGCCAACCTCAAGCCGGGCGAAACCGTCCTCGACCTCGGCTCCGGTGGAGGGTTCGACTGCTTCATCGCAGGACCCAAGGTCGGCGCAACCGGGAAAATCATCGGCGTCGACATGACGCCCGAGATGATCTCCAGAGCCCGTGCAGGACTGGCGACCTACACCAACGCCTCGGGCCTGTCCAACGTCGAATTCCGCCTGGGCGAGATCGAGAACATCCCCGCCCCCGACAACTCCATCGACGTCGTCATCTCCAACTGCGTCATCAACCTCTCGCCCGACAAGGACCGCGTCTGGCGCGAAGTCGCGCGCATCCTGAGGCCGGGAGGCCGGGTCGCGATCTCCGATCTCGCTCTCCTCAAACCACTCCCCGAATCGATCGCTTCCGACCTCGAAGCCCTCGTCGGCTGCATCGCGGGTGCCCAACTCGTCGATGACATCCGCGCCGCCGTCCAGCAGGCGGGGCTGACCGACCTCAAGCTGACCGCCAAGCCCCAGTACATCGAGGCCATGACCAACTGGCAGGACCCGCTCTACCAGAAAATCGCCCAGGCATTGCCCGAGGGCGCTTCCATGAGCGACTTCGTCGTCAGCCTCGACATCGAAGCACGCAAGCCGTGATCTTCCTCTCCCCTCACTGGTGGGGAGGTGTCTGCGAAGCAGACGGAGATGGCGCCGAGCGCTTACGTTCTGCTGTTTTCATCAACGGCCGGTACCACATACTCTGCCGGTGCCGCGACAGCTTGCGCTCCCCCCGCCGGCTCACGCCGGCCCATCATCGCCACCGCAACGCCCGCGAAGATCAGCACGAACGCCACAAGCTCGTTCACACGTGGCTTCTCTTTGAGCACCACCACCGCGAAACCGATGAACACCGTTAACGTGATCGCCTCCTGGAGCACCTTCAGCTGAGCCGCGCTGAAAGGCCCGCCAAACGACGAGTGACCGATCCGGTTGGCTGGCACCTGGAGCATGTACTCGGGCAGCGCGATCAGCCAGCTCACACCGATCGCGATCGGGATCGTCCAGCCCACTTTCTTCAGATGCCCGTACCAGGCCCATGTCATGAAGATATTGGAGCAGCAGAGCAGAAGGACGGTGGCGAGCACGCGCATTGGGCATCTCCGGTGACTCGCCTCGGGCGAGCGCCGGGATTGTGGCATAGCTTCAGTGTGTTGTCACTCGCCCCGCATCAGAACGAGCGCCTCTTCCCCGCCCTCGGTCAGGACGACCGACCCGCCCGTGTGCACGATCGCGTCGGCGCTGCCGAGCCCGTCGAGGATGCCCCGCTCCATCGCCATCAGCTCGGGCGCGCCAGCCATCTTCGTCGAAAACATTGGCCCCGCCTCCCACACGCCCTGCGCCAGCTTCTGGGCGTTCACCTGCCCGCTCACGCGGTTGACGCCCGCAAAGCCCGCGATCGAGCCGTCGGCGTTGATCGTCAGCGTCGGCTCCCGCGCGCCCTCGGGCAGCACCCTGGCGACCTCCTCGCCCCGCACGCTCACAATCCGCCACGCGCCCGTCATCACATCGATCCCCGTCCGCTCTGCGGGCAGCCTGCACACCGTGCCCGTGCACGCGGGGATCGATACCGCCGCGAAAGCCAGCGTCACGCCGACAACGAATCGGCCCGTGTTCGTCATTGCACTCACCCCTTCACCGCCGCCTCGAGCGCCGCGAGGTCGATCTTCGTCATCGTGAACATCGCCTGCGCCGCCTTCGCCGCGACGGCTTGATCCTTGTGCGACATGAGCTCCATCAGGCGCCTCGGCGTGATCTGCCAGCGCAGCCCGAACCGATCCATCAGCCAGCCGCAGGGCTGGGGCTCGCCGCCGTTGGCGCAGAGGCCCTCGTAGTACCGGTCGATCTCCGCCTGCGTGTTCGCCTCGACCATGAGAGAAACACTCATGTTGAAGGGCTGCCCGGGCCCGCCGTTCATCGCGTGCAGCCTCTGCCCGTCCAGCTCGAACGTGATCGAAAGCACACTGCCCGGCTCGTTCGGCCCGGCCTCGCCCTGTCGCATCACGCTCACGACACGGGAGTTCGGAAAGACGGACGTGTACAACTCGACGGCTTCCTCGGCCTTGCCGTCATACCAGAGAAACGGGGCGATCTTCAGCATGCGTTGACTCCGGGATGGAATGAGCCCGGATTGTACCACGGACCCATCAGCCCCCGGCTCTGCGCTTGCGGTACTCGGTCGTCAGCTCGCCCCCGAAGCCCCAGTTCTCGTCCTCGACCTCGTCGATCACGATGTGCGTGTGCTCCGGGTTCTTCCCGAGCACGCGCACGAGCGTGTCCGTGAATTCGCGCACGATCTCGGCCTTCTGCGCCGACGTCGGCTTGCCTGTGATCTTCAGATTGATGTAAGGCACGTCTCGCTCCTTGATGTCTGGCTCAAGCCACAGTCGCGTCGGCTTCGATCACGCTCTTGGCGTAGCTCTCGTAGGCCTTCCCGTAGTCGCGGGCCATCGAGTCGGGGAAGACGTGGAAGTCGCCCGACTTGAACGCCGCCAGGATCGCCTCGCCCACAAGCGCCGGGGGCTCAGCGATGTCCTGGATGCCGGCGGTCGTCGCCATGTCCGTCGCGATCGGGCCCGGGTGCACGCTGAAGACCGAGGTGCCCTGCTCCGCGAGGACAGCCCTCAGCGATTGCGTGATGGAGTACGACGCGGCCTTGGAAGCCGAGTACGTCGCGCCCGTCGGGAAGGCCGCCAGCGAGACGACGGAGTTGATCTGCACGAACGCGCCGCCGCCGTTCTGCTTGAGGACGGGCGCAAAGGCCCGTGCGACGCGCAGAAGGCCGAAGAGGTTCACATCGAGCTCGTACTCGAGCGCCTTGAACGTGTGGTCGTCCAGGGGTCCCGCGGGCTCGAGCACGCCCGCGTTGTTCACGACGAGTTGAACATCCGTCGCCTTGCTCGCCGCGCCCCGGATGGTCGCATCGTCCGAGAGATCCAGCGCGATGGGGACGACCTTGGCGCCGAACTCTTTGACGAGATCCGCAGCCGACTCGGGCCTGCGGACCGCGGCGTAGACCTTGGCGGCCCCCGCCTCGATCAGCGAGGCTGTGATGGCCCTGCCGATCCCCCGGTTCGCCCCCGTCACCAGCGCCACCTTGCCCCTGACATCGAACGTGCTCATGTCTGTGCCCTCGTTCCGGGACGCTTCATCGCGTTCCGGTCAGGGATGAACATAGGGCGCGGGGGCGGTGTTCCCGGGGAGGGGTGTATACATGGGATCTTGACATGCTGAGCATCGAATTCGCAGAAATGGTGCCACGGGTTGTCCCGGAGGGCAACCCGTGTATGCGACGATGAGCACGGCTTGCGAGACAAGCCGTGGCACCCGGCAAATCGTCCGATCGCTCAGATAGCTTCGCTTTATCGATCCAATTCAGCCGCGACCACATTGATCGACCCGAGCACCGCCACGATGTCCGCGAGCATGTGCCCCTCGATCATCTTGCTCATGGTGGAGTAGTTCAGGAACGTGGGCGGGCGGACCTTGACGCGCCACGGGCGCGGGCCGCCGTCGGAGACAATGTAGAAGCCGAGCTCGCCGTTGGAGGTTTCCTGGCAGCCGTAGGCCTCGGCGACGGGCGGCTTCCAGCCCCGGTTGCTCATGATGAGCTCGAAGTGCTGGATGAGGCCCTCGATAGAGCCGTAGACGTCTTCCTTGCGGGGCTTGGTCATCTTGGAGTCGGCGAACGCGTCGATGGGCCCGCCGGGGATCTTGTCGATGAGCTGGTTGATGATGGAGCGGGCCTGGCGGATCTCTTCGAGGCGGACGAGGAAGCGGTTGTAGACGTCGCCCTCGGTCGCGAGGGGGACGGAGAACTTGACCTTCTCGGCGCCCTGGCCGTCCCAGTTGTCCGCGTAGCAGAGGTAGGGCGCATCCTTCCGCAGGTCGCGCCTCACACCCGACGCCCGCGCCAAGGGCCCGGACAGCGACCAGTTGATCGCGTCTTCCTTGCTGATGATGCCGATGCCCTGGGTGCGATCCATGAAGATGCGGTTGCGCTCGACGAGCTTCTCGAGGTCGCGGATGGCGCTGGGCATGTCGTCGTTGACAAACTCCTTGACCATCAGTTTGAAGGTCTCTTCGTTGGGCAGGTCGCGCATCGCCCCGCCCACGCGGGTCCAGTCGGGGTGGTAGCGCTGGCCCGAGATGTAGTCGCAGATGTCGTAGATCTTCTCGCGCGGGTTGAAGGCGTAGAGGAAGCCCGTAAACGCGCCAAGGTCAAGAGCCGCGGCCCCGACGCACAGCAGGTGGTCCTGGATCCGTCCCATCTCTGCCATGATCGTGCGGATGACCTTGCAGCGCGGCGTGATGTCGATGCCAAACAGCTTCTCGACCGCCCCGTGCCAGCAGATGTCGTTGGAGATCGGGCTCAGATAGTTCATCCGGCTGACGATCGTGACGTACTGGTTGTAGTCCAAGACCTCCGCCTGCTTCTCGAACCCCGAGTGCAGGTACCCGATGTGGGGCGTGCACCGGGCGATCCGCTCGCCATCGAGCTGGAGCACCAGGCGGAGCGTCGTGTGCGTCGCCGGGTGCTGGGGTCCGAAGTTCAGCGTCCAGCGGTCGCCCGTGTCGACCATGCCGTCGACATAGGGCGTGGTCTCGCTGTCAACGTCGTAGCCTTCATCGGGTTTGAGCGTGTACGGCATCTGCGGGGCTCCTGGCGGTCAGGCCCAAGTGTAGGGGGCCGCGACCGCCCGCTCTGCCCCTCGCTGAGCAAGTCTCGGGACGCATCGCCAGCGTGCGGAAAGCCCGATCAGCACCCGTTGTTGTAGTTGATCAGCCACGCCGTAAAGTCGCCCGGTGTGCACTGCCCGTCCCCGTTCTGGTCGCACCCCTGGGCCTGCGCTGCGTAGGCGGCAAGCCAGGCCGAAAAGTCCGCCGGGGTCACCTGCCCGTCGTCGTTGACGTCCGCTTGGCATGAGTCCGCATAGCTGACGAGCACAGCCGAGTACGACCCATCTGAAAAGTATGCGATCGCTGCGACCTCGTCCGCATCATTCGTGGAGCCGTCGAGCCGGAAATGGTGCGATTGAACCGTTCGAATGTCGGGCGACCCCGGCACACTGCTCACGTCGAGCTGAGTGCCCACCGGCAGTATGTCCCGAAGCTCGCCTTCGGCATCCGAGATGAAATACCGGTTGTAGGTGTTCGAACGATTTGGCAGCGGCCCTTCGACTTGCCCCCAGATCGCAAGCCTCCCCGAATCCGTGAAAAACGGGTACGGGCCGTAGCCGGCGCCAAGCTCGTATGACCTGAAATCGCTCAGCACGTGCGGCTCATCGAACCCCGGAACGACCTGCCCTGTGTGCGCCACAAGTGCCAGGCCCGGAGGCCCTCCCTCAGCCCAGTAATAGTCCTCATTCCCGCCAGGGGCTCCAGCACCAGCGACTTTGCTCATGAACGCGATCTGGCTCTTGTTGTTGAAGCACACCCGAGCAATGCCGCCGATCTTCACACCGGGCGTCAACTGCGGCGCCTGAATCCCCTCACGGTACGTGTGCTCAAGCCCGTTGCCTTCGCGATCGCAAAGAATGATCTGGTCCGAATCGTCCGTGATGCCCGGGCCTTTGACTTTGCAAAGGATCATCGTGTGACCGAGATCGTTGATGCGTGCGTCGTAGATGATGTCATACGTCACCGTCGGCGGAAACCCGGGCACCGGGTCACCCTCGCGGGCAACAATGGAAAATCCGTCCTGTGCATTCCATGCATAATACAAGCGATTGTTGTCTGATGTGATGTTCGTGCCCTGAATAACGGCCTCAAAGACGAGTGTCCCCTGGCTGTTGATCCCCACCGGCGGGCGCATGTTTGAGAATCCCGCAAACTGTATCAGAGGCACGGGCCCCTTCCCGGTTGAGACAAGGGCCAGATTCTCACCATTCGTTTCGCTCGCCCACGTCAACTCGTAATCAGTGCTGTTGGCGCCGCAGAGACGGTTGGAAATCGCAAAGTGCCCCGCGTTGCTCATCCAGTACTGGTACCAGTTGGATTGTCCCGAGCACATGATGCCATTCGTCCCCGGCGCCCGACGCCCGCCGAACGAAACAACGCGAAGGCCAAAGTCGTCCGAGTGCGTCCATGTTCCGAGCAATGACGGTGAGCCATCCTCAAATACAATCCATGCCTCAAGCCCGAGGTCCCCTGTGTCGCTGACATAGTCCAGACTCCTGATCGAGATGATCAAGTCCTCGGGCTGATAGCCCGGAGGTGTCTCGCCCGCCCGCACCAGAATCTGAGGGTCAACACCGTTCGTGCGATACACGGCATCGCCGCTGCCCGAGCGGGTCAGGAATGTCACCCGCCCAAGCTCATCAACAAACGGCTGGTGTATGCCCGAGAAAACCCACCCCGCGGGCAGCCCGATTGCCTGCTCCCCCGTCGTCGCCAGCACCCTGTACTCCACCGGCTGACCCAGGCACGACGAAGCCGTCAGAAACCCGAGAGCCGCTGAGATCAGAAGTCGTCGTGTCATGACATGACCCCTTTCCTAGTACAGCCTATTGAACTGTTCACCCCTCACAAGCACCATCGCCCCCATGTCCCGATGTCGCTTTCTGATCCCCCTCCCCCAAGGGCTGATAACCGGGATTCTCGGCTTCCTGTTCGGCTCTATTTCGGCGTCGATGGGTCGCCCTGCTACCCTTAGCGGTACCAACTCCGAGGGGGTTATGAAGGTCTGTCTCATCTCACGCGAATTCGCGCCGTTCTTCGGCGCCGGTATCGGCACCTACGGCGCCTGCTGGGCCCGCGCGCTCACCGAGGCAGGGCACGACGTCCACGTCATCACTCGCAACCACGAGGGCGTCCTCCAGCGGGGCCCCGCGCTCTACCCGGGCGTCACCTTCCACGTCGTCGATCCCGTCGACGGCCCGCCCAAGCTCGACCACAACTACCCCTACGCCCGTCACAGCCTGGCCGTCCTCAAAACCGTCCGCAGGCTCCACGAACGCTTCGCCTTCGACGCCATCGAGTACCCCGACTACTGGGCCGAGGGGCACGCGCTCAGCCAGGCCAAGCGCACCACGTCCGAGTTCGACAACGTCACCCTCGTCTGCCGACTGCACACGTCCAGCGCCCTCTGTCGCGACCTCGACAACGACTCCACCTACCCGCACTACGCCGCGTACCTGGACATCATGGAGCACGAATCGATCGCGCACGCCGACCTCGTGCTCAGCCCATCGACCGACCTGCTCAGCATCACCCTCGCGTACCTCGAGCAGCACGACCTTGGCGAAATCAAACAGGGCCACGTCCTTCGGTACCCGTTCGACGTCGCCTCGGTCAGCGACCTGCGCCGGTCGAGCGCATTGGCACCGAGCAGGGGTGAGCCCAGCGTTCTCTACTTCGGTCGCATGGAGCACCGAAAGGGCGTGGACCTGCTCGTCCGCGCCGCACAGGACCTCCTTGAGAAGGGCATCAGCGCCCGGTTCACCCTCGTCGGGGGCGACACGGGCTCTGGCCCGTTCGGACGCTCCATGCGCAAATACACGAGAAAGCTCGTCAGACCCGCGTGGGCCGACCGATTCGAGTTCGCACCGCCCGTGCCGCGCGCCGAGCTTGGCGCGCTGATCGACAGCGCCGCCCTGTGCTGCTTCCCGGCGCGCTGGGACAACTTCCCAAACGCGCTGCTGGAAGCGATGGCATCCGGAGCCGCGATCGTCTCGACCAACACGGGCGGCCCGGGCGAGATCGTCGTGCACGAAACCTCGGGCCTGCTGTGCGATCCAACCCCCGAATCGCTGAGCGCCGCTCTGGAGCGCGCCCTGACGGACCACGCGCTGCGTGCGCACATCGCGGGCAACGCGCCATCGCGCATCGCGGAGTTCTGCAACCCGCGGGACACCGTCGACCGCTTCTGTGCGCTGATCCCTCGCGCCGTTCCACGCGAAACCCCCCAGGCGACGCCGCTGGTTTCTGTCATCGTCCCGCACTACAACCTCGCCGAGTTCCTCCCCGAAACGCTCGCCTCCATCGCCCGTCAGACCTACGCGAACATCGAGACCATCGTCATCGACGACGGCTCGACCGATCCGGACTCGATCAAGCTCATCGAATCCCTGACGGGCCCGAACCTGCGAGTCGTGCGACAGGCCAACCAGGGCCTCTCGGGCGCGCGGAACTCGGGCATCCGCGAAGCGAGGGGTGAGTTCATCCTCCCCGTCGACGCAGACGACCTGATCAGCCCGACGTTCGTGGAGAAAGCTGTGCAGGTGATGCAGCGCGAACCGAAGCTCGCGTACGTGACCGCGCTGGTCGGGTATTTCCGCCAGTCGCCCGTGCGCCGTTTCGGCGGGTGGGTGCCGCTGGGCCTGCACCGGGATCTGCTGCCCATCCACAACTGCGCCGGCTGCTGCATGGCGCTCTTCCGCGCGTCCGCCGTCCGCTACGCCGGCGGCTATTCGACCGATCTGACCAGCTACGAGGACTGGGACCTCTACTGCGCACTCGCAGAGCGAGGCGGGCACGGCGCGGTGATCCCGGATTTCCTGCTGCACTACCGCATCCGCCCCGACTCGCTCCTGCGCACGGAGGTGGAAATGCGCCGCCAGCACCTGCATGCTCGGGTCCTCCAGCGCCACCCGGAGCTGCCCCGGGATCAGTCGCGCGTCCTGCGCACGATGCTGAGCGAGCAGATGGAAGCGGGCAACCTCGAGCGCGCCGGCCTGCGGTACAAGCTCGCCGACCGCGTCAACGAGGTGCTCAAGGGCTCGCCCGTGCACGCCCTCGTCAAGGGCCTCGCCCAGCGCACCATCGAGATCAAGCAGAAATCGCGCCGGCGCAGCGAGGTCTGAGACCGCTCACTCAGTGGCGGAGGCTTCCAGCCTCCGCTGTCATGAAATTCTCAACGAAATCACACAGGACGAAGAATTCTGCGGAGGCTGGAAGCCTCCGCCACTGAATTGGATTCACCCGCCCAGCAGCTTTCTCGCCGTCCCCATGACGCGCGACTTGACCGTCGTGGTCCGCTCTTCGAACGCCTGCACCAAGCGCACCGCCCGGCCTACCGGCAACCCCGGTTCGCCTGTGACCATCTGCGAGCGCACGAGCGAGGAGATATCCACATCGATGACGGGCCCCTCCGCTGGGGAGACCTCGCAGCGGGCTTCGGGCACCGCGACTCCCCGAGCGCCAAGAGACATCGCAAGCGCCAGGAGTTTCCATGCCTCGCGCACGCGGAGGGCCTGCGTGTGATCGAACTCGGGCAGAACCGCCCTGATCTCCGGGCGCTGGAGCCACGACCGACGAATGACGATCGAGCCCACCTCGCGCGGGCCCACGACGAGCCCTTCGAGGCTCGGCGTGCCGTGGGCGATGACACGCTCGCCCACGCGGGGCCAGCCGATGGCAAAGTCAGCGGCGCTCCCGGTGACCGCGGCGCAGAGCTTCTCGCACGAGGCGGAGATCATCGAAGGCGTGTTGATCATGACGCAGGACGGATCGCTGCGGATCTCGCGCCAGTGCTCGAGCCCGCGCGCGTGCGCGTGCCGGCTGGCAACCACAAGAATCGGGTTGCAGAGCTCGCTGATGCGCTCCCGGGCGTGCTGACCCATCTCTTCGCGTTCGTCGTGCGCCAGGTCCAGCGCCTTTGCGATCGTCTCAGCGAGCGAGGCGGTGCTCCCCGAGCGGAAGAGAAAGCCGCTGACGCCGTCTTCGATCAGCTCGCTGGCACCGCCCACATCCGAGGCGATCACCACACGCCCGGCGCTCATGGCCTCGATGCACGTAAAGGGCAGGTTGTCCTCGGGTGAGGGGACGACGATGACGCCCGCCTGATTCTGCAGCGTGTGAACGACAGCGGGGGGCTTCGGGCCGTGCTCGACGACGGAGAGCGCAGCCTCGTGCGGCATCTGAGAGATCAGGCGCTCGCCGATGGGCACGCCCGTGCGCTCGTCGGGTGTGTCGAGCCCGACGAGGTGCAGGCGCGAATCGGGCCTGAGCCGGGACCACGCCGACAGGAGCGTGTCGATGCCCTTGCGGTACTCGAGTCGTCCGACAAAGAGCACGCCGCCCTCGGCTTCGTCGGTAAGCGAGGTCTCCCGCACGGGCTTTGGGTATCGGATAACCGAGGCGCGCACGCCCCAGTTCTGAGCAACCCAGCCGGCCATGAACTCCGAGGGCGTGATCACCGCGTCGGACCACTGCGCCTGCTCGCGCTCCATCCGCTGGAGTTCGTGCATCGTCCGCCCGGGCTCGCAGCGCCGATTGACGCGTTCGATCCAGGCGCTGGGCGAGTGCACGTGCGTGATCATGCGCACGTCGCCGTACGAGCCCAGGTTGCGCCGCCTGTTGAGCGCGAACCACCCGGCGGCACCGGTATCGGTGAACTCGACCAGATCGATGTCGTACCGGACGAGCAGCTTCTCGAGCTCGTCGGCGACCTGCATCGCAAAGACAGAGTGGGGCCCGAGCGCCTGCCAGGCGCCGCGCGTATCGGGGCTCCTGATCGCCGGGTGAGGCCCGGACCAGTCTTCGCCCTGAACCAGCGGCAGGCGCACAACCGTGACGCCTTCCTCGATGTCCTCGGTGCGCTCGCCCGGTCCGACGGTGATGACGACAGGCCTCTCGCCCGCGCGAACCAGGGCCTGCGTCATGGCGCCGGCGTACGTCCCGATCCCGCCCCCGGCGAACGGGGGAAACTCTCTGCTGACGATGCACCAGCTCATCGTGAACCGCTCCAGGATTTCCAGAGCGCGCTCGCCTCGGAGCTGCCAATCGCCTGGGCGGGGATCATCCGCGAGACATGGTGCACGAGCCAGGCGCAGCCCTCGGGTCGCAGCTCGTCGATGTCGTGCGCATCGTGGCGCACGCGCCGGGCGTGATACGCATCGGTGGAATCGACCGTCCCGCCGTGGGCGGCACAGAGGAGCGCGAGCACCCAGCTGGCCGCGTGGTCCAGCACCGGGTCTCGGCGCAGGAGCGAGCGGTCGATCTCGATCGTCGGCCAGCGGTCGGCGCGGATCGCGACGGGCCCGAGCACGCGGGGCTTCTTGAACAGACCGGTCACCGAAAAATCTTCGTGCAAGCGTCCGTGGCCCACGATCATGGCGGCGCTGGAGTGATCGCGGGCGGCCCGTGCGAGGTCGACGAGCTTCTCATCGCTCCAGGTGTCGCTGCGCACCAGCACCAGTCGGGTGCCTTTGCTGAGCGCATCGACCACACCGATCACGCCCGCGTGCGCCGGATTGACCGCGATCGCGTTCTCCATGGGCAACGCCCCCGAAGCCCACGGCGGCACTCCGCCAAACACGACAGATCACGCAGACCGCGCTGCCCCCGTAAGCACCCAGAGCTTACCAGAACTTTCGGATCGGCGGCTTGCTTTCGGTTTACCTCGCCTCGAAGTACTCGGCGATCAGACGGACACCAAACCCCGTCGGCCCCGCGATAAAGGGGCCCTTGGCGCTGCTGGCCTCGTGCACGCCCGCGATGTCGATGTGCGCCCAAGGGGTTCCTGATTCGACAAAGTAGCTCAGGAACGCCGCGCCCTGGATCGGGTGTGCCTCGCGGACAGGAGCGCTGTTGACGATGTCGGCGATGGGGCTCTTCATCATCTCGCGGTACTGCTCGTCATGGGGAAGTCGCCACACACGCTCGCCGGAAGCAGCGCCGGCTTCTTCGAGCTGGCGCCGGAGCTTGTCGTCGTCGCACCAGAGGCCCGCAAAGACCGAGCCCAGCGCCACGACCACGCCGCCGGTGAGTGTTGCCATATCGATGATCGCTGCCGCGTCCTCTTTCTTGCAGGCGTGCACGAGGCCATCGGCAAGGACGAGTCGTCCCTCGGCGTCGGTGTTGGTGACCTCAACGGTCACGCCGTTGGCGAAGGTCAGGACGTCGTCCGGGCGATAGGCCTCGTCGGAGATCGAGTTCTCGGCGCACATCAGCAGCGCCACGACGCGCCGGCGCGGCTTGATGACGGTGGCGATCGCGTGCATCGCGCCGAAGACGGCGCAGCCGCCGTCCTTGTCGCGCTTCATGCCCTTCATCCCGCCGCCGACCTTGATGGAGAGCCCGCCCGAGTCGTAGGTCATGGTCTTGCCCACGAGGACGACGGGCTTGGACTTCTTGCCCGCGTTGGCGGGCGTGTACTCCAGGCGGATCACGCAGGGCTTGTTCTCGCTGGCGGCTCCCACGGTGATGCACCCGGTCATGCCCATCGTTTCGAGCTGGGCACCCTTGTAAACGGTGCACTTGAGCCCCGCCTGGCGGGCCATCTTCTGCGCTTCGCTTGCCATCCACGCGGGGGTGGCGATGTTGGGCGGCGTCTGACTCAGGTCCCGCGCGCGGTTGGTGCTCTCCGCGAGCCCAAGGCCCCGCGTCAGGCCGTTGGCGAAGGCCTTGCTCGGGGAACTCAGTGCGATCTTGCTCCGACTGACCTTGGTCGTCGCGCTGCCGCGGAGCCTGTCGTAGCTCCAGCCCATGAGGCCAAATCCCTCGCCCAGTGCGCTGGCGCAGGCGCCCTCGTCGAGCTTGGCATCCTTGATCGGGCCCGAGAGATCGATGGTCAGGTTGGTGGCTTTGATGGCGCTGGCGACCTTGGCGAGCGTCGCGCCCAGATCGCGGAAACAGCCCGCGGTGAGCTTGGCCTGCGTGCCCAGACCAAGCACGATGACGCGAGGCGGGTTCTTGCCCTTGGCGCCCGAAGGGAACGCGTGCGTGATCTCAAGGTACTCGCCGGTCGATTCGGGGCGCTTGCATGCGTCAGCGACCGAGCCGTCGGGGTCGTGCGCTTTGCTGGAGGCGTGAAGCGCTTTGTCCTTGAATCGGGCAACGACCACAGCCGAGGGAGTGCCCCGACCACCGACTGAAATCGAATCGAACATCAGCACAGACTCCGTTTTCGCGAGGTATTCCGCGGAAAGAAGTCTAGGAAGGCTGCTCAGGCGGCTGCGGAATCGCCCCGAAATTCGGGGTGGAGCCTGCTCGAAATCCAGCGGAGCAGGTCGAGCGTCGTGACGATCCCGATCGGTCGACTCTTGGCGTCCAGGACGGGCAGGCAGGCGATGCGGTTGGCGGCCATCATCAGCGCCGCCTCGGTGATGGGCGTCCCAGGCTCTGCCCAGACAAGGCCCCGGCTCATGACCTGGTGGACACGCTTCTCGAGCGTCCAGGAGTCCTTGCGGGCCTCGCTGAGTGTGCCCACGAAAGGACTCAGATGCTTCAGCAGATCGCGGTGGCTGATCACACCCCGGGCGACGCCCTTCTCGACCACGATGAGGTGGTGGAACCGGTGCTCGTCGAAAAGCCGACGGACCACCGAGAGCGTGTCGTCGGGCGACACGGTGACCACACGCCTGGACATGATCTCAGAGACGGGCGAGGTCGAATCGATCTCGATCAGATTCATGGGAGAGCCCTCCTGATCGACTATCGGCTTATGTCCTGTTCCGGGTCGGTGTCGGCAAAGCTTGGCCCGCTCCGTACACTTTGCCCATGCCTTCCAAACCGGATAAGCCGCACAACCCTCCCCGATCGGGCCCCTCGCGCCTGGATGCCCCCTGGCGCCTGCAGTACATCGAGGCGATCGGGAAGGTCGAAGAGCAACAGGCACAGGCGAAAGCCAGGCGAGCGTCCAGCCCAGGCACCGGGTGCTTCATCCGCGACTACTGGCTGACGCCCAAGCAAGACGAGGCCAACCACGTTGTCCTGCGCACAGACGAAGGCATGATTTTCCTCAACGCGTACCCGTACGCCAGCGGGCATCTCCTGGTCGCGCTGGGCCAGAGCAGATCGCGATTGATGGATTACACCGAACCCGAGCGCTCGGCGCTCTGGGGGCTGGTCGATCGCGCCACAGACCTCATGGAGCGTGTGCTCGAGCCTCACGGCATCAACATCGGTGTCAACCAGGGACAGGCCGCCGGCGCGGGCGTGCCCCAGCACCTGCATGTCCACCTGGTGCCCAGGTGGAACGGCGACGTGAACTTCATCACGACCGTGGGCGACATGCGCGTGCTCCCCGGCGCGCTCGACGCGATGGCCAAACGCTACCGGGAAGCACTCTCCAGATGAAGACTCTGGCTTACTCCGGGCAGCCGCGGTTGTAGAGATCGACCCACTTCGTAAAGTCCGACGTGCTGAGCACCGAATTCCCGTTCATATCCGCGAGCGGGCTGCCCTGCTGGTAGGCGCTCAGCCACGCGGTAAAGTCGGCAGGCTCGACGGTGCCGTTGCGGTTGACATCCGCTCGGCAGTAGAACCGCAAATCCACGCGATCGGGGAGGTAGATCACGTCCGGGATCCGGCTCACGCGATCGTCCAGGAGCTGCACCTCAACATCGCTGAATGCGCCGCTGAGGGCATAGAGCCCCGAATGGTCGTCCAGGCTCACGACCGTGACCGTCCTGTTGGCCAGGGCGATCTGGTTCAGCGGGTCGTTGGTGAACAGGTTGATGAGCACCGTGACATCAAGGGCGCCGTCGAGCTCCGCGTCTCCGCCGGTGACGACGAGTCTGTCGACGATGAGGTTCTCGTTGTCCTTGTCGATGACGATCCCGAGCTTCGCATCGGCGGTCTGCACGAACTCGCCGCGCACCTCGAGGGTTTCGAGCAGGGGGTCGAACGAGGTCCCGCGGTTGATCTTGAGCTCGCCGTAGTTGACGAAGTTGGCGTCGATGATCCCCGATCCCGTGATCTTGAACCCGGGCATGGCGACGATGGTCTCACCCTGAGGCACAGAGAGCCTGGGCGGGGTAGCCGAAGGCTCGAAGACGATCTCTCGCTTGATCCCGTTGATCGAAGTGTTCCCCTGGAGGAACACCGTGTCGCTGCAACGCAGCTGGGCGCCGTTGAAGAGGAAGAACCGGTGTCCGGCGAAGTAGTTGCTCATGGGGATGACGTTCAGCACGCCTTCGACAAAGGATGTCCCGCTGAGGAACTCGCTGTTGCTGACGGAGCACTCTCCGATCCAGTCGATTCTGCCGACGATGCTGCCCGAGACGGTCCCGTCGAGGACGGTGATCAGGCTGTTGTTCACGAGATCGCCCACCTGGGCAAAGCTGCAGTGGTCGAAGACGAGGTGCCCGGTGGATTCGACCGTCACCGAGCCTCGATTGATGAGCCCGTTTGTGAAGCGGAGCTCGCCCGAGCCCTGGCCCTCTTTGATGGCGACGATCTCGCCGTAATTCGTTATGCCCTCGATGGTGCCCTGCCCTTGGATGCGAGACGAGGAGGAGAGCGTGCCCCCGCCTCTGATGATCGAGACGTTGTCGCCCTCGCCGATCATGTGGAACGTCGTGTTCCGGAGCGCAGCCTGCCTGCCCGCGCCGTTGCCGATCGTGACGATCGAAGACAGAAGCCCGCCTGCTTTGCCCGAGCCGAGCGTGACGACAAGGGTCCCCCCGTCGAGCCCGTCGGTGATGCCGTCCGTGACTTCGAGCTGGGCGCCCTCGTCGATGAGCACACCGACGGAGCCGTTCCCCTGGAGCTGCTGGACCATGAAGACCCCGTCGACGGTCGCGATGGGTGTGACCACCAGCCCCGGCGGGACTGCGGCGCCAGGGCTGAGTCGGGCGATCTCGGTTGGCGTATCCGGGACGTTGCCCCCGCTCCAGTTGGCGGCGTCCGACCAGAGGCCGCTCTTGGGCAGGAGCCAGTCGCGGGTCTCAGACTGCGCCCAAGCAGTACCCGCCAGCGCTCCGATCGAAATCACAGCGAGGCCAGCGCGCACGCATCGAGCGTTCTGCGATTCACAGATCATGGTGTTCCCTTTCCGTGCGACGCGGAATGACGCCGCCAGCTGCCCCACGCGAATGCGGACCGCGGTGTCCTACGGGGGGTCATCCCGTGGAGTTCGCGACGCCAGCAGAAAGCTGAGGAAAAACTCCGGGCTTCGGGGGCTGTCAGGGTGAATTGGGGATGCGCTTCAGATCGGCGTGATGGATCTCAAGCGCGGCCTTGCGCGCAATCTCAGCCAGCTGCACCCGGTTCTTGACGCCAAGTTTCCGCGCGATCGAGCTGCGGTGCGCCTCGATCGTTTTGACGCTCCGGCTGATGTCCTTGGCGATCTGATCCGTGGTCAGCCCCTGGCTGATCAGCGCCAGAACCTCAAGCTCTCGGCGCGAAAGCGTGTCCAGCGGGCCGAGGTTCATCAGCCCCGTTTCGAATCGAATGAAGCTGTCTGGGATCGGGAGCTCGTCGTCGCCGTCGGTCTCAGCGATCATGACGAGGTAGTTCTGGGGCTGGCCCTCTGGCGTGGGCATCTGGTGGTAGGTCACCAGGAGCGCCCGCCCGCGCCGGATGTGGCGCAGCACGGCGGGGCGACCCGTCTCGTTGAGTTCCTTCATCAGATTGATGCGCTCGCGGCACCACTCGGCGGGGAACAGATCGAAGATGGTCTTGCCCGTCACGTCGACTTCGGTGTTGCCAAGATACAGGAGCTTTGCCCTGGCATTGGCGCCGAAGAATCGCCCCTCGCAATCGATCAGCGATGCACCGATGAACGGGTGCGTCAGCAGCACCGAGCAGAGAGCTTGCGCTTGCTCGTTCGAGAGTTCGCAGATTCCCGAGCTTGCGCCGAGTTCGTGCGCCATCACCATTGCCTTTCCCCAGAGAAACCCAGTGTACCAGAAACCTAGGGGTTTTTCCGGGGTATGGAGCGAGTGTTCGAATACTGATTTGAAAGCAAAAAGGCCAATTCGAGACTCTGGGCGTAGTTGAGGCGTGGATCCAGAGCGCTGGAGTAGTTTTGGTCGAGGTCGTCTTCGGTCACACCCGAGGCGCCACCGACGCATTCGGTGACGTCTTCTCCGGTCAATTCGAAGTGCACCCCACCCAAATGAGTGCCCGCTTTGGCGTGGATTTCGATGCTCTGGGCGAGTTCGCTGTAGATGTCTTCGACGTTGCGGGTCTTCCTGCCAGAGGCGGTCGAGCGTGTGTTGCCGTGCATCGGGTCGCAGACCCAGAGCACGGGTGTTTGCGCTCGATCGACAGTCTGCAGTAAATGTTCCAAATGATGCCCGACGTCCCTGGCGCCCATGCGGACGATCAAAACCATCCGCCCGGGTTCCTTGGCGGGGTTGAGTGCCTGCAGGAGTCTGACGACCTCTTGCGGGTCGGCCTTGGGTCCGAGCTTGACCCCGACGGGGTTCCGGATGCCGCGGAAATACTCGACGTGCGCGCCGTCGAGGCCCCGGGTGCGCTCGCCGATCCAGGGCAGGTGGGTGGTCAGGTTGTAGTAGCCCTGGCGCCGTGGCACGGTCCGCGTCTGAGCGGACTCGTAAAGAAGGTTCAGCCCCTCGTGGCTCGTGAAGAAGTCGACGCGTGTCAGGTCATCGACCGCCTTCTCGCCCAGGTTCTCCATGAAGCGGAGCGCCGAGGCGAGCTCACGGCTCATGTTCTGGTATGACTTGCGTCCTTCTTCAGAGAGGGCCGCGGACCCGAAGAAGCTCAGGTCCCAGTACTCGGGGTGATGAAGGTCAGCGAACCCGCCGTCGATGAGGGAGCGGACGAAGTTGATGGTCATGGCTGCGTGCTGGTAGCCGCGGACCATCATGTGCGGGTCGGGTGTGCGGGAGTCCTCTTCGAAGGCCTCGCCGTTGACGAGGTCGCCGAAGTAGCTGGGCAGAGTCTGCTCGCTGCCGTCGATCGCTCTGGTTTCGGTGAGGCTGGAGCGGGGCTTGGCGTACTGCCCTGCGAACCGTCCGACCCGTATGACGGGCATGCCCAGGCCATGGACGAGGACCAGCGACATCTGCAGCAGGATCTTGAGCCTGCTGGTGATGTGCTCGGGCCTGCAGTCGTCGAGGCGTTCGGCGCAGTCGCCGCCCTGGAGGAGGAACCGCTTGCCTTCCTGGGCCTGGGCGATCTGCGCCTTGAGCTTCTCGATCTCGAAGCTGGTGACGAGGGGCGGCAGCGAGCGGAGTTTCAGGACGGCGCGATCGACAGCAGCCCGATCCGGGTAGAGAACCTGCTGCGGATCGAGCTTGGTGCGCCAGCTCTCGGGGGACCAATCGTCGGGAATGCCGATTCCATGCGTATTCTGGGCGGGCTGGCTCACGTGGGATCCTTCGCGGTTGTCCTGACATCCTTGCACGGGCAACTCCCCCGGGTGAGCAGGGGATGTTGTCGTTTTTGCGCACCTTCTGGTCAAACTCAAATAAAAACAGCGATCAAGACCAAAAAAAGACAAGCGGACCTCATATGTGGTCGATTGCGGACCATGAAACAAGGTCGCACACGGACGTGCGGCCTTGAGGCACCCGGGTAGGCCGGGGCCAGTTCGATGCCCGGGTCTTCAGGCTTGTGCCATTCCCCGGGCGCACAAACCGCTCGCGACCTTTCTCTGTCGCGAGGCAAGGAGACTGTCCATGGCTTCGACCGGTACCCGCAAGTCGACCCGACGTTCGACGACCAAACGCACGCCCGCCCGCAAGGCGAGCACCTCGGGGCGCAAGCCCACGGCTCGCAAGTCCGCTCCCAAGAAGACGGCTCGCAAGTCGACCGCCAAGCCCAGCGCTCGCAAGAGCCCGGCCAAGAAGACCGCACCCAAGTCCGCGACCAAGCCCGCCGCCCGCAAGAGCAGCGCCAAGAAGAGCACCGCTCGCCCGACGGCTCGCAAGACCGCAACCAAGACCACTGCTCGCAAGTCGGCACCCAAGGCCGCGGCTCGCAAGTCGACCGCACGCCCCATGGCCCGCAAGACCGCGACGAAGCGTCCGACCGCTCGCAAGTCGACGGCCCGCCCGACGCCCCGTAAGTCCGCGACGAAGACCGCTGCCCGCAAGCCCGCCGCTCGCAAGACCGCAGCCAAGCGTCCCACGGCCCGCAAGTCGGCGCCCAAGACCTCAGCCCGCAAGACAGCAGCCAAGCGTCCCATGGCCCGCAAGTCGGCGCCCAAGACCTCGGCTCGCAAGACCGCAGCCAAGCGTCCCACGGCCCGCAAGTCGGCGCCCAAGACCTTCGCCAAGAAGACGAACACCAAGGCTCGTCGCACCTCGACCCGCAAGCCCGCGATCGCAGGTCGCATCGGCCCGGCCAAGAGCTTCAAGCGCTCGGCCTCGCGTCGGCGCGCCGCCTGATCCGAGGCAGCGACCAGACAGAATCTCTCTCCCATCTCTTTTCGCACGAACGCCGCGACTCACAAGGTCGCGGCGTTCTCTTTGGAATCGGTGAATGGGATCCCCATCGGGCGCCCGCCTGGCGGGCACATTTTCCACGATGAGGCGAAGGGGGTCAGCCCGGGTCGCGCGTGATGGGGGCCTGGACGGAGCCGCCCTCGATGGGGCGGATGCCGATGCCTGCCAGGTGCCTGTGCCACGCCGCGACGTGGGCTTTCCAGAAGTGATCGAACGAGTCGGCGAGCGTCATCGACTGCATCGCCTCGTGCGCCCGCTCGCCCATGGCGCGGCGTGTGTCGTGATCGGCGATGAGCATCTCGAGCTTGTCGGCCCAGAGATGCGGGTGCTCGGAGCTGAGGACGAACCCGGTCTTGGCGTGCTGGACGACTTCCTGCGGGCCTCCCTTGTCGGTGACGAGCACCACACAGCCCGAGGCCTGCGCCTCCATGACGACCTGCCCGAGCGTGTCGGTCGTGGAGTTGAACGCGAAGATGTCGCTGGATGCGTAGATCGTGCTGAGTTCCTCGCGATGGCGGAAGCCCAGGAATCGCACGCGTGTGTGCTTGAGGAGTTTCTCCATCTCCTTGCGGTAGGGCCCATCGCCGACGATGACGAGCTCTGCGTTCAGGCCGCGCGCTTTGCATCGCTTGTCGGTCTCTTTCCAGACCTTGACGAGCATGGGCAGGTTCTTCTCGACGCTGACGCGCCCGACGTAGAGCACGCGGACGGTGTCCTTGGTGGAGGCTGAGCCGTCGACGCTGCCCTCGGCGCCGAGGCCGGGGAAGTAGTTTGCGTCTGCGAAGCGAGTGTCGAAGATCTCGGTGTCCACGCCCGGCTGGAGCGACAGGCACTTCTGGCGATCGAGCCCCAGATCCTCGAGCGAGTCGATGTAGTCGTTTGAGCGCGTGAAGATGGCGCTGAAGGGGCCGTAGAACCAGCGCATGAATCGTTTGGTGGCCCAGGTGAAGCCGTGGTCCTCGAAGAGGTGGTCGACGTACGCGGGGAAGTCGGTGTGGTAGACGCCCAGCACGGGCACGCGGAGCATCTTGGCGGCGATGTAGCCCACCAGCCCGACGGGGCCGGGCGTGGAGATGTGGATCACGTCGGGCTGGGTGCGATCGATGTGGCGCAGCATCTTGACCACCGGGGGCAGGACAACTTCCAGGTTCTCGTACTTGGGGATGCTGGTCGCAAAGCTCGGCTCGAAGTTGTGGATGTTGTCCCACTTGGGCACGTCGAAGGTCGTGCTCGTGATGACCTCGAAGTCTCGCCCGTTCGCGCTCGCGTCGCTGGCCGCGTTCTGGATGAATCGGCACACGCCGTTGACGTCGCCCAGCGTGTCGGTAAAGAGGGCGACCTTCATGGGGCGTTCGAGCGGGCTGGCGCCCGAGCCGGGCTCTGCGAGGCTGTGGTTCATCTGCTCCACGAGTTCGCGTTCCTTGTTCTGATAGAAGAGGCTAAAGACGTAGGGGGCCTGGGCGGCAAGGAGGATGGTGTAGCTGATCAGGTTGTCGACGATGCCGTACTTGTCGCGTTTGCGCGCCGCGTCGAGTGCGCCCGAGGCCATGGCCTTGGAGAGGGCCGCGGTCAGATCGTCTGCGAACTCGGCCATCCGGTCGTGCTGGCTGAGCGCCGAGCCCTCGACCCACATGTCCGGGCTGAAGCGTTCGCGGAGATCGGGGTACTTCTCAAGCACCGGCCCGATCGTGTCGCGGAGGGCCTTGGTGATGGGCAGGCTGCGGCTCTTGCGTTTGCCCAGCAGGAGCTTGCGCTTGGCCATGTGCCAGGCGAGGCGTTTTTTGCTGGGCGTATCGGTCGGGACGCCCGCGAACCGCAGGAGCTTGGAGGCCAGGTACCGCTGACCCGCGTCCATATCGGGCGTGAGCTTGCGCGCGGTGTAGTGGCTGGCGACGGTCGTAAGCTGGTGCGCAAAGAGCGAGGCATGCCCGGCCTCTCCGGATGCGACCGAGCAGCCCTGCATCACCAGGTCAAAGAAAGCGCGCGGGTCGGTGATCTTCTCGCCCGGTGCGTTTTTGATTGCGGTGAACGTGCGCCCGATGTTGAGTAGGCCGTGGTCGTCCGAGCCGCCCGTGTGCCCCTTGACCCAGGGCTGATCGAAGACGGGCTCGAGGTCGTGCTTGATCGAGAACGCGCGGATGCGCTCGGGGTCGAGCCACTGGAGCAGGCGCTCGACGGACTGGCGGTGCGAGCCGGAGTGCGCGCCGTTGACGATCTCAAACCCGCGGAAGAGCAGGCAGCATCGCTCGAGGTGCCACATGCTCAGCTTCCCGTTCTGGATGTAGACCGGGTGCGCCAGTGCGTGAGGCAGGTTGCGTTCCCTCAGCCAGCTGCAGAAGGCGTAGACGTCATCACGCAGCCCGAGCGTCTCGACCTCTTCGTGCAGCTCTGGCGTCAGGTCCCAGACGGTCACGTGGAGCTTGCAGCGGTCCTCGGGGAAGAAGACGGTGATCTCTTCGCCGACGATGAAGCCCTCAAAGCCGCGCTCTTTGAGCGTCATCGCGCCCGCGATGGTGTCGTGATCGGTGATGGTGACGAGGTCCATGCCGCGCGCTCTGGCCTGGTCGTAGACCTGCTCGGGCTCGGAGTAGCACTCGGGGATGCCGATGACGCCCAGGGCGCGGATCGCCGGGCCGTCCGAGGCATTGGAGTGGCAGTGCACGTCGATGCGGGTCCACCGCGACCAATCGGTCGTGGGGCGGCTCTCGTGCTGTGGCTGCGTCTTGCGTGACATGGTGACCCCGAGCACTGCGTGGGAATGGCAGGGCCGCGATTTCGCGCCGGCCACGAGCTTTCACCCAGAATCGATCGGCCCCGACCTACTCGCGGCAAACCGTCCCACTATCCTATACCTCTTGCGGGGGAAATCGGTTCAATCGTCTGCCGCCCGCCCAGCCCGCAGAGAGGCCCGAATGGGGCTTTGCAAGAGTTTTGCAGACCCGGGCATAAACGAGGCGCCACGCAGGGTTCCATACAGACACGCTCTGCCGACTCGATGTGGCAGATGAGACAAAGAAGATCAAGGAGTCAGATATGCCTCGCCTGAATGTTGTCGATCCCGCGTCCGCTGCCGGCCCCGTCAAGGAGATCTTTGATGGTCCGCTCAAGGGCAAGCACCTGAACATATTCAAGGGCATGGGCAACTCGCCCGCCGCTCTGAGTTTCTACTTGAACGCCTCGGGCGCACTCAAAGACGCCGGGCTCACAGCCAAAGAGCAGGAAGTCGTCCAGCTCGTCTTTGCGCAGGGCAACGGCTGCGACTACTGCCAGGCCGCCCACACGCACATCGGTAAGGGCGCCGGGCTGACCGAGGATCAGACCGTCAGCGCCCGCACGGGCAGAGACCTCGGTGATCCGAAACTGACCGCGGTCGCCAAATTCGCGACCGCGCTGCACGAGAAGCGAGGCAGCGTCTCCGACGCAGACATCTCGGCCTTCAAGAGCGCCGGATACACCGACGGGAACGTCGCCGAGCTGATCGCCAGCGCGGCCCTTGCGACCTATACCAATTTCTTCAACCTGACCAACCAGACCGTGGTCGATCTGCCTACCCCTCCGGCGGTCTGAGCAAGTCCGATATCCACGCATCAACCAGCAGCGGAGGCTTCCGGCCTCCGCTGCTGCGTTTTTGTCCCGGTTTGGAAGAGCAATGACTGAGGATGCTGAAAGCCTCCGCCACTGATACGATCCCGACAATGGCGAAGCAACGCACGCATCTGGCCGTCTTCCCAGGCTCGTTCGACCCCGTGACGTTCGGGCACCTGGACGTCATCTCGCGGGGTCGGCGCCTCTTCGATGAGGTCGTCGTCGCGGTGGGGCGCAACCCGGGCAAGGACGAGCTCTTTTCGGCGGGCGAACGGGTCGAGCTGGTTGAGATCTTGATCGAAGAGATGTGCGCCAATGAACCTTCTGCCGAGCTTGGGATCGTGCGTGTCGAGGCGTTTACGGGTCTGACCGTGGATTTCGCCAAGTCGATCGGCGCCTCGGCGCTGCTCAGGGGCATCCGCAATCTCTCGGATCTGCAGTACGAGGTCCAGTTCGCGGTGACCAACCGCGAGGTCGCGGGGCTCGAGACGGCCTTCGTCGTCGCGGGCCAGAGCTTCGCCTACACGAGCTCGAGCCTGATCAAACAGATCGCCGCGATGGGCGACGACCTCGACAAGGGCCTGAGCTCCATGTGCCCGCCCGCGGTGATCGATGCGATCAAACGCAAAAAGAAAGAAGGGCACCCGGTGCTCCTCAAGCTCGCCTCTGGCGGCGCGGGGGACTGATTCAGAGCAGCGAGCCGGCATCCGGGGCGTGAGGGGTCTTCCTAAACTGTTCCCATGCACGACCGAATCATCTCCATCGGCGCACTCTCGTCCCATCCGCTCTGGCCCATGGACCAGATGCGACCCAAGCGCGCCTCGCACGCGACGACCACGCTCGTGCTCGATGGCGACGCGGCGATCCTGGTCGATCCGGGACTTCCCGGACAGATCCTCGAAGCGCGTCTGCTGGAGCGCTCGGGTCTGGCGCCCGCGGACATCACGCACGTCTTTCTGACGAGCTTCAAGGCGGACACGAGCCGGGGTTTGCCGCTGTTTGAGAACGCAGAGTGGCTGGTGTCGGAGTCCGAGCGCGAGGCCGTGGGAACGCCCTTGGCGATGACGCTGCGCCGGGCTGCGGACGAAGAAGGCCCGCGGTCCGAGGTCGTGCGCGAGCTCGAGGTGCAGGTGGCGATGCTCGCCCGGTGCGAGGTGGCGCCCGACAAGCTGACCCCCCGCGTGAGCCTGTTCCCGCTTCCGGGCGTGACACCGGGCCTTGCGGGCCTGCTGCTGGCGTACCCGTCGCGGACGACGCTGATCGCGGGCGACGCGATCGCGACCACCGAGCACCTCGAGCAGGGCAAGATCATCGACGACGTGTACAACCTGAAGCAGGCGCAGGAGAGCTTCTCCGAGGCGATCGAGGTCGCCGACGTCATCGTGCCCGGGCGCGACAACGCGCAGATCAACCCGACCAAGCGACCGTTCTGATGCCAAAGATCGACCCCAACCGCAAAGGTGCCAGCAGCCCGAAGAACGTGCCGGCGGATGTGCTCTGCGCACTCAACAAGGGCGAGATCCCGACCGTGAACCTCGGTGAGGGGCTGGCGATCAACACCGCCGAGCTGCTGCTTCATGTGGCGCCCAGGCTGGGCAAAAAGGGCATCAAACCCCTGACCGACGACCCCGAGATGGGCCTGATGAACCGATGGCGGACCGCGTCGAGGGTCTTGTACGAGCACTTCGGCGAGGGCGCGATCGAGCAATTCGGCGATCACCCCTCCGACACCGTTCGCGGCTGGTGCTGCATGGTGATCGGGCTGGCCGAGGGCAAGGGCTGGACGCTCAGGAAACGCATCGAGCGCATCAAACGCTTCGCCGACGACCCGCACTTTGGCGTCCGCGAGTCCGCGTGGCTTGGCGTCCGCGACCGCATCGGGGCCGACGTTGCGCAATCGATCGCGCTGCTGACGCCCTGGTCCAAGGCCAGGAGCGCCAACGTCCGGCGCTTTGGCAGCGAAGCCACGCGCCCGCGCGGCGTGTGGTGCGCCCACATCACGGGCCTCAAACAAGACCCATCGCCCGCGCTGCCGCTGCTTGAGCCCCTGCGGAGCGACGGGGCGAAGTACGTGCAGGACTCGGTTGCCAACTGGCTCAACGACGCGGGCAAGACCGCGCCCGACTTCGTGCGCGAATTGACGGATCGCTGGCTCAGGGAATCGCCCACACCCGAGACCGCACGGATCGTCAAAAGGGCGAGGCGGAATCTGGACTGACTTCAGTGGCGGAGGCTTCCAGCCTCCGCGTCCCTCTTCCATGGTGGGGGCGGCGTCCCGCCGCCCAATCGTTCAAGACCCCCTCCGTCTGCTGCGCAGCCCCCTCCCCCGTCGCCATCGAAGAAGGGGAATCAATCTGTGCACTGCGACGTCGCGCTGTGGCATACTGAACGCGTGCGTCAGACCTCGATAGAGCGCGCAACCGCTTTCGCCGACCGAACCGGCGCACGCTGCCCGCGCTGCGAGTACGTCCTCAGGGGCTTGACCGATCCCATCTGTCCCGAGTGCGGCGAGCGATTCACACTCCAGCAGTTGGTCAACAACCGCTACGCGCCAAAGCTCCACGTCGCGACGGGGTTCGGCTTTCTCGCGTCGTCGATCATCCTCGGCGCGACGGTCATCCTCGCGCCGCTCGCGTTCATCTACTTTGCGATCGCCATCTGGTGGGCCGCGGCGCAGCACCGCATCGCGGAGATGTCGCTCGGGCTCAGACGCACGTTCCTTGTGATCGCGTGGCTCCCGCTCGTTGCGATTCTCGGGTTTATCGCGATTGCGATCGTGGGGTCGCTCCTGCTCTAGATCCGCGTGCTCACGCCCGCGGCTCCTTACGCCAGCGACTGATCCAGATCCTCGATCAGATCCTCGACGTTCTCGATGCCCACACTCAACCGCACGAGCCCGTCGCTGATGCCCAGCGCCTTGCGCTGCTCGGCGGGGACGCTGGCGTGGGTCATGATGGCGGGGTGCTCGATGAGCGACTCGACGCCGCCCAGGGACTCGGCCAGGCCGAAGAGCTTGACGCGTTCGAGCATGGGGCGGGCCTTGTCGAGCCCGTCCTTGAGGATGATCGTGACCATGCCGCCAAAGTCGCTCATCTGCTTCTTGGCGATCGCGTGCTGCGGGTGGCTCTCCAGGCCCGGGTAGATGACCCTTTCGACGGCTTTATGCTCGCTGAGATACCCCGCGACGCGCTTGGCGTTGGCGCAGTGGCGCTCCATGCGGATGTGCAGCGTCTTGGTCGAGCGCAGGAGCAGGAAGCACTCGAGGATGCCCGGCACCGCGCCCTCGGAGAGCTGGATGAACTTGAGCTTCTTGTGCAGCTCGTCGTCGTTGACGATCAGCGCCCCGCCGATCGCGTCGGAGTGACCGCCGATGTACTTGGTCGTCGAGTGGCAGACGATGTCCGCGCCCAGCGCCAGCGGATTCTGGAGGTAGGGCGTCGCGAATGTGTTGTCGACGGCGACCGTCACACCCTTGGCCTTGGCGACCTTGCTGACGGCCTCGATGTCGATGACCTTGAGCATCGGGTTCGTGGGCGTCTCGATCCAGACGAGCTTGGTGCTGGGCTTGAACGCGCTCTCGAGCTTGTTCAGGTCGGTCATGTCCACGAGCGTGGTCTCGATGCCCAGCTGCTTGAAGACGCGGTGGAAGAGGCGGTTCGTCCCGCCGTAAACGTCGTCGCAGAGCAGGACGTTGTCGCCCGCGCTGAGCGTGTGCAGCACGACGCCCGTCGCGGCGACACCCGATGAGAAGCACAGCCCGTGCCTGCCACCCTCGAGCGCCGCCAGGTTCGCCTCGATCGCGGTGCGCGTGGGGTTGGCGGCGCGGCTGTAGTCATACTCGCCCACGATCACGCCCGGGCTTTTCTGGACGTACGTCGAGGTCTGGTAGATCGGCGTCATGATCGCGCCGGTGGAGGGGTCGGGGCGCTGCCCGGCGTGGATGGCCTTGGTGCCGAAGCCTTGGGTGTGGTCGTGTTGCATGTGGTTCTTTCTTGCTCGTTTTATTGGTGCTTGGCGAGGTAATCGATCAGATCAATCTGGCTGAGGATGCCCACGATGTTCCCGCCGTCGATCACGATCGCGGCCTGATCCGCCGCGAACACGCCGTAGAGCTCTTCGACGCGGGCCTTGGGATTCAGGAGGCCCGCGATGGGGGCTTCGACGCCCTTGATGGGCGAGTCGATCTTGATCGTGCCGCGCTGGAGCCCGCGGAGCACGTCCATCTCGTGCACGATGCCCACGGGCTTGGCGCTGCCGTTGGTCAGCGGGACCTGCGAGATGCCCTTGTCGCGCATCAGCGCGATGACGCTGGCCACGGTGTCGGTATCCTTGGCGGTGATGACGGGCTTGCTCCGGTCGAGCATGGCTTCGATGTAGCCAAGGCCCTTCTCGGGCTCCAGGAAGCCGTGCATCTTCATCCACTCGTCGGAGAGGTATTTGGTGACGTACCGCGTGCCCGAATCGGGCAGGATCACGACGATCTTCTTGCCCGGTCCCATTTCCTTGGCAAGGTTTGCCGCCACGTGCGCCATGCCGCCCGAGCTGCCGCCGCAGAAGAGGCCCTCTTCGCGGGTGAGGCGGCGCGCCATGGTGAAGCACTCGTAGTCGTTGACCTGGTACATCTCGTCGACGACGGTTGGGTCGAACGCCTCGCACTTGATGTCCTCGCCCAGGCCCTCGACCTTGTAGACGTAGGGGGTTGAGAGCGTGCCTGTCTTGAAGATCTGGTAGTGCACGCTGCCCAGCGGATCGACGCCGACGATGCGTGCTTTGGAGTTCTTTTTCTTGAAGAAGCGACCGATGCCGCTGGCGGTGCCGCCCGTGCCCGTTCCGATGACGATGGCGTCGACCTGCCCGCCATCGGTCTGGTCCCAGATCTCCTGCCCGGTCAGGACCTCGTGCGCCTCGATGTTCCACTGCGAGTGGTACTGGTCGAGGTAGAACGAGCCGGGCGTCTCGCCCGCGATGCGCTTGGCGACGTTGACGTAGTGATCGGGCGAATCGCCCGGGACATCCGTCGGCGTGATGATGACCTGCGCCCCGAACGCGCGGAGGCCGTCGATTTTCTCCTGGCTCATCTTGTCGGGCATCGTGAAGACAGCCTTGTAGCCCTTCACCGCAGCCGTCATCGCGGCGCCAAGGCCCGTGTTGCCCGAGGTGTTCTCAACGATCGTCCCGCCGGGCTTGAGCAGACCCTGGGCCTCGGCCTTGGCGATGATGTAGCTGGCCATCCGGTCCTTGATCGAGCCGGCTGGGTTCATGAACTCGCACTTGGCGTACACCTCGGCCCCGCCCGGGGCGACGACCTTATTCAGGCGGACGAGCGGCGTGTTGCCGATGGCATCGAGGATGTTGTTCTTGGTCTGCACGGGTCTGGCTCCGACGGGGCGAGGGATGGGATCACGGCCTGTATACATTAGGATCAACACGTCGGGGTCGTGAGACAACGGATCCCGCCGCATTTCGCCGATACTGCTGCTCTTTCTCACAGGATGCCGCCATGCCACCAACCAAAAAACCAACTCCCCAGCAGATCGAGGCCCTCGGCGGTCGGGCGCATCAGCTCCTCGTAGGCGGCAAGCCCCACGAAGCGATCAATACACTGATGCCCGTCATCCAGTTCGCCCAGAAAATGCCCAAGGTCCTGCTCGTCTACGCCCAGGCGCTTGGAAACCTCAGCCAGCACGAGCGCTGCGCCGAGACGCTCCGCACCATCTGCAAGCAGATCCCGAGCGACCCGCACCCACGCACCGAGTACGCCGTGGCGCTCGCCCGCTGCGGCAAGTACGAGTCCGCGCTCGAGAACGCCCGCAAGGCCCGGGCGATCGTGCCGCACTACACCCGGGCGGCCAACCTCGAAGTCGAGCTGCTCATGGACCTTGATCGCAATGAAGAAGCGCTGGCGACTCTCGATGCGTACCTGAGGGACACCCCGGGTGAGAAGATCGACGTGACATCGCAGGCTCAGCTGTGCTCGGCTCGTTCGCGATTGTCACCCAAGCTTGTGCCACCAGAAGAAGTCGTCGATGACCTCGTCGCCTTTGCGCGCAACGAGGAGGTCAAGAATAATCTTCGGGGCATCATCGCTGCGCGCGCGGCCAGGCTCCTGGATCTGACCGGGCGCTACGACGAAGCGATGGAGATGACGGCCCTCGGCAAGCAGATCCGGAATCTGCCCTGGGACTGGGCCGAGCACACGCGCCGGACGGATGCGATGATCGCCGCGTGGACGTCCGAGGCCGCCACGAAGCTTCCGGCTTCGGGCCTTGACGGCACGGGCATTGTGTTCATCGTCGGGATGCCCCGCAGCGGGACGTCGCTTCTGGAGCAGATGCTGGCAAGGCATCCAGAGATCCAGGCGCTGGGCGAGCGCAACGAGTTGACAATGGCCGCGGGCCAGTTTCAGCCGCCAAGGCCGGGGCAGACTCCGATGATCTCCGAGTTTGCGCGGTTCACGCCCAAGCACGTCCAGCAAGCGGCAGAGTTCGTCTCGAGCAGGATGAACGCACGCCGGGGCAAGGGTGTGCGCTACATCATCGACAAGCAACCCTTTAACTTCATGTACGTTCCCCTGATCGCAAGGCTCCTGCCCGGCGCCAAGGTTCTGCACACGACGCGCGACGGGCGCGACACGTGCATCTCGTACTACATGCAATGGTTCAACGGGCAGCACGCCCAGGCCAACAGCTTCGACACACTCGGGCGCTACTACGCCGATTACCGGCGCACGATGAACGCTTGGCAGGCGCTGCCCGCTCCGGACCAGCGCCCAGAGATGCTCGAAGTCTCGTACGAGTCGGTCGTAGCCGACCCAGAGCGTGTGATGCGGGGCGTCCTGGATTTCCTTGGCATGGACTTCGACCCGATCGTGCTGGACACGGCTGCGAGCGATCGTGTCGTGGCGACCGCGAGCCGGGACCAGGTCAAAGGCGACATCTATTCCTCAAGCGTGGCGCGCTGGAAGCGATACGAGAAGCACCTGGGTCCGTTTCTGAGGCACGCCAGCGCGTACCTATCCGAGAGCTAAGCCGATCTTTTCAGCGAGGGATTCCTTTGGGCCGGCTTCCGACTCCACAACAGATCGACGCGCTCGCGGCGCAGGCCAGGGGCCTGCTGAAGGCGGGAAAGCCTCAGCAGGCGGCACGTTCACTGGCGCCCGTGATCCCGCACGCGCAGAACCACCCGGCGGCGATGCTGACATTCGCACGAGCGATGGCCTTGCTGGGCCAGCTCGCACAGAGCGCCGAGGTCTATAGCCGGCTCTGCGAGATTGTCCCGCAAAACGCCGGCGTGCGTACCGAGTACGCGGCGGTGCTTTCTCGTCACGGGCGCCAAAGTGAAGCACTCAAAGAGGTGCGAGCTGCCCGGGCTGTCCAGCCCTGGCTCGCCTCGGCGGTCTTTCAGGAAGCCGACCTGCTGATCGATATTCGACGGGATCGAGATGCCCTGGCGCTCATCGATGCGTTCGCAAGGCAAACGCCCCAGGCCGAGCACACACCAAGGGATCTGGCTCGGCTCACATTCGTGCGCGCCAGGCTCGTGCCCGGGTTGGTCGAGCCCGAAGAGGTTCTCGATGATCTTCTTCAAGATACAACCGACGAGCGAGTGCCCGTTGGATTGCGCTGCGGCATCGCGGCTCGCGCTGCCAGCATTCTCGACCATGCCGGGCGGGCCGACGAAGCCATCGAAACGATGAAACTCGCAAAGAATCTGCGCAAGTTGCCTTGGGATGCCAGCGGGCACTCGGCGCGCATCGATGGTGCGATACAAGCCTGGCTATCGCCGCAGGCCGCCGAGTTGCCCGTGTCCGATGTCGACGGCTCGAGCATGGTCTTTGTGGTGGGTTCTCCAAGGAGCGGCTCGTCGCTGCTCGTGCAGATTCTCGCGTGCCATCCGAAAGTGCAGGCCCTTGGCGAGCGGAACGAGATCACACGCGCTGCCAACTCGCTCGCGCAAGCCAGGCCCGGCCAGATCCCAATGGTGACAGATCTCTCAGGGTTCACCGGGGAGTGCTGCAACGATCTTGCCAGAGAGGTGATGGCTTCGTACGAATCGCTCCGGCAGCCAGGCTCCGAAAGACTGATCGACAAGCAACCCTTTAATTACGCGCAGCTGCCCTTGCTTGCCAGATTGCTGCCAGGGTGCCGTGTGATCCATCTCCTGCGCGACCCGCGCGACACCTGTCTTTCGTACTACATGCAGTGGTTCTTTGGCCCACACGGGCAGGCCAACAGCCTGGAGGAACTCGGGCGGTTTTACGCGGACTACCGACGGATGATGTCGTCCTGGGAACAGCTGCCCGCGCCAAGGCAGCGCCCCGAATTGCTCGAAGTGCACTACGAACAGCTCGTCACCGAACCCGAGCCGGTCCTCCGCGATATCCTGCAATTCATGGGGCTGGAGTTCGACGAAGCCGTCCTCGATCACACCGCAAGCAAGCGCATCGTCAACACCGCAAGCCGGGATCAGGTGCGTGGCGCTCTCCATTCAGCCCGGATTCAGCGATGGAAGCGGTACGAGAAGCACCTCGCCCCGCTCATGCAATACGTGGCGCCGTACTGCTCGGACTGATCCGGCTCGGCGCAAGCGGGATACGCTCAGCCATGCGCATCCTCCTCACCAACGACGACGGCATCAACGCTCCGGGCCTGATCGCCCTGCACAAGGCACTGGCCCAGATCGATCCGATCGCCGAGGTCTTCACCGTCGCTCCCAAAACCGTCCAGAGCGCCACGGGTCACGGCGTCACATTCCACACGCCGCTCATGGTTGAGCCCGTCAGCCACCTCGAGGGCTTCGCGGTCGATGGACGCCCCGCAGACTGCATGAAGATTGCGCTGAGCGCCCTCTGGCCCGAACGCTTCGGCGAAGGCACGAGGCCCGACCTTGTGATCTCGGGGATGAACGCGGGTGCCAACTGCGGCGTCAATGTGATCTATTCGGGCACGGTCGCCGCGGCGATCGAGGCCGCCTTCCTCGGACCGCCCGCGATCGCCGTCTCGATGCACCTGGGTCGGGGGCGCCCGCTCTTTGATGTCGGCGCGATGCACGCCCGCAAGGCGATCGAGAAGATCCTGGCGACGAAATCGCTCGGCCAGCACGAATGCCTGAGCATCAACATCCCGCGCTGCGAGGACTTTCTCCCCGACACGCCCGAGGGGCGCGAAGAGATGCGCCGCGCCCGCGCGGGCTCCGGCTCGCCGGGCCAGGTCGCAAGCAGCCAGGCCTACGACCACGGACCCGACGTCAACGACGAGCACGACCCGCTGGCGCCCATGCCCATCACCGTCTGCCCCATGAACACCCACGGCCTCATCGATCGCTTCGAGAAACGCGTCAGCCCCGCCGGGCAGGCCTACTACTGGTCCGCCGCGGGCGGGCTCGATTTCCACGGAACCGAGCCCGGGACGGACGTGGACCTGCTCTTCAAGCGCCACATCACCGTGACACCCCTCAGCTTCGATCTCACCGCCAGCGACAGCCTGCGCCACTGGGAGAGCAAGCTGGGCGGCAAGTAACGTCTCAAAAAGACGAGCCCCTCGCGTGAGCGAGGGGACCCGTATCGAATCTCTATTGGATTGAATCTTTACCCGAGCAGCTCAGCGGTGTTCTCAAGCATCGCGGGGAAATCCTCGCGGACCTCGGCGAGCTTCTCCGGGGTCAGCTTGAGCTTCTCCATCGCGGCCTTGGAAACGTCCGTGTTCTCAAGGTCCAGGCGGAAACCGCACTTGTTCTCGGCTGCGATCCGGTCAGCGACGTGCACGAGGTAGACCAGCGTGCGGTGCTCCTCGGGAGCCTCGGCAGGGTTGTGGTGGAACCGCGTCACGCTGATGAGCGTCTTGGGGAACTTCCAGCGCTCGCAGAGCGCCGAGCCGAACTCCTGGTGAGTCACGCCGTAGATCTCGGTCTCCTTGGCGAGCATGTTGCCCGTGGGGACACCCTCTTCGTTGGGCTTGACGGCGTCGAGAATATCGATCAGCTTGTTCCGGTCGTACTGCATCTCGACCATCATGCCGATGTCGTGGATCAGGCCCGCAAGGAACGCCTCGTCGGTCAGACCAAAGCCGAGCTTCTCGGCCAGCAGCTTGGTCGCCGCTGCGGTCCCGATCGAATGGTCCCAGAGGTCCCGAGCCGCGAAGTAGGGCGTGATCTGCCCGCCTCGGAACAGCTTGGCAAGGCTCGCCGCGATGGCGATGTTCTTGACAGCGTTCAGGCCCAGCATCACGATCGCGCGATTGATCGCGGCGATCTGACCGGGCAATCCGTAGAACGAGCTGTTGACGACCTTGAGCACCCGTGAGCAGAGCGCCGGGTCGATCGAGATCAGCTTGTGCAGATCCTGTGCCGTTGAGGACGGATCCTCGACGAGCTCGATGATCTTGAGCGTGATCTCGGGCAGCGTGGCGATGTGGTTGATCTCGCCGATCGCTTCCTTGAGCACCTGGTCTTGTTTGATATCAGTCGCCATCCCATCGCTCCTTCTACGGGTGACCGCATGAGTCATCGGACACGAAGGAGCACAACTTTCGAACCGGTCCGCGAATCCGCGCAGACCGACCACTTTCTCATCGAAGGTCCGAGAACCGCCTGCTCCCTCCCCCGTCGCCGACGGGGGAGGTGTCGACGAAGTCGACGGAGGGGGTCAGATCACACAAAGTGCTTCCGCAGCAGCCCGGGCTCGGCGAGGTTGACCCCCGACAGGACCTCCGCGACCCGCACGCCCGTCTTCCCATCCCCAAAGGGGTGCGCGATCGAGCCCCTATCCAGAGCGAGCGCCCGACCGATGGCATCTTTGATCGCTTCGGTGGACTCGCCCGCGGCATCGATCACGTTCGTGCCCCGTTCGCGTCCGGACTGGCGCGTCCCGATATTGACCGCGGGCACGCCGATCGCCCCTGCCTCGATCAGCCCCGCCGAGCTGTTGCCTACGAGCAGCCCCCCGGTGCGGGCGAGGCGCTTGAGCAGCCCGACAAACTCGTCCCGCCTGAGGTGCGTCCAGGACGAGACATGTTCCTGCTCACAAGCCGACTCGATCGCGCGCACGATCCCGACCCTTCCCGGGTCGAGGTTGGGCATCAGGCAGAGCACGCGCCGATCCCCGAGCGCCTCGATCGCCGAGCCTGCGACCGCCTCTTCCTGCTCGTCGGGCCTGCCGATCGGGTGCATCAGCAGCAGCGCCTGCGGATCACCCAGTTCGTGCGCCCGTTCGTCGCCCAACGCCTCGATGCGTACCAGCCCGTCGATCGCGGGAGAACCCACAACATGCACGCGGCTCTTGGGCTCACCCATCCGCAGAATGCGGGAAGCGCTCGTCTCGGTCGCAGGGAAGTGGATGTGCGCGAGCTTGGTGATCGCGTGGCGCATCGCCTCGTCCGCGACCCCCTCAGCCAGGTCCCCGCCGTGCAGGTGCGCGACGGGCAAACCCCCGATGCTCGCTGCGCTGGCTGCCGCGAACGCCTCGATCCGGTCGCCCAGCACCACGACCACGTCGGGGCGCAGGCGCTCAAAGCTGCGCGCAAAGCGTGCGATGCCCTTGCCCGTGCTCTCCACGTCGTGCCAGCGCCCCACGCGTCCGACCGTCTGCATCGGGATCGAATCGGCGACCTCGAACTCGGCCTTCACCTCGCGGAACGTCAGCGCCGGCTGAATCAGGTGCGAGCCCGCCGCGATGACCAGCAGCTCCAGGTCCGAGCGCTCGCGCACCGCGTGCATCACGGGGCACAGAAGCCCGAACTCGGCGCGCGTGCCCGTCACGACCGCGATCCGGCGCAGGCCGTTGCCATTGGCCCGGGGCCTCTTGCGCTCGTTACCCGCCCAGCCCGGTCCGATCACTCCACATCCTCCCGCACGATCGGCACGTCCATCTCCACATCTCGCACGACACGCCTTCCGATCATCTCATCCATCATGAACGGCGCCACCCCCGTCCCGGGGCGCTTGATCGTCAGCATCTCACGCGTCAGGACATCGCCCGCTCGCAGCGCCCGCGTCGAAACGAGCGACTGACGCGAGACCGAGCGCACGTCACGCTCGCAGTCGAGGACGGACTTCGTTCCAGTCCCCGGCGGGAGAGGGCTCACCATCGTCTTCGACGCCGCGACATACTCAACCAACGCGAACGGCTCGAGTGAGGCCGCGTGATCGGGCCCCTGAGCACGGCAATCGTACGTGAGGTGTTTCTCGAGCAAGCAAGCCCCCGCCTGGGCAGCGATCGCGCCGGTTTCCACATCGGGCGTGTGATCGCTGTATCCGGTCGGGAAGCCAGTTGCTCTGTGTATCGCAGCGATTCCACCCAAAGCCGAATCCGGCGCCGGGTACGAGCTCACACACTGCAAGAACGCCAGCCGATCGCGGATCCCTTCGAGCCACCCCGCGGCTCGCGTGACCTCATCGAGCTCGCTCGCCCCCGTGCTCACGATCAGGGGCTTGCCCGTACTGGCCATCGCCTCGAGCAGCGGCCTGTTGATGATGTCCGGGCTCGCGCTCTTGTACGCGTCCCACTCCAATCGCTCGGCGATCTCAACCAACTCCACGCTGAACACCGTCACGATCGCGTGGATTCCGCGTTTGTGCGCGCGATCGACGACCTTGGCCATGTCCTCGATCGAGAGCTCGAGCCTTCTGAGCATCGCCAAGGGGTCCGTCTCGCCCGCGTTCTTCTGGTACGCCGCCAGCTTGGCGGCCTTGGACATCAGGCGATCCGTCTCGAAGAGCTGGAGCTTCACCGCGTCCGCACCGGCGTCGGCGGCGGCGTCGGTCAGCATCAAGGCGCGTTCGATCTCGCCGTCGTGATTGACGCCGATCTCGGCGATCACATACGGCGCGTGCCCGGGCCCGATCTCTTTCTTACCGATGCGCATGCGTTCCCTCCTTCTCCCTTCCGGGGAGAAGGTGTCCGCAAAGCGGACGGAAGAGGGGTCTTTCGTGATTCATCGGAAGGCCCCTCACCCCAGCCCTCTCCCCAGAGGGGAGAGGGAGCAAGACAGAATCATCTCCGCGCGCACGACATCCGCCTCTTCATCGATATCTACCACGCTCCCCGGCTCCGACACAATCCCGCGCCGATCCACTCCAAAGAACCGGTGCGGCCCCTCCTGCGCGCCCCCAATCTCCAGCATGAGCGATCGGCGCGTGAGCGCAATCACGCCCCCGTCGGGCAGGTACGCGGGCGGGAGGTCCTGCCTGCGGAACACGCCGTGGTTGAGAACGTCCCCCTCCCAGGGCGTCAGGTTCCCCGATTCGCCTTCGAGGCGGACCATCCACCACGGGTGCGTCTTGCCGACGCGTTCGTAGCTCTGCACGGAATCGCATCCCGACTCGGAGAGTCGCAGGAGCGCCCGCTGGGTCAGGTCCGCGGGACGCACGGGCACATTGGCGTAGAGGATCGCGATGGGCGTGGTTAGCTCCGTGGTCCAGGGGAGCTGCTCTTCGAGCGAGCGCACGGCGTGGCGCGCAGCGTCGTCGATCGTCGCACGATCGCCCGCCAGTTCTTCCGGACGATCGACGACGTGCACTCCAAGCCCGTGCGCCAGATCCTTGAGTTCGTCTGAATCGGTCGACACGGCGACGGCTTCGATGCCGGGCGTTCGCTGGGCGTGCTCGATGGTCCACTGCGCACAGGGCCTTCCCGCGATGGGGCGCGTGTTCTTGCCTGGCACGCCCTTGCTGCCCGCGCGCCCGAGCACGACCGCCAGCGCCGGCTTTCGCATCACGCCGACCTCGCGGCCTGGGCGCTGGATTTGATCTCGAGTTCCTGTGTCGGCTCGATCGAGGTCAGCGATTCCAGGTGCCGGCGCCACGCCGATGCGATCCCGTCGCGCACGTGGTCGCCAAGCTCCGTGCTCCGATCGGTGCGGACGACCAGCGAGCTCAGCGCCCGCACGCGCCTTGCGAGCTTTGGCAGCTCGAACGGCTCGATCCGCTCGCCCGGGACAGGCTCGGGCAGCGGGTCGATCGTCGCGGCACCGGAGGCCATCGTCCAGCGGTCGTAGAGCGGCTCGATCTCTTCGTAGATCGCGTCGCGCCGGGTCAGGCGCACCACGATCCACGGGCTGTGCAGGCTGTCGAGGCGTGGAAGCGCGTTGCGGTGCTCGATGAGCCGCGACAGCGCCGCGTGCGCCGCGCCAAAGCCCTGCCTGCCCGTGAGCAGCTCGCACGTCGATTCGCGGTCCGAGACGTAGTCCACGCTGACCGTGTCCACGCCGAGATCGGCCAGTGACAAGAGCTTTTCTTCGCCCGCCAGCGCCGGCGTGCGCACGTGCACCGCGATCACTCCGGCGCCCTTGGCCGCTCCGATGATCCGCGCCAGCTCCGGGTGATCGAGAACGTCGGCGATGTCCTGCGAAGTGATCTGAGCAGTCAGCGTGAGCGCGACGTCCTCGCGGAGCGCGGTCGCCTGACGGATCAAGCCGATCGCGTGCTCGGTGTCCATCATCTTGCCTTCGATCGAGACCAGCTCGAGCGTCAGGTGCTCGGGTGCCGGCGAGGTTGCCCGGGCGCCTGCAACGGCTCTGGCGATCTCCTGGGCGCTGATCGTGAGCGGATCGCGCCCCTTGAGCGCACGCACCAGGAGATCGCGCCGCGTGTGCGAGTCCAGCGTGACGCGCTCGCCCAGGTCCCGGACGATCGGCTCGACGTGCATGCAGCCCGTGCCGGCGATCGGGTCGCTCGAAGGCTTGACGGGCAGGTAGCCAAGCAGCGCCCCGATCGAGGCGAACGACCCCGCGTCGTGCTTCTTCTGCACGATGCTCTTGACGATCGAACGCTCCAGCAGACAGGGCGAAAGGCCGACCGCGCCCTGGCTGAATACGAGCCTGTGCGATTGCGGGAACTTCTTAAAGCGTGTCGCGGCCTCGTCGCAGAGCTCAGGGTCGATCAGCGACCAGTCCGCGCCGACCAGGAGCGCTGCGTCGCCCCCGACGGCTTCGAGCGCCTCGAGCGTGGCTTCTGGGTGGAGCAGCTCGTCGTAGGCGGTCCAGCCCGCGACGCCGCCACGCCAGCTGCGAGGGCTCCAGGCGCGCGCTCCGCGGATGCCGGCGTGCCTCTGCATCATCGTCTCGGCGTCGGCTTCGAAGAACCGAACCGCCAGCTTGCCCACACGACCGCCGCTCGGATCGAGGCCCGCAGCGATCGCGGTGTCGCCCACGTTGTGGGTCAGGATAGCGATGCCGTCGAGGTCCTTGGTGCGCGCCAATCGCTCGAGCGTCAGGCGCAGGGCGCTCCTGCCTGCGAGCACGGGCTCTGCAAGATCTCGCGCGATGCCCAGGTCCGATTTCCACGGATCCACGGGGATCACCGCCCAGACGCGCTGCTTCGCCTGAGCGTTCTCCGATTCGGGATCGACCGCGGGGTCTTCGCGCGTGATCTTGGGAGCCTTCCCGTCGTGGGCGCGGATCGCCGCGTCCATCATGTCGCCCAGCAGGTCCGCCGCGTCGCCCAGCCAGCGCACGTTCTCTGCATCGCGCTCGATCTGGGCCTTCTGCTGCTCCATGGGCGAATGCTCGGCCAGGTGGATCTTCCGATCGGCCTTGGCGCGCTTGAGCGTGCCCGTCTGGTTCAGGTCCTGCACGAGCGTGTACGCGGGCTCGAGCGTGTTCACCTCGTCGCGGTGCGCGTAGACCTCATTGATCAGCTCGTTGACGCGGGCCTGATCGCTGTGATGCTCGACCATCTTCTGCATCGCCGTGTGCGTCTTTCGGCAGAGATCGGCGACCTTCCACACATCGGCGCGCACCTGGCGGAGCTTCTTCTTCGCGTCGCGCAGCCTGCCCGAATCGGATGCCCGGGCCTCAGGCAGTTCGATGGCGTCGGCCTGGCGGTACTGCAGGAGGACCTCTTCGAGCGTCATGACACGCACACCCTGTTTCTCGATCCCGCCCTCGGTCGCGTCGATGACGGTCAGCCCGCAGCCCGTGTCGCCAGCAAAGTCGCGTTCGAACTGCGTGAGATAGGTGTGCATCTGCTCGTCGGTGTAGACGCCTCGCCCGAGATGGTCACGGGCGGGGATGAGCCGGCTCCGCATGCGGGCGATGCGCTGCCATTCGAGCGCTTCGATCGAGCAGAACTCGCCCAGCTCGCTGGCCCACACGTCGTGGATCGCGGCACCGGACGCGTAGTACTGCCCGTCGGTAAACGCCAGATCCTGCCCGATGAGCACGACCGGATCGCAGCCGAGGTGGCGCGCCAGGTAGTACGCCAGGTGCGCCACGGTCGCGCCGGGCTTGATCGGGCCGCGGACGTCGTCGCTCTGCTCGAGGAGCTTCGAGAGGCAGTTGTCCTTCGGGCAGCGCAGGGTGCCGGGCCAGGCGTCGAGGATCGCGGGGTTGCCCTTGGCCTCCGCGACGAGTGTTACGCCCTCCACATCGGACTTCGTCAGCCCCTCATAGAAGCGCCGGCTGATCTCGTGGTAGTCCAGCGCCGTTACGAAGTGGGGCTTGATCCCGCGCGCCAGCAGCGGCTTGAGCACCGTCTGCACCGCGACGATGACGAACTTCTGGCGCACCCAGGGCTGCTCGAGCAGGTGCAGGTTCCGGCGCAGGCTGGGCCCGGCCGAGACCACGATCGCGGGCTTGCCCGCGCAGGCGCCCCTGAGATCGTCGATGCCCGGAGCCTCGGCGTACCGGTCGAGATTCATGAACTGGTTGCGCATCGTGACATCGGATTGCACGAGCGTGGTGATGACGTTGGTCCGGATCGCCCGCACGACGCCCGCCAGGCGCGCTTCGAACCGGTCGGCGGTCTCGGCGATCCGCTTGCTGCTGGGCGGGTGCTCGATGAACTTCAGGCCAAGCGACACCAGGCCCTCGCTGCCCGAGAGCGTCTCGCTGATGGCCGCGGCGTCATCGGGATCGGTGATGAAGGCCACCAGCGGGTCCATGAGCCAGCCCGAGTGGTCCTGGCGCTCCAGCACCGAGCGCAGCAGGCTGACGTCCGGCTCGTAGACGACGATGAAGGAAGCGCTCCGCCCCCGCTCGAGCAGCGCGCGGACGTGGTGCCCGCAGCCGAAGCCCTTGACGATGATCACGCCCGCCTTGTCGAAGTCGACGGCCTGAGCGAGCCTCCCCGCTTCCTCGCCCGGGCGTTTGCGGCTGGCGAGCGAGGTCTTGCGCCCCCAGCCGTCGGTCATCGCGCACGAGATCAGCCCATCGTCGGCCAGCGTCCACTCAAGATCGGTTCGGCTCTGAGCCTGGGATATCGCACTGGCGGCGCGCTGCGACACCACTCCCATCGCGGCGAGGTTCTTCTCGAGCACCGATCCGGAAGCCTCGATCGAGGCGGGCCCGGATGGCGCGATGGCGCGCGTTGTTCCTGCCATGACGCGTCTCCAGCGTCGAAGTTTCTCGGAGCGCACCTCCGGCGCTGCTTCTTTGCATCGGCCAGCGGGCGCGGTAGGCTCCAATGGATGCAGATCCTCGGCCCAGACGAAGGCGCGCTCCCCGCACTCCCACAGACGCCCGTCCTCGAACGATTCCTCTTCGAATCACCCATGATGCCCGTGGGCCTTCTGGCTCTGGCGGGGCTCGTGGTGCTCGTCATGGGGCTCAAGCGCCAGAAAAAGGCATTCCCGCTCATCGCCTCGATCATCCTCTTTGTGCTGGCGGCGGGGGTGTACTACACCGCCGGGCGGGTCACGACGGATCGGGAGCGCCTCAAAGCCCGGACCGCTGAGCTCGTCGGAGCGGTCGCAGCGAGCAATACAGCCGGCGTGCGCTCGCTCGTTGGCGATTCGATCCGACTCGGGCCGAGCGACAACGCCCTGGGCGTGGCGCGAAGCATCCCCAAGATCAACGGGCGGGATCAGCTCGTGGGTGTGATGACGCTCAGGCTGGGCGCACAGGGGACGTTCATTGGCTCGCACCAGATCCTGGAGACCCGGGCTGGGCTCGATGGGCCCGGGGTCGGGCGCACGCTCGTCCGCGTGCGAGTCCGAGGCCCGAGCGACGCGTACATCAACCATTCCTGGTGGGAGATCGAGTGGCGCCAGTCCGGTGAGAACTGGTTGGCCTACCGGATCGAAGCGATCTGGGTGCAGGGCTAACCCGAGGCCCAGTCTCTGTTTACATTGTCGGGATGAGCACGGGGAAGCTGGGCTGGAGGATCTGCTCCTGGCGCCCGTCGGTGGTCGTGACCGTCTGCATCACCCCTTTCCCGTTGACGAGGTTGTTCGGGAACCGCTCCATCGCGTCGCGGAGCTCGAGGCTGAAGCTGCCCTGGATGTCGCGCTCGCCATAGACCCCGACGGTGACCATGCTCATGCTGGGCCCGTGGTAATAGAAAGCAAGCTCGCCCTGTTTGCGGAGATCCGAGGCGGCTTCTTCCGCTTTCCTGCGCGCTTCAGCGACGTCCTTCTCGGTGGGTGCCTTGCCGTCGGCTCGCCCGTAGACCCCGATCTGGAGCGTGTAGATCGCGTTCTTGCCGTAGTTGGCGGGCACCGATCGCAGGTCGAGATCCGAAGCGACTTCGGTTGTGGGGGGGATATAGAAAGCTCGGGCGAATGGCTTCATGCCCTCGTCGCGGACATTGCGGATGCGTTCGAGCAGCGCCTCGGCTTCGGTGCTCGACGGGCTGGTGACTCTGCCGATGCAGACGATGATGCGCGGGCCCCGGTTGATGATGAACGCCTCGCTGAGGCCTTTGACGCCTCGCAGGCGAGTCAGCTCCTGTTCTGCGCGGAGCCGGGCGTCGGGGCCTGCGAAGGGCTTGAGCCCGATGGTCCAGAAATTGTCGTCGGCATTGGTTGCGCTCTTGGCGGAACCGAACAGCGATTCACCCTCGGAACTGGGGGGCGACTTTGGAGCGCTGGCAGCGCAACCAAGAAGCGTCAGCATGAAAAGAAAGCACCCGACCGTTTTACAAACCTGTGAAAGTTGGCTTGTGGTGCGGGAAATCGAGAATCGTGCCTGAGGCGGGTGTGTGAAGGCGAAAAAAATATGGCGCGTCCGAATCATTGTTATTACTCTAAGCGGTTGCAACATGGCGATTTATAAGATGATGACCGAATTTCAGTGTCTTTGAAGCAAGTTCGATCAGCCCGACGATACTTACTTGCGAAGGGCATGATGGACATACAACATCTAGTCCCTCGAAGTTGTCGGGTCATATGTCTGGTGGTGGGAATACCTGGCTTTCTGATTCGATTGTTGGACGGGATTCGGTGGGATTTGCGCGACAGGCAGGAATTGCGCAAGTGTCTCAAAGAAGCGTAAGAACGGAGTGGAACGAATGACAGACATTGGTCGAATTTCCAGCGGCAACGAAGCAATCCGGTCGGAGGCGGTCGGACGGGCCGCGGGGCGAACCGATCCCCACGCCAGACCGGGCGAGTCCTCGGGCGTCGAGCGCGGACAGGACTCGGTCGATGTCTCGGATACCGCCAGGATCGCCGCGGCGAAGCTCTCGGGCGAGGACAGTTCGATCCGCCAGGACCTGGTCGATCGCGTCAAAGCCGAGATCGAAGCGGGCACGTACGAAACCCCGGTCCGGATCGCCGGCACGGTCGACGGCATCCTCGGCGCGTTCTCCTGATACTCTCATTGAATTGACTCGCACACCGATGACCACACAGTGAATCCGAGCCCGCCACAGGCAGAGATGCCCGGCGGGTTTTTCATGCGCTCGCGCCCAGGCGCGCTGCTGAGAGCAGAGCCGCCCCGAGCAGGCCCGCGTTGGATCCCAGAGCCGTCGCCCGGACCTCGACGTTCCTGAGTTCTTCGGGCCATGCGGTCAGGCGGGTCGTGCGCTGGATCGGATCGACGATGAACGCGCCGGCTTCCTCGACGAGCCCGCCTCCGACGACGATGCGTTCGAGCGAGAGCATCGTGACCATCGATCCGAGCACCCTTCCGATTCTTTCGCCCGCCAGTGTCACCACGCGGAGCGCGAGCGGATCGCCCTGGCTCAGGGCGTTTGCGATCTGGGCCGAGTTGCAGGTGCCCGTCTGCTCGATGACCTCTGCCAGCAGCGATGTCTCGCCTCGCTGGATGGCCTCGCGGATATCGCGTGAGATGGCGGTTCTGGAGCACTGGTGCTCGAGCTCTGACCGACCCAGCTCGTTGTCGGGATCGATGATCACGTGCCCGATCTCGCCGGCGGTCCGCCTTGGCCCGTGGTAGACCTCGCCCCGCAGGACGAGCCCGCCGCCGATGCCCGTGCCGATCCAGAGACCGAGCATGTCGTCGCACCCGACGCCGGCGCCGAGGCGCTGCTCCGCGAATGCCGCGGCGTTCACGTCGTTGTCGAGGACGACAGGCATGTCGAGCCGACGCTGGAGTTCCTCGGCCGCGGGCAGGTTGGTCCACTTGAGGTTCGGCGCGTTGAGCACGATCCCGCGCTCCGGGTCGATCGCGCCCGGTGCAGCCAGCCCGACGGCGCTGGCGCGCTTCATGCCGGCGCGGTCGAGCGCCAGGCGGATCTGCTCGGCGATGGTGTCCAGGATCGCCGGAGCCCCGCGAGAAGCCTCGGTTTTGGTTCCCGAGCGTCCGATGATCTCGCACGAGGCGTTGACGACACCGACCTGCATGTGTGTGCCGCCCAGATCGACACCGACCGTCGCGTTCATAGCGTCTCCGCCCCCGTGAGTGTGCGGACCCTGATACAGCGGATGTTGTGGATCTGATCCTGGATCGATGTGATCAGCTCCTGCGTGTTGGGCGTGATCAGAAAGAGCGTCGAGCCCGAGCCCGAGACGTGGACGGGCTCGCTGGTGATCCTGGCGAGCCGGCGCAGGAGTGTCTGTATGTCGGGCTGGTGGCGCTGAGCGGGCAGCGCCAGGTCGTTGAAGAGATCGTCTGTATTGACGCGGCCCTTCTCGGCCATCGCAACCACGCGGGCCAGGTCGAGTGTCAGCGGCGACTGGTCGTACTCGCGGTAGACATCGCCCGTGTGACACCCGTATTTCTGGATGATCAGCAGGAGTTCGGTGGGCTCGAGCGCCACACGCCTAATCCGCTCGCCAAAGTGCGTCACGAGAGCGGGCCTTGGCAGGGGCGATTCGTCGAGGAAAAAGGGGATGTCCGACCCGAGCCGGCGCGCCACCTCTGCGAGTTCATGCACCGAGAGTCCGAGGTCAAAGACCTGATTGGCGGCGAGCATGCAGGCCGCCGCGTCGCTGGAGCCTCCTCCGAGCCCCCCGCCCGCGGGGATCCGCTTGGTGATCGAGATCTCGGCGTTGAGCGCCCTGCCCGTGTGCCGGGCGAGCAGCGCCAGCGCCCGAACGGCAAGGTCGTCGCTGGCAAGCCAGCCCATCGGGGCAGTCAAGGGCGCATCGTCGGCCCACCGGAGCGTCAGTTTGGTCTGATCTGCGGGCGTCAGCGTGAGCTCGTCGAAGAAATCGACCGCGGCGATCCACGATGCGATCGGGTGCATGCCGGCGTCGGGCGTGCCCGCGGGCTCGGGCGGCCCGACCGAGAGCGCGAGGTTGACCTTCGCCGGTGCCCGGAGTGTGACAGAGCGTCCCATGTCCGCGAGCGTATCACGCGCAGAGCGCTCCCGCCGGGGGAGTTGCGCCCGGCGCTACGATCGGTCAGGAGGTTCGCCATGGAACGCGCAAAGCTGTTTGAAGCCCTCGGACGTCTGGCGCCGCTTTCACTGGCCGAACCCTGGGACAACGTGGGCCTGCTCGTGGGCGAAGCAGAGGGCGAGCTTTTGGGCCCGGTGCTCTGCACGATCGATCTGACCGAAGCGGTGTTCGAGGAGGCCGAGCGACTGGGTTGCTCGGCGATCATCGCGTACCACCCGCCGATCTTTACGCCGATCAAGCGTCTGGTCTGCTCGGACACCAAGCAGCGCATCGTCCATCGCGCGATCCGGGCGGGGATGTCGATCTATTCGCCCCATACGGCTCTCGACGCGACGCCCGACGGGCTCAACGACTGGCTCATCAGCGGGTTTGGACCGGGCGACGTCCGCTCGCTCAAGACGTACACCGGGCGTGACGACCTGCGAAAGATCGTGACCTTTGTCCCGACCAACGACGCCGAGCGCGTGCGCCACGCGCTCGCGTCCGCGGGCGCCGGGCATATCGGGGCGTACGACCTCTGCTCGTTCGAGACCCCGGGCACGGGCACTTTCCGCCCGGGACCGGGCAGCACCCCCTCGATCGGCAGGCAAGGCGAGCTTTCCAGCGTCGAAGAGCTGCGCCTGGAGATGGTCTGCCCGCAGGGCTCCGTCGCGCTTGCGATCGAAACGCTCCGCGCGTTCCATCCCTATGAAGTTCCCGCGATCGATGTCTTCCGCATCGAGCCGCTGCCCGAGCGCCACACAGGCCAGGGCAGGCGGATCGTGCTCGATCAGGCGCTGACAACGAACGAGATCGCAGACAAGCTCAAGGCGCACCTGGGTGTTGGGCGCCTCAAGCTGACCGCGCCGGGCGCCGACCATGCGCGCAAGATCACGCACATCGGCGTCTGCGCGGGCTCGGGTGGGGACCTTGCGCCCATCGCCGCGGAGAACGGCTGCGAGATGTACATCACGGGTGAGATGACGCACCATCAGGTCATGGCGCACCTGGACCGGGGTCTTGGGATCATCCTCGCCGGGCACACCAACACCGAGCGGGGCTACATGCCCATCCTCGCAAAGAAGCTCAAGAAGGAGCTTCCAGGCCTTGACGTGCGCGTCTCGGAGGTCGATCGCTCGCAGCTGGAATGGGTCTGATCGGAATCCCGCTTACGGGGCCTGTGTCGAGCCGCCAGTGAAATCGAGCGTTCCGCGTTCGCGGAACGACGACTTTGGCTTGCGGACGCCCGCGTCGAAGAGGAGCTGGGCGATCTCGCCCGGCGTGACATAGACCACCGTGCCGGTCAGTTCGTATTCGACGTCTCCCTCTGGCATCTCGAACTCAGCGAGATTGATCGCCGCGGGGAGCATGAACTGCTGCGTCCCGAGTCGTCGCACGGTCGCCTCGGCGGATCGGGTGCCCTCGAAGACCCTCTGCCCGTTGAGGCGCAGCGCGTATCGCACGCGTTCCAGGGGCAGATCGACCTCGTTTGTGTTCGTGGCATCGAGGGTGAAGTCGATCACCACGCCCTGGGGCGTCTCCTGCGAGATGCGGGCGCTTGCGACATCGATCCTGGGCGCGTCGTAGGCCGAGCAGGCGGTGAGCGCCAGAACCGGGAGCAGAATAAGTGGAAGCCGTGTGGGTCGCATGCGCCGGTAGCGTATCGCCCCCGGATGGCCCGTGTCATGGAGCCGGCTTTCAGCGGAGCGTGGCCCACTGGCCGTCGCACTGGGACGGGTCGGCCGCGGCGATCGTGATCGCGTGCGTCATCTCGGAGGAAAAGGCGATGTACCCGAACCAAGCAAAGGTCAGCTTGGCCAGCACGATGAGCGCCAGGATCGCCCCGACCTCGGCCTGCCACTTCCGGCGGTACCAGAGCAGGATCACCGAGCTGACAACCATCGTCATCAGCTTGAAGCACGCCACGATCACGGGCGAGCCCAGCGCGATGACCCATCGCGCCAGCGGGTTGCCCTCGAACATGCCGATGTTCATCAGGTACGTCAGCGTCATCGCCAGATCCGCGAATCCGAGCACCCAGCCGATGGCCAGCAGGAGAATCACGCGGAAAGCCCGGCTCCGCAGGAGCACTGGGACTCGCACGATCGGAGCCTCGGACTCGGGAGCGAGCATCGGCAGCTGGAGTGTTGCTTGCATGGTTTGAGCGCATCGGCGAGGGAGATGCCCCCCATGAGCAACCGGACGGGTGCTGGCTCGATAGACTCGTCAAGATGCGCCGTCTCGGGAAAATGAGCCGCCCACAGGGGCCGACAGGAGCCCGCATGGTCCGATTTGCCGCCGGTTTCCGGGCGTTGTTGATCCTGCTGCTTGCCGGTCCCATAGCCGCGCAGGACTTCAGCCCGGTGTATGTCGACGATTCTCCGACCGCTGAGGAAGTCCTGGCGCAGCTGCCAAGGCTGCTGGCGCAGGAGAACATCGCCGAGGCCGCCTCGAACATCCAGCGCCTGCTCGACGAGGAGCCGGGCAGGCTTGTCGTGGACCCGGCGGATCCCGATCTCTACCAGAGCGTTCGTGATCGTCTGCACGCGGCGCTGATCGCTTCGCCGGCGCTGCTGGAGCGATACCGCCTGACGCAGGAGCCCCGCGCCCGGATGCTGCTCCAGGAAGGGCAGGCCGAGCGGGTCGAGCGATCGCTCCTGCTGACACGCAGCGGAGCGCTCGCGTCGATCGAGGTGGCGCGCCGACACTTCGAGGCTGCGCACTTTCATTCCGCGACGCGCACGCTCGCGCAGCTCGTCGATCACCCGGACGTTCAGAGCGACACGGAGCTTGCCGTGGCGTGTGCCCGGCTGCTGATCGAGCTGACGCCCTTTACCCAGGGCGACCAATCGCGCCGGCTCGCGATCACGATGGCCAAGCGCGCGGGCATCGAGGGCGAGCTGACGCCCGAGACCATGCGTCCCGTCGCGGCTCCGCCCTCGGCGCTGCAGCGGAGCCTGAAGCTGTCCGAAGTCGGGCCCGTGTTCGACCCGGGCGAGCTCCTGGCCCGACCGTTGCGCACATCGCCGATCCGCGGCTCGGGCACGCTGACCGAGGCCTCGCTCCTGCGCGGGCAGCGCCTCTCCAGCGGCGAGCCCACGCCCTGGATCATGCCTGTGCTGGCGGGAGACATCGTCCTCCTGAACGACTCGCAGCGCCTGACCGCGTGGGACCGGGTCACGCTCACCCGGCTCTGGCAGTACGAGCCCGACCCGGGCGCCGCGGGCTCGGTCGAGATCCCCGACAGGATGTTCCGGCGCATCAGCGAGAGCGCGCTGCAGGACGCGTCCGCTGCCGCGGCGGGCGGCGGCGTTGCGGTCGGGGTTCTGGACCCTTCCACGGGACGGACCACAGGCGTGCCCGAGCTGCACGCGGTGCAGCTGGACACGGGCGAGGCGCTCTGGAGCACCCGAGCCTCGAGCCTGCGTGTGGAGTGGTTCGATGCCTCATTCAGCGGCCCGCCCACGATCTACGAGGGGCAGGTCCTGACGACGGTCTTTCAATTCTCGCCTCTGCGGCGCGTGATGAGCGCCCACATCGCGGCTCTCGATCTCTACACGGGCGAGCTCCGCTGGAGCATGATGGCGGGCACCGCGGGCGTGGCGCCGAGCCAGAGGCTCAGTCGCATCGCGCACCTGACGACCGAATCCGGCGGCGTGGCTTATTTCACCGATCCGATCGGGATCATCGGCGCCGTCGAGGCCAAGACCGGCAGGCCCGTGTGGATCCGGCGCGTCGCGGGCGAGGAAGGCTTTGCGGGCACCAGCCGCGATGAGTGGGAGCAGCCCGCACCGATCGTGATGGGTGACAGGGTGATCGTTGTCTCTCCCAACCAACTCTGGGTGATGGTGCTTGACCGCGCCAGCGGGGCGCTGCTGGGCCAGCGCGAGGCCGCGACACTGGGCTGGCCCGAGTACCTCCTGGCCAGCGGCGAGACGATTATCAGCGTGGGCCCGGATATCACGGTGATCGACGAGGCGATGCTGCTGACGGGCGAGCCGCGCTCGCTCGATGTGATCCGCTCCGAGCGCGGAGCGGGTCGCGTGCGCCTTGCGGGGAGCGACATGATCGTGCCCACGCCGACGGGGGCGCTGCTCGTCAACCCGCGCGAGCCGGAACGATCGCTCCGGCGCATCTCGCTCGATTACGCCGGGTCACCGATCGGTGTTGGCGATCAGCTGATCATCGCTGACGACTCCTACGTGCACGCGTATCTGCCATGGCCGACCGCGGAGGCAGCGCTGCGCGAGCGCATGTCGGCGGCGCCGGACGACCCGGATGTGGCGCTGACGTACGCGGAGCTCGCGTACCGCGCCGGCGCCGTCGATCGGATCCCCGAGGCGGCCGACGCGGCTTTGCTTGCGATCGACCGCCTGGCGCACTCCGAGCGGGCGATCCAGGCGCGGGATCGGCTCTACGAGTCGCTGCTTGCGATGCTCTCGTCGGCGAGCGCCGATGGGCCTTCGTTCGTGCCGGCGCAGCGTTTCGAGAGCAGCCTCCGCGCCAAGCTCGTCGAACGCCTGGGCAAGGCCGCGACCTCGCCCACGCAGCGCGTCGGTTTCCTGATGGAAACGGGTCGGCTCGCCGAGGCAGAGAAAGAGTGGGGCCAGGCTGCCAATGCGTACCAGGCGATCCTGCTCGACGACGAACTCGCCGGTGCGCAGCACATACTTGGGAGGCACCGCCAGCGCGCCGAGCTGGCTGCGACCGCGGCGCTGCGCGGGCTCGTCCGCGAGCGTTCGCGGGCGTACAGCGCGTTCGACGAAGAGGCCTCGGATCAGTTCGAGGCGCTGACCGCGCCGGAGGCCGTTGCGCATGCCGATCAGTTCGAATGCATCGCCCGTCGCTACCCGCTGGCGAGGATCGCGCCCGAGGCGCTCCTGACCGCGAGCGATCGGCACCTGCAGGACGGGCTGACCGATCGCTCCATCGGCGCACTCGAGCGTGCGCTGGCCGCGATCGAGGCCCAGCCCGAGCGGCGCTGGCCCAGCGACATCATCGCGGGCGAGATCGTCGGGCGCCTGGTCGTCGCGCTGGCGGAGAACGATCGGCTCTTTGCCGCCAATCAGACGCTCCAGCGCCTGAGAGAGCAGAAGCCCGCGCTGCGTCTGACCGATCGCGGTGTCGCGCTCGAAACGCAGGGGCTCGCGGAGCTGCTCGCGGGTCGCCTCGCGTCGCTGGCCAGGCTCCCGCGTGTGGGCGCGCAGCCGAGCGCGCTGGGGCAGGTCTTCATCGGCTGGAGCGTGCTCGAGCCCATCAGCAGCGCGGGCTCGGTCCCGACGAACCATCTCGTTCTGTATTCGCGTTCGCTCGGGCAGATCGCGCTCTTTGGGATGAACAGCGAGCCGACGGACGAGCTCGCCTTCGACAGCGCCGAGGTGCTCGACGAGGCCCCGGGCGAGCTCCGCCCGATCTGGTCGCGTCCCTCGCCCGCGGGGGAGGAGCCGGCGCTGGTGCGCCTCGAGCCCGCCTGGGCGATGCTCCTCTGGGGGCGGGGCGAAACCGCGCAGCTCGAGCTCGTCGACACGGTCACGGGGCGCACGCGCTGGCGCACGCCCGCGTTCAGCGAGCTCTTCGGCGAGGAGCCGGCGCGCCGGCGCACGGGGATGGTCGAAACGCCGCTCGACGGCCCGAGCAGGCTCAGCGACCTCCTGGTCGTCATGAGCGACCATCACGTCGGGCTCATCGAACGCACCGGCAGAGCCGCGATCTTCGATTTGGCCACGGGTGAAACGAAGTGGACCCCGACGCTCGATGTGCCGGTGGTCTACGAGGCCGCGATGTCGGGCGGCGTGCTCGCGCTCGTGGGCGAACGCCCGGCGGATGTCAAGGCCGGCGAACAGCCGGGCGTGGTGCCTCTGCTCGCGACGTACGACGTCCGCACGCTCAAGGCGCTCGAGGTCAACGACGAGCTGATGAGCCTGCTCCGCTGGGTGCGCGTGGATAAGTCCGGGCAGGTCTTCGTCGGGCTCGACCGGGGCGTCATCGCGACCGACCCCAGAGCGCGCAGCGTGCGATGGCTCGTCGACGACCCCGCGGTGCGACTCAGCGGCGACGCCTGGCTCCTGCACGGGCGCGTCGCGGTGCTCGGGCCCGACAGGCAGGTCTGGCAGATCGATATCGATTCCGGCGCGCTCCGCGATGCGCCGCTGGAGGACCTTGGACGCATCGGCAGCTCGGCGCTCGTGCACGTGCGCGAAGGGGCCGCGGGTAGGGTCGCGTTCTCCACAGACCACGGCCTGATCGTCTTCGACCGGAGCGGCGCGCTCGTTGGAGGCGATGCAACCTCGGGGCTGACCTACGTGCTCCCGCCTGTTCCGGGCGAGGGGGTCTTTGCGATGCTGCAGACCGAGGGGCGCCCGCACTCCGAGCAGGGCGATGTGTACCGCCTCTGGACGCTCGACGCGGCGACGGGCGCGATCAGAGGGCACGCGGACCTGCACCTGCTGCACGAACCCGAAGCGCTCGTGCTGCTCGACGGCGCCATGATCGTGGGCACGCCCGGGGCGACGCTGGTGTACCAGTCGCCCGCAAAGGGCGACTCTACTCGGTGACGCTGGAAGGCTCGGCGCCGACCTCAATGGCCTTGATCTTGGCCAGACGACGCGCGTGGCGCCCGCCCTCGAAATCATCCTTGAGGAAGACTTCGACGATCTTCTCCATCGCCCGCTCGCCCAGAAGGTCCGCAGAGAGGCAGAGCACGTTGGCGTCGTTGTGTCCCCTTGCCAGATGCGCGGTCAGCTCGTCGTGCACCACCGCAGCCCGGATCCCGGGGACCTTGTTGGCCGCGATGGACATGCCGATCCCTGTGCCACAGATCAGGATGCCCCGGTCGCTGCGCCCCGCGGCGACCTCGCTGGAGACCTGGAACGCGGCCTCGGGATAGTCGCAGGGCTCCCCGTCGGTCGAGCCGAAACGGGACACGATGTGCCCCTGATCGCCGAGAAACTGAGCCAGCCTGAGCGTGACGTCCGATCCGCGGTGGTCGGCTCCGATTGAGATATTCATGCCCGGTCTCCCTGCTGGCTCGGCTGAGCAAGCCTGGCGCGGACGAAATCCTTGATCGCCCGGCAGGTCTGATCGTACTCATCGGGCGAGCCGCCGATGGGATCCTCCACATCGCCCCCGGTCGGGTCGAGGGTCTGGATTTTCCAAGCCGCGCCCGGGAAGAGGCGGCGCAGCGAGGTCAGGTGCGACATCGTCAGGGCGTAGACCTCGTCGGCCTTGTTCATGTCCGACTGTGACACCTGCCTGGAGCGATGGTTGCCCGGGCTGTAGCCCAGCTTCTCCAGCGCCTGACGCGCCTCCTCGGTCATGGGCATGCCATCGCCCGCGGTGATGCCAGCCGAGCGGACCTCGATCAGGTCCTCGGGCTCGCCCGATTCGAGCAGGACCTGGGCCGCGATGACCTCGGCCATCGGGCTTCGGCAGGTGTTGCCCGTGCAGACGAACAGCACCCTGCGCCGGAGCCGATCGCGGATGTAGTGCTCGCCGATCGGGCCCTGGCGCGAGATCTCGTACCCGCCATCGGGTGTCAGCTTGATTACGGTCGAGGGCTTGGCCATCACCGTGGCGCCGGTGTCGAGCACGACGCGCACGTCGGCCTCTTCGAACCGGGCGCGGATCGTGTCGTCGTCGAGCATCGCGCGCACGTGCTCGCCCGTGCCGAAATCCTCGCCAATAAGCCCGACGCCCAGGATCCGGGTGTGCCCCGCGTCGTGCGCGGTCTGCAGGACCGCAAGAGCCGCGGCGTTGTCAGGCACACGGACCGAATCGCCCGACTCGAACACGATCGCTGCCGGTCCGGGCAGGAGACGCTCGACCAGCCGCTGGTGCAGGCGGTGGTGCGTTTTGGCGCGTTCCAGGACCGCCTCGACGCTGGGGGCGTGCCAGCCAGCCACGTGCGCGGAATTGTCGCCCACGAGTTTCTCGAGGCTGGCCATCGCCCGCGTGTTGGCGCTGTCGGCGAACACGCCGTAGACGGTCTCGGTGGGCAGGATGACCAGATGCCCCAGCCCGAGCGCCTCCGCGGCGGCCTGGTAGGCCGACTCGCTGGGCGTCAGAACCGTGATATTGCCCGCAGTGGTCATCGACAGATCCCCATTTCCAGCCCATCAGGGCCATCTACGGGGGATTCTACGGGAATTCAGGTATACTGGGCGGGCCAACCCTGCCCGAGCGCCGTCTCGGGGATTGCCCGCAACACCGGGCAGCCCGCCCGCGAATAGAGTGTCCAGAGTGGGTGGCCCGTGCGCTCGGGTCGATCCGGAACCAAACCCGCCTCTTGCGAGTCTCAGGAGTCTCAACATGACCCCCCCGGTGGCAACGCAGTCCGTCATGAGCCGATCTGCCAAGCGTGCTTTCAGCCTGATCGAGCTGCTCGTGGTCATCACGATCATCGCGGTCGTGATCGCCATCACCGTGCCCGCGCTCTCGGGTGCCCGCGATCTGGCCCGAAAGGCGGCGACCGAGGCGACCGTCAACAGCCTCGTCCAGGCGATCTCCGGGTTCCAGGCCGACAACCAGAGAGCCCCGGGCTACTTCTCGGCCGAGGAAATGGGCAACGGCGGCAACATCGACCGCGGGTTCTCGCAGATGCAGAACATCATGCTCGATCTCGTCGGCGGGCCCATCGAATCCGGGGCTTCCAACCCGAACGCGCTCAAGGTCGGGCCCACACGCGCCCTTGAGATCGACGTCGACCCCTCGCTGATCAACATCGGCTCCAACTCCAAGGGCTACTACACCCCGGACGCGAGCGACTACAAGCCCGTCGAGGGCATCGAGGCGATCCCCGATCACATGAAGCTGCCCGACGTCATCGACGCCTGGGGCATGCCCATCCTGGCCTGGGCCGAGAGCGACACCGGCTCGATCATGAACGACCAATCCGATATCAACAGCTTCGCGCAGATCAGCGCGCTGCAAACCTCGAGCCTCCCGCCCGCGCGGTTCTACTGGGCCCAGAACAGCGGCGCGCTCAGCGCCACGGTGCTCGGCAAGCGCCAGGTCGATCAGGCGACCGACAGCCTCCTGGGCCTGAACGTGCCCGATACCGAGCGCGTCGAGCACATGACCGCCCTGCTGGGCAGCCCGAACTCTTCCGTCAAGTCCGACGCGAACTACCGATCGATCCTGCCGCGCGTCGGGCGGGGCGAGGTGGTCTTCCAGTCCGCGGGCTCCGACCGGGTGTTCCTGGCCAAGAAGGACAGCGGCTATGGCAGGCTCGCGGGGCAATTCGTCTTTGGGCGAAACCTCACGCCCAACGCGAACATCAACGCGGGCCAGTACGACCGCAAAGACGGGACCAAGGGCTCGATCGACATCGTCGAGGGCTTCGACGACATCGTCACCTCCGCCGGCAACTGATCGGACCCAACACAAACTTGTGTCACCGGTCCCGACTCGGGGCCGGTTTTTTTTCATTCGAAACTTGACGAAATGAGTGCGATCAGCGAGGCTGCTGCTCCGTGCTCGGTCGCTGCGTCAACCCGTCGCCAACCCAGCTGAGCGCCCGCGGGCGATCGCTGACCGCGTTCTTCGCGTTCGCAGGCGGGATCGGCGCCGCGATGCAACTGCCCGACGTGCTGCCAGGGGTGTGGTTCGGGTTGGCGTGCGTCGCAGCGGGCATCGCCCAGATCCTCGGCAGCCGCGCCTCCTCGGGGGCGCTGACCGTAGCCCTTGCCATGCTCGGCGCGGGCATCTCGGCCAAGCACCTTGGCCCGTGGCCGAGCGATTCGCTGGCGCGAGAGCTGCCCGTCTACGACCAGCCGAGCATGCTCATCGAGGTCGAGGGGATCGTGACGAATCGCCCCGAGGTCCGCAAGCAGGCGCGGGGCGCGCTCTCGGATTTCGTGCCGACCCACATGCGCCGAGGCGAGTTACTCGCCTTTCGCCTCGACACCCGGCGGGTCAAATCCGGAGACACCTGGCGACCTGCCAGCGGCGTGCTCCTCGTCAGCGTTTCCTTTGAAGGCTCCCCCCCGGACATCCGCGCCGGCCGGAGTCTGCGGATCACGGGGGCCGCAGAGCTCAACGAGCCGCCCGCCAACCCGGGTGATCTCGATTTCCGTCTGCAGAAACGGGACCTCGGCAGAGTCGGATTCCTCTCGACCTCGCCCGACCTCATCCGCGCGATCGACGCGACAACCCCCTGGGATCGTGCGCAGGCGCAGGCGCTCGCCCTGCGCGCGGCTGCGCAGTCCGCGTCCGCCGGGATCATCGAGCGAGCCACGCAGGACGACCCATACGCGGGGCCGGTGGTGCGGGCGCTGATCATGGGCGAATACGACCACGGCGAGCGCGATATCGCGGGCGCGTTCCGGCGCGTCGGGCTGCTGCACCTGCTGTCGGTCAGCGGGTTCCACGTCGCCGTCGCGGCGGCTCTGGCGCTCCTTGCGATCAGGCTGACGGGCGATCGGGGCTGGGTGGAGCCCGCGGTCGTCTGCCTGGCGCTCGGGTTGTACGTGATGCTGGTCCCGATGCGGGCGCCGATCTTCCGCGCCTCGGTCCTTGTGCTCGCGATGCTGCTGGGCGATGCGCTCGGGCGTCGGCACGACCGGATCTCGGTCGTGTGCTGGATCGGGATCGTGTGGCTGGCGCTGCGCCCGAGCGATCTCCTGTCGATCGGGTTCCAGCTGAGTTTCGGGATCACGTGGTGGCTCATGCTCCTGTCCGAGCCGCGACGCGACGCGCTGCCGATCTTGGGAGAGGCGACGACGGCCCAGCGAATCCGGTTCGTGGCCTTGAGACCGATCCGCACGGCCGCGGCGTGCTGGTCGCTTGCGATGCCCGCGGTCATCTTCCACACCGGCATCGTCAGCCCGCTGGCGGTGCTGGCGACGATCGTGACCGTGCCCCTGATCATCGCCTCGATGTGGCTCGGGTTTCTGGTGCTCGTACTGGGCTCGCTGGTCCCGGCGCTGGCGCCCGCGGGCGCGGTGATGCTGCGATTCTTCGCCGGGGCGGCTGCGCGCACGGCTCTCTGGTTCGAGAGCGTGCCGATGGCCACGCTGCACCTCTCGGGCGCGAGCCTGGCCTGGACCGTCTGCGCCACAGCCGGGGTCATCTGGATCTGGCGACGCGCCCGCCTCCGCGACTGGCGGTGGGGGGTCATCGTCCTGGCGCTCGCGGCGTGGCTGAGCGCCGAGGTCGCCCTCGATCGACGCCAATGGAACCGCAACACAAGCGTGCACATGCTCGCGGTGGGCGATGCCTCGGCGCTTGTGGTGCGCTCAGTAGGGCAGGCGGCGCTCTGGGACTGCGGCTCATGGAGACAGGACGTCGGTCGCAAGCTCATCCCGGACGCAACCCAGGCCATGGCGCTGCCCCGGGTCGAGACGGTCTTCATCACGCACGCCAACATCGACCACTACATGGGCGTGCTGGACGTGCTCGGCCCGCTCGGCGTGCGCCAAGTGATCACGGGCGAGAGCTTCGGGCGCCTCGCAACCAACGACCCGGAGAGTGCGCCAGCGTTCGTGCTGGCCGAGCTTGCAAGGCGTGGGATCGAACACCGGGTCGCGGTCGCCGGTGACGTGTTCCGAGTGGGGGACGCGACGCTCCGGATCCTCCACCCGCCCGCGGGATTCGTGCCAAGAGCAGAGAACGACGCCTCGCTCATGGCGATGCTCGAGCCCCCGGGCGATGCGGCGCGCGTCCTCCTGACGGGCGACGCTCAGCGCGAAGCCATGGCCATGCTCATGGAATCGGGCGTAAGCCTCAACGCGGGCGTGATCGAGCTGCCCCACCACGGGAGCGCCCACGACGCGTCGTACGGCTTTGTGGCGCACGTCAACCCCGCCGTCGTCCTCCAGTCCACGGGGCCAAGGCGTCTCGACGACCCGCGATGGGACGCGGTGCGCACAGGACGCACGTGGCTCGTCACCGCACGACACGGCATGTCGAGCGTGTACCTGCTGCCCGACGGGAGCATCCGCGCCCAGAGGTTCCGCTAACGCCTGGCCTTGCGGATCTCACGCGCCTTGCTCGCGTCCTGCACGCTGTCGGCGATCCGGTCGAGCATCACGTTCCGGATGTTGACGCTCTGGCTGATCTCCACTGCCCCGGCAAGGCGGATCGCGTCGCGCACGATCGATGGCCCGCCCAGCGAACGCTCGAGCGCTGAAGCGAGCTTGACGTCGGCGCCGGTGCGCAGCTCGGCTTCGACGATGTGCCAGAGCGCCGGGCCGATGCGGGTCTCCGCCAGCCGCGCCGGCTCGATCAGCAGCACGCACTCGACCAGCAGGTCCTTGTTGTACTGGCGAAACGCCGGCATCGCGACGAGCTCTGCCAGCTGCGCGTCGAACGCCTCTGGCTTGTCGCGCCGGATCGCAAGCGCCAGTCGCACCGCGTCTGCGTCTCGCCCCAGCATCACCTGCGCGCGAGCCACGCTCGCAAAGTCCTCGGCTCGGATCGCGCTCGCGATCTCGCCGGCGAGCTCGGTCCCGCCCCCGATCTCAAGGGCAGACGTGCGCGGGCGCTCGGCGCCGATGGCGAGCAGCGGATCGCCCAGCACCGCTATTTTCCAGATCGGGCTGGCGCCATCGGGTCTGCACGCAACGCCCCAGGGCAGCCCGCCCATCAGGCGGAGCGCAAAGATCGGCGTCGGGATGAACGCCTGCAGGAAAGGCTCGTGCACCGAGCCGATGTACATGAATGCCCCCGCGTCGAGCCACCCGCCGGCGATCGTGTTCGCATCGCTCGGGCGTGTTGCTGACCATGAGTGCACGTAGCTGACCGCTGCCGGGCGATCCAGGATGGGCACGTCGCTCGCGTACGCGCGCCCCGGCTCCAGATCGAAGTACTCGGCCATTCCCTTGGTGTTGACGAACACGACGTCCGCGTCGAGCGCCTTGGTCGTGGATGCCTGCCACGACGTGAGGCCGTTGCGGGGCGCGTCGATGAGTGTCCCGGGCAGGTTCGACTTGGCGAGGTTCTCAACCGTGAGCCCGCCGTCGTACGCGGACCAGGGCTCGTTGGTCGGGTACCCGTCGAAGACCCAGGCCTGCCTGGGCTGGAGAAAGAGCGAGCACATCGCCCGGTAGGTGGAGGTCGATTCGCCGCCGAACAGCTGCCCCGCCCACGCCCAGCGCTGCAGCGCCTGGCCGCGCGGCGAGCCGAACGCCCGGTGCTGCCCGAGCACGTCCGTCAGCGCAAACCGCTCGCTCTCGTTCTCGCCCACGTTGAGCTTGCACTTGACCGGGATGTTCATGCAGACCGTGATCGCATCGATCGCGTCGCCAAGCCCCTGCCAGGGCATGCCCAGTTCTTCGAGACGCAGCTCGATCGCGTCGCCGAGTTCCTTGGCGCTGCTCTGGGTGAGCGCTCCATCGACGCCGTCTGTGATTGCGCTTCGGTCGTACCACATGATCGGCTGGGCGTGCCCGGCTGCCAGCGCCAGCGCGCCGGTCCACGCGGGGTCGCCCGTGTCCGCGACCACGACCCCCGGGGGCAGGTGCACCGCGAACTGCAGGTGGCTGACCAGCTCCGTCATCACCTCGTCGGCTGCGACCTCGGGCTTGCCCAGCCCCCAGATCCCCGCAAGCACGCGCTCGAGCTTCTCCTGACGCGCAGCGCGATCATCGGGGAGCGTTTCGGTCGAGCTCACCCGCACGATCTTCTCGGGCTTGAACGCCCGCGCGAACCTCCCGATGTCCTCGGCAGCGCGCCACGAGCCGTCGTCGATCAGCACCGGGAAGATCGTCTGGTCTGTCCAGCGGGCGATCGCTTCGACGTACGCCTCGGGCGAGTCTGCGATCACGAGCACGGGCGAGGCCTGGCGTGCGTGCCGGTGCGTCAGCACCCGCACCCCTAGGCGAAAGCTGGGCGGCGCCTGGCGCAGATCGATCCGACGGGGCCCCTCGTCCCCGCCCTCGTTCTGAGCGGGCGCCGCGGGCGCGATCAGCAGGGAAACAAGCGCCAGAACCGGGATCAAACGCGTCGTCATACCAACAGGGTACGGCTTGCCGCTACGATCGCTGCGTGCCAAGCCTCAAGCGTGACCAATTCGTGTCCCTCGCCGCCCAATCCCGGGGTGAAACTCCGGACAAGACGCTCGCGATCCCCGTGGGCATCCGCCTGCTGGAGGACCAGCTCACGCCCGTGCTGGCGTACCGACGCCTCGTCTCCGCCGACGAGCGCACCGCCCCGTCGTTCCTCCTCGAATCGGTCGAGGGCGGGCAGCGACAGGGACGACACTCGATCCTCTCGGCGCACCCCACGCTCCAGGTCGTAGCGACCGGGCACGAGGTGAGCGTCATCGATCGTCAGGGTCAGGCAAAGACCAGCACGCACGCGAACCCGCTGCACGTGCCTCGCGATCTCTCCGCCAGGATCCGGTTCATCGAGCCTGCCTCCGATCGCGCCAGCGCGGGGCTGCCTGGCTGCTTCCTCGGGGGCTGGGTCGGGTACGCGGCGTACGACACCGTCCGCTACGCGGAGCCCGAGAAACTCAGCTCGCCCCCGCGCGACGACCGGAACCTGCCCGACCTGCACATGGCCCTGCACGAATCGGTCGTCGTCTTCGACCACGTCGAGAAGCTGGTCCACGTCGTGGGCGTCGCGATCTTGGAACCGGGAGACGATCCGGGCAGGGTCTACGCCCGCACGCTGGCCCAGATCGAGGAAATCAGCCAGCAGATCCAGACGCACTCCAAGCCCCTGCCCGCTGGGCACGTCGAGCGCGAGCGCCGTCTTCCCGTGCTCGAGAGCAACACGACGCAGCACGCGTTCGAGGCTTCGGTGCGACGGGCGCAGGAGTACATCCGCGCGGGCGACATCTTCCAGGTCGTGCTGGGCCAGCGCTTCGAGCGGAAATCGTCGGCGGACCCGTTCGATGTCTACCGCGCGCTCCGGGCGGTCAACCCAAGCCCGTACATGGTCTACATGCAGTCGCCCGGGTGCATCCTCGTCGCAGCCAGCCCCGAGATCCTCTGTCGCGTCCGCAAGTCCGATTCGGGCGAGCTGACCGTGACCAACCGCCCGCTGGCGGGCACGCGCCGTCGGGGCAAGGACGAAGCGCAGGACCGAGCGCTCGAGCAGGAACTCCTGGCCGACAAGAAGGAATGCGCCGAGCACGCGATGCTCGTGGACCTGGCGCGCAACGACGTGGGGCACGTCGCAAGGCCCGGCTCGATCGTCTGCGACCCGGTCATGGAGGTCGAGCGCTACTCTCACGTCATGCACATCAGCTCGACCGTGACGGGCACGCTCCGCACCGGGCTCGACGCCTGGGACGCCCTGCACGCCGCCCTGCCCGTGGGCACCGTCAGCGGCGCGCCCAAGGTCCGCGCCATGCAGATCATCGACGAGCTCGAGCCCGTCAAACGCGGGCCCTACGGCGGGGGCCTTGGCTACGTGGGCCTCGACGGGCAGATGGACATCGCGCTCGCCCTGCGCACCATCGTCGTCCCGACCAAGGGCTGGGATGCCGATGCGCCAATGCACGAGTGGCTCTACCACGTGCAGGCCGCGGCGGGCGTCGTGCTGGATTCGGTGCCCGAAGCCGAGTACCGCGAGACGATCGCCAAGGCCGGCGCGCTGGCGCAGGCGATCGAGCTGGCGGACGCGGCGTTCGGTTGAGAGCGATTTCCGGGTGCCACGGCTTGTCCGTCCTCGGCAAGCCGTGCTCGCGATCGCGTCAAGTAGACACGGGTTGCAAGACAACCCGTGGCACCCGATCTCGGGATGGATGTCTGAAAAACAAACAGCCCCGATCAACGCTGCTCGGATCGGGGCTGCTTCGGCTGGCGGGCGGTCGCGAGGTGTGGGTGGTGGCGCGACTCGGCCCGCCGAAATGTCCATAAGGCCCGCTCCCACCCGGCCCCGACTGAGAGGTCCGGTCCAGATGGGCGGGCGCTGTGTGCGGTTAGATCGCTTCCTTGAGCGCCTGCGCCGGCTTGAACGCGCAGGTCGTCGAGGCGGCGATGGTCATGGGCTGCTTCGTCGCGGGGTTCACACCCCGGCGCTCAGCCCGCTGCTTGCGGACGAAGGTGCCAAAGCCCGAGATCGCGACCTTCTGGTCGTGCTGGATCCCGCGCGTGATCGAGGCGATCACCGCTTCGACGGCCTTGGTGGCCTCGACCTTGGAGCCCTCGAGCTGGCTCGCTACGGCTTCGATCAGTTCACCCTTGTTCATCGATCTGCTCCTGGTCCTCGCCGACCGTTCGTCGACGGCTAATGACAAATCTGTCGGTCGCTTCACCTATCGGCCCGGACCCGGAACTTTCCTCAAAATCCCCCGCCGGGTCGTGTACAATGCCCACGATGAGCCAGTTTGCAGACGACAACCCGGCGGATCCCGCCCAGTTTGACACGCCCTGGGAGGGAGATTCCTTCGAGGCCCCAGCAGCCACCGTGACCCGGGTCCGCCCGAGCGTCCGCCCCGACACCGACGAGGACGAGGGCCTGCTCAAGCCCTGGAACGTGGTCCTCCTGGACGACGACCACCACACGTACGAGTACGTCATGCGGATGGTCAGCTCCCTCTTTGGCGTCAATCTCGCGCGTGCGTTTGCGATCGCTCAGACCGTGGATTCGCAGGGACGGGCCGTCTGCCTGACGACCCACAAGGAGCTCGCGGAGCTCAAGGTCGAGCAGATCCACGGCTTCGGACCCGACCCCATGATGTCCGAGAGCGCCGGCTCCATGAGCGCGGTCCTCGAGCCCGCCGACGCGGGCAGCGGCGACGACGGCTCGGATACCCCGCCCGACGGCAGCGACCGAGCACCGTGACCAAGGGCCCGCTGGTCATCCAGGCGGAGAACCTGGACGAAGCGCCCTGCGCCTGGCTCGCCGAGCGCTGCGACCTCGTCCGCTGTTCCAAAGATGAGCCCAGATTCCGCGCCCTGCTGGCGACCGCAGAGGGCCTGGTCGTCCGCTCCTACACGCCCGTGACCGAAGACCTGCTCGACGCAGCGAGCAAGCTCCGCGTCGTCGCTCGCGCGGGCGTGGGGCTCGACACGATCGATCTCGGCGCGTGCAAGGCCCGGGGCGTCAGGGTGGTCTACACCCCCGGCGCCAACACGCAGGCGGTCGTGGAGCTGGTGTTCGCGCTGCTGCTCGATGTCGTGCGCCCGCGCGTCTTCCTGCACAAGCCGATCATCGACCTGCGCGCGTGGAAACAGGCGAGGCAGGAGCTGACCGCCCCGCGCGAGCTGGCGGGCATGACGCTGGGGATCTTGGGCCTGGGACGCATCGGCTCGCGCGTCGCTGAGGTGGCGCGGGCACTGGGCGTACGCACGATCTACCACGATCTGCGCGAGATCCCGGAGGACGATCGATTCGGTGCGACCCCTGTCTCCAAGGACGAGCTGCTCGCGACGAGCGATGCGCTCAGCGTCCACGTCGACGGCTCGCCCGGCAACAAGAAGCTGATCGGTGAGGCGGAGTTTGCGCGCATGAAGCCCGAAGTCGTCTTCCTGAACCTCTCCCGGGGTTTCGTGGTCGATCCCTTTGCCTGTGCTGCGTTCATGATCGAGCACCGCGGGGCCAGCGCGCTCCTGGACGTCCACCAGCCCGAGCCCTTCGACGCGACCTACCCACTCCTGGATATCGCCAACGTGCACCTGACGCCCCATATCGGCGGCGCGACCAAGCCCGCCAGCGAGGCCATGAGCTGGGTTGTCCGCGACGTCTGGCGGGTCCTGTCCGGCGAGGAGCCCGAGTGCGAGGCTGAGTACCCGTAATACTGGTGCCACTACCCATCTCCGATGGGTAGTGCTCTTGTGTTATGTAAACGGAATCTCACTACCGATCAGAGATCGGTAGTGGCACCGAAGACCATCCCGGCTCACTAGGATTGCCCATGATCCAGCTCGGAGTGAACATCGACCACGTTGCGACGGTGCGCCAGGCGCGCTACCGGGGCATGGACCCGCACACGGGCGAGCCCGATCCGGTCCGCGCGGCCCACGAGGCCGAACTGGGCGGGGCCGACGGCATCACCGTCCACCTGCGCGAGGACCGGCGCCACATCCAGGACCGGGACGTCGAGCTTCTGCGCAAGCTCGTCAAGGTCAAGCTCAACCTGGAGATGGCAGCCACCCCCGAGATGGTCGCGCTCGCAGAGCGGCTCAGGCCGCACACCGTCATGCTGGTGCCCGAGGGGCGTCAGGAAGTCACGACCGAGGGCGGGCTGGATGTCGTGGGTCAGGCAGCAACCATGCGCGAGGTCGTTGTGCGCCTGCACGATGCGGGCCTTCTGGTCAGCGCGTTCATCGATGCCGACGACCGCCAGATCGACGCGTGCAAGCTTGCGGGCTTCGATGTCTGCGAGGTGCACACCGGGCCTTATGCTCACGCCTTTTCGAGCGAGGGCGGCGACTTCCGCAAAAAATCGCTCGCGGGTGAGCTTGGCAAGGTCGCCTCCGCGGGCGAGCGGATCCTGGGTTCGGGCATGCGTTTCAACGCGGGGCATGCGCTCAACTACCACAACGTTCAGCCCATCGCGGCTCTGCCCGGCATCGAAGAGCTGCATATCGGGCACGCGATCGTCAGCCGAGCCATCTATATGGGCATGCGCGCCGCGGTCGCGGAGATGAAGCGGTTGATGTCTCAGGCACATCAAATCTGAGTCAGAACCGCCCCGGCTAGGTGAGTGTGCATCCCATTATGCATGCATAAACGTGGACATCCTGTCGGTTTGCTGTTGATTGGTGTCACACAGTGTGGGTTACCCGGTGTTGGAATTCGTCCACTTCGCATTTGAACGTTGGAACATCTGCCTTTCAGGTGTAGAGTGAACGCCGATGCCCGCCCAGCGCGACACACACCCGAACAAGAGCAAGAAAGCTTCCGGCGCTGAACGCATCGCCGAGATCAAGCCCACGCGCAGCTATGCGCAAGCGCTACGGAACCTCGAGACGCTCCCCAACATGGAGAAGCAGCGCCCCGAGAAGGCCGTCGCTGAGGCGCACTTCAAGCTCGACCGGATGCGGGCGCTCGCTGCGGCTCTTGAGAACCCCGAATCGGGCGTGGTCTTCGTGCACGTCGCGGGCAGCAAAGGCAAGGGCTCGGTGGTCGAGATGTTCGCGGCGAGCCTGACGGGCTGTGGGTACGGCGTGGGTGTCTACACCTCGCCCCACCTCGTCGATGTTCGCGAGCGCATCCGCATCGGGAACGAGCCGATCTCGGAGAATGAATTCGTCAAGCACTTCAACGCGGTGATCGGCGCCGCAGGCACGATCGAGCGCGAGTTCGGCTCGGTCAGCTACTTCGAGGTGCTGACGGCGATGGCGCTGCGCTACTTCGCTGAGCAGGCGGTGGACCTTGCGGTGCTGGAGGTCGGGCTGGGCGGTCGTCTGGACGCGACAAACATCGTCACACCCGCGGTGACCTGCGTGGCGCAGATCCAGCTCGAGCACACGCACATCCTGGGCGACACGCTGGGCCTGATCGCGCGCGAGAAGGCGGGCATCTTCAAGCCCGGCGTGCCCGCGCTGACGGTGCCCCAGTCGGACGAAGCGATCGAGGCGATGCGGGCTGTCGCGGAGAGTGTGGGGGCGCCCTTTGCGGTGCTGGGGCGCGACATCGAGTTCAATCAGCGGTTCGAGGCGGACGCCAAGCTGGGCCCGCACATGCGGGTGGGGCTGATGACCGAGCGGGGCGAGTACGAGCACCTGGCGGTCCCCCTCGACGGCGACCATCAGGCGTTCAACTGCGGCCTGGCGCTGGCGGCGTTGGATCGCCTCAAGCTGCTCGGCTTTGACACCCCGGAGGTGCGCGTCGCTGAGGGGCTGGCGCAGACGCGCCGGTACGGGCGCGCCGAGATGGTCTGGCAAGAGCCGCGGATCATCATCGACGGGGCGCACACGCCCGAGTCGGTCGCAGCGCTTGTGCGCTCGATCGGGGCGCACACCAAGTACGACTCGATGGTCGTTGTCTTCGGCTGCGCGATCGACAAGGACATCGACGGCCTGCTCGAGGAGATCTCGCGCGGGGCGGACAAGATCGTCTTCACCAAAGCCGCCGGGAATCCCAGAGCCGCGGACCCGGAGACGCTGCGAAACCGGTACACCGAGCTGACGGGCAAGATGTCCCAGGTCGAGCCGGACGTGCGCACCGCGATCAACACCGCGGCGAGGGCCGTGAGCAAGGACGACCTGGTCTGCATCACCGGGAGCTTCTACGTCGCGGGCGAGGCGAAGAAGCTGTTCGAAGAGAAGTCGCGCGAGAAGGTTGAGGTCTGAGCGATCAGCCCAGCTCGATGATCTCTCCGAGTGTCCGCTCGATATCCCGCACGAAGCCATCCTTGTTGAAGTAATCCCTGAGCACCGCCCGCGCGTTGCGGATGATGCGGTTGGACGCCTTCGGATCGCGCAGGTAGCGTTCGCACACCTCGCTGGCGCCCTGGAAATCCCACGGGATGGGCACGTACGTCTCGCCCGGGATGTAGATGTCGGGGCTCGTTTCGAGGTGCCCCATGTCGGGCTTGATGAGCAGCGAGCCGCAGGCGATCGCTTCATAGTCGCGGAAGCAGACCTCGCCCCAGCCAAAGGGGCTGAGTGTGAGTTTGCTGAACCCGAGCTCGGCAAAGTACCGCTTGGCGCTGGCGCGCCCGGTGCCCGTCATGCGGAACTTCTTCTCGAGCGCCTCGATCTCGTCGAGGAGCTTACCCCGGCTGAACTGGTACCACTCCTGCTTGCCCGCGCGGTTGATCGCCCCGACGCGCCGGTTGATGGCGATCGGGCGCAGACGCCAGGGCATCGTCAGACGATCGGTGAGCCTGAGCAGCATTCGGTTGCGGAAGCAGACGCCCAGGTTCCAGCCGCTGACGAGCTTGTCGATGTGCGCCGGATCGGGGATGCTCCCGAATTGCCAGTCGCCCAGGTCGAACCCGAGCGCCCCCTGCACGAAGTCAGCGTACACGAACCCGCCCGCGTACCGGCGCTGGTATTGATCCGGGTCGCGCAGTGTCTGGCGCTTGATGTAGAGGTCGACGAAGGGGAGAGCCGCAAAGTGGGGCGAGCTGGTCGGTGCGTAGTAGTCGAGCATGACCAGCCTTGGGCGCGGCTCTTGCGAGGCGAATTCGGCAAAGAGCTCCGACAGATCCTCGGCGGTGTCCGACCAGTGGGGCATGACCAGCACCGCCTCCACCCCCGACCCAGGTTTGCAAGCGTCCTCGAGCCCGGCCCGGATGTCCGCCAGCGTCTCGACGTCGCGCAGCTCGGTGGTCAGGCCCAGCTTCTGCTTCAGATCGTCCGCGTACATGAGAAAGCCCTGAACCTGGTGGCCCGTGGGGCTTGCGGTGCGTGTGCCGCGGCAAAGAATGAGGGCATGTGTGGGCATGGTGGGCGGTTGGGGCGTCCTTTGGGGTGTAGTGGCCATCGGTCCAGATACCCGCAAGGGTTGAGCCGGTGTCCCTGAATCCAATCGTGAGACCCTAGACTCACCCACTATGGCCGATCACACGACCAATCCGAAGAACGACTCTCCCGTGTTTCGCTACACCGCGCAGCTCGCGGGGCACCTTGAGCGCAAGTGGCAGGGCGATTGGGAGCAGAAGGGCACCTACCGCGTGCCCAACCCGGGTGAGGCGGGCTTCGACGCCTCGAAACCCAAGTTCTATGCGCTGGACATGTTCCCCTATCCCTCCGGCGCGGGCCTGCACGTGGGGCACCCCGAGGGGTACACCGCGACCGACATCATCAGCCGATATAAGAGGATGCGGGGCTTCAACGTCCTGCACCCGATGGGCTTTGACGCCTTCGGGCTCCCGGCTGAGCAGCACGCGATCAACACGGGCGAGCACCCGGCGGGCTTTACACGCAAAACCATCGAGACGTTCAGGCGTCAGCTCAAGCGATTCGGGTTCAGCTATGACTGGGAGCGCGAGTTTGCGACCATCGACGAGGACTACTACCGCTGGACGCAGTGGATCTTCGTCAAGATCTACAACGCATGGTACGACGCTGAGGCGGGGCGATGCCGACCGATCGACGAGCTGATCGAGCTGATGGAGTCGGGGGTCGGGCGGGTCTCGATCGAGGGGGAGCTCGAGCGGATCACCGAGCCCGCCAAGGCGATCGAGGCGCTGGGCGGCGAGGCCGTCGGCGTGCGCCACTGGCACGAGCTGGACAGGCTCGAACGTCGGGCGTTCATCGACAACCACCGCCTGGCCTACGTGGGCGAGCAGACCGTCAACTGGTGCCCGGCCCTGGGCACGGTGCTGGCCAACGAAGAGGTCATCGACGGGCGCTCGGAGCGCGGCGGGCACCCGGTGCTGCGCAAGCCCATGAAGCAGTGGCTCTTCCGCATCACGGCGCTGGCCGACCGCTTGCTGACCGGGCTGGACGAGCTCGACTGGCCCGAGAGCACCAAGACGCAGCAGCGCGAGTGGATCGGGCGCAGCGAGGGCGCCGAGATCGATTTCGAGCTGGACCTGGACCTGGATAACCCGGACACGGACACCGAGTTCCCGCCGGCGCTTCGGGTCTTTACGACGCGCCCGGACACCGTTTTCGGCGCGACCTACATGGTCGTGGCGCCCGAGCACGACGTCGTCTCAGCGGTGCTTCAGGCGCCAAGGCCCGGGACGAACGTCGTTGAGCTCTCGGCGTACGTCGAGGCTTCCCGGAACCGCTCCGACAAGGAGCGGATGGAGCACAAGGACAAGACCGGGTGCTTCACCGGGCTCTACGCGGTCAACCCGGCTTCGGGCGAGAAGGTCCCCGTCTGGACGAGCGACTACGTGCTGGCGAGCTACGGCTTCGGCGCGATCATGGCGGTCCCCGCCCACGACAAGCGCGACTACGAGTTTGCGCAGAAATTCAAGCTCCCGATCCGCGATGTCGTCTACCCGCGCACGATCCTGGCGATGTGGTACTTCGTGACCAACGCCAACGAGGAGGAGCGGACCACCGATCGCTGGAAGGTCGTGCTCGCGGACTTCCTGGGGCTGGTCACCACCTCGAGTCTGCCGCCCGAGGTCTACCCGGAGGTGCTCGAGGCGATCCGCTCGCGACGTGAGCAGAACACGGGCCCGAATTTCGGCGAGAACGCCCGGGGCACGATCCGGCGCGAGTACGAATCCTCGCTCGATGATCTGGGTGTGGACGACTTCGCAGACCTGCAGGCGATATTCCGGGAGGCACGGTACTACGCGCACACCGGCGCGTCGTACGCGGGCGCGGGTTACTGCGTCAATTCGTCTTCGGACGCGTTCTCGATGGACATGCAGGAGCGAGCCGAGGCAACCGGATCGGTGATCGCGTGGCTCGAATCGAGCAGGCGCGGACGCAGGCGGACCAACTACCGATTGCGCGACTGGCTCTTTAGCCGCCAGCGCTACTGGGGCGAGCCCTTCCCGATCGTGTTCGACGAGGATGGGAACCACTTCGCGGTCGCCGAGAGCCACCTGCCGGTGGTGCTGCCCGACCTTGTTGACTATCACCCCGAGGAGAGCGAGGACCCGCGTCCCTTGCTGGGCAAGGCGACCGACTGGGTGCACACGACCGCGGCCGCGGCCGGGGTCGACGAGCTCCCGCCGAGCACCCCGGTGGTGCGCGAGACGAACACGATGCCCGGCTGGGCGGGCTCGTGCTGGTATCACATCCGCTATCTCGATCCGAAGAACACCGAATCGTTTGTCAGTGAACAGGCCGACAGCTACTGGCTGGGCGAGGGCGGCGTGGACCTGTACATCGGAGGCGCCGAGCACGCGGTGCTGCACCTCCTGTACGCCAGATTCTGGCACAAGATCCTGCACGATCTCGGCTATCTCAAGAGCCAGGAACCCTACCGCAAGCTCTTCCACCAGGGCATGATCACGAGTCACGCTTTCATGCGCACGGACAAGAGCCTCGTCGGTGTCGACTGCGTCGAAGAGAAAGCGGGGCGGTTCTTCGAGGCGCGCACGGGCGACGAGGTCATGCGCACGATCGCCAAGATGTCCAAGTCCCTGCGCAACGTGATCAACCCGGACGAGATCATCGACCAGTTCGGCGCCGACACATTCCGCCTCTATGAGATGTACATGGGCCCGCTGGAGGCCAGCAAGCCCTGGAACACCGACGACACCGTCGGGCTCTTCCGCTTCCTCCAGCGGTCGTGGCGCCTGTGCGTCAACGAAGAAACCGGAGCGCTTGCCTTCGCAGAGTCCACAGACGAGGCGGTCGAGAAGCAGCTGCACCGCACGATCGCCAAGGCGGGAGAGGACATCGAGCGACTGGCGTTCAACACGGCGATCGCCTCGATGATCGAGTTCGTCAACACGGCCCTCAAGCCGGGCGTGACGCGGGACCAGATGGACCGGTTCGTGCGCGTGCTGGCGCCATTTGCGCCGCACTTTGCCGAGGAGCTCTGGCACAAGCTGGGGCACGACGGCTCGGTCGCGCACGCCGACTGGCCCGGCTACAAAGAGTCGATGCTCGTCGACGACGAGGTCGAGATCGCGGTGCAGGTTCTGGGCAAGGTGCGGGCGCGCCTGTGCGTGCCCGCGGGATCGACCGAGGATCAGCTCCGCGAATTGGCGCTGGGCGAGGCGAGCATCGCCCAGCTGATCGCGGGCAAGACCGTGCGCAAGGTGATCGTCGTGCCCGGGCGACTCGTCAATATTGTGACGGGCTGAACACGGTGGCGGAGGTTGGAAGCCTCCGCCACGAGAGTCAGTGTTACTTGATGGCTTCGACGACGACGGGCACGCTGATGCGTGAGCGCCACGAGGCTGGCTCGCCAGCCAGGCTTGTCACGCCCGCGGCGCTGGCCGGGGTCGTGACTGGGCGGACGGTGCCGACGAGTTCGAGGGTTGAGCCGGTCTCGTTTCTGAGCTTGGCGAGCAGGAGCGAGAAGGCTCGCTCGCTCGGCTCCACGCGGAGCATGTAGGTGCCCTTGTGCTGGCGATCGGTCAGCGGGGAAGAGATCTTCGGCTCCTCGGCGCTGGCCAGGACCGGCATGCCCCGCTCCGGCAGCGCGTCCAGGAGCGCCAGCGCTACGGACTCTTCCACGAGCCCGTCGACGGTTGCGAACCGCGAGAGCTCGCCCTGGCCCGACAGAAGCGCTGACAGACGCTCCGTCGAGCCCGCCCGTGATCCGACGACACGCAGTACGAGCCTGCCCTGGCGAGCCAGCTCGAGCGCCTCGGCTGCGGACGTGACCATGATCGGGCGCTCCATCGGCCTGCTCAGGATCGTGGGTCCGCCGACCGTGGGTCGCTGGGAGGCTATCGAGGTGTCGCCGAGGTCGTCGGTGGGTGTGCTCTGATTCATCAGAACGGGCGGGTCGGCGCTCTCCGGGCCCTGCGCCAGATCGTTGCCGGGGGCGCTGGTGCTCGTCGTGAGATCGATCCTGGGCAGCGCGACGCTGAGCACCAGAACAACGATCGCGGCGCTGGCCAGCGCAAACGTGATCCGCCTGGCCCGGCTGGGGATGCGCCGCGCACGCCTGACTTTCACGGGTGCGTGCGCTGGCTTGTGGATGCCCGCACCGGCGCGCCCCGATCGCTCGATCTCCGCCAGCGCTTCGGCGTCGAACTCATCTGCGAGTTCCTGATCCAGCACAGACCCGACCATCGACTCGGTCTGGGCGCGGGTGACCGTTGGCGTCGTGGTGTTCATCAGCGCCTGGCGATCGGCGCGGAGCTGCCAGACGAGCTCGGCGAGGTGCGCGTCGGTTCCCAGCGCTTCGACGATGCCCGCCGCGTCGACCGAGGCGCCCTCGATGAACGAGAGGATCGTCGACTCGTCGAGCCCCGCGTCGATCAGGGCGATGAAGATGTCCCGGTTCGTGTCAGCCATCGCTCTCGGACTTCTCCTGTGCTTCGCTCGGTCCGAGCCGTTGTGCCCGGATGCTTTCGACTGTTTGTCTCAGGGCCAGACGGGCCCTGAAGATCCTGCTCTTGACGGTCCCAACCCGGATCTCCAGCAGCTCGGCGATCTGGGCGTATTCCAGGCCCTGGGCGTCCCGGAGGAGCAGAACGCTCCGAAGATCCGGTTCCAGATGACCAAGGGCCTCGGTGACGAGATGCCGAAGGTCTTCTCTTTCGACGCCCCTGCCCGGGACGGGTTCCCGAGACTGGGGCAGGAATTCTTGGAAACCTGACCGAGAACCCGCCTGGCCCCCTCCCGGCCCGCCTGAGGGGGCGGAATCGAGGGTCAGGGTCTGGCGCCGGGCCTGCTTTCGGAGCTGTGACAGGCAGGTGTTCATGGTGACCCGGTAGATCCACGTGGACACCCGGGCCCGGTCATCGAACGTGTGCAGCCCCTTCATGACCCTCACCAGAGCGTCGTGGCAGGTGTCGTCGATCGAGGGCGACGTTCCCAGCATCTGGTGGCAGAGGCGGTGCATCAGGGGCTGATAGCGAGCGAGGAGGTCGTGCCACGCCTGGCGGAGGTCGTCGGGGGATTTGGCGTTCCGGATCGCTTCGACGAGGATCTCGTCGCTGGGTTGCGGCGCGTCCGCGGAGAGTTTGCCGTTGAGATGGCCTGGCGCATCGCTCACGGCACGATCCTACCACCTGAGGGCCGATGTTCGAAATCAGAGGAATCCCCGCGGACCCTACCCGGCGACGCTGACAACGGGCTCATGCAGGACGTCGCACTTGAGCGATCGGGCGATGAAGCACATCGCGTTGGCCTCTGCGTGCAGCCTGCGGGCGATGTCCGGGTTGCTGCCCTTGCGGATCGTGATCCGCGGGCGGAGCGTGATCGATGCGAACTCGCCTGAACCCTTGGGATAGGTTTTGAGCTCGCCCGAAGCCTGATCGGTGTAGGACTCGACGATCACGCCCGCTTCGGCGCACAGGTGCAGGTACCACAGCATGTGACAGGCGCTGGCTGAGGCGATCAGCAGCTCCTCCGGGTTGTACCGGCTCGCATCGCCCCTGTAGGCAGCGGCCGACGAGCCGGGCAGGGTGGGCTTGCCCTCGGCGCTGAATTCGTGCGATCGCTCGAACGCGCTGTACGACGAGGTGCCCGTTCCAGCATTTCCGGTCCAGTGCGTGGTGATCTCGAATCGCTCGGTTGGCATGCGGGCCATCGTAGCAGATCGGTTTACTTGCTTGGCGGCTCGAAGGTGTCCCTGTCGAACCGTGTGCCAAGCTCGATCGAGTCGAACTCGATGATCTGGGTCATCCCCGAGGCTTTGATCTCGAGTTTGTAGGGGCGCTTGACGCCCTTCACCTTTCTGTAGTCGGAGTAGGTTGTCTCGGCTGTGAACGTGTCCGAGCCGGGCGACTCACGAGTGGAGATCTTGCGGTGGAGCCCGGACTCGACCTCGAAGAGTCCGACCTGATGATCGCCCCAGCTGGTGACGAGTTCGACCCGGTAGCACTCCACGCCCTCGAAGGTCACCTTGGCGGTGGTCGTGGCCGAGGTGTAGACCTTGCGTGGTTCGACGGGCGCGTAGTAGTTGGCCTCGTTGAGGATCTGCGAGGCTTCGTCGGCGCTGAGGATCTCGACGGGCATGCCAAGCTGCGAGCGCCAAGCGATCTCGCCGTTGGTGCCCTGGATGATCTGCCCGAGGCCCTCGAGTTCGATATCGACCCGGGTTTTGGTCGAGGCCTCGCGCAGGAGTACGACGGTGCCCTTGGCGCCCAGCATCGGGATCTCGATCCTGCCGGTGAGCTGCTCGGATTTGTGCTTGCGGTAGGCCTTCTCCCCCCCGATGGCCTCGACGTAGCTCTCGAGCACCTTGAACCCGTCTGGGAGGTTGCTTGCGGGCTGGGATGAGATCGGCGCGCCGCGTTGTACGAGGCCCGGATCGGGGGCCAACGCGAGCGAGCCAAAGAGGACGAGCGGGAGAAGGGCGATCGGCGTGCGCATGGATACGGCTCCTTGGTGAGGGTCGATATTTGGACGCCTCGCCTGGTGATCGGTTCCCGGGTGCCAAGAAAAACGCCCCGGCGGACCGGGGCGTGTGGGTGCTTCGGATGGCAAGATCGTTCAGAGCGCGCCGGGCGCGTCGAACGTGCCCTCGGGGAACTCGGGATCGACCGTGATCTTGGAGAACAGAATGGTCTGCGAGAACTGCGGCAGGTTGATCACGAGCTCGAAGGGCATCTTCACCTCGTCCATGATCGGGCGGTAGTCGTTGAACTCCGTCTCAGTGGTGAAGGTGGGCGACTCGGCGGTTTCCTTGAAGGACTGCTTGCGGAGCAGGCCCGACTCGACCTCGTAGAGCGCTTCGGAGTGGTTGCCCGCCTTGTCCACGAGCTTGAGCTTGTAGACCTTGATGTCCTTGTGCGTGAAGACGCCGACGTTCGTGGCGGAGGTGTACTGCTCGCGGGGCTTGACGCGCCCGTAGAAATCGGCGTCGTCGATCTGCTCTTGGGCTTCTTCTTCACCAAGCAGCGTGGGCGGGGTGCCGGGCATCTGGGTGGTCCAGGCGACCTTGCCGTCGGTGCCCTGCTTGATGGCGCCCATGCCGTCGATCATGATGTCCATGGCTCGCAGGTTGGGCTCCTGCATCTTGATGTCAATCGTGCCGCCCAGGCCCATGGCGGGCATGCTGAACGTGCCGATCATCTGGACGCCCTCGATCTCGAGGTTGGCTTCCAGACCGCCCACGGCTTCGACGTGCTTCTCGAGGACGGCAAACCCGTCCGGCAGGTCGGCGGTGGCGGTGGCCGCGGTGCTGTGCAGCTTCTCTTCGTCCTGGGCGGCCGAGTGACCCGCGAGCAGTGCGGCGGCGAGAGCGAGTGTGAGCTTGAGCTTGTGATGAGACATGACCGGGACTCCTCCGATGGAATGAAGCGGAGGCGCAACTCCAGCGGCTCCCCGAGAAGGGTATTCCGATACGCAGAGCCGCGGTTTCAGGGGCGTATTTCTTGGTGGGGGCGGCGTCCCGCCGCCCATTTCATGGGTTCCAGTTCAATACGGAGAAGCACGGAGATGGGCGGCGGGACGCCGCCCCCACCGAGGACGAGAGGGGCATAATCATCCATGCCCCCATCCAACACCGAGCCCAGCCCCCACGACACGTACACGAGCCCCCTGAGCACCCGGAACGCGAGCCCGGAGATGTGCCGGATCTGGTCGCCCAGGCACAAGTTCCAGACGTGGCGGAAGATCTGGCTGGCGGTGGCGGAGGCTCAGTACGAGGTGACGAAGGAGTGGGACAAGCCCCTCGTCACGCCCGAGCAGATCGAGGAGCTGCGGGCGAATCTAGAGGTGACGGACGAGGACCTGGCGCTGGCGGCGAAGTACGAGGCCGAGCTTCGGCATGACGTGATGGCGCACGTGCACGCGTGGGGGGATAAGTGCCCGAAGGCGCGCCCGATCATTCATCTCGGGATGACGAGCCAGGATGTGGTGTGCAATGCGGATTTGATCGCGATGAACGGCGCGATTGCCATCATCGAACGCAAGCTGGCTGCAGTAGTGCTCGCGTGGACAAAGCAAGCAGAGGCCCATCAGTCCACTCCGACATTGGGATTTACGCATTACCAAACCGCTCAGCCCGTGACCGTTGGTCGACGGTGCGCCGTCTGGGCTCACGACCTTGAGATACTTGAATTCCGGGTTCGGCTGCTCCGTCAGCACGGCTTCGTGCGATTCCGTGGCTTGCGTGGAGCAACGGGGACGCAGGCGTCGTTTCTCGCGCTTTTCGAGAACAGCGGTGAATCAGTCGATCATTTCGAACGTCTGGTGATCGAGAGAATCACCTTCAACGGTCACTGTCCGAAGTCTCACGGTCTGATGGGACAAACATACCCTCGGTTGATCGATTCGCTGGTACTTTCGGATCTCGCTTGTGCTGCCGCCGTCCTCCACAAAATAGCCACCGACATCCGCTTGCTCTCCAACCGCAAGGAGATCGACGAGCCCTTCGGCAAGAACCAGATCGGCTCGTCGGCCATGCCCTACAAGCGCAACCCGATGAAGTGCGAGCGGATCTGCGGGCTCACGCGTTTCGTCATGAATCTTGTGGGCAACGCGTACGACACCGCCGCGACGCAGTGGCTCGAGCGCACGCTCGATGACTCGTCGAACCGCAGGCTCAGCCTGCCCGAGTCGTTCCTGGCGCTCGACGGCGCGCTGGATCTCATGCACCAGGTCGCCTCGGGCCTCGTCGTGAACGAGGCGATGGTGCGGAAGAACCTGATGGCGGAGCTGCCCTTCCTGGCGACGGAGAACATCATGATGGAGGCCGTCAAGCTGGGCGGCGACCGTCAGGACCTGCACGAGAAGATCCGCGTGCACGCGCAGGCCGCGGGGCAGCGGGTGAAGCAGGAGGGTCTCGACAACGACCTGATCGAGCGTCTGCGCAGTGACCCGGCGTTTGCGAGTGTGCACCACCTGCTGACCGAGGATCAGCTTCTTGATCCGATGAAATATGTGGGCCGGAGCGTCGAGCAGACGGAGCGGTTCCTGCGCGAGGTCGTCGGGCCGCTGCGTGAGCGGTATGGGGTTGAACTCGACAAGCTCGGCTCGAGCGACCGGGGCGTGTGATCGTTCGCCTCCGTGTACGCTGGTCGCGGAGGTGCTCAGGATGAACAGACGCGACATGCTCAAGGTCGGGGCGTTCGGCGCGACGGGCCTTGCGATGGCGGGGCCCTGGCGCCTGGTGCACGCAGGCCAGCCCGAGGGCGAGGGCGAGCTTGAGCATCGGGCGGGTGCGATCCCAGTGCCCGAGGCACGGGTCGCGCGGTTCGAGTCGCTCGCGTTCGGGATGTTTCTGCACTGGGGGCTGTACTCGCAGCTCGGGCGGGGCGAGTGGATCAAGCACTTCGACTCGATCCCGACCGAGGAGTACCGCAAGCTCAAGGACACGTTCACGGCTGAGGCGTTCGACGGGCGCGCGATCGCTCGAGCGGCCAGGCGCGCAGGCATGCGCTACGCGACGCTGACCTCGCGCCACCACGAGGGGTTCAGTCTCTACGACACGCGCGGGCTCTCCGACTTCGACGTGACGCACGCGCCCGTGAAGCGGGACCTGGTGCTCGATTTCTGCGAGGGCTGCCGGGCCGAGGGCGTCGTGCCGATGCTCTACTGCACGACGCTCGACTGGACCGACGAGCGGTTCAGCACCGACTTCGACGCGTATCTGGGGTACCTGCGCGACTCGGTGGAGCTGCTCTGCACCCAGTACGGCCCGATCGGCGGCTTCTGGTTCGACGGCAACTGGTCGCGCCGCGACGCGGACTGGAAAGAAAGCGAGCTCTACGGCGTCATCCGCAAGCATCAGCCCGAGGCGATGATCATCAACAACGTCGGGATGGGCAACGAGGGCGCGATCGGGCACCCCGAGATCGACGCGACGACCTTCGAGCAGTCCGAGCCCGAGCCGCTGGATCGGCGCGGCTGGCGGAAGTACGTCGCGGGCGAGATGTGCCGGACGTTCAACCGGCACTGGGGGATCGGGGTGAGCGACTTCAACCTGTTCTCGCCCGCGAAGGTGATCGAGCTGCTGTGCGCCTGCAGAGGGGCTGGCGCAAACCTACTGCTCAATGTCGGGCCCGAGGCATCTGGGCGCCTGCCCGAGTACGAGCGCGCGGCGCTGGCGGTGGTGGGGGACTGGATCCGTCTGCACGACGGCGACGCGTGCTCGATCTACGAAGGCAGGCCGTGCGGCGCGCGCGGCGAGGGGCGCGACTTCGGGCTCGCGGAGAATCCGATCGAGAACGCAGGCTTCCTCGATGTCTTCGTGCACGCGCTCACCAAGGCGGGTCACGGCGTGGAGGCTGTCAAGAGCGGGCCGCAGGGCCCCGGCCCGCGTGTCATCCGAGGCGTGCCGACCAGGTTTACGCGCGCGCGATGGATTGACAACGGCGAAGAACTCAAGCTCGATCGCCAGAGCGACGGCACGCTCACGCTCCACACCACAGGATTTCCCTACGGCACAGACACGGTCGTCCGCATCGCGCGGTTCGAGGCCTGATCACAGCCTTGCGAGGTTTTCTGATGCAGCCGAGGCGTGGGATCAGTTGCTGTCGCCGTCCTCGAAGAAGTCCCCGTTCTTGAGCTGCCCGACCCAGGGCACCCAGAGAGCGCAGACGACGACGATAAAGAGCGCAATCGCGATGGTGAAGAGCCCGAGCCCGCACGCGGCGCCGATGCCCGCAGACGACCAGATGCTGGCGGCGGTGGTCAGGCCCGTGATGCCGCGCTTGGAGTGCAGGATCGCCCCAGCGCCCAGGAAGCCGATGCCCGAGACGATGTAGGAGACGACGCGGGTGGGATCGATCTGCAGATTCGAGCCGACCTGGGACTGCAGGGCGAGCTCGACACCCATGAGCGTGAAACCCGCGGCCCCAGCGGAGATCATCGCCATGGTCCTGCCGTCGACGGGTTTCTCCGCAATCTTGCGCTCGAGTCCGACGACCATGCCCAGGATCGCAGCAAGCCCGATGCGCAGAGCGACGTCCAGGGTTGTAATCGCCTGCAAGGTGGCTTCGGTCTCGGTTTGGAGCAGTGTCAGGAGCACGCCAGTGGACCTCATCGGGGTTTGGACGGTTTCAGTGGGAAGAAAGAGTGAACACGTACGGTAGGTTGTCGGAACATTCCGGGCTCAGGGATCGGATGTGATAGAGGTCTCGCGACGGAAATAGGGCGTGGTTCGGCCTTTGGGTGGGCATCGGCGCTTGACGTGGGGGGGTCTGCCCGCGAGACTCGGCGTGTGGGTGTCGGCTCTTCGGGGCCGGGGCCGGCAAAGCCGCCTTTGGTGCGGGTGAAGGATCGCCCCCGAATCGTCGGCATGCCAAGGGGCCGAAGGCCCAAAGCGGTCAGGAAACGGAATACATCTTTCCCATTGCCGCGGGAGCGCCGGCTTGGGGAGCGGTCGAATCTCGGCGGTCACCCGCCGACTGGAGTGAAGTGTCATGGCGGCAAGGACCAGTGCGGGTGCGGGCGTCGTCATCACGATCAGCTTGTTGGGCGCGATCGCGTTCGGCCTCTTCGTGGTGTCGGTGATTCTCTACGGCGACAACCTCGACTACGCCAAGCAGATCGAGGACACCGAGCAGAACTACCGCGACTACGTCCGAGAGGCCGACCGCGCCGACCCGGCGATCGCCAACGACTTTGCCAAGGCCCGCCAGCAGGGCGTCAGCCTCGTGCGATACCTGACCAACACGCTCGACACGACCTACGGCAAGGTCACGGGCAACAAGAGCGACCGCATCGACGAGCTGGGCACGAAGACGGGCGCTGTCCCCGGCGCTTCGACGGGCTCGCTGCTGGCGGTGATCCGCACGATGCAGGGTCAGATCGATTCGCTCAAGCAGAGCGTCGCCGATGCCGAGGGCGCCCGCGAGCAGGCCCAGCAGAATCTGCAGGCCGAGGCGGACCGCACACAGGCGCTCCAGCGTCAGCAGGCCGAGACCGTTGCGAGCCTGCAGTCGCACATCAGCAGCCTCGAGGCTGACAACAACGAATACCGCAAGGGCTTCCAGGGCACCGAGCAGCAGCTGCGTGCCCGCATCAGCCAGCTGCAGGGACAGCTCGAGCAGGCCCAGAACGACGCCCGGTCGCGCATCCGCGACCTCGAGCAGAAGAACCTGTTGCTCGAAGATCAGATCGCTTCGCTCCAGCGCCAGGGGCGCGGCGAGTCGCTCTCGCCCAAGGATGAGTTCTCGCTGGTCGACGGCAACGTCGCCAACACCAACCCGGGTCAGAACGAGGTCTTCATCTCCATCGGTCGGCGCCAGAACGTCATCCTCGGGATGAACTTTGCCGTCTACGGCGACGAGACGCAGATCCGTCCCGACGCCGAGGGCAACTACCCCCAGGGCAAGGGCGCGATCGAGGTCGTCAACGTGGGCGAGACATCCAGCCGATGCCGCGTGCTCTTTGAGCGTGCGGGCAACCCGATCGTCCCGGGCGATGTGATCGCCAACGCGGTCTACGACCCGAACAAGGTGTACAAGTTCCTGGTCGCTGGAAACTTTGACACCAACGGCGACGGCAACCGCACCCCCGGCGAGCGCACCGAGATCACCGCGCTCATCGAGGAATGGGGCGGCAGAACAACCGATGAGCTGACCGGCGACGTCGACTTCCTGGTCCTGGGCGAGCCCCCCGTGCTCCCGCCCCAGCCCACGATCAACTCCCCGATCGAGATCGTTGAGATCTACATCCGCAAGGAGAACGAGCTCAACCGGTACAACGAGCTGTTCGAACAGGCACAGCGGACCGCGATCCCGGTGCTCAACGAGAACAGGCTCTACACGCTGATCGGGCGCATCCGCTCGCGGACGCGCTGAGCCGGGTGAGCGACAAACGCAAACGCCACAAGGACGGGCTGCCGGGCTGGTCGCAATTGCCGCTCTCGATGGCGCTGCGCACCGCGATGACCGGCTGCCAGCTCTTCGGGCTCGAGGCATCGCTCGAATCGATGGACCGACTGGGGCGCAGATATGCGGGCGCGCCCTTCAATCGCAAGCAGCTGAGCCGGTGCGAGGGGCGGATCCGCTTTGCGTTCCCCGAGTGGGACGATGAGCGCGTGCGCGAGGTCGCCGAGGGTGTCTGGGGGCACCTCTTCCAGCTCGGCGCGGAGATGCTCTACACGCCCAGACTGATCAGCGGCGACAGCTGGCAGCGCCACGCCTGCTTCGGGCGGGCGTCCGAAGCGTTCGCCGAGGTGATGGAAGACCGCCCCGTGGTGCTGATCACCGGGCACTTTGGCAACTGGGAGATGCTGGGCTACACGCTGGCGGTCGTCGGCGTGCCCGTGCACGCGGTTTACCGCCCATTGGATCTCAAGCCGCTCGATCGCTGGGTGAGGCAGGTCCGCGAGAAGCGTGGCATGATGATGGTCGACAAATTCGGCGCGGTGCGCGAGCTGCCCCGCGCGATGCAGCGAGGCGGGCTGCCCGCGTTCGTCGCCGATCAGAACGCCGGGGACCGCGGGCTTTTCGTGCCGTTCTTTGGCAGGCTCACCAGCACGTACAAGTCCGTGGGCATGCTTGCGATGCAGACCGGCGCGAGCATCATCTGCGGCGGCGGGGTCCGCAGCCCGAGGCGCGGGCCCGATGGCGTCGATGTCCTGCACGATCACGCGACCGGGCGCTGGCAGGACGCGATGGGCTACCGCATCGATATCCACGACGTCATCAAGCCGGAAGACTGGCAGGACGCGCCCGATCCGCTCTTCTACATCACCGCGCGGTACCGGCGCTCGATCGAGAACATGGTCCGCACCGCACCGGAGCAGTATTTCTGGATTCACCGGGTCTGGAAAAGCAGGCCCAAGCACGAGCGATTGCGCCGCCCCTTCCCGGACATGCTCAAGCGCAAATTGCTGGAACTGCCCTGGATGGACGAGGCAGACGTCGAGCGCATCATCGATCAGAGCAGGATGGATATTGCCACCCTGGATCGCCTCGGGACTGATCGGCTCGAATAATTCAGTGATTACCCGGACGTGAACGGGCCCCGAACTTTGCGTGAGAACGAACCGGTCGTCGGACGCTGCGAATGGAAGTTGGGCGGATTGATCCGTTGCCATTGGAACATCGGGCGGGCATACTGGGGTTGGCCTGATGGTTGGAATTGAAAGGGAACGCACATGAGCGCTGAGACGACAACGATCGGCAAGCTCGAAGATGTCCGGATTCTCGTGGTCGACGACGACCCCGATGTGCGTGAGTCCATCGAGGCGGCGATGCTCTCCGAGGGCGCCGAGACCGAGACAGCCAGCGACGGCAACACCGCGGTGGCCTACTGCAACGAGGATCCGCCCGACCTGGTCGTGCTGGACATGATGCTCCCGGGGCGAAGCGGGTTTCTGGTGCTTGAGAAGATCAAGGGGCGCGAGGACAGCCCCCTGGTCATCATGGTGACCGCCAACGAGGGGCGACGCCATCAGGAGTACGCCGAGGCGATCGGTGTGGACGCGTACATGATCAAGCCGGTGCCGCTGGCGAGCCTCGTTGAGAAGGCAGCCGAGCTGATCGCCAAACGCAAGGGCGAATAAGGCGCTTCTGCGCCGGATTGCTGGCTTCTCGTGTCTGCGCGGCGAATCATGCTCCCAGCGTGCCGAGCCGACAAATCATCCTGTTCAACCCGAGCGACCCGGAGAGCCCATCGCCCGCGATGGCCGAGATCGGCTCGCCCAGGTCCATCCAGAGCCGCCTCCGCCCCTTCAACATCGCCCCCGACGGCGCCAAGGGAGCCATCGGCACGATGTCGCTCTACGGGCCCGGCCTTGTGATCGAGATGCCGATCGCTGTTGATGAGATCAACCAGCTCATGGCCTCGGTCGATGATGAAGAGACGGCCTGGCCCGTGCTGGCGCGGATCTGCCGGGAGCTTGGCTGGAAGATGATGGACCCGGATTCGGGCCGAACGTTCATGTGAAGGAGGCTGCGATATGCCCACCTATGACTACGAGCTCCTGGACAAGAAGGGCGAGCCCACGGGCGAGCGCTTCGAGTGGATCCAGTCGATGAAGGAAGATGCGCTCACCAAGCACCCCGAGACGGGGCAGCCCTGCCGGCGCGCCATCACGCCGCCCAACATCGCGGGTAACTGGTCGCCGCTCAAGGAGAAGGGCCAGCTCTCCAACAAGAACCTGGAACGCCTCGGCTTTACAAAGTACGAGAAGCGTGGCGACGGGTACATGGAACGCGTCGCGGGCAAGGAAGGCCCCAGGACACTCAAGGCCGACGACTAGGGTGCGCTTCATCTCGACCATCCTGATCTCGGCGCTCACGCTTGTCGGGTGCGGCGAGGCCTACGAAAGACCAACCCAGGTGCACGTCTCACGCGTCATCACGACCGCGGGACATCGGGTGGTGACGTACACCGCGATGTACGACGACGGCATCGAGACGTACATCGACTTTGCGCCCCAGGGCGATGCGGACATCATCACCGTCGAACGAGAATCGGTGGGCGAGCTTACGCATTTTGTCCGTGACGGATTCGAATCACCCGGAACCGAGAGCAACACCGCGCTGCAGCAGCCGCTCACGCCCGAGTGGCAGAAGCGGTTCGAGTACATCGACAGCCTGGGCGACGTCGATCAGGCGCCCTGGAGCGATGCGCACGGGCTCATGACGCCCGCGGAGTTCGACCGGCTCCGCGAGGGCGGCGGTCAGTAGGGGTTCGAGGGGCGCATCGAAAGAGCCACGAATGTCCAGAGCGCTGCCATCGTGTCGGTCTTGAGATGGATCGCATCCAGCCCACTGCAGAGAAGAACACCGAGGATGGCCATCATCAACCCGGCCTGGTACGTCTGCTCTTCTCCAGGCCTCGGCTTTGAGACCAGAACCAGCGCGATCACGAGCGGGATATAGAGCGCCAGCCCGACGAGACCCTGAGTGGCGCCGATCTGCGCGGGTGAGCTGTGCGCGTCGTCGTACACGGGGTGCTTGGCAGGGTCCATGCCCCGCTCGAGCTGAGTTTCAACGGCCCACGTCCGAAAGCCGCCCGGGCCGACGCCGAGCATCGGATGCTGGACGAACGCCTCTCGAGCCCAGATGAACATGTTGATCCGTGCGCCGGTACTCGTGGTAAACCGCTCCTGCTCGATGGCCAGCGTGATCTCTTCTTTGCCCTCGAGATACCGGCTCTTGATCTCGTCGCCCAGCGTCAGCCACCCGCCCACAAGGAAAAGCGCCCCGGCGACCAGAACCCCAAGAAGGAGTCGGACGCGATGGTGGGAAGCCCAGAGGGCCAGGGCCAGGGCCACAAGGATCACCAGTGCCGCGCCGATCCACGCGGCCCGAGAGCCGGTGGCGAAGACACCAAGCAGCGTGATGAGCGCGAGCACACGGGCGGGCCAGCGGAGCTTGTGCGTGTGCGAGAGTGCTGCGGGCAGATGGAGCCCCAGGCCCCCGACCAGCACCGAAGCCCCAGACGCATGGTGCAGCCAGCCGCTGATCCTCGTGGAGAACGCGTCGAAATCGAAAGATTCCCAGCCGAATTCAAAGGCCAGGGCCTGCACGAGCTGGGCCACGTGCGCGGAAAGAAAGCTCAGGGCGACCAGCAGGATGAGATGCCTGCGGATGTGGCGCACGGGCCAGAGCGCAGGCACGATCATCGTCCAGCGCGCCACGTCGAACTCTTCCAGCCCGCGTGCCCGGTTGGGTGACCAGAGAATCCCGATGGCAAAGTAGAACAGAACCACGGCGGTCAGGATGCTGACGGGCTGCCTGAGCAGCGACGGATAGAGGCGCCACGTGGCGTAGAGCCGAAAAAACGCAGTAATGAGCAGGATCGCGGCGCTGACCTCAAGAAAGCTCTTGGGGCCCGCGAGCAGGGCGCAGAACAGGCAGGCCGAGAAGAGGTGGATCGAGTGTCCCCAGCGGACTTTGCGGTTGGATCGCTCGTTGAGCGCCCAGAGCTCGTCGTGATCGATCGCCCGGCCCCCAAGCCAGCTCCGGATGTCGAGCCCAATCGTTGGCATCGCCGCCAGCATAGCTCCGGCAGCCGAGAGACACTTCAGGGCCCACCGAGTGCAGAGAATATCATATTTGCTTTGATATATCACGATATTCACTGATTTCTCGTGCGCACGCAACGCGGCAATAACCCGAACGGGACCTGGTCAATCCGGGACGACCCGTTCGGATGCCGCACCCTAGAATGGGATGGCAACGCGGCCAACGGCCGCGGCGGTGCTCCGGCGAGTCGTCGGAGTTGCCATGAAGGCCTTCAGGGGAGCATGTTTGGAACACCCACACGAGAGCGCAGCCGCGGGAGCTTCCTTGGCACCGACGACCGATCCGATCATCGTTGCCCAGATGGGCAAGGTCGCCTCGACGAGCGTCAGCCGGGCTCTGGAAGCCCTGGGCGCGCCGGTGTTCCAGGTGCACCACCTCGACCGCGCATTCCTGGACGAGGTGGCCGCCAGACTGAAGGCCGACGGGCAGGACCAGGATCACATCCGACAGTCCTACCGCGTGCTCTCAGACGTCGTCGAACCGAAGAAGCCCGCGCGGATCGTCAGCCTCGTCCGCGATCCGATCGCGCGGAACATCTCCGCCTTCTTCCAGAACAAGGATCTGCTCGCCAAATCGGTCGAAGACGTCGATGCGCTGATCGTCAAGTTCCTGGACACGTACTCGCACGACATCCCCCTGCAGTATTTCGATCTGCACATCAGGCCTGTCTTCGGCGTGGACGTGTACGAGACCGTCTTCGACCACGAGCGCAAGCGCCTGATCGCAGCCGACGGGCGGTACAGCGTCCTCGTTCTCCGGGCCGAGGACCCCGACGAGGCGAAGCAGGCCGGGCTGCGCGAGTTCATCGCGCGTGACGACATCAGCCTCGGGCGTGTCAATGTCGGCGCCAACAAGAAGTACTCGGGCCAGTATTCGGAATTCCTCGATCGCATCCGCCTGCCCGAGTCGTACATCGATCGGATGCTCAGCTCGAAGATGGCCAGGCACTTCTATACCGGAGACGAGCTTGAGGGCTTCGCCAAGCGCTGGCGCAAACCCGCGTCGTTCCGCCCGGTCGAGGTGCTTGCGCCCGAGACGGACCTGCCCACAATCGCGATTGTGAGCCCCAGCTACAACCAGGCCGAGTTTGTCGAGCGGATGCTCGAGAGCGTCAAGAACCAGTCGTACGCGCCGACCGAGCACATCGTGCAGGACGCCTGCTCGACGGATGGGACGACGGACATTCTGCGCACGTACGCGGACAATGCCGAGGGCGTGGATCTGCGGGTCGAGAAGGACAACGGACAGGTCGACGCGATCAACCGAGGCTTCACGCGAGCGCAGGGCGACATCGTCACGTGGCTCAACACGGATGACGTGTACTCGGACCCCGACGCCCTGCGCGAGGTGGCCAGGGTCTTCGCCGACAACCCGGATGTGGACGTGGTCTACTGCCGGGGGCGCTTCGTCGACCCGGACGGGAAGGCAATCCGCGACGCGTACATCAATTCGGATCCCGAAGCGCTCGAGCGCGAGTTCACGCACTCGGTGGGGATCCTCCAGCCGGCGCTGTTCTTCCGCAAATCGGTGTTCGAGCGATTCGGGCCTCTGGACGAGGGCCTGAACTTCGCGTTCGATTACGAGTACTGGATCCGTCTTGCACGGGGCGGGGCGAGGTTCATGTTCGTCGACCGCACCATCGTCGACGCGACGCTCCACCCAAACAGCAAGACGCAGGCCCTGCGCAGCAAGCAGTACCACGAATCGCTCGTGGCGGTCAAGCGTCACTACGGCTTCGTGCCCCTGCGATGGCTCCGCAGGCTCGCCGAGTTCGATGTGTGCGGGATCGACGGCATCGTGCGCACCAAGAATGACGTACCCGAGGCGGACCTGCCCAGGATCGATGATCGCATTGGCGAGCTGCAGCGCGAGTGGAACGGCTCGCTCGAGGCGTACCGCGCGCTGCTGAATCGTCCGAGCCTCGGCGCGGGCAGTGTCCCGATCGCCGAGACGATCGAGGATCTCCGCAGGCGCAAGATCATCGACACGGACAGACTCGTGGCGACGTCCTTTACGAGCGCGTACTTCACACAGGGGCTCAACCTGATCGCCTCGCTGCACCGGCTGGGCGAGGACGCGGTCTCGCTGATCGCGGTGTACGCGATCGATCTGACGCCCGAGCAGCGTGAGCGCCTCGCGGAGCTCGATCGCGTGGTCGTCCGCGACTACCCGGCGGAGACGGCGCGGTTCTTCGATGGGTACATGTCGCCCAAGAATTACGCGTACAAGTGCGCCGCGATCAAGGCCGCGGGCGAGCTGGCGCGCCAGGGCGACCGCGTGCTCTGGATCGACGCGGGCGTGGTGGTGGCAAAGCCGATCGAGGAGGTCTTCGAGATCATCTCACGCGAGGGCGCGTTCTTTGTGGATCACGACGACAAGCCGGGCTGGCCCCTGCTCAACGCGACCTTTACGCACGCCGAGGCGGCGCGCCGCATGGAGGCCACGGGCAGCGAGCTGCTGGCGAATCATCTCTGCTCGTGCATGCTGGGCTACATCCGCGGCGGCAGGGCGCAGGAGCTGATCGACCAGGCGTACGTCTACAGCCAGGACCCCGAGATCGTCGCCTGGCCCAAGCACCTGGACGAGGCCGACAGCAGGCCGATGGCAAATCAGTCGGCGACGAAGAAAGCGCAGTACCGGGCGTTGCTCGAGAAAAACAGGCTCGGCAAGGAGATCGCAGGGGCCCGCGTGCTCGATGTCACGCCCTACCTCGGGCACCGGCAGGACCAGTCGATCTACTCGATCCTGTGCGCACGCTACGGGTTCAAGCAGTTCTCGGCGACGCGGTACTGCTGGTCCGACGGGCCTTCGAGCAGGGCCTCGCTCGAGAACTGGAAGAGCGGGGGCGAGGCGGAACTGCAGCGATCCGACGCGCTGCCGGGATCGATGCCGATCTCGGCGATCACGTATCACCACCGCGGGCTGTACAACAACCTGAGCGGGCTTCGCCTCGACAACCGCAAGGACACGCTCGTGCTCCTTGGCAACGGCCCCTCGCTGCGCGACTTCGACTTTGCAAGGCTCGCAGGCGCCGACACGCTGGGCATGAACGCCGCGTACCGGTACTGGGATCGGATCAACTGGTACCCCACGTACTACTGCTGCATGGACAAGGTCGTGATCATGTCGCACGACGAGGAGATCCTTCGCCTGATCCGCGAGCGCAAGACCAACGGCATCAGGCGGTTCTTTCTCCGCAAGATCTTCGTCGACGCGCACCCGGAGATGCGCTACAACCCCGCGGTCGTGATCCTGGAGAACGAGAAGGAAGCCCAGCCGATGCTCCGCCTTGCGGACATCACAACGGGGAATTTCTCGGCGCTCTTCGGCGCCACTCTGGGGTACAGGCGGATCGCGCTCCTCGGGATCGACTGCAACTACGTCGAGCAGATCAAGGAATGCCGACCCGCCGGCGCGACGAGGCTGGTCATCGAGGACACGCCCGCGTCGAACCCGAACTATTTCTTCGACGACTACCAGCAGTCGGGCGACGTGTACAACATCCCGAACGTGACCCCTGGATTCCACGCGGGCTCGTGGGTCCAGACGGAGCGCATGCTCACCGATGCGGGCGTCTCGGTCTTTAACTGCAACGACCAGTCGAAGCTGACGGTCTTTGCGTTCGAGGAGCTCGAGAGCGTGATCGCAGGCAAGGAGAGCGCCCCGCCGAAGGAACCCCCGACTCCGATCGGTGCGGAATTCAGCCGCGACGCCAAGGCCCGGATCGAGGAGCTCGACTTCGTGCAGCGCGCAGTCGGGCTCTCGCACATCGACGACACGATGGTCGATGTCGGGGCGCACCATGGCGGGTCGTCGGTCGGCTTCCTCAAGGCCGGCTGGCGTGTGCTCGCATTCGAGCCCGACCCCGTCAACCGCGAGCGCGTCACGAACAGACTCGGAGCGAACCCGCGGTTCACGCTCGATCCACGCGCGGTCAGCGATGCGCCAAAGAGCGGCGTGACGTTCTTCTCATCCGATCAGAGCACCGGGGCCAGCAGCCTGGCCGCGTTCACGCAGAACCACCACGAGGCCGCGACGGTCGATGTCACCACGCTGGGGCTGGCGCTCAGCGAATACGGCATCGAGCAGGTGCGCCTGCTCAAAATCGACGCCGAGGGCTTCGACAAGCACGTCCTCGAGGGCTTCCCTTGGGATCGCACCCAGCCCGCAGCGATCATGTGCGAGTTCGAGGACCGCAAGACCAAGCCGCTCGGGTACACCACCGCCGAGATGGCCGATCTCCTGGCGGACAAGGGGTACTGGGTGCTCGTCAGCGAGTGGCATCCGATCGTGCGTTACGGCGTGCGTCACGACTGGCGCCGGCTCTACCGGTGGCGCTCCGGGCTGACCCCCGCGGAGCAGTCGTGGGGGAACCTGATCGCGTTCCGCTACCAGGCCGATGCCGATGCGTTTGTTGAGCTCGTGCGCGAGTCGATCGTGACCGGCTCGCTCACGCAGCGGGAGTACAAGGAACCACCGGCCGGTGCGCCGCCTGCGAGCAAGCCAGCCAAGCGACACGGGCCGCAGAGCCCGGCCCAGCGTCCCTCGAGTGCGCCGACGTACAAGAGTGCTGTCGCCAAGCCCGCGCCGAGACAGAGCCAGTCGATGCAGTGGTCGGTCGCGCCACTCCCAGAGAGGCCCTTCGTGCTCGCCAAGCTCCCCTGGGCTCCAAGGCGTCCCGCGGAGCAATCGTCCAGGGAGCGTGCCCGCCTCATGCTCGGCAAGCTCGGACGCGTCTACTGGGGACGAACAGGTGTGCTCGCCGGCGCTGCGGTTCTGCTCTGGATCCTGGGTGTCATCCTGATTGCATCGGGTTTGCCTGTCTGGGTTGGCCTCCTCGTCGGGTCGCTCGCCTGGGGGCCGATCTTCGTGCTGATTGCCCTAATCGCGATCAACGCCAGAAGGCAGGCCTACGAGAACGACGCCACGCTGCGCGAGGCGGTCGAAAGGGGCATCCGCGAGGCAGTGAACCACATCCGCGGGAAATAACCGATTCTGACCGGTTTCTGTGCGGTCTTGATGCCCAGAATGTAGAATGTCCGCAACGCGGGGGTGGTTTCTCCCGAACCAGAGTGCAGCGGGCGGTGTCTGTATGAAGGCACCCGGCTGATTCACCGGCGCAGGAGCATCCGATGGAAGCGATCCAGAGACTACTCAAGCGTGCGTGGTGGCGTCTGGTCCTGATCGACCTGCTCGCCACGCTCGCCTTCACGCTCACCGTGATGGCGATGGTGCTCGTCCTGTGGCGCGTGCTCCAGAGCCTCGTGCCCCTTCCGGGAACGTGGGGGATGCTCGCCAGCGTCGGCGCCGGTGTGGCGTTCGTATTTGCGATCGTTTGGAGCCTGGTGCGCACACGCCCGGGGAACCCGGTGGCCAGGCGCGTCGACGAGCGCGCGGGCCTGCGCGAGACACTCTCGACCGCGCTCTGCGTGAGCGCCAACCAGGACCCATGGTCGCAGGCCACGGTCGAGCTTGCTGGACGCAGAGCCACCGAGGTGAATCTCAGGTCGGCGATCCCGGTCGAAGCGCCCCGGCTCTGGCCCGTGCCGATCGCGGCGTGGGGATTGCTTGCGATCCTGCTTGCGATCCCGGTCCTGAACCTGCCGGCGCTCATGGGGCGCAAGGCCCCGCCCCCCTCGCCAGTGCAGCAGGCTCAGCAGGTGAGCGCCGAAGTCGAGAAGATGAAGGAAGACCTCAAGGCCGAGGCGGCTCGCCTGGGCGTGGACATCAAGTTCGAGGACGAGGAGGCCGCCGACAACGCGCTGGCGCCGACCGAGCTGACCCCCGAGGAGATCCAGGCGGCCGCGGTGAAGCAGCTGACGCAGTTGACCGACAAGCTCGCCAAGGAGATGCAGGAGAAGGGAGCCGACAAGCTCGAGGCGCTCCAGAAGCAGCTCGAGCAGCTCCGCCAGCCCGGGCCGGGCCCGGCGCAGGAGTTGTCTCGCGCGATGGCACGGGGCGACTTCGACAAAGCCCGCGAGGAGCTTTCCAAGCTGGCCCAGCAGATGAACCAGGGCGAGCTCTCTGAGGAGCAGACCGAGCAGCTCCAGAAGCAGATGGAGAATCTTGCGCAGCAGCTGGAGAAACTGAGCGAGCAACGCAAGGCCACCGAGCAGGCGCTCCGTCAGGCGGGCATGAACAGCGAGCAGGCCAAGCAGCTCGCCAGCGACCCTGACGCGCTCAGGAAGGCGCTCGAAGAAATGCAGAACATGAGCCAGGAGCAGAAAGAGCAGCTCATGCAGCAGGCGATGGCGCAGGCGCAGGCGTGCCAGCAGTGCAATGGCATGGGCCAGGCCATGTCGCAGATGGCCAAGAACATGTCCAAGCAGGGCATGAGCGCCCAGGGCCAGCAGGCGATGGACCAACTGGGCGACATGCTCAGCGAAATGGAAATGCTCGAAGGCGACATGTCCTCGATGCAGGCGATGATGGACGCGGCTCAGCAGCGCATGAACCAGATGGGCAAGGGGTTCTGCGACAACCCCGGCTCGGGCCAGGGCGAGGGCCAGGGCAAGTTCGGCAACACCGGTCAGTGGTCTGCGGGCGATACGAGCCGCATGGGCAACGGCTCGGGCGGCTCAGGGCAGGGCAACGGTGTCAGCCCCGAGGCCAAGGAAACAAGCGTCACGCTCAACAACACCAAGGCCAACGTCACCACGCGCGAGGGCCCGATCATCGGGTCGCGCCTGGTCTATGAGGGCCAGATCCGGGGCGAGTCCCGCGTCGAGTTCGCGCAGTCCGCGACCGCAGCCGCCAGCAACGCGTCCGACGCGATCGAGTCGATGCGCGTGCCCCGCGAGTACGAGAGCGCGGTCATGAAATACTTCGGCGCCCTGCGAGAGAAGGCCGAGCCCGCCAAGGACGCTCCCAAGGACGAATGATCTTCGCACGCCGACGTGCGGACGGAACCGTCATCATCGAGAGAATGGACTCCATGCGCACACGATTCCGGATCACCCCATTGGTTGCGGTGCTCGCGGCCCTGACCGCCTGCGAGAAACCAAAGGACGCCAAACAAGCAGATTCCAGCTCGGGCGATCGGCGCGTCGTGCTCTACACGAGCTGCGACGACTATCTCCTGCGCGACATGATCGCGGCCTTCGAGAAAGAAACCGGGATCGATGTGCTCGAGGTCGGTGACACCGAGGCGACAAAGACCGTGGGCCTCTACACGCGACTCGTCAGCGAGAAAGACCAGCCCCGCGCCGACGTGTGGTGGTCCAACGAGCCCTTCTACACCGTCAGGCTCGCCCAGCAGGGCGTGCTGGAGCCCTACACATCCGCAGCGGGCGAGCGGGCGTTCCCCGCGGGCTGGCCCGGTGAATTCCGCGGGACGGGCGACACCTGGTACGGCTTCGCCCAGCGTGCCCGCGTCATCGCCTACGACACGCGCAAGCACACGCCCGAGAGCGTCCCAGGCACGCTCCGCGACCTCGCCGAACCCCAGTGGAAGGGCAAGGTCGGCATGGCCCGCCCGCTCTTTGGAACCACGGTCGGACACATCGCGACGCTCATCTCGCTCTGGGGCGAGGAGCCGACGCGACAGTGGCTCCAGGCGATGGAGGATCAGGGGCTGCGCCTCTACGACGGGAACTCCGCCGTCGTGCGCGCGATCGCCAATGGAGAGATCGAGATCGGGCTGACCGATTCGGACGACGTCTGGGCCGCTCAGGCGCAGGACCTGCCCATCGGTCTGGTGTACGAAAGCAACGAGATCGAGGGCTCGCTTGCCCCTACCCCAGAATCGGTTCATCCGATGATGAGTTTCGGCGCGTTGATCATTCCAAATACCGCTGCAGTTGTCCGCGGTGCGCCCCACCCCGCAGAGGCCCGGGCGCTCGTGGATTTCCTGATTTCCGAGGCCTCCGAGCGCCTGATCATGACGAGCGATTCACGCAACGTGCCCGTGCGTGCATCGGCGGCACGGGAGTTGTTCGTACTCTTCCCCGAATCCCAGATCCAGCCCGGCGCCCATGTCAATCTGGAGGAAGTCGCCGGGAATATCGAAACAGCCCGGAGGCTGGTCGAAGATGTCTTTGGCGGCTGATGGCCGATAGAGTTTGTCATGAACACAGCCATCTCGCAGTGTGTCAAGGACGCCATCCGCCAGGAGTTGGATGCCGTCGTCGCGCTCCGCCATGACCTGCACAAAAACCCTGAGCTCTCGTTCCAGGAGGAACGCACGAGCCAGGTCGTGCAGCGCGAGCTGGACCGCCTCGGCATCGCGTACAAGGCGAACATGGCGGGCGGCACGGGCGTGGTCGCCTTCATCCCCTCGACCGAAGTGAACCAGGACGCGCCGAGCGTGGCGCTCCGCGCCGACATGGACGCGCTGCCCATCACCGAGCAGACAGGGCTCGCCTACTCCAGCACACGCGACGGCGTCATGCACGCCTGCGGGCACGACGGGCACACCTCCATCCTGCTGGGCGTCGCGCGCGTCCTGCAATCGCTTGAAACACGACCCAACAACGTCACACTCGTCTTCCAGCCCGCAGAGGAATCGGGAGGAGGCGGGCAACGCTTCTGCGCCGAGGGCATGCTCGAAGGCTCCTCCGGCGGCGGCATCGGTCCACGCGTCGGGCGCATCTTCGGGCTCCACGGCTGGCCCAGCCTGAGGCTCGGAACCGTCCGCACCAAGCCGGGCCCACTCATGGCCTCGACCGACGAGTTCCTGATCACGGTCAAGGGCAAGGGCGGGCACGCGGCAAGGCCTCACCTGACGCGCGACCCGATCGTCGCCGCAAGCGCGATCGTCATGAGCCTGCAGACCATCGTCAGCCGGAGCACGAGCCCCGTCGACTCGGTCGTCTGCACGATCGGGCGCATCGAGGGCGGCACGGTCGACAACGTCATCCCCGAAGCCGTCGAGCTCGAAGGCACGACCCGCGCGCTCACACCCGAGATGCGCAAGCTCGCCGAGCAGCGCGTCCGCGAGATCGCAGAGAGCGTTGCCAGAGCGCACGGCTGCACGGTTGAGATCCGCTGGAACGTTGGCTACCCCGTCGTCCACAACGACCGCGCCATGACCGAGCGGTTTTTCGATCTGGCCCGGCGCGTCATGGGCGAGGACAACGTCGCGCTCGCGGAGGCACCGGTCATGGGAGGCGAGGACTTCGCCTACTACGCCCAGCTCGTCCCCGCGTGCTTCTTCTTCCTGGGGCTCTGCCCGATGGGCGACGGCTCGTACCCCGAGATCCACACGCCTCGCTTCGATTTCAACGACAAGGCCATCCCGCACGGCATCGAGCTGATGACGCGCCTGGCGCTCGAGAAGCTCTGATCCAACGACCGCGATTTAGAACCGAAGCGTGACACCCAGCTTCAGGATCGCCTCGCGCTCGGTCGACGTGAAATGCTCGTCTGCGTCGTAGCTCTCGTTGTAGACAAGATAGATCTCCTGCCCGGGCGAGGGCTCCCAGCGCAGGCGGGCGTTCAGGCCCGCGACATCCGAGACGCTGTCCCACTGGACGATCGTGTCGAGCGTCAGATCGGGCGAGAACTGCACGGTGGCGCGTGTGCGCAGGATCTGGACGTCAAAGTCGCCCTCGGGCAGGCGGATGTCCTGGTGGATCGCCTCGATCGAGCCCACGTAGCGAGCGTTCGGACGGATGGCCAGCATCGCCTCGTAGTCTGTGCGCGAGCCTTCGTAGAACTCGCCGAAGCGGAACTCCGCATTCCCCGCGACAGCCTGCGATGGATCCGTGCCGGCCTCGACCGTGGCAAAGAGCCAGTGGTACGTGTTTTCATCGATGACCACGCCGTCTGAGATCTCGAAAGGCTCGCGGAGTTTGTCGCGTTCGACGAGGAGGTCCGCCGCGACGAAATCTCCCGTGTCGGTCTCGAGCGAGACGCCCACGAGTGTCATCTCCAGCGTGTTGACCGTGTCGCCCAGGTCGGTGTAGAAGTCGCCGCCCGTTGTCAGCTGAACGTTCCTGACGCTCTCCCAGCCCGGTCGGTAGGTGCGCGTGACGCGCGCGATGTGCTCGCGCTCGCCCGTGCGCGAGACAAACCCGAGCGCCGGGCGGAAGCGACTGTCGACCTGCGAAACAAAGCCAAAGACGCTCCAGTCCTCGGTCGTGATCTGCGCCCGTCCGCCCAAGGCGTACCCGTACCGCTCCTCGCCCGCGTCCGGATCGTCGCGCGTAGCCTGCGCAAACACGCCCGCCCTGAGGTTGGTATCGCCCATGAACTGGGAATCGACGTACCCGAAGTCGGCGCCGAAGAGCTGGTTCTCGCCCAGCGCGCTCGGGTTGCCGTTGGTCGCGATCACGCCCACGTACGACTCGTCCAGCACGTCCACGATCGCGCGGGCGACGCTCAGGTTCTTGTCCCCGAGGTCGTCGTCGTCTTCCATCTGCACGTTGAGCACGCCAAACCGTGTGTCGCCCGATCGCCCGGTGAGGCGCGCCCCCGCCAGGATGCCCTTCTCCTCGCCGCCGACGATCCCGATGCGCCTGCTGAAGAACGGACGCGGGCTCTGGCGGATGCCGCCGAACTCGAAAACGCCGGCCTCCTCGAGGAAGAAATCGCGTTTTTCCTCGAAAAAAAGAGGGAATCGCGAGAGATTCACCCGACGCTGGTCCACCTCGGCCTCGGCGAAGTCCGTGTTGATCGTCAGCGCCGCAGTGATCTCGGGTGTGATCCTGTAGAAGACGTCCAGCCCCGCGTCGAACTCGGGCCAGCCGTCGTCGATCCCGCTCGTCAGCACGCCGAAGGGCTTGATGGTCAGCCCGAGCCCCTGGTGCAGATCGCCCTCGAAACCCTCGATCACACCCGCGCCGCCGAGGTTCTGGACGCTCAGCTCGCGCTTTGCACCGGACCAGCGCGAGACCTCGTTGCTCCGACGGACGACCCGCTCGATGTTCAGGAGCCACTCCGAGCGATCCGTGTCGAACGAGAGCGACTTGAACGGGATCGAAACCTCCGCAGCCCAGCCCTCGCTGTCGATCGTCACAGCCGAGTACCAGATCGTGTCCCACGCGCTGCGTGCGCTGTCGCCCTCGATCAGCGCATCGCCCCGCAGCCCCGCGGGCCCAAGAACGAAGAGATACCCCGAGCGCTGCGAGCCGTAGGGATCGATCACGATGGAAAGGATGTCGTCGGTCGACGTGGAGCCGTCGCGTTTCATCTCCGTCGCCCGGATCTCACCCGGCTCATCGTCGAAGCAACGGATGGCCAGGTACAGATGCTCGTCGTCGAAGAGCACGCGGACCTCGGTCTGCTGCGTCGCCGGTGCGCCGGCATCGGGATCGACCTGGGTGAAGTTTCCGATCGTCGGGGCGTTCTGCCACGCTTCGTCCGTCAGCAGGCCGTCGATCACGGGCGGGCTGTCCGTGCGCTGGATCGCCAGGCGTTTCTGTCCGCTTTCCTGTGCATCCGAAGGCCCAGCCGCGAGCAGCGGACACGGCAGGGCACACAGAATCGCTATCCACCGGCTACGCATGCAGACCTCACGCAACGGAACAAACAGAAGGGCCCCGATCCTACCGACCAGGCCTCGGATGGGCGCAGCACGCGACACCGGGTTCTCGGCGATGAGAGCCCCATACCATCTGGGCGTGCCCGCAGACCCTACACCAGAGCCCACGGATCAGCCGATCGACGTCCCGGAACGCCTCCGGGAGCTGGGAGCCCGCGCCCGCGCGCTGCCCGCAACGCCAGGCGTCTATCTCATGAAGGACGACCGAGGCGTCGTGCTCTACGTGGGCAAGGCCAAACGCCTCTGCGACCGGTTGAGCAGCTACTTCGTCCCCTCAGCGGACCTCGGCCCCGCCAAGCAGCCCATGCTCCAGCTCGTCGTCGAATTCGACACCATCGAGTGCGAGACCGAAGTCGAGGCTCTGCTCGCTGAGGCGAGGCTCATCAAGGACATCAAGCCGCCCTTTAACGTGCGGATGACCGACGACAAGAGCTTCCCCTACCTCGTCATCAGCCAGCGCGAGGACTTCCCCCGCGTTTTCGTCACGCGCAACCCGTCCGGCATCGACGACCGCACGGGGCAGGTCGCGCCCGAGTTCAAGGGCGCCAAGATCCTGGGGCCATTCATCGACGCCGGCGCACTCCGCGAGTCCATCAAGATCACCCAGAAGATCTTCAAGTTCCGCACCTGCAGCCTCGACATCATCGAGAACGACCCGAAGAACAGGCACTTCCGACCCTGCCTGCTCCACCCGATCGGGCAGTGCACCGCGCCGTGCGCCAACCGAATCTCCAGCGAGCAGTACAAGGATGACGTCAGCCGCTTTGTGCGGTTCATCGGCTCCAAGCGCTCGGTCGTGCTCCGCGAGATGCGCGAGCAGATGGACCAGGCGTCCAAGGACCTCGAGTTCGAGAAGGCCGCGACGCTCCGCGACCAGATCCGCGCGATCGAGAAGCTCGACCACAGAGCCGACACCAGCGACCGCTGGCAGCCCGAGACCGAGATCGGCTACGTCGACCCGCAGAAGGGCCAGGTCAGCCTCCAGCGCACGCTGGGCATGGACGAACCCATCCGCTGCATCGAGGGCTTCGACATCGCCCACCTCCAGGGCAATGAGACCGTGGGCAGCAAGGTCTGTTTCGTCGACGGGCGCCCCTTCAAAAACGAGTACCGCCGTTTCAAGGTGAGCAGCGTCCAAAACGACGACTACAAGGCCCTCCAGGAGGTCATCAGCCGGCGCTACCGCGACGCGGGCCAGGGCTGGGAGCTCTACCCCGACGTCATCCTCATCGACGGCGGGCTGGGCCAGCTCCACGCGGCGATGGACGTCTTCGGCACCGTGGGCATCCCCCCGCCCATGGTCGTCAGCCTCGCCAAAAAGGAAGAGCTGATCTACGTCCAGCGGAAATCGGCGCCGATCAAGCTCGGGCGCGACAACCTGGGCCTCAAGCTCCTCCAGCAGGTCCGCGACGAGGCACACCGCTTCGCGCAGCATTACCATCACGTGCTGAGACGCAAGAAGACGCTGGGAGAGTGAGAGGAAATCAACAGAAGAGTTGCGGGTGACGCTCTACGAATTCTAGGTTGGAGGCACAACCGGATACGAAACGGATTCACCCGGTCTGGTAGTCTTTGAGAATCACACGAGCGGTGGTTTGGCTTTCGCCACTTTTCTAAATCAATCCACCCGCAGGAAAAACGCGGTGAACCCCGTCTCGTCCTTCTCAACAACCAGCGGCACATCGCTCGAAGAGGACCGCTGGCGGCTCGCCCGTCGGTCCTCGCCGGTCGGGTCCTCGTACGTGATGTAATCCGTTGTGTCCGTCCACACGGTGCTGGTCACGATCGCCTCGGCCTTGCCCATGTACCGGTCCGACCAGATCGCGTAGTGCGCGCCCCGGCTTCGGGCGAAGGATTCGAGCTCGCCGTCCCAGGGCTTGACCCGGTCGGTCGTTCGGAACGAGCTGACCCCGATCAGATGGACGAGCTCCGGGTCCTCGGTCATCTGCAGCGCCTTGAGCAGCTTGGCCTTGGCCTCCAGGCGCTGGGCGTGCTCCCACTCCTCCCAGTGCACGTCCGAGGCGGCGAGCAGTTCCTCCTGCTCGCGCAGGGCCGACTCCATCCGCTCCCACGGGATCTCGCGCACGGTCACCTTCGCAGCCGATGGCAGGCTGGGCGCTGAGGCGTAGGGCTGGTACCCGTCCTGCCAGACGTTCGCGCAGCCGGGCAGAACCCAACCGGCCACGGAACCAAGCACAGCAATCGTCAGAAGTTTTTTCATCGCATAAGTCTACCGGTTAGCTCTCTTCCAGTGCCTTCCTATATCGGCTCATGACATTGATCCGTGTAATCAGTCCGATCGGACGGGGGCTTTTCCCCCCTGTCACCAGGCAAAGGCTCGAAACATCGTTCTCCGCGAACCGGTCCACGACCACATCCAGAGTCTCGTCGGGCTGGATCACGGGCAGATCCGTCCGCAAAAGCTCCGCGACCAAGAGGAGCGGGATCGCCTCGCGGTCGATCAGGGCTGTCCGCATGTCCCGGCCCGTCACCATGCCGATATAGGACCCGTCCTGCTCGACCACCACGAAGTCAGGCACGTGGTAGTTCGCGTGCAGCGAGACCAGCTTGCCCAGCGGGTCCGAGGCAAAGACCGCGTCGTCGGGCAAGGGCTCGATCGGCACACTCGTCACCGGGATGTGGCGCAGCAGCGAGATATCCCGCGCCCCGCCCAGCAGCACACCCTCACGCCTCAGCTTGAAGGTGTAGATCGAGTCGCGCTCAAGGAAGCTCGCGACGACCGTCGCGACCACCGCTGCCAGCATGATCGGCAGCAGCACGTAGACGTTCCGCGTGAGCTCGAAGAGCATCAGGATCGCGGTCAGCGTCGCGTGGGTCGTGCCCGCGACCACGGCCGCCATGCCCACCAGCGCATACGCAGCGGGCGAGCCGCCCTCGGGCATCAACCCCACACGCTCCAGCGCCACCCCCAGCGCCCCGCCCGCGACCGCGCCGAGGAAGAGGCTGGGCGCAAACACACCACCCGACCCGCCCGAGCTGAGCGTCAAGACCGTGCCCACGATCTTGAACACCACCAGCAGCAAGAGCAGGATCAGCGAGGAAGCCACCAGCGAGCCGTTGGTGTACGCGTGCGGATCGAGCAGCTCGCGGATCGTCAGGTACCCGTTGCCGTAGAACATCGGCACGCCCGCGTGGCTCTCGGGCCGAGCGGCGTCAAGCGCCAGAATAAAGAGCAGGCCCATCACCCCGAGCGCCAAACCGCCCGTGACGGGCTTGAGAAGCGGGTGAATCTTCCAGTCGTCGTACAGGTCCTCGCCCTTGTGCAGCGTCTTGTTGAAAACCACCGCCACCAGCCCGCACACCGCACCAAGCAGCACAAACCCGGGCAGCTCGAAGATCGAGAAGGTGTACCCGTGAAGATCGCCCGGCGTCGCAAAGATCGCGTGGTTCTCGCCCAGGATCGCCTGTGTTGTCGCCTGGCTGAACACGCTGGCCACCACGATCGGCGCAAAGGCCTTGACGGAGAAATCGCGGAGCAGGATCTCGAGCACAAAGAAGACGCCCGCGATCGGCGCGTTGAAGATCGAGCTGATGCCCGCCGCGGCCCCGCACCCGACCAGCGTGCTCATGTGCTCGCGGGTCATGCGCAGGCGCTGCCCGACGACCGAGCCCACGGTCGCGCCGATCTGCACCACCGGGCCCTCGGTGCCCGCCGAACCGCCCGAGCCCACGGTCAGGATCGAGGCGATCACCTTGACGACACCGATCGGCCAGCGGATGATCCCGCCGCGCTTGATGAGCGCCTTCATGACCTGCGGCACGCCGTGCCCCTTGGCCTCCGAAGCAAAGAGCCTGATCAGCACGCCCGTCAGCGCCATGCCCACGACGGGCGTTGCCACGAGCATCCAGCTCCGCTCGCTCTGGGCGTGCATCACGTGCTCGTTGACATATTCGAGAGTCTTGTCGAAGGCGATCGCGCCAAGCCCGGTCAGCGAGCCGATCACCGCGCCGACGACGATCAGCCACCACTCCGTCCCGTGCCCGGAATTCCAGGGGCGACGCGAGATCGACCGCTTGCGGGTCAGTTGTGAGAGAAAGGTGGACACGCCTGCGACTCTAGCAGGCGCATCGCCCGGTGGCGGAGTCTTCCGGCCTCCGCTGACGCAGAGAACCGCTCATCAGGCCGCCGAGCCGGTCGCTTCTTTCCCGCGGAGCCGGTCGAGTTCCTCTTCCGAATCGATCAGCAGATCGGAGACCTTGGGTGCTTCGGGCAGCGGCTTGCCCTTGGCGTCCGTCAGCGCCTTGCCATCGAGCGTGTACAGGATCGGCACCGGGTTCTGTTTCAGGTGGTTCTTCAGCGCCAACTCGAGCTTCTTCTGAGCATCCTCGGTCAGCTCGCTCCACTTGCCTCGTCCCCGACATTTGGGGAACCTGCTGCACCCGAGCCAGGGCCCGCGGGCGCCGTCGCGCAGGTTCAGCGGGCTCTCGCACGTCGGGCAGGGCATCTCGGTCTCCAGAGCGGGCGGCGCCTTGGGCACCGCAAAGCCCTTCTTGTCGATGTTGATGATCACGCCCGTCTCGCCCGCGGTCTCGCCCTCTTCCAAGGGCGTCGCCAGGAAGTCGCCGAACCGCCCCGATTTCTTGACCATGGGTCGACCCGTCACCGGGCAGGCGATGTTGACGAACTCTGCGAATTTGGGGCGACCCTCGCGGTCACAGGGCACCGCGTACTTGCAATCCGGGTACTGCGAGCAGCTCAGGAACCGCCCGTTTTTCCCGAAGCGGTACACGAGGGACGAGCCGCACGTCTCGCAGCGGTACTCCTCGGGCGCGGGCACGATCTCGGCCTTGGCGTGCGAGAGCTCCTCGTGCGCTTTCTCAAGCGCCTCGCTGAAAGGGCCATAGAACCGGCTGAGCATGTCGATCCAGTCGAGGTGGTCCTCCTCGATCTTGTCGAGCTGGGTTTCCATGTCGCGGGTGTAGCCCACATCCATGATCTTGGGGAAGGCCTCGATGAGCTTGGCCGTCACGACCTCGCCAAGGTCCGTCGCCATGAACCGGCGTTGGTTGAGCTCGACGTAGTTCCGGTCCTGGATCACGCTGATGATCGAGGCGTACGTCGAGGGCCTGCCGATGCCCTCGGATTCGAGCATCTTGATCAGGCTCGCCTCCGTGTACCGGGGGGGCGGGCTCGTGAACTTCTGCATCGGATCGATCGCAAACGCCCGGGCGTCGTCGCCCTCAGCCAGCTTGGGCAGCGTCTGCTCGTCCGCCGAGACGGGCACGCCCGACACGCGGTAGAAGCCGTCGAACACCAGCACGCGACCGGTCGCCCGGAAGGTCAGCGGCCTTTTCTTGTCCGTGCCGCCGGTAATGTTCACGCCCGTCGAATCCCACTGCGCGGGCGTCATCTGGCAGGAAACAAACCGCTCCCAGATCAACTTGTACACCTTGAACTGGTCCTCGGTCAGCGCCTTCTTGACCGCGTCGGGCGTTCGGCTCGGGTCCGTCGGACGGATCGCCTCGTGCGCCTCCTGAGCCGCCTTGTTGCTGGACGAGTAAAAGTTGGGCTTCTCGGGCAAATACGCGTCGCCGAAGGTCTTGTCGATGTAGGCGCGGGCGGCGCTGAGCGCCTCGCCCGTGATGTGCGTCGAGTCGGTACGCATGTAGGTGATCAGGCCGACCGGTCCCTCGCCGGGCACGTTCACGCCCTCGTAGAGCGCCTGCGCCGCACGCATCGTCCGCTGAGCGCCGAACCCGAGGCGGTTGGATGCCTGCTGCTGGAGCGTCGACGTGATGAACGGAGGCGTAGGCCTCGTCGTCGTCCTCTTCGTCTCGATCGACGCGATCGACCACTCGGTCTGCGTGTCCACCTCGCCCGTGACCGTGCGGACGTACTTGGCAGGCCCCTTGCCGCGGTCGTCCACTCGGACGGACGTCTTGACGTCCTTCAGACCCGCGAGCTTGGCGATCTCTTCGACGCGTGCCGTCAGGTCGATCGGCTCGCCTTCGGGCGAGCCCGGGGCGCCGATGTCCATCTTCTGTCCCGCGATCTCGATCAGGTCCGCGCGGATCGCGCCCTTCTCAGAGAGCCAGGCGTTCTGCGACTTGACCGTCGGGCCGGCGCCCTTCTCATCTTTCTTGGAAAGCAGCTTCTGCCACTGATCTGCGAGCTTCTCAGCGTTCTTGGCGTCGAGCGTGAAGTTCGCGCTCATCTCCCAGCGCTCGTCCGGGATGAACACCCGGATCTCCTGCTCGCGTTCAACCACGAGCCGGACCGCCACGCTCTGCACCCGCCCCGCGCTCAAGCCGCGGGCAACCTTCTTCCAGAGCAAAGGCGAGACCTGGTAGCCCACGATCCGGTCCAGGATCCGGCGCGCCTGCTGCGCATTGACGCGGTCCACGTCGATCGGGTGCGGGTTGTGGAACGCCTTCTCGATCTCGCCCTTGGTGATCGCCGCGAAGATCACGCGCTTGGCCTGCGCCGGCTCGATCCCGATCTCCTGCGCGAGATGCCAGGCGATCGCCTCGCCCTCGCGGTCAAGGTCGGTCGCGAACCAGATCTCGCCGCCGGTGGTCAGCACGTCGTGCGCCGCCTTCTTCAGGTCAGCGACCACCGCTTCCTTGCCCGACAGCACCTCGTACGAGGGCGCAAACTTCTTCTCGAGATCAACGCCCGGCACGGGCATCTTGGTGCCCTTGGGCGCTTTGCTGGGAAGATCCCGGACATGCCCGACGCTGGCCAGCACCAGGTACTCGGGGCCCAGGTACTTATTAATGGTCTTGGCCTTGGCCGGGGATTCGACGATTACCAGGCTGCGTCCGCTCGCGTCGCCCTTCTTGTAGCCAAGCCCCTTGCCGGGGCCGCGACGGGATGCGCCCTTCTTGCCGCCGGCAGCCTTGCCCGAGCCCGCTTTGGCAGCGGCTTTCGTCGGGGCCTTCTTCATTGTTTTTTTGGTCGTCTTTTTCGCCATGGGCGTGCCCGGTGCTCCGCAATGGGGCCCTGCCCCCGCCTACCCGATCGGTCGGAGGAAACGGGCCTCACCACTGGTTGTCAAGGGGACACGCAGCCCGAATATTTCCCGCACGATCGAATCCCGGATTGGTTATCTGTCGCTAAAGATTTTATTGACAATGGTTTGCGCCATGTCGACCAGCCCGGTTCCCTCGGGGTGAAGTGTCAGAGATCCCGGCGTGGTTTGGAGCCTTCTCAGCCAGGTCCGCTGATTCTTGGCGAATCGACGGGTTTCGACTTTGATCCGCTCGTAGGCGTCGTCCTCGGAGATCTTCCCCCGGAAGTGATCCACAAGCTGCTTGTAGCCAAGCGCTTGAGAAGCCGTCAGCCCGAGTCTGCCCGCTTCGTGGAGCGCCCGGACCTCGGCCGTGAGGCCATCGACCCGCATCTGTTTCACGCGAGCGTTGATCCTCGTGTTGATCGTCTGGGTCTCCCAGCTGAGTACCACGAGCATCGCACCCGGATCTCGGGGGTGTTCGCGGTTCCACTGGGTTTGCAGGCTGCTGATGCTCTGGCCCGTCTGCTCATAGATCTCCAGCGCCCGGATCGTGCGTCTTGAGTCGGCTGTGTGAATACGAGCGGCCGCCTCGGGGTCGACCTCTTCGAGCCTCTGGCGGAGCACATCCGATGGCAGCGCCTGGAGCCTGGCCCGCAGCGCCGGGTCGGGAGGCGGGCCCTCAAAGAGGCCGTCGATGAGCGCCTTGATGAACAGGTGCGTCCCGCCCACGACAATGGGCACGCTCCCCCGCCCTCTGATCTCTGCGATCGCGCGCTCGGCCTGGCTGAGCCACTGGGAGACGGTGTAGGTCTGCGTCGGTTCCAGGGTGTCGATCAGGTGGTGGGGGGCCGCGCCCAGTTCCTCGGGCGTGGGCTTGGCGGTGCCTATGTTCAGGCCCTTGTAGATCAGGTACGCGTCCGCCGAGACGATCTCCGCCTTGAGGTTGCGGGCGCCCAGTTCCTTGGTGACCGCCAGCGCCAATGAGGTCTTTCCCCCGGCGGTTGGGCCGCAGATCACGGGATATCGGGCTGGAATCTCGTCTTTCACGCCCGGACTGTAAGGCGAATACGCAGGGTGCGCCCGGGGTCTGCATACGATCGGTATGCCCCTTCCCCGAGTCGCAATCGTGGGCCGACCCAACGTCGGCAAGAGTTCGCTCATGAACCTCCTGGCCCGGGAGAAGGTCTCGATCGTCGACGACATGCCAGGCGTGACGCGCGACCGGGTCAGCACGATCGTGCATCTCGAGGATCCCTTGAGGGAAACCAAGGGCATCGACATAGAGGTCATCGACACGGGCGGCTTCGGCGTGTACGTCGCCGACGGGCAGCGATTCGACGATGCGGGCAAGGACCTGACCCAGCTCACCGAGCAGATCGAATGGCAGATCGGTCAGGCCGTCAGCTCGGCCGACCTCGTGCTCTTTGCGATCGACGCGCAGGTTGGCATCACGCCGCGCGATGAAGAGATCGCCAAAATGCTCCGCGAGCAGAAGTTCGGGCGCGTGCAGGGCGACGGGCGCAACCCCGTGCCCGTGGTCATGGTCGCCACCAAGATCGACGGCCCCAAGTGGGAGGCGCACGGCTACGAGCTCTCGGGCCTCGGGTTCGGTGAGCCGCTCATGATCGGCAACCTCAACAACTACATGCGCCGCGATTTCTACGAGAAGCTCTATGAGCACATCAAGGTCTTCGAAACCACGCCCGAGGCGCCAAGCGATCTCCGGCTGGCGATCGTTGGGCGGCGCAACGCGGGCAAGAGCACGCTCATCAACACCCTCGCGGGCGAGCCGCGGGTGATCGTCAGCGAGATCGCGGGCACCACGCGGGACGCCGTCGACGTGCGATTTGAGATCGACGGCAAGGTCATCACCGCCATCGATACCGCGGGCCTCCGGCGCAAGAAGTCGTTCTCCAGCCGCGTCGAGTGGTTCGCGCTGGACCGGTTGCAGCGTTCGCTCAGGCGCGCCGACGCGGTTCTGTTTCTCGTCGACGCCGCCGAGCAGATCAGCCACATCGACAACCAGCTCGCCAAGATGGTGATCGACGAGGGCGTGCCCGTCGTCATCGTGATCAACAAGTGGGACGCGGTCGAGGGCACGATCGGGCGCAAGGGCACGCCGGTCGGCACCGCGGACTACGAGGAATACCTCCGCAAGGAGCTGCAGGGGCTGAAGTTTGCGCCGCTGGCGTTCATCAGCGCCATCCAGGGGCGCAACGTCCGCGCGGTGATCGAGCTGGCGGGCGAGCTGGCCGAGCAGAGCCGGATGCGCGTCGGCACGGGCGAGCTCAACCGGATGATCGAGAAACTCCTCTCCGAGCGCGGCCCGTCGAACAAGCTGGGCGACGTCGCCAAGATCTACTACGCCGCGCAGACGGGCATCGCACCGCCCACGATCACGCTCGTCGTCAACAAGCCCGATCTCTTCACGCCCATGTACCAGCGGTTCCTGATGAACCGCTTCCGCGAGCTGCTCCCCTACGGCGAGGTCCCCATCCGCCTGCGCATCAAGCCCCGCAGCCAGCGCAAGGGCAAGAGCGGCGTCTTCGACACAACCGATCGCGAAGACCGCGTCAGGCCCGACGCGCCTGCCTCGGGCGTCATCGAGATCGACCTCGAGGACCTCGACGACGCGCCGATCTTCACCGACGCCGACTGGGCCGAGGGGCCGGCCGATGCGGAAGACTACTTCGACGATTGATCACGCCGCCAGATCGGTCAGCGCCCGGATGAGATTGCGTGCGCGCGGGAGCGCCTCGTACGCGGGCGCCGGCGGGCGCACGTCCAGCAGCCTGGCGCGCACCAGCTCCGCGTCGGTCAGCAGGGTCAGCGACTGACTGAGCGACCGGTCGGTGATGGGGCGGGAACGGCGCGCGATCTCCCGGAAACGCAGGGGCCCCTCGCCGAGCGTCCAGAGAATCGGAAGATGCCACTTGAAACCCGCAAGCTCCGGCACGCCAAGGCGCGCTGTGGCGCTGACGATCCGGGCGCACGCCGCCGCGGCTGCCTGCCCCTCGGGCGTCAGCACGTACTCGGGGCGAAGCGGGTGCCCGTAGCCGGGATTCTGGGTAACCAGGCCCATCTCGATCAGCCTCGCAAGGGCTGCTGAGATCGCTTGCTGGCTCGCTCCAAGACGCTGGCGCAGCACGACGCCCCTCGCCCCGCCTGTCTTGGCCATCTCGGCCAGGATCGCCGACGACCACTTGTGGTGGAAGAGCGCAATCAGCGTGCTGGCGTCAGGCTTGGTCATGGTGCTTGCAACCGGGGACTATGAAAAGTATAGTAACTATACATTCTGTCGTCCAGTACTCTCTGCCCAAGGAGCGATCCATGCCCGGCCCGATCCCATACGCCCAGGAAATCACCATCGCCATGCACGTTTCGGACCTTGCCCGGTCCATCGACTGGTACACGAACGTGCTGGGGTTCACGATGCTCTACAAAGTCGACGAGATCGGCTGGGCCGAGTTCGACTCGCCCGTCAAGGGCACGCAGATCGGCCTCAGCCAGGTCGACAACGCCAAGGGCTCGCAGAGCTGCGTCCCGACGTTTGCGGTCACGGACATCGACGCCGCCCGCAAAGAGCTGGAATCCAAGGACGTCCGATTCGACGGCGACACGCTGACCATCGAGGGCATGGTCAAGCTCGCCACCTTCTTCGATCCCGATGGCAACCCGTTCATGCTCAGCCAGTCGCTCATGCAGCACTGACCCAGAGGAGACCACACATGATCCATATCGCCGCGTTCGTCGCCTCGGCCTTCTTGCAATCGCACACGGCTCAGCCGGTGAGCATCGAGAGCCTTGAGTTCCTGTCCGGCACATGGCGAGGCGAAACAGCCGACTCGATGATCGAGGAAACGTGGCTCCCGCCCGAGGAGGGCAACCTCACCGGCGTCTTCCGCATGACCGGAGACGGCAAGGTCCAGCTCGTCGAAATCATGACGCTCACCGAAGAAGAGGGCGGAGTTGTCTACCGCCTGCGCCACTTCAATACGGCGCTCGTGCCCTGGAAATCTGAGGCCGACGGTCCCATGCAGTCGAGCTCCGTCGTGCTCGTCGATGAGGACAGCGTGCGATTCGAGTTCGACGAAGACAGCGGCGTCGAAGCGATCACCTACGACCGCCAGGGCAGCGCGTTGACCGCGCGAGTCATCTTCCCCGAAGACTCCGGCCGCGAAGCGTTCGTACTCGTCTTCGAACGCGTCGGCGCGGAGTAAAAAAACGAGCCCCTCGCATAAGCGGGGGGCCCTCTTGAAATCACAAACAGGCGTAAGGCCCCCTTCCTCACGGAAGGGGCTCGTTCTTACGCCTTGTCCTGCCCATCGGGCTTGGGCGCCCGAGCGCCCGCCACCCGTCCGAGATAGCCCGGCAGCTCAACACCCGCCTGCTGCGCCAGCTCGTGCACGGGCGGGAGCGAACCGATCAGACCGCTTAGGAAGTTGGCGGTCGAGCCGCCGCCCTTGCCCTCGAGGATCGAATTGCCGCTGCCCGAGTCCCAGACGGTGATCTTGTCGATCTTGAGGTTCTGGATCGCCTTGACCTGCTCGCGCACGATCTCAGGGAGCTGCTCGATCATGAGCAGGGTCGGCGCGACGTTCGGGTTGTCCGCCGCGGCTTCCATCAGCTTGCGGTAGCCCTCGGCCTTCGCCTCCAGCACCTTCTGCACACCCGCGGCCTCGGCCTCGTACTTCAAGAGAATCGCGTCCGCCTCGCCCTTGGCCTCGCGCCTCCGCTTCTCGGCCTCGGCTTCCGCTGCGATCTCGATGCGCTGCTTCTCGACTTCCTGCGGCGCCAGCTTCTCTTTCCCGAGCCGTGCGATCTCCTGCTCACGCTCGGCCTTGAGAATCGCCTCGTACGCCTCGGCGCTGGCGACGTCCGCCCGACGCTTCGCCTCGGCACGGATCTCCGCGAGCTTCGCGTTCGACTCAGCGATCTGCGCCCGGCTCGTGTTCTCGCCCTCGGTCGCCCGGGCTTCCGCCTCGGCAACCTGCACCCGCTGGCTCTGCTCCGCCCGCTTGGACGCAGCCATCGTCTCGGCCTGACGCTCAGCGATCGCGATGTCCTGGTCGCGCTTGCTCTGCACCTCGCCCTGCACCGCGGTCGCTTCCAGCGTCGCCACCGCGACACGCTGGGCCTGCTCGGCCTGCTTCTGCCCCTCGGTCGCCGTCGCCTGCTCCTTGGCAACGCTGACCGACTGCTCACGATGGGCGATCGCCTCACCCGTCGCACCGTCGCGGTCGGCCTGCGCCACCTCGACCTTGGCCTTGTTGATCGCGTCCGCCGCGGCCCGCTGACCGATGGCCTTGATGTACCCCGACTCGTCCGTGATGTCGCGGACGTTCACGTTGATCAGCTCGAGGCCGACCTTGTTGATCTCCTGCGCCACGTTCTCGTTGATCAGGCCCATGAACTTCTCACGGTCCTTGTTGATCTCCTCGATCGAGAGCGTCGCGATCACGAGGCGAAGCTGACCCAGGATGATGTCCTGCGCCTGCTCACGCACCGCCGGCTGATTCAGCCCAAGCAAGCGCTCCGCGGCGTTGGTCATCAAAACCGGGTCCGTCGCGATACCCACGGTAAACGTCGAGGGCACGTTCACCCGGATGTTGTTCAGCGAGAGCGCCCCCTCGAGCGGGATGTCGATGACGAGCGGCTCCAGGCTCATGTAGGCGTAATCTTCGATGACAGGCCAGACGAACTGACCGCCGCCATGGAAACAACGCGCCGACTGCTTGCCCCCGCCCCGCCCCCAGATCACCAGCACCCGGTTGGACGGGCACCGCTTATACCGCGAGGCCAGGAAAACCAGCAGGAAGAGCGCCAGCACCAGGCCCACGGCGATCAGCACCAGCACCAGCTTGCCCACGCCGCCATCTGCGGCCTGGGCGAGTGTCAAAAATTCGTTCATGTGTTCCCCTTGCATCATCACGACAACGCCTCGACGGTGAGTGTATTGGTCGCTGAGTCCGCGTGCGTCACCCGGACGCGTGTATTGGATTGGATCGCCTCGTCCCCCGACTGAACCGCGTAGAACTCACGCTGGCGCGAGCCCAGGATCAGGGTCACCCGCCCCTGCCCAGCCCCCGCGGGCGGCACCTGGATGTACACATCCCCTGCCAGCCCCACGGTCTGCGCGATCGAGACGTTCCCAGAGTTCTGAAGCCGCATCATCTTGCGCATCAGCCAGATGAGCATCCACGCGAACGCCAGACCCGCGACCACCGCGATCAGCACGGCCCCGGTGATCCCAACGTCCAGCAGGCGCAGCGCCGCAAACCCGGACCACCCGCTGCCCATGAAGAAGGCCGAGAGCGTCTGGAGGCTGAGCACCCCGATCTCAGCGCCAGCGGAATGGCCCGAGTCGGTGTCCAGGTCGACATCAAGGTCGAGATCGCCCCCGATGCCGCCCATGAAGATCTGAAACAGGAAATAGACGGTTCCCAGAATCGCGGGAACGGAGAACCAGATCCCGCCGTTGTTGAAGAGGCTGTCCAGCATGGCGCACCAAAACCTTTCCCGGCCCGATGGGGCAGAACCGGCCGTGATGCGATTCTATCCGATTGTGGATATCTGCCCCGCTGCGAGCTTCTTGGGTGAGCAGGTGCTCAGATTTCATGACGAGCCCCCCCCGCGTGAGCGGGGGAACAAACATTCAAAAGAGAAGCCCCTTCCTTACGGAAGGGGCTCGCCCAGAAATCGGGTTCGGGGTTGATTACGCCGCCAGGTCGATGTCGTCCGGCCCGTCGTACTCGTCGTAGCTGTCGGGGGCATCGCCAAGAGCGCCCCACTTGTGCTTGGGCAGGTGGCGGTGGTGGACATGGATGATCCGGGCGAGCTGGCGTGAGAAGAGTGCGCTGATCGTGTCCAGCAGCTTGACAGTCTCGCACGGGAAGTGCTCGTGGTCGTCGCGGAAGAGCGCCACGACCGCCAGGCACTCGTCGTTGTGATGGCAGGGGAAGGCCAGGAGCGTCTGCTCGGGCAGCCAGTGCGAGTCCTGGCCCATGAGCCTGGCGACATCGCGGCGCGTTTCGTACTGGTGCACGCCCGGGCGGTGCTCGAATCGCGGCGCCAGCACGTCGGCCAAATGATCCAGCAGCGCGTCGACGCCGGCCTTGGGAATGTCCGCGTTGACGTACGCGCCAAGGCTGAACTCGCTGCCGGACGAAGGCAGGAAGATCGCCGCGTTGGTCGGGCCGGTCTTGGCGAGGATGAACTCGAGGACCACCCGCAGCAGCGATTCGATCTCGAGTTCCTGACGGATGATGCCGTTGAACTCGCCGCAGATCGAGAGCTTGTCGATCTCGCCCGAGAGCTCGCGGTAGGCATCGACGAGGTCGTTGCACATGTCCGAGACCTGGTTGGTCACCTCGTGTCGGGCGCTGTTGAGCTTCCGACAGACGGATCGCAGGCGCAGGGACCGCTCCTCGCGCTGCCTTGCGATCTGCGACCGCCCGAGCGCCGAGCGCAGGGCAGCCGAGGCCATGTCCGGGCCGAGATCGGCGCTGATGATGTCCGCGGCCCCGCTGCGCATCGCATTGACCGCGTCGTCGAGAGTCGCGTGGTCGCACACGATCACACAGGCGATCGCGGGCGAGCTGAGCGTCAGCTGACGGACGAATTCCTGGGCGCCGGGCGTTTCCTGGCGCAGAACAATCAGGTCGATCCGGGGACGCTCGGTCTGGCTTAGGCGCAGCCTCGCGTCGTCGACCGTGAACTGGCATTCCATGGGGATCTCAAGCTCGCCCAGCGTCGGGCCCACGAGCATCGCGGTGCTGTCCGTCTCGCTGACGACGAGCGCCCGGGCGCTGGCGTGACGGATGTCGGCAGCCGGAGGGATGCTCGACCGCGTGCGCGCCCTGGTCCGGCTGCGCCCGCCTGCATCGTCACCCTTGTTTCGCCTGATCGCTCCCATCGCTCCGCCTTCCCCGAAACCGCGTCTCTCACGCGGCCTTGTTCGTCTCTCGCTCCACCTCCGGTGCCCGCCACGTCGGCAGCATCAGAAGCGCCCTCGTCCCGGATCCCTCCCTCGAAGAGAGCGACACCGATCCCCCCATCAGTTCGACCAGACGCCTGGCCCGAAACAGCCCAAGCCCCGTCTGACGACCCGCCGGCTTCTCGCTGAAGAACGGATCAAACGCGTGATCCAGCGTCTTCTGAGACATCCCGGTGCCGTGGTCCTTGACCATGAACAACAGTCGGTCATCGAGTTGATCGATTTGAACCCGGATCTCGATGATTTCGTGCGTTCCCGATTCCGCCGCGTTCACGATCAGCTCAACCAGCGCACTGCGAAGGAGTTGCGGATCGACCAGCGCCACCGGCATCCCGGTCGGAACCGCAATCCGGCACGCGCAGTTCGTGCGCGTCCGCTCACGCGCCGCGACAACGCACTCGTTGATGATCCCCTGGAGCGAGCACCGCTCCGGCGCCGGCTCGGGCGGGTCCGCGATCAGATTCATGCTCGAGATCAGGTCGCTGATCTCCTGGGCCGCGCCCCCGACTTTCTCAGCCAGCTTCCGCAGCTCGCTGTCGGCGACCCGCGACCGGAGCACCTGCGCGTAGCCCTTGATCACCGTCAGCGGGTTGTTCATCTCGTGGGCCGCGCCCGCGGTCATGACACCCAGCCGCGCCATCGACTGTGTCTCGGCCAGCTTGGCCTGCGTCTCGGCGAGATCGCGATGACGATCCGCCAGCTCGTCCGAGAGCTTGCGCGCAAACTCGTGGCGGAGCGCCGACGCGACGGCCGAGCCCCACACCGCCAGCACCGCCCGGCGCTGAACCGAGCTTGGGATCGCCTTCTCAAGCTCGTTCTCGACGAACAGCAGCGCGCACTGCGCCGGCCGATCGTGAGCGTCCTCGCCCGTGATCAGGGGCAGGATGCGGATCCGATCCATCTCGACATTCTCGGTTGCGTACTGGCTCAGAAACGCCATGATCTTGGCGCCGCTCGTGAGCGCCTTCGTCGGATCGGTCAGCATCGTCAGCGAGGCTCGCCTGCCGGGCTCGAGGACCGGCGCCGCCAGGATCTCGGACCGAACAAGCGTGCCCGTCTCCGTGAACCGGAAAAGGCGCCACTGCTCGCCGCGCTCGGACTGTGTCACGATCGTAAAGAGCTCGCCCCCGATCAGCTCAGACGCCGAGCGGGCGATCTGCGACATCGCGCCGGCCAGCCCCGCGCTCGTTCGGCTTGATTCGCAGAAATTCCCGATCGTGTCCAGGATCTTTTTCTGCTGCGAGCCGTGGTCGCTCCGGTTGGCAAGCGCCCGGTTGAGCGCCGCGAGCCTCGTGTTGGCCCGAGTCACGGATTCGAGGAGCACCTCAACGGGCGAGATCTTGTCCATGCCCAGCGAGCCGCAGCGCTCGGCGATTCTTTCGTGCACGCGTGTCGCCACGCCCTCGATCTTCTCGGCGTCCAGCCCGAACCCGCGGGCGATCTCGCCCACGTCCGGCGCCTGCCCAAAGTCGCCGAACCAGCCAAGGTTCATCCGTCGGCAGAGCGCCCGGGCGCACGAGACGATCCCGATCAGGCTCCGGTGCTGGAGGTCGGGCACACTCTCGTGGGGCATGTCGTAGAGCCAAGCCACGTCCTGCATCATCAGCGGCAGGCCCCAGTGCTCAGCCAGCCTCCGCCCCGCGGCCTGGTGATCCAGCCCGATCAGCTCGCGCTCGAGCTTGGCCGAATCCACACCGCGCTGCTCAGCGATCCGCATGACCTTGCCGTACCCCTCGGGCAGCGCCAGGTTCAGCGCCGATCGCCCGATCCCGTGCAGCAGGCCCGCGGTAAAGGCAGTCTCTGGCCTGAACTTGGGGAGCCGGAGCGCGTGCGCGATCAGCTCGCTGGCCGAGGCCACCGAGATGCACGCCCGCCAGTGCCCCTGCCCGTCGAACCCCGAGTTCGTGTCGTCCTTCCTGGGCTCAGCCAGCAGCTGGTACACCTCGACGCTCAGCACAGCCGACTGGATCGCCTCCAGCCCGACGAGCGTGACCGCGTGGTGCACGTTGGTGACGGTCTCACTGACACCCCGGTCGCTCCGCCTGCAGAGCGAGAGCACCTTGCCCGTCAGAGATGGATCCGTTTCGATCAGCGCCGAGAGCTCGGCGATATCCACTTCGTCGTTGGTCGCCGCGTCGAGCAGCTTCTGCGCAATCGGCGACAGCGTGGGAAGCTGATCGATCCGTTCAAGGATCAGCTCCACCTTCTGCGAACCGCCTTGAGGCTGGGCGACTTGCATGGATGCTCCGTTTAGTGGCTCACGCCGTTGTCGCGATGACGGGACTCGATCCCGAGCAGATTCTCGATCGTCTCCATCAGGTGCGCAACATCGAATGGCTTCTTGATGAACCCGTCCGCCCCGGCCTCGATCAGCCCGTCCGCTTCCGCACGGTCGATCACGCCCGAGATGAACACCACCTTGATGCCCGCAAGCTCCTCGGTCGAGCGCAGACGCTTGCACACCTCGTTGCCGTTGATGTCGGGCAGCTTGAAGTCCAGCAGGATCAGGTTGGGCTTGAAGCTGCCCGTCAGCAGCCCCGCCTCGTACCCCGTGCCGCAGGTCTCGATCTCGAACCGCGCATCATCGCCCAGGATGTCGCCCAGCAGCGCGATGATCTCCGGGTCGTCGTCCACGCACAGGATGCGCTTCGTGCCGCCCTCGATCAGGTCGAGCGGGATGTCGTTGGTGTTCATGAAGCGAATGAGCTCTTCACGCGGAATCCGCCTGAACTTCGAGCCAGGCACACGGAAACCCGTGAGCCGACCCGAGTCGAAGCAGCGGATGATGGTCTGCTGGCTGACCTTGCAGACCTGAGCCGCTTCGCCCGTCGTAAAGATTTTCTTGCGACCGAAATCGGTCGGAGGAGTCTCGGCCATGTGAGGACCCTCTGCTTGCAGATTCCAACCGCATCCGTGCGGTCAGCGCCACAAGCCAAGGTCGGTCCCCAGGTTGCCCAACTTCACGCAGAGTCCCGCACACCCCCTCGAATCGTTAAGATCTGCCCGAATCCGGGTGCAATTCTCGCCACTTTGTCACTGCCTCGGCCTCCCGCCCATACAGGGGAACGAGTCCGCCCGTCGGCACAACCGGAAGTCTCGGCGCCAGACCAAGGCAGGCACCCGCCGAGAGCACCGGCTGGCGGATCTCAATCCCAAGACCCTCGCACGCCGCCCGAAACGATGCAGGCAGGAACCGATCGCCAAGAAACAATCGGACGCCAAGACCCCCGATCTCGCCCGCCTCGATGACCCTCCCGGGCACAGACTCACGCCCATCAGCGCCAAAGACCGTGACAAAGCTCGTCTCGCCTTTGGATGCCAGGGCAACCGCGATCGCCCCCGGCGCATCGACATTCGCCGCGGCGACCCAGGCGGACGGAGCCGCGTAGAGCCTTGCCCCGCAGGCCAGCGCGATCATGTTGCCCGCCGCCGTTGCGATGCGAAGCCCGGTAAACCCGCCCGGCCCGACGGAACAAACCACGCGATCGAGGCGTTTGGGCTCGAACCCTGCGCGATCCATCAGGGTTCGGATCGCAGGCATGAGCAGGTCGTCGTGACGTTCCCCCGCGCCGATGGATTCCTCATCGATCAGCTCGACACGCTGGTCTCGGACCCAACCGAGCGCCACGCCCGGTGAACCACCCGAAGAGGGGTTGCTCGTCTCGATCGCCAGCGTCAGCTCACCCATCGCCTTCGTCCTTTCGGCGGGTCTTGCGCTGGGCGCGGATGCGTTTCTCTTTGAGTCGTCGTTCGACCGAGCCGCGGGTGGGCTTGGTCTTCTTGCGGGGCTTTGGGGCCACGAGCGCCCGCGCCACGAGCTCGCGGAGTCGGCTCAGGCACTCTTCCTTGTTGGCCCGCTGACTGCGGGTGGTGTCGCAGGTGAAGACAAGCTCATCGTCACCCAGGAGCATCGGCCCAGCCAGGGTCCTGAGCCGGCGCTCCGCAGCCGGTCTAAGCGAGAGATCCGAGACTTTGATTCTCAGGCGAGCCTTGGTCGAGCGCCGGTTGACATTCTGCCCCCCCGGGCCCGAGCTGGAGACAAACGTGAACTCCAGCGCCGAATCGGGCACCATGACCCCGGCCGCCAGACGGATCTCGCCCGCGGGTTGCTCGCTGGGGTCGGGTTGATTCGGGTTCGGGGTCACGCCAATGCTCCACGAGCACGGTACGCTTGCCGGTCAGATCAGGGAGAGGGAATCGCGTTGAGACGACTGGCAGCGATCTGTACAATCTTGTCCATCTCAGGCTCAACGCTCGCCCAGCCCGAACCGGCTGCGGATCAGCAGCCAGATGAACCGGATGGGCTCGGGTTCTTTTCGGGGCAGTACGACCGTGTGCCGCTGACGACACCCCGTCTCGAGTTTGAATCCTTTTTCTGGTACGCCTCGCCTGGGGGGGACGTCGGGGTGGAGGGCAGCCAGCTCATCTCGACCGCGGCGCTCTCGATCGATGACCCAAGGCTCGGCTTTGGCGCCGAGGCGCACTACCACCAGGGCCCCTGGCGGGTCTCTCTGCTCGGGTCGCTGACGAGCCAGCACGGGGGCTCGGTCGCTCAGTCGCCCAACTCATTCGATACACTCACCGTTGCTCCGGGTGATCGCCTCCAGACCGAGATCGATCTGGACACCTACGGCCTTCGTGTCGGTTACCGGATCTGGGAATTCGCATCCGACCCGGACGAGCACGCGACCCCCGCGCTCAGCTCGAACCTCGAAGCCGTCGCGGGTCTGCGCGCCTACGACTACAGCCTGAGCATCGAGCGCACGAGCGGCGCGGGCGGGCGCGCCGAGGGCGACATGCTGCAACTCGAGCCGATCCTCGGGGTGAAATGGTCGATCGAAATCGATGGGAAGTATGCGCTCGACCTCGCGTCGAATTTCGGGTACATTCCAGAGATCTCGGGGCAGTCCTCGTCCTCATTCGACATCACCGCTGGATTCCGGTATTCACCGGTGCCGATGTTTGCGGCACAGATCGGTTACCGCCTGCTCGTGTATGATCTGATGTCGGACGATGTCGAAGCCGAGGGCGCACTGGCCGGTCTCTACGGCGGCGTGACACTTAGTTTCTGACTGCGCGCGCACTTTCGGGCACTCAAATCACTCAGACAGACACGACTTCTTTGACTTGACACGCCTATGGTCCAGTTGCGAGTATCCATTGCCGGGGTGTGTCGCTAAACTATCCGAGAGACTGTATTTAGGTTGCCCATCTGTGTGGCAAAGCACGCTCGGGCGGGATACATTTGCCCCCTGCCCGGCGCGCGGCAGGGGATGAGCAAAAAGAGACGCGCCGTCCTGATCGGGGGAGAGATGTCGAGCAAGACCGAGACCAAACCCACGACTGTCACCATCACCAAGAAGGAATTGATCGATCGCATCGCCGACAAAACGGGCGAGAAGCGTGTCGTCGTCAAGAAGATCGTTCAATCCGTTCTCGATGAAGTTGTGAATGATCTCGGCGAGGGCAAACGCCTCGAATTCCGCGACTTCGGGGTCTTCGAGGTTCGCGAGCGCAAGGCACGCACCGCGCAGAACCCCAAGACACTCGAGCGCGTCGAGGTCCCCTCCAAGTGGTCCGTTCGCTTCAAGGCCGGACGCCTGATGCGCCAGGCCACCGAGCAGCTGGGACTGAAGGCGCCCGCCAGGGTGGCTCCGTCGAAGACCGATCCCCAGGTCGCCGCCTTCACCGAGGCCAAGCCGATCGCCAAGCGTCCCGCTGGCGCAACGCACGCCTGATCCGGTCTCACAACCGAACGCATGCGCCTCCGGCCCGCACCCGCGGGCCGGTTTCTTTGGTCAGTCGACGCTCAGCGAGGGCGCACTGAGCGACATCATGCGGTCCAGTGCCAGGAGCGCCTCGCGCCGGGTCTCGCCGGGCACCCGGATCTGATTGGGGATCGTCGGCTCGCGGTCCTTGCCGCTGGGCGAGAGGCCGCAGAGCTGATCGAGCGCCCAGAGCAGATGGGGCTCATCGATCCGGTACATCGTCGTGCACAGGCACTGGCAGTCCGAGAGGATGCGCACCGTGACGCCCCGCTTGGCCGATTCCTGACGCAGCCTGTTGACCATGTTGTGCTCGGTGCCAACCGCCCAGCGCGTGCCGGGCTTGGCATTGCCCACGGTCTGGAGGATGAATTCCGTCGAGCCTGCAAGGTCCGCCTTGTCGACGACTTCCTTGGCGCACTCGGGGTGCACGATCACACGCCAGGGCTGCTCGCTCGGCTCGCTCGCCGACAGCGCCCGGATCTCGTCGACGTGCTCTGGGCGAAAGAGCTTGTGCACCGAGCAGTGCCCGGCCCAGAGGATGACCTTTGCCTCGCGGAGCCCCTCGGGCGTCATGCCGCCCATCGTCTCGCCCCGGTTGGTCAAGCGCGGGTCGTAGAGCGCCGCGTGGCGCGCGACATCGATGCCGAACTTGTGCGCCGTGTTGCGCCCCAGATGCTGGTCGGGCAGGAACAGGATCTTGATCTCGTCGCCGGGATCGCCGTCACCGCCGCCGGCGGCCCATTCGAAGACACGGTCCGCGTTCGAGCTCGTGCAGCACGCCCCGCCGTGAGCGCCGACGAACGCCTTGATCGCCGCGGAAGAATTCACGTACGTGATCGGGATGACACGCCCGCCAAAGCCCTGCGATTCCAGCTCGCTGTGGATCGTGTCCCACGCGTACACGCAGTCGTCGTACTGGGCCATGTCCGCCATCGAGCAGCCCGCCGAGAGATCGGGCAGGATGACCGCGACCTCTTCGGGGCTGAGCATGTCAGCGGTCTCGGCCATGAAGTGCACGCCGCAGAAAATCAGGTACTCAACCGGCTTCTCCCGGCAGACTCGGGCGGCAAGCTGGGAGAGCTTGAGGCTGTCGCCCGTCAGGTCGGCGTGGCGCACAACCGCGTCGGCCTGGTAGTGATGCCCCAGGATCACGAGACGATCACCGAGCCTGGCGCGTCGGTCGGCGATGTCATGAGCCAGCGAGGCGCTGTCCGCTTTCGTGTACCGTTCGGGCAGAGAGGGTTGCCAGAGCATGTGGGCTCCCTTCGTGGCCGCACTCACGGGCCACGCTGAATCGTAGCGCCGCCAAAAAGCGCAGCGATCCCCTTTTCGGGATCGGCGCTCAGCGGATTCGGTTGTCTTGAGTCAGAGATGCTTGCCTATGCCGCCGGATCCAGCACCGAGGCGTCCAGGCTCATCGCGTGCTCGAACTGGATCGCCAGCGTCTGCCCCGACTCCGAGAGGTTGACGCGCACCACGCGACCGATCAGGAGATTCTCCCGGCTGACCACGGGCTCGCTATCCCAGGCGACAGCCATCTCGACCCGGTCGCCAATGACGTAGCTCTTCTCGCCCATCACGACGATGCGGGCGCCGCCCGGTGCGACGTTGACCGTCCTTGCGGGCTCGAAGGTGATGCTCGAGGCGCGGCGCACCTTGCAGGGGCGCTCGAGCGTCCAGCGTGTGTGCCGACGACGCTCGACCTCGGGGCCCTTGGTGGGCAGCGGCTCAATAATCCGGTTCTTGTCGATCATGTCTGATCTCCTGATGAATTGCACCCGTCGCACGATCTATCGGACATGCACGAGCCCTTCTTGGCCCGAGGTTTGCGTGAGCTGCGACAAAGGTGGCGCCCGCATCGGGCCGATAACAGCCCCATGGATCTGACCGTCGCCATACCCAGCCGGGGCCGAAACCAGCAGCTGATGCGGCTTCTCGACAGATTGGAAGCCCAGACTCTCGCGAGCCACCGCTTTGAGGTGCTCGTCGGCATTGACGGCAGCGATGCCCCATCTCCACATCCGCGCGCCAGCTTTCTCGCCCTCCCGCACCGAGGCCCCGCGTCCACGCGCAACACGCTCATCGATCACGCCCAAAGTCGCCTCCTTCTCTTTCTCAACGACGACGTCCTGCCCGAGCCCGACCTCCTCGAAACCCACCTGCGTGCGCACGAGAACCTCGGATCGAGCGATCTGGTCCTGGGCAGCGCCCCCTGGGCGATCGACGCCGACGACACGCTCTTTGACCGACTCATCCGCGAAACCTCGCTCATCTTCTTCTACGACGCGATGAACGAAGTGGAACGCGACCGGGACTGGGGTTTCCGTCACGCGTGGACGCTCAACCTGTCGCTGGAAACCGAACTCGCGAGGCGCTGCCGATTCGATGAACGCCTCACCCGCGCCATGTTCGAGGACCTCGAGTGGGCGTACCGCCTCACCCAGAGCCACGGCTCGCGCGTGCTCTACCGCCCAAGCGCCCGCGTCACGCACGAGCACCGGTACACGCCAAAGGCGTATCTGGAGCGTGAGCAGGCGCTGGGCGCCCAGGCGCTGACGCTTGCCGAGCTCAATCCCGATTGCGCAAACGCCATCTTTCGGCGCGAGATCCGAGACCCCGGGTTCGTTCGGGAATGCCGACACCTGTGCGAGCAGGAATCCAAAGCGATGGCGTCACTCCAGCGGGAGTTCGAGCAGTTGTCGCGCACGCCCGCGGATACGGCGCTGGATGTGCAGGAGATCTACCAGCGGTTCGTGGCGCTCAAGCGCTACCGGTGGCGTCAGGGTCTGGTCGAAGAGGCAACATGCGAAGGCTTGGCCTCGATGCCCGCGGCGTGATAGAGCCTGTGCACCGCGAGCCCCTGTTCCTCATAGATCAGCCGACGGTTCCAGATCGCTTCTTCGTGCATCGAAGAGCTGATCACGACGTCTGTCGCGCCGGTGCGGGCCGCCTCGCAGGGCCCGATGATTTTCCAGCCGAGCAGCTTCTCACCGAAACGCGCCGGGTCGTCATCCACGATCGCGCGCACGTCAGCGCCGACCAGCAGCGGGGCCAGGTCGATGGTGTGACGCCCCCCGCCGTGGATCACGATCGCGCGCCCGGCGAGTGCTGCCAGCGTGCGCCGCATCGTGTCCCACCCGCCCTCGGGCACGGAGCCAGACGCCCCGCCCGATGAGGCGGAGAACGCCGCGGGCTTCGAGGCGGGCCACCACCGCGGGTTCGCATGCGCTGCGCCATCGAGCAACTCACTCCACGCCCCTGCGTGATCCTCGAGGTTGAAACAGAACCGGGCCCGTCTTGAGGCGTTGGCGCTCAGCGCCGAAAGATCGAGTTCCAGAAGGCGGCGCACGCAGTCGAGCAGACCCTGGGACGCGCCTTGTTCGTCCGCGTCGGGCGAGACATCCGCCACGAGCCCGTTGCGTTCGTTCTGGATCGCCTGGTCCGAGCCCGAGTCGCAGCGTGTCACGATCGGAACGCACCCGTGCGCCATCGCCTCGAGCATCGCGATCGAGAGGCCCTCGAACCTTGAGGGCAGCACCATCGCGTCGTGTTTGTCAAAGAGCGCCGCAAGCTCGCGCTGAGACTGGGGACCCAGCACCCGGACCTTGGGCATCCACTTGCAGGCCTCGGCAAGCTCCGCCCGGGCGGGCCCGTCCCCAGCGAGGGTCATCTCGAACTCGATCCCCGCTTCCTCGAGCCTCTTGGCGAGCAGGGGCAGAGCCATCACGCGCTTCTGGCGGTGCTCATAGCGACCCGCGTAGAGCAGACGCAGAGCGCGATCTGTTGTTGGTGTGCGCTCCACGGGCGTGGTCGGCGTCGGGACGCCGTAGGGAATCTGGGCGATGTCATCCAAGCGCGAGGGCAGGGCGCTTCGGAGCTTGGCCTCCAGCGTGTCGCTGACGGCGACCATGCGGGAGAGCATCGGGGCGTAGTGCGTCAGCAGACGCAGGTCGTAGGCGTTGTCGGAGTGTGCGGTCCCGATGATGCGCACCCGATCGCCCAGCAGCTGCGCGAGAGCTGCCGCGATGCCAAAGCAGTCCCCGTGCTGGTTGGGCAGGATCGCGACGGTGCCGAACGCTGCGAGCTGTGAGATCTCGTCCCGGATCGCGGGCAGGTAGGGGGAGAGGTCGCCCGAGCAGCTCTCGATCGGGGGCAGGTGCGTCAGGTCGATCCGCTTGACGCGTTCATCGAGGGGGAGCTGGAACTGCTTGTCCGGATCGGAATGGGCGAAGAGCGCCAGTGAGATGTGCCCGCCCATGAGGGCCAGCTCCGAGGCCAGGCGAGTCGCCCAGAGCGCCACGCCCGAAACACAGAGCCCGCCGGGCAACAGGATGAGCGTGGGCGGCACGGTTTGAGGCATAGATGAGAGATCGGCCCGTTGTGGCCCGGAAGGCCGAAAAACGCCGATGGAATGGGCCTGATGACGACCCGCCGGGACATCCCGCCACCGGACGTGCTGTTCGTGCAGCCCGATGGGCGGACGGACCACTTTGCCGGCGTCGCCGAAGAACTGGCGCGCTTTGGGCTGCGGGTTGAAAGACAGGACGAAGAATTCCGCCCGCCGCGCGTGCGTCACGGCACACGGGTGGTCGCGGTCAGCGATGTGCTCGATCCGCGGAGCGTCCGCGCCCTTCGGATGGCCCGCAGGGTCGACGCGCGGACCGTCCTGATGATGGACGGGCTGGCTGAGTGGCGCAACACGTTCGTCAATCCGCGCACGGGCGACGGGTTCCTCCGGCCCGCGCCGGTGGACGTCATCTGCTGCTCGGGGCTCGTCGATGTGCGCACGCTGACGGTGCTGGGCAACCGCGCCCGCCCGACCGGGCTGCCCCGGATCGATCGCAGAGCCGATGACCTGCCCGCGCGCGACGAGCGGATGCCAGTGCTCGTGGCGACCGCCAACACCCCCGCGTTCGACGACGCGGAGCGCGAGCGCCTGAAAGCGGCGCTGGGCGAGCTCAAGCAGGCGGCCTACTGGACCCGCACAAGGCTTGTCTGGAGGCTGACCGACGGGCTCGCTGAGGAACTGGGCGTCACGAACCACACCGGGGCGCTCTGTGAGGCGCTCGGGGGTGTCTCTGCGGTGATCACCACGCCCTCGACGCTCATGATTGAGGCGATGCGCTCGGGGCGTCCCTGCGCGCTGCTGCACGCGCACGAGACGGCGCTCTGGTCGCCCTCGGCCTGGGTCTGGCAGCCGGTCGCGCGCACGACCGAGGACCACGCCGGCGTCGTCGAACCGATCGTGCGGAACCTGACGCGATGGGTCGATTCACCCGAGCGACTGCTCCGCCAGATCGTCCGCCCGACGCGGGAGCAGCTGGATCGCCAGCGGGAGTGTCTGGCGCTCGTGGACGCGTCCTCGGGCGATGCCCGGGCGGCGGAGCTGGTCGCCGGGGTGATCAGCGAGATGGCGCGCACGCCGGCGCCTGCGATCAAGCCCGTCCCGCTCCGCCCGGTGGCGCGGATCCCCTCGGCGCGCCCGAGGCGCGAGGGCCGGCGCCGTGTCGTCAGCGTTGTGCCGTTCGATCTTTCGCCGATCGGCGGTGTGACAACATGGTCGATGCGCCTGGGCGAGGCATTCGAGCGCTGCCCCGACCTCGGGTTCGATCTGCACACGGTCTTGGTCTGCACGAAGCCGCCCATGGCGCTCTCGGCCCGCCCGCTGCTTGGCGAGCGCGTCTCGCTGTGCGTGCTGGACCCGACGGACGATCACTTCGTGTCGCTCGCGAATCTCCGCAGGGCGATCCAGGTGCACGAGCCCGAGATCGTGCTCCCCAATTACACCGCCGCCTCGCACGCGGTTTCCTCGCAGCTCAGGCACACCGGGGTGCGGAGTGTCGCGATTGCGCACACGGACTGCGCGTACTACCGGGAGCTGCTGAGCGATTACCCGGGCTGGGACGGCGCGGTCGCGGTGAGCGCCTCGATCGAGCGCTGGCTCTCGCCCCTTGCGGGTCAGAGGCCTCTGCAGCGGATCGTGTACGGGGTGCCTTCGTCGTCGGCGCCCAGGGGCGTCGGTGCGCAGGGCCCTCTTCGCCTGGCGTATGTGGGGCGCGTGGCGCAGGTCCAGAAGCGCGTGATGGACCTGGTGCCGATGGCGCGGGCGCTGGCGGCCATGGGGGTCGAATGCGAGCTGCACGTCGTGGGCGAGGGGCCGGAGCTGCCCGCGCTGCGCCGGGCACTCGGCGCGACCGGGTGCGTGCGCGTGATCTTCCACGGCCCACGGACGCCCGGGTACCTGCAGGGCCTCTGGCCCGAGATGGACGTCGCGGTGCTGGTCAGCGAATACGAGGGCACGAGCATCACCATGCTCGAGGCGATGGCGCACGGCGTCGTACCCGCGGTCACGCTCGTGGAGAGCGGGGTGGGCGAGTGGGTCGAGGAAGGTGTCAGCGGCGTGACCGCGCCCGTCGGCGAGCCGGTTCGCCTGGCTGAGAGGATCGCGGAGCTCGACGCGGACCGGGCGCTGCTGGCTTCGCTCGGTGCGCGAGCGCACGAGCGCGTGTCGCGCGAGCTCGGGCTCGACCAGATGGCAAGGCGGTACGCCGAACTCTTCCGGAGCGTGCTGGCGCGCCCGATCCAGGCGAAGCCGACGGCTGCGGGCGTGACGATCCGGGATCGATACGCGTGGACGAAGCAGCACACCGAGGACGCGACCGGCGAGATCGCGTGGGTGCGCGCGAGGCTGACCGAGGCCGGGTTCCGATCGATCGCTCTGCGCTCGCCCTCGCGCCATTCGGACGCGGTGATCATCCCCGCGGGCGATGCTGGGCCGGATCCAGAGACGCTCAAGGCGTGGCAGGAGCGCGGGATCGAGGTGGTCTGGAGCTCGCTGCAAGAGAGGTGCGGGGCGCTCGAGTCGCACCTTGAGGCGATCACGCTTTCGGGATTTGCCAGGATTGCGATCTACGGCGCAGGTCGGCACACGCAGAGCCGGTGCGATTCGCTCGAGACCGGGCGCTGGCCCGTGGTGGGTTTCATCGATGACCACCCGCCCGCGTCCAGGGAGATGCTGAATCTGCCCGCGGTCACGCCGGCGCGTGCGATGGCTGAGCTCAGACCCGACGCGGTGCTGATCTCCAGCGACGCGTGGGAGCAGAAGATGTGGGCCAATACCGCGTTCATGCGCGAGGCGGGCGTGCACGTGCGCCCGATGTACGGCTCATACGCCGAGGCACCGGCGCTTAGCCTGCCCGCTGGCTGAGCTTGGTCAGCAGGCTCTTGGCGAGTGCGTCGTGCGTGAAGCACTGCATGGCTCGTTGCGCGATGCCCCGGGAAAGGCTCTGGCGCCAACTGGGGTAGGTTCTGGCGCGTTCGATGATGGCTTCGAGCGAGGCGGGGCACTCAAAGCCTGTCTCGTCGAGATCGCCCAGGAGCCAGTGAGCGTCGGCTTCGAGCATCGAGGGCGCGACTTTGATCGGGGGCGGGTTGAGCGCGGGGTCCGGGACGTACGCGACGGCGCGCGTGGGCATCCCCAGGCGCCGGGACAGCTTGAGGAGGCGGTGCGTGTCGGCGGAGGCGAAGTGCTCAAAGCAGAGCGTGCCTGGCTCGTCGGGCTCGTTGTCTGGCGCCGGGCAGGGCGAGAGGTCTCGGATGATGCGGCGCACGGCGAACCGGTGGGCGATCACGTCGGCGTCGCGGGTGCGCCGAATGATCGGGACCCCGCCTGAGAGGGCGCACTCGACCAGGCGCTGGTGGAACGAGCCGAACGCGCTGATGTGCAGCGTGACACCCGCGGCGTTGTACGCGGCAGCCAGGGCGTCGTCGTGGGGGATCGCGGGCGAGGCGAACTGCCCCAGCGTCGGGTGTTTGTCCCAGTTTTTACCGAAGATGCGCAGCGACCAGCCGCGCCGGGTGCAGATCTGGGCGCACCAGTGCGCGGCCTCGTGGCGGAGCCTGCGGTCGATGTAGCGCATCGCGAAGTTCTGGATCAGGATCTCGCGCGTCTCGGGGTCGAGCGCGGGGTGCTGGGCAAAGAGCTGGCGCACCCGGGCGTGGTGCCCCGGCGCGAGGTGGCTTGTTTGGGAGATCTCATCGAGCGCGGGGACCATCGATTCTGCGAGGCGTCTGGTCGCGGGCGAGCCGGAGAGTTCGTCGAGCAGGCGGGCGAGGAGCGTTTCCGGTGTCTCGGAGTGGTGCGTGATCATCGCGACGTCGCAGGCGTACCGGTCCCGGAGCGCCGGATCGATGCGCGAGGCGTCGAACTTGGCGGTGCTGGCGACGAGCGGCGAGGGCAGCACCGACTCAGCGGGGTAGCCGAACTGATCGACCATCTCGTTTGTGACCTGCCCGATGGTCAGGTCGAGCGGGCCGATCGAGGCGCCGGCAGCCGTGGTCAGCAGGTGCGGCATCGAATCCTGCACCCAGACGACAAAGGGCATCCCCGCGGGCAGGACACGGGATTCGGAGGGCGCATCTTCGCCCGTAAAGACACGCTCAAGGTCCCGTCGGGTGTAGTTTGGCACGAGGATGACGTCCGGGTCGAACGTGTCGATGAGGCGACTGCAGGCCAGGGGGCTCAGCTGGCGGTGTGGGCCTGGCTCGACGAGGACTTCGACTTGGCATCCCAGTGCGCGGAGACTGTGCGCCAGATCCTGGCACATCGAATAGAGCACGGTCGTGAATCGGCAGGTCGTGATCATGACGCGCAGGGGCTCGCCCTGGCCTGACAGAGCCATGGCGATACGCGAGCGCCACCACGATTCGTCGCGCTTTGCGTCGCGGGCGTGGAGGCGGTTGAGATGATCGCGGTGGGCAGCTTCCTGGCTTTCGAGCTCCCGGCGGAAGAGGTCGGAGACGCCCGGGATCAGCGGCGAGCGGAGCGACCGGAGCGGCATGTAGGGCCCAGCGATCGGTGAGCCGGCATCTCGGGCGAGCGCCTCGGCGAAGCGTTTGGCGGCTTCGGGGCCGACGAAGCACTCGGTGCGCTCGTGGCGCAGAATCTCGGAAAGGTCTGCCAGGGCGCATCCATCAAAGAACTCCGAAGCATCGGACTGGACCACGCGGATCCCGGGCTGGTAACCCGAATCCAGGGGTGGCGTCCGGTGCGCCAATTCGATGAGCAGCCAGGGCGGGTCCACGCCTTCGATGGTCAGCGGCGCCGAACTGCTCGCGGCTTTGGCGATGTGCTGGCGACCGATCTGAGCCGCGGCTTCGACCTGATCGCCCAGGTGCAAGAGCGCAGGGCCCAAGCGCCGGACCATGTTCCCGTCGTGTGCGCGGAAGACTTCGACGTCGGTGAGACCGGATGCCCATTGATGGAATTGGGCGCTCAGATCGAAGCCCTTGCCTTGGAGGGCATCGAGTGCGCCCTGCGCGTTTGCGAGGAGCTGCTCGGTCGGGACGCGATCGTCCGGGAGCGCCCGGATCCGTTCGCGGAGGCGGACGACGTGGGCGAGCTGCTGGGCCTGGGGTCGTTTGAGGCAGAGGGCGTCGAGTTCCTTGGCGGCCAGCGTGCCGAGGGCGAGGTTGGCGAGGTTGGAGGCGAGCAGGAACCAGAGCTCGGGGTCGGATCCGGTCTGGGGGAGTGCCTGACGGGCCAGAGGCACGAACGCCCAGGGCTTGTGCTGTGCGCCGAGGGCGAGGAGATTCTGGAGTGTGATGGTTGACGCCGGCGCGGCGTGGGCGCTCATAGGGGAGAGATCGGCCAAACCCGCGCTTGGGGGCCAAATCCTGCGGCTTGAGCGTGTTCTGGGCCGATACGGGGTCGATGAACGCGCGCTCCGGCCCGGTAGATCCGGCCACGAAGATCCTGTCCCTCGACGAGCTGGTCATGCTCCGGCGTCGGCTGCGGATCGAGGGGCGCTCGCTGGTGGTCTGCCACGGGTGCTTTGACATCGTCCACCCGGGGCACATCCGGCACCTGCGCCAGGCGCGGGCGATGGGGGATGTGCTGCTGGTGTCCCTGACGGGCGATGCGCACATCAACAAGGGCGCGGGCAGGCCCCTGATCCCCGAGGAGCTCCGCGCCGAGAACCTGGCGGCGCTGGACATCGTGGATCTGGTCTATATCGATGCCAACCCCACGGCCCTTGCGATGCTCGAGGCGGTCGAGCCGGATGTTTACATCAAGGGACGCGAGTACGAGAACAACGCGGACCCGAGGTTCGTGCGCGAGCGCGAGGCGGTCGAGCGCGGCGGCGGTCGTGTGGTCTTCAGCTCGGGCGACGTGGTGTTCAGCTCCTCGGCGCTGATCGACGCGATCGGCCAGTCGATGGACCCGTTCCACTCGCGGCTGATGATGCTCCTTGAGGATGCGAGTCTGTCGGCGGAGGTGCTCGGCGATGTGATCTCGGGCTTCCGGGGCAAGCGCGTTGTGGTGGTGGGGGAGACGATCCGCGACACGTACGTGATCTGCGATCGCCCGAGCGTGGCGGGCGAGAGCCCGGTCCTGACGCTCCGCCCGCTTGAGACGCGCTGCTACGACGGCGGGGCGGCGATCATCGCGCGTCACGCGGCGGCAATGGGGGCCAGGCCCGTCCTGATCACGGCGCTGCCGGATGACGAGGAAGGGCGCGAGCTGACTCGTCGGCTGACGGCTGAGGGTGTCGAGGTCCTGGCGCTCAGGACGGGGGGCTCGATCCCCGAGAAGCAGCGGTTTGTCGTGGGCACTCAGAAGGTTGTCAAAGTCGATCTGGTCCGCCCCTATGTGCTCGACGCGACGGAGCAGGACCGTCTCGTGTCGCTCGTCAGCGAGATGGCGGACGCGGACGTCGGGATCGTGGCGGACTTTGGCCTTGGGCTCATGACGGGTCAGACGCTCAGGCGGGTGTGCCAGAAGCTGACGAGCCGGTGCGCGTTTACCGCGGGCGATGTCAGCGGCTCGCGTGCGAATCTGCTTGCGATGCGCGGGCTGGACCTGTTGACACCGAGTGAGAGCGAGCTGCGTGATGCGCTCCGGTCGTTCGACGAGGCGCTGCCCGCGGCGACGTGGCGCCTGCTCCGCGAGACGGGCACGGGCGAGGCGATCGTGACGATGGGCCCGGAGGGGCTCGTGAGCTTTACGCCGCTGGAGGCCCCGGCGGTCACGGGCGATTCGTTCGGTTCGCGGCTCAAGGCCGAGCACGTGCCGGCGCTTGCGGGCTCGGCGGTCGATCAGCTCGGCTGCGGCGATGCGCTGCTGACGACGGTCTCGCTGGCGCGGGCGACGGGCGCGGGCGCACTGGCCTCGGCGCTGCTTGGCGCCGTCGCGGCGAGCGTGCAGGCGGGGCGGATGGGCAACCTGCCCGTGTCGGCGACGGACCTACGGCGATCGATCGCGAGGCTCCATGCGGCGAACCTGACCTTTGCGAGCGCCGATGTCGTCGAGGCGGCCGGCAGCGCGAGGCGCGTGTCATGACCAACCGGGCGCTCAAGTTCGTTGTTGTTGCGAGCCCAAAGAGCGGGACGACCTGGCTTCAGCGGCTCATCAGCGCCCACCCGGCGATGCACTGCGGCGAGTCGCGCCTCTTTGGGATGTACTACGACCCGTCCAACGCGACCGGGCCTCACACAACGGTCGAGCAGACCACGGCGCACCTGCTCCGGCACCTGTCGCCTCCGGATGCGGGCGAGGATTTCGGCGAGAAATTGACGTTTGAGATCATCGACGCGGTGGCGCGGACGTGCGCGCTCGAGGGCGGCGTGGCGCTCTACGGCGAGAAGTTCACGCCCTACCCGGGAACGGCCGAGCACGCGATGGAGATGCTGGCGCAGTACGACGACGAGACCCCGATCGTGCACCTCGTGCGCGACGGGCGCGATGTGATCGTCAGCGGGGCGGCGCACCGGCTGAACATCGCGCGGCAGCGCTGGGCGGGTGGGCTGCACGGCGCGGGGGGCGAGGACCTTGAGGCGGCGCAGCAGCTGGCCGACCGGGTGATCCCGGACAGATGGTTCGAGCACTTCCTAGCGAACTGGGTCGATCTGAACTCGGTGATGCTCGAATGCGAGCCGATGTTCCGCAGCGTGCTGCGCGTCAGCTACGAGGAGCTGCTCGCTGAGCCTGAGACGCAGACGCTCGAGATCCTGCGCCACATCAGCGCGGATTCGGGCATCGCGGTGACGCCGGGGCAGGCGGAGGTGTGCGCGCGATCGGCTTCGTTCTCGGCGCTTTCGGGCGGCAGGACGCCTGGCCAGGAGGACCGCGAGAGCTTCTTCCGCAAGGGCGTCGCGGGCGACTGGGAGAACTGGTTCACAATCGATCAGATGCACGAGTTCGACGAGCGCGCTGGGGAACTGCTCGAAAGGCTCGGCTACGACCGCGGAGCGCGGGAGCACGCGGCGTGATCGGATACGTCATCCCTACGCGCGACCGTGCGGATCAGCTCCAGCGAACGCTTGAGGCGATCGATCGTCTCGGGAACCATCTCTCGGTGGGGGGCGCCGAGGTGATCGTTGTGGACAATGCCTCGGCGCAGCCTGTGAATCTGCCCGAGAGCCTTCCCCGGGGCACACGGGTGCGCGTGGTGCGCCTGGATGAGAACCGCGGTGCCGCGGCGAGGAACATCGGTGCCGAGCACGCCGACGAGCGGGTGAACTGGCTCGTGATGCTCGACGACGACTCGGCGCCGCTCGACGCCGGGCTCGAGCTTGCGATCAGGCGGGCGCCGGGGAACGCGGCTGCGATCTCGGGGGATATTTTCCTGGGCGAATCGCCCGATTCGATCTCGCGGCGCGAGGACGGGGGCCTGCCCGAGGTCTTTGTGGGTTGCGGCGTGGCGATCCGGCGCGAGGCCTTTGGCAGGGTGGGCGGGTACGACGAGCGATTCGGGTTCTACGCAGAGGAATACGACCTGTCGGCCAAGCTGCTGCTTGCGGGCCAGAGCGTGGTGTTTTGCCCGATCTTCAGGGTGCTGCACCGCAAGGTCGCCAGCGGGCGCGATATGAACCTGATCGTGCAGCGGCTCGTGCGCAACAACGCGTGGGTCTGCCAACGGTATGCGCCGTCGCACGCGATCGAGGCGGAGCAAGCCAGGATCGACGGGCGTTGCCGATGGATTGCGGAGCGCGAGGACGCGATGGCGGGCTACGAGGCGGGGTGCGCCGAACGCGACGCCACGCTGGGCCAGCAGGTGCGCACACCGATGGACGACGCGACCTGGGGGCGATTTACGGGTTTCGCACAGGCGCACGAGGCGCTCAAGCGACGGCTGCCCGGGTTATCCAGAACGGCAGAGCTGATCGCCGAGGGCAAGAACGCCCACGTAGTGCGGGCGGCGCTGGACGCCTTGGGTGTGCGCGTCGTGGAAACGGGCGCCGATGTGCGTGTGATCGGGACGATGTCGCCCGGGCCCATGCTCGATGCGCTCCACAGCGCGGGGAGCGGAGCGCCGGTGATCGCGCCCTGGCTCGGCGCCCGATCGAGCTCACTCTTTGGCGAAGCCGCCGCCTGATCGGGCGAGCGAGAGAAACGCGCTGGCCTTGTCGAGTGTCTCGTTCCATTCGGATTCGGGGTCGGAGTCGGCAACGATGCCCGCGCCGACGGGGTAGCTGACTTGGCCGTGCTCGATGGCGCGCGGTGATGTCGAGAGCCCGGTGATGATCGCGGTTCGGATGGCGACATTCAGCAGCGCCGAGCCGTCGTCTCCGATGAAGCCGCAGGCGCCGCAGTAGGGGCCTCTCCCGGCGTGGATGCCGGTGAATCCGAGGGACGGCTCGAGTTCGTCGATGATCTGCATCGCGCGGATCTTCGGGGCGCCGGTGACGGAGCCGGGTGGGAATGCGGCGCGGATGAGGTCGCGATGGCTGAGGCCTGCGCGGAGTCGCCCTTCGATGGTGGCGACGCCCTGCCAGAGCGAAGGGGATTCGGGTGTGCCGCCGTGGGGCTCGATGACGCGGTTCTGCGTGACTCTGACGGACCCGAAATCGCAGACGCGTCCCAGGTCATTTCGCATCAGATCGACGATCATGGCGAGTTCGGCACGGTCTTTGGGTGACAGCGAGAGCTCGTCGGCGAGTGCCGAACCGGGGCGTGTGCCTTTCATCGGGCGTGTGCGGACGAGGCCTTCTGGAGTCAGCTCGAGGAAGAGTTCGGGGCTCATGGAGACGACGGCGGCGATCTCGTCTGGGTGCGTCGTGGGTGTTTCGAGGTAGAAGCCGTGCCAGGGCGTGAGCCTGCGGCAGAGCGCGGCTGCGAGCGATCGGGGGCTGCCGATCAAAGGTGCGCAGAGGCGGTGGGCGAGGTTGACCTGGAAGGCATCGCCCGCGTTGATGAGATCGACAACGCGACCAACGGCATCGACGTACGCGGATCGGCGCTCAAGGCCGGTGACGGGCCCGAGCGTGAACGGCGGTTCGAACGATTCGGATTCCAACACGGGCGGATCGTTGCCGAAGCAGTGGATCTGGCCCGTGCGCTGATCGAGAGCGATCCCCGATTCGATGCGAGCGCCGAGCACGGCTGGCGTGTGTATACAGCCTTGCCGGCTCGCGGCCTTTGGTTCGAGCTCGTGCCCCGCGTGGTACGCGATGGAAACCAACCAGCCCGGCCCGAACGGGCAGGGGCGCTGTATACAGGTCTTGGATTCGTTGAGTGACGCAAGAAACGCGTCCAGCGAGTCGAACCGGACTGTTTCTGAGGGCTTTGCGAGCAGCAGAAAGGGCGATGGGCTTCTTGGATCGGCACCGAGCATCGCGCCCAGGGGTTCGCCCTTTGGCCAGCGAGCCAGGGCGTCCGCGGCGGACATCGGTATCGGTTTGGAGAGGGTCTGGCCCAGCGTGCTCACGCGCGATCGTATCGCCCGAAGCTGGGACCGAAGCACAAAGCCCACCTAGACTTGACTCCCTGCGGCCGAAAGCGGGCAAAATGGGCCTCTGGCTCTTGCTCTGCGGCTTGTGCAGGCTGAAGAGAGACGACACCCGTACCCGTTTACCTATCCCAAGGGGATCCCTCCAGATGGCCAAGAAGCCTGCCGCGAAGAAAGCGTCCGCCAAGAAGAAGACTGCGAAAGTCTCGAAAAAATCAACAACGACCAAGGCAACCAAAGCGAAGGCTGCTCAGGGTCGCGTGATCCGCGCCAGCGGACGCAAGGTCGTGCCCAAGCCCTCCAAGGGCGGCAAGATGGTCTTCAACTTCGGCCTGGTCCGCACCGATGGCGACGGCTCGATGAAGGCGCTCCTTGGCGGCAAGGGCGCCAACCTCGCGGAGATGACCTCGATCGGCCTGCCCGTGCCCCCCGGGATGACCATCACGACTGAGACGTGCGCCAAGTACTACGAGTCGGGCTCTCGATTGCCCCACGGCCTCATGAACGAGGTGACCAAGGGCATGGCGCTCGTCGAGAAGGAGATGAGCAAGAAATTCGGTGACAACAAGAACCCGCTTCTGGTCTCGGTGCGATCGGGCGCGATGGTCTCGATGCCGGGCATGATGGACACGATCCTGAACCTTGGCCTGAACGACGTTGCTGTCGAGGGGCTGGCGGGGGCTACGAAGAACAAGCGATTCGCGTACGACGCCTACCGCCGGCTGATCAACATGTTCGGCGATGTGGTGATGGGCGTTCATCACGAGAAATTCGAGGAGGCGTTCGCCGAGGTGAAGGCGAAGTACCACGTCAGCCTCGATACGGATGTGCCGGTGGAGGGCCTGGTCGAGCTCTGCGAGAAGTACAAGGAGGTCTACCGCAAGCAGGTCGGCGACGAGTTCCCGCAGAACCCGTTCAAGCAGCTCGAGCTTGCGATCGAGGCCGTGTTCAAGAGCTGGCACGCCGACAAGGCGATCAGCTACCGGCGCATCGAGGGCATCCACGGGCTCAACGGAACGGCTGTGAACGTGCAGGCGATGGTCTACGGCAACATGGGCGAGACGTCCGGCACGGGCGTCGCGTTCACGCGTGACCCCTCGACGGGCGACAGCGCTTTCTACGGCGAGTTCCTGATCAACGCTCAGGGCGAGGACGTGGTCGCGGGCATCCGCACCCCCAAGCCCGTCATCGAGATGAAGAAGTGGAACAAGAAGGTCTACGAGCAGCTGCTCAAGAACAAGACCAAGCTCGAGAAGCATTACAAGGACATGCAGGACATCGAGTTCACCATCGAAGAGGGACGCCTTTTCATGCTCCAGACGCGCACAGGCAAGCGCACGGGCGCTGCGGCGGTGAAGATCGCGTGCGACATGGTCAAGGAGAAGCTGATCGACGAGAAGCAGGCGATCCTGCGGATCCCCGCGGGCGATCTGGTGCAGCTCCTGCTGCCCAGCTTCGATCCGAAGAAGAAGGAGATCGCCAAGGTTCTGACGCGGGGTCTGCCCGCTTCGCCCGGGGCCGCGGTCGGCAAGCCCGCGTTCACGGCAGACGAGGCCGTCGAGCGTGCGCACGCGGGCGAGAAGGTGATCCTTGTGCGCAAGGAGACGAGCCCCGAGGACGTCGACGGCATGCACTCGGCTGTGGGCATCCTGACATCGACGGGCGGGATGACGAGTCACGCGGCGGTCGTGGCACGAGGCTGGGGCAAGTGCTGTGTTGCTGGTGCGGGCGAGATCCAGATCGACGCTGCCAAGGGCACGTTCACCGTGGGCGGCAAGACCTACGGGCGCAAGGACGAGATCTCGATCGACGGGGGGACGGGCGAGGTGATTTCGGGTTCGATCCCGACGGTCATCCCCGAGCTGTCGGGCGACTTTGCCAAGGTGATGCGCTGGGCGGACAAGTACGCGACGATGGCGGTCCGCACGAACGCGGACACGCCAACCGACGCGGCCAAGGCGCGTGAGTTCGGCGCCAAGGGCATCGGCCTGACGCGGACCGAGCACATGTTCTTCGAGGGGCCCCGGATCAAGGCGATGCGAGAGATGATCCTCGTCGAGACCGTAGCCGAGCGCGAGGCGGCGCTGGCCAAGCTGCTGCCCTTCCAGCGGGACGACTTCATCGGGATCTTCCGCGCGATGAACGGTTTGCCCGTGACGATCCGCCTGCTGGACCCGCCCCTGCACGAGTTCCTGCCCCACGAAGCCGAGCAGCAGAAAGAGCTGGCGGCGACGATGGGCGTGACCCTGGCTAAGGTGAAGCAGCGCGTCTCGATGCTGCACGAGCTGAACCCGATGCTGGGTCACCGCGGCTGCCGATTGGCGGTGACGTACCCCGAGATCCTGCGGATGCAGGTCCGCGCGATCGTGGAGGCGGCGATCGAGTGCGTCGCAGAGCGCGTCAAGGCGATGCCCGAGATCATGATCCCGCTCGTGGGCACGGTCACCGAGCTTCGCATGCTCCGGCGCGAGGTCGAGAGCGTGATCGAAAGCGTCAAGAAGGAGCTCGACTTCAAGAAGCGCCTGGACATCAAGATCGGCACGATGATCGAGATTCCCCGCGCAGCGCTGACCGCCGAGGAGATCGCCAGAGAAGCCGATTTCTTCAGCTTCGGCACCAACGACCTGACCCAGCTGACGTTCGGGTACTCACGCGACGACGTGAACACCTTCCTGCCCGATTACATCAACAAGGGTGTGCTGCATGTCGACCCGTTCCAGAGCCTCGATCAGGAGGGCGTGGGCCAGCTCGTGCAGATGGGCTACGACCGAGGCAAGCTGGGTAACCCCGACCTCAAGGTCGGTATCTGCGGCGAGCACGGCGGCGACCCGGCGAGTGTCGACTTCTGCCACCGCGTGGGCCTGGCCTACGTCAGTTGCTCGCCGTACCGGGTTCCGATCGCAAGGCTCGCCGCGGCACAGGCCGCGATCCGTCACGGCTGAGATTCGCTGAGTCTGAATGAAACAAGGGCCGGTCCCAGACGGGGCCGGCCCTTTTCACTTGTGATGGCGTTTGTCTCGAAGTGCCCGATCAGCCCTTGAGCTTGTCGAGGTGCTCGATGACGTCTTTGATGTTGTCGCTGGGGGCATACTCATCGTTGCGGTAGACGACCTTGCCCTCGGCGTCCAGGACGATGACCGCGGGGACGCGTGCGATGTTGTACGCCCCGCCGGCGCGGCCGCCGTTGGTGATCACGACGACGTCTGAGCGGTCCATATCCAGAAGGATGTTGCTTGCGACCTCGGGCTGGCGTTCGCGGATGGCCAGGGTCAGGAGCTTGCCATCCTCGCCCAGGTGATCCTGAATCTTGAGGATGTCATCGACGGTCGCCGAGGTGGTGGGCAGCCAACTGGCCCAGAAGAAAAGGACGAGGGGCTTTCCGTTGTACTCTTCGGTGTTGTAGACGGTGCCGAAGATGTCTTCAGCGGTGAACGGTGTTCCGAGATCGCCGACCGCGGAGCCGTAGATCTGGCCCGTGACGTCGTCGGGCGATGAGACGATCGGTTCGGCGTTCGCGGGCGCGTTGACGGCGGTGCGCCGTTCGGGCAGGTTGACGACGGTGTACGTTTTGGGTGCGTCCAGCTCGAAGCGGGACGGGTCGATCTCGGAGTTGAGCTGGATCTGCGTGAAGTCGTAGATCCGTTCGGCGTCCTCCATCAGCTCTTCGACGATGCGTCTTGGGAATTTGTCGCCCGAGGCGATGTACCAGCGCTTGGCGAGCGAGCGCCCGCCGTACTCGGCGCGGATCACGTCGCAGAGCGTGCCCTGGATGTTCTCGGTGCCGACGTATTCGATCTTCTGTGCGTTCAGTTCCGCGTTGAATGGCGTGCCCGCAAAGAGCAGGTCGACACCCAGGAGCTCGGAGCTGCCATAGACACGGCCCTTGGCGTGACGTCCGATCGCGTGGACGACTTCCTGTTTCTCGTGATCGATCCACGAGGCGTTGAGATCGCGCTTGATGATGTGGAAGGCGATCGGCTCGGGGGCGCCGATGTCGTCGGCTTGGCCCACCATCGCGCGAGTCCATCGCCCTGTGTCTTCGAGGGTTGCCCAGATGGTGCCCTCGGCGCCGAGCTTGAAGGCGGCAAGCGGGCCCGACTCCGCGACGATCTCGGAGCTGGCGGAGAAGGAAACGGTCTTGTGCTCCTTGAATGCATCGCGGGCGGCTTCGAGTGTTTCGACCGCGCGATCATCGCGGCTGGTGTTCGCGACCGGTTCGGTTGCGGGGGAGACGGGCGGCAGGGCTTCCTGGGCCGAGGCGGTGCCTGCCAGAAGTGCCAGAGTGAGTGCAATCGGGGCGAGGGGACGTCCAAGGCTCATCGGTCGATTCTCCTGCGTGTTCGGGGGCATCATCGGGCGCCCGGTTGTCGTTTCATGCTAGCGAGGCGTTCTCATCGACGGAACCCCCCGGCTCTGCAAGTGTTCATATGCCCAGAAGCACAGAAAGTGCCGCCCCGGGGTCGTTCTGGGCCATCAAATGTTCGCCCACGAGAGCTATCCGGACCCCACCTTCGCCCAAACGGTCCAGATCCTTTGATGTTCGGATCCCCGATTCGGAGACGAGGCAGCCCGGGTCTGGGACTTGGTCCTTCATTCTCAGGGTGTGCCCGAGATCCGTCTTCATGACCCTCAGATCGCGGTTGTTGACGCCAAGGAGCACGCGGGCGGGCGGGACATCGCGAGTCAGAGCGACACATCGAAGCAGATTCTGGTGGTCGTGGGATTCGACGAGCGCGTCCATGCCCAGCTGGAGTGTCAGGTCGAGCATCTGCGTGATCTCGTGGTCCGTCAGGCATTCGGCGATGAGCAGGATGGCATCGGCACCCGCGGCCCGGCTCTCGAGAATCTGCCACGGATCGATCATGAAGTCCTTGCGCAGCACGGGCAGGGGCATCGCCGAGCGCACGCGCTCGAGATAGGAGAGATCGCCGCCGAAGTACTTCTCGTCAGTCAGACAGCTGATCGCCCGGGCGCCCGCCTCGTGATACCGTCTGGCGATGCCCTCAGGCGCAAACGCATCCGAACCGTCCGCACCGGGCCTGTATGACTCGCGGATCCAGCCCGCCGAGGGGCTCCTGCGCTTGATCTCGGCGATGATCGAGGCGCGGAGATCTCCCAGCGGCGCGGTGAGCGAGCGGACAAACCCGCGCGGCTCGGGCTGCTCGCTCGCGGAGCGCTCGAGATCTGCCGGTGTGCTCAGGGCTTTGCGCTCGGCGACTTCGAGCCCTTTGTGCGCGACGATCTCATCGAGAATGCTGGCCATCGCTCTGATTGTTGGCCTGCCGGGCGCTGCCAGCGCACAGGCGTCCTCTGCGGAGGGCTCGGGCTTCGAACTCGCGTTCACGCTGGGTGTGTTCGTCGTCTCGGCGGCGTGGCTCGCGTGGTTCTGGCGGGCGGATGTGATCAGGCCAGGATCGTTCGGTCGTCGCCCCGGCGCCGAGTTGCCGCCGGCAACTTCGGCACTTCTGATTCTGGCGATCATGCTCGGGTGCATGGTGCTGGCGAGCCTTGCGAGCATCATCGCGGCGGGCGCGTTCGGGATCGATCTGAAAGCCCAGATGACCGTGCGCCAGATGGGGCTGGTGACGCTGGTGGTCGGGCCGGTGAGTGTGCTCTCTGCGGTGGGCGCGGTCGTGCTGGCGCACCGGCGGTGCCCGCTGCCCCGCTTTGCGATCTCGCTCAAGGGCATCGGGCTGGGTCTGCTCCTGGCGCTCGCGGTCATCCCGATGACGGGCGCGGCTTCCTCGGTCACGCTCTGGGTCGCCTCGGTGCTCGGGCGTGCGCCGACCGACGCGATCGCGCACGAGACGCTCGATGCGATTCTCGATCCCGACGCGGGGCAGTGGCGGTGGGTGCTGATCGCCGGCGCGGTCATCGTGACGCCGATCGTCGAGGAGGTGCTCTTCCGGGGCCTGCTCCAGAGCGCAATCGCGGCGGTTCTGCCCTGGCGGTGGGGGGCTGTTTTGGTTGCAACGGCTCTCTTTACGCTCGCGCATACCACCGGCGGTATCGAGTGGCACTCGCTGCCGGCGATCGCGGTGCTGGGGCTTGCGATGGGCATCGCCTACGAGCGCACGGGTCGCCTGGTGGTCCCGATCGCGATGCACCTGGCGTTTAATCTGGCGAATGTGCTGCTGGCGATGGCGATCTGAGTCGGCTCGCCGCGGCGGGTACGACGACGAGCAGCATCGCCGCGGCCGCGGAGTTGCGCCCGGTGATCGTGCCCCAGTGGGCTGGGTCCTGGCTCGCGGACCCTGCGCAGCCGCAGCCTGTGGGCGCCGGCGGCGGGAAGAGAACCATCGCCCCGGCGTACCACGCAAATGCGCCGAACACGAGCCCCGCGCCGATCGAGGCGCCCCGGACACGGCGCTCTGCGAGCACCAGCCAGAGCGCACTGGTCCCGACCGAGAGTTCCATCGCGATCACGCCCCACGAGACGTGGGGCGTCAGGTCCCTTGGGATGAGCCCCTGCGCCTCGATGGTCTGGGCGAAGGACGAGGGCGCCATCAGCTTGGCCGAGCCCGTGTAGAGCAGCACGAGCGCCGCGGAGGCGACGAGCAGGGCTGACCCCTGGGCGCGGAGGACCGAGATGAGCCGCTCGCGGGTCATGACCGGTTCTTCCACCACGCGAGCGAGCCGACGGCGATGACGATCAGGCCGGTGAGGATGAGGGCGAAGCGTTTGGTGGATTGGGAGAGGCCGGTGCCCTGAGCCTCTTGCACGCGTCTTTCGATCTTGCGGCGCCCCTCCTCTGTCGAAGCCTCTTTCACCGACTCTCGTCGACGGGCTTCGGCGGTGGCGAATGCGATAGCCCTGCTTCGCTCAATGACAGACTGTGGGTTGAATGTGTCGAGGTTGCCCTTCGAGTCAATATCGACGCTCTCTAGGATCCAGGAACCGTTCGCAAACGAGTTGACGTACGACAATTCGGCGGTGCTCGCTGGTGCGAGATCGAACCTGGTATCGTGATCATTTTCAGGGACATGGATTCGGACCAGTCGCCCGTTTGTGTCTAGGTCAAAGTGGGTTGTGCGCAGCGGCACTTCCGCGTTTCCGGGGTAGTCGCGTTGGCGCATCAACCTGTGTCCATTAGGGTAATCGCCGACGAGTGTGTCTCCACCAAACGCGTTCGTGTGCCCACTTTGCGGCACGGGTTCGGTGATATCTGATGCTTGGGCGAGATGGAGTTGTGGCATGACCAAAGAAGCGAAACGGAGCGCGTCCAATCGGTCATACTCCTTGCCTCGCGTCATGGTACTGGCTCCCGCTGAGCCATCCATCCAACCCGTCGTTGGAGAGATCAAGAAGAACTCACCGGTGGCAGAAATTCGGAGAGCGCTCTCGGTTTTGTAATCAAAGGCAAAGAATTCGACCGGCAGGACCGCATTCGAGTTGTACCGATATGTCAGTGAAATAGTTTGTGAGGATGAGCTGTCCGCGTAAACGAGTAACAGACAAGTCAATGCGATATGATTTGGAAAGAGCATCTGTATGTTCTCAGCCTTGCCCGCCGGGCTGGATACAGGGCGTTGTCACTTTCGGTAATTCGATTGTTGTGCCAGTAGAAGTTGTGGCTGATCCGTAGCCCCAGCAGCAGTTGCCGCTGCTCGTGACACAGGTCGAAATGACACGCCATCCGTGCGGGAGATCTCCCTGATTGCACGACCCTGAGCTAGTGTTGGTCCAAGTGTGGCAGTTGACCGGTCGATCTTCCGACTCTAATACTTGAAATCCAGTAGGGCTATCTTCGATGCCGGTTTCACACGTGGTGGTTGTTCCGCCTGAGGCGCATCCGTTCGCTGTGCATCCCCATGTGTATTTCTTGCATTGCTGTGGAGCGAGCGCAACTGCGGGCATCAAAGCGACAGCTAGCATTATTACATTCTGCTTCATACCCATTGAATTCTCCTTTCAACGGTCTTTGCCATATACGCCATTCCAAGTCGAGCTCACGACCTGTCCGATTCCAAGGATCGGCGCCGTGTTTGGGCTGGGGAGCTTGTGCCATGCGACGATCTCAACGCTCCCATCGGCGAAGGCCACCGGGCCGGGCGGGTCGATCTGGGTGCAGCACCAGTAGCGCAGTTCCGGCGTGTAGCTCACGATCGGTGTCCAGAGCATGCCCTTGCCCGACGGGTAGCGCACCGCGCTCTGCTTTACGCCTGAGGTGAATCGGTCCTTGTAGTCCTCGATGCTATCGGGGCGCATCTTGGTGGCGTCGTAGCACATTGCGATCGAGAGTTGTTGGTTTATTGCGTCGAGATAATCTCTGTCCTGTGCCTCTTCCACCGTGAAATACCCGAGATCGATAAAGGGATAACCCCACCAGCGACCTGCTTCGTAGGGCGGGGGACCAATCCAGCCGTAATCAGTCCAGAACCAGAAACGATCGTCCGCGACCGGGTAGATGTCCTTCTGGGAATCGCAGTACATGGCGATCATGCCTGCCATCTGGCGGACCTGCGATGCGAGCTTGGTTTTCTGGGCCGCCTGCTTCGTCCCGCTCAGCGTCGGCAGCAGGATCCCGAGCAGCACCATGATCACGCCGATCACCACGACCAGCTCGATGATCGAGAAACCGGGGCGCCGAACGGGGTTCCCTCTGGGCATGGAAACAGAATACACCGGGGGGGGCGGGACGCAAGCGCGATGTCGGCGTGCGGATGGGCCAAGGGGTGTGCTCCCCGCAACGGGGCAGATCCGGCGTCCCCCGGGGGGCGATCGTCCTAGACTTGGCCCCATGAGCCAGAACACAGCATCCATAGGCAAGAACCGCGTCCTCACGGGCGACACGCCCACAGGGCGACTCCACCTCGGGCACTGGGTGGGGAGCGTCGAGCAGCGGGTCCGGATGCAGGACGGGTACGAGTGCTACTTCCTGCTGGCGAACATGCACGCCTTTACGACGCGGGCCGACAAACCTGCGGACATCCGCCAGGACACGCTGGAGATCGTCAAGGACTGGCTCGCCGCGGGGATCGACCCGGAACGCTCGACGATCGTGCTCCAGACTGAAGTCCCGGCGATCGCGGAGCTGTCGTGGTACTTTGCGATGCTCATCCCCTTCAACCGCGTGATGCGAAACCCGACCCTCAAGACGGAAATTGAAACCAAAGGCCTGGGCGACAGCTACCCGTTCGGCTTCCCGATGTACGCGGTGGGGCAGTGCGCGGACATCCTCGCGTTCCGCCCCGAGTTCGTGCCCGTGGGCGAGGACCAGATCGCGCACATCGAGATGTGCCGGGAGGTCGCGAGGCGGTTCGATCAGATCTATTGCGGCGTGGACTCGCACGCCGAGGACGCGGACTACGAGAAGGCCGGGGCGGTCTTCCCCGTGCCCAAGGCGCTCGTTGGCAAGGTCGGGCGCCTGATCGGGACCGACGGCATCAACAAGATGTCCAAGAGTCTGAACAACTCGGTGTTCCTGTCGGACACGCCCAAGCAGGTCAAAAAGAAGATCAACGCGATGTACCCGGGCCAGAGCCGCGAGCCCGACCAGCCGGGCGACCCGTCGATCAACCCGGTGTTCCAGTACGCGGACGTGTTCATCAGGGACGAGGCGTTCGTCGCAGAGCTCCGCGAGCGGTACACCAAGGGTGACAACCTGGGCGATGGGCATGTCAAGGCGCACGTGATCGACGCGGTCAACGAGCTGCTCGAGCCGATGCGCAAGCGCCGGGCGGAGTTCGAGGGGCCGGGGGGTGATGACGCAGTGATCGACATCATCCGCGCCGGGACGGCCCGCGCCAACGCGACCACCGAGGCAACGCTTTACGCGGCCAAGGAAGCGATGAAGCTGGACTTCGGCAAGCGTTCTGTCCGCTGGGAGTGATCACTCGCCTTCGCGTTCGATCGCCTCGAGCGTGCGCAGCGCCCGCCACCGGAGGTGGGCGCGGATCTCCTGCGTGCGCGGCTCGGACTCATCCGGATCGTTGACCAGCTGCCGGTTGAGCTCCGCGGCGTACCAGCAGACGTCGGCGATCGCGTCTCGGTAGTTTGCCATCCACGAACCACGCACGGGTGGGCCCAGGGCGAGTTCCCCGATGGGGCCCGCGGGCGTGAGGCCTTCGCGCTCAGCGAGCAGCGCAAGGCGTCCGGTCAGGAGCGCGGGCCCGAAGTTCCCGCGGAGCGAGACGAGGCCGCTGGAAGTGCGCTGCTGAGCCATGGCGCCGGGGCCGCGGATGATCTCGCTGGCGAGCGCATCGATCTGTGAGGAGAGCTCGCGTGCGACGAGCCTGCGGGCCTGCGCATCCATCTCGAAGCCGGGCCAGGCTTCGAGGCTCGCAAGATCGGTAAACGCGCTGACATCCGCCATCGCGCGCATCACGTCGCGCACGAGTTTGAGATCGTCGGCGACGTCCTGGCCTGCGCCGAGGCCGCCGGGTGTGCCCCAGCCGGCGAGCCACTGGTTCTGCAGATTCCCGAGGCGCAGCGCCAGCTCGTCGCGGCGCTGGCCGATCACGCGGTCGACGGGTTCGCGGAGCATCGCGATCTCTTCGAGCAGATCGAGCTGCGCGTTCAGATCGCGCATGAGCGTGAGCGAGGGCGCCAGGAGCGCCTCGTCGTCGTTCATGTCCTGCCCGATCGCGAGCAGCCGGTCCGCGATCGCCGCGTTGGCCTTGTTCATCGGGCCTTCGCCCGGCGCAAAGCGAGCGGAGAGGCGCTCGAGGAGCGCAAAGTCGTCGCGGAGCCGCTGCTGGGCTCCGATCGCCGAGAGCACACCCGGGTTCGTCACCCCGGCAGGATCCACGAGCAGATTGACCGCGGCGTCGCGCGCATTGACCATCGCGTCACGCACCAGCGGGATCAGTCGGCGCCACGCCGGGCGGATCTGGCGCAGCAGCGCCTCGTCCCGCTGGAGGTTGCTGAGCTCTTCGGAAACGCTCAGAGTGCGCACGGCAAGCTCGGTCGCCATGAGCGCATCGACGTCCGGTGCGGTGCGTTCCGCGAGCGCTTGCGAGGTCCGGCTCCGCAGGCGGTCCCCCTGGCGGCCCTCGCCCATCTCGGTCAGCAGCGCCAGCACCCGACCCTGCGCCGCGAGCAGCATGAGCGCCTGATCCCGAGCGTCCGGGTCTTCGGTGCGCACCGCGTCGGCAAAGCCTTGAGTGAGGCGAGTGCGGGCGTCCGCAGAGAGCCACGTGGGCATCCGCGAGAGCGTCTCGCCGGCGTCGGCGATCAGACGCGAGCGCACCTGCGCCTCGCGGACAAAGCCGGGCCAGGAACGCATGAGATCGAGCCGATCGAGATCGTCATCGAGAAGCGCGAGCGTTTCTCCATCGACGCCCGCCTCGCCCAGGCGGGCGATGATCGCGTCCAGATCCGCGGGCGTCTCGAGCGCTTCGGGCAGGATCCAGCCGGTCGAGTCCGGTTCGGGGCGATCGCCAATGCGAGTCAGCTGCGCCAGCGCGTAGCGCAGGTCACGGTCGAGCTGTGCGGGTTTGATCGCGGCGCCCCGGCTCCAGTCCAGCGTGATCGCTTCCAGATCGTCAGCCAGCGCCAGCAGGACCGCGCGGTCGAGCCTGCCCGACAGGATGTCGTCAAGCGATTCGAGCCGTCGATCGAGCGTCATCGCGGCGAGCATCAGGTGCGAGCCATCGGTGCCCAGCCCGTCGCCGCGCTCTGCGAGCGTCGCGACAGCGAGCCGGAGCGAGCGTCGAGCCCGCTCGAGGGCCTGGCGATCGGGGTCGTTGGTCCAGGCATCCGGGTCGAGGCGCTGGGCGCTCTGCGTCATGCGTTCGATGATCTGCTCTGCCAGCAGGCTCGAGCCCGGCGCGGGCGCGTCAGGGCCTTCGAGGTTCAGCACCTGCGCCTGCGTCGCGCCCGTCAGCGCCATCGCCATGGCGCACGCGCTGAATCGTCGATCGATAGACGCCCTCAAGACGCTCGACCATCGTCTCCGCTGCGAATTCATTGGCACACCATGCTTGTCCATGCGAGGCAAGTCTAGTGCGCAGATCGGGCTGGCTGTGAAGGCGACCGATCGCGGCTCTCAGGCCGGTTCGATCGCCGAGATCGACGAGCAGGCCCGTCTCCTCGTGCCTGCAGGCCTCCTTCGTCCCGTCGACGTCGTACGCCACGGGGCAGACGGCGCAGAGCAGCGCCTGGGGCACGGTCCGCGGGAGTCCCTCGCGGGAGCTCGGGTGCGCCAGCACGTCCATCGCGCGGATCAGCCCCGGCACGCGCTCTGGCGCCACGAGCCCGGTCAACACGAGCTGCCCGCGCACGCCCAGCGCCTCGGCCTTTGCGACAAGGCGGTCCCGCCACCACCCGTCGCCCACCCAGAGCAGCTTCCAGTTCGGGTTCGACCGCAGGTCCTGCGCCAGCGCGTCGAGCAGGTCGTCGTGCCCCTTGTGCTGGGCCAGTCGCGCGACGGTGCCGATGACAAAGTCGCCCGGGCTGAGCCCGAGCCCGGCGCGCATCTCGGCGCGAGATTCACCGGGCGATGGGTGCAGGTAGGGGCCCGTTTCCATCCCGCTGCGGACGGTGGTGTACTGCTCTGGCTTGCCTATGCCGCGGGCCAGAAACTGCTCGGTCATCGCGTCGGCGACGCTGAGGATTGTGTGGCAGCGTCTGGCCGCGAATCGCTCGGCGACCTCGTAGATCTTGTTCTTCGCACGGATCTTCGTGCGTGAAAGCGCTCCGCCCTCGATCGGCATGAAGGGCGGTCCGTGGATCGTGTGGATGACCGCGGGGCGAAAGCCTTTCACACCCGACCACGCCGCCCATCGCCCGAGGATCCCCGCCTTCGACGAGTGCGTGTGCACGACATCGGGGCGCACCTCGCGGATCAGACGCTTGAGATCATGATGAAAGCAGAAGTGGTCCTTCCACGGGTTCAACTCGCGCACCATGTTGGGCAGCTCGTGTGTCACGATGCCCCGCCCCTCTTCGGTGCGGAAGCGCTGCACACGCTCGAGCATCGAACCCTCGGGCCCGTAGATCGGCCCGTACGCCAGGTGCACCTCATGCCCAAGACGGGCCTGACCCTCACACGAGAGGACCGTGTTCTCCTGGCTCCCGCCCAGGATCAGGCGTGTCGAGATGTGCAAGATCTTCATCGGCACGATGTCATCATTGGGGGCGTACGAGCCTGAAGTGACGGAGCGTCTCGTTGTAATACCGGTCGATGGTGCCGAGGTCCTCGAACCCGAGATGGGCCAGCACCCGCTGGGATGCATGGTTCCGCAGGTCCGTGACGCCCAAAAACTCTGCAATGTCCGTGTCCCGCCAGGCGGCCTCGATCACAGCCCGCCCCGCCTCCTTCGCGTAGCCCCTGCCCCACGCCGACTGGCGGTAGCGGTAGGCCAGCTCGATCTCGGGCCCTTCCCAGTTGTAGGGGAACAGGCCACAATCCCCGATGACTTCTTCGGAGTCGCGCAGCAGGACCGTCAAGAGCGTTGTCCCGGCCTTCTTGAAGTACGCGATGCGCTTGCGGATCGAAGCCCGCACCGTTTCCAGGTCTCGCGTCGAGCCGTCGCCGATGTAGCGCATCGCGATGGGATCGCTGAACATCGGCATCAGGAGCTCCGCGTCGCCCTCGAGGGGTTCGCGGATGATCAGTCGCTGGGTGGTGAGTTGGTACATGGTTGCGATCAAAGAGAGCCGCGGGCGTGAGCGCGCGGATTGGTTGGTGTGTCCGCGTACCGCACCCACTCCAACCTGAGTCCCTGCGGCGGCAGCGTCGGCCCGGCCCGCTTCCGATCTCCGCTGGCGATGATCGCGGCGATCTCACTCGGCTCGATCTTGCCGCGACCGACCTCCATCAGGGTGCCCGCGATGATGCGCACCATGTTGTACAGGAACCCGCTACCCGAGACGCGGATGATGAAACGCCCGTGATTTCCCGCTCCCCCGTCGCCGACGGGGGAGCTGTCAGCGGAGCTGACTGAGGGGGTCTGCGAAGAGGGCGGAGCCCCCCTCACCCCGGCCCTCTCCCCCGGTGGGGAGAGGGAGGCGGACTCAACCTCACACCCAAAGATCGTCCGCACCGTCGTCGTGCGCCCGTGATCGATCTGCGCAAACGCGGCGAAGTCCTTCTCGCCCACCATTGCCGCCGCCGCTTCCTGCATGCGAGCCAGGTCCAGCTCGTACCACGTGTGGAAGACGTACTTGCGGTCCCACAAGGGGCGCACCGGCCCGCACTCGATCGTGTACGTGTACTCCTTCTCGACCGCGCCGCCGATCGGGTTGAAATCGTGCGCTGCGACCTCGGCGTCCATGATCAGGACGTCCCTTGGCAGCTTGCTGTTGAGCGCCCTGACGAGCGCATCCGTGCCCCGCTCCTCGGGCCAGCCGATGCCTTTGTCCGCGATGGGCTCGCTCGTGAAAGCCGCGACCTGACCCAGCGCGTGCACACCCGAGTCAGTCCGGCTCGCGCCCATCACGATCACGTTCTCGCGCAGAACCTCGCGCACGGTTTCCTCCACAACGCCCTGCGCGGTGCGCAGCGTCATGCGTTTGGTGGGGTCGCTGGGGTCAGGCGGCTCCTGCTTCTGCCAGCCGCAGAAATCCGTGCCGTCGTAGGCAATGGTGAGCTTGTAGCGGGGCATGCCTAGCGCCCGCCCTGATCGATCGGCTCATCCCGGATCACTCGCACGTTCTCGCTCGGGGTGCCGCCTTCCTTGGGCCCGAACCGTTTTTTCTCCGCGTCCGCCCAGCGGTCGGACCAGCGGAACCAGAAATACGTGAACGGCACGCCCAGGACGATGACCGCGGCGATCGAGATGACAGTGGGCCAGATCATGGTCAACTATCATTGGTGTCCGATCACCCCCCTGCCAATCGAAAAACCAGATCGAGGCAATAGGCACGATCGGGTCCCGTTGAACCCGTAGCAGCGATCCCCGGCGACGCCGACGCCACGCTGCCCATTCGGATCGAGCATCCGGGCCAGATTCTGGCACGCCTGAGCCGGGTCGGAGGGGTACTCCGGACCCAGCGCAGGCCAGATAGGGAGTCCACACCATGCGTTCGATCTCGCTCTCACGATTCGCACAGGTCGCCGCGGCCTTCGCCGCGACGTTCACGTTCCTGCAGGCCGCACCCGCCCTGGCACAGGGCGAGCGACTGGCCGCCGAGTGCATCCACGAGATACACGACACGACCCGCCATACTTCGGCATCGGTCCACGCGATCGCCGCCCGCGGAGCGCAGCTGATCAACGCGATCGATGATCAGGGCGCAACCGATGAGCAGCTCATCGAGGCCGCCCGGAACACCATACAGGCGATCCACCGCCGGGCAGGCTCCGGTGCCTCGCGCGTCAACGCGCTGGCCGACCGCTGTATCGAGAGGCTCGTCGACCTCGGCGCCGATCGGATGCTCATCACCCGGGTCAACCACGCCAGGCGGATCGCGCTTGGCACGATCTCTGATGCAGCCACCGAGAGCGCCGAATTTGTCCGGGCCGTGCTGCGCCGGGCGCTCCAGGACTAATCCAACACCGCAGCGATCCCCGGTCGGGCGCGAGAGCGTCCGATTCGGTCCGAAGCTCCGCCGCGCTCGGCAAATGCGCGGCGGGGTTTTCTCTTTGATCAATCAGCCACGCGGCGGCTCTTAGAGCTCCACCATCTCCACGTCCGGTTCCTGCTTCACCGAAACCACCGGCGTCGCAACGTCCGTCACGAACACCCGCAGCGCCTCGCTGGACTTGGCCATCTCCTGGCGGGTCATCGCGGCGTTGTAGAGCCTGGCCGACTGTGTGCGGCGTTCGACCGCGGTGGGGACCTGCCCCGGGCCCTCGTCGATGCGGACGACTTCCTTCTGGATCGGGCCGAGGCCGTCGCCCGTGACCATCGCCAGCATGTCCAGCGCGATCTGCGATTCGCTCTTGGCGTTCTCGTTGACCGGGATCGCCTGCTCGAAGGCCTGGATCATGCCGCGGGCGTTCTCGAACGTGCCCGCCTTCTCGGCCCACGACGCGCCTGGGAGCACCACGTCGGCCCTGTCCATCGCGCGCCGTCCGTGCGTGTCGATCAGCACGGTAAAGACGCTCTCAAGCGAGGCCGCAAATTCGCTCGTCGCCCACTCGCCAGGGTAGTTGCCCGTGAGGATGCAGCCGGCAAACGCGCCCGACGCCAGCGCCTTGGCCGCCGCGTCGAAGTCGTGCACCTTGCCCCCGAAGGATTCCAGCACACGGCGCACGCCCCGTGCGTTGGGGGCCTTCTCCGCGTACATCACGTACGCACCCTCGTCGCCCGGCTTGGCGCCCGCGGGGAAAGCCTTGTCCTCGCCCCGGAACGGGACCATGCCCACCGCGAACTCGGCGCTCGCGTCGATTGACCTGGCCAGCCTGGCCAGCAGGTACGCGTCCTCGCAGCTGAGCATCGGGCTGACGACGAGCAGCAGCTTGCCGCCCCTGTCCTTGGCCTCGGAAAGCCCATCGAGGGCCGCGTCGTACGCCTGCGCAAACTTGCAGCTGTCGAGCGCCCCGAATCGACGGCGCATCGGGCCCGAGAGGCGTCCTTCCTGGATGTGCTTCCAGCCGTAGCGCACCTCGTCGGTGATCCACCAGCGGTTGACCGCCATGTTCGTGCGTGGCTTGAGGCGGTAGAGCTTGCCCTCGTTGTGCTCGAAGGTGATGTTGTCGCCCGAGGCCGTGATGCCGTCGATCGAGGGCGTGCTCTTGAGGAACCAGACGCGCTGGGCGAAGAGGAAGTCCTTGTCCAGCAGTGCGCCGACCGGGCAGAGGTCGATCACGTTGGCCGACAACTCGTTGTCCAGCGGCACACCGGGGAAGACATCGATCTCGCTCTGGTTGCCGCGCCCCATGATCGAGAGCTCGGCAGTCCCAGAGACCTCGCGCGTAAAGCGCACGCAGCGGGTGCACATGATGCACCGGTCCGAGTAGATGTAGACGTTGGGCCCGAGGTCCTTCTTGGGCTGCTTGACCTTCTGCTCCTGGAAGCGCGACACGCCGCGCCCGTACTCGAAGCTGTAGTCCTGCAGCTCGCACTCGCCCGCCTGGTCGCACACCGGGCAATCCAGCGGGTGGTTGATCAGCAGGAACTCCATCACCGCTTTTTGGTTCGCAACAGACCTCGGGTTGTCGGTGTAGACGACCATGCCCTCAGCGGCCTCGGTCGAGCAGGTGGGCTGGAGCTTCCCGCCCATCTGGGGCTCGAGCTTGCCCTCGTTCCGCGGATTGGGCGACCAGATCTCGCCCAGACAGATCCGGCACTGAGCCGGCACCGAGAGCGCATCGTGGTAGCAGTAGTAGGGGATCTTGACGTCGTTGGCGTTGGCGACCTCGAGGATCTTCTGTCCCTTCTCGAACTCGCACTCGACGCCGTTGATGGTGATTTTGGGCATGGCTGCAGATCGTAGCCGGTCATGGGCCGACCCGTGATCCAAAAAAGAAGCCGCCCGGGAGCGAAACCCGGGCGGCTCGAGCGATCCGTGCTCGGTCAGAGTCACTCAGTTGGTCAGCGCATCGTTGATGTTGTTGTAGCTGAAGTTGTCGAAGGTGAAGTACGCGCCGAGGCCGCCGCTGGAGCGGGGGTCGCTGACGAAGGTGCCGTCCTCAGTCATGGACTGCTGGCCGCTGGCGCCCAGGCCCAGGATGCCCGCGCCGACCTCGCCTCCGATCGACCAGCCGCCCTGCTTGAAGCTGTCCAGGGCCGCCTGATCGGGGAAGAAGATCACGAAGTCGGAGTACTGACCGAAGAAGCCAACGCCAAGGTTGATCCGGGCGTGTCGGCTGTAGCCGATGACCTCGCCCGACTTGTCGTAGACAAGCCCGTCGCTGCCGGCGCCGCCGAGGAAGTAATGGACCCCGGAGAACTCACCCGGGAAGACCGCCCAGGCCACGCTCTGATCCTTCAGGCTGGCAAATTCTGGTTCGGTGTTTGCAAGGTGAGTGACCGTGGCGGCGCACTCGGCCTTGGTGATCTCGTAGGCCTCCGGCGTTAGGCCCGTGGCGGCACACCCGCCCAGGGTCAGGCCCGCCAGAAGAATCGAGGCCGTCGCTGCTGTCTGAATCCGTGTCATGCTGGTCTCCTGATGTGGTTGCTCTCCGCGGAATACGCTGAGATGGTCCCCTTCGTTACTTAGTATACGCAAACATTTGAAGGTCCGATACAAATGGCCAAACCTCCCAACAGTTCTATCCCCGCCCCCAAGGGCACGCGGGATCACTACCCGGAAGACCTCCTCCGCCAGCGGTACATCACCGAGGCCTGGCGCCGCGTGAGTATTCGTCACGGCTTCGAGGAAATTGCAGGCCCCACCTTCGAGATGCTCGACCTCTACAAAAAGAAGTCCGGCGAGGGCATCGTCAGCGAACTCTTCAGCTTCACACGCGCCGGCGGCGACGACGACTACGCCCTGCGCCCCGAGTTCACCCCCACGCTCGCCCGCATGTACGCCGCCAAGGCCAATTCTCTGCCCAGCCCCTGCAAGTGGTTCACCGCGGGGCCCTACTTCCGAGCGGAGAAACCCCAGCGCGGGAGGCTGCGGGAGTTCCTTCAGTGGAACTGTGATGTGATGGGGGGAGACGATTCCGAAGCGAAGCTGCTCTGCGACGCAGAAACCGTCAGTGTCATGATCACACTCCTGTGCGACTTTGGATTCAATCCATCCAATCTTGTATTTCGTGTGAGCGACCGAATGGCGGTTGCAAAGTATCTGAACCAGTCAGGCGTCACAGAAGACCGGGTGACAGATGCGTTTACGCTGCTCGACAAACGAGCCAAATTGCCAGCCGATGCTTTCGCAATCGAGGCATCGAAGCTTGAACTCGACCTGGTCAGATTCGATGCGCTCTGCTCCGTTGAAAGCGACCAGAGAGGTCAAACCTTGAAAGCCGTCGCAGTCGAGTCTGACCGCGCATGGATGAAAATGGATTACTCGATCGTCCGCGGCCTCGCCTACTACACCGGCACCGTCTTCGAGCTCATCGCCGATGGCGAGCGCGCCGTCGCGGGGGGCGGGCGCTACGACAACCTCATCGAGCTCTTCGGCGGCCCGCCCACGCCGGCCGTCGGCTTCGGGATGGGCGACGTCGTGCTGGGCCTCTTGCTCGAAGACAAGGGCCTGATGCCCGAAGGCCCCGCCCTCATGGACGCGATCAGCCAGAAGCCCGCGAGCCTGCGCCCCGAGGCGTTCGTCATCGCCAATGAAGCGGGCGAGGCGCAGGTCGAGCCCCTGATCGCAAGGCTCCGGCGAGGCGTCGAGTCGGAAGCGTGGAACGCGCGCGACGACAAAAAGCCCTGGGACGCGGACAGGTATGACGTTCACCCGATGCACGCGAGGCGTTCGTACAAATCGACCAAGAACATCGGCAAGCTGCTCGCCGATGCGCGCAAGCAGCACGCGAAGTTCGCGGTCATCATCGACTCGGACGACTCGGCCAAGATCGAGAACCTCGACACCCGCGAGGACCTGGGCGCGTTCGCGCTCGATCAGGTCGGCGCCAAGATCGCCGGGAGGCTGTGACACTTTCATGGCGAGTGCGTGCCACGGCTTGTCCGTCTTCGGCAAGCCGTGCACAGAACCACTCAAGGCACGGCTTGCCCTGCGGGACAAACCGTGGCACCCGCCAGCAAGACGTATCGGACCCGCCTTTCACCGTCAGTTGAAACCAACCGGGTGCGGACCTGATAAGGTGTTTGTGACTCGGTTCTCCGTGAGAAAGGACGCTCAATGCTCTCGCTCCTCCTGGCCGCCTCGCTTCTTGCCGCTCAGCCCGAGACCGCCGAGCGTGCGCCCGCCGCCGAGCCAAAGAATCTGCTCGTCAACCCATCGTTCGAAGAGCCGGTCGCGCCGCAGGCCCAGCCCGTCGACCCGCACGTCATCGGCGATTGGTGGAGCTTTGCGAGCCCGGACAAGCCCTACTGGCGCCACTTCGAGGTCGCCGATGATCAGGCGTTCGAGGGCGAGCGGTCGGCGCGTCTGACGCTCGACTCCGAGGGCTACGACGGCGCCACGCTGATCGTGGGCGCGACGCAGAACATCATCACCGACACCATGCCGACTGAGCTCTCGGGCGCTGTCCGAGTCGACGACTGGAAGCGTGGCACGATGCGCCAGTACGTCCAGATCGTCGTCATCGTCTGGAACGTCACCGACAATAAGCCCGCCAGAGTCGCCGCCAAGAACTACCAGATCGCCTATACGTTCGCCGGCATCGAGCAGCCGCCGTTCCGCATCGCCAACCGCAAGTTCCTCTTCCCGCGCGGCGAGCAGATCGACCTGCACGGCCAGGACGGCGAGCCCATCCAAGAAGAGTGGAAACGCTTCGATCTCAACCCACGCAAGGACTTCATGGAGCAGTGGGGTGTGGACCCGAGCGACTTCGAGTACATCCGAGTGCTCTACGAGGTCCGCTACGACGGCAGGCGGGCCAGCGCCGAACCGTCCGCGCACGCGGTTGTGCACTGGGACGATCTCTACTTTGGCGAGCGCCGGGAGAGCGATGAAGCCGAAGGCGAAGTAGAGAGCGAGTAACCCGCGGCGGAGGCTTCCAGCCGCCGGGTCGTGCGCTGCGCGGTTGCGCTGAGTCAGTGGATCGCGCGGATCCGCCCAAGGTCCGGCACCGGGATCGTCCCGTCGCGGACGATGCTCGGGAAGTACACCAGAAAGGCGCGCCCGATGATCAGCTCCTCGGGCACGACGCCTGGCCCTGCTGTGATCGGAAAGTTCTGCGACACGAGCGGGTGGGGCTGGCCCCAGACGCGGCTGTCGGCGCTGCGCGAGCTGTTGTCACCCAGCACGAAGTACTGCCCAGGCCCGAGCGTGAGTGTCGAAGTCGGGTGCGTCCCGTAGGGCGGCTCGCCTGCACGCATGCTCAGGCTCGTCTGGTACGGGTGGTAGTACAGGTCCCGCAGGACGCGGAGCCGATGGAGCTTGGCCTTGCCACCCGCGTGCATGATCCGGATCTCGGGCTTGGTGTACTGCTCCGTCGAGGACAACAGATTCAGACCGCGCGAGAGGGGCATCAGTGTCTCGTACCGCGAGCCACGGATCGAACGCTCCAGGCGCTGGCGGATCGTCCAGTCGTAATGTGCCCGGCAGATCAGGCGGTCGTCCACGAAGAGCCAGAGCGACTGATCCGCGTGCCAGAACTCGACCAGCGAGGCCCGGCCCATCGGCAGATCCCGCGGGAGGCTCGCCTGAGTCAGAAGCTGCGACGGGGCTCCCCCCGGTGATTCGGGCTCCATCCAGAGCTCGACCTTCCCCGAGAAGACCCGCGCGACAAAGCGGGTCTGCCGGGTGAGGATCTCCAGCGTCAGGATGTCCTCGGGCGTGCTCGGCTCGTAACCCGTCGAGATCGCGATGTCCGACACCGGGTAATTGGGCGGGAGCCACGCCTTGGCGCGCCCGGGCCCGAACCTCGGGTCGCGGTACATGTCCAGATCGTTGTACGCCAGGCGGTCGCGGATATCCCACGCCGCGTTGTCCCACTCGAGCGTCGCGGCGTCGGTGCTCTGCTTGACGATGTCCGTGCCGCTGAGCGTCCAGTCACCGGTGGGTTTGAAGGGCCAGACGTGCGGGGCGGGCCCCTCGCGCGGGACGCGCGCCGCGTCGAACACGGGCACCCAAACTGTTCGCTGCTCGCGCTCCGGCTTGCGCGCGATCTGCCAGCTCGCGTCCTCCCAGTCGGCGCTGGCGGCGCTGGGCTCCTTGCGGATGAAGACATCCCCGTCGACGAGCGCCACCTGCTCGCCGGGCAGGCCGATGATGCGCTTGATGAGATTCTCGTTCGGGTCCGACGGGTTGCGGAAGACCGCGACCTCGTAGCGCTCGATCGCGGGCGACAGGGGCGTGCGCTTGAGCACGAGGATCCGGTCGCCGCTGCGCTGACGGATCCCCGCGGCCTGCATCTCCGTCGTCGTAAAGGGATCACGCACGAGCGCCCCGGGTCCGCTCTCGCCCAGCTGCCCGTCCACCGCCCAGCTCGCGCCGGATTCGGGCGACCCCGCCCGGTAGTGCGTGCCAAGCAGCGTGGGCGCCATCGAGCCGGTCGGGATGATGAATGGTTCCAGCACGTACGCCCGCGCGATCAGCGCCATCGCAAACGCGATCACCACCGAGATCAACGTATCGGGCACCGTCGGTCGGATCAGACCCACGGGCTGGCTCTGGATGGGCTTCTTGGGTTTGCTCATGCGGGCGCTACAGGACAGGATCGGTTATTCGCCGTCGCCGCTGGAGCCGGTCTCGCTACCGGCGCCGCCGCCCGAGCCGCCTTTGCCGCGTCTGCGCCGCCTTCGGCGTTTTTTCTCGCCCGACTCGGGTTTGTCGGGCGGGCCCGCATCGCCCGGCTCGGAGGTGTGGCGCTTTGGCCCCTCAGCGCCCGGTGTGCCTTCGCTCGAGTTGCCTCCGGAGCCGCCTCCCGAGCCGCTCCCGGCGCGCCGTCGCCGGCGCCGACCGATCGTGGGCTTGGGCTCGCCTGTTTCACCGCCATCGCCCGTCTCTCTGGGGGGCGAGACATCTTCCGAGTTCGTGACCGCCTGCGACGCGTCCGTTGGCTCGGACTTCTTCTTCCGTCGACGCTTGCGCTTGGGCTTGCTCGGCGCATCGGCGGTGTCGCCGGCGGGTGCCTCGGGCGTCTCGGGCGATGCCGTGCGCTCGGAGCGCTCGCGCCTCGGCTTTGAGCGGTCTCGTGTCGGCTCCGGCGCGACGGGCGGCGGTGCGACGGGCGACTCGCCCGGCTTGAGCAGTTCCTCAACGGGCACCGCGACGGTCCGCGTGTCGTCGAGCCGAACGAGCACGAGCTGCGTCAGGATCTGCGAATCCAGGACGATCCCATCGCCGTGGGGCGTGCCTACGCGCGTCTTGCGGTTGGGCAGGTTCTTTTTGAGCTCCGAGTACGTTTTGTCCTCGTAGCGCAGGCAGCACATGAGCCTGCCGCAGCGCCCCGAGATCTTGAGCGGGTCGAGCGTCGCCTTCTGCGTCTTGGCGCTCCGCATGCTGACGGGCTTGAGTACCTTAAGGAAGTTCTTGCAGCAGCAGTACTGCCCGCACCGCTCGTAGTCCGCTGTCAGCCTCGCCTCGTCGCGGGCCCCGACCTGCTTGAGCTCGACGCGTGTGTCGGGGTGCTCGTGCTTGAGCGCCGCAAGCAGCGGCCCGAACTCGACGCGCTCCTCCGAAAGGAAGTACACCGTCAGCGTCTCGCCGCCCAGGATCAGCTCCGCGTCGACGATCTTGACGTTCACCCCCGTCGAGAGCGAGAGCTCCTGCGCCCGCTTCTTGATCGCGGCGCTCTGCTCTGAGAGCCGGTTCTGCAGCGCCAGGTCCTCTGCGGTCGCGATGCGCAGCGCCCGCCCCTTGACGCCGTACTTGTTGTGCTTGGAGTCCAGGAACGGGTAGTCCGCGCCGCCTGAGTTGTCGATGTATTCGAGCATCTCCTTGCGCGTCACGCTCTTGGCGCAGCCCGCGTTCTCGCAGGTGCTCGTGAGCATCTCGCCCACCTCGGTGCCCCGGTGCGTGCGGACGACGATCTTGGAGCCGCAGCCCGGCTTGGCCTGCCCGTCGTAGGGGAACTCGCCCACCAACAGCATCGCGCCGAACCGCACGACCATCGTCGTCGGTGCGAGCAGGCGCTCGTAGGTCTCACGGTCCTCTTTCTCGCTCAGATACTCAGCGAGGTCGGCTTCGAATTGTGGCAGGGGGACAATGGGCATGGTGTCGCGGCGTGAGCCTTACCGCCCGCCCAGCTTGCTGCGAGCCGCGGCAAAGACGTTGTTGAGCTCTTCGCGAGCCAGGAGCGACATCGTCTTCTGCTGGTCCACCTTGTAGACCATCATCTGCTCGTTGCGGTTGTCCAGCACGAAGAGAAGCTCTTCGTTCCCGCCGTCGGTCGTCATGATGCTGTAGTCGCCCACACTGGCGACCATCTCGGCCAGCGCCTGCTGCTCGAAGGGGACGCTGCCGCCCCGACCGAGCTGCATCACGACCAGAGCCGCCAGCAGAACCGCCGAAGCCCAGAGCACGTTCATGTTGAGGGAGTTCTCGCGCTTCATCGCCCGCCCCTCATCTGTGCGTCCTTGCTCAGGTCGCGGTATCCGATCCCGTCGAGCACCTTCCGCCCCTCGTCCCACTTGACCGCGATCAATTCCTGATTGGCCGCGTCGAGGATGTACACAGCGTTGGCGCCGCCGCCGCCCAGGTACTCGCCCCCGACCATCGCGTAGTTGCCGCGGGCGCGGGCCCCGGGCTGGGCCTGCGCGATCGAGACGACCCCGAGCACGACGAGAAGCCCGACGTTGAGCGCGATCAGTGGCCCGGCCATCGACCGAGCCCGCTTGGCTTGCGGTGTATCCATGTCATTGACTCCGGCGGCCGTCAGGCCGCGCTTCTGGACCTATCAGTCCTGGTGCCCGCGCTTGGACGGGATCGCGTTGGCGCCCAGCATCAGCCCGCCGATCAGGAGCACCGTCAGGTACATGCGGTACTTGGGCGGCTTGGCGGTCGTCCCGCCCGAGCTGGGCGGGCGGAGGATCGCCGGGGCCTGGTTCTGGTTCACCGGCTGAGCCAGCGCGGGCCCGGCGCTTGCCATCACCAAGCCCAGCACCACGGGTGCCACGAACCGACCCAACGAATTGCCTCTCCGTGTGCCCGTCTTCATGTCACGATGCTACCGGGCGGCAAGGGCCGGGGCAAAGCGCGATTCTTCAGGGGCGCCCCGCGCCGAGGCCCGGAATTCCTGGCTGGGGCTCGCTGTCAGGGGCGAGCTGATCCGCTCGTAGGCCGCCGTGGGCACATTGACCGTCCGCCAACGCTTGCTGCGGGGCACCATCTCTTCCCGGTAGGCGTCCAGCAGCACGCTGCGGACCGCGTACCAGCGCCCCCGGTGCTCGAAAATCTCCTGGAAGAGCGCATCGGGGGGCTGGTCCTCGCACCAGTAGATGAAAACGAACGCCGCCCTGAACCCCGCTCCAAAGAGGCGCTCCCAGCGCCCGAGCGCCTCCACATCGTCCTGGGTCACCCACGATTCGAGGCGACCCACGCTGTTGGCTCGCCTCCGGACCTTCCGCCCCTTGACGTCCACAAGGAGGTTCGTCGGCTCGCCGTACACCACAAAGTCAAACGACTTGAGCAGCGTCCGTCGCCCCGATTCGCTCGAAGGATCGACAATCGAGAGCTCCGCATCCGCAGGCAAGAGCGTCCGGCGCGCCTCGTTCACCGAGATGAACGGGATACGCCTGTCCCGCAGGTGCGCCTCAAGGGCCTGCTCATAATGGTGCCGACTCTGGCCCATGACAGAAGTCTAACCAAACCCAAGCAGGAGAGCTACAGGCGGAAAGACCCGTCCGAAACCGATCTCACTCGTCGAGCGCTCGGTCACGCGCGAGCCGATCCAGAACAATCTGGATCGCCGGCGGATCGACATCCCCCCGAACAGGGCAGGGCATACGGGTGATCATCGATCGGTGCAGCGCCCGCACGGGCACGATGTCGTCAGTCCAGGCGCTGCGACCCGAGTCGGCGTCGACCACGCCGTCTCCGATCAGGTCGACCGCCTCGCCGATCCATCGGCTCGCCCACGATCCGAAATCACGGGCCGCGCGCCGGGCCTCGGGCTCGTCGGCAACGACATCGGGCATGTTGGAGAGCAGGGCGTTGGTGATCCCCGCTGCGTCTGGCTTTGGGACATCCGCGACGACAGCCGTGATGGGGATCCCCTCTGGTCGCTCCCGCGACTGCAGATCGACAAGGAAGTCAGAGCCCGGGTTCAGATCGGCGCCCGCCTCGCCCGAGCCGTCGGCCCGCATGCCATCGAGGTCGTTCTGGTTCAGCTCGCCGTCCCGCACCGCGCGGATGGCGTGCTCGCGGAGCTCGGCGATCGCACGCACCGGCGCCAGCAGCGACCCGCCCATGGGCGTCCCGAGCGTGACCACCCGGCGCACTCCGGGCCAGCCGGAACGATCGAATCCCTCGCGAGTCAGCGCATCGAGCGTGACGAGCCCGCCCATCGAGTGCGCGACAATCCACACTTCTTTGACGCCCATCGTGCGCAGATCCGTCAGCGCTGCGTCGAACTGATCCGCCGAGAGCGCGATCGCCTGGTCGTTGGGGTACTCGAACCGGATCGCGGTCCATTCCTGCGAGGCAAGCTCGGGCGCCAGCGCATCCCACACCGAGCCCGGCTCGTCGAGCCCGTGCACGAGCAGGACCACACGCTCGCTGGTGATCTCGGTGCGCTCGATCGGTGTCCAGCTCAGGGTTGGCTCGCCCCGGTCGGGGTTGAACCATTCCAGATGCGCCGGGGCTGCGGGCTGGATGGGTGCGTCGATGGCGTGGGCGTGATGGATCGGCACGATCCACACGAGCGCCATGCCGGTGAGCACAAGCCCCGCAAGCCGCGATCTCCACTGCCCCGCCCGCATGACCTCGCTCCGATCCAGCCTCGTCACTCGAACATGGTCTCCAGGAGACCCGCTTCCGCTTGTTTGTAGCGGGCCATCGCGGATTTCAGCTCCTCGGTCAGCTCGCGGATCTGGTCCGTGTCCGCCCTGCCCGGGCGCGCCAGGACGGCTTCGAGCGAGGCGCCGGCGTCCTGCAGGTCGCTGGCCGCCGAGGCGTACACACGGGCCGCGTCGTAGAAGAGCTCCTCGCGGAGCTCCTTGGTGTCCGGGCGCGCCAGCAGCTTCCAGGGGTTGCGCCGGATCTCGATCGTGGCAAGCCTGAGCTGATCGCTGGCGAGCCGAGCGTTGGCCATCGTCCTCAGGATGCCCGGTTTCTCTTCGCTGAGCAGCTGCCCGGCGTCCTCCGCCAGATCCGCAAGGCTCGTCGCCGCCTCGCCCGCGCGGTCCATCGCTTCGAGCAGCGCCTCGGCATGCTCGCCCTCGAACTTGGCCATGGTGCGCTGCGCGGAGCTGAGTGTGTCGTCGATCCGCGGTCGGTTGACACGCAGGAGTTCGCGTGACTCTTCGACGAGCCCGCGGAAATCGGCGATCGCCTCCGCGGCGCTCGTGCGGACTTCGCCCGCCTTGAGGCCTGCAAGCTCGCTGCTGAAGATCTTGATGTCCGACATGAGCTGGTCCAAGTCCGAGTCGAGCCTCATGGTGATCCCGTCGGCGCGCTCGACGATGTCGGTCGTGTTGCTCAGGATGTCCTTGAGCTGCTCGATCTGCTCGGAGCCGAAGCCCGCCGCGGTCAGGAAGGCCGGGAGCGCCAGATTCGCATCGATCACCGACCCCGGCTCGAGCGTGCCCGCGCCGGACGTTCCCACGCTGACGATGTTCAGGGATGCGCCCAGCCCGACCAGCGGGCGCTCCAGCACGAACATGACATCCCGGTACAGCGTGTGCGACGACTTCACGCGCACCCGGACGTCAACGGCTCTCGGCACCCCGTCGGTCATCGCAAAGCCGATCCCCGCGACACGCCCGACGGGCTGCCCGCCCATCAGCACTGTCGCGCCCTTGGTGAGCCCCCCGGCGCCCTGCTGGAGCGTGAACCGAACCGTGTACGACTTCGTCGGCGTCAGGCGATCGATCGAACCCGAGATGATTGCGCTGATCAGGACAAACCCCATCAGACCGAAAATCAACAGCGATCCCGCGATCAGGCTCGCTCTGGAACGGTTGTGCCTGGCCATCTCTCATCCCCCCCCGGGTCCTACAGCATCCGCGTGGACATCACGCTCGGCGTCGTCTCGCGTGGCATCGGTATACCAAGAAGATCCTCGGCATAGTTCGTCGCGGCCTTGCGGTCCGTGATCGGCCCCTCCGCGTCGCCCCGCAGGAACTGGCGGATCAGACGCTCCGTCTGCGACATCGCCAGGGCGTCCTCTGGCGATGTGTCCCTGACGCGTTCGAACCACGCCCGATCGTCGACCACGAGCATCTCGCCCTTGTCCAGCATCGCCATCCGGTCGGCGATCGCAAACGCCGAGTCCATTTCGTGCGTGATCACGATGCTCGTCACGCCCAGCTTTTTCGACAGGTCGATGATCAGGCGATCGATCTCGGCGCTCGTCACGGGGTCGAGCCCGGCGCTCGGCTCGTCGTAGAACAGGATCTGCGGATCCAGCGCCAGCGCCCTGGCCAGGCCAGCTCTCTTCTTCATCCCGCCCGAGATCTCCGCGGGGTACTTGTCCGCGTGCTCGCGCAGGCCGACGAGCTCCAGCTTGATCTTCACTTGAATGTCGATGATCTCGCGGTCGATCTCCGTGTGCTCCACGAGCGGCAGCGCCACATTCTCGGCAAGCGTCATCGAGTTGAAGAGCGCCCCAGACTGGAACAGCACCCCGATCTTGAGGCGGAACCGGTTCAGCTCCGCATCGGTCGCGTTGACGATGTCCGTGTCGCAGATCCGGATCTCGCCCGAGTCGGATCTGATGGACCCGATCATCAGGCGCAGCGACGTGCTTTTGCCCGAGCCGGAGCCGCCCATGATGACCATCGTCTCGCCGCGCTGGATGTCCAGCGTCAGCCCGTCGATCACGCGCTTGCCGTCGAAGGACTTGACGACGTTCTTGAGCGAAATGATCGGGGGCTCGCCGGCCCGCTCGGTGTCCGTCATCGCCGATCAGCCGCCCGTGTCTGCGGGGGGCTCCTCAGCCGGGGCGTCTTGGCTGTCCTCGTCGCTCTCGCTCGCAGCCGGCGCAGCCCCGCCGGCCCGAAGGGCATCCGGGTCCACGAGCCACTTGAGCGAGCCGTCGCTGTGCCAGTATCCCACGTTGGTCAGGGCACGGAACGTCCCCGCGTCGTTGCCTTCGCTCTGATCGATGGCGACAAAGATCCAGCGGGGTCCGTTCTGGAAGAGCGCGGGCACGGGCGCCTGGTCTCGCCCATAGGTCTTCTGGACTGCGTTTGGATCCTGTGACTGCCCAAGGGTCCCGAACGTCTTGATCAGCTGCCAGATGCCCTCGGGCGAACCCTGGTACTGGCCCGCGTCGTCCATGTACGTCGCCTTGAACGCCTCGAACGCGTCGTCGGTCGCCAGTGGGCGTGTCGAGGACGAGAGGTAGCCACGGGCCGAGTCATAGGACCCCGAATCGATGTCCACGAAGACGTCGGTCATCTTCAGGTACTGCTTGGCGCCCTGCTGGATCGCGATGGCGCTGCCAATCCAGAGCAGGGAGACGATCACGCCTACCGCGATGCCCGCGATGGCAAGCCCGGTGCCCTTGACCCTGCCCTTGGACGCGGAGATACCGAGCAGCGCAAACACGCCAAAGAGCGAGCCGATCGCGCTCAGCCCCGGGATGAAGCAGATCAGGCTGCACACCAGCGACAGGATCGCCAGGACGCTCGTGCGGGGCGGGCCCGCGTCGACGTAGTGCTCGTTGAAGTCCGCGGACGCGCCGTAAGTATCGTTTCCCATGCCCCAAGGCTATCGGCAGTTCCCCGAAGAGGCCAGCACACGCGATGAGTGAGTTCGTGTGCCCGCTCTCAGACCGGGATCGATCCTGAGAGCTGCTTGACGCAAGCCGCCACGGTCTGGGCCGCCTCTTCGAGACACCCAGGATCGGTGTCACGGCAGATGCTGAACCGAACAGACCCGTGCGCCAATTCAGGCGGGATGCCCATCGCCAGCAGCACCGGCGAGGGCTCAAGGCTCCCGCTCGAGCAGGCAGACCCCGCAGAAGCGCATACGCCGCGCTCAGAGAGCATCAGCAGCAGAATCTCGGCCTCGAGCCTGGGGAACGCGATGTTCGTCGTGTTCCAGACCCGGTGCTTCGGATCGGCAGGGGCGTTGACAACCGCTCCGGGCACCAGCTCCAGCACGCGTTTCTCGAAGCGATCGCGGTGACCGGACATCTCCTGCACCCTGGCCCGATCGGAGAGGAACTCGAACGCCTCATCCGATGCCGCGGCCATCCCGAGAATCCCGGGCACGTTCTCGGTTCCGCCCCGGCGCCCGAGCTCCTGTGTGCCAGGCGAGCTGGGCGCGAACTTCGTGCCCTTGCGGATCCAGAGCACGCCGATGCCCTTTGGCCCGTGGAACTTGTGGGCCGCAAAGCTGAGCATGTCGATCCACTGACCCGCCTCGTCGTCGTTGGCGGGGCCAAGCTCGGGCGCCTCGCCCGTGCCCACGTTGGTGGGCATCTTGCCGACCCACTGCACGCCGTCGACGTGGAACGTCACGCCCTTCTGACGGCAGATCCTTCCGAGCTCGGCGATCGGGTGGATCACACCCGTCTCGTTGTTGGCCCACTGCACGCTCACCAGGATCGTGTTCTCGTCGATCGTTCTTTCGAGCGCCCCGGCGTCGATCCGCCCGCCCTTCGTAGCGGGCAGCCAGCGCGTCTCGACGCCCATGCGTTCGCCGACCTGCTTGGAGAGATAGCGCACCGCCGGGTGCTCGACCTGCGTGGTGATGATGTTGGGTTTCTCGATCTCGCGGTGCGTGACAACCGCGCCGTTCATCGCGGTGTGGATCGAGCACGTGCCGCACCCGCAGAAGACGAGCTCTTTGGGCTGCCCGTTGATCAGCCTTGCGATGGAGGCCCGCCCGAGCTCGACGGCCCGCTTTGCCGCCTGCCCGGCGCGATACATGCTCGAAGGGTTGTGCCACAGCTCGTCGATGGCCATGATCATCGCGTCACGGGCTTTGGCCGAGGGCATCGTGGTTGCGTTGTTGTCGAGGTAGATCATGGTCGCAATTGTTACTCGGAATCCCCGCCCCGCGAGCGACTCGGGAGAAGGATTTCCGCGATGATCTGGGGGAGGGTCCCGCCGCCCGCAGCCCTGTTGGTGTTGCGGACACCCATCGCCTGCAGCACGCCGTAACCGAGCGCCACGTCGATCAGCATCCAGGCGATCATCTCAGCGGGGAAACGCTCGCGGACTCGCCCTGCCTTCTGGGCCGCCTTGATCTCGAGGACAAGGAAGGCGTGCATCGCATGGAAGTGCTCGTCGACCGCCTTGTGGATCACCTCGTCGTCCACTTCCGTGATCGACTGCAGGATCACCCGGTACGCGTTGGCCTCCTCGTCGCCAAGGGCGACCATCGGGTTCTGTCCGAGGAGGATCTTGAGGCGCTCAGCCGGGTCCTTGGCGCTCGCCAGGCCCTCGTTCCAGAGCTCCAGCGTCCGCTGGCCGGTCTGCTCGACCAGCGCCACAAAGAGGTCGCGCTTGGAGGCGAAGTGTCTGTAGATGATCGGCTCGGTCACCCCGGCAGCCTGGGCAAGCTGGGAGGTTGTGGTCCGCGCATACCCGAGCTCTGAAAAGAGCTTCGAGGCCGTCTGGAGCAGCTGAAGCCGGCGCTGGGCCGCGGGCAGACGCTTGGATGCCTTGGGTTGGCTCATGTGGAAGTCAGTGTACGCTCACTCGCTCTGGATTGCGTCATCTTTTGGCGCCGGAACGGGGTCATATCCGCCCTTTGCGAATGGATGACAGCGCCCGATGCGCCCAAGCGCCATCACGCTGCCCCGGATGGGGCCGTAGTCCTTGAGCGCCTGGATCGCGTACGCGCTGCACGTCGGGTGGTATCGGCACTGCCCGCCCAGCAGCGGGCTGAGCGTCACCTGGTACGCGCGGACGAGCAGGATCAGTGGCCAGGCGAGCCATCGCCCGGGCGCCGAGATACTCATGAGCCATCACCGGCGCGCTTGGTCGCGTGCTTGGCGAGGCGATCGATCGCGCCGCCCAGCAGCTCGACGTATGCCGCGGGCGTGCGGAGCTCGTGCGGGCGGACGACCAGGACCAGGTCCATCCCTTTGCGATCCTCGGGCCAGCGAGCCGCGATCGCCCGGAACGCGTCCCGGAGGCGCCGCTTGAATGCGTTGCGCTGCACCGCGCCGCCCACCCGCCTTCCGACCGAGAGCCCGAGCCTCGGGTGCCCAAGCCCGTTCGGGAGCGCAAAGACGACGATCGGCCCGGCGGGCTTTTTCATTCCACGCTCGTACACGGCGCGGAACTGCTCGTTCTGCGTGAGCCGGTGGTGCGGGCGATAGACCTCAGGCCTTGGAGGGAGATCGCTGGCTGCGCTGCCTTCGGTCATGCGGGAACGGTAGCCGGGGCCCGTTTGGGCGAGCACCGACGACGGGGCTTTCGTTTCGTCGCGGGCAGGACTCCGATGAGCACCGCCAGCGCCCCGCCTGCGATCAGCCAGAGGCGCGAGGGCTCGCCCGTCGACAGGCGAGCCAGCATCGAGCGATCCGTGCGATGGCCCGGCTCGCTTGGCATCTCTGGCAGCGGGGGCTCGAGCATGCCAAAGACCGAGGCACTGGCGCGTCCCTGATCGAGTTCCAGCTCGCCCAGGGGACGCATGCCTTCGGGGTATTGATTCAGCTGGATCGCCTTGAGCTGGGCGATGAGGGCGGGCTGGCGATCGTGGAGGGCCTGGAGGTACGCCCGGTGCTTGTCGAGGCGGGCCACGCGGTGCTGCTCGCTGACGATCGCGCGATCGCGGGCGTACTGGGCCTCATTGAGCGCCTCGCTGGCGGGGATCAGGATCGCCGAAGCCAGCATCGCCAACCCGGCGCCCAGAAACAGCCACCCTGAATCAGGGGTTCGTAACAGGATGGGGCGGGACCTTGGGCGCATGCCAATGCACGTATCGGCCAAGTTTCGTGTGCGGGTCCAAAGGGGGCTTGGTTGGAACAGTCCGCTCTCGGTTCCGGTTGTGGCTGCGTACGATCGACCTCACCGATGCGACCACGCTGTGTCATCACGGGAATCGGAGCCGTTTCATCGGCCGGTGTCGGCATCGACGAGACCTGGGAGGCCCTGTGCGCCGGGCGATCCGGTCTGGCGCCGATCTCGGCCTTTGATGCCTCGGCATTTTCCTGTGTCGTGGGGGGCGAGGTCCGCAAGGATGGTGCGCTCATCAGCGCCCGGGACTACGTCCCCAAGCACTACCGTAAGGCGACCAAGGTCATGGCGCGGGACACCGAGCTTGCGGTGATCGCCGCCTCGCTCGCGGCCAAGGACGCGGGATTCGTCACCCGCGAGGCGGGCGAGGATGCGCAGACGACGTACCCATCCGGGCGGGTTGGGTGTCACATCGGCGCGGGGTTTATCGCCGCTGAGACGGACGAGCTGACGTCGGCGCTCGTGACGGCCAAGGACGAGGCGGGCGAGTTCTCGCTGAAGCGCTGGGGCGAGGCGGGGATCGGGAATCTCCAGCCGCTCTGGCTCCTCAAGTACCTGCCCAATATGCTGGCCTGTCACGTCACGATCATCCACGGGTGCGAGGGGCCCTCGAACACCATCACCTGCGCCGAGGCGAGCGGGCTGCTCTCGCTTGGCGAATCAGTCCGGATTATCGAGCGGGGCGACGCGGTCGCGTGCTTCTCGGGCGGCATCGAGAACAAGATCAATCCGATGGGCCTGGCGCGGATGACCATGATGGGGCGCTTCGCCGAGATCACCGATGGCGCACAAGAGCCCTGGCGCCACCTGCGCCCGTACGACCCATCGATCAGCGGCGGTGTCCCGGGCGAGGGCGGCGGGATCGTCATCCTCGAAGAGCGTGAATCGGCGCTCAAGCGCGGCGCACGGGTTTATGCGGAGGTCGCGGGGATCGGGAGCGCCCAGTCGCAGGCCGGGGCGATCGGGATCTGCGAGTCCGTCAGCACCTGCGGCGGCCCCGGCGGCGAGTGCGACGAGGGCCTCGCAGACGCCATCAGCGCAGCGCTGCGCGACGCCAGGCTCAAACCCGAAGACATCGACGCGATCGTGCCGGGGGGCATGTGCGTCAGCACGCTGGATCAGGCGGAGCTCGGCGCCCTCGCGTCCGTCTTTGGCGCGAGGCTCCCCGAGATCCCGCTGGTCACGCTGACGCCCTTTGTCGGGCAGCTTTTTTCCGGGGCCGGGGCGTTCGCGATGGCGGTGGGGGCGAAGGCCGTCGCTGAGCAGCGCCTGCCCGCGCGGCTGCACGCGGGTCGCCCCGACGAGCGTGCCCGGGCCGGTGCCTCGGAATCGGTTGAGGCCGAGCTCAGGAACGTCGTGGTCTGCACGGGATCGCTCTCGGGACAAGCCGCAGCGGTGGTGCTCAGACGAGCCGACTAGGATGGCATCAGACAAGCGCGACCCCGCCCGGGGCGCGTGGACAACAGGGACCTCCAGAAGCCAATACAGGAGCATTTCGAAATGGATCACGATCACGGCAACCGTCGGCGCGGCCTCCCGCTCTCTGAGCTTGATCCCGCCCTCACCGAGAAAAGCCGCAAGGTCATCGGAGGCGCGATCGAGGTGCACAAGGCACTCGGGCCGGGCTTTAGCCGCGAGATCTACATGAACGCCCTGAAAATCGAGCTTGAAGCCGCTGGCCTCGAGTTCGAGATGGACGCTGAGTTCGAGGTGGTGTACAAGGACAACGACCTCGGCGGCGTCACGATCGACTGCTTCGTCGAGGAACGCTTCGCGGTCGAGATCATGGCGCGACCGGGCCAGATCGGCTCGCTCGAGCGTCTGGCGCTCCGCTCGAAGCTCCGCGCCGCGGACGTCGAGCTTGGCCTGATCATCAACTTCTCCGAGCGTCGCCTCAAGGACGGCCTCGTCCGCGTGCTCAACCCGGACAAGCTCAACCTCAACCGCTCCGAAGGCGAGAGCGAGGGCGATGACGATTTCGAGGAAAGCGACGACGCGTGAACTCGGGACGGGTGGTCATCACGGGCGCCGGCTGGGTCACGCCGCTGGGCGATGAACTGGACACCGTCTGGCAGCGGATGCTCGCTGGCGAGAGCTCGATCGGCCCGGTCGAGCACTTCGATGCCTCAACCTTCGCAACCACCTTCGCCTCGCAGGTCAGGGGCTTCTCGCTGGCCAATCACCTCGGTGAACGCGCCAAGCGACACGAGTGCGCCAGCCTGGCGACGAAGTACGCCCTCGCCGCAGCCGTGCAGGCCTGGGTGAGCGCGGGTTTCGGGCCAGCCGGGGTCAAGGCGGGCCCCTCGCGCTCCAGCGCAGCGGTCGATCCGAGGCGCTTTGGCGTCTACCTCGGCTCCGGCGAGGGGCGGATGGACCTCGATAACTTCGTCCGCACGAACTACGCGGGCTGGAGCGACGAGGCCCGACGGATCGACTACACGAAATGGGCGCCTGCGTCGCGCGAGCACCTCGTTGCCGCCCGGGAGCTGGAGCAGGAACCGGCGATGTGCATCGCGCACATCTCGGCCGAGCTCGGCTGCCGCGGGCCTGTGTCCAACTGCATGACCGCCTGCGCCGCCAGCACCCAGGCGGTGGGCGAGGCGTTCGAGCTGATCAGGCGGGGCGATGCGGACGTGATGCTCGCGGGCGGGTCGCACTCGATGATCCACCCGCTGGGCATGACCGGCTTTATCCGCCTGACCGCGATGAGCAAGCGCAACGACGACCCGAGCACCGCGTGCCGACCGTTCGACGCGACGCGCGACGGCTTTGTCATGGGCGAAGGCGCAGGCATGGTCATCCTCGAATCGCTCGAGCACGCGCAGCAGCGGGGCGCGAACATCCTCGCCGAGGTCGCGGGCTTTGGGTCCAGCGCCGACGCGTACCGGATCACGGACATCCACCCCGAGGGCGCCGGAGCCGCGGCCGCGATGCGCCGGGCGCTGGTGCAGGCCGGGATCGATCCGTCGTCGAAGGACGCCAGCGGACGCCCCGCGGTGCACTGGATCAACGCGCACGGCACGGGCACCAAGGAAAACGACAAGACCGAGACCGCGGGCGTCAAGAGAGTCTTCGGCGAGCTGGCGTCCAAGGTGCCCTTCTCGAGCGTCAAGAGCATGCTGGGCCATCTGATCCAGGCCGCGGGCGCGGTCGAGCTGATCACCTGCCTGCAGGCGATCAAGACGGGCATCATCCCGCCCACCGCGAACCTGACCACGCCCGACCCGGACTGCGACCTCGATCACGTGCCCGGCACGCCCCGCGACTGCTCAGCAGTGGGCGGGGTAGACGTGTGCCTGTCCAACAGCTTTGGCTTTGGCGGTCAGAACAACACGATCTGCGTCAGGAAGTTTGTGGGGTGATTGGGCTGCCGCACTCGGGGCAGCGTTCTTTGAGGCCGGTGAAGTCGTAGCCACAGCTCTCGCACAAGTTCGCGCATTTCATCCTGCGATTTGCGAACACGGCGCCCAGCGCCCATCTCAATCCGATTGCCACCGAAAGAAGTGCAATCCCGGTTCCGATGAGGTCATAATGCTGTTGGTAAGCCTGGAAAAACCACTCTGGTTTGATCTGAATGAGAGCGAGCCTAGCCAAACCAAAGAAAATGTAAAAGCTCGCAGCGATGCCCGCGATGAAACACGAACGCTGCATCGCAAATGGCTTCGGGCGATTCCAGGTTAGGACCATTGTCGAAAGCAGCACAACTGCGCCGCCGAGGATCAGGTTCGAAATCTCCCCGTTGGCGAAGTGCTGGATCAATGACACGAGTGTGTCTTTATAGTCGCCGGGATCCATGTTCTGCAAAAGATCTTGGCCAATTAACATCGCTACCGCCGTTGTAGGTACGCCATAGAAGAATGATGTCAGAAGCTGTGCCAAGTATGATGACGCGCCTTTCTTCTCATTCTTTGTTTTCCATGCGGCACAGAGGAAAATCAAAGCAAACGAAATCAGGCAGAAAGCCATGAAGCCGATGGCGTCGTGCAACGGATTTGGGCGAAGCTTGAGGAACGAAATGGATTGAGATGAAAGAGGGTTCGTCGGTTCGTCATACCACGAACTCAGACTCGCTGCAACGAGGATATAGAGCATGATCGGCGTCTGGATGACAAACCAGATGGCGATTCTCTTCAAGGACGACCGCTTCGAGAATTGAGATTTCATGGCGGGATGGTACTCACGCAATACCCTCCCTCGCCGCCCGCTCCATCAATTCCGAGAACCTGTCCACTTCCTCAATCGTTGAATAGACGCTCGGGCTGATGCGCAGGCCCTCGAACTGGTCGTGGATGATGGCGACGGTGAGGATGTGGTGCTCGTTCCAGAGCCAGCCGCGGAGCTTGTTGGAGTTGATGCCGTCGATGGCGACGTTGGCGAGCCCGCCGGCGAGGCCGGGCTTGAGGCTCGTGTTGAGGCGGAACCGGTCCTGCGCGATCAGACGCTTGGCCCAGCGGTCGCGGAGGTAGACCATCCGCGCCAGCTTGCGTTCCGGGCCGATGCCCTCGTGGAAGGTGAGGGCCTCTGCGATCGCCAGCGTGTTGGCCGCCGGGTGCGTGCCGATCTCTTCGAACTTGCGGATGTCGTCCGTCTGCGTCTCGGCTGCGGGCATCATGGGCCAGGTCTCCTTGATCCTGCTGCGCTTGACGTAGAGCAGACCCGTGCCGTGGGGCGCAAAGAGCCACTTGTGCAGGCTCGTGCCGAAGTAGTCGCAGTTGAGGTCGGAGAGCTTGAAGATCACATGCGCAAAGCTGTGCGCGCCGTCGACGATGACGGGGATGCCGCGCTTGGCGGCCATGTCGCAGACGCGGCGCACGGGCAGGATCTGGCCCGTCAGGTTGATGACGTGGCACATCAGGATCACGCGGGTCCTGGGCGTGATGGCCTCTTCGAACAATCGCACGACCTCGTCGTCGTTCTCTGCGGGCACGGGGATGGCGATCTTGGTGAGCTTGATGCCCTCGCGGCGCTCGCGCTGGTCGAAGGTCGTGAGCATGCGCCCGTAGTCCTGCGTCGTTGTCAGGACCTCGTCGCCCGATTTGAGGTCGATCCCGAGCTGCGCGATCTGGAGCGATTCGCTCGCGTTGCGCGTCAGCGCGATCTCCTCCGCGTCGACGCCCCAGGCCCGGGCCAGGCGGGCGCGGACGGTTTCCTTCTTTGGCTCCTGGATCTGCCAGAGGTGGTGCGCCGGGAGCTGGTTGGAGAAGTCGAGGTGACGTTTCATCGCCTCCTGGACCCAGGCGGGCGCGGGCGAGACGCCTCCGTTGTTGAAGTTGATGACCGAGCGATCGACGGTGAAGGCCTGCTGGACGCGGGCCCAGTAGCCCTCGTCGCGGGCGATCTCGTCGGGCTCACCCGGGATCCGCGAGAGCTCCGAAGCGATGGACTGTGCCCTGGCCCCGAAGGCCAGCACCGCGTTGGCGGAAACGGCGCCGAGTCCGACGGCCCCAAGAAACGATCGACGTGACGTCGTGCTGTCCATGTCATGGCCTCCTGTGTGCGCCTGGCGGCAGCCTACCAGAGGTTTGCGTTGGATTCGGATGAACCTCGCACGTGCTGACCGATAGAAAGTGTGCCATGGCCGACCAGAAACCAAGCCTCAATCCGATCCGGTGGGTCTCGCGCGGCGTGACCGCTGCTGTCGTCGTCGCGGCGGGGCTCTTTGGGTACTCGCTCCTGCGGGCGGATCTGGCGGCTGATGTCTATCTCGAACGCCTCGAGGACCTCGCGGGCGAGTACGAAGAGCTCCGCGCCACGTTCAACGAAGCGATCACCCGCACCGCGGTCACGGAGCTGGTGGTCAAGCAGGGCAGGCTCAGCGTCCGCGTGCGCAACGCCGCGGGCGTCGTGCAGGAGCTCGAAACACCCTACGACCCTGCGGGCGAGATCTACGTCGACTTCGTGATGATCGACGGGCGGCTGCTGATCCGGCGCCTCTTCGATGAAACCACACGCCCGGCGGACGCGATGCTGATCGACGGCTCGCTCGTGGATGTGGACTGGGACGCGCAGGGCTCGCAGATGGGCAAGGCGGTCTACAGGGCGCTGGGCGAGGGGCTCTGGGTGATCACGGTCACCGCCAACGGCTCGCTCGACCTGATGCGTTCGGATTTCAGCCACGCCGACGCGCTGGTCAGCGCTCCGCCCGTGCGCGAGTACGAGACCATCGAGAAGGACGCCAAGGACCGGATCGAGGCGATCGGGCCGGGCGACGTCGTTCGACGGGTTTTCTTCGGCAGCCCCGTTCAGGGCGACTGAAAGAGCCGCTTCCAACAAAGTTTTGAAATTCGTTCTCCAGCCGTGTCAGGTTCGCGGAGCGTTCTCGCATGTTTTGACAGAGCCGGGAAGAAGAGACCCAGCCCAAAGACAAGACACGCCAAGGACAGCATCTGAAAAAGGTTTCCAGAAGCTCCGGCGATCGAACCATGGACCCACAGGAGCAAAGACATGAACACGAAAGCACGCATCGCACTGACACTCGCATTCGCAGCATCCGCAGGCATCGCAGCCGCGGAACCGATCGACGGCAGCTACTTCGACATGCCCGGCTGTGACGACCACGGCTTCCAGCAGTTCGTCGAGGAATTCGGGGACGCAACGGTTTTCGCTCCGGATGAGACCTTCGATCACGTCTCGACGTTCACCAACCTGTCGGCCTGCCCGATCACGGACAGCCCGACCATCCCGAACGCTCTGGTCGTGATCACCAACCTCACCGGGCGATTCCTCGAAGATCTGTACTACGTCGCAGATGAGGGCACGACCTTCAGCAACATCGACGGCGGCGCCTTCGGCGCAGGATCGCCCGCCATCCGCACCCCGGCGTTCCGCATCGACAGCCTCGGGATGAACAAGAACCTCGTCTTCGAGAGCATGACCGTCGACGGCATCCTCGAGCCCGGCGAAACCTGGCAGTTCATCGTGCAGGACTACGGCAACGCGGCAGGAATCGCGCCCGACTCGTTCTTCAGCGTCGGCATCTCCGGCGACTCGACATTCCTGCCGGGCACGCCGGACTCTGCGGCCAGCATCGCGCGGACCGTGATCCCCGCCCCCGCATCGTCGGTGCTCGGGCTCATGGGCCTGGCGCTGCTCCGGCGCAAACGCTAGGACAACCCCCCGCAGGGCGAGTGAGCAGCAACGCCAGGCGGGGTTCACCGAAACACTCTCCTCTCTCCCAACCGACCGGCCCGGGTGCGCTCCCTCTCTCCAGCGTGCCCGGGCCGGCCGCGTCTGCGCATGGCGAATGCAGACCGAGCGGATCCATTTGCACTACATTGCCCGCCCATCCCTGAACCCTTAAGGACCCATCCGGGTGAACTCAGAGACAGCGACGACCACGAATATGAACGATCTCCTCAAAATTCAGTGAAGAAGGTCTTGTTGTCCATTTGAATTTCATGGAGAATGCAGGGTCCACCAAACGCGAGCCCACTCGGGCGGACTGCGTTGGAATGCCCGGGCGACTCGCTTCGCACATGGGAGCAAGTCATGAGAGAGAAAGAAGTCCTGAGCATATTCATATGCTTATCGACTGCGGTGGCATCCGCAGAGCCCATCGAGGGGATCTACTTCGACCTGCCGACCTGCGACAGCCACGGCTTCCTGCACGCGGTCGAAGAGTTCGGTGACCCGGCGTTCTTTGCGCCAGACGAGGCGATCGCGCACGTCTCGACCTTCATCCAGCTGCCCGCGTGCCCGCCCACCGACAACCCGGGTATCCCCAACGCGCTCGTCGAGATCGTCAACCTGACCGACCGGTACGTCGAGAACCTGTTCTACGTCGGCGATCCGGACACGCTCTTTACGAATGTCGACGGCCTCGCCGACGCGGGTGTCATTCCCGATCTGACCGGGCTGGCGTTCCGCATCGATTCGTTCGGGCTCAACAGGCCGCTGATCTTTGAGAGCATCACAGCCGACGGCGTCTTCGAGCCGGGCGAGATCTGGCACTTCATCGTGCAGGACTACTTCCACCCCGCGGGCCTGGCGCCAGATGCCTTCTTCTCCATCGGCATGGCCGACGCCTCGTTCACCCCCGGCGATATCTCCTCGGCGAGCATCGTCCGCATGGTGCCAGCGCCGGCAACGATGGCCCTTGGTCTGTGCGCTCTGCTGGCCATCGGGCGCAGACGCTGACTCACAACGAGGGGGGCGGGCTTCCTCCGCCCTGTTCCCCTTGGTCTCCAGATTGGCTCTCCCCGGAGTCGCCCGGCTCGTTCGCACCCCACTCAAGGGCGCAGACGGGCCGGGCGTGTTCTACCATCGCTTCCACGAGCCCGGGGAGATGCCATGTCCGAAGCCAGCGAACACGCCGCCAACCAGACCAAGTCCATGGACGACATCATGGCCCTCTGCAAACGCAGAGGGTTCATCTACCAGGCCTCCGAGATCTACGGCGGGATCAACGGCTTCTGGGACTACGGCCCGCTTGGCACCCAGCTCAAGAAGAACCTCCGCGACGCCTGGTGGCAGGACGTCGTCATGAACCCCTGCATCGGCAACCCCGGCCCCGACGGCGAGCCCGTCGAGATCGTGCCGGTCGATACGTGCATCATCCAGAACCCCAAGGTCTGGGAAGCCTCCGGGCACGTGGGCGGGTTCAACGACCCGATGATTGATTGCCGCGAATCGAAATCGCGATACCGCGCCGACCACGTGCGCGCGATCTCGGGCAAGGGCAAGCGGAACGAGGCTCCGATTTTCGCGTTTCTGACCGATACACCGAGCGAAGCCAAGCAGCGCAAGGCCGCGGCCAAGAAATTCGGGGACGAGATCGAAGAATTTGACCTGCTCGAACTCGGCACCGAGTACTCGAAAGTCCTCGGCCCCGATGCCGATACGCTCGGCACGCTCACCGAGCCCCGCGCCTTCAACCTCATGTTCAAAACCTTCGTCGGCGCGACCTCCGCGCAGACCGACGAGAACGCGGCGTACCTCCGCCCCGAGACCGCCCAGGGCATCTTCATCAACTTCAAGAACGTCGTGGACACCACGCGCGTGTCGATTCCCTTCGGCATCGCGCAGACGGGCAAGGCGTTTCGAAACGAAGTCACGCCCCGAAACTTCACGTTCCGCAGCCGCGAGTTCGAGCAGATGGAGATCGAGTTCTTCTGCCACGCCGACGACGCGAAGTCGTGGTTCACGTTCTGGCGGGACTGGCGCTACCAGTGGTGGCAGGAGATCGGGCTGGCGGGCGACAACCTGATCCTGCGCAACCACGACTCGGACGAATTGGCGCACTACGCCAAGGAGGGCGAGGGCACGAGCGACATCGAGTACCGCTTCCCCTTCACCGCGCCGGGTTATGGCGAGCTCGAGGGCATCGCCCACCGGGGCAACTTCGACCTCACCCAGCACGAGACGCACTCCAAGAAGAAAATGCAGTACTTCGATACGACGCGGGGCGAGCTGGCGCCCAACGGGCAGCCCAAGGGCGAGTGGTACACGCCTCACTGCATCGAGCCGAGCGCCGGTCTGGATCGGGGAGTGCTTGCGATCATCTGCGAGGCGTACACGCCCGACGAGAGCCGAGCCAGCAAGGTGTTCATGAAGTTCCACCCCCGGATCGCGCCGATCAAGGCTGCGGTCTTCCCGCTGGTCAACAAGGACGGCATGCCCGAGAAGGCCGCTGAGCTGCACCGGGCGCTCGTCAAGCGATTCGGGCACCTTGGCGCGATCGAGACGGACGCCAAGCAATCGATCGGCAAGCGCTACGCCCGCATGGACGAGGCAGGATGCCCGATCTGTTTCACGATCGATGGCGACACCATGACCGACGGCACGATCACGGTCCGCGACCGCGACACCGCTGAGCAGAAGCGCATCCCGATGGATCAGGGCGTCGATTATCTGGCGGGCGTGCTCGGGATGTGATTCCTGGCGGGCCCTGTCCTGGGGCTGGTTCATGGGGTGGATCTGCCTGCAAAGCACCCCGGCTAACCTTTGAGAGCCAAGAAAATGCAACCAGATCTGTCCTGAACTGAAAGTTTGGACAGGGGAATCCGTAACAAGACACCCATCTCGGCGTCTTCTGTTCACAGGGCAGCGGCATATCGCATCGGCGGGGGAATCTCAGTCATGAAAAAGGTCATCCTGGCCCTGCTGACAGCCTTTGTCCTGCTGGTCGTGGTGCTGCTGGTCGCGGGCCCGATCGTGGCGCAGTCTGATTTCGTCAAGGAAATCATCGCCAAGAACAAGGACAACCGCACCAAGGTCCGCATCGCCTCCATCGAGCGGGGCGATCTGATCCGCACCATCAACGCCCCGGGCACCATCGAGCCCGAGAGCATGGTCGACATCAGCGCCCAGGTCTCGGCCCGGATCATCGCCCTGCCCTTCGAAGAGGGCGACCAGGTGCGCCAGGGCGACGTGATCGTGCGCCTGGACGACCGGGATCTCGCCGCGGCACTGGACGCAGCCAAGGCCCGCGCCCGGGGCGAGGAGGCCCGCCTCGCCGGAGCCGAAGCCGATCTGGCTGAGGCCCGCGCCGAGCTGACGCGCCAGCAGGGGCTCTACGAGACCAAGGACATCTCACTTGCAGCGCTCGAATCCTCCGAAGCCAGGTACAAAAGGGCCGAGAGCAACCTCGCCCAGATCTATGAATCGATCGAGATCGCCAAGGCCCAGATCCGCCAGGCCGAGAAGGACCTGGACAACACTGTCATCACCAGCCCGATCGAAGGCGTCATCACCCTGCTCAACGCGGACGTGGGCGAGCTCGTCGTAATCGGCACGCTCAACAACCCCGGCTCGATCATCATGCAGATCGCGGACCTTTCCAAGATCCTCGTCCGCACGCGCGTCGACGAGAGCAACGTGGCGCTCGTCAGCGAAGGGCAGGAGGCGACGGTCTACCTCAACGCCTACCCGGACAAACAATTCGGGGGCAAGGTGCAGTTCATGAAGCTGCAGCGCGAGGTCTGGCGTGACGGCTCGGGCTACGTGCAGGCCGAGGTGCTGCTGGATGATCTCGCGGGCGAACGCCTCTACAACGGGCTGACCGCCAACGTGGACATCAGCGTGCAGACGCTGGCGGACGTGCTCAAGGTGCCCAGCCAGGCCGTGGTCGATCGGCGCATCGAGGACCTGCCCGACGAGGTGGTGCAGAACAACCCGCTGGTGGACCTGTCCAAGACGTTCACCCGGGTCGTGTATGTCTTCGAGAACGGCAAGGCCCTCGCTCGCCCGGTGAAGATCGGCTCGAGTGACCTGACCGACACGGTCGTGCTCGCGGGCCTGACCGAGGGAGATCGGGTCATCGTGGGCCCGTTCAGCGTGCTCCGCGAGCTCAAGCACAACACAGGCGTGGTCGACCGCGAGACGGTGCCCGCCGAGAAAGACGCAGAGAAGCAGGACGACAAGCCAGAGGGTGACGCGTGAGCATCGAGATCCGCGATCTCGAGAAGGTCTACCGCCTCGGCGCCGAAAGAGGGCGAGCGATCGAGGTCCGCGCGCTCGATGGCGTGAGCCTGACCATCCATGACAACGAGTACGTCGCCATCATGGGCACCTCGGGCTCGGGCAAGAGCACGCTCATGAACATCCTGGGCTGCCTCGACAAGCCCACCGCGGGCGAGTACCTGCTGGCGGGGATCCCCGTGCACAAGATGAGCACCTCGGCCCTGGCCCGCGTGCGCAACGAGCAGATCGGCTTCGTCTTCCAGAGCTTCGAGCTGCTGGCCAGGCAGACGGCGCTCAAGAACGTCACGCTGCCCATGGTCTACTCGCGCAAGCACTGGCTGGGCGCCCGCAGGCGCGCCAAGGCAGCGCTCGAGCAGGTGGGCCTGGGCGATCGCACGCACCACCGACCGAACCAACTCTCGGGCGGGCAGCGCCAGCGTGTCGCTGTCGCGCGGGCGCTGGTCAACAAGCCGAGCATCCTGCTCGCCGACGAGCCAACAGGCAACCTCGATTCGACCACGACCAATGAGATCATCTCGCTCTTCCAGGATCTGCACGATTCGGGCCAGACGATCATCATCGTCACCCACGAGGAAGAGGTCGCCGGGCACGCGAAACGCATTGTCCGGCTCAGCGACGGCAAGGTCGTCAGCGACCACCCGACCGACCGCGACCCGATCCATCAGGATTTCCTGAGGTCCAAGGCCGCCACGGCACAGCGCCTGGCACAGACGGTGAACGCATGATCCTCCTGACACCTTTTATGATGGTCATGCGGGTGCTGAGCCAGACCGTGCTCCTGGCGCTCGTTCAGATCTTCAACAACAAGATCCGCACGTTCCTGACAACGCTTGGCATCATCGTCGCCGTGGCATCGATCATCCTGGTCATGGGTGCGCTCTCGGGCATGCAGCGCGGCGTGCTTGACGAGTTCGAGCAGTTCGGCGTCAAACGCGTGTTCATGGACGGGACGCTGCCACGCTCCATGCGGGGCAAGCTGAGCTGGGGCGACGTCCAGCTCAAGGAAGAAGAGATCGAGGCGATCCGCGAGCACGTGACGAGCCTGGCCCACCTCTGCCCGATGTACTTCGGCTCATACAGCGTGCAGTACAGCGAGCTGATCCTCGAGGGCATCCGCACGATGGGCATCGAGCCCAGCTGGCACGACATCGAGCACCGGGACATCATCAACGGCAGGCGGTTTACCAAGATCGACCTCGAGCAACGCCGGAACGTCTGCGTCATCAACGAAAAAGCCATCGAAGAGCTCAACATGCCCACCAACGCGGTGGGCGAGTTCGTCCTGCTCTCGGGGCGACGCTTCCTCGTTGTCGGCATCGTCGAGACAATGGAACAATCGGGCATGTTCGGCGGCGGCGACACGCAGACCGAGATCTACATCCCGATCACCACCGCGATGAACCTCAACCCCGACGGCTGGATCAACTTCGCTCAGGGCGAACTCAAGGACGCCGAGCTCGCAAACGACGCCGTCGCCGAGATCACCTTTGTCCTGCGCAAGATGCGAGGCCTCGAACCCGACGAAGAGGACACCTTCGATGTCGAGGTCATGCAGAAGTACCTCGACGATTTCAAGAAAATCGGGCTGGTGATGACCATGATCACCGGGACCGTTGTGCTCGTCAGCCTCGTCGTCGGCGGCATCGGGATCATGAACATCATGCTCGTCTCCGTCAGCGAGCGCACCCGCGAGATCGGTCTCCGCAAGGCGATGGGGGCGCACCCGATGGTGATCCTGCTCCAGTTCCTGGTGGAGGCCGTCGTGCTCTGCCTGGCCGGTGCGGTCTTTGGGATCGCGGTGGGGCAGCTCGGGCTCATGGGCATCCGTCAGGCGCACGAGATGCTCGAGGGGGCCGCGGCCCCGCTCTGGGCCATCCTCCTGAGCGCAGGCCTGAGCGCCGCAGCGGGCATCGGCTTTGGCATGTTCCCAGCGATCCGGGCCGCGATGCTCAACCCGATCGACGCGCTCCGCCACGAATAAATCCGTTTCTCTCCGGGGGCTCCATGAAACAAAACGTCTTGCCCATCGCGACGCTCTCGCTCACGTGTGCCTCCGTATCGCTGATCGGATGCTCTGCCAATCTGTTCGCGCCGGTCACGTCCGACTTTGGCGAGCGTCTGTCCGTCGACCGCGCCCGCAGCGTCGGGACGCTGGGCCTTGAGGGCTTCGTGTCCGCGGATCAGCCCGCCCCGGACGCCAAGAACCTCGAATCCCGCCCGTCACCGTTCGAAGGGCTGGCCCAGCTCGAACTGACGATCGAAGAAGCAAGGGCCGCCACGCTGGCCAACAACCTTGATCTCAAGGTGGCGCTCGTCGACCCTGCGATCCAGTCTCAGACCGTCAGCGAGGCCGAGGCCGCGTTCAACTCGGCCTTCACGCTCCGGGGCACGTGGGCGCAGACCGACACGCCCACCAGCTCGACGCTCAACGACGCGCGGGCCGAGCAGCAGACACTCACCCCGGGCGTGCAGATCCCGCTGCTCAGCGGCGGCACCGCCAGCATCGCCCTGCCCATGCGTCGAACCGAGACCAACAACGCCTTCTCCACGCTCAACCCCGCCTACACCAGCGATCTGCAGTTCAGCCTGAGCCAGCCGCTGCTCCGAGGCGCGGGTCGGCGTTCGACCACGCACGCCCTGCGTGTAGCGGCCCTGGATCAGGACATCGCCGAGACGCGCACCAAGGCCACCGTCATCGCACAGCTGGCCAACGCCGAGCGCGCGTACTGGCTGCTCTATGCCGCGCGCCAGGAACTGGCGCTGCGTCAGGAAGAGTTCGAGGTCGCCCGCGAGGTGCTGGCCCAGGCCGAGCGTTTGCTCAGCGCCGGCTCGGTCGCCGAGATCGAGGTCATCCGCGCCGAGTCGGGCGTCGCCGATCGGCTCGATGCCATCCTCCGCGCCGAACAGGCGGTGCTGCTCCAGCAGCGCACACTCAAGCGTGTCATGAACATCGAAGGTCTGGGCGTCAATTCGGAGACCGTGATTCTCCCCGCGAGCCCGCCCGATCCCGTGCAGTACGAGCTGGAACCGGACACGCTCGCCGAGCTTGCTGTCAGTTCTCGCATGGACCTGCTCGCGCTGGAGCTGCAGCTTCTGTCCGATGCCAGCCAGATCGACTTTCGCCGGAACCAGACGCTGCCCGTCTTCAACCTCGAAGCCTCGTACACGATCAACGGTCTTGGCAGCGACATCGAGAACGCCAGCAGCATCATGGCTCAGAACGAGTTCGAGGACTGGTCGCTGGGCTTCTCGGGCGAGATCCCCATCGGGAACCAGGCCGCTGAGAGCAGGCTCCGGCGCGCGGTGCTGACCCGCATCCAGCGGATCGCCGACAAGGCCAGCCGCGAGCAGACGATCCGCCAGGAGGTCTTCGACGCGACTGATCGCCTCCGCGCCGACTGGCAACGGATCCTGGCCTCACGCCAGGCGGTCATCCTCAACACCCGCACGCTCGAAGCCGAGCGCCGCCAGTTCGAACTGGGCAGCTCGACCTCGACGGACGTGCTCGACGCGGCCAGCCGCCTCGTCAGCGCCCGTTCCGACGAGATCCGGGCTGTTGTGGACTACCAGATTGCCCAGCTCAACCTGGCCCAGTCCACCGGCATGGTGCTCGGGGCCGCCAAGATCCGCTGGGAGCCCTACGACGACCAGAGCGATCAGGTCCAAACGCTCGAAAGAGGACGCCTCTGGTAGGGAGCCCCTCGGGTTTGGAAAAGGGGCACGAGAGCCCCAAATGCGACCCATCGAAATTACTTTGCACCGAATCGGAACTTGTTGAGACCTCCGGTGTCTCAAACTGGAGACTCACTCCTCTTCTACGCCCCGGGTGCTTCGGCGAGCCCCGGGGCGGTTTCTTACCTTCCGGGTCCGGGTTTCCACCCGAGCAGACGCAGAGCGTTGAGGACCACCACGACCGTCGAGCCCTCGTGCAGCAGCACCGCGACCCCGAGATGTGCGTAGCCCAGCGCCCCCAAAGGCGCCACGACCGTGATGACGCCAAGGGCAATGACCAGGTTCTGTTTCACGATCAGCTGCGTACGTCTGGCGAGCAGCACCGCGTCAGCGAGCTTGGTCATGTCGGTTCCCATGAGCGCGATGTCGGCGGTCTCCAGCGCCACATCCGTGCCCGCGGCCCCCATGGCCACGCCGAGATCCGCCCGGGCGAGCGCCGGAGCGTCGTTGACCCCGTCGCCCACCATGACCACGCCCCGCGCTCCCTCGCGCAGGCGGTCGATCTCGGTGAGCTTCTGCTCGGGCAGCAGATCCGCGTGGACGTCCGTGATCCCGAGCCTCTGCGCGACACCCAGAGCCGCGGCCCGGTGGTCCCCGGTCAACAAAGAAACCGACTTCACCCCGATCGCCTGAAGACGCCTGACGCCCTCCGCGCTCGAGGCCCGCACCTCGTCGGCGATCTCGATGAATCCGATCGCGTGATCGTCCCGCACCACCCACACGACCGTCGCGCCCGTCTGGGCGGCATCGTGGGCCGCGCCTTCGAGCGCCGGGTTGGCCTTTGCGTCCTGGCGCTTGCCCACGCGCACGATGTGCCCTTCAACCTGAGCCTCAGCGCCCACTGCGATGATCTGGCGCGGGTTCCGGATCTCGGGCAGCTTCAGCCCCGCGTGCTCGCCCGCGCGAACGATCGCCTCGGCAAGCGGGTGCGAGGCCTGCTTCTCGACCGCGGCCGCGACACGCAAAACCTCCTTCTCATCCCCCCCCGGCTCGGCGTGCGCTGCGCGCACCGCGGGCTTGCCCATCGTCAGCGTGCCCGTCTTGTCGAAGGCGTACACGTCCGCCCTGGCGAGTGTTTCCAGGTGCGCCCCGCCCTTGATCAGAACGCCCAGGCGCGCCGAACGCGCCATCGCGCAGAGCATCGCCGCGGGTGTGCCGATGGCCAGCGCACAGGGCGAGCCTGCGACCAGGAACGCCATCGACCGATAGAACGAATCTTCCCAGATCAGCCAGCCCGCAAGCGCCGGCACGACCGCCAGCACGGGCGTGATCAGCAAAACCGAGGGCACGTAGAACCGCTCGATTTTCGCCGTAAAGAGCTCCGTCGGGGACTTGGCCGACTGGGCCTCTTCAACCAGGCGCATGACCTTGGCGATCGTGCTCTCGCCTGCGGACTTGGTCGTACGCACGACCAGCGGGCGGTCGCCGTTGATCGATCCGGCCAGCACGATCTCGCCCGGGCCCTTCTCGACAGGCACAGGCTCGCCCGTGACAGGGGACTGATCGATGGGCGAGTTGCCGTGGGCGATCTCGCCGTCCAGAGCGATCCGCTCGAACGGGCGGAGCGAGACGTGCGAGCCGACGACGACCTCATCGAGCTTGACGCTCCGCTCGACACCATCCTCGTCGATCACGCGAGCCGATTCGGGTGTCATCTCTGAGAGTGCGCTCACCGCGCGCTGGGCCCGCCCCAGCGCCATGTGCTCTCCCGCGGCCCCCAGCCCGAAGAGGAACAGCAAGAACGCGCCCTCTTCGTAGTGTCCGAGCACACCAGCGCCGATAGCCGCGACAAACATCAGCACGTCCACGTTCACACGGAACTTCCTGAGCTCGCTCAGCGCTTCCGGGAACGTCTCTGTGCTCGCCAGCACGGCGCACACCGCTAGCAGCGCGATCCGGAGCCACTCGGGCCCGCCCGCCAGGTGCACGCCAAACCCGCTGACAAGCAGAACGCCCGCGATGGACGTGAGCAGCAGGTCCCGCTGGCCCGCGATCGCGCGGACCGCGGTCTCGCCGATCGAGAGGGCTCGCTGGAGCCGACCCATGAGCACCGAAGGTGCCAGCGCCGGCTCGATGCGGGCCTCTTCCAGGCTCAGCCGGAACCCTGTCCCCGCAAGCGCGCTGGTGGTCTCATGCAGCGGGCAGTTGCCCCGCGCAAAGTTCAGACGAAGTTCCCTGGATTCGAGCGTCGCGTGCGCATCGATCCCCTTGGCGTGCAGCCTTCGGTTGATCCGGCGCACACCCGCGGCGTTCCGCAGATTCGTGATCGGGATGACCAGCGCCAGACGCTCATGGCCCACGAGGTCCTGCCCGAGCTCTGCCTGGCTTCGCTTCTCGATCCAGCGCATCACGCACGACTCGCACTGGTCCGATTCCGGCGCACACCCATCGGGCAGCTTCACGCGAAGCACGGGCAAACGCAGCGCCTCGCCGGATTGTGCTGGAGGGATCGTGGTCATCTGGGCCTGACTCAATGGTAAAGAGGCCGCTCGCCCCGGGCGCAGAACCCGCCGGATTCAGAGCACGAAAAGACACCCGAGGGTCCAGATGAGACCCAGGAGCATCACGATCGCGGTGTACCCCACGATCTCCCGAGCCTTGGCGCCCGTGATCGCTAGCAATGGGAGCGCCCAGAAGGGCTGGAGCATGTTGGTCAGCTGGTCGCCGTACGCCAGCGCCATGACGGCCTTTGGCAGCTCGACCCCCGTCGCCAGTGCGCTCTCGATCACAATGGGACCCTGCACACCCCATTGCCCGCCGCCCGAGGGGACGAACAGGTTCACGATCCCTGCGCTCACGCAGGTCAGGGGCGCGAGCGTGCTCGGGCCGGCGCTGGCGCTGATGGCCCCCGCGATCTGCCCTGTCAGCCCGCTGGTGTGCATCATGCCCATGATGCCCGCGTAGAGCGGGAACTGGACGATGATCCCCGCGCACCCTCGGGAGCCATCCTCGACCGCCGCGATGAACGAGCGAGGCGAGGCGTGCAGCACAAGCCCGAGCATGAGCATCGTCAGGTTCACCTCGTTGGGCGTGAGGCGCATGATGCCGCTTCTGGCGTTCTCGCCCGAGGGGAAGTAGAACCCGAAGGCCCACCACGCGATGAGCGCCGCCAGCAAGAGGTTGACCACCGGTGTTTCCTCGAGCGTGCGCACGATGACGGGCTTGCGCTCCTCCGGATCGCAGGCCTCTGGCTCGCTGTGCGTCCGGCTCTCGGTGCGGCACATCTGCCCGCCCGACTTTGGCATCATGAGCATCATGCCCAGCACACCGATCACGACGAGCCCGCCCGTGACGACGATGTTCATCGGGCTGAGCAGCGACTGGCTGATCGGGATGGGCGCGAGCTCGGTGCCCGCGGGCAGGACACTCCTGATGCCGCCCTCGGTCGAGACCATGAGCGGGGCCGTGCCGCTGAACCCGCCGTGCCAGGTCATGAGCCCGAGGTAACCCGCCGCGACGAGCAATGGGTAGTGGTGCGGGATCTCTCTGCGCGAGAGCGAGCGTCCGGTGTCGCGCGCGACGATCGCGCCTGCGATCAGCCCGAGGCCCCAGTTCATCACGCCCAGCGAAGCCGCGATGAGCGCGACCATCGCCGCGGCCTGTGCGCCGGACTTGGGCACATCCGCGAGCCGGTGCAGCAGCCTGGCGACGGGTTTCGAAGCCGCGACCGCGTGCCCGGTCACGAGGATCAGGCACATCTGCATCGCAAACGCCAGAAACTTCCACACGCCGTCGGTCGGGCTGGCCCACGAGGCGACAAGCTCGTTTGCGGTCGAGTCCGTTCGCCAGAGCGCGAGCAGAAACGTGAGCACGGTCAGGAGCACCGCGATGACGAACGGATCCGGAGCCGTCGCGCGGAAGAACGCGGAGAGTCGATCACCCAGCTTTGCGAGCATGGGGGGCAATATACACACAATGCGTCACGTGTGGGGCCCACATCTTGTGGCAGGGTTCTGGAATATGTCGCCTTGTTCGAGTGTTATGCACTCTGGCCGATCGTCGGCCTTTCAGAAAGGAGACGCCAATGGACGTTCTTGAAACACTCCATGAAGCCGTCGACCGATTCGAGCACGCCGACCCGAACCACCCGCCGAAGCAGGGCTTCGGCACGCCCCTGGTCCTGGGACTTGTCGCATACTCGATCATTCTGACGCTTGCGGTGCTTGTGTACATCGTCGTGACAGCGATCTGATCGCGGTCCGAGACCGCGCGGGGGCGAGCCGTGCTACAACATGGGCATGGAACGCCTCGCCTCACTCACGATCGATGACTTTCTTGGTCGCCTGGGCTCCAAGCAGCCTGTCCCGGGCGGCGGGGCCGCGGCCGGTGTGACCGGCGCAATCGGCGCCGCCTTGGCGCTCATGGTTGTCGCCTACTCGATTGGGCGCAAGAGCCTCGCAGCGCATCAGGAAGGACTCGTGAGCATCCGCGAGAAACTCGAGAAGCTGCGGGCAAGCATGCTGCGCCTTGCCGACGAGGACGCCTCCGCGTACGCCCAGCTCTCGGCGCTCTGGGGCCTGCCAAAGGACGACCCGCAGCGCATCCGGGGCTGGGGCCCCGCGCTCGATCGCGCCATCGCGGTGCCGACCGGCATCATGGACGAGGGCGCCCGGCTGCTCGATCTGTGCGCACAGCTCGCGCCGATCTGCAACACCAACCTTCTGAGCGATCTCGCGGGCGCATCGTCGCTTGCCGAGGCGTGCGTGCGGGCCGCGGGCCAGAACGTGCGCGTCAACGCGCCGATGCTCAACGACAAGGACGCGACCGACAAGCTGATGGCGGATCTAGCGCACCGTCGCGAGCGGGCGCGCCAGATGCGGGATCGCATCGAGAAGGCGTGCGGCTCATGAGCGCCGGACACTCCAGCAACTGGTTCGATCGCACCGGCCCCCGCGCGGGCAGCCGCGACGCACAAGCCGACGACGACGGGCTCCGCTTCAGTTGCACGCTCTGCGGCAACTGCTGCTCGGGGCCCGAGGGCTACATTAGCTTCACCCCCGACGAAGCGCTGGCCATCGCCAAACGCCTGGGTGTGACGCTCGAATACTTCATGGACCACTACACGCATCGCACATCCGCGGGGCAGTCGTTCATCGAGAAGGACTCCGATTTCGGCAAGGACTGCTTCTTTCTGGACCGCGAAACCGTGCCCGGCAAGGCGGTCTGCGGCATCTACGAAGACCGCCCGATGCAGTGCAGAACGTGGCCCTTCTGGCCCCATGTTGTGAGCACCGAGCACGCCTGGCGCAAGGCCGCGACGGGGTGCCCGGGGATCGACCGCGGGTCCAAGATCGTGCGCCCGGAAGACATCCGCATCCAGCGCGCCAGGACACCCATGTGATGGACGACGGCGCACTCTGCGAGAGCTGGCTGCGTGATTCGCGCAAAGCCGATGTTCGGCGCGCGATGGCGGAGATCCATCGCGAGATCGAGCGACAGATCGCCGAGCGTCAGCCAGTCTGCACCGCCTCGGGACGCTGCTGCAACTTCGAGCGGTTCGGGCATCGGCTCTATGTCACGGGCCTCGAGGCGGCGCTGACGCTCGACGCGATCCCGTTACATCGTCAGCTGAAACCCGGGGACGTCGAAAGGGCGCGCACGCACGGGACCTGCCCGTTCGTCGCAGGCGGGCTCTGCGCCGTGCACCCGGTTCGCCCCGTCGGGTGCCGGGTGTATTTCTGCGACACCAGCGCCAAGCTCTGGGTCAACGGGCTCGCCGAGTTCGCTGCCGATGCGGTCAAGCGCGTGCACGACGAGTTCGGGATCGAGTACCGCTACACGGAATGGCGCGCGATGCTGGCGATGTTCCAGGACGCGGGAGTCGCGCGCGAGCCGAGCGAGCCGGTGGATTTCACGCCCAGCGATCCGTTTGTCCGGCTCACCTCAGGCCGAGCTTGAGCAGGACGAGTCGCTTGAGCGCTCTGCCGTCGGGCTTGATGGCCTTCTCAAGCTTTGGCGCCGGGGAAAATAGGCCCGCCAGCATGCCGCGCAGTGCAGCGAGCTGCTTGATGGGCGAGATTCCCGCGAGTTTGTGCGCCCAGAGCCAGCCCATGAGGACAGCAACCAGGCCCGAGCCGCGCTTGCCGTGGCGCTTGGCGAGCCAGACCCAGTTGCGGGTCGAGCGGTAGAGCCACTTGGCGGTTTTGGTGCGCGCGATCGGGGAGTCGTGCCAGACCTTGCAGTCAGGGGTAAAGAGCACCTCAAAGCCCGCGCCGAGCAGCTTGAGCGCCAGGTCCGTGTCATTGCGGTAAAGGAAGTAGCCCGCCTCGTAGCCCCCGACCGCGTCCCAGGCGCTGCGCCGGATGATGTTGCCCGGGCCCATGTCGGGCCAGTAGGGGGTTCGGCTGGCGATGCGCGCAAAGGGCCATTCGTACTCGTTGGTGCGCGGGTGCTCGCGGTGGAGCGTGATCGCCGCGGCGTCGGGCCTTCGCGCGAGCAGGTCGAGCGCGTTCCCAAGCGCACCCGCTGCGGGCCAGGCGTCGTCGTCGAGGATGAGCACCGCCTCGCCCGAGGAAGCGGACACACCCCGGTTGAAGCCCTCGACACCCAGGTTCGAGCCCGTCGGGATGACCTTGACGTGCGGGAATTCCCGCTGGATGGTCGCGGGCGTGCCGTCGGTCGAGGCGTTGTCGACCACGACGATCTCGCAGTCCTTGCCCACCTCGTCGGCGCTGAGCATCCGCAGCGTGTGCGAGAGCTTCTCGATGCGGTTGCGCGTCAGGATGATGACCGACAGCGACGGGCGTGGCGCGGGCACGGTGGGCGAGATCGGCTCGGGCTTCGGGGCGTTCGGCGGGTAGAGCGTGAGCATGAGCACCGGGCGGACACTCGAGAGCAGCAGGCCCGTCAGAGCTGCCAGGCGGTCGAGCGAGCGCAGGCGGTGGATGCGGAAGCCAACGGATGTCGCAACGAGCAGGATCCGCCCGGCGGCCCAGGCGTGTGGGTGCGCACGAGCGTGGACAACCGCGAACGCGTTGGAGGGTGTGATGACCAGGCGGATAAACCCTCGGAGGGCCTGGCGCAGCGATCGTGCCGGCTCGGGCGGGCGCTGCTTGAGCTCGAGCCCGACATCGCGGAAGAGCTTTCCGATCGCGGGGCGGTAGGCGCGCGGGACGGGCGCATCGCTGTGCAGCTCGGCGATGCCCGCAGCAGAGGCGGGGGCGCTGGGCATCACCGCCCGGAGCGCCGGGTCCAGCGCGTGCCAGGGCCAGAACCGTGAGTGCGATGTCCGATCGGGCGCGGTCTTGCCTGTGAGCTGCCCCGCGGCGGCGTCGCGTAAGCCGTTGAGATGCAGGCGGGCCAGGTCGTCGCTTCCGACCATCGTCTGCTCGATCGCCAGTGCGATCTCGCGCATCGAGCGCAGGAACCTGGCGATCGGGCCCACCCTGGCCAGGCGGAGGGCGCCGATCCAGTTGCGGGCCTCGTAGTACCGCGCCCAGGTCTTGAATTTGCCGTACGGGTGAGAGCAGAAGGCCTTGGGCGCCACGCCGATGGTCCCGCCGGTGGCCTGTGTCAGGCGGAGGCAGAACATGACGTCGTCGGAGTGGATGAAGGTGTCGGGCATGAGCCCGGCCTTGCGGATCGCCTCGCTCCGCACGAGGGCGCAGAGAGCGGCGAGGTAGTCGATGGGACCGCCCTCGTCGTTTGGCATCGCCCGCTCGAGCATGCCCGTTCGGCGGTTCAGGCGCGAGCCGCACTCGTAGACCTTGCCCGTCGCGGGGTCGACGACGGAGGGGCCAACCGCGACCATCTGGGGGTCGCTCTGGATGACCGCCAGCAGCTCGCGCAGCGTGGCGGGGGTCAGGCGGACATCCGAGTCGAGGAGCCAGACATAGTCCGGGCTCGACCGGGCCAGGGCCTGCTCCATGCCCGCGTTGAATCCGCCGCTGCCGCCGCGGTTGGACTGGAGCTGGTGGAAGGTGATGCGCAGGCCCGATCCCTCGGCGGCCTGGAGGACGCTTTGGGTGGAAGCCAGAGGGATATCGGACCCATTGTCGATGATCAGGACGCGGAGATCGGCGTTCTGCGTGTCCAGAGCTTTCAGGTCGGTCAGGAGGGCGATGACGTCCTTTGGATTGTTCCAAGCCGGGACGACGGCCTCGATGACGGGCAATCCCGGTCTGTTGATCGCAGCATGGTCGGTATCGGCGGTGGTCATCGGTTCAGGCCGGGTATCCTTTGGGACGGGATCGGCGGGCGTGCTGCGCAGCGTAGCCCGGGGGCGCGGCCCAGGGCCGATCCGCATGGAGCACGACCGATGAATCCGTTCCGCAAGGCCAGGCCCCGCGCCAGAATCGCAGACACCAAGCCCATCGCACCGCAGCTCATGTTCGATGAGCTCGAGCAACGACTCCTGCTCTCGGTCTTCTTCGGCGAGGGCCTGCCCGATCTGGGCGCGATGGAGAACACGAACAACGTCATCGTGCGCTTCGACACGAACATCGTGGGCGGCGACGGCCTGACTTACTTCGACATGGAGTTGTTCGTTTCCGAGACGACCGATCCGGTGGGGACGGTCGCGAATTTCCTGCAGTACGTCCGCGAGGGACAGTACGACGGGATGTTCTTCCAGCGCCTGCAGAACCTCAACGCGAACTCATCCGAGCCGCCCGAGATCCTGCAGGGCGGGCGCAACCGGATCGATGACGTGACCGGATCCGTCACGGTGATCGACGTCCGCGATTCGATCGACGACGAGGTCTTCCGCGAGAACGCCCCTCGCACCATCGCGATGGCCAAGACCGGCGCGATGAACAGCGCCACGAGCCAGTTCTTCATCAACCTCGTGGACAACGAGGACGAGCTCTCGCCCGACGTCCAGCCCAACGGCGGCTTCCCGGTCTTTGGGCGCATCCTGGACGACCGCTCCTGGGATCTGATCATGACGATCGCAGAGCTCGACGTCGAGGATCTGCAGTCGCGGCTGATCGATCCGCAGTTCGGCGGCAACGCCTTCCCGAGCGTGCCGGTGACCGACGCGTTCGATCCCGATCCGACGGTCCGCCCGACGGACGACATGTTCGTGACGGTCCTGGACGCGGAGATCATCAAGCCCGAGGGCGTCCTGTCGTTCTTCGATCAGGCGGTCTATCTGTCCGAGGGCTACAAGAACCTGCGTTCGCAGGAGATCCTGACGGTCGCCAACACGAACGACGAAGAAGCCGATTTCCAGGTCATCCTGCGCTACGCGACGACCGAGGACCGCGATTTCGTGATCGCTTTCGGAACGCTCGAGGCGGGCGAACGCCAAGAGATCGTGCTCAGCGGCACCGGCGGCCTCGCGGACGTCAAGGGCTTTATCCCTTACGCCATCGAGGTCCAGACCGCCAGCAACGACGCGACGAGCCTGCCCGTGACCGCGACGCTCCGCCGGAGCGACTTCGATGGCGTGGCCTCGATCGTTGACAGCTTCACGGGCGAGAACTTCTTCAATCCCGAGGCGATCGCCGAGGGTGACCGCGAGAGCACGCTGACGACGTGGATCTTCGCCGACGGCTTGCGCGACGACGCGAACGTTGAGACCTACATCACCTGGATGAACCTGTCGGACGACGACGGCGAGGTGATGATCGAGTTCTTCTTCGACAACGGAACGTCGACGCAGCTCGTCAACGCCCGGGAGCTCGGGCGGTACCGCAGGGGCGGCGTGAATGTCGAAGGGATCGGGACCAGCGTGCTGCCCCAGGGCGCGTTCAGCGCCAGGGTGACCTCGACGGTCCCCATCGTGGCAACGATGAGCACCTTCTATCTCAACGAGAGCGAAACGGGCGACACGGGCGCTGCTCTGGCGCTCGGGCAGGCCGGCGCCGGCGGCCCCATCGCCGCGATCGCCGACGTGCGGAGGCCGTCGGACGGGACGGGCAATCTTGCGGTCGTCAACCTGGGCTCCACCCAGGCTATCGTGCGGTTTGATTTCGTCGACAACAACGGCGTCCGGCGCGACAGCGTCTTCAACCGGATCGACGCGGGCGCCAGGCGGACGTTCGACCTGAGCACGATGCCGGGGATCACGCTGGAAGAGGAGCTCGCCTACGCCCTGCGCATCAGCGTGCAGGACGGCGGGCCCGACATCGCGGCTCAGATCACCACCGCGAGCTCGCTGGGCGGGATCGGTGTCGATGTGCCGACGCTGGGAGGCTCGCGTCACGTCTTTACCGACGCGATGTCGAGCGACGAGGCCGGTTACGAGGAATCGATCAGCATCTACAACCCGGGCGATGTAGCCACGAACTTTACCTTCCTGGTGCACATGAGCGACGGCACGCGCTTCAGTGTGACGCGTTCGCTGGGCGCCAAGCAGCGCACGGACATCGATCTGTCGAGCGATGTCCAGGCCGACCTGAACGCGATCCGGGACAAGATCAATTCCGCGGACGAGTTCGCGAATTACAGCGTGACGGTCACGACCACCCGGACCACGGTGGCCTCGATCACCCGGATCGAAGCCGACGGGACGCGGACGTCGTCGCTCGGCACGATCCTGGCGGGACTGACCCCGATTCTCTAAGTTCGCCGGAGCCGATGCATGAACACATTCTGGCGGTACGCCAGAGAGATGCTGGTGGATCGCTGGACGCTGGCGATCGCGCTGATGCTCTCGCTGGTCGCCAGCGCGGGCCTTGGCGCCGGCCTTGCGGGCATGTCGCCCATCCTCAAGACCATGCTGCCCAGCTACGAGCTCGTCGACGTCGAAGGCGTGCCCGAGAAGGTGCGTGTCCCGGTCGAGCCGAGCAACCTGCGGACGATGGTCGCGTCTTTCGACGAGAGAATGGACAGCTGGGCCCTTGGGTTTTCCATCCCGCAGTCGTGGATCGATGCGCTGCCGACGGATCCGTTCCAGGGCGTGCTGGTCATCATGATCGGGCTGGGGATTCTCTCCTTTGTGACCGCGGTCGCGACGTTCGGGCATCAGTACATGGCGCTGACTGTTGTGTACAGCGCTTCGCAGCGCATCCGTGACCGCGCCTTTGCGCACGTGCTGAGCCTGCCGCTCCGCACGGTGATCATGGGTGATTCGTCGGACCTGTCACGACGGGTGGTCGACGAGACGGAGCGCCTCGCCGACGGCTTCGCGGCCCTGGTTTCCAAGGCTGCCACTCAGATCGGCAAAGGCCTTGCGGCGCTCCTGGTCGCGATCTGGTGCGACTGGCGGATCACGATCGTTTCGCTGATCATCGCGCCGATTCTTGGGATCATCATCCGCTCGCTCAGCGGGCGGGTGCGTCGGGCGCGCAAGAAGGCGCTCGTCGGGCAGGCGGTCTTGATGGGGCGAGCGGGCAACGCGCTCAGGGGCCTGCGCGTCGTCAAGGTGCAGACCGCCGAGGAATACGAGAAGAAGCTCTTCGCAGAGACGAACGAGCATGTCGTGCACCAGATGCTCAAGGCTCGGACCGCCAAGGCGCTCTCGAGCCCGGTCTCCGAGTTCATCGCGATGCTCGTCATCGGGGTGCTCGCGGCGTTTGCGGCCAAGGCCATACTCGATCAGCAGCTCGATCCGAGCCGGTTCATTCTGGCGCTCGTCTCGCTCGGGATTGCCGCGGCTTCGCTCCGCCCGCTGACCGGGATCATCAACGAGCTCCAGGCCGCGGCTGCGGCATCGGAGCGTCTGACCGAGATGCAGGAGCTGCCATCAGAGCCCGGGCTGGACCCGAGGCTGCCCGAGCTGCGCCGGCACCGTTCGAGCATCGCGTTCGACAACGTGACGTTCACCTACGACGGAGCCGAGAGGCCCGCGATCATCGATGTCTCGCTCGAGGTCGCTCACGGCGAGCGTGTCGCGTTTGTCGGCCCGAACGGCTCGGGCAAGACGACCATCCTCTCGCTCGTGCCGAGGCTCTTTGCGCCCACGGCGGGGCGCGTGCTGATCGACGGGCAGGACATCGCCGAGTTCAATGTCCAGAGCCTGCGGAGGCAGATCGGAGCCGTCACACAGGAGACGGTCATCTTCCCGGGCACGATCCGCTCGAATATCACGTTCGGGAGCACGGACGCCAATGACGAGGAGATCCGCTCAGCGATCGAGCGTGCGCACGCCGACGAGTTCATCGACCGCTTTGAGCGAGGGATCGAGACCTCCGTGGGCGAGCAGGGCCTGACGCTCTCGGGCGGGCAGCGCCAGCGGCTCTCGATCGCCAGGGTCATCCTGCGTGACCCGACCATCCTGATCCTGGACGAAGCCACGAGCATGATCGACGCGGATTCGGAGGCCCGGATCTCAGACGCGATCAACGAGTTCTCGGCGGGGCGCACGACACTGATCGTCGCGCACCGCCTGAGCACGGTGGTCAACGCCGACCGCATCGTTGTCATGGAGAACGGACGCATCGTCGACCAGGGCACGCACAGCGAGCTCCTCAGCCGATGCGAGACGTACCGCACACTCGCCCGCACACAGCTCGTCGGATCGGGCTGACACCGGCTGAAAGCCGATCGGAGACCAGTCGATGGCCAAGGGACAGGAATTCTCGCGCACCCAGCGCAAGATCATCGATCGCTACTACGACAACATCGACACCATCACACTGACCAAGCTGCAGGAGCTGGTCTCGGACCTGTTCCTTGCCGAGGGCAAGAAGGCGGAGACGCTCTGGAAGCGAGCCGAAGCGCTGCTCGCAAAGACCGACGCGAGGTCGTCCGACGTGCGTGAGGCGATCGAGAAGCGGGACGTTTCCAAGTTTGCCCAGATCGTCAGCGGCGCGAACTTCAAAGCCAAGAAAGAGCTCTAGCTCGTCAGCATCGCTGCGACGATGGGGATCAGCAGCGCGGTGGGGGGGATGGTGCGCTCGGACTCGCCGAAGGCGACGAGCTCGCTTGCTGGCACCCATCGCGTCTCTGCGTATTCCCAGTTGCTGGTGCTCGCCAGGAGATCGTGGACCTTTCTCTGAAGGTCGAGCCGGACCACGATGTCGGTGCTCATGGCGATGGGATCGTCGATGAGCCCGATGATGTCGTGCGAGACAAAGACGCCCGCGATGCCCACTTCGTCGCGGCACTCGATCTGCAGCTGCCGGATCACGGCGAACTCATCGAGCGAACGCACACCCGGTCCGGGCGGATCGAGCCCGCCCGAGGGGCCGAGCTCCCAGAGGGAGCCGTAGATGCGCGTGTCGTTGGAGCGCTTCCCAAGAAAGACATTGGGCCTGCCCTGCGCGTCGGACGCGACAAGCACGCCGGTGACGGAGAGCTGCATCACGGGCGGGTCGATCAGGCCCTTGGTCTCGGACTGAACAACAAGCCTTTTGTACGAATCGCGCCGGGCGTGGATGAGGCCATTGTCTTCGCCCGTGAAGGCGAGGATGGGGCCGTCGAAGAGTCGGGGCTTTTTAGCGCGGAGCTGGTCCCAGTGGTCCTCGATCTCGATCGGGTCCTCGGGCGCGGTCGGCGGCGCGATCGCGATGCGCACGCTGCTAAGTGGTTTGAACGTCCCGAGGGGTGTCATCCGAGGAGCTTACCGATCGGCCCGAGACCGCCGCCGCCGGCGGGGATCAGATCCTCAAGCCCCAGCCTCTTGACCTCGGCCTCGACCATCTCGCGGATGCGCCGCTGGCAGTTCTCGAGCGCGTCGTTGGTCGCCTCGGTAATGAGGCGCTCGGCCTGGGTGCGCGATTCATCGCTGCTGCCCATCGCGGCGCAGAGCGCCGGGCTCATCTCGATGCGCTCGACACGCTGCTTGCCCGAGACCACAACCCGGCACGCGCCGCCGCCTGCGCTGCCCTCGATCCGCAGTGCGCTGATCTTCTCGCCCAGCGCCTCCGCCGCGCTCTTGAGCTCGTCCTTGCGCCCCATCAGCGAGGCGATCGCGCCCATATTCTTGATCCCAAACATCGTCTAATTCCCCTTGCCCTCGGGCCTGGCCAATGGCTTCACTTCCACGATCCGTCCGCCGAAAATCTCGATCGCGTGGCGTACGACCGGGTCATCGATCTCCACCTCGCCGGGCCTTTGGGGCGGGCGATCATCGTCCCTGCTCCCCTCGGGCTGAGCCGAGAGCTCCGCGAGGCGGCACGAGACGCTTTGCCCCGCAAGGCTCGACATGAGCTGGGAGAGCTCGGGTAGCTTTTTCTCGGCGGTGCCCCGGATGCGCTCGTCGCAGGAGAGCGTAGCCACGCCGCCCGTGAAGCTGACGAGCGACATGTCTGTCAGCATCGCGCGCACGAGCATCGGCGCGTTCGAGCGCAGGCTCTCCCAGAGCTGCGCACCGCTGACCATCGCAGCGGGCTCGGCTGAGGCGGGGGACCGAGTCGCGGGAGCGGGCGATGGTGCTTTGGCGGTGCTTGGCGCTTTGGTGCTCGGCGTTGAGGGGGTCGGCGGCTGGGGAGGCTTCGCGACAGGGCGGGCCTGAGTCCCCGCCGCCGTCAGGCTTTTCCCGCGCCGGTTGCCTCCAGCTGGCGCACCAGCGTCGTGACGTCCGCGAGTTTCTCGCTCATCGAGAGCCTCACAACGAGCGCATCGAGCAGCGCCCGGGGGTTCGGGCTCGAACGCGTCGACCGCTGCACGCTCTCGCAGAGCGCGATCATGTGGACCAGTCCCGCGGCATCGAATCGCTGCGACCGCTGGATCTCTTCGCTGCGGGTGTCGCCGGTGAGTTCGACGAGGGAGGTCTCCGGTCCGCAGGCGCACAGGACCATCAGGTCGCGCAGGCGCTCGATGAGCGATTCCAGGAGCTGGTCGGGCCCGGTCCCGGTGGAGAGGAGATCGGCTGTGGCATCGAGCGCGGGCTTGGGCTCGCCCTCGGCGAAGGCGTCGATCAGCTTGCCGACGAGCTCACGCGGCGCCATGCCCATCAGGCCCTCGAGCAGCTCGGACGTCAGCTTCTTCTCGCCCGAGGCCATCAGGCGGTCCATGATCGAGAGCGCATCGCGCATGGACCCGTTGCCCAGGCGCGCGACCATCGAGAGCAGGTCCGGGTCCGCCTTGAGCTTCTCGTTCTTGACGACGTAGGCCAGGCGATCCGCGATCACGGACATCGGGATCGCGCGGAAGTCGAACCGCTGGCATCGGCTCTGGATGGTGGGGGGGACCTTCTGCGCCTCGGTGGTGCAGAGGATGAACTTGACGTGCTCAGGGGGCTCTTCCATGGTCTTGAGCAGCGCGTTGAACGCCGCGGTCGAGAGCATGTGGACCTCGTCGATGATGTAGATTTTGTAGGGCCCGCGCATCGGTCGGTAGACGCTGCCGGCGATCAGTTCGCGGGCGTCATCGACGGAGTTGTTGCTGGCGCCGTCGATCTCGATGACGTCGGTGTCCTGGCCCGTCATGATGGCCTGGTCGACCTCGGGCGAGCCGCTGGAATTGAGGGCCTTGGCAAAGACCCGGGCCATGGTGGTCTTGCCGACACCCCGCGTCCCCGTAAAGAGGTAGGCGTGTGCGACGCGGTCGGCCTCGATGGCGGCCTTGAGCGTGCGGGCGACGGGCTCCTGGCCGACGATGTCGTCGAATCCGGTCGAGCGGTATCTGCGGGCAAGGGCGGTGTATGACATGCCGCGATTGTAGTGCCCGGGTCGGGTGCTCCACGGGTGTTTGTCGGAGTTCGTCCGAGTCCTATGCTGGGCGTTCCCATACAGGAGAACTCAAAGATGTACAAGGTCCTGCTCGCATCGGTGCTGTCGGTTGCTTCGGTCCTGCTGGTCGGATGCGGTGGTGGTGGCGGGGGCTCCTCCTACGAGGGGCAGTGGACCGTCGACAAGACGGAGATGAAGGCCCAGGTCGAAGTCGCTCTCAAGGAGCAGCTCAAGGGCATCAAGGAGGATCTCATCAAGCAGCAGATCGCGGATGCCAAGGCCGCCATCGATCAGTCCTCCACATCGCTCCGCCTCAACAAGGGCGGCACCTACTCGCTCGTCGCGAGGATGGGCGTCCAGGCTCAGACTCGGAATGGCACATGGAAGCCCGATGGCGGCTCCATCATCCTCTCCACGCCCGGTCAGCCCGACGCCAAAGCCCGGATCAAGGGCGCCAAGCTGTACATCGAGAACAAGACCGGTGAGGGGCCCCAGGAAACGGTGCTGATCCGAGATCAGAACTGAATCCGACACCGCGCTCGGTCCTCAGCTATGCTGCGCACTTCCAAGGAGATATTCATGAGCCGCACTCTTCTCGGCGTACTGCTCTCGTTCGTCCTCGTCACGCTCGTCGGTTGCGGCGGGGGGTCGTCCTTCGAGGGCGATTGGTCCGTCGACAAGGAAGCGATGAAAGAGATCATGTTGGCCGGCATGGAGGCCGAGGCCGAGGGTCAGCCGGAAGAAGCCAAGAAAATGATGCAGGACATGGCCGCCTCGATGGTCGAGAGCATGAAGATGGACCTGAACCTCAAGGGCGACGGCACATTCACGGTCACCTCCGAGATGATGGGTCAGACCGACTCGATCAGCGGCAAGTGGACCGAGTCCGGCGGCACGATCGAGATGATCGAGAACGGCGATCCGACCAAGAAAGCCACCGCCAGAATCGAGGGCGGCAAGCTCATGGTCAGCTTCCAGGGCGAGCAAGGAGCGCCAGACAAGCTCCCGATGGTGCGCGCCAAGAAATAAGCCAAGATCGGCCGGAAAATTCGTCGGTCACGGCTTGGGCGGTGTCTTGCGCGCAGCGGCAGTTGCCCGCAGTGTGCCGCTACGGAGCCCGAGCGATGCTGCGACCGATTTTCATGGCCGTTCCCATTGCTGTTGCGATCATCCTTCCCGGTTGTTCGGGCGACGAGAGCGCCCGGTACACGGGCCTGTGGCAGTACGACCGGCAGTCACTGCGTGCGCTCGCGCACGCGAGCGCGATCGAGTCGGTCACAGCCGATGGCCAGGATCCGATCTCGTCCGAAGAACGGGCCGAGCTTGAACGATGGGTCGACGCGCAGCACGACAAATGGAACAAGACGCTCGAGTTGCTTCCCAGCGGTCGATACGTCGCGCGGTCACAGATCGGTGAGGGCAGACCCGAAGAGATCACCGGAACGTGGTCGGTCCTGGATGGCGCGGTGCGCTTGATTCAGGACGACGGCGAGGTGATGGCCACGGGTCGGATGGAGCCCGGACGACTCGTTCTTCAGGTGACTGATGGCGAGGGCGTGACCGCGGAGATGGTCATGCTCGCCTCGAATGAGCAGGGCCAATAACCCGCCCAAGCTGTGGGCGTAATGAAGTGTCGATCCCGTCGGCGGCCAGGACACCGCTGCCCCGGTTGACGCCGCTTATGGCTGCTGCGGTCAAGCCCTGACCAGGTTCACGGGTCCTCCGTGCACCGGGCCCGACCGCCGACGGGACCGACAAGGCCCATCCTAGGCCCTCGGCAATCCGCCCAGTCGACGGATCCCACGCCTCGGCGGGCCCGTAGACTCTTATGAGATGAGCGAACGCAGGCCCAGCCACGATCTGCACCCCTTCCAGCGCGTCGAACGACAGCGTTCGGCGATGCTCAAACTTGTCCGAGCGGGGTTCGTCATCGTCTTCGTGACGACCGCCACCCTTGCGATCCTCAACACCGTTGAGGGCGACCCGGACCGGGTGAACCTGTTCGGGGTCGCCATCAAGGGCACGTGGCAGGTGCTGCTGACCCTGGCCCTGCTCATCGGAGGTGCCGCGTGGGCCACGGACATGCTCACGCCCACCAAGAAGATCTCGACGCTCTTTAGCATTTTCTTCGGGCTGGTGATCGCCATGATCGCGACGTACGCGATCGGGATCATCATCAACCTGATGGTCGAGCTCTACAATCTGGGTTCGCTGGGCGATCCGATCGTGCTCACCGCCAAGGCCTTCATCGGGATCGGGCTGACCTATATCTGTATCGCGACCGTGCTGCAGACACAGGACGATTTCCGCCTGGTGATCCCGTATGTCGAGTTTGCCAAGCAGCTCCGGGGAGCCAGGCCGCTCTTGATCGATTCCTCGACGCTGATCGACGCCCGGATCACCGAGGTCGCGCGGACGGGCGTTTTCCAGGCTCCGCTGGTGGTGCCCCGTTTCATCATCAACGAGCTGCAGCTGCTCGCCGACAGCACCGATCCGATCCGTCGCGGCAAGGGTCGCCGGGGGCTCGACGTCATCGCACAGCTCCAGCGCGAGCCGAAGCTCGACGTCACGATCGACGAGACCGCAATCCCCGCCAAGAGCGTCGATCAGATGGTGCTCGAACTGGCGCGCCGAACCAACGCGATCATCGTGACGACCGATTCGGCGCTGGCCCGCGTAGCCACGATCCACAGCGTGCCCGTGCTCAGCGTGCACCAGCTCGCGGTCGCGTGCAAGCCGATCGCGGGCACGGGCGAGGAAGTCCGGCTGCAGCTCGTCAAGCCGGGCGAGCAGGCCGGGCAAGCGGTCGGGTACCTCGCCGACGGGACGATGGTCGTGGTCAACGAGGCGGGCGCGATGATCGGGCAGACCGTCGAGGCCGAGATCGAATCGTCGATCCAGACGAGCGCCGGGCGGATGCTCTTTGCGCGCCTGGCGGGCAAAGACATCGACGAATCGCAGCGCACCGATGCGCCACCAGAGCACGGGAACGCCGAAGACATCGATCCCGATGGGGACCAGCCCGAGGGCATCGGAGCCGAAGAACCCGATGCGGACGAGGCAGATTCCGAGTCGCCTACCACGCAGGGGCCCTTCCCCCCGCGCCAGCCTTCGCTGCGGGCCAAGGCCGCCGCCAGACGCAATCCCCGCCGGTAGCCGTCAAACAGTTCTGACTCTGACGGTTGTGCGGGCGGTGTTTCCTCGGCAATCTCGGGGTGATCTGCGGCAGCGCTGCGTCCGATCACGCGCAACATCGCGCCAATGGCTCCCAATTCGTGCCAATGAATCCGATGCTTGTATCGGGTCCGCCCAGGACTTGGTGTCTCAGGCAGCGAAGGAGCTCAACATGATCAGCCGCAAGTCCCGTGCATTTACGCTCGTTGAGGTTCTGATCGTGGTCGTGATCCTTGGAATCCTGGCTGCGACAGTCGTGCCGAGCTTTGCCAACGCGACCGAGCCGACGCGTCAGACGACCTTCATCACGAACATGAAGGACTTCGCCGAGGCCGCCCAGATCTACAGGGTCCGCAACAACACATACCCCGCCGACACCGTCACCGGCCAGCTGCCCGAGGGATTCGAAGATCTCATCGATCCGCGTGATTGGCTCGGCGAGACTCCCATCGGCGGTCAGTGGGATACCGAAGACACCGCCGTCGGTTACGGCATCGGGGTGCACTTCGACGGCACCGGCGAAACCCGCGACGACGCCTACATGACGCAGGTCGATGAGATCTTCGACGACGGCAACCTCGAGACCGGGATTTTCCAGACCACCGGCGCCAACCGCTACTACCTCATCCTCCTGGATAACTAAGCGCTCCCGCCCGCTGCCACCTACGCCGATAGCATGTCGCTATGAGCGAGCACATCAGCGTCAGGCGCGAGCGGGCCGCGAAGGCATGGCAGACCGAGCACATCGTCCTGATCGGCGCCGGTGCGCCCATCCCTGTGCCCGGTGGCATGGACCAGGTCCACCATTTCGAGCCCCACCCGGACCACTACTGGCTCACTGGCCATCGCACACCCGGCGCGGTGCTCGCCTACGACGCGCACGAGGGCTGGCACGACTTCACGCCCGATCTCACCGAAGACGACCGCGTCTGGGAGGGTCTGACCAGCCGAGAGGGCGAGCCCATCTCCGGGCTCAAACCCTGGCTCGAAGCGCGGGCCAACAGGCCAAAGGTGATCCTGGGCGTTCCGGGCGCCCCGCTCTCCGGTGTCACCAGCGACCGCACCGCGGACGCGGTCTACGCGGAGCGCCTGCTGCACACCAGGCGCGTCAAGGACAACGTCGAGATCGATCTCATCCGCGCCGCGTGCAACGCGACCGCCAGGGGCTTTGCGCGGGCACGCGAGTTCACGGCGCCCGGAGTCACCGAGCGCGAGATCGAGATCGAGATGCAGGCCGAGTGCTTCCGCGCGGGCGGCGAGAAAATGGGCTACCACAACATCGTCGGCTCGGGCCCGAACACCTCCGTCCTGCACTTCTCCCCGAGCGCTCGCCAGGTCCAGAAGGGCGAGTTCGTCCTGATCGACGCGGGCTGCCAGGTCGAGGGCTACACCGCCGACGTGTCGCGCACATTCGTCGTGGGCAAGCCAAGAGCCCAGCAGACCGAGCTGCACGGGATCGTCAAGGAAGCACTCGAATTCGGCAACGCCCAGTGCAAGCCCGGCAAGGAGTGGCGTCAGCTGCACCTCGAGTGCGCGCTCATGATGACCCGGGGCCTCGTCTCGCTGGGCATCCTCAGGGGAGAGGCACAGAGCCTCGTCGAACGCGATGTTCACGCGCTCTTCTTTCCGCACGGGCTGGGGCACCTCGTCGGGATGGGTGTCCGCGACGCCAGCGGCTACCTGCCCGGGCGCGCTCGCTCGGACCGCTTCGGGCTCGCCTTCCTCCGCATGGATCTCCCGCTCGAGTGCGGCTACGTCACCACGGTCGAGCCGGGGCTCTACTTCATCGAGCCGCTCCTGACCGACCCGAAGCGCCGCGAGAAATTCGCCGACGCCGTCAACTGGGATGAGGTCGACCGCTGGATCGGGATCGGCGGCGTCCGCCTCGAGGACAACATCCTCGTCACCGACTCGGGGCCGGTGAACCTGACGAAAAATATCCCCCTGACAATCTAGACAGCCCCGGCGCATTCCTGTACATTGCCCGCTGATGACCGCCTCAGCCTGACCATGTGAAGCTCCCGCCACCAAGGTGCGCCCAGAGTGCGCGCACCCCCACACAGGCGGACCCATCGTCAGGCACTCGTCTTTCCAATGCGAATCCACGCGTCCCCGGCTCTCCCGGCGGCGTTCTCTGCGAGTCATCTCCACAATGTCACACACGAACCACCGGCGCCAGCGCCGGAACGAATCCGACGGCTTCACCTGTATCCACTGCAAACTCCAGGTCCCGGGCGAGAGCTGGGGCACCAGGCACCGCAACCACTGCCCCGCCTGCCTCTACAGCCGGCACGTCGACGAAACCCCAGGCGACCGCTCCTGCGCGTGCAGAAGCCCCATGCAGCCCATCGCCATCGAAGCCAAGCACGACGGCGAATGGGCCATCGTCCACCGCTGCACGGGTTGCGGCGAGATCAAATCCAACCGCATCGCGGGCGACGACTCGGAACGGGCGCTCCTGAGCCTGGCGCTCAGGCCGATCTCGAGGCCGGCGTTTCCGCTGGATGATGCGAGGTAAGATCGTTGTGCGCAGAGATCAGAATTCTTCCTCCCTCTCCCCGCCGGGGAGAGGGCCGGGGAGAGGGGCTACACGTCTTCCTTCTTCTCCATCGCCTCAATCCGCTCTTCAACTACCCGCCGAATCGCCGACAACACCCCATCCATGTTTGTTGCCACATCCCCAGCCGAAATCCGTAACGTCATATACCCGCGTTCGGCTAGCTCAACGTCTCGCTTCCGATCCTGATCACGTCGATCAATATGATAGATCGAATCGATTTCAACAACGAGCATGGCCTCCGCGCAGCAGAAATCAACAACGTATGGCCCGACTGGGTGCTGCCGACGAAACTTGATCCCCGCCAGCCGCTTGGCGCGCAGCTTCGACCAGAGAACGCCTTCGGGCGGCGTCTGATCCCGCCGGAGTTTGCGGGCTCGGTCGGTGTTGTATGATTCCTCGCGCGGCACGGGAACAGGATACAGAGAGATCAGATCCTGCCTCCTTCTCCCCTCCGGGGAGAAGGTGTCTGCGCAGCAGACGGAAAAGGGGTCCTCGCCTTGACACCGAAGTGTTCCAAAGACCCCTCTCCCCAGCCCTCTCCCCCAAGGGGAGAGGGAGCAGGACTTCCCTCCTTCTCCCACTTGGGGAGAAGGAGGCCACGCAGCGGCCGGATGAGGGTTTTTACCTTCAATGTTTCGCGATGCAGTTGGATTTAATACCGAATGCCCGTAGTGGCTTGTGAAAGTAATACACCAGACAAGAGAAAGACTATAAAGCCAATCACGAACCACCGACTACTAGGCAAGAGCTTTCGAGACGCAAACGCCGCCAGCAAGCAAGTGTTTATCGATCCGATCACGAAGAAAACGATAAGTGATTCTCTCTCATAATCCCAGATCTGGTTTCGCTCGTTCACCTTGGTAATAATAATATGTATTCCAAATACACTAAAATATACTGGTATCAAAAACCAGATCGAAGCGAGCCTGGAGGACCACAGTATATTTGCAATTGCTGCACTCTTTCGCGACTCGATCGCTCTTAATGCAGCGGGCTTTCGTCCGCACTCTGGGCAAGGTAGCCGCCAACGTTCCTTTGGGATCGGATAGCTACATTTCGGACACGGCTCATCGGGCCACATGCAAGTCAATCCGTGCTGGAAGTCAAATTGGTTGCATTACAGCTTCTTCAAAGCCCCCACCAGCTCATCGATATGCCCCTTCTCATGCGCCGCCGACATCTGAATCCGCAACCGCGCCGTGCCCTCGGGGACAACCGGGAAGCCGAAGCCGATCACGAAGACGCCCAGCTCCATGAGGCGTTTGCTCATGCCGATCGCCTTGGCGGTGTCGCCCACGATGATCGGGCAGATGGCGGTGGGGGAGTCGATCACCTCAAACCCCGCGGCCTTGATCTGCTTTCGCGCATAAGCCGTGTTGCCCCTCAGCTTGGCGACGCGCTGGGGCTCAGCCATCAGGATCTCGATGGCCTTGTTCGCGCTGGCGGCGACGGTGACAGGCAGTGCGTTCGAGAAGAGCGTGGGCCTGCCGCGCTGGATGACGAGCTCGGTGCCTCGCTTGGGTCCCGCGATGAACCCGCCCGCGCCGCCGCCCAGGGCCTTTCCGAGCGTGCCGGTGAAGTAGTCGACCTTAGCCGAGCCGTCTTTGTTCACGAGCCCGCAGAATTCGTGCGTGCCGCGCCCGGTCTCGCCCATCACGCCGTGCCCGTGCGAGTCATCGACGACGAGCTTGGCGCCATACTCATCGCAGAGGGCGCGGATCAGCTGGAGCTTGGCGATGTCACCCTCCATGCTGAACACGCCGTCGGTCACGACCCAGACCTGCCCGTTGATCTCGGGGTCCCGCTCGCACTCGGCGAGCTTCTCGCGGAGGCTGTCCATGTCGGAGTGCGCGAAGACTTTCTTCTTGACGCCCTTCTTGATCACGGGCGTCAGGCGCATCGCGTCGATGATGCACGCGTGGTTGAGCTCGTCGGAGACGATGCAGTCGCCCTCCTCGCAGAACGTGGGGAAGAGCGCCTCGGTCGCGTTCCAGCAGCTGACGAATGTGTAGCTCGACTCGGTGCCCATGTACCTGGCGATCGTGCGTTCGAGCTGCTCGTGGGGCGTGAACGTGCCGCAGATGAAGCGGACCGAGGCCGTGCCCGCGCCGTAGTCGCGGAGCGCCTTGATGCCCGCCTCGACAACCTCGGGGTGGTTGGCCAGTCCAAGGTAGTTGTTGCTGCAGAAGCAGAGCGTGTCACGGAAGGAGCCATCGCCCATCCGCATCTTGACGACCGCGTCCATGGGCGAATCGAGCATCTGCAGGTGCTTGTACTGCCCCGCGTCTGCGAGCTGCTTGAGAGTGGCGTCGGTGCGGGTGTCGAACGTGCTCATGGGCGGGTCTCCGGGAGGTCCCGGAGTTTAGGGGCCAACCCGGCGCCGGCGAGTCTTAGGGCTGCGATTCACCTCCGGCACAGCCTCGCCCCGTGATCAGCCGGGCGCCGCGCCTGAACGTGAGATACGCGTAGATCCACTCGAACATCGTCACGAATTTGTTGCGGAACCCGATCAGGAAGGCGATGTGCACGAACGCCCAGAGGAGCCACGCGGGCATGCCCGCGATCTTGAGCCAGCCGAAATCCGCGATCGCCCGTCGGCGCCCGATGGTCGCCATGTTGCCCTTGTCGTGGTAGCGGAACGCGGGTCTCTGACTGGGCACTCTTGGCCCATGCTTGATCTCGTGCGCGATGATCTTTGCCGCGTGGCGCCCCATCTGGATCGCGCCCTGCGCCACGCCCGGCGTCTCCTTGCCGCTCGCGTCCACAACCTTGGCGATGTCGCCGATCGCAAAGACCTCGGGCGATCCGGGCACGCTCAGATCGTGCTCCACGCAGATGCGCCCGGCACGATCGTGCGCGCTTGCATTGTGCTCGCTCACCGCCGCAGCGATCGGCTCAGCCGCGACGCCCGCGGCCCAGAACACCGCGCCCGCATCGACCCGTTCTTGACCCACCTCATCCGACGTCAACTCCACGCCCCGGGCATCGATCGTCGTGGCCTTTGTCCTGAGCCGAACATCGACGCCCATGCCGACAAGGTCACGCCTGGCCCGCTCGGCCTGATCCGCGTCGAACGCAGCCAGGAGCCTGTCGCCCGCTTCGACGAGCAGGATCCGCGTCTTTGACGTATCCGCCAGGCGAAAGTCCGCGGGCAGGCTCTTCGTCGCGATCTCTGCCAGAGCGCCCGCCAGCTCCACGCCCGTCGGCCCGCCGCCGATGATGACAAACGTCATGAGCGCCCGGCGCCCGGTCTCGTCCGGCTCGAGCTCGGCGCGCTCGAAGCTCACGAGAAAGCGTCGTCGGATGTCCAGCGCATCGTCGATCGATTTCAACCCCGGCGCGTGCCGGCTCCAATCGTCGTGCCCGAAGTATGAGTTCATCGTCCCCGCCGCGATGATCAGATAGTCATACCGCTCCGCACCGCGAGCGGTGCGCACCTGCCTGGCTTCCGTGTCGATCGACGTCACTTCTTCCATGCGCACATTGACGTTCTTGCGCCGCGCAAAGAGATTCCGGATCGGCACCGCGATCTGCGAGGGGCTGAGACCCGCCGTAGCGACCTGGTACAGCAGAGGCTGGAAAAGATGGTGGTTCCGGCGATCGAACAGCACAACGTCTGCGTCGCATCTGCTCAGCAGTCTCGCGGCACTCAACCCGCCGAACCCGCCGCCGACGATCAAGATACGGGGCCTGCTCATCAGTCCGCTCTCCGAGGCGCCGCTCAGACCGGATCGGAGTTTCGCGCCTCCGGATGAAGCTTACGCGGTGCACGCGTGCCCGTCGGCAAGGCCTTGCCGTCCGTGAACCAGAGCTCCGCCAGGGACCCGCGCATCGTCGGGGGGAGCAGCGCCCGGACGCCGAGCCTGGCGAGCGGTCGCCCAACAGCGATCCCAACCCCGGCGCAGACGAGCCAGAGCGACAGCACAACAGCCGCCGTCGCACCGAACATCTCGTCCTGCGCGATGCCAGAAGCGGTGTTCCAGCCGTTGAACCCGTTGTTCTCGAGCACATTCGAGAGCAGGAACAACACGACCACGCTCGCGGGGATCAGAATCACGACAAAGATCACCAGGCGGCGCACCGAAAGGAGCAAGACCGCCCAGACGCTCCCGCCGACGAAAAACATGAACGCCAACGGCAACACCATGCCGCCCATGCCCTCGAGCACACTCTTGACGCGCGCCCTCAGGCCGACGTCGCTCCGCACACCCTTCCACCACTCTTTGTCGACGTAGTTCCAGACATACGCCTGGAGTCGACCCTCCTGGTCACGCACAGCCTGATTGAACAGCGGCATGTTCTTCAGCGGCATGTTGCCCTCGGCTTCCTCCTGGTTGACGTGCAGCGCCCACCTCTGGGCGATCGTGTTCGCCAGCTCGTCGTCTGCGGACTCGGAAAACGCCGCGGTCATGCCCATCAGGATCATGAATGTCACAAAGATCGCAAACAGGCACACCAGCGCGTACGCGAGCGAGACAAACACCCTGACCCTGCCTGGCCAGCGCCCAAGCAGCGGGTACTCCTGGAGCGCCGCGGGCGTGCCGCACTCGGGGCAGCGAGCGATGAAGAGGCCGTAGTGGTGCTCCCTGACCACGGTCTGCCCGCGCAGGTTGTACGCGCACCCGGCGCACAGGCGATCCCCCTCGATCACGGACACGGGCGTTTCCGGTGCGATCTCGCTCATCCTGCGCGTCTCCGTGCCTGCTGTTTGCGTGCCCACCGCAGCGAGCGCCCGAACTTCCGCCCCGAACCGCCGGGCCTCCGCGTCGCTCGGTCGATGGCCACGCCAAGGCCCGTCGCGCACCAGCACATCGCAAGCGCCTGGAGTCGGCTCGCCCAGCGCACCGTGACATCGTGCGCCACCGAGTTCCCATTCCCGTACGAAATCTCAAAGAGTGTCGGCGCCAGCGATACCGCAAAGAGCAGCCCCGCCCACGCCAGGATCAGATGCAACGCCCGCCAGTGCCAGAGCAGTCGGCTCAGCAGGATGCCCGAGATCGACACGGTCATCCCGATCGAACCGACCGCCAGCCCGACCGAGAACAGCTCCTCGGGCGGCGCGCTTCGGATCGCGCTGAACGTCGCACCGAAGGGGCCTCTGCCCGTGCGATCGGACTGGAGCGACATGAAGACCGCGATCAAAAGCGAAGTCCCCGAGGCGAGCGCCACGACAAACCCCGAGAACGCCAGCCGATTGAATACGCGGTCGAGCTTCCGGAACGCGACCGGATGCGTGCGCAGACGGTGCTTGCGCCGCACGCAGGCCAGCCCGCACCCAGGGCAGACGCAGACGGGCAGGGCGTACACCGGATCCGGAGGCGCAGAGACCCCGCGCAGCTCAACCCCACAACCAGCACACAGATGCGATCCAATCACGCAAGGAGCATACGGATTTCGCAGGCCCGCGTTGCTTCTGACTGGTCGGTGTTCGGGCATCCGGTGTTTCGGCTTGGTAGAATCGGGGCGAGATGTGGAATCCACTGGCACGAAAGACGATCCGCGACCGGGGCGCGATGTACCGTCGAGCACACGAGGTCTGGCTGACGCACGCCTTCAAGACCGGGCGCTCGCACCCGCGGATCCCCAAGCGCCAGGCCGATCTGGGCGGGTTCGACCCGATCTTAAAGACCGCCGGCGGCAAGCTCTGGGCCAAAAAATGGTGGAACGACGCCTTCAAAGACCGTTCCGCAGACTGATTCCATCCCAAGGCCCCGGCCGACATACAAATCTGAGACACCACCGACTTTCCTTTTTGCCGCGGAGCCCGCACGGATGACCGATCAGCAAAGCACCCAGGCCGACCGGCAGACGACCAAGCTCGCGCGCAAGTGGGTCATCAAGATGGCCGTCTTCATGGTCCTGCTCGTGGGATTCGGGCTCTACGGGCTCTACGACGCCACCATCGCCTACCCAAAGAGAGGCGAGGCCTCCGCCTCCTGGCACCTCCACCAGTACCTGTCCAAGTCCAACGAAGCCAGCAGCCTCACCGGCGATCTCGGCCTGCCCGCGGGCATGACCGCAGCCGAGCACATGAACGACCTCGAAAGCCGGATGGGTGAGCTCTCGCAGTCCGCCGCGGGCACGTCCACGCGGGCGCGCGACGACGCGGCCCTCATCGCCAAGTACGCCTGGCTCAAATCACTGGCGGTCCTCGGACGCCTCTCGGACGAACGCGTCGCCTCGGATCTGGGCGAACGCCCGCGCGAGACACTCGCCGCCCTCGATCAGACCTGGACGACCACCAACCAGCCCAAGCCCCTGGCCAGCTACGACATCCCGGTGCAGTGGCTCTTTACGTTCATCGGCTTCGGAGGCGGGCTCTGGATGTTCATCCACATCGTCGCCGTCGCATCGAAGAAGTACACATGGGAATCATCGTCCATGCGCCTGAGTGTCCCCGGCGGCGCATCCGTTGTGCCGGGGGATATCGAGGTCTTCGACCGGCGCAAGTGGGACAAGTTCCTCGTCTTCCTCAGGGTCAAGCCCGAGCACCCGCAGCTCGGTGGCAAGGAGATCAAGCTCGATCTCTACCAGTACGAGCCGCTGGAAGCGTGGTATCTCGAGATGCATCGCACCGCCCGCCCCGAAGACTTCACCGAGGAGGACGCCGAGCGCCAAGCCGCTGAGCAAACCGAGAGCGCCGAATCCGAAGAAGAAACCAACACGTCCGCGTCCTGATCAGGACGCGTTCGCCAGGGGAGCTCTTGCGTGGTCTGGTTCATCGCATCGCTGGTGGCGCTCTGCTCGCTCGTAGGCGTGGTGCTGACTCTGGTCACGCTGCCCGGCACGTGGTTCATGCTGCTGATCGCCATCCTCGCCAAGCTCGTGGCGCCCGACATCTACACGTGGTGGGTCGTCGTCGCGGCGGCGGGGTTCGTGCTCTCCGCGGAGATCGCTGATCTTGTCAGCTCAGCCGTGGGAGCCAAGGTGGGCGGCGCTGGCAAGGCGGGCATGACCGGTGCGCTCATCGGTGGCGTGCTCGGCGCGATCGCAGGCTCGATCTTCATCCCGATCCCCGTCCTTGGCACCATCCTGGGTGGCATCCTGGGCGCCGCGATCCTGGCGGTCATCATGGAGCGCAACGGCGCCGACCGCACGTGGCGCGAATCCACCAAGGCCGGCGCCGGTGCCGCGGTTGGGCGAGTCGCCGCGACGTTCATCAAAACCGCCATCGCCATCGCGATGGCCCTGACGCTCTCGATCGCCGCCTTCTGGCCCGCAAATCCGACCGCGTCGCCTGTTCTGATCCAGCCCACGCCCGAGATCGCCCCCGCCGATATGATCCAGCCGGAAACGCCCTGACGGAACCAACACAGACGGCAGATGCCGCCTTCACCGGAGCGATGGATCGCGATGCCTGATACCGCAAAGACCGAGCCCGCCAAGGGCTCGGAACCCAACTACGACGGCCTCATCAAGCACTTTGTCCTGGACACCAACGTCCTCCTGCACAACCCCAACGCTCTCTTCGTCTTTGAGGACAACCACGTCGTCATCCCGTATCCCGTGATCGAAGAGCTCGACACGATGAAGCGACGCGAGGACGACATCGGACGCTCCGCGCGCCAGTGCATCCGACACCTCGACCGACTCCGCTCGCTCGGCAAGCTCACCGAGGGCGTCAGCTGGGGCAAACTCCCCGTCACGCAGGAATTCAACCCGTCCTCGTTCCTGGCCAATGGCCAGGCCGGCACCATCCGTGTCGATGTCACCGACCCGGCGCGCCCCGCCGCGATCGGAAAGGACATGCCCGACAACCACATCATCGCCGTCGCCTACGCGCTCAGGCTCGCGGGCGAGCCCGCGGTCTTTGTCTCAAAGGATCTCTCAGCGCGCATCAAGAGCGATGCGCTCGGGATCAAGACCGAAGATTTCGAAAACCAGAAGGTCGACGCCGACCGCCTCTACACGGGCTACTTCGATCTGACCGTCCCGGGCCAGATCATCGACGATCTCTACCACGACAAGCAGCTGGACATCGCAAAGCTCGAGCCCTTCCTCAAGATCGAGAACGCCGACGGCTCGTTCTCAAGCCGCGAGATCAAGGCCAACCAGTTCGTCATCCTCAAGGACGACAGCGACGAGCACCACACAGGCATGGCCCGCAGACTCGCGGGACGACTGGCCGAAACCGACTCGGTCATCCCCGTCACGGGCCCACGCAAGCCTGTCTACGGCATCCTCGCCCGCAACGTCCAGCAGACCATGGCCCTGGACCTCCTCCTCGACGACGAGATCCGCCTCGTCACCCTGCTCGGCTCAGCGGGCACGGGCAAGACGCTCCTCGCCATCGCCGCGGGCATGGCCAAGGTCTTCCTCGACGACCGCTACGAAAAACTCCTCGTCGCACGCCCCATCATGCCCATGGGGCGCGACATCGGCTACCTCCCTGGCGACAAGGACGAGAAGCTCTTCGCCTGGATGCAGCCCATCTTCGACAACCTCAGCTACCTCCTCTCCACCCGCGGCGGGCAGCACGAGGTCGCCGACAGCCACTCCACCGAGCAGCGCATCGAGCAGCTCATGGCCGGGGGCCAGCTCGTCCTCGAGCCGCTGACCTACATCCGCGGGCGCTCCATCCCGCACCAGTTCATGATCGTCGACGAGGCCCAGAACCTCACACCCCACGAGGTCAAGACCATCATCAGCCGCGTCGGCGAAGGAACCAAGATCGTCCTGACGGGCGACATCGGGCAGATCGACAACCCCTACCTCGACAAGTCATCCAACGGCCTGAGCTACGCCGTCGAGCAGATGAAAAACGTCGGCATCGTCGGGCACGTCACCCTCGCCAAGAGCGAACGCTCCGAGCTGGCAAGCCTGGCGGCAAAGCTTCTCTGAAGCTTGATCCACAAAGTTGTGTGAATATCACCACTCCAAAATAAGAATATTGGAGTGGTGATATTTATATATTTGGATTGAACGCGATCGCTTCATTCGGTACAGTCGCCCTGCACTCCGGAGGGACGAGATGTCTGAATCCATGCAAATCAGGCTCTGCGTGGCTGTGGTCGTGCTCTTTCTCTTCTCGCTCATCAGCTCCTGCAGCGAGCTCCGTTACATCATGCGGGGCATCGAGACCGAGGCGCAGCTCGTCGAGGTCAAGGAACTCCAAGGGCGATCCAGGCGGAGCGGCTCGTACACCTACGTCGTCGCGAAGTACCGCTTCGAGGACAGGGACGGCAAAGTCCGAACCGAGATGGACCGGGTCTCGTCTCGGTTCGAGCCCGAGATAGGCATCAACGAGAATGGCTCGCAGACCGTCGCGATCGAGTACCAGTCTGGGATTCCCAACCGGTCCCGCCTCAAGGGCCATGACGACATGATGTGGGTGTATATTTTCTTGGGCACCATCGCCGCCGGGGCCGCCAGCGTCGGATGGTTCCTCTACACCTTCTACAAAAAGTAAAACGAGCCCCCCGCGGTCGCGAAGGGCTCGTAATTCGATCACGAAGAATCGATCAGCCGTCGTAGGCCAGCGCCTGCTCGACCCGGCTGCGCTCGCGGTCGAAGAACTTGCGCCACTCGACATCCGACTCGATGAGCAGCGCCATCCGGAGCATGTCCACGTACTCGGGCGTGGCGCGGGCCAGCTTGTGCAGCGCCGCCGCCTTGCCCCGCATCGCCGGCAGCCAGCGCGGATCGATCTTGAGCGCCTCGTTGAAATGCTTGATCGACTCCTCCGCGTAGTTCGCCTCGAGCCAGAGTCGCCCGAGGCTCGTGTAGGGCTCGGGGCGACCGGGCTCCAGGTCGATCGCCCGCATGAACGCGGCCTGCGCATCGACGTAGTTCTTCTGAGCCATCAGCACGTTGCCGAGGTTGTTCCACGCGCCCGTCTGGTTCGGGAAGATCGTGAGCGACTCGCGGTAGAGCTTGTCGGCCTGCTCGAACCGCCCCTTGCGAAACGCCTCGTCGCCCTGGCTCGTCAGCGCGCGTGCACGGGTGATGTCGCCGCTGGCGACGGGCGAAGGTCGCGTCGGCCCCCGCGTCCCCGTGCTCTGGCAGCCGCCAGCAACGAGAACCGCAACGCCCAAGGCGATCGCTCCGAGCTCAAACTTTCTGCTGTGCCGATTCGTGCTCACTGTTTCTTCTCCAGACGAGAGAACTGCACCGTGATATCCCAGCCCCTGCGGTCCCGGGCGGCGTTGAAGTCCATGCTGTAGACCCGCATCCCCGGGATGTCGCTCTCTACCTGCTGTGCCCAGCGCAGCGCATCCCCGGCGGATTCCATACGCATGGGCTTGAACCGGATAATTCTTCGGTGAGATGAGCCCGCGTCTGATTCACTTCGCTCCGAATCGTACTCGGGCTTGGGGATCTCTACCTTCTCTGCGGCCTGTTGGATCAGAGTTACCGGGCTTGCCAGCCTTTCATGCACCAAAACCGCACCCGCCGAAGCCGGGGAGCGGAGCCCGTCCAGCTCATCGAGCTGACCGCGGACCAGCTCCTGCGAACGCTGAGCCGAGCGCAGCGCATCGAGAGAACCCTGGCGACCCATCCAACCCAGACCCGCGTACACCCCGCCCACCAGCAGCACCAGGACCGCCAGCACCACGAGCGAGCGAGGGCTGTTGCGCCGCTCCGCGCCCGAGGCCTGACGCAGCATCTCCAGCCGTTCCTGATCGTTCAGCCCGCTCATGATCCGGGCTCCGTGCTGGGCGGCGCCCAGTAGCCCGTGATGCTCACGCGGGTTTTGCCGCTCTGCCCGGGGCGCATCGAGCCGCGGGCCCAGTTGATCCCCTGCGTCGCGTTGTTGAGCAGGTCCGATGCCGTCTCGGCCTGCTGCGTCGTCTCGCTCTCGACATCGAGCAGCAGCGAGGACTGATCGACCACCAGTCGCACCAGCTGCACACCGCGCATGCCGCTGACCATGGCAAACTGAACGTCATCGATCGCCTGCAACACCGAGTGCACCTCGGTCAGGCTCGCACGCGAACTGACCGCCTGGCGCTCGGCGTCCAGCATCGACTGCAGCGAGAGCATCGGGTACACCGGGTCCGCGCGATCGCCAAGCTTGCTCAGGATCAGGGCGTTCGATTCGTTCCGCACGACGCTCGCCTGCGTCTCGGCTTCGCCCGAAGAGACCCGGATCTTGTACCCAGCGATGAAGAGCGCCACCGCGCCGATCGCCACGGCTCCAGCCAACCACCTGTACATCGAGCGATGCGTGCGACCGGGTCGGCTGGCAAGCGCGCCGATCTGACCCGCCTTGGACAGGTCCCTGCGGAGCTTGCCCCCGGGGGTGCGCTCGCCAAGCCTCAGGAACGTCGAGAGCACCGGGTCATCCACACGCAAGAGGTCGACCGCCGCGCCGGGCCAGATGTCCGTCACCGACTCGCCGAACGAGCCCGCGCCGTGCGATGTGCCCGTGCCCTCATCGATCAGGCAGATCACCCGTCTCGGCGAACGCCCGAGCTGCGCCGTCCACGCGAGCCAGTCGACCGCAAGACGCCCCGCCGCGAACGAACGCCCCTCCGCGTTCTCGCCCAGCGCATCGCCTTCGAGCATCGCCGAACCCGCCGCGACCAGCTCGCCCTGGCTCGACCAGGTCCACTGCACGCGCCCCTCCGGCTCGATCAGCACCACCGCTGTATCCACCCGGGCGCTCGAAACCAGCGGGTCGTCCGAGTCCACGCGCTCGCTCGACGGGTCCCACGCCAGGGCCATCGCCTGCCAGAAGGTCACGACTCGACCCACACCGATCCGCATGGCGTCGAGCTCGTCGAGCAGGAGACGCACGGGCAAGTCGCTCACCCCGACCACTGCCGAGCGCCGGCTCTGCGCCGGGGCGCTCCGCCTGACCGCAAGCCCCGCCTGCCCGTTGCTCTGCGCTGCGCCAACGGGCTGGAGGCTCGAGCCCGACGTGGGCAGGAGCGACTCGACCGTCCCCGCCCCTTCCAGCGCGGGCACGCTCGACCAGTCTCCCCAGGCGCCCGCCGGTTTCTGGCGCACCGCAGCGCGGACCACCGCGTCTTCACCGCTGGGCACATCGACCCACGAGCACACCGAGCCCCGCGCATCCAAGCACAGCAGCCCGATCGAGCTGCCCTCCTGCGCATCGAGTCGGCTCCGAAGCCACTGGGCCGCGAACTGCACACCCTGAGCCCCTGAGATCTCATCGGGCACGCGGTAGTGCTCCTCGCCCTGCGCCCCGATCAGGCGCAGCCCGAGCAGACGCTGTCCGCTCGCGTCGCGTTCAAGATAAACACTCGGCCCGCTCAACGGTCGATGCCCTGCCTCTCCTGCTGGCGACGCAGGAACTCCGCCCGACGCTTGTCGATGTCAGGGTTGTTCTCCAGATCTTCGCGCTGGAGCGTCCGCGCCGTTCGCGCCGTGTTCTCGCCAGGCGAGATGACCGTCGAGCCCGCGACGATCCCGGCGCCCGTCTCGCTCACCGAGACCAGCGTGGCGCTGGGCTTGCTCCGCTCGATCCGCTCGCGCCGACCCTCGCGCTCGATCTCGATCCGCTCCGGGTCGATCGAGAGGATCCTGGCCTTGAGCTCGGGCACTTCCTGCCCCTGACGGAGCATCCGCTGCTTGCCGTTGATGTTGACGAGCGCAAAGTTCACCGTGGGCTCGAAGACACCCCCGAGGTACGCCCAGCCGCGCGGGGCGACATCCGTTGTATTGTTCGATTCAGGGTCGATCGGAGGAGGCGTGATGGGCGTGATCTCAGCTTTGACGATCTTCCCAAGGTCGTCCAGAGAACTCCCGGCACCCGCGGTATCGATGTCCTGGCGCGAAAGATTGAGCTTCCGATTCCCCTCGTCCGGAGGCGTCTCGACGCCCGGCCCCGCCTGGTCCGCCCAATCCGCATCCCGCTCCGGGAGCCCGGGTCGGAACATGACCGCGCCCGCAGCGAGCGCAACCATCCCAAGCCCCGCGATCTGTGCGATGCGCATGGTCCTGACCGCCGATGTTCTGCTGACGCCGCTCACGTTCGCTCTCCTCATTCAGCGCCCGGGATAGGAGTGTAGCCGACGCCATCGTCCAGCTTTCTCCACTCCAGGAACCAGGCGCTCGGGTGCTCGCTGCCGGTCAGGAGCGAGTTGGTCGTCTCCTCCCGCGGGATAAAGACCGTGGCCTCGTACCGCGCAATCGTCTTCTCACGCCCCGCCGCGCCCGGGCCGACCAGCTCCGCCCGCACGCTCCAGAGAGAGGGCAGCGTCGTCCAGAGCGCCGTCAGGCGGGTCTGAAGGTTCTCCTCGACCCCTGCATCGCGGGCCAGGTTCAGCAGCTCCGGGCGGGTGTACTCCGTCCGTTCGTTCCGGAACCGCAAGAGCTGGTTCGAGTACTCAAGGGCCAGCGCCTCGTTCACAAGGACCGCGACGACCAGCGCCCGGATCGCTTCGTCCGAGGCCCCCGAAAGGCTCACCGCCAGGGGCCCAGCCGACCGACCGACCAGCTCCGCCCGCCCGCCGAGCGCCTCAGCCGTTCGCCTTGCGATGTCGCGCTGCACACCCAGCGGGATCACCTCCGCGACCGGCTGCTTCGGGTCGAGGCCCTCGGGGTCGACCAGCGGCGCCGACTGCGCCTCGACGAGCCAGACCCGCAGCTCGCGCCCGCCGCTGTAGTCCAGCGTGAACACCAGCCCATCGCTCGCGATCAGCGACTCGAGATCCTGCTGCCCCGAGAACTGGAGCCAGAGCGCGATCAGCTCGCGCACGCCGCGCTGGCGGTGCTCGTCGATGTAGCTCTCAAGCTCGTTCTCCGCGTCCAGGTGGCGCACCGCGTCGCGGTTGAGCAGCAGCACGACCACCAGGCTCGTCATGAGCGCCAGGAGCACAACCACGGGCATCGCGAATCCGCGCCCGCGCATCATGATCCACCCTCCAGTTCGGGATCATCGCCCAGGGCATCGATCTCGCCCAGTTCAGTCCCGGGGATCCAGCCGAGCTCGAACATCCAGCTCGCGTACAGCCCGTCGGTCGTCGTCAGCTCGAGCTCCACGTACGCGGGGAACTGCCTCGCCTCGACCGCCCGGACCTGTGGCACCTTGCCACCGTCGATAAACGCCGACCAGGACAGCTCCGCCACGTGCCCGCACAGGAGCTTGGGCTCCGGGAGCGATCCCTCATCGAACACGAATCCCTCGGGCAGGCCAGGCGGGGCAAGCGGCACCCACCAGAGCTCGTACGCCGTTCGCTGCGGGCCGGCGCGCAGCTCGAACGCCCCGCGGAAACCCAGCAGGTCATCGAACGTCAGCGCGCTGCTGGCGTCCTGAGTGAGAGCCCGCCCGTCGGTCTTCTCGCCTTCGCCCTCCGCAAGGGGCTGGTACGTCGCGCGGGGCAGGCGATCGACCACCAACTCCAGCCTCGGCATGCCCTCGACGCTCGTCAGCTCGAAGTGGTGGGGCAGCCCCGCGATGGGCTCTGGGAAGGGCACTTCCAGGATCGCATCGAGCTCGTCTTCGGTCAGCGAGTCGGGCAGCGTGTCGCGGACGATGTTGTTGGGCGCAGGCCTGAGCCGGGACAGGGCGCTCGACACCGCGATCCGCACCTCCGCCAGTTCGTGCTGCTGATCGGCGCGGATCGCAAGGGCGCGGTCCGAGTCGCGCACCGTGGTCATCACGCCCAGCGTCGCCAGCAGCACGAGCGTGCCCACGACCATGGAGAGCACCGTCTCCAGCAGCGTAAAGGCGCGCCTGCTCATCGCCCGCCCGCCGCATCTGGTGTCTCAAAGCCGGTCAGGTTCTGCATCATCCGCATGATCCGCTCGGGATCGCTGAGCATCCGCGTGACCCCGTCGGATCCGCGGTAGGCGATCGGGTTGACCAGCCTGTTGAGGCGAACCCCCGCCGAGGCGCCGACCTGTCGCGAGGCCTCGGTGCCGTCGTCTTCCCAGACCGTGACGCGGATCTCCTTGAGCTTGACGAGCGCGTTGGGTGTGGCGCCCTGTCGCCCGGCGGTCACGCGGGCGCTCCGGTTGGGCTCATCGATCCGCACCTGATCTTCTTCGAGATCCCAGCGGAAGCGGCGGGGGCCGTAGTCGATCACGTCGGGCAGCTTCTTGATGCTGGTCTCGTCGTCGAGGTAGGTGATGATGATCCGGTTGGCGACCTCCGCCGCCCCGAGCCTGGCCGCGTCCTCGCGGTCCGAGGCGTAGACGTATCCGAGCACGCTGAAGATCGCCGAGGCGATGATCCCGAGCAGCGCCGCCGCCAGCACCGCCTCGAGGAAGCTAAACCCACGCCTGATCCACCGGGCACCGGGATTTGGAGTGTGGTTCGTCATGGCGTCGCGCTCCGCGCTGCCTCATCTCCGCATCACTTCGCCTGGCGGGCGAGCGCGATCCAGATGTCGATGTCGTCCTCGGTGCCCATCTGACCGTCAGAGCCCGCGCTGATCAGCGTAAAGCCCTGCTCGCGCGGCGCACCCGGCTTGCCCGCCGGGTTGTAGTAATACGGGCGATCCCACGAGTCCAGATCGGATCCTTGCGCCAGCGGCGTCGGGATCAGCACCTGAAGCGTGGGCGGGTAGGCATTCTGATTCGTGTAATACGTCTGCAGCGCATTCTTGATGGTGGCCATGCTCGTCTTGGTGACCTTGGCCTTGGCGTCGTCGGCGCCGCCGATCAGGTTAAACGCAGCCACGGCCATCAGCACGCCCATGATCGCGATCACGAGCGTCAGTTCGAGCAGCGAGAAGCCGCGGGCGTGCAGGCGTGTTTTTGTGCGTGCATTCATATCTTCCATTCCCTTTCGCCCGGCCATCGGGCATAAACGGGGCTACCCGGTTGCATTCAAGCCGTTGCAGCCAATCGTGCCAGCGACTGCACACAAAGTGTACGCAACCGCCCCCGTGCCACCCTGCCCATCCCCTGCGACGCACAGAAGCGGTCCCCGGTCCGTCCGAGAAGGCTCTCAGCCCGCAAACGCGCTCCGTGAGAGCGAGAGCATCGGGGCCATGATCGCAAGGATCATGCCGCCGATCACCACAAAGATCGCGACGATCAGGAGGGGCTCCAGCACCGCCAGGAGGCGACCGGAGAGGCGCTCGACCATCTCCGTGTGATCGTCGGCCAGCGACTCGAACGCTCGGTCCAGGTTCCCCGCCCGGTCCGCAGCGATCAGCAGGCGACGCGTGCCCATCGGCAGCGCCTCGATCTTCTCGATCAGGGATCGAAGCACGCCCCCCTCGATCAGAGACTTGCGGAGCTGGTCCAGCTGCGCCCGCAGCTTGACGTGGTGGATGGTCTGGTTCGCCACGCCCAGCGCATCAGCCAGCGGCACGCCGCCCGTCGCAAGCGCCGCCATCACGCTGAAGAACCGCGCCGACTCCTGCGCAAGCGTCACATCCTTGAGCACAGGCACCACGTGCGCTGCCTTGCGCACGCCGATCGCGATCGAATGCCGGAGCAGCACGAGCGCCACCGCGACCGTGCCAAGCGAGCCCAAGATCAGCAGCGGGTTGGCGCGGATAAAGAGCCCAAGGTCGGCCAGGATCCGTGTCGCCGCCGGGAGCTCGTTGCCCTGGCCCATCGCGCTCTGCATCGCCTCAGCGACCTGCGGCACGACGAACACCAGCATGAACACACCCACCATGATGCTGATCGTCAGCACGATCAGCGGATAGAACATGAGCGTCTGCGCCGTTTCCTTGATTTTGATCCGGCGCCTGGCGTTGGAAGCCAGCTGCAGCGACGCGCCCGCAAGGTCGCCCGTTTTCTCCGCCGCTGCGAACACGGCGCTGGTCGCTTCGTCGAAGGCCCCCGTCTCGCGCGAGGCCTGCGAGAAGCTCTTGCCCTGACGCACCTGCTCGCGCAGACGCTCGATCCTGGGCTTGGCCTTGGGAGAGACCGCCGACGCTACGACCTCGAGCGTCTCGACCAGGGGCACCCCCCGCGAGAGCAGCTGGGCCAGCTGCGAGGCCATCTCCGCCTGGTCCTTGAGCGAGATGGGCTTGTCCGACTGCCCGGCAAGCCACTGAGGCACCCGCCAGGAGCGGATCAGAACCAGCTTCTGGCCCGAGAGCTCGCGTGCGAGCAAGCCCTCGTCCGAAGCCGAGCGCACCCCGAGCTTCTTCTTCCCGTCGATCCGGGCGGCAAGATAGAGAAAGGAATCGGGTTGGCTGACGGCTTTGGGCATGTGGGCAGAGTCTACGGGCGTCTTCGGACGGATTCATTGATATGGGCCCCATGGCCCGGGACAATCAGTGTCGTATACAACCAGCCCCGCCTCGGGCCGCAACGCCCAGGGAGTTCCAGAGTGATCAAGACCGAGCCCGCATCCTCCGCCAAGGCCCCCTCGACTCCGGGCACCATGCGATGCCTCGTCAAGCATCACGCCGGGCCAGAACTCGAATTCCGCACCGACCGACCCATCCCCGAGCCCGGGCCCCGCGACGTGCGGATCAAGGTCACCAAAGCAGGCATATGCGGCACGGACCGTCACATCTGGGAGTGGGACGACTGGGCCGCCAGCCGAATCCCCGTCGGGATCGTCACAGGCCACGAATTCGTCGGCGTGATCGACAAGATCGGCTCCGCGGTCACCAAGTTCGAATCGGGCCTGCGCGTCAGCGCCGAGGGGCACACCACCAAGGGCGTCGATTTCAACTCACGCACGGGCAACGCGCACATCGCCACCGACACGCAGATCGTCGGCATCGATCGCGACGGCTGCTTCGCCGAGTACGTGGTCGTGCCCGAAGAGAACGTCTGGCCCGTGCACCCGAGTATCCCGGACAAGGTCGCCGCGATCCTCGACCCGCTGGGCAACGCCGTACACACCGTGATGGCCGCCGACGTGAGCGCCAAGAGCGTCCTGGTCTCGGGCACGGGGATCATCGGACTGATGGCGGTCACGGTCGCCAAGGCCGCCGGCGCCAGCCGGATCTTCGCCACCGATGTCAACCCGCCCCGCCTGAAGCTCGCCAAGAAACTCGGCGCCGTCGAGGCCTACGACGCCCGCGAGGGCACGGGCTGGATCAAGGACATCAAGAAGCAGACCCGAGGCGAGGGCGTCGACGTCGTCCTTGAGATGTCCGGCGCCTCAACCGCCATCGACCAGGCCTTCCGCGCCCTCCGCGCCGGAGGCACCGCCGCCCTGCTGGGCCTGCCCGCCAAGCCCGTCACCTTCGACTTCAACGAGAACATCATCTTCAAGGGCTGCACCGTGCTGGGCATCAACGGGCGCAAAATGTTCGAGACCTGGTACCAGATGGAGGAACTGCTCCTCTCTGGCCGACTCGAACTCGACGACATCATCACCCACCAGTTCCCGCTCGAGCAGTACAAGAAAGCCTTCGACACCATGATCTCGGGCGCGGGCATCAAGGTCGTTCTGGATATTGCTTAAGCCCTCCTCCCCCGTCGCCGACGGGGGAGGTGTCGACGCAGTCGACGGAGGGGGCCTTGCGCGATCGTCCTACCGATATGTCTTGTGACACGCGCTGCACGTCGCTTGAAGCCGCTCCATCGTGATGACGGCCTGTTCGTTCATCGCGCCAAGGATCTGCGCTTCGAGTGTCTCTGAGAGCCGGAGCGACTGGGTCATGTACTCCGCGTACTTCTCATCAGGCACAGGCAGCGTCTTGTCCGCCAGAATCCTGCGGAACAGATCGTGCAGTTGCCCCGCCTCACTCCGGGCGGACAGGTCCGGGTGATCCGCCGGCGCCTGCCAGTTGTTCTTTGAGAGCACCGCCAAGTGGTCGTACACCCGGTCAATCTCGGCCATGGTCGCCGCCAGCCCCTCGATCCTGGCGTACTCGACCATCATCGGCTCCGCCTGCGCCAGCTCGGTCTCACGGAGCTTGACCGCGCCCGCGACATCGTCCCAAAGGCCCATGTAGCTGAGACTCGTCCCAGCATTATGCATCAGCCGGTGCCCGTCCTCGGGCGTGCACGCGCCGATACCGATGAGCCCGATCACCGCCGCCGCGGGCCCGCGGTGCAGGCCGTGATGGCAGTGGACGTACACCGTCCCCTCGCTCTGCGCCAGCGCGAGCGCCAGCGCCGTGCGCTGTTCTTCGGTGATGCCCGAGTACTTGATCGGGATGTGGATCGTCCGCATCCCAAGCTCGCCCGCGAGCTCGTATTCCGGTCTGGCGGCGTCCACGCTGATCACGGTCGTCACGCCCAGATTTGCGAGTGTTTCGAACCCGACCCGCCCATCCGGGAGCGAGCCAGACAGCACACTGCGCTCGCGGTCAGTAGAAAGCTGCCGCACGTTGTGCACGCCCGATCCATCGCGATCCAATACGAGCGCGCCCGGCACGAAATCCTCTAGCGCCAGAGGCGCTGCGCCTTCGTGTTCGGGCTGGCCCATTCCGAGCGCAAGCAGCAGCACACACACAACAATCGGTTTCAAGGCTGCCTCCGGCTCAGACCGTGCCATACATCCGGTCGCCCGCGTCGCCAAGCCCCGGGCAGATGTACCCACGCTCGTCGAGCTGGCGATCCACGACCGCGGCGTACACCGTCACATCGGGATGGTCGCGGTTCATCCGCGCCAGCCCCTCGGGAGCCGCGACAAGGCAGATCATCCGCAGATCGCTCACGCCCGCGTTCTTGAGGATCGTCGCCGCCTCCGACGCCGATCCGCCCGTGGCGAGCATCGGATCCACCAGAATCACCGGCCCCGCGTTCAGATCCACCGGGAGCTTCTTCAGATAGAGCGCCGGCTCCAGCGTCTCTTCGTTCCGCGCCATCCCGAGGTGCCCCACACGCGCCTCGGGCATCACCTCAAGGATCCCCTCAGCCATCCCGAGCCCGGCCCGCAGCACCGGCACCACCGTCACGCGTCCAGCAAGCCGATACCCCGTCGTCGTCTCGACGGGCGTCTTCACCTCGATCTCGCGCACCGGGAACGACCGAGTCACCTCGTACACCATTAGCCCCGCGATCTGAGAGATCAGCGCCCGGAAGGGGCGATAGCTCGTCGACTCGTCCCGCATCCACGTCAGCTTGTGCCGGATCAGCGGATGCTCGAAGATGACCGCGTTGGGATGCTCGCTCTGGCGTGTGCCCATATGGTCCGAGCATACCAACCCAGCCGGAGACAGACATGCCCCTGACACGACGAGAGATGGACAGCCTGGCGCTCGATGCCGCGATCGACGAAGCCAGAAAGAGCCTCGCCGAGGGCGGGATCCCCATCGGCTGCGCCCTGATCGACCCCGCGGGCACCATCGTCGCGCGGGGACACAACCGGCGCGTGCAGACCGGAGACCCGACCTCCCACGGCGAAACCGACTGCATCCGAAACGCGGGGCGCCGGCGCGACTGGCACACACTCACCATGGCCACGACCCTGAGCCCCTGCGCCATGTGCACGGGCACCGCCATCCTCCACCGCATCCCCCGCCTGGTCATCGGTGAGCACGAGACCTTCCTCGGGCGCGAAGACTGGCTCAGAGCCGAGGGCGTCGAACTCGTCCTGCTGGACGACCCCCGCTGCAAGCAGATGATGGCGGATTTCATCAGCGCGCACCCCGAGCTCTGGAACGAAGACATCGGCGTCCCGCCCGGGGACTGAGCCAGCGCGGTATCCTGCCCGCGTGAACGATCTCCTCGGGCGATTCATCCTGCTCTTTACGATCATCGATCCGATCGGCTCGGTACCCGTCTTTATCGCGATCACCGCGGGAGTCGACCCGGCGCTGCGATTGCGGATCGCGCTCCGCGCGTGCCTCATCTCCGCGGGCGTGCTGGTCGGGTTCATCGTCGCGGGTCAGCTGCTGCTCGAGGGCATCGGCATCTCCATGCCCGCGTTCCGCGTCGCGGGCAGCATCGTGCTCTTTCTCTTTGCGCTGGACATGATCTTCGGCCAGAGCAAACCCGAGAGCGAGGTCCACGACGCAGAGCTCGCAAGGCAGCGCGCCATGGATCTCGCGGTCTACCCAATGGCCATCCCAAGCATCGCAGGCCCCGGCTCGATCCTGGCGGTCATGGTGCTCACCGATAACAGCCAGTACCCGATCACGTCGCAGGCGATCACGGGAGTGCTCGTGCTCATCGTGGTTACGATTGCTTTCTGCTGCATGCTCCTTGCCGACCGGATTCAACGCCTCATCAAGGACGTGGGCGCCAGCATCGTCAGCCGGATCATGGGCCTGATCACCGCAGCGATCGCAGCCGACGGCGTGCTCGGCGGAATCAAGGAGTACTTCGAGATCGGCACCGCAGCCTTGCCTTAAAGGAGTCCGGTCGTGATCATGGTGTTTCTGTCTTTCTTCGCAGCCACGACCGGAACCCCTCTCGCGCAGCCTCTGGCGCCCCCGCCCGTGATGCTGGATGAACAGCCCGCCAATTCGCTCATTGACGTGCTCCAGTCCATCGTCGATGGGCGTCAAGGCAAGTCGGCGTTCGCACAGGTCCCGGATCTTATTGTCGAGCTCAGCCAAAGGAGCGACACCGATCCTGACAGGCTTGCATTGATCGAACGCAAATACGCCATCGGGCTTCTGCTCGAAGATGACCCAAACTCCAGACTCAACGCGTGGGATCGCGCTGTCGCGCTGCTCTTTGCAGATCGCCCCGAGGACCTGCTCGAGAAACTGCGCGAGATCTGGAACTCGGACAAGCCCGGCGCCCAGGCCGCCGGCGGACGAGGCAGCATCCGTCTGGCGCGCGAGGCGCTCAAGGCGGGCAACACAGCTCGCGCAGCAGATCTTGCGATCACGCCTTATCTTTCGAGCGTGCCGAATCTGGATCGGTACGAGGCTTTCCGCATCTTTGCGATGGCCGATCAGGAGCGAGCTGCGCCCTATGCAAAGCTCATCCTTGATGGCGAGATGGATCCGTGGCTGGCAAACGAACTGCCATTCCTATTTTGCGACGCATCCACGCCAGAAGCCCTGAAAGTCAAGGAAGCGCTCGAGACCGGGGACCGCTAGCTCTTCTCTCGCAAGCTCTCCGTAATCCCGATCTCCTGAAGCCTGACGCTCGCGTTGTCGAGCGCCTGCTTCGCCCGGTAGAACGCATCCGCGTCCACGCTCTTCCAGTCACGCTCGGCGCTCTCGATCAGGCCCTTCACCTCGGCGAGCTTCGCTTCAAGATCGCTCCGGTTCCCGGGCTCGAGCTTGTCCGCGTACCTGGCCAGGCGCTCGCCGATCCATTTCAGATCCAGCTTCGAGTTCACCACCAGGTCCACGATCCGATGACGCGTCATGTCCTCGCGCGCGTGCTCCAGACTCTCAGCCTCGATCCGGTCGATCTCCTCGCGCGAGAGCCCGTGGCTGGGCACAACCTGCAGCTGCGCCCGCTTGCCCGAACGCTTCTCGTGCGCCCGCACCGACAGCACACCCGAGGCGTCCACCAGAAACTCCACCGCAAGCTGCGGGATCCCCGCGGGCATCGGGGGCAAGCCCGAGAGATGAAACTCGCCCAGGCTCCGGCAGTGCTCGGCCATCTCGCGCTCGCCCTGGAGCACATGGATCTTGATCGACGTCTGCCCGTCCACACTCGTCGAGAACATCTCCGTCGCCCGCGCGGGCACAGTGCTCCCCGACACGATCAGCTTGACCATCGCGCCGCCCTGCGTCTCGATCCCCAGCGACAGCGGCACAACGTCCAGCAGGAGCATCCCGCTCGCGGCCCCGGACATGATCCCCGCCTGCACCGCCGCCCCGAGCGCGACAACACGGTCCGGGTCCAGAGCCGTGTAGGGCGAAAGGCCAAAGAACGCCTCCACCCGTTTGCGCACCAGCGGCACGCGGGTCGAGCCGCCCACGAGGATCACCGCATCCAGCTCGATCGCTTCCACGCCCGGCGCGCGCTGGGCGAGCGCCATCGCCTTGGCGCACGCGTCGATTGTCCGCTGCACCCAAGGGGCCATGATCGCTTCGAGTTCCTCGCGCGTCACCGTGCGTTCGTACACGCGATCCTGGCCGAGATCGATCCGGATGCTCGCGCTCTCATGATCTGAGAGCCGATGCTTGACCGACTCGGCGAACCCGACAAGCGCCCGGCGCGTCGGCGCGTCGAACGCCTCCAGATCCGTCACGCTCGGCGCCAGCTCGAGCAGCTCCCGGATCTCGCGCAGAAAGAGACGCACGAGCGCCAGGTCCACGTCGTCGCCGCCAAGGTGCGTGTCGCCCGAGGTCGCAAGCACCTGGAAGAAGCTCGTCTCGCCCGCGTTCTCGCCGGGCGTTAAACGCAGGATTGAAATATCGAACGTTCCGCCGCCCAGGTCGTACACCGCGACGGTCCGGACCGCCTTGCCCGTGCCCATCCCGTACGCCAGAGCCGCCGCCGTCGGCTCGTTCACGATCCGCACAACATCGAGCCCGGCAAGCCTGCCCGCGTCGCGCGTCGCCTGGCGCTGCGCATCGTCGAAGTACGCGGGCACCGTGACCACCGCTTTCTTGACCTCAACGCCCAGTGCCTCGGACGCCTGCGCCTTCAAATGGCGCAGGATCTCGGCTGAGATCTCCTGCGGGCTGACGATCGCGCCCCAGGGCAGGCGCACCCTTGCCGTCCGGTTCTCGCCCTCGATCACCTCGTAGGGCAGCTCTCCCGCTTCTTCGCGCACGTCCGCGAGCGATCGACCCATCAGGCGCTTGGCGCTCGTGATCGTCTCGCGCGGGAACTCGACGGCTCGCTCGCGGGCGCTGCGCCCAACAACTACCGGGCCCGCCTCCGCGTAGCGCACCGCCGAGGGCACCATCGCGTTGGCCTCATCGCCAAGGATCCTGGGCCCGTGCTCGTCGAAGACCGCAACAAGGCTGTTGGTCGTTCCAAGATCGATCCCGATGATCACATCGCTCGCGCCAGACATGCCAGACGATAGCGCCAAGGCTCAGCTCTCCAGCCGCGAGAGCCGACGAAGCTGCCTGACCAGCTCGACGACCTCGCGTCCGGCGCTTGGCAGGTAGATGGTGTTGCGGCGTTGCTCGTGGGCCGTCACCTCGACCACAATCCACGCCCCAGCAGGCTGGGTCTCGCCCAGGCGGTAGGGCTCGCCCCCGAGGCCCCGATCCAGCCCCGAGCGGACAACAACCGCGTAGAGGTCGTTCATCTGGGCCTGCGTGAGCCTGCGGGTCCTTGGCGGATAGACCGAGGGCCCGACGCCGGCGCCCGTTGCCGCCCGCAGCACCCCGTCGGGCTCGACCACGAACCGGGCGGGCTGGAGCAACCAGTTCGTCGTGCCCTCTTCGCCCATGACCGTCACCGCGAGCGCAAAGTCTTCGGGCGGGCGCGTCTCGCCCGAAGGGATCGCGCGCCCACTCGGCGGGCCCGAGCTCGATCTGCACGCAGGCACGAACGAGAACGCGAAGAGAACCGCGATGAGTGTCAGGAGTCTGGTCACGGGCGGAGTCTACACAGCTCCCCTAGGCTTTACCCCATGAACATCAGCCTCGCCTGGCTCAACCGATATCTCGCGCCCGAGGGCGTCACCGCGCCCGAGGCCGAGCACGTGCTCACCTTCGCAGGCTACCCCGTCGAGGGCATCGACAAACTCCCCTCGGGCGACACGCTCCTGGACGTCGAGCTCACGTCCAACAGGGGCGATCTGCTCTCTCATGTCGGCTGCGCCCGCGAGATCACTGCCGCCACGAGCGCCTACACCAGGCGTGCGCTCAAGCTCCCGGAATTCAGCGATCCCAAGACCGGCGCTCCCATCGCCCAAGACCTCAAACTCGTCAACCACGAGCCGACCGCCTGCCCGCTCTTTACCGCCCGCCTGATCCGGGGCGTCAAGGTGGGCCCGAGCCCCAAGTGGCTCGCGGACCTGCTCGAAGCCGTCGGCCAGCGCCCGATCAACAACCTCGTGGATATCACCAACTTCATCACCTTCGAACTGGGCAACCCATGCCACGTCTTCGACCTGAAGAAGCTCGCCGGTCGCGAGCTGCACATCCGCTACGCGCGTGAGGGCGAAACACTCACCACGCTCGACAGCAAGACGCACAAGCTTGTGCGCACAGACCTCGTGGTCGCCGACGCCGAGAAACCCACCTCCCTGGCGGGCGTCATGGGCGGCGAGGCCTCCGAGGTCGATGCCTCCACGACCGATGTCGTCTTCGAGATGGCAACCTGGGATCCCGTCGCGGTGCGCACCGCTGCCCGTCGCCTCAATATCCGGACGGACGCGAGCCATCGATTCGAACGCATCGTCGATCCACGAACGATCGATTTCGCCGCCAGGCGCGCCGCGGCGATGATTGTCGAGCTCTGCGCCGGCGAACCGGCAGAGGGCGTCCTCTCCGAGGGGCGATCCCTGCCCGAGTCCAAACCCATCGCGGTGCGTGTCAACCGCACAAACTCAGTGCTGGGCCTGCATCTGTCCGAGCTGGACATCACCACCCACCTGGAAGCGCACGATGTGAAGGTCACGCGCAAATCCGAAGGCGAGCTCTCGTGCGTGGCGCCCGCGTACAGGCCCGATCTTGAGCGCGAGATCGATCTCATCGAGGAAGTCGCGCGTACCGCCGGCTACGAGCACGTCCCCGAGCACGACACAATCAAGATCCGCGTGCGCCACCCGCAGGAATCCGAGCGCGCCAGGCGCGAGCTGCACCGCGTGCTGACGGGCCTGGGCTTTTTCGAGACCGTGACGTTCAGCTTTGTCTCGACCGAAGCCGCCACGCCCTGGCTCCGACCGGGGCTCGAGCTGGTCGGCGTCGACGACGACCGCCGGGGCTCGGAGCCCATCCTGCGCCCAAGCGCCCTGCCCAGCATGCTGACCTGCCGACGCGCCAACGCCTCGGGCCAGGCGCAGGTCCAGGGTGGGATCCGCCTCTACGAGATGTCCGCGACCTTCGCGCAGACCCCGTCCCACGAAACGATCGAGCACCGCATGCTCGCGCTCATGCTGGACGTCGAGGGCGCCCAGCCCGGCAAGAAAGCCAGCGCCGAGCAACTCCAGCATTCCATCCGCGCTGTCCGCGGCGCGGTCGAGCACGTCGTCCGATCGATGGCGGGCTCGCAGGCCCGGATCACGATCGAGCCCTGTGAGCCCGAGACCTCCGGCTGGCTCGCGGGCGCCTACGGGCGGGTGCTCGTCAACGACAACCTGCTGGGCGTCTTGGGCGCGATCTCCCCGGAGGTTGCCAGAGCCTCAGGCGTCGACCTGGCGCTGGTCGGGGCGGAGCTGGATCTGGACGCCCTGATCCGCTTTTACCCGCCCAAGGCGAGTGTCAGCGCCCTGCCCGAGTTCCCTGCGATCGAGCGAGACCTCTCGCTCATCGTCGACGAGTCGACCTCCTGGGGCGAGGTCGAGGGCACGGTCCACGGGCTTGAGCTGAAGCAATTTGAGTCGCTGGGCTTCGTCGGGGCCTACCGGGGCAAGCAGGCCGGGGGGGGCAAGAAATCGCTCACACTCCGCCTGCGCTTCCGGAGCGGTTCTGGGACCTTGCGGCACGAGGATGTCGACCCTCAGATCGAAAGGGTGGTCAAGGCGGCCCAGGACCGTCTCAGCGCGGCTCTGAGAACCTAGCGGCACGTTCCCGCGTATTCACGACTGTTCGCAGCGCGTTATCGCAAGTTCGGGAAATGGACTTCGCGACGTTCGTCCCGGGGTCCGGTATACACTCAGCTATCGCGGTGACCCAGACACCCGATGTTCATCTGGGATCGGCGAGCCTTGTGGAGCAAGGTCACTGGAGCAAGGAGCCCGAACATGACCAACGTTGCGACCGACACCAAAGCAAGCGTCACCAAGGCAACAACAACCGACCTTCCCATGGTCTATGTCAACGGCAAGATGTTCCCCAAATCTCAGGCCGCGGTGAATGTCTTCGATCACGGGCTCCTCTACGGCGACGGCGTCTTCGAGGGCATCCGCGTCTACAAGGGCAAGATCTTCAAGTGCGAGCAGCACATCCGCAGGCTCTACGGGTGCGCCAAGGCCATCCGGCTCGATCTCGATCAGCACGTCACGCGCGATGAGATGGTCAAGATCCAGCGCGATTGCATCCGGGCCAACAACATCACCGACGGCTACATCCGCCTCGTCGTGACCCGCGGCATCGGGACGCTCGGGCTCCACCCGTTCAAGTGCCCCGTCCCCGGCGTCATCTGCATCGCCGACCAGATCCAGCTCTTCCCGCCCGAGCTCTACGAGCAGGGCATGCGCGTCGTGGTCGCCAAGCGCCCCCGCATCCCGATCGAGTGCCTCGATCCGCGCATCAAGAGCCTCAACTATCTCAACAACATCCTCGCCAAAATCGAGGCGATCGACCGCGGCTGCCTCGAGTGCATCATGCTCAACACCGAGGGCTTCGTCACCGAGGGCTCGGGCGACAACATCTTCATCGTCAAGGACGGCGAGATCTTCACGCCGCCCAGCGAGGCCGGGATCCTCGAGGGCATCACCCGCAAGTTCGTGATGGAGGAGCTGGCGCCCCTGGCTGGCGTGCACGTCACCGAGAAGGAAATGCGCCTCGAGGACGTTTTTGCCGCCGACGAGATCTTCCTCACCGGCAGCGCCGCCGAGGTGATCGCGGTCACACGCATCGGCGACACCGAAGACGATGCCCATGTCGTCGGCTCGGGCACCGAGGGTGCGATCACCAAGTCCCTCCGCGCCAAGTTCCGCCAGATCGTGACGGGCGACAACATCCCCGAGGACTGATCCGAAAGCACAAACCGTTGCACGGTGCCACCACGCATCTCCGATGCGTGGTGCTTTCTTTGATCCACTCGTTGCATTACCCATCGGAGATGGGTGAGGGCACCCGCTCGGGTGCGTTCGTGTATCCTGACGCCCGATGCACGCGCCCTCATCACCCATGCCGCTCCGTCTCGCCGCGATCGCGATCGGCCCGGTGCTCGCGTTGGTCATCTTTGCGCTGCTCGGCGATACCAATCTCGACTACGCCCCGCGCGCGGTCGCGGGGATCGGCGTGTGGATGGCGCTCTGGTGGATGACCGAGGCGGTGCCGCTGGCCGTGACGAGCCTGCTGCCGATCGTGCTCTTCCCGCTGACGGGTGTGCTCCCGATCAAAGACGCGGGCGTGCCCTACGCGCACCCGCTGGTGATGCTCTTCTTCGGCGGGTTCGTGCTCGGGCTGGCGGTGGAGCGGTGGGGGCTGCACAAACGCATCGCCCTGACCACCGTGCTCATCGTGGGCACGAGACCCACGCGTCTGATCGCCGGGTTCATGATTGCAACGGCGCTGCTGAGCATGTTCATCTCCAACACCGCGACCGCGATCATGCTCCTGCCGATCGCGGTCAGTGTGATCGGGCTGCTCGACACGCTCCACGAGGGCGAGGGCGGCACGGGCGTGAACTTCCCCGCGGCGCTCCTGCTGGGCATCGCGTACGCCAGCTCCATCGGTGGCGTTGCCACCATCACGGGCACCCAGCCCAACATCATGCTCGTGGGGTTCCTGGCCGAGCGGGGTGTCAAGATCAGCTGGGCGCAGTGGCTGCCCTTCGGGCTCACGCTGACCGCGTGCATGCTGCCCATCGCATGGCTGATCCTGACGAGGGTTGCGCTGCCCGTCCGGATCGCTTCGGTCCCGGGTGTGGGCGTCATGCTCCGCGAAGAACTCCGAAAGCTCGGGCGCATCGGACGGGGCGAGTGGACCGTGCTGATCGTTTTCGCCTGTGTCGCCAGCGGCTGGATCTTCCGCGTCCCCGCGACCAACTGGGTGACCGCCCTCGGGTTCGAGTGGCTCGGTGAGCGCCTCTCCATGCTCGACGACGCGGGCATCGCGATGCTCGGCGCGATCGCGCTCTTTGCGATCCCCGTGCACCCGAGTCGGCGCGAGTTTGCGATGGACTGGCGCACGATGTCCAAGATGCCCTGGGAGGTCCTGCTGCTCTTTGGCGGCGGGCTGGCGCTCGCGGCTGCCATGAAGGCCACGGGCCTGGACAGCGCGATCGGGAATTCCCTGACCGGCCTGAGTGGCGTGCCGACCGTCGTGCTCGTGCTGCTCGTGGCGACGACCGTCATCTTCCTGACCGAACTGACGAGCAACACGGCTACGACCGCCGCGTTCGTGCCCATCCTGGGCTCTGCGGCTCCCGCGCTCGGGGTCCACCCGTTGCTCCTCATGGTCCCCGCGGGTGTCGTCGCCAGCTACGCGTTCATGCTCCCGGTCGCCACGCCACCGAACGCCATTGTTTTCGGTTCGGGTCGACTTTCGATCGCACAGATGGCCCGCACCGGGTTCCTGCTCAATATTGTGGGCATTGTTGTGACCACACTGATCGTCTCGCAGTTGGCCGCCCCGCTCCTTGGGGTCGATTTGAATCTCGAAGGCGGGGCGGGCGAACAGACGGGCCTACCCTGAGCAAGCTCCGTCGTGGCGAGCGGCTCACGCGGAGCTTTGGGCAATCCCCGGGCACCGATCTGGGCCGCGACAAGGCGATCTCCTCAGCATGCAACCCAAGCGATCGATCACCTGGCAGTTGATTTCCTATTTCGTTCGCGGCGGCATCGCGTTCGTCCTTGTTGTGTTCGGGCTGGGCATCTATATGGCCCTGGCGGCGCAGCGCATCGATCCCGAACGCACCGAAACCGCCCAGCGCGGCATCCCGGTGCGCACCATGCTCGCCGCCGAGCGACCCGTGCCCCGTGTCTGGGAGGGCTACGGCACAGTCCGCGCGATGAACGCCACGACGCTCTCGGCGCAGATCAGCGGACGCGTCGTCGAGCGCCCCGCCGCGATCGAAGCGGGCATGCCCATCGCCAGGGGCGACACGATCGTCCGACTGGAATCCACCGATGCGATCAGCCGTGTGAACGGCGCCGAGGCGAACATCGCTTCATTCCGGGCGCAGCTGGCGAGCCTCGACGTGCAGGAATCTCGCCTGCAGGAGCAGATCGAATCCGCGCAGGCGGAGCTGACGATCGAGCGGCGCAACCTCGAGCGTGTGAAGGATGCCTCCGCGGGCGGCGCCAGCACCCCCGCCGACCTGGACAACGCCAATTCGTCCGTCCGCAGGGCCGAGCGAACGCTCGCTAATCTTGAGCAGTCGCTCGACGTCATCCCGGCCCGCCGAGACGAGCTGCTGGCGCTGCAGGTGAGCGCCAGCGCCACGCTGACGCAGGCGCAGGAAGATCTCAGCCGAACCACCATCGTTTCGCCCATGGCGGGTGTGCTCCAGGACGTCTTTGCCCGCCCGGGCGAGCTGCTCTCGATCGGAAACCGTGTGGCGCGCGTCGTGGATCTGCGCCGGCTCGAGGTGCCACTCCGCATGCCGATCTCGGCGGGCTCGACCGTCCGCATCGGGGACAGAGCGCTGCTCCGAAGCGACGGGCCCGTCCAGCAGGAGTGGGAGGGTGTGGTCGGGCGCATCGCGCCGGAGGCCGACGCTGCCTCGCGCACGATGATCGTGTACGTCGAGGTCAACCAGGACCCGGACACACTCGGTGTGGGCGACGCGTTGCTCCTGCCCGGTCAGTTTGTTGTCGCGAGCGTTTCAACCAGTGACGAGCGCCCGATGGTTCTTGTTCCAAGGCGAGCCGTCTCGGGCGATCGTGTCCTGACCGTTTCTTCGGACGTACAGGCGGGCCATCACCGGGTCGAGCCCGTCGACATCCGGGTCAGCCATTACATCCGCGCCAGCATGCCCGACATCGAGCCGAGCGAGCGTGAATGGGCCGTCATCGAAACGGGCCTGGTGCCCGGGACACGGGTCATCATCTCCAACCTCGACGAGCTGGTCGGGGGCATGCTCGTCGACCCCGTCAGCGAGCGGGCCGGGGGCGGCTCATGAACATCGCCCGCTTCGGTGTCCGCCAGCCCGTGGTCGCGAACCTCGTCATGTTTGCGATCATCGCAGCGGGTCTGATCTTCGGCTTCACGCTTAAGCGGGAGTTCTTCCCAGAGATCCGACCGAATCTTGTCTCGGTCATCGCGCCCTACCCGGGCGCGAGCCCGGACGAGGTCGAAGAGGCGCTCGCGCAGCGCATCGAAGACGTGATCGACAACCTGGACGACGTCGACGAGATCAACGCGACCGTCTCCGAGGGGCTGGCCTCGATCGCGATCGAATTCAAGGAGGGCGTCGACATCGACGCCAAGGTCGCCGAGGTCAAGCGCGAGATGGACGCGCTGCAGGACCTGCCAGCCGAGTCCGAGCGCATCCGCGTCGAGAAGATCGAGCCCAACCTGCCCACGATCAACGTCTCGATCTTTGGCAGCGCCGACGAACGCACAATGAAGCAGGCGATCAAGGCGATCCGCGACGACCTCGAGACCGTCCCGGGCATGGGCGACATCGCCATCTCGGGCGTGCGGGGCGACGAGGTGCTCGTCGAGGTCCGCCCCGAGGCGCTCATCCGCTACAGCCTGAGCCTGCCGATGATCTCCGAGCGCGTCCGCGCCGAGATGCAGGAGCTTCCGGGCGGCACCGTCAAGTCAACGACTTCCAACACCGCAGTCCGCGTGCTCGGAGCCGCCGAGCGAGCAGACCAGATCCGGCGCATCGTGGTCAAAGCCGACCCCGACGGCTCGGTCGTGCGCCTGGGTGACATCGCCAGCATCACCGAGGGCTTCGTCGACGTGGACAAGCGGTCACGCCTGAGCGGGCAGCCCGCGTACTCGCTGACCGTGTTCAAGGTGGGCGAGCAGGACGCCGTCCAGATCGCCGAGATGGTCAAGGCGTACGTCGCCGGCGCCCGGGGCGAGGAGATCAAGCTCAAGCTCACCGAGCGTCTTGCGATCATGATGGCCAAGGGCCAGCGCGATCAGAAGCACAAGCAGGCGCTCAAGAAGGCCCAGGAATCGGGCCAGCCCCTGCCCGCCAAGCCCAGAGTGCCCCCCGCCTCCGCCCGCCTGCTGGCGTACAAGCTCGGCGCCGATCGCGCCGCTGCGGGCGGCATCCCGGTCGGCGCGCAGATCGAATACACCACCGACCTTGCCAAGTTCATCGTGGGGCGACTCGACCTGCTTACGCGCAACGCGCTCTGGGGCGGATTGCTCGTCTTTGCGACGCTCATGCTGCTGCTCAACTGGCGCGTCTCGTTCTGGGTCGCGCTCGGGCTGGTCGTCTCGATGATGGGCACGCTGACGGTCATGTACTTCGTGGGCATCTCGCTCAACCTGCTGACCATGTTCGGGCTGATCATCGTGATCGGCCTGCTCGTCGACGACGCGATCGTGGTCGCCGAGAACATCACCGCGCGCCACGAGCAGGGTGAGCCCGCGCTCGAAGCCGCGATCGGCGGCACCTCGCAGGTCGGCTGGCCCGTCATCGCCACCGTCCTGACCACCGTCTGCGCATTCCTCCCTCTGGCACTCATCCAGGGCCAGATCGGGGACTTCCTCGAAGTCCTCCCCATCGTCGTCACCTGTGCGCTGGGCGTCTCGCTCATCGAGGCGCTCTTTATCCTCCCGTCGCACATGGGGCACTCGCTCGCCAAGGCCGAGCGATCAAAGTCCAACGGCGGCAATTGGTTCACACGCATCGAGGGCAGGTTCGACCGCGCCCGCGATCACTTCTTCAACGGCATCCTCATCCCCTCCTACCTGAAACTGCTCCGCAAGGCCGTCCGATTCCGCTATATCTCCGTGGCGCTCGCGTTCAGCGCGGTCGTCGCCTCGTTTGGGATGATCGCCGGCGGCTTCGTCGAGTTCATTTTCTTCGAGGCCAGCGACTCGGAGACCGTCAACGGCGAACTCCGCATGCCCATCGGCACGCCCACCGACGTCACCGACGACTACCTGCAGCGCATCGAGAAGGTCTGCCTCGCTCAGCCCGAGGTCCAGCACTGCTGGGCCGTCGCGGGCGAGTTCAGCTCTCTCGACGGCGGCGGGGGCGGCGAGCAGACCCACCTCGGGCAGGTCATCCTGGAGATCATGCCCGTCGAGGACCGCGAGGCGTTCAACAAGACGCGCTCCGCAGAGGACCCGCCCATGCGCTCCTCGGATGTCCTGATTGAGGACATCATGGACGAGCTCGGGCATATGCCGGGCGTCAAGAGCTTCCGCCTCGAGGGTGTCGCCGGTGGGCCCGATGGCCCCGCGATCTCCATCACTGTCGTTGGCAATTCTGAGCAGCTGATCACGCGGACCATCGAAGAGGTCAAGAGCACCATCGGCTCCTACCCGGGCATCACCAACGTCACCGACGACGCGGACCGGGGCCAGCGCGAGCTCCGCCTGACGCTCCGGGATGGCGCCAGCGAACTGGGCTTGACCACCGCCAACGTCGCGCTGCAGGTCCGAGGCTCGGTCTTCGGGCTCGAGCCATACAACTTCGCCGGCGATGACGAGACCATCGACGTTCGCGTCACGCTCCCAAAGGCGTTCCGCTCGAGCCTTGCCAATATCGAGAGCATGTTCCTCATCACGCCTGCGGGGCAGGCCGTCCCGCTGCCGGAGGTCGTGCAGATCGAGGAGGTCGAGGGCTACGCGACTGTCCGGCGCCTCAACGGGCGCCGCGCCGTTACCGTCACCGCCGACGTCGACCGCCAGAGCGGCGCCAATCCCGAGCAGCTCTCCGCCGCGTTCATGCCCGAGCTCCGGGCGATCGTGGACCGGACGCCCGGCGTAGACATCCTCGAACGAGGACGCCAGAAGGACGTCGCCGAGTCGTTCTCGACGCTGCCGCTGGGCATGCTCGTCGCCGCGGGATTGATCTACGTCATCCTCGCCTGGCTCTTTGCCAGCTACACCCAGCCGCTGGTGGTCATGTCCGCGATCCCATTTGCGACGATCGGCATGATCTGGGGGCACTTCATCATGGGCTACAGCATGACCTTCCTGTCGCTCATCGGCTTCGTCGCGCTGGCGGGCGTGGTCGTCAACGACTCGCTCATCTTCATGCAGTTCTTCAACGAGAAGCGAGCCCTGGGGCTGGGCGTGCCCGATGCGTGCCTGGCCGCGGGCAAGGCGCGGTTCCGCGCCATCATGCTGACCACCATCACAACCGTGCTCGGGCTCATGCCCCTGATGCTCGAGAGCAGCTTCCAGGCCAAATTCCTCATCCCGATGGCCATCACCATCAGCTTCGGTCTCATCTCGGCGACCGTGATCATCCTCGTCGTGCTGCCCTGTCTGCTCATGGTGCTGGCCGATATCAAGGCCGCCGTGCACACGCTCTGGACAGGGCGCACTGGCGAGCGCACCGCTCCGGGCCTGGTCGGCGAGGCCTCATCCGGCGTCCACCACCACGGCTAGCTCATCGGTTCGGGTAGATCGTCGTCCGCCCCTGGCGACTCCCGCGCGTGACCTCGACCACGACCCCCGAGCGCGGCTCGCCCTTGGTCAGCAGCGTGCCCGCGTCGTTGGCCTTGGCGACCTCACGCCCAGCGATCCTCAGGAGCTTGTCGCCCGCCATCAGCCCGGCGCGCCGCGCCGGCGATTCCGCATCGACGCCGTAGATCACCAGGCCCTGCGCCTTGGGATCGATCCCGAGGTACCCGTTGACCTCGGGACGCAGCTCGATCACCGACATCCCCGCCAGCGGGAGCTCGACGACGCCCAGCATCTCGCGCTCGTAGGTCGCAAACTCCGTCAGCCTGACCTCGGTCGAGTACGCCTTGCCCTGGCGGATGTACGTGAGCTGCGCCGGGTGTTCGATGCCCGAGATCGCGATCGAGTTCTTGAGCCGATTCACGCTGTCGATCTCGCGTCCGTCGAAGCCGTTGATGATGTCGCCCTCCTCGAGCCCGGCCTTTGCCGCGGGGCTCCCGGGGAGCACATCGGAGACAAACACGCCCTCGGAATCGCCGAACATCGCGCGGTCCTCGGGCGTCAGATCCGTCATGGTGACCCCGAGCCACCCGCGCACCACGCCGCCCGATTCGATGATCGAACGCATCACGCGCTCGACGATCGCCGAGGGGATCGCAAAGCTCAGCCCGATCGACCCGCCGCCCGTTCTGCTGTAGATCGCGGTGTTGATGCCCACAACCTCGCCTTGAAGGTCGACCATCGGCCCGCCCGAGTTGCCCGGGTTGATCGCCGCGTCGGTCTGGATGAATTCCTCATAGAGAACGCGGGGCTGGTTGGGCATCGATCTCTGGGTCTGGGCCATGACGCCCTGGCGCCCAAGCGCGCTGACGATCCCCGCGGTCACGGTGTTGGAGAGCCCAAAGGGCGAGCCCACCGCCAGCACCCAGTCGCCCACCCTCAGCTCGTCGGAGTTCCCGAATTTCGCGGCTTTCAGGTTGTCCGCATCGATCTTGAGCACCGCCACATCCGTCGCAGGGTCGGAGCCGACAACCTCAGCCAAGTAGCTCCGCCCGTCGTTGAGCTGGACTTCAAGCTGCTCAGCGTTCGCAATCACGTGGTTGTTCGTGATGACATACCCGTCGGCGCTGACGATCACCCCCGAGCCGAGCCCGGAGTCCTGAAACGTGGCCTCGCCCCGTTCGATGATCCGCCCGAAGATATCCCGGCGCACCGGCGTGATCAGATTCCGGCGCTGGATGAACACCACACTCGGCTCGATCGACTTGGCTGCAGTGTTGAACGCGAGCGAGAGGCTGTTGGCGTGGTGCCGGCTCTGCTCGAGCTCGCGATCAACGGGCTGAGCCGGTGCAGGCAGTGCAGCGCAGGACAGCGCGAGTGCGAAGACAGCGATCGGTCGGTTGAACATATCTGAGATTCCCCTTGGGCCCGCCACTTGAGAGGGGCCCCAACAGGTGGATGCGCGCCCCGGCGCCCCCCGTCAGGTTCCCCGGGTGTCCCCGAACAAGTCTATATGCAGGCGCCGGCAGTACCGCCAACCTCGCTCGATGCACGCCCGGATCACCCAATCCGTCGTACCCGCCATCGGGGGCTTGGTGCCCTCGGGCATCAGCATCACATCGCCCGGACAGACCTCGGGCACCTCCGACAGGAGCCCCTGGATCTCCGCCAGATCATCGGGAGAGCTGACCACAAATTTGACCTGTCGATCCGGAAAGCCCGTCACGAGGCGCCGAAGCACCCCGACATCGATCCGGCGCGCCTCGTGACGATCGTGCCAGACACCGAGCGGGTCCCGCGGGTCCGTGCGATTGGGCGTGGAGTTGGCCAGCTTCGGGCTGATCGACATCAGGTCGCAGGCAAGGTCCTTCCATTCGTCCGCAAAGACTGTCCCCGCGGTCTCGATGGTGATGTGCATGCCCCGCGCGCGCAGCGCCTCGCACAGTTCGGGCAGTTCCTTGAAGATCATGGGCTCCCCGCCGGTGACCACCGCGTGCCCGACGCCGGATTTCTGCGCCTCGTCGGCGAGCTCCGCGATCGTGCGCTTCGTTCCTTCCGGGCTCCAGCTCGCGTAGGGCGTATCACACCACGTGCACCGGAGGTTGCACCCCGAGAGGCGGACGAACCACGAAGGAGCGCCTGTCAGCTTGCCCTCGCCCTGGAGGGAAGTGAACGTCTCGGACACGAGCACGCTCATGCGTACCTCGTTGGGTCGCTCACGTTCGCCTGCGCAAAGCCGCGCCTGCGGAGCGTGCACGAATCGCATCGCCCGCACGCGAGACCTTCTCGCGACGGGTCGTAGCAGGAAATGGTCAGAGCGTAATCCACACCCAGCTCGGTCCCGAGCGCAATGATCTCCCCCTTGGTCATGTCGATCAGCGGCGTCTGCACGTTGATCCCCATCCCCTCGATGCCCACCTTCGTCGCGCGGTTGGCGGCGTTCTGGAACGCCTCAATAAACTCCGCCCTGCAGTCCGGGTACCCCGAATAATCGAGCTGGTTCACCCCGATGTACAGGTTCTGAGCGCCAAGGACCTCGCACAGAGCCGTCGCAAGAGAGAGGAACACCAGATTCCGCGCGGGGACGTACGTCACGGGGATCTCCGAGCTGATCCTCGATTCGTCGCGGTCCTTCGGGACATCGATGTCGTCGGTCAGTGCGCTCCCGCCGAACGCGCGAAGGTCGACCGAGACGGTGCGCAGCTGCGCGCCCATCGATTCGGCGATGCGCCTCGACGCGTCCAGCTCGCACCGGTGGCGCTGCCCGTAATCGACCGCGAGCGCGACGGGTGCAAAGCCGTCACGCCTTGCAAGGGCCAGGCACGTCGCGCTGTCGAGCCCGCCCGAGAGCAGAACGACCGCGGGTAGCTTGGCGCTCATTTCTTGCCCAGCGCGTCGCACGTGCGCACGAGGTTGTCCATCAGCCCCTCGAGCAGCCCGCGGGTGCGATCGTTCTTGAGGCTGCCTTTGTCGTCGAACGCTTCGTGAGCCGAAGCGACCGAGACCATCCCCGGCACGACGTGGCACTGGATGTTGCCCAGGATCTCGCGGACATGGTCGAGCCCGCGGAGCCCGCCCAGCCCGCCCGGAGAGGCTGCGGTCAGCGCGACAACCTTCCCCGCGAAGCATTCCAGAGGCTTCTCGCCTTCCTTTGGCCTGCTCGCCCAGTCGATCGCGTTCTTCAGGGCCCCGGTGATCGAACTGTTGTACTCGGGGCATCCGATGATGAATCCCTGGTGCGACTTGAGGAGCTCGCGGAACGCGAGCGCCTTGACGGGGATGCCCGAGGCGTCCTCGTCGTCCTGGTTGTAGATGGGCATCGGGTAGTCGGCCAGCGAGATGATGGTCACCTCGGCGCCGCGATTGCGCGCACGCTCCGCGGCGTGCTCGACGAGTTGCTGGTTGTAGGACTCCTTGCGCAGGCTGCCGGAGAAAGCCAGGATCTTCGCGGCCATGATCGCTTCCTTTCAGATCGGAAAGTATGGGTGTGACTTCTCATATCGTAGTCCGGCGCGCAAAAGGAGATCCCCGGGCCGCGACCCGGGGATCTCTGAGGTGGGATGCGGTTTGAATTCGTCGCGTTAGCGGCGACGGCGGATCGCGGCGAGACCACCGAGACCGAAGAGAACCGCGGAGGCGGGAGCGGGAACGGGGCGGAACAGGAAGTTCGTGCCCAGTCGTGCCAGATTGGTCGAGTCGCCCGTCGGGAAGTTCAGCCCGCCGAGGTCGGCATCGTTCGGGAAGACGCCGTTGGTGGTCGGGTTGATCTCAGCTGCGAGGCCAAGCGTGCTCGGGCTGCTCAAGTAGCTGTCACCGTCGTTGATGTCGTAGACCGCGCCAATGGTGTAACGCTCGCCCGGGCTCAGGACGACATCGGCGACATTCGTGTAGGTGAAGCTTCCCAGGACGCTGCCGCCCGGACCCGCTACGCCCGAAGTGAGCAAGGTGCCAGCGGAATCCCAGAGGCCAACCTGGTGGGCAGCGGTCAGGCCGTTGAGATCACCGTTGAAGATACCGATGTCGCTCAGGATGATCGCTGTGTTCACATCGAATCGCCAGCCCACGACACCGGGACCGGCCGAGCTCCACGCTCCAAAGAGCGATCCGCCCGTGAAACTTGTAATGGCCTGTGCGCCAGTGGTGCCGGCGACTGAGATGAGAACTGCTGCTGCAAGTGCGCGTACCATGACTGCAATACCTCCACGAGTGTGCACCGACCGCGCCACTCCGAAGGTACACAAGAGATAGGGCACAACGGACCGAGCAAACGGTCTGGTGCGGTTTTCCACGGACGCTACGAGATCGCCCGTTCAACAAACCTACAAAGATGTCAATTATCACCCATGCCCGAGCGGGCTACCACGAGGACGATAACCATCGGGAAAAGTACCCCAACTCGTTTGGGTGACCAGGAAAGTTCGCTCTGAATTACACGCTCTAGACAGAGATACGCTCAGAAGGGCTTTCAGACGCCTTCACGAGCACTGTCGCGTGGAAGTTTCGTCCCTCTTGCCTGAACTTCCGCTCGAAATTCGTGCCCACCAGTTCGCCCTCGCCCGCGGAATTGGGCCTGGCGAATGGCTTCTCGGTGAAGGCGGGGATGGGACCTTCGTGATGTGGGCAGGGGCCGTTGGCGCACCAGCGGTCGAAGTGGGCCCGGTCCCACGCCCAGAGCTCGTCGTGGTCGGTGACCACGCGCAGCTCGCCGCCCGGCTTGAGGACGCGCCACGCGTCGCCCAGGAACCGGTCCTGGATGACGCGCTTCTTGTGGTGACGGGACTTGGGCCAGGGGTCGGAGAAGTAGAGGTGGATCACATCCACGATCGCGCTGGGCACACGCCAGCGGAAGAGCTCCGTCGCGTCGGTGCGCATGAGCCGGATGTTGGGGATCTGCGCCCGGCGCACACGGTCCGCGGCGTAGTTGCAGAACTCGCCCGCCCACTCGATGCCAAGATAGTCCGTCTCTGGAGAGAGCGGCGCCTGCTGCATCAGGAACGTGCCCTTGCCCGAGCCGATCTCGATCTCGAATCGACGGTTCGAATCGGACGCTCGCGTCGCAAACCACGCGCGCGGGTCCACATACCCAGCTTGGGGGTTGCTCACGATGTCATCGGGCAGCGGGCCCAGCTCCGCTTCGGAGACCATCACCACGCCCGGCGCGACATCCAGAGACCGACCTCTTGAGAGTCCAAATGACATAGACGCAACTCTAGTGCTCCACCTGGCCCATTGAAACCGGTGAGGAAACCCACGCATCGGGCCAACCGCACGCGGGTTCGGGGCGTATTACCCTGTGGTGGGCGCCTATCGAGTCGGTTTCGGCTTCAGATGCGAGTCGTGATTCCCGATAACTGCCCATGCGGCGCTTGCGCCCCATGTGCCGACGTGTGCTTTACGGCCTCGCCGGACGGTCCAGCCAAGGCAGTCTCGCCACTCGGCCCATCTGGCCGATGGGTGATCGGCTTGGCGAGTGACACGGAGGGTCGCATGGAACAGGCAAACCGCGGCGAACTGGCAGATCTGATCTCAAAGAAGCTCGACCGCGAGCGCTTCCGCACTCAGAACTGGGAAGGCACGTTCTGGGATTACCTGGATCTGGCGCGCAACAACCCGGGTGTGGCGCGCAACGCCTACCAGCGCCTCTACGACGCCATCCTCGCACAGGGCCTCGAGCACTACAAGCTCTTCAAACGCGACTGCGTGCGATACCACTTCTTCAGCGACGCGATCGATGGCGGCTCCGACGCCGTCTTCGGGCTCGACTTTGCGCTCATGCAGCTCGTCGACTTCCTGCGTTCCGCCGCCGAGGGCTACGGCACCGACAAACGCATCCTCCTCCTGCACGGCCCTGTCGGCTCGGCCAAGTCCACCATCGCCCGCATGCTCAAGAAGGGCATCGAGGCCTACTCACGCACCGACGACGGCGCGCTCTACTCGTTCAGCTGGATGCTCGACGACCGGTGCGAGGTCAGCCCCATGGAGGGCAACACGCACGAGGCCCAGCGCTCGCACGCCTTCCCGAGCCCCATGCACCAGGACCCGCTCCTGCTCATCCCCCGCGAGGCCCGCGCCGACATCGAGCACGCCCTCAACGAGAACTTCAAGCCAAAGCATCACGGCGGGAAGATCAAGATCGCCGGCGAACTCGACCCGTTCAGCCGAAAGATCTTTGACGATCTCATGCTCTTCTACGACGGCGACTGGAACAAGGTCATCGACCATGTCCGCATCCGCAGGCTCGTGCTCTCCGAGAAGGACCGCGTCGGCATCGGGACATTCCAGCCCAAGGACGAGAAAAACCAGGACTCGACCGAGCTCACGGGCGACATCAACTACCGCAAGATCGCCATGTACGGCTCCGACTCCGACCCCCGCGCCTTCAACTTCGACGGCGAGCTCAACATCGCCAACCGGGGCATCTGCGAGTTCATCGAGGTCCTCAAGCTCGACGTCGCCTTTCTCTACGACCTCCTGGGCGCATCGCAGGAGCACGCGATCAAGCCCAAGAAATTCGCGCAGACCCACATCGACGAGGTCATCCTGGGGCACACCAACGAGCCCGAGTACAAGCGCCTCCAGTCCAACGAGATGATGGAGGCCTTCCGCGACCGCACGATCAAGATCGACGTGCCCTACAACATCCGCCTGGAAGACGAGGTCCGGATCTACCGCAAGGACTTCGGTCCCGAGCGCATCCGCAACATGCACATCGCCCCGCACACGATCGACGTCGTCGCGATGTGGGCCATCCTGACCAGGCTCGCGCCGCCCAAGAAGGCGGGGCTGACGCTTATGCAGAAGATGAAGCTCTACAACGGCAAGGCCATCCCGGGCTTCACCGAGGACTCCGTCAAGGAGCTCAAGGAAGAGGCCCCCCGCGAGGGCATGGAGGGCATCAGCCCTCGCTACATCCAGGACAAGATGAGCAACGCGCTCGTCAGCCGCCAGGCGATCGCCGAGAAAATGATCAACCCCTTCATGGTGCTCAACGCCCTCGAGAACGGGCTCGACCACCACTCGCTCATCGACGACGAGGAGCTCCGCAAGCGCTACCGCGAGCTGCTCGCGGTCGTCCGCGAGGAGTACGAGGACATCATCAAGGGCGAGGTCCAGCGGGCGATCTCAGCCGACGAGGAAGCCATCAAGCGCCTCTGCGGCAACTACATCGAGAACGTCCGCGCCTACACCCAGAAGGAAACCGTCGAGAACCGCTACACCGGACGCTCCGACGAGCCGGACGAACGACTGATGCGTTCGATCGAGGAGAAGATCGACATCCCCGACAGCCGCAAGGACGACTTCCGCCAGGAGATCATGAACTACATCGGCGCCCTGGCGCTCGACGGGAAGAAGTTCGAGTACAACACCAACGCCCGCCTGCACAAAGCCTTGGAGCTCAAGCTCTTCGAGGACAGCCGCGACACGATCAAGCTCAAGAACCTCGTCTCGAGCGTCGTCGACGACGAGACGCAGGAGAAGATCGACATCGTCAAGCAGCGCCTCATCAAGAACTTCGGCTACAACGAGGCGAGCGCGACGGACGTCCTGAATTACGTTGCGAGCATCTTCGCGCGTGGGGACAGCAAGGGCGGGTGAGGATTACTCTCTCTCCCCGAAATCGAAGGCAATGCAGTACCCCGTTCTCCAGATCGGGTAGTCGGTGTCGCAGCGGAAGCCGACGTAGTCGCTCGGATTCAGGCCCTTGGCGGTAAAGAGTGTGCGCAAAAGCTCGGTGTACCGGCTCCAGGCGTTGGTCTGCGCGCGGTCGAGGCCCGAGTTGAGCAGCTGCAGGCTGGGCGTGCTCTGGAAGCGGGTCTGCCAGCGTTCGCCCACGTGCTGGGCGAAGTCGGGGCGCCAGAGGTGGACGTCCAGGCTCGGGACGCACTGGCGCGCAATGTCCCTGTGCATGAAGACGTCCAGCAGCAGCCGACGGACCGGGAAGTTGACGAGCGCCCAGACCTCTTCCGTGTTGACGGCTCGGGTGGAGGGGTGCGACATCCCGCCATCGAGCGCGAAGATGAGATCGATGGGAGAGGTTTCGGGCTGGTCGGGGCTGGGCTCGATGGTCTGGACGATGAACTCGTCCGGGTGCGCCGAGTGCACGACCGGCGCGGGGTTCGTCGAGAACTCGGTCAGCAGCTCGTCGGGCACGCCCTCGGTGTTCGATCGACAGAGCGGGCGGTAGGTCGTCAGGTCGTTGCGCTTGCTCTCTTCGGGTTCGCCGAAGACGTGGAAGGTCAGCGGGACCGCGTCGTGCTCGGCGCGATGCCCGATGAGCCCGTGCGCGCGCGTCTGCGCGATGACCTCGGGATGCCCGGGCACGGGTGTATAGATGTGCGCCGCGAGCCAGACGTCCGATGAGCGCCCGGTCAGAGCCGAGGCGGCATCGAAGAGCGCCTCGCGCTGCGCGTGCTCCGCCTCGGCTGATCGCGCGGAGCCGGGAGAGGCGCTGGCCGCCAGCGTGCGGTTGATCCGTTTGATCAGACGCGACCGGCTCCCCGCGAGGCGCTTGGTCGACTCGTCGTACGCACTCAATGCGCGATCGAGGCGCTTGAGGCTCTCGGGGTCGATCTTGATGCCGCGCTCCGCAGCGGCTTCGACGAGCAACCGGATGCCGCGCGTGCCCGGGAGCTGGCTCGCCAGCGCCACGCCTTGGAACGGGGCGGTGATCGCCGAGACCGTGCGCTGGCAGGTGGTGCGTTCGACTTCGAGGAGGCGCGAGAGGCCGCTGGCGTTCTGCGCGGAGACGGGCATCGCCGACAGGAAGGCCAGAAGCTCGGAACGGATGGATTTGAGTGATCGCTCCAAATCCTGGAGATCTTCGGCGCGAAGAGGGGAAGAGCCCCGGGATGCGGTAAGCGAAGCGGACATGGCGGCGGGCATGGTACGGATTTCGGGGATCGGGTGCTCGCCCCCCTGGATCCGGGTCGATTTGGCGTCGGCTTGAAGTTGTTGGAAATTTGGGGTTGACACGGACGCAGTTTATGCTCAAACTGTGCTCAGCACAAGCTCAGCATGGAACTTTCGGGGCCGATTTGGAGCGGACCCACGTTCCGTGAGGCAGATTACGAAGGATGAACACGATGAAAAGCAAACTCGCATGGCTTGGATGCCTGGCGTCAGCGGGGTTGGCCCTGTCCGCCTCGGGCCAGGTGGTCACGACGTTCGACAACGGCACAGAGGGCTGGTCCGTCTCCGGACGCGACGACATCTCCGGCTCGGGCGGCAACCCGGGCGCAAACATGGACGTCATCCTGATCGACGTCTTCGGGGCAGACATCCGGAACAACACCAACGCCAGCTTCCTTGGCGACTACACCGCCCACGGCTCATTCACGATGTCGATCGACATCCGCACCCACAACATCGATTTCTTCGGTCAGCAGGTCGTCCGAGACTTCATCATCGACTTCCGCGACTACACCAACGATCAGGGCTACCCGTGGACGAGCGTCTGGCTCAACCTCGGGCTGCTCGACGCGTCGGCGTCGGGAACCAACGGCGATGGCTGGGTGACGTACACCTTCACAGTCGAGAACGCCAACGCCTCGGATCTGCCCCCGGGCTGGGGCGGGTATGGCTACGAGGACCCGAATACCTTCGAGCCCATCCTGCCTCCCGGGAGGACGTTTGCGAGCGTGCTGGCGAGCGTGGATGAGATCGCGTTTACGACCTTCGTGCCCGGCTATTTCTTCGGGTTCACGAACTTCGAGATGCAGGTGGACAACATCACGCTGACGCCAACGGGCCCGAGTTGCCTGGCCGACGTCAACGGCGACGGCTCAGTGACGCCCGCGGACTTTACCGCATGGGTCGCGGCCTTCAACGCACAGGCCCCGGGGTGCGACCAGAACGGCGACGGGTCGTGCACGCCCGCGGACTTCACGGCCTGGCTCGCCAATTTCAACGCGGGCTGCTGATTCTCACACGAAGACTCCCGGGGCGAGGCACACGCGCCCCGCTCACTCAAGCACCGACGCACTCGGTTCCCGAGCGCGTCGGTGTTTTTTTAGATGTCAGAGGCGAGGATGAGGCTGACGTAGTTGGTGTAGGGCCACTGCCACTCCTGAACGATCTCGTAGCCCCGGCGCTGGTAGTAGCGCAGGAGCGCCGAGTCGGGCCTGGCCATGCTCAGCGCCATCTGTGTGCTGCCGAGGTCTCTGGCCCGACGGACGCAGGTATCCAGGAGTCGCTGCCCGACGCCGATGGCCTGCAGCGTCGGGTCGACACCGAACATGGCAAAGTGGGCGACACCCTCGCGGAGGAAGTACTCGGGGAAGGTGACCTGCTCGTGCTCGTTGAGCAGGATGACGCCCACGATGCGCTGGTTGTCCTGCTCGTGGTCCATGAAGGCGAGGTAGCACTCGCTGTTGAGGACGCGGTCCAGGGTGCGTGCGTAGTCCTGGCGCCCCGCAAGGGGGTCCAGCCCGATGGCCCGCTGGCGCGCGTAGGCCCGGTGGAGCAGGTGGGTGATCTCTTCGATCGAATCGCCGGTGAGGAATCGACGGATCGTGACCGGGGCCGAGGGCTGCTCGGTCCTCTGATCGCTGGCGCTTGGCATCCGGCTCGGTTTGGGCTGGTCCATGACCCAAACGATAGACTGATCACCGATGACTGTCAGCGATGAATACGGCGTGAATACCGGGCCAGGGCCCACAAAGGCGATTCCGACGCGGGGCTCGCTCCGCCTGCGCGTGCGATACGCCGAGTGCGATCCGATGAACGTCGCGCACCACGCCAGCTATGCGCCGTGGCTTGAGATGGGGCGGACGGAGCTACTCCGCGAGGGGGGCGTCAGCTACGCCCAGCTCGAGCGAGCGGGGGTGTTTCTGGTCGTCACCAAGCTCGAGCTGAGGTACCGCAGGCCCATCCTGTACGACGACATGATCGAGGTCCGCACGCAGGCGCACGAGTCGGGACGGATCAAGATCCGCCATTCGTACGAACTGGTCCTGGTCGAGCGCCTGGGCGCGGCGCCGGATGCGTCGAAGGACCCGCGTGTCCCGATCGATGGCATCTGTGCGATCGCCACGAGCGAGCTGGCGTGCATCGGGCCGGATGGGAGGCCCGGAGCGCTGCCCCCCTGGCTCGTGCCGACGGATTGAACCGGCGGGGCACCCGCGTGTATCGCATAGTCTTAGTAGGAAGCGGGTCCGGGAAGGCCTGAGTGAATCAGAGCCAGCGGAGCGGCCGATGCCAGAGCCAGTGACAGGGAAATCTCGCCACGCCATCCGCAGGCGGTTTGTCTGCAAATCGATGGGTAAGCGCAAGCTGCTCCTGCTCCGGCTGGCCTTTATTGTGCCGCTGATACTGGTGCTGCTGCTGGTGGTGGTGGCGCAGACCGGTCTTGCGGGCGTCTTGATCCTGCCCGCGCTCGAGAAAGAACTCGGCGTCGAGATCCAGGCGGGCTCTGTCTCGATCTCGCGCTCGGGGATGCTCGTTCTGGACAACGTCAAGATCCGCGCCCCGGGCATCGAGGGCCCGGGCGGCGAGCTCGGCAGCGTCAGCCGGATCACGGCGGACGTCGACTGGGGCGGTTCGATCTCAGGTGGCGCGAACGTGCGCTCCATTACGCTCCAGTCGCCAAACGTACGCCTCAGCGAGAGCACCGAAACGGGCATCGTCAACTTCGCTTCATTCAGACTGCCAAGCTCGTCCGGGATGAGCGGGCAGATGACGCTGCCCAGCGTGCGCCTCGAGGGCGGCAGCATCGAGCTGGCCGAGCACACCAAGCACTCGGTCCGCGTGCTCAAGAGGCTCAACATCGACGGCGCACTCCTGCCCGACGGCGATGACGCCTACAAGATCGCGCTCAAGCAGACGGGCACCCGCGCCGGCATCGACCTCTCGGGCACGATCGATCGCCTGGGGGTCGAAGTGATGCTGTCGGGACTTTCCCTGGACGAGTGGGGGCCCACCAGCGTGCCCGGGCGCCTGCGCCCGTTCGTTGAGATGCTCGACGTCAAGGGCGAGATCAGCAACACGACCTTCAGCATGAGCTCCTCGGGCACGGTGACCGCTGCGGTTCACCTCAACGGCGTCGCGATCACGCTCCCGATCGATATGAACGAGCAGAAGGGCGCCGGGCGGATGCGGATGACCGAGGTCTCCGGCGCGATCAGCCTGCGCGACGACGAATTCAACGCCGAGATCTCGGGCCTGCTCGAGGACGTTCCCTACGAGGTGGCTCTGACGTACCAGGGGCTGACCGCGGATGCGCCGTTCCAGGGCAACTTCAAGGTCCGCGGGTACAACATGGCGACCAACCCCGACATCGTGCCCTTCCTGCCTGAGGAAGTCGGGCATCGGCTGCAGCAGTTCGCGGGCTCGTCGCTGATGGCCGAGTCAACCGACGATCGCCCGATCAGCCCGACAGCGATCGTGGACGCGAGCGTCTCTCTCTGGCGGGGCCCGCCCACGCCCAACGGGGCCGCCGAGCTTGATTTCCGCGGGAACCTCTCGTTCACCAACGGGACCGCGGCGTACGAGGTGTTCCCGTACCCCTTCAAGGACATGGCCGGCAGCGTGCAGTTCGACAGCAGGCGCATCCGCATCGAAGAGATCCGAGGCGTCTCGCACACCGGCGCATCGATCAGCGCTTCGGGGCTCATCGAACCGATCGGCCCGACCGCCAGCGTGAACCTGCAGATCGACACGGTCAACGTGCCGCTGGACGACGTGCTCGAAGAGGCCCTGGGCAAGAACCGAGGCGGGATCATCGACGAGCTCTTCGATGATCGACGGTACGCGCAGCTCGTTGAGCGCGGGCTCATCCTGACCCCCGAGCTTGCGGGTGTGCTCGCGGGCCAGCGCGATCGTCTCGCGCTCGAGCTGGCAAAGGCCGAGCGCGAAGGCGAAAGCCATGCCAGACAGAGCCAGATCCGGGCGCAGCTCGACAGCGTGCGGAGCCAGCTGCGCACGCCCGTGTTCGAGTACCGGGGGAAGGCGGACCTTGGCATCCGCCTGCGCCGCGAAGAGGGCGAGATCTCCGTCTGGTCCAGACACATCGAGGTCAGGCTGCCCCGCGCGGGCGTGGTGCTGCGGGAATTCCCGCTCCCCATCCACGCGCGGGATGTGGTGATCGTGCTGACCGAGGAGACCGCCAACATCCTCCGTGGCTCGTTAAGACCCATCTCGGGCGGGGGCGTCGCGCTCACCGGAATGGCCGACCTGCGCGACGCGGACGACAACCCGGCATTCCGGCCCTCGCTGCGGGTGCGGGCGGACCGCGTTCCGCTGGGCGGGCTGCTGAGCTTTGCGGTCGCGCCGCCGCTGGTCGAGGGCGTCAACCCGAAGCACAACGCGGATCGCAAGGCCGCGGCTGACATCGTTGAGCGCCTCGGCGCGAGCGGGACATTCGCCGCCGACGGGCTCGTGCTGACGCGCCCGAACGGCAAGATGGGCTTTGATATCCAGATCACCCCCGACAACGTGGTGCTCGCAAGCGAGCCGCTGCGGGGGCGCCCGCCGATGCTCGTGGGCGATCTGGTCGGCGAACTCAGACTCACGGAGCAGGGCCTGAGCCTGAACGCAACCGCTCGCGCCTACGGCGTGGACGACGACGCATCGCTCGAATCGCCCATCGACGTCCGCGTGGGCGCGGATATCGACTGGTCGGGAGGCCAGGGGCTGCGCTACGACGCAACCGTTGAAGCGGACGGTGCGCTCCTGCAGCTGCCCGCAGAGCAGGTCGTCGCGGCCATCTCCGACGCCGGCGGCGAATCCCTCGTCTGGCTCCGCGAAACGTTCGACCCCTCCGGGCGCGCGGATATCAGGGCCAGGCTGACCTCCGACGGCGTGCGCCCGGTCTCGGACATCCTCGTCATGCGTCTCGAGTCTGCCCAGGCGGATTACCTGGGCGGTCGGATCGAGCTCCGCGACACGCAGGGCCAGGTGCGTGCGCTCCTGGGTGAGTTCCGCACGATCGAAACGGACGGACTCGTGGGCGAGCTCATGTACGAGGGTGAGCGCGCGGGGCACGCCACCATCAAGGGCACGCTCGGCATCGACGAGGTCGGGCAGGATCCCGGGCGCGAGCTGACGATCGCGCTTCAGGGCGGTGCACTGGATTCGAAGCTCGCAAGGCGCATCGTGCGCGATGTCGTGGGCGGAGCGGTCGCCAAGGAATACCTGGAGCACGCGGTTCGGGGCGGTTTCGATGCCGAGGTTTCGATGACCGCACCGAGGCCCCCAGCGGGCGATGAACCGAACGAGGGCGTCGCGCGGATCGCGTTCGTGGAGACGACGATCGAGCCCAAATGGGCCGAGCTGACGCGGATGGGCACGACGGTGGCGCTGGGCGACATGTCGGGTCGGCTGATCGCAAGCCGACAGAACGCCCGGATCGAGAGCGTCTCCGGGCGCTCGGAGAAGCTGAGCGTCTCCGTGTCGGGCGGCGCGACGCCCGACGGCTCGGGCGGCACCATCGCGGACGTCACGTTCGATTTCGACTCGGCTTCGCTGAGCAAGGAAGTGCGGGCGGTGCTGCCCGTGCCCGTGCTTGAGATTCTCGACGCGACGCTGGTGGAAGCCGACGGTCCTCTGCGTGCACGCGGGGCGCATCTCCGCACACACAAGCCCGCGGACTCCGAAGCAGCGCGGGTTTCGTTCTCGGGGACGCTTGAGTTCAAGGACGCGGCGCTCACCGCGGGGGCGCGCATCGAGCGCGCAGACGGACGCGTGCGGATCGATTTCGACAAGCCGCTTCAGGGCGTGCCGACCTACGAGATGGAGATCCTTGCCAACAGCGCCGCGGTGCTCGGCCTCCCGGTCGAGCACGCCAGGGCGGTTGTCCGGTCTTCGGGCGAGCCGCGGGGTGTGCTCGTGCCGATGATCTTTGCCGAGAGCTGCGGCGGGGTGGTCTCGGGCTCCGCCGCGATCCATCCCGCGGGCGATTGGGCGGGCACCGACGAACGCTCGTACGAGAGCACGCTCACATTCAGCGGGATGCGTCTGAATGAGGCGATCGATGGCTTCGCGTCGGCGCGATCCGGAGTGAGCAACGAACCAAGGACCGACACGGGCGCCAGGCTCGTCGGACAACTCTCCCTTGCGGGCCTGGTCGGGCGCGACGAGACGAGACGGGGTCGGCTCGATCTCCGGATCGCCGGAGGCGAGGTGATCGACGTGCCCGGGGCGATCCGCATGGTCGAGGCGAGCAACCTGCAGCTGCCCGCGGCCGAGGGCGTCGACTTCGCCAGCGTCGAGGCCGTGTTCGACGGAGGACAGATCGCCATCGAGGGGATGTCGCTCATCAGCAGGAGCGTGGAACTGCTCGGCTATGGGACAGCGACCTGGCCCGAGCTCGAACTGGACCTCCGCCTGCGATCGCGGGCGACACGCCGGATCCCGGTGATCAGCGATCTGCTCGAGACGATCCGGGACGAGTTCGTGACGATCGCGGTCTCCGGGACCGCCGGCGAGCCAAAGATCAGCGTACAGTCCCTCCCCGAGACGCGCCGGGTCATCGGGCGCGTGCTCGGTTTCGACGAATCGGCCAGCGACAGGCGCCTCAGCGACCTCGAAGACCGGGCCGAGAAGCAGCGCCGCCTCCGCGCGGATCGCTGAGCATCCCGGACATCACGCGCCCCTCCCGGTGCGCCACAATCTCACCTAGAACACAAGGACGATCTGAAACATGACTCACAAAGACAAGCACACCCGCCAGGAACTCGACCCCGCCAGCGTGGCGCCGCAGGACGAGACCGCGGTCCCACCGGAGCGATCGAGCCACCGGCTGGCTCAGGATCCTGCCATCCAGAAACAGCTCGGCGAGATGATCTCAGCGGTCTCGGGCGTGGGCGAAGAGGTCTACGAGCACCGGCTCGTGCGCGACCTGATGACCGCGGCGCTCAAACTGATCCCCGACGGACGCGACACGGGCGAGCTCAAGCTGATCTCCGCAGCCGTCAAGGAGCTGCGCTACGCCTACCGCGTCTTCGGGCAGTATCCCAGCACGCGGAAGGTGACGATCTTCGGCTCGGCGCGCACGCCCGCGGAGCACCCGGATTACTCGGCAGCCGTCGATTTCAGCAGGCTGATGGCCGAGCGCAAATGGATGGCGATCACCGGCGCCGGCGACGGGATCATGAAGGCCGGGCACGAGGGGCCCGGGCGCGAGGCCAGCTTCGGCGTGGCGATCCGCCTGCCCTTTGAGACCAGCGCCAATACCGTGATCGCCGGCGACGAGAAGCTCATCAACTTCCGGTACTTCTTCACACGCAAGCTCATGTTCCTGAGCCAGTGCGACGCGGTCGCTGTCTACCCGGGCGGGTTCGGCACGATGGACGAGGTCTACGAGGTGCTCACGCTCGTGCAGACGGGCAAGAGCTCGATGATCCCCATCGTCCTGCTCGAGGGCGAGGGCGTGCGCTACTGGGACGAGTGGCACGAGTTCGTCACCGAGAAGCTGCTCGGGCACAAGATGATCAACGACGAGGACCGGAGCCTCTACAGGATCTGCCGGACCGCGGAGGAAGGCGTCGAGGAGATCGAGCGGTTCTACCGCGTCTATCACAGCTCAAGGTACGTGCGCGACGACCTGGTCATCCGCATGAACTACGCGATCAGCGACGAGGACATCGCCGCGATCAACGAAGAATTCGCTGTGCTGGTCAAGAGCGGGCGGATCATCCAGTGCGGGGCCTACCCCGAAGAGGACGACCACCTCAACATGCCAAGGCTCGCCTTTACGCACACGCGTTACCACTTCGCGCTGGTGCGCCGCCTGATCGATCGCATCAACCGCTGTGATCCGAGAAAGGAACGATGAGAATCCCCGTCCCGCTGCTGATGTGCCTGATCGCGGCCGTCGGCTGCGCGGGGTCCGATCCGGGCCCGGACACAGGGACCTTGGCACCCAGGCAGACACCCGACCTGGAACGCCCGATCGTCGAGGGGAATCAGGAAGGGCTCGAGCTGCGGGTCTGGGCGGTCCAGGACCAGGACGAGCTGATCGCTGAGCTGATCGAGACCTACCGAGGCAGGCCCACACCGATGCTCGACTCCGAGCGCACCGCGTGGCGCGCCAGCGGGCTCTGGCCCATCTCGGTCCCGATCGACGAGCTGACGCACGCGCGCGGGCGGATGCGCCTGATCGGTGTCGAGCAGCAGGACTGGCTCGGCATGATGCCCGCATGGCGTGAGGTCGTCCCGGGGCGACGCGTGGGCGAGGGCTCGATGCTGGCGCGCCCGGGTGGTGTCGCGCGTGCCCCCGCGGGGCGTCTGCGGATGATCGCAAGGTGCTGGGCGGTCCCGACTTCGGAGGGGTCCGCGATGCAGGTCGAGATGGCGGTCCAGCTCCAGCGCCTCAGCCAGCGCCCGAACGCGTCGGGGCTGATGATCGACGCAACGCTCCCGATCACCGAGCAGGGCGAGATCTACAAGGAACTGACCACGGGGTTTCTGATGCAGCCGGGCGAAGCGCTCGTGCTCGTCCCGATCGGGCCCGGGTTCGACCATGCATCGGCGCTCGAGGCAGAGGAAGCGCCCAATGCTGGACCGCCCGTGCCCGCGGTGCCGACGGTGGGTGAGGCGATGCTGACATCGGTCGAACTGGGCGGCGTCGCAACGGTGCGTCGCCGAGCGATCATCGTCCTCATCGCGAGGCTGCCCAAAGAGTTCAGGTTGCTGTCCGAGAGCGGGGAGGATCGTCCGTGGCATTGATGCCCATCCTGTGGCTGGTTGTCGGACTGATCACGCTCATCTTCGGGTCGGAGCTGCTCGTGCGCGGCGCCTCGCGCCTCGCCCGCTCAGCCGGCGTGAGCTCGTTCGTCGTCGGGCTGACCGTCGTGGCCTTCGGGACCAGTGCGCCAGAGCTCGGCGGCTCCCTCGGAGCGGCGCTCAACGACAACGGCGGGCTCGCCATCGGCAACATCGTCGGCTCGAACATCGCCAACATCTGTCTCATCCTGGGCGTCGCAGCGCTGATCTGCCCGATCCCCGTGCGCCTGTCGCTCGTGCGGCGCGAGGTCGTGCAGATGATCGCGGTGACCGTGCTTGCGATGCTCATCATGATCCCGACGGAGATCCCTCGCTGGGGCGGGGCGGTCCTGTTCCTCGGGCTGATCGCCTTTATCGTGCGGACCTACATCAACGGCAAACGCGACCCGGAGCAGGCCAAGGAGATGCAGCGAGCCGCCGAGGAACTCTCCGAAGAGGTCGACTCGGGCCTCAAGCCTTCCATCGTTCTGAACATCGTCTTTGTGATCGTCGGCATCGGGCTGCTCGTGTTCGGCGCCGACAAGCTCGTTGCAGGCGCAACGTCGCTGGCGGAGATGCTCAGCGTGCCCGACTCGGTGATCGGTCTGACGCTCGTCGCGCTCGGCACAAGCGTGCCCGAGCTCTCGCTCTCCGTGGTCGCGGCCCTGCGCAAGGAGCCGGACATCGCCATCGGCAACGTGCTCGGGTCCAATATCTTCAACATCCTGTGCGTGCTGGGAGTGACCACGCTCGTCTCGCCTCACCCGCTCGTCGTGCCCGAGGGCATGTGGGGGCTGGACATCTGGGTCATGCTCGGGGCGTCCCTGGCATGCATCCCGATCATGTTCATCGGGGGGCGGATCGGGCGGATCGAGGGGGCGCTGCTTCTCGGACTCTACGTTGTGTATGTGGGAGCGCTTTACGCCCTGCGACGCTATTAGACGCCGGATCTTTCCGGGTCTGGGGCAAACCCGCGACGGATCGATCCGATGCTGTGGGCGGAGGACTGCCCCCGGTGCTGTGCGTCTCGATCATCTCGGCCAAGGCTGGCATGAAGCTGGCGATGCCGGTGTTTCACCCCGAATCACCCAGCCGAGTCCTGCTGCGCTCCGGGTATGAGCTGGACAGCCGGACGATCCGGCGTTTGCGTGAACTGCAGGTGCGCACGCTGTGGATCGGGTATCCGCCGCTGAGCTTCCTGCTCAAGCACGCGGCTCCGGAGGTCATCCGCCACCGCGCTTCGATCGCGGGGCAGGTGCACAGCCTGCTGGAAGACCTGAACCAGGGGACCCACGCGGATCTGGAGTACACCTCCTATGCGCGAACCGTGTCGGCCCTTTCGCAATCGTTGATCGACAACCCCGCCTCGAACATGCTGCTGAGCGAGGTCGCCTCGGGCGGCAACGAGGACCTGGAGCACGCCTGCTCGGTCTGCTACATCGCGGTGCTGATGGGCCTGAAGATGGGCACCTATCTGGAGCACCAGCGTGCCCGCGTTTCTTCGGTCGTGGCGCGCGATGTCACGCCGCTGGGCGTCGCGGGCATGCTGCACGACATCGGCATGACCCAGCTGCCCTCGGAGGTGCGTCAGCGCTGGCGCGATCACCACGACGAGAGCGACCCCGAGTGGCAAAGGCACGTCGAGCTCGGGTTCCAGCTGGTGCACAGGCGCGTGCCGCCCTCCGCCGCGGCTGCGGTGCTGCACCATCACCAGTCCTTCGACGGCTCGGGTTTCCCGTACCGCCAGCGCGCCGACGGCGCCTTCGAGAAAATGAGCGGGAACAGGATCCATATCTACGCCCGCATCCTGGCGGCGGCCGACGTCTTCGATCGGATGTCGCGTCTGGTCGATGAGCACGACCGATTCACCCCGCGCGTCAGAGTGCTGAACCGGATGCTGCGGGGCTCACGCTCCAAGAAGCTGGACCCGATGGTCATGCGGGCGCTGCTGGCTGTCTGCCCGCCTTACCCGCCCGGGACGCAGGTGCAGCTGTCCGATGGCACCGATGGCGTTGTCATCGGCTGGGACTCTGCAGACCCGTGCAGGCCGCGCGTGATGATCGTCGACCCGAGCCTGACCGAGGATTCTGAGCCGGGCGAGATCATCGACCTGGCGCAGACCAACGGCCTGTGCGTCGCAAGGGCCGACGATCAGGACGTCGGGCGCGACAACTTCTACCCGATCAATCGCTCGGACTTCTGCCTGGAAACAGCCTCCAAGCTGCTGCACAACGCTGCGGAGCTGGAGCGCTACCGCGCCAGCGAAGAAGAGAAAGCCCGGCGCAGCGCCTAGGCCTTATTCGCCTGAGGGCTTGGCTTCGGTCGAAACCGGCTCCGAGGGTTCGGGCGATTCGATCACAGCCGAATCCGCCTGCGCCTCTGGCTCGTTGGCTTTCTCGGCAACCTCTGAATCCTCGGGCGCCGAGGGATCGACCTTCTTGCCCGAATCAGCCCCGTCTTGCTGGTTCCGCCCGGACCGATTGCCTCGCTCCTGGCCCTGCCCTTCAGCGGGCGATTGCGGCTGCCCCTGCTGGAATGCGGCAGGTCTGGCGCCTGCGCCCATGCCCGGGGGCATGACACGCGCCGGATTGCCCTCTTCGTCGAGCGTCAACCCCACAAGCTCGAGCTCGGCCTTGTCCCAGGGCCTGTCGATGATCTCGCCGGCGCTGGGCTGACGCAGGAGCACGTCGATGCCCGCGTCGATGCCAGCCAGGATCTCCGCGTACGACTCGCTGAACCGTCCGGTTTTGACGGGGACGCGCTCGAAGTAGGCGCCGCGCGGCTTGTAGACGAACCGCACGGGCCCGTCGTTGAAGATCGCGGCCACCGGGATCGCAAGCGCGCTGCTGACGCTGTCCAGCAGCAGGCTCGTCTCGCAGCGCATCGAGGGCTTCAGGCTGTCGGTGTGCTCGTTGTCATCGAGCAGGATCTTGACCGTGTACTCGCGGAGGTTCGGGTCTCGCCAGTTGCCCGTCTCGGCGAGCACGCCGATCTCGCGGACCGTGCCCCTGAGAACAACGCCCGGGAGCGCATCGACTTTCACGCTCGCCTTGATGCCCTTGTGGATGCGTCCGGCAAGGCTCTCGTGCACGCGCACCTCTGCGACGAGCCTCGAGGTGTCGGGCAAACTAAAGAGGAGCTGGTTGGGATACACGCTCTGCCCGATCATCAGCGGGCCTTCCGAGGACCAGCGGTTGCGGGATTGCTGGATCGTGGTGCCGTAGATCGCCATGCCATCGGAAGGGGCGCGGACCGTCGATGCCTCGATCTGCTGCTTGAGCTTGTCCACGCGGGCCTGGTCGCGGACGACGCGCCGGTTCTGCTGGGCGCGGTCGGCTGCCTTGTCCGCCAGCTTGATCTCGTTCTGGGCACGCACGTTCTCGAGCTGGGACTTTGCCTGCGCAACGTCGCTCTCTTTCTGTTCGCGGTCCTTCTTCTGCGTGTACTCGATGTAGGACAGCTTCTCGAGCTCGACGGTCTTGACGCGGGCGCGCGCCTTGACGAGCGCCAGCTCATCCTGATCGAATTGGTCCTTGCTGATGAATCCTTCCTTCAGCAGGTCGATGTTCTTGGAGTGCTTGGCCTCGAGGCGCGTCAGCTCGCGGTTGGCCTCGTCGATGTTCAGGTCCAGCTCCTGGAGCTTCATCACCCGGTCGCCCGATTCCCACTGCTCAAGCGTCAGCTGCGCCAGGCGAAGCTTCAGCTCGGCGTCCCGGATCGCGCTCTCGTTGTCGGTCACCTGGATCTGATACGCGTTCTCCGAGGCAAAGAGCGCCGCCTGCGAGGACTCGAGATCCGCTTCCTCGGTGTCCAGCTCTTGGACGAGGTTGTCCGTGTTCAGCTCGCAGAGCACGTCGCCTTTTTTGACGGTCGTGCCCTCGTCGATGATCTGAACGATGGTTGCCTGCTGCTCGAGCTTCGAGCGGATCTCGATCTGCTCGAGCGCCTGCAGCTCGCCCGAGGCGGTCGTCGTCACGTCGAAGCTCGAGAGCGCTGCCTTGGTGATGTCGCTGGTCCGCTCCTTGGCGGCGCTGGAGGACTCGCCCTTCTGGGTGAAGTACCACCACCCGCCCCCGGCGGTCCCCGCAACGAGCACGAGCACCAGAGCCGTCGTCTTGATCGATCCACGCTGACGGACGCGAGAGGCTGGGCGGGTGTTTGCGGTCACTGGAAGCTCCTGAGGAATGTCTGGTCGCCTTGCAAGGCGGGCGAGCGATACCTATCTCTACTCTCTATACCGATCGGGGTCTTGCCGGTTCTGCCAACCGTCGGCTCCGGGGAGGGAATGCGATGCCCACAGAGATCGACACCATGCTCGTCGTCGCTGCCGATTCGGAAGCCAAAGCCGTCGCCAAGGCTTTTGGGCAGACCGACGACAGCACGTCGGAATTCCAAGTGCTCAGGCCCGGTCTCTGGCTCCTGAAAACGGGCGTCGGCAAGGCCAACGCGGCAGCAGGGGTCGCCTCGACCATAGCCCGAAACCGGGTGGCAAGGGTCGTCAACATCGGAATCGGGGGCGCACTCCCGGACAGCGGCCTGGAAATCGGGGACCGGGTTCTCGCTTCTTCATCCATATTTGCGGATGAAGGGATAGACACGCCCGACGGCTTCCTGGACTGTCGATCCATGGGCCTTTCGCTCTATCCCGAGGATCGCGGCACGGGGTTGCCTCCCGATTCGGCTCTGGCGCACCTGCTTGAGGGGGTCATCGGACGCCGCTCGGTTGTTGCGACGGTATCGACCTGTTCCGGGCGTGATGATCTGGCCCAGAGGATCCGTCGACGGACCGGGGGCGGGGTGGAGTGCATGGAAGGGGCGGCGGTGATGCTGGCTTGCCATCGGCTTGGTGTGCCGGCGGCGGAGGTGCGCGTGATCAGCAATACGACGGGGGACCGGGTCGATCAGGTCTGGGATATCGGACGTGCGCTTGGCATTCTGGGGGCCACAGCCTGTGAGATCTCGGACGTGCTTTCGGGGTGATACGACCCGCACAGATGGGTGGGTTCGGTTTGGCGCGACGGGGTTGACCTTGCAGGCTGGGGTTCGCGCCTTCTCACCTCAACAGGGCCGGCGTGCGGGTCGATAAGCCCGGTGAGTGACTGGATGTCTGGCGAAAGGCGTGGGCCTGCGCAGGCGTCCAGAAATCTGGCCGGGGACGTCGATGGCGCGTGCGTCGCTCGCATCCATTCTGCAGCTCAAGGGCAAAGAGGGTGTCGCTGCGCCCACGCGTCAGCCGAGGCCGATCGCGATCGACTTTGGAGCCAGCGCTCTGAAGGTGCTCCAGGTGACGGGCTCGGAGACGCCCGGGCTTGTGGCGGCTGCGAGCCTGGACACGCCCGAGGAGCTCTTCGATGACGCGGCTGGTCGGATCGCGTTTCAGACGCAGCAGCTTCCTCAGCTGATCCGCAGCGCGGGGTTCAGGGGCAAGCGCGCGGTCTGCCTGCTGCCGGTGGCGCTGACGTTCTGCAAGCACATCCAGGTCCCCAAGGGCGATGCGCATTCGATCGAGTCCTCGACGAAGATCACGCTGGCGTCGCAGCTTGGTGTGGACCCCGGGATGCTGGTTTTGCGGCACAGCGTCGTAGGTCTTGTGGGCGCCGAGCAGAACCGGATTGAAGTGATCGGGATGGCGGCAGCGCGCTCGACGGTGGATCTGCTGATGCGCTCGATGGTGTCGGCCAAGCTCGAGCCGGTCGGGATGCAGCCTGAGTTCGGGGCCACGCTTGCGGGATTCACCGCGATCGGCGCGGCTCCGACGGACAAGACAACGCTCTACCTGGACCTTGGCTTTGGCACGACCAAGGCGTTTATCGCCCGTGGGAGCCGGCTGATGTTCGCAAGGTCGTTCGACTTCGGCGGGCGGGCGCTCGACAAGTCGCTGGCGGCCCGCTGGAAGGTCAGCGTGACGCGGGCGCACGAGGCTCGTCGGAACGATTCGGACTACACGGGTGTGCAGCGGGCTCCGGTGATGTCTCTGGGCTCGCTCAACGGCGCCGCGAGCGGCGCCGCGAGCTCTTCGAAGAAGACGCCCAGCGTCATGCCGGATCTGAAGGAAGCCTTCGAGATCCTGAGCGACGAGGTGGCGTTGTGCATTCGCTATCAGCGGAGCTTGTTCCCGGACCAGCCGGTGGAGCGGGCTGTGTTTACGGGCGGTGAATCGATGAATCTCGGGCTGTGCCGGCGGCTTGCGAGCACGGTCCGAGTCGCGGTGCAGACGGGCGACCCGATGGGCGCGATTCAGAAGAACGGCAAGGAGCCGTCACAGGGTGTTGAGTTGAGTGGGCCGTTGCCAGGTTTTGCTGCGGCATTAGGGCTTTCGATGTGCCCGACTGATCTATAGCAGGAGTTCGAGCGGGCGAATTGCCCGGGGGTTTCCCATGAGCGAGAGCGACGTTACTAAGCCGCTGATGAATGCGATGAAGCAGGACAGCTTCCTGCCCGAGGACTACGTCAAGTCCAAGGGCGAACGGCGTGCAAACATGCTGAGTCTGACGCTGTTTGGCGTGATGATGCTCGCGGTGGTTGCCGCGTTCTTTGCGACGAACCGCAAATGGATGAGCGTCCGCAACGAGCAGCGTTCGATCAACGCGATGTATGTCCGCGAGGCGGAGAAGATCGAGGAGCTCAAGTCGCTGGAGAAGCAGCGCTCCGAGATGATCACCAAGGCCGAGGTCACTGCGGCGCTCGTCGAGCGTGTGCCCAGGTCGGTGCTGTTCGCTGAGCTGGTTCGCCGGATGCCCGAGGACCTGACGCTGACCGAGCTCGAGCTCAAGAGCGACGAGGTGAAGGTTGCCCGCAGCAGCGCGCGTTCGAGCGGGGTGCGGACGCTGACGGGCTCGACGGGCTCCAAGTCCAAGAGCAAGTCCAAGGACAAGAAGGAAGAGGCCGAGAGCACGATTTTCGTCCCGCAGTTCAACCAGTCGCTCCGGATCGTTGGCGTCGGCCTCGAGAACGACGACATCGCCGACTACATCGAGAACCTGAGGGCGTGCGAGCTGCTGGAGGGTGTTGAGCTCAAGTACATCAAGGAATCGAAGATCGACGGCGTGCTGCTGCGGAGCTTTGAGCTGAGCGCCCAGATCCGCAAGGGCGCCGATGCGCGAGGGCTGGTCAAGCCGATCGAGGCGCTTGAGATCCCCGACATCCCGACGCCCGATCGTCTGGTCCCGCAGAAGCCCGTCTTCCTGCCCCCGAGCGTTCCCAAGAAGGACGCGGACGCGGAGAACGCGGTCGAGGAGATCGAGGTCCAGGGCGGGGCGCTCCCGAGCCTTTCGATGCCGAGTCTGTATGAGGCGCCGGTGTTCGGTTCGAGCGAGTCGGCATGGGGTTCGCCCGGCGGGCTCTTCGATCTGATGGCAGCCGCGGCCCGGACTGGCGAGCGCGTGCGTTCCGAGAAGGCAGCCAAGGAGGCTCAGAATCCTGTGGTTGAGGGCGGGGACGAAGTTCCGGTTGAGGAGCCGGCGCCCGCGGAGCCCGTGACGGAAACAACGCCCTCGCCCAAGCCCATGTGGTTCTCATCGCCTGTGACGGGTGATGAGGAGGGTGTCGAGAACGAGGATGAGACGGAACCGGTCTCGGACGACAGCGCCGACCCGGTGACCGACGAGGACAGCAACGAGGGCCAAGAGCCTGCGCCGACCGAAGGCGATGACCAGGAGGACGAGTGATGCGATTTGGTATCCGTGAGTTTGTCCTGCTGGCGATTCTGCTTGCGATGCCGCTGTCGAGCTACTGGCTCGTGTTCAGGCCGCAGAACGAGGAGATCGAGCAGGCAGAGCGAGAGATCGAGCACAAGCGAGCGATGCTGGAGAAGCTCCAGGTCGCCACGAGTCGGAGCGACACGCTGGAGGACGCCAACGCGGAGATCGCGATGGGCATCTCTGCGATCGAGGAGCGTCTGCCGACGGGCAAGGAGATCGGCGCGATCGTGCGTGAGGTTTCCCGTCTGGCGCTCGAGTCGGGCCTTGAGCAGCCGGGGATGACCTCGGGCGTTCCCGTGCGGGGCTCGCTGTACTGGGAGCAGCCGATCACGATGACACTCAAGGGAGATTTCAGTGGTTTCTACGGCTTCCTGCTCTCTCTTGAGCAGATGCCGCGGATCACGCGGATCCCGAACATGGAAGTGAACCGCTCGCGGAACCACGACGGGCACCTCGAAGCCAAGTTTACGCTGAGCATCTACTTCGAGGGCGAGGAGCAGTCATCATGATGCCGACAGACATGCAGAATAATAAGTTCACCGAGGACTTCGGCGAGGAGAAATCGCTCTCTCCGACGTTCCGCCAGCTCCAGCTGGAAGCGTCGGCAGCCGTTGACGGCCCTGGGATCACCGAGCGGAGCTCGCCCTCGAAGCAGTACATCATCGTGGCCTTTGTGCTTGCGGTGAGCGCCGGGCTGCTCTGGTTCATGCGTGGGCAGGGCCTTGGCGTGGATCTGGCAGACGCCAAGGACGTGAAGATCGAGTACGAGGTTGACGAGAAGGCGGCCAGCGATGACATCGCTCGCCAGAGAGAGGTGATGTTCAACCTCGAGCTCTCGGAGGACCCGGTGCAGGTGCCTGCGAACGAGATCACAAAGAACCCCTTTGCGATGTCGACGCTGACGGGCACCGACGAACCCGAGGTGAAGGTGGCCGCGAAGGAAACCGAGAAGCCCCGCGGCCCATCGCCCGAGGAGCTGCGCATGCAGCAGCTTGATCGCCTCGCGACAAGCCTGAAGCTCAACACGGTTCTCAAGGGGCGGGTGTCGCTCGCTCGGATCAACGGCAAGACGTACCGGATCGGTGACGCCGTGGAATCGGAATTCATCCTGCTTTCCATCGAGGATCGTACGGTGACGCTGGGAGCCGATGGCATCACCTATGTCATCGAGCTCGAAACGAACCGGTAACTTGAATCAGAAGGCGGCGTCAGGCGGGCCAGCAGGAGTGAGCACGTGTCCCACGGCAGCATCGACGACATTCTCGCCCGCATCGCGCGTCTCGAGCAGGGCTCGGGGGGGCGACCTGCGCCCAAGAAGCCGGATCCCGAATCGGCCCAGCCGACCGAACCGACTGAGGAGCCCGCGGGTTTCCAGACGATCGAGCCCGACGGCGAGGCGGACGGAGCAGGCGAGGACGAGGGCGATATCCTGACTTCGGACACGTTCCGTCATGATGCAGAGACCGGCGCGGTCGCGGAATCGGGAACTGAAATGGAATCTGGCGGCGTGTTCGGGACGATCACTCCGGATTCTGAGCCCGAAAGCGAGGACACCGGCCCGGGTGCCGGGCAGGGCAGCGACCATCGTCGGAAGGAATCCGACGAGCGGGCGCCGGTCTTTAAGATCGGCAAGCAGGGATTCGAGGAGATGAACCTCGCACGCCCCATGACGCGAACCGGATCGCTCAGCGGGAGCGAGCCCGCCAAGCCGGGATCGGGTGACGAAGCAGAGAGAGCATCCGAGAAGCCAAGGGCGCCGGACACGAACGACGGGGTCGTGAGTGTTGGCACGGGCTACGCGAGCGCCAAGGGGATGAGCGATCTGTTCGTGCCCGACAGCAAAACGCTCGGGCATGTGAACAAGAGCCTTGGTGATGTGCTGGCCGAGCGCGGGACGGCGAGCAAGGAGATGATCCTTGCGGCCCAGAAGGTGATGAGCCAGACACCGGGCAAGACGCTCGGTGAGATCCTGATCGAGCAGGGCGTGGACGAGGCGAGCGTTCAGGCCGCGGTCGCTGAGCACCAGGGGCTCGGCTTTGAGCGCGTGGATCTGGACAAAGGTTTCGACGGCGGGTTCGACGGGAAGATGCTCCAGCGTCTGACCGTTTCGTACTGCAACGAGCACCATGTGCTGCCGCTGCGGATGGAAGGCTCGCGTGTGGTGATCGCGGCGACGCGTCCCGACGCGGCGTTCGATCTGGACGAGATCCGCCAGCGGCTTGGGTGCTCGACGCCCAAGCTTGTGCTGACGACGCAGCACGACATCAAGGCGGCTCTTGAGATCGCGGGCGCGGGCGAGCAGGAGAAGCACGACCACGAGGTCGATCTCAACGACATCCTCGAGGACGTCGACGAGATGGACGTCGAGATCGAGAAGGCCTCCGAGCAGACGGTGGACCTCGAGCAGCAGGCGGGCGAGAGCCCGGTCATCCGCTACGTGAACTACATCATCCAGACCGCGGTCCGCGAGGGCGCCAGCGATATCCACATCGAGCCGCAGGAGAAAAAGCTCAAGGTGCGGCTCCGCGTCGACGGCGTGCTGTTTGAGGCGATGAACCCGCCCGCGTCGATGGCGGCTGCGATCACCAGCCGCATCAAGATCATGGGCAACCTGGACATCTCCGAGCGCCGCATCCCGCAGGACGGGCGCATCCGGTGCACGGTGCAGGGGCGCAAGCTCGACCTGCGTGTCTCGACGCTGCCCTCGGCGGTCGGCGAGAAGATCGTGATGCGTATCCTCGATACCAAATCGATCAACGTGAAGCTCGAGGACCTCGGGTTCGAGGAGTCGACGCTCGAGATCTGGCGGAACCAGGTCAAGCAGGCGCACGGGATCGTGCTCGTCACGGGCCCGACCGGCTCGGGTAAGACGACGACGCTGTACTCGTCCATCCGCCAGCTCGACAAGAACAAGCTGAATATCACCACGTGCGAGGATCCGATCGAGTACCACCTCGACGGCATCACGCAGACGCAGACGCACGAGAAGATCGGGATGACCTTTTCCAAGGTCCTCCGGGCGATGCTGCGTCAGGACCCGGACGTGATCATGGTCGGTGAGATCCGCGACCACGAGACGGCGCACATCGCGATCCAGGCGGCCCTGACGGGTCACCTTGTGCTCTCGACATTGCATACGAACGACGCGCCCAGCTCGCTGACGCGCCTGGTCAACATCGGGCTGGAGCCCTTTCTCGTGGGCGCAGCGGTCAACGCGGTGCTCGCGCAGCGCCTCGTGCGCAAGCTCTGCGTGCACTGCAAGGAGCTGCGCGACCCGCCCCCGGAGCAGGTCGAGTTCCTGGAGCTCTCGGGCGTGATCGGCAAGCAGATCTTCCAGCCCAAGGGCTGCGACAAGTGCCGGCAGATCGGGTACTCGGGGCGCGTGGGCATCTACGAGCTGCTGACGGTGGACGACCAGATGCGGGACGTGATCGCACGCAACCCGAACGTCGCCGAGTTCAGGCACCTGTGTCTGCAGAGGGGCATGGTGAGCCTGCGCCAGGACGGGATGAACAAGGTCGCCGAGGGCACAACCACGGTCGCCGAGGTCCTGCGCGTGACCGCGGAGCACTGATCCGATGTCAACCTTGATTGATGGCGCTGCCCGCCCCGAGTCTCGGGGCCGGTTTTATTCGTTGTGATGGTGTGCGCCGGCCCTGGCCGGAGATCGGGTTGTCCCTCCGGGTTTGCTTTATACTGCTCGTGCTCGGCTGGGACCGGGCGTGTGCAGAGGAGCAGCGCGGTGAGCGATCAGGCCGGCAACATCGAATCGATCCTGCAGGAAACCCGCATGTTTGAGCCGCCAACAGCGCGCGGGGCGGCGTGGCTGATCGATTCGCTCGACGAGTACAGGCGGATCTTCAGGCAATCGATCGACGATCCAAGGGCCTACTGGGGCGGCATCGCCGAAGGCTTCCACTGGTTCCACAAATGGAGGCAGGTGGTCACGTTCGATGTGCCCGACGCCAAGTGGTTCGTCGGCGGGCAGACCAACCTCTGTTACAACTGCGTCGACAGGCACGTCAGGGACGGATTCGGGGATGAGATCGGGCTGGTCTGGGAGGGCGAGCCCGTTGGCGAGGACGGCCCTGAGGTCAAGCGGTACACCTACGCGCAGCTGCAGAAAGAGATCGCCCGGTTCGCCAACGTCCTGCGCGGCCTCGGCGTGCACCGGGGCGACGTGGTCACCATCTACATGGGCATGATCCCGGAGCTGACGATCGCGGTCCTTGCGTGTGCCCGGATCGGGGCGGCCCACAGCGTGATTTTCGGGGGTTTCAGCGCCAAGGCCATCGCAGACCGTGTCGAGGACGCCAAGAGCAAGGTGATCGTGACGTGCGACGGAGCGTGGCGGCGCGGGAATGTTGTGCCGCTGAAAGAGAACGTCGACGCGGCGATCGAGATTCTCAGGCAGGCCAAAAGGAAGGTCGCGGCGGTCGTTGTCCGCCAGCGCTGCAAGAACGGGATCGAGTGGCACGAGGAACGAGACTACTGGTGGCACGATCTCGTGCACGAGGTCGAGGACACCTGCGACTGTGTCCCGCTGGATTCGGAGGAGATGGCGTTCCTGCTGTACACCTCCGGCTCGACGGGCAAGCCCAAGGGGATCAAGCACACCGTGGGCGGGTACATGGTCTTTACCGCAACGACCGCGAAGTACACGTTCAACCTCGTGCCCGATCAGGGGCAGCTCTACTGGTGCACCGCGGACGTCGGCTGGATCACAGGGCATTCATACATCATCTACGGCATCATGCCCAACCGCGTGCCCACGCTCATGTACGAGGGGGCGCCGAATTTCCCGGAGAGCGACCGCTTCTGGGACATCGTCGAGCGTCACGGCGTGACGCAGTTCTACACGGCCCCGACCGCGATCCGCGCGTTCATGAAATGGGGCGACGATCACGTGACCAGGCACGACCTCTCGAGCCTGCAGCTGCTGGGCACCGTGGGCGAGCCGATCAACCCCGAGGCGTGGATGTGGTATCACAGCGTCGTCGGGGGCGGAGAGTGCCCCATCGTCGACACCTACTGGCAGACGGAGACGGGCGGGCACATGATCACGCCTCTGCCCGGCGCGACTCCGACCAAGCCCGGCTCGTGCACGCTGCCCTTCTTTGGCGTGGACGCGGCGGTGGTGACGCTCGATGGCAGAGAGGTCGGCGCCAACGAGGGCGGGCTGCTGGTGGTGCGAAAGCCCTGGCCCGGGATGCTCCGCGGTGTCTACGGCGACCGTCAGCGGTTCATCGAGACCTACTGGAGCACCGTCAAGATCGACGGCAAGCCGGTGTACACCGCTGGAGACGGCGCCCGGCGCGATGAGCACGGCTACTTCTGGATCATGGGGCGCATCGACGACGTCATCAACGTCTCGGGGCATCGCCTCGGGACGATGGAGGTTGAGAGCGCGCTGGTGGCCCACGAGGCGGTCGTCGAGGCGGCGGTCGTTGGCATGCCCCACGAAATCAAGGGCACGGGCATCGCCGCATTCTGTACGCTCGCGTCCGGTTTCGAGGCGAGCGACGGGTTGCGCGAGCAGCTCTGCAGGCATGTTGCGAGCCAGATCGGGGCGATCGCCAAGCCTGACATGATCCGATTCACCGATGCTTTGCCCAAAACAAGGTCGGGCAAGATCATGCGCAGGCTCCTTCGTTCGATCGCGGCGGGGGAGCTTGAGGTCAATCAGGACACGTCAACCCTTGAGGATCTGTCCGTGGTGGCCCGTTTGCAGGGGAACGACGAGTCTTGACGATGGTGTCACTGGAGGAAATCCGATGCACGCTTTGAATCGTCGATCGTTAGCCGCTGTGGTGCTGTCCGCGTCGCTCTTTGGGGCCGGGGGCTGCTTTGTCGTCGCGGCGGGTGCGGTCGGAGCCGCGGGTGGAGTGGCGTATACCGAGGGTCGCGAGCGCCGGACGTTCGCGGTGCCGATGGATACGGCCTGGCTGTCTGCCAAGTCGGCCTTTGAGGAACTGGGGATCGAGATCACCAGCGAGACGCGCAAGCCCGGCTCGGGCGAACTCGAGGGGCGCTGGGGCGAGCAGGGCGACTCGGTGCGTCTGTACGCCAAGGCCATCGGCTCGGGCTCGACGATGATGGGCGTGCGCGTGGGCGTCGCTGATCAGTCGGGGAACCTGACGATCATGCGCCGGATCGAGGCGCACATGCCTCCCGGTACGCCGCCGAGCACGCCTTACGATTGAGCATCACTGTGTCGGACGGATGTAGTCGTAGTCGTTCCAGGTCTTCGGGTCGACGAGCATCTGTTCGTTTACGAGTTTGACGTGTCCATCGAGATAGAGCGCGTTGGCGCCGTTGCCGTGGCGATCGGGCTGGAGGCGGAACTTTGCGATCGCGCCGCCCCGGTCTTGTCGAACAAGATGCGACTCCTGGAACGCGTCGTAGTAGATCGCGACGTCACTCGTGAAGTTACCCCTTCGATACCAGTCCCGGGTCTGGATGCGGGTTTCGTCGTCTGCAAAGTCTGTCAGGTAGAGCGTGCTTGCCGGGTAGAGCGTGCGAGAGAGCCTCGATGCGTTCTTCCGCTGGGGAGAGATCTGCGGGTCGTTGCCATTGACAGGCCTCAGAAACCCAAAGCCGTTGTTGACGTAGTGCACGTTGTGTCCATCGTTCAGACGTCGGCTTGGGCAGCGGTAATACTCGCCGGCAGCGAATCGGTCGCCGCGTGAATCGTTGCCCAGTTCTGGGTCGATGACGCCATCCATCCCACCGGTAGAGCCTTCAAGAGAAGCACGGTCGTCGAGGAACGGTCTGAGCACGAACGGCCAGGCAGGATCCCAGGTGCCGTTTGGATTGGGACTCCGTTCGTTCGTTCCAGCCTCGCGCGGGATGAATTCTTTCCAGTCCTCAGAGTAGAAAAAGAGCGCGTAGCCGATGTCTCGCTGGCGGGACTGGCACACGGTGCGTTGCGCCGCGTCACGGGCTTTGGCCAGCGCGGGCAGGAGGATGCCGATGAGCAGCGCGATGATCGCAATGACGACGAGCAGCTCGATGAGTGTGAAGGCGCGATCGCTGCGGGAGGTTGTCATGTCTGCTTGGCCCTTGTTCTGACGCTCGCGATGACTTTGCTCTGCAGCGAGCCCATCGCCAGTGATTCCAGCTCGTCCTGCGCGATCCACCGCGTGTTGGGCACGCTGACGGTCCCGGATGCGCGGAAGACCTCGACCCGTACGGATCGGTGTGTGGTCTCGAAGACAAAGGCATTGTCGCGGATGATGTCGCTTGTTGCAACACCCAATCGCTCCGCGAGGGCCTGCATTGAGACGGGTTCGTCCGATTCGAGCCCCGGAACCTCCCACAATCCGCCCCAGAGGCCGCTCTTTGGGCGTTGTGAAATCAGCAGATGGCTTTCTGGGCTTTCCACGATCGCGCAGGCCATGTAGAGGGGTTTTTTGGCCTTGCGGGCCTTGGGTGACGGGATCTCGTTCTGATTCCCTTCCTGGCAGGCCTTGCAATCGGATCGGAGCGGGCAGGCCTGGCAGCTCGGTGATTTGGGTGAGCAGACGAGCGCCCCGAGTTCCATGAGCGCCTCGTTGAACGCGGCGGGGCTCACCCCCTTGGCGCGCGATGTGTGTGCCGTTTCAACGAGTTCCTCGGCGCGCTGCCAGCACCAGTCGCGCGTCGCGGGTTCGCCAGCGCGGAGGGGCTGGCCCTCGATGCGGAGGAGGACGCGTTCGACGTTGCCGTCGACGATGGGGGCGGGCTCGTTGTGAACGATCGAGGCGATCGCGCCTGCGGTGTATCGCCCGATGCCCTTGAGCGTCATGAGCTCGTCCACGCCCGTGGGGAGTTTGCCGAAGCGGGCGACGGCTTCCTGGGCGCAGTGGTGCAGGCTCCGCGCGCGTCGGTAGTACCCCAGCCCGGACCACATGGTTAGGACTTCGTCCTCCTCGGCGCTGGCCAGGGCTTCGAGGGTCGGGAAGCGGGCCATGAACGGGTCGAACTTTTCGAGCACGCGCGAGACCTGCGTCTGCTGGAGCATGAACTCGCTGACGAGGGAGCGGTAGGGGTCACGGTTGCCCGAGACGTCCGCCTGTCGCCAGGGCAGGTCGCGGGCGGACCGTGCGAACCATCGACAGAGATCGCGCACAAGCCGGGCGTCGCGCACGGCGTCGGTCTCAGGCGAGCTCTGCGAGGATCGCTTCGACGATCGGCTTGATCTCTTTCCAGTCGGCATCGGGCTCTTTGTTGATGGTGATCCAGTCGGTGTTGATGAGGACCGCCCTCAGGCGAGCGCGGGCGAACATCGGGGCGACCAGCGGGTGGTCCTTGGCCTGGGCGGCCCCGATGAATGAGCATGGGCGATCGCTGATGGTCGTGTCGAGCAGGCACTTGAGCGCATCTGGGTTTGGGGTGGGCTCGTAGCGTCTGATCTTGGCCATGAGGTATTGTTGGCAGTCGCGACGCTGCCCGCGTGGGATCGCCCGGGAACGTAGACTCTCTGTATGGACTTTCTTGGTCGGATCTCGGGCTTGTTTGAACGGATTGGAACCTACCCGTGGTGGGAGGTCCTGATTGAGATAGCCATCATCTGGATGGTGGTGTACTTCGTTTTCCGGTTTGTGCAGGGCACACGGGCCGCGGGGGCGCTTAAGGGCATCCTGGTCCTGTTTATCGTCGTGACCCTGATCGCCCGCATCCTTTCGGGCGATTCCTTCGGTCGGCTGGCGTTTCTGTACGACCGCTTGCTGGGTGTGGTGGCGATCGCGATGGTGGTGATTTTCCAGCCGGAGCTTCGTCGGGCGGTGATCCGTCTGGGCGAGTCGCCCTTCTTCAGGCAGTCGCCAAAGGACATCGGCACCATCGTGGACCAGATGTCCGAGGCTTGCGGCTATCTGTCCAAGGCCAAGTTCGGCGCGATCATTGTGCTGGAGCGCCAGGTGCAGCTCGAGGGCCTGACCGAGGGCGGCACGCTGCTCAAGGCGGAGCTGAGCTCGCGGCTGCTGCAGACGATCTTCCATCCGGGCACGGCTCTGCACGACCTTGCGGTGATCGTGCGGGGAAGAGTGATCCACGCAGCGGGCGTCCAGCTGCCCCTGGCAGACCCGGAAGACATGCCCGACCCGAGTCTGGGCTCGCGCCATCGAGCGGCTGTGGGCATCACGAAGGAATGCGATGCGCTGGTGATCATCGTCAGCGAAGAAACCGGGCTTGTCCGGCTCGCTGAGCGGGGCAAGCTGAGCCCGGGCTTCCCGGCGAGCGCATTCAAGGCGCAGCTCCGCGCGAGGCTCGAGCGCAACCCGGGCCTCTCGGAGGACGTGTCAGCCGAGGACGAGGCGGTGCAATCCGAGACGCTCAAGGGCACAATCGCTGACGATCCGGACGAGCAGACCGCGAGTGAGCGGTCGGGCGCTGCGCCCGCTGGCGAGGAGGATCGGTCGTGACCCCCGACACAACGAAACTCGGAGCGCTGGCGATCCTGCGGATGATGATCGTGGTCTCGCTGGTCAGCGTGCTGATCTGGATTGTTGCCGAGGGCGAGAGCGTCAGCCGCGAGCGCATGGAGGTGTCTGTCCGCCTGATCGATGGCGACTCGGGGCTGGTCATGCTGCCCTTGGTTTCGGGTGAGTGGAACGGGCGCGTGCTGGTGGCGCTTGAGGGCTCGACGTCCGAGGTTTCGGACCTGCGCGACCGCCTGCGCGAGGCGCTGATATTCAAGCCGGGCGATGCGGGGATCCCGATCGAGGCGGGGCGTCACGTGCTGGATCTGGGCGAGGTGTTCCGCCAGGGTCGGGTGTTCGAGGGCTCGGGTGTGACGCTGGTCTCGATCGAGCCGCAGAATGTCGGCGTGATGATCGACCGCGTGACGTGGAAGGACCTCGACGTGCGGGTCGACGTGCCTGACGTGGCTTCGGCCTCGTCGCCCGTGGCGGATCCCCGGCGAGTGCGTGTGCGTGTGCCATCGCTCCTGTCGGACCAGTTCGCGGGTGTGCAGGCCCTGACCGCGAGGCTCAAGCCCGAGCAGATCGCCAATCTCGAGGTCGGTCGGCGCAACGTCGTCGATGACGTGCCCCTCGAGCTGCCGGGCGACCTTGCGACGCACCCGTTCGTCCGTGTCGAGCCCGACCGGGTGAGCGTGACGGTGACGCTCGACAGCCGGCAGGATTCGATCACGCTGGCCAACGTGCCCGTGCAGATCCGTCGCCCGGCGTTCGAGTCTGAGCGCTGGATCGTGGAGGTCGATCCCGAAGACCACCTGCTGGAGAGCGTGACCGTGACCGGGCCCAGCGATCTGATCGAGCGGATCCGCTCGGGCCAGCTGACGATCTTTGCGACGGTGGTGCTGACGCTGGACGACCGCGACGCGCGGATCACGCAGAAGGAGGCGACCTTCAGCGACCTGCCCACGCCGCTGATGTTCGAGGCGCCCAGCACGATCGTGCGTCTGTCGATCCGGCCGGTCGAGGGTGCGGGGACGCCCTGAGCCCGGGTCATCCATAGAGAAGAGAGTCATATCGCTTTGGAATCAGGCTGGCCTCTGTTACATTGAATCCCGGTGTGACAGGGAGTTTGTATGCTCAGGTCGATCTCGTTCGTCGTTGCATTGACTCTTACTCTGCAGCCCATTGGTGTGCGTTGCGAGAGCTTCACTCCGGGGCGAGTGGGTGATGAGACCGTTCACTTTGCGTACGTCATCCCGTCGAACCGGACACCTCAGGCGGGCGGCGTCGAGAAGCTGCAAGCGATTGTCCTGCTGATGGATGCCTGGCTCAGCGAGCAGATGGACCGCAACGGCTTTGGCCCGCGCGGGCTCCGCTACGAGACCGAGCCCGACGGCGTGACGCCTGTCATCCACGTGATCAACGTGGACGTGACGGATGCGTACTTGCGAGGAGACATCTGGGGGCGAACGAATACCGCGGTCGCCGCGGCCGGCGTGGCGCTGTGGTCCGCAGGGGAGGTCTGGGTGCTTTTCCCCGAGGCGCACGAGCAGCAGCCCGACGGTTCGATCATCGGCGGCGTGGCGCTCGGGGGCGGATTCGGGACATCCAGCGGCGAAACGCCCGGTGTGGCGCTCATGGATACGACACGGCTCTGGCTCTCGTACCCCGATGCGCTGACAGACGATACGCCCTACGCGGGCGAGATTGTCCCCGAGATCGGACCGTTCCCGCTCGTGCAGGATGTCTCGTACCCCTGGTTCGAAGGCTCGACCAGGAGTCAGCTTGCTTCGGTTTTCATCGGGGCGACGGCGCACGAGCTCGGTCACGCGCTCGGGCTGGCGCATGACCTGCGGAACGATTCCAACTTCCACGGCAACGTCATGGCCAATGGCCTTCGGGGCATCCGGGGCACCCTGCTGCGCGACAGCTACCCGCAGGACGATTCGAGACTGAGCTTTTCCTCTGCGCTCGCCCTGAGTGTCAACCGATATCTCAAGCCCCCCGGCGCCTCTCGTGTTGTGGACAAGAAACCGCGGGCGGTTCGGGCTGCGTGCAGCGAGATCCCGGAGCGCACACTCAGTGCGACACAGCGGAGCGATGTGCTCGGTGTGGATTGCCCTGTCGTTCTTGAATCGGCGCCGCTTGGGTCGTTGGGAGGCGATTGCGACAACACACCCCCGGCGGTCACGATCCATACATCTGGGACTGTTTCACCGGTCGACGGGCTTGTCGAAATGCTCGTGACTGCGACCGATCCATGTGGGCTGGCGCTCGCGCTGCTCCGACGCAACGGCGACACCATCGACGAGCGCGTGCTGACGGGCGAAGTGGGGGTCTTTACGTTCCGCACGCCGTTCTATGAGCCCGGGCAATCGCAGAGCTTCATGGTGACCGTGTACGACACGGCGGGGAACCGCAGAGAAGTCAGTCAGGAATTGACGGTATCCTCTGGTGGGAACACGGCGCCCAAGCCCTTCTTCAAAGTTCAAAGATCCTGGTCCGATGCGGGCGAGGTTGTCACCCTCGACGCAACGGGTACAACGGATACAGGGCGAGATCCCAATCTCTTCAGCTGGGATCTCGATGGCGATACCAGCCCGGATACGGCTGCTGTCCCGAGCAAGGTGCACACGGTTGCTTTCGAACCCGGGGCTCGAACGGTCCGCCTGAATGTTTCGGATTCTGCCGGCGCGATATCGATTTCGACACCGATCGCCCAGCGTGTCGAGGTCTGCCTGGCGGACACCAACCGCGACGGTGCGCTCAGCCCGGCCGACTTTACGGCGTGGATTGCTGCTTTCAACGCGGGGGCGCCGGAGTGCGATCAGAATGCCGATGGCAGCTGCACGCCTGCGGATTTCTCGGCGTGGATCGCCAACTACAACGCGGGCTGCTGATTCGCACGCCTTTCACCCACGATCCTGACGTGTCGTGATCCGAACCGCTATTGCGGATGTTTCTTCGACCGGGCCACTTGGGCCCAGGAACACGAGAAACACGGGCCGAACCGGCCCTCCAGCAAAGGTGGTGGATCATGAGAAAGCACGCAATGACAGCACTGGCACTCCTTGCCGCATCGGGCGCTTCGGCGCAGACCTTCAGCCTGGACGACAACCCTTCGATGCCGCTGACCTCGGCGTTCTACCCGGGTCTGTTCAGCGCCGAGGATCCGTTCGGGCTCTTCCTTCCCCCGGTGCCTGCCGGTCGGATCGGTCCTTCGCCGACGCTGATCACGGTTTCGGGCATCACGTACACGGACGGCGATCTGCTGACCGTAGTTGCCGCGATCCCGACTGAGCCGGTCCTGGATATGGCTTCTCCAGCGGGGTCGTACCTGGACGCGGTCAGCCAGGACCACGAGATCTACTACCCCGAGGTCTCGCCCGAGATGAACATGCGATTCAGCGTGGACCGCGCGACGACGGGTCTGCCCGGCACGCCTTTGTCTATCGAGTTCGGATCGAACCAGCAGCCCGGTGACATCTACATCTCGGAGCGTCTCTACCGCAACCCCGGGTTCTTCGTCGGGACGCTCGGGGCGGGTCCGTTTGCGGGTGTCCTGCCCACCGCGGTGCTTGCGCCGGGCATGCACATGCTTGAGGTCGACGAGAGCATGCTGCACCTGACCGCGGGCCTTGGTCCGGGCGCTTTCATCGGGCCGGGCCTGCCCGCGCCGATGATCGTCCCCGGTCGGCACGACAACGTCGACGCCTACAACGTGCTGCCGGCACCGGTGATGGACGCCGACGGCGACGGGACGAACGACATCGACAGCTTCTTCAGCATCCCGCCCGGCGAAGCGGCCGCATTCGGGTTCAGCGCCGCGGATCTCTTTGCGATCCCAAAGGGCACGGGCACGGGCGTCCTGCCGCCCTGGGCGCCGGCGGTCTCGATGGGGCTTGACATCCTGGGCGTCACGCCCAACCCGGAGCTTCAGTCGCAGAAGGACGATGTGGATGGGCTCGTCGTGTGGGACTTTGGCGAAGTCGATTCGGCCAACGGCGCGCAAGCCGAGCCCGGGCGTGACTACGCGATCTTCTCGCTCAGCGAACGCTCGGCCTCGCTCGTGGCGCTCCGCGCTGCCGGCTTCCCGGTCGACGGGTCGACGATCTTCTTCACTGACTTCTCCGGCGCGTTTGCGATCTACCTCTTCGGCTCGCAGGTCGGCATCGCGGACCTCTCCTTTGGCGATCAGAACTTTGCCAACCTGGACGCGCTCGAGATCTGCGCTGAGGTGATCCCCCCCTGCGATCCGTGCGACCTTGCCGACGTCAACGGCGACGGCGCTGTGACCCCCGCGGACTTTGCGGCCTGGATCGCGGCCTTCAACGCGGGCCTGCCCGCAGCGGACCAGAACTGCGACGGCGTCGTGACCCCCGCGGACTTCGCGGCCTGGATCGCGAATTACAATGCTTGCACGCCGTAAGGCTCAATTCACAAGAATGCCCAAGACCGGCCCCCAGCATGTCGTTGCTGCGGGGCCGGTTTCGTTCATCGAGTCAGAACCCATCAACAGAGCGGTTCTTCGGGCTCAATGCACGAACGAATTCGAAACCTGACAAACCCCTCCCCTGTGGCCTTTGCCCGGCGGCGGTCCTATGTTTCCGTCCTTGCCCGACCCGGGGTCCAGACCCCAGGCTTGGGCTTTTCCGGCCCCTCCCACAAGACGACTCAGCGGAGCCCTCGCGTGAAGATCAAGACCGACGAAATCGCCAGCATCATCAAGCAGGAAATCTCGAAGTACTCGGCAGACCTCGAGGTCTCCGAAGTCGGACGCGTCGTCGAGATCGGCGACGGTATCGCGCGTGTCTACGGCCTCGCCAACGCGATGGCGGGCGAGCTCGTCGAGTTCCAGACCGACGAAGGCACCGTCATGGGCCAGGTCATGAACCTCGAGACCGACACCGTCGGTACCGTGATCTACGGCGACCCGCTCCGCGTGAAGGAAGGCGACATCGTCAAGAGCACCGGACGCCTGCTGCAGGTGCCCGTCGGTGAGGTGATGCTCGGACGCGTCGTTGACCCGCTCGGGCGCCCGGTCGACGGCGGCGCCGCGATCAACGCGAGCGAGAGCCGACTCGTTGACATCATCGCCCCGGGCATCGCCGAGCGTCAGCCGGTGACCGAGCCCCTGCAGACCGGTGTCAAGGCCATCGACGCGATGATCCCGATCGGTCGCGGCCAGCGTGAGCTGATCATCGGCGACCGCAAGACGGGCAAGACCGCGGTCGCGGTCGATGCGATCATCAATCAGAAGCAGTACTGGGGCACGGACGAGGCCGTGGTCTGCATCTATGTCGCGGTCGGCCAGAAGGAATCGACCGTCGCAGGCGTGGTGCAGACGCTCAAGGAGCAGGGGGCGATGGACTACACCATCGTCGTCGTCGCGGGCAGCTCCGACCCCGCCCCGATGCAGTACGTCGCGCCCTACTCCGGCTGCGCGATGGGCGAGTACTTCATGTGGACGGGCAAGCAGCCGGGGCAGAAGCTCTCCGACGGCAAGCCCATGCCCAAGCACGCGCTGCTCGTCTATGACGACCTTTCCAAGCAGGCGGTGGCGTACCGCCAGCTCTCGCTCCTGCTGCGTCGCCCCCCGGGTCGTGAGGCCTACCCCGGCGACGTGTTCTATCTCCACAGCCGACTGCTCGAGCGCGCCACGAAGCTCTCCAAGGAGAACGGCGGCGGCTCGCTGACCGCGCTGCCCGTCATCGAGACGCAGGAAGGCGACGTCTCCGCGTACATCCCGACCAACGTGATCTCGATCACCGACGGCCAGATCTACCTCGAGCCCGAGCTCTTCTTCTCGGGTGTGCGTCCCGCGATCAACGTCGGTATCTCGGTGTCCCGCGTGGGCGGCAACGCTCAGATCAAGGCGATGAAGAAGATCGCGGGTTCGTTGCGACTCGATCTTGCCGCGTTCCGCGAGCTCGAGGCGTTCGCACAGCTGGGAACCGACCTCGACAAGGCCACGCAGGCCCAGCTCGACCGCGGTGCCCGCATGGTCGAGCTGCTCAAGCAGCCCCAGTACGTGCCCCAGACCGTGACGGACCAGGTCATCTCGATCTACGCAGGCACGAAGGGTTTCCTCGACGACGTTGCCCTGAAGAAGGTCGCCGCGTTCGAGAAGGCGATGCTGGATTACTTCCAGACGACGGCCCGCGACGTGCACGCCGAGATCGCCGAGAAGAAGGCACTGGACGACGAGCTGACCGGGAAGCTGGAGAAGGCGCTCAAGGCCTTCAAGAGCACCTGGAAGGGCTGAATAACACCCTCGAATTGGATCACACTGCGAACCCGGCCTGGAGCCGGGTTCGTTTTCTTTGGGGCATTCACATTTGGGATAAACCTGGCCATTGCGGCCCGCCCCAGGAATTGGGAGAATGGATTTGGGTTGTGCAGTTCAGGTGGAAGTCAACTGGAGTTCTATTCATGGCAAAGCGTGGTGTTCATTGCGTCGTATTGTGCGCAGCGGCTCTGGTCGCGATGGGTGCCGTGACGTGTACTCAGGCGCAGGTTTACAACCGATCGCTCGATGTGGCCGATGTGCGACTCGAAATCAACCCAGAACCGGCGCCTGATCGGCCATTCATGATCACGGGTTTTGTGCATTACGGCGCCGAACTCAGCCCCGACGTGAGCCTCGATCTGAGTTGCGCGATCTCGATCTGGGTCAACGGGGAGTACGTTGGTGGTGGGGGCTCCGGTGGGGGATGCGGCGATCCCGGGACGACTCAGAAAGTTGTTTTTGGTTACGGCCTACCGGTCAGCGGCAACCCGCCGCTCTTTGATTGCGCCCTCTTCTGCTCAACTTGCTTGGGGTTTGACATCAATATCTGCACACCGCCAAGCGTCTCGCCCGGCCCTGTGTGCATGTGCCAGCAGGAGTGCATCCCGTTCCGCGTGACCGGCTTTGGTGTGCCTGTCGGCGCGCTCAGCCCGGACGATATCATCGAGATCTCGCTCGCGGTGTACGACGCCGGCTTGCCAGAGATAGACACGAGCGACGACAGCATCGCCTTGCTCGCTTCGGCGATTCTGCCATGCCTGGCCGACACCAACCACGACGGCACGCTCAGCCCGGCGGACTTCACCGCCTGGATCGCCGCGTTCAACGCGGGTGCGCCGGAGTGCGACCAGAACTCTGATGGTCTTTGCACCCCCGCCGACTTTACGGCGTGGATCGCCAACTACAACGCGGGCTGCTGATCGCGATCAGTCGCGGCGCTTGGCCTCGTCCAGTTCTTCGCGCACGCCGACGAGCCTCGTCTGGTCCGGTTGGTCGAGCAGGCTCGTGACCACCGCCACCGCGCCGGCGACCAAGAACGCGGGCGGTCGTCTCTCTGCGAGCCAGGTTACCTCACCAATACCTAACAAAATTCGTACGTGTTTCGGCAGTGGCGACCATTCGAGATGCGAGTAGGAACGTTGTTGCCTATATATCGATATGTAGATATAATAAAGTCAGTTCAAGCCGCGCTTCCGCCCATGAGAGGCCCGCGCGGATCGACACCCCAGCGGAGGGCTCAGCCATGCAAGGGATCCTGAAAAGGTCGATCTTCTGGGCACTTTTGGCCGTCGGGCTGAGTGGAGCGGCGCGAGGAGATCAGACGACCCTTGTCGCGGTCTCTGATGCCACCATTTATTCTGAGTCGCCGGATATTGCCAACGGATCGGGTGAGCAGTTCTTCTGCGGCAGAGTCAACGGTGATCCGATCCGGCGCGGTCTACTCGCATTTGATCTGAGCACCATCCCGGCAGGCTCCACGATCAACTCGGTCACGCTCACGCTGTACATGAACCGATCGAAGCAGGGCACCGACAACACCTATCTGCACTTGGTGACAACACCATGGAACGAGGGCCCTTCAAATCCTGAGGCCGAAGAAGGGGGCGGCGTCGCCGCTCTTGAGGGCGATTCCACATGGCTGTATACCTATTACAACCTCGCCAACCCGTCTGCATCACCCGCATGGAGTGTGCCGGGCGGTGACTTTGCGGCCATTCCCAGCGCCGTGACTCCCGTCGGGAGCGACGGCCAGTATTACTCGTGGACATCGCTGATGATGGCCAGCGATGTGCAGCTCTGGCTCGACATACCCTCCATGAACCACGGATGGGTTCTCATCGGAAACGAATCTACACCAAGGACCGCGACGCGATTCGCCAGCCGAAGCAATCCCGAAATCAATCAACGCCCGCGTTTGATCGTGAATTTCACGCCGCCCGCTTCTACCGGTGCGTGCAACCTTCCGAATGGATCGTGCGTGGTGGACACCCAGGGCAACTGTCTCGCTGCGGGCGGCACGTACCTTGGCGATGGGACAAGCTGTCCCGACCCCACCGGGGCATGCTGTCTACCAAGCGGAGCTTGCGTGACAGACACAGAGGCAAATTGCATCGCTCAGGGCGGCGTCTTTCAGGGTGACAATTCCGACTGCGTTGACGTGACCTGCCCTGTGATCCTCGAGCCATTCGTCGACGCTCTGGTCATCCCGCCTGTCGCGACCCCGACGACCGGGACCGTCGGGGGTGTGGCGACATATGACATCTCCATGGTGCAGACAACCCAGAATGTGCACCGGGACCTGCCTCCCACAACCCTATGGACGTACAACGGCACATGGCCCGGACCGACGATTCTCGCCAGACGTGATATGCCCGTGACAGTCAACTGGATCAATGATCTGCGCGACGAGCAGGGCAACCCGCGATCGGACCATTACTTCCCAGTCGATCCATGCCCGCACGGCGCGCAGGACCTGCCAAAGACAGTGGTCCATCTCCACGGCGGGCACGTCCCCGCGGAATTCGATGGTTACCCGGAAGACACATTCCTCCCCGGGCAGAGCGCCACATACATATATCCGAACAATCAGCGTGCCGGATTGAGCTGGTACCACGACCACGCCCTGGGTATCACTCGGCTCAACGTCATGATGGGGCTCGCCGCGGGTTACATTATCCGCGACAGCGAAGAGGATGCGCTCGGGCTCCCTGCGGGGGAGTTCGAGGTGCCGCTGGTCATCCAGGACCGCTCGTTCAATGCGGATGGTTCGCTGAAGTACCCGGAGAGCTGGGGGCAGCAATTCTTCGGCGATTACAATGTTGTCAACGGCATCGTCACACCTTATCTCGATGTCAAGCAGGCCACGTACCGTTTCCGTATCATCAGCGGTGCCAATTCGCGAGCCTACACGCTCTCTTTCAGCGATGGACGAGCTTTCCAGCTCATCGGTGTGGACGGTGGCCTGCTGACCGCACCCCAGACACTGACCGAGATCACGCTCGCCGGTGCTGAGCGGGCCGATATTCTCGTTCACTTTACCGCAGCCGATCAGGGCCAATCGATCGAGCTCGTCAACAGCGCGCCGGCGCCGTTCCCGGGGACACCCGGTGCGGGCGTTCTGCCCGAGGTCATGCAGTTCCGCGTGACAAACCAGAGCGGGCCGACGTACAGCCCGCCGGGCACACTCAGCGTGATTGACCCTCTGAGCGAGATCGATGCCGCTCGCGCTCGCGAGTTTGTGCTCGATCGGTACTCGGACCCCTGCGCCGGATCGGTATGGAAGATCAACGGTCTGCACTGGGACGATGTCACCGAGACGCCTTACCTCAACACCACGGAGATCTGGGAGTTCGTCAACGTCTCGGGTGGTGTCCATCCGATGCACATGCATCTCGTCTTCTTCCAGGTGCTCGATCGCACACCGATCGAAGTTGTCAATGGCTCCATCGTTGAAACCGGCCCGGCAGTCGGTCCGGATCCCAACGAGCTTGGATGGAAGGACACGGTCAAGGTGCTTCCACTGGAGAAGGTCCGCGTGATCGCGCGGTTCGAGGACTACACCGGTTTGTATTCGTATCACTGCCACATTCTCGAGCACGAGGACCACGAGATGATGAGGCAGTTCGAGGTCGTCCGCTGTCCCGCTGACACCAACAACGACGGCATCCTGAGCCCCGCCGATTTCACGGCCTGGATCGCCGCCTTCAACGCAATGGCCCCGGAATGCGACCAGAACGACGACGGCCTCTGCACCCCCGCCGACTTTACGGCGTGGATCGCCAACTACAACGCGGGCTGCTGATCGAGATCAGTCGCGGCGCTTTGAATCGGCCAGATCTTCGCTCACACCGACGAGCCGTTCCTGCCCGGATTTGTCGAGCAGGCTCGTCACGACCGCGACGGTTCCTGCGATCAGGAACGCGGGCAGGAGCACATCGAGCGCGCCGAGGTAGGCGGTGCCCTCTTCCCAGCCGATGCCCGTGAGGATCCCCGGGGCCACGAACTTCAACAGCGGCACGCACGCAAAGCCAGTGACCATGCCCAGCTTGGCGCCAAGCGAGGTCAGCTTCGACCAGAACAGGCTCAGGATGATCACCGGGCAGAACGTGGCGGCGATGCCCGACCAACCGAAGATGATGATCCAGAACACGCCCTCGTCCGCGTTGTACCAGAGGATGCCCATGCCGATGCCAAACGAGATGAGCGCAAGGATCAGCGTCAGCCGCTGGCTGAGCTTGACGAGCTGATCGTCCGGCATGTTCGGGTGCCTGGTCTTCTGCCAGTAATCGCGCACCGCGGCGCTCGACGCGACCACCAGCAGAGAATCGATCGTGGACATGATGGCGCTGAGCACCATCGCGATGTACATGCCCGCCAGGAACGCCGGCAGGAGCGTCTGCGACATGAAAGGCAGGATGTTGTCCTTGTCGCCCCCGATCTCGGACATGGTGTAGAGGGATCGACCGATCACGCCCACGAGCACCGCGCCGCTGTCGGCCAGGAGCGTCCACGCCAGCGCGACCGCGGCCCCCTTCTTGATCTCCTTCTCGCTCCGCAGCGAGATGAACCGCACGAAGACTTGGGGCGAGCCGAGGAAGCCGATTCCGATCGCAACGAACCCGACGATGGTTGCGATGGTCATCGGTGTCCATCCGGCTCCAGCGGTGATGGAGAGATGGTTCGGGTCGCTGACACGGAGCGTATCGATGACGTTGGTCACGCCGCCGGCTTCGAGGAGCCCGACGATGGGCAGCAGCACCAGCCCGATGAGCATGAGCGAGCCCTGGAAGACGTCCGACCAGACGACGGCCAGGAAGCCGCCCTTGGTGATGTAGAAGAGCACCACGAGGAACCCGATCGTGGCGCCGAGGAAGTAATTCCAGTCGAGAAAGGCGTTGAAGGCCTTGCCCGTCGCAAAGACCTGCGAGCCCGCGTAGATCGGGACGAAGATGACCAGTGCGCCCGCTGCGATCAGTCGGAGCCAGTGCCCCGAGTCGCGCAGGCGCGACTCGAGATAATCGGGCACGGTGATGGAGTCGTACTTGTCAGAGAGTCGCTTGAAACGCTTGGCGAGCAGGAGCCACGCCCCGCCCACGCCCAGCAGTTCGCCCACCACGACCCAGAAGCCCTGCACGCCCAGCGCAAAGCCGGTGCCGGTCAGCCCGATCAGCAGCCATGCGGATTCTCCGGTGGCCCGCGCCGAGAAGGCGACGTTGATGAAGCCGAGCTTCTTGCCTCCGGCGAAGTAGTCGCGGATGTCCCGCATCCGCTTGGAAGCGAGGTACCCGATGAACAGGAGAACGGCGCAGTAGAGCGCCACCGCGATCAGCTTCTGAAGGCTCTCGAAATCGATGGCTCAACCTCCTTCGGGTCAGATTGGGGGATCTGGAGCCTAACAGAAACGTTGCGCCCCTGCAGAATGGAGCAGGAAAACGGAAAGGGACCGCCCTTGCGAGCGGTCCCTTTCGGAATCGATAGAAATTCAGATTACTGCGGCAGCATCTGAGTCACGACCTTGCTGATGCGTTCCTGGATGAGCGGGAGGGCCTCTTCCTCGGACATGTTCATCTGGTTGGCCCAGCTGGAGAGCCTCAGCCCGTGGGGGAAGTAGTCACTCTGTGTGGTGATGGTGGCGTTGGAGGAATTGCCCGTGCGTGTGCCGCCCGCGTCGGACATGCGGTCGTTGCCGGTGCCCGCGCCGGTGCTGGCGTTGGAGCTGTTGTCGGTGAACTTCTCGAACTCAACGGGCGTTTCGCTGTGTTCTTCGAGCACGAAATCGATGATGGCTGCCCACTCGCGGGGCGTGGAGGCGTTGGCGATGCCAACTCCTGCGAGACCGCCCGCGCCGACACCGGCGGCGGCGCCGTAGCCCCAGCTGTCGGTCGCGTTGGCGACGAGCACGCCCGTGCCGACGCCGGTCGCTGCGCCGGCGATCCAGCCCATTTTGTTGGCGACGTTCTTGCCGCCCGACTCGGGCTCGACCTCGCCGAAGAATCGGAGGCTCGCGCGGAGGCGGTACGTGGCGTTGGTCGGGTCGTTGACGACCGTCCAGCCCTGATCGGTTGCCGCCTGGCGGAGTTCCTGCGTCAGGTTGATCTCCGAGGCGTCGCTGATGTTGCGGAACGAGATGTAGACGGTCTTCTTATCGAGAGCTGGGGGCTCAAGCTGAGGCGGCGCGACCACCCAGACGGTCCCGCTGCGGGGCTTGGCGTACTTGTTGGCGGTGATCTTGCCAAGACCACGCGAGACCGTTGTGCAACCGGTCCCCAGTGTGATAACCGCACCCAATGCGACGAGTGCTACGAGACGTGCTTTCACAGCAGATACCTCCACGCTTGGAACACGGTCCTTTCCGAGGGCAGTGTTCTGTTCGGTTTCAGAAAGAAGGCCTTGAGTATAGCCCAACGGGCTCAGTTATAGGTCGAAACCCTTGGAAAGTGTGAGGGGTCTAGCGTCAATTTCGGGCGGGACTCATCAAGAATAGATTCACGCCCGGCCCGTGCAGGTGTACCCTCCCTCGGGGGAAACGGAGTGAGAATGCCAATGGATCGACGAGCCGTATTCGCTTTTCTGGCCTGTGGTCTGGCATCGACGGCTCTGGGCGATCCGCCCCCGGGGTACTACGACTCCGTCACGGGCACCGACGCGGTGACGATCCAGTCCCAGCTCAACGCGCTGCTCAACACGGCGCTGACCCGTTCGTACGGCGAAGCGTCTCTTCTTCTCCAGGACATCGAGGAAGATCCGAACAATCTCGCCAACATCATCCTTGTGTACAACGGCGCCTCGATCCCATCGGGCTGGGACTCCGGCGCCAGCTGGAACCGCGAGCACACCTGGCCCAGGAGCCTTGGCGTGGGCGATAGCGGCTCGGACTATTCCGATCTCCACCAGCTCCACGCGTGCAACCCAAGCATCAATTCGTCCCGGGGCAACAAGCAGTTCGGGACCTTCCCGGGGCAATTCGATCCGAATCAGTACGGCTTTAACTACCGCGGCCGGATGGCGCGTATGGCTTTCTATATGAAGACCCGCTATCCGTACCTCATCATGTCCCAGCTCGGTGTGCAGCAGCAGTTCGTTGACTGGCACATCGCCGAGATGCCGGGCGACGTCGACAACTACCGCAACGATCGCGTGTACAACGCGCAGCAGAACCGCAACGCTTTCGCCGATCGCCCCGAGTGGGTCTGGGTGCTCTTTGGCGATGCGCCCAGCGATGCGCAGATCAAACTCGCCGGGCAGACTGCCACCGACGGGGCCTCGGCGCAAACCATCGATCTTGGCCTGCGCATCGGAGAACCCTCGGAATTCCCGGCACTTTCGCTCGATCTTGAGAAATCCGGCGCGGCGCCCACGACCTACTCCATCGTCACCACCGGCGAAGTCGCCCAGGTCAGCCGGTACCAGTTCGGCGCCGCCCGGAACGCGCAGAGCCTCTCGCATTCGGTCTCCTTCACGGGCTCCGCGTTCGGGCCATTCGGGGGCACGGTCACGGTGGACAACACCGATCTGACCACCAGCGGCGCAGGCTTCGGCTCGGGCGACGGCGACGACGTCGTTACCATCACCGGCATCGCGATTGACCACGCACTTGCTTCGTTCTCTGAGAGCTCTGCTGTTTCAGCGCTCACCGTCGACTTCGGCACGATCGACCTGGGCGAGCCCGCTTTGCCCGCTTCGTTCTCCGTCTGGAACATCGCGCCAGACCTCTTCTCGGCGAACTTGGATATCGACAGCGTCATGATCACAGGCGACACGGGGGCGTTTGCGAGCGATCTGGCAGCCCAGGCCGGCATCGTGCCCGGGAACTCGGCCGACTTTATGGTCCAGTTCGACACACTGGCCCTTGGTGCGTTCGAGGCCGTCGCGGTGATCGAGGTCAGCGACGAGGATCTCCCCGGCGCGGGCGGACCGGTCATGCTCACGGTCACGTTCCGTGGCTCGGTGGTCAGCCCCTGCACAGCCGACACCAACGGCGACGGCATGCTCTCACCCGCGGACTTCACCGCCTGGATCGCGGCCTTCAATTCCGCCAGCCCGGCCTGTGACCAGAACGACGACAGCCTCTGCACCCCTGCGGACTTCACCGCCTGGATCGCCAATTACAATCTTGGGTGCTGATCGCACCTGATTTTTGGGTGCCGGTTTCCGAGCAGAAGGCGATCGGAGGTGGTTTGCGGACGCAAACACATCCTCCTTTGAATTTGCCTCTGGAAAGCGGTCTGAAGTTGTTGCAGAATGAACCGGTCAACCGTGCGCCATTTCGATGCGTATCGGATCATGCCGTCACCCGGCGTTCGCCGGTTGGTCGTCGAGTTGAGTTGAGTTGAGTGAGTTTGTCATCCATACGTACTGCGGCCAATCGTTGTGCCACAGATCCATCAGGGGAGTCTCAAGAATGAATCGGAAGATCAGAAACACCCTCGCCGGGTGCCTGGCATTGACCGCCGGTCTGGCCGGGGCACAGCAGGCCCTGCACGTCGTGATGCCCGAAAAGGCCGCCATAGTCGAACGCTACGCCGACGGCTCGCAGGCTGCGCTGCAGTCGCAAACCGTCTGGCGCTACATGTGCAGCTCGGACACCACGGGCCTGACCGAAGCCGATCTTCTGACGATCGCGGCCAACCACGCCGACCTCGTCGATCAGGGCGTGACCACGATCGACAACACGTCCGGTCGCGGCGGGATCAACGTCATCTTCAATATCTCGGGCAGCCTGCCCAGCGGGGCCGCCGGCGCGATCGCGATCGCCGAAGCCGCCATCGAGAGCAACTTCAGCGACCCGACGACCGTGGTCGTCAGCCTCTCCTTTGCCAACCTCGGCTCTGGCGTGCTCGGCGCGACGGGCTCAAGCTATGTGCTGGATTCCTGGGCCGACTCCCGCGCGGGCCTGATCAACGGCATGGACGGCGACGACACCATCCAGAACTTCCTGCCCACCGGCACCACCATCCCCGTCCGCTACAACGCCAGCTCTTCGACCGTGACCAACGAGAATCAGATCTGGTGGACACGCGCCAACTACAAGTCCACCGTGGGCAGCTCAGGCGGAACCGACGCGCAGATGCAGTACAACTCCAACTTCAACTGGGACTGGGACCCCTCCAACGGGATCAGCGGCACGTCCTTCTCGTTCGTTGACGTCGTCATCCACGAGGTCGGGCACGCCATGGGCTTCACCTCGGGTGTTGACTTCCGCACCAACGACATCGAGGCTCTGGATATCTTCCGCTTCCAGCGCACCGACGGCACCGGCGACTACAACCCGGATACCACGGCCGAATTCCAGACCACGCCACGCACCGCGGATTTCAACAACCCCAACGACGATGCCAACAGCGACATCATCAGCGCCGAGTACCGGATGTCCGACGGCAGCCCGAGCCAGGCGAGCCACTTCCGTGAGCAGGGCAACTGCAGCCCGACAACGAACATCGGGATCATGGACCCATCGTTCAACAACGGCTGCACGTTCTTCGGTCGCGGGTATTACACCGATGGCGACATCAACATGTTCGACGCCATCGGTTACGACGTCGTCGACGGCAACCCGCCTTCCATCATCACACAGCCCTCGCCGACCACCGTCTGCCAGGGACAGACCGCGCAGCTCACCGTTGTCGCCACCGGCGATGCGCCGCTGACCTACCAGTGGTTCGACCTCTTCCTGATCCCGGTCAACGGAGCCACGAGCGCCACGCTCAGTTTCCCCAACGCCCAGGAGAGCAACGAGGGTCTCTACTTCTGCCGAGTCACCAACCCCGTGGGCACGGTCGATTCGAACTTCGCACAGATCACCGTCGATCAGGCTCCCTCGATCTCCGATCAGCCGGACTCGCAGACGGTCAACGAAGGTGACGACGTCACCTTCACCGTGGTCGCCGACGGCACACCAACCCTCAGCTACCAGTGGAAGAAGGGGGCCGCGAACGTCGGCACCAACTCAGCAAGCTTCACCATCAACAACGCGACACCCGCCGACGACGGCAACTACACCGTCGTGGTCACCAACGGCTGCGGCAACGTCACCAGCGCGATCGCCACGCTGACGGTGACACCCGACACCGGCAGCTGCGTCGCCGACACCAACGGCGACGGCTTCCTGACCCCGGCTGACTTCACCGCCTGGGTTGCCGCGTTCAACGCCGGCAGCGCCGCCTGCGATCAGAACGCCGACAGCCTCTGCACCCCGGCCGACTTCACCGCCTGGGTCGCCAACTACAACGCCGGCTGCCCGTAACACCGGCGGGACATCCCAAGACCCCGTACCATCCCCCCGGGACGCCCGCGTCCCGGGGGGTTTCTTTCGGCTTCGCCGAGACCGATTGCCGCAGTTCGTGCACGAGGATGACTGTCTATGGAGATGCCAGCCGAGATCTTCCGCACGATCAAAGACCTGTACGCGGACCGATCCGTCTGCGTCACGGGCGGCACCGGCTTCATCGGCGGGCACATCGTCGATACGCTCGTCGCCGCCGGTGCCCGCGTAAGCGTCATCGACGACCTCTCCAACTCAACCCTCGACCGCATCAGCGACCACATCGAACTCCAGCCTGACAGCGTCCGGTTTGTCTATGGCTCCATCCTGGACGACCGCGCCCTCCACGACGCGATCGACGGCTCGCAGATTGTCATCCATCTCGCCGCGATGGGCTCCGTCCCGAGGTCCATGGTCGAGCCCGCGCGCACGTTCGAGGTCAACGCAGCGGGCACTCTTCGCGTTCTCGAGTCGGCGCGCCGGCACCACGTCAGTCGCGTCGTCATCGCGGCCTCGAGTTCCGCCTACGGCAATCCTGCAACACTGCCTTGCGTCGAGTCCATGCCCACAAGCCCCGCCAGCCCGTACGCCGCGAGCAAGATCGCGTGCGAGCAGCTCGCGATCGCGTGGAGTCAGGCCTTTGGCCTCCAGGCAGCATGCCTGCGGTACTTCAACATCTTCGGGCCTCGCCAGCGAGCCGATTCGGCGTACGCGGCGGTCGTGGCGGCCTTCGCAACAAAGCTGCTGGGCGGAGAGCGCCCGGTCATCTTCGGCGACGGGCTTCAGAGCCGCGACTTCACGTTCATCTCCAACGCCGTCTACGCCACGCTCCTTGCCGGGGTGAGCCAGCGCGAGCTCAGAGGCGATGCGATGAACATCGGCACCGGCAGCGCGGTCTCGCTCATCGAGCTGGCCGAGATCATGTCCGAGATCCTCACGGGTCAGCCAGTCGAGCCCGTCTTCTCCGAGGCCCGCCAGGGCGATGTCCGCGACAGCAGAGCCGACATCGCCAAGGCCGCGGATCTCATCGGCTACCGACCCATCGCTTCGCTCCGCGACGGGCTGGTCCAGACCTGCGCGTGGTACCGGTCCACGGTGGGGGCCAACGGATGATGGGCACGCTGACGCGCCCCATCGAAACCGTCTCGGGCTGCTGGCAGCTGCTCAGGCTCCTGGTGCTCAGCCGATTCCGAATCAGGGGGAGATACTGGCGTTGGCGCGAGGAAACCGCGTTTGGACGCGGCAGGCCGCAGAATCGCAGGGAAACCATCAAAGCCTTGCTCGAGTACGGCCGATGGATGGCACGCGTCCGAAAACTCGGGCGACCAAGACCATGAGGCGCACCGGATAAACCGGTATGATCACGACAAGAGCATGGGCACCAGGTGCCATTGCGGGGAGCGAAACGATGTCCGAGCAGAATCAGGCGGTATCCGGCGGTTTCATGAAGGCCTTCATCCCGGGCCTGATCGTCGGCTTTGTCGTCGGGGCAGCGGTCGGGGTAATTGTTGGGACGACCGGTAGCAATTTCTCTTCGCTCACCGAGACCAACAAGCCCGCAACGCGTCAGCCCACGCACGACCGCGAAGGCAACCCGATCGACGCCGCGAAGGAAGCGGGCGAGGAAGCGGCCCAAGAGGCCGGCGAGGTCATCGATGACACGGTCGATGATGTCGAGGGCGCCGTCGACGATCTCGAGCAGGAGCTCGACGAGCAGATTCCCCCGGCAAGCGACGACGAGTGAGCAGGGCAGCCGACCCAGCCCGCGCCAGGCGAGTGATCGCACAGCACGCCAAGACTTCCGCGCTGATGGGCGTTGATTTCATCAACGTCAAGCTCCCGCCTGCGCCGACCAAGCCCGCCAAGAAAGCCGGCAATGCATCGACCGAGAAGGCCATGCGGGCCCTGCGCGCTCGGTACGAACGCGAGATGCCCCACAAGCCCTTCATCTCGGGCTACAAGAACATTGTCTGGGACGACGGCGACCTGGGCGCCCAGCTCATGTTCGTGGGCGAGGCCCCCGGCGCGGACGAGGACGAGCAGGGCAAGCCCTTCGTTGGTCGGGCGGGCCAGTTGCTCAACAAGATGATCACCGCGATGGGCCTGAGCCGTGAGAGCGTGTACATCGCCAATGTCCTCAAGGTCCGCCCGCCTGGCAATGCGACGCCCACGACCGAAGAGATCGATGTCAGCAGGCCTTACCTCATGGAACAGATCACGATCGTTCGCCCGAAGGTGATCGTGGCGCTGGGCCTGCCCGCCTCGCGCTGCCTGCTGGGCACGAACGATTCGATGGGCAATCTCCGCAACCGGTTTCACGAGATCGAACCGGAGCACGGGCTCCTGATCCCGGTCATGCCCACCTACCACCCTGCCTATCTTCTCAGGTCCTACACCCCCGAGAATCGCAAGAAGGTCTGGGAAGACCTCCAATTGGCGCTGACCAAACTCACCCCCGCCTAGGGGCTCTCGGGTATCAGATTTTTTGCATTCGTCGGAACCAGCACCGTATCTATGCGGATCATTGGACGCACCTGTGGTGCACAACCCGGACCCCCACGAGACCTGGCGTTTGGCAATGTTGCTGACGCCGGGTTTTTTTTTGAACGGACCGAATCGACGTCCGAAGTTTGGCGCAAGTACAAGGGCCGTCCCGATCGGAACGACCCTTGCCAAAGTGCTGATTGGTCGGAGGTTTAGATCTTCTCGATCTTCAGGAAGTCGCTGACCGAGGCCAGGTCAGGGCCGATCTGGGGGGTGAAGGTCATCTCCCAGGTGTTGCCCTTGGTGCAGTGCGTGATCTTGCTGCACTTGGCCCGGGCGCCCCAGAGGCGGTTGCCGCGGATGTAGAAGTTGTTCTTCGATTCGCGTGAGACCTGGCTCTTCTTCAGGGCCTTGGCGTTGGCGGGATCCTGGCGCATCATGCGCTCGATGGTGTCGACTTTCGCCGCGGCCTGGGGGACCTTGCTGATGGTGCAGCGGATCTTGGTGCCTGGGGCGTGCATGGTTGCGCTGGACATGGCTGACTCCCCGGGCGATCGCCCGGCTCTCTGGACACAAACTCGACAAAGACAACCCGGAACAGGCCCGTACCACCACCGGCCTGCCGAGCCCGCAAGTGTAGTCAGGACCACGCCCAAGTCCAGCAGCCCGCACGCCCTGCCAGCAGAGACTGTTCCGGGCGCTACACTCACTCGGACCCGCTGAAACGAAGGAATTCCCCGGATGGACCAGCAAAGCATGCCCACTTTCGACCCCTCCTCCGAGCAACAGGAGCGCCCCAAACTCCGACCGATCCGGGGTTTCGTGGCCCCGGCGCAGGGACCCGATGGCAAGACGGTTCAGCTGCTGGGCATCGCTGACGCCAAGCAGATCTCACCCAAGGTGGTCCTGACTCAGCCCGCGATGCAGGCCGTCCTGCCGCTGTTCAATGGCGAGCACTCCCTCGATGACGTCGTCGCCCAGGTCGGTCGGGGCCTGACCCGCGAGCACCTGGAGCCATTCGTCGCTCAGCTCTACGACGCGGGCCTGGTCGAGGGGCACGTCTTTGACGAGATGTGGGTCCAGATGAAGAAGGACTTCGACTCGACGGACATCCTGCCCCCCGCGCAGACCGCGGCCCTGGCCGACGCGATTGTGGAGCAGCAGATCCAAAAAGAGCAGAGCCGAGCCGCTACCGAAGAGGAGAAGGCGAGCCTGGGCAAGGATCGTCTGGGTGCTCAGATGACCTCGATCATGAATCAGGCCCTCGAGAAGGCCGAGGATCCGAGCTTTGACACGCTTCCCAAGGCGATCATCGCGCCGTATGTGCCGTACCAGCAAGGGTTTCTGATGTACGGCGCTCTATACGGACGGATGCGGGTCGTCGACAAGCCCGCTCGGATTGTCGTGCTCGGGACCAATCACTTCGGGGATGCCACGGGGGTCTGTGCCTGCGACAAGGGCTTCCGGACGCCGCTGGGCGAGAGCCCTGCGGACGCCGAGCTGATCTCGATCATGCGTCAGAAGCTGGGCGAGGTGCTCTTTGAGCATCGCTACGACCACGAACGCGAGCACTCGATCGAGATGCAGGTCGCCTGGCTCCAGCACGTCTTTGGCGATGAGAGCGGCACGAACCCGCCCATCTTCGCAGCCCTTGTCCACGATCCGGTCGTCAACGATGGCAACTCTTACGACGGCAAGGGCGTCGCCTTCCAGCCCTTTGTCGACGCGCTCCGTGAGGCTCTGGCAGATCTGCCCGGGCCGACGCTGATTGTCGGCTCGGCCGAGATGAGCCACGTGGGCCCGACGTACGGCGACAAGATCCAGCTCGGCGGCAACGCTCCTGAGGCCGACGCCAACCGGCGCAAGGTGGTCGAGCAGGACCAGTCGCTCATCAAAATGCTGACGGACAACAAGCCGCTGGAGCTGGTTTCGAGCCTGGCCTGGCAGCAGAATCCGACGCGATGGAGCTCGACGGGGTCGATCGTGGCCACGATGCTGGCGGCCGAGCCGAGCGAGGTCAGGCTGCTCCAGTACGGCGGAACGATGGACCCACAGGGCACGGCCATGATCAGCGCAGCCTCCCTGGCGATGTTCTGAGCATGACCGGCGCCGAGATCGCGCTGATGGCACTCGGTGGATCGCTCGCGATCGCTGGGCTTGTTCTGCTCGCAAAGAGCGGGCGAGGCTCGAGCGAAACGGAAATCAGAGTGCCCGGACTTGGCAGACTCTCCGGGCCCACAGCTGTCACGCTCGCGCTGGTCCTGATTTTCATCGGCTACCACACCATGGCCTACGGCGGGCCCAGCGGGCTGCTGAGCTTCCGAGTCGCGCCGCAGTTCGCCTGGCTCGTGTATCTTGGCGGTGTTCTGGCTGTGGTCGGTGCGATGGTCGCGGATCGGATCGATCGACGAGCCTGATCGCGCGGAACTGGTTTCGCTGGCGAGACGTATCGCGTGAGAGTTGGGGCGATCGCCCTCTGTGCCCACAGGGCCGGGGCGTGTACCATCCTTTCGCGGGCCTGAAGGGCCCATGGCAGCGAAAGTCGCTCGGCGGCGCGAACCGCTGGGCCGGCAGACAGGTCGAAGAAGCAGCGCACCAACACACCCGCCCGGGACCTTCGGAGGATCCGAGCGCGGCGCGTTGGTCGATCAGATGAGGAAGGACGGCCCCGATGGCTTCCGAGAATGCGTGCTGGGGAATCGAGCTGGGTGCGAGCGCGATCAAGGCGCTCAAGCTGGGACTCAAGCCCGACGGCAGCGTCGAGGTGCTCGACTTTGCGATCATCCCGCACAAGAAGGTCCTCTCCACGCCGGACATCGACGCCGACGACGCGATGAGAGTCGCGATCGGTCAGCTCGTCAGCCAGTACGACCTTGAGAGCGCGCCGATCGCCATCAGCGTCCCCGGTCACCAAGCCTTTGCGCGGTTCGCCAAGCTGCCGCCGGTCGAACCCAAGAAGGTCGCCGGGCTCGTGCAGTATGAAGCCGTGCAGCAGATCCCGTTCCCTCTGGACGAGGTCGAGTGGGACTACCAGACATTCATGAGCCCGGACTCGCCCGAGATCGAGGTGGGCATCTTCGCGATCACCAAGCAGCGTATCGAGCGCGAGCTCACGCTCTTCCGCGATGTGGGACTCTCTCCGGACGCGATCAACATCGCGCCGGTGTCGGCCTACAACGCGATGGCGTACGACCTGCAGTTCACGGAGAAAACGCCCGGAACCGTCATCATGGACGTCGGCACGACCTCGACGGACCTGATCATCGCGGACGCGGGACGCGTGTGGATGCGGACATTCCCCATCGGTGGGCATCACTTCACCGAAGCGCTGGTTGACAAGTTCAAGCTGACCTACGCCAAGGCCGAACGCCTGAAGCGCGAAGCCGAGCGTTCCAAGCACTCCAGGCACGTCTTCCAGGCGATGAAGGGTGTGTTCGCGGATCTGGCGCAGGAAACGCAGCGCTCGATCGGCTACCACAGCAGCCTGCACCCCGACGCGAACCTGACGCGCGTCATCGGCATCGGTTCGACGTTCCGCCTGCCGGGCCTGCGCCGCTTCCTGAAGCAGCAGCTCCAGCTCGACGTCTACCGGATGGATGATTACAAGCGGCTCTCCCTCGACGGCCCCCGCGCCGGCGAATTCGGGGCTGTCGCTGTCGAGATGAGCGTCGCCTACGGCCTCGCCCTTCAGGGCCTTGGCATGCCCACGATCGACGCGAACCTCATGCCGGTCGCCATCGTGCGCGACGGGCTCTGGGGGCGCAAGGTCAAGTGGTTCGGGATGGCAGCCGGTCTCTCGATCGCGGCCAGCGCCGCGATGTTCATCAACTGGGCGATCGATAACGCCGCGGTCTCGAACAACCGCAAGCCCATCGCCATCCAGACCGCGGTCACACAGGCCAACAGCCTCAAGAACGAGGCGACAGAGGCGGGGGTCGTGGGCGAAGCCGCGGTCGACAGCGTCGCTCAGTCGCTGCTTTCGCTGCCCGAAGGGCGCGACCTGATGGCGTACGTGGTCAAAGACCTGGGCGAGATCGTCGCGTGGGCCAACGGACAGGTCCCGCAATGGCAGGGCACGCACGGCACGGGCCCGAGCAAGGCCTTCGATGTCATCAGCTACACGATGTCGTACTCGGAGCCGGTTTCAAGCGACGACTCCGACAGCTTCGGCTCAGGGCGACCGAGCCGATCGGGAGGCTTCGAGGATCCGTTCCCGGACAAGCCCAAGATCCATGTGACACTCGAGGTCGAGACGCTCCAGCCCGACGCGAGACCCTTTGTCCTCGGGACCGTTCTGCCCTGGCTCCAGGCCAGCGCCGAGCGCGATGGGGTGCCCTATGTCATCATCGATACCCAGCAGCTGAACTATCAGCAGGTCGCAGCGGGCGGCCCGCGGGGCTCGAGGCGTGACCGCGGCGCAGAGGGCTCGGAATTTTCTGAGTTTGGCGGCGACATCGGCGGTGAAGTGTCGGAAGCGATGAGTCGGAACCAGCGCATCGAGGCCGAACGGCGCGCCGCACGCGAAAGAGAGATGGCAAGCCAGCCTGACCGTGAGACCGACAACACCCCCCGGTCACAGCGTCAGGTGCAGTTCACCGCGGGCACGCTCGACCAGATGGCGCCGCTGCCCATCCCTGAGATGGAGCAGTTCGGGCGCGACGCGTCCCGGTTCACCATCCGCTGGACGCTCGCGGTCGTCTCGCCCGAGGAACGAGCCGCAGCGAATTCGGCGAGTGAGAACGACGGAGGTGTCGAATGAGCGGCGTTCTTTCCTGGTTGAAATCGAACATCATCATCGTGATCCTGGGGATCCTGATCGTGGTGCCCCTGCCTGTGGCGTGGTACATCGCGGGCGGGATGAACAGCACGCTCCGCCAGGAGCGTCAGAGCGAGGCCTCCAAAGCGCTCCGCGATGTGGAGTCCGCCAAAGTCACTTACACACTCCCGGTGCTCGATGCGAACGAAGCGGCTCTCCGCGACGAAGGCCCGCCCAACGCGATCAAGACGGATTTCTACCGGGCTGAGCGCGTCAAGCGCGAGGCGATGGTCGCCAGTGTCAAGGAGCGCGCAGTCGAGTTCAACTCGAAGAACCGCTCGGTCCTGATCCAGGGCCTCTTTCCCGAGCCCGAACGCGGCGCACCGGCGCAGCTGCTGCCCTTTGAGATGGCCAAGCGCGTCCAGGCTACCGGGGGCGAGAACGCGGTCTCCGCGTACGACGAACTCTTCCGCAGGCTCCGCATCCGTCCGGCGCTCGACGCGGAGATCCTCCGCGAGCAGATCGCCGCCCGCAAGCAGGCGCTGATGTCCCAGATCGCACCGGGCATCTCCGAGAACGAGATGGAGGAAAGCGCCCGCGCACAGATCAACCAGAAGCTGGTCGAGCAGCGCCTTGGCGCACTCGAAACCCACGCCCGGGAAACGAGCTTCTACGCCGACGCTTCGGTGCTGCCCGATGCCGTGCCGAAATCGGTGCCGTCGGTCGCCCCGAACCTCCAGCTCTGTTTCAATTGGCAGGCCGATTACTGGCTCGTTTCCGACATCCTGACCGCGTTGACCGAGGCGAACAACCAGTTCGATACCCGCGGGGTGGGCGGGAACGTGATCGACGGCGTCGTCAAGCGCGTCGAATCCATCTCGTTCCAGCCCATGGTCTCGGAGCTGACCGCGCAGGCCAGCGGCGAGGACATGTTCTCGAGCGAGCCGCTCACGGGCGATGCCGCGCTGCGTGCTCAGACCAGAGCCCGTGTGCTCCAGGAACGGAACATGGCGAGCAGCTCGTCTCCAACGGCGGCAGTGGGCGGCCAATCGTTCACCGGGCGGGCCACGGGCGAGAGCGATCTGTACGACGTCCGAGTCGTCAAGGTGACGCTGATTGCTTCCTACCAGAAGCTGCCCGCGCTGATCAACGCGATCTCGTCGTACAACTTCATGACCGTGCTCGACGCGGACATCTACGCGGTCGACCCTTGGGATCTGATTTCCAACGGCTACTTCGCGGGCACGGATTATCCCGTGCGTGTCGAGCTCGAAATCGAAACACTCTGGCTGCGCAGCTGGACCAAGGAGTTCATGCCTCCCGGCGTGCGCCAGAGCCTTGGGATCGTGGATGAGACGGGCACCGAAGAAGGACCGGCCTGATTGCCGCACTTTGATTTGAGGACTGACCGATGAGCGCCAAAGGCATCTCCTGGATCGAGGCGAATTTCGAGAAGCTGATCGTTGTGGTCATGCTGATCGCTTTCCTTATGGTCCTGATCTTCCAGTTTGTGTTGCAGTCGAGCGCGGTCGACGTGGGCACCGCCAAGGTGCCGCTCGCCGATGCCTTCAAGCCCGCCGAGCGGGCCGCCGAGCGTCTGCAGTCTCAGCTGAACGACCCGAACCCGGCTCTGCCCCAAGCGATCGAGACCAGCGATCTCGGGGCCGAGTTTGAGCGTGCGATCTCGGGCGGCGTCATCGCGAGCGAGACTTTCTTTGCGCTGGGCGATCCGCTGGCGCTTGAGATCGTCGAGGGTGACTCGATCAATGTCGCTGGTCAGTTCGCGCCGTTCCTTCCTCCAGCGCCCAGTGCGCCGGTCGCTGCGAGCTACCGGGCCACGCTGGATCCCTACGCGGTTCAGCAGATCGAGGGCTTGGCCGACTTGCTGAAAACCGAGCAGCCCTACGACACCCCATGGGTCTCGGTGCAGGGCACACTCAGCGGCATGGCGCTCCGCGCCGCGTACGACAACGACCCCGACGGCCCGTCGGGCGCGATCTCGCCTCTGCCGAGCAGCTGGTGGGCGCAGGGTGTTGGCGTTCTTGATGTCGAGGTCGAGCGCCAGAAGCGCGACGTCGATGGCAACTGGGGCCCAGCCGTGGCGGTCCAGCGATTGCCTGGAATGCCCTCGATCACCGAGAACCTCGACGAGACCGCGACCAACTACCGCCAGCTCGAATCCATCGGGGCACAGGCCGCGCGCAACGAGGACGTCATCCTCCGCCCCGAGTTCGTGCAGCTCCTCGAGGGTGAGCCCTGGGTGCCGCCCTCTGAACTGCCAGATCCCAACGAAGTGGGGGACCTGAAGAACCAGATCAAAACGCTCGAGCGCCGGATCGCCAGCATCGACCGTGAGATCCAGCAGAAGCAGGCCGCCCTGACGGGGCAGACCCCGAACAACCGTCGCGAAGAACGCGAGGCCACAGGCGGCGGCGGCAGCGACGAAGACCGCCGGCGACAGGCCAGGGCTCAGACCGAACAGCGCCAGCCGGAGCAGGATTCCGGGCAGCCCGACGCTCGCACACGCAACATCCAGAACCAGATCGACCGCTTGAACGAGCAGAAAGTGACGATCACCGCACAGCTGACAGAACTTGGCTGGAAGCCTTCCGACCAGGTCGGCATCGCCAACGCATACGACCGGAGCGCCTACGCGCACACCGAGGGCATCCTCGACACGGACGAGATCAACTTCTGGGTGCACGATCTGGCTGTCGAGCCCGGCGCGACGTACCGCTACCGCACGAGGCTGGTCTTCGTGAATCCTCTGTACGGGCGCAAGAGCTCCCTCGATGAGAGCCTCCACGAGCTCGCCGATGCCAAGCTCACTCACTCGCCCTGGTCGGATTGGGGCTCACCCGTGGGCGTGAGCTGGGACGAGTACTTCTTCCTGACCAGCGCGACACCCGGCGAAGCGGGCAACGTCGGCAAGACTTCCGCCACGGCAGAGCTGTACCGGTTCTACTACGGCTACTGGCGCAAGAGCGAGGTCGCTCTGGAGCCGGGCGATCTGTTCGCCTCCGAAGTGAAGCTCCCCGACGGGCTGCAGCGCTGGGATGTCGAGCGAGAACCCTCGGTGCAAGCCTGGAAGCCGATCCCTGAGAACCCTCAGAACACGAATGCGACAGAGGGACAGGAAGTCATCACCCAGGTCGAAGGCATCGAGAAGTACCTCCTGCCCAAGACGCTGCCGGTCTCGGCTGACGCCTGGCTTCTGGACGTCGTGGCTTCTCCGATGGCGACCGCAGGCATCGGCGGGCAGTCCACGCTGAGCTACGAGGCATTGGTGCGAGGCCCGGATGGACAGATTACGAGCCGATCCCCCAGTTTGGATGCATCCCTGCCCCTCCTGGCGGTGATTAAGGCCTCCGCGGAACTCGGGGCGAATCAGCTGCCCCGGATCCCCGGGCAGGCCCCCAGGCAGGGTCTCAGGCCCGGCCAGGACCCCCGGGATCCGCGTTCGGGCTACCAAACCGACCGCGAGCAGCGTCGCCAGGAGCACGGCGGCGGTGGTGGCGGCGGCGGGATCGGTGGCGGCTGAGTCCAAATTCATCGCCCTGAAAGCTTGACCATCTTGGCCTTGGGCCTACGATCGTCTCCTGCCGACCGAGGACTCTCGGGGAGCAGCAAACGGTTCGGATTCGGTGGGAATCCGTCCGGCGCAGTGTTCGGTTGATCCGCTCCTGCGTGCCCTCTTTGACAACCGCAGACAGATGGCAATCGTGCTGTCAACGCCAGAGCCCGTCGGCTTGCCGGGGTGTTCTGGAAAGTGTCAGCGCGATACCTAACGAGATAAAGAAAAGCCGAGATGTGCATGCCACAGGGCATGTGCGTTTCACTTGAGCGTGAATGGCGGCTTGAGGCATCGGTCCGATCGAGCGTGTGTTTACCGCGACGTCGGGTTGGTGTGATCAAGCGATCAAGGGCGCATGGTGGATGTCTTGGCGTTGGGAGGCGATGAAGGACGTGGTAACCTGCGATAAGCCTGGGGGAGCTGGTAAACAAGCACCGATCCCAGGGTTTCCGAATGGGGCAACCCGGCCCGTATGGGTCACTTTGTACTGAATGCATAGGTGCAAAGAGCGAACCCGGGGAACTGAAACATCTCAGTACCCGGAGGAAAGGAAAGCAAATGCGACTCCGTAAGTAGCGGCGAGCGAAAGCGGATAAGAGACTGTGTGAGCGGCCTGGAATGGTCGGCCAAAGAGGGTGAAAGCCCCGTAGCGCAGTCGTTAGAGTCTTCAAGTAGGTTCGAGCTCGTGAAACTCGGACTGAACATGGGGGGTCCACCCTCCAAGACTAAGTACTACCCAACGACCGATAGTGCATCAGTAAGGTGACTGAAAGATGAAAAGTACCGCGATGAGCGGGGTGAAAGAGTACCTGAAACCATGCGCTTACAAGCGGTGGGAGCCCTTCGGGGTGACCGCGTGCTTTTTGCATAATGAGCCCACGAGTTAGTCTCAGCGGCGAGCCTAAGGCCTAACGGGCCGGAGGCGAAGGGAAACCGAGTCTGAACAGGGCGTTCAGTCGCTGGGGCTAGACGCGAAACCCGTGTGATCTACCCATGGCCAGGGTGAAGTTGGGGTAAGACCCAATGGAGGCCCGAACCCGTAATCGTTGAAAAGATTTGGGATGAGCTGTGGGGGGGAGTAAAAGTCTAATCAAACCGGGAGATAGCTCGTTCTCTCCGAAATAACTTTAGGGTTAGCCTCAGGAGGCAACAGTTGGGGGTAGAGCTACTGGATGGATGGTGGGCCTTACCCTAGGTACCCCGTTCAACCAAACTCCGAATACCAACTGCCAAGACCTGGGAGATAGACGGCGAGTGACAATATCCGTCGTCAAAAGGAGAAAAATCCAGACCGCCAGTTAAGGCCCCAAATCTCTGCTCAGTTCTTAAGGAAGTCGGATTGCATTAACAACCAGGATGTTGGCTTAGAAGCAGCCATCATTTAAAGAGTGCGTAACAGCTCACTGGTCGAGGAGTCCGGCGCCGATAATGATCGGGAATAAGCAGAGAGCCGAAACTGCGGACTCCGCAAGGAGTGGTAGGAGAGCGTTCCTGTCGGCATTGAAGCGGATCCGGAAGGATTCGTGGAGCGTCAGGAAGTGAATATGTGGGCTTAAGTAACGATAATGCAGGTGAGAATCCTGCACGCCGCAAGCCTAAGGTTTCCTGGGGAAGGTACATCCGCCCAGGGTTAGGCGGGTCCTAAGGCGAGGCCGAAAGGCGTAGTCGATGGATAGACGGTTAATATTCCGTCCCTCTTGTGGGTTAGCCAACAGTGCGGATTCTTAAGCTGAACGGGGCGACCAGTGGTGCCCAGGCCTTCGGGCCGATGTTCGGGAGCGGAGTTCCTAGAAAAGCTGTTGGTATCACGAAACAAGACCCGTACCAAAACTGACACAGGTGGGCGAGGCGAATAGCCTCAGGCGCTCGAGAGAATGGTCGTGAAGGAACTAGGCAAATTAACTCCGTAAGTTCGCGATAAGGAGGCCCTTCGGGGCGCAGAGAAAAGGTCCTGGCAACTGTTTATCAAAAACACAGCACTGTGCTAAGTCGCAAGACGCCGTATACAGTGTGACGCTTGCCCAATGCTCGAATGTCACGGAAGTGGGTGCAAGCTCGCAACCTAAGCACGAGTCAATGGCGGCCGTAACTATGACGGTCCTAAGGTAGCGAAGTTCCTTGTCGGGTAAGTTCCGACGCGCATGAATAGCGTAATGACTGGGACACTGTCTCCACGACCAACTCGGTGAAATAGTAGTGGCGGTGAAGATGCCGCCTACCCGCAGCAAGACGGAAAGACCCTGTGAACCTTCACTGCAGGCTTCTATTGGTCGTGAGCATAAATTGCGTAGGATAAGTGGGAGACGTTGATCCGGACCTTTTGGGGTTCGGGGAGTCGTTGGTGAAATACCACTCTGTTTACGTTTACGGCCTAACCCCGATTCCCGTGAAACCGGGCGGGGGACCATGGGTGCCGGGCAGTTTGACTGGGGCGGTCTCCTCCTAAAGAGTAACGGAGGAGCACAAAGGTTGGTTCAGCGCGGATGGAAACCGCGCGTTGAGTGCAAGAGCATAAGCCAGCTTTACTGCGAGTCTGACAGGACGAGCAGTTACGAAAGTAGGTTCTAGTGATCCTGCGATCCCGTGTGGAAGGGTCGTAGCTCATCGGATAAAAGGTACTCCGGGGATAACAGGCTTATCGCTCCCGAGCGTCCATAGCGGCGGAGCGGTTTGGCACCTCGATGTCGGCTCATCGCATCCTGGGGCTGAAGGCGGTCCCAAGGGTTAGGCTGTTCGCCTATTAAAGCGGTACGCGAGCTGGGTTCAGACCGGCGTGAGCCAGGTCGGTCCCTATCTGCTGTGGGCGTTGCAAGCTTGAGAGGAGTCAACCCTAGTACGAGAGGACTGGGTTGGACGAACCCCTGGTGATCCTGTTGCGCCGCTAGGCGCACCGCAGGGTAGCTACGTTCGGCAGGGATAACCGCTGAAAGCATCTAAGCGGGAAGCCCCCTCGAGATGAGGCTTGCTTGCTCATTAAGAGTGAGAGACCCGTGGGAGACTACCACGTTGATAGGCCGCAGGTGTAAGGATCGAGAGGTCCTCAGCCGAGCGGTACTAATGGTCAAACGTTTGATCACACCAACCGGACGCCGCGATTGACTGCACGTCAACGCGAGCCGATCCGGGCCGACATTCACTCAGGTGAATCGGCTTGATTTATCTCGACGGGCTTGGTTGGAAACAACGCAAGCCAGTTGCCCCAGCACCGGGGTATGCCATCTGTTTGTGCGGTCGTCTCCGCACCTGTCTGCGAAAGCAGTCAGCGTGTGATTCGGTGACCATAGGTGCGGTGTAACACCTGTTCCCATCCCGAACACAGCAGTTAAGCCCGCACCGCCGATGATACTGCTCAGCGGGAAAGTAGGTAGTTGCCGTAATTTGAGCCCCCAGGAGTCAAACCCTGGGGGCTCACTTCTTTTTCACACTTCCTGACTCCGATCCGGCGCAAAATCCACAGAGCACCCTTGATCGAACTCACCCATACAGGTGACAATAGAGATCGCAGTGGTCGTTCAGCCCTTGGCGGAGTCATGCCCGCCCTTGGTTGTGAAGATACGCAAGAGAGAGGAAGAGAACCCATGCACGCACGAACCATCGCCGCCATCGCGGCTGCCTTTGCCTTCGGCGCCACTACATCCGCCGATGTCATCTGGGACGAAGCCGTCGACGGCGACCTGTCCAGTGACAACTTCAACCCGACGTTTCTGGTCGTCGCACCGGGCTCGAACATTGTTTTCGGCGACACCTCGCCCAACCCAAACCTCGACCCCGACTACTTCAGCATCCTGATCCCCGCAGGCTACGAGCTCTCGTCACTCATCTTCGAGCGTTACATCTCGGGCGACGATCAGGCGTTCTTTGCTGTCGAAGTCGGGCCTCAGATCACCGACATCGGGAACCCCTCGGGTCTGCTCTCAGCGACGCTCATTGGCGCGCTCCCGGGCACCATGCAGGGCGATGAACTCCTCGATGATCTCCAGAACCCGGATGTCTTTGGCGGATTCACCGGCAACCTTGGTGCTGGCCTCTACACCTTCTGGTTCCAGGAAACCGCGACCACGACCGAGTACGGCTTTGACTTCATCCTCACCCCCATCCCCGCGCCCGCCTCGGTGTCTTTGGCGGCTGGGGGCCTGCTTCTGGCCCGCCGGAGGCGCTAAACCAAGCCCACCATCAGCGATTCACCCCGCCCTGCGCCCCAGCGGGGCGTTTTTCTCGTGTTGATGCGGTTCGAGACGGTCCGATCTAGACTGTGTCTGTTCGCTTCATCAGCTGGGAGGTTCACGTATGTCCGAGATCAAGCTCTACGAAGGCGACGCCGACGCGCTCATGTCCGGGGACCACGCTGAGCGGGTCTCACTCCTGCCAGGCGATTCGTCCGGTTTCGCCGCCGGCGAACGCATGCGCATCCTCTGGGGGCAGGACATGCTCCGTGACATGCTCGACGGGCGATACCGCACCGTCATCTGCGGCGTCAACGAGAGGGATAACTCCCACGGCATCGTCGCACAGCTCGTCCATCTCGTGACCTCGAGCCAGTGGACGCAGCAGACCGTCACCAACTACGCCAAGGTCTTCCAGGAGTCGGTCAGCGTCCACGCGGCCCACGACCAGGAGCCCTACGTCCTCAAGTATGATCTCGACAGCATCCTGATCCTCGCGTTGCTCCGCCCGCGCGGGCAGGACCACTTCACACTCAAGGACCTCTCGCGCGGCTTTGCGACCGTTTCCAAAATGCTCAAGGACCGGCGCGATCGGAGCCCGGTCGCCACCGTTTCATTCCTCGGCGCCCGCTCGAACCGGCTCGTCAACGAGAAGGGCCACGAGCCCAGCTTCGAGCGCGTGCTCCGCACGATGTACCAGTCGGGCTATCGCGGCGACGTCTACCCCGCCCCCGCGCTCTGGTCCAAGGGCGACGTGGGTGTCTTTGCGACGTACCCGTTCCCAGAGGGCGTCGCCCGCATGCGCGAGGGCAGCAGCTAAACAGGGAGCACCCCTATGGATCTCAACGCGATGCTTGCCTCGATGGACTCCTTTCCCGCGATGCTCGCCTCGGCGGTTGCAGGGCTCAGCGCCGAGCAGGTCCGGTGGAGGCCGCCCAGCGGCGCATGGTCCGTGCTCGAGATCGTCTGCCACCTTGCGGACGAGGAAGCCGAAGACTTCCGCGTTCGTGTGCTCAGCACGCTTGAGGACCCGACCAAGCCCTGGCCCTCGATCGATCCCGAGGGCTCTGTCACCCAGCGCCGATCGAACGAGAAAGTCCTCGCCGAGGAAATCGGTCGATTTACGCGTGAACGCGCCGATTCGATGCGTAAGCTCCGTGCGCTGTCGGATCCCGACTGGCAGAAGACCTACCACCACCCGACGGTCGGCGATCTGCGGGCGGGGGACGTCATGACAAGCTGGGCCGTGCACGACATGCTGCACCTGCGCCAGATCGCCAAGCGTCGGTTCGAGCTGCTTGGCCAATCGGGTGCTGGCTATTCAACGGCTTATGCAGGGGCCTGGTAGCGTCGATCAGCGCCGTCTGCGGCTTGCACAGAGCGCGCCCGCGCCGAGAAGCGCAAGCGATGAGGGCGCGGGCACAAAGATGAACGCCGCGTCGGATCCGAACTCGACCTGCGCGCCGTTGCCGAGCAACTCATGCAGGCCCGAGATGCTCTGGTTGAGCGTGAACTCGACGACAATCTCGTGCTGGATCACGCCGAGTCCGCCGAGGCTGACGAGGATCGGATTGGCAACGAGCCCGCCCTGAGGCCCGTTGAGCGAAGCCGGGCCGTCCAGGTTTGGTCCACCAAAGGCCGTGATACCCGAGGTATTCCCGCTGATCATGTTGGGCAGGCCGCCGCTGCCGTCGTTGTTGCCGTAGCCCCATTCCCCGCCGACGTTCGTCCCGGGCCCGTACGAGCCAGTCGAGAAATTGATGCTCTGGCTGGTCGCCCCGATGACCGCGGTCCCGCCGGTGATCATCGGATCGGATCCGTTGATCCCGGGAAGCCCTGCGTCCCACGTGATCCCTGTCAGGATCTGATCGGCTGCATCAAAGCCCATCGGCACGCCGGTGGACGTATTGGCCAGGCGGACACGCACCGTGGTCGCGTTGAGCAGCGTGAACTCCGCGACCGCAGAGAGTCCTGATGGATCCGTGAAGTTGAGGATATCCGCAGACGCTGAGGACGAAACCGCAGCGCTGGCACCAATGGCGATCACGAGAGCTCGCGCGTTTTTCACTTTATCCACTCCGTTGGCGGCCAGATGACAGGGCCGATCAACGCCAAAAATACACCGATTCTCAGCAGTTGACGAGGAAAATCGACGGGCAAAGTGCGCTATCGGACATTGCCCACCCCCGCCAAATCACGAATTGTGAATCTGGGGAATCTGAGCGGAGCCGTCAGTCGAGCTTCCGAGCGATCGGCATCCGGCGCCCCGGCCCGAAAGCCACGCCCGTCACCTTGAGCGTTACGGGCGTCTGCTTGCGTTTGTACTCGTTGATCGCGATCAATCTGATCATCTTCCGAACGACCTCGCCATCAAAGCCGGTCTCTTCGATGATCCGCTCGGCGCTCTGGCGCTCTTCCACGCTGCGCCGCACGATCTCGTCGAGCACCTCGTAGGGCGGAAGCGAGTCTTGATCGACCTGGTCCGGCGCCAGCTCGGCGCTCGGGGGCTTGGTGATCGTTCGCTCGGGGATCGGTACATGCGCAAAGCCATACCGCGCGTGGTTCGCGTTGAGTTCCCGGCAGATCTCGTAGACGAGGGTTTTGGGCACATCGCCAAGAACCGCAAGCCCGCCGTTCATGTCGCCGTAGAGCGTGCAATACCCGACCGCAAGCTCGCTCTTGTTGCCCGTGGTCAGGAGGAGATCGCCCGATCGGTTGGAGAGCGCCATGAGCACGGTGCCCCGCACGCGCGACTGGAGATTCTCCTCGGTCAGATCGGGAAGACTCACGCCGAGCTTCCGCTGACCAAGCCCGTCAAAGAGCGGATCGAGCGCCGCGCCGAAGCCGAGAAACGGCTTCTCGATCGGGACCACCGCAAAGCGACACCCGAGACGCTCGGCGAGCTCCTTCGCGTCGTCGATCGAGTGCTGCGAGGAATACTTGCCCGGCATCGCGATTCCCGCCACACGCTGAGCGCCCAGCGCCCGGGCCGCGATCGCCGCTGTCAGCGCCGAGTCGATCCCGCCGGAGAGCCCGAGGCAGACGCTCCGAAACCCCGTCTTGCGCGCATAATCGCGCACCCCAACGGTCAGCGCCTCGATCACCGCGCCCGTCCCCTGCGCCGCTTCAGCGAGTTTCGGCTTCGAATCGCCGAGCGAGGCCGTGTCGACGATGACCAGCTTCTCACCGAAGCGATCGCCCGCAACAGCGAGCCGACCCCCGGCATCCACGGCCCAGGCCGAGCCGTCGAACACCAGGTCGTCGTTGCCTCCCAGCTGGTTGACCGCGAGCACCGGCACGCCCTGACGCCTGGCGTGCTCCGAGAGAATCGCAAGGTGCCGATCGTGCTTGCCCAGCACGAAGGGGCTCGCCGAGGGATTCACGATGACCTGCGCACCAGCGCCGACAAGCTCAGAGACAGGGTCGGCGTCGTTCTCATACCGATCCCCCCGCCCGACGTCCACGCCCTTCCAGAGGTCCTCGCAGATGCTCAGGCCGATCCGAAGACCATCCACATCGAGCACCGCGGGGGCGTTGCCCGGGCGGAAGTAACGGTCCTCGTCGAAGACGTCGTACGTCGGCAGCAGGCGTTTGTCGTATCGCGCGACGAGCCTGCCATCGCGGTAGACGACGAGCGAATTCGTCAGCGCGCCCGGGAGATCCGGGTGACGAAGCGCGACCCCAAAGACCGCGACGATCCCGCGCGTGCCCGATTCACCGATCTCGCGCGAGGCCTGGGCGCACCGATCGATGAACGCGGACTCGAGCAGGAGGTCCTTGGGCGGATAGCCGCAGAGCGCCAGTTCGGGCAGCACCACAACCCCAGCGCCGGCGGCCTTGGCTTCGTCGATCCGTGCGCGGATCAGGGACGCGTTGCCCGCAAAGTCACCGATCGTCGGGTTGAGATTGGCCAGCGCGATCCGCATCGTCGGATGATAGGTCATCCCCGCGCGTTGCCCCGCTCGCACCCCGGATCAGCCGATCGGGCCTGAGCCACGCGATGCCCGCAGCCGCTCCGAACGCGGTCACGATGAGCTCGGCGCCGGTCACGACGATCGCGATGAGCGCCAGCGTCTCGAGATCGAACGCGCCAAGCCAGGACATGAACCCCGCGGTCCCGCCCTCGCGGGCGCCAAGCGCCCCGATCGGGCTGAAGACACCGATGAACAGGTACACGACCGAGCCAACGAGCGATTCGCCAGCGGGCAGCGGCGAACCGATGATCCGGCTCGCGATGTAGAACCGCCCGGCCATCGAGGCGATGTCCACCAGGCGAAGCCCGATCGCCGCCAGCGATTGCCGGAAACTGGCCAGCATCGCAAGGCCCTCGTCGAACAGAACGAACATCTCCGTGTGAACCAGACGCCGAACCACTCCGATCGGCTGGCGATCGGCGATCCGCTGCACGATCCGCAGTCCGCGCTGACCACCGATCACGCGGGCCACGTTCGAGAGTGCGCCTGCCGACAGCACGAGCAGCCCCGCGAGCATCAGGAACCAGACCGGATCGACCGTCGGGCGCCACGCCGCCATGAGCAGGATCGGCGCCACCGTCGCCATGAGCACAACGCCCACGGCAGCGAACCAGGGCCCGATGAGCGCCAGCGGCACGCCGTCGCGCTGGCGATGCACCGCGACGCGCACCATCAGACTCAGCTTGAAGGGCAGATAGCTCAGAAACGTCGCCAGCGCGTTCGTCGCGATCATGCCCGAAAGCTCGATCCGGCGCACCGGCCTGAGCACGACCCAAAAAAGCAGCCCATTGACGAGCAGCCCGAGCGCCGAGAGCGCCAGCAATGCCGCGAGCGCACCAGCGGAGGCCTCGCCGAGCCGCTTGAGACCCTCCTGATTCTCGGGGCTGAACGCCAGCTTCGCGCACCAGGCCAGCACGGCCAGACCCACAAAGAACCCGGCGAGCTGCACCAAGAGACGCATCGGTCTCTTCGGCTTGGTCTCGGGCAGCACGGGCACGTGTGAGGCGTCGTCGGTCATGGCAGCTCGTATATCAGTCTCTTGCCCTGCTCATCCTTGTACACCGGATGCGCGTGGTCCGCGAGCCAGCGGATCACAAGCCCCGCGTCCAGCAGCGGGTCCGACCACCCCGAAAGCGACAGCCGATCCAGCTCGCCCGTGTCGATCGAGACATGAGTGATGCCCTGCGCACGCAGCGTCGGACCCCAGGCAGACGGATCGTCTCCGTGAGCCCGCATCGCTTCAGCCAGAGGCGAGGTATCCCATGTGGTCGCGTACGCGACGGGCCTGCGGATATAGAGCACCGCTGCGTCGCCCACGATCAGCACCTTGCTCCCCTCGGGCAGGCGATCGTTGATGAACGCGACGGGTCCGATCTGGTCGTCCGGCGCGTCCTCGGGGGCATCGGCAAAGAGGCCCTGCCCGAAAAGGGTCGCTGTGTTCGGGCCGCCAAAGTCGGATTTCTCCGACAGAAAGACCGTGATGCTGGCAAGGCTCTGCACGAGCACGCACAGGAAACCGAGCGTCAGACCCAGGCGCGTGACCGATACCCGCGAGAGCGCCAGCGCGACCGCGATCGAGCCCGGTACGAGCATCGGGATCAGGAACCGGCTCTGCACGTGCGTCAGCGTGAGCCACGCGCCGAGTTGCATGATGAGCATCGCCGCGAGCAGCGCCGCCATGCGGTGCGAGCTCATGATGCCAAGCGCCACCCCCAAGGCGACGAGCACGATGGGCCCGAAGAAGGCCCACTGCGGATGCAGGATGCCCCGGTGGGTGCCGTCGGCTTCTGGGAGCACAAGGAGCCGGAGCGCTCCAATGAGCCCGCCCTCGAACGCGTGCGCCTCTCTGTAGCGGGCAACCTGGTCCACGGACCAGTGCGCCGAGCCGAAGAGTCCCGAAAGCTGCGGAAAGACCGGGTTTCCGCCGGCCATCGCGTTTCGCACAAGCCAGGGGGCGATCATCAGAAGCCCGCCGATGCACGCGCCGAGCGTCAGCATTACCCACGCTTGCTTTGGCCTGACGCAGAGCAGCGCCAGCCCGCACGCCGGGGCGCAGAAGAGCAGCGCCGTCGGCTTGCACCCGCACGCGGCGCCGACCAGCAGCCCGACGATCACGCCCCGACGGAGCGCTAAGACATCCCCGGAGAGTGCCGCGAGCAATCCCGCTGCGAAGAAAGCGACCACCGCCATCTCGTTGTACGCCATCGAGCCCGTGACAACCGCCCAGGGCGTCGCAAGCACGAACGCGCCTGCGATCGGCGCGAACAGATCAGCCCGCGGTGCGCCCGTGCGCTCGAGCAGGGCTCTCGCAGCCGAGGTGGTCAGGACCGCCGCGATGATCGCGATCCCCGCGTGCAGGAGCTGCGCCGCGACGAGCATCGAGCCGTCACCCGTGGTCAGCCCCTTCTGGCCCGCGCCCATCAGCACGCCCACGTGCAGGAAGGCGGCTTCCATGTAGCTCGGGAGATACGCGTAGACGTTGTGCTCGACGGGCCAGACGCGACCCATCGCCAGCCACTCCTGAGGCAGCTGGAGGTGATAGCTCAGTGCGTCGTACCCGCCGAACTCGCTCGCCCAGAGCCAGCCGGGTGGGCTGCACGCCGCCACGAGCAGCACGCCAAGCGCGGGCACTGAAGCCAGCCAGACCCAGCTCGCCCGAGGCTCGATCGGCTTGCGACGCAGCTTGTGCAGCTCCCGCGCGATCACCGCTACGCCAACGATCACGGGCACCAGAGCCACGCCCCGAAATGTCAGCACGCCAAGGATGCCCATCAGGTGCGTCACCGTCAGCATCGCCGCCAGCCCGAGGCCCGCGCGCATCGACCACACAAAGCTCGTTCTTGCCATCAGCGATCGCTGCAGGAGCACGCCCAGCCCGAGCGAGCCAATCAGGTAGAGCCCCGGCGCGACCGAGGACGAGATCAGCACGAACACCACCGAAGCAAGCGTGGCGAGCCCGCCCCCGACCATCGACGCCAGCACGACCGCGATCGTCACCGACGCCGCGATCGCGACAGGAACGACGGGCCTGGGTGCTCGCTCGCTGAGTTTGGCGGCCTCTGGCATCGGGGGAGTGTAATCCGCCCGCGCGGGGCGGCCGACGTATCATCTGGCCATGGACCTGGACCCGATCCCAGAATTCGAAGAAGGCCTGGAAGTGCCCGCGATTTTCGAGCCCCTCTGCGCCGTCTTTCGGCGCCGACTCAAGGCCGATGGCCAGAAATACACGCCCGAACGGGCCCGCGTCCTCGATGCCGTGATCCGCATGGATGGCCCCTTCGAAGCCGAGGCCCTCGTCGAAGACCTCCGCCAGTCGGGCTACCGCGTCTCAAAGGCCACCGTCTACCGCACGATCAAGCTCATGCAGGACGCGGGCATCGTCCAGCGCGTCCTGGGAGGCGACGACGTGCCCAGGTTCCAGCTCATCTACGGCACCCGCCCCGACGACACCGTCGTCCGCGTCGATACCGACGAGGTCATCCACGTCGATATCCCCGAGCTCATCGCGCTGCGAGACCGCATCTGCGCCGAGCGAGGCCTGACCGCGACGAGCCACCGGTTCCAGATTTTCGCCACCGCCAAGAGCTGATCCCAGGGTGCCATCAGGCATCTCCGATGCCTGATGCTGTCTTGTGCGCGTGCGACCCAATCGAGCACCACCCATCAGAGATGGGTGGTGGCACCGGTCGCTCAGTCGCCTTGCTCAAGGTCCGCCTCGTGGATCTCGCGCACGATCGTGTACCCCTCAGTCATCCAGCGGTACAGATCCGCCAGGCGAGCGTGCTCGTTGACAAAGGGCCATGTCGGGCTCGACGCGGGCACGGGCTTGCCCGTCACCGGGCAGGTCGTGTCCCCGCGTGTGTCCCTGGGCATCGCCAGCGCCAGCATCCCGGCCCGCTCGTTCCAGGCGCTGGGCGTGTCGATCTCCAGCTTCCGCGCGGTCTCGCCCTGCTGCGTGATCCGGATCTGGGCGCACCCCTCGGGCAGCGCCTCCTCGATGCGCTCGGGCCACTCGATGAAGACGATCGCCTCGGCGCCCACGATCCGCTCCCACCCGATGGTGTCGAGATCATCGGGACCCGAGAGGCGATACGCGTCCACGTGCACGACGGTGGGGGCGTTCTCGCCCTCGTACTCGTTGGCGATCACGAACGTCGGGCTCGAGACCTGCGACGCGTCCATCCCGAGGCCCGCAACAACCGAGCGCACGAGCGTCGTCTTGCCCGAACCGAGCTCGCCCCGCAGGAGCACCACGTCGCCCGGGCGCAGGACCGCCGCCAGGGAGGCGCCAAGGCGCTCCGTGTCCTCCACGAACAAGCTCGAAACCACGGCCTTCATCGGGTCATTGTTGGCGCCGCCCCGCTCAGTGGTCCCAGCCCATCTCGCTCGCGTCGTGACGCACGCCGCCCGCGTCCACGATCAGCGCTCCGGGCTCACCCTTGGTGATCACCCCGATCGGCCCGATGAGCCCGTCCAGCTTCCCCGCAAGGCCCTTGCCCACGATCAGCAGCTCGTAGTCCTCGCCCTCGCCCACCGCGGTGCGCCAGTCCTTGGAACCCGCGCGGAGCGGGATCTTCGACGCGTCGATCTCCAGCACCACGCCCGAGGCCCTGCCCACGCGCCCCGCATCGCGCCCGAGCCCGTCGGACAGATCGATCATCGCGTGGACATCCCCGAGCGCCGAGGCTGAGCGCCCGATCTCGACCCTCGGCTCGAAGCTCAGATGCCACCCCGACGCGAACGAGTTGCCCACAGGCCCGGTGATCCAGATCTCATCGCCGACCTTCGCCCCCGAGCGGAGCTTGGGTTCGTGACCAGTTTCCATCTGGCCGCAGACGGTCACCGTCAGCGCCATCGGCCCGGGCCCTGTTGCGATGTCGCCCCCGATGAGCGGGCACTCGAATGTATTGGCCCACCTGTGCAGCGCCGAGAAGAGCTCATCGCCCTGCGCAAAGCCCTCGGGCAGGAGCCCCGTCGCCATCGCCCAGACGGGTAGGGCGCCCATCGCAGCGATATCGCTCACCGACCGGGCGACCGCCTTCCGCGCCACCAGATCGAGCGAAGTGCCCGCCTCGTAGTGCCGACCCTCGACGAGCTGATCGACCGTCAGCACCAGCCGATCCCCGCCCAATGGGCGCACAACCGCAGCGTCATCGCCCGGCCCGACCAGCAGCTCCGCGCCCGCGAGCGCCAGCCCCCGGCTTCGGGATTCGATCAGGTTGAGGAGGTGGGATTCGTTCACATCGTGCGTCTACTCGAGGTACGTATACCCCTCCAGCCCGCTCTCGTAGAACCGCTGGAGCGACAAGCCCTCGGTCACGTCCAGCTTGCCCGCGTGGACCGCGCGCTCGATCTGGCGGCGCATCTCGCGCCGGAGGCGGTCCGCGTCGTACTGCACGTAGCCCAGCACCTCGCGGACGGTGTCGCCCTCGACGACCTCGTCGATCCGCCAGCGTCCGTTGTCATCGAGGCTGACGTGGACCGCGTGCGTGTCGCCGAACAGGTTGTGCAGGTCGCCCAGCACCTCCTGGTACGCCCCCGCCAGGAACATGCCCAGGTAGTACGGCTCGTGGTGGTCGCCCGCGCCCTTGAGCTCGTGGAGCTCGAGCCTTGCCTTGTTGCCCGTGGTGTCGTGCGAGCAGAACTGGCTGATCTCCCCGTCGGAGTCGCAGGTCATGTCCGCCAGCACCGCCAGGCGTGTGGGCTTCTCGTCGAGACGATGGATCGGGACGATCGGGAAGACCTGGTCGATCGCCCAGTGGTCGGGCAGCGACTGGAAGATGCTGAAGTTGGCGTAGTAGATGTCGCTGAGCTGCTCGGGCAGCTTCTTGAGCGCGTCGGCGTCCTCAAGCTCCTGCTTGCGGGCCAGGTCCATCACCCGGTGCCCGGTCGCCCAGTAGAGGCGCTCCGCCGTCGCCCGCTGGGGCAGCGTCACGTAGCCCATCCCAAAGAGCGTCATCGCCTCGCCCCGGGCCTGCTCCGCGTCGTGGTACACCTCGATGATGTCCACCTCCTTGTCGTCGAGCGACTCGTACGCCTCGATCAGGTCCCAGATGGGCTGGGGCGTCTCGTCGGATTCCTCCGCCAGCTTGCGGGCATCCTCGATCCGGGCGCTGGCATCGAAGGTCGTCGCGCCCAGCACGTTGACCACCAGGACGCTCGAGAACGCGGTCATCGCCCGCCCGGATTCGGAGAGGATCGTCGGGTGCTCGACGCCCGCGTCGTCGCAGACGCTCTTGATGCGATGCACGACGCTCGAGGCGTACTCCTGCACCGCGTAGTTCATCGACCCCTCGGCCGCGCGCCCCGAGCCGTCGTAATCGACGCCCAGCCCGCCGCCCACGTCGATCATGCAGAGCCCCGCGCCCAGGCGCTTGAGCTCGCAGTAGATGTGGGCCAGCTCCGTGACCGCGGTGCTCACCTGGCGGATCTCGCTGATCTGGCTCCCCACATGGAAGTGCAGCAGCTTCAGGCAGTCGAGCATCTTGTGCTCTTCGAGCACCGCCAGGGCCTCCAGCAGGCCCGTGGCGCTCAGCCCGAACTTCGACCGGTTGCCCCCCGAGGTCGCCCAGCGCCCCATGCCCGTGTTGGTTGGCTTGGCCCGGATCCCGATCGAGGGCTTGACGCCGTACTGCTCCGCGAACCGGATGAGCGCCCGCAGCTCCTTGGGCTGCTCGACGACGGTGATGATGTTCCGCCCCAGCTTGGCCGCCAGGACCACGGTCTCGATGTACTCGTCGTCCTTGAAGCCGTTGCAGACGATCGGGAGCGACGTCGCCTTGTCGTCGTCGTCAGCGGTCATGCCCAAGACCGCCAGCAGCTCGGGCTTGGACCCGACCTCGAGCCCGAAGCCGAGCTCCGCGGCGATGTCCCGGATCTCCTCGCAGACCTGGCGCTGCTGGTTGACCTTGATCGGGTAGACGCAGCAGTAGCTGCCTGTGTACTCCGACTCGGTCATCGCGTGGTCGAACGCCTCTCGGATCTGGGTCATCCGCTGGCGGACCATGTCGCTGAAGCGAAGCAAGACGGGCGTGGTGATCCCCCGCTGGTCGAGCCCCTTGATGACCTCCAGGAGGTCCACCTCCATCCCGGGCGTCAGGGTCGGACGGACCGCCATCGTCCCCCTGGGCGTCGCGGCGAAGAACCCCTGCCCCCAGGCCTCCAGCCCGTAGAGCTCGGCGGAATCCTCGAACGTCCACCCGGACTCGGACTTGGCGCGTCTGGCAGCGGCATCGGTTGGGCTTGTCGTCATGCCAAAACAATAGCGCGGATCGGGGGTGTCAAGTGCCCTCCCGAAAAGGAGCCGAGGGTGTGAGCACGCGGGGTCTGGTGCCACTATCGATCTCTGATCGGTCGTGCGATATGCGCTGAGAATGGAAATGCACTACCCATCGGAGATGGGTAGTGGCACCGGGCGGGAGAGGATCAAAAGCTAGTCGTCATTGAGCCCAGATCCCCAAAGAGCAAATCCCAAGATCATGCTGTAGCTCATCTCGACGAGTTCACGCCTTGGGTCCTCAGGGTCGAAGGTAGCCATGGCATCTGCATACGTTCCGAGTTCTTGATACTCCGGGATTGAGATATCGAGCGAGATCACTAGGCATTGATTCTGGAGATACGTATCGAGATTGTGTTTCGTCGTAAAATGATTAGAAACCAGATCCACGTTAGACAATTCTACCCAAACATAATGTTTGCCTCGGGACGTGCCGGTGACCATCGGCGGCTGCTCGCCCGAATACTTTCTCGGCCACCAATCCTCCTCAACGACCTTCCCGTCATCTGTAGGGACGCGGCGCACAATGTCAGTTCCGACGCGGTAGAACCCGTATCCAAGTTCGGTCCTCCTCGGACCGCATCCCAGGATCAGAAACAAAAATACACCAGCTATCATGAGTCGCATCATCTCACCTTCCGAAACCGCACTCGTTGTGCATTGAGGTCGATAGCGTCGAGGCTATAACCGGCAGCCATCCAAGATTGTTTCTGAGGTTGGTGCGGGTTTCTCTCATTCGCCCACCACGCCTGAAAAGTGTACGCCGACTTCGGCAGCCCACCCGATACAAGCTTCCCGAGCTCTTCGAAACTCATCGAAACCGTCGACTTGCCACTCGTAAAGAGATGCTTGCGCACCGGATCGTACTTGCCCATCGCGACCTCCTATTCAGCAGTCTTGAGCAGAATCCTCTCCGCCTCCTCCAGCACCCGATCCGTCTGTCCGATCAGATCCGTCGCCGCCCGCTCAACCACCACGTCCGGCTGCACGCCCACGCCGTCGTACAACTCGCCTGTCGGCTGGAATGAAACCATCGTCCCCAACCGGACACTGATTCCAAGATGCTCAAGGTCATAACTCTGAGATCGTGCACTGCCGCCCGAGGTCGCCTGCCCCATCAGCGTCACGTTGGGCAGCTCGCCCAGCGCCGCCGCGAAGATGTCCGTCGCGCTGAAGCAACCCTCGTCGATCAGCACCACCACGGGCCTGGGATTTGCCGGGCTCGACTCGTCGGGCGAGACAACCATGTAGTGCCAGTCACTGAACCCGGCTTTTGTCGGCTTACAGAACGGCTCAAAGCCGCGCTTGAACTCGGCGATCGCCCCGAGTTCCGCTGGCGTCCAGCCGCTCCACTCTTCGGGGTAGAGCATCCGGTTGTCGAGGTAGCCCTCCGGCGTCCACGCGCCCATGCCGGGTCTGAGCCGTGCGATCGCCGCGTTCACGACCACGGGCTCGCTGCCGGCAGCCATGATCCGCTTCATGAGCCAGAGCGTCGGCTCACGTCCGCCGCCGCCGTTGCCCCGCACGTCGATGATCACCGCCGGGCACGCGTCGAGACTGTCGAATTCGCCCGCCACCGCGTCCAGCCATCTTCGGCTCAGCTCATCCCGGTCCCAGCGTTCCTGCCTGGCCTTCATCATCAGCTCAGCCGAGGGCTGCATGCTCGCAAGCCGCATGTATCCGATGCCCGACTCCAGCACCCGCGTCTCGCCCCGGGGCCACTCGCCGTAGATCGGGCGCTGGTCTGCAACCGCCAGCCGGGCGCTCGCATCGGTTCCCTGCCAATTCGTCAGCGTGAGCACGACATGATCGTCATGCTCACGCCCCATCTCATCGCGTACGAGGTTGATCCATCGCATCAGGCGGAGCGATCGGCTTCTGACAAGCTGTGGCGAGCCATTCGTTATATACACCGATGCTGCCGTCACCCAATCCAAAATCGGCACGCCGTCGATGTGCGAGACGTACGGGTGATCGGGGTCCACGAAGCCCGAGCGATCCGGCTTGTACGCGACCACTCCGCCCTCGGCCTGCTCGAGCAGCACCGGGAGATACCCATCCGGGGCCACGTCCTGCCAGTCCTCGATGCCCGCGTGCCCATCGCCGAACCGGCACACGGCCCGCTGCGCCAGCAGCACGCATTCGGCCCAGCTCTTCGGCGAAGGGTGATCATGTATCCCGAAGGAGATCCCGTACTCGGCTTGCAATAGAACTGCATCCACGAAGCAAGAGTCGGTAAGTGGTTGCCGGTTGTAGAGGGCGTAGCTGTGGTTCGCGTGGATGACGCGCAAGAGTTCATCCATCACTTCATTAGAATCGAGACTGTGCTGATCAAGCGTCAGGTGTGCCCGGGCCTCCGCCTGCTCTCGCAGCTCGTCGAGATGCTTGCTGAGCTTGTCTCGCACCCGGCGTCGATTCTCGCTCGTCATCGGGACGTCAGCGAGTTCGATCGGGGCACCCCCGCCCTCCGGCGCGACGGCAAGCGTCACCGACTCGTCCGGCGTCTGCCCGAACTCCGTGAGCACCCAGACGAGATCCTCGCCGATGCGCTCGCGCCACCGGCGCTCCCCGGCAAGCCCCTTCGCGAAATCGGCAAGCTCGCCGTACGCGACGCCGTCGATTCCGTGCCAGACGTACCACTCGCCCCCGACCTCGATCAGAGGCGGGTCTTGAGTGAAGCGGATCTCCGTAAACGGTGTCCGCTCGGTATCCCCGCCGGGCTGAGCCGGTGCGTGGGTCCCGATCAGGATGAAGAGTGCAGCCACCAGAATGCGCATCGCTCACCTCCGTCGGCCCCGCCGGTCGAGTATGCGATGTCAGTCTACATGAATCCCTGCGATTTCGGAAAATCAGAGAACCTCAAGCGCCCCCGACTCCTCCAGCACCCGCTCCGCGTAGCTGTTCATCGAGTCACGCAGCTGCTCGAAGCTGTCCAGCACGTACAGGATCGGCTGGTAGTGGTCGATCTCGAAGGGCGTGTCGCAGACCAGCTCCATATCGAACGCCCTGCGGTCCACGTGGTCGCTCTCGAGCGCGTGGAAGCTCTCCCCGATCGAGCTGATCAGGCCCGAGCCGTAGAGCTTCACCTCGCCCCGCTCGCGGATGAGCCCGAACTCGACCGTGAACCAGAAGAGCCGGGCGAGGCGCTCGATGTGGTAGGGGTCCTCGCAGAAGAGCGCCGCCTTGCCGTAGGTCTGCAGGAACTCCGCGAAGACCGGGTCCGCGTGCAGGGGCACGTGCCCGAAGACGTCATGGAAAATGTCCGGCTCGGGCAGGTAGTTCATCAGCTCCCTTGGGCGCATCGTGATCGTCGTCGGGAACCGACGAGCCGCCAGGCACGCAAAGAACGCCTTGGCGGGCAGGTACCCGGGCACGGGGTGGCTCTCCCAGCCAGTCAGGTCCTGGAGGCGTCGATTGATGTCCGAGACCTTGGGCACGCGCTCGGGCACAAGCCCGATCGCCCTGAGCCCATCGAGGAACACGTCCGACGCCTGCTGGTCGAGCGTCCGCATCCGCTCGGTGAACATCTCACGCCAGACGTCGTTGTCTTCCTTGGTGTACTTGGAGCAGTCCTGGGTGATGAAGAACTTGTACGGGTCGATCTCGGCGCTCGCCTGGGAGGGGGCCTTGTCGGCCGCCGCCTGGGCGATCCGGGCCTCGTCGCTGTCGATGATCTTCGAGTAGTTGATGTCCGCACGCATGACGATTCTCCCACGCGGCCCCGGGCTGGGAACCCGCTCTCAATCATACGTCACCCGTGAGGGGCTGTTCGAAGAGGCAGGGGCGTCCGCTCACCCCGCCGAGGCGAGCTCTTCCAGCAGATTGTGAACCTTCGCGTCTGCTTGCTCGGGCTCGATCAGGCGATCGCCGAAGGGCACTCGCACGATGTCGAACCGCGTGCGGATGTCAAACCCCATCGGGTCCACGCCCACCAGCAGCCCCTCGCCCTTCGAACGCGGGTCCATCGCGTGGGCCGCGCTGCCAAGCAGGGCGCGATCCGCGTTGTACTTCTTGCACATGGCGGGCTCGGCCTCGGCGAGCGGGTTGGCCAGGTCGATCTCGTCCGAGTTTGCGACCATCGTTCCGAAGCGGACCGCCTGCAGGCTCGCGCTGACCCAGTGCGACTCGCCGGGTGTGCCGTGGTAGATCCGCCAGCGGTCGGCGCTGGCCGAGAGGTCGCCGTCGATCTCCTCGAGCGTGACGAGGATCTGCATCGCGTCGTTTCGTTCCTCCGGGAGCCAGAGGACGTTCTCCTCGCCGCTGAGTGCGACCGAGGGCGCCGGGAAGACGATGGTCCCGGTGAGGTTGTCGATGACCGTGGTCAGAGCGAACGGGACGCCGTCAACGGTCAGCGCCGCGTGGCGTTCGCTTCGGATAGCCATTTCCAATTCGCTCAGCTCGTGCATGCTGGATTCTTGTCTGGCAGGACTCTTGAGCGGGCGCGAAAGACGCGTGTCGGAGATAAAAAAACCACGAGGCCGGCAAGCGGCCCCGCGGTCCATCTGTCGTGCGAATCGACCGTGAAAGCACAGCCGATCAGCCATAAATCCCGTTTCAGGCGCGCCGAGCGGCCTTGCGACGGGCAGGCTTGCGAGTCGCCTTCTTGGCGGTGGCCTTCTTGGCGGCCTTCCTGCGGGTCGCCTTCTTGCGAGTGGCCTTCTTGCGAGTGGCCTTCTTCGCGCCGGTCTTCTTGGCAGCCTTCTTGCGGGTCGCCTTCTTGCGAGTCGCCTTCTTGGCGGTCGACTTCTTGGCAGCCTTCTTGCGAGTTGCCTTCTTGCGGGGTGCCTTCTTGGCGGTCGACTTCTTAGCAGCCTTCTTGCGAGTTGCCTTCTTCCGGGTTGCCTTCTTGGCGCCGGCTTTTTTGGCAGCTTTCTTCCGGGTTGCTTTCTTACGTGCTTTCTTGGCCATGATTGCTTCTCCGTCTTGTCCTCTCTGGTGAACCCGTGACTGCTACGGCGAGGACAACTGTGCATGCATGCAAAGAGCAGTCAACCGAACTATCGGGACTCGTGCGGCTCGGTCTTGAGCATTACACACGAGATGATGATGCGGACCATGCGCCATCCACTTCATATTGTCAAGCACACTCGCTCACTCTCCACATCTCGCAACACACCGGCGCTCGCGCCGAACGCACGCGTCGCTCACCCGCGCACGCGCGAAAGCACGCGCTCGAGCAGCGCTCGATCACGCCGATGAGACGCACTCTTTCCAGTTGTTATCACGCGCCCCGGCGCACGAGATTCGGTGCGCATCAAAGTCCGAAAGAAGACGCCCCATGGCGCGGTCAATCGGGGCTTCATGGGTGAATCGTGAGCGGGACGCGATCGGACGCTGCAGCGCGTGTTCGCGCACGTACACGCCAAGTTCGCGCAAGAAGCGCGTTCAATCGGTGCTGTTCGCAGTAGACAACAGCCCGCCGTCGTGCTTGGCAGACGGTGAAAGCGAGTCGATCGATGTGCTGTTGATCCGGTTGTACGCGGCGATGGTCCGCTTGTCGGTTGGCATCATCGGAACACGCGCCCGCACGATGCCAAGAGCTGGGTTGTACCAGAACGCTGCGTCGTGTCCGCTCACATCGAACACGGGTCTCGGATGCTCCCACGAGGCGTGCTCGACGGGCGCAACCTCGAGCCAGGAGCGGTCTTCAGAGAGAAGCGTGTTTTTTGGCAACTCCCCCCCGAACCAGGCGGGGACAACGGTCGCCGACCAACCACGGGGGTTGACGTCGGCTTGTCCGGATTGGGAGCGGATGACGACCTCGCCCTTGATCTTCTCGAGCGCTGTGCGTGTGGATTCCAGGCGGAGCGACTCGTCGTCACTCACCCGCGTGTGCGCAAAGTACCCCCAGGCGATCCCCGCCACGATGAGCACGCCCACCAGATCGACGACCCGGCGCATCACGATCGAATCCTCCAGTTCCGAGGCCGCCGGTCGATTCGGAAACGGCGCACCCAACCCATTGTCGGCTGACCCAAAGCCGCCCCCGAGCCCCGGGCATGGCGCCCGAACCGCTCCATGCTGGGTACGGGGGTTGTGACGCCTGGAACGGATACACTCGCCCGAGAACCGCACGGGAAGGGCGAGATCCCACAAAGAGGGGTAGGGCTTTGTCCATCATCTATACACGCACGCTCGGCTCGGGCCTCTCGCTCTTTGTCGAGCCCATGCCCGCGATGAAGTCCGTTGGTCTGAGCTGGATCCTGGGCGCGGGCACGTCCGCCGAGCCCGAGGGACGCGCGGGGCTCGCATCCGTGACATCCGAGATGCTCCTGCGAGGCGGGGGCGCTCGCGATTCGCGGAGGTTCGCCGACGACCTCGATCGCATCGGGGCCTCGCGTTCGGTCGACGCGTCGAGTCGATCCATGCACATCCGGATGTCCACGCTGGGCGACAAGCTGGGCGAGGTGCTCCCCATGATCGTGGACGTCGTGCGCAAGCCGCGCTTCGACGCGAGCACGCTCGAGCCCGCGATCGAGCTGGCTCAGCAGGGCCTGGAATCACTCGACGACGACCCGCGCGAAAAGGCCTCGATCGAAGCGGGGCGCAGGCATTTCCCCGCGCCGTACAACCGCTCGATTTACGGCGACGCAGAGGGGCTCTCACGCATCACGCTCGACGATGTGCGCACATTCTGGGCGACGCACGCCGTCCCGACTGGTTCGATCCTGGCGATCGCCGGAGACGTTGAGCCCGAAGGCGTCGCGGATCGGATCGAATCGCTCCTTGGCGACTGGTCGGGGCCAAAGCCGGTCGAACCCTCCGAGACAAAGCCGGAGCGCGGCGTCAGCCACATCGAAGACGAATCCAACCAGGTCCAGATCCTGCTGCTGGCGGAGGGACCCAACGAGCGCGACGAGCGATCGGCGCTGCTGACCAAGATCGCGGTCAACGTCCTCTCGGGCGGGATGTCGGGGCGCCTGTTCACCGAGGTCCGCGAGAAGCGGGGGCTGTGCTATGCCGTCAGCGCCGGGTATCGGGGCGACGACCGGTTCGGTGTCCTCAACGCCTACGTCGGCACAGCGCCTGACCGGGCTCAGCAGTCCATCGACGTGCTCGTCGAGGAGATGCAGAAGCTCTATTCGCCAGAGGGGCGCGTGACGCCCGAGGAATTCGCACGCGCCAGGATCGGGATGAAATCGGGCGTGGTCTTCCATGGCGAATCCTCGTCAGGGCGGGCCGGGTCCATTTCGGGCGATATGAGGCGTCTTGGGCGGGTGCGATCGCTCGATGAGATCCTGCGAAACCTCGAGAGTGTCACGCTCGACGAGCTCAACGACTACCTGTCCCGGTGCTCGCTGAAGGGCGTCACGCTGCAGACACTCGGGCCCATTGAGCTCACGCCTCCCGCCTCGCTCGGCCTCTAGCACTCGGAGCTAAACTCTCGCCCATGTCCCCCAAGCTCCGACGCAACCTGACGCAGTACGGCTTGCTCCTGGCGTGCCTGGCGGTTCTGATCGTCTTCCTCGTCCTTCCGATCGCACTGACCGTCAAGGGGGGGCTGAGCAAGCCCGTGCTCGTCGGGGGCGAGACGGTCACACGATTCACGCTCGACCACGTCGCGATGGTCTTCAAGAACCCTCTCTACCGCGAGGGCCTCATCAACGCCTTCTTCATCGCGTGCATGACGACGGTCCTGTGCGTCCTCATCGCGCTCCCGCTCGCGCTCATCAGCGCCCGCTACCGGTTCCCGTTCAAGGGCGTCTGGAACGCGGTGATCCTGGTGCCCCTGATCCTGCCACCTTTCGTGGGCGCGATCGGGATGCGGGCGGTGCTGGGGCGTGAGGGGATGCTCAACGCGCTCTTCGGGACGGACTTTGACGTTCTGGGCAAGGGACGTGTCTGGGGTGTGATCCTCGTCGAGGCCCTGCACCTGTATCCGATCATCTATCTCAACGCGACTGCGGCGCTTGCGAATCTCGACCCGGCGCTCGATGAGGCCGCCGAGAATCTGGGCGCCGGCCCGATGCGCCGGTTCTTCAAGATCGTGCTCCCGCTCATCCGCCCGGGCCTGTTTGCGGGCGGGACGATCGTCTTCATCTGGTCGTTTACCGAGCTCGGCACGCCCCTGATGTTCGAGTACGCACGGGTCACGCCCGTGCAGATTTTCCACGGGCTCAAGGAAATCCAGTCCTCGCACGAGCCCTACGCCCTGACCGTGGTCCTGCTTTTCGCGGCGATCCTGTTCTACGTCGTGGGCAAGCTCGTCTTCGGGCGCAGGGGCTACGCGATGTACTCCAAGGCCTCGCGGGCGGCGCAGGAGGTCAGGCTGCCCTGGTGGGGGAGCATCATCGCGACGGCGCTCTTTGCAGGCGTGACGTTCGCCGCGATCCTGCCGCACTTGGGCGTCGTTCTGACGAGTATCGCGCCGACCTGGGGCTGGTACGGCACGGTCCTGCCCGAGGCCTATACCGCGGAGCACTACCTGACGGCGCTCTCGGACCCGGTGAGTTCCACGAGCGTGCGCAACAGCCTGATCCTGAGCCTGATGGCGGTGTTTGCGAGCGTTGGCATGGGCCTGGTCGCGGCGTACATCATCGTGCGGACGAATGTGAAGGGGCGGGGCCTGCTGGATGCGATGTGCATGCTGCCGCTGGCGGTCCCCGGGCTTGTCATGGCGTTCGGGTATTTCGCGATGACGCTCTCGGGCCCGATGCCGGCGCTTGCCGCGTGGCTCACGAAGTACGAAATGGGCGGGCTGGCTCGGTACCTCCAGGTCGTGGGTGAGAATCCGAATCCGTTCCTGATCCTTGCGATCGCCTACGGCATCCGGCGTCTGCCCTACATGGTCCGCGCGACGGTCGCGGGGCTCGAGCAGACCTCGGGCGAGCTCGAGGAGGCGGCTGTGAACCTGGGCGCGGGGCGCGTTGAGGCCTTCCGCAAGGTCGTTTTGCCGCTGGTGATTGGCAACGTGATCGCAGGCGGGCTGCTGGTCTTTAGCTTCTCGATGCTCGAGGTCTCCGACTCGCTCATCCTGGCGCAGCAGTCCCAGCACTACCCGATCACCAAGGCGATCTACGAGCTCTGGAACCGGCTCGGCGACGGGGCGTTCGTGGCCAGCGCCATGGGTGTCTGGGGCATGGCGCTGCTGGCGACCACGCTGGTCGGCGCGTCGATCCTGATGGGCAAGAAGTTCGGATCGATCTTCCGTGCCTGAGCGTGCGCCCAAACCCGAGAGACCGACGATCGCCGTGAGCATGGGCGATCCGGGCGGCATCGGACCCGAGGTGCTGATCAAGGCGCTCATGGAGCGACCCCGGCGCAGCGCGGCGCGGTATGTCATCCAGGGCTCAGCCAGTGCGCTCCAGGAAGCTGCGGAGCAGGCGGGCGTCTCGCCCTTCTGGTGGCAGGTCCCCGCGGGTTCAACGATCAGCGCTTCAGAGTCGCACGACGTTGTCGTCTTCGATCATGGCGGGCAGGACTTCCAGCGGGCGCCCAATCGTGACTCCGGCTTGCTCAGCCATCGGTTCGTCACCGAAGCTGCGGCGATGTGCATTGCGGGCCAGGCCTCGGGGCTCGTGACGGGACCGATCAGCAAGGAGGCCTGGAAGCTGGCGGGTAAGACGCGCCACCCCGGGCACACCGAGCTGCTCGGCGAGCTCTTCAAGGCCAAACGCGTGGGCATGTTCTTCGAGAGCGAACGCCTCCGCGTGATTCTGACCACCGTGCACATCCCGCTGCTGGACATCCGCAACGCCCTGACGATCGGCAAGGTGTTCGACGCGATCGATCTTGGCAACGACGCGTGCAAGCGGCTCGGCATCACCGAGCCGCGCATCGCGGTCTGCGGCCTCAACCCCCACGCGGGCGAGAAGGGCCTGATTGGCGACGAGGAATCCCGGCTCATCGAACCGGCCATCGAGCACGCCCGGAACGTCGGCATCGACGCCCGCGGACCCTTCCCCGGTGACACCGTCTTTACGCACGCCATCGCGGGCAGATTCGATCTCGTCGTCGCGATGTACCACGATCAGGGTCTGATTCCCATCAAGCTGCTGGCCTGGGATTCGGCTGTGAACGTCACCTGCGGGCTCCCGATCTGGCGGACCAGCCCGGATCATGGCACCGCGTTCGATATCGCGGGTCAGAACAAGGCCGACGCGGGCTCGATGGCCTCTGCGATCGATCTCGCGGTCAGGCTTGCCCGCAAGCCCAAGAATTGATCTCTGCCCGACCTGACAAGCTCCGAGCACTCGGCCTACAACCAGAACCAGATGTCACACACCAACGACACATCCCTGACGGGCGGGAGACATCCGCTCGTCGAAATCCTCAGCATCGCTGCGCCCACCGTCGCGACGATGCTCACCTACACCATCCTGCAGTTCATCGACGCGATCATGGTCAGCCGGATCCAGCCGGCCAGCCCCGTATACCTCAACGCGCAGGGCAACGGCGGGATGTGGGCCTGGATCGCCATGAGCTTTGCCATCGGGCTGACGGGCGTGGTCAACACGTATGTCTCGCAGTACCTTGGCAAGGGCGAGCCGCGCAAGGGCGCCGCGTACGCCTGGGCGGGCAACTGGTTCTCGCTGGCTTTCTGGCTGCTCCTGATCCCGTACGCGATCGCGCTGCCGCTGCTCTTTGAGCACGCGCTCGGGCACACGGGCCAGACGCTCGAGCTCGAGACGCGGTACGCACAGATCTGCATCGCCGGCGGCGTCTTCATGATGCTGGCGCGGAGCACGGCGCAGTTTTTCTTCGGGCTCCACAAAGCATCCGTGCCGTTGATCGCAGCGTCCTCGGCGATCTTGATCAATATCGGCGCCAACTGGGTGCTGATCTACGGCAACCTTGGCGCTCCGGCGATGGGTGTCACCGGGGCGGCGATCGGGACGGCGCTCGGGAGCCTGATGGAACTGCTCGTGCTGCTCGCGGTTTTCCTGAGCCCCAAGTACGCCAGGGCGTATGGCACGCGCGAGACCTGGCGTCCGAAGTTCGGTCCGATCAGGGACATCTTCAAGCTGGGCTTCCCCGCGGGCGCGATGATCGTCAACGAGATGGTCTGCTGGGGCTATTTCATGACGGCTCTCCTGCCCAAGGCGGGCCAAGCCGCGGGCGAGTCGCCCGATGTGCACAACGCCGTGGGCTGGATCGCGCTGCGCTACATGCACCTGGCTTTCATGCCCGCGGTGGGTATGTCGATCGCACTGACCGCGATCGTGGGACGCTTCATGGGCATGGGTCGACCGGATCTTGCCGCCAAGCGAACATGGCTTGGTGTGTGGGTGACGATGTCGTACATGGCTGTGTGCGCCCTTTTGATGGTGATCTTCCGCGACCGCGCGGTGGCGCAGTTCATCGAAGAGGGTACCGACCCGGAAATCGCTTCCCAGATGATCGCGCTTGGCGCTCAGGTCATGATCATCGGCGCGTTCTTTCAGGTCTTTGACGCCATGGGCATGGCCATCACCGGCGCACTCCGCGGCGCGGGCGACACGCTCTGGACCGGGGTCGTGTTCATCACGCTGAGCTGGTCGGTCATCATCGGGGGCGGGCACTTCATGGTCGCCCAGTTCCCAGAGCTCGGCTCGCTTGGCCCCTGGATCGCGACCGCCGCGTACATTATTTTGCTCGGCGCCGCCCTGCTTGTTCGGTTTATGGGTGGTAAGTGGAAGACCATTACCGTCGTTCGGCACGAGGGTGAGCCGAGTCTGACACAAACCCTGCCTGGGGAAGATCTGACGGTTTCGCCCGATGCGATGGCGGGTGTGCGCCCGGGGTCGCCCTAGGGCGCTTTGGCACCCTAGGATCACCCTCGACCCGGCGGGCGTGGCGACGCCCAGCCGTGGTGCTGTGATCGCGCACCCATCGAGGAGCATCCATGCCAGGCGACCCCTTGGACATTGTTATTGGCGCAGACGAAGCAAAGCGAGACGCCGAGCTGGCTGCATCCCACGCCCGCGACGCCGACAAGGCTGAGGCGCAGGGCGACCGTGAGCAGGTGATTGTCGAGCTGCGCAAGGCTGTCGCTGCGGACCCGACCGACCAGGACCTGGCCTTCCGTCTGGCGTACGCGCTGGACCTGGTTGGCGAGGAAGAAGAAGCCATCGCGATGTACGAGCGGGTGTGCGAGAGCCAGCCCGCGCCGATCAACGCGCTGATCAACCTCGCTGTGCTCTACGAGGACCGGGGCGATTACGTGCGAGCCGAGCGTTCGCTGCGTCAGGTGCTCGACACCAGCCCGAACCACCCGCGCGCCAAGCTCTACATGAAGGACGTCCAGGCCAGCCGCGATATGTTCGTCGAAGAGGAGCAGACCCGCGACGTGCTCAAGCGCAACGCGCTGCTCGACACGCCCGTGACGGACTTTGAGCTCTCGGTCCGCACGCGGACCTGCCTCAAGAAGATGAACATCCGCACGCTCGGTGACCTGCTCCGCATCACCGAGGCGGAGCTCATGAACTCCAAGAACTTTGGCGAGTCGAGCCTCGTCGAGATCAAGGGCATGCTGGCGGTCAAGGGCCTCAAGCTGGGTCAGGGCCTCGAAGACGCCCACCGCGCCGCCCGCAAGGCGCTCATGGACAAGCTCAAGGGCACCGGGCGCGAGGGCGCACTGGCCAAGGGTGTCACCGACCTCCAGCTCTCCGTCCGCGCCCGCAAGGCGCTGCAGATGCTCAACATCGAGACGCTGGGCGACCTGGCCAGCCGGACCGAGGCGGAGCTGATGGGCGTCAAAAACTTCGGCGCCACCAGCCTCGAGGAGATCACGGCCAAGCTCGTCGAGTACGGCCTGTCCCTCCGCAAGCTCGACGAGTAATCCGAGCCCGAATCCGATCAATCACCCGAGCCCCGCTGGTCCTCACCGGCGGGGTTCGTTGTTTCCGGATCGATCTCACGCTCGCCCGACTTTTTGAAGCTCAGCCGGCTGTTGGCGTACGCCTCCGGGCTGATGCGCAGGTCCACCGGCTGCCCCTTGGTGTGCTGGTCGTGCAGGTGCTTGAGGAAGGGCACGCACCACCCGCAGCCCGTGCCAGCGTCCAGGCACTCACTGATCAGCGAGGCCACGGGCGGGTTCTCGCGCTCCAGATACGTCCGGATCTTGCGCAGAGAAACACGGTAGCACAGACAGACCTGATCGTCGGGATCCATGCGAGAAGTGTAGTGCCAATCTCGGTGCCACCACGCATCTCCGATGCGTGGTGCCAAGAACGGTCGCGACAAGGACACCACCCATCTCCGATGGGTGGTGGCACCTTACATCGAAGCGATCACGCCCAGGATCTCGACCACGCCCTCGGCCTCGGGAGCCTTGGCGACGTAGTCCGCCACGGCTTTGATCTCATCGATCGCGTTGGACGGGCACGCAAAGAATGCGACCTTCTCGCGGATCGCAAGGTCGCTCGACGTATCCCCGATCCCCGCAAGGCGATCTGCGGGGATGCCCGTTTTCAGCTTGAATCGCTCGATGCCCGTCGCCTTGCTGATGTGCGTCAGGTCGCAGTTGATGTAGTACCACGACATCGACACGCGGAAAGGCCAGCCCCGTTCCTGGCAGAGCGATTCAACGCCCGGGCTGATCCGATCGCGTAGGAGCTTTGTATCGCTGTGCCAGAAGGTCACGCTCGCCGACTTGCCCGGCTGCATCGTGACTCCCATCGGGCGGAGCGTATCGTGAAAATACCGCTGCAATCCCGCGACGCTCTTGAGGTGCTCTGCGGTGACCGCGGGGTCGAGCTCGCTCTGGGCGGTCTTCGGGTCGTGCAGGTACACACCCATCTCCCCGATCGCGGGCAGGATCGTGTTGCCCACGAGCCTCGTCATCGCCTCGGCGAACCCGACCGGTCGCCCTGAGCAGACCGTCAGCACGGGCGAGATCTCCGATCGGATCGCGTGCTCGTTGTGCTCGCGGATGAGCCCGAGCCGGGCGAGGTCGAAAGGCCCGCCGTGCTCGTCGCACAGGCACCCGTCGATGTCGCTCACGATCGCGTCGAACCGCCCGGAGCTGCGGTATGTGGGCTGCGTGTTGGTCATCTCATTCGACTGTAGCACGACGCCCTCATTCTCCCCTTGGGAGAGAAGATGCCCGCGCAGCGGGCGGATAAGGGTGACTATGTCTTTGCTCTCTCTCCCCTCCGGGGAGAGATGTCCGCGAAGCGGACAGAGAGGGGTCTGCGTCAACTTCTGTGCCAAGGCTGTGTCAGCCGTGCTCCCCTCACCCCAGCCCTCTCCCCAAAGGGGAGAGGGAGCTGAATCCCGCTATCCTTTGTCATGCCAAAGCTCGAATACCAGACCGCCGGCGAATCCCACGGCCCGACCCTCGTCTGCACCATCACGGGCCTCCCCGCAGGGCTTCCGCTCGATATGGACCGCATCAATGGCGAGCTCTCCCGGCGCCAGGGCGGCTACGGGCGCGGCGGACGCATGCGCATCGAGACCGACGTCGCGGACTTCGTCACGGGCGTGCGCCTGGGCAAGACCACCGGCGCCCCCGTCACCGCGCTCGTCAAAAACAAGGACAGCAGGCTCGACGACCTGACGCGCACGCCCCCCGTCTACCGCCCAAGGCCCGGGCACGCGGACCTCGCGGGCAGCATCAAGTGGCTCACGACCGACTGCCGCGAGACGCTCGAACGCGCGAGCGCCAGAGAGACCGCCGCCCGCACGCTGGGGGGCGTCGTCGGCGCGTGCCTGCTCGCGGAGATCGGTGTTGAGACCTTCGGCTTCGTGCGCCAGATCCTGGACGTCCGCACCGATGCCAGCGTCACCCCCGAGAACTGGCGCGAGATGCGCACACTCCGCGACGCGAGCGAGACGTACTGCCCCGATCCCGCCGCCACCGAGAGGCACAAGGCGATCATCCGTCAGGCCAAGATCGACAAGGACACGGTGGGGGGGCTCTGCGAGGCGCACATCTTTGGTTTGCCCCCGGGCATCGGCAGCTGCATGGACTGGCGCGACAAGCTCGACGCCCGGATTGCGTACGCCGTCATGGGCATCCAGGCCTTCAAGGCTGTCGAGATCGGCCTGGGGCGCGCGTGCGCGAGTTTGCATGGCTCGCAGGTCCACGACCCCATCCGTTACGACGTCACTAAAAAATCCGAATCCACCCTCGGCTTCGTGCGGACGTCAAACAACGCGGGCGGCACCGAGGGCGGCATGTCCAACGGCATGCCCGTCGTGGTCACGGGCACCATGAAGCCCATCGCCACGCTCCTTCGAGGCATGCCCAGCGTGGACCTCAACACGAAGCAGGAGCAGGACAGCCAGTACGAACGCTCCGACATCTGCGCCGTCAGCGCGGCGAGCGTCGTCATGGAGGCCGCCGTCGCGTTTGAGGTGGCCCGCAGCGCCCTCGACAAGTTCGGCGGCGACTCGCTCATCGAGTTCAAGGACAACTACGAGCGGTTTGTTGAAACCGCACGGATCCTCCCCCTCGATCCGCCCGAAACTGTGATTGCGTGACGAGTGACAGAGCCAAGTCGAAGCTGTACATCCTGCTCATCGTCGCGGTAGCACTCGGCTGTATCGGTGCGGCGATTCCTACCAACGAGACCACGGTTGCTCGAATAGTGGCTGCGCATAAGGATTGGTGTCAGTGTTCGGATTGTCTCAATTCATTCTACAAAGAAACAAATTCGTTTCGATTTGTGCGATGCGTCTTCGCTCTGAGCGGCTTGGTTTGCGCAATCACTTATCTCATTATCAAGACAGATCGGTGGCTGAAGACCGACTACATCAAAGGGAAATGCGTCTACTGCGGATACTCCCTTGAAGGACTCCAAGGCGATCTTTGCCCCGAGTGCGGCGAGAGCCTCTCGATGATGAGAAACCGCTGATTCACTCACACATTCGGAAGTCGCAAGAGTTCGGATCCAAGGGCTTGCAGCTTTCGGATAGTCCTCGCATGGAAACCCAGCGGGTGATCCCGGACATCCGCAGTTGCTACAGCTGCGGCTACTCGCTTGAAGGGCTGCAGAATCCGATCTGCCCCGAGTGCGGACGGGATCACAATACGGAATATCTGGCCTGTGTCATTCGGCACAATGAGAGTGTCTCGGCGACCGGGCTCGCCTATCTTCTGGCGGGCGTGATCTGGACGATTCCGTTTCTGTTGCTCTCAACCGCAGAAGGAACGCTGCTCTTTGTAGTGCTCGGATTCCCGCTCTACGGCGTGCACTACTTCCTCGCCTACGAGTTTCTGAGCCTCTTCCCGAAGCGAAGAACGCCGAGAAAACTCTGGAAGCACCAGTCTGCCCTGAGTGTGATCGCGGTCGCCATCCCGATTCTGTTATTCGTGCTGATCTGCGCCGGACCCTTCTTCGCCTAGGCGCCTCAGCAACCCTTCCCTCACCTCCGGCCACTCCTCATCCGTAATCGAATACAGCACCGAGTGCCTCCGGCTGCCGTCGGGCATGAGGACATGGTTCCGCATCGTGCCCTCGAGCTTGGCGCCGAGTTTGGCGATCGCCCCCTGGCTGTGCAGGTTCAGGTGGTGCGTCTTGAGCACCACCCGCATCGCCGGCCCGCCCGCGAAGAGGTCCGTCTCGAACGCATGACGGAGGAGTAACAGCTTCATCTCCGGGTTGACGATCGTGCCGCGGAAGCGGGGCGTGATCCACGTCCACCCGATCTCGACGCCAAGGTGCGCCGCCCGGATATCGCAGTAGGTCGTCCCGCCGATGAGTTCGTTGGTCTCGTTGTGAAAGAGTGAGAAGGGCACCGTATTCGGCTCACCCAGCAGAAACGCCAGCTGCTCGCGGCAGCCCCCGGGCGTGGTCGGATCGATCCGGCGCGAGAAGAGCCTGAAGATCTCCGGCGTCGTCGCCCGGCTCATCGCCTCGGCGTGCTCCAGGCTCGCCGGCTCGAGCCGGACGTGCTTGCCAACGAGCGTGACGGGCTTGATCGCCTTGTCCATTGTGCGGCTCAGAAGAGTGGCTCAGTGCAGAACCCGGTAGACCTCGGCCTGATCCGTCAGCCCGCGCTTGACCTTGTCGAGCGCATCCTCGCGCATGGGTTTGAATCCCGCGTCCACTGCGGCTTCGTAGAGCGTCACGCCGTCGGAGTTCTGCGCGGTCAGCCTGCGGAGCGTGTCGTTCATTTTCATGATCTCGTACACCGCAAGGCGCCCGCGGTATCCCGTGCCCAGGCACGAGTCGCATCGCTTGGAATCGCCCGAGTGCGAGCGTTCAAAGCCCGTGCCCGTGCAGGTCGGGCAGACCTTGCGGACCAGGCGCTGCGCCAGCACGCCCAGCAGCGAGCTGGTGATCAGGAAGGGCTCGAGCCCGATGTCGATGAGTCTCGGGATCGCGCCGGGCGCGTCATTGGTGTGGAGTGTCGCCAGCACGAAGTGACCGGTGAGCGAGGCCTGGATCGCAAGCTGCGCGGTTTCCTGGTCGCGGATCTCGCCCACGAGGATCACGTCCGGGTCCTGGCGCAGGAGCGCCCGCAGGCCGTTGGCGAACGTGACGTCGCGCTTGGGGTTGACCTGCATCTGGCTGATGCCCTCGAGGTGGTACTCGACCGGGTCCTCGATGGTCATGACGTTGCGCGTGGCGCGGTCGATTTTCTGCAGCGCCGCGTAGAGCGTGGTCGTCTTGCCCGAGCCCGTCGGGCCCGTCACGAGCAGCATGCCGTTGGGGCGATCGACGATGTCCATCAGCTCCGACTGCATCGCCTCGGTCATGCCGATCTGGTCGAGGTTCAGCTGCGTCTGGCTCTGGTCGAGCAGGCGCATGACGAGGCGTTCGCCGTAGACCGTGGGGATGACGGACAAGCGGATATCGATCTTCTTCGACCCGACGCGCACCGACGTGTACCCGTCCTGGGGCGAGTGACGGTTGGCGATGTCCAGCTCCGTCATCACCTTGATGCGGCTGGAGATCGCGCTGGCCAGCGAGGTGGGGGGGCTGAACGCATCGACGAGCATGCCGTCGACGCGGTAGCGGATGACGAGGCGGTTCTCTTCGGGGTGGATGTGCACGTCGCTGGCGCGGCGCCGGATCGCCTCGAAGAGGATCATGTTGACGAGGCGGATGACGGGCGTCTGGCGCGCCATCGCGAGCAGGTCGTTGCCCTGCGCGATCGAGCCCGCAGCCGAGGCGATCGCGGACTCGTCGAATGGCATCTCGTCGACGATCTCGGTGACGAGATCGCCCTGCTGCTCGTAGCCCCGGTTGATCAGCCCCGCGACCGCGCCGCGCGGGCTGAGCACGAGCCTGACCGGCATGCCCAGACGCTCTTCGAGCATCTGGAACACGCTGGGCTGCATGGGCTGGGCCGTCGCGACGACCATCACCGGGCTGCTTGGGTTCCCGACCTGCTCGAGGCCCGCCAGGTGATGCTCCCGCGCGATATCGGGCGGGACGAGCTCGTAGAAGCGCACCGCAGACTCTTCGAGCCTTGGTTCGGCGACGAAGGGCAGGCCCGTCCGTTCGCTGAGCAGCTCCAGCGCCCGCTGCTCGTCGGTCGCAAGGAGCGAGAGCACGACATCCCAGGGCTCGTCGTCGGAGCCGGGTGCCTCGGCGAACGTGCGCAGGTGCTCAGCGGTGAAGCGCAGCTTCCCGAAGGACGCCGCGGCCTTCTCCAGACGCTGCGCATCCGAAGCCGCAAGCTCAGTCGTTGAGCTCCCGTTCTCGCCGGTCTTGCGTGCCATCAGTCCTCATCCCGCTTGAGCTTCTGCTGATCGATGTTCGGGTTGCTCTCGCTGGGGAGGCCGATGCGGGGCTCGCCGTTGTCGAGCGAGGGCACCGGTGTCGCCTCGGGGGTCTGGAATGTCGAGTTCATCATGATCGGTTCGAGCTCGGGGATGTCGAACTGGAGACCGGAGGCTGCCTGGGGCCCCTCGGTGATGAGCCGGTAGTCGTTCCACGTCGGCTCGCGGAGAACGCGGGGTTTGAGGAAGACGTAGAGCGTGGTCTTGCCCCCGTCACGGCGCTCGTCGCCGAAGAAGTGACCGATCAGCGGGATGTCGCCCAGGAGCGGGACGCGCACGTACGTCTTGCCTTCGGATTCGATCACGAGCCCGCCGATCACAACGGTCGAGTCCGAGGGGACCGTCACCGATTCGCCGTTGATCTCGTTGCGCTGCTTGGGCGGCGGCGCGTTATCGACCGCGGTGCCGTTGAACGATTCGAGCAGGATTCCGTAATCCATCCGGATCGTTCCGCCCGCGGAGATCTGCGGCGTCACGGTCAGGCTCGTCTCGGCCGTCACGAACTCGAAGGAAGTCAGCTCGCTGACGTCGGTGCGCGAGGTCACCTGGTAGGGCACTTCCTGCGAGGTCAGCACCGTTGCCTCGGAGTTGTCATCCACGAGCAGCTGGGGCGTAGCGACGACGCGCGAGTTGCTGTCGGTCTTGGTGGCATTGATGATGAACGGGATGTAGTCGTCCTTGATCAGCGCCGCCGTCACACCACCGAGGCCCGTGGCGACGGCCGTTGAATTGGAGAACACGTCGAGCGTGCTGAGCCCGAAGTTCGTGCGGATGCCCCCGCCATCGCCGCTGGAGTTGAAGTCGAGGAACTGCGACTCGATCGCCAGACGGAACGCGTCGGTGTCGCTGACAGCGACGATCGTGGCCTCGATATACACCTGCGCCCGGCGCAGATCGACCCGCTGGATGAGCTGGGCGAATTCTTCCTGCTGCTGACGCGGCGCGGTGATCACGACCTGGTTGTTGGCGGCGTCGGCGATGACAAAGCTGGTCTCGGGGTTCGGGTTAAAGCCCTGGGGCGAGGCGGGGTCCGCTTCCTGCTGGAGCCCGTTTGGCGTCACAATAAAGCGGGTCTGGTCGTTGTTCCCGCCATCGCGCGGCAGGAAGGCCGACGACTCCGTCTGGGGGCGTGTCCGCTCGATCAGCGCCTGGAGCAGGTCTGCGACCTCCTCAGCGTCGGCGTACTCGAGCTTGTAGGTCTGCACGACGATCTCTTCATCATCCGCGCCCAGCTGATCGACCAGCTGGTCGAACTGCTCGTGCAGCTGCTCGGTCGCGAAGTAGATGATCACCCCCCGGCCCTCGTCAGCCAGCATCCGCGATCCGCCCACGACCTCTTCCTGGCCCTGCCCGGAGCTGAGAATGCCCTGCTGCTGCTGCTGTTGCTGCTGGAAGTTCCGGAATCCCTGGTTCAGCGTGTTCGCGCTCGATGAGGACGAAGAGGTGTAGTCCACCTCTCCGAAACCCCACTTGCTCGCGTTCTCGGCGATCGCCAGCGTGCTCGTGCCCGTGAAGTACCGCTTGGCGACGAGCTGGCTGGGCTTGTCCACGGCCTTGACGATCGCGCGGATCTCGTCCAGCTCCTCGGCAGGCCCGCGGAAAATCAGGTTGTTGCCCGAAGGGTCCACCGTCAGGCGAAGCGCCAGACTCCCGGAGCCCGTCTGCAATTGCCCGAATTGGTTCGGATCGATCCCTTGGTTCAGCTGGCTGAACGCGCTCCGGGTCGCGTTCTCGACCGCCAGCAGCTGAGCCGCCCGCGCCTTGGCCTGCGGCGCGCTGATGTGGTCCAGCTCGATCGTCTCGGTGACCAGCGATGCCCGCTGGCTCAGGTACGCCTCGACGAGCTGCTCGACCGCCAAGATCCGACGGGGGCTGTCGGTCATGATGATGACACCCAGCTCGTCTTCATAGCTGATCCGCGCGCCCTGCTGCCCCTGCTGCGGGATGCCCTGCTGGAACGGGATCCCAAGCTGCGTCGAGATCATCCGCTGCAGCCCGCTGGGCTTGACGCCGGGGGTTGTGATGAACCGCGTCGTGGCGCTGGCGTCCTCGCCCGGGTTGATCCGGATGTCCGCAGACTTCTTGATCGAGTAGAACCCCATCGAGTCCAGCACGATCGCGTAGCCAAGGTCCTCGAGCCTCGCGTCGAGCAGAGGCAGGAGATCCCGCTTGGTGATCTCGACACCCGTGTTGAACGCCACCTGTCCGGACAGCGCCGCGTCGCGGGTGATGTTGATCCCCAGCGTCTCAGCGACGTACGAAACAAACTCGGTGATGTCCAGGGCCTCTGCGAAGGGCCCGAACGTAAAGGGCTCGTCGAGCGGGTCGACCTGCGAGACCTCGGCCCCTTCGGGCTGAGCCGAAGCGTCGTCCTCGTTCTGAGCGAACGCGGGCAGGGCCAGGCTTGCCGCCAGACCGCACACCAGCACGATATCCATCCAGTCTCTGCGCACCTCAAGCCCTCCGGGCGTGGACTACCGTTATAGCCCACGCCGCCCCGGAATGCCCGCATCCGGGCCCCGACTTCGTCCAGAACTCTTCCCCCAGGGCCCCTCTACCGGGTTGCACACCCCCGGTGCCAGAGAAATGGGCTTCTCTCGCCCGAACACCTCAGGAACTCCTATGCGCGTCTACTGCCAGTCCAAAGCCGCGTCCGAGATTCTACAGGCTCTGCGCCTCGAGCACCTGATCACCCCCGATCAGGCGCGCGCGGGGCTCGTGCTGACACACGCTCGGACGGCGCCCCCGGAATCGCCCGGCTCCCTCACCCTCAGCCCGCGCACGATCGAGGACATGCTCGACGACATCCTCCGCGTCGGCGAAGCCGTGAACGAGCCCGCCCGCGCGACCGAGCTCGTCGTCCGCCTCCGGGGTCGGCTCCACAGCGCCCAGGACTTCGTCAACCCCTACGTGGGCGCCCCGCCCGTCCTGATCCTCGACGCCCTCGACCCGCTCCGCGTCCCGGGCCTCTGGGTGCCCCAGCTCGTCGAACGCGCCGGCGGGCAGTTCCCCTGGAACCCGACCAGCGCCGTGGAAGAAGCCGGCGCCGCCGCGGGCCCGCAGATGGCGTATCGCACCGCGGGCGAAGCCGTCACAATCACGCCCGCCCAAATCGAGTTGCACTGCCCCGAGTTCGTCGTCTTCGCGCTGGCGGGCCAGTCGCTCAAAGACGCCCGCTCCGCCGTGCAGACGTTCACCGCACAGGACTGGTTTCAGAATCTCCCCGGCGCGCGATCGGGGCGGGTCGCGATCGTTGAGGGTGAAGCCCTCGCCACCCCCGGCCCGGGTTTGGTGTCGGTGTTCGAGTTTCTTGTGGGATTCTTGAACGGACGAGAAAGCGTGATACCGGATCGCTTTCAGTGGGAGCGCGTCTAAAGGAGCTACTGCCTCTTCCCCTTGCCCTTGCGATCCGCCCGGTGATCCGCCTTGCCCTTGTCGCGCCTTTTGCTCTTGGCTGCCCGGCGTTCGCCGCCCGTGCGCTGCTTGAAGCCCGCGCCACCGGCCCCGCCCAGCCCGCCGCCCTCGCTGCCCAGCGTCAGCATCGAGCCCTTGCTCTTGCCCGCGTTTCGGGTTGAGCCGTCCGCGATCGCCAGTTCGAGCTGGCGCTTGAGCAGGTCCACGTGCAGGATCGAGACGTTGACCATGTGCCCGACGTTGTAGCTCCGCCCGCTGTTGGCGTCGACGAGCGCGCCCGTCTTCTTCTCCAGCATCCAGCGCGGCGGCTTGCCCGTCGCGGCGCCCACGATCAGGTCCGTCGTCTTGATGAACCCATCCACAACGAACTTGTCGATCTGCACGAAGAGGCCCCGCGCGTTGACGCCCGTGACCACGCCCGGGAAGACCTCGCCCACCTTCTTCGACAAGAGCTGCAGGATCAGGTACTTCCGCAGGTCCCGCTCGGCGCTCTCGGCGTTCTTCTCCCGGTCCGTGCAGTGGCGCCCGATCTCGGTGAGCGTCTTCTCGTCCGGGCAGTCGTCGTACTTCTGCATCTTGCTGCCCAGCGCGACAAACTCGCTGTCCGACTTGGGCGGCTTCTTCCCGTTGTCCGTGAGCTTCAGAAAAATCGCCATCGCGCGGTGCACCGTCAGGTCGGGGTAGCGCCGAATCGGGCTCGTAAAGTGTGCGTACGCCTCGCTGGCCAGCGCGTAGTGCCCGATCAGGTCGGGCGAGTACTCGGCCTTGGTGAGCGTGCGGAGCACCGCCATGTGCACCGCGCGCGCCGCGGGCGTGCCGCGCGTCGCATCCAGCAGGCCCTGCAGTTCCTCGCGCGTCGGGCTGGCGGGGATCCGGAACCCCGCGACCATCGCGCTCTGCTGCATGTCTTCCTTCTCGCCCGGCACCGGCTCCGCGTGGATGCGCCGCAAGAGCGGCACCTCCAGCCTCTGGAAAAGCCTGCCCAGCACCTCGTTCGCCTCGACCATGAACATCTCGATCAGGCGGTGCGTGTACGCGTCGTCCTCGGGCTCCGCGTCGACCACGTGCCCGTGCTCGTCGAAGATCAGTTCCGCGTCGGGCAGCTCGAGCGTGATCATCCCCTCGCCGTGCCGGCGCTTCTCGATCACCTTGGCGAGGCGGTTCATCTCCGCCAGCGTCGCGATGAGCTCGGGTGTGTAGTTGGGCTCGGTCTTGGCGTGCTTTTTGGCTTCTTCGGGCTTGCCGTCGATCAGCGCCTGCGCCTCGAGGTATGTCATCCGCTTGCGCGACTTGATAATCGTCGAAGCGACCGCCTGCCCGGTGACCTCGCCCCGCTCGCTGTAGCGGATGATCGCGGTCTTGCTGAACCGCTCGACGCCTTCCTGCAGCGAGCAGATGCCGTTGCTGAGGACTTCCGGGAGCATCGGGATCACGAGCCTGGGCAGGTACACCGAGTTGCCCCGGTCCTTGGCCTCGACGTCCAGCGCCGAATCGGGATCGATGAAGAACGCGACGTCGGCGATGTGCACCGAGAGCTCCCAGCCGCCGCCCTCGTTCTTGCCGAGGCGTTTGATGCTGATCGCGTCGTCGTAGTCCTTCGCGTCGGGCGGGTCGATCGTGCAGACGAAATCGCCCGTCAGGTCCTCGCGCCCCTCGAGCTTCTCGCCCTTGCGGAATCTCTCGATCGCCTCGTCGAACTCGCGCGTCGCCTCGCGCGCCAGGTGCACGCATTCTTCGGGGAACTCGTTGCTGGGCAGGCTGTACGCGGCGATCACCGCCTGCGTCTCCACGTCTGGCAGACCCGCCTCGCCCAGCACCCGGACGATCACACCCTCGCCAAGGTCGTTGCCCTCGGGGTAGACGGTCATCTCGAACACAACCTTGTCGCCCTCGCTGGCGTACTTGCTCTCCGCGTCTCGCACGACGACGGGCTTGCCCTCGAGCTCGCGTGCATCGGGGATCACGACAAAGCTCGTCCCGCGCTTCTCGATCGTGCCCGTAAAGCTGCTGACGCGCCGATCGAGGATCTCGAGAACCTCGCCGAAGAACGCCTTCTCGGCGCCGCCCCGCCCGCCTCGCTGCTTGTTGCGCACGACTCCGACCTTCACGCGGTCGCCCGAGAGCGCGCCCAGTGTGTTGTCGGGTGGGATGAACAGGTCGCCCTCGCGGGTTTTGATCTCGGAGCGGATGAACCCGAAGCCGCGTGTCGTGCCTCGGAACTCGCCCTCGATGACCTGCTGCCCGTCGCCGTAGGAAGGCAGCGCGACGTATCCCTGCTCGTTGAGAGAGACCATGCCCTGCTCTGCGAGCTCAGCCAGCTCGGCGCGGAACGAGGGCGGGTCCTCGATCCCAAGGTCATCGATGATCTGCGCGACGTTGGTCGGCGTGTACCGATCGTGCGAGATGTGCGCAAGGAGACGACGCTGGTACCGATTGGCCATGTGCTTTAGACGCTGACGACTGCTTCACGCAGCGCCCCCTGGAAGGAACCGGGAACAAATCCGAAATGGGCCGCGAATTTGTCGAGTGAGGCGGACGAATCCTCGGCGCCCATCGCCGCCATCCCGGCGTCGAATGGCAGCAAGCTGCCCATCCCGACCGCGCCCGCCAGCGTCGCCGCCAGGTGCGCCGCCGGCGCCGGGATCCCCGCGGGCTTGATGCTGGGCTTGGCCCTGGGTGTCGCGTCCCTTGCCGCGATCAGCAGGTCGGGCCAGCTGACCGTCTCGGCGCCAACAACGTTGTAGATCTCGCCGAAGGTCTCTTCATTGGAGAGCGCCAGGCGCACGGCCTTGGCGACGTCGCTTACGCCGACTGGTGCGACCATCGGGTCCGCCGACTCGCCCGGGAGGTAGGACCACTGCCCGCTTGCGTGGCGCGTGAAGTAGGGCATGAAGAGCCAGGGCTGCGCTGCGCCCCGCGCCCAGTCGACCATCATCTCGGTGAACTCGCCGCCCTCGCCGAGCATCAGGCTGGGGCGCAGGATCGTCCAGTCGAGCCCGCTGCGGCGCACCGCCTTCTCCCCGGCGTATTTCGTCTGCTGGTATTTCGCGCGCCCGTCGGGGTCCGCCCCGAGCGCCGAGATCTGGATGAACCGCTCCACGCCATGGCTCTTGCACGCCCTGGCGAGGATCTCCGGCACGCGCACGTGCAGGAAATCGAAACGCTGGCCGTGCTGCTCGCGGATGATCCCGATGCAGTTGACGCAGGCGTCGGCGCCCTCGACCAGGCGGGAGGCCGACTCCTCGGTCACCGTGTCGGCCTGCACCAGCGTCAGGCGGTCCCGATCCGCAAGGCCCGCAAAGACGTCAGATGCCTTGGCCGGTGTGCGGACCAGCGCCCGGACGCTGTGCCCGTGGGCGAGCAGCTCGCTGACGATGTGGTGCCCCACAAAGCCCGTCGCCCCGGTCACTGCCACTATCAACTTCTGTTCGCTCATGGCCAGTCCATCCTCGCGGTTGAATCCCAAGGGGCATCGTAGCGGGCGGGCCTGCCCCATTCAGTCTCTACAATCGGCTGTGACACTCGCCTGCGAGCACATCCATTTCGCCTTTGAAGAGGGCAAACCCGTCCTGGCGGACATCTCCCTGTCGGCTCCGGGCGGGTCGATCCTGACGCTGCTGGGTCCCAATGGCTCGGGCAAGACCACGCTCATGCGCCTGCTCACGGGCTCTCTCGCCCCCGATCAGGGCCAGATTTCGATTGACGGTCGGCCGATCGCTCGCCTCTCGGCGCACCAGCGGGCGCTCAGGCTTGCGTACGTCCCCCAGCACCCGGCGCTGGCTTTCGCCTATCCCGTGCGCACCTACGTGGAGATGGGGCGGTTCGCGCTCGGGCGGCGCACGGCGGGCGGGTTCGCCCAAGAAGCGATGGCCAGGCTCGATCTTGCCCATCTCGCCGAGCGACCCGTCACCGAATTGAGCGCCGGTCAGCGCCACAGAGCTGCCCTCGCCCGCGCGCTGTGCCAGCTCCTGGGCGAGCGCCCGGGCGGGACGACGCGGGTGCTGCTGGCCGACGAGCCGGTCGCGGCTCTGGATCCGCGCCACTCGATGCTCGTGACGGATCTCTTCCGCGGATTGGCGCAGGATGGTGTCCTGGTCGTCCTGGTCCTGCATGACCTCGCGCTGGCGGCCCGCCTCTCGGACCACCTTGCGCTGCTCTCTGATCAGGGGCGCGTCCTTGTTCAGGGCCCACAGGGCGAGGTGCTGAGCGAGAAATGGCTCAGGCTGGCGTTCGGTGTGGGATTCCGGAGGCTCGAATCCGAGGGTGCTCTGGCGGCCCTGATCCCGGATCGTGCGCCCGCCGACGGCGATACACTCTGATCACCCATGCAGTGGCTCATGTCCAACATCCAGTTCCTGATCTTCGCGATCGTGATTCTCTCCTCGATCCTGGGGCCGGTGTTCAAGTGGCTCGGCGAGAAGCGCAAGCAGATGCGTCAGGAGAACGAGCGCAAGCGACGAGAGCTCGAGGAGTTCCGCACCGGGCGTGTCGAGCAGACCGGGCCAACGCCCGAGCAGATCGAGCAGTTGATCGCGGAGCAGCTGGCCGCCCAGCGGGCAGAGTTGCTCCGGCAGCGCGCCGAGCAGGCGGAGGTTCGCCGTCGAGCCGCCCAGCAGCGCGCCGAGCAGGCCAAGCTCAAGCAGCAGAAGAAAGCGACACAGGTTCAGGCGTCGGGCAAGGTCGTCGAGGCGTCTCGGACGTACGCCGAGGCTTCGAATCTGGCGACGCCTCCGATGATCCCGATCGAGGCGATGGGCTCGCAGATCCACGCCAAGCGGAAAGCTGCTGTCTCCACCAGACGGGCACCCTCAGCGACGATCGTGGGCAAGCTCGGCCCTCAAGAGCTGCGCCGTGCGATCGTGCTGACCGAGATCATCGGCCCGCCCGTTTCGCTGCGTTAGAGTGAGTTCGAGACCGAGTCTTCAGCGAACCAGCGATTCGATCGCCAGCCTGGTCCGTGAGAGGCCCGTAAAGCCCAGCGTGCTGGTTTCCTTCTCGATCTCCTGCGCGACGATGGTGGTGCGTCCGGGCTTGATGGTGGCGATCCACGTGCGCTGCTGCATGCGGACTTTGCCCGTGCCATAGTCGAGGTCCCAGCCCGAGAGCACGACATCGGCGTCGTAGGTGCCAAGCGGGGTGACGACACGCTGCTTGCCGGCGTACTGGGTCCAGGCGGAGCCGGGGCCGGAGCCTCGCTGCTTGCCGTTCTGATCGATCTGCCTTGCGAGGAACTCGCTGGAGACCTTGTCGCCCGAGGACATGAGCGCGGGCGTCAGTCGTACGGGCGGATCGAAGACGATCTGGTCATCGCCCGGTTCGCCGAAGCCCTTGGCAGCCAGCACGGAGCCGTCGCCGCCGTGACGGAGCGTGAGCCCGCTCTCGTACGTGGGCTTGCCTGTCGCGCGGCTGGGCAGGAGCCACCACTGGATGTCCCAGCCCTCTTCGGTCGCTTCGACGCGGAACTCGGCGCGCCTTGCCGAGGGGCGGGAAGACGTGCCCTGGAATCGCTGGTAGCGCGCCACGATCGGGTCGGGCGAGAAGAGCAGCTCGGCAGAGAGCATCCCCTCCGCGGGCTGGAGCACACCGAGCTCCAGACCCCGGGCGGGCTCGGCTGGTGACACGGCAGGGCTAGCGGCACACCCGGTGAGCAGAGCGGCGAGCACGGCAGATAGAGTCCATCTCATGTGGGCATTCTAAAGCCCCAACCTTGGGCCGGTATACTCCGCCCATGTCGGCACCCGGATACAGGGCCATTTCGCTGATCGCACTCGCTCTGGCTCTCGCACCTCTGGCGGGCTGTGGCCTCGTGGATGACATGGGATTCCAGTACAACCCGGAGGCGAAAGGCATCTTTTCGCTCATTTCACGCCCCTCGCCCGCGCAAGCGACAGCCTGGGCCCTCGACAAAGAAAACGCCGATCGTCGCTATCAGGGCACGCTTCTGCTCGCCAACGCCCCGTTTGCGGGCGAAGACGTCTATCTGAAGCTCTTTGAGGACAATCTCAGGGACGACGACGCCGCGGTGCGATCGGCTGCGGCGCGGGCTCTGGCGCATCATGGGCGACCGGATCACGTCCCGCTTCTGATCGAGGCCTTGCAGGACGAGCAGGAGCTGGTCCGCATGGAAGCGGCGCGGGCACTCCAGCGGATCCACAGCACGCTCGCGGTGAGGCCTCTGATCAACCGCCTCGACGCGGAGATCGAAGAGAGCAGCGATGTCAGGGCCGCGTGCGCCAGCGCACTCGGGCAGTACGCAGAGCGTCGAGTTTTGTCCTCGCTGATCGCGTCGCTGAGGGATCAGTCGCTCGCGGTGAACCACAGCGCCGAGGAATCGCTCAGGTTTCTGACGGGGCAGTCCTTCGGTTTCGACCAGCGTGAGTGGATCGAGTTCATCGATGAGGCCCAGGATCCTTTTGTGGGTCAGCTGGCATACCAGTACCCGCATTTCGAGCGTGACCGTCGTTGGATCGAATACGTGCCGTTGGTGCCCCAGGCGCCCAACGAGCCGGCCTCTCAGCCGGTTGGCATGCCGCGCCAGGAGTGACAGTCGCTATAAACGGCCCCCTTTGTTCAGGCGTGCGCGATTGGGCGGACCCGCGGGCATCGGATCGTCGAATCTCTTCTTGAGCGTGCGCGGAGCGATCGCACGTCCGGATAAGGAGACGACGTGCGCGCACTGGTGACGGATCAAAGCGGGCCGAGGCTTGTCGAGCGGCAGGAGTTGCCCGAGGTCGGGCCCAGCGAGGCGCTCGTGCGGATCGAGCTTGCGGGGCTTGGCTCACTGGATGTCGCGTGCGCCACGGGGCGGATCAATTTTTCGGGCGTGATCGGGCACGAGCTGGTGGGCGTGGTCGAGCGCCTCGGCGAGCGGGTCAGTCGCTCGCCCCTGCTCGGCAAGCGCGTGGTCGCGTCGCCCGACATCGCGTGCGGGAAGTGCGATCTGTGCCGGAAGGGTCTCTCGGTGCACTGCCGGGAACGCCGGGTGATCGGCTTGCGTGGGCATGGCGGGTCGCTCACCGAGCGGATCGTCGTGCCCGTGCGCAATCTCTTTGCGGTGCCAGCGGAGATGCAGTCGCAGATGGCGGTGATGGCCTCGGCGGTTGCCGACGCGGTGCACGTGGCGCACCTGGCACCGGTGGAGAAGATGGCCTACGTGACGGTGCTGGGTGACGGCGCCGGTGCGATCCTGGTCGCGCAGGTGCTCGCCAAGCGGAATGCATCGGTTCGCCTCGTTGGCGCGCGCGAGGAGCGTTTCGGGTTGTGCGAACGCTGGCAGATCCGGCATCGGCACGTCTCTGAGCCCGGGCTGCGCGCGGACCAGGACGTGGTCGTGGTCTGCCTCGAACCGGAGACGGGCCCGAGTCTGTCGGGAACCGAAGCGGTGCGCTCGGCGCTCGGGATGCTGCGCCCGCGGGGGACGCTCGTGATGCAGGGTCCGCCTGTGCCCGTCGAGGGGCTGGATATGTCGCTCTCGGCGCACCTTGAGCGCGTGATCCACGATGAGCTGCGCGTGCTCGGGGCGCGGTCTGGACGGATCGCAGAGGGTCTGGAGGCGATCGCCTCCGGGCTGGTCGATCTGGCGCCGCTCATCACGCGGCGCGCCAAGCTGGACGAGGGCGTGTCGATGCTGCGGGCTGCGGCCTCGCCCGAGCAGATCCGCACGATCGTTGATATCGCGGCTTGATCAGTCGTTGACCGCAGCGGGAACGGGCACAACCGGAGTTGAATGATCCAGCGTGACGAGCCCGCCCCAGATGAGTGCGCCAAGCACGATGGCCAGCGCGATGCGGTACCAGCCGAAGGCTTCCAGGCCGTGCTTGTTGAGGAACCCGACGAGCCAGCGGACAGCGATCATGGCGCTGACGGTGGCTACGCCGATGCCCACCACGATCGACGCGGCGCCGAAGGTCTCAAAGAGGTTGGGCACGCCCAGTGCCTTGGCGTCTTTGATGTTGCTCATGAGCTTCCAGACGCAGGCGCCGCCGAGGGTGGGCAGGCCGAGCAGGAAGCTGAATTCCGCGGCGTCCTTGGGCTTGAGCCCGGTCAGGACGCCACCGGTGATGGTCATCATGGATCGGCTGGTGCCGGGCCACATCGCGACGCACTGCAGGAGCCCGATGAAGAGCGCCGAGCGCAGGCTCATGTCCTCGAGCCCCGGGCGCTGCTCGGTGGCGCCGCCTGGGTCGCGGTGTTCGCGCATGCGCCTGCGGTCGATGGCGATCATGTAGATGCCGCCCAGGAAGAGGGCGGCCAGCACGGGCCCGGAACGGAAGAGATAGGACTCGATCAGTTCGTTGAGCAGCACGCCCAGGATCGCAGCCGGAAAGAACGCGATGAGGATGCGGATCGCAAGGCGCAGGCCCGCGGGGTTCTTGCCCAGCACGCCTGCGATCATCTGGCCCACGCGCTGGCGGTAGAGCCCGAGCACCGCGAGGATCGCGCCGCCCTGGATCACGATGTTGAACGCGTCGACGGCGTTCTTCTGCTCGGGGGTATCCAGCCCCATGAAGGAGCTGGCGATGATCAGATGCCCGGTCGAGGAGATGGGCAGGTACTCGGTGATGCCCTCGACGAGTCCCAGGATTGCGGCCTGCCACCATTCCATCGGGCGATCTTGCTCCTTGGCTGCTTCTGATCATCGGCGAGGTAGGATGCCGGGATCGTGAAGAACGCGGCAAAAGTCATCCCGATTGTCTCTCCAGATGATGATCGGCTGATCGAGTACCGCTGCTTACGCGAGAATCGGCTTCTGGGTCCGATGGTTGGCGCGCCGCACGGGGTGTTTATCGCAGAGGGCGAGAAAGTCGTCAAACTGTTGATTACGCAGTCGATCTACCGGACGCGCTCGCTCCTGATCGCTGAGCAGCGTGCATCGCTGGCGGAGGAACTGGCATCGCTGGTGGGGCCCGATGTGCCGGTGTATGTCGCACACCGGGCGGTAATGGACGAGATCGTCGGATTCCCGATCCATCGCGGCGTTCTGGCTTCAGGGCTGCGCGGGCGGGAACTCGGGCTCGATGAGACGCTCCGGGATGCCCGGGCATGTCTCGTGCTCGAATCGCTCGCCAACCACGACAACGTGGGTGGGATTCTGAGATTGGCCGCGGCTCTTGGCGGGTGCGCTTCGGACGGGAAGCCGACGTGCCCGCTGGTGATCGACCGGGCGTCGTGCGATCCGCTCTACCGCAAGGCGATCCGGGTCTCGATGGGTCACGCGCTGTGTGTGCCCTTTGCGAAAGTCGATTCGGTAGCTGGCACTGTCGGGCGGATCGCTGAACTCGGGTTCACACCAGTGGCGCTGACGACCGAGGCGGACGCAACGCCCATCGAGAGTCTGGGTGAGGTCGTCAGGCCCGCGCTGATGCTCGGGGCCGAGGGCGATGGTCTCACAGCGGCGGCACAAAGTTTGGCACAAGTTCGGTGCCGGATCCCGATGTCGCCCGGGGTCGACAGCTTGAATGTGGTCACCGCAGCGGCGATCGCCCTGAGTAGACTGGTCAAACCTGTCTGAGAGGGAACCAACCCTTCCCGTGTACGTCTGTACAAAGGCGGGGACTCAGTGCCCGGTGCGGTGGTGCGGATCAGTTTGGAGTCATAGCGATGCGACAGAAGTGTTCATTGGTCGCGGCGGTGCTCGCTGCGGGTTTGATCGGCTCGGTACATGCTCAGGACGTGCGCAACGAGGGCACGGGTGACCGGCGGAGCACGCTGGACGGGATGATCTTCAAGCCCGCTCCGATGGACGCTCTGCTCGCCCCGTCGGCGTGGATCGGGCAGAAGCCCTCGGCTGCGGACCTGAGCGGCAAGGTCGTGATGGTGGTGACCTGGGCCGAGTGGTACCGCCCCTCGCACTCAGCCGCGCTGCTCGCCCAGCGCCTGCTCGATCAGCACGGCTCTGAGGGCTTTGTGGTCATCGGGGTGCACGATCAGGAAGGCTTTGAGGCGGCGACCGAATTCGCCTCCAAGCGCAAGCTCGCGTTCCCGATCGTCCAGGACGAGGGCGCCACGATCCGTCAGAAGCTGCACACGGACCAGGACCCGGACATCTACGTCATCGACCGCGCCGGCAACATGAGGTTTGCGGATATCACGACCGAGACGGCAACCCTTGCGGTCGAGACGCTCCTGAGCGAAGACCAGCAGGCCGCGGTGGGCGCGATGTCGACGCTCGAGCGTCAGCGTGCCCAGCAGCGCGCCCAAGCCAGGCGCTCGGGCGCGATCAATCCGAATGTGACGCTCGAGAACCTGCCCGTGATCCCGTTCACCAAGCCGAGCGATGAGACCTACGCAGCGACCAACTGGCCCAAGATCGACGAGGCCCTGCTCCGCGAGGCGCAGAGCTATGCCGAGCTGACGCCTCCGATCGCCGTGCCTGATGGCGAGTGGCTCAACGGGAAGCCCAGCACCGAGGGCAAGATCCAAGTTGTTTATACCTGGCACCCCGAGGATCGGACCGTCATGAACGATCTGATGCTGCGGATGGAGGACCTGCACAAGCAGCGCGGGCGGGACGTGGCGGTGATCGGGCTGATGCTGCCCTTGGGCGATAACAACCGCTCGCGGGACAACGGCGGGCTGATCGTGGACAAGACACGCGATGTCCCGATCACCATGGACGGGATGAAGTTTGCGCTGGGCAGCAAGCGCCTGACGCACTCGCTCCAAGCGACGCAGGCATTCGCGGTCCCTCAGATCGGGCGGAACAACAGGAATTCGAACGACACCATCATCGGCACGGTGTACATCGTGAGCACCGACGGACGGGTGCGTCGGGCGGCACACTGGACGCAGTGGAGCAAGGTGCAGCAGGCGATCGATCACCTGCTCCGCGAGGACCCGGGTGTCGCGGCACGGCGACAGGCCGAGGACCGCTACATCCGCAGCAACGGGGGCGGCTGAGAGGCGCGTACGCTGGGGGCATGTTCCACGTTGTCCTGCACGAGCCCGAGATCCCGAACAACACCGGCAACATCGGGCGAACGTGCGTGGCAACGGGCAGCACGCTCCACCTGATCGAGCCGCTGGGATTCGATATCGATGAGAAAGCCTGCAGGCGCGCGGGTTTGGACTATTGGCCGAGGCTGGCGCTGCGCACGCACCCGGACTTTGAAGCCTACGAACGAAACACAAACGACAGTCGGCGGTGGTTTCTCAGCACCAAGGGCGGCTCGTCGCTCTTCGATGCCGAGCTCAAGCCGGGCGATCACCTGATCTTCGGGAAAGAATCGCGCGGGCTGCCTGAGGAAGTGCTCGCGCACGCGGGCGATCGCGTGGTGCTCCTGCCCATGATGGCGGGCGAGCGCTCGCTGAATCTCTCGAGTGTGGTGTGCACGGTGGTCTACGAGGGCATCCGCCAGTGCCTGGCTCGGGGCGATGCCAAACTGAATGCGAACAATGCGATCGAGTGGCCCAGGGCTTGAGCGCGCATCGCGCGACAAAATGATGGGACCAAGGGAACTGCCCGACGGATTCGGTCGTACCAAGCGGTGTCGGCAACACTCCCGATTTCGTTTCTGATCTCCTCCATGACACACCCGGCTCACGCGGCCGGGTGTGTTGTTGTATGGGGCGTGCAGCGGGGGGACCGGCTATCCTGAGATCACGATGAGCGAGCGTGCCAAGTCAACATCCACATCATCTCGTGCAACGGGCATCGCCCTGGTGTGCCTGGTAGTGGTCGGTGCCTTTGCGGCGACTGGGTGTCGCAAGCAGCTGTTCCGCCAGGATGACACGCGCTCGCCCTATGCGAGGTACGACAGCGTGCGGGGGCAGGATGTGCCTCCATTCCGGTACAACGAGTTCGGTCGGCGTGTCCCGAATCTGCGGGCCAGGCTGGCGCCCAAGGAGTGAGCTGAGCGTTCGTCAGAAGAACGCGCGTTTTTGGAAGAGCAGAGCAACATCGATCCGATGCCAAGTGACACAGAGCGTGGCATCGGTGCCGGGCGGAGCGCCGGCGGCTTTCAACCAAGCATCGAGCGAAGGAACGCCAGTGGCAACACACAAACGATCTCAATCTGGCAAGCGCAGACGAAAGGCACCTTCCCGCAAGGGCATGAGCCGATCCCAGTCGGTGTGGGCAGCGCTGGTCCTGGCGATGACAGCCGTGGGCGGCTCGCTCTGGCTCCTCGACGGAGGCAGGCCCGCACGGATCGACGGCCTGCGTCTGCCCGCCCTCGTGGCCGCGGCGGGCCCCGCCTCGATCCAGCGGATCTTTGACACACGTGTCCCGATGACCAACGCGCCCTGGCAGGCGATCGTGATCCATCACTCCGGCTCGACCTACGGGTCTGCCGAGTCGATCGAACGCGACCACAAGGCGATGAATCTCTCGGGGCTGGGGTACCACTTCGTGATCGGGAACGGCTCCGGTGCCGGTGACGGCGAGCTCCACGTCGGATACCGCTGGCTCGACCAGCTGCCCGGGGCCCATACCGCCGGCGAATATGGCGATTGGTACAACCGCAACGCGATCGGGATCTGCCTTGTGGGCGACGGGGATCGGCGAGAGTTCTCGCCGGCACAGGTCGCCCGGCTCGTTCAGACGGTCCAGGCCCTGCAGAAGCAGCTCGGGATCCCCGCTCAGAACGTGATTCTGCACAGCGATGTCGCCCGTACGACCAGCCCGGGCAAGTTCTTCCCCGTCGCGGCGTTCCGCGAACAACTGCTGACCTCGACGCGATAAATAAAGACTCGTAGATTGTCGATCAACAGTGATCGATCCCCGGGGGATCGGGAACGGTATCGGGCTAAGATACCCACCCAAGGGTTCTGTCTGATCGGTTTATGTTCTCTGGCTCGTTCGGGCCAATAGCACGCTAGGGCGAGGGAAGTCTGCTTGGAGGTCTACAAAAAGGGCGATCTGGTCGAAGGCTACCGCATCCTGTCCGAGCTCGGACGAGGAGCGGCGTCGATCATCTACATCGCCCAGGACGAGAAGACCAAGCAGATCTGGGCGCTCAAGGACGTGCAGCGCATCGACGACAAGTCCGAGCGATTCCTCGAGCAGGCTGAGGCCGAGTACAGGATCGCCCAGAAGCTCCAGCACGAGACCATCCGCAAAATCCCGAGGATGGTCAAGAAGAAGAAGCTTCTGACCACCAACCGGCTCTACCTCGTCATGGAGTTCGTCGACGGCAAGTCGCTGGACACCTACCTGCCCAAGACCTTCGAGCAGGCGTGCCAGGTCTTCCGTCAGGCGGCGCAGGCGATGAACCACATGCACCAGAAGGGCTTCGTCCACGCGGACTTCAAGCCCAACAACCTGGTCGTGGACAACGACCTGCACGCCAAGATCATCGACCTCGGCCAGTCGTGCTCGATCGGGACGATCAAGAAGCGCATCCAGGGCACGCCCGATTACATCGCGCCCGAGCAGGTGCACCGGCGCGCGATCACGCCCAAAACGGACGTCTACAACCTCGGGGCGAGCATGTACTGGGTGCTGACGCGGACCAAGGTGCCCACGGCACTGGGCAAAGAGGGGAGCCTGATGGGGCGTGTCGACGACACCCTCATGGAGCGCCCAAAGGCGGCCGGTGAGATCAACGAGCGGATCCCGCCCAAGCTCAGCGAACTGATCATGCAGTGCCTTGAGATCTCGCCCGACAAGCGTCCGGAGATGGACGAGGTGATCGATCGCCTGGATCTGATCCACGCGATGCTCAAGGCGGGGATCAAGAGTGCGAGCGGGCAGATGAGAGCGGTCGGAGACTAGGGCCCGCGGGCGAAGGCGGGCCGATGGCCGACGAACTCAACAACGCCGATGCGGTGATCGCCATCTTCGAGGAGGCCAAGGAGGCCAACCTCGATGCGAAGTGTCGGCGTGGATCGATCGACGAGATCTCGGCGCCCGGGCATCTGATCGCCACGGGCGACCTGCACGACAACCCGATGCACTTTGCAAGGCTCGTCGAGCTGGCGAACCTGGGCGACGACCCGGGCGACATGCCCCGCAAGCACCTGACGCTGCACGAGCTGATCCACTCGGACCGCCTCATCAACGGCATGGACTTCAGCTACCGCATGCTCGCCAGGGTCGCCAGGCTCAAGGCGAAGTTCCCGGAGCACGTGCACACGCTGATCGCCAATCACGAGATGGCGCAGATGCTCAAGTCCGGGATCTTGAAGGACGGCGTCAAGTGCGTCGAGGCGTTCCAGGAAGCGCTGATCTATGTCTTCGGGGACGAGGCCGGGCGTGTGGAGGCGTCGATCGATCGGTTCATCCGCTCGATGCCGCTGGCGCTGCGCTGTCACTGCACGAAGCCCTCGGGCGGGCGCTCGGACGTGCTGTGCGCGCACAGCCTGCCCAGCCCGGGCATGATGGGGCGGTTCGATACGACGGTGCTCAGCCGCCCGCTGACGGATCAGGACTACGAGCCCCGCGTGGGCTCGGCGTACGCGATGGTATGGGGGCGCGGCTACGACGCGGAGCTGCTCGAGGACCTCGTCGAGCGCTGGGGTGTGAACTGGTTCATCCTTGGGCACGAGCACGCGGAATTCGGGTGCTCGTTCACTTCACCCAACGCGGTGATCCTCAACAGCGACCACGCGCACGGCGTGTACCTGCCGATGGACCTGGGCGCCGTGTACGGTCCTGAGTTTGCGATGGAGAGTGTCAGGCCGCTGGCGGAGCTTGGGTGAGTGGGGTTCGTTGGTGGGGTGCTTCAGACCACGACCGATTCGAACTGCACCGTGCCGTCGACGAGTCTTGCGAAGTAGCCCTCGATCTGGTCGAGCCCCGTGACCCGGTGCACGAAGGCGGCGGCGCGGACGAGGTCGGCTTTCTGGACGAGCTCGAGGCGCGGCTCGGTGAGATTCAGGCGCGCGGAATAGAACGCGCAGCCCTGGTGGGCGATCAGGACAACGCGGCTGAGGCTGTGCGCCTCGTAGAGGAACTTGAGCTCCTCGAGCACGCCCTGCTCTTCCAGGTGCGCCTGCGGGTGCCCGGCGAGGCAGGCGGGGCCGCCCGGCAGGCAGAGGCGGTCGCAGCGGGGCAGACCCAGCCCGTTCTGGAGAAAGTCGTCGAAGTGCTCGCCCACGCGCCCGTCGGAGCAGTACATGGCGGCTGCGTGGAAGCGATCCTGGTTGTAGCTGACGGCGCTCTTGTAGCACATGATCGGTTTCTCCGTGCGTTGGTGTGGGAATGATATGTGCTCGGGCGAGTCGGCGTCTGCATCTGGGCATCCACGCTCCGGTAGCACGCCACCGGAGGTGCTCATGAAGCGGATCGTGCTGGCTCTGGTGTGCTGTCTGTCGGGCGGCGCCTTGGCGCAGGATTGGAGCCCCGAGGCGCTGGCTGCGGAAGCCGAGCGCGTGTCGACGGTTGTGACGCAACCCGCGGTGGTTGAGTGGCTCGCAAAGGCCAAGGAATTGCCCGAGGTCGAGGGGCAGACGCTTTTCGTGGGCCCGAGGGTCGAGGGCGGGTTCGATCGCGCGGTCTACACGCCCAGCGAGGCGCGGAAGCTGAGCGGGGAAGAGCTCGGAGAATTCCGCACGGTCACGTACGGGCCCGAGCGCTACTACGCCACGAACTACGGCTCGCCCGTCGCGTACGCCACCGCGCTCGCGTGCGCTGCTGACGCGGGGATCGAGTCGTTCAAGTTCAAGCGGATTCTGGATATCGGCTACGGCCAGCTCGGCCAGCTCGAGATGCTCGCCCGGTGCGGCGCCCAGGTCGACGGCGTCGAGGTCGACCAGGTGATCCATGTCCTGTACAACTCGACACGCCTGACCGATCAGATCGTCGCCAGGGACGGCACGAAGGGGCGCGTGTCGCTCCACATCGGCGAGTGGTTCGGGGACTGGCGATTCCGCAAGAGCGTCGGGGACGGCTACGACCTCATCCTGGCGCGCAACGTGCTCAAGCACGGCTACGTCCAGCCCGAAGAACCGATGGAGCAGTTCGACCCGATCGACGTGGGCGGCGACCCGGAAACGGGAGCGCAGCTGCTCTTTGATGCGCTCCGCCCGGGCGGGATCGTCGTCGTCTACAACCTGGGCGCCGGGCCCTGGCGGCTCGAGGACGCCTCCTACAACGCCCCGGCCGACGTGCGTGACCCCTTCGGACGCCCCGCGTGGGAGGCTGCGGGCTTTGAGGTGCTGCACTTCCAGGCCAACGGAGCGCAGCTCATGCGAGAGGTGGGCGAGGCGCTGGGGTGGGGGTCCAAGGAGGATCTTTCGAGCTACAACGTGCTCTACACGGTGGTCAGAAAGCCCTGATTCCGGTTTCTATGAAACAGGGCCTGTGGGGTCGTAGGATCGGCCCATGAGTATCCACGACCAGATCGTCGGGCTGATCAAGCAGCAGGACCCGGAGGCGGCTTCCATCATCCAGGCCGAGGCGGACCGACAGGCCTCGACGATCGAGCTGATCGCCAGCGAGAACCACGCCAGCCCCGCGGTGATGCACGCCGCGGGCACCTGCATGACCAACAAGTACGCCGAGGGCTACCCCGGGCGCCGGTACTACGGCGGGTGCGAGCACCACGACGCGATCGAGCGCCTCGCGCAGGAACGCGCCAAACAGATGTTCGGGTGCGCGTACGCCAACGTCCAGCCGCACTCCGGCGCGCAGGCGAACGCGGCGGTCTTTATGGCGCTGATGGAGCCCGGCGCGACGTTCGCGAGCCTCGTGCTCGCCGACGGTGGTCACCTGTCGCACGGCCTGCCCATCAACTTCAGCGGGCACTACTACACGCCCGTCCATTACCCCCTCGTGCGCGACGAGAAAAGCAAGGACTTCGAGCGGATCGATTACGACGCGGTCCGAGCGGTGTGCCTCGAGCACAAGCCGGCGATGCTGCTCTGCGGCTACAGCGCGTACCCGCGCACGATCGACTTTGCCAGGTTCCGCGCGATCGCCGACGAAGTCGGGGCGCTGCTCATGGCGGACGTGGCGCACATCTCCGGGTTGATCGTGGGCGGGCAGCACCCGAGCCCCTTCCCACACGCGCACGTCGTCACGACGACCACGCACAAGAGCCTCCGCGGGCCGCGGGGCGGGCTGATCCTGACCAACGACGAGGAGATCGCCAAGAAGGTCGACCGGGCGCTCTTCCCGGGGATGCAGGGCGGGCCCTTGATGCACATCATCAGCGCCAAGGCCGTCGCGTTCGGCGAGGCGCTCAGGCCCGAGTACAAGCAGTACCAGGCGCAGACCGTCGCCAACGCCAAGGCCCTGGCTGGGGCGCTCGTCGAGCACGGCTACCGGGTGACCTCGGGCGGGACGGACAACCACCTCATGCTCGTGGACCTGACCGCCAAGGACCCAAAGGGCGCCGAGGGTGTGCTGACGGGCAAGGCCGCGGAAAAGTGGCTCGAGGGCGCGGGCCTGATCTGCAACAAGAACGGCATCCCGGGCGATCAGCGCAAGCCCATGGTGACCAGCGGCATCCGCCTTGGGACGCCGGCCACCACAACGCGGGGATTCGGGGCGGGAGAGATGAAGCTCGTCGCGGGCTTCATCGATCGCGTGCTCAGCGCCGGGCTTGCGGGCGAGGACGAACTCTTGCGGGTGACGGAACAGGTCCGGAGCGATGTCCGAAATCTGTGCAAGAAGTTCCCGCTTCCGGGGCACTGAGCCGGTCGGTAAGGCGAGTACGATCTCGCCGGAGGGCTGTGATATGACCACCGTGCGTGCGTGTTTGGGTGTGCTGTGTGGGGTGCTGGCGGGCGCGGCAATCGCCGACGACGGCAAGGGGCCGGACGAGAGCGCGATCTCGCGTTCGGGCGGATTGCTCACCGCTCCGAGTTTTCAGCCGCTCGACGAAGCCACAATCTACGGCTCGGGGCCCTACCCGAGCGTCTACGCCCGTGCGTCGGCGGCGCTCGTTTTCCCGTTCGACACCGAGGTCGAAACGGCAACGATGGGCGACGACCTCGAGCTCAACTCCAAGATCGGCGTGGGCTACAGCCTTGGCGCGGGCGTGCGATTCGGGCCCGGGCCGAACCCGAGCGATCCGGGCATCGGATACCGCTTCGAGGGCGAGTTTGCCCAGCGGTTCTACGACGCCGACAGCCTCATCGACGAGGACGGCGCCACGGTCAGCGACGTCGACGGCGATATCGAGGTCAACATGATCATGGGCAACGTCCTCTTCGACGTCACCAACGAGGGCTTCCGCGGGTATCTGGGGTTCGGCGCGGGCGTGGCGATGGTCGATGTCGATCTCGATGACATGACCGACAGCGACACGACCTTTGCGCTTCAGATCCCCTTCGGTGTCGAGATCCGGGTTGTCGACAACATCTGGATCGACGTCGGCACGCGCTGGGTCTACATCCCTGGGCTCGATTTCGACACGGACATCGAGGAATTCAGCATCTTCACCGCAGACCTGCACGTCGGTGTGGTGGTCGAGTTCTGAATCAGCGTTTGCCGATGATCCGCTCGGCGGAGTGTGAAGCGCCCGTGATCGCATCGTGCAGCCTGGCACTCAGCGCAACGCCCGATTTCGGCTTGTCATCGAGCTTCACGCGGATCAGATAGGACGCACCCCCGATGCCCGTGGCGTAGCACTCGCGGAGTTCGGTGGGCATGACGACACGCTCGCCAAGCACGCGCGATTCCGCGCCCTGCTCGCCGATCTCGACGACGCGGAGCTCAACGGTCGCGACACACTGCACAAACCGCCCCATGCCATCGGTCGGAGAAAGCAAGAAAGCCGCGCTGCTCCCGTCGGGCGTCGACTCGATCGCAGAGGCGCGTCCGAGGGTGACGTTCGCCACGCGGGGCAGCGCGCCGAGCACGTCCTCTGGCACCGGTGCATCGAGCCTCGCGTTCAGCTCCGACACCTTGCTCCTCAGCTCGGCGTTCTCGGATTCAAGCGAATCGACCTGTTCCTTAAGCGATTCACGCTCCATGCGAAGCGCGTCGTTTGCTTTGGCGATGCGCTTGCCGGAACTGCACCCGGTCGGGCACGCCAGGAGCACGGGGAGCATGATGCCGACGATCGCTCGTTTCATGCGGCAAGTGTAGTTCGTGGGCTTCGTTCGCGCGTTCTCAGACGAGAAGGTCTTCGACGGGCTCGAGCACGATCTCGGGGAATCGCTCCTCGGTCGCCTCGTTCATCCGCAATGAAGCCTCTGCGTCCACGGGAGGCCCGTCAAACGCAGCAGCCCTCACCTCGGCGGAGGGCCACTGGGCATAGGCGTACCAGACGCCCTCGGGGCCCCTGTGCAGGCGCGAGCCGAGCCCGGCGCGCTGGTCGCGGAGCTGGTGCGTGATCGCAGACCACGCCTCGATGAACTGGGTTTCCATGTCGCTCTTGACACGGAATCGGTACAGGACGCAATGCCCGGGTGAAGCCATGCGGTCAGCCTACCCGGGTCGTGCGCCTCAGCGGTCGGGGTTCTTGGGCAGATGCGTCAGGACCTTGTCGATGAGGCCGTACTCGAGCATTTCCTTGTCGTCGAGCCACTTGTTGCGGTCGCAGTCGGCTTCGATCTGATCGAAGGACTTGCCGGTGGCCTCGGAGTAGATGCCGTAGAGACGGTCGCGCAGGCGCAGCATCTCGCGGGCCTCGATCTCCAGGTCGGTCGCCTGGCCCTCCATGACGCCCGAGAGCAGGGGCTGGTGCATCAGGTTGCGGGAGTTGACAAGGCCGTAGCGCTTGCCCTTGGTGCCCGCGCACGCGATGAGGCTTCCCATGCTGGCGGCCTGCCCGAAGATGTAGGTGCAGACGTCGGGGGCGACGTAGCGCATCGTGTCGATGATCGCCAGGCCCGCGGTGACGGAGCCGCCGGGCGAGTTGACGTACATGTGGATGTCGAGCTTGGGGTCTTCGTTCTGGAGGAAGAGGAGCTGGGCGACGACGAGGTTGGCGATCTCGTCGCCGATGCCGCCGCCGATGAAGATGATGCGGTCTTTGAGGAGGCGCGAGTAGATGTCGTAGGACCGCTCACCCTTGCCGGTTTGCTCGATGACGATTGGGACGAGGTAGGACATGTTCATCCTCGGTGTGTGGTTCTGGTGTGCAAAACGGATCAGCTGAACGCGTGTCGGGTCATTTCTTCGGGCGGGTGCTGGAGGACCTCGTCGACGAGGCCATAGGCCTTGGCCTCCTCCGCGTCGAAGTACTTGTCGCGCTCTGCGTCTCTGGCGATGGTCTCGTAAGGCTGGCCCGTGTGGTTGGCGAGGATCTCGTTGAGACCCTTTTTCATTTTGATGATCTGCTCAGCCTGGATCTTGATGTCCGCGGCCTGACCGGTCACGCCGCCATAGGGCTGGTGGATCATGACCTTGGCATGGGGCAGGATGTACCGCTTGCCCTTCTGGCCCGAGGCGAGCAGGACGGCCCCGCCCGAGTACGCCCGACCGATGCAGTACGTCGCGATCGGGGAGCTGAGGAACTGCATCGTGTCGTACAGGGCGAGGGTGTCGTCGACGGCCCCGCCCGGGCTGTTGATGTAGAAGTTGATCTCGGTGCCCCGCTTCTGGTTCTCCAGATAGAGCATCTGCATCATGACGCGGGCCGCTGAGGAGTGGTTGATCTCTCCGATGAGGAAGACAATCCGGTTCTCGAGCAGCAGCTCGTCGATGGACATCTCACGGGTGCGTTGGTAGCTCACGCTGCTGGCTGCGGGCATGTTCGGGTTCCTTCCTTGGCCCTTGGGCCCTTGCGGGCTCTGGTGAGGCCTCGCCTGATGCTTGTCGGCGAGATCGACTCGGAATCTTAGATACCTATCCCCCAAGGATGGCAGGAAAGGGAAAAGTCTGTCATTTGCTGTCGGATGCTAAAGTGGTACCGACCATACGCTCCGCTGGGGCGTTGCTCGGACCCCCGGCGTTCCCTAGCATCACGGCCCCGGGCAGTAGGGCCAAGGCCCGCCCACCGGCCCTCAGACGGAATCCATGCCAGTGCCGACCGCCATCATCAGCGATATTCACTCCAACGCCGAGGCGCTCCGGGCGGTCATTGCCGATATCGATCGCCGAGGGATCGACCGGATCATCTGCCTGGGCGACATCATCGGTTACGGCCCCAATCCCCTTGAGTGCCTCGACCTCGTCGAAGAGCGCTGCGAGTGGTCGCTCATGGGCAACCACGACTTCGGGGTTCTCTACGAGCCGACCAACTTCAACGCGCCAGCCGCGTCCGCGGCGTACTGGACACGCGACCAGCTCGACGCCGAGCCCGACGACGAGAAGCGAGCCCGACGGTACGACTTCCTCGGTCGACTCCGCGTCCGTGTGGTCGAGACCGCGCCCGACGCCAAGACACCCATGCTCTTCGTGCACGGCTCGCCCCGTCGCCCGATCAACGAGTACATCTTCCCCGACGATGTCGTGGGCGATCCGGACAAGCTGGCCTCGATCTTCAGGCGTGTCGAGTCGATGGTCGCGGTGGGGCACACCCACCAGCCGGGCGTCTTCACCGACGAGCCCGATTTCTACCCGCCGACTGAGATGACGGAAGAGACGTACAGCTTCGATCCGGGCGAGAAGGCGATCATCAACGTGGGCTCGGTCGGCCAGCCCCGCGACGGAGACCCCCGCGCTTCCTACGTGGTGATGCACCCGGACAAGTTCGAGTTCTTCCGCGTTGAGTATGACCTGGCCAAGACGGCCGAGTTGATCAAGTCGATCCCGCAGCTGAGCGATCGGCTCGGCGAGCGCCTCTACGAAGGCCGCTGATACCCAGGAAGGGACGCCCCATGGCGCAGCAGCCAAACCGCCTGCTCAGAACTGTCGTGCCGCTCGTGCTGGTCCTTGTGGGCATCGGTGCCGCGGCATCGATCTTCGTCAACTCCAAGCCGAAGCCAAAGCCCGCCAATCAGGCCGAGCAATCGACCCCGGCTCAGACCCAAAGCACCGAATCCAAGCCCCTCGCGCCGACGTCTGAAATCCAGACCACGCCCGACGAGCAGGAAGAAGCCAAGCCCACGGGCCCGGATGTCGCGGCAAGCCCAGACGAACAACCCGATCAGCCCGAGCAGCCCGGATCAGATGTGGATTCGGATTCCGGAAATCTTCGGCTCACCGGGCTCCGCACCCGTTCGCTCTCCGATCCGCGCGTCTTCGACACGATCGGCGACATCGAGGCCACCGGGTCGGCGCGCATGAAGCTGCACTTCAGCCGGGTCGGCGCGGGCATCTCATCGCTCCGCCTCGCCAGCGAGTTCGACAACATCCAGAGCGCGACCGACTTCCGCCAGGGCAAGCCCGTGGGCGAGGAGCACCACGTCGAGCTGCAGTACGAGCAGAACAGCGGCACGAGTGTCGTCACGCCATTCGCGGCTCTCTGGGTCGAGGTGAATGGCAACGCCGTCCCGCTCATCGGTCTCGATGTCTGGAAGCAGATCGCCCCCGGCTCGTTCGAGGCGGTGATCGAGAACGACGCGGGCGAAACGCTCCTGACGCTCCGCCGGACGTACATCCTGACCGACACCACCAACGATCTCCGCATTGAGCAGCGGATCTTCAACAACTCGGGCCAGGCACTGGACGTGCGGTTCGTGCAGTTCGGGCCGATCGATCTGCCGATGGACGCGGTCACCTACGGAGGCGACAAGCGTCGCGTCCGCATCGGCTACCTGCTCCGCCCCGAGCTCGACAAGAGCCGCTCGTTCGTACTGGGCAAGAAGTACCTGACGCCCCGCGCCAACGTGCTGGGTCCCAAGGACCCCTCTGCGATCTGGGTCGATCCGCTGACCGGCAAATCATTCAAGCCCTACCTGCCAAGCCGCCAGCTCTGGCCCGACGAGAAGGGCACCAACGCCGGTCTCGAACTCGTCTGGGCGGCGATGACCAACCGGTACTACGGCGTCGCGGTGCACAGCGTCGATGCCGCGGGCAAGCCGCTCGCATTCGACTCGCTTGAGAAGATCGACCGCGTCGTCCTCCAGCAGGACTCCCAGCCCAAGGACGGCGTCCTGATTCTGCGCCTGACCGGCAAGAAGCAGACCATCGCGCCGGGCGAGAGTGTCAACACGGGGCTGATGGTCTACGCGGGCCCGAAGAGCCGCGCCGAGATCGAGAAGAGCCCAGCCGCGACAGCCGCGGGTGTCAAGGCGCTCGTCGTCTACAACTTCGGCGGGCCCTGCGCCTTCTGCACGTTCACCTGGCTGAGCGACCCCTTGCTCGGGCTCATCCGCTTCCTGCAGGGCTTCGTACTGGACTGGTCGATCGCGATCATCCTGCTCGTGTTCATCGTGCGGGGCGTCCTGCACCCGATCAATCGCTGGTCGCAGATCCGCATGCAGCGCTTCGGCAAGCAGATGCAGGACCTCGCGCCCAAGCAGAAAAAAATCCAGGAGAAGTACGCAGGCGACCGCCAGAAGGTCCAGCAGGAGATGGCCAAGCTCTGGAAGGAAGAGGGCGTCAACCCCGCGGGCATGCTCGGGTGCCTGCCGATGGTGCTCCAGTCGCCCATCTGGATTGCGCTCTACGCGAGCCTCTACTTCCTGTACGAGCTCCGCCAGCAGCCCGCATTCTTCGGCGTGTTCCAGTCGATCTCGGGCGGCGCCTGGCCCTTCATGGCCGACCTGTCCGAGCCCGACCACTTCATCCCGCTGCCCGACAGCATGCACTTCACGCTGCCGCTGATGGGGCTGATCAGCGCGATCAACATCATGCCGCTCCTGCTTGGCGTGGTCTTCTTCATGCACCAGAAATACCTGACGCCCCCCACGTCGGTCACGCTGACACCCGAGCAGCAGAGCCAGCAGAAGATGATCAAGGTCATGACCGTGATCATGTTCCCCTTCATCATGTACAACGCCCCGTCGGGCCTGGCGCTCTACTTCATCGCCAACTCGACGATCGCGATCATCGAGAACTCCTGGATCCGCGCGCACATCAAGAAGCACAACCTGCTCGAGGTGACCAAGAAAGTGCGCAAGCCACGCCAGGGCTCGTTCATGGCCCGCCTCCAGCAGATCTCCGACAAGCAGGCGGCGATCCGCGAGCAGCAGAAACGGATCCGCGAGGGCGGCCCCGGGGCGCCCAAGAAGCCGGGCGGCGAGAGCGCCGCCCAGCGTGCGATGCGCAAGGGTCGCAAGTGACGCCCGGCGGCGCGATCGCCGCCGTTGCCTCGCCCGCCGGCTCTTCCGCTCGGGCGATCGTCCGTGTCTCCGGATCGTTCGACGAATTCGACGGCCTTTTCACAGAGAGCCTGCCGCGCACCCGGTGCGCTCTCAGAGCAAATCTCAGGCTCGGTGAGCACGTCTGCGTCCCCGTACTCGTCGCGGTTTCGTCGGCGCCCGCGTCCTATACGGGCGAGGACAGCCTGGACATCCTTCTTCCCGGCGGGCCAGCGATCATCGATCGTGCGCTCAGAGCGATCACGCAATCGCCCGGTGTCCGTCACGCCGAGGCGGGCGAGTTCACCGCAAGGGCCTATTCCAACGGCACGATCGATCTCGAACAGGCCAAGGGCGTCGCGATGATCATCGCCGCGGCGAGCGCCGAGGAACTCCGGGCCGCGCGAAGGTTCACCGATTCGGCGCAGGGCAGCCGGGCGGGCGACTGGACACGAACGCTCACACGCCTGCTTGCGCTCGTCGAAGCGGGCATCGACTTTACCGACCAGGAAGACGTCGTCGCGATCGAGCCCGCAACGCTTGCCAGCGAGCTGCACGCGCTCCGCAGCCAGATCGAAGCCCGCTTCGATGCGGCGCTGGGCAGCGAGCAGAAAGCGCAGCGCCCGCGCGTGGTGCTCTCCGGCGCTCCCAGCGCCGGCAAGAGCACACTCATGAACGCCCTGCTCGGTCGCCGGCGCTCGGTCGTCCACGAAGCGCCCGGCACGACACGCGACGCGATCGCCGAGGCGCTCACCCTTCCGGGCGGCGGGCAGATCGAGATCGTCGATCTGGCGGGCCTGGACAGCACGAGCGCAACCGAGCTGGACCGAGCGATCCAGAAACGCACACAGCTCGAGATCCAGCGAGCCGACGCGATCGTGCACTGCGACCCCGCCGGGGAGTTCAGCGCCGATTTCGGAACGGGCGTCCCGACGATTCTTGTCCGCACCAAGGCGGACCAGCCTTTCTCGGGCCAAAGCCGGGCCGAGCTGGACGTCTGCGCCCTCGACGGCTGGCACCTCGACGAGCTCCGCGCACGCCTTGCGGCCCTTGTCGGCATGACCGGCGCCAATGCCGGCGGCGCGATCGCGGCCAGACTCGATGCGGCTCTCCGCCAAACCTACGAGCATCTTCTGCGAGCCGAAAGTCTTGCCAGCGAGGACTCGGCTCAGTGGGAACTCATCGCAGGCGAGATGCGTGCCTCGCTCGACTGCCTCGGCATCGTGACCGGACGCGTCGATCCCGATGAGGTGCTGGGACTCATCTTCCGCACGTTCTGCATCGGCAAGTAGCGTTACCAACGAGCCCTCGCGCGAGCGAGGGAGCAGACGGTGCGATCCGGGCTTGTCCATTCGTTTACGAGCCGTGCGGCTCGCTCAGCGCACTGACCACGGCATCGCAGAACCCGCCCATGTACCGCTCCGCGAACACCTGCGCCGACTGGCGCGTCGCGATCGCGTCCCGCCCCCAGCACGCCGCGATGAGATCCACCGCGTGCAGGTCGAGCTGCACGATCAGCACGTCCTTGACCGAGTACACATCGGGCAGCTTGTCCGCCAGGAACGCGGTAAAGGCGTTGAGATCCGGCTCTCCGACCGAGAGCGCGGGTCGGCTGCGGAGCCGGTCATCGTTGAGGTACCAGAGATCCGTGCACACGACCGCCCGAAGGCCCGGGCAGCGCTGGCAGAGTTCGTCCGAGAGCTGGTCCGCGAGCCACTGCGCGGTCGCCCGGTCGCCCAGTTCCGCTTCGATGTGAGCCCCGACCACAACGGGCACGACCAAAGAGAGATCCACGGGCATGTCGGGTCCAAGAACCATGCCCCGAGCTTACCGGGCGGGCGGTTTCCGTGCCGCGATCCGTCCAGGCCGCATGTCCCGCACACAGTTGGCTTTGCCGCATTCGGGGTGCAAAGCCGGCGAGCTTCGGGTCCGATGGTGTCACCGCCGGAGGCAAACGCCCTCTGTGTCGGAGACTGACTCATGCCCCTACGGATCGGTGACATACTTGTTGAGCTGGGCGTCCTGACCGAGCCCATGCGCGAGGAGATCCTCGACGAGCAACGCATCGTCGGCAAGCCCTTCGGCGAGCTGGCCGAGCGCATGTTCAATGTCGATCCGACCGTCATCGAGGACGCCTGGGCCAGGCAGTACGAGCAGATCGCGGGCGTCTTCTGCTTCGCTGGCGTCCGTGTCGATCCCGCGGCGACGGCCTGCGTGACCGCGAGGCAGGCGTGGCAGTTCAAGATCATGCCCGTCCGCTACGAGCACGGCGAGCTCATGATCGCCACCACTCGCGAGAACCTGCCACGGGCGCTCCGGTTTGCTGCGACACAGATGGGCGAGGTGTGCTTCTTCGTCACAACCTCAGCCGAGGAACTCACCGAGCAGATCCAGCGGGCGTTCCCGATGCCCGGCTTCGGTCTGGATACGATCGAGGCTCCCTCGCCTCGGTTTCCAAGGCGAGCCGCCTAGGCCTTCGTAAACCCCGCCCGGGCCTACCATTGCCCGGATGACCATCAAGCAATCGACAACCCCGGATACCGAGATCCACACGGTCAGCTTTGTCAGCCTTGGCTGCCCGAAGAACCTCGTGGATTCCGAGAAAATGCTCGGCACACTCGCCGCCGACGGGCTGATCCCCGTCTCCTACCACCCCTCCGAGGACGAACGCTGGGACGACGCGGGTCACACCGAGGGACGATCGCTGGGCGAGGGCGACCACGTCGCGGTCGACGAAGGCGTCGACCCGGCCGACGCGGTGGTCATCAACACCTGCGGCTTCCTCGAGGCCTCCAAGGACGAATCGCTCTCGGTCATCAAGGACGCGGTCCGCGCCAAGAACGCGGGACGCGTCAAGCGTGTCGTCGTTGCCGGCTGCCTTGTGCAGCGCCACCGCGCCAAGATGCTCGAGTGGGAGCCCGGCATCGACGCGATGATCGGGGTCTTCGATCGCGACAAGATCATTGAAGCCGTCCGGGGCGTGCGCCCGGAACGATCGGGCCTGGCCGACGCGGGCGAGTCGCCCAAGTACTGGGTCTCGGCCAACGCGCTGCTTGCCGCTCGCGAGCGGGGCATGCAGACCACCGGCCTGACCGTGCAGGGCAAGGACGGCAAGGGCATCGGCTACTTCGAGGACGACTCGGCGCGCATGCGCCTGACGCCGCGCCACTACGCCTACCTCCGCATGAGCGAGGGCTGCAATCAGGCCTGCGCCTTCTGCACGATCCCCTCCATCCGAGGCAAGATGCGATCCAAGCCCTTGGGCCGCGTCGTGAGCGAGGCCAGAGAACTCCTCGCCGACGGCGCTTTCGAACTCAATCTCATCGGGCAGGACACGACCAGCTACGGCGACGACATCGGGCTCGGATTCAACGAGTCCACCGGCAAGGGCGGTCTGCCCGAGTTGCTCCGAGCCGTGAACGGCGCGGTCAAGGACGCGGGCGGTCACGGCTGGGTCCGTCTCATGTACGCCTACCCGAGCAACTTCCGCGAAGAGTTCATCGAAGCCATCGCAGAGCTCACACAGAACGGGCACGTCCTGCCCTACATCGACATCCCCCTCCAGCACGCCAGCCAGCGCATGCTGGAGATGATGCGCCGCCATGTCGACGCCAAGCAGCAGCTCGACCTGATGCACAAGCTCCGCGAGCGCATCCCAGGCATCGCCATCCGGACGACTTTCATCTCCGGCTTCCCGGGCGAGACCCAGGAAGACCACGAGCAGCTGCTCGCCTTCATCGACGAGGTCGGATTCGACGCGGTGGGGGTGTTCGAGTACTCCAAAGAGCCCGGCACACCCGCGGGCACGATGGAGGAAGACCCGAAGCTCGCCGTCCCGCACGAGGTCAAGGCCGAGCGCAAGGCCGAGATCATGCAGCTCCAGCAGGACATCGCCTTCGAGCAGGCCGAGTTCATGGCAAGCCAGTGGGACGAAAAGGACCCGCTCGCCTCGGGCGTGCAGCTGGACATCCTGATCGACCGCGACACGGGCAGCGAGGTTGCTGCTACGACGGGCGTCTCCAAGGGAGGCAAGCTCTACCAGGGCCGGGCGTACCACCAGGCGCCGCAGATCGACAGCGTGACGTACGTGCAGTCCCGCCAGAAGCTCGCCCCGGGCGAGCTCGTCCGATGTGCGATCGTCGCAGCCGATGGCTACGACCTGATCGCAAGGCCGCTTTCGGATCTCGATCCGACGGTCAGGCTCAACGTGCTCAAGTAAAGCGAGCCCCTCGCGTGAGCGAGGGGGCCATTCGATTCCGCATTCTCAGTTCACATAGAAGATGTATCGGAACGGGCGATCCCCGAACGCGTCCTCGAAGTCGCGCCACAGGAAATCGCGCGTCAACTCGCCCTCTTCGAGGTAATCCTTGGCGGCGGTGCCCTGGATCCAAAGAAGCAGATCGAATGTCCCCGGCTCCTCGAAAACGCGCTTGAGGTTGATGCCCATGGTGCCATCGCCCCGCCAGAAGCGGACCAGCTTCTTGCCCGTGAGCGCCGCCTCGGTGTCTGCCAGCAGGTCATGCCAGAGCTTGATGCGGGTCTCGTCGATGTGCATGCCATCCATGGCCGCGTCCTGGTTCGGGTTGGGCAGCCACTCGCGGTCGTTGTCGCTCTCGACGAGCGCGTGCGTCCACATCGCCCTGCTGTGCCCGATCGCGCGGAGGAAGTGCTCCTTCGCCCTGATCATCCGCTCGGGCTCATCGATGGGGAAGCGGATCAGGTGGATCAGCGCGATCAGGTCCGTTACATCCAGCCCGGTCATCGTCGGGTCGAACACGGACCTGCCCCGCAGGTACGCGTGGGGCGTCTCGGTGCTCGGGAAAACCACATGCCCGACGCGCTCAAAGAGATCCCGCTGATCGTGGGCCAGATGAATCTCTCCGATGCCAAGGAACACCTGGCAGTACGCCCGGAGCCACTCGACGTCCGCGCGATCCGCGGCAACCACAAAGCTGGGCACATCCTCCGCGTTGCGTCGCCCGCCGTTGAAAAGGATCGAGAACGCCACGCCCGCCATCTCGTTGTCTGAGGCGATCCCGTTGCCGTTCAGGTCGAGCCGGAGCCTGGCAAGGTCGATCTCGAGCTTGACGTTGCCGTCCTTGATCTTGGAGAGGATCCGTTCCGCCTCGACGAGATCCGCCATCCAGGTCTGGAAGAACGCATCGATGTCCTCGTACCTCAGCGTCTCCGGTTCCGGGTTGCCCGGGATCGCGGCGAACATGGGGAAGACAAAGACGCTCGCGTTGCGCGTCGGGTTGCCCGCGCCGTAGCGGTAGAGCCAATGCGCCGAGTCCTCGCCCGTCTTGACGATGGTCAGGATCCCCAGCGCCAGGCGAGCCCGGTCGTCGTTCGGGCTCGCTTCAACCAATTCGGTCAGAGCCGCGATCGAATCCGTCAGCGTGCCGCTGCCGACCTTGCCCAGCAGGGCGTCCTCCACCGGGTCGGCCTGGGCTCCGACCGCCATCAACGCACAGAAAAACAGGGCGAGCAATCGAGACATGGTCGGCCTCCTCGGGCTTCACCGGAATGTTGTTCCCGGCGGACAAAACCAGACGATGCTAGAGCGTGCTCCGCTCAGGACAGATCTTGTTTCTATGCGCCCTGGCACTGCTCATGATGGGCGTGCTTATGGTGACCAGTGCGGGCATGGAAATCGAACCGGCCTCCGCAGAGACACCCGTTCAGGGTGGTGCGGGTCTCGCGCCGGTCGCGATCCTCTCGGGTCGCATCGGGATCTACATGGCCCTGGCGCTCGCCGCGATGGCGATGGCTGCGTTCATGCCCGCGCGCATCGTCGACCGTGCGCTGACCCCGAGCGCTCGTCGTGTCTGGCCCATACTGGCCTTCGGTGTCGGGTTCATGCTCGTGATGCTCTTGCTCGTCTATGTCCCGGGCATCTCGCGCAACCGGAACTTCAGCTCAAGATGGATCGAGGTCCCGGCCCCGGTCCTGGGTACCGTCTCCTTCCAGCCCAGCGAGTTCATCAAGTGGAGCATGCTGGGCCTGCTCGCGTGGTGCGCCGTCTCAGCGGGCGATCGTCTGCAGAAGTTCTGGACCGGGCTCGTACCGATGCTCGCCGCCCTCGGGCTGGTCTGCGCGGTCATCATGAAGGAAGACCTCGGGACCGCGGTCCTCATCGGAAGCGCCGGCGCCATCATCCTGCTGGCCGCGGGCGCCAAGCTCTGGCACATCGCCCTGCTCGCGCCGGCGGGCCTTGCGGTCATCGCCGCCGGGCTCTTCACGTCCGACTATCGGATGCGCCGCATCACCTCGTTCATCGATCCATACGCCGACCCCGCGGGCGACGGCTTCCACATCATCCAGTCCATGGGCGCCATCGCCAACGGCGAGGTCGTCGGACGCGGGCTCGGACACGGGCTCCAGAAATTCGGTTACCTCCCGGAAGATACCACCGACTTCATCTTCGCGATCATCTCCGAGGAGCTCGGGCTTTTCGGCGTCGGGCTAGTGCTCTTCCTCTACTTCGTGCTCATGACCACGGGGTTTGACATCGTCCGCAATGAGCGTCGACCCGTTGCCAGGCTCTTCGCGCTGGGCGTGCTGGCAACGATCGGCCTGCAAACCTGCATCAACCTCCTCGTCGTCACCAAGCTCGCGCCGACCAAGGGCATCGCGCTCCCGCTGATCAGCTCGGGCGGCACGGGCTGGATCCTCACGTCGGCAGCCCTTGGTATGCTCATCCGGTTCGACCGCTCGGCCCACCAAGCATCGATCCAAGCCGATCCGATCCAGGACGATCCGGAACCAGAGCACGGGACGCCTCCGGACGAAACGCCCGCCGGCGTGCTGGCGTGAGCGGGCGCACCAAGCTCGGGGTCGTCTTCGCCGGCGGCGGAACGGGCGGGCACATCCAGCCCAACCTCGCCATCGCCGAGCAACTCGCACAGCGGATGCCAGACGACGTGCGCGCCACATTCGTCATCTCCGATCGCGCCATCGATACCCGTGTGCTCGAGAGCGAGGCGATCCCCGGGCTGACATTCGATTCGCTTCAAAGCCCTGCCAAACCGCTCGCGATGAGACCCAAGGCGCTCGTGCGCTTCGTCATGTCCTGGGGCGCCTCGGTGCGCGCCGGGCGCTCTGCGATCAGGCAGCTCCGGGAATCCTGCGAGAAGGTCGTCGTGGTCTCCACAGGCGGCTTCGTCTCCCCCGGTGTGGCGCAGGCGGCGCGGGTCGAACGCGTGCCGCTGGTGATGGTGAATCTCGACGCCGTGCCCGGCAAGGCGAACCGCCTCATGCAGCGCTGGGCGACCATCCTGATGTCGAGCGCCGCCGTTACGGACACCCGCTACGAACGCGTGCCCCCGATCGTGCGCTGCAGGATGCGGGAGTTGCCCGGTCGCGCCGAGTCCATCGCGCACTTCGGGCTGGACGCAAGCAAGCTGACGCTGCTCGTTACGGGAGGCAGCCAGGGCGCGCGCTCGGTCAACGAGTTCGTGCTCGAAGCGATCGAGGCACTCGGGGAGCGCTTCGACCGCGACCGTTGGCAGGTCCTGCACCAGTGCGGCCCATCTTACGAAACCGAACTCGTGCGCCGATACACGGAACTCAACGTTCGCGCGCACATCGCGGAGTACATCCCGCAGATGCCTTGGGCGCTGGCGTGCGCCGATGCGTGCGTCTGTCGGGGCGGTGCGGGCGCGATCGCGGATCTGTGGGCCTCCAGAACGCCCGCGCTGGTCCTGCCCTATCCCGGGCACCGCGATCAGCACCAGAAATTCAACGCGCGCCAGCTCGCAGAAGCCGGGGGCGTGCTGATCGGAACCGACAGTTCCGACGCCAAAGAGAACGTGCGTGTGAATCTGGAGAATCTGGAGTCACTCCTTTGCGATCAAGCGCGGGAGCGCATGTCGGTTGCGATCGAAAGTCTCGGGCCCGCGGACGGTGCGTCCCGTGTGGCTTCAAAGGTGCTCGAGATCACGGGGCTCGGCTGAGCCGCCAGGAGAACGACGATGGGTACACTCCGACCGATGTCATCGACAGCCAAGTCTGAAGACGTGTCCGAGGTTTCGTGCGTGCTGTGGTGCGCACAGACGCCGCCCAGGGAGCTGCTGACGTCGCTGACCAAGAAGGGCGTGACGCCCACGCTCTGTCGATCCGCATTCGGGGCGATGGCAGAGATCTGCCTGATGGGCTCGATCGGTCGTGGCCCAAAGGGCGGGGCGATCCTGCTCATCTCCGAGCCCGCTGAGGTGCGGGGCAAGCGGGCGGTCTTGAGCTCGTGCCAGAAGTACGCGCCGTGGCTTCGTCTCTGGGTGTACCAGTCAAAGGCGCCAATTCAGCTCAGACCCCTCGACATGCACCAGCTCGGACTGGATGATGAGGAGGGGCACGAAGACAGCATCCCGATGCATTCCCAGGCCCGGCGCACAGGCGCCGAGGTGCAGCCAAAGCCCAGCCGATCGGCTGGGCCCTGGACGCCAAAGCTCTCGGGTGAGGGGCCAGAGGGGCTGTCCGGGTCCGATAGCCGGGGCGAAGAGGACGATGGGCACAGGCCGACCGGGCTGCTTACCGATGAAGAGTTGGGCATGCTTTTGGCGGACGATCCGGATCTGGAAGACGCATGATGAGCGGGCAGGGCACAACGCACGGCGCACCGGGTGGGAGCACCGACCCTGTGCGCGCCCGCGTTGTGCTCGTCGGGCGAACGGGCCTGGACGCAAAGCTCAGGCTCGATCCGGATCTTGAGCTCATCCGCTCGCGCTCGGCGATGGACGCGATCGGTGAGCTTGCCAACCCCGTAGGGGGCGCCGCCGAGCGCACGTTTGTGATCGTCGGGCACGACGCGGACATCGGCGGGCGCACGGGCTCGGCTCAGGAATTCGTCGACGCGGTGCACCGTGTGATCCGCTCGGCGCGTGTTCTTGTTCTTACGGACCTGAACCACACGGGCCAGGGTGCGTACGAAGGGTCGGTGGATCCCTCTCTTTCGACACACCAGCTGCGTTCACTCATTCATCCGGATGATGAGGCGGTGCCCGATCTCGAGCCGGGCACGCCGATCTTTGAATCCGTGGGCCCGGCGTCCGAGGCAGCCTCGCCCGGCGTTCTGAGCGAGGAAGAACTGGCGATGCTCGCAGAGGAGCCCTCGCTTCAGGACGAGCCCACGGGCTATCCTGAGATCGAGGCGCCCGAGGCCAGGGCTTTCGAGGCGGATGAGCCTTCCGTGCAGGACGCTCCGAGAGTGCCCGAGCCTGCTGCGATGGCGCCGAATCATCCCGGCGCGGATGTGGCGCCGATCGAGCACGACGAGCAGGATGTGATGTCGATGGAGCCTGCGAAGATGGGACCGGTTTCCCGTGAGGGCGATGGGCCGCTGGTCGCAGCGATGCTGGGCGGTCGAGGGATCGTCGAGCCCGCGATGGTGATGCTCAGATCCCGCGCCGGGCGCACGGATCTGGAGTTCGTCGAGACGACTCGCCAGGATCAGTCGGCGCCCACGGGCGCCGTCGCGGTCGAATTCGGTGGGCGCCTCTTTGGCTGGCTGATCGCCAAGCGCGATCCCGAAACGCTGACGCCCAGGCACGAGCCCGTGCCGGGCGGCCTGACCGTGGGAGAGCACGCACGCTGGCTCGCGGGGTGGCTGGCGCTCAACGACCAGCACCGCAGGCTCAGAGCCGAGGCGATGACCGATCGCGTCAGCGGCGCGTGGAATCGACGGTACTTTGATCGCTTCCTCTCGGCGGCGATCGAGCAGGCACGCGCCAAGCGCCAGATGCTGACGATCCTGGTCTTTGACCTGGACAACTTCAAGCGGTTCAACGACGAGTTTGGGCACGAGGCGGGTGACATGATCCTGCGCGAGACCGTGAACCTGATGCACTCGCTGACGAGGCCCACGGACCGGATCTGCAGGATCGGGGGCGACGAGTTCGCGGTGATCTTCTACGAGCCCGAGGGTCCTCGCGACGAGAACTCAAGGCACCCGACCCACTTTGCCGCGGTCGCGGACCGCTTCCAGCGCGCGATCGTGGAGCAGCGATTCCCCAGGCTCGGGATCGATGCACCGGGGAGGCTGACGATCTCGGGCGGGCTGGCGACGTTCCCCTGGGACGGCGCGACGCCCGAGGACCTGCTCCGCAAGGCGGATCAGCTGGCGCTCGAGTCGAAGCGTTCGGGCAAGAACGGGATCACGCTGGGCGGGCAGGGGGCCTGATCTCGACCGGTGCTCCAACGCATCTCTGATCTTTGGTATGGGCTGTAGGTTTGCTCTGGATCGAGCATCACGCATCGGAGATGCGTGATGGCACCATGAGCGATCCTCGGCATACGCTCCACTGTGCACCCACCAAGGACCAATCTCAATTACGACCTGATCGCCATCGATATCGATGGCACGCTGATCGATCGCACCGGGCACGTCCCCGAGGCGAACGTCGAGGCGATCGCTCGCGCCCGGGATGCGGGCGTGACGGTTCTGCTCTGCACGGGGCGGAACTTTGCCGAGAGTGTGTTCGCGGCCAAGGCTGTGGGCGTGACGGACCCGATGGTGACCGCGGGCGGCTCGATGGTGGTCGATCCGGGATCCGGGCAGACGCTGCACCGGTTTGCGATGCGTCTGCCGGTGGTTCAGGGCGTGGTCGATGTGCTGCACCGGCGCGGGCACGCGGCCCTGGTGCTCAAGGACAGAGTGGCTTCGGGGTTTGATTACCTCGTGGTCACGGGCGAGGCGGGGCATCGGCTCCACCCGGTGACGGAGTGGTGGCTCGAGCACATGCAGCTTGAGAGCCGGAACGTGACGACGCTCGACCACGACGCGCACCCGGAGTGGACGGTGCGCGTCGGCGCATGCGGGCCCTCGGCGTGGACGCTCCCGATGCGGGACGAGATCTTCGAACTCCTGGGCGAGCAGGTGACGCTGCACTCCTTCCCGGCGGTGACCTCCCGCGAGCATGTGCCGGGCCTGGAGGGCGAGTTTCATATTCTCGAGGCGTTCGATGCGCAGGCGCACAAGTGGGCGGGCATCTCCTGGGTCTGTGCGCAGCTGGGCATCGATCCGAAGCGCACGATGGCCATCGGCGACGAGGTCAACGACGTGACGATGGTCACGTCCGCGGGGCTCGGTGTGGCGATGGGCAACGCGATCGAGTCGGTCAAGGCGGGCGCGAGGCACACCGTGGGCAAGAACCACGAAGCGGGTGTGGCCCAGGCGATCACCAACGTGCTCAATGGGGCCTGGTAGCGATGCAGACACTCGCCCAGATCCGCACGATCCTGGATGAATGGGGGATCTCGCCCAAGCACAGGCTCGGGCAGAACTTTCTGGTCGACCAGAATCTGCTGACGAAACTCGTGGACGTCTCGGGCGTCGGCGCGGGCGATGTCGTGCTCGAGGTGGGGCCTGGCACGGGGACGATGACCGAAGAGCTGCTGGACCGCGGGTGTGACGTGATCGCGTGCGAGCTGGACGCGGACATGGCTTCGATCCTGCGCGAACGTCTCGGGGCACGCCCGGGCTTTAAGCTGATCGAGGGCGATTGCCTGGAGTCAAAGCACGAGATCTCGCGCGAGGTGGTCCAGAAGCTGGACGGGCGTGTGTTCCGGCTCGTGGCGAACTTGCCCTACAGCGCCGCGACGCCCCTGATCCTGGCGCTGCTGACGGACATGCCTGCGTGCGCGGGGCAGCATGTCACGATCCAGCGCGAGGTCGCGGATCGACTGATGGCCAAGCCCGGGAGCAAGACGTACGGCGTGATCTCGGTAGTGGCCCAGCTCTTTGCGGAGATCGAGCTGGTCGCCAAGCTGCCAAAGGAATGTTTCTGGCCCCAGCCCGAGATCACGAGCGCGATGGTTTCGATTGAGCCCAGAGTGTCGGTTGCAGGCGATATTGATCGCAAGTTGTTCGCACAGTTCTGTTTGAGGCTTCTTGGACAGCGCCGAAAGCAGCTCGGGAGCGTGCTGCGGGGCGAGGGAACGCTGCCAGGGGCGTTCGATGCGAAGCTGCGGGCAGAAACGCTGCCTCCCGAAGCGTTTTTGGATCTGTATCGCTGGCACGTTGCGCGGTAGGATGTCACTGTTCGGTTGCGCGAGGCAGGAGGCTTCCAGCGGCATGATCAGCTCAGGCGGGCAAGCAGAGACGGGTGACGATCCAGCGGCTCTGGCTCGGGCGCTCGAACCGGTGATCCGGGATTCCTGCGACGGGCGCCTCAGCGAGATCGAATGGTTCCGGGCGACCTGGCAGCGGGGCGGGGCGGCGACGGGTTACGCGAGCTGGCACGACGGCTCGTTCGATGTGCCCGTGATCGTCAAGATCCCTGTTGGCGCCAACGAGCTCAATTGGACGGTCCAACTGGGAGATCACGGGCTCGACCGGGATGTTGTGGTCGGGCAGACGCCTCATCCGACGCCTCGGGTGCTCGGCTCGGGCAGCGAGCTGGGCGGGCACGATCTGGCCTGGCTGGTGATCGAGCGTCTCGAGGGCAAGCCCGTCGCCGGCGATCTGTCGGAGCGATCGCTCAACGGTCTGCTCTCGGCGGCGGTCGAATTCCAGGCGCGAGCCGAGCGGAGCAGGGGCGCCTTCGGCAAGGCGCCGCCGACACCGGACTGGGAGAAAGCCCTGAGTGATTCTCGGCGCTGGGTGCGCGACAACCACATTGAGAACGCGAGCCGATGGAAGACCGCGATCCAGGGCGTGCAGAAGCTGCTGCCAAGGCTGGTCGTGCGCTGGGAGCAGCGCCAGATCAACGCGTGGTGTCACGGCGACCTTCATCCGGGCAATGTCATCCACATGCCCGCCGAGGACGGGCATCCCGATCGGTGCGTTCTGATCGACCTTGCTTTGACGCACGCTGGACACTGGGTGGAGGATGCGGTGTACCTGGAGCATCTGTTCTGGGGCCACGAGGACAAGCTCTTTGGCATCAGGCCCGTCAAACAGATGCGCAGGCTGCGGAAAGAACGCGGTTTGCAGGTCGGTGAGGACGATTCAACGATCGCAGATATCAAGCGTTTGCTTGTGGCTGCGACCACGCCCAGCTTTTTGACAGTCGGTGGCGATGGTCGCCACGCTCACGGAGCGCTCGTGGTGTGCGAGGATTTGGTGCACCGGCTCAGCGGGGCCTGATAATAGGTTTTTGTTTGTATATTCTCGATGGAGCTTGCCTGAGCGGCCCAGATCGGGAAGATATACCGCACGCCCGCAGGTCCTCTGTGGGGGAGCCGTGGGTTCTGGTGCTGTCTGAACAATGTCCCGATTCCGAGAGGAGCGTCCGTCAATGGAGTCTTTCGAGAAGCTGAAGCAGATGGTGGTCATGGCCGAGGACGACATCTCGAAGGCCGAGGGCGGGAACAAAGCCGCGGGCACGCGAGCACGCAAGGCGTTGCAGGACATCCGCAACGCGGCGCAGGAGATCCGCAAGGAGATCCTGACGCTCCGTGACCAGGGCAACTGACCGCGACCGGGCAGATAAAGGGTTGGTGTGCTTCGCATGGGTGAAGTTGTTTCATCCGGATCGCCGTTGATCCTCGCCGATGCCGGCGCGGCTCTCTTTGACGTGCGCCAGATCGATGTTTCGGCGCGCGTCTGCGGCAAGGAGGGCATCCACGAGTGGATCCCTCATCGCGGAGACATGTCGCTTCTGGACGCGGTGGTCTACACAAGCCCCGGTTACAAAGAAGTGGTGGGCCTCAAGCAGGTCCGAGAGGGCGAGGTCTGGATCCCGGGGCACTTCCCGGATCTGCCCCTGCTCCCGGGCGTGTTCATGGTCGAGGCGGCGGCCCAGCTGATGTGCTGGATGTTCAACGTCCGGCGCGGTCAGTCCTCACCGGCGGCGTTCCTGCGCATCACGGATTGCTCGTTTCGCAACAGCGTGACGGTGGGCGATGACCTTTACATCCTGACCAAGGAAGTGAAGTTCGGAGGTCGGGGCTATACCGCGGCGGTTCAGGGGATCATCGAGGGCAAGATCGCCTTCGAGGCTGAGCTCCGCGGGATGGTGCTTCCTGAGCGCAAAGCCAAGGACCTTGGGCTCTAGACCGGGTTCTTTGGTCTGAGCCCGGATCGACCGGGAGAACGGCCCGCGTGGGGAGGGTGAGCTGGACAACCCGGCTTGCGTGCCCCGGCGGACTGGATGAGGCGCTGCTCGCGTCGGTACCCGCCTCCCACGGGGTTGTGTGTGTTTCGGACACCAACGGCTCGGTGATCGGTCTGGCTTCGACCGGGGATATGCGCTCGTTCGTGGCGCAGCGCCTCGGGGCGATGGCTGAGGGCGCCAATGACATGCGCGGGGTCGCGGCACTGTGCGAGCTGGCGCCCGCGGGCTCGATGTTCGAGGGCGATCTCGTGTTCATGGACGCGGCCCTGGAGCGCGAGCCCGGGCTGCACGACCGTGTGACCCGCAAGCTGCGCGTCTGGTGGCTGGGCACGCAGACGGATGCGAGGCGGTTTGCCTGGCAATGGGAGACGGATCCGACTGAGTTTGCTCCCGGGTCTGAGGCGATCGGGCCGTTCCTCGACAAATCGGGCGCCAGGCGCCACGCGGAGCTGCTCGATGCGCAGTTCGAGCTGTGCCGATTCCCGGAAGAACTGCACAGAGCGCCGGCGGGCAAGGCCTGCGTGTACAAGCAGATGGGCAGGTGCCCGGCTGCGTGCGATGGGTCCGAGCCGACGGAAGCATTCGAGGCGAGGCTCAGAGAGGCGCTCACGTTCGATCGCGCAGGGGCAGAGGCCCGCCTTGCGCAGCTGGATTCGGAGCTGCGGGAGGCGGCGAGCGAGCTTGCTTTCGAGCGGGCCGCGGAGATCCAGGGGCGGCGCGATGCGCTGGCCAGGGAGCTCAAGCGGGGGCTCTCTTCGGTGCGTCGGCTTGAGCGGGTGAAACAGATCGCGGTCGCTGCGAGCGGGGATCGGCGCTCTGTGACGGTGCTGGTGATCGATCGCGGGCGCTGGACGCGTGTGGGCGGGCTCGCGATCGACGCGACACTCCGCGAGGCCGATGAGCTGCTGCAGAGGGCACTCGGGGCACTCGATCGGTTCTCAGGGGAAGCGGGCGTAGGGGACCTCGGCGTTCTGGGCGTGCTTTCGCGGGAATTGATGCGACCAAGCCGGGGTGGGCCGATGCTGTACGAGCCGGAGGCGGTTGACGGGGCCCTGCTGTTGCACGCGGCTGAGCGGGTGCTGAGAATCAGAGACCCGCGGGCGGACGCAGGCGCAGACCGGGGCGCACCAGGAGAGAAGAGCACCGATGAGTGAGCCCTACCCGCTTGTGTTCCAGCCGATGCTTCTTGAGAAGGTGTGGGGTGGTCGCCGACTCGAGGCGCTTGGCAAGCCGATCGAGGGCGACAAGCTGGTGGGTGAGAGCTGGGAAGTCGCGGATCTTGGCTCGACCTCCCAGAGCGGGGCCGGCGGCGGGGCGCGACGGTCGGTGATCGCCAACGGAGAGCTTGCGGGCAAAACGATCCAGGCTGCGATGCGCCATTGGGGCGAGGGCATGCTCGGGCGGACCAAGCCCGCGCCGGGAGGCGGGTTCCCGCTGCTGATCAAGTTCGTCGACGCCCGCCAGCATCTCTCGGTGCAGGTGCATCCGACGGCGGCATACTCGTCGGCGCACCCGGGCGCGGTTCTGAAGGCGGAATGCTGGTACGTGCTGGGCGCCGAAACGGGCGCACGGGGCGAGGAGCCGGTGATCTTCAAGGGCTTTCGCCCAGGCGTCACGATGGACGACTACCGCGAGGCGATCGCCCAGGGCACGGTCCCCGAGCTGCTTTGCGCGGTGCCGGCGGTCCCTGGGGAGATGCACGACATCCCCAGCGGAACGATCCACGCGCTGGGCGCGGGCGTGCTGGTGGCGGAGATCCAGACGCCCAGCGATACGACGTTCCGGGTGTTCGACTGGATCCAACGGTACAACCGCCCGGCGCGCGAGCTGCACGTCCGCGAGGCGCTGGATTCGACGCTCTTTGAGGAGCCCCCTGCGGCTCGCGCCGTCACGGGCGACGGTGAGCTGGTCGTGAGCGAGCACTACCGTGTCCGCCAGCTGAGCGCTCACTGCGAGGAGAAGGCGGTCGCCGAGCCCGGTGTGTGCTCGGTTGTCATGGTGACGCAGACCATGGGCGCCTCGCTTGCGAGCAGGAGCAACGCGTTTCCAGAGATCACGCTCGACGCGGGCAAGACCGTGCTCGTGCCAGCGGCGTGCGCGCACGACGCGGTGCTGCGGGGCGGGCCTGGGACGCGGGCGCTGGTGGTGGAGGCTGTCTAGCAGCCCGCGTTGTAGTTCGCCAGCCATGCGGTGAAATCCGCTGGCGTGCAGAGGGAGTCGGCGTTCTGATCGCAGTTGGGCGTGCCGGCGTTGAAGGCGGCGAGCCACGCGGTGAAGTCTGCGGGCGAGAGCGAGCCGTCGCCGTTGGTGTCCGCGGGGCAATCGGGTGTGTCGGGGATCGTGATGGGCACGTTCGGGGTGATCTCGTAGGCCCATTCGACGGGCTGGTACATGTCGACTGTTGTGGTGCCCCCCGAGGTGTTTGGGAACTGGAGATTCTCGCGCCATTCGAGGATGACGTAGCCGTAGTTGTGGAGCTTGCCGACCTGATCGGCCTGAAACCGGACGCCGATGATGATGCGTTGGCCAAGGTACGCCTCCTGGCCCGTGGTCGAGTGGTTGGCCAGGCCTGCGTTGGTCGGGAAGGCTCCGGTCGCCATGTCGGGGATGACGGATTCGCCGGGCAGGTAGTTTCGGACGTAGTGCCCGGCGTCGGAGCCGTAGTTGAAGAACTCACCGAAGTCGATGCCGGCCCTGCCGTCGGGGAAGAAGCGTGTTGCGCGCGAGACGATGATCTGGTTGCTCACGGTCGGGTTCGCGAACCAGTAGCTCAGGGCGCGGAAGGGGTCGGCCAATCCGGCCTGGTTGTCCGCGGGGCTGAGCGAGATATCGAGCAGCTTCTCCTGGATGATCGTGGCGCCGGAGCTCTGATCGATGAGCGTGGGGATCCAGACGAAGGTGCCCGCGCTGTTGTCGAAGGTGACCACCTGCGCGTGACATGGCGTATGGAACAGGAACAGGGCAGCGAGCGTGAAGGCGAAGTGCTTCATTCTGAATGTCTCCTGGAAAGCAAGGCTCTACAGGCTATAAAAACGACATCGGCGGCACAAGCCTGTGCCGCCGATGCGTCAAGAATTCTTCGTTTTTGCGAGCGTCGAATCAGCGGCTGTAGGCCTCGGCGACCTTTGCGACGGCCTCGGCGACCTGCTTAATCTGGGCGTCCGTGAGCTCGTGGTGCATGGGCACGCTGAAAACGCGTGAGGCCAGACGCTTGGCGACCGGCGGATGGTCGGTGACCATTTTGGCGAACGCGGGCTGGTCGGTCAGGCTCTTTGGGTAGTGGACAGCGCTCGGGATGCCCTCGGCGATGAGTGCCTTGATGAACTCGTCGCGGGTGCAGGAGACCTTGTCCAGGTTGAGCTTGAGGCTGTAGAGGTGCCAGGCGGAATCAGCGCCCTTGGTGCGGGTGGGAGCCTCGACGGCGTCGACATCGGCAAAGAGCGCATCGTACTTGTCCGCGACGGCTCGGCGATGCTCGGTTTCTTTCTCGAGCCTTTGCAGGCGCGAGAGGCCGATGGCGCCGGTGATGTCGTTCATGCGGTAGTTGTACCCGACGCGTTCGTGGAGGTACTTCTCGGTTTCGCCGTGGGAGCGATAGAGGCCCATGTCGTAGGCGACGGTGTCGTCGTTGGTGGTGACGAGGCCGCCCTCACCGGTGCCCAGGTTCTTGGTGGCGTAGAAGGAGTAGGTGCAGGCGTCGCCGAACGCGCCGATGCCAGTGCCGTTGTAGGTGGCAAGGTGCGACTGGGCGCAGTCGTAGATGACCTTGAGGTTGTGCTTCTTGGCGATGGCTTCGATGGCGTTGATGTCGACGGGCATGCCGTAGAGATGCGTGACGGCGAGCGCCTTGGTGTTCTTTGTGATACGTCTTTCGATGTCGGCGGGGTCGACCTGCATGGTGTCTTCGTGCGAGTCGCAGAAGACGAGCTTGCAGCCGCGGGCGACGAGCATGGATGCGGTGGCGATGTAGGTCCATGCGGGGACGATGACCTCGTCGCCCGGCTGGAGGAGTGCTTCGTAGGCGAGCTGGAGGGCGCACGTGCCGTTGGCGCAGGTGAGCCCGTGCCTGGCCTCGGACTTTGCAGCGAATTGCTTCTCGAGTTCCTCGCAGTTTTTGGCGGCTCTGAGCATCCCCGATTCGAGGACAGCGATGGCGGCGTCGATGTCCTGGCGGTGGAGCTTTGGGGCCATGAAGGGCACTGAGGGCTTGGCAACGGGTGTGCCGCCGTTGAGGGCGAGGGTGCTTGCGGTCGAGGTCTGGGTCATGGTGATCTCCGTATCCTTCGGTTGTTCCATGATGGTAGGAATGGCCGATGGACAGGCAACGAGCCGGGAGAGAATCCCCGCGTTCGGGTAGGCGGAGCGACTTATGAAGATGGTTGTAATGGCACTGGCAGTGGCGGCGATGGGCCTCGGGGTGGGGCAACCCTCGTCGAGCGATCTGCCCCGCCCAGAGACGTTCGGGATCAAGGCGGTCACCCGCCCGAGCCAGGACGCGGTGATGGGGTTTGCCTTCCCAACGAGCGTGCTGGAGCTTCTGGTATCCGATGGCGATGCGGTGCAGGAAGGCCAGCCGTTGGTGCGGGCCGACGACCGAGAGGCGCACTCTTCGGTGGTTCTGCAGACCATCCGGGCGGACAGCACCCTCGATGTCGAAGCGGAGCAGAAAGCCCTGGAGCTGGCTGAGGTGGAATTGGCGGCAACCGAGCAGGCCTTTACGGGCGGCGGCGGCTCGACCCTCGAGCGTGACCGCGCCCGGCTGAACGCTCAGACCGCCAAGCTGCGGGTCGACGCGAGCCAGCAGCGCCTGCAGGAGCAGCGCCTCCAGCTCGAGCAGCTCCAGATCCGACTTGAGAAGCACACCGTCATGGCGCCGTTTGATGGGGTTGTGGAATCGGTGGTCGTTGCGGTCGGTGATTCGATCCGGGACTCGGACCCGGTCATCCGGGTGGTGTCGGTGGATCCGCTCTGGATCGACGTTGCAACACCGACCGAGAAGACATTGGGGCTGGCAGCGGGGGATCCGGCGTGGTGTCTGGTGCGGATCGGTGATGACCTGAAGCTGCTTGAGGCTACGATCGAGGGCATCAGCCCGGTTGCGGACTCGGTCACGGGTGCCCGGCGCGTGCGGGTGGAGGCGTCGAACCCGGAGGGCTTGCCCGCGGGATTGACGGTCTTTGTCCGGTTCGATGAGCCGGGGGACGCTTGGGCGGAGCTGAGCGCAAAGCGGGGCCAGGACGGCGAGAGCTCGGGCGGCTGACGGTGGGTGTCGGCCGGCGCATCAGCGAGAGAGAGCCGACGTGATAGATCTTTCCAGACTCAACGCGCCCGGATGGCGGCGCATCGTTTCAGACCTGACCAACGCCGCGGGCGATGAGCGCGCGTTCGCCGGGCATCTGCTTGCTGCGATGGGGCAGGTCGCCGGGGCGAGGCAGGCGGCGCTCTTTCAGTTCGCGCCGACCGAGGGCGAGGGCGTCAGCCTGCCGCGGGCGAGCCTGGTCTGGCCCGCTGGGCCCAGCGACGGTGCGAGCGCGGACGAATCGCTCTCCGAGCCGGAGGTGATGCGCGCCGGTGCGAACGCGTCGTTCGATTCGGGGAACACCAGTGTGTACGGGCTGGGCGCCGAGGACGGGCTCTACGACGAGTCGCGCTCGGGCGGCGGGTTTGCGCTCTCGGTGCCCGTGGGCCTCGTCCAGTCGGGCGAGGGCGAGACGAAGCCGGCCTCGGTGATCGTGCTGCTCCTGGATCAGCGCTCGCACGGGGCGATGCAGTCGACGATCGCGCTGGTGGAGCTGCTGGCGGGCTACTCGCACTTGGCTGGGGCGCGGAGCCAAATGAATCGGATGCGATCGGCCGGGGCGGCGCTGGATCTTGCGACACGCCTGATCGCCTCGGTGAATTCGTCGCCCAGCTTCAAGGGCGCCTCGATGCAGTTCGTCAACGATCTGTGTCGGCATCTCAAGGCGGACCGCGTGGCGCTTGGCTGGCGGGGCGGGCGCGCGGGCGCCAGGCCCCCGGGCGACGAGCTGGTGAGCGATCGTGACGCGACGCCGGTGAAGGTGATCGCGCTGAGCGACACGGAAAACGTGGATCGGCGCATGGCGATGGTGCGCAAGCTTGCCTCGGCGATGGACGAGTGCATCGACCAGGACCAGCCCGTGGTCTACCCGGTGCCCGAGTCGGCCGCGGAGATCGATCCGTCGCTGGCGCAGACGGTGACGACCGCGCACCGGGAGCTTGCCTCGGGCGATGTGCACCTGAAGGTGACATCGCTGCCCATGCGTGACGGCGACGAAACGCTGGGCGTCATCACGATCGAATCGGCGACGCCCGGGCAGGCTGTGGACCTGCGGACGATCGAGCTCCTGCAGGCGACGATGGATCTCGTCTCGCCCGTGATGCGCCTTCGCGCCAGCGATGACCGACCGATCCCGGCCAGGCTCGTCGACGAGGCGCGCAAGGCTGGTGCGTGGGCGGTGGGTCCCAAGCACACGCTCTGGAAGGTGGCGGGCATCGCGGTGATGGTGGCGTTGCTCGTGGTGACGTTCTTCAGCGTGCCCTACCGGGTCGAGGCGCCGGTGGAGCTCCGCCCGATCGTTCGACGTGTGCTCGCGACGCCCTTTGAAGGGATCATCAGCGAAGCCTTCGAGGGATCGCGGGCGGGTGAGCGCGTGGAGAAGGACCAGCTTCTTGCGAGGCTGGACACGAGCGAGCTGGAGCTGAGCGCGATCGAGGCCCGACAGGCGATGAATCAGGCGCTGGCGCAGGCCGCCGAGGCGATGCGCAAGGGCAGCGGCTCGGAGCAGCAGCAGGCCGAGGCGAAGGCGGCGCAGTCGCAGGCGCGGCTTGACCTGCTCAATCTACGGATCCAGAGCGCCGAGATCCGGGCGCCGATCGCGGGGACGATCCTTGCCGGCGATCTGACGGATCGCGTGGGCGCGCGGCTGGAGGTGGGCGAGGCGCTGTATGAGATCGCGCCGCTGGACGACATGCGCGTGATCGCGGAGGTCGATGACCGTGACATCGGGCTCGTCATCCGCGCGATGGAAGAAGAAGGCGGGATGATCGGGAGCGTGGCGACGAAGGCGTACCCGGACCGCAGGTTCCCGCTGGTGGTCGAGCGCGTCGTGCCCATGGCGCAGGCGCAGGAGGGGCGGAATTCATTCCTGGTCTACGCCAGGCTCGAGGGCTCGGCCGACTGGATGCGCCCGGGCATGGAGGGGCTCGCCAAGCTCGAGGTGGGCGACCGGACGCTGCTCTGGATCGGGTCGCGCCGGATCGTGGACACACTCCGCATGTGGCTCTGGTGGTGATCGGTGGCTGAGCGTCCGACATTCAGCCCGCACTGGCACCGCGTCGCGGCGACGAAGCCCAGGCTCCGCCCGCACGTGCAGATCACGCGCCAGCGCTACCGGGGCAAGCGCTGGCACGTCGTGCACGACCCCGCGTCGAACAAGTTCTATCGCCTCAGCCCCGTCTCGTACGAGGTCGTCGGCCTGCTCGACGGCGTGCGCACCGTCGAGGAAGCCTGGAAGGTCGTGGTCGAGCGTCACGGCGACGAGGCGCCCACGCAGCCCGAGGTGATCCAGCTCGTCTCGAACCTGTACAACTCCAATCTCTTGAGCATCGAGGCCTCGCCCGAGACGGAGCAGCTGCTGCGCCGCCAGAAAGACAGGCTCGTCAAGAAGGTGCAGGGACAGGCGCTCGGGATCATGTATTTTCGGGTGCGCCTGTTCAACCCCGACGCGATCATCTCGGCGATCGAGCCGGTGCTGCGCCCCCTGATCGGACGCGTGGGCCTGGTTATCTGGGGCGTGTTCGTGCTGTTCACGCTGAGCAGGCTGGCGACGCACAGCGAGGAGCTGGCGGGTGGGTTCAAGGACGCGATCGCCCCCGGCAACTGGGGCTGGCTGATCGTGGTGTACATCGGCGCCAAGGCGCTGCACGAGCTGGGTCACGGCGTGATCTGCAAACGATTCGGCGGGCAGGTGCCCGAGTTTGGTGCGATGCTGCTTGTGCTGGTGCCCTCGCCGTACGTGGACGCTTCGGCGTGCTGGGGCTTTGCCAGCAGGTGGCAGAGGATGGCCGTTGGCGCGGGCGGGATGATCTTTGAGCTGTTTCTGGCGGGCATCATGGCGCACGTGTGGCTCTCGACGAGCCCCGGGATGCTGATGCATCAGATCGCGTACAACACGATGCTGACCGCGGGGCTCTCGACCATTCTCTTTAACGCGAACCCGCTGATGCGATTCGATGGGTACTACATCCTGTCGGACCTGCTCGAGATTCCCAACCTGATGCAGCGTTCGTTCCAGCATCTGCAGTACCTCATGCAGAAGTATGTGTACCGGCTTGAGGACGTGACGCCGCCGACGACGGACCCGCATGAGAAGTGGATCCTGACGGTGTACGGCATCGGCGCGTTGGTGTACCGTGTTTTTCTGTTCATTACGATCACGCTGTACGTCATGGGCAAGCTGTTTGCGATCGGTCTGATCCTGGCGATCTGGACCGCGGCTGCGTGGTTCATCATGCCGATCGGCAAGCTGTTCAAGTGGCTCAGCACCGGGCCCAAGATCGCCGAGCATCGGGCACGGACGATCGCGATCACGATCGGGCTGGTGCTGGTGGCGGGGATCCTCGTCGGGCTGGTGCCCGCGCCGGATGTACGCCGGGGCATGGGCGTGGTCGAGAGCCTGAGCCGATCGGGCGTGTTCATCGGGGAGACCGGATTCATCCGGGAGGCGCACGTCTCGCCCGGCGATCGGGTCAGGAAAGATCAGATCATCGCGGTTCTGGAGAGCCCGCAGCTGGCGTCTCAGATCGCGATATCGCGGGCGCAGCTTGCCGAGTTTGAGAGCATCGAGCGCGAGGCGACGGCCAAAAGCCCTTCGGCGGTGGGTGTGGCGCGCGAGCGCGTGGCCGCGGCTCGTTCGGCGCTCCGGTTCCTCGAGGATCGCGCCGGGCGACTGGTGATCAGAGCGCCGCACGCAGGGACGTTTGTCGGACCCAACCCGCACGACCTGATCGGGCAGATGGGCAGGCTTGGCGAGAACCTGGGTGAGGTCGTGGATATCGAGAATGTGCACATCGCCGCTGCGATGACGCAGCTCGAGGCGGCGTGGCTTTTCGATGAGGATGAATCCCCGCGCGTGGTGCTCAGGCCTGTCTCGATGCCGAGCGTTGAGGTCAGGGGCGGCCAGATCCGCGCGATCGATGCGGGACAGGCCTACCTGCCCCACGCGAGCCTCGGGTATGCCGGCGGCGGATCGATCAGGATGAGCGCCGACGACCAGACCGGGCTCCAGTCGGAGACGGCGCAGTTCATCGTGTACGTCGGTCTGAAAGAGAGCGACGAGTGGAGCGGCGTGCCCGGCGAGCGGGTGCACCTGCGGTTTCGCCTCTCACGGAAGCCGCTGGCGGTGCAGTGGGTCGACCGCCTGCACAAGATGATCCAGGGGCGAGTGCAGCTGTGACATCGGCGGACGCGAATCTGAGCCGGTACCACGCGCTGTTCGAGACCGTGCGTTCGCGGCGCCGGGCGCTCGCGTCGCTCAAGGGTGCCGACCAGATGGTCGCGTGGGGGGCGCTCAAGCTGCGCCAGCGTCGGTCGCGGCTGGAGGTGCTGCTGGGCTGGGCCGAGCGTGTGGACGCGATGGCACCCGAGGTCCGGAGCCTGCCCGAGACGGCGCTCGACCGGGAGATCGAGGAACTCCGGGGTTCGTTCGTGCGCGGGCGCGTGAGCCACGAGCAGGTGCTGCGCGCGATGGCTGTGGTGCGCGAAGTGGCCAGCCGGGCGACCGGAGAAGAGGCGTACGTCGTGCAGCTGGCGGGCGCTCTGGCGCTGGTGCACGGCAGGATCGCCGAGATGGTCACGGGCGAGGGCAAGACCCTCACAGGTTCGCTTGCGGCGCCGCTGCTTGCCTGGAGACACCGGCATCTGCATGTCTTTACGGTGAACGACTACCTCGCTGAGCGTGACGCAGAGAGCCGGTCTCGGATCTACAAACGCTGCGGGCTGTCGAGCGGGGCGATCGTGCAGGAGCAGACGCCGCAGGAACGAGCGGGGATCTATGCGCGATCCATCGTGCACGGCACCCCCAAGCAGATCACGGCGGACTACCTGCGCGACCAGATCCGCATGGGTCGGATCGACTCGGCGTGGGCTGGGTGGCAGCGGCTTGGCACCGCGGGGCCGCTGGTCCCGGGCTTGCAGGCCTGCCTGGTGGACGAAGCGGACGCGGTGCTGATCGACGAGGGGGTGACGCCCCTGATCATCGCGCGGTCTCGGCACGAGGATGAGCTGGCTCCGGCGTACCAGCGGGCACGCGAGATCGCCCAGGGGCTCGATCAGGATCGGCACTTTGTCGTGGATTCGCTCCGCAAGCGCGTGCGCGTGACCGGCGCGGGGCGGGCGCTGCTGGCGACGCAGATCCAGGAGCACAGCTGGGCGACGGCGAGGCGCGCCGAGGAGCTGGTGCGCCAGGCGCTGGTGGCGCAGCATTGCTACATCAGAGGACGTCAGTACGAGCTCGTCGATGGACGTGTGGTGATCGTCGATGAGTACACCGGGCGATTCCTGCCCGACCGATCCTGGGAGCACGGCCTGCACCAGTCGGTCGAGGCCAAGGAAGAGCTGGAGATCACCGCTGACCGCGAGACGCTGGCGAGGCTGAGTTTCCAGAAGTTCTTCAGGAGCTACCGGTTCCTGTGCGGTATGACGGGCACGGCGGCAGACTCTGCGGGCGAGATGGAGCGGGTCTACGGCAGGCCCGTCACGGTGATCCCGACGAACAAGCCGGTGATCCGCACGCAGGAGCCGACCCGGTATTTCCGGGGCGCCGAGGCCAAGTGGTCTGCGATCGTCGAGCGCATCCGGGTGGAGCACGACACAGGCAGGCCGATCCTGGTGGGTACGCGGAGCGTCGAGGCGTCGCAGCTTCTCAGCGAGCGCCTTGAGGTCCTTGGCCTGAAGCACAGCGTGCTCAACGCGCACCACCACGAGGAAGAGGCGAACCTCATCGCGCGTGCCGGTGAGCCGGGCGCCATCACCGTTGCGACGAACATGGCCGGGCGAGGCACGGACATCAAGCTGACCCCCGAGTCGCGCAGGCTGGGGGGGCTGATGGTGATCCTGACCGAGCTGCACGGCGCACGCAGAGTGGATCGCCAGTTCATCGGGCGAGCGGGTCGTCAGGGCGATCCGGGCGGGGCGGCGATCTTTGCGAGCCTCGAGGACGAGCTGGTGACGAGGTTTGTGCCCGCGTTTGGCGCCTGGGTTGCGGGGCGCGCCAACTACGACGAGCTGACGGGCTCCCGGATGACCACGCTTGTTTTCCGCGTGGCACAATCCAGGAGCGAGGGACGCGATCGGCGCGGGCGCACGCAGGTGATGCGTCAGGACGACTGGGTCGATCGGTACATGCCGGGCTGATCGAGCGCAAGAAAGAAGCACCGGACCCCGTTGTGGCAGGGCCCGGTGCCGTCTGGTGTGCGCTGTGGCGATTAACGCCGACGCCGAACAGCGACGAGTCCGCCGATGCCGAGGAGAGTCGCGGCACCGGGCGCGGGAACGACGTATGCGGCAGCTGCGAACGTGCCGCTGCCCGTAAACGGCGAGGGCAGTGTGTTTACCATCGCGCCGCTCTCGACATCGAAGACGTAGAAGTTGGGCTGGGTAGTGTTGTTGCCGTCGGTGACGTAGTAGGCGAGCCCGTTGTAGACAGCCAGGCCGTCGATGTCCGTTTCGCTGCCGGGGTACGGCGCTTTGAAGGTGGTCGTGTCGGCCGTGTCGTCGATGAGGTAGAGACCGCGCGTGACCGTGTCGCTCAGGCCGTAGAGGTTGTTGTTGGTGGCATCGACATCGAGTCCGCCGAAGTCGAAGCTGGCAGCCGGGTAGACGTACGTCTGTGTGGCCGTGAGGAATTCGGTGTCGATCTCGTAGACGGCTTCGGTGGTGATGTTCCGCGTGCCGACGAGGACGCCGTCGCGATAGCCGAGACCGACGAAGTTGACGGCTGAGCCGTTGAAGCTCATCGAGCCCAGGAGTGTCGGGGTCAGCCCGCCCATGCTAAAGGGCGAGGAGTAGAGGCTGCCGCCGTTGTTCCAGTAGAGCGTGTTGGTGTCGTGGTCGTAGGCCATGCCCCAGGGCTTTGCCGAGCTGTCAGAGGCGGTGTAGAGGGCGGTCGCGGCTCCGGTGTTGATATCGATGTGGTAGATCGAGGCGGAACCGGACTGATCGTTTCCGACGATGAGCTGCGCGGCCGCCGATGGCGCGAGCGCGAGCGCTGTGCCCGCGGCCAGCGCATATCGCATGCGATTGACTTTCATCTCTGCCTCCATTGAACTCTGCCGGACCCCGAGAAAGGTGCCGGCGTGACAGATCCGTCCGGAGCGATCGCGCACACTCGCAGGAATACGTTTGAGTGATTCACCCGCACCACGAGCGTGCCCGACGGAGAGCCGGACACGGTTTCATACCTCTCCCGAACAGGAGAGGACCCTTACCCAGAAGGTACTCCGAGAATCGTATTGTGCCAGAAGCGGGTCCCAAAAATCGGGGCGCGCGAACCCAGGCTCCGTGTCGGGTAAGGTCAGCAAAGAGGTGGTGCTGGCACTACTTGAGCAGGCGCTCGAGGTAGTGGATATCGACCCCGCCCGCTGCGAAGTCGGCGTTCTCCATGAGACGCAGGTGCAGGGGGATGGTGGTGTTGATGGGCCCGATCGTGAGCTCGCGCAGGGCGCGTTTCATGCGGTTGATGCACTGCTTGCGGTCGGGCGCGTGGACGATGAGCTTGCCGATCATCGAGTCGTAGTTGGGCGGGACGCGGTATCCCGGGACGATGTGGGTGTCCATGCGGACGCCGGGGCCGCCCGGGAGGTAGAGCTTCTCGATCAGCCCTGCCGAGGGCATGAAGCCCTTGTCGGGGTTCTCGGCGTTGATGCGGCACTCCATGGCGTGCCCGCTGGCGACGATGTCCTTCTGCTTGAAGGGCAGCGCCTCGCCCGCTGCGATCAGGATGGACATCTTGACGATGTCCACACCCGTGATCATCTCGGTGACGGGGTGCTCGACCTGCACGCGGGTGTTGACCTCGAGCATGAAGAAGTTCTGCTGCTCGTCCATCAGGAATTCGACGGTCGCGGCGCCGGCGTACTCGGCGCTCTTGACGAGCTTGGCGGCGCTCTCGGCGACGCCTGAGATCTTCTTGCGCTCGATGCCGGGCCCGGGGGCCTCTTCGATGACTTTTTGGTGTCGGCGCTGCATGGAGCAGTCGCGTTCCCAGAGGTGGACAGCGTGCCCGTGCTTGTCGCCCAGGACCTGGATCTCGACGTGACGGGCACGCTCGAGGTATTTTTCGATAAAGATGGCGCCGTTGCCGAAAGCGGCGAGGGCTTCCTGCTGGGCTTTCTTGATATTGGTTCGGAGCGTTGCTTCGTTGTGGCAGACGCGCATGCCGCGACCGCCGCCGCCGGCCGCGGCCTTGATGATCACCGGGTAGCCGATCTCGTTTGCGACCTCGACCGCCTCTTCTTCCTCGGTGATCTCGCCCTCGGAGCCGGGGAAGACGGGGACCTTGGCGGCCTTGGCGTAGCGTTTGGCCTCGACCTTGTCGCCAAGCTTGCGCATCGCCTCGGGGCTTGGGCCGATGAATTCGATCTTGCAATCTCGGCAGATGGCGGCAAAGTCGGCGCGCTCGGAGAGGAAGCCGTAGCCGGGGTGGATCGCATCGACGTCGGCGATCTCCGCGGCCGCGATGATGCGCGGGATATTGAGGTAGCTGTCCTTGGAGGGCCCTGGCCCGATGCAGATGGCTCGGTCGGCAAGCCGAAGGTAGGGGGCGTCCGCGTCGGCCTCAGAATAGACACAGACGGTTTCGACGCCGAGTTCTTGGCAGGCGCGGATGATGCGGAGAGCGATCTCGCCGCGGTTGGCTATCAGGACGCGTCTGAACATGGATATTCCAGGCACAAGGCATGAGGCACTCGGCACTGGGTCGGGCTTCGAACTAGTGCCTCATGCCTAGTGCCCAGTGCCTGCTGACGATCAGTTCGGCTTGACGAGGAAGAGCTTCTGGCCGAACTCGACGGCCTGACCCGTTTCGACGAGGCACTTGGTGATCGTGCCGTTGGTCTCGGCCTTGATCTCGTTGAAGACCTTCATCGCTTCGACGAGGCAGACAACGGAATCGCTGCTGATGGAATCGCCGACCTTGACGAAGACGTCGCTGTCGGGGTTCGGTGCTGAGTAGAACGTGCCGACCATGGGCGATTCGATGGCGATGAGGCCGTCGTCGGAATCTTCAGCGTCGGACGAACCCGGGGCGTCGCCCGAGGAGTAGGAAGGTGCGTGAGCCGCGGGGGCCGCGTGGACCACGGGCTGCCCCGCGTAAACGGTTCCCGGGTGTCCCCTTCGGAGGGCGACCGTTTCTTCCTTATCTTGGAGATCCAGCTCGGTCAGATCGTTCTCGACCATGAGTTTGACGAGCTCTTTGAGTTTGCGGATATCGATCATGGCGTGTTCCGTGGAGTGCGCTCGGTCGATGGGCGCATAAAGGAGCGCCGAATACTTGAGGCATAGCGTAGCCGGTCTGCGAGCGTTGTGCCGGAATCGGGGATGCGTGTCGTTCGAAGGGGTGTGAGCCTTGCGGGAGCGCCGATCGAGATGGTTCTATCGATCGGCATGGCCGGCTGTGCTGATCTGGCTCGCGGTGGTCGGCGGGGCGTGCGCGTACCCGCTCGTGGTGCTCGCTGCTCAGGCTGCCAGGAATGCCGAGCGATCGGACGTGTCCCTTGATCTGGCGCCCAAGTGGGGACTTCTTGGCGAGACTGTCGGTTGGGCCTTGGCTATCGGGGTCCTGTCGGTTGTGATCGCCTGGCCCGGTGCGTGGCTGAGCCGGGGCTGGCGGGCGTGGTGGTCGCCCATGCTGGTGGCGCCGGCATTGATGCCAAGCTGGTTGGTGTACTCGGGGCTTGGGATTATGCGCGGGCCGGGAACCGCACTGGGTGATTGGCTCTCGATGGGGCCCAGCTGGCGCGCCATCGCTGCGGGGCGTGTCCTGGCTGTGGTCGGTCTTGCGGTTTGGGCGAGCCCGATCGCTCAGCTCGTGATCGCTTCGCGTGTACGCGAGATCGACGCGAATTCGCTCGAGGGCGCGAGGCTGATCGGGCGCGGGGCAGCGCTCTGGATCAGACTCCGGCTCGGGCTGAGTCTCGGGCGATCGTTCGTAGCGGCGGGGCTGGTCGCGGTTCTGATGATGGGCTCGGCTGTGCCGATGCACCTGGCTCAGATGAACACGTACGCGTCGCGGGTCTGGCTGGAGCTGGATGCAACGAGCGCGGACGAGCGCTGGCGGGTGGTTCTTTCGGCGTGGCCCGTTCTGGTCGTTGCGTTCGGCGCGTCGCTGGCGGTGTGCGCAGGATTGTGGCGGTGCGGACGCTCGATGAGGGGTGACGGTCAAGAGCTCAGAGACACTGGGAAGTGGTGCGCCCTCGCGGTTGTCGGGATGGCGATGCTGGCGGTGCTCTTGCCGGCGGGGCTCTTTGCGAGCGACTTGGAATCGATTGAAACGATCCGTACGGTCTGGCGGACGGAGTCGCGGGGCATCTGGTCGGGCTGGGTGGTTGCGGGATCGGTCGGGCTGGTGAGCGCGGCGGTGACGAGCTGTGTGTGGATCGGGCTCGGGGGCGGGAAGCTGGCGCGCCGCTTGACGATCGCGGGCGTTGCGGTCTCGGTCGTGACGGCGCTGCTCCCGGGTGTGGTGACCGGGATACTGGTCGCAGGGGCGTGGCGCGTGTTCGACCAGAGCGTGCTGATCGTGGTTCTGGCGCACGTGGCGAGGTTTGCGGCGCTGGGGGCGTCGGTCGGCGTGCTCCTGTTTCTGGGTGAGCCGAGCGAGGACCGTGATTTACGACGTTTGGCGGGGGCTACGGGGGCGATCGGTTGGGCGCGGACGTCCGGTGTCCGGGGCTGGCCGGCGATCGCCGCGGCGGCGGTCGCGGCGGGTGGGCTTTCGATGCACGAGATCGAGAGCGCCATTGTGGTCTCCCCTCCCGGGATGCCCTCTCTTGCGAAGTCGATGCTGAATCTGCTCCATTACCAGAGATACGAGCATCTGGCGGGTCTGGCGCTTGTGGTGATCGGATTCGGTACGCTTGTTGTGAGTGTTGCGGCGGGGCTGTGGTTGATGTGGAAGCGAACCGATCGCGGTTGAAATCCGAATCCGGGAGTGTCGGCGGTGTCCTGAGCAGAAAGCGGGCGTGAGTGGACGGACGGATTCGGTTCAATTCGGTGCTTCTCGTCGCGGGCGCGAGCTGTGCGCTTGTTGCGTGCGATGAGCGAGCCGAGACGGGCGAGGGTGTCCGGCTCGAGGTCAGGCGTGTGCTGGGCGAGCCGGGGCGTGAGCCTGGGCAGTACATGTATCCCAGGGGCATCGCTTCGTCGGGCGGGCAACTCTGGGTTGTGGACAAGGGGGCACGCGTGCAGCGGATCGACCCCCAGACCGGGCGCTGCACGCGGATCTTTCAGACGCCCAAATTCGAGAACGGCAAGCCCACTGGCCTGACGCTGGCGCCGCTGCCGGGCGAGGAGGCTCGGCTGGGGCTCTATGTCGCTGACACGCACGAACACCGGATTCTGGCGTACGACATCCAGAGCGGTTCGGATGAGCCGGTGCTCGCATTCGGATCGTTCGGCACCGAGGGTGGTCAGTTTGTCTACCCCACGGATATCGCGGTTGAGACGGATGCCGAGGGACGTCTCCGACGGATCTACGTCAGCGAGTACGGGGGCAACGACCGGATCAGTGTCTTCGGGCCTGATCTTGACTTTCTCTCGAGCTTCGGAGCATTCGGGGTTGCGGGCGAGGGCGACACGAGCGAGGGGCGTGTGGTGCTCGATCGCCCCCAGTCGATCGCGATCGATCAGAGCGCGGGCGAGCTGATCGTTACCGACGCGTGCAACCACAGGCTTGGGCGTTTCACGCTGGATGGGGCGTTGATCGCGTGGATCGGGGGCGGCGCGTCGGATCTTCTGCGCTACCCGTACGGGCTGGAGCTGATCGGTCGGCGCCAGGCGCTGGTCGCGGAATTTGGCGGCAATCGCGTGAGCCGGGTTGATCTGGATTCGGGCGAGGTCATCGGAACGATCGGTCAGCCCGGGCGCGAGACGGGGCAGCTGGCCTCGCCCTGGGGTGTTGCGGTGGTCGGCGATGAGCTCTTCGTGCTCGACTCGGGCAACAACAGGATCCAAGTCGTTTCGATGCCGGGCCCGGCGCTTGCGGGGGGTGCTCGTTGACCACTCTGGCGGCGATGGTGATCGGCCCGATCGAGCTTGCGATGCCCGCGTGGCTCTGGCTGCTCGTGCCGGTCATGGCTTTCGTGCTGCTCATCGGTCGCAAGAGTCTGTCGTCGGTGGGCAGCGGCGCGCGGCGCGTGGCGCTCGTTGCCAGGCTTGCCGTGGTGCTGCTGGTGGTCGTGACGCTCGCGGAGCCGAGCTGGCGGAAGGAATCGGACAAGCTCGCGGTGACGGCTGTGATCGACATGAGCCGATCCGTGCCGACACGGATGCAGTCGGTCGCGGAGGGGTTCGTCAAGGATGCGGCGGTGGTCGGGCGGGGCAATGACGATCTGCTGGGCGGGGTGACCGCGGCGCGCCGCGCGTACGTGCAGAGCCTGCCCAGCCAGCTGCGCGAATCGCTCCAGGCTGAGACGATCGGGTCCGCGGACGGGACGAACCTGGAGGAAGCGGTTCGGATGGCGCTTGCGATCCGCCCGAGCGATGCGGCGTATCGCCTGCTGGTCATCTCCGACGGCAACGAGACGGACGGGAGCCTCCTGGCAGCGGCTGAGACCGCGCGGGCGATGGGTGTGCCGATCGATGTTTTGCCGCTGACATACCGGTACGAGGGCGAGGTGATCGTCGAGCGTGTGGAGACGCCCACGACGGCTCGGATGGGTGAGCTGATCAACGCGCGCGTGACGATCCAGGCGACGCGCGAGACCGAGGGGACGCTGACGATCCTGATCAACGGGACGCCGATCGATCTGGACGCCTCGGGTCCGGGGCTGGGCGTGTCGGTTCGGCTCAAGGCGGGCTCGAACACGATGCTCGTGCCGCTGGGCGTGTCGCGCCGCGGGCCTCAGGAGATCTCGGCGGTGTTCGAGCCGACCGAGAGCGAGCGAGGCATCGGGGACGTGATCGACGAGAACAACAGCGCGGGCTCGATCACGTTCTTCTCGGGCGAGGGCCGGGTGCTGGTGATCGCCGAGAGCGAGCGCGAGTCAGCTGAGTTTGTTGCGGGGCTCGAGGCGGAGCGCATCGGCGTGGATTCGATCCTGGCGGACCGGGCGCCGACGACGCTGGTCGAATTCAACGCGTACGACGCGGTCGTGCTCTGCAACGTGCCGGCGTACGCGTTCAGCGAGGCGCAGCAGGTCGCGATCAAGCAGTACGTCGAGGACGGCGGGGGCGGGCTGGTGATGACCGGCGGCCCGGATGCGTTCGGCGCGGGCGGGTGGATCGGTTCGCCCGTCGAGGATGTGCTGCCCGTGCAGCTGGATCCGCCTCAGACCAGGCAGATGCCGCGCGGCGCGCTGGCGCTCATCATGCACTCGATCGAGATGCCCGAGGGCGTGTTCTACGGCAAGAAAACAGCCGAGGCTGCTGCGATGGCGCTCTCCAGGCTCGATTACGTCGGGATCATCGAGTACACCGGTTTCGGCGGCGGCGCGCAGTGGGTGTACCCGATGTCCGAGCGCGGCGACGGCTCCGCGGTGCGATCGGCGATCAACAGGCTCAGCTTCGGGGACATGCCCGACATGGCGCCCTCGGTGCAGAGCGCATACGACGCGCTCGTCAACGCACCGGCCGGGCAGCGCCACGCGATCATCGTGACCGACGGCGACCCTTCGCCCCCCTCGCGAGCGCTCCTGCAGAGGTACGTCGACGCGGGCATCACGATCACCACCGTGGGTGTCTTCCCGCATATGGGCGGCATCGCAAGCCCGGATCTGAAACGGCTCAAGGACATCGCCGAGTACACGGGCGGTCGGTACTACGGCATCACGACCTCGACGCAGCTGGCGACGATCCCTCAGATCTTCATCAAGGAAGCCCAGACGGTGAAGCGCTCGCTGATCTGGGAGGGCAACCCTTTCGAGCCGGCGCTGACAGGGATGCCAAGCGCCCCGATGACGGGCGTGCGTTCGGTGCCCAGCATCCGCGGGTACGTGGTGACCGCGGACCGTGAGGACGGGTTGGCGGTGGTGACGATGCGTGGGCCGCAGGACGATCCGATTCTGGCCCAGTGGCAGCGCGGGCTCGGTCGCGTGCTGGCGTTCACGGGCGACGTCTCGACGCGCTGGTCGCCAGACTGGCCCGGCTGGGCGGGGTATCGCTCGTTCTGGGGCGAGCACATGCGCTGGGTGATGCGCCCAAGCGGGAGCGCCGAGGCGCGGACGAGGATCGAGCAGCTCGGGGATCAGTCCGTCCTGACGGTGGACCTTGCGATGCCTGACACGGGCGAGCGGGTCAATTTCGCGTCGATCAAGGGGCGGGTTGCGGGGCCTGGCGGTTCGTCGCAGGAGGTGACGCTGCGACAGGAGGGCCCTGGGCGCTACGTGGGTCGGTTCGATTCGTCGGATCCGGGCTCGTACATCGTGGGGCTGCGGTACGCCTCGCCCGGGTCGGATTCGATGGCGCCGACGGAGGGCTCGGTGCAGGCCGCGGTGACGAAGCCGTTTACGGACGAATTCAGGGCGCTCGAGGACAACACGGGGCTCTTGCGCCAGATCGCCGACCGCACGGGCGGGCGCATTCTGGATGCGGACCCGGCGCTTGCGAACCTCTGGGTGCGCGATGGGCTGACCAGGCCTGTGTCGAGGCAGTCGATCTATCTGCTCTGCGCGATGCTGGCGATGGGGATCTTTCTGATCGACGTCGCGGTGCGGCGCGTGCGTCTTGATCTCGGTGTCCTGCGGGCGATCGGGCGCCGGGCGTTCGGGAAATCCAAGAGCACGGAGACGGCTTCGGTCGGGACACTCCGCGAGGCGCGGGCGCGAGCGCAGGCGAAGATGGCGGGCGCCCCGAAAGAGAAAGCGGAGCGCGGGGCGGACGTCTCGGCGCGGAAGTTCGAGTACACCCAGGGCATGGACGATTCGCCGATCGGGACCGAAGGTTCCGGGTCGGCTCCGCTGGTCAGCAAGCAGGATAAGCCCAAGCAAGCGCAGCCCGAAACAGGCGAGGACGAGGGGCTCAGTCGCCTCCTCAAGGCCAAGAAGCGGGCCAAGGACGAAATGGATCAGGATTGAACGCACCCGATTCGTTCGGCGTGCGGAGAGTGTGAGCAAGGAGCAGGACGATGGCGATCAACGAGAGTGCCCAGACGCCCCAGGAAGTCGCGGCCAAGTGCGAGGCGTTCAAGAAAACCTACCAGGCCCTCGTCGACGAGATCGGCAAGGTCATCGTCGGTCACCGCGAGGTGGTCGACGCGGTGCTGATGTCCTTCTTTGCGGGCGGAAACGTCCTGCTGGAGGGCGTGCCTGGGCTGGGCAAGACGCTGCTCGTGCGCACGCTCGCGGAGACATTGGATCTGCCGTTCAGCAGGATCCAGTTCACGCCCGACCTGATGCCCGCGGACGTGATCGGGACGAACATCGTGATGGAGGACCAGGCGACTGGGCGCCGTCAGTTCGAGTTCCAGCCGGGCCCGATCTTTGCGCAGGTGGTGCTGGCTGACGAGATCAACCGCGCCACGCCCAAGACGCAGTCGGCGCTCCTGGAGGCGATGCAGGAGCGGAGCGTGACGGTCTCGGGTGTGACGCGGAAGCTGGAACTGCCGTTTATCGTGCTGGCGACGCAGAACCCGATCGAGCAGGAAGGGACGTACCCGCTGCCCGAGGCGCAGCTGGACCGGTTCATCTTCAAGATCAACCTCGGGTACAACAAGCTGGCGGACCTCATGACGATCATCGACCGCACGACGGGCGCGGCCTCGCCCGATGTGCGCAAGCTCTTCGATGGGACGAGCATCCTTGAGGCGCAGAAGCTGATCCGCTCGGTCGTGATCGCCCCGCACGTCAAGGAGTACGCGGCGCGTCTGGTCCTTGCGACGCACCCCGAGGGGGAGTTCGCCGGCGGGAGTTCGAGCGCAACGAACCGGTACGTGCGCTGCGGTTCCTCGCCCCGCGGGGCGCAGGCGCTGATCCTTGGCGCGAAGGTGCGCGCGGTGACGGACGGCAGGTACCACGTGGGCAACGAGGACATCCGGCACGTGGCGAAGCTGGCGCTGCGCCACCGGCTGATCCTGAACTTCGAGGCCGAGGCGGACCGCGTGAGCCCGGACTCCATCGTGGAGGAGATCCTCAAGATGACGCCGACTGAGCCGGTGGGGGTGGGGCCGTGAATGCAGCAGATCGAGCAACTCAGGTGTGGCATTTCCTCGTTGTCGCTGCAACTCGACGCGAGAAAGTGACCTATGGGCAAGTGGCCGACGGAACTGGTGCATCCGCACAGAGTTTGGGAATGCAACTTCGACCGATCGAGCGGTATTGCCATGCACGAGGGTTGCCTTGGCTGTCTGCGATTGTTGTAAGCAGCAAAACTGGGACGCCCGGAAGCGGATTCGGTGCACACAATGCGGCGGAAGAGGAAACAGCAAAAGTCTATGCGCACGACTGGTTGCGAACCCGGTCACCAGAACCGGAAGATCTGATCCATTACATTGATTCCTCAATAGGAACGCCTGCAACGGAATAAATCGCTGATGCTCCGCACACCCTCCCAAACCCGGCCCGCGTCGCTCGAGGATCTGCTCGATACCAAGCTTCTTGCGCGCCTGGATGCCCTCGATATCTCCAGCACGAAGATCTTCCGCGGCAAGCTCAAGGGCGAGCGCCGGTCCAAGAAGCGGGGCGAGAGCGTCGAGTTTGCGGATCACCGGGCGTACGTGGTGGGGGACGATCTCCGGCACATCGACTGGAACATCTTCGGGCGCCTGGACATGCTCTTTATGAAGCTGTTCCTGGAGGAGGAGGACCTCTCCCTGCATCTCGTGCTCGATTGCAGCGCCAGCGCGGACACGGGCGAGCCGAACAAGTTTCTGTTCATGCAGAGGCTGGCGATGGCGCTCGGGTACATCGGGATGGTCAAGTACAACCGCGTCGCGTGCAGCGCGATCGGGGGGAAATTCGGGGACGAGGGCGAGGCTGGTTCGTCGACGGCGCTCGTGCAATCGGTGCGAGATCTGCGGGGCAAGCGCCGGGTGCACGACCTGTCGCGGTTCATCTGCTCGCTGCGCCCGGACGAGGGCGAGGGCGAGGGGGATGGCGCGGGCTCGTTCGGTGAGGCGTGCCGGCGCATCGCGCTCTCGCGCCGGGGCAAGGGCATCATGGTCATCATGAGCGACATGCTCATCAAGGAGGGCTACGAGGAGGGGCTGCGGATGCTCGTCGGGCGCGGGTACGACGTCTTTATCGTGCAGGTCCTGAGCCCCCAGGAACTCGAGCCCGGGATCACGGGCGACCTGCGCCTCAAGGACATCGAGGACGGCGACAAGGCGGAGATCACGATCTCGGCGCCGCTGCTGAAGAAGTACAAGAAGACGCTGGCGGCGTACACGAACCAGCTGCGGGATTTCTGCGCCCGGCGCGAGATCATGCTGGTGACCGTGCCCAGCGACACGGCGGTGGACACGATGGTGCTGGATCACCTACGAAGAAGAGGAGTTGTGCGGTGACACGGATGTTGTGCTTGATGGTATTGGCGATCTGTGCGACGGGCTGTCGGGTGAACCGGGCCCCGATGTATCTCTACATGACGACCGCGGAGATGCAGCGTTCGATCGACGAGCGGTTCTGCGCGGGCATGCCCGCGTCGGACGTGATCGATCGGCTGGAGGCGGATCAGATGACGTACTTCGCCGAGCGCGACGCGACGGGTGTGATCGGCACGATCGAGGTGCGGATCATGGCGCTGGGTGTGCTCCGCCAGACGCGCCCGACGTTCGGGCGGATGATCATGGGGTTCCACGAGAACGAGCTGATCAGCATCGACTACGGGCACCCGGACGAGGAACGCCCGGAACGCTGGGTGTTCAGCTCGTACCGGCTGGAGGACTGCGCCTCGACCGGCTTGGAAGCGATCGATGCCGAGCCGACGCAGGGGGGCGATGAGTGAACTGGCTGACGCCCGGCATCGCGGCGCTGGCGGCGGCGGTGGCGGTGCCGACGCTGCTGATCCTGTATTTCCTGAAGCTTCGGCGCCGGGATGTGGAGGTCTCGTCGACGCTGCTGTGGAAACGCGCGGTGCAGGACATGCAGGCCAACGCGCCGTTCCAGAAGCTCAGGCGGAACCTGCTGCTGCTGCTGCAGCTGCTCGTGCTGGCGGCGGGATTGCTTGCGATCGCGCAGCCGCAGCTCTCGTCGCGCTCGGTGACGGGCGATCGGCACGTGATCATGATCGATCGGTCGGCCTCGATGCAGACCATGGATGGCACGTGGAGGGGCGAGATCGTCTCGCGGCTTGAGCAGGCCAAACGCGAGGCGCTCGAGGTGGTCGATCAGCTCGGCGAGCCGACGTGGCTCGACAGCGTGATGGGCGGCGCGGAGGCGGGCGCCGAGCGAGCGACGGTGATCACCTTCGACAGCCAGGGCGGCATCCGCCAGCCGATGTCGGCGGACAAGGCGCTCTTGCGATCGGCGATCGAGTCGATCGAGCCGAGCGATGCGCCGACGCGGGCCGCCGAGGCGTACCGGCTCGCGATCGCGCAGGCCCCGCCCAGGACCGTACCCGATCGCGATGGCACTCTGATCCAGCTCCCGCCCGCGGTGGGGACGGTGCACCTGTGGAGCGATGGCAGAATCGGCGACGCGGGCGAGGTCGTCCCCGGGCCCGAGGACGTGGTGCGTTTCTACCGAATGGGCGAGGAAGGCGCGCCCAACGTGGGGATCACGGGACTGCGCGCCGAGCGGGATTACAACAACCCTCGGTCGCTCTCGATCTTTGTGGGCGTGTCGAACACCGATGCGGGGCCCCGGACGGTGGATGTGCAGTTCATCGTCAACGGGGCGCTGGCGAGCGTGCGCTCGGCGACGCTGCCGCCGGCGGAGGTTGCGGCTTCTGACGCGCGGAGCATGCCGGGGTCGGGCGGGGTGGTTTTCACGCTCGATCGGGCGGCAGGCGCGGTGGTCGAGGTGCGCGTGGTGCCCACCGATGGCGGGGCGGATCTGCTCGAGCGCGACAACACGGGGTGGCTGGTCGTGCCGCCCTCGAAGAGACTGAGCGTGGCGGTGGTGTCCGAGGGCGATTTCTTTACGACGCTGGCGCTGGAGGGCTTGCCTTTCGGCGAGCTTGCGAGCCTTTCGCCGAGCGAGTTTGAGGCGCGAGGCGGGGCTGCGGGCTTTGACGTGGTCATCCTCGACGGCTGGATGCCAGAGGGAGCGCTCGCGCCGGGCAACTACCTCGTGCTCGGGGGCGTCCCTTCGGAAATGGGGCTGACTCAGCGTGATCCGGGTGGACCCGCGGAGATTGTGGACTGGAACAAAGAGCATCCGGTGATGCAGGATCTCGAGCTCGGCGGTCGGGTGGCGATCGCCAGGGCGCCGGTGATCGAGATCGAGCAGGGCCTTGGCGCAGTGGTACTGGCCGAGACGGCGCGGGGGCCGGTGATCTTCGATGCGAGCACGGGCGGCACGCGCGCGATCGTGGTCGCGTTCGATCCGGACGAGTCGAGCTGGCCCTTTGATGTGAGCTACGTCGTGTTTCTGGCCGCCTCGGTCGATGCGCTGGGCGGTGTGACGGGCGGTGCTTCCTCGGGCGTGGTCAGCCCGGGGGGGACGCTCTCGCAGCGCCTGCCGATCGGTGCGCGGAGCGTGAGCCTAGCGATGCCGGGCGGGCAGCGTGTGAACCTGGAGCCGGCGCCGGACGGGCGGATCGCCTTTGGGCCCGTGCCCGGCGCGGGGGTCTACACGCTCGCGTGGCGCGGCCCGGCCGGTCTGACCGACGAGGTCGACGGCGAGCTCGTGACGCGACGCGTTGCGGTGAACCTGCTCGATCCGCTCGAATCCGATGTTCGGAGCGCCGCGGTCCTGCCGTTCGCCTCGGGCGAGGTGTTGGCCGTCTCAGCCGATGAGTCCCAGTCGCCAAGGCGTCTCTGGCCCTGGCTGCTGCTGGGAGCGCTTGTGATCTGTCTCTTTGAATGGTGGGTGTACAACCGTCGCGTGTATTTATGATCCGATCCGTTCTCATTCTCGTTCTCTTTGCGTTTGTGCCTTGCACAAGCCTGGCGCAGGAGAAGCCGCGGGATGAGAAGCCGGAGATCTCGCTGCTTGCGGACTTTGGGTTCTCGGGCAAGATCCCAACAGGGCGGTTTGCGCCGGTGCGTGTGTGGGTTCAGGCGGCAGACGAGCACATCTCGGGCGTCGTGGAGCTGGAGTACTCGAGCCAGTTCGGCGAATCGGGGCGGATCGTTGCACCCGTGGACGTCGCAGCGGGCACATCGACCTCGGTCTCGATGGTCGTGCCCATGCCTGAGTGGTGCAACAAAGTTGGCCTGACGCTGCGATCTCAGAGCGGTTCTCGGCTGGCCGAGACGGAGTACTCGACCAGCCCGGGTGCGACGGCGATCCGGCTGCCGGCGATGCTCTCGTCGAGCGAGGAGATCCTGCTCTCGCTGACACACCGGATCAATGCGGCTCAGATTGCCGGACGCTTTGTGAGCGCATCGGTCGGCTGGCAGAGCACTCTCTCGAAACAGATGAGGATGCCCGACGAGAACCGCGTGGATCTGGACGAGCACATGCAGCGCCTGGATGTGATGTCCCGCACGGTCGGCGTCACGGCGATCATGGAGCAGCTCCCGCTCTCGATGGCTGGGTACGAGGGTGTGCTGGCGGTGCTCGCCGACGGCTCATCGGTCCGAGGCGCCGACCCGCGTGCGATCCTGGCGATCCAGAGATGGGTGCTCGGCGGCGGGCGACTGGTGGTGCTCGCCGATCAGCCGGGCGGCGCATGGCGACAGCTGCTCCCCCCGGGCGTTCCGGTCGAGGCCATCGACATCTCTTCGCCGATCGAGATGCCAACCCCGGGCGAGATCGAAAGCAGCGCCGAGCGCGGCGTGTTTCCGAGAGTGCGCTGCCGGCCGATGTCGCTAAGCCTGGTCGCCCAGGAGCTGGGCTGGCGCGAGAGATGGAGCGCCGAGGACGGCTCACTGATCGTCGAGGGCCCGGCGGGCCTCGGTTGGGTGACGGTTGTCTCGGTGGACCCGGAGTCGGTCGGGGCGGGCGAAGAGACGTGGAAACTCTGGATCGATGTGCTCACGCCCGCGATCGATGCGATCGCCTCGCACGACAGCGAGCCCCGCACGCTGCACAACGCGCCGGGCTGGCGCTACCGCATGGCGCTCGGTCGTGCGATGCCCGGGGTGGTGTTCGATGCGATCGGTTCGTCCACGACGATCGGCCCGGCGGCCATCGTGCTCGTGGCGATCGTGACGGTTTCTCTGGCGATCACGCTCGGGCCTGTGGACTTCTTCCTGCTCAGAGCGCTCAAGCGGCGCCACCTTGCGTGGCTGAGCGCCCTGGTCTGGATCGCGCTGGCTTCTGGCGTTGCGATCGTTGCGCCGTCCAAGCTCCGCGCGGGGCCCTCGATCGCGTCTCGCCTGGTGGTGGTCGATGCGCTCACGCCCAACCGCGCGCTCGGCGAGGGCTCGCCCCATCCCGGTCAGAGAGCGATGCTCGCACTGCCGATCGAGCTGCGAGGCTGGAACCTGGGCTTGACGTATTTCTTCGCCGGTTCGTCGGATTCGTTCGTCCTTGAGGAAGCCAAGGGCAACTGGTTTGAATACGTGGGATCGATGCAGGAGTCGGTGATCCCGCGCCAGACTTCCTTTCTACAGTCGGCGCAATCGGGCGGCATCGAAGCGGTGCGTCGCTCAGCGCCAAGGCACATCATGCCCGGCATCTGGTCGATCGGAACGTACGTCGACGCCGGGCCGGGGGCGCCGGAGCTGGGAGTGGCGCTCGAAGAGAGCCAGGAGGGCTGGGTGCTCCAGCTCGAGGGGCTCGGGGCGGGGTCGCGGTTGATCACGGGCGTGCTGCGGGTGCAGGATCGGTCGACCAGGCTGGGCGAGCGCCATCACCTCCGGCAGGAGGGTGAGTCCTTGCGGATCGTCTTTGCGCCGGATCTCTCGTTGACTGAGCGATCCCGACAGTGGGGCGATCCGTTTGCGGTCGACAACGACCGCCCCTACACGCAGGCGTGGATGTACGCCGAGGGCATCGATGAACTGATGCCCTCGGCGCTCCTGGCGCTGCCCGGGCCACGAGAGCGAATAGAAGCGATCGAGGCGTACCTGAGCACGGGCTCGTACGCGCTGGTGTCGCTGATGGTGACGGATCAGGCGATGGACCTTTCGATCACCGCTGAGGAAGTCGAGCAAACGCGGAGCACGGTGTACCGGCTTCTGGTGCCGATCGAGAGAGGAACCGCGCGTGATTGAGATCAAGGGCGTGACGAAGGAGTTTGGCAAGCTCGTGGCCGTCGACGATCTGTCGCTGGAGATCGGCGCGGGCGAGGTCTTCGGTTTCATCGGTCCAAACGGCGCGGGCAAGAGCACGACGATGAAGATCCTGGCGTGTCTCCTGCGCCCAGACTCGGGCAGCGCCAGGGTTGACGGCAAGGACGTCATGACCGACGGGGACGCGATCCGGCGGATTCTGGGTTACATGCCGGACGTACTGGGTGTGTACGACGATCTGACGGTCGAGGAATACCTGCATTTTTTCGCCGCGGCATTCAGCTTGCCCCGCAAGCAGCGCAAGGCGACGGTCGACGGCGTGCTGGAGCTGACGGATCTCACCGAGAAGAAGAAATCGATGGTCGAGAGCCTCTCGCGCGGCATGAAGCAGCGCCTTGGTGTGGCGCGCGTGCTCGTGCACGATCCCAAGGTGCTCCTGCTCGATGAGCCGGCCAGCGGGCTGGATCCGAGGGCGCGGATCGAGATGAGGGAGCTGCTGACGGAGCTTGGGCGTATGGGCAAGTGCCTGATCGTGTCGAGCCACATCCTGACGGAGCTGGCGCAGATGTGCTCCTCGATCGGGATCATCGAGCGGGGCAAGCTCCTGTTTGCGGGCTCGATCGACGAGGCGTACAGGCGGATGGGCGTCGGGGACCGCGTGCGGATCCGGCTTGAGAGCCAGGACGCGCCGCTCAAGGCGCTCGGCGAGGCCATCGCTGGCGATGAACGCACGCAGTCGGTGCGAGTCGCCGACGGCTCTCTTCAGATCGAGCTGGTGCCCGGTCAGGCGAGCCACCATTTCCTGATCGAGATGCTCATCGCACGGGGCCAGCGCATCGCGGCGTTCACGCCCGAGGCACCAAGGCTCGAAGACGCGTTCATGACGCTCACGAAAGGGCAGGTGCAGTGAGCATCGCCCGCGTCATCTCGCGCCGGGTGTCCAAGGGCCGAGGGCTCGTGTTCAACGCGATCCTGCAGAAAGAGCTGCGCTCGTCGGGGAGGCGCAAGGCGACGTACCTGATCCGAGGCGGGTACGCTGCGTTCTTCTCGCTTGTCACGCTGATCGCCGTGGGGACGTTGCTGCCGAGCTTTGAATTCGAATCGCCGACCGCCCGGGCGCAGATGCTCACGTCGTTCGCACGCTCGCTTGTGCTCTTTGTCACGTGGTTTCAGTTCCTGACGATCGCGCTGATCTCGCCGGCCATCACGAGCCCGACGATCTGCGAGGAGAAGCAGCTGGGGACTCTTTCGGCGCTGATGACCACGCCGCTTTCGTCGCTGCAGATCGTGCTTGGCAAGCTTGCCGGGCGTCTTTATCAGGTTCTGATCCTGATCCTGATCAGCGCGCCGATCCTGCTCGCGGTTCGCGTCTTTGGCGGCGTGCCCGCGGAAACAATCGTTGCGTTTACGTGCGTCACGCTCGCGACAGCGGTCCTGGGCGGCACGATGGGGCTGCTGTTCTCGATGTGGCACTCAAGGGCCGCCGGGGCCGCGATCTTTGCGCTGCTCACCCTCGGGCTCCTGTTCATGGCCCCGCCGATGATCTACTTCGCGATGAAGCAGACCAACTACTTCGGGCTCTCGGGTTTATTCGGGATATCGGATCAGAGCGTCAGCGTCCTGGCGCCCATCGGGTACGCGGCCAGCCCCCCGATCACGCTCATCGCGCTCAGCGAGAACGGGCCAACAACGCTTGGGTACGGGTGGCTGGTCGGGACGCCGCTGGATCGGATCTGGGTTGCCTCGGTGGTGATCCTGCTTGGCATGTCGGGGTTTCTGGTCCTGGTTGCGTCCGCCCTGCTCCGCAGGCTCATGCAGAGAGAAGCCGGCGGGGGCGCTGCGCCAGATGAGAAAGAGGAGACCGAGCAGATCGCCAATCGCCGGCGTCGCAGGCTGGTGCGCCTGGGCGCCCGCCCGATCTACTGGCGTGAGGTCTCGCGTCCCTGGATCGAGAACCGGTTCCAGCTGGGTGTGCTCGTGTTCGTGCTCGTGACGACGCTGGGCTACGCCTACTGGCGCACGGATCTCACCGAAGAGCCGATGCACCTGATCATGGGCCTTGCCGGGCTTGGGGTGATCGTGCTCCTGGCTTCGGTGCAGACGACCGGGGCGATCAACGGCGAGCGGGACGCACAGACGTGGGACGTGCTGATGACCGCGCCGGTCTCGGGCTGGAGGGTGCTGCTCGAGAAGTATCTGGCGTCGGTGGTGAGGCTCTGGCCGCTGCTCGCGTTCGTCTCGGCGCACTTTGTCTACTCGGCGATCGCGGGCTATATCACATGGATGGGCGCCGCGATGGTGATCATGCTGGTCACCTCGCCGCCGACGCTGTACCTGGCAACCGGCTTGTTCCTGAGCATGGTCTTCCGCAAGGGCGTCGTGGCGAGCATCGCCAATATCTGCCTGATCCTCGCGGTCTGGGCGGGCTTGCCCATCCTCGTCGTGCTGTGGTCCGAATTGCGCGGGCACTCTTCCTATTCATCGAACGATACCGCGGAACTCGTGCTGCACGTGACAAGCCCGCTGGGGCTGATGGGGAGCATCATCGACGACGATGTCGCGGGCACCTGGCACGGGCGAAGGGGCACGTTCCAGCTCGGCGACGATCGCATCGCTCGGTCGACGATGCTGCTCGTCGTGGCCGCGGTCTCGGCGATGCACGTGCTGCTGGCTGCCGGGGTGCTCAAGCTTGCGCACGGGCTCTTTGTGCGTTGCTCGGGCAGGACGTCCTGAGCAGGTTCTACTCGTGCACGACGAGGATCTCTTCGAGCGCCTTGCGCTGGATGTCGGGCACGACGCAGTCCTTGGCTGGGTAGCCGACGGGGATGAGCAGGTACGGGCGCTCGTGCGCGGGGCGTCCGAGCAGCTCGCTGAGAAACTTCATCGGGCTCGGTGTATGTGTGAGCGTCGCCAGGCCCGCGTGCTGCGCTGCCGCGAGCAGCAAGCCGACCGCGATGCCGACCGATTCGTTGACGTAGTACGTCATGCCTTCGTCGTCGGCTTTCATCATCTTGAATACGACGATGAGCCACGGGGCGATCTCAAGGAATGGCTTGTGCTCGTCGGTCGCAAAGGGCGCAAGGTCGGCGCGCCACTCTTCGCTGACGCGCCGGTGGTAGAACTCACGCTCCTCTTCCTCCGCGGCTATGCGGATCCTGGACTTCAGCCCGGGGTTGCTGACGGCCACGAAACGCCAGGGCTGCTTGTTCGCGCCGGATGGGGCTGACCCGGCCGCTCGAACGATCGTCTCGATCGTCTCGCGGGAAACGGGCCTGTCCGAGAACATCCGCACCGTTCGGCGCAGCCTGACCACGTCATAGAACGCCCGGGCGGCCTCCTCGGTCGAGACGGAGGGCTGGTAGGGCTGAAACGGGGTCATCGGGGCGTCGTGGGTCATGGGGCTCTCAAAATCAAGGGCTCGACGGACAGATCCGAGGAAGCGGTGTTTCCCGTGTGCGGGCTCAGTGTAAAGTGAACGCCCGCCGGAGAATCAGTATGCCCGGAAAGACCATTCTTGCGCTCACAGCAGGCTTCATCATCACAGGGTCGGCACACGCTCAGTGGACGGACAAGCGCGATCCATCGGTCGAAGGCCCGCCGACGATCCCGCTGACCGAGGGGCGATTCAACGCGGCTCTGCAGTATCACACGGCATGGATGCTCCTGGAGCCCGTGCTCGAGTACGCAGAGTTCTCACCCGACGAGCTCGAGGCGATCGATCGTGGCGAGCTCCCGGAGGCCTACGCCCGGGCGCTTGAGAACGACCAGGGTTCGATCGCGCTCCTCATCGATGCCACTAAGCTCAAGCTCTGCGACTTCGGCACCCGCTACGAAGACGGCATTGGCGCGCTCTTGCCACACCTTGCGGTGATGCGCAACTCGGCCAAGCTGCTCGTCAACGACGCACGGCGCCTGAAGGGCTCGGACATGGACGCGGTGGCCCAGCGGCTGGCGGCAACGATCCGTCTGGGCGAGCACGCCTCGCAGTCGCACACGGTGATCGGTTCACTCGTTGGAGTAGCCATCGTCGACTTGGCGCGCGTGGAAACCCAGAAGCTGCTGGAATCGGATGCGATCAATGCCGCGCAGGCGGAGATCATCGGCTCGGCGCTGGATCGTATTCTGACACAGGACCCGTTCCATTCGCTCGATTCGCTCCGCACGGAACGAACCATGATGACAGAGTGGATCAAGGCCGAGTTCCAGGGCGAAGACGCGGGGCGTCGGCTTGCAGAGTTGCTCCAATTCGAGGACAACGATGCCTCGCCAGAGAACAAGGCGCTCAGGCGGATGAACGGCGAAGAGATCACGACGCTTACAGACGACACCGCACGGGCCTACGACGAGCTTCTCCTGGCGTGGCAGGCCGAGGACCCGATGCAGGAACTGAGCCGGATCGAGGCCAATCTCGAGCGGGGCGAGTACGGGCTCGTGACGAAGCTGCTCCTGCCCGCGGTGCAGCGGTTCAGGCAGAGGCTGACCGATTCACTCGGGGATCTGCGAGCGTTTCGTCTCGATCTGAAAGCGGTGCCCGAGGGATGATGCTCACGTGAAAGCGATCGACGAGCGCAAGCTTCTGGTACGGACCGCGCGGGGCCACGGCCCATCGGCGAGGCTCCTCTGGGATCTGTACGCCCCGCGACTGATCGGGTTTGCAAGATCGCTTCTGGCCTCGCAGGGCGCGCAGGAGCACGCCGAGGACGTGGTCCAGATCGCGCTGTGCAAGGTGATGCAGGTCCCGACGCATCGGCTCAAGAAAGTGGAGGCGGTCGGGCCCTGGCTCTTTCAGGTGGTGCGGACCTCGGCGCTCAACCACATGCGTGGCGAGCGCCGTGAGATGAAACGCCGGGTGCACGCTTTACCCGCCAAGGAGCTCGGGCCACCGAGTTCTTACGCGCTGCTCAGACAGGCCGTGGAATCGCTGCCCTCGGACGAGGCCGAGGTGGTCACGCTCCGGCACGCCGGCGGGCTGACCTTTGATCAGGTGGCCGAGGTGCTTGCGATACCTCGGTCGACAGCCGCGTCGCGCTACTCGCGTGCGATCGATCGGCTGCGCGAGACGCTCACCGAGTCGGAGGCGCCGCTGAAATTCGTGGAGGGAACCCGTTATGCCAAGTAAGCCGACCCAGGATGAGCTGGTGCGTCTGCTCGACGGCGCGTACGACAGCTCGCGTATGCCCACGCACGCGGGCGCCGAGTTTCTGGCCGAGGCGCATGCGCGGGCGGTCTCGATCTGGTTGATCCGTTTCGCGGTCGTCGTTGGCCTTGCGATCGCGGTCGGGCTCGGGGTTGTCGCGTACAAGCTCGTGAGGGAGCCCCCCAATCGCCCCTCGGAGCCGAAGGAACTCCTGGACCGAGGCTCGGACAAGGGGCCCGGAGCAGCCGGGGTCGATCGACCGCTGGACGCACTGCTCTGGCCAAGAAACATCGAGATCGGGCTGCTCGCAGAGGGCTCTCGGGGGTAGTTCGCGGATCGTGCAGAAAGCCCGGGTGGCTGGCCGATGATCGGGTGGGATGCCGCCCCTGATTCCTGGACTATTCCGACGCTTCTTTGTGTCGCCCGCGATGATCGGGCTGGTTGGCTGCAGCGCAGCCGAGGTGTCGGCTCAGAACACCGGATCGACTGCCCCGCAGACCGATCGCGTTGTCGCGCACTACGACTTCGAAGAACCTGACAACCCCTTTGATTTGCCTGGGTCCTTCTACCGAGCCCAGAGCGATCCGACCGCGGGCATCGAGCGCCCCGGGTATCCCGTGTTCAATCAGGCTTCGTTCGACTTTGAGGTCGCACACCGAGGCGACGCGTCGGTGCGTCTGCCGATCCGGCGGGGCAGCGTCTCGCTCCGGCTGCGCCCCGGGGCGCTGCCTGTGTTCCTCGAAGCCGACTACCGAGTCAGCTGCGTCGTCCGGGGCGAAGGACTCACCCACGCCCGGTTCCGACTCATCGTGCGGTTTCTCGATGCGAGCGGGAATCCGATCTCGGGCACGGACCTGGTCTCCAGGCCGATACTGCCCCAGTCGCAATGGGAACGCGTCGAGATCATCGTTCCCGGCGGGCGCACACCCGGGGCGGCCTTCCTGCAGATCGATACCGAACTCGTCCAGCCCAAGCTCATCGGTGATTCCGAGCTTGGGGAGCACCAGGTCTGGCCCGAGGATTACTCGGGTAATGCCTGGGTCGACGACATCCTCGTCGAGCAGCTGCCGAGGCTCACGCTCCGAACCCAAGCAGCGACCAACATCGTCATGGCGCCCGAGACGCCCCGGCTCAACCTGCTCGTGCGTGACCTGACCGGGCTCGAGCTCAACGCGAGGCTGATCGTCCGTGATCATCGCGGGCGCGTGATCGACGAGCAATCCCGGCGCGTGGAATCGAGCCGGATCCCCAGCGTCTGGGCGCCCAGGCTCACGGGCTTTGGGTGGTACAGCGCCCGCGTCGAGCTGATCTCCCTAGGGCGGGTGATCTCCGTGGTGCCCGTCGATTTCTGCTGGGTTCCCGGGCTCGATGGGGCCGCAACGCTGAACTCTGCTGTCACGCTTTCGCGGAGCAGATTCGGCATCGGGGTCGAACGCTCCGAGCCGGAGTTGCTCGGGCTTCTCGATGAGCTGACGAGGCGACTGGCCGCCAACACCCTTGTGCTGGGCGCCTGGAACAACGAGACAGACGAGCGGATCGCCAAGGCACGCGCCCGACGTCTCGGCGAGCTGACCAACATCGCATCGGATTCGTGGAGCCAGCTGACGATCACACTGCCCGAGGTCCCTCTCTCGATCCGAAAGATGCTCCAGACCGACTCGGGCGAGGTGCTGCGCGTGCTGGCGACCACGGACGCCGAGGAACCCGAGCGGATCGAGAACCTCCTCGAGCCCTTGCTGGATCGGCTCGGTCAGTTTGTCCGGCGCTGGCGTCTTGGGGCGCTCGGCGACGACTCACCATTCTGGGATGCCGATCTCAGCCCCCGCATCGATCGGGCGCGCGGCGTGCTCTCGATGCTCGTGCCGGGGCCGATCGTTGATCTACCCTGGTCCGCCGACATGAGCTTTGAGCCGCTCGCGGACGCGACCAGCCTTGGAGCGGTGACGGTGTTCCTGCCCGCGGGCAAGGGCCTGTATGCGGTGACCGATGTTCTGGAGCGCTGGGCGCAGTCCGGATTGAATGAGTCGATCAGGCTGACGCTCGCGCTCGACACAGGCGGGAGCCGCTCGTTCGGCCCAGCCCAGGCGTGCTCAGAGCTCGTCAAGCGGATGGTGCTGATCGAGGCCGTCTCTGCGGAAATGAAGCTCACTCCGGCGCCCGACGTTGAGATCGTCAAGCCCTGGGGCTGGTCCGAAGATCTCGACCCGGTGTTCCATCCCCTGCCCGAGGCAGCGGCATGGCGGGCAACCATCGATCGGCTCCGCGCCCGGCGCGTGTCGGCGAACCTTGCGTTCCAGCCCGGCACGCATGTCTATCTGCTGACGCCCGTCGACTCCGAGAGCACACAGGGCGGTGCGCTCGTTGCCTGGAACGAGACCGCGCCGCGCGCAGAAGCCTTTGTCAGCATCTTTCTTGGCGACGATGACGTCAACCTCATCGACATCTGGGGCAACCAGTCCGGCACGATCAGCCCCACGAAGATCAGCGTCGGTGACGGCAAGGACATCGACATCCATGTGATCCCGATCTCGACCGAGCCCGTGTTCATCGAGGGGATCGATGTCAACCTGGCACTCTTTACATCATCGATCAGGCTCGATGAGCCGCTCATCGATTCGGTGCCCGGGCCGCACCACCGGACGATCTCGCTGACCAACCCCTGGACGGTTGCGATCGACGGCTCGCTGATCGTCACCGAGCCGGGCCCGCGCCTGCCCAGCGGGCGCCCCTCGGGCTGGAACATCTCTCCCCGCGTGGTTCGCTTCAGCGCAGGGCCGGGCGAGACGGTCGAGATCCCGATTGAAATCGAATTCTCATCCGTCGAGCAGACGGGCCAGAAGCAGCTCGTCGTCGACGTGCTGCTGAGTTCTGGGCCTGTCACGGAGCGGATCCGGGCCGCGTCAAAGTTCGAGCTTGCGCTCAGAGGTGTCGAGCTCGATATCCGATCGCTCGTCTCGCCCAATGGGCTCGATGTTGCTGTCGAAGCGGTGGTGACGAACTCGACGCTCGAGCCGATCGACCTTGACCTGGGCGCCTCAGCCCGAGGCTTTGCGCGCCAGGGTGCGCCCATCACGCAGCTCGCGCCCGGAGCAGCGGTGGTCCGGCGATTCGTGTATCCCGATGGCGTGAGCAAGCTCAGGAACCAAAACGTCTTCGTCAGCGTCGAGCAGCTCTCACGCAACGGCAGGATCAACAAACAGATCCGGATCGACTAGCGCCGGGCGAGCACCCACAGCCCGTAGCCCGGCTCTTCCGGCTCGTCGGGATCGCCCAGGACATCCGTCAAGCCAATGACCCGCAGCGCGGACCGATCGATCGCTTTCTTCCACTCGGCAAGGCTGTACGTGCGGAGCGGGTAGCTGGACGAGATGACCTGTTCGCCCGACGGGCGCGTGACGGTGAGGGTGCTGTAGACCATTTCCTGTCTGCGATCGGAGGGCGTGTAGTTGACGACTTGCTGGACTGCGCACCGACCACGTTTGCCCGACCAGACATCTTCGCTCGGCATCTCGCAGCCGTAGCGAGTCAGGCTGATCCCAACGACGTACACACCCTCGGGGTGGAGCACCCGCGAGACCTGCTCGAAGTGCGCGAGCAGGTCGCTGTCGCTGGCGAGATGCCGGATCGTGTTGATCACGTTGAGCGCAAACCCCACGGATTCTGGTGTGATATGCCCGGCAAAGCTCGTCATATCGCTCACAAAGAGCTGGTGGCGATCGGACAGGTTCGCCTTCTCGGCGCGTCGGCTCGCGTACCGGATCATCCGGGGTTCGAGGTCAAAACCGATCACGACACGTTCATCGTTCCGTTTGGCGGCCAGGCGGATGAGGCGCCCGCTGCCGCAGGCCGGTTCGAGCCAGACGTTGGGTGCATCGGCGGCGAATGTGTGCGCGAGCCGCTCGAGACAATCGACCTCCTCGGCTGTCCCCTCCGCGTGAAGGATGTCGTAGACCGAGGCGTCGGCGTAGAAACTCTGCTCGATGTGAGGCCTGTCGCTCATCGCTCTCCGTGGGCTCGGTTCACCAGAATTTCCGGCAGGACCTCGGCCAAGCGGCAAGGCCGATCATGACCGCGGCGATCGTTTTGAGGATCATGCCGGGGATGAACGGCACGAACCCGCCACCGATCGCATCACTCAGAGAAAGTTTCCGAACGGTTGCGAGCCAGGAAACACCGAGCACGAAGATCACGGCGTGCCCCGCGAGCATCGCGATGATGATCGCCCCCCAGCCGCGCACCGTGCGGTCCTTCCGACGGACGATGCCAGAGATGACCGGCTGGCACAGCAGGAATCCCAGCAGGTAGCCCCCGGTCTGCCCGAGTATGACATCCAGCCCGGCTTTGCCGCCCGCAAACACGCCCGCGCCAAGCCAACCGACGAGGATATAGAGCAGCATCCCGGCCATTCCGACTCGGACACGCAGCCCCATCGCGCCCACGATGACAACCAGCGTCTGCAGCGTCATCGGGATGCCGAAGGGGGGAAGCGGGATCGCGACCAGCGCCGAGATCCCGGTCAGCCACGTAAAGAGAAGTGTTTGGAAAATCGCCAGCAGCGCGCTCAGCGTGAGCGGGCTGCTGCGTGAAATCGGCTCGGCGTGTTCGAGGCTCGCGGTCATCGGCCCAAGTCTAGCCGCGGCTGGCCGAAAGCAGTTCCTCAAGGAACGCCTCCCCGAAGCGCTGCATCTTGGCCTGTCCGACGCCCTTGACCGTGAGCAATTCCTCGGGCGAAGAGGGCATCCGACGGATCATCTCGCGGAGCGTGGCATCGTTGAAGACGACATAGGGCGGCACGCCGTTCTCGTCGGCGATCTGCCTGCGGAGCCCGCGCAGGCGCTCGAAGACCGCGTGCTGCTCCTCCGTGAGTGGGTCCTCGCCTTCGATCGTCCGGGCGGCTTTGACGGGCGCCGGAGGCGAGAGCAGGGCGACCTCACGCCGTCCGCGCAGCACATCGACCGAGCCCTCGGTCAGCAGCAGCACGGGGAACTCACCCGGTGCGCGTTCGAGCAGGTTCAGATCCACCAGCTGGTCGATCATGCTCACGATCGCGTCGCGGCGCATATGCTTGAGCAGGCCGAACGTGCTCAGCCTGTCGTGCCCGCGTTGCATGATTTTCTGCGCGCGTGAGCCGCGGAGCACGTCGGCGATATGGGCCCCGCCGTAGGTGGCACCGTTGTCGCCCGCGGCGCGGGCGATGCAGGAAAGGATCTTCTGCGCGACGGTCGTCGACTCGGGCACCTCGGAGATCTCGCCCAGGCAGACATCGCAGGCGCCGCAGTTGTCGCTCTCGTACGCCTGCCCAAAGTGCTCGCTGAGCGCCCTGTGCCGACAGCGCATCGAGGAGGCAAAGCCCCGCATCCGGCGCACCAGCTCGAGCTGCGCCGGGTCGGGCTCGCTGCCAAACTCCGCCGCGGAGCTTTCGATGAGCTGCTCCCAGCGCCTCGCATCACCCGAGGAGTAGAGCAGCACGCACTCGGCTTCGAGCCCGTCCCGCCCGGCGCGTCCGGTTTCCTGCTGGTAGGCCTCGACGCTCTTTGGCAGCGACGCGTGGATCACGCAGCGCACGTCCGAGCGATCGATGCCCATGCCAAAGGCGACCGTCGCGACCACAACATCAAGACGCTCGGTTGTGAACTTGGTCTGGATGCGCTTGCGGAGCTCGCCGCTCAGACCCGCGTGATACGCCGCGGCGTTCACACCCCGCGCCATGAGCGCCGAGGCGATCTGCTCCGTTTCGCGACGGCTCATGCAGTAGACGATCCCCGCCTCGCTCGCGTGACGATTGAGGATCTCAGCGATCTGGTCCGCGGCCCGGACACGGGGCAAGACGCGGTACGTCAGGTTCGGGCGGTCAAACGTCCCGATCAGGATCTCGGGCTCGCGGAGTTCGAGCTGGCGGGCGATGTCCTCGCGCACGCGGGGCGTTGCGGTCGCGGTGTAGGCGTGCAGCGAGACGTGCGGCAACCTCTGGCGGAGCTCGACCAGCCGGCGGTACTCGGGGCGGAAATCGTGCCCCCAGTGGCTGATGCAGTGCGCCTCATCGATCGCGATCGCGCTCACGCCGAGCCTCGGCAGGCGCGAGAGAAAGCCGCTGTTCATGGCGCGCTCGGGCGAGACAAGCAGCAGGCGCAGCTCGCCCTCATCGAGCCTCCGGTGGGTGTCTTCGATCTCGTCATCGGAGCAGTTGCTGTGCAGCGCCGCCGCGGGGTAGCCGCTGAGCTTGAGCCCGTCGATCTGGTCCTGCATCAGCGCGATCAGCGGGCTGATGACGAGCGAGAGCTTGCCGGAGATCATGGGCGGGAGCTGGTAGCAGAGGCTCTTGCCTCCTCCGGTGGGCAGCACGACAAGCGAGTCGCGTCCCTCGAGCACCGCTCTGACAGCGGGTTCCTGGAGCGGGCGCAGCGCACGAAAGCCCCAGATCCGTTCTGCGATATCTCCGATCGCCTCCTGCGATGCCTGAGCGGGTCCGTCCATAGGGCGGATGCTACTCCAGCCGCTGGCGCACCGCAGCGACCTGCTCGGGGCTGATCGCCCTGGAGTCAACGAATGCCTGTCGGATGTAGGTGAGCAGATCGGCGATCTGCTGATCGGTCAGTTGTGTCGCACCGGGCATCACCATCGCAAAGTTCCCGCTGGCGGGTAGAGCGGGCGCCTGGCCCCCGATGCCTCGGAGCACCACCTCGATCAGTCTGTCGGCGTCGCCCGAAGCGACCGCATTGCCCAAGAGCGCCGGCTGTATGTTGGGAACGCCGCCCCCGTCGTGCTGGTGGCACAGCAGGCAGTGCTGCACGTACACCGCCTGACCGTTGATGGCATCGGCGCTGGCAGCCTCGGGCAGCGTGCTCGGATTCTCGACGGGTTCATCGCGATTGCAAGCGACCAGTACACCCACCAGCGCGAGCAGAGAAACGATCCTCACTCAGCGTCTCCGGTGTACGTCACACGCCAGATCGTGCCCCTGACGGAATCGCAGATAAACAGCGAGCCGTCAGGGCCCGTTGCCAGTCCCATTGGGCGGTGCTTGGCCTCGCGCGGCGAGCGGATCTGATCCAGGCCGGTAAACCCATCGGCGAAGACCTCGAACGCGCCGCTGGGCATCCCGCCCTCAAAGGGCGTGAAGGTCACCTTGTAGCCGCCCTGCAATTCGGGCGCGCGGTTCCAGGAGCCGTGGAACGCGACGAACGCGCCGCCCCGGTACCACTCAGGGAACTGAGTGCCGTCGTAGATCAGGACATCGTTGGGCGCCCAGTGCGCGGGGAAGGCCTGGATGGGCTCGTCGTACTCGCCATTGTCGGCGGGTGTGTTGCCGTCGCCGCCGTATTCGGGTGAGCGCATGCGTTCACCGCGCTCGGGGTCGTAGTAGGTGTAGGGCCAGCCGCCGTTGGCGCCCTGGGTGAGCCGGAACATCTCCTCAGCGGGCAATTCCGCGTTCTGCTGGGGCGTATAGAGCTTCGGGAAGAGCGAGTCGAGCTGGTCACGCCCGTGCATCACGGCGTACACCGCGCCGTTGTGCTCGTCGATCGCAACACAATGACGGAGCCCCGTTGCAAAGCGCACGCCGTCGCGGGTGTGCTGCTGCTTGGGCTTGTCTGATCTGTATTTCCAGATCCCGCCCGCGTACTCAAGGATCGGGCACGGATCCATTCCTGGAGAGCCCGGCGTGCGCATCTGGACCTGGCAGGCGTTTGCCGGCGCGCCGCAGTTGATATAGAGGTTGCCTTCGCCGTCGATATCGATCGACTTCGCCGCGTGCTGGCCCTCCTCGGCGAATCCGCTGACGATGACCTCGGGGCTGCCAACGGGTATGAGCGAGTCCGCGGGCAGCTCGAGCCGGACCACACGGAAGTCTTCGCCGAAATAGAGCCAGTTTTCGTGGAGGGTGATTCCGGTGCCTTGCACCTTGCCAGCGTACTCAACGGTTTCGTACGAGCCGTCGTTGTCCGCGTCGCGCAGGCAGGCGATCCCGCCGCCATCGGTGCGCTGGCGGAGCGCAACATAGATATCGCCGTTGTCTCGGATGACCATGTGGCGCGCCGGCCCGACGCCCTCGTGGACGATCGTTGCCGAAAAGCCGTCCGGAACGGTGATGCCCGAGTCGCCCTCGGGCTGGCAGCCCAGCAGCGTCGCGGCGAGGATTGTCGTGATAGCGAGCATGCGCTTCTCCATCCTTCTTAGGGTAAAGGTTTAGTCCAGGCCTCCGGGACCGCGTCGTAAGCTCCGGCGCTCGTGTCGAACATCACCGCGTCGAATCGCGGTTTCTTGCTGCCGTGATAGTACCCCAGGCGGTCCTGCACATGCCCAGGGTTGCGGAAATCCAGGGTCGAGATCGTGCGTGTCGGTGGGGGCGCAGCGCCGGTCACGGGAGCCGCCTCGGAATCCATGTACCACGCGGTTTCGCTGGGGCGCTGTACGCCCCAGAGCGGGATGTGCACCGCAGCGGTGTCGTAGTTGGCCCGGTCGCCCGGCTGCCCCGCCAGCCCGGTGACGCTCACCGCGTAGGTCCGGGTCATGATCCGCCCGTGCTTCCGATCCGCCGAAGGACACACGAGCACCGACCGGCGCGAATACGTTTCACTGTCCGAGTCCGCCTGCACCACGAGCGCCCAGAACGGGACGCGTCCCCAGGGCACACCCAGGGCGGGCGACCAGCCGTCAAAGGCGTCGGCGTACATCGTGCTTGACGTCGCGATCTGGCGGAGATTCGAGAGGCATCTCGTCTGCTCCGCCGACCGGCGCGCAGCGCCCAGCGCGGGCAGCAGAATACCGATCAGGATCGCAAGGATCGCGATGACGACCAGCAGCTCGATCAGTGTAAAGGCTGGGCGGAACACGCCGCTATCGTAGCGGCGCTGAGCTTACTCCCACGGATTCGTCACGTGGCACGCGCGCCCCGTTTTGACGATGTAATCCTGGTGGTAGTCCTCAGCGGGCCAGAATGTCTGGGCCTCCTGGACCTCGGTGACGATGGGCCTCCGATACTTCCCCGAGCCCGCAAGCTCCTTGATGTAGGATTCGGCCTTCTCTTTCTGCGCCCCGCTCGTGTAGTAAATACCAGAGCGGTACTGATCGCCCACGTCCGGGCCCTGCCGGTTGAGCTGCGTCGGGTCGTGCATCACAAAGAACGCGCGGAGCAGCTCTTCATAGCTGATTCTCTCGGGGTCGAACACAACCTTGACCGCCTCGGCGTGCCCCGTGTCCTCGTAGCAGATTTCCTTGTACGTCGGGTCGCTCGTTCTGCCCTGCATGTAGCCGCTGATTGCGTCGATGACGCCCTCGCCCTTCTGGAAGTAGTGCTCGACGCCCCAGAAGCACCCGCCCGCAAAGTACGCGGTTTCGGTCCTTGTCGCGCCCTTGGCGGTGTGCTGCGCGGGCAACTCGCTTCCCTTCTCTGTAAAGACCAAGGAAGCCGAGTTCAGGCAGTGGCGCTCCCCGGTTGGCTTGGGCCCGTCGTCAAAGACATGCCCCAGGTGCGCACCGCAGCGGGCGCAGTCGATCTCCACACGAGGCATGAACGCGATCGAGTTGTCCGCGTGCCGAGCGACGTGCTCGGGATCAAACTCGCGGTAGAAGCTGGGCCAGCCGGAACCGGAATCGAACTTATGGTCGCTCGAAAAAAGAGGCAGCCCGCACACCACGCACGAGTAGGTGCCCTGCATCTTGTTGTCCAAAAGGGTGCCGCAGAACGCCTGCTCGGTGCCGGCTTTCTGCGTGATGCGGTAGGTCTCCTCGTCGAGGGTGCTCGCAAGCTCCGCGACCTGATCCTCCGGGATCGGCGTGATGTCGTAACCGGACTTTGACTTCCGCTGCACGGCGTTCTCCTGATCGGCCTCTGGCTGGGCGTTCACCTGACTGGCGGCATACCGCGATTCGCTCACCTTCACATAGGCAAAGAACGCGACCGCGAGCATCACGCCCAGCGCAAACAGCCCAATGACCTTGGTATTCATGCCAAGCGAACCCCTTCTGAAGTCGGATTATTCCTCCGCTGGATTCGATGGTCCCTGCCTCCGGGATGCACCGGTTCGGACGGGATTCGAACCCCCCAATCCTGTATAGTGTGCCACCGAGCACGCCTCGCGTCCATCAATTCGTACGTGCCCCCCCAGGAGTCCATCGATGACAACGGTCCACGCATTCGCCGCAAGCCAGGCCGGCGCCCCTCTCGAGCCCTTCACCTACGAGCTCGGCCCGATCGGGTCCCACGACGTGGATATCGCCGTCGAGTCCTGTGGCATCTGCCACTCCGACCTGAGCATGCTCAACAACGAGTGGGGCATGACCCAGTTTCCGTTCGTGCCCGGCCACGAGATCATCGGGACGATCAAAGCCGTGGGAAACCATGTCTCGAACCTCAAGCCAGGCGACCGCGTGGGCGTGGGCTGGCACTCGGGCTACTGCATGACGTGCCAGAGCTGCATGTCGGGCGACCACAACCTCTGCGGGGCCGCCTCGGGCGTCATCGTCGGTCGTCACGGCGGCTTTGCCGACATCGTCCGAGCTCAGGCCGCGAGCGCCATCAAGCTCCCCGCAAAGCTCAACGCCAAAACCGCTGGGCCACTCCTCTGCGGCGGCATCACGGTCTTCAACCCGTTCGTCCAGTACGACGTCTCGCCCACCGCCAGCGTCGGTGTGATCGGCATCGGCGGGCTCGGGCACATGGCCCTCAAGTTCGCCAGCGCCTGGGGCTGCCACGTCACCGCGTTCACCTCCAGCGACTCCAAGAAGAAGGAAGCGATGGAATTCGGTGCGCACGACACGATCAACTCTCGCGACGAGAGCGCTCTCCAGGCCAACGCAGGCCGGTTCGACATGATCATCTCGACCGTCAATGTCTCGCTGAACTGGGACGCCTACATCGGGACGCTCAAGCCCAAGGGGCGCCTGCACGTCGTCGGCGCTGTGCTCGAGCCGATGCCCTTCAGCGCATTTCCGATCATCATGGGACAGCGATCCGTCTCCGGCACGCCCGTGGGCAGCCCCGCGACCATCGCGACCATGCTCGACTTCGCTGCGCGCCACGACATCCAGCCCAAAACCGAGCACTTTGCGATGAAGGATGCCAACAAGGCGTTCGCCCACCTTCAGGAGGGCAAGGCCAGGTACCGCATCGTGCTCGATCGGGCCTGATGCGCGAACGAGTCCGTCGGGTTTATTGCGAGTTCGCGACGCCGTACTCTCGGTCGAGTGCCTGGTGCAGGTCGTCGACGCCGAGCATCTTCGGCGAGCTCAGCCAGTGAGCCGCACGCGCTGCGAGTCTGACCCGGGGATCCCTTCGGGAGGCCTGGGTCAGGCCAGATGGGGTCAGAAGCCCCCTCGTTGTCAGGAACGCCGAGAGCGTTTGGAAGCGATCTTCAAGATCATCTCGCGAGAAGTCGTCGGCGACCGCTCCCTTCATGACGGATTCTTTGACCGCAAGAACGGCAGCGAGCAAATCGAGCTGCTCGGTTTCTTCCGAGGTCAGGAAACCCGACTGCGCAAGAGCCCGGCGCTGAGCTTCGATCAGATCCGACGTGCCCGGGTATCGTGCCCGGGATTGAAGCTGGCGGAACATGAGCTGTTCTCGCACGAGGAGCTTGTCCATCGAGCCGTCCGGCAGCGACCCCAGAAGAGAAGTGAGCTGCGAGATCTCTGTATCGATATCAGGCGACGCTGTGGTCGCCCAATCAAGCGCGCTGATTTCCTCTGTCGTCCTCGCGAGCGCGTAGCGTGAGGCCAGGTCGTACACACTCGAGCGATCGCTGAACGCGGGGTTGTACCGCTGGTGCCACGAAACGACGTCGTCGGAGACGGCCCGCCTGGCCGATTCGTAGACAAAGCCTTGCCACGCGTATGCAGTTCCGATGGCTCCCACGGTCAGCATCACAGCAAGCGCCAGAATGCTCACCGCAACAACCGGGTGTCGAACGCAGTGAAGCCGCGCGATCTGAATCGGGCCGTCAAGGCCCGCGATCGGCTTATGCAAGAGGCACGCCTCGAGCTGGCCCGCGAATTCCACCGCCGTTGGCGTTCGTTCTTCGGGATCGGGATCTGTGGCCCGATCCAGGACAATCCCCAGCCGTCCCGGAACGACCGCTGGCGTCTGTCGGACCGTCTCGTCGCCCGACATCCTGCTGCGATCCAGAACATCAGTCAGCAAGTATCTCAGCATCGCGGCGAGCGAGTAGACGTCAGACTGGATCGTCGGGCGTGATCCCGCCCAGACCTCTGGGGCCATGAACGCGATGTTCCCCTCATACGACTCAGAGCCTTCGTCGTGTGGCTCGGGTGCGGACCCGAGCCTGAGCGACTTTGCCACTCCGAAATCCGCAAGCTTCGGGACAATGCGGTCAGTGTTCTCTGTGCTGCCGAACAACAAGATGTTGTCGGGTTTGATATCCCCGTGCACCACTCCAACGGAGTGTGCCGCATGGAGGCCGCGCGCCACATCGCGGATCAGGCGCACATACCCCTTCGCGTCGATCGTCGGCAGGATCTGAAGCGAACCGATCCCCGAGAATTCCATGGCGACGTACTGCAGATCATCGCCGATGTTGCCGCGGTCGAACACCTGCACGACGTTCGGGTGGGCGGCGATCGAGGCCAGAACGCCCTCAGAAGGCTGCGAGCTGTGAATCTTGCCCTTCGAGACCTTGATCGCCACTGAGGTGGAGTGATGGGCGTCGCTCATCCTTCGATCGATCGCCTTGTAGATCACGGCGCCGGATCCGCTCCCGCACTCCTCGACTATCTCATACCGTGGCAGGTTGTCGCCACCGATCGGCCCGATTCTCTGCCCGATGGAGAGCGCACCGGCACTGGTCGAGTGGAGCGAGAGAGCGCTGAATACCAGCGAAAGGCAGCCCGCCCTGCGGATCGGCGCCGCCAGCTCTGGATGCTCGGTCGCGAGTCTTTCCGTCGCGGTGCCGAGATCGCAGCCGCTGCGCTGCATGCTGTCGAGAACAAGCTCGATCGCCGCATCGAGGAGTGTCTGGTTCTCGACGGACTCTGGATGCGCTGCGAGCAACCCACCAAGGTCAACTGTACCGCCCAGCGACTCAACATCGGCGGCCGTTCGAGACATGCTCGCCAGGACCCGAGCCTCCTCGGCAGCGTCCGATTCTTGGAATTGAAAGCGGTCGAGCAGGATCATTGCACGTCAGCCAATCGCTCGGGATAGCCGGAAGAGATCCTGTTTTTCAGCGAGACCCAGCGTTGCCGGCACGCGTCAGCGGTGGTGTCGATGATCTCGGCGATCATCGCGTGCGAAGCGCCGCTGAGCCGGAGCGACAGGAGCAACCGGTCCTCGGCCGACTCGATCGAATCAAAGATGTCAGAGAGTGTGTCGGCGGCTTGATTGGAATTGTCCAGATCGATATTCGTCCGCAGCCACGATGCCCACACGCCGTCCTGCGCCTCGACCCGCTTCAGGCGTGTCAGCAGCCGATGCCTGTCCACCAGGGCGTTGTCCAGGATCGTCAGCACCAGCGAGATCAATTCACGGTCGGTCGATGCTCTGAGTTTACCCTTGGCCACCATCGCGTCGACGCGACGCAGGATCGTCGAGAGCAGGTCCTGCGTGTCGAACAACCGGCGGTCCTGCCCGGTCAGCCTGTATTGAAGCCGGCGCCGAATCAGAGGTGCAAATTCCATGAGCCGCGAGGCAATCGCCTGGCGGTCGTTGGGGTCGATCTGCTCAGGGCTCTCCGCGCGCTCCGCGAATCCGGCTTTCTGATCTGTGTGTGGCTCGGCGTGGTTCGACACCTACCGGATCTCCGTTCTGGGACTGCTTTACACAAATACCAAACATCATCATCGACAATCTCCCGCGTGATTGCAAGTGATATCAAAATTTATTGCTCATGGCTCACAAACGGGCCTTGGGGTACGTCCCTCCAAGTGCGGCACGCATGCGCGTGCCCTCAGAACTGGAGGGATCATTATGAAACAGAATCGAATTCGGGCTGGTTGGGCGGCGCGTGCCGCATTGCTTACCGCTGCGGTTGTCTGCGGATCAGCGGCTTCGAGCGCCTATGCGGATGGGAGCGGGTCAGACGATTCGGTTATCGACCTGATCATCGACTGGATCGAAGATTTCTTCGATCCCGAGCCGCCCGTCGAAGAGCCCCCGGCTGACGACAACTCGTGGTGAGCATCACGCTTTCTTCCGAGCGATTTCATCCGATAAGCCAGGCTTTGCTTCAAATCAAGGTTTTGCCTCGGTTCGATAACTGCGCACAGGTCCGTGGGGGGCTTGCAGTGTTCTTTCGCTGCGGCTGGGGTAACGAATGAGTGAAACCCAAATCAGGCATGGCCTCATAGCTGTTTGCGATCCCGTCGGTAGAGTGGGCGGTGTGTGCAGGTGCCGAACGGTCACGAATGCCGATGGCGCTCACACCGTCGAGACGGCGTGGCCGCTCGTCGAGGGCGCCAAGTGCTATGTCGTCTACGACGGGAGTGATTCTGTCGTTCAGTACCGGATCGCGTCGCGCAGCACACCCGTGTCCCGAGATGTATTCTGTTCTAAGTTAGGGCCAGAACAGAAATGCAGCGAGATACACGACGCTGCCTCGCTCAGAGATCTCTTGTAGAAGCCGACAGCGGCTTTGGGTCGGGTTCAGGTGTGCGGTCTGTATCGAGAGTGAGGTGGAGTGATGAGCCAGTATTGGACGCAGCTCAGTCCGTCGGCTGTTGCCGACATAGCCGAGCTTGAGCACCGCTTTAACTGCAGGGTGGAGATCAAGCAGGGCCAGTGCGTCACCTCGGGGTACCACATGCTGTCCGAGGCCGGGCCGGTCTGCCCCGAAGCCAACTGCGTTGACGGGATTGTCAAGGACTCAAACAAGCCAACCGTGGTGAAGGTCTTCCCGGGCGCGGCGGCTCTCGAGGCGAGTGTCCTGCACGCCAACGTGTTTCTCGCCAGGCTCCGGTTCGCCGTCGGCACAGCCACGGCCTCGATCTGCCCCGCACCGACACCGCAATCCTGCGTCGAATTCTTGCTGCACATGAGCCGACACCCGCACTACCGCGAAGCGTGGGAAGCACAGAGCACGGAGTATCATCCGTAACGCCTCAACGCCCCGAATCGTGTGCCTTGCTCATCTCGCTCTGCCATGGCTCAAGTTGGCGACGTCCACCTCAATCTGCGGATGCGTCCCACACTGACGCCCAGGGCCAGTCGCAACCAGATCCCGATCCGATCGATCGGCGACGCGGGCGAACAGGCCGATCCGTCCTCCGCGTCTCCGGCGAAACCCCGACCCGGCTTCTCACTGACGGGCTCTCGCCAAAAGCGAAATACGCCCGACAGGGAAGCACCCCGCAGGCGTAGATCGAGAAACAAAGCGGAGCGGGTGGGATTCGAACCCACGAGAGGCTTGCACCTCCACACGAATTCCAATCGTGCGCCTTCAACCGCTCGGCCACCGCTCCGTGACTGGCGAGGCGAATACTAGCCGACAAGCGACGGTTTCGCACAGGCCCACCGAGAGGCCCAGGCCGACCAGATCCAACCGTTCCGAAGCGCCCTGAACGTGCTCCAACCCGAACCTATAGCAAAGCATCTTCTCGCCCAACCATGCCCAGGTCAGGGCGCAGCTATCCTCGAACGCGACCCATGACCCCGACGCCCACACCATCCGGCCTGCTCATCATCGATAAGCCCCTGGGAAAGACCTCGATGCAGGTCTGCGCCAACATCCGTGCCCGATTCCGAAAGGGCGGCTCGCCCAAACGCATCAAGGTCGGTCACGCGGGCACACTCGACCCGCTCGCAACGGGCGTGCTCGTCGTCCTTGTGGGCAAGGCCACCCGCATCCAGGACCGCGTGATGGCGGGGCACAAGCGATACTCCGCCCGTGTCGACCTGTCCTGCACGTCACGCACCGACGACAGGGAAGGCCCCGTCACCCCCGTCGAGTGCCAGCCCGTCTCGCGCGAGGCCATCGAACACGCACTCAAGGACTTCGTCGGCACGATCATGCAGCGCCCGCCCGCGTACAGCGCGATGAAAGTCAACGGGCGCCGGGCCTACGACCTCGCCCGCAAATCCGAGACCGAGGCCGACCTCCCCGTGCTCGCGCACAGGCCAATCACCATCGATTCGATCGAGATCGTCGACTTCGCCTGGCCGATCGTCACGCTCGATATCGCCTGCGCCAAGGGCACGTACATCCGCTCTCTTGCACGCGATCTCGGATCCGCACTCGGCACCGGTGGCATGCTGGACGCTCTGGTCCGCACAAGGGTCGGGCGATTCGAGATCGATGACGCACTCAGGCTGGACGACCTGCCGACCGAAATGACACAGCAACACCTGCTGCCCATCCCGGAGGATCTGCTCGATCAGCCCGCGTCGGATCCGCCGGAATCTTTCGAGGATTCCTGATCGATCCCGATCGCTGCAGCCCTCGCTGCCAGCGCCTGATCGATCCGCGCCTCCATCTCGCCGGGCACGAAAATATCCGTCACGTCCTGCCCGTCGGCCGCCTGGCGAAGCAGCAGATACTGCACGCTCCACCCGCTGATCCAGTAGCACAGCAGGAAACCCGCCGCGATCAGCCCGGGCAGCTTGAGCACCGTGCCCACGATCGACGACGCGACCTTGCCTGACCACCCGAGTGTCTCGGTCGTCTGCCCCGACACAACCGCAAGCCCGTCGACGTTGCCCGTCCAGTCAAAGATCAGCCCCGCGCTCCAGCTGGCAAGCCCGCTCGTCGCCAGAGCGAGCGCCAGCGCGATCGAGCTGACGATCGCAAACTGCACGAACAGAACGAGCGAATAGAGCGCAAACCGCGCCGGGCGCGTGAAGATGTAGCTGTAGATCCGCTGCATCGACTCGATGCCGTCAAAGCCCTCCGCGGCGATCGCTGGCGCCAGCATCGGCCCGCCCAGCCCGAAGCCGACGATCATGATCACCGCCACGAACGCCAGCAGCAACCCAAACACCGTCAGCACCGCGCCGAGCAGGTTGGCAAACGGCGCGACCAGCAGCACGTACCCGCCCACCATGAGGATCGCCGCCAGCATCACGATCACGATCACCGGGATCAGATGCGCGACCAGCGAGCTCCAGAACCCCTGCAGCGACCACGCCAGCGCCTCGGTCCATTTGATCGATTTCCCGCGCGCAAAATCGTCCATCGCCATCCGCGACAGACCCACAGCAAAGAAGATGTACAGAAGAAAGGCGATCGGGAGCACCACCGACGCCCTCCACGGCGCGTCCTGGACCGTCGTCGTGATCGCGTGCCACGCCCCGTTCCAGCCCTCGATCAGACCCTGCCCGATCTGCAGCTGCGCGATCTGCTCAGCTGCGCTGACCAGGCCCTCACCGAATCGCTCGCCCAGCATGATCACCACCGGCTCGTCCTCAGCGGGGGTGATCCCCGCGAGCGTCTGGTCGATCAAACCCACCAGCAGGATCAGCAGCACCGCCAGCATGATCCGTCCCGGACGCAGCGCGAGCCTGGGCACGCGAAAGAGCTTGGGCCAGAGCAGATCCGAGATCAGATCGCCCGCGGTCAGGCGGAAGGGCCTGGCGTAGTCGCGCTCGGGGACGCCGCCGCTCGTGCTGTCTGCTTCGTGGGCCATGATCCGGGCTCCTGTGCTGGATAGGGCATGCTACCACGCTCGCTCCACCGGAACCGGTCGCGCCGGTTTCCCAACAACCCAGGACAAGGCCTTGCAGCGGGGGGAAATCCAGAACCATCGGAGCCTCTCCCGCTTGTCGGGTACCATCATCCGTCGCCATCGTCGACGTATCCGCAGGTGCCCCCGTAAGTGGGGCGGGGAGGAACCAACCAATGCCGTGGCTCATCTTCTTCGGTGTCTTTGCTGTTGTCGTCATTATCGTCGTGCTCTGGCTCATCGCGGGCTACAACAAGCTCGTCCGCCTCCGCGTCGACGCGGACAACGGCTGGTCACAGATCGACGTCCAGCTCAAGCGCCGCTACGACCTGATCCCAAACCTCATCGAAACCGTCAAGGGCTACGCCTCCCACGAGAAGGAAACCCTCGACGCCGTCATCTCCGCCCGGGCCAAGGCCGTCTCCGCTCACGACTCCGCCAGCGCCGGCGCCAAGGAAATGGGCATGGCCGAGGGCATGCTGACCCAGGCGCTCGGTCGCCTGATCGCGATCGCCGAGGCCTACCCGGACCTCAAGGCCAACACCAACTTCATGTCGCTCCAGGAAGAGCTCGCAAGCACCGAGAACAAGATCGGCTTCTCGCGCCAGCACTTCAACGACACCGTCGGGCGCTACGAAACGGTTCGCCAGAGCTTCCCCGTCAACATCATCGCCGGCATGTTCAACTTCGCCAAGCGTGATTACTTCGAGGTCACCGAGCCCGCCGCCCGCGAGGCCCCCAAGGTCAGCTTCGCCTAACGAACCCGAGCTCGCCAACGTATGAGCAAGCGACCCATCCACCCGAGGCCCTCGCCCAAACCCTCCCCCGAGCCCGCCCCCAGGCGGGCTCGGAGCCGTGCGCCCTCGGCGCTGCAGGAGCAGGTCGCCTCCAAGATGAAGGCCTACCCGGGCACCATCACCTACCTCGACCTCATCCGCAAGAACAAACGCGACAGCCTCATTCTCATGCTCGGGATGATCCTGCTTGGTATCGCCATCGGCGCGATCATCGGTGGAGTCGTGATCCCGGTGGGCGCTGGAATGGTCGATTCTACAACCGCCGCTACGCGCGACTACGCGGCGCTCGCAGACCGCGATGCCTTGTCCGACGACTTTGGCCGAAGCGCCGAAGACATCGCTTCCCGCGCCAGACCAACCCGCGTGATCGGCGCCGATCCAACGGTCTTTGGCGACGCCTTGGTCTACCTCCCCTCGCTCCTGCTCGGCGCGGGCGTCGCCCTCGTCGTGGGCGTCTTCGGCGCGCTCTGGAGCTACTTCCAGGGCGCCAACGCCATCCTCCGCATGGTCCACGCCAAAGAAATCACACCCGAGCTGGACCAGGAACTCTTTAATGTCGTCGACGAGATGCGCCTCGCCGCGGGCCTGCCCATGCCCAAGGTCTACCTCATCCCCGAATCCGCCCTCAACGCCTTCGCCACCGGGCGCGACCCCCAGCACGGCGTTGTCGCCATCACCACGGGCCTCCGCGCCAAGCTGAGCCGAGACGAACTCCAGGGCGTCATCGCCCACGAGATGGCGCACATCAGGCACTTCGATATCCGGTTCAGCCTGCTCATGGCGACCATGGTCGGGCTCATCGTCATGACCTGCGACATCTTCCTCCGCATGGCATTCCACGGCGGCAGGCACGCCCGACGATCCAGCAACAGCAAAGGCGCCGGCGCGGGCGTGCTCATACTGATCGTCGTCGCGGTCCTGCTCTCGATCATCGCGCCGATCCTGGCCCGGTTCATCCAGATGGCCTACTCCCGCCAGCGCGAGTACCTCGCTGATGCAGGAGCCGTCGAGCTCACCCGAAACCCAGAGGCCCTGGCCAGCGCCCTGTCCAAGCTCGCGGGCGACGAGGAACCGCTTGTGGATCTGGCCAACCGCGGCACGGCCCACATGTTCATCGTCAACCCGCTCCGCAAGATGCGCCAGTCCCACCAGAGCCTGAGCTCCATGTTCAGCTCCCACCCGCCCGTCGCCGACCGCATCGCCCGCCTCATGGCCCTGGCGCGATGATTCCTCCCTCTCCCGCGCCGCGCGGGAGAGGGTGCCGAGCGCAGCGAGGCGGGTGAGGGTCTTCTCTCACTACTCCGTGCCACGCCAGTGCCGGCAGTGCACTCAAAACCGCTCGATCCACCTTCCCCTGTGAACTCTCTCCCCACTTCCTGTTGCCTGCCCACCCCGATCGACCGATGATCCACCGATGCCCCGCCCCTTCAGAGGCTTGTTCGCTCTCGCGCTCGCATTCGCGGTCTTTGGCCCGATCGCCGGGCTCTTTGTCGGCGCGCTCCGCGGCGTCGACGGCGGCACGCAAGCCACCCTCCTCATCGGGCAGAGCCCGATCACGGGGCTCATCGCCGGCATCGCCGCATTCGGGGTCGCCGCCATCGCGGGCGGGCTCGGGAGCAGGGCCGCGGGCCTGAACGTCGGCCTCGGTTGCGCGGGCCTGACGCTCTCGTGGGCCGCCTGGCTCTCGGGGCGACTCGATGAGATCGTCCTCGCATCCCGCGTCTCACCGATGCCCGGGCTCATCCTCGAGGGGCTCCTGGTGATGCTCATGCTTGCGGGATTGCTCGTCGTCATCCGGCACACTTCGACCGATGAGCCGGACCCTGAGACCGAGGCGGGCCCGAGCGCGGTCGCGATCTCGCTGGTCGTCGGGCTTGTAATGAGCGCCGTCGCAGCCTGGGTTCTTGCGGTTGAACCTCTCAAAGGTCAGACCATCGGTGCCGCCTTTGTCGCCGGGCTCGTCGGGGCAGCGAGCGCCCGTCTGGTCTTTCTCAGGCTCCCGGGCTGGACCGCCGCGGCGATCCCCGCAGCCCTGGTGATCCTGGGCCCGCTGGCGACGCACGCCATCGCGGGCGATGTCGTTGCAGACGTCTTTGATCGCTCTCTTTTCAGGCTGGGCTGGCTCCTCCCGCTCGACTGGGCGGCCGGGGCGCTCGTGGGAATCCCGATCGGGCTGGCATGGACGGACAATGTCGTCCAGCAGACCCGTGGGCCCGGTTCGGGGCCGACAAATCCCACCGCCTAACATCCTCTGAGCGATCCTCGGCGAATCCGGGAACACTCAGGCTGCTCCGGCTCTTAGTACCGCCAGAGCACCCTGGAATCCGGGACTTGCCGCCAACCAAGGACGAGAATGATCACAATGCCAAGCGCCCCCAAAGCCGACAAAATCGTCGATGTCCAGGGTCTCAGCGACAAGCGCCAGGTCGCCATCGACAAGGTGGGCGTCAAAGATGTCACCTACCCGATGCTTCTCAAAACCCGCGACGGGAAGACGCAGCAGACCGTTGCCAAGATCAACATGTACGTCGCCCTCCCGCACCACCAGAAGGGCACCCACATGAGCCGGTTCCTCGAGGTGCTCAACGAGCACCACAACGAGCCACTCACACCCGATCGCATCCCCGAGGTCACCGCGGCCATCCGCGATCGCCTCAACGCGGAAACCGCCCACTTCGAGGCCTCGTTCACCTACTTCATCAGCAAGCCCGCCCCGGTCACGGGCATGAAGGGCCTCATGGACTACGAGGTCACATTCGAGTGCGAACGCAACGGCTCACCCGAGACCTCCAGCTTCATCATCGGTGTTGCCGCCCCGGCAACCAGCCTCTGCCCTTGCTCCAAGGAGATCTCCGCGTACGGGGCCCACAACCAGCGCTGCCGGATCTCTGCCCGCGTGAAGTTCGAGGGCACGCTCTGGATCGAGGACCTCGTCGAGATCCTCGAGGGCGCCGCCAGTTCCCCTGTCTACGCGGTGCTCAAGCGCCCCGATGAGAAGTTCGTGACCGAGGCCGCCTACGACAACCCCAAGTTCGTCGAGGACATCATCCGCGATCTGGCCCTTTCTCTGGACTCGGACGACCGGATCACGTGGTACGACATCGACTCGGAGAACTTCGAATCGATCCACTCCCACAACGCCTACGCCCAGATCACCCGCGACAAGGCCTGATCCCGCCTCGCGCCCGGATCGCCCGTACCATGCCACCGGCGCGGTAACGGAGTACCGGGAGCGTGAGACCCATCCAGCTGATCCAGAGCCCAAGCGCCCGCCGACTGGCGTTGGTGGTGCTGCTGCTGACCCTTGGCCTGACCGTCCTTGGTGCCCAGGCCGCCCGCCTGACCATCCTCAAGGGCGACGCACTGCTGGCCGACGCCCAGAAACGCCTCGTTCGTCTGAGCTGGTCGCCCACGGTGCGAGGCCAGATCGTCGACCGCAAGGGTCGGGTTCTGGCGCACAACCGCCCGAGTTTCGATATCGCCGTCGACTACCGGGTGATCTCGGGCGAGTGGGTCGAGCGCCAGGCCGCTGCGAAGGCCAGGCGGGAGCGCGGCGCCGACTGGAGCAAGCTGAGCCGCGACCAGCGGACCAGGCTCATCGAGGAAGCCAAGCCCGTGTACCGGGCCGCGGTCGATCGCATGTGGAACGTGCTCGCGGAGGAAACCGGGCGCAGCCGCGCCGAGGTCGACCTGAAACGCATGGAAGTCCGCGAACAGGTGGACGCGATGGCGGGCTTTGTCCGTGACCGGCGCGCCGAGCAGGAACTCCGCGCACTGGCGCAGAGCATGGGCATCACCCAGGAAGAGCTGACCTCGCGCCTCGACCAGCTGGATCGCCCGGACCTGCAATCCTCCGAGGAGCTGCTGCGTCACGTGCTGGCCGAAGAGATCACCGTCGAAGCCGAGCGCCGTATCGAGAAGAACGCGGACATACGGATCGCCGAGGAGTCCTCGCCGCGCGTGATCGTGCCCGAGGTGAGCGACGAGATCGGCTTTCGCCTGCGCCGGCTTGCGAGGCAGACCGATCCGAACGACGATTCCATTCCCTACCTGCCCGGTCTGGTCGTCGTGGACTCGGGCGAGCGTGAATACCCGCTCACGGAAATGGACGTCGTCGTCGACCGATCCCTGCTGCCAAAGCCCCTGGCCAGCGACGCCAAGGAAACCATCCGCGTCACGGGCATCGCCTCGCACATCCTTGGTTCTGTACGCCGCCGGGTGTACCTCGAAGACGCCCAGGCGCGTCAGCGGGAGCTCCAGATCTCTGAGACGCTCTCGGATCGCTCGATGCTGACCACGCCGGGCGGCTCGGTCGATCGCGGGCGCTACTTTGCGGGCGACATGATCGGCAGCCGGGGCCTGGAGCGCAACCTCGAGAGCACCCTGCGAGGCCTGCGAGGTTTGCGGATCGAGCGCATCGATCAGTCCGGCGCGATCGACGAGCCGAGGACCTTCGGGCAAAGCGTCACGCTCACCATCGACGTCATGCTCCAGGCCCGCATCCAGGCGCTGCTCGATCCGGCGCTGGGCCTGGCGCGCGTCCAGCCCTGGCACAACAACAAAGAACGCATGGACCCGGACGACGAGCTCAGCCCGCTCGTCATGCCCGTGGGCACCCCCCTCGACTGCGCCGCGGTCGTCATCGATGTCGACACCGGCGAGATCATGGCCATGGTCTCGACGCCCTCGGGTGCGCTGCTGCCTTCGGACCCGGTTGAGCGCGAGGAGTACATCGCGACGCGACGCCCCTGGGCGAACCGCGCCGTTTCGATGCCCCTGCCACCGGGCTCGATCGCCAAGGCGCTGGTCCTGTGCGGTGCGCACACAGCGGGCGTTGTCGGCCTCGACGAGCACATCTCCTGCACGGGTCACTTCTACCCGCACGAGCCCGAGATGCTCCGGTGCTGGATCTACAAGCAGTTCGGCACCACGCACGACGTGCAGTTCGGGCACACACTCGGGGGCGCCGAAGCCATCAAGGGGTCCTGCAACATCTACTTCTACACACTGGGGCAGCGCCTCGGTCCAAAGGGCATCGTTGAGTTCTACCGCTCGATCGGGGTCGGCGAAAGCCTGGACCTGCCGCTGGACAACACGCTGGCCGGCTGGCTCGGCTTTGGCAACAACCCGGATTCCGTGAGCGAGAGCGAAGCCATCCTGATGGGCATCGGGCAGGGCCCTGTCGCGTGGACGCCCGTGCACGCTGCGGATGCGTTTGCCACGCTCGCGCGGGGCGGGGTGCGCCTCAAGCCCTCGCTCATCGCGGGCGACATGCCCGAGCCCATCGATCTTGGGTTCGACAGGAGCATCGTCGAGGAAGCGCTCCAAGGCCTCGACATGGTCGTCAACGATCGCGACGGCACCGCGAACCACATCACACTCGCCTCGGGTGAGATCTTCGAGATGTTCGATACGCCCGGGATCAAGGTCTGGGGCAAGACCGGCACCGCGACCGCGCCGGAATTGCGATACAAGGACCGCCTGCTCCGCCGGGGCGACCACTCGTGGTTCGTCCTGCTCTGCGGACGCGATCGACCCAAGTATGCCATCGCCGTCGTCGCCGAGTACGGCGGCTCGGGCGGGCGGGTCTCCGGACCGATCGCCAATCAGATCGTCCGCGCCCTCGTCCAAGAGGGATACCTGTGAATTTCGCACTGATCGAGTCGATCATCCGCGGGGGCTACGGCGGCTCTGGCAATCTGCGCAAGAATCTGTCCGTGGTCCACTGGGGCTGGGTCACGCTCGTCGCTTCGCTGGGGCTCTCGCTGATCGGGCTCTACGCGATCGATATCGCAGAGGCCGTCACGATCGATCGCAGCCCATCGGGCACCACGATCCGCCAGGCGGTATTCCTCGGTGTGGGCGTGAGCGCCGCGATGTTCATCGCTGTGCCTCACTTTCGGCTTCTGCGGTTCATCGCCTGGCCCTCGTACATCGCGTGCATCGGGCTTCTGGTCTTTCTGCTTGTTCCGATCGTGCCCGAGTCGATCGTCACGCCTCGCAACGGCGCTCGCGGCTGGATCAACATGGGCTTTGCCGATTTCCAGCCCGCGGAGGTGACCAAGATCGCCTTTGCGCTCACGGTCGCGGGGTTCCTTCGTTACCGTCGGGAGCACACCCGCCTGCGCGGGCTCGTCGCGCCGGGGCTCATCGCCGCCGTGCCTGTCGGGCTGATCACACTCCAGCCCGATCTGGGCTCCGCGTCGCTCTTCGTGCCCAGCCTCTTTGCGATGCTGCTGGTGGGCGGGGCTCGGCTTCGGCATCTGGTGCTGATCGTGCTGATCGCGACCGCGGCCGCCCCCGTGTCGTGGCCGCTCCTGCGCCCGCACCAGAAGGTGCGCATCGTCGCGATCATGCAGCAGATCCGCGGCTCGGACGAGGGCGCCCAGGACATCAACTTCCAGAGCTTCACAGCCCAGCGCCTCGTGGGCGCCGGACGCCTCACGGGCAACTCCGACGCGAGCAGCAGGGCGCTCGTTCGCTACAACCGCCTGCCCGAGGCGCACAACGACATGGTGTTTGCGGTGATCTGCCTGCGGTTTGGCCTCCTGGGCGGGGCGCTGGTTCTCTTGCTGTATCTGGCCTGGGCTGTCTCGGCGCTGCTGACCGCGTGGCACTGCCGAGAGCCGTTCGGGCGCGTGCTGATCGTCGGGCTGACCGCGTTCGTTGGCACGCAGACACTCATCAATATCGGGATGACCGTCGGGCTCGTCCCGATCATCGGGGTCACCCTGCCCTTCGTCAGCTACGGCGGGTCGAGTATGCTCACTAGCTGGCTCATGACCGGGCTGGTGATGAACGTCGGATTCCGTAGACCCGACAGCTCGATGATCCGAAGCGAACAACTGGACACCGCCCAATGACCCCGCCCCCCGAAGCTTTCAACGCCGAATGCGCCAAGGCCGGCATCGAACTCGAGCCGGGCGAGCCTGAGAAGCTCGGCGCTTACCTCGAACTTCTCTACAAAGCAAATGAGACGACCAACCTCACCGCGATCAAGGACGCAAACGAAGCGTGGATGAAGCACATCTTCGACGCGCTGACACTCCTGCCCGTGATCGCCGGGATCGAGCCTGCTGGCGAGCACCTTGCTGTGTGTGACGTCGGTTCGGGCGGGGGCGTCCCCGCGATCCCGCTGGCGATCGTCTGCCCGGACGCGAGGTTTACGCTGCTGGAAGCGACCGGTCGCAAGGTCGAATTGCTCCGCATGTTTGCGCAGGAACTCGGTCTGACCAACGTCACCGTCATCAACGGGCGAGCGGAGCAGTTGGGCGCGTTCAGCACGGGCGAGCAGCGCGATTCGTTCGATCTCGTGACGGCCCGGGCGCTCGGGCGTATCGCTGTCGCCGCGGAGCTCTGCGTACCTCTGGCTCGTGAGGGCGGCGTCGTTGCTCTGGTCAAGGGCCAGAAAGCAGAGGAAGAGCTCGAGGAAGCCAAGGCCGCGCTGCACATGCTCCATGCCGTCCCGACCGGGGTGATCGAAACACCAACCGGGCGGATCGTCATCCTGGAGAAAGCCCGGCGCACACCCAAGATCTATCCGCGTCGCGATGGCGAGCCCAAGCGCTCGCCGCTGGGTGTCAAAAAAGACTGATTACTTCCCGGTCGATTCCCAGCGCTCCGCGATCGTCTCCCACATGTCCCTGTCGCCCTCCCAGTAGAACGTGTGGGACATGCCATCGATGACGACGATCTCTTCGTCAGCGCCCAGCTGCTCCATCGAGTCTTTGAGCAGGCCGACCGCTTCGCCCAGATAGAAGTTGTCCATCGAGCCGCCAAAGACATGCAGCTTGCCGGCGAGTGTGTCCCCGATCTCTTCCCATTCGCGTCCGAGCTTGGCGTTGATGTCGTACTGCTTCCATGCCTCGGCGACCTGCGGGTCGATCGCGCCGGTGTCGAGGTCGAAGATCCGAGCGGGCGTGCCGTCGTCGAGCGCCGGGCTGAATACGGCTTCGAACGAGCGGATCTGCCCGCCCGGCCCGAGCACACGCTCGCGGGCGATGAAGTCCTTCGCCCAGAACATGACCTGCTCGCCGCGCCGTCCGAGCGGCCTCGGGTTGCCCTCGGTGTCGGTGTACATGTTCGCGCCGTCCTCGTACAGGTTCACGGTCTGGAACGCATGGAAGTCCACCGGGTCCGGCACGTGGCTCCACGTGCCAGCGAAGACCTCCGGGTACTCGACCTGAAGCCAGAGGCTCCCCCAGCCGCCCGAGCTGATGCCCGTGACGTATCGATGCTCTGGGTTCTGCGCCCCGCGGTACTTGGCTTCGAGTGCCGGGATGAGCTCGGTCGTCAGCGCCTTGCCGCGCGGGCCGGTCACCGCGCTGTCGGCGAACACCGAGTGCCCCCAGTAGTTCGTCGCGTCGAGCCCGACCAGGATCGTGTCGCCCACCAGCTCCTTGTGGGGCATGCCCTGCAGGTAGCGCAGGACTTCGGATTCGTCGCCACCGAAACCCGTGACGTAGTACACCACCGGGTAGGTGCGATCCGGATCGGTCAGCCAGGATTCGGGCACGGTCACTGAGGCGCGCATCTCTACCGGTCGGCGATGGAACTCGCTGAGCAGCTCACTTGGCATCGTCATGAGAAACGTGCGTTCGGTTTCCTCGAAGGCCGGGGCAGTGACGCCCTGGTCAAGCGTGAACGAGGCGATGATGCCGTTCTCGTCCGCCTGGCTCATATCGACGAGTGCCGGCGCCGAGAACAGATCGCCCGCGCCCTCGCCCGGTTTCGGAGAATCCGGGTTGACGCGCGCCACGACCTGGGCCGACCACTCGCCGGTGCGCCAGGTTTCGCCCACGCTCTCGGGTGCGTGCGCCAGGTCGAATCCTTCCAGCGTGATCGGCTCGCCTGGCTTGACGTTCCGCACATCCCACGCGACCAGCGGAGGCGGGTTGAACCAGGCGTTCATCCGCCCGATCGGCTCGCTCTCCTTGGGGCCCAGCACGAGATAGATGCGTCCGGAGTAGGTCTCGCTCAGCACGCTCGGATCGAAAGTGACCGAGATCGAATCGGGCTGAGCGGCAGCAAGCGGAGCGAAGAGCAGGACGCTAAGTGCGGTGAATTGGCGCAAGAGAATCTCCCTTTCAGTGTGGGTACCCATCGTACACTCAACCCGTGGTGACGCCAGAAGATGCACTTTCGACCTCAGGACCCATCGCAGAGATGCTGGGCGAGGGCTACGAGGCCCGACCCGAGCAGATCCAGATGGCAAAGGCCGTGGCTCATGCGATGGACCGGGGCGGCAGGATTCTCGCCGAGGCGGGCACGGGTGTGGGCAAGAGCTACGCCTACTTATTGCCCGCGATCGAACGCTGCGTGAAGTTCGGCGAGACGGTGGTCGTGGCGACCAACACCATCGCGCTGCAGGAGCAGATCGTTCGCAAGGACATCCCGATGCTCATGCGGGCTCTCGGGCTGGGTGAGGCCGACGCAGAGGGCCCGACCGAGCACGACCCGATGGCGACACTCCGCCCCGCGCTCGTCAAGGGGCGCGGCAACTACATGAGCCTGCGCCGGCTCGAGCAGGCCAGCAAACGCCAGGACAAGCTCTTTGTGGATGGCGTCGCGCGAGGCTCATTGCACGCGATCGAGGACTGGGCGCGCCAGACTCGTGACGGCACGCTCACGAGTCTGCCCCAGCTCGACCGCCCGGGTGTCTGGGATCATGTCCGCTCCGACTCGGCCAACTGCATGGGGCGGCGATGCCACAACTACGACATCTGCTTCTACCAGAAAGCCCGTCGGAAAATGGAGCGATCGAACCTGCTCGTCTGCAACCACGCGCTTTTCTTCAGCGACCTGGCGCTCCGCACACGCGGGGTCGGGTTCCTGCCCAGGTACGACCACGTGATCCTCGACGAGGCGCACATGGTCGAGGACGTCGCGAGCGAGCACTTCGGGGTCTCGCTCACCGAGGGACGTGTGAACCACCTGCTCTCGCTCCTGTACATCGAGCGCGGAGCCAAGGGGTTCCTGCCTCAGCTGAGTCTGCTGACGAGCGACACGGAGCCGGTGCAGAAGGCGATCTACGCGGTCGCCGAGGCTCGCGATGCGAGCGGCGCGTTCTTTGAGTCGGTCATCTTCTGGCACGACAGCAACCGCGGCTCGGGTGGTCGTGTCCGCGAGGCGGGGGTCGTTGACAACGTGCTCTCGCCGATCTTCAGCCAGCTTGCAACGCGTCTTCGACTGCTGCGCGACGTGTGCCTCAACGAGGCGGACAAGTTCGAGCTCAACTCGTACGCCGAGCGAGCCAGCGATATCGCCGAGTCGGCGCACGCGTTGGTCGAGCAGACACTGAAGGGATGCGCGTACTGGATCGAGGTCTCGCGGTCGCTCGCCAGGCGGTCGCCGAGCGTCACGTTCGCGTGCTCGCCCGTGGAAGTGGGGCCCATCCTGCGCGAGGCGATCTTCCGCGGAACCGACGATGAAGGCGAGCCCGTTGGCCCGAAATCCGTCACGATGACCAGCGCCACGCTCACGACGCGGGGCGTATCCGAGAACGAACCGAGCGAGCGAGCCGAGCTGGCGTTCGCCCACATCATCGAACGCCTCGGTTGCGAGGGCGCAAGCGTCCTGCAGGTCGGGAGCCCGTTTGACCACGCATCGCAGGTCGAGCTCTACATCGACACCACGATGCCAAGCCCGACCTACACCGCGCCCAACGAGCGCCAGAGCTCGCAGACAAACGATTACAACACCGAGCTCTCGCGCCGGATCCTGACGCACCTGGAGCAGACCGAAGGCGGCGCGTTCGTGCTCTTTACGAGCTTCGCCTCGCTCTACGCCGTCGCTGATACGCTGCGACCAGAGCTGCTCGAACTGGACATGCCCCTCTTGGTGCAGGGGAGAGATGGCTCGCGCACGCAGCTGCTCGAGCGATTCAGGCAGGACCCGCGCTCGGTGCTGCTGGGAGCCGCGAGCTTCTGGCAGGGCGTGGATGTGCGGGGCGACTCGCTCCGCAACGTGATCATCGCGAGACTGCCCTTCGATCCGCCCGGGCGCCCGTTGACTGAGGCGCGCCTGGAACGGATCAAGGAACTCGGACGCGATGCCTTCCGCGAGGAGTCGCTGCCCCGCGCGATCATCCGGTTCAAGCAGGGGTTCGGTCGGCTCATCCGCAGCAAGGGCGACCGTGGGCGAGTCGTCGTGCTCGATCCCAGGCTCCTTACTTCCGGGTACGGCAAGCACTTCTTGGCGGCGCTGCCCGACGGCGTCAGGCCCGTCCGGATCGACGGGGCCAAGCCCCTGTTCGGCTCGCAGCCAGCTCCGAAAAAGACCCCGGAGAAGCGCCACACTCAGAGGTTCGAGCCGGACGATCTGCCTTTCTGAACTCTCGAACCTTGATTATACAAACAAAGACCTTTCAAATAAGATAATTCCGGGCGTGTGCGCTACGCTCTGCGTCCCTCATCTCTGAATTCTGGCGAGGGTCAACCGGAGGAATCTGCATGCTCGGGCGAGTCTTCAAGGCGTACGACATCCGCGGCACCTACCCCGATCTGCTGACCGATCAGATGGCCTGGCAGATCGGTTTCGGCTCGTCCCAGTTCCTGCTCGGCGACGCCGAAGCCGACGGCGACACCACGCCCATGATGAAGAACATCGTTGTCGGGCGCGACATGCGCCTCTCGAGCCCGGCGCTGACCGAGCGCCTGATCAAAGGCATCACCGACCAGGGCGGCTCGGTCATCGATCTTGGCATGGTCGACACCTCGATGATCTACTTCGCGGTCAACTACTTCGACTGCGCAGGCGGGGTCATGGTGACCGCGAGTCACAACCCGCCCCAGTACAACGGCTTTAAGATCTCCAAGCGCAAGGCCAAGCCCGCGGGCGAAGAGACGGGCCTGGCACTCATCCGCAAGCACGCGGCGATGGTCGATCGCACCGGCGCAGCAGCGGTCCCCCCCGCCGGCGCCGGCAAGTCCGACCCTCGCGACCTCTGGGGCCCGTACGCCAAGCACGTGCTCAGCTTTCTCAACCTTGGCGGCAAGAAACTGAAAATTGTCATCGACGCCTCCAACGGGATGGCCGGCACGATGATCCCCAAAATCTTCGGGAAAAAGGGCGAGAACGTCGAGGGGCTCGAGATTGTCGAGCTGAACTTCGACAACTCCAAGGGCGAATTCGTCCACGAGCCCAACCCGCTGGTCGCGTCCAACGTCGCCCAGCTCCAGGCCGCGGTCGTCGAGCACGGCGCGGACGTCGGTTTCTGCTACGACGGCGACGCGGATCGCTGCGTAGCCGTGGACGAGAAGGGCCAGATCGTCGGGTGCGACCACCTGACCGCGGTGATGGCTCCGTTCTTTCTTGAGCAGGCGCCGGGCGCCGCGGTGGTGTACGACCTGCGTTCGAGCAAGGCTGTCGAGGAAGAGATCCTCAAGGCCGGGGGCGAGCCGATCAAGGGGCGCGTTGGGCATGTGTTCATGAAGCAGGAGCTGGCCGAGACGAAGGGGATCTTTGGCGGCGAGCTCTCGGGGCACTTCTACTTCCGCGACAACTTCAACGCAGACTCGGGCGCGATCGCGATGTGCTCGCTGCTCTCGCAGCTGGCCCAGAGCGGCAAGAAGCTGAGCCAGCTCGTCGCTCCTGTCGCGCGGTACGCGCAGTCGGGCGAGATCAACTTCGAGAACGAGAACAAGGACGAGGCCCTGGCCAACGTCATCGAGGAACTCGGCCCGGGCTCAGACGTCGACGCCGACATCGAGGAGCTCGACGGCGTCACGCTCGACTGCTTCGACCGCGAGGGCTGGTGGTGCAATATCCGAAAGAGCAACACCGAGCCGCTGCTGCGTTTGAACGCCGAGGCCAAGGACGCAGCGACCTTGGCGATGGCCTTGTCCAGGATCGAGCCCCTGCTCGGCACGCGCGTCGCGCACTGAGTACGCTTCAGTTGAACAGCGGGCCTGAGACGGAGGCGAACGCCGCATGAATCTGCAGCAGTTCTTCGACCATTGGTCCATCATTGAGAACCCGTTCCGGGGCGAGGAAGCCCGCCAGGACGCGGTCTTTAGCCGGCTCTCGCAGCTTGATGCCTCGGGCAGGCCCCGCGCGGCCCACTCGGACTTCGAGAAAATCATCGGGCGCCTCGAGTACCCGTCCACCTCGATCGTTTTCGGTGAGAAGGGCTCGGGCAAAACCGCGATCCGAATCCAGATCGCAAGGCGTGTCAACGAGCACAACAAGGCCAACCCCGAGCGCAAGGTCATGCTCGTGGCGTACGACGAGCTCAACACCATCCTCGACCAGTTCCACCAACGCTTCGGCGGCGGGGACATCCAGGAATGTTTCAACCGTATCCGCCTGGTCGACCACATCGATGGCATCCTGATGCGCAGCGTGCCGGGTGTGATCGATGCGATCATCGGTGAGACCGCCTCCGGGCGATCGATGGACCTCGGCGAGCACGTCCGGCGCACCGCAAGAGCGCTCGATGCGACCAGCCGCAAGGACCTCTTGTTGCTCCAGGCGCTCTACGACCGCCCCGACCGCGCGCACGAGCGCACCGCAAAGCTCCGCAGAGCCCTCCGCCTGCGGATGCCACTGCCCGTGATGCTCTGGAGCTCACTCGCGTACGCGGGCTGGCTCCTGCCCGCGGGGGTGCTCGTCGCGTTCATCCTGCTCAAGGGCGACGTCCAGAGTGTCTTCTGGCAATCGCTCTTCTTTGGCTCGGTCCTCGTCTGGTTTGCATTCCTCCTCAAGCGATTCGTCTGGGACACCGTCGCAATGAAGCGCCTCTCTCGGCGCATCCGCCGGCAGATCCGCGGCTCGACGCGCTCGGACCTCGGCTATATCCAGTCGCTCCGGCAGATCGACAAGGCGGTCACCAAGAGCGGCGTGCTGCCAACGAACGATTCCGACGATACCCGCTACGCACTGCTCGCCAAATTCCGCCAGGCGATCGCGGGCTTTGGTTACCACTCCGTGATCGTTGTGATCGACCGGGTCGACGAGCCCACGCTGATCAACGGCGACGCGAGCCGGATGCGGGCGGTCGTCTGGCCCATGTTCAACAACAAATTCCTCCAGCAGGACGGGTTGGGCATCAAGATGCTCCTGCCTATCGAGCTGCGCCACGCGCTCTACAAGGAATCGGCCAGCTTCTTCCAGGAAGCCCGGCTGGACAAGCAGAACCTCGTCGAGCGACTGGTGTGGTCGGGCCCCACGCTCTACGACCTCTGCGAGGCGAGGCTCTCGGCGTGTCTGAGCGAAGGCGCCAAACCCGTGGCGCTGCTCGATCTGTTCGCAGAGGACGTCACGAGGCAGGACCTGGTCGATGCGCTCGAGCAGATGCACCAGCCCCGCGACGCGTTCAAGTTCCTGTACGCGTGCCTGAACGAGCACTGCTCGAATGTCACCTCGCAGGAACAGTCGTTCCGTGTGCCAAGGCTCGTGCTCGAGTCCGTGCGCCGCCAGCAGGCCGAGCGCGTGCAGCAGCTCTACCGGGGCATCGGACCTGCATGAGTAGGCGCGTCGGCATCGTGACCTGCCGGGAGCTGCCCGAGCCGGATGTGGATCAGGAGCTCATGCTCGGCGCGTTGCGCAAGGCGGGTATGGATGCGGCTCTGTTGCCTTGGAACGGGGGTGGCGCCGATCCGTCGGCCTTCGACCACTGCGTGCTCCGGTCCTGCTGGGACTACCACTGCGATCCCGATCGCTTCATGCTCTGGGTCGACCGGGCCGAGCGGCAAACGGTGCTCCGAAACCAGGCCAAGGTCGTGCGCTGGAATATCCACAAGCGCTACCTGACCGACCTGAAGAACGCGGGCCTGCCCGTCGTGCCGACGGTGTTCGTCGATCAAGGCGCGACATTGCCGTTGGTCGAGGCACTGGCTGGCAATGACTGGGCCGACATCGTCGTCAAGCCCTGCGTCTCGGCAGGCAGCGCCAACACGAGGCGCTTCCGCTCGGCGGCGTCTGGCGAGGCCGATTCATTCCTGCGCCATCACACCCAGACCCGTGACATGATGATCCAGCCCTACCTCCCAAGCGTCGAGACCGGCGGCGAGCGGGCGGTCATCTGGATCGATGGCACCTGCACGCACGCGATCGAGAAATCGCCCCGATTCCACGATCAGGACGAGCACGTCTCCGATGCCAGACGCGTGACAAGCGACGAACTGGAGATGATGGACCGGGCGCTTGGGATCATCGACGAGCCGCTCATGTACGCAAGGCTGGACACGATGCTCGGCCCGAGCGGGGAGCGCCTCGTCTCCGAGTTCGAGCTGATCGAGCCCTCGCTCTTCCTGCTGCAATCCGAGAGAGCTCTTGGCGCTTTCGTCAGCGCTGTCGCCAAGGCCTCGGGCTAATCCAGCGGCTCGAGCCTGGCGTACTCGAGCACGAGCGTTTTGACGCCCACCGTGCGGAACTCGATCTTCGCTCTCGCGTTGGCGCCGCCCGAGACAGTGATGACCTTGCCCACACCGAACCGCGGGTGACGCACCATGACGCCCTCGCCGAGCCCCGAGGCCATGCGGTTGCCCTCATCGGCCCGCTGGACCTGGCGCGCCGAGTCGTAGGTCCGCATCGGTTGAGGGCGCTGATCCTGCTCGTCCCAGCTCTCGCCCGTGCCCGAGCCGGTCCCGAATCCCCCGAGCGAATCGGAGCGATCGAGCAGGTGCACGTGCTCGCTCCCGAGTTCGTCGATGAATCGGCTCGGGATCGTGCGTTCCGAGATGCCGCGGACCGTGCGGTACTTGGCGGCTGTCATGTGCAGGTGCTCCATCGCGCGCGTGATGCCCACGAAACACAGCCGACGCTCTTCTTCCAACTCGTGGTCCGATGCGTGCGCCCGCGAGTGTGGGAGGATGTTCTCCTCGAGCCCGATCATCGAAACGATCGGGAATTCCAGGCCCTTGGCCGCGTGGAGTGTCATCAGCGTGACCGCCCCCGTGTCGGGGTCCGCTGCGTCCGCGTCCGCGACCAGCGCAACGGATTCCAGGTACGCCCGGAGCAGGGACAGCATGGGCGGGTCCGAAGATGCCCCGCCCGCGATCGCCGCGTCGAACTGCATCGGGTCGTCTGCGGGGTCGTAGTTCTCCTCGAATTCCGCCGCGGACGAGACCAGCTCGGCGAGGTTGTCCAGGCGATCCTCGTCGGCCTCGTTTTTGGCCGCCTGCGCCTTGTAGTGCGATTCGAGCCCCGACTCTGTGATCACCCGCTCGGCAAGGTCCCGCAGAGAACCGGCGACGCTGGCGCCCATGAAGCTGCCCGCGCCGTTCCAGTGGTCGACCGTCTCGACGAACTGTTTGATCGAGTTGCGGGCCCTTGGCGAGAGCGCGGGGATGGTTTCCGCGTCACGCAGAGCCGCAAAGAATGTGAGCCCGCGGTCGGCCGCGTAGGTCTGCACGAGGGTGAGCGCCGCCTTGCCGATGCCGCGCGTCGGGGTGTTGATCACGCGCAGGAGCGAGACGTCATCGTCGGAGTTGGCCACGACGCGCAGGTAGGCCAGCGCGGTCTTGATCTCCTCGCGCTGGTAGAACGCGGTGCCCCGGACGACGACGTAGGGAATCTGCGCCCGCCTCAGCTGGTCCTCGACCACGCGAGAGAGCGCGTTGGTGCGGTAGAACACCGCGCAGTCGTTCCAGCTGAGCGGCCTGTCGCGGTCCGCGCTCGCCTGGATCAGGTCTCTCATCCAGTCCGTGACGATCTCGGCCTCGTGACGCTCGTCGCGGCAGAGCGTGACGTTCACGCGTTCGCCGCCCGGGCGCTTCGTAAACAGATCCTTGTGCTTGCGCTGCTTGTTGTTGCGGACCAGCGTGTCTGCGACGCTCAGGATCGGCGCGGTCGAGCGGAAGTTCTCGCCAAGCGGGATGACTCTGGCGCCCGCGAAGCGCTCCTCGAAGTCGAGGATGTTGGAGATGTCCGCGCCGCGCCAGCCGTAGATCGCCTGGTCCGGATCGCCCACCACGAAGATGTTGGGAGCGGCGCCGCGTTCTTCCTTTGTTCCCGCCAGCAACGAGGCGATCTCAAACTGCGCGCGGTTCGTATCCTGGTACTCGTCGATCAGCATCCACTGCCAGCGGTCCTGGCACTCGCGCCGCACGTCAGCGTGATGGCGGAGGAGCTTGGCGGTTAGCACGAGCAGATCATCGAAGTCCACAGCGCCGGCTTTCTTGAGCCCCTTCTGGTACGCGGTGTAGATCTTGGCGATGTTCTTCGTCGAGAAGTCCATCGCCGATGCCGCGAACATCTCCGCGTCGACGAGCTCGTTCTTGGCGTTGCTGATCACGCTGAGCACCGAGCGGGGCGGGAAGTTGCTCGTCGAGAGGTCCAGCTCCCCGATCAGACGTTTGACGAGCGAGAGCTGATCCGCGGAGTCATAGATCGAATAGTCGGGCTTGAGACCGATGACCTCGGCGTAGCGTCGCAACAGACGGGCGCACAGGCTGTGAAAGGTCGTGACCACCAGCCCGCGGGCGTATCGCCCATCGCCGCCGGGGGAAGCCAGCACCGCATCGATGCGCTCGCGCATCTCAGCCGCGGCCTTGTTCGTAAAGGTCAGCGCCAGAACCGACCACGCGGGCACGCCCTGCTCGAGCAGGTACGCGATCCGGCGCGTGATGACCCGTGTCTTGCCGGAACCCGCGGCGGCGAGCACCAGCACCGGCCCCTCGAGCGCCGTCGTGGCCCGGCGCTGCGCGTCGGTCAGGCCCGTCAGCAGAGGCGAGTCGTTCTGTGTCGTCAGATCGGTTTCGGGCATCGATGGAGCGTAGGTGCGATCAGCCCTTGCCGGCGACGTGCGGCGTGGTCGCCGACCGCGTAATCAGCGCCACGCTCTCGGGCAGCAGCGACGCGACCTTCCCGACAACGTCCACGTCCAGCTTGCGAGCGAAGAACGAGCGCTGCGTCTTACCCATGATCAGCGTGTCGCAGCCGTGCGTGACGGTGTAGTCGAGGATCTCCTCGGTGATCTCCGGGCTCGTGACATAGATCGGGACGAATGGCACGCCCGCTTCGCTGGCCAGAACAGCCGTTGTGCCAAGAGCCTCCTGCGCCTGCGGGTCATGGGCCACGTCGGGCACCCGGCCCGGGACCATGTCCATCACGCGCAGCGAGCGGACAAAGATCGCGTACAGCGTTGCTCCGCGCCGCTTGGCGAGATCGACCGCAAACTCGGACTGGTTGCGCCCCCTTGCCGCGAGCATGATCGCGGGCTTGCTCGCGTCGATCTTGATCGTGGGCTTCTCGAGCTCGGCAAGCCAGCCGTTGTCAGGCGTTTCGAGGGGCTCGACGACCCTGGATTTCTGCTTGGCCATCAGCCAGCGCGAGCCCAGGGCAACCGCGACAAGCCCGCCGCTGAAGGCGGTCGAGACCCACTGCGTGACGCCGATGGTCACGGTGACCGCCAGCAGGAGAGCGCCGATGGCGCCGATGCCGATCCGCCGACCCCTGGTGATCTTGAGTTCTTTGTTGAGCGCGACCGAGCTCATCGTCACCGTGATCGCGCCGCAGACACCCAGCACGTAGAGCTTGGCAAGGACCGTCACGTCCTGCTCGATGATCAAGACGCCCGCAGGGATCGCCAGCGAGAACAGCAGCCCCACCCAGGGCACGCCCGAGTAGTTGAGCTTGGTCAGCTTCTGGGGCAGCTCCCGGTCCTGCGCCATCGCATAGAGCACCGAGACCATCGCCATGATCGCGGTATTCGTTGCGCTCAGCAGCAGCAGCCCGAACGCGATCCCCGCGACATTGCCCGCCATCTTGCCCGCAGACTCGCCGAAGAACTTTCTCCCGCCCTCTGTGGCGATCACGCGCATCGACGCGTTGGTGTACTTCTCGACTTCTTTCTCGACCTCTTCGAACTTCGCCGGGAGCATCTCGCCCGATTCGACCTGGGCCTCGTACATCTCCAGCTTCTGAACGTGCGGGATGTGCGATTCGGCCAGCGACTTTCCATCAACCGTGTAGCTCAGCCCCGCCAGCGCCAGCCCGAAGAACATGTTCAGCGCGACGACCTCGATCGTGACGGGCCAGATCGTTCGCTTGGCCGTTTTCTCGACCGGGTGGTTCATGAGCCCGGTCATGTTGGCGACCGCCTCAACCCCGGCCAGCGCCAGGCAGATGCCCGTAAACGCGATCCAGATCTCTCCCGGGTTGCTCTCGCGGATGAACTTGAACTCGATGGTGTCGAAGCCCCTGATGAAGAAGGGGAGGCTCAGCAGGGCCATCGCCGCTGAAACACCGAGCGCTGCAAACGCGACGATGAGTGCGAATCGCCCAGCCGCTCTGGCGCCGAACCAGTTGAGGAATCCGACGAACCCGAGCGTGACGAGCGAGAGCGGGACCGTCAACCAGTGAGGCGTGCCGAAATAGTGGAACGCCTCCACGACGCTGATCGCCGCGGTCATGATGTAGCCCGAGAGCAGGAGCGTTGAACCGATCACCGAGAGCGTCGGGCTCAGCTGGCGCGCAGCGGTGTAGACGCCGCCGCCGTCTGGAAAGGATTTGCACACGATCGTGTACGCCCAGCTGACAGCGATCATCAAGAGGCCGATCGCCGCCAGATAGACGACACTCGCATGAGCCGTGTAGAGAAAGGCCAGACCCAGCACGTACAGGCGGCTCGTGCCCCAGTCGCCGTAGAGAAGAGGCCCAGCGTGGAACCACCGAAGGTTTCTCGGTCTGGATTCGGTGACGAGCATGGCTGAGCTGGCGGCCTTTCGATTTGGGCAGCAGTATAGAGCCCAGATACAATGGATCCGATCGGGGCTCTCATCCGGACTAAGCTTTGACAGCCCCACGCAATCGCGGTAGCGTGGGCAACCGCTTGGGGCACCTTCGCGCACCGGAATTCGATGGCACCATCACGACACGGCAACCTCGAAGACACGTCCCCCATGAAGGACCCCTCGGGTAAAACCCGACCCGTCCCCGCGCCCACCGTGGCCGAGGCCGAGGAAGCCATCCACGAGGCGGCCAAGGGCAACACCAACATCGATACCCTCGTCGGGCGCCTGGTCATCGACCAGGGGCTCGCGACCGAGGATGAGGTCCAGCACTGCCTCGAGCAGGCCAAGGAGGTCCGCACCGACGCCAACCAGGCCTCGCTCGTACAGATCCTGGTCGACAACCAGTACGTGACCCAGCGCCAGATCGCCAGGCTCCGCCGGATCATCGAGGCGGAGCGCTCCGGGCAGAAGATCCCCGGATTCCGGATTCTGGGCAAGCTCGGCGCCGGCGCGATGGCGACCGTCTTCAAGGCCAACCAGCTGAGCCTCGATCGCACCGTTGCCATCAAAGTTCTTCCCCGCAAGTTCAGCGACAACCCCCAGTTCATCGAGCGCTTCTACGCCGAGGGGCGGGCCGCGGCCTCGCTGAATCACCCGAACATTGTTCAGGCCTTCGACGTCGGTAAAGCCGGTGAATTCCACTACTTCGTGATGGAGTACGTCGATGGGCGCACGGTCTACGACGACATCACCAAACAGAAGCGGTTCGCGGAGAAAGACGCGGTCGAGGTCGTCATGCAGGTCGCCGAGGCCCTGCTCCACGCCCACGACAAGGGGCTGATCCACCGCGACGTGAAGCCCAAAAACGTGATGATCACCAAGGAAAGCGTGGTCAAGCTCGCCGACATGGGCCTGGCCCGCGCGGTCTCCGACAAAGAAGCCGCCGAGGCCGAGGCGGGCAAGGCGTTTGGCACCCCGTACTACATCTCCCCCGAGCAGATCCGGGGCGAACGCCAGATCGGTCCGCCCGCCGACATCTACTCGCTGGGCGCGACGTTCTATCACATGGTGACCGGAGCCGTGCCCTTTGAGGGCAAAAACCCCTCGGCCGTCATGCACAAGCACCTCAAAGCCGAGCTTGTCCCGCCCGACCACGTCAACCCGAAGCTCTCCGCCGGCGTGTCCGAGATCATCGAGATGATGATGGCCAAGGACCCAACCAAGCGGTACCAGAACTGCAAGGACCTGCTCATCGACCTCCGGGCGGTCCACAAGGGCGAGCAGCCCCCCCTGGCCCACAGGGACATCCTGGGCGAGGCGGATCTGGCAGCCGTCGCAGCCGCCGAGGCACAGGCTGTTTCGGAGATCCCGATCGACCAGTCCAGGCCTCAGGACGTCAGGCCCTGGCTCATGACCGCTTTCATCATCACCCTCTGCGTGGCGCTGATGAGCCTGCTCTTTAACATCATCCTGATCGCAAATTGACGATCCGGGCGCTCCATGTCGGAACACTCTTGTCGGAGGCTGGCCAAGGGCTTAGGCTTAGACCGATGACCGGGAGAATGTCCGAACAAAGACCTATCTTGCTTGCCGCCCTTGGCGTCGCCTCTGGCGCTGCGCCCAGTTCTTCATGATCCCGTCCTCCGCACATGTCGATGCAGAGTCCGTGGCGCCCGCTCGGTGCGTCGCTGCCGTGTTTGCCACGGTGCGGATGTGAATCATAAATTGGAATCAATCTGAAAGAAGTGCTCTCGGGTCGGTCGGCCGCCAAGACCCGGAGCGTTGGAAAGCAAGCGGCCCAATTGGAGTAGGACTCATCGCTCGCAGAACATTCTTCCGAGATACCGGCCCCGTCAAGCGGACACGCGTCAACCACCTGATCCGCATCACGCCCATCAGGCTGATCGGGCAGGAAAACGAACAGCTCGGCGTCGTCGAGACACACCAGGCTCTTCGCATGGCCGAGGAGGCCGGGCTCGATCTCGTCGAGATCGTGCCCGACGGGCGTCCGCCGGTCTGCAAGATCATGGACTACGGCAAGTACAAGTACGACCTCTCCAAAAAGAAGCAGCCCTCCACCAAAGGCAGCGAACTCAAGGAGATCAGGCTTGGCCGGTCCATCAAGATCGACAAGCACGACCTCGAGATCCGTTCCAACCAGGCGCGCCGCTTCCTCATGGACGGGCACAAGGTCCAGGTGATCCAGCGGTTCAAGGGGCGTGAGTTCGCGCACAAGGACCTCGGGCTCGCGAACATGAAGATGTTCTTCGACGCCGTCGAGGACATCTGCAAGCTCGAGCAGCCCCCGCGCCCCTTTGGGCGCCAGTTCACGATGCTCCTGGCCCCCGACAAGCCCCGGGTCGAATCCGCGCGTCGCAAGCTGGAGCGAGCGGCCGCCGCGGAAGAAGAAGCCGAGGCTCAGGCCAAGCTCGACGCCCAGATCGCCGAACTCGACGCCCGCCAGGCGCTCGAGGCCGACGAGGACGAAGACCCCATGACACCCGAAGAGATCGCCGAGCAGGAAGCTCAAGAGGCTCAGGAAGCCGCAGAGAAGACCAAGAAGGGCAAGCAGCGCGACAAACGCTCCGTAAACCCTGTCGATGATGAGGTCGCCGAACTGCTGGGCGAGTAAAGGCGAGGCACTAGGAATGAAGCACTGGGCATGACAACCCAGTGCTTTTTTTGCCTTTTCACTTGTGCCTAGTGCCCAGTGCCCAGTGCCTCATACCTAATCATGCCGGAGCGCAACGATCGGGTCCTGCTTCGAGGCCTTGATCGCAGGGTACAGACCGAAGATCAACCCCGTCAGCGAGGCCACGGTAAACGCGACCACCATCGACCAGGGCGTCAGCTCGATCGGCGCCTGCACGTCGGGCGGCACAAGCTTGCCGATCACAGCGACCTGAGGCAGCAGGGGCGTAGCCCATTCGATCAGCAGGCTCCCCCCGACACCCACGCCGATCCCGACCAGCCCGCCGATCATGCTCAGCACGCCCGTCTCGACCAGAAACTGCCACACGATGTGCTTGCGCGTCGCGCCCAGCGAGCGTCTGATCCCGATCTCGCGTGTGCGCTCGGTGACGTTGGCCAGCATGATGTTCATGATCCCGATGCCGCCCACGAGCAGCGAGATCCCCGCGATCGCGCTCAGCGTCACGGTCCAGGTCAGCGCTTGGCGCCGGGCTTCCTCGAGCAGCTCGTAGGGCACGATCAGCCCGATGTCTTCCATTTTGGGGTGACGCACCGCGATCGTCCGGCGCATGATGTCCGCATCCGTCAGCACGTCCTCCCGGCTGCTGCTCTGAACGTAGATCTCGGCGACCTCGACCTCGTTGGCCTGCATCGACCCCGATCCCTGGCGAACGACCAGGTCACCGAAGGTTGCCCGAGCGGTGGACATCGGGATATGGACGTCCAGGTTCAGATCGCGCCCGACCAGCGCCGCGCCGGCGCCGCCTGAGAGGCCGATGGGCGCCAGCACGCCCGCGACTTTGAACGTCTTGTCGTCGATCCGGAGCGTCTCACCGATCGGGTCTTCGAGATGGAAGAACTCCTTGGCGATCTCCGAGCCGATCACGCACACCATCGCGCGGGCATCCAGGTCCGACTGCGTCAGGTAGCGCCCGCGTTCGATATTCAGCTGGGCGACCTCGTACATCTCGGGGGTCGTGCCGTAAGCCTGGCTCGTCTTTCGTTTCTCGCCCCGGATGACCTGCGAGCCGAGCTCTTTGAGGGGCACGATCGACGTCGCGTGCGGGAACATCTCCTCGATGACCGCAAGATCCGATCGGGTGAGGCCGTACTTGGAACTCCAGCTCTGGTTGCTCTGGCCCTGCTGGTTCGCCTGGGGCGGTTTCTGCGAGCGTATGATGATGTTCCGGGCCCCAAGGCGCTCGATCTGCATCAAAGCCTGTGCTTTCGAGCCCTCTCCGATGGAAACCATCGTCACGACCGCCGAGACGCCGATGATGATGCCAAGGGCGGTCAGGAACGACCGGAGCAGGTGCAGGCGCAGATTGGAGAGCCCAAGGCGGATGGTTTCGAGCAGGAAAGTCATTGTGGAGCAGATCCCCTGGAGATGCGGGCGGACCCCGCCCGTCAGATGCTACCGCCCCCGGACCCTCCGGTGGCGTGCGGGGGCACCCTCATGACCACCATCCGCGTGACTCTCGAAGAAGACACCGCCCGAGGCTGGTCCCACCAGGTCAAGATCGACACGGGAAGCGGAACGCCGGCAACCGTGACCGTCCAGCTGAGCTTTCAGGATTACGAGTACTGGTCGGGCGGCACGCGTCCGCCCGAGCAGGTCACCATCAGCCTGATCGAGTGCCTGATGAGCCCAGACCCGGAGGCGCAGGTCCCCAATCCGCTCCCCGCCGCGTTCGATGCCTCGACCGCCAGGCGCTGGATGCCCGACCTCGATGCCCGCCTCCGCGCGGGTTCCTGGCACTAGCCTCGCCTCGGAATCTCAGACTCCATCAACCGGCGCAGATGCGCAGCGATGCGCTCTTTGAGCCCCGCGTGCGCAGCGCTCGCCTCGCAGCGGGGCGATGCGCCGAAGTCGTACGCCTCGAACGGCCCAAGCTTCCGCTTCTGGGCGTCCTCGCGCGCAAACCGAGGGATGACGTGCGCGTGAAGCAGGGGCGCCATGTTGCACAGGATCAGGTAGTTGATCCGCTCGGCGCCCGTTGCCGCGAGCACCGCGTCACCCAGCAGCAGAAAGTCCGCCATGAATGCTGCCCGTGTGTCTGCATCCAGATCGTTGATGCTGGGCACAACCGGATCGGGCAGAAGCACACAGCACCCCGCGATGGGTTCTGGCTGGTGATCGTTGAGGATCGCGTAGCCCGAGGGCAGGCGTGCCAGGAGCTGCGGGTCGCCGCTGGTCCGGATCGATGCAACACGGGATGAGATGATGTTGGCGGGCATGACCTCAGAATACGCGCCCGCATCCGCTTGCGGCTTTGTAGACTCTGACCATGACACTCGCACGGATCGTTCTGTCGTCGCTCCTCGTCGTCCTCGGAGGCCCCGCCATGGCTCAAGGGACCAGCGAACCCGAGCCCCGCGACTATGTCTTTGTTTTCATCACGACGGGCGAGCGGACAGACCTGACGCCCGAAGATCGTCAGGAAGCCTTCAGCGGGCACTTCGGGAACATGCGCCGCATGTCAGAAACGGGCGATCTGCTCATCGCCGGCCCGCTGGGCGAGCCCAAGTCCGACCCGAACCACCGGGGCCTGTTCGTCTTCGACGAGACCGACCGCGACAGGGGGCTCGCGCTCGCCAACACCGACCCCACGGTCGAGATGGGCGTCTTCGTCATGACCGCGTTCGTGATGACCACCGACGAGCCCCTGACGGCACTGCTCGAACTCGACCGGGCCGCGATCGCCAAGCTCGGCGAGAACCCGCCCCCCGGCGCCAACGCCCGCGCGTACACGCTCGCCACGGCCCCGTTCGATGTGGAGCTGTACGAAAAAGCGGGCAAAGCCGAGGGCGTCCTCATCGCCGCCCGCCTCCACGGCTCAGGCGAGGACGAGTCCGACGAGATCCTCCTCTGGCTTGATGCTGAGAACGAGGAAGCCGCGAAGAAAGTCACGGGATCACTTGAAGGGGATTGGACGCTGCACGGTTGGTATGGGTCAAAGAGTGTGGCAGAGTTGCATCACCAAAATTAGTTCAGCATCCCCTTCAGATACATCCCAGTATGGCTCGCCTTGTTCCTGGCCACATCCTCCGGCGTGCCCGTCGCGACGAGCGAGCCGCCAAGATCCCCGCCCTCGGGGCCGAGGTCGATGATCCAGTCGGCGCACTTGATCACGTCGAGGTTGTGCTCGATGACGACCAGCGTGTTGCCCGTGTCGGCGAGCCTGCCCAGGACCTCGATCAGCTTGCGGATGTCCTCGAAGTGAAGGCCCGTCGTCGGCTCGTCGAGGATGTAGAGCGTGTGCTCGCTCGACTGCGTGCCGTCGTATCGCACGCCCTTGCCCAGTTCGGTGGCGAGCTTGACGCGCTGCGCCTCGCCCCCCGAGAGCGTGGTCGAGGGCTGGCCCAGCGTGATGTAGTCGAGCCCGACATCGCGCAGGCACTCGACGAACCGCAGGATCTTGGGGTGGTTCTCGAAGAAGCCGCACGCGTCCTCGACCGTCAGCGCCAGGACGTCGGCGATGTTCTTGTCGCGGTACGTGACCTCCAGCGTCTCGCGGTTGTACCGCTTGCCCCGGCAGACCTCGCACTCGACGAATACATCGGGCAGGAAGTGCATCTCGATCTTCTTGAGCCCCTGGCCCTGGCACGCCTCGCAGCGCCCGCCGCCGGCCTGCGCCGAGACGTTGAAGCTGAACCGCCCGGGCTTGTAGCCGCGGATCTTGGCTTCCCTGGTCGAGGTGTAGATCTTGCGGATCTCGTCGAAGATGCCCGTGTACGTCGCGGGGTTGGAGCGGGGCGTGCGCCCGATGGGTGACTGGTCCACCTCGATCACGCGGTCGATCTTGCTCAGCCCCGTGATGCGCGCGTGCGCACCGGGTTTGTCGCGGCTGCCCAGCAATTCCTTGCGCACAGCCTTGAGCAGGATCTCGTTGACGAGCGTCGATTTGCCGCTCCCCGAGACGCCCGTGACGCACACGATGCCATCGAGCGGGAACGCGACGTCCACGCTCTTGAGGTTGTTCTCCTTGGCACCCTTGATCGTGACGGCGCGTTTCTGATTCAGCGTGCGCCGCGTCGCGGGCACCTCGATCTTGCGTTTGCCCGACAGGTACTGCCCGGTGAGCGAGTCCTTCTGCTTGCAGATCTGGGCGACGGTGCCCTGCGCAACGACGCGCCCGCCGTGCACGCCCGGGCCCGGCCCGATGTCCACGATGTGGTCGGCGGCGCGGATCATGTCCTCGTCGTGCTCGACGACGAGGACGGTGTTGCCGATGTCGGTCAGGTGGCGCAGCGTGCGGATGAGCCGGTCGTTGTCGCGTTGGTGGAGCCCGATCGTGGGCTCGTCCAGCACGTAGCACGCGCCGACCAGCCCGGACCCGACCTGCGTAGCGAGCCTGATCCGCTGCGCCTCCCCGCCCGAGAGCGTCGCGGTGCGCCGATCGAGCGAGAGATACTCGAGCCCGACGCTGGAAAGAAACCGCAGGCGGTTGCCGATCTCCTTGATGATCGGCTCGGCGATCTGCGTCTGCTCTTTCGAGAGCCTGAGCCCCTCGACGAACTCGATCGCGTCGTTGATGTTCAGGCGCGAGAGCTCGGAGATGTTCAGCTGCGTGCCGTCACTGGCGCTCCGCCCGATGACGGTGGGCCCGAACGCCTTGGCTGTGTCGGCTTTATGGCTCGAAGTCACAAGCACGTGCAGCGCTTCGATCCGCAGGCGGTCGCCCGCGCACGTCGGGCAGGTGTGCTCGGCCTGGAATTCGTGCAGGTGGTCCTTGACCCACTGGCTCTCGGTCTTGTGGAACCACGCTTCGAGCATGGGCATCACGCCCTGCCACGCCGCGTTCTTGCGATCGCCGCCGCGCATCAGTTCCTCGTACTGCTTCTCGGTCAACTCGGCGATCGGCGCCGTGATGTTGATGCCAACCTTCCGGCAATACCTGCGGAGCAGCCTCGGATAGATCATCCCGCCCGGCCCGTTCTTCTTCCACGGCGCGATGCCGCCCGAGTTGAGCGACTTGCTCTCATCGGGCACGACCAGATCCTCGTCAAACTCCAGGATCGAGCCCAGCCCGTGGCACGTCGGGCACGCACCGAAGGGCGAGTTGAACGAGAAAAGCCGCGGGCTGATCTCCTCGAGCGAGCACTCCGGATGATCGGGGTCGGCAAAGCTCGTGGAGTACGTCCTGTCGGTCCACGAATCGTTCTCGCCCGCGATCGAGACATAGACCGTCCCGCCCGAGAGCTTGAGCGCCGATTCGACCGATTCGGCAAGTCGCTGGCGACCGTCCGGGCGGATGACGATCCGATCGACCACGGCCTCGATGTCGTGCTTGTGAAACCGTCCGAGGTTCAGCGGGTTCTCGCCGCCCGCCATGAGCGCCTCGCGCAGCTCGATGACGGAGCCGTTGACGCGCGCCCGCCCCCAGCCCTGCTGCTGGAGCGCTTCGAGTTCGTCCTTGTGGTGCCCCTTCTTGCCGCGCACGATCGGCGCGAGCACCATCAGCTTTGTGCCCTCGGCAAGTTCCATGATCGCGTCGACGATCTGCGTGCTCGGTGTCGCGGTGATCGGGCGCCCCGAGCGTTCCAGCACCGTGCCGTCTTTCTTCTCTTTCGTCGGCGCCCAGGAAACGGGCAGGCCGCAGCGGGCAAAGAGCAGGCGGAGGTAGTCGTAGATCTCTGTCGTTGTCGCGACCGTCGAGCGCGGGTTGTGCGAGGACGAGCGCTGCTCGATGGCGATCGTGGGGGGGATGCCCTCGACCTCTTCGACGTCGGGCTTCTTGAGCTGGTCGAGGAACTGCCGGGCGTACGCCGAGAGCGATTCCATGTACTTGCGCTGGCCCTCAGCGAAGATCGTGTCGAACGCGAGCGAGCTCTTTCCCGAGCCCGAGAGCCCGGTCATGACCACGAGGCGATCGCGCGGGATATCCAGATCGACATTCTTGAGGTTGTGCTCGCGGGCGCCACGGACACGGATCGAGCGCAGCGCCTCGGAGCGCGCGGGCGCTGCGCCGTGCGTTGCGCCTGCTTTGGTTGTCGTGGTCTTGGCGCGCCGCTTGGTCGGATTTTTGGGTGTTGCTTGGGGCATGCGGGCGATCCTAGCGCGCCCGCTCCGACGGGTAGCCCCGGTTCAGGGCTGCTTGGGCGGAAGCTCCGCACCGGATGGCGGTGTCTGCTGTGATGGCGCCTGGGGTTGCTGCTGGCGTGCCTGATGCCCCTGGAACACCTTCTGCTTCATCGACATGATCGCGCCAACAAGGACCAGCCCGATGGCGATCCCCATCAGGTACGTCGCAAAGTTCGAGATGGTCCGCTTGGAGAGTTTCATGAGCCCGGCATCCTAGCAATGAGGTCTTGGGCTTACCGCTTCTTCCGCTTCTTGGCGTGCACGCCCGGCATCCCTGCGGACTTGCCCTGGGCCCGGCTGCCCGTCTTTTTGGTCAGCTCTGACCGCCTGATCCTGCCATCGTTGCCAACCTTGCCCTCGCGGACGAGCTTGATCTGGTCCCGAAGCTGTGCGGCTTTCTCGAACTCGGTTTTCTCCGCTGCCGCCAGCATTTCTTCTTCGAGCTGGCGGACCAGCTCCTCGGCCTCGAACGCCTCGTCGCTGGCGCCGATCACTTCTCGCGCCGTTCGCCGGGCTTTGAGTTCCATCTCGATGCCCTGACGGATGGCTTTCTCGACCGTCTTGGGCGTGATGCCGTGCTCGATGTTAAACGCGAGCTGCTTCGCGCGCCGGCGCTCGGTCTCCTCGATCGCCGCGTTCATCGACGGCGTCATCTTGTCGGCGTACATGATCACCTTCGAATTCACGTTCCGAGCCGCCCGACCCATCTGCTGGATCAGGCTCGTCGAGCTCCGAAGGAAGCCCTCCTTATCCGCGTCGAGGATGCACACCAGCGAGACCTCGGGCAGATCGAGCCCCTCGCGCAGGAGGTTCACGCCCACCAGCACGCTGTATTCGCCCTTGCGCAGGTCCGTCAGGATCTCGGTCCGCTCCAGCGTGGTGATGTCGCTGTGCAGGTACCGAGCCGCGATGCCCTTCTCGTCGAGGTAGCTCGCAAGGTCCTCGCACAGGCGCTTGGTCAGCGCGATCACCAGCACGCGCTCGCCCAGCTGCACACGCTCGGCGCAGCGTTCAAGCAGATCGGGCACCTGACCGTTCGCTGGCTTGATCTCGATCACCGGGTCCACCAGCCCCGTCGGACGGATCACCTGCTCAGCGACCTCGCCACCGGTCTTCTCCAGCTCATAGGGACCGGGCGTCGCGCTCACGAACACCATCTGCGGCACGAACCGCTCGAACTCCTCGAACCGGAGCGGCCTGTTGTCCAGCGCCGAGGGCAAGCGGAACCCGTGATTGACGAGCACCTCCTTGCGTGCGCGATCACCGTTGAACATCGCGCGCACCTGAGGCAGGGTCACGTGGCTCTCGTCGATGATCAGAAGCCAGTCGCGGCTGTTGATCCGAAGCGCCCGCGCTTCGTCGCTCGTGGGGCGGACTTCGGGCGGGATCGGCGCGGTGTACCGCGTCCCTATCGCCGCGCCGCTCATGGCGTGCTCGGGCGGCGCAAAGTCGAAGTAGTCCATCAGCGTGTAGGGTGGCTCGCCCGGCATCCGCCCGTCCATGTACCGGCTGTAGTTCTCGATCCCGGAGCAGAAGCCGACCTCCTCCATCATCTCGAGGTCGTACTTCGTCCTGGCGAGCAGTCGCTGCGCCTCGATCAGATGCCCGCCTCCGCGGAGCTGCGCCACCCGCTCGTCGAGCTCGAGCCGGATCCCGTCCAGCGCCGCCTTCATCTGATCCTCGGGCATCACGTAGTGCACCGCGGGGAACAGGAAAAACTGCGATTCCTCCGCGAGCAGCTCTCCCGAAGTCGGGTTGATCAGCTCGACCTTCTCGATCTCGTCTCCGAAGAGTTCGATCCGGACCGCGAACTGCTCGTAGGCGGGGAAGACGTCGATCGTGTCGCCCCGAACGCGGAACATGCCGCGCTGGAACTCGATATCGGCCCGCTTGTACTGCATGTCGTTGAGCGCCAGAAAGAACTCGCGCCGGTCGAGCCTGTCGCCCCTGGTGATCGTCAGGACCTTGTTGCCGTAGGCGTCGGGCGAGCCGAGACCGAAGATGCACGAAACGCTCGAGACGACGATCGTGTCGCGCCGGCTCAGGATGTTGCTGGTCGCCGCCAGGCGCAGCTGGTCGAGCTCGTCGTTGCGTCCCGCGTCCTTCTCGATGTAGATATCCCGCTGGGGGATGTACGCCTCTGGCTGGTAATAGTCGTAGTAGCTGACAAAGTAGTTGACGCTGTTGTTCGGGAAGAGCTCCTTGAACTCCTCGAAGAGCTGGGCCGCCAGCGTCTTGTTGTGGCTCAGAACGAGTGTCGGCTTCTGGAGGCGCTGGATCAGGTGCGCCATCGTGAAGGTCTTGCCCGTGCCCGTCGCGCCCAGCAGGCACGAATAATGCTCGCCCGATCGCACGCGCTCTTCGAGCGCATCGATCGCCGTCGGCTGATCGCCGGTCGGGACAAAGGGGCTGACTACCTGGAATTGGTGCTCGGGCATGCGCTACTCGTACCTCTTGCCTTCGAGTTCGATCCACCCGCCCTCGCGCCAGTCTTTGGGGTCGTGGTGTGTCCAGTGGATGACGCCGCCCTTGTCGTTGAATTCGTACTGACCACGCACCGTGATGGCTTCGCCCTCCTCGATCGGCACGCGGGGCGCCAGATCGATGTTGTGCGAGACGAGGACCGTCCCGCCCGTTTCCAGCGCCAGCAGCAGGCGCTGGTGGCGCGACCCGTCGTTGTCATCGGGCAGCACCCTCACCACCTCTGCCTCAACTGTCACCATCTCGCCCGAGATCTCGTTGTCGATCAGATGCCTGATCGCGTCCTCGCTGATGCGAAGACCCGCAGCATGGGTTGAACGACTCTCGTTTCGATCAGTCGGCGCTGCTTGCCCTGTCAAGTTTTCCGAAGGCTGAGTGTTCCCGGTCGGCTCGCCAAGTAGATCGATCCCAAGCATCTGCTGAGCGACCAGAAGACCCACGATGAGAAGCACACCCCCAAACGAGAGCTGGGCTTGCCTTTTCTTTTTCATCCAAAGAACCCCCAAACTGTTAGGGAAATGATAGACTGCGGCTTACCCTGCGCCTGATTCTTGCATGAAATCCGTGGCCGAGCTTGCCAGAAAGAATATGTGACTGTATGGTCACATATCTGGTCGGCCCGGTTCTAAGGAGATTCCCATGCCTCTCGATTTCGATTGCCAGCTTGAGATCACGATCGATGCGCCGCCCGCAGCCGTGCAGAAAGCGGTGGTGGAGGACATCGGGCAGTGGATGATCAGCCCGGAGAACAACCAGAGCATGCAGCTCCGGATCGAGCCTTTCGTCGGCGGGCGCGTCTTTCGCGACTTGGGCGATGGTCACGGGCACCTCTGGGCGCACATCAGTGTCCTCAAGCCGGGCCTCATCGAGATGGCAGGCCCCTTCGCCAACCCGTTGCCCGCGTACAGCCTCATTCGTTTCCGGTTCACCGAGTCTGGCGCGAACCAGACCAAACTCGCATTCAGCCACCAGGCCGTCGGCGCGGTCATGCAGGAGATGCTCGAAGGCGCTCCCGAAGGCTGGAAAATGATCCTCGAGAAAGGACTCAAAGACCATGTCGAATGCAACCACTGAGAGCGCACTGCTCGCATCCGGACTCCAGGCCATGCGCTTCGGGCGTGGCTTCCTGAAAATGATGCTCGAGAAAACGCCCGACGAGCTCTTCCATTCTCAGCCCTACGAGGGTGCCAACCATGCCGCGTGGGTGGTGGGGCACCTTGCGAATTCCGACGATTTCTTCCTCAAAGCCCTCGCGGGTCAGGAACCCAGGCTGCCCAAAGATTGGGACGAACTCTTCGGCATGAACTCAAAGCCCATGAGCGATCCCAAGAAATACCCGTCGCGCACCGAACTCGTAGCCGCCCTCGACGAGCGGCGCACAGCGATGGAGCGCTGGCTGGGCGATCTCTCGGACAAGCAGCTCCTCGAGCCGATCGAGGGCAATCTGGCGCAGTTCGCTCCCAATCGCGCCCAGCTGGGCAGTTCTTGCAGCTTCCACGACGCGTTCCACGCCGCCCAGATCAGCGCCGCACGGCGCGCGACCGGGCTGCCGCCGCTTTTCTGATTACGACCAGAGGGACCTGACCTTTCATCATGGATGATGCTCATTCCAACCCGTTGGATCAGGTCTGGCGCGCGCTTTCGGACCCGACGCGCCGCGATCTGCTCGACCTGCTCCGCACCGGTCCGAAGACCACGGGCCAGCTCGTCGAGGCCGTCCCGGCGCTCTCACGCTTTGGCGTGATGAAACACCTGGGCGTGCTCGAGGAAGTGGGGCTTCTGACGGTTTCGCGCCAGGGAAGGCAGCGGTACAACCACCTCAACGCCGTCCCGCTGCGCCAGATCTACGAGCGCTGGGTCAGCAAGTACGAAGACACCTGGGCGGGCTCACTGATCTCGCTCAAGAAACTCGCCGAACACAAGGAGCGATCCATGTCCGCCAAGATCTCAGACCAACCCGCCCGCATCGCGCACGTCCAGGCCCAGATCGACATCAAGGCCAAAAAGGAAACCGTCTTCGAGGCGTGGTTCGAGGACACGCACAAGTGGTTCTTCGAGACCGAGGCCGACATCCAGAACAGGCCCTCGCGATGCGACCGCGAGCTGGGCGGGCACTTCTACATGCAGCTCCCCGATGGCGGCTTCAACTCGCTCGCGCAGATCACCATGATCAAACCCAACAAGTCCATCCGCATGCGTGGCGACTGCACCATCCCCTCTGCGATGATCATCAACATGTCCATCACCTTCGAAGAAGAGAACGGCGTCACCACCGTCAAGGTCGATCACCGCATGGCCGGTGAATTCGACGACGATCTCCCAGAAGGTTTCGAAGAGGGCTGGACCGACGGCCTCCAGAAGCTCAAGGCGCTCATCGAAGCCTGAGCCCAGTTCACGCGCCGTGAGAATCCGGTAAGCTCAGCTCATGATCCGTCTTTCACGCATCACGCTGCTCGCGATGGGATCGATGCTCCTGAGTGTCGTGCTCATCATTGTCACAACGGGTCTGATGTTGTGGTCGTGGTCGCACGTCATGGCCGCCGGGCATCTCGTGACCGTGCCGATCACGATCGATCTCGACCTCGATGTCGAGAAAAGCAGGGAGATGGCCCTGTGGCGCGAGCTCGATGGTACGCACGTCACCATCAACCGCCCGCTCCAGTCCCCGCCGGAAGATCAGGCTGTCACCATCACCGATCGACGCTCCGGTGTAGCGATCCCACTGACTGACATTACCGGCTACCGCGTCAGCCAGCAGATCATGCCCGGATTCTCCCGGAACCGGCGCGGGGTGGTCACATTCGATGCCCCCGAGCACGGCGAGATCACGCTCAGTGTCGCCGGCTCGTTCCAATCCGAGCAGGTCTACCGCGTTGCCCCGGGCGTCCAGACCTGGGCCACCACTGTTTTGCCCGCATTCCACATCGGCGTCGGAGCCGGGCTGATTCTGCTGGCGACCGGGATTGGCCTGCTCGTCTTCCACGCGCTCCGCCAGGAGCGCAAGACACTCGGGATCGAAGATCAGCCCTTCGCCTGAAGCAGCGCCCGCGCGCTGGTACGCATCACCAGGTATCCCGTCGGGACAGCCGCGGCGATCGTGATGACGACCACAAGAACCCAACCGAGACCGGCGCCAAGCCACGGGAAGTGCGTTTTCAGCTCAAGACCGATGATCATCTTGTTCATCTCGCGCCCGGCCCATGCGCCCTGGTAGCCCATGGCCGTGCCCAGCACGCACGCCGCGATCGCGATGATCAGCGCCTCGCCGAGCACCATGCGGAGCAGGAGTTCCTTCTGCGCCCCGATGCTCCGTAGGACGCCGAGCTCAAACCGGCGCGACTCGATCCCAGCCGCGATCAGGTTCGCTACCCCGAAGCACGCCACGATCATCGCGCAGATGCCGACGACCGTCGACGCCCCGATCGCCCCGCCAAGCACCAGGCGCAGCTGTTCCTTGATCGCCCGCCCGCTGCCCGCGTCGCGGATCGAGTAAGCGAAGAGCTCGTGCCGGATGATCTCGATCGCCTCGGCGTCGTCGAAGTCCTTGTCGAGCTCGATCTGGATCAGGTTGATCGATTCGTTCCCGAATTTCTCGATCATGTCCCTGCGCGAGCCGAAGACCGCGTGTATCGCCTGCTGGGCGTACTCCTCGCCGATGTTGAAGAACTTGCTGACGATGTCGAGGCCCGGGCTCGTCACGACGCCCACAATCTCGAACGGGTACGCCTCGCCCTGGTATTTGCAGACAAACGTGTCGCCCACGCCCAGCCCCTGCGCGACCTGGAACTCGCGGGCCACGAGGATCGCGTCGCCCTCGATGAGTCTCGCCTTGGCCGTCTCCGCGTCGCCCTCGAGAAAGGTCAACTCCGCCAGATCGAAGAAGACCTCTGGCTCAAAGGCGATGTAGGTACTCATGTACGTCGTCAGCCCGCGTATACCGAACGCGTCCGTCTCGACGGGTTGCAGCGTGATCGCGCACGTGCCCGTGACGAACGGCAACTCGTCGAGAATCTGCTGCGCTTCGGGCGAGAGCGCCAGACCGCTGACGAACGCGTCTGGAAACTTGAGGTTGGCCAGCCAGTCGCGCATCACCGAGCCGCCCTGCGTCCAGATGCTCACCATGAGCGCCAGCCCGCCCATCATCGCGCCGGCCGTGAACCCGAAGCGGTAGGGGGTCTGCTCGATCGTCCTCCGGAGCATCATCCTGGGCAGACCCAGAAGCCTGGAGAGCACGGGCCCAAAGAGGCGCACCGCGATCAGCACACCCGGCACACCCACAAGGAAATACCCGACGAACATCGCCGGCAGTCCGACGAGCACGTAGCTGTAGAATGCGGTGTCGCCGTCGCTTGGCAGTGTCACCGTGATGAACTGAAGACCGATGCACGCAAGCCCGACGAGCCCGACGAGCACGACCGATCGGCGCTGCACCGCCATCGCGCGCGGGCTGAGCGCCTTGAGCGGGCTCGTGCTGGCGGCCTTCCACGCGGGCCAGAGCGCACCGATCAATCCCGCAACGATCGCCCCAGAGCCAGCGAGCACCGCGGGCCACCAGCTCAGCACAAGCCCGGCGCGGAGCTGCTCGCGCAGGATGTGCATCAGCACGCCGCAGAGAAAGATGCCCAGCGGCGTCCCGATCAGGGCGCCCAGACCGCCGATGATGAGACCGGAGATGATCTGGCTCGCCGCGAGCTGGCTGCGCCGGCCCCCGATGCAGCGCAAGACCGCCAGCTCACGCTGACGCTCGGCGACATCCACCGTCAGCCCTGTCATGATGATGAACGAGGCCGACAGGAACGAGATCGCCGAGGCGAGGGTCATCCCGATCCGGCTCGAACGCATGTTCTTGTCGAGGCCCGAGGTCTTCTTCGCCGTCGTCTGCACGATCACACGCTCGAATTCGCTCTGGGCGAGCTCGGCCTTCCGCGCGTCGACGAACGCGTCCGCGTCGATACCTTCTTCGAGGAGGATCTCCACCGCCGACACGCGCCCGACCTGAGCCGAAAGGGCCGCAAGACCAGCACGCGTCATGTACGCCTGGGGCCTCCCGCCCAATGGCGGCGGCTCGACCACGCCCACGATCTTCATCACCGCCAGACGCCGACCCAGAAACTTCGACACATGCTCGATCGTGTCACCGATGCCGACCGTGACGCTCTCGTTGAACGCCTCGGCCTCGCGCTCGCTCATCGGCTGGGCATCGAGCCGTTCGCTCCGGTCGAGCATCACCCTCTGCATCGAGATCGCGCCGCCCATCGCGCCGGCCTCGCCCTCTCGGCCCGCCAAGCGATCGGCCAGCAGCGTGTCGATCGCGATCTCGTCGTCCGTCATCGGCAGGCGACCTTCGACGATCTCGATCGGGCGGATCGTCTGGGCCTGCGCCGTATCAAACCCGTTGCCCGTCGCGTTCACGAGCGTCCGGACTCGGGTCAGCCGATGCGTTTCGCTCTCTTCGGACTCGGGCAGAGAGAGCTCGACCGTCGCGCGCAGAGAAAGTGAATCCTCGATCCGCCCCGAGACCTGCGCCACGCCCGGCCAGGCCCTGGCGCGACCGACCCAAGCCTCGTCGATCGTCTGACCGCCGCTACCCGACTGCACGATGACGTCCGAGCGCCCGATCGTCGAGGCGATCCGCTCGGTCAGCGATCCCTGGATCGACACCATCGCCGTCGACACCGCCGCAATGAGCAGCGCCGACAGTGCCACCGCAGCGACGAGCAGAGCCGTCCGCCTACGCCTGGCCTGCAAGCTCCGTAGAGCGAGCCGCGACGCCGATCCCATCGAGTCCCTCCACTTCAAACGATCCCGAGACTCGCCCGTCGGCAAGCACGAAAACCTTCTCGCAGTGAGCCGCGGCCGTTGCCTCGTGCGTCACCATGAGCACCGTCATCTCATCTTCCTGAGCGATCTCACCCAACAGCGACCACAGCTTGGCGCTCGAGCCCGAATCCAGATTCCCCGTCGGCTCATCTGCAAACAGAACCCGCGGCTTGAAAAGCAGCGACCGTGCGATCGCCACCCGCTGCTGCTCGCCGCCCGACATCGCCTGGGGGAGATGTTCCATCCGATCCGCAAGCCCGAGACGATCGAGCAATTCCTCGCTCCGCGCCCGAAGCTTCGCCCGGTCGCGCCCCTGCAGATCGCCCGGCAGCTCCACGTTCTCGCGCGCCGAAAGCGTCGAGATCAGGTTGAACTGCTGGAACACAATCCCGATCTGGCTCCCGCGGAAGACAGTCGCTTCGCGCTCGCTGAGCTTGTGGATCGCCTGACCTGAGACCTCGATCTCGCCCTTGTCCGGGCGGTCCAGGGCGCAGAGCAGATGCAGGAGCGTGCTCTTGCCGCTGCCCGAGCGTCCCATGATCGCGTAGAAACCCGGGCTGACGATCTCAAGATCGACGCCGCGGAGCGCCTGGACACTCCGACCCGCAAGGTCGTACGACTTGGTCACCCCGGCGCAGCGGATCATGCCGGTTGTTCTCGATGCCGGCCGATCGATTTCACGCGATCAGCTCGGATTCTTGAGTTCGTAGGCCTCCGCCTCCATGAGGGCAGCCAGGTCCGCCGAAGAGGCCGGGCGGATCTTGACCAGCCAGCCCTCGCCGAAGGGGTCGGAATTGAGAAGGCTCGGATCGTCGGAAAGGGAAGCATTGGTCTCGACGACTTCGCCGTCGATGCCCGCGTAGATGCCGCTGGAAGTCTTGACGGACTCGACTTCGCCGATTTCATCGCCGGCGCCGAAGGTTGTCCCGGCTTCTTTCATCTCGACAAACGTGATGTCGGTCAGCTGGTCCACCGCGAACTGCGTCAGCCCGATGACGACCAGATCGCCCTCGGGTTTGTGCCATTCGTGAGTCTCGGCGTAGCGACGATCGGTCGGAAGTGCCATCTTCGGTGCTCCAGATTTCTGTTCGAGCGGCCCATCCGCCAGCCCGGGCCCATCCTAGCGGGCATGCCCCGGTCCGTCATGCCCGAAAGCCCTCCCGGTGGCCCGGCCTCTCCGCGGGTCATACGCTGGATTGCCGATGCTGCTCACACTCCACACCGATTCCGTTGCCTCCATGCTCAAACCGGGCCGCAAAGGCGCCGACCCGAAGCTGGCGCTGGCGGACCTGCCCGCCTTCGCCAAGCAGACGCTGGATATGTTCGGGCTGAACATCACCACCGATCTGCTCGCCGGCGCCACGCGCACCTCGCTCGAGCGACTCCGAGAGCGAGCCGACAAGGAACGCTGCGCCTGCCTCCTGCTGATCGAGCCCGATCCGCTCGAACTCGGGCACGAGAGCGACAAGGTCGGCGGGGCCGGCGTCGACCGCGTCCGCCGGGTGCTCAGCGCTGCCAGCATCCTGGGGTGCAACGCGATCGCGGTCTCGGTCAAAAGCGACGACACCGAGGATTTCCTCGATTTCACCGTCGATCGGTTCCGCCAGATCGTCGAGACCGCTGACAAGCTCGACATGAATGTGCTCATCTCGCCCACCAAGGGCCTGACCGAGAATCCCGAGCGCGTAACCGAGCTCATCAAAAAAATCGGCGGCTTCCGCGTGGGCACATTCCCCGACCTCAAGGCCGCCGTCGATTCGGGCGATCCCGAGTCCTATCTCCGCAAGCTCGTGCCCTATGCGCCGGTCATCAGCGCCACAACCATCGAGCTGACCGAGCCCGAGATCGCAGACCCGGAGATCGTCACCAAGATCAAGAACAAGAAAAAGCAGGCCGAGGAAGAAGCTCCCGAGCCCGAAACGATCGACGAGGAGCCCGATCTCGACCTCGAAGGCGACGACGGGGAGGATGGCGCTCCAAGAGGCCTCGAAGGGCTTCTCTCAGCGGTGCTGGGGGCCGAGGACATCGAGGACGAGGAGCCCCCGCCCCCGACCCACAGCCCGTACGACCTGCTGCCGCTGATCGCCACCGTTGCCTCGGTGGGCTTCGACGGGACGGTCGCAGTGCGCTACACAGGCAAGGGCGATCCCTCCCGAGGGGCCGATCTCTCGCGGTGGGCCCTCGAGCACGCCATCGGGGTAGCGACCGCAAAGAAGTAGGACGATGATGTAGACTGCCTGAGACGAGTCCTGCATGGGGCAAAACACGCGTGAGCACCTTGACCCACGACCAAAAGAGCACGCCGGGCACCGAGCCGAGCCAGCCGATCCGAGGCGAGGTCATCGTGACGCTCGACGGACCCGCCGGCACCGGCAAATCCACCGTCGCACGCCTGCTCGCCGCTCGACTCGGGCTTGATTTCCTCGACACCGGCGCGATGTACCGGGCGGCTGCCGCCATCGCACTCGACAAGGGCATTGCCATCGCCGACACCGACGCGATCGTCGCAACGGTGATCGAGGCCGACCTGCATTTCGACTGGTCGCAGGACCCGCCCACGATCCTGGCCTGGATGCGACCTTACAACACACGCATCCGCGATCTCGACGTCACGAACATCGTCTCGCAGATCGCAGCCATCGGGCAGCTCCGTGAGCACCTGGTCCGCAAGCAGCGCCTGATCGGGCACCAACACCCGCGCCTCGTCACCGAGGGGCGCGACCAGGGTTCGGTTGTCTTCCCGGACGCGGAGGTGAAGTTCTACCTCGACGCCGACCCGGGTGTCCGGGCATGCCGGCGCGCCGAGCAGATCCGCCTGGCAGGGGCCGAGGCCCCGTCCGAATCCCAGCTCCTGCACGACATCCTCCTGCGGGATGCCCGCGATTCCTCGCGCAAAGACGGGCCCCTGATCTGCCCCGCCGACGCTGAGCAAGTCGACACGGGCCCGCTCTCGATCGACGAGGTCGTCGATTATCTCGAAAGCCGCGTGCGACTGCGCCTGGCTGCTCGCAAGGCATGAGTCACACCTCGACCAAAGCCCACCCGGTGCTCTACCACTCCTGGCGCAAGGCGCTCCGTCTCTGGTTCCGACTGGCGCACCGACCGAGGTTTTTTCACCCCGAGCGCATCCCCAAAGACGGGCCCTGCCTCATCGTCGCCAACCACCAGTCTTTCTTCGACCCGCCACTGATCGGCTGCCCCGTCCATTGGCGGCTCATCACCTTCCTCTCCCGCGCGAGCCTCTACGACTCAAAGCTCTCGGGCGGGATCATCAAAAAACTCAATACCGTCCCCATCCGCGACGGCGAGGGCGACATCCGCGCGATCCGCGACATCCTCGACCGCCTCAAACAAGGCGAAGCCGTTCTGATTTTCCCCGAGGGCTCGCGCACCTTCGACGGCGCGCTCCAGCCCTTCCGCGACGGGGCGGCCCTCATCATCCGGCGCGCCAAGTGCCCGGTCATCCCGGTCGCTGTCGAGGGCGCTTTCGACGTCTGGCCCCGCACGAAGGGCATGCCAAAGATTGGGGCGCGCATGATGGTGATGTACGGCGAGCCTCTGGATTCAGCCGAGCTCAAAGTGGGCGATATCAACGCCGTCCTCGAGCGCAAGATCGACGACATGCGCCTCGTGCTCCGGGCCAGGCTCCGCGCCGAATCGGGCGCCCAATACCCCGCCAGGGGCCCGGGCGACAAGCCATTCCAGGCTCACGCACCCTCAGCGGGCTGATCCGAACCGGGTGAGGCCTGATCGACGGGCGCTTCGACGGGTTCGGGGGGCGCGATCGGCTGGCCCGGCTCCCAGGCGCTCAGCGCGTACCAATCCAGGTCGAAATCAAATTCCATCATCGGACCCACATAAGGCGGGAACTCGAACACCCCAGGCGTGACGCGCGACTCATTGAAAACGGGGCGGGCGATCACGATCGAGGTCAGCACCCACCTCCCGCTGCGCGAGCCCCGCTCGAAGCGCTCGAGAAACTTGGTCGGGAAACCGATATCGACCGCCTCACCGATCGGTAGCCCTGTCGCCTCGTCGAGCACTGTCATTCTCACGACATAGCCCCTCGCCCCGACCGACGCGAGATCGTTGAGCGTGACAAGCCACGAGCGTTTGCCGCGCAGCTCGCGGTTGGTCAGCCTCGCCCAGAGCTGCGCCTTCTTTGCAAACGCGCCCCGCTCAGCCTCGGTCGCAAACGCCATCCCTGCCATCTCGGCGCGATAACGGATCCCAAGCTCGCGCATGAGCGATGCGGGCGAGGCGAGCGCATCGCTCGGAGTCTCGGCCCGCATCACCATCGGCGAGCGTGAGTGGTCCGTGTCCATCTCGGCGCGCAGACCCGCGAGCATCCCCTCGATCTGGCGCAGGGTGCCCGCGATGTTCCGGCGCTCCGTGGTCAGCTGGCTGACACGCTGCTCGAGCAGCTCGATCCGCTGACGCTGCATCTCGAGCTGCTCCAGATGCAGCTCTGCCGGGGCAGCCGGCTGTGCGGTCGGTTCGGCTTGCCCCTGAGCGATACAGACGCCCGGGGCGAGCGCCCAAATCAGCACCGCGATTCCCGTGTTCCCAAGCAGATGACGCATCGCTTCGCTCCAAAGCCCGGCGAGTCTCCCCGCCAGAGTACACTGTACCGCGCGCCCAAGCCCGGGCCGCAACCACGCCCGGATGCACCATGATCGCAGGCCAGACCCAGCCCCGCCCGCAGACGCGCGACGAGCTCATCAGCCCGGAGCTCTCCGCACGCCTGGACCGTTTGGACGTCCGGAGCCGGAAAGTGTTCCAGGGCGCCCTGCCCGGCGAACGCCGATCGAAGCGCCGAGGGCGAAGCGTCGAGTTCGACGACTACCGCACCTACGTCCCGGGCGATGATCTCCGTCACATCGACTGGAACGTCTACGCCCGCCTGGACCGCCTCTTCATCAAACTCTTCCGCGAGGAAGAGGACCTGGCGCTCTCCATCCTGATCGACTGCTCCGCCTCGATGGACGCGGGCAGCCCGGGCAAGCTGATCTTCGCGCACCGCCTGGCCATGGCGCTCGGGTACCTCGCCCTGGCCAGCCAGAACCGCGTGAGTGTGATGACCTTTTCAACCCGTGAGGGCGTGCGCACGCTCGCGCCGATGCGCGGGCGCCGGGGCGTGCAGCCAATGTCACAGTTCCTGCTCAAGAACCTGGAACTCGCCCCCGACGGCCCGGGGCAGTCCAAGGGCGAAGACTTCGCCGGCGCGATGCGCCGATTCGCGGGCGCGCGCGTCGGCAAGGGCGTGGTCGTGGTGCTCTCGGATTTCCTGATCCGCGAGGGCTACAAGCCGGGCCTGGGCCTGCTCGCCGACACGGGCAAGGGGGGCTACGACACGACCTGCCTTCAGATCCTCAGCCCGGGCGAGCTCGACCCCGCCCTCGAAGAGGGGCGCGTCATGGGCGATCTGCACCTGACCGACAACGAGACGGGCCAGGGCGCGGAGGTGACCGTGACGCACGAGCTCATCGAGAAATACAAGCGCTCCGTGCGCGCGTACTGCGATGAACTGGCGCACTTCTGCCGATCACGCAAAATGCGCCACAGCCTCGCGCTCACCGACACACCGATCGAAGAGATCGTGTCGGGATCGCTGAGAAGGCTTGGGGTTGTGGGCTAGGCAACGCTCTATCAGTGGCGGAGGCTTCCAGCCTCCGCGTGAGATCTCTCCTCCCCCGTCGCTGGCGGGGGAGGTGTCTGCGCAGCAGACGAAGGGGGTCGAATTGATTGGCAGCGGGACGCCGCCCCCACCGAAGAACCGAAGAAACGAGGACAAGTTACAGCGGAGGCTGGAAGCCTCCGCCACTGGGACTCAATTTACATCACCGCGCTGCCGCGCGGCTTCTCGCCCGTGATCTGCTCGTAGAGCGCATCGTCGACGCCCAGGAATTCGCGCATGTGCGCGTCGTAGGTGTCCGAGTCCTTGTCCTGCGAGAGATCCAGGCGCAGCTCGTTGATGACCTTCGTGCCCTGACCGATCCAGAGCTGGAACGTCTCCTGGCTGATGTTCTCGTGGATCCACTGGCCCAGGGCTCCCTTGAAGGGGGGCTGGGGGAGCTGGTTCCCGGGTTTGCCCGTCTTTCGACAGATGAACGAGCCATCCGGCGCGGGCCCGGCTTTCTGCTGCTGCACCTCGGGAATGGGCAGCTTGAGCTGCTCGAGCATGTCGCCCATGGCGCGCTTGGGCATGAGGTCGCCTCGCTTGCCGGCCTCGATGAAGCCCCGGGTCAGAATCTCACCCGCGCGATCGGGCTGGTCGGTCGCGATCAACGCCGCCCCGGCGAGCTGGTAGGCCTTGCTCATGCCCGGGTTGAGTTCGACGCACCGGAGGTAGCTCTCGGCGGCCTCGTCGAACCGCCCGGCCTGCTGGTACGCCCCTCCGAGCGAGAAATGGGCCATGTCGTTCGTCGGGTCGTCGGTTGCCATCTTCTGAAACTGTGCGATGCGGGTCTCGATGTCCATGTCGTGTGCCTCCGGCTCAACCATAGGGGCGGATCGACGGGCTGCACACACGCGGGCTTGGGGCTAGCCTTTGAGCGTGTCGAAACCCATTGACCCACGGCTCTCGATCGATCTGGCTGGCGTCCCGCTGCGCTCGCCGATCGTGCTCGCTGCGGGCACCGCGGGATTCTCGGATGAGCTCGCTGACGTCCTGGACCTGACGCAGGTCGGCGCGGTCGTCAGCAAATCGATCACCCGCGAGCCGCGCAAAGGGAACGAGACCTGGCGCGTCTGGCCCGCCAAGGCGGGCATGCTCAACGCGATCGGCCTTGCCAACCCCGGGATCGACGCCTTCATGACGGACGTGGCGCCGCGCCTCAAAGACACGCCCACGACCGTTTTCGGCTCGATCGCGGGCACGAGTATCGAGGACTACGCGCACGTCGCAGGGCACATGGACACGCTCGTCGATCTGCCAGCCGTCGAGATCAACGTGAGCTGCCCGAACGTCCACGGGGGGACCGAGTTCGGCGCCGATGCGAGCGCGCTGCGCGAGCTGGTCACCGCGGTTCGCGCCGAGCTTGCGAACACCAGGCTCTTCGTCAAGCTGAGCCCCATCGCGGTGGGGCAGCCAAGCCTGGCCTCGATCGCCCGGGCCGCGATCGAAGCGGGAGCCGATGCGCTGACGATCGCCAACACCGTGCCCGCGATGCAGATCGACGTGCAGACCCGAAGGCCCGTGCTCTCGAATGTCACGGGCGGCCTCTCGGGATCGGCGATCCACCCGATCGCGGTCAGGCTGGTGCACGACGTGTACCGCACTGTCGCGCGTGAGGCGGGTGTTCCGATCATCGGCGCCGGGGGGGTATCCGCCTGGGACGACGCGGCCGAGTTCATCCTCGCCGGGGCGCTGGCGGTCCAGATGGGCACGGCTCTGTTCGCCGACCCGCGGGCGCCCGTCCGCATGAACCGTCAGCTTTCACGCTGGCTGAACACACACCGGGTGCACGCGGTGAAAGATCTCGTGGGGCAGGTCATCCTCCCCGTGTTAGGTGCAGACCGCAAAGGAGTTTGAGATGCTGCTTTCGAGCCTTGTGATCGCTGGCGTGCTGGGTGAGCCGAAGGACATGTCCGCCGAGATCGAGCCTCTCCGCAACCAGGCGGACATCGCGTCGCTCGTCTGCGCCGCATACAAGGACGGCCAGCTCGTTGCCGCCAGCGCGACGGGCTGGCTCAGCCACGATCACCCGATCCCCGTCACGGTCGAGAGCCAGTACCACCTCGGCTCGTGCACGAAGGCGATGACCGCGGTGCTCATGGGCATGCTCGTCGAGCGGGGCGATATCGGGTGGGAGACATCGATCGCCGATGCGTTGCCCGGCATCACCGATGAGGTGCACGACGCATTCGGTTCGCTCACGATCCGTCACCTGCTCGGGCACCGCGCGGGCATCGCGGAGTCTCAGAGTCAGGGCCTCCTGACGATGCCATGGATCCTGGCCAGCGCTTCGCCCGCGTTGCCCGAGCGCCAGCAGCGCCGAGCGATCGCAGAGGCGATCCTGCGGAGCGGGCCGCAGATCGAGGGAGGCGACGACGGCGCGTTCCTGTACTCGAACCTGGGTTACATCCTGGCGGGTGTGATCATCGAGGAGAAATTCGACAAGCCCTGGGAGGTCGTGATGATCGAGGAGATCTACGAACCCCTCGGCATGACGAGCGCCGGATTCGGCCCTCCCGGCGAGGTCGGCAAAGCCACGCAGCCCATGGGGCATATCAAACGGGACGAGTGGAAATCGCTCCCGCTCATCGAGGGCGAGCGTCTGCCCGACAACCCCGCAAACTACGGCCCCGCGGGCACGGCCCACGCCAGCATCGTCGACTGGGGCAAGTTCGTTGCCGACTTCGAACAGGGCCTCGAAGGCAAGGGCGCCCTGCTCAAGCAGGAGACCTACGAGCAGATCGCAAGCGATCCAGACGACGACGGGTATGCGCTCGGCTGGGCCACCATGCAGCGTGACTGGGCCAGAGGCGCGGTGCTGACACACGCGGGCAGCAACACGTACTGGTACGCGGTGACCTGGGTCGCGCCGGAGACGGACCTGGTCCTGCTGGCGGCCTCGAACATGCCGCCCGATGCCGCGGCAGAGGCCTGCGATTCGGTGATCGGCCTGATGCTGCAGGCGTTCAACAACCCGACCGATGAGGACGGGCCCGCCGAAGGCGCGAGCGATGAGCAACCCGAAGGCGAGTGATCAGGCGTTCACTTCTTCGGGTGTCTCTTCACGCATCGCTGCCAGCGATGCGCGGAGCTTAGGCTCATCTGCGTTTTCGGTCTTCTTGATGGTGCCGTCCTCGTGGACCTCGTCGACCTTGACGGTGACCCGCTTGGAGACGCCGCGCTCCTGCATCGTGATGCCGTAGAGGCGATCGGCCTCGGACATCGTACGCTTGTGGTGGGTGATGATGATGAAGTGGGAGCGATCAGTGAACGTCCGCACGACGTTGCAGTAGCGATCGACGTTCGAATCGTCGAGGGCGGCATCGACTTCGTCCAGGATGCAGAAGCAGCTGGGCTTGGTCTGGAAGATCGAGAGCAGCAGCGCCACCGCGGTCATGGTCTTCTCGCCGCCCGAGAGCTGGTTGATCGAGCGGGGTTCCTTGCCGGGCGGGCGAGCGATGACCTCGACGCCCGACTCGAGCCAGTCGATCTCGTCGGTCTGAACTTTCTCGCCGTCGATTTCTTTGACGAGGGGCATGAGGCGGACCTCGGCTTTGCCGCCGCCGAAGAGGCGCCGGAACATGCCGTTGGGGCCCGCAAAGTTGTCGCGGACTGCGGTGAAGGTTTCTTCGAACCGTTCACGGCTGGCGACGTTGAGGCGTTCGATCAGCTCGGCCAGTCGCGTCTTGGCCTGGTCGAGGTCCGCGACCTGCGTGATCAGTTCTTCGTTGCGTCCCTCGAGTTGGCCCTCTTCCTCGATCGAATCGAGGTTCACGTTGCCCAGCTTCCTGATCTCCTCGCGGAGCTCATCGCACTGCCTGGTGGCATCCTCCGAGTCGAGCAGGACGATCGCGTCGTACTGCACCAGCAGGCGGTATTCCTCGTACTCGGCCTGGATGTTCAGGCTCAGCTCTTCGCCCGCGCGTTCCTCGGCGAGCTCGCGCTTGACCTCGACCTCACGACGAGCGACTTCGAGCGAATGCCAGTTGCGCTCGATGCGGTGCGCCTCGTCGCGGGCCCGGCTGACGTGCTGGTTCAGAGCCGTGGCGCGCTCGTTGGCCTCGGCCAGCTGCGCCTGCGACTGCTCGAGCTGCTCGGCTAGCAGCGAAGCGTTCCTGGCCGCCGATTCCTGCTCGACGATCGCCTGTGCGATCGTCTGGCGGTGCTGCTCGATGACGCCCTGCGCCCGCTCGGCGTGGTCGCCCAGCTCGCGCACGCCCCGCTGGACGCTCTCGGTCTCGCTGACGATGCGTCCAAGCTCGCGCCGAGCCGATGAGAGCTGCTCGCGCAGGGCGCCCGCTTCGACGCGGGCCGCGGTGACCTGCTCCGACGCCTGCTCGGCGCGGATCGAGAGCCTCGAGACTTCCATCTCAAGCGACTCGGCGCCGGCTCTCTGATCCAGGAGAAGGTCCTCGAGCTTGGTGATCCGTTCGCGGAGCTGCAGGGCTTCGCTTCGCACAGCTTCCAGTCGCCCGGTGATCTGCAGCGCATCCTGTGCAAGCACGCCCAGCGACTCCGCGTGGCGCCGGCGCTCGGATTCCAACCGCTCGGCCCGTGCCTGAGCGCCCGCGAGGTGTCGTTCCTCTGCCGCCAGCTGCGTGCGGACCTCGGCCCGCGACTGGCTGATCGCTGAGGCCCGCTCGTCCTGAGCCGCAAGCTCCGTCCGGCTGGTGTCGAGCGCCTCGGTCAGGCTGCTCAGCGTGAACTGAAGCTGCTGCAGTTCGGCGCGACGACGCAGCAGACCCTGCCCGCCCGACTCGGCGCCGCTCGGGCCCGCGATCACGCGCCCGTCAGCTTCCAGCACGCACCCGTCACGCGTGACGAAACGTGCGCCTGTGCCGATCACGCCCGCGCCCAGCAGCGTCGCCGCTTCGAGGTTCTCGACCAGGTACGTTTTGCCGAGCAGACGATCGAGCAGCCTGGCGCCCGCCTCACCGAGTGCTTCACTGGCGGCGGCGCGGATGCGGACCAGCGGGCGGAGCGCCGTGACGCGCCCGCCCTCAAGCACCGTGTCCATGGGCGAGCGGGAATTCATGCAGTGCTGGTCGAAGCCGCTCGTTGAGAGGGGCAGGAACGTCACACGCCCCTTGAGGCTCGCGAGCTCTTCCGAGCCCGGGATGTCCATCGCCGAGCGCACGACGAGCGACTGGAGCGATGCGCCCAGCGCGGCCTCGACGGCCTCTGCGTCGTCCGAACTGGCTTCGATGAGGTCGGCGACCGCGCCCAGCACGCCCGCAAAGCCCTCGCCCGTGTCGCGCGCGTCGAGCACGCTGCGGACCGCGTCGCCGAAGCCCTCACGCGAAGCGTCCATCTCTTCGAGCGTGAACCGCCGAGAGTCGAGTCGCACGCGCTGCTGGTCCAGCTCGCTGACGCGTTCGGCCAGCTCGCCGCGACCGGCCGCGAGGCTCGAAGCCTTCGCATCCAGGCCCGCAAGCTCCGTCGAGAGCCGATCGACGCTGGCCGAGTGCGACTGGCACGCACGCAGGATCTCGTCGTGCTCGCTCGTCAGACGGTCCTGTTCGCGTTTGGCTTCTTCCTGCTTGCGTTCGATCGCGCCCAGCTGCTCAGCCAGCTGCTCGGCTCGCCTTGAGTCGGACTGGATCGAGGCGTTCAGGGCCGCCCGCTCACGCTCGACCCCGGCGACCGCTGCCTGCTTCTCTGCCAGCTTCTGGCGCGCATCGGACGCCTCTTCAAGGACCGCGGCCCGCGATTCGCTGGCGCGATTCATCGACTGCTCGACCTCAGCCAGGCGAGTTTCATGCGTCTCGATCGCGTGGCGCTCGGCCCCCTCGCTCTTGGTCAGCTCTTCGAGCCGGAGCCGGAGTTCCTCGCCCTGCTTGGCGTCGGTCTCGAGTCGCCGCGTGGCCTCCTCGATCGCCGACTGGGTCATCTTGACGCGCTGAGCCGCTCGCTCGGCGTCGTGAGCCGCGGACTGGCGTTCGGATTCGTTGCGGCGCACGGCTTCGTTCAGCTCGTGGCGCGTCACTTCCGCGTCCTGCTTCTCCGCTTCGAGCTCCTCGACCCGTGCGTGCGATTCCTCGCGCTGGGTTTCAAGGGCCGTCAGCTCGCTCGTCAGCCCGTCGAGGCGCTGGCGAAGGTCGTCGTACTGATCGAACGCGAGCGCCATGCGGATCGCGCGGTACTCGTCGTCCAGAGCCTTGAACCTTTTGGCCTTGGCGGCCTGGCCCTTGACGATCCGAAGTCGGCGCTCCGTGTTCTCGAGCTGCTCGCGCGCCTTGGTCAGGTTGACCTCGGTCTTGTCCAGCTTGCGGAGCGACTCGATCCGGCGCTGCTTGTACCGCGCGATGCCCGCGGCTTCTTCGAAGATGGTCCGGCGCTCCTGGGGCGAGGCCAGCAGCATCGCGTCGACCTTGCCCTGCTCGATGATCGAGTAGGCGTCGGCGCCGATGCCCGTGTCCAGAAAGAGCTCGCGGATATCGCGCAAGCGGACACGCTTGTCGTTGATCAGGTACTGGCTCGTCCCGTCGCGGTAGAGGCGGCGCTCGACAAAGACCTCGTCGGCCTCGATCGGCAGGCCCCGGCGCCGCCTGCCGCTGCGGCGCTGCTCGCGACGTTCTTCGGACTCGTCGTCTTCCCAGTCCTCATCCAGCGGGTCGCCCAGCGTCAGCTCCACGAGCTCCGCGTCGGCGTCGATGATCGGGTTGTCAAAGCCCAGCGTGACCGAGGCCAGGCCCGAGGGCGATCGACCGGCGGCGCCGGCGAAGATGACGTCGATCATCTCCTTGCCGCGCAGCGATTTGCTGGAGCGTTCGCCCAGGACCCACTTGATGGAGTCGACCACGTTGGATTTGCCGCAGCCGTTGGGCCCGACAACGCCCGTGATGTCGTCGTCGAAGGTGAACTCGGTCCGGTCCGCAAAGGACTTAAAGCCGCTCAAGATAAGTTTGGATAAACGCATGGGTCGTGGCGCCCTCCGTGCCGCCTGATCGACTCTGCACGAGGCCTTTGTTCTGGCATCCTGCCCGGTGGCCCCGTCAGGAAGAAGCAGTCTACATCACTTGCCGCCCTTTGTCCCCTCGGTCTTGTCACCGGTTCCGCCCGCGGGCCCTGCGGGGGGCTTGAGCGGCACAACATACGGCGATCGCGTCTCGGGCTTCTTGTCGTCCTTCTTGTCGAGCACCGGGTCCAGGGTCACTTCTTCGCCTTCGCCACCGAGCAGAGCCGGGCGATCCAGCGTGGTCGACTGCGTCGCCGTCAGGAGCGAGGCCAGCAAGCGGTCGGACTCGGTCGCGAACGAGGCGTTGGTTCCGCCCGAGGACTGGATCGCGGCCAGCGCGCCGACGACCTCGGAGTACGTAAACCCGAGCCCCGGGCGGGTTTCGGTCGCTGAGGCGTCGCGGGCCATGTACTTGATGAGCTCGTCGAGCTCCGTGCCCATGCTCTGCGTGAGGATCGGCCCCGTTGCCGATGGCGCGTAGCGCAGTCGGATCTGGGAGCCCTCGCTCTCGGCGACCATGATCAGCCGATCGGACCAGGCCGAGACGAACATGGGCGTTTCAAGCTTGGTGCCAAGGCCGATCAGAGCGATCCTGGGCCGACCCTGCTGCGTGACATAGACGAGCGGATCGCCATAGGGCACGATGTCGAGCTCGAAACGACCCCGGACGTCCTGGCGTTCGACGCCCTGCGGGTTGCCGCGCGGGATGCGTGACTCAGAAAGAAAGATCAGCTGATCGATCGAGGCCCGCTGCGTGGATGGGCGGGCGCTGTTGGTCGCGATCAGCACCTCAAGCCGGTAGCGCTCAGCGCGTTCCATGAGCGCCTCGTACGCCGCGATCCGGACCGTCAGCATCGTCTCATTAGTGAGCAGGTCCTGCAGCGCCCGCTCGACTGAGCCTCGCCCCGGTGCGATGCCAAGGAGCTGGATCGCCTCGATCCGGTCGGGCGAGTTGGTCTCGTACGCGATGCGTTCGAGAAACGCCGTCGCCCGTGTGTCGCCCAGGTGGGCGCCGGCCCTGAGCGCCGCCATCCGAGGGATGCGCTCCGGGAATTCGTACACGTCACGGACGAACCCGATCGAACGCGGCCCGATGGCTCTGAGCGCCCAGCTGAGCTCGTCGGCGGCGCTGGGGTCTTCGATCATCGAGCGGGTGTAGCGTTTGGCCAGGACCTCCGGGAAGTCCTGGTTGATGGGCGTGTGCAGGAGCAGCTGGACGAACTCGTTGAACCGGTCCTTGTACGCGGGAGGAGCAAAGACCTGGATGACCTGATCGTCGCGCCCCTTGGCGGTGGTGTTCGTGCCGCGCGGGCCGTCGGGGAAACGCTCGTTGATCGCCCGCGTGATCGCCTGTGACCGCGAGTGGAGGGGAGTCTGGAGCAGGAGTTCCAGCGGCTGGGGCTCGATGACACGCCCGCCGCCCAGCACCCGACCGATGCGGGTGTTGATCTCGCTCGTCACGCCGGGCTCTGCGAAGGGGTTGATAAAGACCTCGCCCCGCGCCTCGGCGATGGTGCTGGTCTGCAAACCCCCGAGCGTGCTGGCCGGGCCGAGCTGCAGGCGTGTGGTCCAGAGGATGCCACCCTCGAGTGATTCGGCGGTCGAGCCGCTGAGCGCCCGGACGCGCACATCAAAGAACGTGCCCTCGGGTGCGCCTGGAGGGACCGCGCCCTCAACGAGCACGACCGCGGTGTCGGGGTGACGGATCACTTCGCGGGGCGAGAGCCCTTCCAGAGGCGTGTTGACAAACCCGCCCGCTTCGCCCCCCGACATGATCAGGATCTCGCGCTCCATCGTGGCTGCGATGTTCTCGGGCACGTTCGTGCTGCCCGTGCCCTTGAGGCCCACGATCAGCCCGTAACCCGAGATGTACGCAAAGTCCGCCTGGCGCAGGCTCGTCTCGTAGCCCACGGTGCCTCGCAGGACACTGGGCGCGCCCGAGAGCGTCGGGATGACTTCGCGCGTGCGCTTCTTGGCCCCGCCGCCGCAACCAACCATCGGCGCAGCGCAGAGGCTCAGAATCAGGGCCAGACCAACCGCCGCTCGCGTGTGACTCATCTCTGCGCAACCTCCGACGTGAGAACCGCACCGTTGCCCGCGGCCTGGCGTCCGAAACCCTCCGGAACGCTCGGCTCGCATCGGGCTCGGAAACGGCTTCGCCAGCGATCGACCGCGTACCCACCTGCGTTCCCGATCGCTGTGTGTGACATCGTATCCGCATGCCAGGCCCGCTCCGACACGACTCGCACGACCCGTTCGAAAAGCATGAGAATGATCTTTCCTTACACATTCCAAACTGATACCATACATATCAACGGAATTGCATGCATTCTTTGGCAACCGACAGAAATCGACACGAGCATACTCCCCGTAGTACCAAGAACGGGGGAATCGGACACGCACAACCGACATGTTGTGGATATCGCCTCTGCGAATTTTGCAATTGGCCCAACCCTCGAATCCACAACCACTTGCAGCATTTGTCCGCAATCTCCCGACAGCGATCCGCGACATTTTGTGCTTCAAAGCACCTCATTACACGATGGGTAGTGGTAGCATGGAGACCCACGCCAGCCCATTCCGGCCGACGTGCGGGACTTTGGAGGGTTCCTTTCGTTTCAGATGCGTCTGCCCAGACGCGACAACGCGCCCCGAACAACGGACGCCCAAAGGGCTCCGAAGACGTGCGGGACGCGGGTGGTCGCGGTGCGCCATCGCTCCGGATTCGATCGGAACCAGGTGGCAGGGACCGGTGCGTTGGAGCGCCCCGGACCCGCAGGTAGAGAGAGCAGCCCAGCCTCCGGCGAGAGCCAAGGCGGGCCAGGCATTGAGGTGGATTCAAGTGGGCGTACTCTGCGATTCGCAAATACGAGAGCTCATTGTCATCGAGCCCTTCTCCCCTGCGCAGAAGCGCCCGGGCAAGGTCAGCTTCGGCGTCTCGAGCTATGGCTACGACGTCCGCGTTGGCTCGCGCTTCAAGATTTTCACGCCGACTCCGATCACGGGCGACATCGCCGTCGTCGATCCGAAGCGTTTCAGCGATGAGATGATGGTCGAGGTCGACACCGAAACCCCAAGCCACGGCGGGACCGACGCCAACGGCAGCCGATACATCATCATCCCGCCCAACAGCTTCGCACTCTGCGAGACCGTCGAGCACATCGAGGTGCCCCGCGACGTCCTCGTCATCTGCGTGGGCAAGAGCACCTACGCCCGCTGCGGGCTCATCGTGAACGTCACCCCCCTCGAGCCCGAGTGGCGCGGCAAGGTGACACTGGAGATCAGCAACACCACGCCCCTGCCCGCGCGGATCTACGCCAACGAGGGCGTGGCGCAGCTCATCTTCCTCCAGGCCTCGCAGGTCTGCGAGACCAGCTACGCGGACAAGGCGGGCAAGTACCAGGATCAGACGGGTCTGACGTTACCGATGGTCGATTGATTCGGACGCGTTCCGCGAGCGATGAGCCACGGAACCTATGGAGCGTGTGCGATGAACGAAGGCAGTATGGGTAGCAAGAGCACGACGGGTGGATTCCTCAGGATGCTGGACTTCGGGTTCACCCGGTTCATCACCCTTCAGGCGATCAAGTTTGTGTACGCCCTGGGGCTGATCCTGCTCGTGCTGAGCTGGATCGTCTTCTCGATCGGCGCGATGTCGCAGAACTTCTTCCCGGGCCTGGGCCTGGCGATCGTGGGCATCCTCGTCGTGGTCATCTACGCGGTCATGCTCCGCATCTGGCTGGAGCTCATCGCGGTCATCTTCCGCATCGGGGAGAACACGTCGAAGCTGGTGCAGCACATGGAATCGAAGGGTTGAGCGGGCACAAGGCACTGGGCACTAGGCGTTAGGAAGACCGAGTTGGTACATGGGATCGGGCATCACATCGCATCGGGATTTGCTCGCGTGGCAAAAAGCGTTTGCGATCGGTCTCGGGGTGTACGAGCTGACGACAGCATTTCCAGCGGACGAGCGATTCGGGCTTGTATCGCAGCTGCGGAGGGCGGGCGTTTCGGTCGCGAGCAACATCGCCGAGGGTTATGGACGAGGGACAACATCTGATTACTTGCGGTTTCTCAGGATGGCCCGAGGATCGCTGTACGAGATCGATACACAGATGGGCTTCGCACTGGAGCTCGGGTACATCACGGGAGTCGCATACGAGCGGCTCTTGGCAGAAGTAGAGGAGTCGGGCAAGTTGCTCGGCGGATTGATTCGGAGCGTGGAGCGGACCGCTCAGTAGGACAAGTTGAACCGGCAGTTGCTCTTCACTAGTGCCCGATGCCTAGTGCCCAGTGCCTCTGCCCCAGATTTCGCGAGCACCATGAAAATTACACGGAAGTTCACAACCAAGGGCCAGGACGCCTTCGCCACCACCAAGTGGACGAAGCGGGCCAGTCGTATCGCCAACCCGGACGGGACGGTCGTCTTCGAGATGGGCGACGCGGAAGTCCCGGCTTCGTGGAGTCAGCTCGCCACCGACATCATGGTGAGCAAGTACTTCCGCAAGGCGGGCGTGCCCCAGGACGGCGGACCCAACGGGATCCCCGGGCACAGCTACACCGGGCCCAGGGGCGAGAACGCCGAGATGGGGCCCGAGACCTCCGCCAAGCAGGTGATCCATCGCCTGGCGGGCTGCTGGCGCCACTGGGGCGAGACGCACGGCTACTTCGACACCGCCGAGGATGCGCAGGCGTTCTACGACGAGCTCGTGTACATGATGGTGCACCAGGTCGCGGCCCCGAACTCGCCGCAGTGGTTCAACACGGGTCTGAACTTCGCCTATGGCACCACGGGCCCGGCCCAGGGGCACTACTACGCGGACCCGGAAACGGGCGAGATCAAGGAGTCGGACGACGCCTACACGCACCCCCAGCCCCACGCGTGCTTCATCCAGAGCGTCGATGACGCGCTGGTCGAAGAGGGCGGGATCATGGACCTCTGGGTACGTGAAGCTCGCCTCTTCAAGTACGGCTCGGGCACGGGCACGAACTTCTCCAACCTCCGCGCCGAGAACGAGCCGCTGAGCGGCGGAGGCAAGAGCTCGGGCCTGATGAGCTGGCTCAAGATCGGTGACCGCGCCGCCGGCGCGATCAAGAGCGGCGGCACGACTCGGCGCGCTGCAAAGATGGTCTGCCTCGACATGACCCACCCGGACATCGCCAGCTTCGTGAACTGGAAGGTCCGCGAAGAGGTCAAGGTCGCCGCGATGGTCGAGGGGCTCAAGCTCCTTAAGGCAAGCGACGAATCGACGCGCGAGCTGTGCGATCGCCTCGGGCTGGAGCTCGATTTCGACTTCAACGGCGAGAGCTACCAGACCGTCAGCGGGCAGAACTCCAACAACTCGGTCCGCATCCCCGACGCCTTCTTCGACGCGGTCGACGCGGGCGAGGAGTGGGGGACCTTCTTCCGCACGTCGCCCGATCAGATCGCGCGGACGTTCGACGCCAGGGAGCTCTGGGACGACATCAGCTACGCCGCGTGGAAGTGCGCCGACCCCGGCGTGCAGTTCGATTCGACGATCAACGCGTGGCACACCTGCCCCAGCGCGGGGCGGATCAACGCCAGCAACCCGTGCAGCGAGTACATGTTCCTCGACAACACGGCCTGCAACCTCGCCTCGCTCAACGTGCTCAAGTTCTACGACTCGGAGGCCAAGGTCTTCGACGTGGCGCTCTACGAGCACGCGACGGACATCTGGACGATGGTCCTTGAGATCAGCGTGCTGATGGCGGCTTTCCCCAGCAAGGAGATCGCCCGCCTGAGCGAGCGCTACCGCACGCTGGGCCTGGGCTACGCCAACCTCGGCGCGATGCTGATGCAGGCGGGCATCCCCTACGACTCCGAGGCGGGGCGTTCGATCTGCGCGATGCTCAGCTCGATCATGACGGGGCGCTCCTACCGCCAGAGCGCACTGCTCGCATCCGAGCACGGCGCATTCCGGGGCTACGAGGACGACAAGGACAACATGCTCCGCGTCATCCGAAACCACCGGCGCGCAGCGCACGGCGTCAGCCGCGACGCCAAGGAATGGGAAGACCTCCGCATCCGCCCCGTGCAGATCGACCACGAGATCGTCACTAAGGGACGCGTCCCGCTCGCCAACTCGCGCAACCTCCTCGACCGGGCCGTCATGGTCTGGGACGAGGCGTACGAGCTGGGACTCGAGCACGGCTACCGCAACGCGCAGACCACGGTCATCGCGCCCACCGGCACGATCGGCCTGCTCATGGACTGCGACACCACCGGCGTCGAGCCCGACTTTGCGCTCGTCAAGTTCAAGAAGCTCGCAGGAGGCGGGTACTTCAAGATCGTCAACGCCTCCGTCGAGCCCGCGCTGCACGCGCTTGGCTACTCCGAGGAGCAGATCCGACTCATCCTGACCTCGATCCTGGGCACGCTCAGCCTTGCGGTCCCGATGCCCGAGGGCTCGATCCCCGCCGAGGAAGACAAAACCCTCGCCGAGTTCCTGATGGACAAGGGCCTTCAGCCCGAGCACCTGACCAAGATCGAATCGGCGCTGCCCGGGTGCTTCGACCTGAGCTTCGCGTTCAGCGCGTGGGGCCTGGGCGATGATGCGCTCACGAGCGTGGGCATCGATCCGGAGCAGGCCAAGAAGGACAAGGGCTTCAACCTGCTCGTCAAGCTCGGGCTCTCCTCCAAGCACATCGAGGAGCTCAACCTGCTCGTCTGCGGGCGCCAGACCATCGAGGGCGCACCGGGCTTCGAGGAGGCGCACCTGCCCGTCTTCGACTGCGCCAACCACTGCGGCCCGCTGGGCACCCGCATCATCCACTCCGAGGGGCACATCCGCATGATGGCCGCCGCCCAGCCCTTCATCTCCGGCGCGATCAGCAAGACGATCAATCTGCCGACCACCGCGTCGGTCGAGGACATCAAGGACTGCTACCGCCTGAGCTGGGAGCTGGGCCTCAAGGCCAACGCGCTCTACCGCGACGGCTGCAAGCTCAGCCAGCCCCTGTCCGCCAAGAAGAAGGACCTCGAACTCGAGCTCGAAGTTGAGACCGACGAGCTCGAGCAGATCGAGATCGACGAAGAGGTCTCCGCCTCCGTCGCCTCGCTCGCCGACGCGATCGCCGGTGCGGATATGGCCAAGGTCGAAGTCGAGAAAACACGCATCGTGCACCGCCCGATGCGCCGGCGCCTGCCGGTCACGCGTGACTCCGTCACGCACAAGTTCAACGTCGCAGGGCATGAGGGCTACCTCACGGTGGGCCTCTACGAAGACGGCATGCCCGGCGAGCTGTTTATCACCATGGCCAAGGAAGGCTCCACCATCGGTGGTCTGATGGATTCGCTGGGCACAGCGGTTTCCGTCGCGCTGCAGTACGGCGTGCCCATTCAGTCGCTGGTCAACAAGTTCACGCACCAGCGATTCGAGCCCGCCGGCATGACCTCCAACTCGGACATCCCCTTCGCCAAGAGCCTCGTGGATTACATCTTCCGCTGGCTCGGGATGCGATTCATCCCCGGGTACCGAGAGGCCAACCTGCCCCAGCGCGTCGCTAAGCCCGCAGAAACCAGCGATCAGACCGCCTCCCGCAAGAGCACCACCCAGCCATCAGGGGGAGACAGTCGTTGGAGCACGCAGAACACATCAGGGCCCGCGACGGATCGCAGCGCCAAGAACGACGGACCGATCGCACGCATCGGCCTCCAGCCGGGAGACTCGACGGATCGTCTCAACCGGACCGAAACAGACGGGAACCTGGCTCGCCACGCGATCGTCGTGCACGAAGCGCACACGACCACCCTCGCCCGGGACGAGTCGAGTGTCCTCGTCGTCGAGGAACACATGTCGGCCCTCTCGGCCGCCATGAGCGAGAACATGGGCGACTCGCCGCCCTGCGACGTCTGCGGCGAGATCACCGTCCGCAACGGCACGTGCTACAAGTGCATGGGCTGCGGCAACAGCATGGGGTGCAGCTAACGACCCCCGGGCGGGACGCTCAATAGAGCGCCCGCCCGATCACGATTGACCCACCACGGGTCGGTCTGCACGGTGCAACGCCGAAGCAGGCCGGCCCCACTCCAAGACCCCCGGGCAGACCACCGGTGCCCGGGGGCTCTTTTGTTTTGAATGGAATTGTGCCACTGACCTGTTCTTGCAGGTCAGTGTGGTTGTGGGTGGTTGGCACGGCTTTGCACCCGCATCTAAACCACAAACTTGTGGCACCGCTTGCTTGCCAAGCCGTGTCTTTGACCCCAGCCCAGTACCCACTGGCTGCTAGCAGCCAGTGCCACACGGATCAGTCGTGCACCCACCTCGCCCGGTCCGTCGCCACGTGGTAATGCGGGTCCTCGCTGATGTTCACCTCGACCAGGTCGCCCGCCCGGTCCAACAGTTTGCGGCAGTCCTCGCTCAAATGCCTGAGGTGCACCCGCTTGCCCAGCTTCTGGTAGCGCTCGGTCAGCGTGTTGATCGCCTCCAGCCCCGACTGGTCGTAGACTCGGCTGAAGTAGAAGTCGATCACAACATCATCCGGGTCGTTCTGGGGCGTGAACAGGTCGCGGAAGCGGGTGACGGAGCCGAAGAAGAGCACGCCGTGGAGCTGGTAGATCTTGCTCCCGTGCTCGTTGATCTGCACGTCGGCGACGAGGTGCTTGCTCTTGTTCCACGCGAAGACAAGCGCAGACAGAGCCACGCCCAGGATGACCGCGGTCGCCAGGTCGTGCATGACGACGGTGTACGCCGTCACGACGAGCATGATCAGGACCTCGGCCTTTGGGATCTTGTGCCAGGTCTGCAGCGTGGTCCACTCGAACGTCCCGATGACGACCATGAACATCACCCCCACGAGGGCGGCGATCGGGACCATCTCGATGTAGGGTGAGAGGAAGAGGATAAACAGCAGCAGCGAGCACGCCGCGGTGATGCCCGAGAGGCGTCCGCGTCCGCCCGACTTCACGTTGATGAGCGACTGCCCGATCATCGCGCACCCGCCCATGCCGCCCAGTGCGCCGCAGGTGACGTTGGCGACGCCCTGCCCGATGCACTCGCGGTTGCCGCTGCCCCGCGTCTCGGTGAGTTCGTCGATGAGCGTCATGGTCATGAGCGATTCGATGAGCCCGACGCCCGCCAGGATGAGCGAGAAGGGCAGGATGATCCAGAGTGTCGCAAGCGAAAAGGGCGGCATCTCAAAGTCCCACCACGCGGGCCTTGGCAACCCGCCCGCGATGCCCACGCCCGCGACATCGACCGATGCGATCGCGCCCTGGGTTTCCTCGGGCAGGAGCGGCGCAACCACCTCGCCGTGGGTCACGACATCGATCCCCTCGGGCAGATTCAGCGCCGCCAGGGCCTGCGCGTCCTTGGCCCGCTGAGCGCTCGTGACCGCGGCGGCCTGCGTGCTGTCCACCAGCACATCGCGCACCGTCCGCAGGGGCGCACCCTCCGATGCATCGTCCTTCTGCGCCGCGTTGAGCCCGATCCCGATGAGCGACACGATGATGATCGCCGCCAGCGACGAGGGCACCGCCTTGGTCAGCTTGGGCAGGAACGCGATGATCGCCATCGTCAGCGCCACGAGCCCGAGCATGATCCAGAGACGATCGCCCTCAAGGAACGCCATCGCGCCGGAAGGGGTGAGCGACTTGAAGCTCGAGAACTGCGCCATCATGATCACGATCGCCAGCCCGTTGACGAACCCGAGCATGACGGGATAGGGCACGATGCGGATGAGCTTGCCCAGGCGCAGGAGCCCGACGACGATCTGGATCAGGCCGCAGAGCACGACCGCGGGAAAGAGATAGCCGATGCCGAAGTTGGCCACGAGCGAGACGACGACGACCGCCATCGCGCCGGTGGCGCCGGAGATCATCCCGGGACGCCCGCCAAAGACGGACGTGAGCAGGCACATGATGAATGCTGCATAGAGCCCGACGAGCGGGGGCACACCCGCGACGAACGCGAAGGCCACCGCCTCGGGCACGAGCGCCAGCGCGACCGTCAGCCCGGACAGGACCTCGGCCTTGGGCGAGCCCGAGAGCGCCGACCGCAGATCGAAGATCTTGGGCTGGAAGCGAAAGAGTTTGGGCAGACGGATCGTGATCTCTGACATGCAGGGCTCGTGTGCGGGGTGTTGGCGCTGAATCTTGGGGATGCGTGCGGGACGCGATAGACCACCATAGGGCGCGTACGAGCCGAAGGGTTCTCAGGATTCGAGCGAGGCCCTGCCGGGCTTGAGTTCAAACCGCTCCCGCGTGAAGCAGTACGACAGCCCGCCCATCCGCCCCACAAGCCCGATCGCGCCCTGGTCGATGTGCATGCGCTCGTTGAGGAGCGCGTCATCGACGTGCACGCGGAGCACGCGCCCCATGACGACGTTCCCGCCCGCGGGCTGCCCCGGGTTGGTCCGGATGACCTGCGTCGTCTCGCACTCGAAGCACACGGGGCTCTCCTTGACCCGGGGGGGTGCGATGGCGTCGCACGCGATGGGCGTCAGGCTCGCCAGCTCGTACTCGCTCTGGCCATGGGCCAAAGGCTCAGCAGCCACCGAGACCGATCGGATGATCGACTCCGTCGCCACGCACACCGCAAACTGCCCTGTACCGCCCTCGTCGATCGGCTTGCAGTTGCGCAGCGTGTCCTTCTCGTGCCCCTTCTCGTTGTTGGCCGGGCAGAACAGCAGCGTCATCGGATTGGACCCGACGCCCGCAAAGAAGGAGAACGGCGCAAGGTTGTGCTCGCCGTCCGTGGAGACCGTCGAGACCACAGCGATCGGTCTCGGCCCGATGCACCCGATCAGCAGCTTGTACCGCTCGGCGATCTGCAGCTCGTTCGGATCCAGGATCACGCTACATCCTCGGGCGCAGCACGACGCCCGCCTGAGTGCCGCCGCAGAACGAGAGCGGGTGGATCCCGGAGACCTCGAACGCGTGCGACCATCGGCGCCGGATGCCCCGCGAGTGCCAGAACGCCTGGCAGGAGGGGCCCTGCCCGTGCGCGACAAAGTCGCCCTCAAGAGGCCTGTTGAAATCAATCCTGGGCGAGTGACGTGCGATGAAACAATCCGGATGGTTTCGGCAGTAATCCCACGATTTCTCGTCGTGCACCGTCACCATCACCGCCCCGCCCGGGCGGATGACACGCCGAAGCTCCATGAGCCACGTGTCGATGTTGTGGGAGATGTGCGTGAAGATCGAGATGCCGTACACAAAGTCGAACGATGAATCCGCGACCGGCAGGTGGGCCCCCAGCGTGGTCGAGAAGAACCGGAACCGCCCCTCAAAGTGGCGCTGCGCCCAGTCGATCGAGCCCTCATCGATGTCGCAGCCCCAGAGCCGCGTCTGGTTGGGCAGGTCCGCAAAGTGCCTCAGAACGCGTCCGGTCGAGCACCCCCAGTCGAGGATGTCGCGCGCCGACTCGAGCTCGATCCCGTGCTGGGCAACGATGCGCCCGATGGCCTCGCGCTCGCCCTTGCCCGTCTTCAGATACATCCCGTCCGTCTCGGGCGAGTACCCCGCGCGGTTGCCGCTGGCGGGGACCGCAATCGAGGACCCAAGCTGCTTCGCCCTTTCGTACGCGTCCTCGTCGGGGCTGCCCGAAAGAAAGCGATCGTCCGTTTCGCAGCTGACCGGCGCATCGCCCGAGGGGTACGGCCCCGGGGGCAATCCCCGATAGGGTTCGATCACCGTCGGGCGGCGCTCGAACGCGACCGATTCGATCCACTGCCGGGCTTTGGCGCCAAGCGCCGCCTCCTGAGCATCGCTCGAGACCAGGACCGCGCCGATGCTCGAAGGCTCGACCTGCGAGGGTTTCTGCACGCGGATGCCCGAGATCGAGCGCTCGCCGCCGGCGTCATCGAGGATGCACGCGATCCGCGGCCCGCCCTCGACGTCAGCAACCGTGTCTAGGAGCCAGGCCGTGTGCCGACCGGCGCCGTAGATCGCGATCGGTCGATCGGAAAGATCCCGACCGAGACGTCGCCAGAGCTCGCGGATGAATCGGCGACGGAACAGGGCGGCAAAGTCGTGCATCGAGGCCTCCAACGCGGGAACGAATGCCGCAAGATCGCCAAAGTCTATTCACCCCCTCCCAGCCGCGCCCGTAGGATCCCGCGATGACCAACCCCTCCGAACGTGCCATGACCTGGACCGCCCTTCTTGGCAAGTGGACCGAGTTTGCGCAGAGCGCACTGGCCCTGCCCAAGGAGGACGAGGGAGGCAGGCTGCGCGAAGCGGTGCCGTCGATCATCGGGCTCCAGGCCGTCACGCACGCGCTGGCGGAGCTCGATGATCTCGAACCGGACGAACGGGCGCTCGGGCTGGACCGCGCCGAGATGCTCATCCGCCAGCACGCCGCCGATGTGAACCGCATCTGGAAGGGGCACGAGATTCCTGAGAGCGTGCGCGAGATGGTGGATGACGCGCTTTTGGCGCTCCGCATCCAGACCCAGAGCGGCTGGGAATGGATCGTCGCGGGCGAATCGCTCGTCGCAACGCACCCGGCCCGGCTCATCACGCTCCTCATCGCCAACGGCTTTGCAGGCGATCTCTACCTCCCGACTCCGGGGGTGCCGATCTTCGAAGGCTCCCCAGCCGCGTTCGTGCAGGGCGTGCAGGAGACGGACGAGCTGTTCGAGTTGATCGAGGTCGCGGTGGGAGATCATCTGGGCGAGGCCGAGGGGCCGGTACGGAGACCGATCGCCCGCCAGGTGTACCGCCAGTTCGATTTCTCCAAGGGCGGCCCGGTCCGAGACATCGTCCGCCCCATGGATGCCGATCTGACACCGGGCCAGCCGCTGCTGGTGCCGGTGATTCTCGCTGGCGAGGCCCTTCCCGTGACGCTCCCGATCCCGGGCGCGGACAGGCAGAAACCCCTGCCCGTCGTGTTCGAGGACGATCCCGAACAGTCCTGAGCGGATTCGGCCTCACAAGGGGGCCCGTCTATAGTGGTTCCCCCGCCTCGCGTGGCGGGCTTACCGGTACACCACGAGAGCCGCAAGACGCAGGAGAAGCCGCGATGGGTCGGGCCAAAATCAGCATCATCGGAGCGGGCAACGTCGGAGCCACCTGTGCCCACTGGGCCGCGGAGAAGGAACTGGGCGACATCGTCCTGCTCGACATCCCCCGCCCCGACGCCCCAGACCAGCACATGCCAAAGGGCAAGATGCTCGACCTGGCCTGCTGCGCCCCGATCGAACGCTTCGACGGCAAGCTCACCGGCACGTTCGACTACAAGGACATCGCGAACTCGGACGTTGTGGTCATCACCGCGGGCATCCCCCGCAAGCCAGGCATGAGCCGCGACGACCTGATCGGGACCAACGTCAAGATCGTCAAGAACGTCTCCGAGAACATCCGGGAGTTCGCGCCCGACTCGATCGTCATCGTTGTCTCCAACCCGCTCGACGCGATGGTCTACACCGCGTGGAAAGCCACCGGTTTCCCGGCGCATCGCATCATGGGCCAGGCCGGCGCCCTCGACGTTGCGCGCTTCCGCACGTTCATCGCCTGGGAGATCGGCTGCTCGGTCGAGGACGTTTCCGCCCTCCTCCTGGGCGGTCACGGCGACGACATGGTCCCGCTGCCTCGCTGCACGAGTGTCCACGGCATCCCCGTCACCGACCTGCTCCCCGAAGCCACGATCAACGCGTGCGTCGAGCGAGCCAAGGCCGGCGGCGGCGAGGTCGTCAAGCTCATGGGCACCAGCGCCTGGTACGCCCCCGCGTCGGGCACCATCCAGATGGTCGAAGCCATCGTCAAGGACAAGAAGCGCATCATCCCGACCGCCGCGTACCTCGACGGGCAGTTCGGCGCCAAGGGCCTCTTCGTGGGCGTGCCCGCGCTGCTCGGCTCCAAGGGCGTCGAGAAGATCGTCGAGTTCAAGCTCACCGAATCCGAGCAGAAACTCTTCAACGAGTCGGCAAGCCACGTGAACGACCTTGTGGAAACAGTCAAGAAGCTCTTCCCCGAGCTCGCCTAATCCGTACTCAATCCGTCAGTCTGTGAAACAGAGAGGATCACCATGAACACCCGCTGGATCGCCGCACCGATCATCGCGCTCACCCTCGTTGGTGGCGCCGCCGCTCAGGACGAGCAGCCCGCCGCGCAGCCTGCCGCAGCACCCAGGCCCGAGCCCAAGCTCATCGACCCGCCCGAGACCAACGCGACCTACTCCGATGACGAGATCGCCAAAGCCGCCGAGATGCTCATCGGCACCTGGATCACCTCGTCACCCGTGAACGAGATCAACGGCGAAGGCCAGTCCAACATCGTCATGACCATCGGCCCGGCTCTGGTCAGCGGGAATGAGAACATCCTCTACTGCGAGATCGCACGCGAGGATGGCATCGCTACGCCCTATCGCCAGTCCTTCTTCCAGTTCTACCGCTTCAAGGGCGAGCTGCGTCTCCGCACGTACGACATCCGTTCCGAGCAGGCTTCAAAGGCGCTCCTGGGCATGGCGCTGCTGCCCGTGATGTTCCCCCAGACCATCACCGCTGCCGACATGTACCCGACGATCGATATCGACCTCAAGACCTCGGGTGCCGGCTACGCAGGCCAGTCACCCGCGCCCTACCCGGACCACAGAGGCGGGGCTGTCCAGATGACCAGCTCGATCGCCTTCGACGGGCAGACCATCTCCGTCACCGACATCGGCTACGGCGCCGAGGGCGACGTTGCCTGGGAAGTCGGGCGCGACGGCGGGGTCGAGTTCGAGCGCACCGACTCACTCGTCGAGATCGATTACTACGACGACCGTCTCATCGTCGTCCACTTTGCCGAGCCCGAGGGCGAGCCCATCAAGGACGGCGACTGGATGGTCATCCACTACCTGGGTCGTCTCACCGACGGCACCAAGTTCGACGCCTCCTTCGATCGAGGCGAGCCCTTCCGCTACAAGTACCCCGCGACGAACCTCGTACAGGGCTGGAACCGCGGCACCGTTGGCATGACCAAGGGCTCGCGTCGGCGCATCGTCATCCCGCCGGCACTGGGCTGGGGCGAACGCGCCATGGGACCGATCCCGCCCAACTCGACCGTCATCTTCGACGTCGAGTGCGTCTTCATCGAGGAAGACACCGCCGGCCCCGCGCCGACGACCGAGCCCGCCCAGCCCGCCGATCAGCCCGAGGCCGACGAAGGCGAGTGACCACCGCTCGGCAGAACGCTCTTCACAACCCGCTTCGGCGGGTTTTTTCTTGTCGGCACTCGGGCGCTTCCCGGTAAATCGAAGCCTTGGCGGACCCCAAATCCGGATCGATCCGCCTCTGGGACCCGACACAATCCGACGCGCCCGCCCGCGTGATCGACACCAATTCCGAGGCGGATTCGCCCGCTGAGCCAGACACCGAGTGATCGGGTTCTACAATCGGGCGTATGTCAAAGCGTGACCATTACGAAGTGCTCGGTGTGCCACGCACCGCGACCGACGACGAGATCAAAAAGGCGTACCGCAAGCTGGCGCGCCAGTATCACCCCGATCACAACAAGCAGCCCGGCGCCCACGAGAAATTCCTCGAAGTCCAGGACGCCTACGACACGCTCAGCGACCCCCAGAAACGCAAGGCGTACGACCGATTCGGGCACGCCGGCGCTCAGGGCGGCTTCGGCGGCCCCGGTGGGGGGGCGGGTCGGGGCGGCGTCCAGGTCGACTTCGACGCCGAAGACCTCGGCTCGATGTTCGATTCCTTCTTCGGCGGCGGGCGCGCGGGCTCGAGCCCCTTTGGCGCTCGCGCCTCACGCAGGCAGCAGCCCAAGGCCCCAGACACCAGGCACACCATCGAGATCGATCTCGTCACTTCGATCACCGGCGGCACGCGCACCATCGAGATCCGACACGCGTCCAAGACCGAATCCGTCGAGGTCACCATCCCGCCCGGGATCACCAGCGGCACGAAGCTGCGTGTCCGGGGTGTGGGCCAGGCCGACCCTTCGCGCATGGGGCAGCGCGCCGATCTCATCCTGACCGTCAACATCGCTCAGCACGCGCTCTTTCGCAGGGGCGACCCGATCAAGGGCGAGAAGCCCAGCGACGTGTACCTCGACCTGCCCATCACATTCGCCGAAGCAGCGCTCGGCGCGACGATCAACGTCCCAACACCCACGGGCTCGGCCTCGCTTGCGATCCCCGCTGGCAGCGTCAGCGGCAAGCAGCTCCGCCTCCGGGGCCAGGGCTCGCGCACAACCCCCCCGGGCGATCTGTATCTGAGGCTCGAGATCGTGCCTCCCCCCAAAGAGGCCATGACTGACGCCGCCAAGGCTGTTCTGGAGAATCTGGGTGACGCAACCAGCGTTCGGCGTGGCCCTGGATGGCCCTCCTCGGCAACCGACAGCCCCAAGCGCTAAACTCCCGGCACAGGGCAGCGGAAGCCGATTCAAGAATCAGCAGCTCACCGGAGTCGAGGACGGAGTCCGCGGTCCCGGGCGTGGGGTCCTTTGCCCTTGGTGAAACAGCGACACCAACTCTTTGTCTCGATCCTCGGCGCCGCCGATGCGCTCGTGGTCCTGTCCGCCTGCACCATCGCCTGGTTGCTCAGGCTCTGGATCGCATCCGACCCCGACGCCATCACCTGGGGACGCATCGTGCGCGAGCCGCTGGTGCTGCTCGTCGTCCCCGCGGTGCTCTACGCGATGTGGGGATTCCGTCTCTACGCCCCGCGCCGTGACCGACTGATCCTGACCGAGATCGGGCAGATCACGCGGGCCGTCCTGGGCGCGATGGCGGCCATCGTCGTCCTGCTCTGGATCGTCGGGACCGAGCTGATCGACGCCAACCCGGGCCAGCCCATCGTCTACCTCGGCTCGCTCGGGCTCGACGCGAGCCGCCTCCAGCTTGGAATGCTGGCACCCATGCTCGTCTTCGCCCTCGCCATCGAGCGAGCGACCATCCGCAGCATCCTCCGCAGCTTCCGCAAACGCGGGCGCAACCTCAGGCACGCCTGCATCGTGGGCGTCGGCAGGCTCGGGCAGATCACCTGTCACACGCTCGACCGCAACTCCTGGACCGGGATCCACGTCGCCTATTTCGTCGGGCACCGCGAGACCACCAAGCGCACCGAGTGCGTTGGGCGTGAGGTCAAGGGAGGCATGCGCGATCTCGAAGCCGCCCTCGAAGCCAGCCCCGTCGACGCGGTCTACCTCGCGGTCCCAAGCAGCAAGGCGGGCGAGATCCCTGGCATCATCAAGCGCCTCGAACGCTTCGCCGTCGATGTGCGCATCGTCCCCGACATCAACCCGCGCCACATGCCACAGAACATGGCTGTGTCCGAGCTCGACGGCATGCCCATCCTCAGCGTTCGCGAGTGCCCGCTCTACGGCGTCGGGGGCGTCAGCAAACGCTTCCTCGATATCGCAGGCTCCGCCGCGGGCCTCGTCCTGCTCGCGCCGCTCCTGGCGATCATCGCCCTGCTCGTCCGCCTCTCGGGCCCCGGCCCCGTCATCTTCCGCCAGCGCCGCGTCTCCCTGGGCGGCGAGACCTTCAACATCTACAAGTTCCGCACCATGCTCCACGTCGAAGACGAAGAGCCCGCCCGCTGGACCACCCGGGGCGACCCGCGCGTCACCCGCATCGGAAGCTGGCTCCGGCGCACGAGCCTTGACGAGCTGCCCCAACTCCTCAACGTCCTGCGGGGCGAGATGTCCCTCGTCGGCCCGCGCCCCGAGCGCCCCGAGCTCATCGAGCAGTTCCGCGAAGACTGGCGCGGCTACATGCTCCGCCAGCACGTCAAGGCCGGCATGACCGGCTGGGCCCAGGTCAATGGGCTCAGGGGCGACACCTCACTCAAGAAGCGCATCCAGTACGACCTCTTCTACGTCCGTCACTGGTCCATCGGCTTTGATATCAGGATTCTCTTCCTGACACTGAGCCGCGGGTTTGTGCATCGCAATGCGCATTGATCACGCATGAATTCGGATACGAAGCTATTTAAGGCATTGTTTGATTGCACTAATGCTATTACAAGGGCTGAGTCTCTTATTGACTTAATCGAACATGCAGACAAAAGCGTCTTGCTAAAGAAATTTGAATCTATATTTGGATCGCAAATTGAGTTTCTTGCTGAGCGAGGACACGTTGATAGCAAGCAGAAATTACTTGAGATGCGAGATAAGGCGGCAAGGGCACGGCTAGAGGACGGGGAGTCAGTCGCCGCGGTCGCAGTTTTGGCAGTGTACCACACTGCAATAGAGATATTCTTTAAAGACATATTGGTGGTAATTGCTGAGGTAGAGCCCATAAGAGTGTTTGAGGCAAAAGGGTTCTTGAAACAAAAAATATCTTATGAAGAGGCATGGGCATCGAATCCTGATCAATTAATTAACAAGGCGGTCCAGAAATGGATTGGATCAGATGCCACTGACTCTTCGATGCTGGATCTATTTAAGATCATATGTAGTTCGTTGCAATTTGATCCGGTAGTTGTAGCTGTGGGTGAAGAGAAAGATATTGCTAGGTTGGGTAAATTGGACAAGGCTAGGCATGATGCTGTTCATGGTCGTGGCGTGGTGTTTACCAATCGAATGCTACGTAATGAAGGTGAGTATCTAGTCAGTCTTGCTTTGATCGTTGCTAGTAATGCTGCAAATGAATTGAATCTTGATTTTTAACAATCTGAAATAGATTAAGTTGTTAGCTGAAGCAGCTAATTGCTCACCTGCCAATACCCCACATCAATCGCCTTCCCAAACTTCTCCCCGATCCCCGGAAAGAGCGCGACGCGTTTCATGCCCATGGATTCGTGCAGGCGGACGCTCGCCTCGTTGGGCAGGCTGATGCCCCCGATGATGTGCCGGTAGCCGATCGCCCTCAGCCTCGCAAAGAGATCCGTGTAGAGCGCCCGGCCCACGCCCTGGCCCTTGGCGTCGTCCGCGATGTACACGCTCACCTCGCACGTGATGTCGTACGCGGTGCGCGGGTTCCAGCGCTTGCTCCACGCGGTGCCCACGACGCGTCCGTCCCGCTCGGCAACGAGCCAGGGGTAGGTGCGCTCGTCCGAGGCGCCGACCTCGCGGGCGAGTTCCTCCTCGGGCCTCGGCTCGTACCAGAAGCTGGCGATGGTGTGCAGGATGGCGTGGTTGTAGATCGCCGTGATGGCGGGGACGTCTGCGGGCGTCGCTTGCCGGATGTTCATGCCCGGAGGATATCCCAGAGCGTGGTTTCCGGACGATCCCGGTTGGCTCTGTGAGGCTCACGATGGCTGGGCAAGCCCGATCCGCAAGAGCCATGTCACACCCGAGAACGTACCGGTTGTCGGGATTCGGTTTCAATCCCATTGTGAGCGTGCGACGCGTCCATGCTCGCGTCCGGGGGAGGGCTCAAAGATGTTCGCCAAGGCGTTCGTTCTCGCGGTTGCATCGACCGGGGCGGCAAGCGCACAGCCGGAAATCATCGCTGGTAAGACGATCGATTCCTATACCGGGAATTCCCCTTTGAGTGTTCAGGCCCATTTCAGGCCGGATACGAACAAGTGGGACACGCGCCTGTCGGTCATGGGCACCGAGCAATCCATGGAAATCACCGGCGCGGTCGCCAACGGGCGCCCGTCGTTTGAGTATCAGTCCTTCGGGTTTGAACTGACTTTCACGCCCGAAGCCCAGAAGTACGTCATGGTCGTGACCAGCAAGAAGTGGAAGCCCTCGGTGATCGAACTGACCGACGTGCAGGTCGGGGGCATCAATTCCATCCGCATCGACGCCAGCGGGAGCCAGGGCGCGATCGGGTTGACCCAGTTCTATTTCCAGAGTGAGAACCACTCGTGGGCCAAGATCCCGGACCTGTCTGCTGACATTGGCGCCCCGACCAGCGACAGCGTCCTGCTGCATTTCGGAGAACACGCCGATCTGACCGACGGCTCCTGGGCACTCTCTGGGACGGTGACGTTCGGCGCCTTCGATCGGAAAGACCCGGGCGATGGTGTGAACATGACCGTCACGATGTCTGGCGCCTCTGCGGTGCCCGGGCCCGGGGCAATGGGGCTGTTCGCGCTGGCGTCCATGGTCGGATTCCAGAGGATCCGACGGTAGCATTCCTGACATCTTGCCCTTCCGCGCCTCGCGTACCATTGTGCGATGCGGACGGATTATCGAGTCATCGTGATCGGGGGCGGGCACGCCGGGGCTGAAGCCGCGTGGGCGGCCGCCAACCTGCTGCGCACCCCGCATTCGGTCGCCATGGTCACCGCCAATCCCGCGCGCATCGGGGCCATGAGCTGCAACCCCGCGATCGGAGGGCTCGCCAAGGGCCAGCTCGTCCGCGAGGTTGATGCGCTGGGCGGGCTGATGGGCCTGGCCGCGGATGCCTCGGGCATCATGTTCAAGGTGCTCAACACCAGCCGGGGCCCTGCCGTCCATGGCCCGCGCTGCCAGTGCGACAAGGACCGGTACGCCGAGGCCGTGCAGACCCTGATCGGTACGCGCCCCGAGATCGATGTCATCCCCGGGCTGGTCGACGACTTCCTCTTTGAGGGCACCACGCTCGTGGGGGTGCGCATCACGCCCCCCTCGGACAAGGCACCGCTGCCGGTGACGAGCATCTGCGACGCCGCCACGACGCTCGAGCGCCGCGCTGCCACCTCATCGATCGACCGCACGAACATCCCCGACCAGCTCCGCGCACCTGCGGTCGTCCTGACCACCGGCACGTTCATGCGGGGCCTGATGTACACGGGCGAGACCCGAACTCCCGGCGGGCGGTTCGGCGAAGCACCAGCGGTCGGGATCTCAAAGACACTCAAGAACCTCGGCTTCGAGCTGGGTCGCCTCAAGACAGGCACCCCGCCGCGACTGGACATGCGCACGCTCGACTGGGACAACCTCCCCGAGCAGTTCGGCGACGAGCATCCGACGCCATTTTCGGATCTGTCTTCGAGGGTGCCGGGCGCCGACGCCCGATTCCCGGCGCTCTCGTCCGCGTTCCCGATCCTGCCCCAGCACGCCTGTCGCGTTACACACACGACCAAGGCCGTCCACGATGTCATCCGCGCCAACCTTCACAGGGCGCCGATCTTCTCTGGCCTCCCAAACGGCAAAGGCGTCGGCCCGCGCTACTGCCCATCGATCGAGGACAAGGTCGTGCGCTTCGATCGCGACCAGCACACCGTCTTCCTCGAGCCCGAGGGGCTCGGCAGCCACTGGGTCTACTGCAACGGCATCTCCACGAGCCTGCCCGCCGACGTCCAGCAGAAAATCGTCCGAGGCATGCCCGGCTGCGAGAAAGCCGAGATCCTGCGTCTGGCGTACTCCGTCGAGTACGACATGGTCCGCCCGCACCAGATCAACGCCACCGGCATGACCAAGCTCATCGAGGGGCTCTTCCTCGCGGGCCAGATCAACGGCACATCGGGCTACGAAGAGGCCGCCGCGCAGGGGCTCGTCGCAGGCGTCAACGCCGCGCGCTACGCCGAGAGCGAGGGCGAATGGACACTCGGACGCGACGAGGCGTACATCGGCGTGCTCATGGATGACCTGGTCACCAAGACGCCCACCGAGCCCTACCGCATGTTCACCAGCCGCGCCGAGCACCGCCTATTGCTGCGCGCCGACAACAGCGCCGACCGCCTGACGCCCATCGCCTCAGAGCTTGGACTGCTCGGAACCGATCTTGGCCGGGCGCGTCTGGAACTCTTCGCTGAGCGTCAGCGCCAGCTCGCCCAGCTCAACCGCGACATCGACTCACGCACGATGAGCGGCGAGCCGCTCGCCAAAGCCGTCAAGCGCCCCGAGTTCGGCGACGCCGAGCTGCGCCAGGCGGTGGGGGAGGGCTACGACGATTCGGTCATCACGACCGTCAGCGCCGACCGCTCGTACGCGGATTACATCGTCCGCCAGCAGAACGAGGTCCGTCGCTCGCGCGAGATGGAACGCCGGGCGCTCCCGAACTGGCTGAAATACGCCGAGATCCCGGGCCTGAGCAGCGAGGCCCGCGCGGCCCTCGCGAAGTTCACGCCCGCCACCTTCGGGCAGGCAACCCGCCTTGAGGGCGTCACGCCCGCGGACATGAGCATCGTGGCCGTCCACGTCCGGCGCGGGGCTTCTTTGCCCGGGGCCACAGCATGATGATCGCACCGGTATTCGCCGCAATCGAGAGCGACGCGGGTGTCATGCGGGACCTGCTCGTTGTGCTGGCGACCGCCGCGGTCGTATCGCTGCTCTTTCGTCGCCTCAAAATCGCCACGATCCCTGGATACCTCATCGCCGGAGCGATCTTCGGCCCGATGGCGCTCGGTTTGGTCAAAGACTCCGCGAGCGTCGAAGCGATCTCGCACGTGGCGATCATCATCCTGATGTTCGGCATCGGGATGCACCTGGACCGCCGAGACCTCCGGTCGGGCTTCGTGCCCATCCTCGCGGTCGGGCTCATCTCCACGCTGCTCACCGCCGCCATCGGCACCCCGGTTGCCATGCTCTTTGGCCTCCCGGCGACTTCCGCAGCAGCCATCGCGATCGCGATGTCCATGTCGTCCACCGCGGTGGTTCTCCGCATCCTCCAGCAGAAGCGCGAGCTCCGCCAGCTCCACGGGCGGATCGCGTTCGGCACGCTTCTGTCCCAGGATCTGGCCGTCGTTGCCGCGCTGGCATTCATGCCGGTTCTCGCGCGGCTGGCCAACGGCAACATGGAACTCGCAGAAAACGCCGAACCGACGAACGTTCTGCGCGTGCTCGCGTCTGCGGTCGTGACCATCGGCGCGATCGGGCTCCTGGTGTCGGTCGGGCACTGGGCTCTGCCGCGTGTTCTCGCCGAAGCCGCAAAGGACTCCTCGCACGAGCTCCTGCTCGTGTGCTCAGCCGCATTCGGGCTCGGCGCTGCGGTGCTGACCGGCGCACTCGGGCTCTCGCCCGAGCTTGGCGCGTTTCTGGCCGGTTTCTTACTCGCGGGCACCCCCTTCAAGCACCAGCTCTCGGGCCAGATCGGCCCGATGCGCGACCTGTTCATGGCCGTCTTCTTCACCGCCGTCGGGCTCGGGCTGAATCTCAGCATCGTGCTCGACCTCTGGTGGATCGTGCTCGTGGGTGTGATCGCGATCATGGCGATCAAGTCACTCACGATCGGGATCACCGCATGGGCGCTGGGCGCACCGCCCATCGTTGCGGGTGTTGTAGCGGTCTCGCTGGCGCAGGCGGGCGAGTTCAGCCTCGTGATCGCGGGCGTCGCCGCCGGGCAGGGGCTGTTTGGCGAAGGCACCGACCGCGTGATGGCCGTCATCATCGGCATCGTGTTCGTCTCGCTGCTCGTCACCCCAAGCATGATCGCCCACGCCAAGTTCATCGCCGGTTTCTCGATCGGCTTCCCGCGGACGCCGCTGCGTCGGGGCGTGATGGTCTCGTCGAATGCCGAGGGCGAAGCGGAGCAGGCCGATACCCGCAAGCGTGTCGTTGTCGCGGGCTTTGGGCCCGTTGGGCGGGTCGTCGCCGACCGGCTTTCCGCGTCGGGATTCCAGATCACGATCGTCGAGATGAACCCCGATACCGTCCGCAAGCAGTCGAGCATCGGGCGCCGCGTCATCTTCGGCGACATCACCAACGAAGAGGTCCTGCACTCGGCTGGCGTCGCCAGCGCCGACGCGGTCCTGCTGACCATGCCGGACGACGAGGCCGTGCTCCGCGCGACCCGACACATCCGCGAGCTCAATTCGCAGTGCTTCATCGCCGTGCGGACGCACTACCTCTCGGGCGCGTTCCTGGCCAAGGAAGTCGGGGCCGATCATGTCACGGTTGAGGAGCTGGCTACCGCCGAAGCGATGGCCGCGCAGGTGCATGAGAATTTCGGCAAGCCCCCGCCCGAGGCGTCTTAGCCTACTCCGGCATCGCATTGATCTCGTCACGCAGGATCGCCGCGAGGCGGTAGTTCTCCTGGGTGACCGCCTCGTCGAGGCGTTTGCGCAGCTCCGCCTTCTGGCTCACCGGGAGCTTGGGCGTCAGCGCCTGCTTCATGCCCTGGAGCACCTGCACCTCGCTCGATCGCTCGAACAGCTCCTCGTGCCCGATGTTCACAAAGTGACGCCGGAGCGCCTCGATGCCCTCTTCGATCGCAAGCACCGCGGCCTTGGGCTCGTTGTCGCGGATCGCAAGACTCGCAAGCGCCCGCGCACGCATCATCGTCACGTGCGACTTGGTGTGCGTCACCGACTGGCGGTCTTCCTCGTTCTCCGCGTACTGCGCCAGCGTGTCCAGCACACGCAGGTTCCGGGTCGTGTCCCGGACCACCCGCTCGTAGTCCTCAAGCGCCAACAGCGCCAGGTATCGGTGGTAATACTGGATCGCCTCATCCCGCAGAATCGCACACTGATCCCGCGTCAATCGGAAAGGCACGTCCGACGGGTCGCTCCGGTTGTTCCGGGGGGGCTGCAGAGGCCCCTCGCCGGCACTCTCCTCGCCCTCGAACTCAGCCTCGAACTCGCCCGGAGGCTCGGCTCGCTGGGCATCCTCGACCCAGCTCTCGACCATCTCCAGGTAGCTCTCAAAGCCCTGGGGTCGCTGCCCGTCAGGGCGCCCGTCGAGGTGCATCTGCAGGATCCCAAGGTCCAGCCTGACCTGCACAAACGACCTCCCGTCGCCCGATTCGATCAGACGGACGTTGATCTTGCCCGGTTCGTACTTCCAGGAGTCCAGCAATTCAGTGAGGTCGGGGTTCATCGCCATGCTCGTTGTAGCCCCACAGGGCGGGAAACGCTCGCTCGCCCCCGATCGTAGAGCACGTCCGAGAGGCACGTCACTTTCTCCAGATTCACAATCGGCATTCAACCGACAGCACCGGGGCCCAATCAGGCCCGATCGCGGTTACCGGGCGATGAGATATCCCGTCTGAAACGACATTTCCGTAGCATTCGGCTGATACAGCGCGGTAAACTCACGACGCGGTTTGACGCCGAAGAGTTGGTTTGAGTCCGCTGCCCCGCACGTCGATGCAACCGGGGCCACAGCGGTGCGAACCGATGTCAGAGGCACGCATTTCCGACCGCGAATCGGAGGTGCGGACAAGAGGCCCAGCGGTGGCCTCATGGGGAGGTGGGATACGTGAGCCAGGCAACCGGTGCAGCCCGATCGGGCCGAGGCGGCTTGCAGAGCGATCTGCAGTTGTACCTCAAAGAGATCAACAAGACGCCGTTACTGACCGCTGAAGACGAGCGAGAGCTCGGCTGGCGGATCATCAACGACAACTGTCCTATTGCCCGCGAAAGAATGATCAGGGCGAATCTGCGCCTGGTGGTCGCGATCGCCAAGAACTACGCCAACAGGGGCCTCCCCCTGACGGACCTCATCGAAGAGGGCAACATCGGCCTCATGAGGGCCGTCGAGGGCTTCGACCCCGCCCAGGGCGCTCGGTTCTCGACCTACGGCAGCTGGTGGATCAAACAATCCATCAAGCGGGCCCTGATCGGCGCCACACGCCCGATCCACGTCCCGGCCTACATGGTCGAGCTGATCGCCAAGTGGAAGAGCCACTCACGACGGATCGAAGCCCAGCGAGGCTACCCGCCCACCATCGAAGAGCTCGCCAAGCTCATGGACCTGCCCCTGCGCAAGGCCAAGATCGTCAAGCGGGCCATCAAGGCCTTCGGTGCCTCCAACCAGGCCCCCGTCGGCGAAGATGGCGATCTCAACTCCATGGCGGACATGATCGCCGATTTCCGCGTGGCAACACCCGAGAGCGCCGCCTTCCAGGATGAGGACCTCAAAATCCTCCGGAAGCTCCTGGACTCCATCGACGGGCGCGAAGCCGAGATCCTCAAGCTCCGCTTCGGCCTCGACGGCCAGGAGCCCATGACACTCAAGCAGATCGCGACCCACATGGACCTCAGCCGCGAACGCGTCCGACAGATCGTCGAGGAATCGCTCGCCCGCCTGCACCAGCAGATCGAGGGCCAGAAAACCGACCCTGCCGACCAGATCCTGCGTCTGACGGGCCGAAGCGCAGGCTGAGATCGCCTGACATCAACCGCGACCGATCGAACCCGCGCCTGTCGCGGGTTCTTTCATGCTCTGCTACCATTCCCGGTACGGGCCCACGCCCTGACCAGACCCAGAAAGGGAGCCGATGAACCACCTCGTGCGCGTGCTGTGTCTTCTCGCTGCGCTGGCCTTCGCGGGCCTTGCCGTCGCCGACGAGTACACCGACCGTCTCAACGCCTCGTTCCTGAGCATCCCTGCCGAACGCAGGGCCGAGACGATCCTGATGCCCGCGCTGGGCGCGATGGAGAAACCCCCAGGCGTGCTCATCGGCCGCGCAGACCGCGTGCTGCTCCTGACCATTTCCAGCCCCGCCTGGCCCTCTGCGACCGCCTGGGCCCAGGCTCAGCCCCAGCAGGCGGCACTCAAGGCCCTCGCCGAAGTCTGCGCCGAAGAGAATCCCCGCCGGGCGATGGAATTCGCCCTCCCGTATGGCATCGTCGGCGTCGAGCCCGCGTGGGTTCGCCTGGGCCTCCACGCCGAACTTAACGATCCGCCCACCATCGCCTCAGCGAAGCTGGGCTACCTCGAGCGGATGCAGTGGCTCGAGTCTCTGGCGCACATCGAGGTCACACGCCTCGAAGCCGAGGGAAGGCTCGAAGAAGCCACCGAGATCATGATGGATCTGGCCTTCCTCGGTCGGAAGATGGCCGACCGCAAGCTTTTCAGGGAAGTCTCCTGGGGGCTCTCGACCATGCAGGGCGCGATGCTCCGCATCCGCGACATCGCCTATGTCGACGCAAAGTCCGCGGGCGAACTGACAGGCGAGTACTTCAAGGCGCTGGTCGAACGCATCAACATCTCCAACGGCGCATTCCGCCTGGACCGCGTCAGGCTCCCGCTGGGAGACCAGCTCGCCGCGCAGCAGCTTGCCGGGCGCATCTTCACGAACACGGGCCTGCCCGATGAGTCCGTCTTTGCGACCTCGCTGGCGGAACTCGCAGCGACCGACCGCCCGCTCCGGCTCTTCTCAGAGGCCGGGCGATGGCAGTCCGTCGTCCGCGGGCACGCCGGGAGCCGAGACACCAAGGCCAAGATCGACGGCCTCTTCAACGACTGGTCTCTCCGCTGGGATGCAGACACCTTCGACCCCGTCTTCCGCAGCCCCACAGAATTCGAGAAGCTCGACAACCAGCAATTCGCCATGATCAGCGAAGTCGTGCCCAACCTGGGCATGCTCATGGTCATGCGCCGCCAGCTCCAGGCCGAATTCGTCGGGACCCGCGTGGCGCTGGCGATCCGCGCCCTCTCCAAGGAAACCGGAGGGATGCCCACAAGCCTGGCGCTCGCTCGCCCGCGGTACATCGACGACCTCGGGATCGATCCGTTCAACCCGAACCGCGCCGCCGGCAACAAGCCCGAGCTCAGGTTCTTCGTCCCCGAGCGCGACACCGTCGGCGGGCGACTCCACGAGATGAACGTCATCCCACGGGGAAGACCCAATTTCAGCATTCGACTCGGAAGCGAGCAATTCGTCATCTACTCGCTGGGCGGCAACGAGTTCGACGACCGGGCCAACATCGTCTCCGACAGCGGGCTCGAGCAGTCGGGCGATTATCTCATCTGGCCACCGGTTCTCAGCCTGCTGCGCGACTATCTCGAGCAGACCGGCGAATCGGAGTAATCACGCGCCCGGGCCGCCACGAGAGGAATACGCTCACACCCAGCGGTGTTGGATAAATGCAACCACAGAGGAGTGAGCACGCAATGGCCAGTCAGATCCACAAGGTCGTGATCATCGGTTCGGGCCCGGCAGGCTGGACCGCCGCCATCTACGCAGCTCGCGCCAACCTCGACCCTGTCGTTTACGTGGGCGTCCCAAAGCAGCACCCCTCGATCCAGCTCCCAGGCGGGCAGCTCATGCTCACCACCGACGTCGAGAACTACCCGGGCTTCCCCGAGGGCATCTCGGGCCCCGAGATGATGAAAATGTTCCAGAAGCAGGCCGAGCGTTTCGGCACCAATACTCAGCCACGCGACATCGTCTCCATCAAGCCCGGCTCGCCCCACGAACTCACAACAGACACGGGCGAAACCGTCCTCGCACACACCGTCATCCTCGCAACCGGCGCCACCGCCAATTGGATGGGACTCGAATCCGAGATGCGTCTCGCCCAAAACGGCGGCGGCGTCTCCGCCTGCGCCGTCTGCGACGGCGCCCTGCCCATGTTCCGCGATCAGCCACTCGCCGTCGTGGGCGGGGGCGACAGCGCCATGGAAGAGGCCACCTACCTCACTAAATTCGCCTCCACCGTCTACGTCATCCACCGCCGCGATGCGCTCCGCGCCAGCAAGGTCATGCAGGAGCGATTCCTCTCAAAGCCCAACGCAAAGGTCCTCTGGAACAAGGCCGTCGACGACATCCAGAGCGGCAAGGACCAGTTCGGAAACGAAATGATCACGGGCGTCAAGCTCAAGGACACCGTCACGGGCGAGCTCTCGACCCTCGAGGTCGGCGGCCTCTTCGTCGCCATCGGGCACACCCCGGCCACCGGCTTCCTCGCCGGCGCCGGCATCGAGCTCGACGAGAAGAAGTACGTCGTCCTCAAGGACCGCTCGTCCGCGACCAACGTCGAAGGCATCTTCGCCGCCGGGGACATCGCCGACTCACGCTACCGCCAGGCCATCACCGCCGCCGGCACCGGCTGCCAGGCCGCCCTCGACGCCGAGCACTGGCTGGGCGAGCACAACCTCACGTAAAGCTCCTCTGAGTCATCGAGATGTTCCGAGGCAGTGCGCATAAAAACGGCCCCCTGCGGGGCCGTCTGAGAGTCATTGAGAACGAGCCGAAGGGTTAGTTCCCCTTGAAAGTCTCGATGGCCTTCTCGAAGTCAGCCCTGTACTGCTGGGCCTGCTCGTCGGTCAGCATCTCAAGAGCCTTGGTCTCGGTCTTCACCGCGCCCTCGGCATCGCCATCGCGGTACTGAGCCCACGCCAGTGTGTCCAGAACCATCGCGTCTTCCCAGTCGGTCAGCTTGCACGCCTTCTCAGCCAGCGAGCGGGCGAAGCCGACCGCGTCGGCGCTCCAGCCGTCTTCCTCGACGATCGTCCAGGCGAACGAGTTGTACGCCATCGCGTTGCCGGTAAAGACCGTCTCGCTGAGAGCCTGCGCGAACGCCGCGGCCTCGTCGGTCTTGCTCTTGGACAGCGTCATGAAGTGACCCATGTAGTCCGGGCCGTTCCGCTGTGACCACTCGGCCTTCATCGCCTCGATCCGCTTCTCGTGATCCGCCTTGTAGTCGTTCTTACCCGCAAGGATGGCCTCAAGGTGCTCGCCCAGCGACGGATCCGTCCCGTAACCGATCCAGCCGATCTTGCTGTTGCGGTCGACGATCATGACCGTCGGGATGCCGTTCTGGTGAGCCGCAGCCATCCAGTCCTTCTCGAAGCTCTCGCCGCCGGTCGCGACGTTGTAGCCCATGCGCTCGTCGTTCTTGTCGACGAACTTCTGAACATGGTCAGCCTGCTTCTCGCCCGACAGGCGGACGCGGTTGCCCTCGTCGTCCTTGCCGCTCTCCCAGATGCTGATCCCGATGACGTTCAGTCCGTCCTCGGCATGCTCGGCCTGCAGCTCGGTCAGATGGGGCATGATCGCGATGCACGGGCCGCACCAGGTCGCCCAGAAGTCGAGGAGGTACACGTTGCCCTCTTCGAACGAGCTGATCGGGGTGCCCTTGATCCACGAATCAATCTTGAACGCCGGGGGCTGGTCGCCGATGTTCAGCGTCGGCATCTCGAAGGCCTTGGATTCGCCGCCGGCTTCGGCTTCGAACGCGCTGATGATTTCCTGGGCCGTGCGATCGCCCATCAGATTCTGGGCCGAGACCGAGCCGGTGAGTGCAACAAGAATCGCCGCAGCGGTGAGTCGTTTCAACATGTTTGTTCTCCTGATTGACATTTCCCTTGTGTCGTTCCATCGAGCCCGCATCAGCGAGCGTCGAAACAACCCCCTGCCAATGTGTTACAGCGTATCGAAGGAAACCGCCCGGTGGGGGACAACCCTGACCCGACGCCCTCAATTCCAGCCAAAAAAGAAGTGAATCCCTGCTTTCAGCCCGTCTTGGGGAGATCGAACTCCCCGAACAGGCGAAATTCCTTCCGGCGCAGGATCTGCCCCGCCAAGGTCAGGTCGTCGACCGAGAGCGCGATCGTGGGCGTCCCGTTCGGACGCAGCATCAGGGGATAGGCGAATCTGATGTTCAGCTCCGCAGCCAGCAGATGCAGGCACAGGCTCGTCATCGTGTGCCCCTTGCTGAGCTCCACAACGATGACGTCGGTCTCCGCAAAAGGAACGCCGGCTTCACGAAGAAGCCGGCGGGTGACTGCTGAATTGTTCGTAATCATCCGGACGACCGCGTGGTCGGACGCTTCGTGCACATTGAGCGCACAGACACGAGAGTCGGAACAATCGAGATCTTCGAGAAGGTCGTAGAGCCGACCGACACGGTTATCGAGGAAGACCGAAAACTGGGTCACACTCGGCGGACCGTAGCCCTGCATCGTTTCCGGTGGCATTGGAGCCTGGCTCATCGACAATCCATGTCAAGGTCGCAGGAATGGCCGCGGTTACCCCCCGCGCTGAAATCAGCCTACCAAACCTGTGGGGAAAAGGCCAGCGAAACAGGAAAAACACAGCCCCCGGGGCTTTGAGGCCCGGGGGCGAACTCTGGTTGTGGCTCTCTGGAATCCGGTATCAGGCCGAGAAGCTGGACCCGCACCCGCAGGTGGCAGACGCGTTGGGGTTGGTAAACACGAACCCCCGCCCCATCAGCTCGTCCTTGAAATCGACTGTTGTGCCGCTCAGATACAGCAGGCTCTTGGGGTCACAGATGATCTTGATCCCGTGCTGCTCGAACATCTCATCGGTGTCCTTCTGGGTCTCGGTCAGGTCCAGCACGTAGCTGAAGCCCGAACACCCGCCCCCCTTGACACCAAGGCGAAGCCGGACCACGTCCTTGTCGAGCTCCTGCTGCTCGATGATCGAGGTGATCTCTTTGGCGGCTTTCTCGGTCAGTGTCACAATTGCAGCAGTCTCTGGCATCGCTATCTCCTGTCAGGCGAGCAATCCTAGCCCGCCCCGAAGCCGAATGTCCCATCCTGGGGATCGGCTCAACGTCGCCCCCAATCAAGCACCACGAAGGCGTCTCAGTCCAGCCCGTTCTTTTTCTTGTAATCAGCGATCGCCGACCGGATGGCATCCTCAGCCAGAACCGAGCAGTGGATCTTCACGGGCGGCAGGCTCAGCTCCTCCACGATCTCCGTGTTCTTGATCGCCATGCCCTCTTCCAGGCTCCGGCCCTTGAGCCACTCTGTCGCCAGCGAGCTCGAAGCGATCGCCGACCCGCACCCGAAGCACTTGAACTTGGCGTCCTCGATCTTGCCCGTCGCTTCGTCGACCTTGATCTGAAGCTGCATCACGTCGCCGCACTCGGGCGCCCCGACGAGCCCGACGCCCACGTCCTTGCGCGACTTGACCTCCTCGGTCGAGCCGAAGTTGCCCACGTTCCGTGGCTTCTCGTAGTGGTCGATGACTTTCTGTCCGTATGCCATTTTCTGGCCCTCACTTTCGTCACCTGTACCAACGCGTGGTCAGGCGGGTTTGTTCGCTTTTGGTGTCCGAATCCGGCCTTGTGGCCTCTGGCTTCTCATGCCCTCTCGATCAGTGGGCCTGCCACACGATCTTCGTGATGTCGATCCCTTCCTTGTGCATGTCGTACAGCGGGCTGAGCTGCCGGAGCTTCTCGACCGACCCGACGATGTTCTGGATCGCGTAATCGACCTCTTCTTCCGTCGTCCAGCGCCCCAGGCTGAGCCGGAGCGAGCTGTGCGCCAGATCGTCCCCGATCCCGAGGCCCTTGAGCACGTAGCTGGGCTCAAGGCTCGCGCTCGTGCACGCGCTGCCCGAGCTCATCGCGATGTCCTTGCACGCCATCATCAGGCTCTCGCCCTCGACAAAGCCGAACGAGATATTCGTCAAGTGAGGCAGCCGCTTCTGAGCGTGCCCGTTGATCTGCGTCGTGTCGAGCTGGCCGACGATGGTCGTCTCCATCTTGTCGCGGAGCTTGCGGAGACGCTCGCACTCGCCGTCCATCTCCTTGAGCGCGATCTCAGCCGCGGCCCCGAGGCCCACAATCCCCGTCACGTTCAGCGTGCCCGAGCGGTACCCACGCTCCTGACCGCCGCCCTCGGTCAGCGGCACCAGGCGCACGCGCGGCCGGCGCCTGCGGACATACAGCCCGCCCACGCCCTTGGGCCCGTACATCTTGTGACTGCTGAACGACATCAGATCGATGTTGTCCCTTTCCACGTCCGTGGGCATCTTCCCGACCCACTGCGTCGCGTCCGTGTGGAAGATCACGCCACGCTCGTGGCAGAGCTTGCCGATCTGGGGCACCTCGTTGATCGTCCCGATCTCGTTGTTCGCCCACATCACCGTCACAAGGATCGTGTCGTCGCGCATCGCGCTCTCGACCATCTCCTTCGTGAAGATGCCATCGCGTCCAGGTTCCAGATACGTGACATCGAAGCCTTCCTTCTCGAGCCGCTTGCACGGGTCGAGCACAGCCTTGTGCTCGATGTTGCACGTGATGATGTGCCCCCGGCACTTGCCCGAGCCCGACGGCGCTTTCTCGTACATGTACGCCGCGCCCTTGATCGCAACGTTGTTCGACTCCGTCGAGCCCGACGTGAAAATGACTTCCTTGCGGTCGGCGCCGATCAGATCAGCCACCTGGCGCCGCGCCTTGTCGACCGCCTCCTCCGCCTTCCAGCCGAAGGCGTGGTTCCGGCTCCCCGGGTTCCCGAACGTCTCGGTGAAGTAGGGCAGCATCGCCTCAACCACGCGCGGATCGCACGGGGTCGTCGCGGCGTGATCCATGTACATCGGAAGCTTCAGACTCATGACATTCCACTCCAATCGAAGGGACCCAATTGTATTGCGTACCTCCGAGGCATCTTTGTTAGAACTGTTCTATATTAGGGGGCAAGCGGGGGTTCGATCAATGGGCATTCGCAATCGGACGCCAATCGGTCAGCCCTCGTCCGGGCGGGCGTACCGCATCCGGATCTGATTCCCCGCCTCGTTGTGGCTCACCTCGGTCATGTAGGCCCGCATCAGCAGCAGCCCCCGCCCGCTCGTTTTCATGAGGTTCTCTTCGACGGTGGGGTCGGGCACCGTGCCCGGCGCAAAGCCAGGCCCCCGGTCTGTCACCACCATCGTGATCTCTTCGGGCGTGACGTCGTACTCGACCGTCACCTTCTCGTGCTTGGCGACATTCTTGTGCCCGTGCTTGAAGGCGTTGACCACCGCCTCCTCAAACGCCAGGCGAACCGCAAACCGAGAGGCCTCGGAATACCCCACGCGCTCGGCCGCACGGATCACCTGCTCGCCAAGAGCCGTGATCGCGGCGCGGTCATTGGCCAGCTCGTACTTGCCGTGAGGCTTCGCGGGTTGGGCCTTCTCTTGCGCCAATAGACGTGCGTCTCCACAGTGTGCCAAACGGCGCGGGCCAATGACCCAGGCGCCGCGGAGAACCAATCAGCGGAAGCTGCCGACCGCCTCAGCGGCCGTCTCGTGGATCTCGAAGATCTTGTTGAGCTTCGTGATCGCAAAGACCTCGTAGATCTGGGGCGAGATCTCCGCGAGTCTCAGCTGGCCCGACTTGCCGCGCACCCGGTTGTTCACCGAGATGAGCTGCCCAAGCGCCGCCGAGGACAGATGATCGACATTGGCAAAGCTGATCACCATCTTGGGCTCGCCCGAGCCGTCGATGATCAGGGCGAGCTCCTCGCCGATCGCCTGGATGTTCGCCTCGTCGAGAATATTGCGATCGATGAACTCGACCCGGGTGATGCCGTCCTCGACCTTGACGCGGAGGCGTGAATCCTCGCTGGCCATCGTGACTTCTCCCTTTGGCTCTTGGCCTGCAACCGACCCACCAAAGCGGGGCCGATCCGATCCCTCAGCATAGCCCGCTGACCGCGACGAAGGCTCCCGATCCGCTCGCCCGCCCAGCGCGCGGAACCAAGAAAAAACCCCCCGCTTGCGCAGGGGGCTCGTGGAATCAGGGACTCAGACTCTCGCGATCACCCGCCCAGGCTGTTGATGAGCGTGTCGCTCAGACCCGGGAAGTTGTTCTCTTCCTGCTCCGACTGGATCAGGATGGTGGGCTTGATCAGGATCAGCAGGGTCTGCTCTTCCTTGGACTCGATCCGGTTGGTGAAGAACCGGTTGAGGATCGGGATCTTGGAGACCACGGGCACGCCCGTCTCGATCTCAAACTCCGTCACCAGACGCTGACCACCGAGGAGCACCGTGCCCTGGTCGGGAACAGTCACGGTGGTCTGGATCCGGGTCACGGTCACCGTGGGCAGCTGGATGAACGACTGCACGTCCTCGGAGCTGACGAGCTGCCCGCCCGCCACCGCGGTCACCGCCTGCTCGGCAAAGCCGTCAATCCGGCTCACGCCCGTCTGCACGTTCATCGTGACGTACCTGCGGTCCGAGCTGACCGTGCCCTCGATCTCCATCGTCACGCCTTCGCTGACCACGCTGATCGTCGGCGTGAAACCGACAGCCGACGTCGCGACCACGGGCGTCAGCTGGCTGACGAACGCCGTCTGCGTCGCCACGACGATGTTGGCGATCTGACCGTTGGTGAACGTCAGGCGGGGAGCCGTCAGCTGCACCGAGCGCCGGTCGGCCTGCGTCGCCTTGACGAGGAAGTCGACCTGGATGTCATCGAGGAACTGACCCGCGATGCCAAGCGCCGGGGCCGAGCCCAGGATACTGCTGGCAAACGCGCCCGCGTTGGCGCCGAGCGATTCCGTCAGGCCCAGCGAGTTCTGGCCCACGCCGATCGGGCTGAGCCCATCGGGGGGAACCGTGCCCTGCGTGACCGAGCCCGGGACGCCGCCGGTGGTGTTGGCCGAACCGGTCACCGACCGCTGCAGGCCCACGCCCGAGTCGGGAGCGGTGTTCGCCGGGTTGAACTCGAAGAAGTCGCCCACCGTCGCGGTCGGGTCGTTGGCCCGTGCGAACTGCACCGAGTCGTTGTTGTTGCCGAAGTACACGTCCAGGTCGAACCCGATCTCTTCGAAGTAGTCCTGGTTGACGAGCAGGAAGCGTGTCTCGACGTTGATCTGCATCGCCCGCTGGGCGCGGATCTGGCTGAGCAGCCCGCTGATGGCCCTGTGGTTCTTGGGCGTGTTGCGGATGATCAGCGACCCGGAGAGCTCCTGGATGAAGCCCGTGTCGCCGCCGTTGTCCTGCCAGCCCTCGAAGTCCACGTTGTTCTGGATGATGTCGATGATCTGGTCGATGCGGTCCTGGCGATCGCGCTCCTCGTCGTCGTCGTTCTGGGCGCCGTCGAAGGGGCTCTGGCCGCCGCCGCCGCCGCCGGTGTTCTGGAGCACGTTTTGCAGATCGATGTCCGGCGCATCCTGGTAATCCGGGATCTCGATCAGCAGGTCGCGGATGTCGTAGATCACCAGCGACGTGTTCCGCCGGAGCGCCTCGTCCGAGGCGATCTGCACGATCCCGTCCTGCACAGCCCAGCCCGCGGGCGAGAGCGGGTCTGAGATCTTGTCGACAAGCCGGTCGAGAACGATATTGATCGGGACGTTCTTGAGCTGGAGGTTCACCGGAGTCTGCTCGTCGATCGAGAGCAGCTCCAGGCTCGTCCAGTTCACGTCGAAGTTCTGACCGGTCACCGTCTCAAGGAACGCGATCACATCGCCAAGCGGGTTGGCAAAGTCGACCGGGATCCGCTGCGATTCCAACGCGGCCAGGACCCGTCGGTTCTCGGGGGTCTCTGAGGCCGAAACAGGCTCGCCGCGACCGAGGCTGATCCGGGGCCAGTCGTCCGGGTACGTGATGATGTCCGGGATCGGCATCGAGGCTTCGTAGTTGTCAACGGTCAGGCGTGCGAACTGGACGCCGCGCTCCTTGCGGATGTTCGCGTAGTCGGTGCTGATGATGATGTCCCGCACGATGTCCTTCATCAGGAGCGCCGCCGGGTTGATCGGGTCCAGGAAGAGCGTCGAATCGAGGACCTGCAGCGCTTCCTCGTACTTGAGCTCGCCCATGAGCGCACGCACGCGGTCGAGCTGCTCGTTGATCTTGGATTCGCGCTGCTGCTGAGCCTGCACACGGTCCTGCTCCGCACGCTGGCGGATCATCTCCTCGCGCTGGCGGGTCTCGCGCAGCTGGATCTCGATCGCCTGGTTCTCGATGTCCGTGATCTTCTTGTCGATCGAGGCCAGCTTGTTCTCGTACTCAGCCTCGGGCAGGAGGTTCCGCCCGGCGTTGAGCACCAGACGGGCCGAGGAAACCCGCTCGCGGGCGCCGGAGATGTCCGACGAACGCAGACGCTGATCGGACTGGTTCATCAGGTTGTCGAACTCGCGCCGAAGCTCGGTCAGAGCCGCCTGACGCTGCCCGAGCTCGTCGCCCAGCAGATCGCCCTCGGGCTGGCGCCCAAGCGAGATCCTTGCGTCCGACAGGTTCCGCTCGATCTGCTGGATCTGCTCGGGCGTGAAGTACGCCCGGCTGGTCGCCAGAAGCTCGTTGTAAAGCCCGATCGCGCTGTTGTACTCCGACTGAGCGAACGCCTGGTCCGCCTGAGCCAGCTTCGCCTGGGCGTCCGTCCGCAGCGTCCGCTCGATGATGTCGTCGGGCAGGGGCTGACCCGGGGCCGGCTCGTCAGCCTCGGGCTGGTCGTCCAGATCGATCGGCGCATCCAGCGGCGGAACCTCGTCGTCCCGACGGATCACGCCCGGCTGCTCCTCGAAGCTCGCATCCCCGAAGAGATCCAGCAGCGTCGCACGCGTGTCCGCGTTGGCAAGCTGCTCCTTGTCGTCGTTGATCCGGGTCAGAACGCCCGGCTGGAACAGGCCCGCGGCCTCAACGATCGCAAACGGCTGGCCCCGCTCAAGCTCGATGTTGAACAGCTGCGTCCGGATCGTGTCCGCCTCGGGTGAGAGCTCAAGGCCCGCTCGCGTCAGAACCGCAAGCGTGCTCTTGGCACGAGAGAATCGCCCGTCGATAAAGTCCTGACGGGCCTGCGCGACGAAGTCCTCAGCGAGCGACTCAACGCCCATCGAGACCGCTTCACCCTGAGCCGTCAGCTGCTGGGCAAGCTCACGCTGGGCAAGCGTCGATCCGCCCCGCCGAAGCACCGGCTGCAGGTGACGCTTCATCAGCGCGATCTCGCCATCAGCGAGCGCCGCCTCGGCTTTCTGCAGGGAAAGCTCCATCGGATCGGCGCTGCGAAGGCACCGGTCCAGCTGCCCAAGCAGGCTGTCCAGGAGCTGCTGGTCTTCCGAAGCAAGCTCATCCGAGCGCATCGCAGCGCTCAGGAGCCGCTGGGCTTCGATGAGCCGACCTTTGTTCATCAGCGTCTCAGCCAGCGTCAGCTCGGATGAAACCGAAGAGACCCCGGGCTCGGCCAACGCCGCGCCGCCAATTTCCGCAACGCTCGCGCCGACGCACAGACCAGCCGCTGTCACCAGCGCCGCTGCCGAACGAACACACCGACGAGACGAACCAAACTGCAAGATGGTCATCGTGATCTCCAGATCGCACCCGCCGATTCTGCGCAGAATCGGCATCACGCACAACTTTCACGCTCATGGAGCCCCGGGGGGGACGCGCTTGCCAGGTACCTGCTCAGGCTACTCCCTTGCGCCGAGCGGTCCTACGCGTCGTCGTGGCTGCCCTGGGTCGTCTTCGACCCGTGCCCCGGTCAGGCTTGCCTCAGTGCGTGCCCAACCGGATCGGAAGATACACACCCAAACGCGCCAACGCAAACCGGGTCCTCAATCTGATTCGCCCGTGAGCCATCGTCGGGTCCAGATCTTGGACACGCCAAGCTCCGATTGGTTCACACTCCGGGACCGACCAGCCTCCTGTCCGATCTCCCTGGCAAACTCCTTCGGACCGAGGCGATCCGCCGAAACCACCACCGGATCCTCGAACTGCTCCACATCGATTTCCGACAGCATCGCGTCCGCAGCCAGATCCTCCGCCTCGCGCAAAGAACCCGCGGTCACCAAAACCTCGGAATACCTGTTCATACCAGACTTTCCGGGTGTCCGGACCACACAACGCCACCCCGTGATGCCCAGAGGGCGTCCGCGATCGTCTATGTTTTGTTCGGGGTCCACGTTGAGCAGCAGCCTCCAATCCTCTCGGAGACGCTCCACGATTTCGTCGACATTCAGCAGATCGGGCCGATCATCCGCCGTACGAAGCACCGTCCGATGCTCGTGCGCGACCGAGTCGGCGCCCGCCGGATCCTCTCGTTCTTTGAGCTCAAAGGCCCTCAAAACATTTTCCACACGCGCCTTCATGGTGGGCTCGGCGCGGACCGTCACAATTTTGTGCTCATCCACAAAGATGTACAGAAACGGGTGGTCGCTCATCGCCCCGAACCCGATCAGCCCGTCCTCGAAGAAAAAGCTCCGAAACCGGATCAGCCCGTCCAGAAGCTGGTCCAGCCCGAGGTGGTCGTAGCTGATAAACGGATCGATCTCGCGGAACGCGTCCCGACCCAGGACGTCCAGGATCGGGAAAAGCCGCTGGGGCATCAGCGAAAGCAGGCTCTGCACCAGCCCCGGGAGGCGCTCAGCGGAGATCACGATGTCGTAGACATACCGATCGGGCCACTCTTCCCAGTCGCCCGAATCGTCGTCCCCGTCCGCGGACTCAAACTCCAGCGTGTACCCCGTCCGGGGCTCCATGGGCTCGATCGGATAGACACCCAGCGGAAAGACCATCTCATCGACAGCCACCCGCTCGATCGAAGGATCGGCCTCGCAGCGCTCCGTGGTCAATGCGTTCTCCGTGTGAACTGGCTCCTCATCGCGCGTAGCGTATCGCCCCCAGCACGACCTATCGCAGAGCACCCCCGGAGCCCAAGCGTGCCCGACCACGACCACAGCACCGTCCACCCCGACGCCGACCAGATCATCGTCGTCGCCATCAACAACACCAACACCTCCATTGGGCTTGCCTCGGGAACCGCGGTCTCCCGGGTCACTACCGTGGCAAGCAACGAGCCCGAGGCGATCGGGAACGTCGCAGCCTCGCTCCTGGACGCGGGGCCAGGCGTCGTCCTGGTCGCTTCCGTCAGCAAGGCCGCGACCGAGCCTGCGATCCGGGCCCTGCGCCACGCCACGGATCTCGATGTCCATCAGGTGGGCCCGGACCTGCCCGTGCCCATCGCCCACACCATCCCCGAGCCCGTGACGACAGGTCTGGATCGGTTCCTCTGCGCACTGGGCGCATTCGAGACCTTCAAGCAGGCGTGCGTCGTCGTCGACGCGGGCACCGCGCTCACCTGCGATTTCGTCGACGGCCAGGGTGTGTTCCACGGCGGGGCGATCATCCCGGGCGGGCAGATGATGCTCGACGCCCTGCCCGCCAAAGCCCCGGCCCTGCCCAGCCTGAAGCTCGCGGACATGCCAAGCCCGCTCGAGCCCTTCGGGAAATCGACCGAGCACGCGATGCTGCTGGGCGTGCAGGCCGCGGCCCGCGGCGCGGTGCGCTACCTCGCGGAGCGCTACGCGGAGTTCTACGAGGCCTATCCGCAGGTCATCGCCACGGGCGGGAGCGCAAAGCTGCTCTTTGGGGACGATCCGCTCATCGAGAACTTCGTGCCCGACCTGCAGCTCGTGGGCATCGCAGCCGCCCGCAAGCGGTTCATCGAGGACGACGACGAGGCGTCATGACTGTGCGCGCCCGTCAGTCGACGCCCGCAGGCCTGGCCTCGGCTCTGGGAGCGATCGATCTCCACGCATCGGCGCCAGAATCGCTTGATGCGTTCATCCGCATATTCGCCTCTGTGCGCCCAAAGCCGGGAGAGCTGAAACTCGCCGACTTTGCGGGCATCGACCGGGGCCTGGTCATCCGGTGGACGCCCACCTTCGCCCAGCTCACGCCGCACGGCGGTGTGGCGGTGGTCACCGAACTGATGCAAAAGCTCGGTGATCTCGGCGCCAAGATCGTCTGCGAGATCGATCCGAGCCAGGCCTACCCCGAGGCGCGATCCGCCATCGACGCGCGCGCCCTCTCGGCGCTCTCCAGATCCGCAAGCCCGCTTGCGGTCGATCTCCTGCTCGTGCAGCACGAACGCTGGGGGTTGGGTGTGCGGAGCGCTGACGACGAGCACACGCAGCGGGATGTCCGCCTGATGCGCCTCATCGAGCCGGCGCTCGTGGTGGTGATGGGCGAGCCCAACGTGGGCAAGAGCACGCTGCTCAACACGCTCGCGGGGCGCGATCTGGCGCTGGTTGCGGGCGAAGCGGGCACGACGCGCGACCACGTCGGCGCGCTGCTCGACCTTGGCGGGCTGGTCGTTCGCTGGGTGGACACGCCCGGTGTGCGCGAGGCGCCGGGGCCCGAGGGCGAGGCGATCGAGCTGGCACAGCGGCTCGCGCCGGATGCGGATCTGCTGATCGCGGTGGGGGACCGGACGACCGGCGACCCGCGCACGATTGTGGGGCATTCGCCCGGGCTCGTGGTGGCGCTGCGCGCGGATCTGGGCAGGCCCGGTTGGGCGCACGATTGCGAGGTCTCTGCGGAAACCGGGGATGGGATCGGCGATCTTCTCGGATTGGTGCGGGAGCGGCTCGTGCCCAGAGCGGACCTTGAGAGCGTGGAACCCTGGAAGTTCTGGGAGGCGTAGGCGTTGGAGGGCAAATCGCCGCCCTCGCCGAGAGGGATAGGATCCTTTCCCGCGGCGTTTGCTGCGGCCTTGGAGCACGCAGATGGACGATCGCACCAGCCAGATCCGTGAGGGAGCCGGTCTCGATGAGAGCCGGATCAACCAGGACTTCATCGATCTGATGAAGAAGTGGAGCTCTCCGGCTCTCTTCATCATCGCGGGTGTGGTGCTGGCGTACTGGGGTTACGGGCAGCTGCAGAAGCGTGCCAACGCGAAGGTGAATCGGGCGTTCGAGGAGGTTGCCAACGCTGTGGACTACACGGTAACGAGCCCCTCGCCCGTGACGCTCCGCGCGATCCGCGAGCAGTACGGCGAGATCCGGGGCATCGCCCCGATGACGGCGCTGCGCGAGGCTGATGTGTACCTGAACGCGGCGGTGCGCGGCGTGGCGCCGGGTGCCGAGATCAAGCTGGACGAGAACAACCAGTCGACGGGCCTGTACGCGGATGAGGATCTGCTGAGCGACGAGGATCGCCAGAAAATGCTCGATGATGCTGAGCGTCTGTACCGCGAGGTCGCGGGGATGACGAGCGAGGGCAACTGGGCGATCCATCGCCTCGGGGCGCAGTTCGGTCTGGCGGCGGTCGCTGAGAGCAAGGGCGACGAGGCGGGCGCGCGATCGGCGTACACCGAGGCGAAGGCGATCGCCGAGGGCGAGGGCTTTACGCTCTGGTCGAAGATCGCTGACGAGCGTCTTGCGACGATGGACCGGATGATCGTTCCGGTGGCGCTGATCTCCAGGGACGCTCTGCCCAAGGCGCCCGAGCCTGTCGTTGAGAGCCCGATCGCGTTCCCGACGGTGGAAGCGCCGGCGTCGGACGATGGCGCTGAGGCTCCGGTTTCCGACGAGCCGACGGCTGAGGATGATCAGCCCGCTGAGGAACTGCCCGCAGAAGATCCGGGCGCCGGTGACGGAAGCGGCGGGTGAGATGCAGCGAAGTCCCGAGTTCGGCGAAGAGGCCGAGGCTCCGATCATCGATGCTCAGGAACTGACGCTCCCGGGCGGGAAGATCGACCCCGATGAGTTGCGTGCGCGCGTGGAGGCGGTCCGCGAGGACGAGTCGCCCATGCCCCGGGTGCAGTTTCACCTGCTCGGGGACCTCAAGGAAGCCAGGCTCGACAAGTACCTGACGACGCGAGTGCGGTTTCTGAGCCGAACGCAGCTGCAGCAGATCATCGATTCGGGCGGTGCGAGCGTGAACGGCAAGCAGGCCAAGAGCTCGACGAAGCTGAAGAAGGACGACATTCTTCGGCTGGCGATCCCGCCGCCGCCTTCGAGCGAGGTGGTTCCGCAGGAGATCCCGATCGAGGTGCTGTTCGAGGACGACTTTCTGCTCGTGCTGAACAAGGCGCCGGGGATCATCGTGCATCCGGCGCGGACGGAGCTCGACGGGACGCTGATCAACGCGCTGGCGTGGCACTTTGCGCACACCTCGAGCGGATCGCTCTCGGACGTGGGCAAGGAGCTTGCAAGGCCGGGCGTCGTGCACCGGCTCGACCGCGACACGAGCGGGTGCATTGTCTTTGCGAAGGACGAAGAGACGCACTGGAAGATCGGGACGCAGTTCGAGAAGCGGACGGTGGACAAGCGGTATCTTGCGGTCGTGCAGGGCTGGGTGGAGCCGGTGGCGATGGTGATCGATCGCCCGATCGGGCCCCATCCGTCTCGTGTCAAAGGGTACCGCGAGAAGATGGTGGTCCGTCACGACGATCTGGGCAAGCCGAGCGTGACGATCTGCCGGGTGCGCGAGCGGTACAGGCTTCACGACCGGGCGGTGGGGGATCAGCAGTTCTCGCTCGTTGAGCTGGAGCTCAAGACCGGGCGGACGCACCAGATCCGCGTGCACCTGTCCGACGCGGGCTGGCCCATCGTGGGCGACGACATGTACGGTGGGCGCGCGTTCGTGCACGGGGACGAGACGTTGATCGCTCGCCAGTGCCTGCACGCGGCGCTGCTTGCGATCGAGCATCCCAAAACGGGTGAGGCGCTGGTCTTTGTGGCGCCGCCCCGAGGGGACATGCTGGGCCTGGTCTCTCATCTGCGAGAATCGTGCGAGGTGGACCGGGTTCACGTGAATTCGACGGTGCCGCTGGGAAGGCTCGGTCTCGGGCCTTCGGAGAGCGAAGTTGGGTGATCCAGTTCAAATCAGTTCAGGAACGGGCCTGAATCGGGCTAGGTCCTGACAGATGGTGTCTTTCTGGCCTTTGGCTTTGTGCTAAGATGAAACGTTGTACGCGGCCGCCGCTGGGTGGTGTGTGTAGGCCGCGGGCAGAAGCTCTGATCGAGGGGAATTCCGATGAAACGCAGTCTGTCTATTGGTGCGTTGGCGCTGGCTCTTTCTGTCACTGGTCTTCTTGGCTGCTCGACGACCCAGGAGCCGGCGCTCGACGCGCGGATGTACGAGGGCTTTGGAAACTATGAGCGCCCGATCACGACGAAGTCTGCTGAGGCTCAGGCGTGGTTCGACCAGGGGATGCAGCTGTTGTACGGCTTCAACCACGACGAGGCGATCCGGTCGTTCAAGTCTGCTGCGAAGGCGGACCCGAGCGCAGCGATGCCGTGGTGGGGCGTTGCGTACGCCAACGGGATCAACATCAACGACCCGGCGATGACGGAGATCCGCTCAGAAGCGGCGCGCGAGGCTGCGGACAACGCGCTTGCTCGGATGGGCACCGCCAGCCCGGTGGAGCAGGGGCTCATCCGCGCGGTGAGCGTGCGGTACGAGTGGCCCACGCCTGAGGATCGCTCGCACCTGGATCAGGCGTACGCGGACGAGATGCAGAAGGTGTACGAGCGATTCCCGGAGGATCGGGATGTCGCGGCGCTGTACGCGGAGAGTCTGATGAACCTGCAGCCGTGGGATCTTTGGACGAAAGACGGAGAGCCCAAGGGGCGCACGACGGAGATCGTTGAGGTGCTCGAGGGCGTGATGGCCAAGCACCCGGATCATCCGGGCGCGAATCATTTTTACATCCACACGGTCGAGGCTTCCAAGACTCCCGAGCGTGCGGTTCCCGCGGCGGACCGTCTGACCACCCTCGTGCCGGGCTCTGGGCACCTTGTGCACATGCCCTCGCACATATACATCCGTGTCGGGCGGTACGCGGATGCGGCTCGCTCCAACGAGGCCGCGATCGCTGCTGACCGGGCGTACTTTGCGGTGGCGCCCCCTCCGGGTTTCTACTCGATGTACTACGGGCACAACCTGCACTTTCTTGCATTTGCTTCGATGATGTGCGGGAACTACGAGGATGCGATCGGAGCGGCCCGGGCGCTCGAGGCGGAGATGCCCGAGGACGCGCTGCGTGACTTTGCGATGGTGATCGACGGGATGATGCCCACCACTCTGCACGCGATGATCCGATTCGGCATGTGGGAGGATGTCCTTCGGGAGCCCGCGTACCCGGAATTCCGTCTGGTCAGCAACGCAGTTCGACACTACTCCAGGGCGATCGCGTACTCGGCCAAGGGTATGACCGACGAGGCGCGCAGTGAGATGGCGCTTTTCGAAGAGTTGACCGCGACGATCCCGGAGGACTGGAAGATCATGAACAACCGCGTCGATTCGGTTGTGCCGATCGCCCGTTTGATGATGGAGGGGGAGATTCTCTGGCGTGAAGGCGAGCGCGAGGCTGCGTTTGCGAAGCTGCGCGAGGCGGTGGTGCTTGAAGACGATCTGATCTACGACGAGCCGCCCGCATGGATGACGCCCGTGCGTCACTCGCTGGGTGCGCTGCTGATCGCCGGCGGCGAGTTCGAGGAGGCCGAGGCGGTGTACCGGGCGGACCTCGTGAAGAATCCGAACAACGGGTGGTCGCTGACGGGCCTGCAGCAGTCGCTGTTCGGTCAGGGCAATTCGGCGGACGCGATGGCGCTCAACGACGCGGTCAGCTCCGCGTTCGCTGGCGCGGACGTCAAGCCCACGTCGTCGTGCTACTGCGAGCCCGGGCAGGGCAAGTGATCGCTAGCAGCCGGCGTTGAAGTTTGCGAGCCAGGCGGTGAAGTCTGCGGGGGTGATCTGCCCGTCGCAGTTCTGGTCCGCCTTGGGGTCGTTGGCGTTGTAGGCGGCGACCCACGCGGTAAAGTCGCCCGGGTCGGCGGCGCCGCTCATGTTGACGTCGGCCAGGCAGTTCATCGTGACGACGATGGTGCCGGAGTTGGCGGTGGCACACGAATCGGTGACCTGGCACCGGTAGCTGCCGGCGGTGTTCGCGTTCGTCGGGTTGATGGTGAGCGTTGGGGATGTGGCGCCGGAGACGGCGCCCCCGTTTGAGAGCGGCGCGTTGTTCTTGAACCACTGGTAGGTCAGGTTCTGCCCGCCGGTGGCGGAGATCCCGAGCGTCAGCGGGCAGGGGAAGTCACCGGTCGCGGTGCCCGTGACGGGTGCGATGATGGGGCCAGAGGTCCAGTTCATGACATAGAGGTTCGGGTTGGGTGAGACGTCGATGAAGATGAGCTGCTGCCGGGCGATATCGAATGCCATGGAGTGGTAGTACGTCCCTGCTGTGTGTTGTTCGCCGACGAGTGACCATTGCGATCCGTTCCACTCCCACGTTTGCTGTGAGGTGGTGGAGCCGTTTGCGAGTCCGCCGTGCATGACGACGGTGCCTCGTGTGGGGTCGAAGGCCATGGTGTGAGAGACGAGCGGGGGTGGGCCGGAGACGAACCTCTGAGTCCACTGATTCCCATCGAAGACCCAGGTATCTCCTGTGACGCCGAGGTTTTGCGGGAGGAGGTTGCCGCCGTAGAGGACGGTTTCCTGGCGGATGGGGTCGTATGCCATGGCGTGGAGGTATCTGGCGGGCGGGGTGGTTGGTGAGAAGACGGCGCTCCATTGCGAGCCGTTCCATGCGAAGGTTTCGCCGAAGCAGCCGCCGAAGCAGTTCCCGCCGAAGTGGATGAATTTGCCGATGGACTCGTGGTAGACCATCGCGGCGTTGGTGAGCGCGTTGGGGCCTGAGACGCCGGGGTGGAGTGTCCAGTCGGTGCCGTTGAAGGTCCAGGTATCGCTGAGCGCGTTGGTGCCGTCGCTGCCGCCGTACATGAGGATGTTGGTGACTGCGTCGGTGGACCTTGCGGCCATGGCGTGGGAGGACCTTGCCGGTGGGACGTTGTTGGTGGCGACTGCGGACCAGTTGGAGCCGTTCCATTTCCAGGTGCCGGCCTGGAATGGGGGGAACAAGCCGCCGCCGTAGATATAGCAGGCGGCGGTGGCTGGGTCGTAGACCATATCAGTGACGGCTCGCGATCCATTGGGAGCTCCGCTTGCAGGCAGGAGCTCCCAGCCGCAGACCTGAGCCGCAGCGATCGACGGTGCGAGGATCGCACAAGCGAGCGTGAATCTGAGCATATCTACCCCCTTTGGCGTGAGCACGCCACCGGCGCAGATTACCAGATTCGAGCCGAGGAGTCAGCCTCGATCGAAGATTCCGAAACGGAGGATGGCCCACACGGCGTGGACGCCGTCGGAAAGACCTATTTTTTTGCCTTCGGCTGCGGTCCTGCCGTGGTAGCTGATGGGGACCTCGTAGATGCGGAGGCTGCGTCTTGCGAGTCGCATGGTCAGCTCGACCTCGATCTCGAATCGGTTGCTCCTGAGCGGCATGGCTCTGATCACGTCGGCGCGGACAGCCTTGTAGCACGTCTCCATGTCGGTCAGGCTGAGGTTGCTGACCATGTTGCACAGGAGTGTGAGCAGGCGGTTGGCCTGGGCATGCCAGAAGCGGTGGACCTGCCTGCGACGCCCCGTGATGAATCGCGAGCCGAAGACGGCGTCGGCCTCGCCCGAGAGGATGGGGGCGAGGAGCTTGGGATACTCCTCGGGGTCGTATTCGAGGTCGGCGTCCTGGATGAGGGCGATGTCGCCCGTCATGGCTGCGATCGCGCTGCGGATCGCGGCTCCTTTGCCCTGGCCCGAGTCGTGGTGGATGACACGGATGTTGGCGTGCTCGTGTGCGAGCTGTGTGAGCAGGTCGCCCGAGCCGTCGGTGGAGCCGTCGTTGACGCAGACGAGCTCGATGTCGAGTTCGATGGGTGACTGGAGGACGCGCCGGACGATCTCGCGGAGCGTGCGCGCTTCGTTGCGTACGGGCATGAGGACGCTGAGGGTTTTGTATGTTCCGGTTGGTGTGTTCATGCTCATGGTGTTTGTGAGGAGCCCCTCGCGTGAGCGAGGGGGCCATGAGTGAGATGGTACATGCAGAGGCCCCCTCGCTCACGCGAGGGGCTCGTTTGGGTTAATTCGAATCGATGCGTTCCTGTCCGTTCATGTAGGGGCGGAGGGCAGCGGGGATGGTGACGGAGCCATCGGCGTTCTGGTGCATCTCGAGGAGGGGGATGAGGAAGCGGGGGCTGGCCAGGACGGTGTTGTTGAGGGAGTGGCAGAAGACAGTCTGGCCCTGTCCGCCCTCGCCACCGGGTCGGTAGCGGGTGTTCAGGCGTCGGCACTGGAAGTCGTAGAGGCGGCTTGCCGAGTGTGTTTCGCCCCAGTCGCCGGTGGTGGAGCCGTCGGGTTTGACTTCGCCTCGCCCGGGCATCCAGCACTCGATGTCGACCATGTCGGCGTTCTTGACGCCGAGGTCGCCCGTGCAGCACTGGAGGAGGCGGTAGGGCAGTTCGAGTCGCTGGAGGAGCGTCTCGACGAAGCCGATCATTTTCTTGTGCCAGTCGCGCGACTCGCCCTCGTCGGCGCGGGTGATGATGACCTGCTCGACCTTGTCGAAGCTGTGGATGCGGTAGAGGCCCGCGGTGTCCTTGCCCGCGGCGCCGGCCTCGCGCCGAAAGCAGGGGCTGACGGTGACGTACTTGAGCGGAAGCTCGGCTTCATCGAGGATCTCGCCCTGGTGGATGCCCATGAGCCCGACCTCGCCTGTGCCGGTGAGGTACATGTCGTGTCCGCCTCCTCGGGCGGACTCTTCGATGTGGTAGGACTGGTCCTTGCCGTGGGGGAAGAAGCCGGTGCCCAGCATGGCTTCTTCGCGGACGAGGACGGGGACGGAGCGCGGCGCGAAGCCGTTCTCGTTGACCATGTAATCGAAGGCGAATCGGAGGACGGCGTGGTGCAGGCGCATGGCGTCGCCTTTGAGGATGTAGTTCCGCGTGCCGGCGATCTTGACGCCCCGCTCGAAGTCGACGAGGTTGAGGTCGTGGACGAGCTGGATGTGCGTCTTGGGCGCAAAGCCCTTGTTGGCCTCGAAGGATTTGGAGCGGTCCCACCACGCGGGTTCCCAGTGGGAGAGGGGAACGTTGTCCTCGGAGCCCTTGCCCCTCGGGACGTCGTGGTCGGCGGGCTGGGGGACTTCCAGGAGGAGGGCGTCCAGCTCGGGAGAGAGTTTGACGATCGTTTCTTCGAGGGTCTGGATCTCGGCTTTGAGCGAGGCGGGCTTGGATTTGAGCTCGGCGATCTCGGCTTCGAGGTTGGCTTTTTCATCGCCCGAAGCGGCTTTGAGCCTGCCAGCGAGCTGTCCGATCTTGGGGCCCGACTCCTTGGCGATCTTGTTCTGCTCGGCCCGGAGGGTTTCCTGACGGGTCATAAGCTCGCGGCGCTGGGTGTCCAGGGCGAGGATGCGGTCGATATCGACCTTCATCTGCTTGTCGGCGGCGCCCTGCTTGAAGCGGGCGGGGTCGTCACGGAGGGCTTTGAGGTCGATCATGGGTTCGATGGTAGATTCGGTCCCGATCCGGGGCGATAACCCTTGAGCCTGGGAACCAAATCCCCGATAACAGGTCCAACGGGAGTATGAAGAAGATGACCGAAGCGACCCCCAAGGACTCCACGACCGCGATCTGCCGGCTGCGCCACCTGACGGGCAGGCGGAGGCCCGTGCCCATGGGGACCGAGCCCATCACTATCGGTCGGCACCCGGACAACACGATCCGCCTCAAGGACGATCGGTGCAGCCGGTTCCACTGCGTGCTCGAGCCCAACAGCGAGGGCGTCTGGGAGCTTCGGGACCTTGGCAGTCGGAATGGCACGAAGATCAACGGTCAGAAGGTCGAGCAGGCAGGGCTCTTTCAGGGCGACGTGATCCGCATCGGCGATGAGGAGTTTGTCGTCGAAGTCGCGACCGAAGAGGCCGCGGCGGAAGAGGTGGTTGTTGAGTCGTCGATGCCGCGCTGGACGAAGGAGATGCTCTCGGTGATCCGGGCGGCCGCGGGCACGGACCCGGCGTCGATGATGCTGACGCTTCTGGACGCCAGCGGACGCTCGACCAACGCGCTGGCGGGCGAGGGGGACGGGTCGCTTGCGACGAAGCTCCTGCTGCTCGTAGCCAGCTCGACGCACGCGACTGATATTCACATCGAGCCCAGGCCCAACCAGCACACGGTACGGATCCGCGTGGACGGGCAGATGGTCTGGGTGACCGACCTGCCCACGAAGGCGGGCAAGCTGGTGACGAATCTGGTTCGGACGGCGTGCAACTCGAGCGACACGTCCAAGGACGCGATCATCGACGGGCACTTCTCGGTGACGTTCAAGCAGGGCCAGCAGAGCCGGGGGCGCGTGGACTACCGCGTCTCGCTGACGCCCTCGGTCAACGGCTCGAAGCTGGTGCTGCGCGTGCTTGACCTGTCGAACGTGCCACGCAGCATCGATGACATCGGGATGCCCACGTTCATGCTCGACCGTGTGCGCCGGGTGTGCGAGCAGGACTCGGGCCTGCTCCTCGTGTGCGGGCCCACGGGCTCGGGCAAGACGACAACGCTTTATAACGCTGTGCGCGAGGTGGACCGCGAGGTGCGGAACGTCGTGACGATCGAGGACCCGGTCGAGTACGAGCTCGAGGGCGTCACGCAGATGCCCATCGACGACACCAAGGGCAACACGTTCCACGCGCTGCTGCGGTCGGTGCTTCGGCAGGACCCGGACGTGATCCTGGTGGGCGAGATCCGCGACCCGGAGACGGCGCGCGTCGCGATGCAGGCCTCGATGACGGGGCATCTGGTGTTCTCGACGATCCACGCCAAGGACACGATTTCCAGCGTGTTCCGGCTCCTGGACCTCGGGCTCGAGCCCTACCTGGTCGCCAACAGCATGCAGCTCGTGCTCGCGCAGCGCCTGGTGCGCGTGCTCTGCGAGCGCTGCAAGCGGGCGCACGGCGTGACGCCCGGGGAATCGACCAAGATGGGGCGGTTCCTTGGCAGCTCAAACGAGCTCTACGTCTCGACGGGCTGCCCGGCCTGCCTGCGCACGGGCTTTGCGGGGAGGCGGGCGATCTTCGAGCTGCTCGATTTCAACGACCAGCTGCGCGATGTGATCCTGGAGAACCCGACGATCGCTTCGATGAAAAAGATCATCGAGCAGGGCGTGTTTACGACGCTGGAGCAATCGGGCTGGAGGTTGGCGGCGGAGGGGCTGACGACGCTTGGCGAGATCGACCGGGTCGCGGGGTCAGCGTGATCGGCGGCGGATTGCTGCAAGGCTGAGCAGTGCGAGTGTTCCGGTTGCGGGCGCGGGGATGTAGGAGATGGTGTCGTAGACGACACGAAATGGTACGGTTCCCCCGCTGGCGGATTGATAGAAGAAAACCTGGTGGAATGGGCTGCCCACATATGCACCGGAGAATTGCCCGTGGATCGTCAGGCTTGGTGTGTATTGGTTGGAAAAAGATGCGTCGTGATTCATTGTGAAGCCGTAGCAGAAGAGCGGGTTGCTCGAATCGGGACCGCCCGGGTTGTTCAGGGGTGGCAGAGTGTTTGTTCCGGATGCGCCATCGATGCGATCGTCTGAGACTGTGCCGGGGTTGGCTGGGCCGAAGAAGACACTGTTGAACGCGGGGTTCCAGGCGTTGTCGCTGATGGAGAGTTCCGGTTGGCCGCCAAAGTCGAGCGAGAAAGCCATATCGCTGACCGTCGCGCTGATCACGCCTGTCGGATTGAAGAGCTCCGCCCAGATCTCCCAACGCACGCTCTCGCCCAAGAGGGCAACGGCGCGGTCGGCTTTGACGTGGACGACGAGGTGGGTGTCCTGAGCTCCGGCGGTGCTTGCGAGAGCAAGGCCGAGGATGAGTGTGAAGTGCTTCATACGCTGAGTGTAATGAGAAAACGGCACTGACCCAAGGACTTTGGGGTACATTCACAAACGCATGTCCCTCCATGCGGGGAAGGTGGCCCGCCATTCGTGGAGGGCTTGGGGATCGATCTCGACGCTGAGTGTGCCGGGCTGGTCTTGCAGCTCGCCCAGGATGTCGCCCTTTGGGCCGATGGCGATGGAGCCCCCCGCGTAGTGGAGGTGCGGGTCGGAGCCGGTGCGATTGCAGGCGAGGACGAAGGCCTGGTTCTCGATGGCGCGGGCGATGGCGAGGGTGCGCCAGTGCGACTGGCGGGCACTGGGCCAGTTGGCGCCGAGCGCAAAGAGCTGCGCGCCCTGCTTGAGGCCTGCGCGGAAGAGCTCGGGGAAGCGCAGGTCGTAGCAGATCGCTGGGCAGACCGTCAGGCCGTTCCAGGTGCAGGTGAGGACGTCCGAGCCGCCCGTGAAGAATTCGGGCTCGCGTCCGAAGGTGAAGGGGTGGATTTTGCGGTATTCGCAGAGGAGCGTCTCGCCCGGGGCGGCGACGGTGGCGCAGTTGAAGGCCATGTCGCAGTCGCACGGGCGGAGGGTTCTGCTGCCCTGGATCGTGACGCCGAGGTCATCGGCCAAGGCGAGCAGGAAGCGGAGTGTGCGGCTCTCGTTGTCGGCGTTCTTCTCCGTGCGGAAGCTAAAGCCGGTGTCAAAAAGCTCGGGGAGGAGCACGAAATCGCCCGGATCGGGGCTGGCTCGGTCGAGGGCGTCTTCGACGAGGCGGTAATTGGCCTGGTGGTCTTCCCAAACGAGGTCGAGTTGCAGGAGGTGCGCACGCATCGCCGACACCATAGCAGGCGGTCTGGGGTGTGTGGGGCGCTAGAATCGACCCGGAGAACGACGTGCCACGAGTATCTGAAAGCCAGCCTTCGCTCGTCCTGGCGAGCCGGAGCCCGCGTCGGCGGGAGTTGCTCGCGGAGGCGGGGTATTCGTTTTCGGTGCCTGAAGTGCTGGTGGACGACGGTCGGCTCGTGTCGGGTGCGGTCTCGCCGGGCGACTGGGTGATGGCCCTTGCGTATCTGAAAGCGGCGGGGGCGTCTGGGGGCATCGGGCCTGGCTCGGTGGTGATGGGCGCGGACACGATCTGTGTGGGCGAGGATGAGCTGATCGGTCAGCCCCGGGACGCGTCGCACGCGGAGGCGATCCTGCGCTCATTCGTTCGGCGCGAGCACGCGGTCGTGACGGGCGTGGCGCTCCTGGACCCCGAGACGGGATCGCGCGAGCTGATGCTCGACGAGGCGGTCGTGACGTGGGGGGATGTGTCCGACGCGGAGATCGCGACGTACATCGCCTCGAACCAGTGGCGGGGCAAGGCGGGGGCGTACAACCTGCGCGAGCGCCTCGAGGCGGGCTGGGCGATCCGCTACGAGGGCGATCCGACCTCGATCATGGGCCTGCCGATGGATCTGCTCAATACGAAGCTGCCCGAGTGGGGCATCGAGCCGGGCGTGGCGGCGTGACGCTCGCTGCGACGGGTCCTGCGCTCCCGCTGTGGGCGGTGTTGCCGCCCTGTGCGATCCTGATGCTGATGCTGGCGGGCTACGTGATGGCGCTGCGCGAGGCGGATGTGCCGGAGTCGCGCCGCAGGATCCGCACGATGGGGAGTGTCACGATGATGCTGACGCAGCCCCTGATCGTGTATCTGTTTGCGATCGCGACGCCTGCCAACGCACGGACGTTCATGCTGACCTGGGCGCTGCTCATCGGTCTGCTTGGCATCCTGATCGTGCTGGCGCTGGTCGATGTGCTCAACAACGTGCGCATCAGCGGCAATGCGCGGAGCGAACTCAAGAGCGAGCTGCGCAGCCTGGAAGAGGACGTGCGCCGGGCGATGGACGAGCGCCTCGAAGAGAACGGTTCGGGATCGAGCGGGCCTGATCTGCGTCTTGCGGGTGGGGAGAGCGAGCCCGGGGAGCCGCGCCGATGACGGGGGAACTGGCGCACCTGCTGCTGGCTCCGGTGAGCGCGCTGTATAAGCGTGAGATCACGCGGCGCAACGCGAAGTACGACCGGGGTGAGGGCGTGGTGACGCTGGATCGCCCGGTGATCAGCGTTGGGAATCTGTCGGTGGGCGGGACGGGCAAGTCGCCGACGGTGGCGCGTGTGGTGCGCACGCTGCGCGAGGCGGGCTACTGGCCGGCGGTGGCGATGCGCGGGTACGGCTCATCGAAGACGTCGGATGGGTCGTCGGACGAGGCCCAGGAATACCGGGCGCTCTTTCATGACCTGCCCATCGTGGCCCAGGCGAACCGGACGCTCGGGCTGATCGAGCTCTTTGGGACTGAGGCGGGCGAGCGCGTCGATACGGTTGTGCTCGACGACGGCTTCCAGCACCGCAGGCTCGCCAGGAATCTGGATGTTGTGCTGATTGACTGCACGCGCAGCCCGCTGGAGGATGCGCTCCTGCCGGCGGGTCGCCTGCGCGAGCCGATGGAATCTCTGGCTCGGGCGCACGCGGCGGTGCTCACGCACGCGGAGTCGGCCAGCGACGCGGAGGTCCAGCGGCTGCATCGCGAGGCGCTGGAGATCAACCGGGACATCCTCGTCGCAGCGAGCGAGCACGCCTGGGTGGGGCTGGATGTCCTGGGCGAACCCGAGCCGACGGAGGTTGGCTGGCTTTCGGGCAAGCGCGTGCTCGGCGTGTGCGCGATCGGAAACCCGGGCCCGTTCTTTGCTGAGCTCGGTCGTCGCGCGGGCTCGGTCGTCGCGGAAATCAGGCTCAGAGACCACGACCCGTTCGGCAAGGCAGCCGTGACGCGGATCCGCGAGGCTGCATCGGGCCTCGATGCGATCGTGTGCACGGCCAAGGACTGGAGCAAACTCCGGAACGTCCCGGCGCAAGACTGGCCCTGCCCGGTGGTCCGACCCGTGCTCGAGCTTCGGATGCGATTCGGAGGCGAGGCACTCGACGCGATGATCGTGCGAGCGGCCAGCGCGGGAGCGGAATAAACTCTGCTATGCCCTTACTGACCGAAGCCATCGCGCAGATCCGCCCCTTTCAGGCCCTCGTCGTGGGGGACCTGATGCTCGACGAGCTTCTCTTTGGGGACGCGGATCGCCTCAGCAACGATGCGCCGGTGCCGGTGCTGCACGTGAAGCGATCAGAGCACCGCGCGGGCGGTGCCGCCAACGTCTGCTTGAATCTGGTTGCGATGGGCGGGCAGGTCGCGGTCTTCGGTGTCACCGGCGCCGACTCCGACGCGGACAAGCTCCGCGAGTCGCTTGCGCAGGCGGGGGTCGGGTGCGCCGGGCTTGTGCGCGACGCCTCGCGCCCGACCACGGTGAAGCGCTCGCTGATCGGTCTGGCGCAGCACAGGCACCCGCAGAAGATGTTCCGCGTCGACTACGAGTCGACCGAGCCGCTGTCCGAATCGGTCCGGGCGGCGATGCTCGACGCGTTTGATGCGGCGCTGGCGGAAGCGGACGTCGTGTGCATCGAGGATTACAACAAGGGCGTGTGCTCGCCCGAGGTCTGCCAGGAAGTGATCAAACGGTCGAAGGCTGCGGGCAAGCCCGTGCTGGTCGATCCGGCTTCGATCACGGACTACGCCAGGTACCGCGGCGCGACGTGCATCACGCCCAACCGGACCGAGGCGGAAAAAGCAACGGGCATGCGCGCGGGCAGTAGCGAACAGAACAACGCGATCGCAACGCGCCTGCTGGAATCGCTGGATCTGCAGTCGGTTGTCGTGACGCTCGATCGGCACGGGGCGCTGCTGGTCGAACGCGGGCGGGAGCCGGTCAACGTGCCCACGGTGGCCCGCCAGGTGTACGACGTCACGGGCGCCGGCGACATGGTGCTGGCCGGGCTCGCAGCGAGCGTCGGGTGCGGGCTCGATCTGCACAGCGCGGTCGGCATCGCCAACATCGCGGCCGGGCTCGAAGTCGAGATTTTCGGCGTCGAGCCGATCCCCCTTGCCCGCATCAGGCACGAGGTGCTCAGGCAGTCCGGCAAGCTGCAGGGCAAGCTGCGATCGGCTGAGCAGGCCAGGCTCGAGGCGGATATGGTGCGCCAGACGGGCGGGAAAGTCGTTTTCACCAACGGCTGCTTCGACATCCTCCACGCGGGTCACATCGCCATGCTGGAAAGATCCGCGTCGCACGGGGCGATGCTGATCGTCGGGCTCAACGACGACGATTCGGTCAAAAGACTCAAGGGACCGACAAGACCCGTCAATACGATCGAAGACCGCGCGCGTGTGCTTGGCGCTCTGGGTTGCGTGGACGCGGTGGTCGGATTTGCCGAGGACACACCCATCCGACTGATCGAGGCAATCAAGCCCGATGTGCTCATCAAGGGCGCCGACTACACGCGCGAGACGGTGGTGGGGCACGAGATCGTCGAGTCCTACGGCGGCAAGGTCGTGCTCATTGATCTTGTCGAGGGCAAGAGCACGACCGGAACGATCGAGAAAATGAAGGCGAAGTAGCCCATGTGCGGGAGACGCGTCTGGGCGTCATGTAGTCCAGTCGAAGACGAGCTTGCCGAACTGCTTGCCCTCTTCGAGGTGCGTCCAGGCCTTGGATGCGTCCTGCGGCTTGAAGACGGTGTCCACGACAGCTCCGACCTTCTTCGCGCTGAACAGAGCCGCCACTTCGCGGAATTCTTCGTTTGAGCCCATCGTCGAGCCGAGCAGGCGGAGCTGGTTCCAGAAGATTCGGGCAAGGTCGGTGGTCGCGTCGGGGCCCGTGGTGCATCCGGGCGTGACGTACGCGCCGCCCCGGGCGAGGGACTTGATGCAGTGAAGGTGCGTGGCCTTACCGGTGGAGTCGACGACCATGTCGACGCCTCGCTTGTGTGTGATCGCGCGGACCTCTTTGGACCAGTCCTGGCCCTCGTCGAGGATCGCGTGATCGGCGCCGAGCGCCAGGGCTTTGTCGAGCTTCCACTGGTGTCGGCTGGTGACGATCGTTGGGCAGCCGCGGTGCTTGGCGAGCGCGAGGGCGCTGGTCGCAACGCCTCCCCCGATGCCCGTGACGAGCACGAGCTGTCCGGGCGCGAGCTGGCCCTTGGTGAACATCATCGAGTAGGCGGTGAGCGTGGTCAGCCCGTACGCCGCGGCCTCGAATGCGTCGCAGTCATCGGGCACGGGGGCGAGGTTGTCTGCGGGCATGAGGAAGTGCTGGGCGTGCATGCCCTGGTGGTGCTCGCCGATGAGTTCGTACTCGGGGGCGAGCGTGCTGCCCGGGACGCCATTAATGTTCGCGCGCTGCGGGATGCGCGTGGCTGCATTGACGATGACGCGCTTTCCGATCCACTGATCGCTCACGCCCGGTCCCACGGCTTCGACGGTGCCGCAGGCGTCGCAGCCTGAGATGCGGGGGTAATCGAGCGTAAGCCCGGTCACGCCGCGCCCGACCCAGAGGTCCATGTGGTTCATCGCGGAGGCGAGGGTCTTGATGCGGACCTCACCTGCGCCGGGTTCTTCCACATCGGGCCAGTCGGTCTGGAAGACGATGTTGGGTGGGACGGGCGAGCCCTGCTTGGTGATGACGATGGCTTTCATGGGGAAACGGTAGGGCGAAAAAGAAGATCGGCCCGCCAGAGGGGCGAGCCGATCGATGAGTCGTTAACTGGAAGGGCGGTTCAGTGAACCGTCTTGAGGCCTTCGATGTGCTTCATGCCGCGGCGGCGGTCGCGGAGGCGACGGCTCTTGCCGACGCGGTCGCGGAGGAAGTAGAGCTTGGCCCTGCGGGCATCGCCCCGTCGGACGACTTCGATGTTGGCGATCAGCGGGCTGTTGAGGGGCCAGGTGCGCTCGACGCCGATGTTGTCGACGATGCGCCGGACCGTGATCATCTCGTCGATGCCTCGGCCCTTCTGGGAGATCAGCACGCCCTGGAAGACCTGCACACGCTCCTTCTCGCCTTCGACGATTCGGGCGTGGATGTTGACCGTGTCACCGATGTCCATGCGGGGGACGTCGGTCTTGATCTGATCGGCGTTGATGCTCTCAAGCAGCTGCTGAGTGCCCATGACAAGGTCTCACAAGTCTGAAGGTCTGCGGATCGCGGCTTCGGGCCCACCCTGGCCGCGCGGACGGAAGCTTAGGCCTGATTCCCGGGCGGTTCTAGCAGGTCCGGGCGTCTGGCGCGGGTTCGCAGGGCCATCTGCTCCAGACGCCAGCGAGCGACGGCCTCGTGGTCGCCCGAGAGCAGGACCTCGGGCACCTCCATCCCCTCCCAGACCCGGGGGCGGGTGTAGTGGGGGCAGTCGAGCAGGCGGGCCCCCTCGGGGATGGAGAGCTCTCTTTGCCACTTGGCGTGGAGCTTTGGATCGATGGGCTCGCCCTTGGCGTCGGTGGTCGGGGGCGGGGCGAAGCTGTCCTGCTGGGCTGAGTCGGAATCCCCCAGCACGCCCGGCAGGAGGCGGATGACGGCGTCCATCAGGACGAGGGCCGCCAGCTCGCCGCCCGAGAGGATGTAGTCCCCGATGGAGATCTCCATGGGGTCGAGTTTCTGGATGACGCGCTCGTCGATGCCCTCGTAGTGCCCGCAGAGGAGGAGCAGTCGCGGCTTGGTCGCGAGGCCCTCGACGAGTTGCTGGGTCAGGGGCGTGCCCTGGGGGGTGAGCAGGATGCGCGTCGCTGGGCGCGGGTCGAGGGCCTCAGCGGCTTGGACGGCGTCCCAGACGGGCTGGCAGGACATGACCATGCCCGGTCCGCCTCCGAAGGGGCGACGGTCGGTTTTGTCGTGCTTGTTGTCCGAGTGGTCGCGGATGTTGGTGGCGTGCCATTCGGTCAGGCCTGCGGCTCGGGCGCGCGCCGGGATGGAGATGCCAAGGGCAGCCGGTGCCTCGGGCGCGAACATCTCCGGGAAGGTTGTGAGGATGTCAAAGCGCATTGGGTGAGGGTAGAGGGCGGGGCACCAGTGGCGGAGGCTTCCAGCCTCCGCGGAGTGGCGAAAAAGAAAGGCGGAGGCTGGAAGCCTCCGCCACTGGGTCTGGATGTCGAGGCGATTATTCCGCGGGAGCTTCGGCGGCCTTTGCGGCTTCCTCAGCGGCCTTCTTGGCGGCGGCTTCTTCAGCTGCCTTGGCGGCCTTGGCTTCGGCTGCGGCCTTGGCCTCTTCCGCGGCCTTGGCGGCGGCTTCCTTCTTCTCGCGACGCACGTTGGACATCTTGCGGTCCATCTCGCGGCGCTTGGCGAGCTTGGGCGTCAGCAGGTTCGCGTTGGCGAGAAGGTCGCCCACGGTGTCCGAGGGCTGGGCACCCACGGAGAGCCAGTGCTTGATGCGATCGGCATCGAGTTCGACGCCGTTCTCGCCCTCGCCGGGGGTGGGGTTGTACCAGCCCAGGCGCTCGAGGAACTTGCCGTTGCGTTTGAATCGGGCGTCGACGGCGACGATTCGGTAGAAGGGTCGGTGGGCGCGCCCGTGACGCTGCATGCGAAGCTTGACCATGTTCGATTCTCCGTGGCTGGGGCACCGGGCCGGTCAGAGCCGCTGGTGCGCCGTGGGTGTGCGCTGGGGGGGCCAATTCCACCCAAGCGAGGGCAAGGATAGGCGTGTGGTGGGCTAAAGTCCTACCTGAGACCTCGTCTCAATGAGACCCCAGGAGAGCCCAGATGCTGATCTCGAGCCTTGCCGTCACCCTTGGAGCCCTGTGCCTCGCCCAGCCCGGTTCGGGCGCCGTGGAGAGCGACCCGCAGGCGGAGAGCAAGTACCTGGGGGAGATCCGGCAGCTGACGTTTGCGGAGGACTGGGCGAAGGCGGGGGAGAGTTATTTCTCGCCGGATGGGAAGCTGGTGGTGTTTCAAGCTGTGCCCACTCCCGCAGAGGGCGAGGAGGCGAGCCCGCATTATGGAATGTACGTTGCTCGCTACAACGGCGAGTTGAGTGATGCCGAACTCGTGAGCAATCCGGGATCAGCGAATACCTGCGGCTGGTTCCATCCGATGCCAGATCTTGCGTACCGATTGATCTTTGGTTCCACGCTGACCGTTCCATCCGAGGACAATCAACCCGGCTACCAGCGAGGTTCGGGGCGTTATCGCTGGGCGTTTCCTTCGGAGATGGAGATCGTTGAATTCTCGCTTGCGTCCACTGTGTTGAGCGAAGGTCCTGTCCACATTTCGAGCGAGCGCAAGATCTTCGAAAAGCCCGGCTACACCGCCGAGTGCTCGTACTCGCCCGATGCCAGGCACATCCTCTACGCGCAGGTGGACGAGGCGAAGTCGAACGAGATCGGGCGCCCGGACGCGGACCTCTGGGTGTACGACACGGAATCGAAGGAGCACACGATCCTGGTTGAGGCGGACGGGTACGACGGCGGGCCCTTCTTCTCGCCCGATGCCAAGTGGATCTGCTATCGCTCGGACCGCAAGGGCGACAACCTGCTGCAGCTCTTTGTCGCGGAGCTGGCGTACGACGAATCGGGCAGAATCACCGGGATATCGCGCGAAATCCAGCTCACCGAGAACCGGCACGTCAACTGGGCGCCCTTCTGGCACCCGTCGGGCGAGTTCATGGTGTACGCGTCGAGCCAGGTGAGTCACGGCAACTACGAGGTCTTTGCGCTCCCATTCGACCCGGACAACGCTGAAGAGAAGAAGGAGCCCATCCGCATCACGTACGCGCCGGGGTTCGATGGTTTGCCCGTCTTCAGCGCCGACGGCGAGTGGATGATGTGGACCGCCCAGCGCGGCGAGGACCGCTCGCCCGACGGGAAGGCGTCCAGTCAGCTGTGGATCGCCAAGTGGAAGGGGCTTGAAGGGGCGGAGTGATTTCCTCCCTCTCCCTTTTGGGGAGAGGGTCGGGGAGAGGGGATGCATTTCGTTCGAGCGTGAGGAACCCCCTCATCCGCCCGCTGCGCGGGCACCTTCTCCCCCGGTGGGGAGAAGGAGGAGAGGCGAAGACCCCTCTCTGTCCGCTTGGCGGACATCTCTCCCCGGAGGGGAGAGAGAGGAACGCGGGCACCCTCCGTCTGCTGCGCAGACACCTCGCATCTCGCGCGTCGGCGACGGGGGAGGGGGAGTCAGGCGTTGTCGGGCTTCTTGCCTTTGATGGTCAGGCCGAGTGGGACGACGGATTTATCCATGACGGAGGCGAGCGTCGCGGCGCCGAGTTTTTGGCGCGCGATGGCCGCGAGTTCATCGAGCTCGATATGAAGCGGGCAGAGCTGGTCGGCGTGCTCGGGCAGATCGATGGGGCATTTGGTGATGCGTTCGATGGGCGAGAAGCTGTCGATGACCTCGAGCAGTGTGATCTGATCGGCCGGTCTTGAAAGCCAGAAGCCGCCCGATGGGCCGCGCTGTGACTCGATGATGCCGGCCTCGGAAAGCGTCTGGAGCACCTTGGACATGTAGCGGACGGGGACGCGGGTCTGCTCGGCGATGTCCGTGGCGGTGGCCCGTCCCTCGGTCTGTGAGAGCATGACAGCGGCCCTGAGGGCGTATTCGGTGGTTCTCGAGAACAAAGGGCGGTCTCCCATCTCGCCGACGTCGGCTGGCTCTGCTTCGAGTATGGCCGATCCGGGGCCGGCAATCAATTTGGACCAAAGTTGTCTCTAATACTTGACGACACGAAGCAGTATAGCATATGTATATCTATTATTCGTCATATTATGGGCGTTTCGGGCCCCTGAGGGCCGAAAGTGAAGGCCACGGGCCACACATTGTTTGAACGAAGAGGCCGATTCTGGCCCAAGCAGGGGAGTCGAACGGATGGCATCCGAGTCCAGAGCACCTGTGTCGGCCTCGCAGCTTGAGCGATTCTCATATGACGACGCGATCGTCCGGAAGTTCTTCTGGGCGACGCTGATCTGGGGGCTCGTGGCGTTCCTGGTGGGGGTGATCCTGGCGGTTCAACTCGCCTACCCGCAGGCGAACATCATTCCCCAGGTCGCTTTCGGCAGGCTCCGCCCGCTGCACACAAACGCGGCGATCTTCGCCTTTGCGGGCAACGCGATCTTCGCAGCGGTCTATTACTCGACGCAGCGCCTCTGCAAATGCCGGATGTGGTCGGACAGGCTCAGCAAGCTCCATTTCTGGGGCTGGCAGTTGATCATCGTGTCTGCGGCGATCACGCTTCCCCTGGGCATCACGCAGAGCAAGGAGTACGCGGAACTGGAGTGGCCCATCGATCTTGCGATCGCGGTGGTGTGGCTCGGGTTCTTCGGGACAAACTTCATGATGACGCTGGTCAGGCGTCGCGAGCGTCACATGTACGTGGCGCTGTGGTTTTACATCGCCAGCCTCGTGGCGGTGACGATCCTGCACGTGTTTAACAATCTGTGGATCCCTGTGGGTGTGGTTCAGTTCCTGCAGACGGGCGAGTTCGGCTCCGCGGAGACGATGCTCAAGAGCTACCCGCTCTACGCTGGCGTTCAGGACGCGTTCATGCAGTGGTGGTACGGGCACAACGCGGTGGCGTTCTTTCTGACGACGCCGTTCCTCGGGCTCATGTACTACTTCCTTCCCAAGGCCGCCAACCGTCCGGTGTTCAGCTACAAGCTTTCGATTATCCACTTCTGGAGTCTGGTCTTCATCTACATCTGGGCCGGGCCTCACCATCTGCACTACACGGCGCTGCCCCAGTGGGCATCGACGCTTGGGATGGTGTTCAGCCTGATGCTCTGGATGCCATCGTGGGGCGGGATGATCAACGGTTTGCTGACGCTGCGCGGCGCCTGGCACAAGGTTGCAACAGACCCTGTGCTCAAGTTCTTTGTGGTAGGCATCACGTTCTATGGCATGTCCACGTTCGAGGGGCCGCTGCTTTCGGTCAAGACGGTCAACGCGCTGAGCCACTACACGGACTGGACGATCGCGCACGTGCATTCGGGGACACTCGGATGGAACTCGTTCATGATTTTCGGCATGCTGTACTGGCTCGCGCCCAGGTTGTTCCAGACGAGCAGGCTGCACTCTGAGAAGCTGGCATCGCTGCACTTTTGGATCGGGACTTTCGGGATTCTGCTGTACGTGATCTCGATCTATACGGCGGGTATCACTCAGGGCCTGATGTGGAGAGCTTTCGACGCGAGCGGCCAGCTGATGTACCCCGATTTCATCGAGACGGTAACGAAACTCATGCCCTTCTACTGGATCCGCGCGGTGGGCGGGACGCTGTTCCTGCTGAGCGCTTGTCTTGGGGCTTACAACCTTGTGATGACGTGGATGGCGCGCCCCAAGGCCTACGACGTGCCCGTGCACGAAGCGCCGGCGCTCACCAAGGAATACGACGACGGCCCCCCGGCGCAGTCCCGTCTGACCGCGAACGCCGGCATCGGACACGCGGGCGACAGGTTCCTGCAGGGCCACTGGCACCGGCGCTGGGAGCGTCTGCCCGTGCGGTTTACGGTCTGGGTGGTCGTCGCGGTGGGGGTGGCCTCGGTCTTTGAGATCATCCCGACATTCCTGATCAAGTCGAACATCCCGACGATCTCGACGGTGTTGCCCTACTCGCCGCTGGAGGTTGCCGGGCGGGATATCTATATCGCAGAGGGCTGCTACAACTGCCACTCCCAGATGATCCGTCCGATCTACGCCGAGACTCAGCGTTACGGCGATTACTCCAAGCCCGGTGAGTTTGTGTACGACCGGCCCTTCCAGTGGGGCAGCCGGCGCATCGGGCCGGATCTGGCGCGAGAGGGCGTGAAGAACCCGAGCGCGTCGTGGCACTACCAGCACTTCCTCAACCCACAGCAGTTCACGGCCGGCTCGATCATGCCCAGCTACAAGCATCTTGTCGAGGGCGATTTGGACTTTGCATCGATCCAGCCTCGGATCCGTGCCCTTGCGATGATCGGCACGCCCTATGGCGAAGCGGTCAAGAACGCAGAGGGCATGGCCCGCGAACAGGCGGGCGAGATCGCAGCGGAGATCCGCAAGGACATGGCCGGCGCTGATCTGCCCGAGGGGCTTGAGAACAGAAAGGTGATCGCGCTGATCGCGTACATGAAGCGTCTTGGGACGGACATCTACAAGACGCCGCCGATTGATGAGAGCGAAACACCGCCAGCAGAGGAAGGGGGTGCGCCTTGAGACTCACCGACATCATGAGCTACATGGCCCTGCATGTGTGGGCGGAGATCGCGCTGGTCATCTTCCAGATCGTGTTCGTGCTCGTCGTTGCCCGAGTGCTGTTTGCGCCAAGGGCAGAAGTCAAGCGAATGGCGGCGATGCCGCTCGACGACGATTCGGAGTTTCATCTGTTCGAGGAGGTGGAGTAAGCCATGGCGCACGATCCACAGGTGCTCGATCACGAGTACGACGGCATCCAGGAGTTCGACAACCCGACGCCGGGGTGGTGGCACTTCCTGTTCTGGCTGTTCATCGTCTTTAGCTTTTTCTACGTGATGATGGACTTCTCGGCGAGCCCGTTCCTGCCCGGTTACAAGAAGAACTACGAAGACGCCGTGCTCGCTGCGACGATCAAGAAATTCGAGAAGCTCCCCGAGCTTGAGCCGGATGGGATCACGTTCGCTTCGTACGCGCAGAGCGAGGAGTGGATGAACTACGCCGCGGCGACCTTTGCGGCCAACTGCGCCACTTGCCATCGAACTGACGGCGGTGGAGACGTGGGCCCCAACCTGACCGACGAGGTTGCCAAGAGCATCCGGACGATCGAGGACATCTACACGGTGCTGGACAAGGGTGTGCCGGGTACGGCAATGCCCGCGTGGGGCGAGAGATTCCACCCCAAGGATCTGATCCTGCTGACGTCGTATGTGGCCTCGTTGCGAGGGGAAAAACCGCTGATCGCCAAGTCACCCGAGGGTGAGCTGACGATGGAGCCCTGGCCCGAAGCGTCCCCGCCTGTATTTGAAACTACTGAATGAGCGGGTGCGAGCCGCGATCGGTTCGGCAGAGAGGAGCGAGATGTCAGGCGCACCGAGCCCGGACATGCAGGTGCTGTCGACGCTCAACGCCGATGGTTCGCGTCGCTGGCTGAGGCCGAAGGTCTCGCCAGGGCGATTCCTGAATCGGAGGCGAGCCGTTGGGTACGCGCTGATCGCGTTTTTCTGCACGCTGCCGCACCTGCGGATCAAGGGAAAGCCGCCGATCCTGCTCGATCTGTTGCACCGTGAGTTTACGTTCGTTGGCCTGACGCTCGACCCGACGGACACACTGCTGCTCGCTCTCATGGTGCTCGGCATCTTTCTTTCCATCTTCTTTCTGACGGCGATGTTCGGGCGTGTATGGTGCGGTTGGGGTTGCCCGCAGACGGTGTACCTTGAGTTCGTCTACCGCCCGGTGGAGCGGTTTTTCGAGGGCGCTCCCGGGCGCAAGGCAAAGGCCGGTGCGTGGCGCAAGCCAGCGAAGTATGTCGCCTACTTTCTCATCTCGTTCTTCCTGGCCAATACGTTCATTGCGTACTTCGTGGGCACGGATAGTCTGCGTCGCTGGATGCTTGGATCTCCGTTGACGCACCCGGTGCCGTTCCTTGTGATGGCTGTGACGACGTTCCTGATGCTGTTCGACTTTGCGTTTTTCCGCGAGCAGGTCTGCATAGTCGCGTGCCCGTACGGAAGGCTCCAGTCGGTCATGCTGGACCGCAACTCGCTGATCATCACCTACGACGAAAGCCGCGGCGAGCCTCGCGGGAAGAAGAAGCGCGGCGCCAGGACAGACGGCGATCTCTCGCTCAAAGTCTTGTCTGGCGAGTCGGCGGCGGGCGATTGCATCGATTGCAAAATGTGTGTGACGACTTGCCCGACCGGGATCGATATCCGTGATGGGCTGCAGCTCGAGTGTGTCAACTGCGCTCAGTGTATTGACGCGTGCGATGCGATCATGGACAAAATCGGCAGGCCCCGGGGGCTGATTCGTTACGGCTCACAGGCCGCGGTTCTTGACGGCAAGAAATCACGGTTGGTACGTCCGAGGACGCTGATCTATCCTGCGATTCTCATCGGATTGCTCTCGGCCTTTGTCTTTGTGCTCGTGACCAGAGCGCCGGCGTACATCTCAATCATCCGCCAACGCGGTGCCCCGTACACGGTGCTTGAGGACGGTTCGGTTGTCAACGCGGTGACGGTCAAGATTCAGAACAGATCAAAGGAGGACGCGGCGTTCACTTTCGTGCTCGCCGACATCGACGGCGGTGCGATTGAGCTGGCAGACGATGCGTTCGTCGTTCGTCCGCTGGAAACGCTGAAAAGACCCATGCTGCTCAAGGCGCCGGCGTCGTCGTTTCCTGGGGGGGCACAAAGCGTGACGATCCGAGTGATCGGGGGCGATGGATACGAGAAAGAATTGAAGTACCGCATGATCGCGCCGGTGTACCGGCCCAAGGAGAAGAGCGATGGCTGAACAGCCGAGCGCACAAAGCCGCGTATTTTGGCCCTTTCCGGGGATCGTTTTCGCGCTCCTCGGGCTGAGCCTGACCATGGCAACGGTCACCACGGTGCTGGCCACGAACGATCCGTCTTTCGGGCTGGAGGAAGATTACTTTGCCAAGGCTGTCGCGTGGGACGAGACCGCGGCGCAGCTGGAGAGAAATAAGCAGCTGGGCTGGCAAGCCGAGGCGATTCTGTCGGGCGAGCTGGACGGAAGGGGTGAGCGTTCCGTGACAGTGCTGCTGACAGACGCCCAGGGCGCAGCTCTTGCGAGTGCACAGGTGGAGGTGTTCGCCTTTCACCATGCGAGGCGGAAGCAGACACTCGGGTTTGAGCTCGTCGAGGTATCGCCGGGGCGGTACGCGGGCGGGGCACCGATGGCGAGGCAGGGGCAGTGGACCCTCCGCCTCAGCGTGACGCGGGGTGACGACCTCTTTACCTCAGCAGAAACAGGGTGGGCGCGGTGAATACGGAAGTGTTCCCCTTGATCGGCGCTGTGCTGCTTGCGAGTTTGCTCGGAAGCCTGCACTGCGCGGGTATGTGCGGAGCCTTCATTGCGCTGGCGGTCGGTATCGGGCACGACAAGCCGGTGTCACGAATCCGGTTGCAGCTTGCGTATCACCTTGGACGTCTGGGTGTGTACTCGATGATCGGCGCAGGGTTCGGGCTCGCGGGCAGTGCGGTCGATCTTGGCGGCGAGGCTGTTGGGCTTCACCGGGCAGCGGTGCTGCTGGCTGCTTCGACGATGATCGCTGTCGGGCTGCTCACGCTCTTGCGGATCGCGGGCGTTCGTGTGCCAAAGTCCGCAACTCCCGGTGTCATGCAGAAGGCGTTCATCAAGGCGCACGGATTTGCAGCAAAGCTGACTCCGGTCAGGCGATCGTTCGTCATCGGACTCATGACCGGCCTGCTCCCATGCGGTTGGCTCTACGCGTTTGCTCTTGTGGCGGCAGGCACGGCTCATCCTCTCGCAGGCGCCGTCACGATGGGCGCATTCTGGGTTGGGACACTTCCAGTCATGGTTGCGGTCGGCACCGGCGTACAAACACTCTCGGGCAAGCTGGGAAGGTACGTCCCCGGGGCGATGGCGCTGGCGATCGTGACGATGGGAGTGCTGACGGCGATCGGGCGTGTCGGTCACGTGCTGCCATCGCCTGAACGCGTGGCGCACGTTCTTCCCCTTTCGCCCCAGGCTGAGGCAGGCGATGTCACAGATCGCTGAACACTATGTAACCCAGAATGCCGCGGTCAGGGGTGTGATGTGCACGCACTGTGGGCTTGGTGTGCCAGCGGGGCTGATCGAGCCGGCGCGCCAGGAGCAGTTCTGCTGCAACGCATGCGGCACGGCTTATGAAGCGATCCGCGCGTGCGGGCTGGGCGCGTACTACGAGATGCGACAGAGGCTCGATGCCAAAGCCAGGCCGGCGCGGTCGACCGGCAACCGGTACGAGGCATTCGACGCCGGGACATTTCAAGCGGCGCACGTGCGAGAGAGCATCGAGACGGGGCTGGCCTCTTGCGAGCTGTATCTCGATGGTGTGCACTGCGCGGCGTGTGTATGGCTTGTCGAACGCGTGCCGCAGATTGTCGGGGGCCTCGTCGAATCTCGGCTGGATCTCGGTCGTTCGCTGGTGCGGCTGACCTGGGATCCAAAGAGAGTGAATCTGTCCGCGGTGGCGCGAGCGATCGACTCGCTCGGGTACCGTGCGCACCCGCCAGGCCGGAGCTCTCAGAGATCGGCACGCAGGGAATCGGACAGGCGGATGCTGATCCGCATCGGGATCGCCGGCGCACTGGCGGGCAACGCGATGCTGCTGGCGGTGGCGCTCTACGCGGGCATGTTCGAAGGGATGGATGCGGGCACTCGTATGGCGTTTCGGCTCATTAGCGCTGCGATGGCGGCGCTGAGCGTCGCCTGGCCTGGGCGGGTGTTTTTCGTGGGCGCGATCGCGGCGATCCGCACCCGCACCTGGCATCTGGATATGCCGATCGCGCTGGCCCTGGCGGTCGGATTGCTTGCGGGCATCGTCAACGCGGTGCGTGACTCGGGTGAGGTGTACTTCGACACGATCACCATGCTGGTATTCCTGCTCTTGATCGGGCGATGGCTTCAACGCCGAGGGCAGCGGGCGGCGGCCGATGCGCTGGAGTTGCTCTTTGCGCTCACACCCGCCGAGGCGCATGTGGTTGGCGAGGACGGCTGTGTGCGTGATGAGCCGATCGACGGGGTGTTGCCCGGGATGCGCGTCGAGGTGCTCGCAGGAGAATCGGCGCCGGTTGACGGCGTGATTGTGTCCGGGCTTTCGCACATGGATCAGTCCGTGATGACAGGAGAAGCCAGACCGGTGGCCATGGAGCCGGGCGACCGCGTGGCGGCTGGGACAGTGAATCTGTCCGCGCCAGTACACATCCTCGCCGAGGCGGTAGGAGATCAGACCAGGCTTGGTCGTGTGCTGCGCGATATCGAGCGACACGCGAGGGAGCAGACGCCCATCGTCGGGCACGCCAACCGCATCGCGGGCATCTTTATCGTTCTGGTGCTCACGCTGGCGGGCGTGACTCTTGGGATCTGGCTGAACGCGGGCTTCGACGTTGCCGTCGGGCATGCGACGTCTCTCTTGATCGTGTGCTGCCCGTGCGCGCTTGCGATGTCAACGCCGCTGGTGACCGCGGTTGCAGTCGGGCGTGCGGCAAAGGGTGGGGTGCTTATCAAGGGCGCTGGCGCATTTGAACGCATCACCAGGCCCGGGATCGTGTTTCTCGATAAAACGGGGACGCTCACGCGAGGCGAGTTCCGATGCCTGGATTGGTTCGGAGATCAGACGATTCGAGCGTCTGTCGCGGCTATTGAGGCCGGAGCCCTCCACCCGATCGCCAAGGCGCTATCCGAGCAGGACAACAGCATTCAAGTCATTGCGGATCAGGTCGAGCACCGAGTTGGGCTCGGTGTCGTTGGCGGTGTGCAGGGCGAGCGTGTCGCGGCAGGATCTGCGGCGTTGATGCAGAGCATCGGTGTGTCAGTTCCCAGCGAGCTGGATCGGCTCGCTGCCGAAGCAGCATCCCACGGTCACACCCCGATCTTGATTGCCCGGGGTGACTCGGTGTGCGCGGTCGCGGTACTTGGGGATGAAATCCGACCCGAAGCCAAAGTAACCATCGATCGGTTGGCTGGCATGGGCTGGCGCGTGGGGATTCTCTCGGGTGATCGCCAGGGCGTGGTCGATGCGGTCGCGTCGCGGCTTGGTCTTGATCCGTCAATTGCCTTTGGCGGCATGAGCCCGGAGCAGAAAGTCAATGCCGTTGAATGTACCAAGGAACACGGACCCGTGGTCATGGTGGGTGACGGCGTCAACGACGCCGCGGCTCTGGCTCAGGCTTCCTTCGGTGTGGCGCTCCAGGGCGGGGCGGAAGCCTCGCTCGCAGCGGCGCACGCGTACATTGTGGGTGACGATCTGAGCGCCATTCCGGTGATCATCGAGGGTGCGGGCAGAACTGTTTCGGTTGTGAAACGGAGTCTGGCGGTGAGCCTGGCCTACAATTTCATCGCTTCGGCGCTGGCGATGGCGGGGGTGCTGACGCCTCTGATCGCGGCCTTCCTGATGCCCTTCAGCTCGTTGACGGTGCTGATTCTGGCGCTGCGGGCCCGGACCTTCGCGGGCAAGCAATAATCTGCCGGTGAGTGTGCTCTGGATTGTCATCCCGTTGGCCTTTGTCTTCGCGGGATTGGCGGTCGCGGCGTTCATATGGACGGTGCGCACAGGGCAGATGGATGATCTCGACACCCCAGCGTCACGTATTCTCTTCGACGACGATGAGCCGAAGAAGATCGGTGCGACTGAACAGAAGCCGAGCCAGGAGTAAGCCTTGCACTTTAATCCGCAGATCGAGCAGATGATTCAGGACGCCGGCAAGCTGGCCGCGGGCGGGAAGTGGGCGCAGGCGCTCGCGATGCTCGACCGCGTTCGCAAGGCCGATCCAAACTACGTGCACAACGACGGTGACATCCAGCTCACCGCGGCTGTCTGCCTGAACAACGTGGGCAGGCTCCAGAACGCGGAGGCGGCGTTCCTGCGCACGATCGAGCTCAAGCCCAAGTACGTTCCGGCGCGGGTCGAGCTGGCGCAGCTCTACACGCGTGTGGGCGATGACAAGCGGGCGCACGACCAGCTCCGTCAGGCGCTCGAGCTCGAACCCGAGCACAGCTACGCACTCAGGCAGCTGGCCAACTGGCACATGGATCAGGGCGATTACGAAACCGCTGAGCGGATACTGGGGCCGATGGTCGCGCTCATGCGAGCGGGTGTGGCCTCTGACCCGGGCCCCGGGTACATCTTTGCCCGGCTGGCGCTTGCGACCGGTCGCGAGCGTGAGGCGTATGACCTGCTCGAGCGGTTCACGCACAACCCGAACCTGCCCCCCGAGAGCCGACGGATTCTCTTTCGGAGAATGGGCGAGCTGTGCGACAGGCTCGGGCAGTACGACGAGGCCTTCAGGCATTTTTCGACTTCGCAGTCGGTCTTGGCCAGGCCCTACGACCCGGATCAGCACTCGGCGCGCATCGATGCGCTGATCGCGGCCTGGACGCCCGAGGCGGCCGGCGCGCTGCAGAAGTCTTCGGTGAACAAGGCCGAGCCGAGCGTCGCGTTCGTGCTGGGCATGCCGCGTTCGGGCACGAGCCTCGCAGAGCGGATCATCGGGGCGCATCCCAGAGCGTGCGCCTGCGGCGAGCAGCAGGGGATCGGTCGGCTCGCGGCGCAGCTGGATCCGCGGGCGGGCACGAACCGCCCGCTCGCGGTCGATCCATCCCTGCTGACCGGCGCCTTCGCGGACCGCGGAGCGCAGAGCTACCTGTCGATGATCGGAGCGGTCCAGCAGCGGCTGGGCCATTCCGGAGCCCGTCTCGTCACCGACAAGCAGCCCTACAACTTCTTCCACATCCCGATCATCGCGTCACTCTTTCCCGGCGCCAGAATTGTTCACACGCTGCGTGATCCGGCTGACACGTGCCTTTCGAGCTACTTCCAGTTCTTTGGTGGCAGCCACCCGCACAGCCACGATCTCTACAGCCTTGGGCGCTTCTACCGAGACTACGAGCGTCTCATGGCGCACTGGCACTCGATCGAAGGGGCGCTTGGCGTATCGATCATGGACGTGCGGTACGAGAGCATCGTGGGCGACCTGGATGCCTCGGCGCGGGCGATCGTCGGTCACGTGGGGCTGGACTGGGACGACGCGTGCCTGCGGTTCGATCGCGTGCAGAAAGCCGCGCGCACGGCCAGCAACGACCAGGTGCGCAAGCCGATCTACACGTCGTCGCTGGATCGGAACAAAAACTACGCGAAGTTCCTGGCCCCGCTGCGCGCCGGGCTCGCGGGGCAGAGCAGGCCCTGATCAATTTGGGGCGGGTTCGTAGCCGAAGCGTTCGACGAGACCCTGGAGGTCGTGGTCGAGTGTGCCCAGCTGTGCGCGGTAGTTCTTCCATCTTGCGATCGCATCGGTGTTGATGGGTTTGCTCACGGCTTCGTAGCTCGGTGTCGAGACGAGCGTGCCCGGCTGGTGGCGGTGGAATTTGCCGAGGCTGTTGCTCCACGCGAGGCCGAGGAACGCGAGCACACGCCGGGCTTGCGCATCGAAGTTGGCGACCGTGTCTTCGTAGCGGACCTCGAGCCAGTCCAGAGCAAGGCGCTGACGGACGTCGGCCCACATGCCCATGATCGCGTTGTAATACGCGGTCGCCTTCTCGAGCGAAAGGAACTGTGCCATGGAGCGGTTCAGGGCGAACGACTGCATGAATGCGCTCAGGCAGACATCGCGAGGGTCTCGCAGGGCGACCATGACCTTCGCCTCGGGCAGGACGCGTGAGATCGTGCCGATGGCGGTGATCTGCAGCGGGAATTTGTCGACCACGACCAGCTCGCCCGATTTCCACCGGCGCGCATCCTTGGCGGTCAGGCGCTTGCGCACCGCGCTCCGGTAGGCCTCGCGCATGATCTCGATCTGCCTGGCGGTCATCGCGGGGTAAAGCTCCCGGATGGGGCGACCCTCGGGCGAGATGGTCGCGAGCGATGCGTGCATCTCGCGGATCAGTGGCTTCTCTTCGAGGACAACGACATCAGGGTGTGTGCTGAGGATGCGATCGGTCATCGTCGTGCCCGAGCGAGGGAACCCGAACAGAAATGCGATGCGTTCGGGCATCGGTCTGGCATCCGCGGCGTCCTTTCGCCACTGTGCGAATTGGTCAGCTGAGAAAGTCTGTACCTCGGCGCACAGATTTACAACGGGGTCAGGCGGGATCTGGTCCATGCCGGCGGCTCTGGCTTGCGATCGGTTCGCGCGCGCAAACGCTTCAAATGCCTCCTCGAACCGCCCGAGTTTGTCGAGGAGGCGCCCAAGCTCGAACGCGGCGGGGTACTCGTCCTCGGGCTTGAGAGCGCCCGAAAGCACAGCCTGGAGCAGCTCGAGGGCGCGATCCGTTTCGCCTTGTCGGCGCAGCACACGCGCGAGCATGGTGCCCGCGACTGGAGAGGCTGGGAATCTGTCGAACGCGCGCTGAGCGGCCTCGCGGGCCTCATCGAGAAGGTGCATCCGCTCGAGGATCGAAGCCTCCCCGCAGAGACCCCTTGGCTCCTTTGGCAGCAGCTCGGCGCCGGCTCGATAGGCCTCGATCGCACCGGGCCCGTCGCCTTCGAGCTCGCAGGCCTCGGCGAGCGTGAGCCGGAGCGAGCCGTCGCGGGGCTGGGCCTGAGCGGCTTTGCGGATCGCTGAGAGGGCGCTCGAGGTGTCGCCGCGGTACTGATGGATCGAGGCGAGCTGGCTCCAGGCGCCCGCATGGGACGATCTGAGCTTGACGACCTGGGTGAGCGCGTGCACCGCGCCATCGAGATCGCCCGCTTGGCGAGCCAGGGCAGCCTTGCTGAGGAGCGATTCGATCATTTTCTGCGTTGTGGGCACGATCGTTGCTCCGAAAAAGTGGGCCCGGTGGGAATCGAACCCACACTCCCGTTTCCGGGAAACGGATTTTAAGTCCGTCGCGTCTGCCAGTTCCGCCACGGGCCCATGTCGGTATCCTACCAGTCCATCGTTGCTCCCATCAGAACAGGCGGCTGAACTTGGACGACCAACTCGAACAGACGGATCCGAAACAACTCGAATCTCCGGAGCCGCAGAGCAACTGGGGCAAAGCGCCAACGACGAGCGATGATCGCGACTTTCTGGCGGGCCCGAGCTTCCGTCGATCGGAGCTCGTGCGCGTCGTACGCATCGCCGCGGAATTCATCCGGGGCTTCAGGGCGCTGCACTTTACAGGGCCATGCGTCACCGTCTTCGGCTCGGCACGATTCAATTCGGGCAGCCCGCATTATGAGCTGGCCCGTCTCATGGGGCGCCGGATCGCGGAGATCGATCTGGCCGTCATGACCGGGGGAGGCCCCGGGATCATGGAGGCCGCCAATCGCGGCGCCCGGGATGCCGGCGGCAAGTCGATCGGGTGCAACATCGAGCTGCCCATGGAGCAGATGCCCAATCCGTACCTCGACAAGTTCGTGGACTTTCGGTACTTCTTCGTGCGCAAGGTGATGCTCGTCAAGTACTCATGCGCCTTCGTCGTCCTGCCGGGCGGCTTCGGCACGCTCGACGAGGTCTTCGAGACGCTCGTGCTCATCCAGACGGGCAAGATCCACAATTTCCCGATCATCCTGATGGGGCGAGACTACTGGCAGCCCATCGTCGACTTTGCGCGATTCAATCTGGTCGAGGCGGGCGCCATCGATCCGGCGGATCTGGATTACGTGACTTTCACCGACGACCCCGACGAGGCGATGGCGGTGATCGCGCAGTCCAAATCGGACCACGCGGCGCGGTTTAGCCGCACGAGACGGGCGCTGTGGTGGCTGCGGGAATAGCGCCCGGGCGCAGCAATGCAGGAAGGGATCCGATGCCAACGACTCTGCTCAATGCGCTGCTGATCGGTCTGGGTGGGGCGCTGGGCGCGCTCGCACGGTACGCCGTGACCGGGCCGATCCTCGGCAGGCTCGGGCACCGCTTCCCGTGGGGGATTCTTGCGGTGAATCTCGTCGGGTGCTTTTTCATCGGGCTCGTGATGTACATGTACCTCTTCCGAGGCGAGAGCGACGACAGGCTCCGGCTCTTCTTTGTCGTAGGGTTTCTCGGCTCGCTGACGACGTTCTCGACTTTCGGATTCGATACCTTCGAGCTCGTGCGCGACGGCTCGACGGGCCTTGCGATCGGGAACGTCCTGGCCAACGTGTTCCTCGGGATCGGGCTGGCGGCGCTGGGCTGGCAGGTCGGGCGATGGGCCTTTGGCGCTCTGCCCGTCGCGGGCTAGTTCATATCCAGCTCGCGCACGCCGCGGGCTCGGCGGACGAGCTCCACGTTCTCGCGCAAACGCTGGCGCACGTCGGCGGGGTCCTTGATCCAGGGGATCACGAGCCTTGGCATCGATTCGTCCGAGGAGATCACCGTCACTGTGCCAAGGCCGAGCATCCGCTGGATGAACGATCGCGACAGCAGCGTGTCCTTGATGCGGTAGAGCTCGATCTCCTCGAGCTGGCGCTTGAAGACGCCCGTCTCGAGTGTGAGGCGCTGGCTCGTCACCGCGTAGTTCTGCTTGGCGGTCGAGATCATCTTCCAGATCCCCCACGGGATCGGGATGATCAGCACGCACAGCACGTACCACCAGAAGTTGGTCCACTGGCTCGGCGCACCCTGCCAGACCTCAGCCTCGGGCAGGTCGCGCGGATCGACAGGCGTGTCTGTCAGGGGAGAGGGTTCGGGGTTGTCCGCGGGTTTGCGCGGGACTACCGGCGTAGGCGCTGGATCGAGCACCTCGACCGCAATGACTTCGATACCAAGAGCGTGCGCCATCTTTCGGGCTTCGTCGCCCGACTGGGCCTCGAATGTCTTGGTCACATCCTCGCCCATGTCTCGGCCGTGGATTTGATAGCGTGTCATCTGCAGTCTCCCCCGCGTCTGGCTCCACCTGGTTCGGCAAACGCTCAGCAGGATTTCGTGTTCTCTTCGACGACTCTGACGCCCTCGGTGCGGGTGAGCGCGGAGAAAAGCTCGCGGAGTCGCGAGGTGACGGGCCCGACCCGCCCCTCTCCGATGCGGCGTCCGTCGACCGTGCCGACCCAGGCCAGCTCGCCCATCGTGCCCGTCGTAAAGAGTTCGTCCGCGTTGTAGACGTGGGTCATCGAGATATCGCGTTCGCGCCAGGGGATGTGATTGGATTCGCACAGATCCAGCACACACTGGCGCGTGATGCCCTCGGGGCAGGCGATCGGTCGGCTCGTTTCGACGACGCCCCCGTTGACGAGGAACACATTGGTCGCGTTCGTCTCAGCCAGAAAGCCGCGATCGTCGAGCATGATCGCGTCGTCTGCGTTCGCATAATTCGCCTCGATCTTGGCGAGGATGGACTGGATCAGGTTGTTGTGATGGATGTTGGGATCGAGGCAGTCGGGCGGGAATCGCCGGATGGAACTGGTCATCAGCCTCAGACCCTTGGAGCCCACGGCGTCGTCGTACACGGGCGCCTTGTGCTCAGCGAGCACGATCAGTGTCGGGCCGGACTGGTTCAGGCGCGGGTCCATGCCGCTGGTAACCTTGACGCCCCGCGTCAAAGTGAGGCGGATATGGACGTTGTCCGTCATTCCGTTGGCCTCGAGGGTCTTTCGGATCTCGCCGACCAGTTCGCTCCGCGCAGGGATGGAAGCAAAGTCGAGGGCTTTGGCGCTGCGTCGGAGGCGGTCGAGGTGCTCGTCGAGCCGAAAGATGCGCCCTTTGTAGAGCCGCAGCCCCTCCCAGACCGCGTCGCCTCCCTGAACAACCGAGTCGAAGGGGCTCACGCCCGCGTCACGCCGGTGGATGAGCTTGCCGTTGATGTTGACGATCAGATCGCTGTTCTTCTTGTTGAATGTCTGGAGCATGCGCAAAGCGTACAGGGTTTGCGGGCGTCATTCTTTGGACGCCGATCTAGATGCGCGGGGCGACAATGGTCCGCCCCGCCCAGGGGACGATCAGGCGGGCAACGGAGTCGCCCTCGGTCTCGAACCGCATCCGAACATGCCTGGCGCCCGCGGGCGAGAAGGCGCCGTTGCCGAGGGGGATCAGATTCCGTGAGATGCCCCCTTGGCGCTTGATCGAAATGGATGACATCCGCTCGAACCAGGTGACTTCGAACCGCTCGGTCTCGCCCGCGCCCCATGCGTAGACCCCGAAGTAGGGCTCGGCATCGGCTTTCTCGATCGCAAATGCGTTCGTATCGGTGACGCCGCGCTCTTGAAGGAATCCGAGCACGCGCTCGGCCTTGCCCGCCTGAGCATGGCGATAGAGCGAGATCGAGTGGGGGCCCTCGATCGACTCGAGATTGGGCACGGTGTCCAGCAGGTCGCGCAGGGCATCAATGCGGTCGAGCGTGGCGAGCGTGAAGACCGTGGGGCGAGCGCCGTGAGCGATCAGCAGCTCGATGATGTCCACCCGCCCGGTGTGAGAGGCCGCTCCGATCGCGGATTCCCAGTCGCCAAAGCCCCAATCCCAGGACGCGCAAGCCAGCCCGGCGTCCTCTGCGAGCATCGCGCGCACCCGGTCGAGCTGCATATGGCACGCGCCGACGAACGCGCTGGCACGCTCGCCTGCGGTGGTGGGGTAGAGGTCGTCGATCTCGGGAGCTGGCGCCTGACCGGCGGGCTGGGCGTTTGCAACGCCTACCAGGGCGGCCGGCGTTGCGGCCATGAACAAGCGGCGCGAGATCTGTGTCATGGTTCGCCTCCGATCACAGCGCTACCGGCGATGCGGCGCTCGGTTGCGTCACCCGCTGACGCGGTGCGCCGCGAGCGTGTCGTAGAGACCCTGGCACGTTTCCAGCACGCCCTTGAGGCGCGCGGGGACGCTCTCGTCCTTGGCCCTGTAAGGCCCAAAGCCCGTGGATGCGTAGACGCTGTCGTACCAGTGCGGGGCCCAGACGCCGTCTTCGGGCCTTGGGCCCGGGGGCCAGGAGAGCATCGCTTCGTCGAATGGCACGCCGATGCGGGCGCAGAGCCCGCTCAGTACGCCGCGCGGATCGGTCAGGATGTCCTTCGAGTCGATCACCGGGGGCGTGACGCCCGTCTGCTCGCGCACCCATTCAAAGAGCTCGACCTGCTGCGGCAGACCCAGGTCCTCCGGGCGAGGCTCGGGGATGACCTTGATAAAGCTCGTGATCATCTCGGCGGGGTCGCGGATGAGAAAGCAATTCGAGAGCCCGAGCACCCAGGCGAGGTCCATATCGGGTGTCAGGTGATGGGACATGTGCTTCTGGTACCAGACGGGCTTGCCATCGGGTACCGGGCCAGTGAGCCAATCGGCGACGACGCGCCAGTCGGTCGACTGCGAATGCATCACGTCTTGCCAGCCGGGGTGAGCGTGACGGACCGAGATCGGCGAGACGCTCAGGTAGTGGGCATAGAGCGGCTCATCGGTCGCGGCGCAGTCGGGGCGGTTGCCCCACGAGCGCATCAGAGCCGTCGAGATGTTCCGAGGCCCGGACCACATCGCGATGCGAACGGGCGGCCTTGCCGGAGAGTTGTGCGCCATTGCGAATCAGCGTACAACATCTGACATGCAGACCGCATTTCTCGCAGCCATCCTCTCGATCCTGACCAACCTGTCCGCAAACCCAGCCCAGCCGGAGGGCCAGGAAGCGGGCGGGGTCCGCGTGGACAACCGTTCCCTCGAGCTGGATGGCACGACGTACGCCTGGTCCATCATGATCCCGCCCGGTTTCGAGGAGGGCGGCCCGGCGATCCTCTTCCTGCACGGCGCGGGCGAGTGCGGCACCGACGGCAAGAAGAATCTCGCCGTGGGTCTGCCCAGGCACGTCCGCGAGCACCCCGATCGCTGGCCCTTCGTCGTGATCGTGCCCCAGAAGCCCACGATGAACAGCGAGTGGGAGGATCACGAGGCTGCGCTGCTGGCGATGCTGGACGAGGCCGCCGACGACGGGCTCTATGAGCCGGCGCAACTGGCGATCACAGGCCTCAGCCAGGGCGGTCACGGCACGATCATGCTCGCCTCGATGCACCCCGAGCGGTTCCGATGCGCAGCGCCGGTCTGCGGCTACGTCGATCGGCGCATGTCGATCGATGGCGAGCGCCTGAAGGAGACGCCCGCGACGCCCAAGGACGAGTCGGTTGTCACGGCGTCCGAAGCGATGAAGGGGATGCCCATCTGGCTCTTCCACGGCACACTCGACGATGTCGTTCCGCCCGAAGAATCACGAGCACTCGTCGAGGCGCTCAAGAGCGCCGGCGCGGAAGTTCGGTACACCGAGTTCGAAGACGCCAACCACAACGCGTGGGATCCGGCGTACTCGAAGCCGGAACTGGCGGAGTGGTTCGTCAAGCTGACGAAGGAGTAACGAGTGCCACGGGTTGTCCCGAAGGGCAACCCGTGTGTGGTGAGTCACTCATGCACGGCTTGCCGAAGACGGACAAGCCGTGGCACCCGGTTCGGTTTTACTGGAACCTCGCACGCACGCTCGTGGCGCCCTTGGTCCGGATCTCTTCACCGATCGCTTGCACGAACTCGTCTGTCGGCATCGCGCCAAGGTCCTTGTCTTCGCCGAACGCGCGGACGGAGACGTTGGCGTTCTCTTCGTCGCGTGGCCCGACGACGAGGAGGTAGGGGACCTTCCACGCGGAGCCGTCCTTGATCTTGGCCTGCACGCGCTCGTTGGATTCGTCGACGCTCGATCGCACGCCCGCCTCGACGAGCTTGGCGCTCACCTTGTTGGCGTACTCAAGCGACTTCTCGCTGATGGGCAGCACGCGCACCTGCTCGGGGGCGAGCCAGGTCGGGAACGCGCCGGCGAAGTGCTCGATCAGCACGCCCACGAAACGTTCCATCGAGCCGAACGGTGCGCGGTGGATCATCACAGGGCGATGACGGGTGTTGTCGCTGCCGACGTATTCAAGGTCGAACCGCTCGGGCAGGTTGTAGTCGATCTGCACCGTGCCGAGCTGCCACTCGCGCCCGATCACGTCCTTGACGATGAAGTCGATCTTGGGCCCGTAGAACGCGGCCTCGCCCGGCTCCTCGCTCACCTTCGCGCCTAGGCTCGCGGCCGCCGCCCTGCACGCCGCCTCGGCCTTGTCCCAGACCTCGGGCTTGCCCACGTACTTGGCGCTGTCCGGGTCACGCAGACCCACACGCACGCGGAAGTCCGTAAGCCCCAGCGTCTCGAACGCGAGCTTGACGAGCTTCAGACAGCCTTCGACCTCGGCCTCGACCTGGTCCGGGCGCACGAAGAGGTGCGCATCATCGACGGTGAATGAGCGCACGCGGGTCAGCCCGTTGAGCTCGCCCGATTGTTCCCAGCGATAGACCGTGCCGAACTCGCTCAGACGCACGGGCAGGTCGCGGTAGCTCCGCGGCTGGCTCGCGTAGATCTTGATGTGGTGCGGACAGTTCATGGGCTTGAGGAGGTATCCCTCGACCTCGCCCGAAGCCATCATGTTCCCAAGCTCGGCGCACGAGCAGCCCTCGTCGCTGACGGCCTGCAGGAACTGCCTCTCCATCACGGGCACGAACTGGCTCTCGGAGTAATACGGGAAGTGCCCGCTCGTTTTGTAGAGCTCCAGCTTGCCGATGTGCGGGCAGTACACGTCCGTGTACCCCATCTTGCGCAGCTCGGTGCCGATCCAGTCCTGGAGTTCCTTGCGGATCACGCTGCCGCGCGGCGTCCAGAGCACGAGCCCCTGCCCGACCGCTTCGTCGATGTGGAAGAGCTGGAGCTGCTTGCCCAGCACGCGATGGTCGCGTTTCTTGGCTTCTTCGAGTCGGTTCAGGTGCTCGTCGAGGTCTTTCTTGCTGAAGAAGGCCGTGCCGTAGACGCGGGTCAGGCGGTCGGAGGTCTCGTCGCCGTGCCAGTAGCTGGAGGCGAGCGACATGACCTTGACCGCGCCGATGCGTCCGGTGCTCGGGACGTGGGGGCCCCTGCAAAGGTCTTCCCAGTTTTTGCCCGGCTCGCCCGTGGCGTACCACGAGAGTGCGCCCGTGTCGCCGTTCTTGCTCATCACCTCGATTGCGCGTTCGGCGTTGTCGACCTTGTACTTGCTGCCCTCACCCTTGAGCTTGGTCATGCCCTCGTTCACGGGCATCTCGTACCGCGTGAACTTTCGGTCTTCCTTGACGATCGAAGCGATCTCCTTCTCGATCGCCTCGAAGTCGCCCTCGCGGAGCGGGCGGTCTTCGGGGAAGGCGATGTCGTAGTAGAAGCCCGTGTCGAGTGGGGGGCCGTAGACGAGCTGCGCGCCGGGGACGATCCGCTGGATCGCCTCGGCCATGACGTGCGCCGCGGAGTGGCGCACGAGAAAGAGCGCGTCCGGGTCGTGCTCGCCCTCGCGCGTTTTCTCGGTGACGATCGCCACGTTCGCGTCGCGGTCGATGGTGGTGGTCAGGTCGGTCAACTCGCCGTCGATCTTGGCGCCGACCGCCGCCTTGGCGAGTCGGCTGCCGATCGCCTCAGCGACCGCCAGAGCCGACACCGGGCCCTCGAATTCCTTGACCGAACCATCCGGGAGCGTCACCCGCACCATGTCTCTGCGTCCTTCCTGGGCGGCTGCGCGGCCTGCGCATGCCGGGGGAGACCGACTCTAGGAAGAAACCGGACACAAGGCGGTCCTACCTAAACCCTGACACAGGGCTTCCTTGCCTCAGGGAAGACTTTTTCTCGAACCCTCAACAATCAAGTTGCAATATATCTAAATCCGATATATCTTGTAGCTGTACAAAGCACAGGAGGTTGGATATGCCTGCCAAAGAAACCGCACCGCAGCTCACCCAGGACCAGACCGAGATGATCGTGCTCTCGGTTTTGAGCGAGGGTCCGAGCTACGGGTACGCGATCAGCAAGCAGATCGCCGCCCGTTCCGAAGAAACCTTCCGCGTCGGCGCCAGCCAGCTCTACCCGCTGCTGACCAAGCTCGAAAAGCAGGGGCTCGTCTCGACGGACTGGGAGGAGATCAAGTCCGCAAGCGCCGAGCCCGATGCGCCGGGGCGCAAGCGCAAGTGGTACCGTCTTGCGCCCAAGGGCCAGCGTCGGCTCGAGTCGCGCATCGCGGCCCACCAGCGGTTCACCACGATCATGAACGCGTTCATCGCCGGCCCGAGCGGAGCGATCTCGTGATGCGCGCCGGCACCAAAGCCCGGGACGTGTCGAAGGTCACGCCCTCATCGCGCGATCCGATCGCTCAGTGGCTGGATGTCTTTACCAGCCTGCTCGCGCTCCCGGCCGCCGAAGCCCATCGCATCCGCGACGAGCTGGAGGACCATCTGCGTATGCGCGTGGATGACCTGCTCATCCTCGGGATGACCGAGCCCGAGGCCGTTCAGAAAGCTGTCACCGAGCTGGGCGAGACCGCGCAGCTCGCCAGGAACTTCAAGGCCGTCCGCACCCATTCACGCAGGAGAATCGCCATGTACACCGCGCTCTTTGCTGTCGCTGGACTCGCGCTGACCGTCAGCGTTGCAGGGGTTTTGCCCCGCTCGGGATCGACATTCCATCCGGGAGGCGCGGTGCCCTCGGTCATCGCCGATCAGCCGGAGCACCACAGCGGCTTGCTCGATCGGGATCTCGATGCGGGGACGCTCGAGGGAATCCTTCAGACACTCGCCGATGCAGGGAATGCGAGGCTTTTTGTGCACTGGGGCTCGCTCGATCCGATGGGTATCGGCCCGGAGTCCGAGGTGCCCGCGATCCCCGCCAAGGGGCTCTCGCACGACAAGGTGGGCCAGCTCATCAACTCGGCGCTCGGTCTTGAGGGCGTCGAAGAACTCACCGCCCGGGTGGATGGGAATCTTCTCGAAATCGGATCGCTGGAGTATTTCGATCGCATCGAGACCATCACGATCGACCACGACGTTTCGAAGCTCGTCCCCAGCACGCACGTGCTCCAGACGACCGGTGAGGGTATCCATCTGATTGAGAGCATCCAGTCGATCATCGAGCCGGGAATCTGGGAGAACAACGGCGGGCCCGCGAGCATCACGGTCAACGGCTCCACCGTCGGCGTGCGCGCACCCGAGCGGATCCAAGCGCAGGTGATCGAGTACATCGCGAGGCTCGAAGACGCCCAGCGTCGCTATGAGGAAGAGCATCGTCGTCAGGAAGAAGCCGAGATCGGGAGGGCTCACGAGCAGCACCAGAAGAACATCTCTTCGTTTGAGGCAACACTCCGAGAGTCGCAGTCAGCTCTCGAACGCCTGAATTCGATGAGCGACGATATCACAGAGTTGTATTGGCGCAAGGAATACGAGATCAAAGACCTCGAGAAGATCTATAGCGCTGCCGAAGGCGATGACCGGAAAGAGGCTCGAGAGCAACTGATATTGGCGCAGGCGAGGCTCGAATCGCTGGTCGCGGAGCGTTCCCAGGTGAAAGCCCAGATCGGTGCCGCTCAGAAACGGATCGAGGATGTGCAGATCCAGCTGGGGTATCTCAAAGGAATGACAGAGATCGGGTCATCGATCTCGAGACGGGGCGGTCGTTGACGCCCCCGCCCATCCCGGCGACACTACCCTCCGTCGGGGCCCAAGGGCCTCCGGAGGGTTTCTCGTTCCATGATCTGTCCCTACTGCGAAGCCAACGACGACAAGGTCATCGACTCCCGGGCTTCCGATGGGGGCAAGGTCATCCGCAGGCGCCGCGAGTGCAACGCCTGCGAGAAGCGGTTTACCACCTACGAGCGGGTCGAGCAGTCCACGAGACTTCTGATCGTCAAACGCGACGGCGCGCGCGAGCCATTCGACCGGGAGAAGATCAGCGGCTCGATCCACGCCGCCTGCGGGAAGCGGAAGATCCCCGCCCACCTGCTCTCAGCGATGATCGATGAGATCGAGGAAGAACTCCACCGCCAGTTCGACCGCGAGGTCGACACCCGGACGATCGGCGAACGGGTGATGGTCCGCCTCAAGGACGCCGACGAGGTCGCCTATATCCGTTTCGCCAGCGAGTACTACCAGTTCCGCAACGTCGACGACATCTCGCGCCAGATCCAGGAGCTCAACGCCCGGATCAAGGACGTCAAGAACCAGCAGTCCCTGTTCAAGGAACCCTAACCGTGCGTGTGATCTGCTCTATTGCGGCAATGTTGATGCTGACCGGCTGCCAGAGCGGGGGCGGCGCTTCGCCCACGCCCACTCGCCCCCAGGCGAACCGCCCGATCCAGAACGAGAGCAAGCCCGCGCCTCAGACGAACGAGAACACCCCGACAGCGCAGGCCAAGGCGGGCTGGACCCCCAGCTGGTGGCTCGCCAAGCCCACGCGAGCCGCAAGCGGCGCCGTCCAGGCCAGCGGCACCGCGACCGCAGGCGAGCTCCTCGAAGCGCGCAGGCAGGCCATCGAGAGCGCCCGGACCGCGGCTCTCACACTTGCCGACGCGGGTCAGCGGGAGCGGGTGGTTCAGGCCGCGACCAACCCGAACGCCAACGGCTCGTACACCGTCTGGGTTGTTCTCGAGCTGGGCGGGCAATAACGCCCGTCATGATCGGGTTGGCCTGATCCATGGGCGCCCGATCACTCCCGATCCTGAAAGAAGTCCGCGCGTGCAAGGCGTGCGCGCCTGAATTGCCCTTGGGCCCGAAGCCTCTGATCGCGGGGCGATCGAGCGCGCGGATCCTGGTCATCGGGCAGGCCCCCGGGCGGATCGCCCATGAGACGGGCATCCCGTGGAACGACAGCTCCGGCGAGCGCCTCCGCGCGTGGATGGGCATTTCCAGCGAAGCCTTCTACGACGATTCCATCACAGCGATCATGCCCATGGGGTTCTGCTTCCCCGGCGCGGGCAGATCGGGCGACATGCCGCCCAGACCCGAGTGCGCTCCCCTGTGGCACGACCGAGTCGTCGGCGCGCTCAAGAACGTTGAGCTCACGGTCTGCGCCGGGATGTACGCGATGAAGCGCTACGCGCCGAAGCCCTACGCCTCGATGACCGAAGCCTCCGCGGACTTTCGGGAGCAGCTGCCTTCGCTGATCCTCCTCCCGCACCCTTCGGGTCGGAACAACATCTGGCTGCGCAAGAATCCGTGGTTCGAGAAGAAGGCGATCCCCGCGCTGCGTCAGCGCGTGCGCGAGGTTTTGGGCAGCGATGCGCGGAACGCCTCGTAGAGCTCGATCGCTTCTGAGGTCCGCAGCGCCCGCCGGAAGATCATGATGCGTTCGTCAGCGCTGGGTTCGAGTGAAAGAGGGGGGAAGCTGCGTGGGAACCGCCCCCAGCCGAACTGGCGATTGCCAGCGCCGTCGTGGAGCTTGCCGTTGACGGTCATCGTGACGATCGCGGGACCGCCATCGAACGTGACGACCGCGTGATGCGCTTTGCCCGCGACCGAGGGCACGCGGTCGGATTGCCAGGTGTAGGTCTGACCCTGTGAGCGCAGCTCGATCTCGAGCGAGGGACCCCGCACGGCCCGGATCTCCCAGCCGATCTCTGCATCGCCCGCAGAGGCGAGCGTGCTCAGGGTCGCCAGGTCGTAGTTCGAGAACGCAATCGCGATCGAGAAGCCTTCGTTCTGATTGAAATCGACCTCGGTGCGTCCGGGGATCGTGTCGCTGGGCGGGTCGGCCTTGTTGTCGAGCTGCGCCCAGAGGCCCGCGATGAGTGAGGCGTCGATCTCGTGGACGCGGGCGGTGTCCTTCTCGGTTTCGGTGATCCAGTACCGATCGCCTTCCCGGATGAGGTCGGGGTAGCTGATGCGGGTCGCGGGGTCATCGGCGTACAGGGCAATCTCCGGCTGCGACCACAGAATCTTTGCGTCCCGCTCGATGCCGCCTGCGAGCCAGCCTGGGTTTCGGTCTTCGAATCTCGTTCCGCCGTGGTTGTGGAACCACATCAGGTAGCGCGCATCGTCGGTCTTCCAGACCTTCACGTTGGCGCGGGGGTTCCGGATGGTGCTGCCGTCGGGGTAGGTCGCTGGCTCGGGCTCGGTCCATGTGCTCGCGTTTTCGGCGGACCTGCTGATCGAGACCGCGCCGGTGTCGGTGCGGTTGACGATGATGAAATGACCCTTCGCTTCCAGGGCGGTCAGGTCGTGCTCGGCCTGTGTCGTTCGGAAATGTGTCTCGGACCGCAGGCCCCTCCACGATTCGACTGCTCCGGTGTTCCCCATCGGAAGCAGCTGCCACGTGTGCCTGGTCGGGTCGGGCTCAACCGTGAGATTGTCGCACGCCAGGAGCCAGCCCTCGGTCCCGGTGACGAGGTGCTCGCGGATCTTGGTCAGGGCAATGAGCGTGCGCGAGCCGACCACAACAGGCTCATCGACGCCCCAGAACATCTGGACTTTGCCGCCAAACGTGTTGTTCAGATCGGCCTCGGTCTTGGGGATGTGGATGCGTGTGGCGTCTGACCACGTTTCCCCGGCGTCGTCGCTGAAGCGGTAGACGTACCACCCGAGCATGTCGACGCGGTCGTCGTCCCGGTCTTCGAGTCCGGGGACCTCGGTGATGTGGTCGCCGTTGGTGACGTAGAAGGCGTATACGCGCCCGAATTCGGGATCGCCTTGGTCGGGCACGTGCAGCGGGACCGCCCACGAGCTTTCGGAGCCGTGCCTTGCGACCTTGGGAGCGATCGGAACTGGCTCTGACCAGCTCCTGCCCCGATCGGTCGATCGGGTGGCGATGACGGACTGCCCGGGTGCGCCCTCGCGACCGGGGCCTGTGGTCAGGACGCACAGCCACGAGGCGTCGTTGAGTGTGACGACCAGGGGCATGTCCGCGTAGCCCTCAGCGGGGATTTCATGACCCGTCTCGATGTTCCGCCAGTCCTGTGCGCCCGCAACGTCGCACACCAGCCCGATCAGGGGCACGCAGCAGCAAATGAGCGTTCGGGTCATGGTCTTGCTCCGGGCTGAACAGCAGGTTAGCCCCGGGTCCCGAGCCGCCGCTATCCTGAGCGCATGGCACACAAGATCGTGACGACGGCAAAGCAAGCGCTTGCGGACCTGAAAGACCGGGGCATCATCTACGACGGGTGCACCGTCATGGTGGGGGGCTTTGGGCTCTGCGGCATCCCGGAGCAGCTCATCATCGCGCTCCGCGACACGGGCGTGAAGAACCTGACCTGCATCTCCAACAACGCGGGTGTCGACGACTGGGGCCTCGGGCTCCTGCTCCAGACGAGGCAGATCAAAAAGATGATCTCCAGCTACGTGGGCGAGAACGCGACGTTCGAGAAGCAGTTTCTTGACGGTGATCTCGAGGTCGAGTTCAACCCACAGGGCACGCTCGCCGAGCGGATCCGCGCGGGCGGCGCGGGCATCCCCGCGTTCTACACCGCGACGGGCGTGGGCACGATCGTTGCCGAGGGCAAGCCGACCGCCACGATGTCCCCGCCCAAGCAGCAGGCAAGGTCGAACCAGAAGGGCGCCAAGCCCACCCAGCGTGAGTACGTCATGGAGACAGGCCTGTACGCGGATCTGGCGCTGGTCAAGGCGCACACCGCAGACCACTTCGGCAACCTGATTTTCAGAGAGACCGCTCGCAATTTCAACCCGATGATGGCAACCGCAGCCGCGTTTACGGTCGCTGAGGTCGACGAACTTGTCCCGACGGGCGAGCTCGACCCCGACCGCGTCCACACGCCGGGCGGTTTCGTCGATCGCGTGGTGAAAACCGTGAGCGAGAAACGGATCGAGCAGCGGACGGTATCAAGCGAAAGAGTCTAACAGAGGAGTCATGGCATGAACGTCCGCAGGTCCGTTTTATCCATCAGCGCCGTGTGTGTCCTTGGCGGGGCGATGGCGATGCCACTGCCCGCAGCTCGGGCTGTCCAGCCCGAAGCTCAGATGTCCCTGCATGATCGCATGGAAGGGATGAAGGATTCACTGAGAGTGATCGCGCGCGGGCACAACGACGAGGCCCAGCGAGCCGATGTCCTCGCGGCGATCACGGCTCTCCAGGAGCACACGCTCGCCTCCAAGTCGCTCACGCCCGACACAGTCGAGAAGCTGCCAGAGGCGGATCAGGACGCGGCGAAAGTCGACTTCCGCGTCCGCATGGCCATGGTGCTGGGCATGACGACCGAGCTTGAGGTCGCGTACCTCGACGGCGAGCACGACAAGGTCGACGACATCATCCGCAACAAGCTCTTTCAGATCCGAGACGCCGGGCACGCGGACTTCCAGGAAGCGGAATGAGCGCCCTTCGTGACATCGCGGGCGGGATCGAGGCGGTGACCTTCGACTGCTTCGGGACGCTCATCGATTGGGAGTCGGGCATCCTGGGCGTGCTGCGCCTGCTCTGCGAGCGCTACGGCGTCCGACCGACGCCCGAGGACGCGGACCTGCTGTCCATGTACGCCAGGCTCGAACGCAAGGGTGAGCACGGGGCCTACAGAACCTACCGCGAGGTCCTTGCCGATGTCACGCTGGGCATCGCGACTGAGCTCGGATTCCAGCTCTCGGCGGCGGATCGCTCGCTGCTGGCCGACTCGATCGCCAACTGGCCCGCTTTCAAGGACACCCCGTCGTCGCTCCGCGCGCTCAAAGCTCGTTACACGCTCGGTGTGCTCTCGAACATCGACGACGACCTGTTCGAAGGGGCCCTTCCCAAGCTCGGGCTCGGCTCGGTCGGCGGGCTCGATCTGCTCGTGACGGCTCAGCAAGTCATGAGCTACAAGCCCGCTCACGCGCACTTCGAAGAGGCGCTGCGCCGGCTCGGTATCGAGAAATCAAAGCTCCTGCACGTCGCCCAGAGCCAGAGCCACGACGTCCAGCCCTGCAACGAGCTGGGCATCCGGTGCGTGTGGGTCGATCGCCAGCGCGGCGTGTGCGGCGCCTCGGGCGAACACCATGCCAAGCCCGACCATGTGGTGCCCGATCTGGCGACGCTTGTACGCGAACTCGGGCTGACCACCTGATCAGCCACCGCTCGGGGCGGCTTTCATTTCAGCTTCTTCTTCAGGCTTCTCTTCTTTGGGGATGCGTGGTTTTTCGCCGGATTCCTTCATCCAGAACTCGTCGGCCTTCTTCTCGAGCGCATCGGGTCCTTCTTCGAGCCACAGCTTGTAGGTGTCCCCGAAGAGCCCGTCGTAGAAGAGCATGAGGCGCCCGTTCTGGATCAGAAAGCGTTTGGGGTTGGGCTCGGTGTAGTCGCCTTTGGCTATGGCGTACGCGCACCAGCCGCCGTGCGTTGGTTCGTATCGGTCCGGGTTCGCCTTGAAGCGTTCCAGATTCTGTGCGTTGGCAAAGCGGTACACGACCCCGCGGTGCGTGTATTCGAGGTCTTTCCTGCCCTTGGCGGGTTTGCCTCCGCCTTCCTTGAAATAGGCCACCGGGTCGTACCCTTCGATCGCGAGCTTGCTGCGCCCGATCTCGTACTTGTTGAGCTGGCGTTCGTCCTGGTTCACCCAGGTCTCACGTTCATTCTTTGGCTTTGGCTCTGTTTCCTGGGCATCGGTGACCGCGGCGCAGAGCAGGATCGAGGCGACGGTGATGAGGCCGCGGAGCGTGGGAACGATTGAGCGTGGCATAGGGGGTTCTCCGAGGGGACGTGTGCGTGTGTGTCCGAGAAACTCGCAAGCCGCCCGCGATATGCCGGGGAATGGAAAAAAGAACCAACCCCGCAGATGCGGGGCTGGTTCCGAGTTGAGGATCACGACTCGGTCGTGAAAAGGGGAGTGACAGATCAGCAGCCCGCGTTGAAGTTGGCGACCCAGGCGGTGAAGTCCGCAGGGGTGCAGGAGCCGTCGGCGTTCTGATCGCAGCCGGCGGCCTGCGCGTTGAACGCGGCAACCCATGCGGTGAAGTCCGCGGGGGTCAGCGCACCGTCGCCGTTGACGTCGGCGACGCAGCTGCTCGGGGCATCGAAGCTGATGTTGTCCATCACGGTCGCAAAGACGGTCTCGGTGCCGTCTGGCATCTTGGAGTAGATGCGGACGGTGTCGAACGAAGCACCCGTGAGCTCGACGTGCGCGTGGGTGACATTGTCGCGACCGCCGAGGTCGGAGATGATGAACGAATCGCTCACGACGGGCGTTCCGCGGTTGCTGCCCTCGACGATGACCTCGATCCCGCCCCAGGGGCCGTTCTCGTAATAGAAAAGATCGACGGCAAAGAAATCAACCAGCGTGTTGGGTGAGATGAACACCTGGCTCATCAGATTGATCGTGAGGTTGTCGCCCGGGACGAACGAGCTGCCGAAGCCGAGCACGTTGTCGGGGCTGACAGCGGGGAAATCGTTGGCCAGGGCGTTGGCGTCCTCGATGACGACCTGGTCGCCGTAGTCGCCGGGGCCGTAGGTCGAGCCGTCGGGGTTGATGCCCGAGTTCTGGTTGACAGCGAAAACGGTGACGCCGCTGAAGTCATGCGAGGTCCCGAGGAATCCCTCGGTCTCGCTATCGAAGTTGAGCGTCTGGGCGCCTGTAGTGCCTGCGATCAGAGCGGCGGTCATGGCAATGAGCTTTTTCATGTTTCTGTCTCCTGTGTGTTTCACTTCAGAGTGTGGTTCGGTGTGACGCCCTCTGCAAGGGCAGTTGTGAAATCAGTGGTTATTCCGACGCCTGCGGGTCGCGAGGATGCCCGCGGCGCCCAGAATCGAGAGCGTTCCGGGTGCGGGCACGAAGCCGTGGATGACAAACCCGGCAAGATTGCCACCGCGGGTCTCCCCGAACCCAACGATGTCGCCATTCTCGTTGACCCCGGTGGCCTGATAGAGCTGGACGAAATCGCTGTTGGGGTCGAGGAGGTCGTTCAGGTCGGTCAGGACGCCGTCCAGCCAGGCGAACGCGCGGGGCGCGATACCGAGCCCGTCACCGTCGAATCCGAAACCGACGACCAGCCCGTTGCTGTTGACGTCGTTGGCCTCCGAGATCGAAAGCCCGGGCAGCCAGCCCAGGGGGACGTAGTTCGTGCCGCCGCGCCCGTCGGGCTCGAAGATCACAGCCTGCCAGCCTCCCGTGGGTCCGGCGAGCCCGGCGCCGTTGGTGTGCCCGACGACGATGCCCGAGTCGCTCACCGCCGTCGCGAAGCTGACATTGAATCCGGCGGGACCGATCCCGAACGCCTCATATCCGCCCCGTCCGTCCGGGATCGCCAGCGTGGCGATGTCGGGGTCGCCAAAGAAGAACGAATGCCCCGCGATCATGCCCGAGTTGTTGATGGCCTTGTTCGCCCCGCCCATATAGCCCGGGATCGTTCCGACGGCCTGCGCGCCGTTGGCTGAGTCCCACACGAATCCCTTGGCAAAGCCTGGATTGATCGGAGCCTGCCCGACGACAACGCCCGAGTCGTTGATGTCCCACGCGACGCTGTTGCCCGTGGAACCGATCGCGGCTCCGAGATCGGTTGCTGCGCCGCTTCCAAAGAGTGTCGCGGTGCGTGCGCCCGATGCGAGGTCAGACCATCCAACCGCGACGCCGTTGTTGTTGATGGCCCACGCGACGGAGTTCTGGGCGGTTCCAAGCCCGTTGATCTCGGATGCGACGCCGTTGTTCCAGATCGTGGCTCTTGCGACCAGGTCGCCTTGGAGTGTGGATTCGCCGACGATCTGCCCGAGTTCGTTGATGTCCCGTGCGATCGAGCCTGTGCCGCCGAGGGTGCCCAGGCGTTCGACGCTCTGGCCCTGAGCAGCCCCTGCGGCTGCGAGCAGGATTGAAATGGTCAGCCTTGCATTCATGCCTTTGAGTTCCTTGTGATCCCGCTGCCAGCTTTCTGCACCAGGGGTCTGGACATGGCTGGTGTTCTGTGGCAGAATACTCGAAACAGATTTGAAGTCAACCACCAAATCAATTTTCGAGATCACGAAAGCAGGATACGAACCATGCCTTACGATAACCGAACGGAAATGGCCTTCCACTCGCGATCGCCGGTGTATCCGGATATGGTCTTAGGGATGTCTGGAAGCACCGTTCGAGAAAGAAAGCCCACCCGGTCCCCGCTGAACGAGACCGAAGTCAAAAAAGCCCAGCGTGTCGCCGATCGACTTCACGCTGATTTGGTGCTGGTTGTCAATCAGCTTCCAGAGCACGCCCAGGGCGGCAGCGGCATGTCCCGCTTTCTGGACATCGTCCGAAACACAACACAGCGCATCTCTTACGCACTCCAGGACCCGCCCTCGCTGGCGACGCTCTCACGCCTGCCCGGGGTCAAGGGGCTCGAGAGCTTCATCGAGGCGGCACGGCGAGCCGGGGTCACGAAAGAATCGGCAGACCTGCTCGAAGCCTCGGTCAACGAGTTCTCGCGCCTGATCGACGACATCGCGGGCAGTCACACGAAACTGACGGACCGACTCGATGCGAGCAACGGGAGTGCGCGCCAGATCGGGGGCAATTCGGACCTGGCTGCGAGGGCGAACCTGTTCAACGCCGCGACGCAGATCACGGGCGGGAGCAGCCAGGGCGCGGTCGCGATCAACATCATCGACGTGCACGACGACATGCTCAGCCGGACGTATATCCACGGCTTTATCCAGGCGACTCTGGAGCCGGGCGGCATGCCGCTGGTCGTGTGCTCGGGCGACAACTTCCGCTGGGCCAAGGGCGCGTGGGACCGCAAGCTCCTCGATGACACGGGCCTTGAGGGGCGCACGCCGACGGCGTTGCTTGAGCCCTTTACGACGACTCCCTTTCCCGAGGTGACGGGGCGGGGCAAGGATGGGCAGCTCCTGCAGGTCATCGATCCCAAGCATGTCGAGCCCGGGATGGCGCTGGACGTCGTGACCGCGACGCGCACGGTCTGGCCCTTCATCAACCCTGAAACGAAAGAGAGCGCATTCGAGCGCGTCTGGTACCTCGTCAACTGGCCCGTGCAGAACCTCGTCTTTGATGTCTGGATCCACGAACGCCTCGAGCGGATGTTCCGCCCGGCGATCGATGCGCTGCTCTGGTATCCCAAGCTCTCGATGCCCGGCGGGGACCGCTGGGCGACCCGGTTCCCCTCGCAGGCCAAGCTCGAGCTGCTGGGGCGGGGCATCGGGGCCGCGGACACGGCGATGTGGAGTCGGCACGGCGAGCTGACGGACCACACGTTCCGACGGATCGAGGAGGACCCGAACCACTTCGTGGGCTTCCGCTGCGAGGTGCAGTTCCCGATCTGGCGTGCGGGCTACTGCATGTCCTTCGAGGAGATCGCAAATCGCGGTGTTTGAGGCGATCGCGTCCGATTGAACCGGGTGTTTGTTATACTCTGGTCTCTTGGGAGGCCAGAATGATGGCAGATGCAACTCCGGTCGTTCACACGCACAAAGTCGCTCCGAAACCAGAGCAGATCACCAACGCGTATCTCAAGCGAATATCGGAGCAGATCGCTGATCACACCCGGCTGATGGAGGCCCAAGCCGAGGTCGAGAAGCAAATCCTTCGGATGCTCAGCAGCCACTCCAGCGAGCACAACCGCATCTTGCGTTCAAGGATCATCCGGAGCCCTGTGTCCACGGTGATGTGGGGGGCCTTCCTTGGGATCTTCATCCTGCCGGTCCTGATCTGGATGCTCATTCTTCTGTCTTTGGTCTTCCTTGGGGCTTCCATCCCGTTTCTGAGTGGGTTGGGCGGGCCCTGATTCACGGGTTGCGAACCAGTCTCAATTGGCCTAGAGTCATGGCGTGATCAGCGCACCCATGGCTCCGAGGCCTCCCGTTCGCCTGACCCAGCTTCTGCGGGGGCAGTCGGGTCGTCTTGATTCGACGACCCTGACCGGCGACGAGGGCGAGGCGCTGCGGGCGATGGGGCTTCGCCCCGAGTGCGAGCTCAAGGTGTGCAAGATGGGCGAGCCCTGTATCGTGACGATCGGCTCCGCCGCGGGCGGCTGCCGGATCGCTCTGGCCAAGCGCCTGGCCGATCAGCTCCATGTCCGCCCCTGCTGAGAGACGCCCGGTGAGCGAACCCACAACGATCGCGCACCGGCCGGCGGGCGCACCAACCCAGACTGATGGTCGGTACATCGCGCTCCTGGGCAATCCGAATGTCGGCAAGACCACGCTCTTTAACACGCTCGCGGGGCGCCGGCAGAAGACCGCAAACTTTCCCGGGACGACCCAGGATGCGCACCTGGCGACGATCGAATCGCCCTCCGGGCGCGTCCTGCTCATCGATCTGCCTGGCATCTACGGCCTCGGGCTGAATCTCTCCGAGTCGTCGGTCTGCCGAGGCATACTCGATGGCACCGCGGCCCCCCAGGGCTGGCAGGCCAGGGCGCCCGACGCGGTGGCGATCGTGCTCGACGGGACGAACCTGCTCCGGAATCTTCGGCTCGCGGGCGAGGTGCTCCTGCGCCGCATGCCGACCCTGGTGATCGTGACGATGGCCGACGCCGCGAGCAGGCGCGGGATCCACATCGACCGCGAGCGTCTGGGTGCGCTGCTTGGTTGCCCGGTGGTGATCGTGTCGAGCAAAACAGGGCAGGGGATCGAGGAGGTCGTGCCGGCTTTGGGCGGCGCGTGCGTGTCGGATTCGGTGATCCCGGACGATGCGACCGGTCTTGAGCGCTGGGCGGACGAGGTCTACGCGGACGTCGCATCGAGCCACGATGCCCGAGACAACGCGGATTCCCTGACAGATCGGCTCGACCGCGCGTTCACGCACCCGGTGCTTGGGGTGGCGATGTTTGCGGGGATCATGACCGGGTTGTTCTGGGTCATCTTCAAGCTCGCCGCGGTCCCGATGGACGCGATCGACTGGCTCTTTGCGAATCTCGGCGGGCTCGTTGCGGGCGCGCTGCCCGCGGGCCCGATCCGGGATCTGCTGACCGATGGTGTGATCGCGGGCGTGGGGGGGACGGTGATCTTCCTGCCGCAGATCGTGCTGCTGTTTTTCCTGATCGCGATCCTTGAGCAGACGGGGTACCTGGCGCGGGCGGCGTTCGTGATCGATCGGTTGCTGCGCCCCTTTGGTTTGCCCGGGCACGCGTTCGTGCCGCTCTTGTCGGCGCATGCCTGCGCGATCCCGGCGATCATGTCGGCCCGCGCGGTGCCCGACCGGCGCGACCGGCTGGCGACGATCCTTGTGATCCCGTTTATGAGCTGCTCGGCGCGGATCCCGGTGTACGTGCTGCTCACGCAGATCCTGTTCCCGGGCAGCAGCACGAAGCAGGCGCTGGCGTTCACGATGTGCTACGCGATCGGGATTGCTGCTGGCCTGACGAGCGCAGTGCTGGCGCGCGGGACCATCCTGCGGGGCAAGAGCCGCGCCATGGCGCTGGAGCTCCCGCGGTATCAGATGCCCAGCGTGGTCGGCGCCGTGCGCCAGGCGCTCGGGCGGGGTTGGCTGTTCGTGCGTAAAGCGGGGACGGTGATCTTGGCGATCTCGGTCGTGCTCTGGTGGCTTGGCGCGTACCCGAGTTCGGACGCCTCGCCCAGGGCGGATCAGCTGCGCGTGCAAGCCGCTGAGATCGTGCAGGCCGAGCCCGAAAGAGCGGAGGCATTGGTCGAGCAGGCGGACTTGGAGGACACGAAGTTCGCCGCGAGACGGACGTTCCTTGGGCGCATCGGCGGGTCGTTGCAGCCCGTGTTTGCGCCGATGGGCGCCGACCGCCAGCTGACGGTGGGCATCCTGGCCAGCTTCGCGGCCCGCGAGGTGTTTGTTTCCACGATGGCGGTCCAGATCGCAGGTTCTGACGATGCCGAAGACCAGGGCGTGCTGTCGGCGGTTTCCAACGCGACGCGCGACGATGGCTCGCCGATCTTCACCGCGGCAACGAGCTGGTCGATGCTCGTCTTCTTCGTGCTTGCGATCCAATGCCTGCCCACGCTCGTCGTCACCGCCAAGGAGGCGGGCGGCTGGAAGTGGGCGGGGCTCCAGTTCGCGTGGATGTCGGGCTTTGCCTACGTCACGGCGACGCTTGTGTTCCAGATCCTCTCTCGGATGACCTGATGCCTGTGGGCGACTGGCAATTCTGGGTCGTGACCGTTGTTGCCATCGGGGGCGTGGTGCTGCTTGTGCGGGTCTTTCGCCCCGTCAAGAAGAAGCGGACCCGGACGGAGCTGACGGTCTCGGCGAAGAAGCGGGACTGAACTTCCTCTACAATGGCGCCATGCCACTGACACGTGACCAGATCGCCAAGCGTGCCGCCCTGGAACTCCGGGACGGCTTCCTCGTCAACCTCGGCATCGGGATGCCCACGCTCGTGGCCAACCACATCCCCGTCGGCGCGGACGGCAAGCCCATCGAGGTCTGGCTGCAGTCGGAGAATGGATTGCTCGGCATCGGGCCCTTCCCGACCGAGGACAAGGTCGACGCGGACCTCATCAACGCGGGCAAGCAGACCGTGACCGCCCTGCCCGGCTCGAGCTTTTTCTCGAGTTCCGACAGCTTCGGCATGATCCGCGGCGGGCACATCGACATGTGCATCCTGGGCGCGATGCAGATCTCTCAGAACGGCGACATCGCCAACTGGATGATCCCCGGCAAGATGGTCAAGGGCATGGGCGGCGCGATGGATCTGGTCGCGGGCGTGGACAAAGTCGTCGTCATGATGGAGCACGTCTCCAAGAAGGGCGACGCGAAGATCCTGAAGGAATGCAACCTGCCGCTGACGGGCAAGGCGGTTGTCGACATGATCATCACGGAGCTCTGCGTGATGGAGTTCGACCCGCAGATCGGGCGGTTCCGGGTGACGGAGCTGGCTGAGGGCGTGACCGTTGATGAGGTGCGTGAGAAGACCGAGGCTGAGATTGTGTTTGCCGATGAGTTGAAGACGGTTGGGGTGTGAGATGCTCAACTTCAAGGCGACGAAAGTCGACGAAGAGAACAGGCTCAACCACGTGCTGACATCTACGCGGAGTGACTGACGAAGGCGGAGCGGGCCCTCGTGGATCGCGGTGTGACCGGGTACACCGACTTTCGGTACCACTCCGAGCGCCGGGCCGCGTGTGACGGAAGATTTTCGCACATCCTGATCAATTGACGCTATTTGAACGATTCATTCGGGTTCTTCTTTGCCCATCGGTCGCAGAATTCTGTACAATCGCAGGCAGGCTTGGCTGCCCGGATTCGGTCCCGGTGCTTGCCGGGTCTGATCGCTTTCTGGCTGTACGGGACTGGGGACAAACAGATGATGAAGTACACGCTCGCGTGCTGGGTTGCCCTGTCGCTCGTTGCACCGGCGTCGGGCGATATTCTGAGCGGTGACAGCGAGTTCGGCCCGGACACGGTGACGATCGACACCGATCTGAACCTGATGTTCCTCGACCTGACGGTGACTGAGAGTCTGTCCTTCGATCAGGTGCGGGCGGATCCGACGTACGCCGGATGGCGGCACGCGTCGTTCGACGAGGTGCGCGCGATGTGGCTCCATGCCGGGCTCGAAGACTGGACGGGTTCCAGCTACAGCGGCCCCGGTCTCTCCAACGGCCCGGGCGTATCTGCCGAAGTGTTGGCGCTTGTTGAACTTGTTGGGGGCACGGTCGTCCGCGCAGACTTTGGCGGCACCCTGTACTACTCAGCCGTCGGGATGACATCCGATGTGACGACCAGCGGAAGGATTCGCGCTACCGAGCTCTACGCCCATCCCCTGGCCACCGAGTACGGGCTTCTCTTTTCGTTTCTCTCAGACGAGCAGAGCGACGCATCGGGTCACTGGCTGGTGCGCGTGGTGCCGAGCCCCGGACCGGTGACGCTCGCGGCTTTGACGTTGCTGACAGCTTCGCGTCGGCGTCGGTCGCTTAATCTCGTCGGAATGACGGGCAAATCCCACGCGAACAACTGATCTGGATTCTTTGCTACACTCCATCAGCCTGGACTTTCCCGGGATTTGAGCTGAGATACAGGAGAATCACACATGGCAAACTACCCCATCGAGGATGTAGAAGGTATCGGCCCGACATTCGGAGAAAAACTGCGTTCTGCTGGCATCGTGGATACCGATGCGCTGCTGAACGCCTGCAAGACGCCCGCGCAGCGCAAGGCGCTGGCGGAGAAGACGGGCATAGCGGACGGGAACGTCCTCAAGTGGGCGAACATGGTCGATCTGTACCGCGTCAAAGGCATCGGTTCGGAGTTCTCCGAGCTGCTCGAGGCTGCTGGTGTGGACACGGTTCCCGAGCTTGCCCAGCGGAAGGCGGAGAATCTCGCCGCCAAGATGGTCGAGGTCAACGACGCGAAGAAGCTGACGCGACGCGTCCCGACGGCGACGGAGGTAGCCGGCTGGGTCGAGCACGCCAAGACGCTCGATCGTGCGCTGCAGTACTGACTCCCGAATCGAGCTGGTTCATCACTGGCCCGGGGGAACGATCTTTCTGCCCAGCGTCTCTTCGACGATTCGATCCAGCTCCTGGACGATGTCGACCTGCAGCGGCTCGGGCGGGAGGTCCTTTTCCTGGGCCAGTTTCTCGGCGTTCTCGATGACCTTGAGCAGATCTTCGTTGGACACCTGCTGCGGCGTACGCATCTCAAAGCCAGAACCCGAGTCGCCATCGAGCTGGATGGAGTACTGGCTGTTCTTGCTGAGCGGGCCGAGGACGCCCTCGAAATCGTCGTCGACGAGTTTCTTCTCGACAAAGCCCCTGGCGAGTCTGCCGAATGCCAATTCGCCTCTGGCCTTGTCCTCGTCGCTGAGCTTGGACGGCGCGATGTAGCCGCCGTACATGGCCTTGGAGACGAGCATCGGCAGCAGCGTGCTCTCGCTGAGGGCTTCGCCGAGCATCTGGAATTCATTGAACGTGATGCGTTCGGCGACGAACTCGTCGGCGAGCAGGCGGGCGCGCTGCATGAGCGCGTCGTGCTCGGCGTCGGGGAGATGGATCTCTTCGAGCGTTTTATTGAGGGTCGCGATAGACGCGCTGGCCGTCCAGCCTCGCCAGTTCTGCCACACAATCACACCCCCGATACCCGCCAGCAGCAGCCCCGCGATCACGAAGCTCAGGCATCCGACCAGGATGTACTTGCCCGTGTTGCTCTTGGGTTTCCGGAATTCGGTGCCGTCCTGGATGTGCTGCTGCGATACTGTCATGGACATTCCCCCGTCTGCGAGAAACCCTACGTGAACTGATTCGAGAGTACCCGCCCGTGATTTCACAGACGATACCCATCTTTGACGCCCACCTCGACCTTGCGTTTCTTGCCGAACTTGGGCGCGACATGACTGGGCCCCTGGATCCGGCTGCAGGCCCGATGGCGCCGGGGGCGGTCACACTCCCCGAACTCGCCTTAGGGAGCGTTCAGGCGTGCCTTGGGACGATCTTTCTCGAAGCGACCGATTCGCCCAAGCCGGGCGAGGAAGGCGCGTGCTACCCGCCCGGTGACGCGAACGAGGCGTACTTCAAGGGGATCAACCAGCTCAACCGCTACCACCTCTGGCGCCAGATGGGCTTGGTTGAGTTCTTTGGGGATTCCGCCCCCTCTCTCCTCGGGGGAGAGGGTCGGGGTGAGGGTGTGATTGATCGTTCAGAATCGAAGGCATCGCCTCATCCGTCCGCGTCGCGGCCACCTTCTCCCCAAATGGGAGAAGGAGGGATACTCAAGCTGGGCATCCTGATGGAGGGCGCCGACCCGATCATCGAGGCGCACCATCTGAGTTTCTGGGCGGGGCGGGGTGTCGTCGCGATCAGCCTGTCGTGGGCGGTCGAGTCGCGCTACGCGGGGGGCAACTCAACGAGCCTCGGTCTTTCCGACCTTGGGCGTCAGCTCCTCGAAGAGATGGCGCGACTGAATATCGTGCTGGATCTCTCGCACCTCTCGCAGCGCGCGACGTACGACGCGCTCGATCGCACCGATGTCCGCGTCTGCGCGACGCACTCCAACTGTCGATCGCTGCTGGGCGAGAAGAACAACCCCTCCTGGCAGCGACACCTGGACGACGACACGATCCGCACCATCGCAAGCCGTGGGGGGGTGATCGGACTGAATCTCTTCAAGCCCTTCGTGCAGTGGCCCCTGGGCAGGGACGAACGACCGGAGATCGGCAAGGCCGTCGATCACATCGACCATGTCTGCCAGCTGACGGGCTCGGTCCGGCATTCCGGGATCGGCTCGGACCTCGACGGCGGATTCGGCGCGCTCGATCTGCCATTGGGCATCGACCGCGCCTCACACCTGCACAGGGTTCTCGATGAGCTCAGCGGGCGCGGGTACTCGGACGAAGACATCGGCGCGATCGCCTACGGCAACTGGGCGAGGTTCTTCTCACTCTGAGTCGGCAACCTCGAGCGATTCTTGCTGGCAGTGAGCGCACCAGAGCACGGGCGTGTCGAGCAGGCTCACGGCCTTGGCGCCGTGACGGGGCGGGGCGAGGCGGGCGAGCCTCGTCAGCATCCGGCGCTGGTAGGCGTCCTCGTTCATGACGTACTCGGGGGAATTCTGTGTGTAGGCGTACTCGCTGCGGAGCAGGCCGTTGATCCGGGTGATGCGCGTGTCGCTCTCGGGGTGTGTGCTGAGCCATTCGGGCTGGCTCGAGCCGCCCGAGGCGCGCTTGAGAGTTTCCATGACCATGCGCTGGCCAACGGGGTTGTACCCGGCGCGGGCCATGTAGCGCACGCCGAGCATGTCGGCCTCGAGCTCCTCGTCGCGCCCGTACTTGAGCATCACGACGTTGCCGCCGATCGCCAGCGCCGGCACGCCGATCTGCCCGTACTTGCGGATGTCGCTGTCCTCGTCGGCAGCCCCGACAATGATCGCCGCGACGCCCAGGCCGATGTTGAGCCCGAGCTGCTTGCTGATCCGCTGGTTGCCATGGCGAGCGGTAACGTGCCCGATCTCGTGCCCGATGACGCCTGCCATCTCGGCCTCGCTGGTCAGCTTGTCGGCCAGCCCGCGCGAGAGATAGACCTGACCGCCGGGCAGCGCAAAGGCGTTGATGACCGCTGAATCGAGCAGCGTAAAGGTCCAGGGCAATTCGGGCACACCCTCTTCGATGCCGCCCAGCAGGCGATTGCCAACCTCGTCGACGTAGGCCTGTGCCTCGGCGTCGGGGGTCTCGCCGCCGAATTCGGTGGTCATGCTCGGCGCCGCCTCGACACCCATGGCGACCTCGCGGTCCCACGTCAGGAGCGTCAGCGAGCGGGCACCCGTGGCGGGGTTGACGCTGCATCCCGTGCCCAGCACGAGCCCGAGCAGTCCAAGAAGCACAAGAATGATGTGTCGCATGTTCGATCCTCCGGACATCCACCAACGGTACGCGTCCGAACCTACGATCGTCCGTGAACCCTTCTCCGACCCAAACCGATGCTCAGCACGACGCCCATTCCAAGGCGAAAACGGAGGCTTGGAGCCGCGAGCAGCTCGCTTTGAACCCCCACGAGCGTGCGGATAAGCCCGAGCGGGTGCGGCGCATGTTCGCCTCGATCGCCCGGAGCTACGACCTCAACAACCGCCTGCACTCCTTCGGACGGGATCAGGCCTGGCGCAGGGCGGCGGTCAGGATGGCATCGGTCTGCGAGGGTGACGAGATCCTCGACTGCGCCTGCGGGACGGGAGACCTGACGCTCGCCTTCGCAAAGACCAACGCCAAGCGCGTTGTGGGCACGGATTTCACGCAGGAGATGCTCGACATCGCGGGCACGAAGCTGCGTGAATCATCCGGGCGCGTCACGTTCAGGCAGGCCGACGCGATGGATCTGCCGTTCGACGACGCATCGTTCGATGTCGTCTCGATCGCCTTTGGCATCCGCAACGTCGCAGACCCGAAGCAGGCGATCGCGGAGTTTCACCGGGTGCTCAGGCCCGGGGGGCGGTTGGTCATCCTGGAATTCGACGAGCCGAGGAACCCTGTGGTGCGTCTTGGAAATGCGTTCTACACGAAGCACGTGATGCCTCTGACCGCGACGATCATCGCGCGGGACAGGAGCGGGGCGTACAAGTATCTGCCCAGGAGCGTCGAGACGTTCATGAAACGCGAGGCGATGCAGGCGGCGCTCCGCGAAGCCGGGTTCACCGACCTCAAAGCCAGACCCATGACCTTCGGGGTGTGCGTGTGCCACGTGGGCGTGAAGCAGGGCAACTGAGCCGGTCACGCGTTCGCCGAGGCGGCCTTGTCCTTTGACTGGCGCTCGGCCTTGCGCCGGGCGCCCTCGTCGAGCAGGATCTTGCGCATGCGGATGCTCGAGGGCGTCAGCTCGACGAGCTCGTCGTCCTCGATGTATTCGAGTGCTTCTTCGAGGCTCTTGGTGCGGGGCGCCTTGAGCGTGACGAAGGCTTCCTTATTCGCAACGCGCATGTTGTCGAGCTTTTTCTGGCGGGTGATGTTGAGCGGGATGTCGTTGTTGCGGTTGTGCTCGCCCACGATCTGGCCCGCGTACACCGGGTCGCCCGGCTTGACGAAGAGGATGCCCCGGTCGTGCGCCAGGCTGACGGCGTAAGGCGTCACCGGGCCGCCGTCGGTCGCGATGATGACGCCCGCCAGACGCTCGAAGCGTTCGGGGTTGACGGGTTCGTATCTGAGGAAGGTGTGATGGATGATCGCCTCGCCCTGTGTGGCGGTCATGACGCGCCCGCGGAGCCCGATGAGCGCCCGGCTGGTCATCTTGTAGACGAGGTGCGTCATGGACGGGCCTCTGGGCTCGACATGGATGACCTCGCCCTTGCGCGAGCCGACGATCTCCATGACCGCGCCCATCTGCGCGGTCGGGACGTCGATGACGAGTTCTTCGACGGGCTCGCAGCGCACGCCGTCGATTTCCTTCTCGATCACGCGGGGCTTTCCGACGGACAGCTCGAAGCCCTCGCGGCGCATGTTCTCGAGCAGGATGCCAAGGTGCAGGAGGCCGCGCCCCGAGACGATGAACTCGTCCGAGGTGGTGCCGGGCTCGACGCGCAGGGCGACGTTGGACTGCAGCTCCCGGTCGAGTCGGTCCTTGAGCTGTCGGCTCGTGACGAATTCGCCCTCCTGGCCCGCAAAGGGCGAGGTGTTGATCTTAAAGACCATCGTGAGCGTGGGCTCGTCGACCATCACGGGCGGGAGCGCAACAGGGTTGTTGGCGTCTGCGAGCGTGTCGCCGATGTCGACCTTGGTGAGGCCCACGATCGCGCAGAGATCTCCCGCGATGATCTCGTCGACTTCGACGCGACCGAGGCCCTCGAATCGGTACAGCTGGCTGATCCGGACAAGCTCGTTCTTTGACTTGCCGTCGCGACCGGGCCTTGGCATGCGCATGACCTGTTCGCCCTTGCGCAGGATGCCCTCGTAGACGCGCCCGATCCCGATGCGTCCGACATAGCCGGAGTAATCGAGCGTCGTCACGAGCGCTTGCAGCGGGGCCTTTGGGTTGCCCTTGCTTGCCGGGACCGAGCGGACGATGAGCTCGAAGACCGAGCGCAGGTTCGTGTGCTTCTCGTCTTTGTTGAGCGCGTTGTCCATGTCGTCGGTGGCCCAGCCGTCGCGGGCCGAGCCGTAGACCACGGGGAAGTCGAGCGTCTCGTCGTCGGCGCCGAGCTCGATGAAGAGGCTCAGCAGCTCGTCGATGACGCGGTGGGGGTCCGCCTCGGGGCGGTCGCACTTGTTGACCATGACGACGGGGCGCAGCCCGAGCTTGAGCGCCTTGCCCAGCACGAAGCGGGTCTGGGGCATCGGGCCCTCGAAGGCGTCGACCACGAGCATGCACCCGTCGGCCATGCGGAGCACACGCTCGACCTCGCCACCGAAGTCGGCGTGACCCGGGGTGTCGATGATGTTGATCCGGTAGTCACGCCCCTCTTTGTCGTGGTAGTTGACGGCGCAGTTCTTGGACAGGATCGTGATGCCCCGCTCGCGCTCGAGCGGGTTGGAATCCATGATCAGCCCGTGCTGACCGCCCTTGAGCTTGTCGAGCTCGGCGTCCCGGAACTGACCGGACTGGCGGAGGAGCTGATCGACAAGGGTGGTTTTGCCGTGGTCGACGTGTGCGATGATGGCGACGTTGCGGAGGTGGTTCATTCCCCGGATTGTTGCCATGCCAAGGGGGTTTGGCGCTGCTTAGTCGCCCGACATCCGCACATTGAATTGAACTTCGAGCTGGGAGCCGCGTCGGTACGTGGACCATTCGAGGGCCTGGATCCTCCCGACGATTCGCTCGATCGAGTTCTGTGCGCCAGCGCCCCGCTCGACCATCCCGACGATCGGGCCCGGGCGGAGGGCTCCGAATGAGACGAGCTGACCGCCGGTTTCTCCCGCCGGAAGGTGCGCGATGAGTTCATCGAGCGCCTCAGTGTGCGCCGAACCGCCCGAGGCGATCCGGGTCGTCCACCATGAGGAGTTTCCCTTGGCTGCGGTCCGCCAGGCGATCGTCGGAGAGGGTCCGATCATCGGTTTAAGGACATCGCGCGAGAAGTCGCCCCTGATCGGCGCGGTCCGGACGGCCTTTGGCATGAACCCCCGGTAGTCCGGGACCGCGTCCGGGGTCGCGGTCAGCAGGCCCGCGATGTCGCGTACGGCTCGGTCCGCAAGCGCGCTCGCCTCGTGTGAGCCGTCCATCTCAAGGCAGATGGTCAGCGCCGCTTTCTGCTCGCCCTCGGGCATCACCCGCAGGTAGGCGCGCCCGGTGCAGTGGGCCGCGAGCTGGCGGAGGCGATCGGCATCGATGGGCAGGATCGCAGCGAGCGGGGATTCGGCCAGCAGCGCCAGATCGACCTCGTCGGCCATCGAGAGCCACGCATTCTCGGAGAGCTTGTCGAATTCCTTGCCCGCCCAGCCTGCGGACTGCATTTCAAAGTCCGGGAGCTCAAACCGGGCCTGGCCGTTCCAGCCGGCGCCGGTCATCGAGGTCTCGAATCGGGCGACCTCGGAGCGGTCGTTCAGCAGGACGCCCGTGATCGAGGCCTTGGTGGGCTGCCCCTTTCCGACCACGCGGTCCCAACCGTTGGGCGTGACCAGCCCGCGGATCAGTCGCCTGAGCAGATCGTCCGCGTCCCGGGGGGAGAACACGATCAGTCGGTACGCATCGGCCGCATCGGCCTTCCTCGGCTTGAGGAGGGAGAATCGGTACGCGCCGCCCTCGATCGCGTACACAGTCTGGCCCGACACGATGTCGCGCCCCTTGGCGCCGAGCTTGTTGAGAACGCCGACAGCCATGGGCGTGGGCACCACCGTGGCGATCGCCCAGTCGCCCAGCCCCTGAGAAGAGGCGCCCTGCGAGACCAGGACCATGCGTTTGCCGAAGAGCTCGTCGAATGCGCGGGCGTTGTCGAGCCCGAACAGGCCCGCCAGCTGGGACCATGCCTTGGCGAACGCGCTCTGATTCTGCGCAAACCCGAGATCGGTCAGTAGCCCGGTCACGGCCTTGCCCTGCGCACTCTTGCGTTGGCCCGTGCCGTCGTCGAGGACCGCGATGATGGTTGCGTCGGGCACCGCGATCCGGATTGCTTCGATCGTTTCGGTCGCGCTGCCCTGGAACCACTCCGCGTGCGTCTGGACGCAGGCGAACTGCACCATCAGCGCGACGAGCATCACGCAAGCCCGGGTGGCGCGGCCTGGGTATGTGCGGAGTTGGGCCATGGAGGAGCTGTCAGCGGGGCTGTTTGGTTGAAGCGGAATTGGCCCTGATCTCGGGCAGACGCACGACGTCCGAGCCGTACCAGGGGGGGAGCACGCCCGGGAGGGCAAGCTCCGCGGAGCCCTCGAGCCCGATGTTCATGATGCTTTCCTGAACCGCTGAGGGCCAGCGCTTGATCTGGATCTGATGGATACCGGGAGCCGCGCTTGCGGCGCCGGCGATCGGGACAGCCAACCCGTCATCGAAGACGATCAGGCGCGTCGCCATGGGTGAGGAGACCTGGGCGATGGCGCTGACGGGTTCACGCATCGTCAGACCGATGCAGAGGCCGTGCTCGGGCACAGATGCGTGGGGCTGGGACGCGCCTGCGACGCGGACATCCTGGCAGCGGACGGGCGCGTTGTTCCGCGCTTCGCGCTGGCGGTCCTTGATCGATTCGAATTTGGCGAGGGCTTCATCGCGCCAGAGCGCGACGGACTGGACCTGCTGGACGCTCTGGGTCTGGGCGCTCTCAACAATCGACGAGACCGGGCCCGCCTGCTCACCAAAGGGCAGGAGCCCGGCGCGGATGCCGATGGCGCCGGAAGCAAACAAACCAAGAGCCAGCCCGATCACGGACATCCGCACCCAGCGGACGCGCCGGCGCTCGGGCTCGGCAAGGAAGGGCCTGTGCGCATCGATTCGCCCGAGGACGGCCTCTTCGAACGAGGCATCGGCGCCCGCGGATTCGATGGGTTGGCTCAGGACGCTCTCGAGGTGGTCGGTGGAGACGGGCCTCGCGAGACGCCGGCCAAGACGGAACCGGTGCTGACGACCTTTCACGCCCAGACCTCTTTCACACGAGAAGCGTGCGTCGCGTGCTCGACCAGGATCTTGCGGAGCTTCTGGCGGCTGCGATGCAGGTGACTCTTGACGGTGCCCTCGGGCATCTCCATATGGACCGCGATCGTGGCGATGGGCCAGTCGAGCTGGTGGAACAGCACGATGATCTCGCGCTGCACCTCGCCCAGTTCCATGAGCGCTTCCTGAAGCGCATCTTTGACATTCCCGGTGACCTCGCCCGCGGCGATTTGGTGACCCGGGCCCGTGTCCTTGCTGGCACGCCAGCCGAGCGCTTCGGTGTTGAACAGGGGGGCGTGCTTCTGGCGTGCGTTGACGTAGAGGCGCTTTGCGATCGTAAAGAGCCATGTCGAGAACCGGAAGCGGTCGTCGAAGCGGTGGAGGTTGGCCAGCACCCGGACGAAGGCTTCCTGGCAGATGTCCTCAGCGATCTCCTGGCGCCCCGAGAGGCGGAGCAAGTACGCGCGGAGCGAGGGCTGATGATGGCGGAGCAGTTCGGCCGCGGCGGTGCGATCGCCGGCGCTCGCCCGGGCGATCAGCTTCCGTTCGATTTCGCGTTCCATTGCCAAGGCTTCGGCCCTCCGGGTTCAATATACCCGCGAATCAGCGGGCGGATGCCCTTTCAGAGACCAAATAAAGAGCCCGCACCCCGGCGTGAGCGGGATGCGGGCCTCCGAGAAGCGTTTCCGGACGGTTTCGCCCGATTTAGGCCGCGGCCCGGCGCTTACGCCCAACGGTCCGCTGATCCGCATCTGCCCGGCGTGCGGGCTCTTCGATCAGCGTGTGAACGAGTTCCAAGAGGTCCGTCGCCCACGTATCGGCGCCGATCTCCTCAGCCAGGCCCTCGGCCCGGTTGAAGACCCCGCCGCCCACGGCGATCTGGGTGTGGGCCGAGGCCCCGATCTCGCGGATTGTGTCGATGATGTTGCGGATCTCGGGCAGGTCCTCGGGCGAGGAGGCGAACATGAGAAGCACGTCCGGCTTGCTCTCGTGGACCTGTGCCAGGATCTCGTCGCCCGCGACACCGCCGCCGGCGAATTTCACATCGAAGCCCGACATTTCGAGCAGATCGACGGCCATCTGTGCGGCGAGTTCTTCCGGCTCGTGGTTGCCACAGAACGCCAGCACGCGCTTGCCAAGGAGAGGCTCCATGCGGAAACGGGCCGCGGCCTGATCGACCAGCACGCGCAGCAGGCGGACCGCGTAGTGGTGGGCCAGGGTGGTCATCTGGTCGTTGCGGTAGAACTTCTCCACCATCTCCATCGTGGGCCAGAAGAGCTCCAGCACGATGTCTTCGGGGGGGACGCCGTCGTCCTGCATCCTGTTGACGGTCATGCGAGCCGCGACGCGGTCACCGGTGGTGATGATCTCAAAGAAACGCTCGATATCGCTTTCACGGATGCTCACGGTGAATTCCTTTCCCGCCCTGCCTGGGCCATATCGCGTCCGATGGACGCTTTCTCGGATGTCGGTCGGGGTCCACGGTGGATCTCCCGGCCGGCTCTGAGCGATCGGACCGCCCGGCTTTCGTGCAAGAACGAGTGCTTGTGGAATTCCGGGAGGGGCTGTCAGGCTTGCGCATCGCGGGCCGATAACGCCAGATTCTGGTTATCAGACGTGTCCTGGTTTCGTTATCGGGCATGGATATCAGACGTCGTCCGTGCGGATCCCTAAAGTCCTCCATGACACCTCTCGAGCGACAGCAGATGTACGACCATGGCCGGGCGGCGTACGAGGCCGGGCAGTACGAGCTGGGTGTCAAGGTCTTCTCACGCCTGCTCCAGAGCGAGACCAAAAACGCCCATGTCATGTTCGGTCTGGCCTCGTGCCTGATGAAGCTGAACCACTATGCCGAGGCGATGAAGCTGCTCCGAAAGGCGGTCAAAGCCAAGCCCATGATGCCTGAGTTGCACTGCGCCATGGGCAACATCGAGCGGACCTGTCTGAACGACAAGCCGGCAATCGAGCACTTCCAGAGGGCGCTTGCGATCCGCAAGGGATACCCCCCGGCGGTCTCGGGGCTCGCGGAGATGTACCGAAAGCTTGGACGATTTGACGATGCGATCAGCCTGGTTGAGGGCAGCGTCGATATCAGCGGGGAGCCCGATGCGCACATCGCTGAGGCGTATCTTGTCATCGCCCGCAAGGCCAGGCTCGAGCACGAAGCCATCGCGTACATCAGGCGTGTGCTGAAGACCCAGATCCCGGCGGCAACGCGCAGCGGCCTGCTTTTCGGGCTCGGGGGGCTTCTGGATCGCGTGGGAGAGCACACACAGGCCTGGGAATCGATCGAGCAGGCGTGCGAGCTCAAGCCGAAGCCATGGGACCCGGACGCGTACACGCGCGCTGTGGACCAGATGCTCGAGTTCTGGACGCGTGACCGCATCGGGTCGCTCCCGACCAGCGGAATCGAATCGAGCGAGCCGGTGTTTATTGTCGGTATGCCTCGCTCTGGCACAAGCCTCGTCGAGCAGATCATCGCGGCCCATCCGGAGGGCGCCGGCGCGGGTGAGCTCAATGAGATGATGGCGATCGCGGCGCGGTTGCAGTCAAAGGTCTCGGGCACGGCTCCCGGCTTTCTGACCGAAACCAAGGGCATCACCCAGGAATCGCTCCGGGCTCAGGCAGAGGGATACCTGGCTCACGCGAGCAAAGTCTCTGCGATGCTCGGAGATTTCGCCGGCGCCCGTCGGATCGTCGACAAGCTGCCTTACAACTATCAGGTCCTGCCGATGATCCAGTTGCTCTTTCCGAACGCGAGCGTGATCCACACGGTGCGGGACCCGCGCGACGTCTGCGTCTCGTGCTATTTCCATGACTTCCTCGGGCCACTTGGGTATTCCTACAACCTGGACTACCTCGCCCGTTTCTACGCGGACCACGAGCGGATCATGGCCCATCTCAAGCGCGAGCTGGATCTACCGATCCTCGAGGTTCGGTACGAAGAGCTCATCAGCGACACCGAGGCGGGGATCCGCGGGATCCTGGAGCACATCGGGCTGGCGTTCCATGAGGACTGTCTGAACTTCCACGCCAGCACGCGTGCGGTGCATACTGCCAGCGTCGAGCAGGTCCGCAGGCCCATCTACAAGAGTTCTGCGCAGCGGTGGAAGAGATACAATGAGAAAGCCATTCCCCTCGTGGAAGCCCTGAAGAACGCCGGCGTCGCGCTGTCCGAGTAGGGGCGTCAGGCGTCGATCTCCCTTGGATAAGGAGCATCGATGGACCCACACACTCTCTTTGCTGAAGCGCAGCGGGCGCTGGCTCAATCCGATTGGCCCAGGGCCGGTGAGCTGCTCGAGCAGCTCTCGAAGATCGACAAGAAGAACGCCAGACACCTGATCGGGATGGGATTCTGCGCGACACGGATCGGCAGGTACGACCAGGCACGGGAGCATCTGGCTCGCGCGATCAAGCTCAGCCCGATGAACCCGGACGCGTACGTGCAGCTCGGGCACATCGAGAACGCGGACTTCAACGCGGGCAAGGCAGCCGACCATTTCAGGCGGGCGCTGATGGTCAAGCCGAACTACCCATCCGCGGTTGCGGGGCTGGTCAACGTGCTGCGCAAACAGGGCGAGTACGACGAGGCATCGGCGGCGCTGGACAAGGCGTATCAGAAGGCCGTCGCTCCCGATGCGCAGCTCGCCGAGGCCCTTGCGACGATCGCGATCAAGCAGGGGCGCCAGGCAGAGGCGATCGAGAGGCTCAACGAGACACTTGCTGGCGAGCTCTCCAGTCCCGAGCGAGCGGTGCTGCTGTACAGGCTTGCCGAGCTGCTCAACGACGGCGGTCGCCATCTCGAAGCGTTCGATGCGGTCACCCAGGGGGCGCGCCTGCGTGATGTGCCTTGGGACATGACCGGGTACGACACGCAGGTCGCCGAGTACTTCCGCCAGTGGACGCCGAGGGTATTCGAATCGCTCGAGCACTCCGGGAACACGAGCAGCCAGCCGGTCTTTGTCCTCGGGGTGCCCCGATCGGGCACGAGCCTTGTCGAGCAGATCATCGCCTCGCACCCGCAGGCAGCCGGGGTGGGGGAGCTGCCCGCGACCGTCCGCATCGCTGCGGAACTGCAGTTTCGACTGGGCGGCTCTCCGTCGGTCTTCCTGACTCGACCCGCATTTCTCAAGGGCCCGATGCTCGCGGATGCTTCCAGGGACTACCTCAGATCGCTGCACGAGCTGGCGGGGAAGCTCGGGGTCAAGCCAGATCAGTCGCGGATCGTGGACAAGCTCCCGCACGCGTACGCGCACCTGCCGCTGATCCGGCTGATGTTCCCCAGCGCCCGGATCGTTCACGTCACCCGCGATCCGCGGGACACGGCGGTGTCGTGCTACTTCCAGGGCTTTGACGGGCCCATGGGCTACACGTTCGATCTAGAGAAGATGGCCCGGATGATCGCCCACGAGCGTGCGATCGTTCGTCACGCCATACAGGACCTTGGCATCGAGGTGTTCCAGGTCCGCTACGAGAAGCTGGTTGCCAATCCCGAAGAGCAGATCCGGGCCCTGCTGGCTCATCTCGGGCTGCCCTTTCATGAGAACTGCCTCGCGTTCCACCAGACCCGTCGGACTGTGGTGACGGCCTCGACGGACCAGGTCCGAAGGCCCATGTACACGGGATCGGTCAGCAGGTGGAGGCGGTACGAGGATCGGCTCGGACCGCTCTTTGAGGGCTTTGGGAAAGCCGGGTTCGACCCGGACCGGGACGCCTGACCCCGGGCGGGCCCCTGCCTACACTTGCCTCCCGATGTCGGCCGGGACGAAGCAGGTCCGGGTGGTGGACCTCCCCGATTCCGACGCGGACAAGTGAGACAGCCATGTACGCGATCATTCAAGAAGGCGGCGGTCAGCGGAAGGTCACCGAGGGTCAGGAACTCTTCATCGACCTCATCCAGAACGGCCAGGCCAAGGCCGGCGACACCATCACCTTCGATAACGTTCTCTTCACCGGCGACGGCGCCGGCAAGGTCTCGATCGGTCAGCCCTATGTCAAGGGTGCCAGCGTTTCCGCTGAAGTGATCGAGCCCGAATCCAAGGGCATCAAGCTCGATATCTACAAGTTCCGCGCCAAAATCGGTTACCGTCGCAAGACGGGGCACCGCCAGCGCTACACGCACGTGAAGATCACCGCAGTCAAAGGCTGATCCCGCGCGACCCCGTCGGGGAACTCGGGACCATTGAGCATGCAATCCAGACGCCCGTCCAACGCGGAAATCACTCGGCTGATCCACGAGGCGGTCGCGCACCATCGCTCGGGCAGGCCCGATCGTGCGGTGGCGTTGTACGAGCGGGTCATCCCCTTCCTGAAAAAAGACCCGGAAGCGCTTCGGCTCTACGCCGTGGCACTCATCGGCGTGGGGCGGGTCAAGCAGGCCCTGATCGAAATCGACCGCGCGATCAAGCTCAAGCCGATGCACGCGCAATACAGGGTGGATCGCGCCCGTCTGCTGACGATGGCCGGTCGATACGAGGAGTCGCTCGTCGAATCCGATCGGGGCCTGGCCATCCAGAAGGGCTTTGTTCCCGCGATACACGCCAGAGTGATGGCGATGCGTCGGCTTGGGCGAAGCGCCGAGGCGTACGCGTGGCTGCGGCCGATGCTGACCGAGAGCGCACAGCCCGACGTCCTGCTGGTCGATGCCTTGTCCGAGCTGGCCAGCGAGACAGAAAGCATCGATGAGGTTGTCTCGATTCTCGAGCGGACGCTCGCGGGGGAGCTCTCGCCGGAGATTCGCCAGGGGCTTCAATTCAAACTCGGAGAGGCGCTGGACCGCGTGGGCCGATACCGGGAGGCGTTTATCGCGATCGACGAGGCCAACTCCTACCACCACACCAGGTTCGACGCGGAACTTCACCGCACACAAACGCAAGCGTTGATTGAGAGCTGGTCCGACGGGCCCGCGCCGAGGCCTCTGAACGAGGACTGGCAGCCGGTCTTCGTCGTCGGCGTGCCGCGCTCGGGGACCAGCCTCGTCGAGCAGTTATTGTCGATGCATTCGTCGGTCGCCCCAGCCGGTGAGACGGTTGAGACGATCAAAGCCGCCCAATCCCTGGGTGTGCGGCGCGAGCCGTTCGGTTATGTCTTCTCGCTCGAATCGGTCGACGATCAGAGCATGGTGCGTGTCGGCGAGCGGATGATGCGACATCTGGCGCAGATCTCGGGCGGGAGCGAGACGCAGCTCCTGACCGACAAGATGCCCGAGAACATCATGCACATCGGCTTCCTGGCCTCGCTCTTTCCCCGGGCTCGGTTTATTCATTGCCTCCGGGACCTGCGGGATACGTGTCTTTCCTGCTACTTCCAGGATTTCTCGGGTGCGCTCCATTATGCGTTCGATCTGGAATCGTGCGCGAGTTACGCGGTCGATGCGATCCGGCACAGCGAGCACTGGAAGCAGATCGAACCCGAGCGGATTCACACGATCCTTTACCAGGATCTTGTCCTCAACCACGAGATGACGGTCAGGGCGACCCTTTCGTTTCTCGGGCTCGAGTTCGAGGAGGCTTGCCTGGCGCACGATCGATCCGATCGCAGCATCCGCACCGCGAGCTTCGAGCAGGCGAACAAGCCGATCTATACCGGTTCCGTGGGGCGTTGGCGCCACTACGAGGAGCACCTCGGCCCGGTCCTGGACGTCTTGAAGTCAAGAGGGATCTCGCTCGACTAGCCCGTCGGCGTCGACCTGATGAACGTGCCCCGGCTGCGGTCCTTGACGATGCCCGGGAATCTCTGGGCCCTGCCGTGAGAGACGACGTACACGCCAGGCTCGACGAGGCTTACGGCGAAGATCGACTCGGTCAGGTTCTGGAGTGCGTCGGATTCCTTCATCTCAAACGGGCGCATCGCGCCGGTCAGGATGACCGGCACGCGTGGCTTTCCGAGGTCCGCGTGCAGCTTCTCGCCCGTGACGCAGAGCGTGTCGGTGCCGTGGAGCACAATGACCCCGTCGACGTCGGTGTCTGCGACCACATCGCCGACGGTCCGTGCGATGAGCTTGCGATCCTCATCGGTCATATCGAGGCTGTCTTTGTTCATGAGTTCGTGGACGCAGACGCGTGTGTCCTCGAGACGGAGCCCGCTGAGCATGTGCGCGACGTTGGAGTGCCTGTTGACGAGCGTGCCGCTGGCCTCGTCGTAGACCTTCTCAAGCGTGCCGCCGGTGGTGACGATGGTGATCCGCCTCATGCCGGGATGGTAGCTCCCGCAGCGCCGGGCGCGCAGCAAACGCCCCGCGGCAAGGGCCGCGGGGCGGGTGCGATCGTGATGATCAGGGTGGGGGCGTTGCGGGCCTTCCGCCTATTCAAGCATGCTCACGGTCACGGGGGAGTAGCCCGAGCCGGTGTAGCGGACCACGGTGGGCACACGAGAAGCGTTGTAGAACTCGAGGATGAACGACCCGTCGACGGACATCGTGTAGGCGTCCGAGGGCGAGAGATTGGCCTCGTTCTGAGGCACACGGAAGGCGAGCTGGCCGTCGCCGCGGTTCTCGACGCGGAGTTCCCCGTTGGAGCCCGAGACCGCGAAGTTGATCTGCTGGAAGGGTTCGAGCGTGATCGTGTCGGACGAGCGTGTGACCTTCCCGGTTCGGTAGGTCGTGCCGCTACTGCTGCTGCCCGAGGCGCTCGCGGTCGCGCCGCTGCTCTTGCTGCTGCCACCAAAGATTGAGCATCCGCCGGCCATCGTTGCGATGCCGACCACACCCATCATACATGCCACTCGTGAAGTTCGATTCATGTCATTCATCCCCATTGCTCTCAGTGCAGGCCCCCGGGACTCCGGCTCGCCGCATCAAGGGTGATGTCCGATTCACCCCGCTTCCGGGCACGAAACCCACACGATGGAAATCCCATTGAGCGTCAAGGCGTGCGTTCTGTGCGGGCTGGGGAAGGCCTGCCACGCGTTATCACGGACCACGCTCGCCTAATATCCTCCGTGACGCCCACCGAATGGGCATCCTCGAAAGGAACACCGATGAAAGCTGCCAAGCTCCTGCTCGCGATCGGCGGCGGGCTGCTCGTGCTCGTCCTTCTTGTTGTTGTGATCGCGTTCGTTTCCATCGATTCCATCGCCAAGTCCGGCATCGAGAAGGGAACCAACTACGCGCTGGCCGTCCCGACCTCGCTCGAGAGCGCCGACGTCGGTGTCTTCGACGGCACTTTCAATATGTCGGGGCTGACGGTCGAGAACCCAGAGGGCTACGACTCGCCCTTCTTCTTTCATCTTGGCTCGGCGGGGGTAGCCGTCTCGCTCGGCTCGCTCCGCTCCGAGGTCGTCACGCTCCCGAGGTTCGAGTTGACCGATCTGGACGTGCACATCGACCGCAAGGGCACTTCCAGCAACGTGCACAAGATCCTGGAGAACCTCAAGCGATTCGAATCGGGTGAGCCCGCAGACCCCAGCAAGCCCAAGCCCGACAAGGACAAGGCCGACGGGAAGCAGTTCGTGGTCAAGGAGATCGCGATCCGGAACATCACGGTCAACGCGCACCTGCTGCCGCTGGGTGGGGCGCTCTCGACCACAAAGCTCGTGATCCCCGAGATCCTGCTCAAGGACGTCGGGACTGCTGGCAATCCCGTGTCGCTGGCCGAGCTGACCAACATCATCACACAGGCCGTGCTTGCATCGGCCTCACAGTTCGGAGGGGGCATCATCCCCGAGGAGATCCTGGGCGATCTCAAGGTCAACCTCGATCAGCTCAACGCGCTTTCCGAGAACGGCGTGGAGATGTTGACTACGGAGCTCGACAATGCGCTCGATGATGCGCAGGAGCAGATCGATGAGAAAGCGACCGAGCTTCAGGACAAGGCCAAGGACGCCGTCAACGAGGGGATCAACAACCTTCTAGGCGGCAACAAGGACAAGAAGAAGGAAGGCGGCGGCTAACCCTTCGCGTTCCGAGTTACACTGGCAGCCATGTCCGGTGCGCTCGAGATCCGACCAACTCGTATCAGCCGGCACGCCGCGCCCCCCGAAGCGATTGCCGATGCAATCCTCGATCATTTTAGACAGAGCGACGCCGACGTCATCGTGCGCAACGTAGGGCATCACCTTGTCCTGACGCACGCGGCGCATCTTCGCCACCTCTGGTCACCCTGGCTGCATGTTGAGGTCGAAGCGCAGGGCGATTCCAGCCGCGTTATTGCCAGATTCACGCCGCACCCGAATCTCTGGACCAGTTTCGCATTCGGCTACTTCACACTCGGCGCCGTCGCGTTCTTTGCCGGGTTCTTTGCCATCGCACAGGCAATCATCCAGCAACCGGCATGGGCGCTTTGGATCGCTGTCGGGGCGGGTGCGGGGATGCTGGCGATGTTCGCATTTGCAAAGTTCGGGCAGCGACTTGCGGCCCAGCAGATGGGCGAACTGGCGATCCGGCTGGATGCCGTCTTGGCAGGCGCCGGGACCCCAGCGGGGGTGCCAAACGACACCTTGCCGGTGGAAAGCGTGTGAATCCCTGAGGAATTCCGATCTGATTCGGCGCCTTGAAACATTCCAATTCGACCATCAATGGGCTTTCCGAGGGGTTGTATGCCCTGTTCGGGCTGCCCTTGGGAAGAATCCGTCATTTGGAGCGTCCGGCGAACTATCCACACTCCCGTTCGGTATATATACTTACGTACGTCCGAATGGGCAGGTCGCCCCACGGTGGGTGGGTGCCTGGACAGTCGGTCGGAAGCTGTGCCCGAGCCTCCGGTCGTCGTTTGTTGAGTCTTTCTGCGGGCAAGTTGGATCGAAGAATGTCAAAGCTTTATGTCGGGAACCTTTCATATCAAACATCAGAGAATGAGCTGCGCGAGATCTTTTCGCAGCACGGAGAGGTTGTCTCGGCCACTCTGGTAATGGATCGCGAGACCGGTCGCCCCCGCGGGTTCGGTTTCGTCGAGTTCGCAGATTCCTCCAGCGCCAAGGCGGCTATCGAAGCCCTCAACGGCGCCAGCGTCGGCGGGCGTGACCTCACGGTCAACGAAGCCCGTCCCCGCGAGCCCCGCTCCGGCGGCGGCGGCGGTGGTGGTTACGGTGGTGGCGGCGGCGGCGGTGGCCGCGGCGGCAGCCGTGGCGGCGGCTGGTAATCCAGCACGCCTCCAAGGCAATCACTTACAAATGAATTGAAAAATTTGGCAGGCCGGGATCGAGAGATCCCGGCCTGTTCTTTATGAGTTACTCATTCCCTCCTCATCCTCATGTGCTAGGGCCGTCTCGGCCGTAGTACAGAGCATCAAAGCATCGATATTTGTTGTCGCGATGTAGATCTGAATGCGATTGAATCTGCAGTTCACTCTTTTCGCGTGAGCTCCATCTCAAAGAACCCAAACCAGTTCTTCCCCCCATCCGGGCTGAACTCGCCCGATTCCTTCCACGAATCCTCGGTGAACTCGATCGTGAACCGCACGGTCTGGCCCGGGGCGGGGTCGAAGCCCCATTGCAGGCGTCCGTCCTCGAGCACGACCAGCTCCGACACGACCGGAGCCTGATCGGGCTTGAAGGCGTGCATCATGATCTTGCCGGTTTCCTCGTCCTTGCGGATGATGGCGATCGCGTCGTGGACGCTGCGCTCGGAGCCGTCCGGGTCGGTGACGGTGCCCAGCCCCTCGACGAGGATGGCCTTGCCATCGAAACGCCAGTGGGCTTTCTCGGTGACCTGCACGGTCTCGGACTTGCCCGGCCCGGTCTGGTAGACACCCGTGCCCGTCCACTGGCCCACAAAGCCCGCGATGGGCGATCGCTCGAGCGCCGTCGGCTCGCGCTCCGCGGGCGCGATCGAGGCGGGGGCTTCGGGTGTGGCGTCCTGGGCCAGGGCGATCGGCGAGAGGCCCGCGAGCAATAGGGCGATGGCAGCGGCTCTGTTCTGGCGTTGCATGTGAAACCCCCTGTGTTTCGCCAGAGCATACCAAACGGGCTGTGCCCAAAACAAACAGCCGCCCCCGTGCACGGGAGGCGGCCGTTTGGAGAAATGCTGGCCAGAGCCCAGGACGGGCATCGATGGCCTTATCGGCGACGACGGAATCCGACGATTCCACCGAGAGCCAGGAGAGTTGCGGACGCGGGTGCCGGGATCGGTGCGCGGTAGCTGAGGGCGCTGATATTCAGGAGCGCATCACCCGCACTGGTCAGCATGCCATTGGAGGTGTCGACGGTGAACAGGTTGCGTCCCGAGGAGAGCAGGAGCGTGCTGCCGTCGGCGCTGAAATCCATACCACCGATCGCAGCGAGCGACATCCCACTCGTCCCCACGAGTGTGGGAGTGCCGTCGCTTTGATCGATGGTGTAAAGAGCTTCGGTGCTGCTGTCGTAGCCGTACATCACGCCCGTGACGGGGTTGACGGCCAGTCCGATGATCTGGCTGAGCCCGGTTTCACCGATCTCGGTGAACGAGGGGACACCGCCCAGGTTGCTGAACGCGTAGAGCGAATCGCCGGTGGTCGCGTCGCCGTCGTCCACGGTGACGAAGAACGTGCTCCCGTTGGCGCTGAGCGTGGCGTCGCCGTCGCCCGAATCGCTGAACCCGATCGTGGTGAGCTGCGTGTTGACGCCCTCGTCGAAGTACCACAGCCCGCGCTGTCCCGGATCGTTGAGCGCGTCGGTGCTGACGAAGTAGTAGAAGGAATCTCTGGAATCAAAGTCCATGCCGCGGTTGAAGTTGGTCGCGACATTGCCGAACGCGGTGTTGCTGACGCCCGGGTTTTCGAGGTCAAAGACGGTGATGGGGTCGGGGTCTCCCGCGGTGGAGATGAACCCCCAGTCGAGCTGCGCGGAGGCCGAGCCCGCGGTCGCCATGATGGCGACGCATGCCGCAAATCTCGTGATGTCCATCGCTCTCAGCCTTTCCTTGCCCGAAACGGGCTTCTGCGCCACCCCACGAGTTGCAGAGGGGCTGGTTGAATGAATATGTACGAAACATGACACGGTTTTGGGACGTGGGTAGGAAAAGCCCTGTAAAAAGTGAGCCTTCACACCTGGGATCGTGTTAGGCTGCTTGATTGCGGCCGCGTGAGAGACGGCCCGCATCAGCGTCAGGTTCGACAAGACACTCCATCATGGGGAGAGACATCATGTTCCGATCAATCACCGTCGCGGCGGTCGCGGCCGCAGCTTTGCCCGCAGCCGCGCAGATCAGTTACGGCGGGTACACCTTCCACGACAACGCCTTCGCCGACCGCGCCCAGGTCAACGAGCCGGGCGATGTCTTCATCCACGGCGCCGCGACGATCGATGAAGCGCTCACGGGATTCACGCCCGACTCGGGTCTCTTCAACATCGGCTCGGTGAGCGGGCCCGAGCCCTTTGCCAACGACTTCACGCTCTTCTTCGACGACCTCGGCGCCGTCGATAGCGCGGGCCCGGACATCGTGCTGTTTGATCTGCGCTACAGCCGGGATTCCTACGAGATCGCGGTCATCTCGGGCGGCTCCGAGAGCGCGTTCCTGTTCTACGACTTCTCCACACAGGTCAACACGGGCGAGTCGCAGCTGGGCGGCGACGCCATCGCATGGGCCGTCGAGATCGACCTTGCCGACTTCGGCGTCACCAGCGCCGAGGCCATCCGCTTCCGCGCCGGGCCCAGCGACACCAGCAGCGGCAACCCCCAGGCCGACCCGACCATGGCGGGCGTCCTGAACATCCCCGCGCCGGGATCGCTCGCGGTCGTTGCGCTCGGGGCCCTGGCAGCGCGCAAGCGCCGACGCTGATTCAGCCCGCGGGCGGGAAGATCTCTTCGAGCCTCGCAAACCGGTACCGGAAGATGCTCAGCACATCGCGCTCGACGAAGAAGCGGTTGACCAGCCCCGCCAGCACCCAGCCCCTGGGTCGGTAGAGCACCTCGTCCGTGCAGCGCGTGCGCGTGGCGCCATCGATCGCCTCGAACGTGTGCGTGTGGCGCCACAGGGCGTAGGGCCCGCGGATCTGGTTGTCGACGAACCGGTGGGGCGCCTCCCACACGGGGATCTCCGTCCGCCACCGGATCGGCACGCCGTGCACCCGCAGGCGGTACTCCAGCAGCACCCCCTCACGCATCTCGATGGGGCGGGGCGTGAGCACCCGAAACCGCAGAAACGCCGGCGTGATCGCCTCGAGGTTGTGCGCATCGCCAAAGAAGGGGAAGACCCGCTCCACCGGGTGATCCAGCACCTGCGAGGCCGTGAGCCGCCAGATTCGCCCGAGCTTGGGGTCTGTGGTGGGGGAAATATGGATGGAGGTGGGGGAGGGGGGCATGTCGGGGAGGGGTTCGATGTCTGTAGAATATTGGATGCACTGTCGGTTAGAGTGCTAGTTTCTAGTGGTTGCCTTGATATGCAATGCCAGATTCTGACGCATACGATCACAGATGATTGATGCATCGACGAGTGAGAGACCAAGGGCAGCCAAGAAAAGTGTTGTGGAAGCTACTGCAATTCCTGAGCTGAAGCCGTATTCCGGTCCGCCGACAACACATCATACTAGACTAGGGGATTCTCGTAAATTGGATTGGATTGATGATCAGTCCGTTCACTTAGTTGTCACATCTCCGCCCTACTTTAATCTCAAAAAGTATAATGATCATCCCGATCAACTCGGTGACATTCATGAGTACGACGAGTTTCACGATAACCTAGATAAAACTTGGGAACATTGCTTTCGAGTGCTTCAACCTGGTGGGCGATTAGTCGTCAATGTCGGCGATGTTTGTGTCTCGCGGAAGGCCAATAAAGGACGTCACCATGTATTTCCACTTCACGCCGACATTTCCATCAGGTGTAGGCGTATCGGGTTCGACTATCTAACGCCAATTCTTTGGAATAAGATTGCAAATGCGAATTTTGAGGCTAAAGGAAATGGCGGTGGATTTCTTGGGAAACCATATGAACCTAATGCGATCATCAAGAATGACGTAGAGTACATATTGATGTTTCGAAAACCGGGGGGCTACCGCAAGCCAACTGACGAGCAAAGAGCAGAGTCGCGATTATCTAAAGTAGAGCAGTCTGAGTGGTTTAGACCGATTTGGACTGACCTCACTGGTGCTTCTACCAAAAAGCATCCGGCTCCCTTTCCGGTGAAATTTGCCTACCGCCTGGTGCGAATGTTTTCGTTCACGCGTGACACTGTGCTTGATCCTTTCTTAGGCACCGGAAGCACTACGTTAGCTGCCATGCAGGCTGATCGAAACAGTATCGGGTGCGAAGTTGATCCGGCTTATTTTACAATGGCCGAAGAACGCATCAGTGAAGCTGCTTCGCAGGGCTGGTTGGGTCGCAAGCAGCCTGAGGTAACATTTACTAAGAAGTAGATGCCGCACTGCCCATTACATGGCCCAGAAGCGACGATGCAAACCTTTTGAAAGTCAGTTCAGTTGAAGTTTCCGAGTATGTAGTTGTAGGGTTGTGTTGATCGGAAAGCAAAAGACAAGTGCTGTCGTATGCCTCTTCCCTTGCAAGCCGCAGCAAACTCTCTTTGTACCTTTCTGCGTACGAAACATTTCTAAAGGCGCTAGATACTTTGTAGTGCGGCTCGAATCTTTTTTGAGTAGGAGAAGGCTTTGTCGACTTAGCACATTCTTGGAGTATCAACAAATAGCCAAGCCATGGTTTGGGCGATGGCTCAAAGACGCCTTCTCTGTACGCCGTGCGAAGGTCAGTTGAGGCGCCAATTACCTCCTCTATACGGTTGTTGTAGTTGTTGCCAAAAGATCCAACCTGTGATTTCAGTTCAACACAGGCCGATAGTTGCTTGTTTGTCAGCACAACGATATCCCAGCACTTGTATGGCCTAAAATAACCGGGAAGAGATGTCTTTTGTGTGTGAACTTCAGCAGAAGGAATTGCAGTTCGAACTAATTGGCAAAGCAGATTGGCTATGCCATCGAGATGTTTGCCGCCAGTAATCTTAGATCGAGATCCTGCGTCTTTGATCCCGGAAGTGCTGCCCTGTCTCTCGCCTTGGTCATCACGTACTTCCCAGAAAGAACGAATTGCCTTGGTGAGTTTGGCATCCAGACCTTTGAGCGTTTCTTCTATGGAGTTGGACATCAGTCTGTAACACCCCATTTACTTCGCGATATTAACCTCAAAGTTTCATCGCTCCCGAACTTGTGCCACGCTAAAGAGATTTAGCTGTTCGGACTTTAGGTGAATGATTCGCCAACTCCAAAGCTCTTGGAGCCGGAGTGTCGTACCACGGAAAATCAAAAACGGATTCTCTATCAGCGTCTACATGTTCAAGTGGGCCAAATCCGTCGCCCGGTTTTCCGCGAGATTTTGAGACCACGATTGACGTTAGTGGAGGTAATATATTATCTATGCAATAAAACAGAATGTGTCCAAGAATGCCGGATAAGGCTCGTGCGGGAATACCAATCCGCTCTTCTAGATGTTTGTAGTTCAAGATTTGTCTGTTCATTGCCGCCGCGATCAGAATTATCCACACTCTTTGGGCGTGTTCTTCCTGCTTCATATGTAAGCCCTTGTGGATAGACTGATCCCTCACCCCATCCACTTCACAATATCATCCCCAAACTCCGAGCACTTGCGGAGGGTCGCCCCTTCCATCTGACGCTCGAAGTCGTACGTCACCGTCTTAGCGCTGATCGCGCCTTCCAGGCCCTTGACGATCAGGTCCGCGGCCTCCTGCCAGCCCATGTGTTCCAGCATCAGGACGCCTGAGAGTATAACGGAACCCGGGTTGACCTGGTCCTTGCCCGCGTACTTGGGGGCCGTGCCGTGGGTGGCCTCGAAGATGGCGTGCCCGGTGTCGTAGTTGATGTTGGCCCCGGGGGCGATTCCGATGCCCCCCACGCAGGCGGCCAGGGCGTCGGAGATGTAGTCGCCGTTGAGGTTCATGGTCGCCACGACCGAGTACTCGGCGGGGCGGGTGAGGATCTGCTGGAGGAAGGCGTCGGCGATGACGTCCTTGATGACGATGGCCTTGCCCGTCTTGGGGTTCTTGAGCGTGTGCCAGGGCCCGCCATCAAGGGGGGTGGCCCCGAACATGCTGGCGGCGACCTCGTAGCCCCACTTCATGAAGGCACCCTCGGTGTACTTCATGATGTTGCCCTTGTGGACGAGCGTGACCGAGGGCTTGTCGTGGTCGATCGCGTACTGGATCGCGGCCTTGACGAGGCGCTCGGTGCCCTTCTGGCTGATCGGCTTGATGCCAAAGCCCGAGGTCTTGGGGAAGCGGACCTTCTCGTAGCGCTTCTCGAAGTGCTTCTTGAGCAGCTTGCGGAACTCCTCGCAGTCCTCGGTGCCCGCCTCGAACTCGATGCCGGCGTAGATGTCCTCGGAGTTCTCGCGGAAGATCACCATGTCGGTGAGGTCGGGGCGCTTGACGGGGCTGGGCACGCCCTCGAACCAGCGGACTGGGCGCAGGCAGGTGTAGAGGTCGAGGATCTGGCGGAGGGCGACGTTGAGCGAGCGGATCCCGCCGCCCGTTGGGGTGGTCAGGGGGCCCTTGATGCCCACGAGGTAGGTCTTGAAGTCTTCGAGGGTCTGGGCGGGGAGCCATTCACCCGTCTGGTTGTGGGCCTTCTCGCCCGCCAGGACCTCGTGCCATGTGATCTTGCGCTCGCCCTTGTACGCCTTAGCGACGGCTGCGTCGAAGACCTTGACCGAGGCGTTCCAGATGTCCGGGCCGGTGCCGTCGCCTTCGATGAAGGGGATGATGGGGTTGCTTGGGACCTTGAGGCCCTGGTCGGTCATGGTGATGGCTTCGGACATCGGGAGGGCTCCTTGATGGGGCGTGATTCGAGGTGAGAATGTCCTGCAAGGATAGGTATGAAGCCGGGGGCCGGGGCTGGGTCTTGAATCGCGTGCAATCGACAGCTTGATGCGTTAGGGTGCCCATCTTCGGGCGAGGATTCGGGGCAGAGTCGTTGAGGAAAGGCCAGCATGTCGCATGTGGGATCCGAGACCGAGATCGCCGTCAATCCGCTGCTCTCTCGACTGCGGGTGAGCGCGATCGAGTCGATGCTCGAGTCGTATGCGGGGGCGGGGATTGAGATCCGCGACTGCATCGACGGCGGTGCCGGCGCGGGTCGCCTCTCGCGCAAGATGATGGAGCGCTGCACGGGGACGGTCTTCGCGTTCGAGCCCTTCCCCGGGAATCACCGGTTCTACGACACAGAAGAAACGGAACGGATCCGGCTCTTCAAGGCCGCCCTTGCGGACCAGGCGGGCAAGAAGTCGTTCTTCGTCGGTTCGACCGTGGATTCCAAGAGCAAGTGGGCCAAGGAGCGCGGGCTCGAGGGCTATTCGTCCGTTGGTTACCTGGTTGACGAGGATCTCGCAGCCAAGCGCCAGGAGAAGAACCCGAACGGTCAGGTGCTGACGGTGAACTGCATCGCGGCCGACGAACGCCTGCCGATCGCAAGACCGATCGACGTCGTCAAACTCGATCTTCAGGGGGGCGAGCTGGACGCGCTCAAGGGCATGGAACGGATCGCGCGAAGGGCGCAGTTCCTCTGGATCGAATACTCGGGGCAGTTCGGGCTGGTCAAGTATCTGCGTCGGAAGGGCTACACGCTTTTCGACACCGAGTATCTCTTCCGAGGCGAGCCGACCGATGCCATCCGGGAGCGGTTCGAGATCAGCAAGGACAGCTTCACGCTGACCTCCGGCGCAACGACATGCTACGGCTATCCGCGCGAGGCCATCGAAGGCGATTATGTCAAAGCGTTCCGAGAGATGAAGAAATCATTGAACCTGATCCAGACCGATCTCGTGGCTGTGCACAAGAACCAGCTCGAGACGTTCCTCAGAGTCGTCGGCAAGATGCCCCCAGCCGAGCAGCGGGGGGATTGACGGCTCAGCCGGAGACGGCGCGAGCCCCGCCCGCAATCAAACCTGTCTTTGAGGCCTCTGCGGCTCGCTTGAGCCATTCTGCTCGCCTCCCCCGCTGAGCGTGCCTTTGATCTGGCTCTTCACCGCAGAAAAGGGAGTCGATCCGATGGGTCAGTTTCACTGGGAGCCTCAGCCCGAGGCGTGGGCATTGGTCAAGGATATGGTCGAGGGCTTCCTGGCCCGCTGCGAGCAAGCCGCCGAGCTGGCAGACCGGATGAAGCACGAGACCGGTACCCGGTTCATCGACTGGGTGGAGTCGATCGAGGCCCCCATCAGCGAACACCTGCGGGAGCGTCTCGAAAGGGCCGGCTTCGTCGAGAGCAAGGCTGAGGGAGCCGACCGAATCTGGCGACACCCCGGCGCGATTTTGCCCCCGATCCTGGCTTCTCGGGGCCCGATCGTCCTCGTCACGATCAAGGTCGAGAGCCTTTCCGACTTTGTCGCCACGCACACCATCTCGAACGACCACGTCATCCAGGGCGAGCCCTGGAGCCAGTACCGACGCGTCCCCGTGTACTACGGCGACAACGCCGAACTCTGGGCCGCCGAGCGTCACGGCTACAAGGGCTTCCTCGTTGGCCAGCCCGACCCTTCTAAGTCGGTCCTCACCCTCAGGCACTTCGAATCGCTGAGGCGCCGCGCCCGCGATCTTGGCGACGAGGAGCGTTCATTCGCGCGCGCCAACGCCCTTGTCGACGCGGCGATCGCGGACCTCGGCGTCGATCTCGCCTGCGATCTTTTCTTCTACGCCGAGCGCGAGTACTGGGGCAGGCGCAACCGCGCCGCCCAGCTGCAGAAGGCCCGCCAGGACCGCCTCGGGCTTGGCTGGGCGAACCACGATCACCACACCTTCCGCAGCAGCCGCAAATACTTCCGGCGTGTGGTTGCGTTGCTCGAGAAGCTCGGCTTCGTATGCCGCGAGCGTTTCTACGCGGGCGAGGAAGCCGGCTGGGGCGCACAGGTGCTCGAGCAGCCGACCTGCGGCTTTACAGTCTTTGCCGACGTCGACATGAGCCCCGAGGAGGTCGCGGGCGATTTCTCGCACGACATCCTCCCCGAGCGCGCCGAACTGGGCACCGTCGGGCTCTGGTGCGGCCTCCACGGCGAGAGCGTCCTCCAGGCCGGCATGCACCACCTCGAGTGCGTCTTCGACTTCGACACGCTCCGCGACCAGCTCAACGCCGCGGGTGTGGGCACGCTGGCACCATTTACCAACTTCCCCTTCCTCCGCCAGCAGTTCACCGACGGCGAGCGCTGGAAAGTCGAGCCCAAACGCGTCGAGGCGCTCCGCAACGCGGGGCTGATCACACCCGGGCAGGCCCACGACTTCCTGCTCAGCGGTGCCATCGGCTCGCATCTCGAGAACCTCGAACGAAACGACGGGTACAAGGGCTTCAATCAGCACGGCGTCAGCGACATCATCGCACGCACCGACCCACGCAAGCAGCAGCAGCCGGTGATCTCTGCGTAGTGAGCGAATTGTGCAGCCTGAGCTGAGTGTGGAGAATGGAATGGGCACACCCGCCGACTCGGTCCTACACGGAGCTTCGCTCGCACGCGCCTATCTCGAGTCGCTCCAAAACCGACGTGTCTTCCCAACCGAGCAAGAGATCGCCGGCCTCGATGCGCTCGACATCGATCTGCCAGCCTGTCCGATCGATCCGCTTGAGGTCGTCAGCGCCCTGCACACCCACGGCTCGCCCGGCGCGGTTGCCAGCGCCGGCCCGCGGTACTTCGGCTTTGTCATCGGGGGCGCCGTCCCCGCGGCACTCGGCGCGAGCGTCCTGGCCAACGCCTGGGACCAGAACACCGGCATGTTCATCTGCACACCGGTCGGGGCACGGATCGAAGCGATCGCCGCACGGTGGCTCCTCGATCTGCTCCGGCTCGATGCGCAGTGTGAGGTCGGCTTCGTCACGGGGGCAACGGTCGCCAACTTCACCGCCCTCTGCGCCGCGCGCCACCGCCTGCTCGCCAATCAGGGCTGGAACGTCGAGAACGATGGCCTCTTCGGCGCACCCGAAATCCGCGTCATCGTGGGCGAGCAGGTCCACGCGAGCGTCAAGAAAGCACTCTCCCTGAGCGGCTTTGGGCGCACGCGCGTCGAGACCGTCCCCGCCGACGATCAGGGCCGGATGATCGCAAGCAAACTCCCCAAGCTCGACGATCGCACGCTGCTCTGCCTCCAGGCGGGCGAGGTGAACTCCGGCGCATTCGATCCGTTCGCGGACATCATCGACCAAGCCAAGGCCGCAGGAGCTTGGGTGCATATCGACGCCGCGTTCGGGCTCTGGGCGCGAGCCTGCGCGGAGTTCGATCACCTGACCGAGGCGATCGACCGCGCCGACTCCTGGGCAGCGGACGCGCACAAGTGGCTCAACGTGCCCTACGACTCGGGCCTGGTCATCTGCCGCGACCGCGAAGCGATCCACACCGCGATGGGCATCAAGGCGGCCTACCTCGACGACCGCCTCGTGAGCGAGCCCTGCTGGATGACACCCGAATTGAGCCGGCGCGCCCGGGGCATCGAGGTCTACGCCGCCCTGCGTTCGCTTGGTCGGTCAGGCGTCTCGGACATGATCGCGCGCTGCTGCAGACACGCCCGTCGGTTCGCCGAGGGCCTCGCCGGCGCGGGCTACGAGATCCTCAATGACGTGGTCCTGAATCAGGTCCTCGTCCGCTTCGGGGACGATGAAATGACCCGCAGGGCGATCAAGCTCATCCAGGACGACGGCACATGCTGGGCCGGGGGCACCACCTGGCGGGGCCAGCACGCCATGCGGATCAGCGTTTCCAGCTGGGCAACAACAGAGGAAGACGTCGATCTGAGTCTTCAAGCGATGATCCGCTGCGCCAGCAAGGCCCGGAAGGGCTGACGCGGCTGCCCATCTCTGGTACGCTCTGATCGCCGGTGCGATCCGCCGGCATCCCCAGGAGATCCAAACCATGACGCGACGCGTCCTGACCGTTTTTGCCGCCTTCGCCCTCGCCTGCAATCTCTCGGCCCAGCCCGAAGACAAGGCCATGGACCAGAACGACGAACCCAAGGCCGCCCAAGAGTTCGTTGCCTACCCCGACGACGCCTCGACTACGTACCACACCATCGAGATCAACGGCGAAACGATCCACTACGAGGCCACCGCGGGCACCATCGTCCTCGTCAAGGACGAAGCCAAAGAAGCCAAGCCCAGCGCCAAGATGTTCTACATCTCCTACCGCCAGACGCTCACGCCGGGCGACGAGTACAAGGCCAGCAAAGACGCCGGCGAAGACGTTCCCGAGTCCAACTACCCCGACGCCACCAAGCGCCCCATCACATTCAGCTTCAACGGCGGCCCCGGCTCCAGCTCCGTCTGGCTCCACCTTGGCATCTTCGGCCCCAAAAAGGTCGCCTACGCGGACGACGAAGGACGACCCGGACCTCCCCCGTACCGCGTCGAGGCCAACCCCAATTCGCTCCTGGACAAATCGGACTTCGTCTTCATCGATCCGATCTCGACCGGTTTCAGCCGAGCGCAGGGCGAGACGAGCGAGAAAGAATTCCACGGCCTTGAGTCCGACATCTCATCCGTCGCCAACTTCATCAAGCGGTACATCACACGCAACGACCGCTGGTCGAGCCCGCTCTACATCGCCGGCGAGTCCTACGGCACAACACGCGCCGCGGGCCTGACGAACCACCTCCACGGGCAGCACGGCATCTCCGTCAACGGCGTCCTGCTCATCTCGGGCATCATCGAGTTCTCGACCCTCCGCTTCGGCGAGGGCAACGACGTGCCCTACATCTGCTTCTTCCCTTCCTACGCCGCGACCGCGCACTACCACAAACTGCTCCCGCCCGAGCACCAGAACAAGCCGATCGAACAGCTCTACAAGGAAGCCGAAGCCTTTGCGCTCGGTGAGTACGCCTCCGCGCTCGTCAAGGGCGCCCGCCTGACGCAGGCCGAGGAAGACGCGGTCGTCCGGCGCATGGCCGATTTCACGGGACTCAAGCCCGAGTTCATCCGGCGCGCCCACCTGCGGATCGACCAGCCGCGGTTCTGCAAGGAACTCCTCCGCGACAAGGGGCTGACGGTGGGGCGGTTCGACTCACGCTTTACGGGGCGCGATCGCGACGGGGTCAGCGATTCCTACGACTACGACCCGTCCTACGCGGTCATCCGGTCGAACTACACCGAGTCGTTCAACGCCTACATCCGTGAAGAGCTCGGCTTTGAGAGCGATCTGAGCTACGAGATCCTGACCAGCGTCTGGCCCTGGGACTACGGCCGCGCCGGCGAGGGGCGATACGTCAACGTCGCCGAACGCCTCCGCTCGGTCATGCACGAACTCCCGCACATCCGCGTCTTCGTCGCCAGCGGCTATCACGACCTCGCCACGCCGCCGCTCGGGATGGACTACACACACGATCACATGCAACTCGCCGACGAACTCCACGGCAACATGAAAAACCACTACTACATCGGCGGGCACATGATGTACCTCGACAAGGCCTCCATGGCGCAGCTCAAAGCCGACCTGGACGCCTTCTACGAAAGCGTTCCGGTCGGTCTTGCGGATGATTGATTGAGTCAGCCTTTCTGGTGCCACTACCGATCTCTGATCGGTAGTGCTGTTTCGTGTGAATCAACCAAGATAGCACCACCCATCGGAGATGGGTGGTGGCACCTGCTGTGATTTACTCGCTCTCGAAGGTAAACCCGGCTTTCTCGGCCTGGCTGACCAGCGCCCCGGCCAGCGCCGAGTCCAGCCCTTCGTCGTTGCTCTCGCCCAGGCGCTTGAGCTCCGCGTCGTACCAGGCCTGACGCTCGGCGCTCAGCTTGAGAATCGTCGATTGGATCTCGGATCGCTTGGCGCGTTCCAGCTCCACGCGCGCCTTGAGCTCGTCGATCGTCAGATTCTGCATTTCTTTCGGGAGTGTCTTCTTGTCGAGCTTCTTGTAGTCAAAGCCCTTCTCTTTGGAGGCATCGACCAGATCCCAGTGTGAGTTCGAGTAGGACGACTGCGACTTGGCTGCGATCCGCGACAGCCCCGCCGCGGGGCTTGCTGATTCATTGGCCTTATCCTGCGCCATTTGTCGCCTGCTTGAGTCGCGCCCGGCGTCGCCGTAGTACAAGTACGTCCCATTGAGCTCAAGGTTCAGCTCATTGATCCGATCGTCCTGCGGGCACCGGATGTATCTGACTTTCTTGTTCTGGTCGATCACGCTGTACTCGCCCCGCCCCAGCTTGGCCGCGTTGTACCATTCGCCGCTGCGCCCGGAGTGGTCATCCCCGCAGTGAACGGTGTTGACTGTGATCCCGTACTCGACCGCCGTGGGCACGCTCATGCGGTAGTCCACTTCACCCTGCGTGAAGGGCTCGTTGCCCGCGATCACAAGAACCTTCATCACGCCTTCACCCGTGGGGAGCCATTCGAGTTCCCGCGTGGCGCGGTCAACGGCCATGCCGCAGTATTCCGCAGATCCGGAAATCTGAAGGCTGTACAGCACCTCGCTGATGCGGTCGAGATCGTTCGAAAACGGCAGGACCACGCCCAGGTATCCCTCGGCGCTGGACTGGTGACTCGAGCCGTACTGGATGATCGCAACCTCGAGCCTCGGTTTCTGGCCCTTGAGGCGCGCCCCATCGAGCGTGCTGACCACATTCCAGAGGCGCGTCTTGGCCTGGTTGATCAGCCCGTCCATCGAGCCGGAGGTGTCCAGGCAGATCACCAGCTGGATCACCGGATCGTCCTCGGCCGGCCTCGTGATCACGTGCTTGATGGGCTTGGGCTCCAGGGCCACCTTGATCGGCTGAGCCGAGGCGGCAAGGCCCACGAAAGCGGTCAGAATCAATGCGCCTGCTCGTTTCATCGAATGCTCCTTGTCAAACCCCGCACCCGCTCAGACGCACCCGCCCGCTGGGCGGTTCGCGCCTTGCCCGGATTGGCCATCAAACACGCCGGATTCCGATAGAAAGAGCATGAGTGTTCCCGTCTGGATCCCCCGGAAGTACGAATCCCGATACAGCCTTCTTGGCGCCATGGCCACAGAACTGGCCGAGGGCTTTGCCGCCCGAGGCTACGACGCACGGACCGATATCCCCGACGGTTCCGTGGCGGGCGTGTTCATCTTCTTCAACATGCTGCCATCGATCGAATCGATCCCGCCCGCGGCTCGGCGCGTCGGCTCGCGCATCGCGCTCATCCAGATCCTTGTCGACCACCCGCTCGCGCTCGACGCGGGCATCATGGACCAGACCAGCAAGCTCCCAAACTTCCGCCTCGCGCTGCCCAGCATCGACGCCCTGCACCTGCTCCGCCTCCGCTGGCCGGCGCTCCGACACGCCCACATGCCCCATGCCATCCCGCGATCGGCGCTCATTGCTCCCGAACTCTGCGATCAACAGGCGCTCGCACTGAGACCGCAAGATGTCGTCGTTGCCGGCTCCATCCACACTCAGCAGCAGACACAGGCGCTCAAAGGATCGCTCCCCGCGCAGACGCATCCCTGGATCGATCAGATCGTCGCGCTCATGCTCGAATCGCCCGCGATGCCCTACGAGCAAGCGCTCGACTGCGTCTGCGGCTCACAATCCGTGATCACCGGAAACTGGCCCATGGCCGCCGCCCTCTGGCGGGCCGTAGCCGCCGAATTCAACCGGCTCCGGCGCGTACAGATCGTGCAGTCGCTCCAGGGGCTCGATGTCGCCGTGTTCGGCACCGAGGCCTGGCAGGCGTACTGCACGGGCACCATCCGCTACGCGGGCAACGTCGAGTACGCCGACGTCCCGAGCGCACTCTCGACCGGGCGCGTCTGCCTCGCGTGGGGCCCGACCCAGTTCCCGCACACATTCAGCGAGCGTCTGCTCCTGTCGATGGGCGCCGGCTGCGCCAGCGTGTGCGAAGACCGCTACCTCGTCCGCCAGCACTTCTCGAGCGAGCACTGCGCGACCTTCAACCCGCAGGACCCCTTCGGTGCCCGGGCCGGGATCGAATCGCTCCTGGGCGACCCTGACCGCCTGCACGCGATGTCCGTTGCCGGGCGCACCAGCGTGCAAGCGCATCATCTCTGGGAGCACCGCGTCGACAAGCTCGCCTCGCTGGCCTCCGAGGCGATCAGCCGATCGGTCGCGCCGGCGCACACTCAATCTCAGTCGGCCCTGGCAGGCGCATAAAGCTCGCCCAGCTGCTTCCAGAACGTCGGATACGTCTTGGCGACGCACCCCGGATCACGGATGTACACGTTTGGGCGCACAAGCCCGACGAGCGCCAGGCTCATCGCCATCCGGTGGTCGTCGTACGTGTCAAACTCCACGCGCAGCGCGCCAGCGGATCGCTCGACACCCCCGGGAGGCGGCGTGATGGTGATCGTCTCGTCGTCACCCTGCACGCCCACTTCGACCGCGACACCGATCTTGCCAAGCTCGACCCTGAGCGCCTCGATCCGGTCCGTCTCCTTGATCCGAAGCGTCTTGAGCCCCCGGATCACGCTCGTCCCGGAGGCAAAGCACGCCGCGACCGCAAGGCTCATCGCCGTGTCCGGCATCGGCGCTAAATCCGCGAGAATGGGCCTGAGCGTCACGGGCCCGACCACCGCTGTGCCCTCGCGTCCCGGCTTGCCAGGCTCAACCAGCGCGCCCATCCGCTCGAGCAATCCCGCGTACAGCGCATCGCCCTGGATCGCGTCCGCGCCGAGTCCCCGGATCATCGCCCTTGCGCCCGGGATGAGCGCCGCGGCGGTCCAGAGGTACGTCGCCCCGCTCGCGTCCGGCTCGATGTCCAGCTCGAACCCCGTCAGCCCGGGGCGGCTCTCGGGTGAAACACGCATCAGACGCAGATCGTCCGTTGAGCGCACCGTCGCGCCCACGCGGTCGAGCAGATCCAGCGTCATGTTCAGATAGGGCGAGCTCGTCACGTTCCCCGTGATCCGCACCGTGATCCCGCCCGTCACCCAGGGCCCCAGCATCAGGAGCGCCGACACGAATTGGCTCGACGCGGGCGAATCGAACGCAAGCTCCACATCCCGGGGCAGCCCGCCCGCCGGGGGCACGATCGTCATCGGCGGGCACCCGGGCTGTCCGAGCCACTCGATATGGGCGCCAAGGCTGTGCAGCGCGTCGGCGAGCTCCCCGATGGGTCTCTGGCGCATCCGCTCGTTGCCCGTGATCGTGACCGGTCCGCCCGAGAGCATGGCAGCCGCCGCCAGGAACCGTGTAGATGTGCCCGAGTTGTGCAGATCGAGCGTCACGCCCTTGGCGCCAACGGGCCATCGCCCGCCCACACCCACGATCGTCAGCGTGTCGCCCGCGAGATCGACCGTCGCGCCCAGCGCCCGGACCGCTCCAACCATGACCTCCGCGTCGTCCGCCTCGGTGAGCGCCCCGCGCAGAACGGACCGTCCCTGCGCCAATGCCGCAAGGATCACCGCCCGGTTCGTCTCGCTCTTGGAGCCAGGCGGGCGTGCCTCCACGTCGAACGCCCCGGAGAGCACAGGGACCGCCAGCGGGTCGGGCAGCTCGCCAAGGGGCCTGCGCAGGATGGATGGGTCGCTCGCCAAGCCGGGCTCAGTCCTGCTTGTCCTGGTCACGACGGAAGATCGCGACCACATCTTCGACCGGAATCACGAAGAGGCGGTTGTCCCCCTCAAGGTCCACCGGGATCGCGTGCTTCGGGTTAAAGAGCACCCGGTCGTACTTCTTGATCGTGTAATCGCTGTCTGCTTCGACCTGCGCCGAGACCGCGATGACCCGTCCCGTGATCGTCGGGATCTCGATCTTGTCGGGCAGATGGATGCCCGCCTTGGTCTGCTTCTTGTCCTCGTCCTTGCGGATCAGGATCCGGGCGCCGACCGGCTCGATCGTTTCCAGCGTGTTCGTTGATTTGGGGTTGCTTGGCATGGTTGGGTCTGATCTATCTCGTTTCGCCCCCGCCTGAGGGCGTTGGGCTATCCTACCGGCGTCCCGGCGGGTGCTCGTTTCGTTGCCCGCACAGCCCCGGAGATCGGCTTGGAACAGCTTCGTCGGCTTATCAGGGACGTCCCGGATCACCCAAAGCCGGGCATCATGTTCAAGGACTTTACGCCGCTGCTCGCCGACCCGGCGGGCCTGGCCCTGGCCGTCGAATTGATGGCCAATCCCTATCGCGGCAAGGGCATCGAGCTGGTCGTCGGAGCCGAGAGCCGAGGGTTCATCTTCGGGACCGCCATCGCCCAGTCCCTCTCAGCGGGCTTCGTGCCCATCCGAAAGCCCGGCAAGCTCCCAGGGCAGGTCCACGGCGCCAACTACGATCTCGAGTACGGCTCAGACCGCCTCGAGATCCACATCGACGCCATCCACCCCGGGAGTCGGGTCGTCCTCGTCGATGACCTCCTCGCCACGGGGGGCACCCTCGAGGCCTGCGCACGCCTCCTGCGTGACGAGTGCAAGGCCGACATCCGCGGCATCACCGTCCTGATCGAGCTCGCCTTCCTGGGCGGCGCCAAACGCGTCGACGACTTCGGGCACCTGCACTCGGTGCTGAAGTACTAGCGACGACGACGCATCGCCGCGATCCCTGCGAATCCAAGCACCGAAACCGAAGCCGGTGCCGGGATCGCGATGATCCGGAACGGCACGCTCCCCGGGCTGCCGTTGGCGTTCTGATAGAAGAATACATCATCGAACGGAGAGCCGACGTAGGCCCCCGAGAGCTGCCCGTTGATGGTCATCCCGCTCGGAAAGTCTCCCACGTACGTCCCGATATGCAGCGGGTTGCTGCTATCGGGGCCACCGGGGTTGTTCAGCGGGGGCAGGGTGTTGCCTCCAGAAAAATCGATCTGGGTGGGTGTGACCGTGACCGAGGCAGCACCGAAGAAGGTGCTGTCGAAAGCCGGGTTGTATGTAAAACTCGAAATGTTGCTCGCGTTGAGTGTGAAAGAGAGGTCCGCGATGACCGCCCTGATCGTTCCTGTTGGGTTGTTCAGGTACGCATCGATCGACCACATGTTCTGAGAGGCAAAGCTGATGACGATATCCAGTGACTGTGCGGTTGCTGACGAGGCGAGGGCTCCCGCCAGAGCAAGGATGGGCGCTGCTTTCATGTCGGATTCTCCGGTGCCTCACGAATGTGAATGAAGTCGGACGTTTTGACATTTTACTGAAATCCGGTGTCTGGTTCGTGAGTGTGGTGTAAAAAAGACACCCGCCCGGTCAGAGACCGGGCGGGTGAGTCTAGATCAGATTGATCTTATCGAAGCAACCGGTATTAGCGGCGGCGACGGATCGCGGCGAGACCGCCGAGGCCCAGCAGAGCGGCCGAGGCCGGAGCGGGGACGGGCTTGATGTCAACGCGGAAGGGAACGGTACCAGCGGTGCCGTTGGCGTTCTGGTAGAAGAACACGTTGTCGAAGGGAACGCCGACGTAGGCGCCCGAGAACTGACCGTTGATGACGAAGCTGCCAACGCTTGCGGCGTCGAAGCTAGCGATCGACAGCGGGTTGCTGCTGTCGGGGCCACCGGGGTTGTTCAGCGGGGGCAGGGTGTTGGTACCCGAGAAGGTGACCTGCGTGGCCGAGGTCGTAACCGCAGCCGGGCCGAAGAAGGTGCTGTCGAAAGCACTGTTGTAGCTGAAGTTGGCGATGCCCGTACCATTCATGGTGAAGGCAAGGTCCGAAACCGCTGCACGGAGGGTGCCGGTCGGGTTCGAGAGCTCAGCGGTGACGGTCCAGGAGCCGAGGGGGCCTTCCTGAACGCAGACAACCATTTCGGTCTGAGCGGAAGCCGAGGCGGCGACGCCAGCGGCAACGAGAACAGCAAAGGTCTTCATTTTAAAACTCTCCTCTAAATGCTTATTCGCGAACAAAACACTCGTTTCTGACCCCACACCCACGCCGAGCAGGACGCGCAGTGGAGGAATCAACTAGAACGATCGAAGTATACCCGATTTTAAGAAGTGTGCACCCTTTTTTTGAAAGTCCTGCACGTTTTGGCCGGCACAGGCGACTTGTGTTCGCACAAAGTTCGGCCAAAGCCCCTTCACGCCTCTCAAAAGGGGGCTCCTCGGAGCGGGTCGCCTTATTGTGTACCTTCTTGTCCTTTAAAAAGATGCCTTCAGAGCGCTCTCCGTGAGGCTGAATGACCGAGATGGGGGGGGATCAATCAACCCCGCGAGCGCGGCAAGGTCAGGTAGGTCATCGGAATCCGGTTCTGCGCGTCCGATGGGCGGAATCGAACCTGATCCACCCTGAAATCACCCGCCGGGAGACTGGGGAAATACGCATCACCCTCAACCGCGGCGTGCATGACCGTCAATTCGATCCGATCCGCAAAGGGCAGCGCCTGACTGTAGATCTCGCCGCCGCCGGCGACGAAGACATCGAGTTCGGGCTGCTTCTTGAAAGCGAGCGCGAGCGCCTTCTCGAGCGAACCCACTACATCCGCCCCTTGGGCCCGATACTCGGGATTCCGGGAAACCACAATGTTCAGTCGCCCAGGCAGCGTGCCCTCGAAGCTTTCAAACGTCTTGCGCCCCATGATCACGGGGTGGTGCAGAGTCAGCTTCTTGAAGTGGGCCAGGTCGTCGGGCTGGTGCCAGGGCAGATCGCCCGCGCGACCGATCACGCGGTTGAGGGACATCGCTGCGATCAGGACCACGGCCATAGGCGCAGCATAAGCCCCAAACCGATACTTGACCGAGACTAGACCGCGACAGGGGCCGGGATATGGGCCTGAGGCGAGTACCCCTCAACCCGGATGTCCTCGTACCGGAAGTCCTCGAGACGCTTCACATCCGAATTGAGCACGAGCCTGGGCAGGTCCCCGGGCGTCCTGGAGAGCTGGAGCTTGGCCTGCTCAACGTGGTTCGAATAGAGGTGCGCATCGCCCAGCGTGTGGATGAACTCGCCCGGCAGAAGGTCCACGACCTGAGCCACCATGTGGGTCAGCAGGGCGTAGCTGGCGATGTTGAACGGTACGCCCAGAAAGATGTCCGCTGAACGCTGGTAGAGCTGGCACGAGAGGCGTCCGCCCGCGACATAGAACTGGAACAGGCAGTGACAGGGGGGCAGGGCCATCTCCTCGATCTGCCCCGGGTTCCACGCGGTCACGATGTGACGCCTTGAGTCCGGGTTGGTCCGGAGCCCCTCGACGAGTCTGGCGATCTGGTCGACCGTCGTGCCATCGGGGCTGGGCCAGGAGCGCCACTGGGAGCCATAGACCGGCCCGAGCTCGCCCGTCTCCGGGTCCGCCCACTCGTTCCAGATCGAGACGCCCACCTCGTTGAGCGATCGGACGTTGGTGTCCCCTCTGAGGAACCAGAGCAGCTCGTGGAAGATCGATCGCGTGTGGAGCTTCTTGGTTGTCAGGAGCGGGAAGCCCTGCGCCAGGTCGTATCGGCTCTGCCACCCGAAGACGGCCCGCGTCCCGGTCCCTGTCCGGTCCGATTTCTCGTAGCCGTGCTCGAGGACGTGCTGAAGCAGTTCCAGATATTGGCGCATGTCGGGCTCCCTCCCAGGTGGGGGATTGTGGGCAAGGAGTGGGCCAGATGCAACTCGTGTTTCGGTGCCACGACCCATCTCTGATGGGTCGTGTTTTTCGATCCCAAACCGCTTCGCACTACCTATCAGAGATCGGTAGTGGCACCTTATGAGTGATCAGCTCTTCTCACCGGCGCCCGGTGATCGCCAGCGTCGTCGTTGAGTGCTGCCCGCGTCGGTGGTAGTTCACCTCCACCCGCTGGCCCTCGTTGAGCCCCGTCAGCACGCGGTAGAACTCGTTAAGGTCGCGGACGCTCCTGCCGTTCATGCCCGTCAGCACGTCGCCAGGGCGCAGGCCCGCACGCTTGGCTGAGTCGTGCGTGATCTGGCGGATCACAGGCCCGTCGCCCGAGGAGACATCCAGCGACACCCCGATCCCGAGACTGGGCGGCGAGTTCTGCTCGTACACCTCGTCCATACCCCGGCACCAGACGCGGAAGCGGTCGTCGAACTCCTCGGCGGTCGTGCCCAGCGTGCTCAAGAGGGCCGACAGGCCCGACGGGTCCTGTGCGTAGGTCTCGGTGTAGGTGCTATAGAAGTCGGCGAGCTTGCCCTGCTCGTGGAGGTACATGAAGACACCCCGCGAGATCGCGTAGTTCGCCAGCGGCCTGTTGGTCGCGTACCGACGTCGATCCATCGAGGAAAGCGTCTCGATCGGCAGGAGCTTGTTCTGCTTGGCGAGATTGGCGATCGAGTTGGTCCGCCAGGACACGGACGGCTCCCAGCGACCCCGGCGCGTCTGGTCCATGTCCTCGACGAGCGCAGCCAGCCCTTCCTGGATCCAGACCGGGTGGCGCTGACCGAGGCGGTCAGCCGAGCGCCAGTGGAGCACGTGGAAGAACTCGTGTCGGAGCGTCGAGCCGAGATCCTGCGTGACGAGTTTTTTCTGGTCGTGCGCGTAGGCGCCTCCGAGCGTGCTGGTCGCGGTGCCGGGGATGTCGCCGTAGGTCTCGATGGCCCAGCGCTGAAAGTCCGAAGCCGTTGGGAGCACAACCATGACCCAGGCGTCGTAATCGTCCTGCGATTCGTCTGCGAGATCGGTGAAGACGTTCTTGATCGCCCAGTCCGCGGTGCGCCGGACTTCCTCCCGTGCCTGGCGGCTTGTGACGGTGTCGTAGGCGGACGCGAAGGCCAGGCGGTATTTCTCGTCCTTGGAGTAGTTGTACCGGGAGCCGTACTGCTTGCGGGCGGCGTCGAGGTCCGCCTCGAGCCGGCGCTCAAGGAAGGTGCCCCAGCCCTCGAGGATGCCCTTGTAGGTGTCGGTCTTGCGGAACGCGCGGAGGTTCGCGTCGGTCTTGAGCTGGTTGATGTCCGCGAAGCCGCGCTGGATTGCCGACAGGATGTGCTCGCCGGCGCCCTCAACATCGCCCCGCATCGAGCGGGCGCAGGCCAGGTTGTAGAGCGGGACGAACGCCGAGGGATCGCGCTCCGACCAGGCGAGCCACAGGCGTTCGGCCTCGTCAAAGTCCTGACGGTTGAAGGCTTCGATGGCCTTCTCCGCCTCGGGTGAGCTCTGCGCGATCGCGCACCGGGCGCTCAGGCAGAGCAGCATCGAGATCAGGAACGTCCACTTTCGCATCGGCTTGCTCCGATCAGGCATCGGCGTTCTTTGCCAGCGTCCCGAGTGTGAGACGGATGGCCTCCGGGTAAGCGCTGCATTCCAGCTCGAAAACCCGGGCTGCGAGCGTCTCAGGCGTGTCACCCGGCACAACCGGGCAGGTCCGCTGCACGACGATCGGGCCCCGATCGAACTCGTCCGTACAGAGATGAACCGTGCAGCCGGAGATCTGTTCCCCGGAATCCAGCACCGCCCGGTGCACGCGCTGGCCGTACATCCCGGGCCCGCCGAACTTGGGCAAGAGCGCCGGATGGATGTTCAGGACCCGACCTCGCCAGGTCTTTGGGATGGGCAGCAGCTTGAGGTACCCCGCAAGGCAGACCAGGTCGGCTCCGGCTTGGTCCAGGATCGCGATCAGGCGGGGCTCGGGGATGACGCCGTTCTCGACGACGACGGGCAGGCCTCGCTCCCGGCAGCGCTGGGCGCCGATGCATTCCTTGGAGGCGACCACGAGCGCGATCTCAGCGCTGAGTCTGCCCGCGTCGATCTCGCCAGCGATGTTCAGGGCCGTGCGACCGGCGCCAGAGATGAGCAGCACAAGCCTTGGCAGGCTCATGAGACGGCTTTGAGCGCCGCCTCGCGGTCGGGCTTGATCGCAAAGAGCTTGTCGAGGTGTGTGATTTTGAGCATCTTCATGAGGTCATCGGCGACACCGAAGACCGCGACCTTGCCCTTGCTCAGCTTGGCGTTGTTGTGGATCGCCACGAGCATGCCAAGGCCGGAAGAGGGCAGGAAGGTCACCTTGGAGAGGTCGATCGCGACCCTCCAGCCGGCGGGCTCCGCCGCGGCGGTCAGCTCGTCCTGGATGATCTGGGTCTCGCGGTCGCCGATGTGCTCGCACAGGATCTGGGCGAGCACCGCGCTCCCGGCGGTTTCAGTATGGAGAAAGGTCGAACGGCTCATGAGGGCAGTCTAGCAGACGCCCGCCTGGGTGTGGGGCGCCCTTTAGATCCGGACTCCGGGCTCGACGACCGTGGGCGGAGAGCCAAATGGGATCGGCTTGCCATCCGGGCCCACCGCGACCAGCGTCATGTCCGCCGCGGTCACATCGACGGTCTCGCCGGTCATGTAGCGCTCCGCGACGACCTCAATTTTGACGGTGACAGATGTTGTCCCCGTGCGGGTCGTGGTGGTGTAGAAGCAGATCACGTCGCCCACGTTGACCGGGGCCTCGAAGACGACGGTGTTGATCGCGGCGGTCACCCAGCGGTGGCACCCGTGTCGCCTGGCCTCGACAAAGCCCGCCTGGTCGATATAGGAAAGAATGACGCCACCGAAGATGGTGCCGTATTGATTGGTGTCGCGGGGCATCGCGACGACGCGGAGGGCCAGGCGGCTGTCGGGACTCTGTGGCATGGACAATCGTAGCGAAGCGGGAGGATGACGCAATGGAATCAGACCACGTGCAGAGGGGCCCGGTGCCGAGCTACGACGAACTGGCAAAGTTGGCGGGGCCAGAGCTGATCGCCCGCTATGCCCTGGGTGTCGAGCGGATCGACCAAAGGGTCTTTGAGCTCGATGACGCGATGCTCGACACGGCTTTCCTGGAATCCTCGGGCGTGGGCAAATGGCCTATCCGCGTGCTCATCGGGCATCTGGCCGAGTGCGAGGTGCTCAACGCCTATCGCCTGCGCCGGACCGCAGCCGAGGACGGACCGATCTTCGAAGGTTTCGATCCGGACCCCTACATCGACAACGGGCTCTACAAGGTCCAGCCTGTCGGGGGTCAGGGGGATTCGGCCCGGTCGGCGTGCGGCGCGTTCGTCGCGACTATCCACACGATCAGAGCCTGGACGCACGGCTGGCTCTGCACGATCGACGAATCCACTTGGGATCGCAAGGCCATGCACACGGTCCGGGGTGAGTTCACGTTCAAGCGACTCCTGGGCCTTGCGACCTGGCACATCGAGCACCACGCCTCGTTCCTGCCAAAAAAAGTCGATCTGCTGCTCGGTCAGCGCTGACCGCCGGGGGCTCAGCGGGTCCGCGTAGACTTGCCAATGGGCCAGAGTCTCGATGAACGCCGGTATCTGATCCCGTTCCGCTCGGGGCTCCTGCCCCAGATGTTCACGGGCACGCTCGTGATCGGCAGCGGCGTGGCCGGCGCGACCGCGGCTCTCGCGGCGGCTGAGCACGGCGAGGTCATTGTCCTCTGCAAGGACGACGCCCAGCTCAGCAACACCGCGTGGGCACAGGGCGGGATCGCCGCGGTCATGGGCGAGGACGACAGCTTCGGCTCGCACATCGCTGACACGCTCGAAGTCGGGGGCGGGCTCTGCGACACGGACGTGGTCGAATCGGTGATCGCTGGCGGCCCGGAACGCATGCGCGAGCTGCAGAACATGGGCATGCCCTTCGATACCGATGATTCCGGCTCGGTTGCGCTGGGACGTGAGGGTGGGCACCACCACAGGCGGATCCTGCACGCCTCGGGAGATGCCACGGGCAGTGCGCTTCAGGGGACCCTGCTCGAGCGCCTGCGCAGGCACCCGAATATCCGGGTCTTTACGCACTGCTTTGCGCTGGATCTGATCACCCCTTCGCCCGAACCGGGTTCGACGGTGGTGGGTGCGGTGACATGGCACGCCCGGTACGGGCTCCAGATGATCTGGGCGCGCTCGACCGTGCTCGCCTCGGGCGGGGCGGGCCAGCTCTACCGCGAGACAACCAACCCGCGGGTCGCGACCGCCGACGGCGTGGCGATGGGCTTCCGGGCGGGCGCTTCGGTCGCGGACATGGCATTCGTGCAGTTCCACCCGACGGTGCTGTACCTGCCGGGGGCGCCGCGGAGTCTGGTTTCTGAGGCCGTGCGCGGCGAGGGGGCGTACCTGCTCGACGAGTCTGGCGCTCGGTTCATGCAGGGCGAGCACGAGCTGGGCGAGCTGGCGCCGCGCGATATCGTCAGCCGTGCGATCATCAGTCGGATCGCGCGTACCGGCGGCACACGGGTGTTCCTGGACGCCAGGCACATTGCAGGGTTCGCCAAACGCTTCCCGGGTATCACCGAGGAGCTCAAGCTCTACGGCATCGACCCTCAGACCGAACTCGTGCCGGTCCACCCAGCCGCCCACTACACGATCGGGGGCGTGCGAACCGATGCGTCCGGGCGAACGGGCGTGCCCGGGCTCTATGCAGTCGGGGAGGTCGCCTGCTCGGGCCTGCACGGGGCGAACAGGCTTGCGAGCAACTCCCTGCTGGAGGGGCTGGTCATCGGGCGTCAGGCCGGAAAGCTCGCTGGGCTGGCGGCGGCGGAGTTTGGGCTCCAGACGCCCATTTCGATCGTCAGCGATATCCGCCCCAGCGAGCACGGCGTTCTTGATATCGAGGATGTGCGATCGAGCCTGCGATCTTCGATGTGGCGCAACGTCGGGATCGAGCGCACGGGGGCGATGCTTGCTGACGCGGTGGACATGCTCGAGTTCTGGGCCCGGTACACGCTCGACAAAATCTTCGATGAGCCCGAGGGCTGGGAAGTCCAGAACATGCTGACGGTGGGGCACCTCATCGCGCAGTCGGCGCACTGGCGCGCCGAGTCGCGCGGGTGCCACATGCGGACGGATGCGCCAAGAGCCGAGGAAACCTTTGCGGTGCACGACTGCTGGCGGCGCGGCGAGGGCGAGCCCGAGCTGGTGCCCGTCGCGGTCCCGGGTGGGGTGACAGGATGAACGTCAGGGCGACACTCATCGTGTCGGCCTTCGTAGTCACGCTTCTCGGGTGCGCGCCCGTCGCAGAAGAGAATCCCGTCAACCCGTTCTTTGCGGGGATGGAAGGCGTCAGCGGGCCCGGGGCGACTCGGAATCGCAGGGCCAGGATCTCGGATCCGAGGCACCTGCCCCCCGAGGCGCAGCGAGAGGTCGACGAAGACGGCAACGTCACGCTCCGCGCCAAGGGACCACGCCATCTGATGCGCCATATCTTCGAGACGATCCGCAACAACGAGCGGGAACTCTTTACCGAGCAGATCCTGAGCGAGGCGACCAAGCAGGAGTTCGCCAGTCACGGCAGGGACCCGGGCGAGGCCTTTGACATGCTGGCCGACGAGTTCGAGGCGATCAATCAGCTCTTCGCTCGCATGCCTATGGCCGAGAATGCCCCTAACGCACGGTACGAGACGATCGGCACCGGCATGCATCGCCTGCGCCTGGTCAAGGGCGTCGGGCGGGACCTGCGCTGGCAGGGCTTTGACATGATCACGGAGGATGGATCCGAGCGTCTGCTCTGGTTCTATGAAGAGCGATGATCCAGCGGGCCTTTTGCCTCGAAATCGCCTGTATACAAGCTAGCATTGCCTGCCGCCCGGGGACCCTGGTCGGCTCCCCGGAGGCATGTGGATGACCATGGTTGATTCGTCGGTCGGCAAAGTCGCTTCTTCGTCGGTTCTGGACGCCTCGGATCTCTTTGTGGGGCGCCACATCGGTCCCAACGACGACGAGATCGCCCAGATGCTGGCCCGGATCGGGTGCGCTTCGCTCGACGACCTCGCGGACCAGGTGGTGCCCCGGTCGATCCGCATGCAGGGTGAGCTGAAGCTGGGCAAGCCAAGGGGAGAGCACGAGCTGATCGCTGAGCTCAAGCGGATGTCCAAGAAGAACGTGGTGGCGCGCTCGTATATCGGGATGGGCTATCACGGCACGATCACGCCGCCGGTCATCTTGCGGAACGTCCTTGAGAACCCGGGCTGGTACACGCAGTACACGCCCTACCAGGCTGAGATCGCCCAGGGCCGGCTGCAGGCGCTGCTGAACTTCCAGACGATGATCGCTGACCTGACGGGCATGGAGATCTCGGGCGCCTCGCTGCTGGACGAGGGCACCGCGGCGGCCGAGGCGATGTCGATGTGCGTTGCGATCGGCAAGGACAAGAAGCGCACGTTCGTCGTCGATGACCGCTGTCACCCGCAGACGATCGAGGTCATCCGCACACGCGCCGGCTCGATGGGGATCACGGTCCGTGTCGAGCCCGTTGGCGACGCCGAGATGGACGCGGACGTTGCGGGCGTGCTGGTGCAGCTGCCCAACACCGACGGGCGCGTCCGCTGCTACAAGGCGCTGGCCGAACGTGTGCACGGCGCGGGCGCGATGCTCGTGTGCGACGCGGACGTGCTGAGCCTGGCGCTGATCGCGCCTCCCGGTGAGTGGGGGGCGGACATTGTCGTGGGCAGTGCGCAGCGGTTTGGCGTGCCCATGGGCTTTGGCGGGCCGCACGCGGCGTTCCTTGCTACATCGGCTGAGCACATCCGCAAGATGCCCGGACGCATCGTGGGCGTCTCACGCGACGCACAGGGCAACCAGGCGCTCCGCCTGACGATCCAGACCCGCGAGCAGCACATCAAGCGCGACCGGGCGACCAGCAACATCTGCACCGCGCAGGCTCTGCTGGCGATCATCGCTTCCATGTACGGCGTCTACCACGGCCCGTCGGGCATCCGGCAGATCGCAGAGCGCGTCAGGTCCATGACCGTCGCGCTCGCCGAAGGTTTGATCGGTCTTGGCTGCGATGTCGGGCAGGGCGACAAGGAACTCTGCTTCTTCGACACGCTCCGCGTCAGGCCCGCGGGCAAGGCGACGGACGTGCTCGCCTCGGCCAAGAAGCTGGGCATCAACCTCCGCGCGTTCGACGACGGCACGCTGGGCGTCTCGCTCGACGAGACCGTAACGCGCGAGGATGTGATCGATATCCTCCGCGCGTTCGGCGGGAGCGATTCGATCGACATCGATGCGCTGCTGGCGCGTTCGGGTATGAGAGCGATCCCCGGCCCGTTCGCACGCACGAGCGCGTACATGACGCACTCGGTCTTCAACACCCACCACTCCGAGACGGAGCTGCTCCGCTACATGAAGGAGCTCGAGAACCGCGATCTGTCGCTGGCGCACTCGATGATCCCGCTCGGCTCGTGCACGATGAAGCTCAACGGCACCAGCGAGATGATCCCCGTCACCTGGCCCGAGTTCGGCGCGCTGCACCCCTTCGCCCCCGCGGATCAGACCGCGGGCTACGCGGAGATGTTCAGGCTCCTGGAAACGTGGCTCGCCGAGATCACCGGGTTTGCGGGCACGAGCCTGCAGCCCAACGCCGGCGCGCAGGGCGAGTACGCGGGCCTGATGGTCATCCGCGCCTACCACGCCTCAAGGGGTGACCACGGGCGTGACGTCTGCCTCATCCCGACGAGCGCCCACGGCACGAACCCGGCGACCGCGGTGATCGCGGGGATGAAGGTCGTGCCCGTGCGCAGCACCGCCAGGGGCGACATCGATCTCGAGCACCTCCGCCAGCAGGCCGAGGCGCACAAGGACACGCTCGGCGCGCTGATGGTCACCTACCCCTCGACCCACGGCGTGTTCGAGGAGGGCATCCGCGAGGTCTGCAAGATCATCCACGATCGCGGCGGGCAGGTGTACATGGACGGCGCGAACATGAACGCGCAGGTCGGCCTCTGCAGGCCCGGCGACATCGGCGCCGACGTCTGCCACCTGAACCTGCACAAAACGTTCTGCATCCCGCACGGCGGCGGGGGCCCCGGCATGGGCCCGATCGCGTGCGCCAAGCACCTCGTCCCGTTCCTGCCCGGGCACCCGGTCAGCAAGCCCAACGCCACCGGCGATCAGGCGATCGGACCGATCTCCGCGGCTCCCTACGGCTCGGCGAGCATCCTGCCCATCAGCTGGGTCTACATCGCGCTCATGGGCGCATCGGGACTCAAGAAGGCCACGCAGGTCGCGATCCTCAACGCGAACTACATGGCCGCCCGTCTCAAGGGGCACTTCGACATCGTCTACACGGGCGAGGGCGGGCGCGTGGCGCACGAGTTCATCCTCGATTGCCGAAGCTTTGAGAAGTCCGCGGGTGTCAAGGTCGACGACATCGCCAAGCGTCTGATCGATTACGGCTTCCACGCGCCGACCATGAGCTGGCCCGTCGCGGGCACGCTGATGGTCGAGCCGACCGAGTCCGAGTCGACGGCTGAGTTGGACCGTTTCTGCGAGGCCATGATCGCGATCCGCGCTGAGATTGCCGAGATCGAGCGGGGCGAGGCGGACCAGGAGCAGAACCTGCTCACCGGTGCGCCGCACACGCTTGCGGTGCTGACTTCGGACACGTGGGAGAAGCCCTACAGCCGTGAGCGTGCCGCCTGGCCCATGCCTTGGCTGCGTGAGCGCAAGTTCTGGCCCGCGGTCGGACGCATCGACAACCCCTTCGGGGACCGGAACATCATGTGTTCATGCCCGAGCGTCTCAGAAGTCGCGGGCGTCTGAGCGGAGAGATGATCGAGTGCTCAGTGGCGGAGGCTTCCAGCCTCCGCTTTTTCTTTATCACACTATTGAAATCATGCCAAAAAGAAAGCGGGGGCTGGAAGCCTCCGCCTCTGAAGTTGGGGTTTGAGAGCGGGGCCTTAGCCGCCGCCGCCACCACCACCGCCGCCACCGTTTCCGCCGCCCCCGCCGCCCACAACCGCGGGGACAGGCTGCTGTGCGAACCCGTCGACGGTACCGATGCTGGTGTCGATATTGAAGCTGACGTATCGACGGGTCCCGGTGCCTGCGATCTGCGTGGACTGGCTTGGCCACCATGGGTAGCCGTCGATCTGGCGGTGGATGTAATCAGGGGCCTTGATCACGAGTGTGTTCTGGAAGATCTGGATGGTGCCGCCGTCGCCGCCGTTGTCTGCCCACTGCTCGGGCTCGACGATGGCCTGGATGAGACCGATGATCTCGTCCTTGCGTTCCTGCAGATCTCGTTCTTCGTCGTCGTCATTCTGTGCGCCGTCGAATGGGGACTGCCCGCCGCCGCCGCCGCCGGTGTTCTGCAGCACGTTCTGCAGGTCGATGTCCGGGGCGTCCTGGTAGTCGGGCAGTTCGAGGAGCAGGTCGGCGATGTCATAGATCACGACGCGCTGGCGCCGGTTCAGCAGGCTCTTTGGGCCGCACTCGATCGCGCCCCAGGGTGTGACCTGCCAGGTGTTCTGCTCGAAGGAGTCGCGGGCTGCCTGTTCGAGCACGAGCTCGAGCAGACGCAGCGCGGTCATCTCCTTGGCGTTGACCTTGATCAGAATGTCCGGGTCGAGCCCTTCGGGCCTGCGGTCGGTGGCATAGTGCACGTCCAGCTCGGCGCCGGTGAAGTCCCGGATGAAGGTCATGACGTCCTCGAGGCGCTGGCCATCGAAGCTGATGGTGATCGGACGGAGCATCATGGCCAGATTCTGGCGCATGGCTTTGGTATCGCCCTTCTCGATCTGGGCATCGGCTGTGCCAACGGCAAGCCCTGGCAAACCGGGCAGCGCACCACCGGTGACAAGGATCGAGCACCCAACAATCAAGGACCGAGTCAGACGTGCCATCGCGTGGCCTCCTGTGCCATCTCCCCGCGGCGGGCCAAACGTGGCTTCCGAGGATCGACACTCTGATAGACGCCTGAGAACCTGTTTGGTTCCAAAGGCGATCAGACCGGGGTATGGGCCCCGGATTATCTGGTAGTCTATCGGATCGATGAGGCTGGTGATCGCACGACATGGGAAAGCCGATCCCGATTCCCCGACCGGGCGGGACGCTGACCGGCGGCTCACCCCAAGGGGAGAGCGCCAGGCCCTGTGGCTCGGGCAGGAACTGCTTGGCTGCGGGTATTCGGACGCGATCGTCTACACCAGCCAGGCCGAGCGAGCCAGGCGGACCGCTGAGATCATCTGCGACGTGCTGGGGATCGAACCCGAGCTGTCTCCCGGCCTCATGCTCGGTCGGCACGTGGGCGACGCGATGAGCGTTCTCGAAGCCAACAGGAACACGGACAAGCTGGTGCTCATCGGGCACAACCCGACAATGTCGGAACTGGCGTCGATCCTGACGCGCGGCATGGGCTACTGCTCGGTCGGTCTGAAGACCGGCAGTGCCGCGTTGCTCGAACTTAAGGGGGCGCCGGCGCCGGGGCTGGCATCGCTCGAGGATGTCATCCGCGCAGTAGATTGATCCTGACCAATGAGAAGCGCCGCCGGGCGAACCCGGCGGCGCTGCAGGAAATCGATGTGATCAAACCTCAGCGGCGACGGCGGATCGCTGCCACACCGGCCAGGCCGAAGAGGGCCGCCGATGCGGGCGAGGGAACCGAGAAGAACCCGCTGGTCCCGCCGGCGGAATCGCCCGCGGTGAGCGAGAAGTTGAACTGGGCCTGCATATCGGTCAGCGCGCCGCCGATCGATGTGAACGCGCCCGGCGCTGCGGGGATGTCCTGCGAGCTGCTTGTGGAACTCGCAGGGCCGACAACGAGCGGTCCGGTGACGACATCGGCGAACGTGGTGCCGCCGTTGTAGGCAGCGTTGAAGAACGTGCCGCCCGCGCCGAGGCCAGCAAGGGTGGCGCCGTTGCCGGTGTTATCCGTGACGTTCACGCTCGCGGTGGCGCGGAGCGCTCCGTTGGCGACCGAACCGGTGTTGATGAAGCTGGCGGTCATGTTGAAGGTTGTGTCGGCGCCGCCCGCGAACACGGTAAAGCCGATGCTCGTCAGCGCGTCGGAAACTCCGGGCGTTGTGTTGTTGTCGGCGTTGTTCACGACGGTCAGCTGTGTCACGCGCCCGATGATGTTGTTGTTGTTCGTGTCGACAATCGTCAAGGGCGAGAACAGGATGAACACAATCCCGCCGTTGGGCTGAGCGATAGCGCCCATGTCAAAGCTCGAGAAGCTGGCGCTGCCACTGCCGAGCGAGCTGGATGCGGTGATGGTGATCAGCGGGTCGGTGACCTGAGCACCCGCGGTGAGCGCCGAAGCTGTGAACGCTGCGGCGACAATTCTCGAAATCCGAGGCATGGAGTCTCTCCTCTCCCTGGCTCTTACTTAGCACCCTGCGGGGAACCCCTCAGGGTCTTTCTCTCTGATATGAGTATGGGACCCAGGGCGGGGGGTGTCAATGAGTAGTTCACTGGAATGCAAATCACTTTTCCAAAAAAACACACGGCCCCTGTCGGGACCGTGTGTAAGGTGTATGTTCGAAACGGATCAGCGACGGCGACGGAGGCCTGCCAGGGCGATCACGCCGAGAGCCATCGAGGCCGGAGCCGGGATGACCTCGAACTCGCTGGTGCCCGAAGCCAGATCACCGGCCGAGAGGGTGAAGCTCCACTCGGTCTCGATATCGGTCAGCGTGGTCCCGATGTTCTGGAAGCCAACTGCGGGGAATGTATCGCTGGCACCGGCAGAGCCGAAAGCCGGGGCGACGATCGGAGCACCGATGAGGTTTTGGAAGTTGCCGCTGCCGCCGTTGTAGTAGCTGCGGTGGGCGCCGGGGCCCTGAGGTGTGAACGTGGCGCCGTCGCCGGTGAGGTCCGTCACGGAAACCGCAGCGGTTGAGCGTCCGATCGCGTTGGCCAGAGGCGCAAAGCTCAGCACGGCCGAGTCGATCGTGAAGACGGTGTTCTGCTGACCAGCGATCACGTTGAAATTCAGCGAAACCATCGGGTCGGCGATAATCGTGATGGAAGCGTCGGAAAGCTCGAAGATTTCGTCGGCGCCGTCCATGACATGCACGGGTTCGGCGAGCTGCCAGAAGTAATTTCCGTTGGCATCAACGTCGCCCGGATCGAGCTGAACGCTCCAGGGGTAGCTGTTGCCGTTCACCTCAGCGGTGATGTTGAAAACAATGGACGAAATATCGGCGGAAGCCGTGCCGGCCGAGGCGACCAACGCGAGCGCAGCCAGCGCAAGGCTCTCCTTCGGAGTGCGATCGAACATGTCATGTCTCCCTCTAGCAGCGCGAAGGTTGTCTTAATTCCCAAGCGTGCTGACTCTCCAGATCTCTTCCCCGGGCAGAAAAGCCCGTTTCCATGTACACCCACAGTGGCGGAGGGGCGTGTGTATGTCAAGGCATATTCGCCACGGATCGGAAAAATCCCTCAGTGCCCATGCCAATCGGTCCTATCAAACACCAAATATATGGTGTCGATTGGCATCCTTGGTTGATATTGGCGCGAAGCCTCTTGGAAACTCTGGCACCGAGCCGAACGAATTTGTAGTCTTGTTCTGATAACAGCCCTCCCGGGCTGCTCGTAGGGGAGAGAGAGATGCCCTGTATTCGGTTTCGACACGTGGTCGCCACGTGCTTATTTATCTCAGGCGGAACGCTGAACGCGCAGACGCTGACCCATGCGGACCTCGGGGCAAGCGATGCCCAGAGGGGTTATTTGCGCACCGCAGCCGTGGTCCGTTTGGCGCCGGGCGTGTCGCTGGACAACGAAGGCACGCTCACGGATTTCTCCGCTTCCGGGGTGGATATCAACGCGTTCCATCGTTTTCTCTCCGACTCGGAAACTTTCAGAGTCTCGCCGGTGCTCGCAGCGACGCCCGCGGACCCTGCGCTCGCGTCCCGGCTCGGCCTCGATCGCATGTATCTGGTGGAGCTTGAGCCCGCCCAGATCGATTCAATGGGTTTCAGCGAGATTCTGAACACCGGCTTTGGCGCCATCGTGCAGCACGCCGAGCCCGTTCGGGTTGGGTCTGTCACCGACGACGAGGCAAGCGGGCCCAACGATCCGGGCTTTCCGTTCCAGTACAGCCTGCGGAACGTGGGTCAGTCCATCGGCGGGGTCCAAGGCGTTCCGGGGGCCGACGTGCGCGCGACCAAGGCCTGGGGGCTCTCGTCGGGCTCCGGGCATATCACGATCGCGGTCCTGGATTCCGGCGTGAGCTACGAGCACCCGGATCTCTATTACAAGCTGGTGGAAACGCATAACGTGACCGGCACGGGCGGTCCCGGCGATGCCAATGACCCTTACAACTCTCACGGAACGCACGTCGCGGGCATTGCCGCGGCGAGCTCCAACAACGGCGAAGGCATGACCGGGATGAGCTGGGGCTCTCCGATCATGCCGATCAAGGTGGCAAATTTCCTCGGGTTTACGAGCGATGTCTGGCTCGGCCAGGGACTGATCTGGGCCGCGGATCACGAAGCGCGTGTCGCGGTCGTGAGCATCGGACTCGACTCGGGGAGTGATTTCCTTCATGCCGCGGTGCAGTACGCAACCGAGCGGGGCGTGGTGATCTGCGCTTCGACCGGCAACACAGGCATGCCCGGGGTGAAGTACCCGGCTCGATACCCGGAGACGATCGCTGTCGGGGCCACCGACAGCCTGGATGAGCTCGCCCAGTTCTCGACCACGGGCCCCGAGGTCACGGTCGTTGCGCCGGGAGTGGACATTCTCTCCACTTGGGACGACATCTTCTCGCCTCCGACGTACGCCTACAAGTCAGGCACAAGCTCGGCGTGCCCGCTCGTTGCCGGGGTCGTCGCGCTGATGCTTTCCGAGCAGCCCTCGCTGAAGACCGAGAAAGTCGTGGATCTCTTCACGATTGCTTCGATCGACAAGGGAGCGCCCGGCTGGGACTCGAAGTACGGCTATGGTCGAGTCGATGCTTATCGGGCGGTCGCCGCGGCCAAGGGCATCCGTGTCTGCCCGGCTGACGTCAACCTCAACGGTCGCGTCGAGATCTCCGATTTCTCGGCCTGGTTGAGTGCGTACAACACCCAGAACATCCTGGCGGACCAGAACGCCGATGATTTGATCGAGCCATCCGATTTCTCGGCCTTTCTCTCGAACTACAACCGCGGTTGCGACTGATCACGACCCCGCCCGGGAGCTGTGAATCTGTGCCGGTTCTGCCGGCGATTCCCCTGATGAAGCAGGCTTTGCCGGCGTTCTCTCTCAAATCAGGGTTTCCCTTGAAGCCTCGGGCTGCGTGCCCCGATCGATACTTTGAGCGTGAGCGGGTATGTACCTGATCCATGTTCTTGGCGATCGATCTGTATCAAGCGCGGGGGACGAAAGATGACTCCAAACTCTGAGAGCCCACTCCGGAGCGAGTATGCGGAGGACCCCGACATGGTCGAACTGGTCTCCGAATACGTCGAATCCATGCCGCAGAGGCTTCACTCGCTCATGACTGCTTTCGAGCTCTGCCATCGGGATCAGTTGATCCGGATAGTGCACCAGCTCAAGGGCTCTGGGGGGGGGTATGGATTTCCACTGGTTTCGATCGCTGCCGACAAGCTCGAAAGGCGACTTCTGAGCGTGACTGATCAGGACATGGACACCGTTGGGCCCGATCTGGACTCACTGATAGCCATTTGCAACAGAATGGCAGCCTAGCAAAATGCGAGTCCTGAATTGACCGATCCAATAAGCACTGGCCCAGAGAGTCTTACCGTATGTCGGAACTGAAAATCAACAGCGAGGAAAGGCGGCACTCAGTCCTGGTCGTAGACGACTCGGAGGATGTGCATCGCCTGCTGCAGGCTCGACTCCGCCAGGAGAACATCGACCTGCTCTCGGCGCTGCAGGGCTCGACCGCGCTGGAGATCGCGGCCTCTGAGTCGCCCAGCCTGATTCTGCTCGACCTTGATATGCCAGACATGGACGGCTTTGAGGTCCTTCGGCACCTCAAGGAAACCACCGCGACGCGCGATATCCCGGTCATCGTTCTGTCGGGTCTTCACAGCCCCGCTGACAAGGTCGTTGCCTTCGATCTTGGGGCCGTCGACTATGTCACCAAGCCCTTTGACCTGATGGAACTCCGCGTGCGCCTTCGCTCGGCGATCCGCATGTCGGACCTGATCGATATGCTCGGCAAGCTCGCGCACATCGACGGGCTGACCGGGCTCTGGAACCGCGCTCACTTCGACGAGCGCTGGGCCGAGAACACCTCGGAAAACCAGCGATCCGAGCGCCCGCTCTGCATTGCCCTCTTCGACCTGGATCACTTCAAGTCACTCAACGACACCTACGGGCACCCCGCAGGCGATGCGGCGCTCCAGGGCTTTGCAAAGCTCATCAAACGCGAGATCCGCGCGAGCGATATTCCGTGTCGCTACGGCGGCGAGGAATTCGCGCTCATCATGCCGGAAACTTCGCCGGCCGATGGCGCGATCGTCTGCGATCGGATCCGCCAGGAACTGGGTGCGATGAACTGGCCTGGGCACCCGGAGCGCAAGATCACGGTCTCGATCGGGATTGCCGGGGCCATTTCAGCATCTGGCGTGACCGCCGAACAGTGGCTCGCCGACACCGACAAAGCGCTCTATCGAGCCAAGAAGGGCGGCAGAGATCGCGTCGTTACGACCGATCTGCTCAGCGGCCAGACCATGGAATACGCCAAGGCCGGCTGACTCAGAACTCGTAGAGCAATCCCGCATAGAGCCCCGGCGCATCGCGCGCAGGGTTGTCTTCTTCGCCCTCGATGCGGGCGTTGGAGATATGGTGCCAGCGCAGACCCGTGATCAGACGCAGCGAGGAATCCTCGAACATCTGCCAGGTCATGCCCACGCCAAGCCTGGGCATCAGATTGAAGCTCGTTCCATTGTCGGGCACGTGGTCCGCTGCGAGCATCATCCCCATCCCGGCTTCGGCAAACGCGGACCATCGCTCGGCCTGATAGAAGTGATAACGCAGGATCAGGCTCGTGCTCACGCCGACGGTGTCATCGTCCTGGAAGTACTGCCAGAGCGCCGCTTCAACGCCCACCTCGAAGTCATCAACGACAAAGTAGGTGTACTGCCCGAAAATGCTGACATCCAGCTCGCCCGAGAAGTTCGGGGCCATCATCGATCCGAAACTCAGATGCTGCGATGAGGCTTCGCCGAACGAACCCGCGCGCTCGACTGCTTCCGGCTGCGTGATCGACACGCTCAGGACCGAGGGCTCGAAGAAAGAATTCCGCGCGGGCTGCTGCGAATGAGCAGCGCTGGTAAGCGAGGCGATCAGGACGACAAGGGCTTTCGGTATGTGGCGCATGGCGCGTACGGTATCATTCTCAATGACGCCACGGAGCCGACGCATGGACGAAACCAGAATGCTCAAGATCGAGGAGGCCCAGCTCTTCGCGGAGAAGCGATCGGACGACCACGATCAGGCCATCAGGGAGCTGGGCGAGCGGGTGATGCAGCTCGTGCGTCGGCTCGAATCCATCGAGGCCAAGTTCGAGCGGATCCTGACCACCCCGGGTCCGGACGCCGACGAGCCAGAAGTCCCGCCCCATTCGGCCCGCCTGCCCGGGGGACGCTGAACGATCAGCAAAGAAGAGACTGGCCCGTCATCTCTGGCGGCTGCTCGAGCCCCATCATCTCAAGAGCCGTGGGGAAGATGTCCCCCAGCCGACCCCGCTGAGCCCTCACCTCGGGGTTGGTCCAATGGCCCGGGTCGCGGTCCCCTCTGAGGGAGCGTCCCTCGAATGCCTGTCCGACGACGATCAATGGCACATCGAACGTCGTGTGCGCCGTCTGAGGCGACCCTGTCTCGGGATCGGACATCTGCTCGGCGTTGCCGTGGTCGGCCGTCACGATCAGCGAGCCACCCCGGGCGAGGGTCCTTTCGACGATCTGCCCGACGCACGCATCCACCGTCTCGCACGATCTGATCGCGGCCTGAAGGCTCCCCGTGTGCCCGACCATGTCCGCGTTGGCGAAGTTCACCACGATCACATCCTCGCAGTCGCTCGAGTCCAGCCGGCGCAGGACCGCGTCGCGCACGCCCGGCGCCGACATCTCCGGCTGCAGGTCGTACGTCGCCACCCGGGGGCTCTGGATGATCTCGCGGCTCTCGCCCTCGAATGGCTCGTCGCGGTAGTCGTTAAAGAAAAACGTCACGTGCGGGTACTTCTCGGTTTCGGCGCATCGGAACTGCCTGAGGCCGAGCCTGGCAAAGTACTCGCCCGCGATCATGGGCATCTTGGGAGGCTTGAGGAACGCCACCGCCGCAAGCTCCGCCAGGCGCTTCGAGTAGGGTGTCAGCAGGACAAAGTGCAGGTCGAGTTTCTCGCCTCTTTCAAAGCCCTTTCGTCCCGAATCGGGAGAGGGCTTGAGCTCGTCCGAGCCGTCAAAGTCGGGCAGCAGAAACGCCGAGCAGATCTCGCGCGGGCGGTCCCCTCGGTAGTTGTAGAAAATCACTGCGTCGCCCGAGCGAATCCGGCTTTCCAGGGCATCGCCGATCGTCGAGGGTTCGACGAACTCGTCCCCGATCAGGCCCTCGTGAGCAGGCGAGTCGTACGCGTGCTGCAACGCGGCGGAAACGGAGGGGTAATTCGGCGCCGATGCCCGACCTGTGAGCAGGTCGTACGCGCGCTTGACGCGCTCCCAGCGGTTGTCGCGGTCCATCGCCCAGTACCTGCCCACCACGCTGGCGATCCGCCCGACGCCGATCGCGCCGGCTTCTTTCTCGACGCGCTCAGCGAACACCTTGCCCGTAAAGGGCCCCGTATCGCGACCGTCGGTAAAGAGGTGGATGAACACCTTCTGCTGACCCAGCGCTTTGCACAGGCGCAACAGCGCGTACAGATGCTCGAGCTGCCCGTGCACACCCGCATCGGAGTTGATCCCCATCAGGTGCACGCTCTTGCCCGCGTCGCGAGCCTTGCTGATGGCCCTGACCAGCGGCTCGATCCTGTCGAGCTCGTCGTTCTCGCACGCCTTGCTGATCCGCACGGCGTCCTGATCGACAATGCGCCCTGCGCCGATGTTCTGATGCCCGACTTCCGAGTTGCCCATCGTGCCCTCGGTCAGCCCGACGTCCAGGCCGCTCGTTTTGATCAGCGTCCACGGGTACCGGCTCATCAGCGCATCAGCAACGGGCGTCTTGGCCAGCGCGACCGCATCGCACTTTGCCTGTTCGGGGAATGGATTGGTCCCCCAGCCATCGCGGATAATCAGGACGAAAGGGCGATTTTGGGGCTTCTGGCTGCTCATCAATCATGCTAGCGGGCTCGATGCGGACAAAAAATGTGCCCCGTGTGCAGAATCGGAGTTGCGTGGCCGATGTATCGTTAGTAAGCTTTCACTAACAAACGTTGATTCACGCACTCACGGAGCGCAGCGATGAAGAATCCAAGCAAAGGCCGAAGGCTCGCCCTGGCATCGGCACTCTCTGCGGCGGTCCTCTTTGCCCCCGCGTGCGCAACACATCGCGGTCACGGCTATTCGAATTCGTATTGGTATGAAGACGTGGGCGTTGTGCTCGTCGCGGCCGCGGTCTTTGTCCTGGCAGCATGCTCGGGCGGACACGGTCACTACCACGGGCATTTCGGACACTCAGGGCACGGCTATCACGGGGGCTGGCACCGGTGATGGGCGCGATGGCTCACAGAAAGAACGCGATCGTCCCGGGGCTGATGCTCTGGATGATCTTTGCGCCGGGTTGCAGTTGGTACCGAACGGTGGGGGAGTACTACAGCTCGAGTCAGTGGTACGAAGACCTCGGAGACGCGGCCGCGATCACACTCGGCTTGGGGCTGATCGCAGCTGTCGGCATCGGCATCCTGATCCTTGGCAGCCAGGACGGGGTTGATCTGAGTGGCCTCAGGTTCTCGCAGGAGTATTCGGGCGGGGGACATCGTTCGGGCTACAGCTACAGCGATTATCACCGCACAATGTCCCGGTAGGGCCAGGGGGAACTTCTTTGAAAGGAACCGAAGAAATCGAGCGCCGATTCTGCCGGTCGGATAAGGTAGAGTCATACACGGCACGGATGCCGAGTTTGATTCCGACAGAACTTGAGCGGAGCTCAGGGATGATCGACACAGCCATGACACTTGCAGAGCGATACCAGGCGGTCCTTGAGAGGATCTCGACCGCGGCCGCGCGAGCAGGCCGCTCCAGCGAGGAGATCGTCCTCGTTGCCGTCACGAAGTACGCCGAGATGGACGATGTCCGCGAGCTGATCGAGCTCGGGCATCGGGATTTCGGCGAGAACCGCGTGCCCCAGCTTCTCCAGCGCAGCGCGATGATCGATGAGTTCATCCGCCGTCGGTCCGCCCTCGGTCACGACAATGCCGGCCCGGCGCGCTGGCACATGATCGGGCACCTGCAGCGCAACAAAGCCCGCAAGATCGCGGACGCTGTGCGCCTCGTGCACTCGGTCGATTCGCTCCGGCTCGCCGAGGAGCTCCAGGCGGTCGGCCTGCGCAACGAAGAGCCCATCGATGTGCTCGTTCAGGTCAACATCTCGGGCGAAGAATCCAAATCGGGCTGCCCGCTGCCCGCGTGCGTCCCGCTGGCTGAGGCCATGGAAGAGATGGCCCATCTCCGGGTGCGTGGTCTGATGACGATGGCCCCGCTCTCGGAGAACCCCGAGGATTCGAGGTCGCACTTCCGTCGTCTCCGCGAGCTCTTCGAGGACATGCAGCTCGAGGGATTCGGCGCCGATCACTTCAACATTCTGAGCATGGGGATGACCTCCGACTTTGAGGTCGCCATCGAAGAGGGCGCCAACATCGTGCGCATCGGCTCGGCCATCTTCGGTGAGCGTGAGCCCAGGCCCGAAGACGAGAGCGACTAAGCGCCGCGCGAGGGGGTCAGCTATTTACGAGCAGCGAACGCAGACGCCCCGAACCCGAACGCGTGGCATTCATGTAGGCCTGCAGGTGCCGACCCGGGCACGCGGTGCTCGCCCATTCCTGGTGCGTGCGGATCGCGTTGAGCGAGACCCTGTTGGACTGCGCCTGCTGTGCGAGCAGCTGATCGAGCGTCGCAAGGGCCTCGCGGGTCGGGTGCTGCTCTTCGAAGTTGCCCATCATGAGTACGCCGAGGTTGTTCGGGTTGTAATCCTTGACGTGCGCACCCTGAAGGTTCATCGGGCGCCCCTGCCAGATTCGACCCTGCGGATCCACGATCAGGTGGTAGCCGATGTCGGCCCAGCCCCGCGACTGAACGTGCGAGACGCGGATCAGCTCGAGTCGGCTTGCCGCCTCGCCCTGCGATCGGATGTGCTCGGGGGGCATGCCGTCGTGGTGGACAGTGATCGCCTTGATCCCGTTCATGGGGTTGGTGTCGCCGATGGTGGGGCGTTCACGCGTCCAGGCGGTCCTTGGGATGACACGGAGCTGACCGATCTCGAGCGCCTCGGCTTTGCCAGCGGGCGCTGTGACAGCCTCGGCCTTGACCGCGACCTTGCGCTCATGGGGCCAGGCAGGGCCTGGCAGCGTTGCGGTCGAGGAGCCGCGCCGTGAGGCACACGAAGGCAGCACAAGACCCGTGGCCGCGAGGAGGCCAGAAACAAGGATCTTGCGTCGATTGCAGCTTGGTTCCTGGGTCATCGTGTGGCTTCCGTTCCTTTCGTGATCTCGTTGGATCATCGGCGAGTCGAGACCGGCGTGTCCATTCGCCGGCATTCCCGCGTTCGGCCGTGCTTTGCCGATGCAGAAACTCAACAGGCAAGAGTCTAACCCCGGGTAAGGACGCCGTCGCTTTGGGCCGACACTTCTCTCTAGCCATGATGACGCTGTCGGTTGTCCTGATGATCCTGGTCACCGGACAGACCCACGCCGACGAGGGGCCCGAGGGCCCGCTCGCTGCAGCCGTGGTGTCCGGAGGGATTCTGACGGCCCCTCGTGCCCGCTTTGCCGACCCCGATCCCAGCAGCCAGCCGGAAACCGAGCCCCTGCCCTCGCTCGACGAGGCCCTCGAGGCCGAGAAAGAAGCCCAGGCGGGCCCTGCGGTCGAACCCGAGCCCCTCTGGATCGAGAAGCTCATCAAAGGATGGGGCGGAGAAGTCCGTTTCGGCTCGGATCTCTCGACCGGGACCGTCGAGCGATCCCGTGTACGGGGGGGTATCGATCTCAACAAGAGCTACGACGGGCACAAAACTTCGATCCGGACCGAGTACGCGTTCGCCGAGACGAACAACGTCGAGAGCGAGAACCGCATGGTCAACGGGCTGACCCAGGACTGGGGGACCAGCCAAACCAGCTTCTCAGGCGTCTTTCTCCGCGCGACCGGGGAGCTCGATGAATTCCGCGCGTACGACTACCGCCTCAACCTGGCTGGCGGAGGTCGATACCAGATCGTCAAGGACGAAAAAACCGATGCGCTGATGCGTCTTGGCATGAGCGCGACTCGCGAATTCGGGAGCGTCCGTGAGGACTGGGTCCCCGAAGGGGCGTTTTTCTTCAGCGTGTCGCAGAGAATCAACAGCAAGCAGAAGCTCACCGCGAATGTGGACTACTACCCGGAGATCGAACGGCTTGAGCGATACCGAGTGACCGCCAAGGCCAACTGGGACCTCGTCATCGACGAAGAAACGGGCCTGAATCTCCGGTTTGGCGTTGAGAACCGCTACGACACACGCATCAGCGATGCAAATGAACGCAACGATCTGGATCTCCGCGCCGAGCTCGTCTGGCAGTTCTAGCATGCTCCCTTCGACACAGGGCGCCAGTCTGCGCGCCTTGAAATTGGAGTGAAAGCATGTCAAGTCAGCTTTGTGCGTTTGTTGCGAGCCTTGCCGTCTGCGGCTGTGCTCTTGGTCAGGACGAAGAGGTAGCGCCCCCTCTGCCGATCGAAGCCGAGACTGGTTACTTCACCGCTTGGAGCGGGAACGTTGCCTTCGGGCTTTATGGATCGAGCGGGAACACCGAACGCGTCAATCTCCGGGGTGAAGTCGACGGCGCACGCGAGACCGACAAGAACCTCTCCAGGTTCCTGGGCACCTACTCGTACGCCAAAGACGACGGCGAAAAGAGCGAGAACAAGGGCCAGTTCCTCGTCGAGAACGATTTCAAGCTCGAGGACTCCAAGTGGTTCCTCTTCGGGCGGGGCCAGATCGAGTCCGACGAATTCCAGGACTGGGACGAGCGGCTCTCGGTATTCGCTGGTCCGGGTCGCGTGTTCATCGACGACGAGAAGACAAAGCTCTCGGGCAAGGTCGGTGTCGGTGCCATCCGCGAATTCGGTGGCTCAGACGACGACTGGCGAGCGGAGGCCATCATCTCTGCGTACGGCTCTCACCAGATCACCGAGCGCCAGAAGATCGTCGGCGAGATCGACATCTACCCGAGCCTCGAAGATATCCAGGACGTCCGCACGCGTGAGCGCCTGGTTTGGGAGCTGCTCGTCGATCCGGAAGTGAACCTCTCTTTCCGCGCGGGCATCGAGCACCGCTACGACTCTGGCACCGAGAGTCCCACCAAAAAGAGCGACGTCGATTACTTCGTCATGCTCAGCTGGGCGTACTGATCTCGCTCCCACGAAAGTGAAACAGGCCCGGCCGGTGTGCAACCGGTCGGGCCTTATTGTTTTTCCAGATCACGGGCTCAGAAGATCTGGCTCTGCTTCGGGTACCGAACGAGCATCATCGCCCTCTCGTGCTCGGCCCACTTGTCCCAGCCGAGCGTTTCGAGCAGCTCGATCCGCTGCTCGTACAGGTCTTTGTCCGGCTCCTCGCCGAGCTTCTCTGAGAGCATCGACAGAGCCACCCCGTGCCTGCTGTGCAGCGATTCTCGCTTCAGTCGAAGCTCGAAGTAGTCGTCGCTGTCAACCGAGGCCCAGACCGCAAGCTCATCGATGGCCTTCTCGAAGGCTTTGACCGACTCGGCGTTGTCTGAGGTGGCCTCGTCGCCGATCGCCTCTGCGATCTGGGCGCGAGCACCGATGATCGCGTCCTTGTGCGCCTTCATCTCTTCGTCGGTGTCCTTGTCAAAGCCTTCGCTGTCCTTGTCGTGGTTCTTGCCGAAGTACGCCGCGACTGCGTCCTCGTTGATCTGGCTCAGAACCGCCTGGGCCGATGCGATCCGCGCATCCGAGTCTTTCTCCAGCTTGACTGCGCGCTCCATCTGCTTGACCAGCACGGGCAGGTAGTTTGGCTCCTCCGCGAGCACCTCGTTGGCGAGCGCGTCGAATGCCTCGGCGTCCTCTTCCGTCATCAGATCGGCCAGACGCTCGACCTTCAGATCGCGGATGTCCTCGCGGAGCTTATCGATTGCCGAGGGCTTTGCCTCGTCGTCGTCGTCGCTCGTGGCGGCCTCGACCTTGGGTTTGTCTGCGGGCTTGGCGATGATGTTCATCGCAACGGGCCAGCCGCCCGGGCGTGTCGAGCTGCCCGCAAGCTCGGTCTCGCCCCCGAGCGTGAACGATCCGACGAGAACGTCGCCCTCGTCGACAAAGTCGGGCAGGCTTTTGGATATGGGGGTCGCGACGTAGCAGGGGACCGAGCTGTGTGCCTCGATCTCGGGCGAGCCGAAGTTGCCTCGCCCGGCCATCGCCGCGTCGGGTGTCGATGCAAACGCCAGCTTCACGGCGCTCGGGAGCTTGTACGCCACGAGCAGCGGGGCGTCTTGCAGGATCTCAAGCTCGGAAGGGTCGTCGTGGCGCACATGGAGCCTGAGAGTGTAGTCGCCCTCGTCGAGTTCGACGTCGACGTCCTCGCCTGCGTTCGTGGACATTACCTGGCCGTCCTCGTTGGTGATCGTCCAGAGGAACGACTCGTAGATCTCCCACGCGTGCGGCACAAGCGACACCGCCGGGTTGACATTCGCCTCGAGATCCTTTGGAACGCTGACCGCGTACTCCACGACGATCTCGTGCATCTGGCGATCATCGCTCAGACGGTCGCGCACCGGGTCGAGCGCCCGGATGGTCCAGTCCTTCGGGCGGAAGGAGCGGTTGACGTGCGTGAGCGATCCAGACGGGCTCGCCACGGTGTCGCGCAGGGGTGAGTGGATATCGAACCGAGTGACGAGCGTGGCGCCCTGGATGAGCAGCTGCGAGGGCTCCGGACGCAGGCCCCTGAATCGCACCTCAAACTCGAATTCACCCGAACCGAGGCTCGACCAGTTCTGCGCCACCGCCAGCTCGACCGTGCGCCCGCCCTCGAGGGCGAGCGAGAAGATCTCCTCGTCGCTGTCGTCGAAGCGCACCCATTCGTCGATCTTGCGTGTGTTATTCGCCTTGTCGTCGAGCAGCTCGAGCGCCTGCACAACGAGCAGTCTGGATGTGTCCTTGTCGATTCGGCGGATCAAGAGATCCATCCACGCGGTGCCCTCGGGCACGGAGAAGAACCACTTCTTCAGATCGCCCGGCTTGGAATCCACGCGTTCTTTCCAGGTGTAGTCCGTCTCCGCGCCGATCTGAAGGCCCTTCATGACCGTGATCGGGTAGCGAGCGATCGGGCCTCGCTCCGGTCGGTCGGCGTCCATCGCCAGGATCTCGGCAAAGTGCGCGCCCGCGCCGAGGCCCGTCGGGTCGACGCGGATGTCCGTTGTCTTTCCGCCCGCGGTCAGATTCACAAAGTCCGTCACCTGGACCCAGGGCTCGCTCGCCGAGAGCGCCAGTCGCACCTCGGTGTCCACCTTCTTGCGGCTGGGCGCATCTTCGTGGAAGTTCACGTCGATCGAGATCCGCTGCTCCAGCGCCTCATTGTTCTCGTAGGGCTCGCGCAGGTAGACGCCGCGCTCCCCGTCCGGCCCCCTGATCGAATAGAAGACGTCGCGGTCGTCGCCCTCCTCATAGTTGACGAGGTGCTCGTACGCGGAATCGATCTGGATCATGCCGTTGCCCTGCGTCCAGCGCGACTGACCGGGCATCAGGACCGCGGTGTTGAAGAGGGCTCTCTTGACGGAGTGGGGGGTGTACTCGATCTCGTCCTGCTTGAGCTTGCTGAGGACCAGCGCAATCCCGCCCGCGGTGTTGGGCGAGCTCATCGATGTCCCGTTCATCAGCTGGCTTTTCTGGAGCGTCCAGTTGGGGACCGGGGCGATCGCCCCGCCCGGCGCGGTGACATCGACACCCAGGTCGCCGTCGAGCGTCGGCCCGCGGCTGGACCACGGGTATTGGATCTGCCCGGTCTGCGTCTCACGGAGTGCGTACTGGGCCTTCATCATCTCGGGAGAGATCGCTGCGCCAACGCCGATCAGAGCGCTCGTCGTGCCGCCCGGGCCGCCCACGGTCGAGAACGCCGGCCCATCGTTGCCTGCGGAGCTGACGAAGATCACGCCGTGCTTGTTGACGATCTCGGTGACAAGCTGCCCGTTGCGGTAGCGTGTGTCAGGGAACGCGTCCGCGCCGCCGTAGGACATGTTGATCACGTCGCACTTGTTCTGCAGCACCGCGGTGTACCCGCGCGTCACGCCCGTGCCGACCGAGCTGGACCCGAGGCGTGTGTCTCCGATTTTGACGGCAACGATCTGCGCCCCCGGCGCCATCCCGTTCAGCTCGGGCTGATCGGGGAAGTTGGCCGCGACGATGCCCGCCACGTGCGTGCCGTGCGCGCCCGCGTCTGCGACGATCGAGAGCACGTCGCCTTCTCCATAGATATTGAGCGCGTAATTCAGGAGATCCACATCGCTGAACGTTCCATACTCGCGTTCATCGCGGAAGTTGGTCAGTGCCTTCTCGTCGCTGAAGTCTTTGTCGCCGTCCGTGTCGATCGCCGCGCGCCATGTAGTGCCGTCGTGAAAGACGACACAGTCGTAGATCGGACCGGGGTCGTCGAAGCCGCCCTGCATCGCCTTGAGCTGGTCGATCCGGGCAACCAGATCCTCGCGGACCTTGAACTGCTCCTCGTCCGGCTTGGGGTTGGCCTTGTCGAAGGTCGCGAGCTCCCGGTCGAGCTTCTCGGTGAGCACCCGCTGTGCCTGGTCCCAGTCCTTGCGCCGCTCGCGCGCCATGCGCCCGTCGAGGCCGCGCGGGTAGAGCTCGCTGGCAGGCTTGAGCCCCACGCGGAACTCGCCCGTGGGGTTGTTCCAATTCGGGTTCGGAGTCAGCGCCCGCCCCGAGAGTCCCTCGAATGTGCCCTCGTCGCCGACCTTGACGATGGTGGAGGTGTCCACATCGCCCGAGCCTGTGCCATCGACCACGTCGATGATCTTGGGCTTGCCATCGCTGGTCAGCTGGAGGCCCGGCGCACCGGGGTCGACTCCGGTGTCGAAAATCGCGACCACGATGCCCCGCCCGTCCGCCTCGGGGTACTTGCTCAGGAACCGATCGATCCCCGTCTCTTTCTTGGGCTGGAGCGCGTCCAGCGGCCCGCCCGAGGGCTGGTAGGGCATCGCCCGCTGCACGTTGGTGATGCTCGTTGAGGGCTCCGCAGGGGCGTGCGTCAGCGTGGGCGAGGAGCACCCACCAACCGCGAGCATCAAAGCGGCAGAAGCGAGACGCTGAAAGCTTGGCAAATCCATGGTGTCGATCCCTAGTCGGTGAAATGGCGCCCAAGACCGGACGCTCGGGAGATCGTACCGGACCCGCGACGCGGTGCTGCGATCCGATGAAGTCGTGATTCAACCTGTTGATTTGATCTGGATGCCGCCTACGGTTTGCTCATGAGTTCCCAGCCGAGCCATGATCCATCTTGCTCAGGGCGCGAGGCGTGTCTTGGTCGCCTGATCTACGTGCTCTTTCACATGCTCATGCGCGAGTGTGACGTGGTCGCACAGGAGATCGGGCTGACAACCTCCAAATGGCTCCTGCTCTGCGCGATCGGCGCCGAGGAAGGCGAGCCCACCATCGGTCAGCTCAGTGAACGATCCATGCTGAGCCCCCAGGCGGTCAGCCGGATGGTCGCCCTCATGGAATCAGAGGGATTCGTCACTCGACATTCGAAACCAGGCGGGGGAAGATCGGTATATGTAAGGCTCACGGACGAAGGACGCGAGACCCTGGCCCGCACAGACGCGATCGCGACCCGGGTGGAAGGGCGCCTGCTCGCCGGGCTGAACCAGAATGACACCGATCGCATCGGTCGAGACCTCCAGCATCTGATCGACAACATGTCGGCAGCCCCAACCGACAGCAAAGTGGAGCACGCACAGTGAGAAGCCTGATCCTGACCTGCCTTGTCCTGCTCGCGTCTGTGGCCCGCGCGCAGCCTCCCGCGAACGTCGTTTTCGACGAGGCCCGCCTCGAATCCGTCGAGCGTCTGCGCCGCGTCACCGGGGAGCTCCGCGCCCTCCAGCGTTCACGCCTTGCTGCCCGGGAGGAGGGCCAGGTGCAGAGCCTCCTGGTCCGCGCGGGCGACGAGGTCGAGATGGGCCAGATCATCGCCAGGCTCGATCCGATCCTGGCCGAGCTGACCGTTGCCAGCGCCGAAGCCAACCTCGACGCGCTCCGCGCAGGCGTCGCGGAGCGTCAGGCGGAGCTGGATCGTGCGCAGTTTGACTTCGCCCGCGTGCAATCGCTCGTCGAGCGCTCGTCGGCTTCCAACCAGGAATTCGAGGATGCCAAGGTCGACCTGGCATCCGCGACCGCTCGATTCCAGCGAGCCCAGGCCGACGTCGTTGCCGCTCAGGCCCGCCTCGCGCTCGACAAACAGCGCCTCAAGGACATGGTCATCCGTGCGCCCTTCAACGCGAAGGTCATGTCCACCGCCACTGAGGTGGGGCAGTGGCTGAGCATCGGCGACGTGGTCTGCGAGCTCTACGCCGTCGACTCGATCGAAGCTTGGGTGGACGTGCCCGAGAGCGTGATCGAGCGGATGTCCGCCGTCGGCGACTCGGTCAGCGTGCAGATCCCCGCGTTCAAGGGCGAGCTGATTGGCACCATCACTCAGATCGTGCCCGCGGTCGACCCGCAGAGCCGGCTCTTCCCCGTGCGGATCGCGGTGCCCAACGATCGCATGCTCCTCCAGCCCGGCATGAGCGTGACGGCGATGATCCCAACCGGTGCTCGCGAGGAGATGCTCACGATCTCCAAGGACGCCATCATGCGCGACGACGCGGGCGAGTTTGTCTATATGGCGGTCCCCAACGAGCAGCCCGACGCGCCGTTCAAAGAAATCGCCATGCCCGCGCGCATCACCAAGCAGTTTGTCATCGGCGACCGCGTGGTGATCGGCCCCGGTCGGATTCGGTCCGGTGACCGCATCATCGTCGAAGGCAACGAGCGTATGTTCCCGACCCAGCCCCTCATCGACGTCAGCGCCACCTCCCGCGAGAACCGCGCCAAGCAAGAGACGTCCTCGGCCCAGTAGTCCCAGCAGGGGAGCTCACCCATGAACTTTGTCGGACTCTCCATCAGCAGGCCCGTCGGCGTGACTGTCGCTGCGTTGCTGCTCGTCATGTTCGGGCTGATCAGCCTGACGGCGATCCCCATCCAGCTGACGCCCTCGATCGACTACCCGCAGATCACTGTCGACACGGCCTGGCCCGGGCGCTCGCCGCAGGAGATCGTCGACGAGATCACCAAGGAACAGGAAGAGCGTCTCAAGAACATCTCCAACCTCAAGACGATGCGATCGACCACCTCGGAGGGCGCCTCGAACATCGTGCTGGAGTTCTACCTGGGCTCGGACATCACGCGGGCGCTCCAGGAAGTCTCGGACGCGCTCCGCCAGGTGCCCGACTACCCCGACGAGGTGACCGAGCCGACGATCAAGGCCGCCGACGGCGCCGCCGAGAACGCGATCGCCTGGATCATCATCGACGTCGACCCGGCGTACAAAGCCAGTCACCCCGATTTCGACATCACCACGCTCTTCGATCCGCTCGACAAGGAAGTCCGCCCCTACCTCGAGCGCATCGACGGCGTCGCGCAGGTCAACGTCTACGGCGGGCGCGAGCGCGAGGTCCGCGTGCTGGCCGACAACGAAGCGCTCGCGCTTCGTGGGCTGAACATCAACGACCTGCTCCAGGCGCTCCGCCGAGAAAATGTCAACACCTCGGCGGGCACGATCAGCGAGGGCAAGCGCGACTATCGCGTGCGCGTCATCGGGCAGTACGAAACACCCGAAGAGGTCCTCCAGAGCGTGATCGCCAACCGCGACGGTCGCCCCGTCTACGTCCGCGATGTCGCCACCGTCGAGATCGGGCACACCAAGCAGCGCGGGTTCGTCCGCTCGTTCGGCTACCCCAGCATCGCGATCAACATCATCCGCCAGTCCGGCGCCAACGTCATGGATGTCATGGAAGAGGTCCATATCAGACTCGACGATGTCCGCGCCGAAGTCCTGCCGAATCTCGCGGGTGAGGTCGGCCCGCACCTCCGACTCCGCCAGGTCTACGACGAGACGACCTACATCGATTCCTCGATCAAGCTCGTCACATCCAATCTCTGGCTGGGCGGCGGCATCGCCGCGATCGTGCTGCTCATCTTCCTCCGCTCGTTTGTCATGACCGGCATCGTGGCGATGGCGATCCCGATCTCGGTCATCGGCACGTTCCTCGTGCTGCTGGCATTCGGGCGCACGCTCAATGTCATCTCGCTCGCGGGCATCGCATTCGCTGTGGGCATGGTGGTGGACAACGCCATCGTTGTGCTCGAGAACATTTTCCGTCGATACCAGGGCGGGCTCTCACCCATGCGGGCCGCCTACGAGGGTGGACGCGAGGTCTGGGGCGCCGTGCTTGCCTCGACGCTGACGACCGCCGCGGTCTTCGTGCCCGTGCTGACGATCGAGGAAGAAGCGGGGCAGCTCTTCCGTGACATCTCGATCGCCATCGTCGCGTCGGTCACGCTCTCGCTCATCGTTTCGATGACCGTCATCCCCGCTGCGTGCTCCCGCTGGCTCCGCCCGCGCCCAAAGAAGCCGGGCAGAATCCGCCTGGTCTTTGAGAGCATGTTCGGCCTGGCCACGCTTTTCTCGAAGGTCAATTCGCTGGGCGGCAACCTCGTCCGCACGCTCAACAAGGGCGCGCTGGGCTGGACGCTGCGCCCCGCGATCATCATCGTCATGACCGCCGCGAGCCTGCTGGCCGCCAAGGCGCTCATCCCGCCGATGGACTATCTCCCCGCGGGCAACCGGAACCTTGTGTTCGGCGGCCTGCTCATCCCGCCCGGCCTGAGCCTCGAGGAAAAGATCGACTTTGCCGAGCGCATCGAAGCAAACGTCAAGCCCTACCTCGTCGGGCAGAGCGACCCCGCAACGCTTGCGCCCATCTCCTCAGGCATGGGCGAGAACAGCTTCAGCTACGAGCCCGTCGAGATCGAGAACTTCTTCATCGGCGCATTCGGTGATCTCATGTTCTGCGGCGGCACAAGCGTCAACGAGAGCATTGTCATCCCGGTGGGCCAGCTCCTCACCAACGCGATGAACGGGTTGCCAGACACCTACGGCGGCGCAAGCCAGGCCTCTATCTTCGGCAGAGGCATCGGCGGCGGGAACACCGTTGACGTGGAGATCATGGGCCCCGATCTGGCCCGCGTGGTCAAAGCGGCTGAGATGGTTTTCAACGCCGCCGCGGGCGACGAGGACTACGGCTACGGTCGCGTCCGCGCCGAGCCTTCCAATTACAACATCGGTCAACCCGAGTACCGGATCGAACTCACACGCGAAGCACGCGAGCTCGGGTTGCGACCGCTGGACGTCGGCATCGCCGTGCGAGGCCTCTTCGACGGCGCGTTCGTCGACGACTACATCCTCAATGGCGAGGCCGTTGACATGGTCGTGCTCCCGTCGGGCGGGCAGCTCGACTACCTCGAGCAGATGGCAACGATCCCCGTCGCCACTCCCGCAGGACCCGTGGTCCCGCTCGACACGCTCGTCACCGCGCACGGCTCGGTCGCGCCCCAGTCGATCCAGCGCATCCAGGAGCTTTCCGCGGTGCGACTGCTCATCACGCCCCCGCCCGGGAGAGCCGTCCAGGACGTCATGGCGCAGATCCAGAAGGACTTCATCGCCCCGGCCCGCGAGGCTGGCCTGATCGACCGCACGATGCGCGTCCGGCTCGAAGGCACCGCGGCCAAGCTCGACGAAGTCCAGACCGCGCTCTTCGGCAAAGGCGACGGCTCGGCTTCGTTCAGTGCCGCATCCTCCGCCGCTCACTACATCTCGTACGGGCTCATCGCGCTCGGATTCATCACCGCTGCGTACGGGTTTGTCCGCTCGATCGCCTCGGGCAAAGCCGCGTTCGGTTATGGGGGCGTCGGCGCCCTTGTGCTGCTCGCCGCGATCGGCCTGCTCATCTTCGGCATCGCCGAGATGCCCCAGCTGATGATGGCCAAGTTCATCTGGTCGCTGGTGGTTGTCTACCTGCTCATGTGCGCGCTCTTTGAGAGCTTCGTCTATCCGTTTGTCATCATGTTCAGCGTCCCGCTGGCGGTCGTGGGGGGGTTCGCGGGCCTGTACCTCGTGCACGAATCCAGCGCAGCCAACCCGATCATGCCGACCCAGCAGCTGGACGTGCTCACAATGCTCGGCTTTGTCATCCTGATCGGAGTCGTGGTCAACAACGCGATCCTGCTCGTGCACCAGGCGCTCAACTTCATGAGGGGAGTTGCCGAACAGGGCGAGTCGGACATCGCACCGATGTCGCCTGCCGATGCCATCGCCGAGAGCGTCCGCACCCGCGTCCGACCGATCTTCATGAGCACGCTCACCTCCGTCGGCGGCATGCTCCCGCTCGTGCTCATGCCCGGCTCGGGCTCGGAGATGTACCGCGGGCTTGGCTCCGTTGTCATCGGGGGCCTGCTCGTCTCGACCGTCTTTACACTGCTGCTCGTGCCCCTGATGTTCGGGCTCGTGATCGACATGTCCGCAGGCTTGCGCCAGCTCCTGGGTCGCCAGCCCGCCGAGCTCAAGGCCCAGGGCGACCCCGCGATGGGCTGAGCGTCTCAGTCGTCCTGGTTGTTCATCGACAAGGGCGGCTTGGCCCAGTGCAGCTTGTCCGCCAGCGTCCGCCAGTAGTTGCCCGCTGGGTTCACGACAAGGCGCAGCGTCTCGGCGCTCCGCGTGATGAGCACACGCTCCTGGCTCGTGATGCGGCGCTGGATCTGCCCGTCGAGCACGAGCGTCGTCCCGCTCCCGTTCTCGGTGTTGATCTGGATGGGTGAGATCTCGATCGCGCTCGTCCCCGGCACTGCGATCGGGCGAAAAGCCAGCGAGTGGGCCGCGATGGGTGTGATCATCGTTGTGTCGACGAGCGGGTGGACGATGGGCCCGCCGGCCGAGACGTTGTACGCCGTCGAGCCGGCCGCGGTCGAAACGATGATCCCATCGCCCCGCACGACCGGCCCGACCGAGCCGTTGATCCGGATCGCCAGCTCGATGACGCGGTAGGGCGGGCCCGCTGTGATCACGGCCTCGTTCATCGCGACGCCGACATGCTCGAGCGAGCCGTCGCTCTGACGGATCTGCGCGCGCAAAAGGCTGACCTCCCGCGTGCGGAGCGTGCCCCGCCCAAAGAGTTCCTCGGCCTGTTTGCGCACTTCAGAGACACCAAACTCGGCCAGAAACCCGAGCTTGCCGACGTTGACACCCAGGACTGGCACAGGCTTGCCCGCAAACCGGCGCCCCTCGCCGAGCAGCGTCCCGTCGCCCCCCACGACAACGATCAGGTCCGCTTCATCGGCAATCGCGGGCAATCCATCGTTGCCCGCGGGGATCTGTGTCAGGAGCTTGCCGTGCGTCTGGATCAATGCCGCCAGCTCGTGCGCCGCTTTGTCCGCGTCGGGCTTCTCGGGATTGACCACCAGGAGTGTCGATCGCCGGGTCTCGGGCATCTGGGCGCCTTTCGTGCTCGGGCAGGGGCAGGAGGCCGCAGAGCTTACCGCGTCGCGGGCGTCTTGGCTGCCTTGGGCTCAACCTGCTCAGACGCACGCGTTGTTCCGCTCTCGCGATCGATGAGCGTCAGGATGGCCCGCTTGATGCCCGCCGCGTCGAGCCCCGTCTCGGCCAGCTGCTTGCTGCGTCCGTCCTGACGCACCCAGGCGTCGGGCATCGCGACACGCATGATGCCGGAAGTGTCCAGCCCCATGTCCGAGGCCGACTCAAGCACCGCCGAGTTGAAACCGCCGATCGGGCTGTGCTCCTCGACCGTCAGCACCGGCACGCCCCGCCTGAGCGCCGAACGCAGGAGCGACTCGTCGATCGGCTTAGCAAACCGCGCGTCGTACACCGCGACTTTGCAGTCCGCTCGCAGCTCGTCGGCGGCATGCACCGCGGCGATCGCCGGCGTTCCAAAGGCGAGCACGACCGCGTCCGCTTCGTCGCCGCGCTCGATATCCAGCTCGGGCGTCAGGTTCCGAGCCTTGCCAAGCTCGAACGAAGGGCAGGTTTGTTCGCTCAGCTTCGATGACACATCGTCCCGCGGGTACCGCACGCTCGAGAGGCTCTCGTCCCACGTCCGCATGAACTCGAGCGCAGCAAGGAGGCTCGGCTCATCGATCGCCGCCATGACAACCGCTTCGGGCAGCGTGCGCAGGAGCGCCGTGTCGCAGAAGCCGTGGTGCACCGCGCCGTCGCCCCCGACCAGGCCCGCGCGATCGAGGCACAGGCGCACGGGCAGGCCCTGCAGCGCGACCTCCTGGAATGCCTGATCGAACGCGCGCTGGAAGAACGTCGCGTAGACCGCAAAGAAGGGGCGGAACCCCGTCTTGGCCAGGCCCGCCATCATGTCCATCGCGTGGCTCTCGCAGATGCCCGTGTCCCACACGCGCTCCGGGAAGTCCTTGAGTGACTTCGTCAACCCTGTGCCGTCGGGCATCGCCGCGGTGCAGGCGACCACTCGCTCATCGCGCGTCAGGATCTCGTGCATCGCCTCGCCGAACGCGCTCGTAAACGAGCGCCCTTTGCCCTGAAGCTCGACCCGGCAGCCGAGCGTCTCGTCCCGGTCCATCGTAAAGGGGCTGGGCGAGTGGAACTTCGTCGCGTCGCTCTCGGCGAAATCGAGCCCCTTGCCCTTGGTCGTCTTGACGTGCAGCACCATGGGCAGCTCGAACTCGCGAGCCTCGCTCAGGAACTCGATCAGCTCGGGCAGGTTGTGCCCGTCGATCGGCCCGACCGTCAGCAGCCCGAAGTGCTCGAACCACGAGTTCTCCGCGATCATCGCCTTGGTCGCTTCTCCCGTGCGGTGGTAGGCGTCCCGCAGGAGCGAACCGCCCGGGAGGCTGTCCAGGATCTTCCCCGCCGACTTCTTGAAGTCCGTGTAGGTGTGGCTCAGGCGCACGCGGTCGAAGTACTGCGCCATCGCGCCCTGGGGCTTGGCGATGCTCATCCCGTTGTCGTTGAGGACGACCAGGAACTGGCGCTTGAGTGTGCCCGCGTTGTTGAGCCCCTCCATCGCGACGCCGTTGACGATCGAGGCGTCGCCGATGAGCGAGACCACGCGTCTGCCGCTGGGGTTTGATTTTTTGTCGAAGGACTCGCCCCGCAGGCGATCGCCACGGGCCATGCCGACCGCGGTCGAGATGCCCGTGCCCGCGTGACCGACGCTAAACAGGTCGTAGGGCGATTCGTTGGGCTCCGGGAAGCCCGACATCCCCTCGCGCGTGCGGAGCCTGCCTAGCAGTTCGTATCTGCCCGTGATCAGCTTGTGCGGGTAGCACTGGTGTCCGACGTCAAAGAGAAGGCGGTCGTGCCCGAAGTCGAACACGTAATGCATCGCGAGCGTCAGCTCGACCACGCCAAGATTCGGCGCCAGATGCCCGCCCGACCTTGAAACCTGTTCGATGATCGCCCCGCGGATCTCGGCAGCGACCTCGGGCAGAGCGCTCACCGGCAGCTTTTTCAGATCGGCGGGCGTCTTGATGCTGGGAAGATGCTTCATGGATCTCTCTGCTCTCGGCTCTCTGGACACCCCGGCCCGAAACCTTCGTTGCGACTCGTCCCATTGTTCGTCAACCAGGGAATCCCGATTCGCTTTCAATTCCTACTGAAAGAACTGTAGCACTGCCGTTTGGCTCTCGTGCCACTGTATCTGCCCGGTTATCGGTCGCGTCTGGACATCCCCTGTGCGATCTCTCGGAGTGTGGCGCCCCGTTCGCCGAGGGGTTCGATCGCGCGATCGGCCTCGGCTCTGAGCCGATCGATCTCCTCCCGGGTGCCCTTGACGCCAAGCAGTCCCGGGTACGTCAGCTTGCCCGCCTTGGCGTCCTTGCCCGTCCGCTTGCCCGTCTGCTCGGCGCTCTGCTCGATATCCAGGAGATCGTCCACGACCTGGAACATGTGCCCGACCGCGTCGGCGTACCGGGACACGGCATCGAGCTGGAGGGTGTTCGCTCCGCCACAGATCGCGCCCATCCGGGCCGCTGAGCGGATCAGCGCGCCGGTCTTGTTGCGGTGAATGCGTTCGAGCCTGGCGCGTTCGTTCGCCTCCGGATCGAGCTCTGGCATCGTGTCGAACACCTGCCCCGAGATCATCCCCGCGCACCCTTGTGTCAGCTCACGCAGGAGCGCAATGCGCACGCCGTCGGCAGCATCCATCGAAAGAACCGCTGAGAAAGCAAGATTCAGGAGCGCGTCGCCCGCAAGGATCGCCATCGCCTCGTTCGTGTGAATGTGCAGCGTGGGTCTGCCCCGCCGAAGGTCATCGTCATCCATCGCGGGCAGATCGTCGTGGACGAGACTGAATGCGTGAACGAGTTCGACCGAGGCCGCTGCGGAAAGGCACACACTCGCATCGCCTCCCACGGCTTCGCACACCAGGCACGTCAGCACGGGGCGAAGACGCTTGCCACCCCCGAGCACCGCGTACTGCATCGCCTCGCGGAGCCCCGCGGATAGATCGCCCCCGAGCCCCGCCGACCCGATCAGCCGAGACAGCTCCGCGTCGATCCGTGTGACAGTCGCCGAGATGTGATCCGTCGTTTGGATAGCAGGGTCCTTGCAGAGGCCTTTGGGCGAGATTCGCCCGGGCATTGCTTGAACAGTACGATCCAGCCATGGCCGGGGCGATCCAGCACGCGGGCGAGTTCTTCCAGGCATCGGGCTGGGTGGCTTGGCCTTTGTCCGCTCTGAGCGTGGTCTCGCTGGCACTCTGCCTGGAGCGAGCCATCTATTTCGCCTCGCTCCGCAAGGCCCTCCGCGCCGATCGCGTTCGGCTGATCTCTCAGGCTCTGCGGACCAACAACGAGGTCCTGCTCGCCCGCCAGTCCGGCTCCGGGCTCCTCGGGCGGTTTGTTTCAGCCCTGCTTGAGAGCTCAGCCCAGGGCCAGATCGCCGAAAGTCACGTGTTTGCCGCCGCTGAGAGCGTTCGTCCCCAGCTCGAGCGCTACCTCTCGTTTCTTTCGACCGCGATCACAGCCGCCCCGATGCTCGGAATCCTGGGCACGGTCACGGGGATCATCAAAAGCTTCGGGCTGCTCGGGAGCGCCGAGCGCGTGACCGACACCGCGGCGATGGCCGTGGGCATCAGCGAGGCGCTCTACACGACCGCGTTCGGGCTCGTGATCGCGCTGGGTGTGCTCTTTCCGTACAACCACTTCCGCAAATCCGCGGACCGGGCGCTCGGGGTGCTGGAAACAGTGGGGGCCGCGGCGACAGAGAGCAGCAAAGGGCGATCAGGCTGAGGCGTGCTTCTGGAGCAGTTCGTAGATCTCATCGGGTGAATTGGCGGCGTAGATCTTCTCGCGGAACTCCGCTTCCATGTGGAGCCTGCTGATCTTGGCCAGCGCCTGGATGTGATCGCTGACCTGATCGGGTCTGCTGGCCAGCAGCACGATTAGTCGAACGGGCTTGCCGTCGACCGATTCGAAATCGATCGGCTCGGCGGGCTTGCCGATCGCCATGGCCATGTCTTTGAGCACATCGGACTTCCCGTGGGGAATCGCAAGGCCCTGCCCGATGCCCGTGGTCCGCGTCTGCTCGCGGGTCCAGACGGCTTCCTGGAGCGCCGAGGCGTCCGAAACCTGGCCGGCCCTTGCCAACGCCTCGACCAATTCATTGATGACCTCGTGCTTCTCGGTCGCTTTCAGCGGCGCGATGATGCATTCCGGGGTGATCAGGTCCGTCAGTTTCATGCGGGTGGCCTCGGTCTCTCGGCGTGGGGGTCTTCTGGAGGGAGAAGTCTACCCGCCTCGCGCGGGTTTGGGTCCCAGCAGAACGCTATAGGAACCATCGACCGAAGATTCGGGCGTTCCACTCGATGCCGGGAGCGTCTGGCGCTCGTGACCGATCGCCAGCCCGAAGCGTTCGGAAGCCCAGATCGCCTGTTCCTGATTCTCTTCGCGATCAACGCTGCAGGTGGCATACAAGATCGAACCACCCTCGGACAGCAGTTCCGTCGCAAGTTCGAGGATCTCGCGCTGGATTCGGCTCAGCCTCTTGATCGCCGACGCGTCCGCCCGGTACCGCGCCTCGACGCGTCGCCCCATCACGCCCGTGTTCGAGCAGGGCACGTCCAGCAGCACCAGATCCGCCCGCCCACGCTCGCCCTGTCGGATCTCGGCCATGCTGACCACGCGCACACGGTCGTGCCCCTCGAACACCTTCGTCAGCGTGCGATGGCGATCCGAGTCCACGTCCGTTGCGATGACTTTCGCCTCTGGGAAGGTCATCGCCAGCTGGCGTGTCTTGGTGCCCTGGCCCGCGCAGAGATCGATGATTCGTCTGGGCGTGAGTTGCGCGACCGACTGCACCGCCTCGCTCGAAGCCGGATCCTGGGCCCAGACGTCGGGGCGTTCCGCAAGCAGCGGGGCCAGCTCATCGCGCGGCCCGGTCCAGAGCGCATGCCCCTCGCGTTCATGCGGCTGCGTCCAGCCTGTCGGGAGCGCCTCGCGCAGAAAGCGAGTGCACAGCACCGTCGGCGGGTTGGCGAGTGTCTGCAGGCACATCGCCCGCACGTCCTCGATCGGGTATTGAGCGAGGAGACGTTCGAGCAGGCCCCGGGGCATGCTCGTCGCAACGCCCAGCCTGTGGGTCGGCTCTTCGGGGAGCGAGATGCCGTGGAGCTGCTTGGATCCGTCACCCAGCGGGAGCGTGCCCATCTGCCCGCTCCACGGGCCCGTGCGCTGCCCGATCGATTCGCTGACCCTGCGGAGCACCGCGTTGACCATCGCGCCCGCGCCGGGCCTGATGCGTTTCTTGGCCCACTCGACGGCCTCGTTGATCGCCGCGTGCGCCGGGATGCGGTCCATCAGGACCAGCTGGGCCGACCCGAGCAGCAGCACCGCCCGAAGTGCCGGCTCGAGGTCGCGGAACTGGGTCTTGAGTCCAGACTGGATCAGGTACTCGAGCGTGAACCAGCGCCTGATCACCCCGTCGTAGAGCGCGTGCGCCAGAGCCGCGTCCCGATCGTCCAGGGCCGATGTGTCCAGCTCGACGGGCTCGATCTCTGGGAATCGCTCCGCCTGCTGTGTGAGCACGAAAGCAACGAGATCCCGCGCCGACGCCGGAGGAGCGTTATGGTTTCGCATCCTGCGGCGTGGCGCACTCTTTCTTCGGGGGGTCGGCACGCGGCGAGTCTAGGGGCCCCCGGCATGGCAACGAACGCGAGCGAACCCAGAACAGCACCGGGCGACCCGCCCGCGCGTCTGGGCCTGCTCGGCGCGATGCGGATCCGAAAGAAGCTCATCATCCTGCACACGGGGTTCTCCGTGGTTCTTGGGGCGATCCTGCTCGTGACGCTCAGGCCCGGGGCCTCGAACGTCGTTTCAAAGGCCGAGACCAATCAGGCCCGGGTCGCTCTGACCATCCTCGGTGAGTCGGGCTGGTTTGATTCCGGAGGCGCGATGCCCGAGGCGATCGCCTCGATCGAGGGACTGACCGCTCGCACGGGCACTGCGTCGGACCTTGGCCTGACCCAGGAACAGGTCGACGATGCCGATGCGGCTTCGGGTCAGGGCGTGATCGGTGAGTCTGGCATTCTGGGTGCTACAGCAATACAGCGTCTGGCATCGATGCCTGAGCAGCCCCCGGTGTACGCCGTCGTCACGGCTCGCATCTCCGACGCCAGGCGTGCCGTGCTCCAGCTCTACGGGTTCACCGTTGTCGCGATCCTGGCAATGTACGGGCTGATCGCGGCGATCCTTGAGCTGTTCGTGCTCCCCCAGCACGTTTACGGCCCGATCGCACGCCTCCTCGAAGCCGACCAGGCCGTGCAGGACGGAGACGAGAGCGCCGAACTCATCGACGAGAGCTCGATCCCATCGGACGAGCTGGGTTCGATCATGCGTTCGCGGAACGAGACCGTGCGTTCGCTGCGTCAGCACGAGCGAGATCTTGCCGACGCGTTGGGTCGGTTCGAGATCGTCGCCGCGGACCTGAAACGCAAGAACCATCTGCTCGAAACCGCCAAGCGGAACCTTGCGGATGCGGACCGACTGGCAAGCCTTGGCATGCTCTCGGCGGGCATCGCCCACGAGCTCAACACGCCTCTGACGGTCGTCAAGGGGCTCGTCGAACGTCTCGATGCCAACGGGGGCAAGGGGCTCACCGAGGCCGAATCCCGCCTGCTCCTGCGCGTCGTGGGTCGTCTCGAACGACTGGGCGAGAGCCTGCTCGATTTTGCGCGCGTCCGCCCGCCCGAGACGAGGCCCGCTCAGCCCGCGGGCGTGATTCAGGAAGCGATCACGCTCGTAAGGCTCGACCGGGAAGCCAAGTCGGTCGAGCTGACCAGCAGCGTCTCCGAGCAGATCGTGATTGCCTGCGACACCGACCGGATGGTGCAGGTCTTTGTGAATCTGATCCGAAACGCCGTGGACGCGGTGGTGAGCACCGGCGCGCCCGGGCGGGTGGATATCTCGGGCGAGCTCTCCGAGCGCGACGGCACGGAGTGGCTGAGCATCAAGGTCTCCGACACCGGCACCGGCATCGACTCAGCGCTGATCGAGTCGCTCTTTGAGCCGTTTGCTTCATCAAGGCTCGACGCCAAGGGAACCGGGCTCGGACTCGCGGTCGCCGAGGGCATCGTGCGCGAGCACGGCGGGCTCATCCTGGCGCACAACCGCACCGACGGACCCGGTGCCGTTTTCGAGGTGATCGTCCCCGTAGTCCCGCCCGGTGAACGCGGAGCGCCCCTACCCAGCCAGGACACTCCCGGTAGACTCGACGTCCCGGGGCGACGCGGCGGGGAGGATGGCCATGTCTGAGCGCAAGGATTCGGTACACACCCCGGCGATCTCGCTGCAGGTCTCGGTGCTCGACGATGACGCCGACTTCCTCGAATTCGTCTCGGCTGTTCTGGAGGACAAGGGGCATCGCGTCCGAACGACGACGGAGCCCGACGAGCTGCTGCAGCTCAACGAAGAGTCCCTGCCCGACATCGTGCTGCTGGACATGAACATGGGGCGCCATTCCGGTCAGGAAGTGCTCGCCCAGCTCCGCCAGCGCTGGCCCCGGCTCTGCGTGATCGTCGTGACGGGCTATCCCTCGATGGACACGATGCGCGAGACATTCAAGAAAGACGCCTTCGATTACCTCGCCAAGCCCTTCTCGCCCGACCAGCTCGATGCGGTGCTCCAGCAGGCGGCGCAGACATTCGGGCTCGGGCTTCGCCCGCAGGATCGGCTCCGGACGGAGCTTGGGCGCCAGATCCGTCTGGCTCGCGCCGACCGGGGATGGACGCTCAAGGAGCTCTCCGAATCCTCGAGTGTCAGCGTGAGCCAGCTCAGCTCCATCGAACGGGGCACCCACCTGCCCAGCCTCGATTCTCTGGTGCTCATCGCCTCGGCATTGGAGCAGAATCCGTCCGACTGGCTCGCCTCAGCGGGGTTCTGAGCCGCTCAAAGCTTGCCCAGGTTGACTGAACCCCGCCCCGGGGCTTTCGTCCAGCACGATGCCGCAGGTCACCAGCGCGCCCATCCCGACCGAGACCGCCTCCCCGTCCGCGGGTCGTCCGCGCGCGCTGCTCTTTTGCTCGTTCGAGCCCTCGGGCGATGACCACGCATCGACCGTGATCGCTGAGCTGATCAAGCGACACCCGGACCTGAAGATCTACGCCTGGGGCGGGCCCAAGATGGCTGCCGCTGGCGCGGAAGTCATCGAGCAGACCGGGCGTGACGCCGTGATGGGCATGCCGGGCATGGCCAAGATCCAGGAGCACCGACGCATCAACGAGCGCATCGAGGCCTGGCTGGACCGCAACCCGATCGCGGCGTTCGTTGCCGTCGATTCGCCCGCGGCCAACTTCCCCATCTGCAAGCTCGCCAAGAAGCGCGGGATCCGCGTGGTGCACCTCGTGGCGCCGCAGGTCTGGGCGTGGGGCAAATGGCGGGTCAAGAAGCTGCGCCGTCTGACGGACATGGTGCTGTGCCTGCTCCCCTTCGAAGAGAAGTGGTTCGAGGGCAAGAACGTGCCCGCCAAGTACGTCGGGCACCCGCTCTTCGATGTGCCCCTTGATCACGAAGCGCTCGAGGCAGCTGCAGCGAGAATGCCCAAGGGCTCGCCCAGGATCGCGCTCTTGCCGGGCTCGCGTCCCAAGGAGCACTCGAACAACTTCCCGCTCCTGCTCGAGAGTTTCCGTCGACTCAGAAGCGACCGCCCGGAGACCGCAGGCGTCGTGGCCGCGACGACACCCGAGGTCGCCGCGAACCTGCGCGAGACCGCGGAGCGCCTGGGCGGCTGGCCCGACGGGCTCAGCATGGAGATCCGCTCGACGGATGCCGTCGTGAAATGGTGCGATCTGGCGCTCGTCGTCAGCGGCACCGTTACGCTCCAGATCGCACGCCAGAAAAAGCCCATGGTCATCGTCTACAAGACCGACCGCCTGTTCTTCGAGCTGATCGGGCGCTGGATCCTGACGGCCCCGTTCTTTACGCTGCCCAACCTGATCGCCGGTCGCGCAATCGTGCCCGAGCTGGTGCCTCACTTCGGAGACGCCGAGCCGATCGTGCAGGAAGCCACGCGACTGATCGAGGACGAATCGCTCGCCGAGCAGCAGCGTCAGGAGCTTGGCAACGTGGTCGAGCGGTTCGCGCACATGGACGCGTCCACGCACGCAGCCGACGCGATCGAACGGGTGGCGGGGCTGCGCATCCAGGCTCCGGCCTAGTCGTTCGCTTCGGAACGCACGGGCGTGAGGCAGATCGCCGCGACGGTGTTCCCGATGCGATCGTCGATGGGCACCGTGCGCACGATCGGCTCTCGGATGGGCAGCGACTGATCGAGCCATTTATGGGCCGCGATCTGCAGGTCGTGTCTTGCGGTGGGCTCGTCCTGGGCAAAGAGGATCAGCGCCGAGGCCGCAAACCGGATCGCTCTCTCTCGGGCGAGCTTGCGGATATCGACCGCGGGCCCGCGGATGACGCCGGTGGTGTAAGCGGTGTTCGGGCAGGGCACGCCCGAGACAAATTCGTACTGCCCGCAGACCTTCAGCTCGATCCAGAGGGCGTCCTCGGGCAGTGTCCCGACCAGAGCCGCGGCTCGCTGGGCGAAGGGCTCGAAGAGCGTGCCCTCCAGCTCGTGCTGACGCCGATCAACCTCGACCGGGTCGACGAGGATGCCCGACGGGTCGTGGGTCAGGACGAGGTCGCATCGCTCGCGTTCGGAGTCCCTCGGGCGGGCTCTCTTTGGTGTTGGGAACGCTCGCTCCCGGAGGACGCCCAGGCCGGAATCGGCAAAATGAGCGGCCAGAAGCGGATGGATCTGCGTCTCATCGAGGGCATCGATCCCCGTGACAGCATCCTCGGCCCGCCGGCGGAGGTTCTCCAGCCGGACGGATTCTGCCATCAGATCGGCAATCTGGTCGATGCACCACACGGGATTCAGGGTAGCGAGTTCTGCCGATGTTGCAGGATCGCGCAGAATCGGGGATGATCCCGGCTCATTGGCGGGATCACCGCGCTCGGGCCAACTGACCAATTTCCAAACACGGAACAGGTATAGAAAATATGAACGGCTTCATCGAGTCTATTAACGGCATCCTCTTCTCGAACTACACGGTGTACGCGCTGCTCTTTACGGGTGTGCTCTTTACCGTCTGGTCCGGGTTCGGGCAGTACCGCGCGCTCACCCACGGCATCTCAGTCGTCCGCGGCAAGTACGACGACAAGAACGACCCGGGTGCGATCAACCACTTCCAGGCGCTCTCGGCTGCCCTCTCGGCGACCGTTGGTCTCGGGAACATCGCGGGTGTTGCGGTCGCCGTGGCGCTCGGTGGACCCGGCGCGATCTTCTGGATGTGGATCATCGGCATCCTGGGCATGGCCCTCAAGATGACCGAGGTCACCCAGTCCATGCTCTACCGCAACACCGACGACCCGGACAACCCGCACGGCGGTCCCATGTTCGTCGTGAAAAAGGGCTTCGCCAAGTGGGGCCTCGCCCCGATCGGCACCATCGTCGGTGGCCTCTTCGTCGTGACGCTCATCATCTCGGCGATCACCGGCGGCAACATGTTCCAGGCCTGGAACGTCGCAGACATCACATTCACGTACTACCAGGTCCCCCAGGTCGTCACGGGCATCATCCTTGCCGTGGTGGTCGGGCTTGTGATCATCGGCGGCATCAAGCGCATCGGCGCGGTCGCCGGGCGCATCGTTCCCTTCATGTGCGTGACCTACATGATCGCCGCGGCTTACGTACTGATTCTCAACATCGATCAGATCCCCTCGATGCTCGGGATGATCGTCAAGAGCGGGCTGCCAACCTGGCTCGGCGGTTCCAACGCCGCGCCCGAGGGTGCGTTCCTTGGCGGCACGTTCGCCTACGCAGCCATGTGGGGTGTCAAGCGGGCCCTCTTCAGCTCGGAAGCGGGCCAGGGCTCCTCGCCCATCGCTCACTCGGCGGCCAAGACCGACGAGCCCGTCCGCGAGGGCGTGGTTGCCGGGCTTGAGCCCTTCATCGACACCATCGTCGTCTGCACGCTGACCGCGCTGGTGATCTTCTCCAGCGGTGCGTACAACCGGGCGGGTGAAGCCAGCTTCCCCTCGCCCGAGAGCGTGCGGATTGTTCAGGCCACCGACGCAAGCGGGGCGGCTCTCACAAACATGTGGACGCTCGAGACCACGCCTCTGCCTCCGATGACCGATGAGGCCCGCAAGATCCGGATGACCAAGGCAATCGACGACGGCTGGCGTCTCGACGAGACCGTCTTCTTCGTTGTCGAGGGCGATCCCAATCCCGATACCGGGCGGGCGCTCCGGAAAATCACGGCTCGTGTCACCAAGGACCAGGCCGGCATGAGCGTGGCCTCATGGAACACGATCGAATCGGTTACGAAGCCCGTCCTGCGCACGAACGCGGACGGCTCGCCCGATCTGAGCATCTTCGGCGATTACGCGGGCGCTTCCATGACCGCGTACGCATTCGACCGGGTCACGCCCGGTCTTGGCAAGTACCTTGTGCCCTTTGCAGCCTGGCTCTTTGCGCTCTCGACCATGATCTCGTGGTCGTACTACGGCGAGCAGGGCGTCTACTACTTCTTCGGCACCCATGGCGAAAAAATTTCCAAGCCTGCCGTGCTGATCTACAAGCTCGTCTATTGCGTGCTCATCCTGCTGACCACGGTTCTGGCGATGCCCATGTTCGGACCGGAAAAGAAGGCACTCATCGGCACCGACACCGAGCTTGATATGTGGACGACGCTGGGCCTCGGTGTCATGCTCGTGGTGAACATCCCGATCATGCTCGTCTTTGGGCGACAGTCCATGAAGGCGTACCACGGCTACTTCAAGCGCATGGACAGCGGCGAAGGCCACCCGCACGAGGCGCCGCCCTTTACCGATGTTGTCGAGGGCAAGGACATCAAGTAAGACTCACTTTCAATCGGACTCAGTGGCGGAGGCTTCCAGCCTCCGCCATTTTTTTGCATTGCAGCGGAGGCTGGAAGCCTCCGCCACATGATTGTGGTTACTCAACGATCTCGCCATCCATCGCGCCGGCGAGCCGCTGAATCTGCTCGTGCGCGTGGACGAGGGCTGCGGTGCGCGTGCGGTTCATGACCGCCTTGTGCAGCCAGGGCAGTGGGAGCAGCGTCAGCGGGATGTACCACGCGTAGGTGATCCACGTCTCGTTGGGATACCACCCGAACCATGTGTTGAGCAGCGAGTCGGTGAAGATCACGCCTGGCCAGACGGTCAACGCCATGACCACCCAGAAGATCGTGGGCGAGCGACGCTTGATTTTGGCGTGAAACCGCAGCTCGTCCGATTCATGCGTCGCGACGAGCCGGTAGTCGAACGGGTTGCCAAAGGCTGCGCACTCGAATAGGCCGTCTGCGGGATTGGGCTTGAATCCGGGCAGCTTGCCTCGCTCGCTCTGTCGGGCGGCTCGCCCGGCGATCTCATCGGCTGCAAGAGGCGTGCGAATCCGGGGCAGATCCGCGAGCAGGCGCCGGATCTCGGCGTGGCTGGGCTTCGATGCTGCCTCAGAAGTTGGTGCGGGCTCGTCGCTCATGGGGCCAGAGTGTATCGGTCACCGCGGGGGGTACACTCGGGCACGATCCGAAGAAAGGAGCCAGATGCCGCTCATCGACCCCGGAAAGAAAGCCCCCGCGTTCGCACTCACCGACCAGAGCGGCAAGCTCCACCGCCTGAGCGATTACGCGGACAGGCCCGTCGTGCTCGCCTTCTACCCGAAGGACATGACCAAGGACTGCACGACCGAGGTGTGCAACTTCCGCGATCTGCTGCCCAGATTCAAACGATCCAAGGCGCAGGTGCTTGGCATCAGCATCCTGGGCGAGAAAAGCAAACGCAAGTTCGCTGATGCCCAGAGCGTCAACTTCCCGTTGCTCGCGGACGATCGCGAGAACGACGCGGGCAAGCCCGACCCCGAGATCTGCCAGAAGTACGGCGTCTGGGCAGAGAAATCCATGTACGGGCGCAAGTACATGGGCATCGTCCGCACGACGTATCTCATCGCGCCCGGCGGCAAGGTCGCCCGGCGCTGGGACAAGGTGAGCGTGACCGGTCACGCCGACGAGGTGCTGGCGGCGGTCAAAGAACTCGGCTGACACATCGACCTAGCGTTACCCGTGAGCAAGACACTCCCCACCCCAGACCTCTCCGAAGAGATGATCCTCCGCTTCGTTTGCGGCGTGCGCCCGTGCCGAAAGGGCGGGCTGCGACTGGAAGAAGACAAGGCCGCGGGCAAACACATCGTGCACAACTACGGGCACGGCGGTTGCGGCGTCACGCTCGGGCTCGGGTGCGCCGAGCAGGTTGCAAAGCTGGTCGCCCCGCACGCACAGCCCGGTGAGACGATCGGGGTGCTCGGGGGCGGCGTGACCGGTTTGACAGCGGCGCTGGCGCTGCTCAGTGCGGGCTACCGAGTGCGGATCTACGCCCAGAGCTTTGCGCTCGAGACCGTCAGCAACATCGCCGGCGCGCTCTGGCTGCCCACGGGCATCGACTTCCCGGCGCCGGGCCCGGTTCGCGATCGGTTCAACGAACTACTCCGTCGATCACACAAGCTGCTGACCGAGCTGGATGCGAAGAAGTGGGGCGTCCGCGAGCTGCCTGTCTACGAGCCGATCTATTCCGAGTTCCACGAGGAGTACTTCGAATCGGGGGTCATCAGCCCGCCAAGGCCGATGACCACCGCGGATCCCACGGTCCCGGGATTGGGCGAGGGGCGTGTCTTCCGCACGATATTCATCGACACACCGCGCTATCTGACCACGCTGCGCACAGAGGTCGAATCGCTCGGCGGGCAGATCGTCACGCACGCGATCGCTTCGCTCGCGGACGTCGGTGCGCTCAGCGAGGCCGTGCTCGTCAACTCGCTTGCGATGGGCAGCAAGGCGATCTTTGACGACGATGCCATGTACCCGGCAAGGGGCCTGCTCGTGCACATGAAGCCGCAGGATCTGGGTTACATCTACCACGACGGCTACCGGTACATGTTCCCGCGCGAGGGGGCGCTCATCCTTGGCGGTTCGTTCGAACCGGATGTCAGCGAGCCCCCATCCGACGACACGCCGTTCAGGCTGATCATCGAGCGCCACCGCGCCCGCTTCGTGTGATCTAGATCAGAGGGCGCCAGCCCGAGAGCGTGAACAGAGGCGATGCGATCGGCTTTTTGTGCGAACAGAATCCGAGATCCACGCGTGAGGCAAGGTCTCGCACGCGCCTGGCTCTCAGCGGGAGCGCCTGCCTGACGCGATCGGTCCAGACAAACCCGCCGCCGGCCGCGCGGGCCAGCTGAGCAAGCGCGGTCATCATGGGCAGCTCCCGGCGTGAACCGAGCACAAGAGCCGTGTGCACAACTTCGAATGCACCGGTCTCGCACACCGACTGGAGCTGATCGAGCGTGGAAACGAGGACAGCCGCCTCCGGATCTCGCTCACGCATCAATTCGCCTGCGACCTCGCTCTCGGCGAGGCGTGTGACCGCGATCTCAGGATCTCTGAGCGACGAGGCGATCGAGACCCCGACCGGGGAGAGGTCGAGCACCCGGATCGGTCGATTCTTCAAATCAGCCGGGCGGGCCTCGAGAAAGCGATTCAGGCGCCCCAGCACGCCATTCTGCTCCTTCGCACCGATCTGGCGTGTCCGGAGAGACGCACCGGATGCCGAGTGGTCGTCGGGCTTGATAAGTCGGAGCGTGGTCGGCATCACACCCCTAGAATAGTCGATGAATCGCACGACATCCGATCGACGCGAACCAGTTGAGATTGCCGCCGTGGGCTCAGAATCAACACCGAAGAACACGATGGGCGAGGCGCTCGCCCGGCGTGTCACGCTGCGCACCCTCCGCAAGTGGGCCGAGGCGGGCGAGCCGTTCGCGTGCCTGACCGCCTACGACGCGACGACCGCGCGCTGGCTCGAGCGAGCCGGTGTGCCTGTGCTGCTCGTGGGCGACAGCGCCGCCGAGGTGATCCTGGGCTTTGATCGCACGATCGAGATGCCCCTGGACTTTGCGATCATGCTGACCGCCGCCGTGCGCCGGGGCGCTTCGAAGGCGCTCGTGATGGCGGATATGCCATTTATGAGCTACCAGGCGGGCGAGGACCAGGCGATGGTCAACGCGGGGCGGTTCATGGTCGAGGGCAAAGCCGACTGCGTGAAACTCGAAGCCGACGAGAGCTTCGCGGGCCTGGTCGAGCGCATGACGCGCTCGGGCATCCCGGTCTGTGCGCACGTGGGCGCGCGTCCGTCGACGGCGGCCCTCGCAGGCGGCTACGGCTCGGCTGGGCGGATCGCCAAGGATGCCGAGCAGATCGTCGCCGACGCGATCGCCCTCGAGCAGGCTGGCGCATTGCTGCTCCTGATCGAAGCCGTCCCACCCGAGGTGACCGAGCGCGTGCTCCGCGAAACGAGCGTGCCTCTCATCGGGATCGGCGCGGGCCCGGCTTGCCACGGGCAGATCCTTGTGGTGCAGGACCTGGTGGGAATGACCGACGCTCCGCCGAGGTTCGCCGAGCGATCGGCCTCGCTGGGGATCGAATTCCAGAAAGCCGCCGCTGATTGGGTCAAGAGAGTGTCCCACCGGGACATCGGGGGCCAGGGCTATTCGATGCTCGACGGCGAGGTGGACCGCTTCTACAGCCGCTAGCGGTGTCTCTGACGAGGCCCCCGGCGTCCGATAGACTGCAGCCAGCGCCCGTTGGCGCCGGTCAGCAGGGCAGAAGCGTCTCAAGCGGGATCGCAACCGGATCGACCGATCGGGCGAACCCACGAGAGTGCCGATCCCAAGAAGGGCACAGCCGAGCCGGGTGGAGCCCCGGGTCGGCGAGCCGGTAGAAATGTTCGGACTCGGCTGCTGCGGGGCAGACCGGGCTTTGGAGGTAGAGCTCCATGCGGAAGTTTGTCGCGATCGGCCCAGCTCTGGTTGTCTTTCTCGCCGCCGCGGCGATCCTGTTTGCCGGCCCGGCTGCGGTCCGCCAGATGATCTTTGCCAGCACCACCGCCGAGGTGATGCTCGCCCGTCAGTCGCTCGATTCCGACGACATCCTGGCACGCATCGACCGGGCGGTCACCAATGTCGCCGCTTCGGTCAATCCCTCGATCGTGCACATCGAGGTCGGCATCAGCGACCCGGATTCCTGGTCCGGTGGCATCGGCTCCTCCGGAGCCGGCTGGGTGTACGACACCCAGGGGCACATCGTCACCAACGCCCACGTCGTCAGCCGCGCCAATTCGATCCGCGTCGAGTTCGCCGACGGGCGCACGATGATGGGCAAGCTCGTCGCCTCCGACACCTTTACGGATATCGCCGTCGTGCAGGTCGAGCCGGGTGTCGGGCTGATCCCCGTGCGCCGGGCGACGGGCGAGCGCGTGAATATCGGCGAACGCGTCTTCGCCTTCGGCTCGCCCTTTAACTTCAAATTCTCGATGAGCGAGGGCATCGTCTCGGGTCTGGGTCGCAACCCCGAGACCCGCGGCTCGGGCAACACCTTTACGAACTACATCCAGACCGATGCCGCGGTGAATCCCGGCAACTCCGGCGGCCCGCTCGTTGATATCCGAGGCGAAGTCATCGGCATGAACGTCGCCATCGCCACCGGTCGCAACGGCGACGGCGTCCGCGAGGGACAGTCCGCAGGCATCAGCTTTGCCATCCCGCTTTCAGTCATCGAGAGTGTCGTCGATCAGATCGTCAGCACCGGCGAAATCCGGCGCGGCTTCCTTGGCATCACAAGGGGCGCCTCGATCGCGGGCACAGAGATCCCCATCAAGGACCGCGAAGGCAAGTTCCACGGCATGGGCGTGCTTGTTGGCACGGTTTCCCCCGGCCTCGCCGCGGATCGCGCCGGGATCGAAGAGAACGACATCATCGCCGAGATCGACGGCAACCGGATCACCAAGTGGCACCAGCTGCGATCGGTCATCTCGACCGCCAAGCCCGACTCGGTCATCAACCTCAAAGTCTGGCGTGACGGCGATGAGATCGAGATCCCCGTCTCGCTCGCCGAATTCTCTGAGGAAACGCTCTTTTCCGAGAGCATCGAACCACTGTTCGAACGCGAGATCGGACTCAGGCTCCGTGAATACCAGAATGGCGGGCTCTACGTCGCATCCGTCTACCAGCGGTTCCCCGCGGACCGCGCGGGCTTCGAGCGAGGACAGGAGATTGTCAGCATCAACGGCGAAGAAGTCACAGACCGACTCGCCGCCTACGCAGCCATCGGACGCGCCGAATTCGTCTACGGAGAACCAGTCGAATTCGAAGTCATCGACGGCGAGGGAAACACGAAAGTTCTCACTCTGCGCCGGGAACGCTAAGAAGCTCGGGGCTCTCGGCTTCCCGGTCCTCTTCGATAACACTCAGTACGAGCGTCATCGGCGTGTTGTACGCCGGGATGCGATCGTTCACCGCAAACCAGATCGGATCGCCGGCGTCAGAATGCGGGCTCAAGACAGGCGTGCACCCGACGGTGTCCGTGCCACCAAGCGCCGTCCCGAACGTGCAGAGCCCGACGACGGTCCCCTCGGCGCGGGCCATGTACCACTCCTCGCCCGCGAACTCCCGCACCGACGAACCCGCAAAGTAGAACCTGGGCCCGAGTTCGCTGAACGCCCTGCCCGTCTCGCTGTTGACGACCCATGTCGTCGGGTCCTCGGTAACGGTTTCGCCTTCGCGTTCGAAGCGGAACCGAACCGAAAGCTCCGGGCCTGTTGGTTCGACTCGTTTCAGCGGTTCGTCCGGTCCGAGCGCTTCGATGTACCCGGGACTACCCGGTGCCAGCCCGAGAAGCAGGAGCGCCGCGTGCACGTGCCTCGCCTCGGCGTGGAGCCCGATGAGCGCCTCAAAGTCGCGCACGCCGTGCGCCTCGGCGATCAGCTCGATCATCACATCGGGCGTCTTCTCCTGGTGTGCGTCGATCGGAACAAAGCCGGAGACCTCGATTGCTCTCGCGTCGTAATCCACGACGACACCGGGAAAGGCCTCGACACGCCCCGCGGGCTCGGGTGCCGGCTCCGGCTGAGCGAGAATGCATGCCGTCAAGACCAGAGCGTGGATCATCGAAGCGAGTGTACCAGATCGCGGAACTGGTCCCCTCGGTCTTCAAAGCTCCGGAACTGATCGAACGAGGCGCACCCGGGGCTCAGCACGACCGCATCGGATGGCCCGGCCCTTTCCGATGCGATCCGAACCGCCTCGGAAAGCGTGCCGATCGGCACAAGACCCGCCAGCTTGGCGATCGTTTCTCCGGTCTGTCCGATGCAGTAGAGCGTGGCGCCTCGCTCGCCAAGATCGGCGATCGGCTTGAGATCGACGCCCTTGTCGCTCCCGCCCACGATCAGGTGCACCCGCGCCGGCGCGAGCGCCTCGAGCGCCAGGCGCGTTGCGTCGGGCGTTGTGGATTTGCTGTCGTTGTACCAGCTCACCCCGCGCAGCTTGCGGACGAGCTCGAGGCGGTGGGGCAGCCCCGCAAACTGTGCGATGCCGCGCATCGCGCTGCTGCGCTCGGCGCCGAGCGCTTCGCACACCGCCAGCGCCGCGGAAGCGTTCATCCGGTTGTGCGCCCCGGGCGTTGAGAGCTCGGTCAGATCCGCTGCGAGCGGGATCGGGCGGGCACCCTGGCACGCCGCGCCAGGCCCGACGTACAGAACGCCCGCTGCCCTCAGCATCCCCGCGATCCCGAGCTTGCTGGCTGCGTAGTGCTCCAGCGAGCCGTGCCAGTCGACATGGTTGGGGGCGATGTTCGTGATGAGCGCCACATCGAGGAACCGTTCGCGCTGCGTGCACCCCGGCTGGGCAAGCCACCACAGCATCGCGCTGGAAAGCTCGAGCACCACGACCGATCCCGCATCCACTTTCGAGCCGAGCAGGCTCCCTCCGATATTCCCACCCAGCACCGCGTCCATGCCCGCCGAGATCAGCCCCGCGTGCGTCATCGCGCTGGTCGTGCTCTTGCCCGCAGAGCCCGTGACGCCCGCGAGGACGCACGACTCTGGCAGCACATCGATGGCGAGCCCGATTTCGGTCGTGACGCGCACGCCCGCCGCCTGCGCCGCCCGCACGAAGCGATTCTCCCAGGGCTGCTTCACCGCGGGGTTGACGACGACCACGCCGCACGTCGTGAAATCGCTCACGTTGTGCTCGCCGAGGCGCAGCGTGACCGCCCCGGCATCGATCAGATCCCGGATCGTGTGGAGTGAGCCCTCGAGTTTCTCCGCCGGCGCCATGTCGGTCAGCAGGACGTCGTAGCCGAGCTCTGCAAGGTATCGCGCCGCCCCCGCGCCGCCCCCGAAGCTGCCCAGTCCCATCACCGTTGCCCGGCGTTCGTCCATGGCATGACTCTAGAGCATGGCCCGTCAGAGGAGGGCCAGCGGGTCCACGTCGACCGCGGTTTTGGTATCGCTCAGGAGCACGCCGCGCTTGCGGAGCGTCTGCATCGCGGTCTGCAGCTTGCCCGAATCCGATGCCGTCATCTCAATGGCGATCCGGAAATGATCCGCGATCCGCTCGATCGGGCAGGGCATCGGTCCCATGAGGCGAACCAGCCCGCTTTCGACCATTTCAGCCGCCGCGTCGGCGATCGTCTGGGCCGCGCGTTTGGCTTGGACCAGATCCTGATCCCGACAGACGATCCGCGCCATCCGGGTCGTGGGGGGGAGGCCGACCGCCTTTCGGATCGTCAGCTCGTCCCTGGCAAAGCCATCGAAGTCATGGGCCGCTGCGAGCAGGATCGCGGGGGCTTCGGGCTCGAAGGTCTGCACGATCACCTCGCCCGCGTACGCCCCGCGCCCGGCTCGCCCTGCGACCTGGCTGACGAGCTGGAAGGTCCGCTCGCCGGCGCGGAAATCGGGCAGATTCAGGGCGGTGTCCCCCGAGAGCACACCGACGAGCCGAACGTTCTCGACATCGAGCCCCTTTGAGATCATCTGCGTGCCCAGCAGCACGCGGATCTCGCCCCGCGCAAACCTGGCGAGTGTTTCAAAGAGCTCACGGCCCGAGCGCATCGCGTCGGCGTCCACACGGACCAGCGATTCACCCGCCCTGAGCCTGCACGCCTCGGGCATCCTCTGGGTGATCGCTTCGACCACTTCCTCAGCGCGCTGCGTCCCGGCGCCGAATTGGCGCAGCTTGCTCGCGCAGTCCGGACACTGCCTGGGCAGGATCTGCTCCGCGTTGCAGTGGTGACACCGCACATACCCGCCCGTCGCAAGCGAGGGCATCTTGTGCACGACCATCCGCGTCGAGCAGTGGTTGCACTGGAGCACCCAGCCGCACTTGGGCGACACACACCCGACGAACCCTGCCAGCCCACGCTTATTGAGGAGCAGCACCGCCTGGCCGCCATCGGTCAGGGTGCGCTCGAGCGCTCGTGCGAGCGTCGGCCCGACCAGCAGCTCCGCTGGCGGAGCACAGTGATGGATGTCCGCGTGCATCTGGCGTTCTTCGAACATGTCAACGATGCGCACCCTGGGCAATTTCCCGCCCCCGACGCGATCGGGCAGGCCCCAGAGCTTTGAGCGTCCGGTCCCGACATTCGCCCAGGATTCCAGCGAGGGGGTCGCCGAGCCCAGCAGCACGGGGCACCCGGCGGTGTGCGCGCGCACGATCGCGACATCCCGCGCGTTGTACCGGGGCAGCTGGTCCTGCTTGTACGACGAATCGTGCTCCTCATCGACGATGATCAGACCGAGGCGCTCGAGCGGGGCGAAAATCGCCGATCGTGCGCCGACCACAACGCGTGCCGAGCCGTCCAGCACGCTCTCCCACGCGCTGTTCCGCTGCGCCGCGGTCAGCCCCGAGTGCAGGACTGCGACGTTCTGCGCACCCAGCCTCGACTGCACGCGACCGGCGGTCTGCGGCGTCAGGGCAATCTCAGGCACCAGCATGATCGCGGTCATGCCGCGGTCAAGGACGCGCTCGATGAGCCTGAGATAGACCTCGGTCTTGCCCGAGCCCGTGATGCCGTGCAGCAGGTGCGTCGAGAAGTCGCCCAGACTCCGGGCGATGCCGTCGATCGCCTCGCGCTGAGCGGGCGTGGGCTCGAAGTGTGACTTGGCGTCGAAGATGCTGTCGGATTCGATCTTCCGCGAACGCACGCTCGTGTGCGTCACCGGTCGCAGCAGCCCGGCTCTGACGAGCCGGTTGATCGGGGCGACCGTCCGTGACTCGATCAGATCCGCCAGCGTGCGCGCACTGACTGGCCAGGCGATGTCATGGTGCTCACGCAGCGAGGCGAGCGCCGCCTTGGCCGAGGGGGCCAGCTTGATTCCCTCCTCGAGATCGGCGCGCAGATCGCCCGCGGGTTCCAGGCGCTCCTCGTGGCGCCGTCCGGTGTCGGCCTTGACGGCCGAGGGCACCATGCTGGCCAGCGTCATGCCCAGCGGGGCGACGTAGTACCGCGCGATCCAGCGTCCCAGGCTCACCAGATCCTCTGTCAGCACGCGGGCGTGGGTATTGAGGATCGCCTTGACCTTCTTTGGATCGAAACCCTCGAGCAGCTCTTTGCCACCCGAATCGACGACGACGCCCTGGGCGGGCGTGTTCCCGCGTCCAAGCGGGACTTCGACCAGCGTGCCCACGGGCAGACATTCAGAGGATGCATACGTCAGCCCGTCCTCGAAGGGGTCGCGGAGCTCCACCCGGCGCTCGACGGCGACCCGGGCGTAATACGCCGGCTCGGTGTGTGAATCATGCTGTGCGAAGAGGGAGTCCATGCGTGTGCGCCGTTTCTCGGCGCTAGACTGTACGCGATGGAGAACACCCCCCCGTCCGCTTCGCCCGCAACTCGCATCGGTCGCCTGGCATTGGCCGATGGAACCGTCCTTTCCGGACGAGCCTTCGGGGCGACCGGGCAGAAGATCGTCCGGGCCGCCGAGGTCGTCTTCAACACCGCGATGACAGGCTATCAGGAGTCTCTGACCGATCCGTCCTACACGGGGCAGATCCTGGTCTTCACGGCCCCGCTCATCGGGAACACCGGCATCAACGCCGAGGACGTCGAGTCCGACCAGGTCCAGGTCTCGGGCATGATCTGCCGGGAACTGACGAGGCGCCACAGCAACTACCGAGCCAGCGAGGATCTTGAGACGTACCTGCGCAGGCAAGGGGTGCTCGGGATCGAGCGCATCGACACCCGCGCCCTGACCCGCATCCTCCGCTCCCATGGCGTCATGTCCGGGGTCATCACCGACGACGAATCGATCTCCGACGACGAGCTCGTCGATCGGGCAAAGAACGCGCCCTCAATGGCGGGCGCGAACCTCGTGACCGAGGTCGGCTGCAGCTCCGAGCAGAACTGGGACTCGGGGCTTGGCGAGTGGTTCCCGGAATCAAGCGGTGCAGACCGCGAGGCGCCGGTGATTCTCGCCGTCGATTGCGGCGCCAAGCACAACACACTCCGTCACCTCGTGTCACGGGGGTGTGTCGTCAAGAAGATCCCGTACGACTTCGATCCTGAGGATGTCATCCGACGATTCGACGCGGGTCAGGTCCATGGACTGTTTGTATCCAACGGCCCCGGAGATCCCGCGGCTGTCGGGCAGGTGATCGAGTCGCTCAGGCGTTTGATGGCCGACGATGCACCGATGATCCCGATCCTCGGGATCTGTCTTGGTCATCAGCTTCTGGCGCTGGCATCGGGCGCGAAGGCGTTCAAACTGCCCTTCGGTCACCGCGGTGCCAACCAGCCCGTGCGCAACGACATCACGGGGCGTGTCGAGATCACGAGCCAGAATCACGGCTTTGCGATCGACCCGGACTCGCTGGATCCGAAAACGAGCATGGCAACGCATACACACCTGAACGATCGCACGCTGGCGGGGTTTGCCAGGCGTGATCGCCCGGTGCTCTCGGTGCAATACCACCCTGAGGCATCGCCCGGTCCGCACGACGCGGGCTACATCTATGACAGGTTTTTGGATCTGGTTCGGGGTCTAGGTGTGCCTGAAGCCGCGAAATTGTGATTCTGGGTAATTTGTTCGTTCCCAATGGTTTCCGGCGGTTGCGTGGATGAGTCTTATTTTGTGCTTGCAATTGGCGCTGGGGCCTGCATATTCGTTTTGACCGCGCTCGTCTTGGAGGAGATAGGGCGGGGTCGGCGTGAAAGAGTGAAGCCCGTCAGGGCTTTGAAGAGAGGTATCGCTTGTTGGGACTGCAAGTTCCGGAGTTGGGGCTTGGACAGCAGCAAGTGTGTGGATGAGCCGTTGCGGTTTCATCCTTTTGAGTGGTTGATCATGTACGCCGGGGGTTCTCTTCGGCGGACCTGACAGTCTGGTTGTGGTATTTGTCATTAAGAGGAGTCTCCATATGAAGACCAAGGTACTTTTGTCCGTTGCTGGCCTCGCTGCGTGTGGCGTTTCGAACGCTCAGGTCCGTCCTGAGCTTCAGACCCAGGGTTTCTCGGGTAACGTTGAGTATGCAACTCACGCGACCAAGATCATCGGCCTCACCGTTGACGGTCAGTACGTCTACGGCGAGACGATCGCTCTGGGTCAGGGCAACAACAGCCGTAATCTGCCCGGCGATATCGCGTACGACGCCTTCCAGGGTACCGACACGGACCTTGACGGCCTCGATCTCGATCCCGTCTGTGCTGACCTCGCCCCGCACTCGCTCGGCGGCCCCAGCAGCCGTTACTGGTTCGGTCTCGGCTTCTCATGGCAGTGCTACGCCGAGGACATCATCCCGGCTTCCGGCACCGAGAACGGCATCGTTTCTTCGCTCGTCATGCCCGGCTCGCACGCTCAGTGCGACGCAGGTGCTGGCACCGTTTCCGAGCCCCTGTTCATCATCTTCGAGTCATGGGAAGGCTTCGATAACTTCCCCGACCTCGATGGCAGCGACGGCGAATTCGGCGCAACCCCGGACGGTCTCGGCTTCCCGGCTTCGCAGAGCGACACCGACGGCGACACCTTCGTGGACGAGTTCCTCGGCGGCGTCATCCTCGGCTACAACAACGTCGACACCAACGGCGACACCGTTCCCGACCAGCACCTCTCGGACGGCGGCGCTGGTTACACCATCTACTACGCCACAGGCCTTGAGACCTTCGGCATCCCCCTGACCTCCAACGCCGACCTCTGGGACGGCGGCAAGGTCGGCACCGACGGTCGTGGCGACGGCGGCGTCCGTCTGCTCCGCACCCGCGGCGACGGCGGCGACCAGAGCGGCCCGCTCAACGGCGGCTTCTACCCCGCAACCAAGGCTCAGTCCATGCTGTGGGGCACCTATGCCATGCAGGGTGGCGCTGGTGGCTGCACCATCGCTGACCCCGGCTTCGGCGGCGGCGACTCTGACGGCACCATCTGGGGCGAAGGCGAAGACGGCTGCGTCGACGGCCTCGGCTCGTGGTCCGGCGGTGCTCCCTCCGGTAACGAAGTCTGTGACGAGCAGTACGACACCACCTTCGATATCGCTGACTGGTTCGGCATCGTTCCTGACTTCGTGGCCCTCGGCCTCTGCATCCGCATCGAAGTCAACGCCGGTCCTTCCGGCCAGGACTGCTGCGACGTCAACCAGGACACGTTCTGCACCCCGGCTGACTTCTCGGCCTGGCTCGCAGCGTACAACGGCAGCCTGCCCACCTGTGACGTCAACCAGGACACGTTCTGCACCCCGGCCGACTTCTCGGCTTGGCTCGCCGCTTACAACGCCAGCGTTGGTGGCAACCCGCAGACCTGCGTCTTCTAATCTGACTTGAGCGGGCACCTGCCCGCTTCAATACAAAGCATCACGGGCCCCGTCTTCGGACGGGGCCCGTGCTTTTTTTAGACCCGACGTCCGGGGAGCCTAAAAGAGCCCCAAAATGCCCTCTGTGGGAACTCGTCAGAATCCTTTGCGGATATGGGACCAAGCGAGCGTTCGTTTGCTGAGGGTCGATCGACACTTTGTGCCGCAGAGTCGAAATCGGATGGACTCTGATCTGACTGGCTCTTTGAGAATGTGTCAGGGAGGTTCCTCCCGCAATCTGGAGAATCGCGATGACAGTCAAAGCCTTGATCTGTGTTGCCGGTCTGGCCTCCGCGACCGGCGCTGGCGCCCAGGAGCGTCCCCAGCTGCAGACCGCGGAGTTCTCGGGGCAAACCCAGCACGCCATCAGCGCCACGAAGATTATCGCTCTGACCGTCGACGGTCAGTACGTGTACGGCGAGACGATCGATCTTGGCCAGGGCAACACACAGCGGAATTCAACCACTGTTGCCTACGACTCGGCATTCCTCTCGAAGAACGACGGACTCGTGTGCGGCGATGAGTTTCCCCACTTCCTCAATACACCATCGTCACGATACTGGTTCGGTCTGGGATTCTCGTGGCAGTGCTACGCCGAGGACATCATCCCGGCTGCCGGCAACGAAGGCGGCACGCTCTCATCGCTCGACATGTTCGGGGTTGCCGGGAATTGCGATGCGGGCAGTGGGACGAGCTGCGAACCGCTTCTCATCATCTTCGAATCTTGGGAAGGCTTCGATAACTTCCCTGATCTCGATGGCTCCGACGGATTCGATCTCCAGCCTGGCCCGGTTGCGGGCTTTACGGCATTCCCCGCGTCGCTGGCCGACAACGACGGTGACACTTTCGTCGACGGGTTCCTCGGCGGCGTCATCCTGAATTACAACAATCACGACTCCGACGGGGACACCATCGTCGACTGCTACCGCTTGAGCGGCGTCTCGGGGTATGACCACTTCTTCGCGTCGGGGCTGGATGCGCTGAGCATCCCGCTGACTTCGAACGAGGATCTCTTCGACGGCGGCAAGCCCGGCGCCGACGGGCGAGGCGACGGAGGCATCCGCCTGCTCTTTACGCGCGGCGACGGCGGCGACCAGAGCGGCCCGCTCAACGGCGGCTTCTACCCCGCAACCAAGGCGCAGGCCATGCTTTGGGGCACGGTCTCCATGCACGCTCCGGGCATGATGTGCCCGAACGCCAACGAGCCAGGATTTGGTGTGGGCGAATCCGATGGCACCATCTGGGGCGAGGGCGAGGATCTCTGCCTCGATGGACTGGGAGCATGGTCCGATGGGGCGCCCTCGGGGGATGAATCGATCAACGAACGCTACGACAACACATTCGATATCGCCGACTGGTACCAGATACTGCCTGATATCAACTCGCTCGGCCTCATGATCCGCATCAGTGTGAATCCCGATCTAGGAGACTCGGACTGCTGCGACGTCAACGCGGATTTGCTGTGCACACCTGCGGACTTCTCTGCCTGGATCGCTGCGTTCAACGCTGGATCATCCAGATGCGATATCAACCAGGACACGCTCTGCACTCCAGCCGACTTCACGGCTTGGCTCGCCGCTTACAACGCCAGCGTTGGTGGCAACCCGCAGACCTGCGTCTTCTAATCTGACTAGAGCAGGCACCCGCCCGCTTCAAGACAAAGCATCACGGGTCCCGTCTTCGGACGGGGCCTGTTTTTTCATGTCGCGACGATCCGTGTCCTGCGAATACGACCGTGGTGGATCGCGTGTGCGATCCGGCGAAATCAGAGTTGGTCAAGCCCGCCCGAGGCGTTCTGAGGTCGAGCACTCGATGCCCGGATTCACGGACTGCCGAGCGGGCGGGGCTTCACCGAACAGTTCATCCAGCGGCGAAGCACACGGATGAGGAGTTCCAGATGAAAACGAGCACATCATTGACGCTTGCGTGCGTGCTGATCAGCGGGACCGCGAACGGGCAGAATCTCCCCCTGCCGCAGAAAGTCGGCTACTCCGGGAATGCGTACCGGGCCATCCGCGCCACGGCAATCACGGGGCTGACGACGGACGGGCAATATATCTACGGGCAGACCATCGAGCTCGGACAGGGGAACGCGAACCGGGTGACGGGCACGATCGCCTACGACTCGGCCCAGATGGCCGACGTCAATGGCACCGGGCTCGATCTGGACCCGGTCTGCGCCGATCTCGCCCCGCACGCCTTCATCAACGGGGACGAGCGTTACTGGTTCGGTCTGGGGTTCTCCTGGCAGGCCTATGCGGAAGACATCGTCCCGGCCCCGGCGACCGAGGGCGAGATCATCACCGAGGTCGCCTTTGCGGGCGTCCATCCGCTCTGCGACGCCGGTGCGGGCACACAGAGCGAAGTGCTCCAGGTCGTCTTCGAGTCCTGGGAGGGCTTCGACAACTTCGCGGATTTCGACGGCACCGATGGGCGATTCGGCTTCCCGCAGTCGGTCGTCGGCTTCCCAGCTTCGCGGCGCGACATCAACCCTGTGGACGGCCTGATCGATGAGTACCTCGGTGGGATCGTCCTGACCTTTGCCAATATTGATACGGACGGCGACACGTTCGTCGATCAGCAGCTGTCGTCCGGGAGCAACGGCTACAGCATCTTTTACGCGACGGGCCTCGATGTGCTCGGCGTGCCGCTCACTTCGAATCTCGATCTCTGGGACGGTGGCAAGACCGGGACCGACGGGTTCGCCGACGGCGGCGTTCGCCTTCTGTGGACTCGCGGCGATGGTGGCATCGGCGGCGGTCCTTTCTATGGCCTCTATCCGTCAACCAAGGCGCAGTCCATGCTGTGGGGAACCTACATCATGCAGGGCGGGCCCGGCGCCTGCGGCTTCGGCGGGAACTTCGGAGAAGGCTCCTCTAGAGGAACCATCTGGGGCGAGGGCGAGGACATCTGCCTGGATGGCCTCGGCGCCTGGTCGCAGGGCGGGCCTTCGGGCAATCAGGCGGTGGACGAGGTCTACGACACGTATTCCGATCTGGAAGACTGGTCCAACGGCTACGTCCCGGACTTCTCGCATGCCCTTGGCCTGATGATCCGGGTCAACGTCGTCAGCGCGCCGCAGCCGCAGGATTGCTGCGATGTCAACCTGGACGGTGCCTGCACGCCCGCGGACTTCTCCGCCTGGATCGCCGCCTTCAATGCGCAGCTCTCAACCTGCGACATCAACCAGGACGGCGCCTGCACGCCCGCGGATTTCTCCGCCTGGATCGCCGCCTTCAACGCCAGCATGAGCGGCAACCCGCAGCAGTGCATCTTCTGATGAATGTTCAAGTGCGCCCAGCAGAGAAGGGCGCAAGAGCGCCGGCCCGCGATTGTTTCGGGCCGGTGTGCTTTCTTCGAGGCGCGCGATTCTCAGTACCGCGCCAGCGTCGAATCGATGTCCCGCGCCCACAGGTCGATCCCGCCTGCGACCGAGTGCACGTCGGTAAAGCCCATCCGGCGCAGCGCAAGCGTCGCCATCAGCGAACGGCGTCCCGAGTGGCAGATGATCGCGGTGGGGGTGTCCTTGCCATTGGGCAGCTCGTCGGCGAAGTCCTGGGGCTCGTTCATCATCTTGCCCAGCGGGACGTGCAGCGCCCCGGCGACACTGACCGTCTTGAGCTCGTCGGCTTCACGGCAGTCGACCAGCACCAGCCCGTCGCCGGCCTTGATCCGATCACGCACAGCGCGCGGCGTCAGCTCGTCGTCCTGGCGGTAGTGGTAGCCCTCGGGCAGGCCCTGGCTGTCGATCGGTGCATCACTCATGAGCCGCATCCGTTGGGCGAATCTCGTCTTGGTTGACCGGAGAATCCAAGCTTGGAACCTTGTAATCAAGTTCGATCTCAGCCCGATTCAGCGCGATGACACCGGGCGTGAGCATTTGTGTTTTTGGGTCCACGCGACCCTTGATTCCCACAGGCGAACTGGTCGTCTCCCACGGCCCATCGATGATCAGCGTCGGCAAGAGCCATGCTGCTTCGACGATGCTCCAAGCTGGTATCGCCACCAGCTCGTACCACGCGGCGAGCACGCTCGGGTCGCTCTGCTCGAGCACAGTGTCCATTGTCGGAAACTCGCCACGCTGGCGGGCGTGTGCATCGCGGGTCTGGATGGGGAGCGTGTTGTGCGGGTGGTGGTACGTGCCGTCGATCGGGACGTAAAACTCAAGGCCCTCAAAGTTCGAGCGGTCGAGTCCGGTCAGGCTCGGGGCGTCACCCGGAATGTTCGCGCTGTCGGGCGAGCCGATCAGTCCCTCTCGCGTGTCGGGCATGACGGGCGGCAGTGCCTTCATCGGCACGGTCTCGCCCACAGTCAGACGCAGGTTGTCTTCGACGGCGCACCCGGTCATGCCCAGGGCTCCGACCGAAACACAGCTCATCACACAGATCGCAGCGGTTCTCATGCGGTCATTGTAGAGCCTCGTCCGAGGCCGCGGTGAGAGCCGCTGCGGTGGCTCTGGTGGCCTCGTCGTGGTCGAACCCGCGCCGGACGAGAAAGCCGTAGAGACGTCTCCGGGCGACCTTGGGATCCAGATTGACGAGCCTGGCGGCCCTCTTCGTCGCCAGCATGAGCGCGGCGTCCGGGCTGCCAAGCTCGCTGGAGGCCGACTGTGCAGCCTTTTTGGCCAGACCCGCGTCGATGCCCTTGGCGCGGAGCTTGTTCTCGATGCCGCGCTGCCCGAGCTTCCCGGAGCGTGCCAGGTCCTGTGCCAGGCGCTCGGCCAGCGCTTCGTCGTCGATGAGCCCCAGCGCAGCAAGGCGATCTGCCGCGGCCCTCGCGTCGGGCGCTTCATGCCCGGTCTGGCGGAGCTTCTGCACGAGCTTGAATGCCGATCGCTGGCGCGCGGACATGAGATGCAGCGCGTGCTGGTACGCCGCGTGGAGCTTGGCCGCGTCGTAGATGCGATCGGCGAGCTCCTGCGTCCAAGCGTCGCCCTCGCGGAGGCCCGTTTCCATCGCCCAGTTCGTCTCCACGCGTGCCACGCGGGTCTTGCCGACGTAGACCCCCAGCACGCGCCCCTCGGAATCGTCGGCCTTTAAGGCCGAGACCGTCCGGCCTTCTTCGGGGCGGACGAGGCCCGAGGGGATCGGAGCCAGAGTGCGAGAGCCCGGGGCTTTCTCTTTGGCCTGCTTCGGTGCTGGTTTTGAGGGGGGCATCGGGGAGTGTAGACAGGCGCGGCCCTATGCTCGAACGGGCGAAATAAGGCCCGCCAGCGAAGGAGCAGCCATGAGCCAGATCAAGCGTGTCGGTGTCGTCGGTTCGGGTCAGATGGGCGGGGGGATCGCGCAGGTCGCGGCCGTCAGCGGCTTCGAGACCGTGGTCATGGACACCGCCGCCGAGGCCGTCGCCCGGTGCCAGAGCACGCACGACAAGCTCATGGCCCGCGCCGTCGAAAAGGGCAAGATGAGCCAGGCCGACGTCGAGGCCGCCAAGAGCCGCCTGAGCTACGTCACCGACATCAAGGCCCTGGAAGGCGTGGACATCGTGGTTGAGGCCGTGGTCGAGAACGCGGACGTCAAGAAGAAGATCTTCGGGCAGCTGGCCGGCATGCTCAAGGGCGATCAGATCCTGGCCAGCAATACCAGCTCGATCAGCATCACCGAGATCGCAGCCGCGACCGACTGCCCCGAGCGCGTCATCGGGATGCACTTCTTCTTCCCCGTGCCCGTAATGAAGCTGGTCGAGGTGATCAACGGCCTGGCGACCGACAAGGCGGTCACCGACCGCGTGATCGCGCTGGCCCACGCGATGGGCAAGACGGCCCTGCCCGCAAATGACCGCGCCGGCTTCGTCAGCAACCGCGTCCTGATGCCCATGATCAACGAGGCCTTCTACGCGTGGATGGAGGGAGTGGCCGAGCCCTCAGACATCGACGGCATCATGAAGCTCGGCTGCAACCACCCCATGGGCCCCCTGGAACTGGCCGACTTCATCGGGCTCGACACCTGCGCCCACATCATGAACGTCCTCGCCGAAGGCCTCCACAGCGAACGCTACCGCCCCTGCCCGAAACTGGAGCAGCTGGTGGTCGCCGGACGCATGGGCCGCAAAAGCGGGCGGGGTGTGTACGAGTATTAAATTCCCTTTCGAGCAATCGCTTTGCGGCGGTGTCATTCCTCCCGGGCGATGATGCCACGCGGGGAGGGTGCGCCATGATCCAGAGACACGCAAGGCCGGGACGGTTCAGGCCCGTCCTGACGATGATCCTCATCACCATCGTCCTCGTCATCGGCTGGCTTGGGCTGGAGGTCTCCTTCGCGCTCACCGCGCAACCAAACCCGACCATCGACTACGGCAAGCTCGCTCAGGAACAAGTCTGGGCGAGTCAGCTCGATCCAAAGGCAGAGAATACCTGGCCGCTCCTGCTCGAAACCATCGGGCTCTTCGAGAGCAACCAGTTCGGTCTCGTTGACGACGAGACCGGCATCGAATGGAGCGCGTACACGTTCGATGTCGTCTTTGCGTACGACAGCTACCTCGAATCGATCACAGATGGCGAGTCAAAGGGGCTTGCGCCCGATGAGCGGGGAAGAGCGAGCCTCGAAGCACACCGTCGTATGGCGATCAAGGCGATGGCAAACTGGGACGACGACGGAATCACCCGCAGGCTCGATGAGATTGCCCTCGGTCTGAGTGCTGTGCGACCCCTGCCCGACTCAACCCAGACGATGCTGCTCGAGGTTCTCCTGCCGGAACTCGGCGCCCAGCGCAGCATGGCCCGAGCGCTGCGGGCACGCATGTGGCTCGCCCGGGAGGCGGGAGACTGGTCCGCGTACGCCCGCGCGCTCGAGCAGGGGCTCGCCATCGGGCGACTGGATATGACGCAGTCCACACTCATCGACCGACTCGTCGGGATGGCGATCCGGTCGCTCATGCTGGGCCAGGTCTATGGCGACCTTGCCGATCAGGAGTTGCCCCTTGAGGCGTGCGATCTGGTCGCCCAGGCGATCGACCGACAGAGCACGCTCACCCCGATCTCGCACGCGTTCAGCTGCGAGCATCTCATGCAGCTCGACGTGATCCAGTGGACGCACGACCAGCGCGGGCGGGTCCTGCTCGACCGCGTGGGCATGCTCGACGGCACGATGGGCAGCCTGCCCCGCATCGCCAACGTCGCCTCGATCGTCCTGCCACGCAAGCACACGACCGAGCGCTGGTTTCTGGACTACAACAAGCTGCTCACTGCGTATACGGAGCTCTCACCCGCCCAGCGTGCCAAGCGTTCCAGGCAGGGGATCGATCTGGGCATCGAGCCGGGCAATGGCCTGGGTATGGCTCTCCAAAGCCTGCTCCTGCCCGCCTACGACGCGTCCATTCTCGCCGACGACCGCTTGTATCTCGACGAACTCGGCATCCGCGTCATGCTCGCGATCGAGCGATTCCGACTCGCAGGCGGCGCCCTCCCCGCATCGCTCGAGGAGCTCACCCCCCGGTGGCTCGCAGAGCCCGCAACGGATCCGTATTCACCAGATGGCGAACTCCTGCGCTACCGCGTGCTCGCCGAGCCCGACGAGCTGGGCAGGGCGTACATCCTCTATTCCGTCGGGCACGACGCTGAGGACAACGGCGCAGCGTCGACCTCGCCCACCAAAGCCGACGCGCTCAAGCCGGGCTCTCCGGGCACGGATTACATCATCAACCAGCCGCAGAACTGACCGAGCCGTTAGAATGCCCGGATGGTCAAACTCAGAACAATCCGCCCCGCCCGCTTCCGCCCTGTGCTCACGCTCGCCATCGTGGCGCCGGTGGTCATCCTTCTCTGGGCCTGGCTCGAACTCTGGATCGCCTACTCGATCACCCCCAAGCTCCAGAAGAACTATGGCGCCATGGTCCGCGAAGCCGCCGAGTCCTGGCAGGACACCTCGGGCACGAACGGCTGGGATCACCTCGCCGAAGCCGTCCGGCTTCACGAGGAACACGTCAGGGCCTACTACAACGAAGAAGAGGACATCAACTGGGTAGGTTCCTTGGAGTACGACACCATTGTCAACCCCGACGGCGCATTACAGGTTGTGCGCAAGGTTTCTGGAACCGAGCACAGCGATGCACACTTCCAAATCATGCGGGGCTGGGCGCTCGAAACGATCGGCAAGCTCGATTCCCTCGGCATTCAGGCCCAGCTCGATGCCCTCGCAACGAGCGACTACGTGCTCAGGCCCATCGATGACAGCGTCGTCGGCAGCCAGTCCCAGCCGTACCGCTCGCTCAGCCCGTTCCGGGCGCTCGCCCGATGCCTGCACGCCCGCATGATCCTGTCCCGCGACAGCGCCGACTGGGAGACCTACATCGGTTCCTACCGCTCCATCTCTGCGATCGGGCACGCGCTCGCACTCCAGCCAAGCCTCATTGATTCGATGATCGCCAGCGCCATCCTCGCCCTCGGACGCCAGCAGGTCATCCGCGATCTGCACAGCGGTGCCCTGCCCGACGAAACGATCCTCGCACTCTTTGAACTCTCGCGGACACAGCCGGAGGGTCTGCAACCCGAACAATTGCTTCGAGTCGAGCGGTACACGCATATGGATATCTTCCAGCGGTACTTCGGGCGTGGCGGGCGCATGATCCTCACCGAATACGCCAAGCTCGTGCCCTTCGCCGAGGAGGAGCACTGGATCATCAACGTCCAGGGCCTCTGGAAGCCCAGATGGAGCCACTACGAGCAGCTCATCGAGGACCACTACGACGAGATGACGCGGGTGGTGAATCTCACGTTCGCAGAATGCGAGCCCCTGCGGCCCGAGAACCGCTCCCGCGGGCTCATCGATCGATTCATCGATCCAAAGGAAGACGATGGGCCGCTGCCAGTGTTCGATCCATCCAAGACGTTCGCCGAGCGTTTCCTGAGCGAGGAGGCAGCTTTCAGCCTCGCCGACCAGCAGATCCTGAGCGCCACACTGCGCGACGGTTTCCAGCTCATGCTCGCGATCGAAGGGCATCGGATCCGAGAAGGCGGCTACCCATCGACGCTCGACGAGCTCACGCCCGAATACATCGGATCGATCCCGACCGATCTCTGCTCGCCCAGCGCCCAGCCCTGGATCTACCGCCGATTCGACGGGCCCGACGAGTTGGGTCGATCGTTCCTCCTGTACGCTGTCGGTTTCGACATGCAAGACAACGACGGCGCCCGCCCGACCGCGGACTTGACTCAGGCCCTCTCGCGCAAAAACAAGGGGACCGACTACGTCGTCAGCCACCCGCCATTGCCAGAATCGACTGACGAGTAAGCCCCTACCCCCAGCCCCAAACACCCACTAGAATCCCCTGTATACACCCCTCCCGGCCTCACACGCCCCGAAGGAGCCTCGCATGTCCACAGCTTCCACCAGCATCACCGGCCCCGGACTCGACAGCGTCGACCCGCACGCCGTCACCATCTCGGGCCTCGTTCTCGAGCCCTCCTACGGCCCCGCCCAGCCCGCGGAATCCCTCAAGGCCATCGATCGCGATATCGCCGAGCCGGGCGAGTACCCCTACACCCGGGGCCTCTTCCCGCAGGGCTACCGCAGCCGACTCTGGACCATGCGCCAGTTCGCCGGCTTCGGCTCCGCCGACGACACGAACAAGCGATTCAAGTACCTGCTCCAAGCGGCCAAGTCGAGCACCAAGGCCAACACGGGCCTCTCGACCGCCTTCGACCTGCCCACCCTCATGGGACGCGACTCGGACGACGTCCTCAGCATGGGCGAGGTCGGCAAGTGCGGCGTCGCCATCGACACCATCGAGGACATGCACCGCCTCTACGCCGACATCCCCATCGATCAGGTCACCGTCAGCCAGACCATCAACGGCCCCGCCGCCGTCATCTGGGCGATGTACCTGGCGATGGCCAAGCAGCGGGGGATCGCCTGGGACACGCTGGGCGGCACGCTGCAGAACGATATTCTGAAAGAGTTCCACTCCCAGAACGAATTCATCTACCCGCCCGAGCCCTCCGTCAAGCTCGTCGTCGACACGATCGAGTTCCAGAGCCAGCACCTGCCCAAGTGGAACTCGGTTTCGATCTCGGGCTATCACATCCGCGAGGCCGGCAGCACCGCCACGCAGGAGCTCGCCTTCACACTCCGTGACGGCATGGAGTACGTCGAGGCCTGCCTCGAGCGAGGCATGAACATCGACGAGTTCGCCCCGCGCCTCAGCTACTTCTTCAACTCGCACAACGAGTTCTTCGAGGAGGTCTGCAAGCTCCGGGCCGCCCGGCGCATCTGGGCCCGCATGATGCGCGAGCGCTACGGCGCCAAGAACGAGCGCTCGTGGTACATGAAGACCCACGTCCAGACCGCCGGCTGCAGCCTCACCGAGCAGCAGCCGCTCAACAACATCGTCCGCGTCGCCTACCAGGCCATGGCCGCCGCGCTGGGCGGGTGCCAGAGCCTGCACACCGACTCCATGGACGAGACGCTGGGCCTCCCGACCGAGGAAGCCGTGACGGTCGCGCTGCGCACGCAGCAGATCCTCGCCCACGAGACGGGTGTCACCCGCACCGTCGACCCGCTGGGCGGCTCGTGGTTCGTCGAGAGCCTCACCGACCAGATGGAGGCCGAGGCCCTCGACCTCATCCGCGAGATCGACGAGATGGGCGACTACACCAAGCTCGCTAAGGGCGACAAAGACGCAGCCAAGCCCAACCCGGACCACCCCGCCTACCAGCCCACCGAGGGCTACGGCCGCGGCGTCGTCAGCGGCATCAACAAGGGCTACTTCCGGCGCCACATCGCCGAGGCCAGCTACCGCTTCAGCGAAGAGTGCGAGGCCAAGGACCGCATCATCGTCGGCGTCAACGAGTACGTCGACAACGAGGAATCCCGCCCCATCGACATCCTCACCATCCCCGACTCCGTCGAGACCGAACAGGTCAGCCGCCTCGACAGCTTCAAGGCCAGCCGCGACGCCACCGGTGTCGCCAAGGCTCTGGACGAGATCCGCGAATCCTGCCGCGACAACCGCAACGTCATGCCCGCCCTCGTGGACGGGGCCCTGGCCAACTGCACCCTCGGCGAGATGGTCCAGGCGATGGCGGATATCTACGGGCGCTACTCGGGCGGGCCGGAGTGGTAATATGCTTATTGCGGTTGTTCCATTAATTCTGGAGTATTGCATTGGCTGAGAGCTCAAAGCGGCTGTCAATAGGCAATATCCTTTTAACTGGATTTGTCGCGACTATATCAGGCCTAATCGTTTGGGGCATATCTTCTTGGGCATCGGATCGATCACCCAACTTGCTAGCGACGGTCCAAGCACATCCAGTTAGTCTTCCGCCTGAAGCGATAGCGCAGTTATCAAAGCTAGAGACAGATGCTTGGAGTCGCCGATTTTCTACGTTTTCGATAAGTGCTGAGGACGAAATTAATTCACTGCAAAATATTTATAAAAAGCATGAAAATCTATTAAAAGACTCGGTTGAAGGTGTTGAGGTTAACATTGCCTTAAAGGATGCTGAGCGAGCATTAAGGTTGTTAATGGATGACTACGCAGATCTTGTTTCGCAAATACATAATAATGATAAAATATTAAATTATGATTTATTCAACAGCAAAAGTGTTTGGAATATCGAAATAGTGAATAAAGGAAATCGGTCAGCCAGCAATGTTAGGGTGGTTGTTCCTGATATTGTGTATGCTTCTGTCGAAAGAGACGGGATCAGTTTGGCAATTGATAATTTAGACAAAGTGTTAGAAATTGGAGAGATTCAAGCTGAAGAAACAGTTGTAATTGTTGCGTGGTCAAAGAAAAATATAAACTATTATTCAGAAACCCCAATAATACGACAGAGCGATGGTTTGGTGAAGCAGATTAAATACGGATACTATCCATCAAATATATATGGTGGGTACCAGGTCTGGCAGGCAATTAAGTGGGTTGTGATATGGATCGTTAGTATGATTGGTCTGATTATGCTTGTAGGTTTCATTAGCGCGTATATTCAATCGAAATTGTCAACACAAAATCGTATTGCTGCAGAAAGTGAAAGCGATGTGATTAAGTAGTTACTTCTGAAAATAATATGCAATAATGATTCGATATTGCACTTACAGCATCCCACACAACATCCCCCCATCCACCGGCAGCGACGCCCCGGTGATGTAGCTCGCCGCGGGTGAGGACAGGAACGCGATCGCCGCTGCCACCTCGCGGGGCTGCCCGACGCGCCCCATGGGCGTAGCGGCCCGGATCTGTGCGTACCGGGCCTCGTTCGTAAAGACCGGGGCCGCCAGGGGCGTGTCGATGTACGCCGGCTGCACCGAGTTCACGCGGATGCCGGGCGTCTCGGCGGTGGGGGCCCACTCGACCGCCAGGTACCGCGTGAGCTGGTCGATCGCCGCCTTCGAGGCCGCGTAGGGCGAGCCGGTCGACATCGAGCGCACCGCCGCCACCGAGCTGACCGACACGATCGACGCGTCTGTCCCCGCCAGCAGCATGGGTTGCAATTCCTTGCAGAGCGTGAACGCGCTCGTGAAGTTGACCTCCATCACGCGCGCAAACTCGTCCGGCGCGTAATCGGCCGTGGGCTTGCGGATATTCATCCCGACGTTGTTGACGAGCGTATCGAGCGCCCCGAACCGCTCACGGGCCGCGCCGATCACGCGCTCGATATCTGTGACATGCCCAAGATCCGCGCACACGCCCGTGACCTGGTCGCCAAGCTCAGCCGTGAGCGCATCGAGATCGTCTTGGTTTCGCGCGACCGCGATGACCTCGGCCCCGAGCGATGCAAAGAGCTCGACGGTCGCCCGCCCGATGCCCTTCGTCCCCCCCGTCACAAGAGCCCGACGCCCGGTCAGATCCACAAGTGCGTTCGTCTGTGTCATGCCCGAGTGTAATCACAAGACCTCCTCCCCCGTCGCCGACGGGGGAGGTGTCTGCGCAGCAGACGGAGGGGGTCAGCTTTGATACACCAACCACCCCGCAAACGCCCACACCACCAGATGCAGCCCCGCGATCATCGGCACACCGATCACAAACTTCCGCGTCTTCGTCTTGTGGCGGACCAGCTTCATCGCCAGCATCGCACCGGGCCAGCCGAATGCCAGAGCCATCACGAGCAGCGTCTTCTCGGAGATCCGCCACTTGCCCAGTTTCGCCCGGCGTTTGTCGAGGGCAAAGGCCGTGAACGTCGTCACCGACATCGCCAGATACACCCCGATCGCGATCAGCACATACACCATCCCGATCACGATACCCTATGGGCATGATCCGCGTCCGCCACATCCCAGCGTTCGCCCTTCTCCTGTGCCTCACACTCATGCAGACCGCCTGCGTCGGCTACACCATCCGCCCCCCCGAGTCCGTCGCCGACCCCGTGGGCATCTACATCGTCGACTACGGCGACACCTCCCGCCTCTGGCTCCCCGAAGATCAGGGCGGCTTCACCGAGTGGGGCTACGGCGACTGGCGCTGGTACGCCAACGACCAAACCAACCCCCTCTATGGCATCATCGTCCTCACCTGGCCTACCTCGGGCACACTCGGCAGGCACGAACGCGACACCGGCCCGTGGGGAGTCGACGGCGCGCTGCTTGCCGACCTTGCGGGCTACGCGCAGCTCGTCCACGAGATCGATGTCGAGCGCCCCAGAATGGAAGCGCTCCGCAATGAACTCAACGAGCGCTACGAATCCCAGCGATCGACCGAGTTCTTCAACGAACGTCGACAGATGTCCTTCGTCAAGGACGACTCGAGCTACTGGATGGGCCACCAATCCACAACCGTCATGGCGGGCTGGACCCGCAAGCTCGGCTGCCGAGCGTCGGGGTATTCGCTCCGCGCCAATTACCACCTCAAATCCCCCGGTCGTACCACCGATCTCAGGGGCCGGTAAAGCGACGCTTCTTCGGAGTTATCGGTCACTCCCGATCAAGGGGCGTCCCCGGTTCGCCGATACCCGGGCGGGACCAGTGGGAGGATGGGGCGTTTGTCCGAAGAGCAGCCAAAGACTGAAGGCAACGGCATGCTGCCGATCGAAGCGCTGCACGCGGCGTGCGCGCGCAATGCGCCGCTCGAAATCGTCCAGACCGACCTCGTCGGCGTGGAGCCTTTCGCTCGCGGGCGGATGATCGAGATCGAATCGGGCGTCCTCATCGTCGAGGAAGTCCAGATTATCGGCAAAGTTGCCAAGTTCGCGAAGCAGACCCCGGTTGTCTGTTTCTTCCGATACGGAAGCAGACTCTACGAGTTCTACTCCAAAGTCGTTTCCTCCGAAAAGCCAATCCATCTCAACCGATCAATCATCGTCCCCGCGATCGATTTCAAATTCCCGACAAAAATCACCGAAGGGCAGCGCCGCAACGTCTATCGAATCCCCTTGGCGGCTCTCAAAGAGCCGATCACAGTCGAGTTCTGGAAATCAGAGCCACCCGATCGTGCCTGCGATGCCTTCACCGGCGGCGAAGACGCCAGCGGGCTCGTGCACCCGCCGACCCGCCAGGCCGACTGGCAGGGACACATGGTCGACGCCTCCGACGTGGGGCTTGGCCTCAACCTCACGCATGCGCGACTGAGCCAGCTCAAGCTCTTCGAACAGGCATGGATCCGCTTTGCGGTCCCTGGAGATCCCGCCGGACCGATGACCTTCCTCATCGAGATCCGCCAGATCCGCAGCGTCCGTGAGGGCGTGATCCGTCTGGGCGCGTTCATCATCGAATCCAACGATCGATGGGCACACGCGGCCAAAGTCCGCAGGCTCTGGGCTTTCCTGACCAATTGGCAGCGGAAGGTCTGCCGGGTCATCGACTCGGCGCCCCCCGGCGCTGGCTAGCCTACGCCGTGACGCCTCCCATCGAATCATTCCAGACCAACGGCCCCGGCCTTCCCGACTCCGATTCAGCCATCTTCGTTACGACGATGGCTCACGCGCTCGGAACCTACGGGACCCCCGCGCACCGACTCGAAGACGCGCTCACGACGGTCTCCGATCGACTCGGGATCGAGGGACAGTTCTTCGCGATGCCCACAGCGGTCTTCTTGGCCTTGCGTGTCCCGCCGGGCAAGCCCCAGACCTCGCTCATCCGCGTCCAGCCGGGCGAGGTGCACCTCGAACGACTCGTCCAGCTCGACGAGATCCTCGTCGACGTCGCCGATGCCAAGATCGGTCCCGCAGAGGGCATCAGGCGTATCGATGCCGCCATCGCGACTCCCGACCGCTACGGACCGACCGCCACCGTGCTGTGCCTTGGAATCGCATCCGCGTGCGCCGGGCGATTCTTTGGTGGCGGCCTTGGCGAGGTCCTCGGCGCGGGCGTCGCAGGGCTCTTCATCGGGATGCTCGGGCTCTTTGCCGCCCACAGGCGGGACCTGGCGCGCCTGATCGACTTCCTCTGCGGCCTCATCATCTCCTACGGCGCTATCTTCGCCTCGCGAACCTTCGCGCCGATCTCCCCCGAGATCCTCACCATCGCGGGCCTGGTCATCTTCTTCCCGGGCCTGACGCTCACGATGGCGGTCAACGAGCTGGCGACCCGCAACCTCGTCGCAGGCACAGCGCGCCTCATGTCCGCGCTGACCGTTCTCGTTTCCATCGGATTCGGCGTGGCGCTGGGCACCAAGCTGGCCGAGATGACACTCCCGTCCGCACAAGCGCACGAACCCGTCTGGCAGCTCGCCGGCTGGACGCTCTACGCCGCGATCCTGATTTCCCCGATGGCGCTCGCCGTGCTCTTCCGCGCTCGCCCAAAGGACATCCCGGCGCTCATCGTGTCTGGCGCGATTGCCTACATCGGCGCCAGCTACGGACGATCACAGCTCGGGCCTGAGCTTGGCGCCTGCATCGGCTCCAGCGCCATGGGCCTCTACGCGAACATCTACAGCCGCGTCGCACGCCGTCCCGCCGCCGTGCCATCGATGGTCGGGGTGATGCTCCTCGTCCCCGGGAGCCTCAGCTTCAAGAGCATTTCCTCGTTCCTGGAACACGACGCGATCGGCGGCCTCGAAACCGCGTTCACCACCGTCCTCATCGCGATGTCGCTCGTCGTCGGCTTCCTGCTCGCAAACGTCGCCGTCCCACCGAGACGCGCGCTCTAAAGCTCCTCCCTCTCCCGCGCCCCGCGGGAGAGGGTGCCGAGCAAAGCGAGGCGGGTGAGGGTCTTCTCCACATCCTCGGTGGGGGCGGCGCCCCGCCACCCATCTCCTCTCCTCACTCCGTACTGCCCGCCCCAAGACAATCCTCGAGCACCGCCGCCAGCCGGATCCCAGCCTGCTTGAGGCGCAGCTCCGCGATCGGGGCGCACCGCTCTGCGTACTCAGCCCCAATCGAGTCACCGGGCTTTACCGGGTAGCAGTACTTCTCTGCCATGATGTGAGATTCCACTGCCCAGCGCCCCGCGGTGGCGCTCATGTCCCCCGCGTGCATGTCCGCCAGCCACGCGACGCGATCGATGCCAGTGATCTCGCCCGCAAGGCGCTCGTATCGCACGGGCCAGGGCTCGTCGGCATTGGCTTCCAGAATGCCGTAGTCCCACACCGCGTGCAGATTCATCGGCTTCTCAAAGAACGTCAGCTGGATGCTGTTGCCCCCGCGGTCCTCGGCCCGCCCGCCGTGCAAGGGCTGGTGCATATCACCCACGAAGTGCACCAGGAACATCAGCGCCTCGCCCCGCTCCTTGGCGGGCAGCGTGCGGTCCTTGAGCTCCGCAGCGAACCGGTCGATCGCGCTGACCGCGTTCCCCTCGGGCGGCAAGTCCCGCGCCGGGTCGTACTCCGCCGCGTCCGCGGGCATGTTGACGTAGTGCAGAGGCCCCGACCACTCATACCCCGCCTCACGCCGAACCACATCCGCCCAGCTCGCGATCTCAGGCAGGCTTGCCTCCCCGAGCAGCTTCTTGATCTCGGCCTTGGCCTCGTCGCTGAGCTCCTGCCAGGCGATCTGCGCGATGATCGCGTGTCCGTCGCGCCCCCAGCCGCCGGCGATCGCAGCACACGCCACCAGGAGCGCCGCCGTCGTCGCTATCCGAATCAGATCTGCCATCGCTCGCATGCCATGCTCCTCTCGCTCGGGCCCGTTTAGGATACACCCGGCTTCGGCACTGACCGATGAGCCGCCAGTGGGGGAGAGCCCGATGCGTTTACTCATCGTGATGGCCATGCACGCAGAAGCCGAGCCCGTCATCCGGAGGCTCGCGCTCAAGGCCGTCCAAACCCCACCCTGGGCCTCGCCCGTTCCCATGCGACTCTGGCAGGGCCAACTCGGTTTGCTCGAAGTCGATCTTGTCGTCAACGGTGTCGACCCCGCCTCGGGCCTCGATCTCATCGGGACCCAGCCCGCCACCGCCTCGACCATGCTCGGCTGCGAGGCCTTCAAGCCCGACCTGGTTCTCTCCGCCGGAACCTGCGGCGGCTTCCTCAAACGCGGCGCCACCATCGGCAAGGTCTACCTCGCGACCGATCGCGTCTGGTTCCACGACCGACGCGTCCCCATCCCGGGCTTCGACGAACTCGCGCGAGGGGGATACCCCGTTGCCGACCTGAGCGCCATCGGTGCTGCATTGGGTCTTGAGCCGGGCATCGTCTCCACGGGCGACTCGCTCGATCTCTCGCCCGAGGACAGCGCCCGCATCGAACAAGTGGGGGCGCACGCCAAAGAGATGGAAGCCGCCGCCGTCGCCTGGGTCGCCGGCCTCTTCGGCGCGCAATTCACCGCACTCAAAGCCGTCACCGACATGGTCGATGGCGAGCACCCGACGCAGGACGAGTTCTTCGCGAATCTCAAGCACGCCACCGAATCACTCGCCGGGGCGCTCGTGCGATTCGTGCACGAACTCGAGCGCCGGGGCGTCAAGCCAACCTGAGCCGAGCCTCCCGCAGCCTGTATACAATCCCGCCACGCCCATCGCCCGCCTTTTCACGGGGAATCGCCATGCGTACGACGACCGAAGCCACAACCGAGTTCGAGCGCAAGGACCGATGCGAGGGTCTCGACCACCGCCCGCGCGTCCTGCTCGGCAAAATGGGCCTCGATGGGCACGACCGGGGCGTCAAAGTCATCGCCCGCGCTCTCCGCGATTCGGGCATCCACGTCATCTACTCGGGCCTCTGGCAGACCCCAATGAGCCTTGCCATCTCCGCGCGCGACGAGGACGTCGACGTCGTCGCCGCCAGCATGATGAGCAACTCGCATCTCTCCCTCGGTCCGCGCCTCATCGAATCCCTCCAGAAGGTCGGCCGCCCGAACATCCCCGTCCACATGGGCGGCATCCTCCCCCAGAACGACATCCCAAAGCTCCTCGAAGCGGGCATCGCCAAGTGCTTCACCACAGGTATCGGGCTTCTCGACATCGTCCAGGCGGTCAAGGAAACCGTCCATACACTCACCCCCGCGATCGACGGCGCCACACCCGCTGCGCAGCTCGCCCGCGATATCACCCTCGCCCACGAAGGCAAACCCGTGCGTGCTGATGCCCTCAAGCGCCGACCCAAGCGCGTCCTTGGCATCACCGGCTCGCCCGGCGCAGGCAAAAGCACGCTCGTCGCCCAGCTCGTGGGCGAGCACTCCCGCAGGGCCAAAGCTGACCCCGCGCTCGGACGCTGCGCCGTCGTCGCCTTCGACCCCATGAGCCCCATCACAGGCGGCGCGCTCTTGGGCGACCGCCTCCGCGTCGATTTCAACGCCCTGGGCGAAGAAGTCTTCTACCGCTCGCTGGCGATCCGAGGCGAGGACTACCGATCCCTCGACGCGATCATCGAACTCATCGGCGGGGCGGGCTCGGGCACCGAGGCCTACGACACCGTTTTCGTCGAGACCGTCGGCGCGGGCCAGAACGAGACCCGCATCCGCGACCACGTCGACACCACCGCGGTCGTCCTCACGCCCGGGATGGGCGACGCCGTCCAGATGGACAAAGCAGGCATCCTTGAGATTGCAGACCTCTTCGTCTGCAACAAGGCCGACCACCCGGGCGAGAACGAGCTCGTCCGCGACCTCCGCGAGATCGCCGGCAAGCGCCCCATCCTCGAAACCGTCGCCACCCACGCCAAGGGCATTCCCGAGCTTCTCGATGCGCTCCGCTAAGTTTTCCGCCGGGCATGCTCCCGGGCGCCGTACGATCGCCCTCGCGTGACCGACAAACCCACACAGAGCGAAACTCCACTCGCGATCGACGCTCAGACGCTCGATCCCTCGCAGGAATCCTGCGCACCCGTCTCAAAGGGCGAGCGCCAACTCCTTTCACACGATGGCAGGCTCACACGAGGCCGACTCAAAGGCCTCACCATGAACAAGGCCATCTGGGTCCTGGCCTGGCCCATCCTGCTCGAGAGCTACCTGAATTCTCTGGTCGGCCTGACCGACACCATGCTCGCCTCACAGATCTCCGCTGAAGCAACTGACGCGATCGGCGTCGCTTCGTACTTCGTCTGGTTCATCGGGCTGATCGCCATGGCACTGGCCACCGGCGCGACCGCGCTCGTCAGCCGATCCGTCGGCAAGCACCGCCTCGCCGTCGCCAACGCCGCTGTAGGGCAGACCTACATCGTCGCAATTGTCTCGGGCCTGGTCGTGGGCGGATTCATCGCCACCATCGCACCCTCCATCGCGAGCCTTGTCAGCCTCAAGGGCGAAGCGCGCAGCGCCTTCATCGGCTACCTCCGCATTGTCGCCGCGGGCGTGCCGCTGAGCTCCATCCTCTTTGCAGGCATCGCCTGCCTCCGCGGCGCGGGCGATTCCTACCGCCCCCTCGTCGCCATGGCCCTCTGCAACGTCGTCAACATCATCGTCAGCTTCGTGCTGTCCGGCGTCCCGATCCAAACCTCCAAGCTCGACGACGCGGGCAACCTCATCGTCAATCAGATCGTCCCTGCCGTACCCGGCTTTGAGATGGGCGTTCTGGGCATCGCCGTCGGCACGCTCGTCGCGCACGCCGTCGGCGCGATCATGATCACCGCATTCCTCATCCGGGGCCGATCGGGCATCCGCTTGAAGCGCCGCTGGCTCAGGCCCCACCGGCTCACGCTCAGACGACTCCTCCGCCTGGGCGCTCCTAACTTCGCCGAGAGCTTCGGCATGTGGATCGGAAACTTCTTCGTCGTCATGTTCGTCGGCTGGCTGGCGCTGGCCGACCGCCAGACGGGCGGCTCGGGCGACGGCGTCTTCGGCGCACACATCTGGGGCATCCGCATCGAAGCCTTCAGCTTCCTCCCCGGATTCTCCATGGGCATGGCCGCGGCGACACTCGCCGGTCAGTATCTCGGCGCAGGCAGCGCCCCGCGCGCACGCACCGCGATCATCCGGTGCACACTCATCGGAACGGGCATCATGGGATGCATGGGCGCCGCGTTCATACTCTTCCCCGACTGGATCATCGGACGATTCACCGCACAGCCCGTCCACCTCGAACTCGTCCCAAAGCTCCTCGTCATCTGCGGCGCCGTCCAGATCCCCTTCGGGATCGCCCTCGTCATCCGCTCCGCCCTCCGCGGCGCCGGCGACGTCACCTTCGTCATGTGGATCACCTGGATCTCCACCTACCTGATGCGACTCCCACTCGCCTACGCGCTCAGCGGCGTCGATGTGTACTGGCCCATGGCCAATGCACAGGGAGAAATCGTCAAGCAGGTCGTCTTCGAGAACCCCTTCCCGGTCATCGAAGGCGTCACAGGCACGCTCAACGGGCTCTGGCTCGGGCTCTGCATCGAGCTCGTCCTCAGGGGTGTCCTCTTCGCCGGGCGATTCCTCCATGGCGGCTGGGCCAAGGTCAGGGTCTGACTCCCGTCTCTCCCGGGCGCACCAAAGAAAGAGCCCCCGCAACCGCGAGGGCTCTCTGAATCAAATGCTGGATACGTGCGAAGCAGAGAACGCTGACTGCTCAGGCTCTCATTCTTCTCCGTCGCTCTCGTCCGATCCGCTCTTGCCGCGGTTGGGACGCTTATCGACCCAGCCGTGACGGGCCTTGAGCTGCTCGAAGGAGAACGGGTTGATCTCGCCCTCAAGCTCATTCACCTCGAGCTGCGTCAAGAGCGAAGAAACCTGCGTGTACCCCGAAGCAAAGTCCTCGCGAGTCAGCGGCATCAACCCAGAGATCCGCCCGACCACCACAGCCAACGACTTGGGTGCCGGCACCGCAAACGTCCGCTCGGGCAGGGCGATGTCCTCGACCTTGCGCGTCGGATCCAGGGGTTTTGAGACTTCGATCGCCGAGGCCAGCACGCTCTCATCCCGGAACACCTGCGGCGTCGCCTGACCCACGCGGCTGCGGAGTGTCACGCCGCTCACGATCGAAACCCGCTGAGACGCCTCATCGCTCTCGGCCTTTTCTTCAACGCTGGGCAGCCCCGCGTTCACCGCCTCAGCGACTTCCTCGAGCCCCGCGTTGATCGCGACCTCGGTGTAGCTCCCAAGCTCGCTCACCACGCGGTCGAACGCCTCGATCCGCTTCAGGTCGCGCACGACATCCTCACGCACCTCGTCCAGCGACTCCGGCGCCGATTCATCCCGCGATGCGAGCACGCGGAAGAAGTACTTCGCTCCGTCGGTGCCGGTCGTCGGGAATTCACTGGCCAGCAGGCCTGTCTGGATCGGGAGGTTCGCGTTCGCGTTCAGCTCCTTGACGCTGAACACCGCGGCCCACGCGGGGAGCTCGATGCTGCCCACGCGAAGCTTCGAGCCACCGAACCCTTCGAGCTCATTCACTTCCACCTGCGTCAGCCACTTGGAATTGCGGATCGTGACCGTGGGCAGCGGGATCTGCAGCCCGCCGTTGGCCTCGGCGACCTGCGTCACCACGTGCTGGGCGATCGTTTCGAGCGTGGGCCTCTGGCTCGCCCAGTCCTCCGGCAGCGTCACGTACCCGTCACGGCGCTCGAGTGTGCGAGTCGCGCGCAGCACCTCCGCGCGGACGAAATTCTCGGCCTGCGCGATGATCTGCTCCGCCTTCTGGCGCTTGAGCTCCGCATCGATGTTGGGCCGTTCGGTGGTGAAATTCTGCGGGAACCGGTCCTTGTTGAGCTGCTGGTGCTTGCTCGCCTCGACCGGATCGATCGTGATCGCGTTCTCGATGGACTCGCGATCGATCGCGAGCCATTCCAGCTTGACGAGCTGGGGCTGACGGTAGCCGATTCCAAACTCCGTCTCGCCGGGCACTTTGTCCGCGTACTGCTCATAGTGCGCCTGGATCGCCTCTTCCGAAGGCTCCACGACCCCGTCGATGAACCGGTCCGCAGGGATCACCAGGTAATCCACCAGCACCGCATCGAGCGTCTCCGCCCCCGCGCGCGTCGCACGCGAGCTCGACAGCCGACCCATCACGCCATAGGCCGTTTTCATCCGCATGATGCCGCGCAGCTTGGCCACCGATTGGTGCAGCTCATCGAGCGTGCGGAAGCCCGCCGCGCCCGCGGCACCGCCCTCGCTGCCCACCAGGCGGTTCATCCAGGGCTCGATATAGCTCTGCGCCAGCTGCAGCGCAAAGCTCTCGGGCAGACCGTTCTGCCGGACCAGCTCGCGGGCCTGCATGAGCGCCAGCTCCTGCGCCAGCTGCGGATAGAGCGACACGCCGTCCTGATCCGAGCCCACAAAGCCCGCTTCCTCGGCCTCGCGGGAGAGCATGTACCACTCCATCGCGCGCTCGGCGCTGTTTGGCGCCGTCATCTGGAGCAGGAAATCAGCGAGCCCGCCCGTGCCGCCAAGCGCGTTGACCGCGCGGAGCTCCTTGTCCGCCTGGTCGAGCTCGCTCGCCTTGACCTTCTGGCCTTCGTACTGCGCCACGACCGGGTCACGCAGCTTGGGCATGTTCTGGATCGCCTGGGGCGCCAGGAACGCAACCATCAGAAGCGATCCACCGACCACCATGATCCACTTGTTGTACTTCCGCAGAAACTTCAGCATGGCAACGGTCCTGAATGAAAGGCGGCCGACCGGGTAATCCGATCGGCCGCTTCGGGTGCGTCTCTCCGAGGGCCGGTCCGCCCCAGAACTTCGGCTTCAATCAATTAGCGGTAGAACTCGATAACGAGGTTGGGGTTCACATCGAACGGGATCTGCTCGCCCACTGGCAGCGCCAGAACCTTGCTCGTCAGCTTGCCGGGGTTGATGTCGAGCCACCCGGGGACCTCGTAGCCCGCCATCGTTTCCATGTGCTCGCGGACCAGCTTCTCGATCTTGGGCTTGAACGTGATCTCGTCGCCAACCTTCACCGCAAAGCTGGGCTTGTCGACCTTCTTGCCGTTCACTCGGACGTGCCCGTGCACGACCATCTGGCGGGCCGCCCAGATCGTCCGGGCAAAGCCCGAGCGACGCACGGTGTTGTCCAGACGCGTCTCAAGGATCTGCATCAGGATCTCGCCCGTGTTGCCCGGGCGACGAGCCGCCTCTTCCACGTAACCGCGGAACTGCTTCTCGAGGATGTTGTAGTGGTAACGGATCTTCTGCTTCTCGTTGAGACGCAGGCCGTAGTCACGCAGGCGACGCATCCGGTACCCGTGCATGCCGGGCGGATTGAGCTGACGCTTGCTGGTGTGCTTGGGGATGTCCGCGATCGGCACGCCGACGCGACGGGACAGTCTGACCTTGGGACCTGTATAACGGGCCATAGCGGGTTCCTTTTCTTCCGTCTCCGATCGAATCCGATCGGGTGCCAGGCATCGCCTGGCGATCACGCCGGTTGGCCGAGTCTTCGGGCCGGCATTGGTGATCCGGGCACATCGCCCATATCAGAGCTATTCAAGACCCGAACACCGGGGGAGTCAAACCACACCGCACCGCCTCCGAAGCGATTGTGAAGCTTTCGGGTCAGCCTTCCTCACCGAAGATTCACACACTTTCGCCCCCATAGACTCCACCGGACGCCCCTTCCGAGCCCGGAGCCGCCGCAGATGCCCCAACAGATGCCACCCCGCGTCCGACTCCCAGTCCTCGGGCAACCCACGGACCAACCCGACGCCCCCAAAGAAAAATGCGGCGTCGTGGGCGTCTGGGGCCTGCCCGCCCCAGCCACCCTCGCCTACATGGCCCTCTACGCCCAGCAGCACCGCGGGCAGGAATCCGCGGGCATCGCAGTCACCGACCGACAGAACATCGAGTCCCACCTCGGCATGGGACTCGTCGCCGACGTCTTCTCCAAAACAACACTCGACAAGCTCAACTGGTTCGGCACCGCCGGCGCCATCGGGCACAACCGATACTCCACCGCCGGCGGCTCGCTCTCCTGCAACACCCAGCCCCTCGTCGAGCAGACCATCGACGGCTCCGTCGCCCTCGCCCACAACGGCAACCTCGTCAACGCCACCGCTCTCCGGCGCAAATTCGCCGAGAAGGGCCACCTCTTTCACACCACCAGCGACACCGAGGTCGTCATCCACCTCCTGGCCTCCCCCGAGCAGCGCCAAACCCCCGACCCCCTCGCCGCCACGCTCCGGCGCCTCCAGGGCGCGTTCAGCCTGGTGCTCCTCTTCCCCGACCGCATCGAGTGCGCCCGCGACCCCTGGGGCTGGCGTCCGCTGGTCCTGGGCGAGATCGAGCGCGAGGGCAAGACCTACCCCGTCGTGGCAAGCGAGACCGTCGCCCTCGACGTCATGGGAGCACGCTTTGTTCGTGAAGTTGAGCCGGGCGAGATCGTGACCCTCTCCGACGCAGGCATCGCCAGCCGGCGCTACGCCGAGCCCGCCCCGAGGCTCGCCCGCTGCATCTTCGAGCACGTCTACTTCGCCTCTCCCGCCAGCAACGTCTTCGGCCAGAACGTCCAGCGCGCCCGCGAACAGATGGGCGAGGTCCTCGCTTCCGAAGCACCCGTCGACGCCGACATGGTCATGCCCATGCCAGACTCCGGACGCTCCGCCGCCAACGGCTACGCCCACATCAGCGGCCTGCCCTACCGCGAAGCCATCATCCCCAACCGCTACGTCGGTCGCACCTTCATCAAGCCCACCCAGCACGAACGCGAAGCCGCGGTCCGCCTCAAGCTCAACGTCGTCCGCGAGATCGTCGAGGGCAAACGCGTCGTCGTCGTCGACGACTCCATCGTCCGCGGCACAACCACCCGACTCAAGATGATGGCTATCCGCGAGGCCGGCGCCAAAGAAATCCACCTCCGCATCAGCTCGCCCCCCATCCGCCACCCATGCTACTTCGGCGTCGACTTCGCACACAAAGACCAGCTCATCGCCAACAACCGCACCGTCGAAGAGATCCGCGGATTCCTCGGTGTCGACTCGCTGCACTTCCTCACCCTCGAAGGCCTCCTCAGCGTCGCCCGCCACAGCCCCGAGGACTACTGCACCGGCTGCTTCAGCGGCGACTACCGCGTCGATATCGAACACCCGACCACCGAAGAAGTCGTCTCTCTCGAACAGACGAGCATGTTCTGATGCACGACGCTCTGCATTGCGAGCCGCCCGCGTAAGCGGGCGGTCATTGATGATTGAGCACGTAATCGATCGCCGCAGTGAGCGATGCTTCATCCTTGATCCACCGAGTCGATCCCTGATTGGTCCAGATGCGCCCCGTTGAAGCGATCTCACCCGCTTCCCGCAGATCTCGTGTCGCCCACGATTTGAGCTGGCCCATCACGATCTCAGGCTTGGAATCCGGTGCGTCGACCACGACATGCACATGGTTCGATCGAACATTGCTGGCAAGCAACGACCAATTCCGATGTGTACACACGCGCTTGATGGCATCGCCCACGATACTCCGCTGAGACTCAGAAAATCGTACTGGATCACGTACCAACCGCTCCTGATTAGACAGTTTGAGCTGAAGATCCGGAGGCAAAAGTGGCATACCCCGAGCGTTATGATCGCGGTCAACCGATCCGCGTTCATCGCCGTGGAGCCAGGTCCCGCGGGTGGTCCATGTCAGAAAGTACACTGGGAATCGCACTCGAATAGCTTATGTGATTCCCGCCCGCTCACGCGGGCGGCTCGCAAGAGTCGCTCATAGTTTCAGGCTCGTATCATCCCACATGCCCACACTCACACTCGCACACTCCCCAGACTCCGACGACCTCGTCATGTGGTGGCCCCTCTGCGGCATGACCCACGAAGATGGCTCGCCCATCGAAGGCCCACTCGGCAAGCCCGCACTCGACACACAGGGCTTCACCTTCAAACCCCTCCCCGAAGACGTCGAAGCCCTCAACCGACGCGCCATCGAAAGAGCCGACCTCGACATCACCGCCATCAGCGCCCACACCTACCCGCACATCAAGCACAACTACCAGATCACCGACTGCGGCGGATCCTTCGGCGAAAGCTACGGCCCCAAGGTCGTCGCCCGCGCCGACGACAACCGCTTCATCCGCGAGATCCCCGTCGAAGCCCTATTGAATGACGACGTCACCATCGCCGTCCCCGGACGCAAGACCACCGCCTTTCTCACCCTCAGCCTCATGCTCCGCGCGATCGACCCTGCGCGCACGATGCGCACCATCGAGATGCCCTTCTTCGAGATCATCGGAGCCGTGCAGGAAGGCAAAGCCGACGCGGGCCTGCTCATCCACGAAGCGCAGCTCACCTTCGAAGACGCCGGCCTCCGCAAACTCGCCGACCTCGGCGAGTGGTGGGGCAGCACAACACAGATGCCCCTGCCGCTGGGCCTGAACGTCATCAAACGCGACCTCGACACCCGCTTTGGCCCGGGCACCTGCGCCAAGCTCTCCAAACTCCTGTCCCAGTCCGTCGAGTACGCCATCGCCCACGAGTCCGAGTCCCGTGAGTTCCTCCGCATCCGGGGCGAGGGCCGACCCGAGTGGAACGACGACGCTCTCGTCAAGAAGTACCTCTCGATGTACGTCAGCCCGCTGACCCGCTCGATGGGCGAAACGGGCCAGGCCGCGCTCACGCACCTGCTCACCCAGGGGCACAACGCGGGACTCTGCCCCGACCCGGGTCCGATCGATGTGATTGAGTCATAATCAGTGGCGGAGGCTTCCAGCCTCCGCGGTATCCTTCTCGTATTCATCCCGGAGGCCGGATGCCTCCGCCACGCAGAGGCACTCCATGAACCTCATCAAGTACAACGACCTCGTCGCAGTCGAACGCGCAGACCAACCGCCCCTGCCGCTCATCCACATCATCGGCATCGGTCGCAACTACGCCGACCACGCCTCCGAAATGGGAGGCATCGTCCCCGATCGACCCATGTACTTCACCAAGAACCCCGCGTCGGCCTGCCTCTCGGGCGATCCGATCGTCATCCCGCCCATCTGCCGCGATCCGGAAACCGGCGGCCCAGAGCAGGTCGATTTCGAAGCCGAGCTCGCCGTCGTCATCGGCACCGCCGCCACCGACGAGACGCAGGCCAACGCGCTCAGCCACGTGCTGGGCCTCTGCTGCGCCAACGACGTCAGCGCCCGCTGGTGGCAGAAACAAGGCGCCGGCGGCCAGTTCAACCGCGGCAAAAGTTTCGACACCTTCTGCCCCCTCGGCCCGAAACTCATCCCCATGTCCGAGATCGGTGACCCGCAGCAACTCGACATCGCCTGTCGAGTCTCGGGCGAGACCATGCAGACCTCCTCAACAAGCCTGATGATCTTCTCCATCGCCTATCTCATCGCCGAGCTCAGCAAATCAACCACGCTCCTGCCCGGCACCGTCATCCTCACCGGCACGCCCAGCGGCGTCGGTTTCGGTCGCGATCCCCAACGATTCCTCAAACCGGGCGACACCGTCGAAGTCGAAATCTCAGGCCTCGGCGTCCTCTCCAACCCAGTCGTCGACGGCTAAAAACTACATTCACTCGTGGCGGAGGCATCCTGCCTCCGACTCCACCCACTTCCCTATATCTCCACCCTCGGCACCACCCGCTCGGCATCGCTCGAAAGCTCAAAGAAACTCCCGTCCTGAATGCCAAACATTCCCGCCACCACGTTTGTCGGAAACGCCTGGCGCAGCTGATTCATCTCTCGCACGTTCGCGTTGTAGAACCGACGGCTGGCCGCGATGCGGTCCTCGGTCAGGCTCAGCTCCTTCTGAAGCGCCAGGTAGTGCGCATCGGACTTCAGCTCCGGGTACGCCTCAGCGAGCACAAAGAGCCTCTTGAGCCCGATCAGCATCGCCGACTCATCGACCGCCTGCTCCGCAGCGCTCCCGTGATTGGAAACCGCGCGGTTGCGAGCCTCGATCACCATCTCCAGCGTCTCGCGCTCGTGCCTGGCAAAGCCCTTGACCGTCTCGACAAGGTTCGGAACCAGGTCATACCTGCGTTTCAGCTCCACGTCGATGTCCGACCAGCTCTCCTTGATGTGCTGGCGGAGCCCGACGAACCGGTTGTACACCGCGATCAGCCAGATCACCGGGATGAGCACGAACGCGCCCGCGACGATGAGTGCGATGGCCCAGGGTTCCATGTTCACATCGTCCTTTCTTGGAGATCCCGCACTACATGGTCGGGCCACAGATCAACGAACTCAGATATCCACGAGAGCTCCGGCAGAAACTCTTCCGCCTTCCACCGCTTCACACCGTTGGTCACGCAGATTATCCCACGCTGCTGATCGACCGATCGCCTGGGCGAGGCCATCAGGAACTCCATCATCCGCGCCGTAATCACGTCGTACGCAAACCGCTTGTCCGATGACTTCACCAGAAACTTCCGGCTGAACTCCGCCGATTCAAAGTCGATGTCGTCAAACCCGATCGCCGCCCCGATCTTGTCGAAGAAATTCTCCGCCCGGATCATCAGATCGGGCACACCCGCGTAGGGCAGATGCACGATCAGATAGCTCAGCTTGTACGTCGTCGTCTGCGATGACTTGCCGTTGTGAGTCGTGACCTTGTAGAGATAGTCGCCCATCTTGATCGGGTGCGCCGCCCCGTTGATCGTGTGCGTGCCCGAAATGGTGTTGTACGCCCGGCGGCTGTGCCCCTGAGTGAAGATCCCGAAACACCCGTACACGTCGTCGTGGCGCGTGTCCGAGCCCGGATCGAACCGCCAGCCGTTCTCCGACGCGATCAGCCGGAGCGCTGCGATCCGCTCCTGCTCGGCTTTGTGTGAGTAGTAGATCGCCACTCCGAAAAGGGCGAGCACGACCACCACGATCATGACGATGCCGACAGTTTCCATCGATCCGAGTGTACCCCCAGCTGCTTCTACCGCTTTCTTGGGATTTCTTCGGCATATCGTTCGGACCATGGCCGGCAAACGCAAGAAGAAACCCGGGAACGAGGCGGAGATCCACAACCGCCGGGCCAGGCACGACTACGCCATCGAGTCGACGCTCGTGGTCGGTCTCAAGCTCCACGGCACCGAGGTCAAATCCGTCCGCAATGGCGAGGTCTCCATCGGCGAGGCCTACATCAAGGCCACCAGCGAGCCCCTCTCCCTCCGCATCATCGGCATGACCATCGGGCACTACGGCCCCGCCGCCGCCCGCAACCACCACCCCACGCGCGACCGCGTCCTGCTCGCTCACAAATCAGAGATCAAACGTCTCGCAAGAGCCACCGAGAGCAAGGGCATGACCCTCATCCCACTCAAACTCTTCTTCCAGAATGGCTACGCCAAACTCGAGATCGGTCTCGGCAAGGGCAAGGGCCACTCCGACAAACGCCAGTCCATCTCCGAGCGCGAACAAAAACGCGACATCGACCGCGCCCTGTCCAAACGCATGAAGTGGTGACCAAACCTCCCTCTCCCGCGCCCCGCGGGAGAGGGTGCCGAGCGCAGCGAGGCGGGTGAGGGTCTTCGTCTGACTTAACTACACATTCCAAAAGAAAGGCCCCCCGCAGCGCGAGGGGCCTCAACAGTTATCAATCAGATCCGAGCGCTCTCAGATGCCCTTGTGCTTGAAGCTCCGAGCCAGCGCCAGCTTCGCGCGAGCCGCGTTTCGGGCCTTGGTGATCTTGTCCATCTCGGCGAGCTTGTTCGGTTCATCGCTCGGCACGCCGCGCGTCTCGGCCGCCTTCAGATCCGCCGCACAGTCCGCCTCGATCAGATTCTCGGCCGGCATCGCCGAGCTCGCCAGGATCGTCAGCTCGTTGTCAGCGAACTTCATGAACCCCTCTTCGACGTAGTAGATCCGGCTGCCCCCGCGGGCGCCCTGCTGATCCGGGAAGTCGAGCCGGAGCTGGCCCATCCCAAGCTTGGCCACCAGCGGCGACCCGCCGTGGGTCATACCGATCAAGCCGTCCCAGGCGGGCACAGAGGCATAGGTCACCTCATCATTGAAAAGGGCGGCCTCAGGGGTGATGAGCTTGCAGCGGATCGTGCTGGCCAAGGCTGATTCCTCTCGTCAAAGTCGGCTCCAATCGCCGGGGCTTATGGTAGTCCCGGCCTTCGCCCCCGTCAGCCCGGGTAGGCTTGCCCCGTGAGGCCCAAAGACGCCGCCATCCTCGCCGCTCTGGCTCTCTTGCTCATAGCTGCAGCCGCCCTGCGCCTGGCAATCGGGACCGAGGGGCTCGCCCTCCCCGCCAGCGAAACCATCGCCCGTCTCCGCTGGACCCGCATCCTCGCCGCGACCTCCGTGGGCTCGTCCCTCGCCGTCGCGGGCGTCATGCTCCAGTCCCTGCTCCGAAACCCCCTCGCCGCGCCCGATCTGCTGGGCGTCTCGGCTGGCTCGGGCCTGGCCGTCCTCATCTCCGCCTACCTCGGCTACCAGACCACCGGCGCCATCACGCCCCCCGGCGCCGAGCCCATCCCCGCCGTCCTCGGAGCCCTCGCCACCCTCGCCTTCGTCTACGCCCTCAGCCAGCGCCGGGGCTTCATCGAGCCCATCACACTCATCCTCGTGGGCGTCGTGGTCGGCATCGTTTGCGGCTCCGCAGGCGCCTTCATCCGCCAGATGCTCCCCGATGGAGGATTCGCCGTCGCAAGGCTCCTCGTGGGCAGACTCTCCGACGACCTTCCGCTCCCCATCGTCTGGGGCACACTCGCCGTCACAGCCGTCGGAGCCGCCATCGGCGTCAAACTCGGCCCCGCGATGGACGCCGCGGCCATGTCCGATGACGAGGCCCGCTCCGTGGGTGTGCCCATCGGCGCGATGCGCCTGACACTCTTTCTCGTCTCGGGCGTTCTGACCGCCGGCTCCGTTGTCCTCGTCGGCCCGATCGGGTTCGTCGGTCTCGTCATCCCGCACGCCGTCCGTCTGCTGACAGGCCCGAGCCATCGAACGCTCATCCTGGGCTCAGCGCTCGCCGGAGCCGCAGCCGTGGTCCTCGCCGACGCGGGCGTGCGCATGCTCCCCAGCCGGACCGGAGCCGTCCCGATCGGTGTCGTCACCTCGCTCGTCGGCGGCCCGATTTTCCTCTGGATGCTTTACTCCGCCCTGCGCAAGCCCGGCGCGATCACTGGCGAATAAATCACTACCCTCCTCCCCCGTCGCCGACGGGGGAGGTGTCTGCGAAGCAGACGGAGGGGGTCTTACACGTTGAAATACTTCGCCTCGGGATGATGCACCACGATCGCGCTCGTCGACTGCTCAGGGTCGATCTGCCAGTTCTCCGTCAGCACGCACCCGATCCGCTCGGGCTCAAGGAGCCTGAACAGGATCTCCTGATCGCTCATGTCCGGGCACGCCGGGTACCCGAAGCTGTACCGCGAGCCGCGGTACTTCTGCGTGAAGAGACCCTTGACCGTCGGGCTGTCATCGCCCGCGATCCCGAGCTCCTGCCGGATCCGCTTGTGCCACATCTCCGCCAGTCCCTCGGCCGCCTCAACCCCAAGCCCGTGCAGGTACAGATACTCCGTGTAGTTGTTCGCCTCGTAGAGCGCTTTGGCCGCCTCGCTGACGCGCGTGCCCATCGTCACGCAGCTCATCGCCAATACGTCACGCTCGCCCGTTTCGACACCCCGGAAGAAGTCCGAGATGCACAGCCGCTTCCGCGCGCTCTGTCGCGGGAAGACGAACCGTTCGATCTCCCGGTCGTGGTCCTTCGGGTCATAGACGATCAGGTCGTTCCCGCTGCTGTTGCACGGGAAGTACCCGTACACCACCGCAGGTCGGAGCAGCTTCTCCTCCCTGCACTGAACCTTCAGCCGCTCATAGATCGGCAGGATCGTCTCCTGCATCTTCGCCTCGTAGTCCGCGTCGCTCAGCTTGCCCTTCTTGAACTGCCACTGCGTGCGGAAAAGCGCGATCGGATTGATGAACGGATAGATCTGCGCCGGATCGATGTCCGAGACCACCCGCGAGCCCCAGAACGGCGCCGTCGGCAGCTCCACATCCTGCGCGACTTCGCTCCGCTCCAGCACCGCGACGCCCGCCTCTTTGCTCGACTCGAACGCGTCCTGAGCGTCGGCCTGCCTCGCCCGCGATCCCGCGACCACCGCTTCCGCCGCCGTCCGCTTCGACAAGCGCTCCTTCACCTCAAGGTCGATCTCGCCCAGCCTGCCCGTCTCCAGGCAGTCCATCACGCGGAGCCCCTCGAACGCGTCCTTGCCGTAGTACAAGCCCCCGCCGTACACGCTCCGCAGATGCCCCTCCGCGTAATGCCGCGTCAGCGCCGCCCCGCCCAGAATCACGGGCACGGTCACGCCGCGATCGTTCATCTCGCGCAGGTTGTCCTCCATCACGTTCACGCTCTTGACCAGCAGCCCGGACAACCCGATCGCGTCCGCCTTCGTCGATTCCAGCGCCTTCAGGATGTCCGCGATCGGCTGCTTGATGCCCAGGTTGTGCACCGTAAACCCGTTGTTGGACAGGATGATGTCCACCAGGTTCTTGCCGATGTCGTGCACGTCACCCTTGACCGTCGCAAGCACGATCGTCCCGCGCGTCTGACCCTCGACCCGCTCCATCAGCGGCTCAAGCCTGGACACCGCGAGCTTCATCACCTCCGCCGACTGCAGCACGAACGGCAGCTGCATCTGCCCGGAGCCGAACAGCTCGCCCACGGTCTTCATCCCGTCCAGCAGGTGCTCGTTGATGATCTCCAGCGGCTCATACCGGAGCAGCGCCTCGTCCAGGCACTCGCCCAGACCCTCCTTCTGCCCGTCGATGATGTGCTCGCGCAGGCGCTCCTCGATCGTCAGGCTCTTCTTCACCTTCTGCGTCGAGGCGACCGACTCCACACCCTGGAACAGATCGATGTACGCGTTGAGCGGGTCGATCCCATCTTCACGCCGGTCGTAGATCAACGCCAGCGCCGCGGCATGCTGCGCCTCCTCGATCTTGTTCAGAGGCAGGATCTTCGACGCGTGCACGATCGCGCTCGTCAGCCCCGCCTCCGTCAGCTCGTGCAGGAACACCGAGTTGAGCACCACCCGCGCCGCCGGGCTCAGCCCGAACGAGACATTCGAGAGCCCGCACGTGATCTGCACCTCCGGGTAGGCCTCCTTGATCCTGCGCACGCCTTCGATCAGCTCGAGCGCCGAACGCCTGTCCGAATCCATCCCCGTCGAGATGGGAAGCACGAGCGGATCGATAAACAGGTCCTCGACAGCAAGGCCGTGCACCTTCGTCGCACGCTCGATCCCGCGACTGGCTATCGCCAGCTTCCGATCAGCAGTCCGCGCCATCGACTCCTCGGGGTCCTCGTCGATCGTCCCGATCACCAGCGCCGCGCCGAACGTCCGGGCGAGCGTGCAGATGTGATCGAACCGCTCCTCCCCGTCCTCGAAGTTCGCCGAGTTGATCACACACTTGCCCGGCGCGTGCTTGAGCCCCGCCTCGAACGTCGCCGGCTGCGTCGAATCCAGCATGAGCGGCGCATCGACCTGACGCACCAGCCTCTTGACCGCCTCGCCCATGTCGGCGCCGTTGTCCCGACCCGTCGCATCGACGTTCAGGTCCAGAACGTGAGACCCGTCCCGCACCTGCTCGCGCGCCAGCGCCACGATCCCGTCCCAGTCGCTCTCTTCCAGGAGCCGCTTGAACTTTCGGCTCCCAGAAGCGTTGCAGCGCTCGCCCACGATCAGGATCGAATTGTCCTGCCGGAACTCCGTCGGCGCGTAGAGCGACGTCGCCGACGCAGGAGTGGGGCGATGCTCGGGCAGCGCCGGGGTCAGCCCGGACACACGCTGGGCAAGCTCTTTGATGTGACCGGGCGTCGTGCCGCAGCATCCGCCGACGATCGACACACCAAAGTCGCGCACAAACCCCGCGATCGAGTCCGCAAAGGGCTTGGGCGCCAGCGGGTACTCCGTCCGCCCCTCGACCAGCACCGGCAGCCCCGCGTTCGGGATTACCGAGATGTACCGTCCCTTGCCGCGCCAGTGCCTGGCCAGATGCGACACGTGCTCAGCCATCTCCACCGGACCCGTCGCGCAGTTCAGGCCGATCGACGCGATCGGGTACGACTTGAGCGCCGCAAGCGCCGCCTCGATCGACGTGCCCATCAGCATCGTGCCCGTCTGCTCGATCGTCACGCTCACCATCAGGGGCACATCGCCGGGCGTCTTGCCCGCGTCATCCAGCGCGCCAAGGCACGCGTTGACCGCGCACTTGACCTGCAGCAGGTCCTGGCACGTCTCGATGATGAACGCGTCCGTCCCGCCCGCCAGCAGCCCGGCCGCCTGCTGCTTGTAGCTCGCGTACAGCTCATCCCAACCGATCTGGTCGAGCGTGATCAGCTTCGTCCCCGGGCCCATCGAGCCCAGCACGAACCGCGGCTTGTCACCCGTCGAGAACGCATCGCACGTCGACCGTGCGATCTCGGCGGCCGCCTTGTTCAGCTCGAAAACCTTCTCAGCAATCCCGTTGTCCGCAAGCACGTGCGCCGCGCCGCCGAACGAGTTCGTCTCGATGCAGTCCGCCCCGACTTCCAGGAACGCCCCGTGGAGTTTCTCCAGAACGTCCGGGCGGGTGATGGAGATGATGTCCGTGCAGTTCTCGCACCCGCAGTAGTCGCGATCCAGGTCCAGATTCGCCGAGTGGATCGAGGTGCCCATCGCGCCGTCGACCACGATGACGCGTCGGGCGAGTTCTTCGAGCAATCGGCTGGGCATGGGGGACCTCCGGGTTGGAATCCATCCATTGTACCGGATGAATGGATGAAAGACACCCGCTGGGCAAAAAGAACGCCGCCCTGGGCGGCGCGAGATGCTTGCATCCTGGGGCTGCGTTTACTTGCGGGTCTTCTTGCCGCCTTTGGCCTCTTTGCCGGCGAAATACCCCGCCGAGAACTTCTTTTGGAACCGCTCGAGACGACCGGTGGCGTCCACGAAGCTCTGCTTCCCCGTGAAGAAGGGGTGCGAGCCCGACCACACGTCAACGTGCAGCTCAGGGACAGTCGCCCCGACTTCCATGACCACTTCGCCGTTGTAGTAGACCTTGCAGGGGTGCAGGGCCGGGTGAATGTCCTTCTTCATCGCAGACTCCTGCCGGCCGGGCCGGCACTTCGGGCTTGGACGCCAAGGATAGGCACCCCGAATCCAACTGTCAGGCCACCCCCTCGGACGAGAATACCGCACAAGCCGGGCGTATAGTCGTCCCGCGAATCGGCCAAAGGACCCCTCCGGGAGGCTCTGGCAGTGACGCCACCTTAGCTCAGTTGGTAGAGCGAAGCTTTCGTAAAGCTTAGGTCGCCGGTTCAAGTCCGGCAGGTGGCTCTTTTGCCTCACCCAGAAGCCGACATCTGAATCGGCGCCGCTTCCTCACCGAGCATCGCAGCAACCGCAGACTGAGCCGCGCGTGCGCCCAGCGACATCCCGTGACCGGTCAGCCCGCCGCAGAACCAGACGTTGCTGGGCATCTCCTCGGCTTTGGCGATGATCGGGAGCCCGCTGGGCGAGAAACCCATCGTGCCCGCCCAGCGCGCCAGAACCGTGAACTCCGCTTTGAGCAGGTTCCGCGCATAGCGCTCGAGCTCGTTCTGGATCTCTGTGGTCACCGAGTTGCTGGTGGTGCGCTCGTCTACTTCGCGGAAGGTGCGCTTGCCGCCGAGGATAATGGTTCCATCGAGCGTCTGGCGGATGTACTCCGAGCCCCTGTTCAGATAGTACGAGGCGTTGAGCGAGACGCCCGGAGCATCGAGCGCCATCATCTGGCCCCGGTTGGGCTTGACCAGTGCGCCGAGCTTTGGCAGGAGTTCGCTCGCCCACGCGTTGGTGCAGACCAGAACGCGTTCGCACGGGTACATTGCCTCGTCAGAAAAGACAGCGCCGTCGACGAAGCCGGAAACCTCGGTATTCTCCGAGATCGTCACGCGATCCGGGAAGTGTTCCAGCAGCGTCTTGCGCATCCTGCGGACCAACTCCCAGGGGTTGATCGCGGCGTCGTGCGGGTTGATGAGCGCCAGTTCGGGTGTCAGGTTCCACCAGAGCGTGTCGCTGCCCATGGTCTGGATGTCGCACTCGAAGCCGTCGATCTGCATCATCTGGGCCGAGTTTCGCAGTTCCTCGGCTTCCTTGGGCGACATCGCCACGATCGCCGAGGGCTTCTGCTGGTACGAACCGAGGGACTCGATTTCATACCTGGAGTGCAGCAGGGCGAGGTTGTCCTGGCTCCACTGCCAGACGAGGCGCGCCGTCTCGCGACCGAAGTGCTCGGTGACGTGTGCGTAGTTCTCCGCCAGCCCGCGCATCAGGAAGCCCGCGTTGCGTGAAGAAGCACCCCACCCGAGCGTGTGGCGCTCCAGGATGTGCACCCGGTGCTCGCGCTGGGCGAGTTCGTACGCAGCGACGAGCCCCGTGATCCCCGAGCCCACGACAACGGTGTCGCACCTTGGCGCTTCGAGCGGTGGTTTCACGCGACGCCAGTGGCTCACACTCATGCGGGTCTCCTCGGTCTGACCCCGAGCTTACCAGCGGAGCGCGAGGAGCACATCGTTGATGTTTGTCCCGGTCGGTCCGGTTCGGATCAGTGATCCCAATTGGTCCAGAGCCGGGTGTGTATGGTGCGTCAAGAGCGCGCTTTCCAGCTGAATCCCTTGCGCCCGGGCCCTTGACAGCGACACCGAGTCCATCGCGGCGCCTGCGGCATCGGTCGGGCCGTCGCGCCCGTCGGTCGCGCAGCCGAGGACGAGCCAGTCGAATCGCTCCCCCTGAAGCGCGAGCGCCGCGCCGAGGACGGCTTCCTGCATGGGTCCGCCCAGGAAGCCCGCCTGAATCCCGCTGACCACGGGCTCGCCGCCCATGATGACGGCGCTGTCCTGGTGCAGAGCCTTGGCAAGGTCGCGGGCGGCGCTCTGCGCTTCGCCCGTGTGCGCCGCGAGCACGCGCGCTCGAAACCCAGCCGATGCGAGCGCTGACTCGCACGCGCGGACGGCGTCGGCGTTGCTCAGCAGGATCTCGTGGGTGACGCCGTCGAAGACGGGATCACCGGGTTTGAGCGTTTCTTCGTGCGATCCAGCCATGCCTGTGCGCAAGTGTTCGGTGATCGCAGGAGAAACGCCGACGGCATCGAAAGCCGTCAGTACATTCATCGCATCGTCGAACGTCGTCGGGTCCGGTGCCATGGGCCCGCTTGCGATCGTGGAAAGGGGATCACCGATGACATCAGAGAGAACCAGGACCCTGGTCCGCATGGCTGAGCTCAGAGCCGCCAGACGCCCGCCTTTGAGTCTTTCGCAGTGTTTGCGGACGCAGTTGAGCTCGTCGATCGGGCAGCCGGCGCGCATGAGGGATGCGCTGAGCCGAGTCAGCTCATCGAGTGAGATGCCGGCGACCGGGAGTGTGAGCAGCGCCGAGGCACCCCCGGAGAGAAGGACCAAAAGGAACTGGTCCCTGCCCTCGGGCGCCCGGACGTATTCGCGCACGCGCTCGGCTGCGAGCAGATTCCGGCGCGAAGCCAGAGGGTGGTCTCCGATGAAAACTTCTGACCGGGGCGCGAGCGAAGCTGCGTCCGGGTGTTCGGTGGTCACCACCAGCGATCGGCAGACGCGATCGCCCTGTGCGTCCAGCAGCGCCCGGGCCATCGGCACCGCGCCCTTTCCGACGCTCAGGAGCGCGATCGGTGATTCGATTCCGGACAGTGACGCAGCGACCCGCGAGACCGCGGGCCCGGGGTCGCCGGCGAGGAGGATCGAACGCACGACGCTCTGGACGAGCTCGACATTCTCGACCCTTGGCCATGCCTTACGCATCTCAGGCCCCGAGCTTTCCGAGCCTTCGGATGGCCTCGTCGAGTGTCGAGCGCTGCTTGCAGAACGCGAACCGCAGGAAATTGGCGCAGTGCCCGGGGGTGGCACAGAAGACGCTGGGCGGGATTGTCGCGACACCGAAGTCCTGCGTGAGCTTCAGCGCCAGTTCGACGTCGCTCGTCACGCCCAGGCGCTGGCTGATCGCTGTGTGCTCGGCGAAAATGAAGTACGTGCCCTCTGGAACCACGACACCAAACCCAAGCTCCGAGAGCGACTCAGCGAGCAGGTCGCGGTTGTCCAGATAGGACTTGCGGAGCTCTTCGACGTATCCCTCGCCTCTCCGGAGCGCAACCGCGGCGGCGTGCTGGAACGGGGTCGCGGTCGAGAAGGTGAGGAACTGGTGCGCCGAACGGACCGCGGCGCTGAGATCGACGCTCGCGATCGCCCAGCCGACCTTCCAGCCGGTGAGGCTGAACGACTTGCCCAGGCTCGAGAGCGTGACGGTCCGGTCGGGCATGCCGGGCAGGCTCGCGATGGAGAGGTGCGGGGCGCCGTAGGTCAGGTCCTCGTAGACCTCGTCGGAGATTGCGACCGCGTCGTGCTTCTGGCAGAGTTCTGCGATCTGGGTCAGCTCCTGACGCGTGAGCACGGTGCCTGTCGGGTTGTGGGGGGTGTTGACGAGGATCGCCCGGGTCCTGGGAGTGAATGCCTCTGCAAGCTCTGCGGGGTCGAAGGTGAACCGCCCATCGACGGGGCGGAGCCGGACGAATTTCGCCTTCGCGCCAGCCATCGCCAGGCAGGCGCGGTAGCTGTCGTAATAGGGCTCGAAGAGGACAACTTCGTCGCCCGGGTTTGCGATCCCCAGAATTGTGGCAGCGATTGCCTCCGTGCACCCGGAAGTCACGGTGATCTGTGTCATCGGATCTACAGGGATGTGCGTGCGAGCCGAGAAGCGTTCGGCGATCGCGCTTGCGAGATCGGGGACGCCGGCGGAGCGGGCGTACTGATTGTGCGCCTCATCGATGGCGTGCTTGGCGGCGGCTTTGACGAAATCGGGGCCGTCGAAATCCGGAAAGCCCTGGGAGAGATTCACGGCATTGTGTTCGGCGGCAAGGCGGGACATCTCGGCGAAGATGGTGGTGCCGAAAGGACGGAAACGTTCGGCGGTCTGGCTTGGCATACGAACAGGGTATCAGTATTCTGTTCGAGCATCTCTGTGGGAGAAATGAATCATGACGACGGAACCCGCAACGGGCGACTCGGGGCTTTTCGAGCTGGCGCCCGAGGAGCCAGCCAAGCCCGCGCAGCGCTGGGTGTCGCCCAGCCAGGCCAAGCAGGACGCCAAGGCGTTGCCCTGCCCGCAGTGCAGGTATGACCTCCGTGGTTTGCGCGCCGACGTCTGCCCGGAGTGCGGGCTCAAGCTGACCTACGGCGCGATGCGCCGGGCCCAGGACCTCCGCGAGGGGAAGAAGTCGGGCGGGTGGTTCGATCGCAAGGCGGTTCTGATGGCGATCATCGGGCTGGCGGTGAGCGCGACGATCATGGGTATCCGATTTGGGTCGGTCGGTCTTGTCGTGTTCGGGATCGACTTTGCGTTTACGATCGTGGTCGGCTGGCTGGTGTTTTTCGTGTGCTCGATATTGTGGATCGGATTCGATCAGCCTTTGCGGACGACGGTGCTGCAGACGATCGGGGCGTTCGGGTTCTTCGCCGGGATAGCGGTGCTGCTGAACCTCATCCCGATTCCGGGCATCGTCACGTCGCTTATCGCGTTCGCGGTGCTGGCGGGGGTGCTCTCGGATCTGCTCGAGCTGGATTTCCAGGACGCAGCGATCATCGCGCTGCTCGTGACGGTGGTACGCATCGCGTTCTGGGCGACGGTGCTCTTTGCGATGGTGTCCTAAAGGGCGGCTCAGTCCGGCATCATGACGGAGAACTGGATCGTGTCGCGCGCGGTGCCGGCTGGTGTCGGTTTGACGGCATGCAGGCTTTTGTCGTTGACCAGGAACGCGAAGATCGAGTTGGCCTCGAATGGGACGGTACGCGCGATGGTATAGCCGTCCCAGTTGCCCGAGTGGGGGACATCGAAGGTGGAGTGCTCGGGCTTGTCGGAGACGACGATGCTCGTGCCGCAGGTCGCGACGGCGTCCGAGGTGGGGAGGTAGAAGAGGACGGAGATGAGTTTCTTGGAGGTGTCTGTGTGCGGGCTGATCGCGTAGCCGCCGCGGTCACGGGAGAGGAAGGCGTGGAGCCAGCAGTCTCGGCGGAGCCGGGTTGAGAGCGAGGGCGCAAAGACATCGATGAGCGCACCCCAGAGATCGCTGGTCAGGAAATGGTCGCGGAAGCTCGTCCAGAACTCGCGTGTCGGCCCGGTCAGGCGATTGAGCTCGTCGCCTTCCTGGCCCGCGAGCATGAGTCGCCCGCGTTCGGGATATCGACCGTTGACGGAACTGGCGTACGCGGAGTCTTCGGGGAGGTGGGCGATCAGATCGCGGTAGTAGTCTCTCGGGAAGATCTCGCGGACGAAGGCGTGGGGGTAGGGGTAGCTGAGGATGGGGTTGTTGCGGAGCTGGTAGATGGCGTGCTGGCAGGGATCGTCCTGGTAGAGGTCGAGGTGGGAGGGCTTGATTTCGGTGGTGGTGGCGTTTGGCGTGGGCATGGGCGATCCCCTTTCAGAGGTGAGGATCGACGCTGGGGACGGGGTGACTTGAGATCGGTCCGAGAACGGACGCCCGATCGCGGTTTGGGCTTGATTGCGGGGCAAGGGAGGCCGATGAGAGGTGTTCGGCTGCAGTGGGCCTCTCGGCTTGACTGGGGGCGGTTGGGGGCTAGATTTTGGCCGACAGAATGATCCTCGGTAGCTCAATGGTAGAGCGAGCGGCTGTTAACCGCTAGGTTGTAGGTTCGAGTCCTACCCGGGGAGTTCAACGGCCCGCCCCAAATCTGGGCGGGCCGTGTCGTTTACAGAGTGAGCGGCCGAATCGGCCCCCTTCACGGCACCGTGGCGAGGGGTTGGCGCTCTCGCTCTTGGACGGAGAGCCGAGGCCATCGATCCGAACGGGCGGCAAGGGAGCGTGGGTGGCCGTGGCTCTCGCGCTCTCTGGCTCTCGGTGAACTGGCGTACGCGATCGCGGGTGCGATCGTGACGTGGTTCGCGACCTTCGCAGACCAGTCCAGACGATTCCGGCCTCACTCAGTTCGGAGGCGCTTGCAGTATGGGCGGGTTCCGTGAACCCGCCTGTTCGTTTGCGCTGGTGGGTCGAAGGCGGGTTCGGGGAACCCGCCCTACCGTACTAGCTACTGACCTGGCGGGAGTCTACTCGTCTTCGTTCGGCAACTTCGCCTTCCATTCGGCGGCTTTGACCTCGTGCCCGGCGTCGGGTTCGGCTTCGTGCCAGGCGGTGTAGAGGTCGACGAGTCGATTCGTATTGGTCACGGTCCGCTGGTGGTCCTCGCCGAATCCATCGACGAGAATGGGCTGTGCTTCGAGGAGGATGCGCTCGCTTTCGGCGTACTCGCCCAGCGCTGCCTTGGCCGCACCGATCTTCGAAATGTAGTCGGCCATCCATCTCGCGTTCCCGCCGGTCCAATCGCGGCGTACGATCGGTTCCGATGCTTCAAGAACATCCATCGCCTCACCATGGCGTTGTTGACTCAGCAGGAGCGTCGCATGAGTACCGACCGAGATGAGTGTGCTTTCATGCTCGTCTCCGTGCACGCGGCGTCTGCCTGCGAGTGCCTCACGGAAGTACGGCTCGGCCTCGTCAAGTTTACCCTGAATATGAAGCAGATATCCCATGTTGTTGATCGAGGTCAACGTGCTCGGATGATCATCGCCAAGCATGCGGCGAAAGCCTTCGAGTGCCTCGTGGATGTACGGCTCGGCCTCGGAGAGTTTGCCCTGGTCCTGAAGTAGGAGCCCCAGGTTGTTGATCGAGGTCAACGTACTTAGATGATCGTCTCCGAGCACGCGGCGTCTGTCTTCGAGTGCCTCGCGGTAATACGGCTCGGCTTCCGTGGGCCTGCCCATGGCCAGAAGAAGAATCGCCAAGTGGTTCATCGCGGTCGCCGTGTCATTATCGCCGAGGACGCGGCGACTGCCTTCGAGTGCCTCGCGGTAATACGGCTCGGCCTCCGTGAGCCTGCCCTGTTGCTTGAGAAGCTCTCCCATACGGATGATCGAGTGCAACGTGTCCGGATGGTCATCGCCAAGCACGCGGCGACTGCCTTCGAGTGCCACGCGGTAATACGGCTCGGCCTCCGTGTACTTGCCGTGGCGCGCAAGAAGGTGCCCCATGCTGATGGTCGATTGCAACGTGGACAGATGGTCAGCCCCGAGCAACTGCCGACGCAAGGCAAGCGCCTCGGTTTGAGGCCCGAGTGCCCGATCGAGCAGGCCGAGCGAAACCAGCGTCGTTGCGACGGTCTGCAGCAGTTGCGCCTTGATGGCGGGCTGATCGGCAAAGTCCTCGTCAATGGCAGCCAGTGCAAGCTCAATCACGTGCTCGTCGAGTGCGGTCAGCGCCAGATTCGTGAAGTTCGCGTCGCGAAGGCGACTTCGGAATGACTCCATGCTCGAAGCCCGTTCATCCGCCGGCAGGTCCGCGAGCGCGGCTTCGATCTCTTCAACGAGATCCTCCATGATTCCATACCCCATCGCCTCGACATCGACGCCCTCCAACTGCGATGATTGGAAGTCGGCCACGAGCTGCAGTTCATCGGCCCGAGTCCGGGCCTCCTCTTCTGCGGCTTCGGCGCGATCACGCTCGGACATCGCCCACAGCATGCCGCCGGTGGTGCCGATCACCGCGAGCAGCAGTGCCGCCGCAACCATTGATCCTGCGATGACGCCCACGCGGTTGCGGCGCACGAACTTGCGCGCACGATACGAAACGTTCGGCGGACCGGCCTCGACGGGTTCATGGTTCAGGTAGCGATGCAGTTCATCGGCGATGTCACTCGGCGTGTCGTAGCGGCGGGTCCGTTCCTTCTCCAGGCAGCGCATCACGATCCAGTCAAGGTCCTGCTTCAGGACCGATTCCAGACTCCGGAGATCGGTGGCGCGCGACTGGATGATCTTCGTGCGCGTATCGTCGTCGCCCGCGCTGCTGAGACGAGTGCTCGGCTTGTGCGGATCGACTTCCCGGATGATGCGCTGGATCTCGCCAAGGCCCGCAGACCGCAGGGTCTCCGGATCGAACGGGAGGGTTCCGGTCAGCAACTGATACAACACGACGCCGAGTGAATACACATCCGATCTCGTGTCGATGTCGAGCCCTGACATCTCGGCCTGTTCCGGACTCATGTACTCGGGCGTGCCGATGAGTTGTCCGCGTTCGGTGAAGAACGTCTGCTCGCTCAGGCGTTGATTCAGCGCCTTGGCGATGCCGAAGTCGATGATCTTCGGGTGCGGATGTCCATCGCCGTCATACTCGACGAGGATGTTGCTTGGTTTCAGATCACGGTGGATCACACCTTTCATGTGCGCATGCTGCACGCCTTCGCAGACGCGCACGAAGAGCTCGATCCGTTGCGAGATCGTCAGCTTGTGCCTGTCGCAGAACTCGTCGATGGGTTCACCCTTGACGAGTTCCATGACGAAGTACGGCAGGCCGCGATCCGTGGTGCCTCCATCGAGGACGCGGGCGATGCACGAGTGGTCCATGACCGCCAGCGCCTGGCGCTCGGCGCTGAAGCGGGCAAGAACGTCTCGCGAGTCCATCCCAGGCTTGATGACCTTCAGCGCGACCTCGCGCCGCACGGGTTCGGTCTGGGAGGCGTGGAAGACGGCGCCCATCCCACCTTCGCCGATCGGCTCGCGGATGGTGTAGTGGTCGATGCGATCGCCGGGCTGGTGCAACGGCGAGCCGCCTCTAGACGGTGACTGGATGCATGTGGAGTCTTCGGGCCCCGGAGATCCGGGGGATCCGTCGTCGGGGTGCATGGTGCCAGTATACCCAGTCGCAGATCGTGCCCCAGACAACATCGGCCGGGTTTCCCCGGCGGGACGAGGGTCCCCGCGGCGGCGGTGCCCGGGATCGTCCGGAGGCGGGGGACCAATCTGGCCTCGTTCTACGCCGGGATCGGCCTCAGTTCATCGTTCCAAGCGGGCGACTGACGCGCACTGTCGCAGACTGTCACAGCAGTCCACATTGTGCTCTCTATACTCTTCTCTCTTCTTCTTGTCTTGATTTGGAAATCAAAACAATGCCAACTGCTGCAGCAGTCTGCGACAGTGATCCGCTTGAAGAACTTCACGAATCTGGTAGTTCTCTGTCGCGGAGTTTGCACGCTCATGCTATAATACCTGCACCTACTCGCGCTCTTCCGCAACTACCCACCCCCTAAGAGACCACCATGCACATCGAGTCCCGATCCGTAACGGATATCCGTCCGTACGACCAGAACCCTCGCATCAACGAGAGCGCCATCGATGCGGTGGCGCAGAGCCTCAAGGAGTTCGGCTTCCGCCAGCCCATCATGGTCGACGCTGAGGGCGTTATCGTCTGCGGGCACACGCGGTGGAAGGCGGCGGCGAAGCTCGGGCTGGCTGTGGTCCTGGTGCACGTGGCGACGGATCTCTCGCCCGAGCAGCTCCGCGCGTACCGCATCGCCGACAACCAGACGGCCTCGCTCTCGGCGTGGGACCCCGAGCTCCTGCCGGTCGAGTTGCTGGGTCTGCAGGAGGCGGGATTCGACCTGTCGCTGCTGGGCTTCGGTGAGGAGGAACTCGCCGGGCTGCTCGACCCGGGATTGATCGATGGGCTGGTCGACGAGGACGAGGTGCCCGAGCCGCCCGACGAGGCGACGACGCAGGCGGGCGATCTCTGGGTGCTCGGGCGGCACCGGCTGCTCTGCGGCGATAGCGCCAGCGCGACCGACCTCGACCGCCTGCTCGACGGCGCGACGATCCAGCTCTGCAACACGGACCCGCCGTACAACGTCAAGGTCGAGCCGCGCTCCAACAACGCGATCGCGGCCGGGCTGTCGTCCTTCCAGACGACGCACCACCAGAAGCTCGACGTCGCGCTGCACCCCGAGAAGTCCAAGCCGACGGGCAGGAAGCTCCGCGCCAAGGACCGCCCGCTCGTAAACGACTTCGTGACCGACGAGGCGTTCGAGGGCATGCTGGGCGCGTGGTTTGGCAATATCAGTCGTGTCCTGGAGCCCGGGCGGGGGTTCTACATCTGGGGCGGCTACGCCAACGTCGCCAACTACCCGCCCGCGCTCCGGGCGAGCGGGCTGTACTTCAGCCAGTCGATCATCTGGGACAAGCAGCACCCGGTGCTGACGCGCAAGGACTTCATGGGCGCGCACGAGTGGTGCTTCTATGGCTGGAAGGAGGGGGCCGCGCACGTCTATCTCGGCCCGAACAACGCGACGGACCTCTGGCAGGTCAAGAAGGTGAGCCCGCAGAGCATGGTGCACCTGACGGAGAAGCCCGTCGAGCTGGCGCGCAGGGCGATCGAGTACTCGACGCATACGGGTGAGCGCGTGCTGGATCTCTTCGGTGGCTCGGGCTCGACCCTGATGGCGTGCGAGCAGACGGGGCGGAAGGCGTACCTTATGGAGATCGACCCGTTGTACTGCGATGTCATCGTGCAGCGGTGGGAGGGCTTTACGGGCAAGAAGGCGGAGCGGGTGAATGGGGCGGCTTAGTGGCCGGACAGCTTCGTCCAGATCGCCACGTCGAGCGAGCGGACGGACCGGCCCATCAGCTCGCCCGCGCGCTCCATCGCGTAGACCGCCTGCACCTCGCCGCTGGCATTGCCCGCGATGGATCTGCCGAGCACGGACTCGACGTAGCGGAGGATGTGGACGTCGGGCTTGACGGTCTCGGCCCCAAAGAGCATGCGGAGGTACTGGAAGCCCGCCAGCTTGAAGCCGTTGATGCCGAGCATGAGGTGGTCGCCGGGTCGGACCCACCTTGCCCATTGGATGAGGCGTTCTTCTTCGCTTGGAGCGTCAAAGCGGGTCTGGATATCGAGGAGATAGTCGAGCACGCCGACGATCATCGCGGCCTTCATCGGGCTGTCCATGCGGAGCGAATCGGCGTGGAACGCTGCGGGTGTGTCGTATGTCCCGATCAGTTCGCGGAGTTGGGCGCAGCTCGTGATCTCAGGGAAGCGATCAGCGAACCCTCGCACGCGGGGGAGGACGACCGTTATGTAAGGCTTGCGGAGCGAGAGCACGCAATCGATCACCCGGACGGGCGGCGTGGTCGTCCAGATCCAATCGCTGGGCAAAGGCGGGTCAGGAAAGTCCTGGCGGAGGCGCTCGGCGAGGATCTGTGCGTCGGCTTCGATCATGGTCGGCAGCGTAGCCGGAATTGGAGATCGCTCACTGAGCACACCCCCAGACAGTGCTGGGGGCGTGTCTCGTTGGCGCAAACGGGATTCGAGAGGGATTGGCTACTTGGCAGCAGCCGAGAAGAGCCCGCGTCCGGCCTTGGCAAAGCGGGAGGCCTTCCCCTTGGCTTTGATCTCTCGGATCATCGCGCTGTAGATAGTTGCTTCGGGCGTCCGGCCGCTCGTCTGCCATCCCGCTGCCATCGCACGCTCGGCCAGGACCTTTGCTGTAAGCGGCTCCTTGGACTCGGACAGGATCTTGGCGGCAAGGTCGAGTGCGCTGGTCCGCTTGTGGGCGGCGACGTTGGGCCGTGCCGTGTCCTTGGCGCTCTTGCGAGGCGGCGTCGCCTTCGGGGCGTTGGTCGCCGCGTGGGCCGCCAGGCGAGCGTTGTTGGTGGTCTCCTTCGGGCTGGGCACTTCGTGGTCCTGCTTCCCGCCCGCAAGGCGTGTGTCTATCTCGGCGATGGCCGCCTTGCGGGCTTTCTCGGTGCTCGCCTGCTTAGGTGCAGGCTTCTTCGTGGCCGGCTTCTTCGATGTGGTCTTGGTGGACATGGTGGTGCTCCTATGAAAGACTGCGAAGCCCGCGACGGGCGGGCCTCAGATGGGTCGTGTGTCGATCACCCGGTTGCACGCCGGGCAGACGGTCCTGGTGGGTGGCGCGGCCTTTCGCCCCGCCTCGTACGCTGCCTCGAGCGCTTCCCTGACGCTCCACACCGCGACCTCGCGGAAGTCGGCGCTGGTGACGGCCGTCTCGAGTGTGTCGAAGTCGAGCAGCCTCTTGGCGATGGAGGTGATCGTGTCGTCTCGCGCGGTCATGGCCCAGACCCCCTCGCTCAGGAACCGGTCGACGTCGCGCCGGTCGAGGTTGCTGGCGAAGGCGACGACCCCGATCAGGTCGTGCCGGATCATGCTGACGCTGCCGGTCAGCGCCCAGTTGCTCTGGTCGTTACTCAGCCGCTCGGCGAGCCGGTCGACTTCCATCTGGAGGACATCGATCAGGCGGGCGATCTCGGTCCGCTGCAGATTCATGACCGACAGGGGCGTGGGCTGTGTCTCTTTGGTCTTGGCGGGGTCGCTGCTCATCGCGGTGGTCTCCGTATCGGGCTTCCCGCCCGTGTGACACATGAAGCCATGAAAGCGGCGTGTCATCAAGTCATTCTCAGAAGAAATCAAGAGTTCATGTGCAGATTCGTCGCGCCGGTGCTGACATGTTGGTACATGCCCACTTGTGCGAGCCTGATACTGCTCTACGCGACGGCCGTTTGAAGGAGCCGGACATGGCAGACAACAGAGCCGAGCGCCTCACGGCCCGCCAGGAGCAGGCCATCGTCGCGCTCATCAACGAAACGACGGTGGCCGCAGCCAGCCGGGCCAGCGGCATCGGGCAGCGCACCATGCACCGCTGGATGGGCAGGCCCGTGTTCCTCGCCGCCTACCGGGCCGCCCGGCGCGAGGCGTTCGGGCAGGCCATCGCGCTCACGCAGCGGTACGCGCCGCTGGCGGTCACGGCGCTGGCCAAGGTGCTCAGCGACCCAGCAGCGCCTCACGCGGCCAAGGTCTCAGCGGCGACGGCCGTGCTGCGGTTCGGGCGCGAGGGGATTGAGCTCGATGATGTGGCCGCGCGGGTCGAAGAGCTAGAAAGGCGACGGGAGTCCGAATGAGCAGGCGTGCCATTGTATCGCGCATCAGCAAGCTGGAGAAGGGGTCGGTGCGCGGCGAGTGCAAAGTATGCTCCGGCGCGGGCCGGATCCTCTCGATCCGAACGCACGAGGAGGAGGAGCCCGCCGACCCGGAAGGCTGCCCTGGCTGCGGGCGCATCACGGTCATCCGCGTGACGCGCGTCAGCGGCGTCGTCAAGAACCTCAGCATGGCCGCGCAGGTCCGCTTCTGCTGAAAAGCGGCACTGTCCGCTTGAGACATGACGCGGGGTGTCGGTATCAGTGGGGGCGTGAAGACACCACCCAAACGCACGTACCCGCCCGAGCCGCTTGACCACGAAGAATTGATAGCGCTGCTCGAGGCGTGCGGGAGCGATCTGCTGGGTCTCAGGGACCGGGCGCTGGTGGCGGTGATGTACCGCGCGGGGCTTCGGGTCTCTGAGGCCTTGGCGCTCCAGCCCAAGGACATCGACCATGCCAGGCGTGCCGTGCGCGTCCTGCGGGGCAAGGGCGGGCGGTCGCGGACCGTCGGGCTCGACGCGGGGGCGATGGAGATCGTCCACGAGTGGATGAAGGCAAGGCGCGGGCACGGGATCGCGGACGGTGCGCCTCTGATCTGCACACGGATGGGCGGGGCGATTTCTGCGGGCTACGCGCGGCGGCTGCTGGCCGGGCTCGGGCGGCGGGCCGGGATCGCCAAGCGGGTCCACCCGCACGGGCTGAGGCATACCCACGCCGCCGAGCTAAGGGCGGAGGGGATCGACATCGGGATCATCTCCAAGCAGCTCGGGCACCGGTCGATCGCGACGACGGTCCGGTACCTCGACCACATCGCGCCCTGGGCGGTGGTCGAGACGATCGGCGGTCGGTCCTGGTAGGGATGCTCGGTGTTGCACTGCGAGCAGTATTCGGAGACGATGCCGCCCGTGAGGAACATCTACGACCAGTACACCCAGCCCGAGAACCGGCTCACGCACGCTCTCGTGAGCACGCTCGCTCACGATCGGTCGCTGCTGGTACCGTTCCTCAAGTGGGCCGGCGCGAAGGACATCCCGCGTGTCACATCGCTCCGGATCACGGAGCAGCAGGTGCCGGGCCAGCTCGTTACCGGCGACGAGGACGAAGCCGAACGCAAAGGGCTGCCCGATGCGTGCATCTTCGATGACGAAGGTTGGACTCTTGTCATTGAGGCGAAGGTGGCCTCGAAGGTCAGCCGCAATCAGCTCGAACGCCATGTCCGGACGGTGAAGCGATACGGCTTTGGCAAACCCTATCTGCTCGTCATCGCTGTCGATCCTCCTGCCGGGCGATCGATGAACATATGCGAGCACCGCCAGTGGCGAGAGGTCTACGCGTGGTTCCGCCAGCACGCGGGGGGCAGCGCTTGGGCAAAAGCCTTTGTGGAGTACATCGAGGTGTTCGAATCGCGGATGATCGCCGCTGACTACTCGATACGGGGGACGCTGACGATGTTCGACGGGCTGCGATTCGATGACGAGAACCCGTACACCTATCGCGAGGGGAAGCGGCTCATCCGGCTGCTCGGCGACGAGCTCCAGAAGCGGAAGGAGCTGCACAAGATCGGTGCGGACCCGAAGGGCGCTCGTCGGTCGGCGATCACAGGGCGGAACGCCGATCGTGTCTGGGATTTCATTCGCCTCAAGTCCGCGAGCAATGCGAAGAACCACACCGCATTCCCGCACCTCACAATCGGGCTTGGCCCGGACAACGCTTCGGCGACGGTCACGATCCCAAACGGGGTCAAGGGCGGCTTTCGGACCAGGCTCAAGGAGATGGGGCTTGAGGGTTTCTCGGATTTGATCGTCGAGATCGAGAGGCGATCGCGGAAAGTGCAGCAACGGTCTATGGGAAGTACCTGCGTGGCCTTCGCTTTGCAACGCCACTACAGGAGTCAGCGATCGGCCCCGACAACCGATGGCTCTCTGAAGTTCGATCTCCGCACGGCGGTGCGTGGGAGCACAGGTGGTGTGAAGTATCAACCTCACTGGATCGAGGCGGTGTACGCGCTGCTCACGGAGAAGCGGTCGAACATCCAGTTCAGCATCGGGATGCACTTCACTTACGAGTGCCCCGTCGTCCGGTCGGCGAAGGCTGAGGACTTGTTCGTCGATTCATGGGTGGCGATCTCGCCGATTCTGGATCTTGCTGCTGGCGAGTAAGAACAGGCGCATCGACAGCGATCGCGAGGTCTTACTTGCCGATTCCCTGCTCACGGAGCGCTTCGTAGAGCTTTGCAGGGCCGAGCAGGATGTCCTTGATGCCCTCTTGGACTCGGTTTGAGCTCAGAGCCTGGGAGCTCATGAGCGTGTGCGCTTCGAGTGCGCTCATGAAGGCGTTCACCATCTCACGCTGGAAATCGGGTGAGTTGGCGAACTGCTGCTTTGAGTTGTTCGCAGCCTGCTCGCGCAGGATTTCAGACTCGAGCATCTTGCCCTTGATGACGTTGTTCACGTAGACGAGTTTGTCCTGGTCTGTGAGCTCGCCCTCGAAGAGGTCGTTGACTTTCTGGAGGATCTCGTCGAGGAAGGCTTTCTGCTTCTCGCGGATCTCGCCCGAGCCGGCTTCGGTCAGGGGTTCGAGCTGGGGGCGGTCTCCGTCGCTCAGGAGCATCTGGCGTTTGCCCTGATCGCGGAGGGTGTGGTGGGTCATGACGACCTTGGAGAGGTCGATGCCCTCGCGCTGACGTCCGAACTCAAGGAGGCGGATCAGGTGCTTGTAGAAGATCGCCCGCTTCTCGAGGTCGGTGTTGGCGTAGTCGAAGATCTGCGACAGGAACGTGTAGAGCCGGAGGTAGGCGGCCATGTCGCTGCGGAAGAGCAGGAGGGCGTCGCATTCCTGCTGGGACTCTTCGGCGCTCTTGGTGTCGTCGCGGTCGAGGGCTTCCTTCAGTGAGAGCTGGGCGGCCTGGTACTTCTTCATGAGCCGGTCGGCGACGGGCGTGAGTGCCTTGGCGAGTTCCCCTTGGGTGCCATTGGGTTTCACGACAACTTCGACGACGCGGTCGATCTCGAAGTCGTCGTAGTGTCCTGCGGCGTCGAGCTTGCTTCGCAGATCGAGAACAAGATGCGGGTCGCTCGTGGCGGAGAGGGTGGCGGTCTCGTGATACATCTTGAAGGCTTCGAGCACCTCATCGGCGCTGTTGACGAAGTCGAGGATGAAGGTCGTGTCCTTGCCCGGGTGCATGCGGTTGAGACGGGACAGGGTCTGGACGGCCTGGATGCCCGCGAGGCGTTTGTCGACGTACATGCCGCAGAGCAGGGGCTGGTCGAAGCCGGTCTGGAACTTGTTGGCGACGAGCAAAACCTGGAACTCGTCGGTGTCGAAGGCGTCGCGGATGTTGCGCCCTCGCAGGCTGGGGTTCATGGTGGAGCCGGTCTCGGTGAAGGCGTCGGGGCCGGACTCGGTGTCGCGGACCTCGCCCGAGAAGGCCACGAGCGTGCCGATCGGGTAGCCGCGCTCTGCGATGTACTTGTCGATGGCGAGTTTCCAGCGGACGGCTTCCTGCCTGCTGGAGACGACGACCATGGCTTTGGCCTTGCCTGCAAGGAGCGGGGCGATGTTCGTGCGGAAGTGCTCGACGACGATCTCGACCTTCTGGGCGATGTTGTAGGGGTGGAGCTTGACCCAGTTCATGATCTTCTTGAGAGCGGCGCTGCGCTCGACCTCCTTGTCGTCGATCTCGGCACCCTCGTGTGCGAGTTTGAAGGCGAGCTTGTAGGTCGTGTAGTTCCTCAGGACGTCGAGGATGAAGCCCTCTTCGATGGCCTGACGCATGGAGTAGACGTGGAAGGGGGTCGGGATGTTGTCCTTGCCTGCTGGGCGGGATGGGTCGGGGCGGGTGCCGAAGAGTTCCATCGTCTTGGCTTTGGGCGTGGCGGTGAAGGCGACGAAGGTGATGCCGCGATCGTCGGCGCGTCCGGCCATCTGGGCGGCGAGGATGTCGTCGATGGTGACTTCGCCCCCGTCGGAGAGTTCTTCGAGCTCCTTCTGGGTGAGGATCTCCTTGAGCTTGGACGCCGCCTCGCCCGACTGGGAGCTGTGGGCCTCGTCTGCGATGACCGCGAAGCGCTTGCCCTGCGTCGCGGCCAGCTCGCGGACCTTGTCCAGCGCGTAGGGGAAGGTCTGGATGGTGCAGACGACGACTTTCTTGTCGCCCGAGAGGGCTTCGGCGAGTTCGGCGCTCTTGGAACCGCCCTCGCCCTTGATGGTCGCGACGACGCCCGTTGTGCGCTCGAAGCCGAAGATGGCTTCCTGGAGCTGGGTGTCGATCACGGTCCGGTCGGAGACGACGAGGACGGAGTCGAAGATCTTCTTGTGCTGCGCGTCGTGCAGGTCGGCAAGGAAGTGGGCGCTCCAGGCGATGGAGTTGGTCTTGCCCGAGCCCGCTGAGTGCTGGATGAGGTAGCGCTTGCCCGGTCCATCGGTCAGGACGGCTTCCTGGAGCTTGCGCGTGGCGTCGAGCTGGTGGTAGCGGGGGAAGATGACCTTCTCGATCTGCTTCTTCTTGTTGCGCTGGGCGACCATGTAGCGCCCCAGGATTTCGAGGAGGCTGTCCTTCTGCCAGACGTCCTCCCAGAGATAGGCGGTCTTGTGCCCGGAGGGGTGGGGCGGGTTGCCCTTGCCGCCCTGGTCGCCTCTGTTGAAGGGGAGGAAGTGGGTCGCGGGGCCCGCGAGTCTGGTGGTCATCCAGGCTTCGGAGTTGCTGACGGCGAAGTGGACGAGGGCGCCGCCCGGGAAGGCGAGCAGGGGCTCGGTGCGACCTCCGGCGGGGCGGGGGTTGCGGTCGCGTTTGTACTGGGCGATGGCGTCGTCGATGCTCTGGGTGAAGTCGGTCTTGAGCTCGCAGGTGGCGATGGGGATGCCGTTCAGGAAGAGGGCGAGGTCGATGGAGTGCTCGGAGGCTTCGTTGTAGCGGAGCTGGCGGACGACGCGGAGGCGGTTGGCGTTGTAGCGGGCGGTGGTCTCGGGGTTGAGGGCGAGGGCGGGCCTGAACTGGGCGAGCTGGAGGCGCCCGCGCAGGCCCAGGACGTCGATGCCGTGGCGGAGGGCATCGAGGGTCCCGGCCTTGTCCAGGGACTCGCGGACGCGGTCCGCCAGGGCGTCCTGGGCGCGATCGGTGTGGGATTTGACGAGGGCCTGCCAGGCTTCGGGCTGGGAGGTCTGCACCCAGTGGGCGAGGTCGGCGGGGAAGAGGGCGCGGGTTCGGTCGTAGCGGGTGTGGTCGGTGTCGTCGTAGAGCCAGCCGGCGCTGGCGAGGTGGGCGCAGATCTCGTTCTCGAAGGTGATCTCGCGGTGCAGGCTCACGCGGCGTCCCCTGTGCCCTCGACGCCCCGCACGTCGATCTTGCCGGTGACAGCGGCGGAGATCAGGGCGGCGCGGCGTTCCTGGAGGAGTGTAATGGATTGCTCGGCTTGATCCAACAGGACGTCCAACCTCACAGTGGCACTGTGGACGTACCTCTGAATCAATGACTGCTCATCAACCGGAGGCAGCGCCATACGAAAAGCAACTAGGTCAGACATGTTTAGAACACGTTGTGCTGTACCAACGCAAACCAAGTCGATGTAGCGCCTGAATGAACTCGACGCAAAGACAGTGGTCGCGTAGCTCGCATGAATCCGATCATTCACCTGAATACGAGCAACTGCGCGGGACAAGTTTACTCCCGCTAGTTCTTCATCAACGATTAGAGCTTCACCTATGGTCCCCACAACAGACAGTGCGATGTCCCCTACAGCAACAATCGTGCGCGAATATTGTGCCGAGAGCCCTGGACTAATTTTGTTCAGGTCATCCTTTACGGCTCGTCCTTTTTCCATGTCCGTGATGCGCAACATCGGGACGCCATCGTCATCATGATCTGGAACTAGAACTCCGTAGCACGGTGATTCCCTTACAAGATGTCCAAACTTTATAATCTCCCAATACTCCGGCACTGCGCCGAGCCATTCGATGCCGGAGTCCTTCATGGGGGCGTTTGGGTTCAGGCCCTTGGTGACGGCGTGGGAGATGACGGCCTGGCGTTTCTCCTTGAGCAGTTCGATGAGGCGGCGCTGCTCGGCGATGAGGGCGTCGATCTTGGCGGTCTCGCGGCCCAAGAAGGTGGCGATGGCGTGTTGTTCGGAGAGGGGAGGGAGTGGGATGGGCATACCTGAAACACGCGGCATGTCAAAGCTCTCGACGGTTGCACCTTCGTTCATCCATTCCAACCGCAAGCAATCATTCAAGCCTTGTACCCATCTGAGAAAGAAATGAGGCAAGCAACGATCCGTCGAGAATTGAAAAGATTTCAGATCTTGATTGATTGCAACTGGAATCGAATTGATCCCAACCGGGATTGTGTGCTTGAGGATGCCCGATCGAATGACCATGAGCACGCAACCAGATGGGCAGATTGAAGTTGTACTTGATTCGACTCCCAATGATGTGATGCGCTCCTCTGAATCGCACACATTCGCGGTCTTCATGTCCTTAGGAGAGACCCATGGAATATCACCATTCCAATATTCCAGTTTCTCGCGGCTTGGTGTACCACCTCCAGAAATACTTGATATGCGACCTAACTTGGCGATCACCCAATGCTCCGGCACTTCTCCTAGCCATTCGACGCCGGAGTCCTTGTACTTCGGGTAGGGCGGGAAGCTCATTGGCTGAGTCCCTCGATCATGGTCAGGATGCGGTCGGTGACGAGCTTGAGATCGGCGTCGATCTCGGCGAGGGGGCGCGGGGGTTTGAAGACGTAGAAGTGGCGGTTGAAGGGGATCTCGTAGCCGACCTTGGTTTTGGCTTCGTCGATCCATGCGTCGGGTGCGTGGGGGAGGACCTCGCGTTTGAAGTAGGCCTCGATGTCCTCGCCGAGCGGGATGTTCTCGGTGTCGCGGAGGGAGGAGTCGGGCTGGGTCTTGCCCTTCTGCTTGCCCTTGGTGCCCTTGACGACGTTGCCTTTGTCATCTCGCTGGGGGCGTTCGACGGTGATGGTGTGGTAACCGAAGGCGGTATTGGGGAAGATGCGGGAGATGGGCGTGTCGTCGCGGGTGAGTTCTTTGGCGTCACCGAAGATGCGTGTGATTTCTTCGATGTGCTCGGGCGAGAGTTCCTTGCGTTTGGAGCCGAGCGACTTGCGCATCTTCTGCCAGAAGCTCGAGGCGTCGATGAGCTGGACCTTGCCCTTGCGGTGCTTTGGTTTGCGGTTGGAGACGACCCAGATGTATGTGCTGATGCCGGTGTTGTAGAACATGTCGGTGGGGAGTGCGACGATGGCTTCGACGAGGTCGTTTTCGAGGACGTAGCGCCGGATTTCGGACTCGCCCGAGCCTGCGCCACCTGTGAAGAGCGGTGAGCCGTTGAGGACGATGGCGAATCGTGAGCCGCCTTCGGGGGCGGTGCGCATCTTTGAGATGAGGTGGAGGAGGAAGAGGAGTGAGCCGTCGGAGACGCGGGGGAGTCCTGGCCCGAAGCGTCCGGAGTGGCCTTTTTGCTCGTGTTCCTTTTTGATTTCCTTCTGGATCTTTTTCCACTCGACGCCGAAGGGCGGGTTGGAGAGCATGTAGTCGAACTGGCGAGCGGGGAGCCCATCGTCGGAGAGGGTGTTGCCCTGGATGATGTTCTCGATGGCTTGGCCTTTGATGAGCATGTCTGCCTTGCAGATGGCGTAGGACTCGGGGTTGAGCTCCTGGCCGAACATGACGAGGGAGGCCTTGGGGTTCATCTCGGCGAGGTGTTCTTCGGCGACGGAGAGCATGCCGCCCGTGCCGGCGGTGGGGTCGTAGATGGTGCGGACGACGGCGGGCTTGGTGAGGATCTCGTCGTCCTCGACGAAGAGCAGGTTGACCATGAGTCGGATGACTTCGCGCGGGGTGAAGTGCTCGCCGGCGGTCTCGTTGGAGAGCTCGGCGAACTTGCGGATGAGCTCCTCGAAGACGGTGCCCATCGCGGCGTTGGAGACCTTGGTGGGGTGGAGGTCGATCTGGGCGAACTTCTCGGTGACGAGGTAGAGGAGATTGGCTTTGGCGAGGCGGTCGACCTGTGTGTGGAAGTCGAAGGCCTCGAAGATGTCGCGGACCGCTGGGGAGAAGGCGTTGATGTATGAGCGGAGGTTGGTGGCGATGTGGTCCTGGTCGCCCATGAGGGTCTTCATGTCGAGCGGGGAGGTGTTGGCGAAGGTGAGGCCAGAGGCACGGAGGAGGAAGGGCTCGGTGTTGACGCCTGACTTGGAGCGTTTGGCGTGCTCGGCGAGGATGGCGGGCTTAACGGGCTCGAGGACGCAGTCGAGCCGGCGGAGGACGGTGAATGGGAGGATGACCCGGCCGTATTCGGATTGTTTGTAGTCCCCCCTGAGGAGATCGGCGACGGACCAGATGAACGCGGAGAGGTTGGTATCGGCCATAGTGGGGGGATGGTAGCGGGAGAGGGCGGGGTGGTGTGCGGGGGCGGGGTCTGTAGACTCTGATCTGATCAGGACTCGGAGGACGCCCATGCACGCAGGGAAGACGATTCAGATCTACAGCCCGTCGGGTGACCCGCGCGGGGTTCGGATCGCCGAGATCACGACTCGGATCGTGCAGGCGGTGGTTGTGCCCAGGGCGAGGCTGGAAGAGGCGGCCCAGCGTGTCGAGCTGAGCGGCGTGGGGGCGTACTACCTGTTCGGCGAGTCGGAGACGGGTGGGTTGCCGCGCGCGTACATCGGCGAGGCGGAGGATTGCACAGTCCGGTTCAAGCAGCACAACAAGTCCAAGGACTTCTGGAATGTGGGCGTTGCGATCGTCTCGCGGACGGGGAGCTTCACGAAGGCGCACGCCAAACTGCTGGAGTGGCTCTCGATCGAGAAGGCAACGCATGCGGGGCGGTACGAGCTCGACAATGGAAACGCGGGCGGGAAACCCAACGTGCCCGAGTGGATGGCGTCGGATGTGTACGAGATCTTCGAGACGCTGGGGGTGCTGCTCGGGACGCTTGGGTTCCCGCTGTTCGAGCAGGCGGCGAATCGGATGACCGATCGGGATCGGATTTTCTTCTGCCGACGGGGAGGCGCGGATGCCAAGGGGGTTTACGGGGACGAGGGCTTTGTGGTACTCAAGGGCTCGGTGGCGAGACTAGAGACGACGAACTCGTCGGTGGACACGGTGGGTCCCAGGCGCGAGGAGTTGGTCCGGAGCGGGGTCCTTACGCAGGGAGATGCGGGCTACAGGTTCGTGCGGGACTTTGTGTTCAGCTCACCGAGCGCTGCGGCGGCGATCGTGACAGGGGGCAGCGCCAACGGGTGGATCGAGTGGAAGAACGGGCGGGGGCAGACGCTGGATGAGGTGTACAGGCAGGGGGAGGAGGTAGAGGAGTAAGGGGAAGTTTGTGTATGGATCTGAGAGCGTTGTGGGCATATCACACGGAAAGAGACGGGATTGTTGTGGTTTGTCCGGTCATCGTGCCCTTTCGAAGTGAGCTTACCATATATCCTAAGTAGAGCCCGGCACCGTTTGTCCGCCAGAATGCACAGGAGGTAATCGTGTCCCAATCAGCAGGAGACTTCATCAGCAAACGAGCCGACTCGGGCAAGGAGAGTGTCGATTGGCCTGCTCGCCGCAAAGCCTATTTAGATGCACTGAATGCGCTTTACAAGCAAATTGAAGAGTTTCTCGTCGATCCGATCAAAAAGGGTCAGGCAAAGCTTCGGCGCGAGCCCAGAGAGCTCACGGAGAACTACGTCGGAACCTATTCGGTTGAAGATTTAGTGCTTGAGGTTGGGACTGAACACGTCCGGTTCGTGCCGCGCGGCCGGAACATCGTGGGTGCTGCCGGGCGGGTTGATGTATTGGGAGATGGTGGCGACGCGACCCTTGTCGTCCAGCCAGGTGACAATTTTGGGAGATGGGGTGTCGTAGCAACCAGGCAGCCGACGCTCAAGATCGTTCCATTCGATGATGCGTCCTTTGCCGAACTCCTGCGCTCGGTGATGGCCCCTTGAGCAGGGCCACCCCGATGCATTTTCGGGCTCCCGCTGTCGTTGACGACTGGCACGATGGGATGGTTGAATCTATGGTCCGACATCGCTCGCTGGTTCGTAATGCCGTCCGAACCGGTAGTAGCCCCGGAATGCGATTTGACCTCATGACAGAGCGGGAGGTGGACGACTACTTTCTGGCTCAGCGAGCCAATCTCGACCACTTAACGGTGCTGGATCTAGTTTCAGCGGGAGAAGCCGCAGTCCGTCTCGATTACCAATGGCGTGTAAAAGGAAAGTTGAAGGATGCTCTCTCGAAAGATTACCGCAAATTCCATGCTAATCTCATCAACCATCAGAAAGAACGGCCACCGTTCGGCCGGCAAGGCATTTTGGACATTCTGAAGTCTCATGTTGACAATAAGTTGGCCAGACCAGTCGGCGACTACCGCCAATGCCTGAACGCGCGCCATTGGGTGGCCCATGGGCGTTACTGGAAAGAGCCACAAGTTTTATCAACCCTGACCGTATTTGAAACACGTCGGCGCATCGACGCGCTGCTCGCTGCTCTGCCAACCTAGCGAGCCTGAGACGAGCGGCCTCTTGCTTTCGCGCCCGGTGTCGGATTTATAGTTGTCATTTCTAAGTACATCTCGAACAGCTTCTTTCCTGTACAAATATTCCGTCGCTTGAGTAGTCCGGCGGACCCTCCGTTCATTCAATAACCCGCCGCCTTCTCATAGTTCCTGAGCACCCCTCCCAGCCGCGTCCGGCACCTTACCTCGCCATCGCGGCCCGGTAGCTTCATGGGCTGACCATTCCAGTCCGGCACCCGGTACCCGATCCCCGAGTGGGGCCTCTCGGAGTTGTAGTGCTCCAGATATTCCTCGACGAGGTGGTCGAGGTGCCCGGTCCCCATCACGATGAACCGGTTGAGGCACTCGTTCTGGAGCGTCTGGATGATCCGCTCGGCGTGGGCGTTGAGGTTGGGCGAGCAGTGGGGCAGGCGGACGGGCGTGATGCCCTGGCTCTTGAGCGCCCCATCGAACGCCTTCCCGAACTTCGTGTCGCGATCTCGCGTGAGGACCCGGCAGCCGCTCTCGCCGGTCATGCTCTTGAAGCTGGCCGCCTGCTGGGCGACCCATTTGGCGTCGGGGTGCTCGGTGCTCGAGGTGGCAAAGGCTCTGCGTGTGGCGACGTTGACGAAGACGATCAGATACGCGTCCCTCCAGCCCTTGAGTGTGAGGACCCGCTACTGGACGAAGTCGCAGGCCCAGAGCGGATCCCGGATGTGCGGGCAGCGCTCGACGCGAGCTTCGCCCGCGTCGGCGGCGAGAGCCCCTCACGGCTCAGAAAGAGCGATTCCGCGATACTGTTAACAGCAAAAGAGCGCCCCCTGTTAACCGAGAGCGCTCTCTGCGCTGGTTTGAAACCGTTTTGATCGGGGAGTTGATCGGATGACCCCGCCGCGAGGCGGGGTTGTTTGTTTTTGGGCCAGAGGTGAATGAACGGCGTCACGCGTTGGCGTAGGGCCCTGAAATCGCGTTCCCAGAGTGGGCGGCTCGATCCGACATGCGTGAACATGACGCGAACGCGGGTACAAGACCCGTGTTGCTCTGCGTCCTCTGGACGGGTTGCTTCACTCCATTCGGCTGTAGACGGGGCGGTAGAGTCGGGCACGTCCACCCGAACACCGACCGGATGGCGCGCCTCTCATTTGCCCTACCCCCTCCCGGAGAACCAACATGGCTACACGACAGGGTCAGATTTCGGGCACCGCTACAGCGTCCTGGTGTAGTCAGGCTTCGCCACATGCCCTTCCCGAAATGCGCGGGCAAAGGGACGCTACGCCAATGCGGATTCCTTTTGACAAGCCACCCATCCTCAGGCTTGTTGAATTGGAGGATTGAGTTGTTGGAGATCAAGCTCGGATCGGGGAGGTCACACATTGGATGCTCTGTCCCTGCGATAGCGATCAGTGCAAACACCTTGGACCGTTATCGCCCGCATTGAAGTGCGCGATCCAAGCCGTGAAATCGGCAGGTGACACGGTGTTGTCGCCGTTGGTGTCAGCTCGGAGGTTGCCGGAGTTGAAGTTGGCGATCCATGCCGTGAAGTCTGTAGGCGAAACGATCCCGTCCCCGTTCTGATCGGCGCAGAGCCGATCCGGGATCCTGGAGATGGCGGTCGTGATGTATCCGATCGATCGGCCCTCATCGCCGTTGGGGCCGTCCTTGAAAGCCACGAGAGTGAGTTGCTCCGCCGGGCGGATCGGGCTTGCGACCCCCGCGTTGACCTGCCAGAGCCCGATGTCGCCCGTGAGATCGGGATGCACCACGGCTACGAAGAGTGCCTCGAAGAACTCGGGTGAGTCATAGCTCGTTGTCAGCGCCCCCACAAGCGTGGCCTCATCGAGCGTCGGGAAGAAATCCTCAACCTTGGCTCCCTCTCCTACGTTGTCGACGATCGCCATTACGAATGAAGTGTCGGTTACCTGCTCAAAGTCTTCAAAGCCATCGCCATCGGTGTCGAATCCCGTCACCGTGTCCACGATTCCGAAGTAGCCGTATGTGAGGTAGTCGGTGAGGCTCACCTCCGGGAAGAACTCATAAAACGCGAGATCGAACTGCGCGAGCGGATCGTTCCGGCAGTCGATCCCATCGAGCTGCCCCCCGGTCGTGAGCCCGGCGGTCCGATTGCTGAAGTAGACACTCTGCCCCCGGAGCTGGTAATACTCAAACTGACCGGGCTCGACCTCGACGCCGCAATCGAACCCGCCCAGGATCTGGACCAGGTCCCCCTGGGCCGCCGACCCGGCAGCGGTGAGAAGCGATACGACGGCAAGCGAAGCTGTGCGAAGCATGGAAATCTCCTCCGAATCGCCCCTCGCGGGGCGGACTTCTTGTTCCCGGACGCGCTGGTCGGCCCAACCGGGCCCCGTCCACTGGCGTCCTCTGCGGACTCAGGCGACAATCACGCCATGCAGGGGCAAGATCATTCTGAGAATTTCCCCGATCGCCTTCCCGAGACTTCGGGCGGCCGCACACCCACGCTCTTCGATCAGCTCTACGCGCAGCTCCGCCAGATCGCCGAAACCCAGATGTCCCGCGAGCGACCCGGGCTGACGCTCCAGCCCACCGCGCTCGTGCACGAGGCTTTCCTGCGCCTTTCGGCGGACCCGGAAGTCCAGTGGGAGAACCCGCGGCACTTCTACGCAGCAGCTGGGCAGGCCATGCGCCGGATCCTGGTTGAGCGGGCCAGGCGCGTCTCACGCCGGAAACACGGCGGTGGCCAGCGGCGTGTCGGTCTGGATGAGGCCGAACTCGCACAGCCTTTGCCAGATGAAGACCCGGAGGCGATGCTCGAGTTGGACGCCGCAATGGAGGAGCTGCGCACACTCGACCCAGTGCTGGCTGAAGTCGTGACGCTGAGGTACTTCGCGGGGCTCACGGTCGAACAGACCGCCGAGGTGATGGGGCGATCAGCCAGGAGCGTGAAGTATGACTGGTCGGCTGCCCGGGCTTGGCTGCTTCGTCGCATAAGTGGGGGAACCGACGAGAGCACCTCATGAACGAACCGAACCCCGGATGGGATCAGATCAAACTGGTTGTCGCTGAGGCAATGGAGCTGGCGCCATCCGAGCGTGCGTCCTTTCTCGAGCTGCGATGCTGCGGGGAGAACGGTATCCTGCGTGAGGCGGCGGCGCTGGTCGAAGCGGCATCCGCAGACGATGGGCTCCTGAGCCGACGCGTGGATACATGGCTCGGGGTCACCGGCCCCTCGGCCTCGGGGCTCGCTGGGCATCGCATCGGGCGGTACACGCTCGTGCGTGTCCTGGGTGAGGGCGCCTCGGGCGTTGTCTACCTGGCGCGGCAGGACAACCCAGAGCGCAGCGTGGCGCTCAAGGTTGTGCGCACACCGCTGCCCTTGGTTGATGTCTCCGGGCGCTTTCGTCTCGAAGCCGAGGCACTCGGGCGCATCCGGCACCCGAACGTGGCGCAGATCTACGAGGCCGGTGTGCATCGCACCGAGACTGGCGCGGCCTTGCCTTATCTCGCGATGGAGTACATCGAAGGCGTGCCGATCACCGAATATGCGGCACAGATCAATGCCGGCGAGCGTGAGAAGTTGGACCTGATGATCCGTGTGGCCCGTGCGGTCCACGCAGCCCACCAGCGCGCGGTGATCCACCGCGATCTGAAGCCTTCCAACGTGCTCGTCGATGCCGAGGGCCAGCCCAAGGTGCTGGACTTCGGCATCGCCAAGATCAACGAAGAAGGCTTCCGCACGCGGATGACCGCGGTCGGCTCGCTTCTTGGCACGCCGGGTTACATGAGCCCCGAGCAGCTCACGCTCGACGCCGCCGATGCCGACGTACGGACGGACGTTTGGTCGCTTGGTGCGCTGCTGTATGAGCTTCTGGCGGGGAGGCCGCCGCTGGATTTGAGCGGCGTCTCACTCGACGCATCGCTTTGCCGATTCGCCCAGACCGAGATCACACCGATCCGCAAGCCCTTGCCACACATCGAGCGTGACCTCGAGTGTGTGGTTATGACCGCGTTGGCTCACGACCGCGAGGACCGGTACGACTCGGCGCTCATGTTTGCGGACGATCTCGCGCGTTTCATCGCTGGCGATCCGATCTCGGTGCGCCCGCCGGGACGGGCCGAGCAGGTGGCCCGGTTCGTGCGTCGGCACCGTGTTGGCGTCGGAGTCACCGCGGCGTTTGCGGTGCTGCTCATCGCCGCGACGGTGGCGCTGGCGATCTCGAGCAGGCGAACGGCGGGGGAGCGGGACCGGGCTCGCGCGATCGTTGCGCTGCTACAGGGGATGATCAACGAGGCCGATCCGAACTTCGGCGACCGCAACGTGACCATGCTCGAAGGCCTGACGTCGCTCGAATCTCGCATCGAGGGTGAGCTGGCTTCCAAGCCAAGGACCGAGGCGGACGTGCGATCTTCGATGGGCGCGATGCTCTTCAGCATCGCCGAGTACGAGCGATCACGGATGCACTTTGAGAGAGCGATCGAGCTCCGCAAGTTTCTCGGCGATCACAAGGCAAGACTCGAAGACCAGGTCCAGCTCGCCAACACGCTCCGTTGGCTCTATCTGCCGAGGGAGGCCCGCGAGCTGATCGAACGCACGCAGCACGAGGCGCAGCGCCGACTCGGGCGTTCGCATCCGACGACGATCCATGCGAGTGAGGTGCTTGCGGGGTGTGCGCACGACGAGCAGCGGCTCGATGAGGCCGAGCTCGCGTACCGTGAGGTCATCGCCCAGTCCGCAAAGGCGATCGGTGCAACGCACGAGCAGACACTCTTTGCCCGCTCGGGCCTCGCTTCGGTTCTGATCGACGCGGGCAAATATGCTCAGGCGGAGCGGGAGTTACGGGATGTGCTCGCGATCCGCGGCTCAATTGGGCAGGCATCGTCGCGGGAACTGCTCACCCTCCGCGCAAACCTGGCGATGACGCTCGCCGAACAGGGTCGGCTCGATGAGGCGATTAGCGAGCAGCGGCTACTGGCAAGCGCGTGCTCCGAGCAACTGGGCCCGGTGCACGACTCGACGGTTACGGCCTGGACCAATCTTGCCGAATCGCTCCGGCGGGCGGGGCAATCGGAGGAGGCCCTGGCGATGAATCGGCGCATGATGGAGAGCTGCGCCGACACGCTGGGCTGGGCGCACGAGAGCACGCTCGATGCGGTCGAGGGTGTTGCGATGAGCCTGGTACGCATGGGTCACCCCGAAGAATCTGCCTTGCTCACCGAGCGGGTGCTTGCCGAAATAGAAAGGGATCATGGGATAAACTGTGACGCGTACTTCCGAGTGCTGTCGTACAGAGCTGCCGCGTTCGCGGGAAACGGCGAATCGAGCGAAGCCATCGAGGCCTACTCTGCTGCCATCGATTACTTCCGCACCCGGTATGGATCTGAGCATATGGTCGTACTGGTGTGCACGAACAACCTCGGGCTCTCACTCATTGAATCGGGTCAGGCCGACCAAGCGGTCGAAACGTACCAGGAGCTGCTCGCGACGATCGAGGGACGCTATGACTCGATGCAACCCGTCGTCCAGCGAAACCTTGGACACGCGCTGCTTTCGGCGGGACGAACAGATGAGGCAAAGATCCTACTGACTACCGCATGCAACTCCAGCTTGTTACGCGGCGAACTTGACAACGTTGAGCGGTGTAAGAGACTCCTCGCTGAGATTGAGGCCATCGGTGTCAATAGATAATGGTCGCGACCGCCCGCCGCGGGGCGACGTTGACGAAGACGATCAGATAGGCGTCCTTCTAGCCCTGAGGGACAGCACCATCTGGTAGACGAAGTCGTAAGCAGAGGGTCACTGCAGGCAAGCTGATGAACTGGACCCAGATAGCTTCGCTTCGCTCGGGCCCGGTGGGCAGGCTGGCCTGCCTGAGGATGTAGACGAAGGTTGAGCGTGACACGTGGATGTCCAGCTTCTTGAGTTCGCGCAGGATCCGTGTGTAGCCCCAGCCGGTCTCTCGCGCGATCCGCAGGACGACCTGGCGGATGTCCTACGGCGTGCGCGGGCGGCCGGGCCTACGGCTCGAGGGCTTGGGCTGATGCTTTTTCCCGGATGCCTAGATCCAACTCATGAGCGTGTCGGGCTTGGTGATCGTGACCAACTCACGGACCGCCGCCCCCAGCGGCCTGGCCAGACGGACGAGCCTGTACCGCTCCCTGGCAGTGACCCGGATCGGCCCATTGATATGGCGCGGATGATCTCGTTTTCGGCCTTGAGGTACTGGATCTGTCGGCGGAGGTCGTAATGGCTTGAGCTGGCCAGGATGTTGCACAATCTGAGGTAGGGCGAGCTTGGCGTCGGGGCAGTATGCTCGAAGCTGGGCCGCTTCGCCCGGAGCTCTTGTGGGCTCACCCGATCGGGGAGCTTTGAACGCCCGTCCCGGAGGGTCGGGGTATTTGCACCCCGCTGGCGCTCGGGAACTGACGGGCAGCAGTCGACGTGTGCTTCGCTCGAGTCGGCGGCGAGGGCCCGCAAACGCAAATACTCATGACATTGGCAGGTTGTTAACGAGCAAAAAGAGCGCCCGCGTATGTCTCGGAGAGCTTTCAGAGGCTTTGAAAGCGTCTTGATCGGGGAGGCCCACAATGGGGCAGCTTCAGTTGCCAGAGCCGAGGTTGATATCGAGGGTACGGGTCATGCTGATCAGGGTCGGTCATCCACATCGGTGACCCCTCGGACAGGCTCGATCGGGATCTCATCAGTGCTCGGGGCGGCAGGCGCTCTGAGCCGAAGGGCCATGGCCTGGGCCTGCCTGCTGTAGTCGATGGATTCGCCGAGGATACGGGTTGCCTCCTGATCCGCGTGGAAACCGCGCGAATTCTCGCTCGAGATGTAATCCAGCCTCCACATGGCTTTGCGCTGGAGCGCGTAGACGGGCTTGAGGTCTTCCTCGCTCGCACCGGCGGCCTTTGCTTCAAGGATCGCGTCGAGCATCTCGGTCATGGCGTTGGCTGCCCGGTCCATGTGCGCCATAGTGCGTCCCTGGATCGTCTCCACTTTTTCGCGCAGGGTGGCTTCGTCGTCGTTGTGGCATTGCTGGCAAGCGTTGTTGATGTTGGCAAGCGGGCTCTGGACGTTGTGGCTTGAGACCTTCATCGCACCTTCTCGCTCGTAGGGCATGTGGCAATCCGCACAGCTCACGCCGCTGCGTGCGTGGATGCCCTGGCTCCAGAGTTCGAACTCGGGGTGCTGGACCTTGAGGACTTTGGCGCCTGTTTCGCCGTGGGTGTAGTCGTAGAATTCCGAGCCGTCGGGGAATATTTTCGCGTTCCAGTGCGCCTCGGCCTGTTCCATTTTGAGGCCGTTGCCCCAAGGGAACTCGAGCGTGTCCTTGTTCGCGCAGTAATACTCGACGTGACACTGCCCGCAGACGAATGAACGCATCTCCTGACGGGTAGCAAGCGCGTTGGGGTCGTAGGGTTCGGCTCGGTCTCCGCGACGCCATTTCTCGATGCTCGGGAGGTGGGGTGTGGGTTCTTCGCTCTCGGCAAGAGCAGCGATGCCGAGCACGAATCCCGGTCGTGTGACGCGGACGGACATGGTCTCCGGGTTGTGGCAGTCGATGCAGGAGACCGGGTGCGCCTCGCCGCCGGCCATCGCGGGGTGGTCCTCGGGCACGGGCTCGCCCTTGAACTCGCCCGTGAAGCCCCCGATGGGTGCCTGTGGAACAGCTGGCTCATTCTCGCCCGGCGTGCCGTCGGGTGATGACATCACGAGTGCGAGCACCTCGTCATAGGGTTTCTGGCTGACCTCTCTGAAGCCACGCACGACTGCTTCCATGTTGAAGTCCGCGGCAAGTGCCTCATCGTCGTAGGGCAGACCCATGGCCTTCAGGCCCTCGCGTCGGTACATGACCGTGTTCGAGGCATGGCAGTGGATGCACGCCCCGGCCTGAGGCTTTTTGGTCACGCGCTCTGTGACGCCCTGATCGTAAAGCATGTAGGCGTGCCCGCGCGCTTCGCGGTAGTCGATGCTGAAGGCGTAGCCCGCGTAAAGCCTCTTGAGCCACGGGTGTGTCTCGAGTTTGCTCTGGGTGAGCGCGCTGGAGCCCCCATAGAACTTGTCCCCCGCGGTTGCTTTCCAGCCATCGAACTGGTGGGGCCAGTTGCGCCCCCAAGGTTCGGGATCGGTGCTGATCTCGTTCACCTCGGCGACGCGGACGAATGGCAGCCGAGCGGCTTGCTTGTGCCCGAACATCGTGATCAGCACCCAAGTGACCAGGAGCGTTCCGACGACGGCGACGAAGAAGACAAGGACAAAGAGCTTGACTTGGCCCGGCCTGCTGATGCCGGCCAGTGAGTTGAGATGTTTGATTCGTGTGTCGTTCATCATCCGTTCCTTGATCGTTCGGGATCGTGTCCCGTGTCAGTCTCGTTTGCCGAACCCGGACTCGCGCCCCGCGTGTCCCACGTCGCCGTGACAGTGGACGCAAAGCTGCATTTCGCCCCCAGACTCAGCGGGCAGCATGTGGTCGACGAAGTCAGCGTGGCAATAGAGACACGCCTGCTGGGTGACGCGTCGGTTTCGTTCTTTGATCTGGATTGGTTCGTGAAAGTCGCCTGTCGTAAAGGCGAGCGAGTGGAAGAAGCCATTGTCACCTTTGGTGATCCACTTGCCGGCGAAGTCGTGAGGCAGGTGGCAGTCGTTGCAGGTGGCGACATTGTGGTGGCTGGACTTGGTCCACGCGTTGTAGTGGGCCTGCATGACGTGGCAGTTGGCGCAGGAGGCGGGGTTGTTGCTGAGATAGGCTGCGCCGTCGCCGTAGCCAAAGGTGAACGCTCCGAGTCCGCCGAGGATCCCGAGAGCTCCGGCGCAGATGATCGAGGGCGCCAAAAGTCCCCGGAAGCGTTGCTGCTTGGGTGCGCTCTTCGCGTCAGAATCCTGCCGTATCTCTGTCGCGTCCTGCGCCATGGACTCATGCTATCACGGATCGCATCAGGTGTGCGAGTTCGTGGTACCGGCGGCTTCAGGTGAGCGATCGGGCACCGCAGCCAGGGAGATCAGCAGCACCTGCGAGCCGACGAACACCGCAAGCCAGAGGGATGCCGAATCCATGAACCCATAGGCGTGCAGTCCGACCCCGAGCATGTTGGTTCCGAACCAACTCCATGCGGTGACGATGTTCCCGGCGACGGCCAGCGCCGCGATGCCTCTCGCCCTGATAAGCCCTCCCCAGCGAGCGTGCAGGATGATCGCATTGATCAGTACGACGAGGGCGGCGCCGTTCTCTTTCGGGTCCCACCCCCAGAAACGCCCCCAGGACTGATCGGCCCAGATGCCGCCAAGAACGGTCCCGACGAAGCTGAGCAGCATCGCAAAGCAGACGATGCCGTAGACCATGCGGATGAGGGATTTCTCGCGGTCCTTGGTGATCGTGTTGGTCAAGGTGCGCGCGATGAGATAGACGGCAGCGATCGTCCCGGCGAGGAATGTCGCGGAGTATCCGAGCGTGATCGCAATGACGTGCGTGGCGAGCCAGAAATTACTATCGAGAACGGCCTGCATCATCTGCATCGTGTCGCCGTCGTTGCCGAGGTTGTGGGCAACAATGAGCGTGCCTGCTCCGATGGTTGCAGAGCCGAGAATCGCCACGCCGAGCGGATAGAGCCGTTCGAGGAAGATGCCCGCCAAGGCTGCTGCCCAGCCCACGAAGACTGCCGAGGAGTACAGGTTCGTGACAGGCGGCCTGTCCTGAAGATAGATCCGTAGCGCGATGGCGATCGTATGAACAGCAACGGCTGACACGAGCAGCGCGAGCGACCCGATGCGCAATCTCTCTGCGAACCGGCCCGAGCCCGCACGTGAGCGCAGCAGGAACGATGCACACACTCCGATGAACGCGAGTATGTAGACGGCCGTCGTCCCCGCAAAGAGCGAAGCACGGTTGAAAAGGGTCTCATGCCTCATGCGGCTCATGGTGCCCGGCATAGAGGAATCGAGCAGATCGGTGTACGACAGGAGCGGCGAGTTGAAGCCCTCGTGGTCGCCATCGCTGGCGGCTGTCATCATCGCGACGAAGTAGGCGACGCTGGGGTGCGGGGTCTGCGAATCCCGGTCGTCGAGGTATGCCTCGTGGAAAGGTCGCCACTGGTCTTCAGGCGAGGTGGGGGGGATGGCGAAGGGCTCGCGCATCTGCGCGTGAGCGAGCAATGTATTGACGCGGTCATGCAGCTGCAGGACGGCGCGCTCAAAGGCGTCGCGCTCGCGGGGTTCGATGGCTGCGGCCCGCTGGGCCTGCTGCGTGATTTCATCCCACGCAGGCTGAATGTCGGCAAGCGCGATTCGTCCGCCGTCTTCGGGGCCGAGTCCGAGGATCGCCAGGACGCCGGGGTGATCCACACGCACGACCGGCAACTCGGCGACGCGAGCCGGGTTGGTGATGAGATCGAGCAGGTATCGGATCGCCTGGACGGTGCCCTCGTCCGTCCGGATATTCTGGCGTCCTCCCGCAAGCATGAGCAAGGATCTCGCTGCGGTATCCATGGGTTTGATGCGTCCGCCCGCGGAGACGGGGAGTTCCGCGAACCGAGCCGTGTCGTATTCGCTGGTGGGCAGGGGGCGAAGGAGAGCGCTGCTTGCAATCAGCAGGCCTACAGCTCCGACGGCCAGCGGCCAGAGGCGTGGACGCCGCGTGGAGCGGTCGTCGCGATGCTCGCGTGCTCTTTCCGATTTGACGTGACGCCTGAGAAATCCGACGAGTGTCTGCCCAAAGTGCCAGGTCATCCCTCCGCCGACAAGGATGCAGGCGATATATGGCATGAGCCATCCCGGGTTACGTACGACTTGAAGGACGGTCCCGCTGCCGTCGGGTTTGTAGGAGGCTTGGTAAAAAGTCATACCCGCGTAGCGCAGCGGGTTGTTCATCCAGATGCGCACCTGACGGTCGGTGTTGCGTGCCGGATCGACGAGCCGGATATCGCTTGAGAAGTTCCTGGCGATCGTGGTGCCGGTGAAGGTGTCGTGTCTGAAGTCGAGGAGATGAATCTCGAACGGGAGCACGGTCCTGCGGTATCGGAGCGCGAGCTCCAGTGTCGCGTCGTCGGTCGTGAAGGGCTGAGCGTCGCGGAGCGCAGCCGAGACCATCCACGTGCCAAGCTCCCGGCCTTCGCTGACGAGTGTGATGTAGGCGGCTGGTGTGTCCGTCTGGGCACCTTCGACTCCTGTGGCCTGGGGACGTCGCTCCGCGTGCGCCTGCAAGCCCGTGCCATGGGTCGCGAGAGTCTCGCCGTGGGCGTGCAGGAGGGCGGCGTTGGGGAACCAGTGATCGACGCGGACATCAAAGGGCAGCCACGGGTTTTCAATATAGCGGTTCGATGCGTGCGCAGCCGCGAGAAGACTCGCCGGGATGATGACGGTTCGGTCCGGGTGACTTGGATCTGTAAATGCCAGTTCCGCGTCACGGATGTCCTCGATGTAAGAGCTGCTCTGCCCCTCGTCGATCGACATGAGTCCCTCGTCGGCCATAGAGCCGGTGACGAACTCGCCCGCCAAGAGGACGATGAGACCAGCATGGAGAACGAGCACGCCGATCCGCTTTCTTCTGAGTTTGAATCGGACCGCGTGAGCAGCGAGCAGATTCACGATCATCGCTCCCGCGATGAGCAGCCCGCCCGGGATGGGGACGCGAAAGCCGGTGGAAGCTCCTGGCGCAAAGATGGATGGATCGATAAGGGCGATCCACGATCGGAAGTAAGTATCAACAGCCTGCCAGACCCCGAGTCGAGTCTGGGCGATCGTCCCGACGAAGATGAGGAGCATCGCAAACGCCAAGAGCGCGACTGTCAGCCTCAGTGACGCGAGTATTTTGATCGAACGCTGTATCATCCTTCGTCACTACCCTCGCTGGTAATAGGTAAGTCGAGGTGCACGATACGTTGTTCGAGGTGTGTGGCCCAGCCGGTCTCTCTGGAGATCCGCAGGACGATCTGGCGTATGTCCTCTGACATGCGAGGCCTGCCCTGCCTGCGGGTCGAGGGCTTGGGCTTGCTCTTCTCAATCGACGCCTTGATCTACCTCTAGAGCATGTCGGGTTGACGATCGTGACCATATTGCCGACGGCCGTTCCCAGCGGCTTGGCCAGCCTGATGAGCCTGTAGCGATCCCAGGTAGTCACCCAAACCGGCCCTTGGACCCTGGCGCGAAGCATCTCGTTCACGGTTTAGAGGAACTGGATTTGTCGGCGGAGGTTGGCCTGGCTTGAGCTCGACAGGACGCGGAGCAGACGGAGGTGTGGTGCGTGTGGCATCGCGTCAATATGCTCGAAGCAGAGCGAGTTCTCCCGGAACTCTATTGGGGCACCCCGCAGACGTCCGGCAGAAGCGGGCAACGCTCAACCCGAACGGCGCCCGCAATTTCCCTGAGAGCCATCAAAGGGTTTGAAAGCGTCTTGAACGGGGAGGGCTTTGATGCCTCATTTCGAACGAGAGCGGACAAAGCCAAGTCAGGGTGAGTCATCGACCGGATCAGCGCGTTTCGCGCTGTAGACACGGTCTCCCTCACGCAGACTCGCGGACCACAAGGCAGAGCCGAGGCGGAACACTTTCCATAGCCCGCTCCTGCTTGGGCTGGCGGGCGTCGAGGAATCCAGGGAGTCAATGAAGTCGGTTAGGTCCGGGTGTTCAAGGGTTACCAGTCGAGCTGTGTATCCGCCCCAATGACGGATACACACGCTGGGAAACAGCCAGGCACGCAGAGAGAGCTTGCAAAGCTTTACTCCCCGGCAGACTCGAAAGTGTCCTTTCAGTCGCCATCGGTTTCTTCCGCAGCCACTTAGCCAGCTCCAGCTGCAAGCACGAGCCCGCATCCGACGAGCGAGCTGCTCGCGAGCAAGATCGTGATTCCGAGTATGTTGGTTTATTTCAAAACGGCGATGCTTTCGCGTGCCGAGGATTAGCCTCCAGCGGGATCCTCGATGGCATCTTCAACCTCATCAACGGCATCATCGATGGCTTCACCGGTCTCTTCGGCCGCGTCTTCGACCGTGTCGGTCGCTGAATCCGCAGCACTTTCGACCTCACCCTTGTCGCACCCGGCGAGAGAGCCGCAGGCCAGGATGAGAGCAAGCGCACCGGCCATGGGGAGAGTGCCTTTGAAAGATTCGTTCAACATGTCATATTCCCTTTGTCGCCGGCAGATTCCGTCGTGCTCGCGACTCTGCGAGTCGGCGTGTGATCGAGTGGCGACGTCCTCGAATCATATTCTTTGACCTGCCCTGTGCCATCGGGCTTCTGCGTACTGCTGAGCCTCACTATAGCTTCACTCAACGCTTCTCAGACCTTTGCGTGGCTTGGAGCCACATTTTTGTATGACTTTCTCGCGGTTTCCTTCAAAATATTCGCATATCTCACTACATACGAGTATTTGCGCTCTCTCCTGCGAAATGTTCGGTACAAATTCAGCGGCATTCAACCTTTGATGTGTCGCTGCAGGCTTTGTTCATCGGGCAGCACCGCGGTCATGAGTTGTTGTTTGTACGCATCCTCGATCAGGTGACCGTCGAGCCTCTACGGAATGATCCGAGGATCAATGAGTTGACAAGCAGGATCAGGAACAGCACGAGCGAAAATGCCTCCGGTCGTGCCGGCGATGACGCCGTTCGGTATGTCTGCCTGAAGTTTGGCGACAGTGCATTGGCGCTCAATCGCTGGAATTCGAACTGACCCGCCACCGGCGGCTTGGTCAGCCCGGAGAGGTTGGAGGCATTCCCGGACTGCGACCCGGATCGGACCCCGGATCCGGGCGCGGAACACCTTGTACTCGGCTTGAAGGAACGAGATTAGATGGCGGAGGTTGCCCTCGCAGAGGCGCCGATGTGAGCCACGCAGGAATCACAGGTTCTTTCTTCCCTCCATGGCGAGCGTAAGCCTCTGGTTGACAAAGCCTTATAATCTGTTGTTGCCGGGATTCCGGTGGTTCTGTTTTGGAATCGGAATCGGGATCACGAAGATCGAGCGAGCGAGTTCTCCTTTGGTGCTCGATCGAGATTCGATTCGGGTGGTTATTTGTTACACTCGCCACGCTCAGCGATGGTCAATTGGAGACGAGCGGATGCCCGAGGAGAACTTTCATCTACCCCAGCGCGGGTTCGGGAGCACGCAGCGGAACGATCGGTGGTGGGTTCAGCCGCTGGTCGTGTTCAGTGTGCTGAGCTCGTTCATCGTGTACGCGACCTGGGCTGCGTTCCAGGGCGAGCACTACTTTGCGCACGCGAACGGTGAGCATTACCTGTCGCCGTTCTACTCGCCGTTGTTGTACGGCTCGGCGCACGAGCCTTACTGGATCGGTGAGGGCATCCCGGGTTGGTGGCCTTCGTTCCTTCCTTTCTCGCCGGCGATGCTGATCCTGATCGGTCCCGGGCTCATGCGGTTTACGTGCTACTACTACCGCGGTGCGTACTACAAGGCATTCTGGCTGGACCCTGTGTCGTGCGGCGTGGGCGAGCCACGCAAGGGATATCGAGGCGAGAACTCGCTCCCGCTGATCATGCAGAACATCCACCGGTACGTGTTCTATCCCGCGGCTGCGTTCGTGATGGTGCTGCTGTACGACGGCTACAAGTCGCTGTGGTTCCTGGACGAGCAGGGCGAGTCGCACTTTGGTATCGGGGTCGGCTCGGTCGTGCTGATCATGAACGCGATTTTGCTGGGCGGGTACACCTTCGGGTGCCACTGCGCCCGCCATCAGATCGGGGGCTACCTGAATTCGCTGCGTGGCAAGCCGATCAGGTCTAAGTGCTACGGGTGCGTGAGTGCCCTGAACTCGCGCCATATGTACTGGGCCTGGGTCAGTCTTGTGTGGGTGGCGCTGACCGATCTCTATGTCCGGCTGCTCTCGATGGGCACGATCACTGACTTGAGGATTACATTCTGATGGGCACTCCTGAATGCATCACGCATGAGCATGAAGTGCTCATCATCGGCGCCGGCGGAGCGGGCCTGCGGGCCGCGATCGAGGCGGCGTCCACGGGTGCGAACGTTGGTGTGGTGTGCAAGTCGCTCCTTGGCAAGGCCCACACGGTGATGGCCGAGGGCGGGATGGCTGCCTCGATGGGCAACGTCGATGACCGCGACAACTGGCGTGTGCACTTCTCCGATACGATGCGAGGCGGGCAGTACCTCAACAACTGGAGGATGGCTCAGCTGCACGCCCAGCAGGCAGCCGATCGAGTGCGAGAGCTCGAGTCCTGGGGTGCGTTGTTCGACCGCACGCAGGAGGGCAAGATCCTCCAGCGGAACTTCGGCGGTCACAAGTACCCCCGGTTGGCGCACGTGGGCGACCGAACCGGCCTTGAGATGATCCGCACGCTTCAGGACCATGGGATCCACCAGGGCATCAAGTTCTACATGGAGTTCACGGTTCTTGAGCTGCTGACCGACGGGGGGCGGATCGCGGGCGCGGTCGGGTACGACCGCGAGAAGGGGCGTTTCCACGTGTGGAAGGCGCCGGCGATCGTGCTGGCGACCGGGGGCATCGGGCGTGCGTACAAGATCACCTCGAATTCGTGGGAGTACACGGGCGACGGGCATGCGCTGGCTTACCGGGCGGGGGCCGAGCTCAAGGACATGGAATTCGTGCAGTTCCATCCGACCGGGATGGTCTGGCCGCCTTCGGTCCGCGGGATCCTGGTGACCGAGGGTGTGCGTGGGGAGGGTGGCGTGCTGCGCAATTCCGAGGGACGCCGGTTTATGTTCGACGACATCCCGGACCTCTACAAGGACCAGACCGCGACGGACCCCGAGGAGGGCTGGCGGTACGTGACCGGGGACAAGAACGCGCTGCGCCCGCCCGAGCTGCTCACGCGGGATCACGTGGCGCGCTGCATCGTGCGCGAGATCCGCGAGGGGCGGGGCAGCCCGCACGGCGGGGTGTACCTGGATATCGCCTGGATCAAGGAGAAGATCGGCAAGGCCGAGGCGCATATCCGGAAGAAGCTGCCGAGCATGTATCACCAGTTCAAGCAGCTGGCGGGTGTGGACATCACCAAGGACGCGATGGAGGTCGGGCCGACCACGCACTACGCGATGGGCGGGGTGAACGTGGACGGCGAAACGCAGATGTCCACGGTGCCCGGTCTGTTTGCGTGCGGCGAAGTCGCCGCGGGGCTGCACGGGGCGAACCGTCTCGGCGGCAACTCCTTGTCGGACCTTGTGGTGTTCGGCAAGCTCGCCGGCGAGCATGCGGTTGAGTGGGCGCGGGCGCACCCGTCGACCACGGTCGACGAGGGGCAGATCCAGAGCGTGTGCAGGGCGGCGCTAGAGCCCCTCGAGCGGGACAGCGGCGAGAGCCCGTACGAGATCCAGAGCACGCTGCAGGAGATGATGCAGGACAAGGTCGGGATCGTGCGCACCCAGAGCGAGATGGAAGAAGCGGTCGAGCGCATCGCGGCGCTGAAGGCCAAGGCGGCAAACGTCTCGGTACCGGGCAACATCGAGTACAACCCAGGGTGGCACACCGCGGTTGATCTTCACAACCTGATGGTGGTGTCCGAAGCGGTGGCGCTGTGCGGCATGGACCGCAAGGAGAGCCGCGGGGCGCACTTCCGCGAGGATTACCCCGCCAAGGAAGAATCGCACGCGCATCACAACAGCATCGTGTCCCGTGGCGCTGATGGCGAGATGAAGGTCGAGCGGAGAACCATCCCGACGATGCCCGATGAATTGTCAAGCATCATCAAGGAAATGGGATGAAGCCGAGTATGCTGACATGCACCGGGGCGATGGATCGCGATTCAGGGACGCTGCGAAAGGACGCTGGCCATGAGTAAGAACAGGCAGGTGACCTTCAGCGTCTGGCGCGGCGACCACCAGTCCGGGGCGTTCGAGGATTACCAGACCGAGATCAGCGAGGGCATGGTGGTGCTCGACGCGGTGCATCAGATCCAGGCCGAGTCGGCGCCGGACCTGGCGTGCCGGTGGAACTGCAAGGCCGGCAAGTGCGGGTCGTGCTCGGCGGAGGTCAACGGTAAACCCAAGCTGATGTGCATGACCCGGCTGGACACGATCGACACGAGCGTTCCGGTCAAGATCGAGCCGATGCGTTCGTTTCCGTCGGTGCGTGACCTCGTGACGGACGTGTCGTGGAACTACCGGGTGAAAGAAAAGATCAAGCCGTTCAAGCCGAGAAAGCCCGACGCCGAGGACGGGACGTGGCGGATCGATCAGGCCGATGTGGAGCGGGTGCAGGAGTTCCGCAAGTGCATCGAGTGCTTCCTCTGCCAGGACGTGTGCCACGTGCTCCGGGAACACCACAAGCACGACGAGTTCGCCGGCCCCCGGCACTTTGTGTACCAGGCGGCGCTGGACATGCACCCGCTTGACGTCGAGGAGCGGCTCGGGCAGGTCAAGGACGAGAACGGGATCGGGTACTGCAACATCACCAAGTGCTGCACGAAGGTGTGTCCCGAGCACATCACGATCACGGACAACGCGATCATCCCGCTCAAGGAGCGGGTGAACGACGAGTTCTACGACCCGATCACCAAGCTGTTTAAGATTTTCAGGGCCAAGCGGAAGGCGGACCGTCACGATTCACCCGAGTGAGCTTGAGAGGCACCCCATGAGTGAGATCAGAGCCATCAGCGTCGAATCGATCCCCCGGGCGATCTCGAAAGCGGAGCGGTACCGGCTGCTCAATGAGCCGAGGTGCGCCGAGAGCATCTGCCGCGACATCCTCGAAGTGGACCCGGGGCACCCGGACGCGATCAAGGTCCTGATCCTGGCGATCACGGACCAGTTCTCCGAGTACGGCGACCGCGAGGGCGTCTCGGAGCGCAAGACGGACGCGGAGTCGCTGCTCGAACGTCTCAGCGACGAGTACTCGCGCCGGTACTACACCGGGGTGATGCTCGAGCGCTGGGGCAAGGGGCTGCTCCGCGTCAAGTGTGACTCGCAGACGGTGCTGGCGATCCTCGAAAGCGCGATGACCGAGTACGACCTCGCCTCCAAGCTCTCCGAGCGAGACAACCAGGACGCGGTGCTGCGATGGAACACGTGCGTGCGCCTGATCGAGCGGTACGGGCTCGAGCGCAAGCCGGAAGAGCCGGTGACCCGCCTCGAGGCATTCGATGACGAGGTGCCTTACCGGTAAGAGGTGGGCTGGACGGTCGATGTCGGAGCAGGGGGAGACGCGCATGCCTGATCACAGCTTGACACGCCGGAGTGTGCTCTGCTCGGGCGCGGCTCTTGGGATCGGGGCCCTGGCGATGCCCGCCTTTGGGCGCTCAACGCGGGACACCAAGCTCCGGGTTCTGGCGATCGGGGTCGTCGGGACGATCGGCGCGTGGGACCGCAAGCAGATCGGCGAGCACCCGGACGCGGAGATTGTCGGCCTGTGCGACGTCGACAGGAACGCCCTTGCCCAGGCGAAGATCGACCACCCGGACGCCTTTGCCCTTGGCGACTATCGCGAGGCGTTCGATCGGTACGGGGATCGGTTCGACGGCGTGATCGTTGCCACGCCCGACCACTCGCACTGCGCGATCATGACCATGGCGCTGGCGCGCGGCAAGCACGTCTACGGGCAGAAGCCGCTCGTGCAGCAGCTCGAGGAGCTCGAGATCTTGGGGCGCGCGGTCAAGGCCCGCCCAAAGCTGGTCACGCAGACCGGGGCGCAGCGGATTGAGTCCGCGGAGCGCCGGGCGGCCTGTGACATCCTCAGGCGGGGCACGCTTGGCAGAGTGATCGAGATCCATGTGACGTTTGGCAACGGCGCGCTCGCGGGCGGGCACTACTTCGCCGACGGCGTGCTGGGCGAGCCCGTGGCACCGCCGGCGCACATCGATTATGACCTCTGGCTCAACGGCGCGGCGCACGAGCCGTGCCGACCGAACATGGTCGAGCGGAAGTGGCGCAGCTGGTGGAACTACGGCGGTGGGCAGATCGCCGATTGGGTCGTGCACCTGACGGACGTTCTCTTCTATGCCTACCCGGAGCTGACGAGCCCGGTCCGCGTCTGCTCGCGCACGCCCTCGCGGGACCTCTCGTTCTTTCACGCGGACCGTGTGAGCTCGACGCTGACGTACGAGGTCTCGGGTGAGCGCTTTGCCAACTCGACGTGCAACATGTACTTCTCCGATAGCGGCCTCATGCCCGACCGCGCGCAGCTTGGGATCGGGGAGGGCCAGTGGCCCGACGGGATCGTGACGGTGGTGGTGTGCGAGGGCGGGACGCTGGTGCTGGCGCCGAGCGGGCCTCTGGAGATCTGGCGCGAGGGCAGGATGACACCCGGCCTCGAGATGCCGGGCCTGCCCGCGTATCCGGAGTTCAACCACTGGCATGCGTGGGTGGACCGGTCGCTCGGGCGCCAGACGCCCCATCTGTGGGCGCCCTTTGCGGACTGCCTGCGGTGCACGGAAGCGGGGCTGCTGGCGGTCAAGGCGGCCAGGTACCCGGGCCAGGTGCTCGACTGGGACCGGAAAGCCCTTGCTTTTTCGAACCACGCCGAGGCGACGCGGACGATCGTGCGCCGGGACTACCGAAAGGGCTTCGAGCCCACGCTGATCGGATAGCGCTCAGCTCCCAGAAAGCCTGAGTGGCTTTGCTAAGTCGGCTGGTTTGTTTGGCAATGATTCAGGGGCCATCGCGGTTGATGATCTGGCCATCGAGAATGACAGCAATCAGGGTGCGTGTGTTGCGGATATCGGTAAGAGGATTTCCACTGAGGAGCAACAGATCGGCGCTTTTGCCAACTTCTGCTGTGCCTCGCTCCCTTTCGTGTCCGAAGAATTCCGCTGGTCTTCGCGTGGCAGCAACGATAGCGTCGTGTGGAGACATTCCTAGTTCAACTAGAATTTCCAGTTCACGGTGGACGCTGTATCCGGGATAGACACGGGGATTATTTGTGTCTGTTCCAAGAACAATCGGGACGCCGGCATCATGCGCATCTTTGACGGATTGCATGACCTGGAGCCATTCTATGTGCGCTGGGCCTGTGAAATCAGGCCCGGAGTCGAAGTCTCGTGTGCTTGAGAGTGTGGCAGCATTGACGCCCTGTGTAAGGAATGGATCTGCAGTTGCTGCTGGGTCGTTCCAAAGTGTTGAAAAGAGACTCCCGTACAATGAGAGCGTCGGCACATAGTAAATATGCCTGTCTTTCATTGCCGCCCAATGGCCTGCGTCTGGGAATGGCGGCTCACCGACTGCGTGCATGACAGCGTGGACACCTGCGTTGATGCATGCCTCCAGTTCATCGAGAGATGAGATGTGCGCGACGACGAAACTGCCATGAATTGCGGCTTCATCTACGATCGCGGCGATCATCTCCGGGGGCATCTGTGGGAATTCACCGAACTCACTTGGTCCGGACTCGACGATGATCTTGATCGCGTCCATACCGCCTACTAGGTTGCGCGCCGTTGCGGCTCTTGCTTCGTCGATGCTTGAAACCACTGCTACGCCTCGGTTCGTCCAGTCATATGTTGCCGGATTGGCGCCCTTTGGTGGGCGCATAATGGTGGCAACAGGATGGCTGCCGGGCAGAGTGAGCATGTTGCCGGTCGCAAATACACGGAGCTTTGGGATCTCGCCCGAACGCTGGCGGTTGCGGAGCGTTTGTACCTGTGTCAGGCTTCCGCCAGTGCCACCGACATTAAAGACTGTTGTTACGCCGTAGTGTAGAAATTGATCCACGGCACGTTCGGTGGCGTTTTCACCTCGTGGTTCAAATCCGCCGCTGCCGAAATGAACATGCATATCGGCGAGCCCTGGCATGATAAATAGTCCGGTTGCGTCGATGATACTTGAGGCGATGGGGGATTGGTGTGAGTCTGCATCAGTGATTTCAACGATGGTACCATTGCGAATCAAGATCAACTGGTTTGGCTGAGGTGCGTTGTCTGTGCCGTCGATCAGGGTCGCTCCGACAATCGCGAGATCAAACTCTGCTTGCGGGTGTTGCGTGCATGCTGCGGTGAGTGAAGATGTGAGAATCAACAGTAAACGAGCAAACAATCGGTTCGCGTGGTTCATGGTTTGCAGAGTATACAGAATGTTCAGCAGCCCGCGTTGAAGTTTGCGATCCAGGCATTAAAATCTGCGGCGGTGCACAGGCCGTCGCCGTTCTGGTCGCATTCCGGAGCCATCGCGTTGAACGCGGCGATCCATGCGGTGAAGTCAGCGGGAGAGAGTGTGCCGTCGTTGTTGATGTCTGCGAGGCAGTGGGGGTGCCATGGTCCGGCGACGAAGACGCCGTTGTCAAGAAGCGGGTCATAGGCGAAGAAGCTGTTGATCAGGGCGTAGCCGTTGCCCGAGTAGATGTTGACAAGCGGTCCAACGACGGTCGCCGACCACGGACCGGCGCCCAGGACGAGGTCGTCGTAGCCATCGGCGTCGACATCGCCCGAAGCGGTGCGGACACCGCCGCCGAAGTTCGGGTTGCTGATGCCAAAGAACATGTGTGCGCTGAAGAGTCCGAGCCCTTCGTGGACCTGCGTGAGCGAGGGCACCGGGCCGTGCGGTCCGCTGATGACCTCGTCGACACCGTCGTTGTCGGTGTCGCCGCAGCCGACATAGACGCCGGCGCTGACGAGTGAGCCGAAGGCGAGTCCGGAACCGATGTTCGTCCCGTTCGGCCCGTTCCAGATGCGCATCAGGGCGTTCTGTCCGAAGCCCTTGCCGGTGACGACGTCGTCGATGCCGTCGCCGCTGATGTCGCCGCAGGCAACGTTTACTCCGCCTTCGAACGTGGCGTCGTACGCGGTGATGGAGTAGAGCTCTGTAAAGCTGCTCCCGTCGAATGCCTTGACGATCGGGGCGAGCGATTCGACCGGGCCTGTGACGATGTCATCGATGCCGTCGCCGTTGACATCGCCCGCGGCAACGTTGACGCCGCCGGCGTATCGCGAGTCATAGGGAAAGAATTCGGTGATGAGGCTGTGGTCGGAGCCGTCAAAGACTCTGACCAGCGTCAGGCCGCCGGGGCCGGCACCGACGATGAGGTCTGCGACGGTGTCTCCGTTGACATCGCCGAGCGCCACGCGGACACCGCCGGTGAATCCTGGATCGAAGACGAGAAGCGAGTCAGTCATGGTTCCTGTGAGCGGGTCGAAAAATCTGACCTCGGGGATCGAGCCGGCACCGGGCCCCGTGACGATGACGCCGTTCTGCGCTTGGGCCAAGCCGAAGGCGCTCAGCGATGCCAATAGAGCGAGCGACTGTTTCATATCGATGCCTCCGGTTCTCTGGCGTGTTTCCCGGAACGCAGGATACCGTTGGTCGGCCCGCCTCAACAAGGCAGACGTTGCGATTGCTTCGGGCGAAGCGCGAGCCCAAGCCCGGATCTGATCAGCGCCAGAAAGAATGAAGCTTCCTGAAAGAATTGAGTTGGTTGGGCTTTCTTACGCCTGAGCGGCACCCTGGCTCGCCGGGCAATCGACTTCGCTTGGGAGCACGAATCTCTGGACGACAGTAGACCCGAGGGGGGGATACCTGACCTCGAGGCGTACACCTCGGAAATCGGAGGGATCCCAGCCGAGGCGGTTGTAGACGTAGCTGTGGATGTCCGAGTACTTCGGGACCAGTTTGTTCGCGACGGCTGGGGGTGAGCCCGGGAGAGAAACCGATTTCTGATGGATGGGGAGCAGCGATGCGTCATCCCAGTGGCCGTCGACCTGTCCGCCCGTGTAGAGGTGTGCGTAAACGAATGACTCGGCATCGAACACGAACGGCAGATCCCGGTGCGCGACGATATCGAACAGGACGCACTCGGTGGGGGCGGTCACGGTGACACCGAATTCGCCGGTGGCGTCCGCGTCGTCTTTGTAACGCGAAGCGCCGGCCCTGATCATGTCGCCGAAGAAGCAATCGAAAGCGCCGCGGTTTCCGATCGGCCCGGGCTGGATGAGGTAATCGGTCCCGCCCGGGGCGTGGATGGCTTCGATTTCGGGGACATCGCCGCTGTTGAAACGGCTCAGGAACGGGTTGGTGGCGTTCTCTTCGAGGGGCTGCCACTGCTGAGACGCGATTGCCTGCCCGGCTTCGCTCCATTGCCTGGTGCGGAAGATTGGAAGACGGACAGTTGGGCGGAGTCGGCGGACGCCCAGCAGGCCCCGGAGCATGACCATGTCCAGCTGTGTTGGGTCGTCCTTGTTGGGAGCCAGGAAGCAGCACATCAGATTGACGCGCGCCTGGACGCCATAGATCCCGCTGTTGCCGAGGTACGCTCGTTTGCGGCTCTGTTCGAGGCCGGCGCCCTCGCCCGAGGCCAGGCCATCGATGACGAGATCGAGTGTGGCGCGATCGCCGACGTGGACGCTGATGACCCGCTCGAACTCGCGCGTTGCGTCTCGGACGGCATCGACGATTTTCTTGTTGGCGCCGCGGGTCTCGGTGGCCTTGAGAAAGCGCTCGATCGAGGAGTTGCCCGGAACGTGCGGCACAGCTTCGAGGCCGTCGCCTGCCTGCATGAGCTTGGCCATGTTCCAGGTCAGTGTCTTGTTGATGCGGAACGTGCGAGCGACATCCTGCGGGCTCGCGGGATCGGCGCCCACGTTGTCGTAGAGCCCGATGAGCGCCGCCCGGAGTCGGCCGACCGCATCGCCGCATTCTTTCTCGAGTGACGCCATAGAACATATTCCTAACATAAATGGATCGAATCGTGTCTGATCCCATTGTAGCGTGAAAAGGAGCGTTTCGTGGTCTCCGTCAAAAAATTTGTGGAATTTCCAGCTGGAAACTTGTGCGGAAGATCTTTCGGGATTATCGTGACGCTATCGAGCTCGAGACCGGGCCTGTTGGCCTCCTCGGATCGTGCAGCGGGGAATTCGGATTTCCCCGGGCATTCATGTGAAATGGGACAGACTTTCGGGAGAGAATCATGATGACCAAGCTGACCGCAACAACGCTGATGACCGCCGCACTTGCAGCACCCGCTGCGGGGCAGATCACCATCTCGCTGGGTTCGAGCGCTCCGACCTACGGGACCACGCTGACCTTTGACGAGCCGGGCACACCGACGGGGATCGTCGATCCCGCGACCTGGGTTCCGACCCACGGCGTCCGGATCGATGCGGGCGACGGCCAGTCCGTGGTCGATGACTTCTCGGTGAACCCCGGTCAGGGCTGGCTGGGCACCGACAACGCTTTCTACGGCAACTTCGGCGTCTTCATGACCTTCGACAATGACCTGACCGAGTTCTCGACCCAGGTCTGGGATCCGTCCGGCGCACCCAGCCCCTTCGGCGGCGGCGCGGTGGTCTTCCTGTTCGACGACGGCGTCGAAGTTGCCGCCTTCCCCTTTACCCCCAGCTGGGGCGGCGTGGGCGACGAGTGGCTGAACATCACCACCGCGGGCGGCACGGTCTTTGACGATGTCCGGATCCTGGGCTTTGGCTTCGGTCCGACCACGTACATCGACAACGCTTCATGGAATGCTGTTCCGACGCCTGCCAGCCTTTCGCTGGTCGGTCTTGCCGGCTTGGCTTCGACGCGTCGCCGTCGCGCCTGAATCGGTTGTGACCACATACTCCCGCTCACTCCGCCTTGCCGGGCGGGGTGGGTCTTGATTCCGACACACACCTATGCCGCCATATCGCGGTGCACAAGTGGAGCCATGCTCATGAAAGCAGCAGTTGCAGCCGGGTTGATCGCCGCAGTCGGGACGGTCGCCGCTTCTTCCGATGCCCAGGTTACTTTTGAGATCTTCGGCGCTGGCTTTGCCGCCAACGACATCTCAGCGGATGGCTCTGCGATCGTCGGCAATACGGCGAACGATGGTTTTTACCAGCAGGCACGCTGGACACGTGACACCGGATACGTCCTGCTCGGGCAGGCCACCGGGCCGCTCTTTGGGAGAGGCGCCGGTGCACCTCAGATTTCCAACGATGGGACGCGAGTTTCTTCCACGATCGCAAGTCTGGATAACACCTATATCACGGTCGGTCTCTGGACTGAGGGCCAGGGGTGGCAGGAAGTGTTCCCGCCGCTCTTTCCTGAGGCAATCCTGCTTGATCTTTCTTACGGCTCGGCGTGGGCGCTGTCTGGTGACGGGAGCACGGTCGGTGGGCTCTACTGGCGAGATCGCCTGACATACGGCGGCGGCTCGGCACACGCGTTCAGTTGGGACGAGACCAACGGGGCTGTGGATCTTGGCGGATCTTCGTCGGCGCTCGACAGCCGGATCAACGGCCTGAACCTCGACGGTTCGGTCGCCGTTGGCTGGGAAGCCGTGCCTTTCGGGTACTGGCAAGCAACCGTCTGGGTCAACGGCGTGAAGACCCGTCTTGTCGATGTCGAGGCGTGGGTCGAGGCCCGGGCAGTCAATGATGACGGAACGGTGGTCTGCGGCTGGAGCGTGAATCCGGTCAACGCTACCCACACAGCTTGCATCTGGACTTTCGATGGAAACGACTGGAATGAGCAGTTCCTTGGGCTCCTGCCGGGCACGCCTATCGGTCCGCGTGGCGGGAATTCGTCAGCTGCGGCAATCTCTGGGGATGGCTCCGTAGTTGTTGGTACGAATCGGTTTCTCGAGAACGGGCCGTTCTCGACGCCCACAGGGTTCATATGGACTCAGGCTGACGGAATGCGCGATATCAGGGATGTGCTCGCTGACAACGGCATCTCGCTGCCCGCGGGTTTCCAGATCGACGGGCTGACAGGCATCTCGCAGGATGGCACCAAGATCGTGGGTGTCGGAAGTTACCCCGCCAACTATCCCGATTACTACTCCATTCTGATCGATCTGGATACGTCGTGCGTCGCGGACGCCAACGGCGACGGGCAGCTCACGCCTGCGGACTTTACGGCCTGGATCGCGGCGTTCAACGAATCGTCAGTCGAGTGCGACCAGAACGACGACGGCTCCTGCACGCCCGCGGACTTTACCGCCTGGATCGCCAACTACAACGCGGGCTGTTAATCAGACTCACACACCGGCGTGTGCAGCCCTTCCGGGCTGGGCGCGCTGATTCACGGGATACACCAATACACGAACTGCGCCGTCTCTACGGTGCTGGAGCCATGGCATGAAGAATCACAGCACGATCGCTCTCATTGCGCTTGCCGGTCTTTGCACGATGAACGCGCATGGGCAGGCCACCTTTGAGCTCATCAGCGGTGGCGTCGCCGCGACCGATGTGTCCGCTGACGGATCGGTTATTGTCGGCAACACGGTCAACGACAGTCTGTACCAGCAATCCCGCTGGACGCGCGATACGGGGTTCGTCCTGCTCGGACGGGCGACAGGCCCGGTCTTTGGGACAGGCGGTGGAGCGCCGCAGGTTTCTTACGACGGCACGCGTGTTTCTTCGACGATCACCGGCGGCAACGATTCGTACATGACGGCGGGCATCTGGACAGAAGGACAGGGCTGGCAGGAGATCTTCCCGCCGCTCCTGCCCGGCGCGGTTCTGCTGGATCTCTCGTACGGCTCGTCCTGGGCGCTCTCGGGTGATGGCTCGACCGTGGCGGGTCTTTTCTGGCGTGATCGTCTCACGTTCGGCGGCGGCTCGGCGCACGCATTCAGCTGGAACGAAATCGATGGCGCTACCGATCTTGGCGGCTCGATGACGGCTGACAGCAGCCGAGCCAACGGTGTCAACGAAGATGGTTCGGTGGTTGTCGGCTGGGAGCGCATCGATCCGGGTCAGTGGCAGCCGGCGGTCTGGGTGAACGGCGCCAAGACGATTCTTTCTGATACGCCCATCTCGTGCGAAGCGAGGGCAGTCAGCGACGACGGCACAGTTGTCGTGGGCTGGTCGTATGATTCTGTCAACGCGATGCGTGTCGCGGCACGCTGGGTGTGGGACGGGAACGACTGGAACGAGGAGCTGCTCGGAATTCTGCCGAACACGCCGATCGGCCCACAGGGCGGCAGGTCGTATGCCACGGCGATCTCGGGCGACGGCTCAGTCATTCTCGGAGTCAATCGATTCCTCGACAACGGGCCCTTCTCCATCTCGACCGGCTTTGTCTGGACGGAATCCGGCGGCATGGTCGACATCCGCGATCTTCTTACGGACAACGGCATCACACTGCCGACCGGTTTCCAGATCGACGGCCTTGCGGGTGTCACGCAGGATGGCTCGAAGATCATCGGATACGGAGACTATCCCGCGAATTATCCGGATTACCACACGTTCATCTTTGATCTTGGAACGGCCTGCACCGCGGACACCAACGGCGACGGTGTACTTTCACCTGCCGACTTCTCGGCTTGGATTGCCGCGTTCAACGCCCAGTCAGCCGCTTGCGATCAGAACGATGACGGCTTGTGCACGCCCGCTGACTTCAGCGCGTGGATCGCCAACTACAACGCGGGCTGCGACTAAGGCGGGCGAATTCTCGGGAAAGAGGCCCGTTCGAGTGGACGCTTCCGAGCGGACAGAGTGACTCAAAGCAAAGCCCTCGCCGGTTGGGACACAACCGGCGCGGGCGTTTGACTGTGTTCAGGATGCTTACTTGTCGCTTTCCTGGATGGTCATGCCCTTGCGATCCGGGTCGGCCGGTCGTGTGGCGGGCTTGTACGGGTTGTTCGCGATTTCTTCGAGCATGAGAGCGATCGCGGCGTCGAGCTGCGGGTCCTTGCCACGAGCGAGATCGGTCGGGTTGTCGATGACCTCGATGTCGGGTTCGACGCCATGACCCTCGATGCCCCAGGTGCCGTCGGTCTCGTAGAAGCCGAAAGTCGGGACCGCGGTGTACCCGCCGTCGATGAGCCCGGGGACACCCGAGATGCCGACGAGCCCGCCCCATGTCCGCATTCCGATGAGCTTGCCGAGGTTGTTGTAGCGGAAGAGCCAGGGGAACATGTCACCGCCCGAGCCGGCGAGCCCGTTGATGAGCATGCACTTGGGGCCCTGGTGAGAATCCGGCGGCCATGGCCAGTCTTTGCCGTCGCGCCTTGCCCAGTAGTTGGTACGCGGGCGGTTGAGGAGTTCGATGAAGCGTGTGGGGATCTGCCCGCCGCCGTTCCAGCGTTCGTCGATGATGAGCGCTTCTTTGCCGATCTGGCCGTAGAACTGGCGGAAGAGGTTGTTCTGCCCGTTGACGCCGGTGTCGGGGACGTAGATGTACCCGACCTTGCCGCCCGAGGCTTCTTCGACGTACTTGCGGTTGCGCTCGATCCAGGCGCGGTAGCGGAGGTTGGACTCGGAGCCGAGCGGCTCGATCGTGAAGTCGCGGACATTCCGGGTTTCGTCGTCGCCTACGAGTGCGTCGGCAAATGTGATGGTTGTCTGTCGCCCCGCGGTGCCGATGAACGCGGCCCAGGGGTCCATGTCGGTGCTGATCTTGCGCCCGTTGACGGCGAGGATGTAGGTTCCTTCCTTGACGTCCAGCCCGAGTTGGTTGAGCGGGTTGCGTGCGTCGGAATCCCAGTCGGCGCCCTCGTAGATCTTGGCGATGCTGTAGGCGCTGCTGGAGTTGCCCTCGTCGTCGGTCTCGGACCGGATCTCGAAATCGACACCGAGCATGCCGACGGGGCGGGTTGAGGTGTTCTCGCCGTCGCCGCCCCAGTAGTAGGCGTGCCCGACATTGAGCTCGGCGATCATCTCACCGATGATGAAGCTGACGTCCTCGCGGCTTGCGGCGTCTGCGAGCATGGCGTGGTACTGCTTGTAGACCGCGTCCCAATCGACGCCGTGGAGATTGTTGACGTAGAAGAAATCGCGGTGGCGACGCCAGGCATCGGTAAAGAGCTGCTCCCACTCCTGGCGCGGGTTGACGGTTTTGGTCAGGCCCGAGATATCGATGGGCGAACCAAAGGACTGGCCTGCAGCGGCAGAGACGATCGCGAACTTGTCGGAGCCCTGCGCCACAAGGATTTTTTTGCCGTCGCCCGAGATGCCGGCGAGCCCGGCGCCCGCGATGACGGTCTTCTCTGCGGGCTCTTCGTCGGTCGGATCGAAGAGTTTGACGGCGGGCATGCCGTCGGCGATGCTCATGTAGATGAGCTGGCCCTTGTCGTTGGAGACAAGCCCGGCGAACTGACCTGCGGGGACGGGCAGCTCGAAGCCGCGGGCCTCGAATCCCTCAAAGTCGATCTCAACGGGTTTGGCTTCCTCGCTGTCGCTCTCGGCGCCCTCGAGGTCGGGCTTCTCGTCGGACTTGGTGGCTTCCCAAGAGCCGGAGACGTTCATCTCGGGGATGCTCCATGTGCCGGAGATCTTGTCTCCAGCGAGCGTGCCCTCAAGCTTGCTCGTGACGGGCCCCTGAGCGCGGATCGCGGTGAACTTGCCGGTGGCTTCGTCGAAGGTGACGCTGTCGTAGGACTCGGTCTCTCCCATCGCTTCGCTTGAGCCGGTGAATGAGCCGTCCTTGTGAGCGAGGATGGTCATCTTGAATTCCATCGCGTCGTCGGCCATGCCGGGGATCTGGCTGAGCCCGGTGGCCTTGCCGCTCCAGACGCCGTGGATGGGGTTGTCGGTGAGGAACTGATCCTCGGGGTTGTCCCCTTTGTCTTTGTCCTCGTCTTCGTCTTTGTTCTCGTCGGCGTTCTCGTCTTCGTCTGCCTCCGCGTCATCGGCTTCGTCGCCCTCTGCGGGGTCGGCCTTGTCCTCGTCTTCGTCCTTGTCGTCTTCCCAGGTCTCGTCGTCGGGCGTGACGAGCCAGGCGTTCTCGACCTCGGCGTTGAGCGGGACCGCGATCAGCTTGGCTGTCTTGTCATAGATGAAGGTCAGGCCGACGTCTTCGTAGGTGGGGGACGTGAATTCGCGATTGGAGGCGTAGTAGAGGAAATTCCCCTTGCGGCTGAACGCGGGATTGGAGTCGTTGAAGAAGCCGCTGGTGACCTGCGTGTTCTCCCCCGTCTCGACGTTGTGGATCCAGATCGCGCTGACGATCGAGTCGGGATCGGGCTTGTCGTAGGCGAGGAAGCGTGAGTCGTGGCTCCAGGAGAGGTTGGACTGGTTGGCCCATTCATCGCGGTCGATCTGCTTGGACTCGCCAGATTCGATCGTGATCAGCGTGATCGCGCCGGCTTTATCCGTAACGGCGAGCGACTTTGAGTCGGGCGCCCAGAACGTCCCGAAGTAGTAGTTCCTGCCCTTGTCCGTGAGCTTGCGGGCGTCGCCCTTGCCGTCGGATTGACGGATGTAGAGCTCGTACTCTCCTGTTTCGTCGGAGAAGTAGCTGATCCACCGGCCATCGGGGCTCCACGCTGGGTTGCGTTCAGCGGAGCCGGAGGTGTCGGTGATCTGGCGCGGGGCGCCGTTCTTCGCGGGGACGGTCCAGATATCACCGCGGGCTTCGACAACGCCGCGCTTGCCGGTGGATGAAATCGACCCGGCCTGGATGAACGGCGCCACACTGACGGTGATGGGTCGGAGCTTTGGGCGATCGCCCGGGATGGATACCTCAACCGCGGCGCTGCGCTTGTTTCCGAGGTTCAGGAGCTGGAGTGTCGAGCCGTTCTGGAAGACGATCTCGCCTTCGTTCTTGTTGCCGGGCCCGATGGAGGGGAACTTGCAGTCGTAGTCGGTGAACTTGGTGACCTGCTCGCGTTTGTCGTTCTTGGTGTCGAAGCTCCAGATATTGAGCCGGTGCTCGGGCCCAGCATCGGAGAGGTAGTAGACCTTCGAGCCGTGCCACATCGGGATGGTGTCGGTGCCAGCCCAGTCGGTGATTTTTTTGCTCTCATACGTCTCAAGGTTGAAGATCCAGATATCGGTGGCCATGCCGCCGCGGTAGCGTTTCCAGGTGCGTGTATCTCGGGAGTGGGGTGTGTAGGCGAGCCACTTCCCGTCGGGGCTGAGTGCGCCGTTGGCGCCGTAGGGCACAGGGGCTCTTTCGGGGAGTGCTCCGTCAGGGTTGACGGTGTAGATGCCGGTCTGTCGTCCGAGCCCCTCGAGCCCGCTCGTGAAATACAGCAGCGTGTCCGGGCTGCTCCAGTCGGTGAGCCATTCGCTGGCGGGGTGGTGCGTGACGCGGTGGGGGATGCCGCCCTCGATGGGCATGGTGTAGATGTCGTTGCCACCGTCGTAGTTGGCGATGAAACCGACGGACTGACCGTCCGGGCTGAACTTGGCCAGTCCCTCGAGCCCCGCGGGGCTCGAGAGCCGTGTCGCAGAGCCGCCCTTTTTGGGCACGATCCAGAGGTCGTTTGCGTAGCTGAAGACGATGTGTGTCTTGCTGACGTCGGGGTAGCGGAGCATGCCGGCGTGCGGGCTGATCTCCTGGGCCAGAGCGGGGAGGCAGGCGGCCGAGATGATCGAGCCTGCAATGAGACCAAGGGTGCCTCTGGGCGGATGCTGCATCGGGTGACTCCTGTGCGATTGAGAGTGAGGATCGGCTTTGATCCTTCTACGGGATTTCGTCCTGGATGTTACACAATCGGGAAGTGAGCCAGTGTCCGAGTCCAAGGTTGGTATATGACCGGTTGATTTCATTTCTCTGCAAGGCTCGAGAGCGCATTGAGGTAGAGTGATCCCACCTTGAGATCCGGGAGTGAGCCGTGAGATTGAACAGGCATCCGAGTCCTCGGTTTCATTTCCTCCCGCGCGTCCGCGCCATTCTGTTGGCGCTGATCGCTCCGTTGATCATGGTGACTTCGGCGGCTGCTCAGGAGCCGACCCCTGCGTTTGGGTCTTACGCAGTCGCCGCCGATCATGAGCTGGCTTCGATGGCCGGGGCGGAGATGCTTGCTCGGGGTGGGAACGCGGTCGACGCCGCGGTGGCCGCGAGCTTTACCCTGAGTGTGGTCAGGCCCTTCTCCTGCGGGATCGGGGGCGGTGGCTTGATGGTGATCTCGCTCCCGCAGGGCGAAGAAGGCGAACGCATCGAGAGAGCTATCTGTTACCGAGAGACCGCGCCGAGCGCCGCGGTGCCGACGGTGTACGAGGGAATCAGCAACCCCAGAGCCAGCCTCGACGGCGGGACGGCGTGCGGTGTCCCGGGCACCGTTGCGGGCCTGCTTTACGCGCTTGAGCACTACGGCACCCTGGATCGCGCGGTGGTGATGGCCCCTGCGATCCGCGCAGCGCGCGAGGGTTTCGCGGTCGATCGTGCCTATCTCAGCGCTGTCACGAGCGCAGGCAAGCGCTTTGGGGACAACGAGAACTGGCGGACACGCTTTGGTTTCGTGTGGGAAAGGTTCATGGGCGATGGAAGCCTTGCAGAGGGGAGCATCATCAGAAACCCGGAGCAGGCGGATCTGCTCGAGGCGATCGCGCGGGACGGCGCCGATGCGTTCTACAAGGGCCCCCGCGGCGCCGCGATCCGTGCCGCGGTTAACAGGGATGCGCAGCTAAGCGGATATGAAGGTGACGAGTGGTTCAGTGAGCGGGATTTCGAGTCCCCGGTTATCGAAGACGGCGAGCCGATCGCTGTGGAGCTGCAGGGTCGACGGGTGCTGCTCATGCCGCCCCCGAGCAGCGGGGGGATCGCGATCGGGCAGATTCTGTCGCTCGGCGAGCGCCGGGGGTTCGGCGCGATGTGCGAAAGCGGGAACCTGGCGCAGTACTCGCACGAGCTCGCAGAGGCCTTTCAGTTCGCCTTCGCGGATCGTGCTCGGTACCTTGCCGATGCGAGGTACAGCGATGTACCCGTCGATCGGCTCCTCCAGGAATCACGGCTCGATCGGATCGCAGAACGCATCGATCCAGAGCAGACGTTTGATCCCGGGTACTACGGCAAGGCCGGACAGATCGGAGACGACGACGGGACGAGCCATGTCAGCGTGATCGATCGTTGGGGTGGCGCTGTGGCCTGTACCGAAACGATCAATACCGCCTTCGGTTCGCTGCTCGTCGTCCCGGGTCTCGGCTTCTGCATGAACAACGAGATGGACGACTTTACGACAAGACCGGGTGTTGCAAACGTCTATGGTCTGCGCCAGTCCGATGAGAACCTGCCCGAGCCGGGCAAGCGCCCGCTGAGCAGCATGAGCCCGACGATCGTGCTCGGTGAGGACGGCTCGCTGATCGTCGCGGGTGCGTCGGGCGGCCCGCGCATCATCTCGGCTACCGCCCAGGCGATCCTGAACGTCCTGCACCGGGAAATGGACGCGTCTGAAGCGGTCGGCGCTCTCCGAATGCACCATCAGTGGCAGCCGGCAGCGCTCGAACTCGAAATTGCATCCGATGCATCCGAGAGGGTGGCCTGGCTCGAGATCTCGGATCGGCTCGGGCAGATCGGGCATGACATTGAGGTGACGAAGAACCACGCGGTTGTGCAGATGGTCATCTTACGCGCTGATGGCTCGATCGAGGCCGCCAGCGACCCACGCAAGGGCGGCAAGCCCGCGGGCGAGTAGCGTCCAGAGCTTGTCTTTCAGGTATCGGCCCGCTCAGGCAATGATCGTCCCGGGGCTTGGGTGTGTGATTCCGGTGTCCTGGTCGATAAAGAATCCGGCAACGCATCTGGATCCACTGGGTTCTCGCCGCGCCGGCTTCTGGCTTCGCACTCGGCGCAGAAGTGACCCGCTTCCGGGGCGTGCGGCAGGACGATGTATCTCCTGCTTGGCCAGTGCGGGCAATCCGCGCGCGAGTGAACCACGTCCGAATCGAACGCGTGCCGGTAGTGCTGGTTTCGTGTCTTTCGGACTTGTTCTGACTGCATCTCCGATCGCCTCCAGCGATTCGCCCGACTGCTCCGAGCGGGGCTTTCGGACTAGATGCGTCATCCAGGACTTGAGCGAGACACCCAAAGTGCGAATTGATGCGGAATTCATGCCATCGCCAACTTTGGCGGGAAGATGTTTGGGTGTCGGATGCGTCATTGAGCCGGGGCGAGCGGTTTGTCTTGCGGGTAGTTCGGTTTGAGGGTGCTCTCGAGCACGCTGAGATCCCAGCATTCGACAGGGCGATCGAGCGCCGAAACGACAAGCCGACGCTGGTCGGGGGTGAACACCATCGACATGACCGCGGCTTTGGCATGGAATTTGGCGAGCGGGCGCAGGGTCTTGATGTCGACGAAAGTCACGCCCCCCGCGCGATCTCCGACGGCAACGGTGCTGCCAGAAGGATGGACCGCAACATCAAAGATGCTGTGTTCGACGAGTCGTTCTGAGGTTCGAAACGTGCCGGTCCTGAGGTCGACGGCGTAAAGATACCCCGAGTCGCCCGCGACAAACACCGTGCTCTCGTCGTCAGTCGTAGCGATGGACCTGAGCTGTGCGTTGGATATCTTGTGAAGGATGGTTGTGGATAGTTCCGGGTTATAGATTGCAAGGTTGCCGCTCCGCAGTGTGACCGCGATCGATTGAGCACCGGAAACCCATGCCAGATCCGAAGCGGACCCGTCGGGCTTGAGTGTGACCTGACTGAGAACGCTCGCCGAGTCCGGATCGACCACAAAAAGCCTGGCGTCGCGTGTGCAGATCGCAAGCCGGGATCCGTCCGGCTCGAACTGGACTCCTGAGGCAAGGGCATTCGCACCGAGATCGAACTCAGCGAACGGATCTCCGGCGCCGGATTCGAAGACCAAGACACGGCTGTGATGACCGATGAGCGCGAATCTGGCATCGTTGCGTGACAGGCAAACGTGCGATGCGTCGGCGAGCCTCGGGCCAGCGGTGGGGGCAAGGCCCTCCGCTGAGGCCCTGTAGGGAACGTCCTGGATGCGTCCATCGTCATCGATAAGCAGCACGCGGTTGCCGTCGTTGGTGATGGTGATCGAGTGCGAATGCGAGGTGGGCCCGGAAAGCCCGGCCTTCCAGTCTGCGCCCTCGAGCGACCAGACTCGGTACGTCCCGAGCGTGTCGGCGGTGATGAAATGGGAACCATCTAAGGTGAACGTGTGCTGGACAGAGTTCGTCGCGTGACCGCCGAGCGACGGGAGTTCCTGCCAGCTCGACGTGTCCCAGACGCGCACGGATGTGCCCCCAAAGGATACTGCGGCGATGTACTTTCCGTTGGGATCGATCGTGGCGCTGATCGGATAGCCGGGCCTGATGACGTTCCGGAGTTCGGTGCCTCCGGGCTCGAGGGAGAGTATCCGGAGCTCGCTCGCGTTGGTGATGATCGCGGTGAGATTGTCAGGCGAAAGGAGCACGCTGGACTGGCTCAGGAGTGGCTGGTCCTCGCGCAGGACTTTGCCGAGAGACCGACGCTCGTCCGGTCGGAACAGCTCGATCTGGATGAGTTCGCCGGTCCGATCGAGATACGTCAGTGTTCGGCGGTTTCGATCGAGGAACGGCCGATGAAGGGGCGCGAGGTCAACGATATGGGCCAGCGGCTCAAGAGTTGGAAGATCGAACGCGAGAAGGGTGCTCTGAGGCAGTGCGATCACGATCGCATCATCTGAGACGCTCACCTGGCTGAGAACAATATTCTGTATGTTGTGATCACGTGAGAAAAGAACAATCCCCGTGTTCGGATCGATCAGAAATAGCGATCGTTCGGTCAATGAGATCGCGGCCGATCCGCTCGGTGTGTACCAGGCAAAGAGCGTGCCCTCGGGCAGCGGCGGCCCCGGGATCGATGTGATCGAATCCGGCCCTAAAAGAAGTCGAGAGAGAACTTTGTCCTTGTGCATCACTCCGATGCTGCCGTCGTCGAGCAGGGTGATCGTGATTGGAGCGCCAAAGCTCTGGGGGTCGGTGAGCAGGCACGTTGCCTTGGCTTGCATTTCCATGAACGCCCAAAGGAGCTGGCGCTGCTTGAGTGGGCCCTCCCAGAGCGATACCGCCTGACCCGACCCGCCTGCGGCAGCCTCTTTGTATGCGGGCCAGAGGATCGCTTCGGCTCTGGTTCTGGCGTCGGCCTCGATGAAGGCATGGATCTGGCGGAGACGACTCTCAAAGAGTGCCCCCCGGAGTTTGCTGTTGCTGAGCAGGAGAACGGCAAGCACCGTCAGCAACGCGGCTACCGTGATCGCTCCGATCGCAACACCAGCGCGGTGTCGCCTGGCGGCCTTGGCAAGCACGTACAGCGTGCTCTCGCCTCGGGCCTGGACCGCCGATCCGACGGCGGCCCTAGCGAGATCTTCGGCCAACTCCGCGGAGGACTGATATCGACGCGAGGGCTCCTTGGCCATCGCCTTGGTGAGCACGGACCAGTCATCGGTCGCCAGCCCCGCGATCGATCGGGCCGTGGGCTGGGATTCGAGAATGCTCCGGACCACGGTCTCGAGCGAGCCGGTGGTGTTGTAGGGCGACTTGCCCGTCATGAATTCGAATCCGATCACTCCAAGCGCATAGACATCGGTGCGGACGTCGGGCTGAACTTGCGACCCGGAAACCTGCTCCGGGGCTGCGTACGTGAGCGTGCCGGTAAATTCGCCGGTCTGAGTCACACGGGTGTCCATCGCCATCGAGCCGATCTTTGCTGCGATCCCAAAGTCGACCAGGATCGGTTCGGCGTTCTCACCGACAAGGATGTTGGTGGGTTTGAGGTCGCGATGGATGACGCCGCGCTGGTGCGCATGGTGGAGTGCCCCTGCGATCCGTGACAGCATCAGAAGGAGCTGGCGTCTGTCGGCGTCTGGGTGCGCCAGACGCCACTTGTCGAGGGGCACGCCCTCAATGTACTCCATGATCAGCGCTTCTCGCCCGTCTGCCAGTGTGACCGAGTCGAGCAGGCGGACGATCCCCGGGTGGTGCAGCGTGGCGATGATCTCGATTTCTCGCGCCAGGCGGGCGCGTGCGTGTCCCGAGCTGCCCGCGTAGGGCAGGACCTTGATCGCCACGCTCTGCCCGGTCATCAGCTGCGTTGCCAGGTAGACAATGCCCTGCCCGCCCCGGGCGAGCTCACGCACGAGCTCGTAGCCAAAGATTTCAGGCATATGCGCCGACTTCGGGAATTCTGAGGCACTCGACCCGCTCAGGACATTCCGGAACCGGTTCCCGAATCGGGCTGCGGTGACATGATCGGCGCAGCTCCGGCACTTGGCGACGTGCGCGATGACCTCCTCCGGCGCCCGCTCGGATATGGCGAGTTCGTCGAGGATCGCGGGCTCGGGGCAGGGCTGGGCGCTGGCGGTCATCCCGGTGTTCCAAATGGCTGGGGCTACAGACCCTCGCGAACGACGCGATCAATCTTCTCGACGGTCTCACGGAGCTTGGTCGCGATCCGGTTTCGCGCGACGTACACCTGGTCCACACTCATGTTGCACTCAAGAGCGGCTTGCGAGGGCGGGACGCCTCTCAGTGCGGTCAGTTCAAACGCGCGGATGGTGCTCGTCGAGGCTCCGTCCTTCTCGCGGACGTGCTCCCAGGCCTGCTCGAAAATCCGTCGCTCGAGCGCCTGCTCGAAGGCTCGGGTGACACTCTCAAGGCTCCCAAGCGGCGTGCCCTGATCGACCTCATCGCCCCCTCGCATCGCGTGCTTCTTGCGGCGCTGGATGTCGATGATGCGATGGTGCGCGATCGCGATGATCCACGACGAGAGCCGCCCGCGCGACCGGTCGTACTTGCCCGCCTGGTAGTCGCGGATCGACTGGTACATCGTGTCCTGAGCCGCGTCCTCGGCGTCCGACTGCGAGAGCCCCAGCCGAAGCGCTGCCGAGAGCACTACTCCTCGGAACCGGCTGTCGAAAAGCTTCCAGGCTTCTTCGTCCCGGCTGTCGTGGAGCCTTGCGAGCAGCAGCGTGGTCGTTTGCCCGAACGATTCTTCGGTGCCCGAATCCAATGGACTTCCGCTCCCCCCAGCCTGACGACTCCCGGGCCCCAGAACGGGAACCCGAATGCAACCGGTTGAGTGTGCCACAAACTCGCTCGCCTGACAAGGCAGATCCGGGGCGCCAGGAGAGATCATCCACTCGTCTCTAAGCCCGATATCGATGGGGATCGAGCCCCGGTAGGGGGCCAGGCCGGATCCCAAGGCGATCCCCTTCGGACGAAGGAATCGGAACCGGGATCGGGCTTGATTCTGCAGAATTCAAGCTACGCTTCTTGGTCCAGTCCGTCTGCCGACTGAGAGTGTGATCCGGGTAGTCAGGCCATGGCAGCAATCCGATCGGGCGTCCGATGTGCGGCATCGCTGGTGTCATCTCTGCTCAACCAATCGATGAGAAGGTTCTCATTGCTCTGAGCGGAGCCCTCGTTCATCGGGGCCCGGATGAACACGGAATCTGGAAGCGAGATCCCAATCAGCTCGGTGGGGGTCCCTATGTGGGGCTCGTCCATCGGCGGCTGTCCATCCTCGATCTCGCCCACGGGCACCAGCCCATGGTCTCGGGCAACGGCGAATCGGTCATCGTCTACAACGGCGAGATCTACAACTCCCCGCAGCTCCGCTCCGAACTCAACCGGGAAGGCGTCGGGCTCCAAACCACCTGCGATACCGAGGTCATCCTCGAACTGCTCACACGTCAGGGCCTCGAGCCCACTCTGGACAAACTCCGGGGCATGTTTGCCTTTGCCTGCTGGGACGAGTCGAACCGCCAGCTGCTGATCGCCAGGGATCACCTGGGCCAGAAGCCGCTCTTTTATGTGAAACGTCCGGGCTTCTTCGCGTTTGCCAGCGAGATCAAAGCGTTGCTCGCAGCGGGCATCGCCCGTCACGAAGCGGACGTCGAATCGCTCTGGCATCACACGGGCCTGCGATTCTGCCCGGATGATTCAAGCCTGATCGCCGGCGTCCGCAAGCTCAGGCCCGCAGAGGCGGGGCATTACATCCCCGAAAGCGACACGCTCCGCCTCGGGCGGTACTGGACGCTCGACTACAGCAAGAAGGCCACCAAGCCCATCGAGGAAGTGATCGAAGAGCTCGACGCCCTGCTCGATGAGTCCGTCGCGGCGCACCTGCTCAGCGACGTCCCGACCGGGGCGTTCCTGTCGGGAGGCATCGATTCCTCGACGATCGCGGCTTATGCGGTCAGGCACGCAGGCAAGGGGTTTCCGACGTTCACGGTGGGTGTGGGCGACGAGCGATTCAGCGAACTGGCACCCGCCAAGCTCGCGTCCGAGGCGATCGGCAGCGAGCACCACGAGCTGCGAACCGATCCGGACCTCTTCCGCCTGCTCCCCAAAGTTGTCTGGCACCTCGAAGAGCCGGGCGACCCCCACGCGGTGGGCGTCTACCTCCTCAGCGGAGCGGCTCGCGAGCACGTCAAGGTTGTTCTGGGCGGCGACGGCGGCGACGAGGCCTTCGGCGGGTACACCCGATTCGCTCGGTCCAGAGCACTGGACACGTACGCCCTGCTGCCCAGATTCGTTCGTAAGCGCATCACAGGCCCGATGATCAACGCGCTCCCCACACGCCGGGGGTATTACTCGCTCAAGGGGCAGGCACGCTGGGCGCACGAGATGTCGATGGTCTCGGGCTCGGCCCGCCAGACGCTGGCGCTGACGTACTTCAGGTTCCCGGAGGCCGAACGCAGGAAGCTTTTCGGCGAGAGCTCGATGCGATCGATCGAGAACCCGGACACGGGGCGGTTTATCGCCGAGTTCCATGACACCGGCAACGCGCGGGACGAATCGGACCGGCTGATGTACACCGAGCAGATGACCCGGATGGCCGAGCACGATCTCCGCGTCGCCGACCGGATGAGCATGGCCCACGGGCTCGAGCTGCGGGCACCGATCATGGACCGCGCGGTCATGTCTTACGCCGCCACGCTGCCCTCGGAATACAAGATCAAACCGGGCAAACTCAAGATCGTCCTGAGGGAGCTGAACCGGCGCTTCTACCCGCCGGAATTCACCGACCGAAAGAAGTTCGGATTCGGCTTCCCGATGGCGGCCTGGTTCGCCGGCGAGCTTGCGCCCTTTGTCCGCGCTGCGATCGAAGAGGGTTCGATCTTCGAATCCGGTCTGATCAGGCGGGATTGGGCGCTCGAGATTGCCCAGAATCACGCAGAATCACGGGGAGATCACGCGTACCAGATATGGAACCTGATCAACCTTGAGATATGGTATCAGTTGTTCATCCTCGCACGGTCTGTCAGCGAGGTCACACAATGGATCGGCCAGCGTCTGGATTCGGCACGATCCACTCCCGGAAAGTAGAGCGAAAGCAATATGTTCGGACTCTTCGGTTCGACGGCTGGCGGTGGAGTTGCCCTGCGTGAGGCCATGGCGTTCAGGCTCCGACACCGGGGACACGTACTCAAGTCCATGGATCTGCCCAACGAGGGCTTTGCGGTCGTTCTTGGCAAACCCGACCGGGGCGGGCTAGCCGAGGTGGCTTCCGGGCAAGAGGTCTCGCACCACACCTGGGTTGGCGTCGGGTTCGGGCCCGATGCGGGGCGGATCGGGATGCGGACCGAGGGCATCGGCTCGCTCTGGCCAAAGGGTGCCAAGGCCCTGTGCGACGAGCTCGGCACGCTCGATGCGGACTTCGCGTTCGCTCACGTCGAGACCGACGGGTCGGTGCTGCTGGGTCGTGATTTCTTCGGAGCGGTCCCGCTCTATTACGCGGTCCTCCCGGAGGGCGTCGTTTGGGCGACCGAGTACAAGGCGCTCCTCTCGCACTCGGGCGTCGAAGCGGACGCGGATCTCGATATGGTCCAGCATCTCCAGCACGCCAAGCGGCTGCCCATCGGGCGGACGCTGGTGAGGTCGATCAAGGCCGTGGCGCCGGGCTCGGTCGTACACATCTCGCCTGAGGGGCACCTCGAGTCCAGAGCAATATTCGTTCCCCTGAAGATCGATGTTCGTATCTACGACAAGAATAAGGCGTGCCGGGTGCTGGGCGATTCGTTCGAGCGCGCAATGGAGCGTCGGACCGCGGATCTCGAAACGGTCGGGCTCGCACTGTCAGGCGGGTTGGACTCGATCGTGCTCGCCTTTGTCGCGCGCAAGCTCCGCCCTCATGGGCGGATCGTGACCTTCACCGCCGGTGCGGATGAAAGCGACTTCGAGATTGTGACCGCCCGCAAGGTCGCGGGGCTGATCGGCTCCGAGCACCACGAGGTGTTCACACCCTCAGAGATGGTTCGCCAGTATGCCTCCGAGCTTGCATACGCACAGGAAGACCCGTATTCACGGAGCGAGTCACTCCAGCTCTGGGCGATCGGGCGGGAGGCTGCCCGCCGGGGTGTTGGTGTTCTCTTGAGTGCGCAGGGCGCCGACGGGCTGTTTGCCGGTATGCCCAAGTACAAGCTCTTCTGGCTGATACGCAAGCTCCCGATCTTCAAAGGCCCGCTCCATCAGTTCCTTGGCCTGACGCAGCTCGGCATCCAGCCGAAGTCCCCGGGGGGGAGGCTCCTGGCTTACATGAAGTACAAGGGACGCCTACCAGCACCGCCGCGGGTCATCGGTGCCAAGCCGGTCACCGATCCCGTCAAGCTGCCCGTCGGGGGCCAGGAGTTCCTCAACCGTGCGATGGCAGCCGGGTTTCAGATGGGCGTTTGCCAGGACTTGCAGAAATTCGAGCGGGGTTTCGCCGCCCATGGCGTCGAGTATCGCTCTCCCTTCTATGACCTCCAATTTGTGCGCACCGCGTACACCGTGACGGACAAGCTCAAGCTCGTCCGAGGGAACGACAAGTGGATCTGGCGCCGAGCCGCTCGGCGCTGGGTGCCCTCGGAGCTCTGTGAGGTGCCCAAGCTGCCCCAGCGGATGCGCTATGACAAGGGCTTTGCCGACGAACTCGACGCTTGGTTCTCCGAGGTGCTCGGCCCCGAGCGAACCCAGAGCGGGCTTTTCGATCGAGCCACGCTCGATGCGCTCCTCCGCCCGGGGGGGCCCGAAAGAGGTTATGGTGACGAGGCCGCGATGCGGATCTGGACCTCGGTGATGACCGAGCTCTGGGCGCAACGATTCATCGATGCCCGCGGAGAGCCGATAGAAGCAGCGGCCAAAGACCAGAACCCACTGGAATCCAGCATTGCCCAAACTGCGTGACACGGTCCATGACGAATCCCAATCGGCGCTGGCGCGGTATGCGTCCGTCGTCGTCGGTCGACCGGGGTTCTTCGCGCTCGCTCGATACGAGCTCTCGCATTTGGTCGCACAGAATACCCCCGGAGCACTTGGCATCCTGTTGCGGCGTTCGTTGCTCGGCTCGATGCTCGGCTCGCTTGGCAAGGGAGCGGTCCTGGGGGCGGGATGGACCGTTCGTCACCCGCACCGCGTTCGGATCGGCGATCACTTTGCCGCCGATGCCGACGCGGTGATCGACGCACGCAGCATTTCAGACGTCGCGATCGAGATCGGAAGCGACGTGCTCTGCTCCCGGGCGATCGGGCTGTACACCAAGGGGGGCCGGATCGTTCTCGAGGACAAGGTCCAGCTCGGCTCCTTCGTCACGGTGATGTCCGGGCAGGACAGCGTGATCCGAATCGGGCGAGCGGTTGCGGTCGGGCCTTATGCGCTGATCGGTGGGGCGACGTACAACGCCGACGACCTCGAAACGCCTATCTCCGAACAGGGCAACCAGATGAAGGGCGGCGTGACGATCGGTGAGAACAGCCTGATCTACGCCCGATCCACAATCCTCGATGGTGTCACCATCGGGCGCGGGGCGATCGTCGCGGCGGGAGCCGTCGTGACCAAGGACGTCCCCGACTTTGGGATCGTCGGTGGCATCCCGGCCAGGATCATCGGATCGCGAACAGCACCGGTCCCGGCTTAGTCCTTCGGCTCGGTGGCGATCCGGCGCATCCGGATACCGTCGGCCTTGGAGCCGTAGTAATCGGGCAGGTCAGCGATCTTGGTGAACCCTGCCGAGGCGTACAGGTTGATCGCGAACTGATTGGCAGCCCGGACTTCTAGGTAGACCCGCTTGACACCCTCGGCCTGAAGCGTCGCGAGCGACCAGTTCAGGAGCTCCCTCCCAAGGCCCTTGCCAGCCATCTCGGGCAGGACCGCGACCGAGTAGACGCGACCTGAGCGAGAACGAACGTGTGTCCGGATGAGCCCGACGCACCAGCCGGTGATCTGGCCCTCGACGATCGCGACGCCCACACGGGCACGGGGGTTGGTGATCAGCCGACGGATCTGGCCCAGCGAGAACCGGTCACCCTCGTCGGTGAATGCGTGGTTCTCGATCGAGATGATCGCGGAGGCATCTTCGAGGGTTGCCAGGCGGACGCTGAGGTTGGAATCCATCGCGACCTCCGCGATCTGGCTTGCTCGACGGCGCTGGGTGAGCGTACGGACGATCGTGGGCTCGGGCGAGCCTGTCTCCGGGCGGGGTCTGCGGGCGATGGTGAACTTCTCGAGCATCCGAGAGGGGCGGTAGCTGGTCTTGGTGTACCGGAGCGATTCGATGCCCCAGTCGTCGCCCGCGTTGATCTCAAGGGCCCCATCGAAGTTGATCCGGCAGAACTCGCTGTAGATGAACTGGGGTGCACCGGCCAGGCCCGGCTCGGTCTTCTCGACACAGACGACGCCCATGGTGGGGCTGAGCCATTCGCCGATGGTGAAGCCGACAAGGCGCCCCGCGACGCGGAGGGTCATGGACTCCAGGCCAAGTTCCTCGATAAGTTCGAGGTAGCGCAGGGTGCTCTGCTCGTCCCGCTGGCGGAGCAGATCCACGCCCATGAGCCGTTCGTTGGCCTCGCCCTCGTGGCGAAGGTCGGCTGCCTCTCGCCACTGGGTCAGCAGGCGGATGCACTCGGGCACGTCCTCGGGACGGATGACGCCCGTGGTGATATCGGGGTTCTCGCGGATGAATTTGCTGCGGAGCTTGCGTTTGCCCTTGAGGTCGCCGCCGGCAAGTTCGACCAGGTCAGCCCGGGGGTAGACGTAGTCGCCGTGCATCGGCTCGAAGACGAGATCCATCCAGGTGGTGCCCAGGATGCGTTCGACCATCTCCTTCGAGGCGAACTCGATGCGGGAGCGACTGGCGCCCGGGCCGCCCTCGTTGGCCTCGTCCATGACGGCAAAGCAGGCCTCGACCGCGTCGGGGAGACGCCAGGCCTCGGTCGGGCTGAGGGGCATGGGGGGGAGCATCATCGAGAGATCGCCATCAGCGGCGCTGAAAAGGCAGAGATGCCCCTCGAGGATGGCCTTGCGGAAGAGCATCGGCTCGCTCCAGCAGATGGAGGCGGCAAACGACGCGTCCGAGATAGGTTCGGACAAGCAGGCCAGAGCCGCCTGGAAGAGCGGGAGATCGTCGAATGTGAGCTGCGAAAGGACGGCGTCCGTGACAGTCGAGCACGCATGGTGCTCGTGTCTCTGAACTGAGTTTGAGATCATTGGGTGCCCGAAGGCGATTCCGTGGGCGGCAATCCAGTGCCGGTCCGGTGGGAGAAGACAGCCTTTCGCGACCGCCAACCTCCTACGCCCATTATCATCGGACACCTTGAGTCAGTCGTCAAGTTCTGGCCCACTTTTCCACAGGCAATCTTCGGAGGGCGCAGGTTCTCTGACCTGCCCGGCATGAGGTGGGGCCCTCACCCGGTGCGGCCTCGGCTGCCCGGGTCAGGCTCCACGGCGGTCGTGGCAGCGGGGGCAGCGCTCGCCCGGGAGCACCTCTGACCGGGCGGCGGGCTCCGGCTGGGACGTCGCGGAACGGGCAGACGAATAACTCAGAAATAGTCGTATTAATGTGATCATTCGGAAAGTCATGCAAACACCCTCGTATTGCATGGGCGATTTCAGTCCGGCGCCCTTCTGAGCCGGTTCGGTCCATCATCGTCCGCGGGGCGATGGATCGGATACCCTGAGCACGATGGACGAGACTTCTCTGCCGACACCGGATCTCGCTCTGGCCTGCGACATCGGTCTTGAGTACATGGATCGGGTGAGCTTCGCGGTCCAGCAGGCCGGCACGCCGCTCGTCGACGCGGTTGTTCTGACGAACACGTCCGAGCGTGCGATCGAGGATCTCGTTGTCACCGCTCGTCTGGCCTCGGGCGGCTGCGAGCCGTGGACCGGAAGGCTTGCCAGGCTCGATCCGGGTGTGACCGCAAGGCTTGAACCCGAGCGTTGGAAGCTCAGTGCAACCGAATTGGCGGCGCGCACCGAGGGCGAGCGCACAACGATCGACGTCAAAGTTGCTGCCGACCAGAAATCCTGCCGCGCATCGTTCGATCTCGACCTGCTCGCCTACGACCAGTGGCCCGGTGCCGGGATTCTGCCCGAGCTGACCGCGGCCTTCGTGACGCCCAACCATTCGCTTGTCGCCGAGCTGCTCCGGGGTGCCCGCAAGGTCCTGACCGAGCGGGGCGAACGCGACGCGATCGACGGCTACCAGTCCGCCAGCCGGCAACGCGCCGCGTTGATCGCCGAGGCGTGCTTCCTTTCGCTCGCCGAGCAGAAGATCGGGTACATCAACCCACCGGCGAGCTTCGAGAAAACCGGGCAGCGCGTACGCCTGATCGACCGCGTGATGCGAGAGCGGTTCGGGACATGCCTCGACCTGTCGCTGGTGCTCATGGGGCTCTTCGAGCAAGCGGGGCTCCATGCGGTCCTGCTGCTCCCCGAGGGGCACGCGATGCCCGCGTTCTGGACTCACCAGAGCTCGCTCCCCGAGATGGTGATCGACGAGCCGGCGCGGATCCGCAACCTGATGGAACTCGGCGAGATCGTCGCGATCGAATCAACACACGTGACCCACCAGGCGCCCACGTTCGCGGGCGCGATCGAAGCAGCGCGCAAGTCGATGAATGCGCCGGGATCGTCCTTCACAGCGGTCGATCTCAAGTCCTGCAGGAAGCGGGGAGTCAGGCCCCTGCCGCTACGCGAGGGAGAACTGCCCGGCATCGACCCGGTGGCGATCACGGACGCTGCCCCGCTCGGAGATGCGTCGGCGCTCGGGAGCGTGCTGCTCGCCGAGCGAGCCGATGCGAACGAACCGAAGGAGTACGAGCAGATCGAGTCGAGCCACCAGCGGATCGGGCGCTGGCAGAGCAGGCTGCTCGATCTGTCGCTGCGAAACCGCCTGATCAACTTCAAGGACACCCTGCGGACGTTGCCGCTCTCGGTGCCCGATATCGGCAGGCTCGAAGACCTGCTCGCGTTGGAGGAACGACTGCGCATCCTGCCCGGGATCGAGGGCGACGATGCGTTCTACCGGGAGGAACTCGAGGCGGGCCGCGTGCACGCGGACGCGACGGAAGCCGACACACAGAAAAGACTGCTGACGATCTACAGAACGGCGCTGTCGAGCATCGAGGAGACCGGCGCCAATCTTCTGCACCTGGCGCTCGGGAGCCTCGTGTGGTACGAGACGCCCACGTCGGAGACCCCGAGGCGCGCGCCGCTGGTGATGATCCCGGTCCGGCTGGTGCGATCTACAAGCGGCGCCGGGTATGTGTACACGGTCGAGCTGAGTGACGAGCCGGCCAGGGCCAACATCACACTCCTCGAGAAGATCCACACCGAGTTCGGCATCGACGCCAGAGGGCTGGCCGACCTGCCAGAGGACGAGGCGGGCATCGATCTTCCCATGGTGCTGCGCAACTTCCGCAGCGCCATCCGCGACTCGGCGCGCTGGGAAGTCGAAGAGACAGCCCACCTCGGTCTGTTCTCCTTCAACAAGTTCCTGATGTGGCGCGACCTGAAAGAGAATCTGTCCGCCCTGCGTACGAATCGGCTCGTGGACCACCTCGTCGAACGCCCGGGCGAAGAATTCGATACCGCGCCCTTCCCCGATGCGAGCACGCTCGACGACGAGCTCGAGCCCGGCACGCCGCTCTGCACACGGGACGCGGACTCGTCGCAGCTCGTCGCGGTGTGCGCCGCCTCGCAGGGGCGGAGCTTCGTGCTCGAGGGCCCGCCAGGGACGGGCAAAAGCCAGACGATCGCCAACATGATCGCCGACGCACTGGCGGGCGGGAAGCGGGTGCTCTTTGTCGCCGAGAAACTGGCCGCGCTCTCGGTCGTTCGCAAACGCCTCGAGCAGGACGGGCTCGGGCCGTTCTGTTTGGAGTTGCACTCGGCCAAGGCATCCAAGAAAGAAGTCCTCGAGCAGCTCCGAGCAGCGCTGGACGCCGAGGCACCGGCTCTGAACGCAGACTGGGACGAGCACTGCCTCCAGCTTGGCGTCACGCGGGCGCAGCTCAACACGTACGTCGAAGAGCTGCACCGCACACGGGATTCGGGTGAATCGCTCTACCAGGCGCTCGGCGCCATGAACAAACTGGGTGCGCAGAAAGAGGTCGGGCTCCCGGTTGAGGATGCATCGCGTGTGACCGCAGATGAGCTCGACCTCTGGCGCCGATGCCTTCAGGAGCTGACCGAGCGGAGCGCGCCGGTTGAGCCGGTCAGCGAGCACCCACTGCTGGGGATCGGCGTGGCCCAGTGGGACTTTACGCTGACGGATCGGGTACGCAGCGCGATCACAGCTGCAAGCAAGGCGCACGGGCGCCTCGCCAAAGTTCTTACGGTTTGGCTCGACGGTACGTCACTGGGCACTTCGCCCCATGCGTTCACTCAGCGGGACATCGGCACACTCCTTGAAATCGCTCGTGCGTTGCTTTCATCGCCTTGGCCCGCACGCCAGCTGCTCGCCGGTCGCGAGGCGCCGGCACTCCGCGATCGGCTCCGCAAAGCACTCGATCTCGGGCGTGAGCGGGACGCCATCCGCAAAGAGCTCGGCGAGCGATACCAGCCCGAGTTTCTCTCGATCGAGCATCTGGTCCATCTCGACTCGGCCAATCAGGCCAAGGACCAGATCGCGCTCTTCCGCTTTTTCCGGGCACGTGCGATCCGTGGAAAGCTCCGCGTCTATGCCAGGAAAGAGGTCCCAAAGCTCGAAGCGCTGATCACCGACCTCGAAAGAGCATTGCAAGCCAGGAGACTGCAGGATGAACTGGCGGCAATGGGCGATCTCGCCAATGCGCTCGGGGCCGGGTGGAACAACGCAAGCCCGGATTGGGATGCGCTGGCAGTCAAGCTCGATTGGTGCGATCGGTTCGCCGGGCTGCTCGAGTCGCTCGCGCACCAGCCCCAATTCGCCCAGGGTCTGACCGATCTGGCCTGCGACAGTCAGCTCTGCGAGAAAGTCCGTCAGCCAACGCAGGAACTGATCGCCGGGATTGAGGCCTGGCAGGAACAATGGGAAACGGCGCGGAAGACACTCGTGACCGACGATCTTCGCGCGTACGGGGAGGACAGCGCAGGTTGGATCGAGCGTGCGGGCGGTGTGCTTGCTCGGTGGGGTGCAGGCACCGATGACCTGAACAACTGGTGCGTCTACAACGCCTCCCGCGACTCGGCGGTCGACGCGGGGCTGGCCCAGACAGTTGCGGGATTCGAAGCAGGGGTTCTCGAGCGCGAAGAACTGCAGCCGACGTTCGAAGCCGGCTTTGCGCGGGAGTGGTTCAATTCAGTCGCAAACAGCGTCGAAGCGATCCGCACATTCAACGCCGAGCTTCACGAGTCTCAGATCGGTCGGTTCCGTGCGCTCGACAAGGCAACACTCGCGATGACAAAGGCCGTTGTCGCGGGCAGGCTCGCCCTGGATGCACCCTCGGCATCGGTGCGGGCATCGAGCCAATCGGAAATCGGGATTCTCAGACGCGAGCTCGAGAAGAAACGCAGACACCTGCCGACACGGAAGCTGATCGAGCGCCTGCCAAACCTGCTCCCAAGGCTCAAGCCCTGCTTCCTGATGAGCCCGCTCTCGGTCGCGCAGTTCCTTGATCCGTCGATGCCGAAGTTCGACATTGTCGTGTTCGACGAGGCCTCGCAGATCCCCGTCTGGGACGCGGTGGGGGCGATCGCTCGCGGCAGCGAGGTGATCGTGGTGGGAGACTCCAAGCAGCTGCCGCCCACGAGCTTCTTCCGCACACTCGACGGCGGCGATGACGACGCCCAGCTCGAGGAGGGCGACGTCGAGGATATGGAATCGATCCTGAAGGAGTGCAACGCCTCGGGCATCCCGGCGCTCCGACTCAAGTGGCACTACCGGAGCAGGCACGAGAGCCTGATCGCGTTCTCGAACTACCACTACTACCAGAACGAGCTGATGACCTTCCCCTCGCCGGAAGAACGATCGACCAGCATGGGTGTGACGTTCACCCACGTGCCCAATGGCGTGTACGACCGCGGCGGAACTGGAACCAACCGCATCGAAGCCGAGCACGTCGTGGACGAAGTTGTTCGGATGCTCCAGGACCCCGATGACCACGATTCGATCGGTATCGTCACGTTCAATCAGGCTCAGCAGACACTGATCCAGGATCTGTTCGACACCAAACGACGCGAATACCCGGAGATCGAGAGGCACTTTACGGACCAAACCGAGGAGCCGGTCTTCGTCAAGAACCTGGAGAACGTGCAGGGCGATGAGCGCGACACGATCATCTTCTCCGTGGGATACGGGCCCGACGCAACCGGACGCACCTCGATGAACTTCGGGCCCCTCAACAAGGAAGGCGGCGAGCGCCGGCTCAATGTTGCGGTCACACGCGCACGACGCCGACTCATGGTCATGAGCTCGATGACGAGCGACATGATCGACCTCCGGCGGACGCGTGTGACGGGCGTGGCGCACTTCAAACAGTTCCTCGACTACGCCCAGCGCGGGCCAGAGGCTCTCGAAACCTTCGCGGGCCATTCCACGAAGGCCAACACCGACGCACGCTTCGAGCATGCGCTCCGCGATCGCCTGATCGAACGGGGATACGAGGTCGACGAACGGGTCGGCTGCGCGGGCTACCGCATCGACCTTGCGATCAGAGACGCAAAGAACCCGGGCCGATACCTGCTCGGGATCGAATGCGACGGCAAGCAGTATCAGTCAGCGAACACCGCGCGGGATCGAGACCGGACGAGGCCATCGGTGCTCAAGGGGCTCGGCTGGAATCTCCACCGAGTCTGGTCGACGCAGTGGCACGTCAGCCCGGACAAGTGCCTGGCGCAGATCGACGCCGCGGTCGTCGCGGCGCGCGATGCTCAATGTGCGCCCAAAGCCGAAGAACCAATCGTGCCGCCCGAGCCGCTGATCGCATACGCCGCTGTCTCGGCTCCAAAGCAAGCACGCACTGAGAGTGTTTACAGGGCAGCAACTCCGGGACGGTACCGCGTGGGCCAGCGGGACATCTACGCACCAGAGAGCGACGAACTCCTGACGCGATGGCTCGGGATGATCGTTGAGACCGAGGCCCCGATCGTGCAGGAGCTGGCGCTCCGCAGGCTCGCCGCGTTCTGCGAACTATCTTCGGTGCGCGAGAGGTTCCGCGGACGGTTCAGCGATGTGCTGGGGCACATGCTCGCCCGCGGGTACGTGCGCCTGTCGGGCCAGACGCTCTGGAATCCCGGCGATGAGCCAAGCGGTATGACCGAAGTACGTACTCCCGGCGATGAACCCGAGAGCAAACGCGACGCGGATCAGATCCCACCCGAGGAGTACGTCGCAGCCGTGGTCGCTGTCGTCCGCGAGCAATTCGGACTCCCACGGGCGGATCTGCAGAAAGAAGCGGCAGCCAAGCTCGGTTTCATGCGGATGACTGTGGCGCTGGCGCCGATGCTGGATGCTGCGATCGAAAGTGCTCTGGCGGAGGCCTTGATTGTCGAGCGTGAAGGTACACTAAGCCTCAGTCAATCCGAAGGGCCATAACATCTCTCGCTGCAAAGCCCGTTGCTCCAGCGATTCACCGATGCATCGAGCCCCATCCGCATTCGAGGAAGAGGTATACCGTGGGAAACGCAGCACCCTCCGGTCGTGAAGGCGGACTGACCGAAGTCTCGCCCGAAGTCATCCAGCAATGGCTTGAGGACGGCGACACGGTTCTGGTCGACGTGCGCGAGGATTTCGAGCACGCCGAGGAACGCATCGGAAAGGCGCACCACGCGCCGCTCTCCAAGTTTGACGCCCAGGCGATCCGGAGCCGATTCCCCGGCTCCCGAGTGGTCTTTCACTGCCGATCGGGCAAGCGATCGGCGCAGGCGGCGAATACGTATTGCTTGCCGGGTGAGAGCGCCTTCCATCTGGCCGGCGGCATCGAGGCCTGGAAACTGGCCGGCAAGCCAACCATCAAACCCGAAAGACCGTCGAAGCTCCCGGTCATGCGCCAGGTTCAGATCTTCGCGGGCTCTCTCGTGGTGCTCGGGATCGTACTGGGCGTGACGCTCACTCCGTGGTTCCTTGCGATCTCAGCGTTTGTTGGCTGCGGGCTGGTGTTCGCAGGCGCGACGGGCTGGTGCGGCATGGCTCTCTTTCTTGCAAAGATGCCATGGAACAAAGCCACGAAGAACAGCGGGGCGAGTTGCGCCACGTAGTCCCACTCTCTCCCTCACTCCGAGAGGAATCGAAAGATGTCACTCAGCCCGGCTCAGCATTACGCGCAATGGTCCACAATCATGACCGACATGAAGCAGCAGGCCCCCGAAATCGGAAAGGCTTTCGGCGGCATGTACCAGAAACTCATGGGCGAGGGAGCGCTCTCAATCCGTGAGAAAGAACTGATCGCGCTTGGTATCGGGATGGCGATCCGCTGCGAACCCTGTGTGTTCGCTCACCTTGAGAAAGCCGTCAAAGCAGGCGCCACGCGCGAGCAGCTCATCGAGGCGGCCGGCGTTGTTGTTGCGATGCAGGGCGGCCCGGGCTACGTGCACATGCCCGAGCTGCTGGAAGCCATGAAGGCCCTTGGCATCTAGCCCGCCAGGCGATCCTCGCCGCCCGAGATCCCGAGCGATTTCATTTTCTTGTAGAGCGTCGTGCGGTTGATGCCGAGCTGCTCAGCCGTCACCGAGCGATTCCAGTCGTTCGCTTCGAGCGCCCTGAGCAGGATCCGGCGCTCGGGCTCACGCATCGCCTCAACCAGCGGCATCGGCTCCCAGGCCTCGCTGTCGCGAGCAGACATCGGCATGCGCGGGATCCCCGCATCGCCCGATGCCACCTGCGCGGGGAGCGATTCGATCCCGATCGTCGGCTTGTTCGTCAGCACCGCAGCGCGCTCGACGATGTTCGCAAGCTCGCGCACATTGCCCGGGTAGGTGTAGCGCACGAGCGCCGCCATCGCCTCGTCCGAGAATCCGATCAGCTCTTTGCCGAGTTCGGCGCCGAATCCTTCGAGGAAGTGCTTGGCCAGAAGCGGCACATCGTTGGCCCGATCCCGCAGCGCAGGCAGGTCGATCTGCACCACGTTGATGCGGTAGAACAGATCCTGCCGGAACCGACCCTCGGCGACGAGCTTGTCGAGAGACTCGTTCGTGGCGAGGATCACGCGGACGTCCACCTCGACCGTGTCATTGGAGCCAACCGGTTCGAACCGTCGTTCCTGCAGCACGCGCAGCAGCTTGAGCTGCATACCCGGGCTTGCCGAGTTGATCTCATCGAGAAAGAGCGTGCCGCCGTGAGCCGCCTGGAACTTCCCTGCCTTGTCCGTGTGCGCGCCAGTGAACGAGCCGCGGACATGGCCGAACAGCTCGCTCTCAAGCAGGGTCTCCGGGATCGAGCCGCACGCGAGCTCGACGTAGGGCTTGCCAGCGCGGTCGCTGCGATCGTGGATCGCGTGGGCGATCATGCTCTTGCCCGTGCCGCTCTCGCCAGACATCAAGACCGTGGTTCGGCTTGGCGCTACCGCTTCGACCAGCTCGAAGACGCGCTGCATCCGCGCATCGCGTCCGACGATCGACTCAGGGCCGACCTTGCCTTTGAGCTGCTTGCGGAGCTGGGCGTTCTCCTGAAGCAGGGCCTTCTGCTGGATCGCCCGCTCGATCGCAAGCCGAAGCTCGCTCTCCACAACGGGCTTGGTCAGGTAATCCGCAGCTCCAAGGCGCAGCGCCTCGACCGCGGACTCGACCGTCCCGTAGCCCGTCAGCATGATGACAGCAGAACCGATCCGCTTCTTGCGAATCTCGCGCAGCAGCTGCAACCCGCCCACGCCCGGCATCACCACATCCGTGATGATCGCGTCGGGCGCCCGCCCGACCTGCTCCAGAATCTCAAGCGCCTCGCGTCCGCCCAGGGCCGAGCTGACCTCGTACCCCGACGCGCGCAGCACCTCCTCGAGTGACTCGGCGACGATCGGATCGTCGTCCACAATCAGGATCTTGGCTTGCTCTGGCATCCCCTTGTGTATCGGCATGTGTTGCCGGGAATCAACGCGCTGCCCCGCCCAAGCCCGGAAATCCGCGCACGCTCACCCCTCCAGGTGTTGCCGCCCGACAACACCGCACACCGAGCGTCCGAGAATGTTGCGATCACGCCAGGCCGAGCGCCCGTGCGTCGCGCTCGCTGAGCATCCCCCCATCGGAACGCTCGCGGACCGTGCCGTCACGCTTCCAGCTCCGCTCGCAGCGCTCCCGTCCGCGCAGGTCGTGCACAACCGGTTTCTCGGCCTTCGCGTCGAGCGTCACCTCGCTCACGCCCATCAGGTCCGCAAGGTCGACCGTGTCCAGCGCCGAGAGCACGCCCTTGCCATCGGGCAGCGTGATGCCCGCGTCCAGCGGGTTCTCGATGCCTTGCGCCTTGGAGCCCTCAAGGGCCAGAAGCCCCGCGTCGCGCGCATCGATCGCAGCCGCCCACGCCTCGCTCACACGAACGCCAGATACCGGAAGCACCTCGAGCAGGTGCACGCACGCGTTCTCGTCGCCCGTGAGCGAGCGGTACGCCTCGTCAGCGGTATGACACAGGATCGGCGCGAGCAGCCTGCACAGCTGATCGGCCATGCGATGGAGCACCGTTTGTGTCCGGAGCCGCCTGGGTGAATCCACTGAGTCGCAGTAGAGCCGGTCCTTGACCGCCGCCAGGTACACCGAGCTGAGCGTGTCGTTGCAGAAGTTGTACGCCGCCGAGTGCACGCTCTTGAACTGGTACTTCTCGAACGCCTCGACCACGGTCCCGGTCAGCTTGTCCAGCTCCGAGAGCGCCCACGCATCCAGGCTCGTCGGCTCGATCGCATCCAGCGCCACGCCGTCCCGCGCCAGCTCAAAGCCGTCCAGGTTGCTGAGCATGAACCGGATCGTGTTGCGCACCTTGCGGTAGCTCTCGCCGGCGGTGCCGAAGAACTCGTGGTCCACCTTCACGTCGTTGTCGTACGCCAGCGAGCTGACCCACCATCGCAGGACATCCGCGCCGAATTCCTTGAAGAGCTCCTCGATCGTGTCGCCCGAGCTCTTGCTCAGCTTCTTGCCGTCCTTGTTCACCATGAACCCGTGCGTGAGCAGCGCCTTATAGGGCGGCACACCCTGGCTGCCAACACTCGCAACGAGTGACGACTGGAACCACCCGCGGTGCTGGTCAGAGCCCTCGAGATACAGATCAACCGGGAAGTCCTTCCCGCCCGAACGCTCGCGCATGACCGCGTTCCACGACGAGCCCGACTCGAACCACACGTCCAGGATGTCGTTGCCCTTGGTGAGGCTCGATAGATCGAGATCGCTCGGGGCCTCGGGATCGCTCTTGGGGTCGTAGCTGGCGAGCAGCTCCGCCGCCGACATCGTGAACCACGCGTCCGAGCCCTTCTCGCCCATCACCGCCGCGACGGCGCGCACGACCGCCTCGGTCATGAAGCTCTCGCCGTCGGGCTTTGTAAACGACGGGATCGGCAGCCCCCACGCGCGCTGGCGGCTGATGCACCAGTCGGGCCGGCTCTCGAGCATGCCGCGCATCCGGTTCTTGCCCCACGCCGGGATGTACGCGACGCCCGACTCTGTTTTAGCCAGCGCCATCTCGCGCAGACTCTTGCTCTCTCGAGCGGTGGGGCGGTCCACACCCACGAACCACTGCTCCGTCGCCCGGAAGATCACGGGCCCCTTGCTCCGCCAGTCGTGCGGGTAGCTGTGCACGAACCTGTGCGCGAAGAACAAATGCCCGCTGTCGCGCAGGCTGTCGGCGACCTCCGCGTTCGCCGTAAAGACGTGCTTGCCCCGGAGCCACTCGGGCACGGAATCGTCATACGTGCCGTCGCCCCTGACCGGGCAGTACACGGGCAGGCCTTCTCGCAGGCCCGTCTGGTAGTCCTCTGTGCCGTGCCCGGGCGCGGTGTGGACGAGCCCGGAGCCGTCTTCGAGCGTGACGTAATCCGCGGTCACCACGCTCCAGACCTTGTCGTTGCCCTTGGCAACCTCGGGCAGCTCCGGGCGCACGGGGTTCCGGTACCGCACTCCGACCAGCTTGTCGCCCGTCGTCGTCGCCAGCACCTCGACCGCCTCGCTCTTGGCCAGCTTGGTGACCCTCTCGACCAGGGCCGATGCGATGATCGTGAGATTGCCATCCACGCGCACGAGCGCGTACTCAAATCGGTCGTTGACCGCGACCGCAAGGTTCGCCGCCAGCGTCCAGGGCGTCGTTGTCCAGATCATCAGGCTCGGCTTCGTGCTGGGCCTTTCGTCCTCGGTGAGCCCGAACCGCGCATAGACATCCGCACCGTCGGTGCACTCGAAGTCCACGTACACAGACAGATCCTCGCGGTCCTCGTACTCAAGCTCCGCCTCGGCCAGCGCCGTCTCGTTGTCCACCGACCAGTGCACGGGCTTGAGCGAGCGATACACCAGCCCCTCCCGGCACAGATCCGCCAGCACCTCCAGCACCGCGCGCTCGTACACGGGCGACATCGTCAGGTAGGGGTTCTCGTAATCCGCCAGCGTCAGCAGGCGCTGCATCTGCTCAGCCTGGAGTTTCTGGAACTTCTCCGCGTTCTTCTGGCACTCACGGCGCACCGCGATCCGGCGCTTGTCGTCGTCCAGATCCATCAACTTCTTGATCTTGCCGCTCTCAACGAGCCCGGTCATGACCTTGTGCTCGATGGGCAGCCCATGACAGTCCCAGCCGGGGACGAAGGGTGTGTCGTAGCCCATCACCGAGCGCGAGCGCACCACAAAGTCCTTCAGGCACTTGTTCATGAGGTGCCCAAGGTGGATCGAGCCGTTGGCGTAGGGAGGCCCGTCGTGGAATACAAAGCGTCCCTTGGGCTTCGTGGTGCCCATCTCGCGCAGCTTCTGGTACACCCCGATCGATTCCCACCGCTTGGTGCTCTGGGCCTCGTTCTGCAGCAGGTTCGCCTTCATCGGGAACTGCGTCTTGGGCAGATTCACGGTCTTCTTGTAGTTGGGCTTCTCGGTGGCTTCGGACATGGCTCGTGTACCTCGCCCCGGGAGGCATCGCCCCGGGGGTTCATCATTGCGCTCTGGATCGTGGTGCGAAGAAGGACGGTGGTCGACCGATCACATCGGCGGCCCCGCGAGCGGGCAAGCCCGGCAAAAACGCCGAAGGCCCCTCAGCGGGGCGAGATAATTCGGCGGCTCTGAACCGCCTCAGCTTGCTGAAAGGCCTTCTTCATGCCCACAGTCTATCGATGAAAAAGCCCCGGGACGCGAGCCCCGAGGCCACTTTTTGGTTCGGAATCGGGCTTACTTATGCTCGAAGATCGTCTGCGTCCGCAGGACAAAGCCGCCCTGGGCGACGAGGTGGTACGCCTGGATGTGCACCTCGCTGGACATCGTCTGCACGTCCAGCAGTGACAGGTTCGGCCCGCCATCGCTGTCCCAGGCGAAGTGGAGCGACCCGTTCTCGCGCACATGCTCGACCATCTCGCGGTGCGTTGTCAGATAGAGGTTCTCGCTGAGCGACTCGGTCTGGACCGTGGCGAGGTAGTTGACCTTCTCCGCCGCAAACTTCTGCTCGAAGTCCCGCTCACCGGCGCAGGGAAACGCGGAAACCACGCCCGTCGAGGGCAGGTTGTTCTCGCGGTCGATCACGAGTTCGGACAGGCAGAGCTCGCCGAACCCGAAACGCAGCACATGATTGCCCGGCATAAGCCAGGCCTCGAGTTCGTACCGACCGTGCGACTGCACGCGCCGATCACGCAGATCGAACAGCTCCGGATGCAGCGCTCGGTTATACAGAATGACTTGGTAAGACTGGGTACACAATTGCTTTGTAATGGTTTTCATTGGCTGGCTCCAGCACCGTCGATCCTGACGGCCTTGTTTCGGATCCGCCCTCGCTCATGCTCGGGTGGGCGCTCCGTCGCTGTCTGCCAGCTACGCATCCCTGCGTGGCTCAGTCACCGATACGGTAGCCCCGTCGAGCCCCTGTCTCCCGTACCGGCGAAAACAGGGTTGTGGATACCTCCGATCCAAGGCACATCATATTGTGCACCCCCCAAAATGGAACCCCCTTTCCTCGTACTTGCCCGCTCTTTTTGCAGAATCATGTCCCTGACCGATAGTGATTCGTGCCAGGACCCATGCCCATACTGACCGACATCTGCCAATCCGCGCTGCTCCTGGCGACCTCGCCCAGGCTGACGCTGCGCACCGCCTCTGCGGCCCGCAGGCTCCGCAAAGACGAGTCCCCGGAGCACGTTTTGGCCCTTCTGGATGCGGGAAGGCAACTCGAAGCATCCCCGCCCGAGCCGGAACACCACGATCCGATCGACGAGTCGCTTCGCCTGGTGCGGCGCATCCGACAGGCTCGGGCCGCACGGATCCACCGTCAGCTTGCAGGCGTTTACACACGATTGCCCGAAGACGCGCGCAAGGCGATCCGAACCCGCGTGGGCCCCGGGCTGCTCGGGTTGGTTGGAGCGCTGGCCGACGACGGCGCGCCCGCCATCCGTCGGTCCGCGATCGAGCTGGCGCGCGACGCGGATCAGCCGGCGCTGCTCCCTGCGGTGCTCTCGCTCGCCCAAGACAAGGACGAAACGGTCGCCCAATCTGCTCGGTCAACAACCCTTGCCCTTGCTCAGACGCTCGCCCTTCGACGGAGCACCGACCAGCGTGTGACCGCCGATGACGCGGGCGTGATCCTGGCCGTGCTCCAGGCCGCCGAGCGTTACCCGGAGCACCGCTCGGGTGAGGTCATGGAATCGGCCGTGCTGCTGCTCGATCCCGCGGTCCGTCGGGGGCTGGTCGAGAGCGACCTGGCCCGCTGGCTGCGGAATGCAGACGAAGCCGTTCGTCTGGGCCTGAAGACAGCGCTCAAGCGAGCGCCCGGTCCCATCGGTCGCCTCCGCGCGTGGGAGATGCTCGTGGAGCTCGAATTCCGCAAGTCCGCGATCGATCGGCTCAGTGCGCCCGCCGCGGGCGAGGAGATCAACCCCGTCCTGGCGCAGGCGCACCTCGGGCTCCGCCCGGCTCGGCGCATCCCGATCCGCGCCAGGGTCAGCCGAGCCGAGCGACCAAGGCTTTTCCCCGAGCTGGAGCAGTTCGAGCGAGCACCTGTGGAAGCCCGCCGGGGGCTGGCGCTCTGGCTCGACGCGATCGGACCTGAACCCGCGCACATCGACGCGCTGCTGGAGCCGCTGCTCGCTGACGAGGACGACATCGCACGTCTGAGCGCCCTGCGCAGAGCGCCCGCGTCGCTCCTCCGAGATCTGGCGCTCGATCCCTGCGAACCCATCGCCCGATCGGCGACGCTCCGCCTGATCCACGCAGGCACACTTGAGCCGCAGCACCGGGCGATGCTCGCACGATCGATCCACCCGAGCGTGCGTGCGCTCGCGGGGGAACGCCCAAGGCTACAGAGGGCTTTGATCCAGACGCAGCGTGAGCTCGGCGCCAACCGCGACCGCACGATCGCACATCTCAGGGCCAAGCTCGATTCGCTCCAGGAGCGTGAGGTCATGGACGCGGTTTGTCTGATCCGCCAGCTCCGGATCGCCGAAGAGCTCGCGCCGGATCTGATCCGCACGATCGAGCAGGCCTTCCGACGCGACGACTCGCCCGCCTGGCGGATCATCTCTGGCGTTCTGACGGTCATCCCCGAGCTCCCGCACCCGTCGGTCGCCAAGCTGCTCGCCGCGGCCCGGTCGCACCACGATGCCCGTGTCCGGGCGACCGCGGTCGAAGCCGAGCCCAGACGCCCGCGAGGAAGGGTTTCGTCCATGGTCGAGGTGATCACCCCGGCGATCGACGATCCGAACCACCGGGTCCAGACCAGCGCCCTGCGCGTGCTCCTGAAAGACCACGCGGCGCCGGAGGACACTGTCGATCGCGTGCTCCGGTCGCTTGCGAGCGAAGATCAGGCGGCGCGCGCGGCGGCTCTCTGGCTTGTCGAGCGGAGCATCCTTGAACTCCGCCCCGTCGCCGGGCGCCGGTGGACGGACCTTGCCGCACGGGTCGCCGAGCTTGCGCGCACGGGCGAAGAGCAGGCCGAGCGTTCTCGCGCGACACGCACCGCGCGCCGGATGCTGTCTGAGATCAAGGGATAACCGAGTCGTGGCGGAGGCTTCCAGCCTCCGTGCGAAAGAACTCCTCCCCCGTCGTCGACTGGGAGGTGACTGCGCGCAAACGGAGGGGGTATGCAGAGACGGGCGGCGGGACGCCGCCCCCACCAAAGACTTTGGAGTCAGACAGCGGAGGCTGGAAGCCTCCGCCACCGGATCTGGACTCAGTTGCCCTTGATCGTCAGTGGCGCGGCTTTCTCGACGTTCCCGCTGGCAATCTTCTCGATCCCAGAACCCAGTTCCCCGATCGGATCGGGGGGCACGATCTCGACGACCTTGTCGCCCAGCTTCACCTCGCCCGCGAGAACGCGGCGCTGGAACGTGGCGCATTCAGTGAGCAGTCGATCGAGGATCTCTTCTTCGGGTACGTTGGCGACGCGTTCGCCCTGCACGTAGATGATGCCGCGCTTGTTGCCCGCAAAGACCGCGACATCCGCGCCCTCGGCCTCGCCCGGTCCGTTGACGACGCATCCCATCACCGCGACCTTCATGGGCACGGTGATTTCGGTGGCGAGCTTGGTCCGCACGTTCTGGACGAGCGTGAAGAGATCGACCTGGATGCGCCCGCAGGTCGGGCAGGCGATCAGGTCTACGCCGTGGCGTTCGCGGAGGCCGAGCGAGTACATCAGCTCCAGCCCGTCCTCGACCTCAAAGACCGGATCGCTCGCGTAGCTGATGCGGACGGTGTCGCCGATGCCCTGCGTGAGCAGGCCCGAGAGGGCCGCGATGGAGCGGATCGCCCCGGTCTCGCGCGGGCCGGCGTGCGTGACACCCAGGTGCATGGGCTCGTCGAAACGCTTCGAGACTTCCTGGTACGCCGCGACGGTAAAGGCCGCGTCCATGGACTTGCAGCTGATCGCGACGTCGTGGAAGTCGCGCTCGCGGAAGATGTCCATGTACTCCTCGAGCTTGGCGATGATGAGCCCGAGCAGGTGCGCGTGCTTGCCACCGATCTGGCTCTTCTCGAAGTACTTGCCCAGCTCCTGCTTGCGTTTCTCCTTGTCCTTGCGCTCGATGATCGAGCCCTCGTTGACGCCCACGCGGATCGGGATCTTCGCGTCCTTGCACGCGTCGATGACCGCGTTGACCTCGTCCCGGTCCTGGATGTTGCCCGGGTTCAGGCGGATCTTGTGCACGCCCGCTTCGACGGCTTCCAACGCCCGCTTGAAGTGGAAATGCACATCCGCCACGATCGGGACGCTTGTCTGATCCAGGATCTCGCGCAGGGCCCCGGTGTCCTTGCGTTCCGGGACCGCGACGCGGACGATGTCGGCGCCGGCGGCTGCCAGGCGGTTGATCTCCGTCACGCACCGGTCGATCTCGTAGGTGTACCCGGCGGTCATCGTTTGGACGCTCACCGGGGCGGGCGTAGTGCCATCAAGGCCCCCGCCGATCAGGACGATACCGGTTTTGTCGTTTCCGACGCGGATCTGGCGGGTTGGTCGTCGTTGGAACATGCTCACTCAGGGTAGGTTCGCCAGAGGGCGAGGGCGGATTCGGGGCTCTCGGCAAGGCGTGCAGCAGACTCGGGTGATACGCTTTGGACCCTGCACGAGGTTCGCCTTCTGAAGAGGTCTGAGCGTTGATCACCTACAAGCGCATCACGATGGCCCACCCGCTCTACGAGAACGAGTGCCGCCTGCGCGAGCGGGTCCTGCTCAAGCCCATCGGGATGACACTCGACAAGCTTGATGCCCTCTATCCGGGATTCGAGGAGCGATTCGAGCACTTTGTCGCGGTGACCAAGACCCCCGGCGGCGAGCGGGTCGTCGGGTGTGCCCTTCTCCTGCCCGATTCGGACCGACCGGGCTTTGGCAAGCTCATGCAGATGGCCGTCGATCACCAGCGCCAGGGCGAGGGCATCGGGCAGCGACTGGTGATCGAGATCGAGAGCCGGGCATTCGGCGAGCTGGAACTCGATGGGATCTTTTGCTACTCCCAGAGCACGGCCGTGGGTTTCTATGAGAAACTCGGCTGGCAGCGTGAGGGCGACGAGTTCGAGGAGGCGGGGATCCCGCATATGACCATGTTGATCGAGCGTCCGCCCGTTGAAGAGGGCGAAGAGCCGTTGCCTGCCTGGTGAGTGCGGATCCATTTCGCCCGCCGTCTGTGCCAGCTATACTCCTTTGAGCACGGAACTTGCGATGAAAAAGAGCCCCAAAACCACGACCGATGAGCCGATCACGCGCGAGCGGACCCGGGTCCTGCTCCGCGAGCACGGCCTTCGGGCGACTCGCCAGCGCGAGGACGTGTATCTGGCTCTCTCGTCCAACAAGTGTCACATGTCTGCGGACGAGATCCATGAGGCCGTTGGGAGCGACCGGCCCGGGATGAGCCTTGCAACCGTGTACAACACGCTGGAAGCGCTGGCCGAGGCCGGGCTGTGTCGCAAGCTGCCAAGTGCCTGCGGGGCATCGCGTTACGACTCGGATGTTTCTGAGCACGCACACGTCGTCACCGCCGATGGGCAGGTCATGGACGTCCCGATGGACCTGAGCGAGAAGCTCATGGGCTCGATCGACCCGGAGATCATCCGCCAGGTTGAGGAACGCCTTGGAGTCAGGATCGAGGGCCTCAGCCTTGAGCTGAGGGGCTCGGGCGGCGCAGATCGTGCGCCCCGCTCTGAGAGCTGAGCAGTGTTTGTCCTTTCAATCTGAAGTAGCCCCCGTCAAGGGCCGATAGCCATGCCCGGGCCCGTTTCACAGCGGGTCCGGGAGGCTTTCTCATGGCAAACCATCTCAATCGCCGGCAGCACGAACGCTTCGCCCTTCCGCCCATGTACTCGCGGATCACGATGCGACTGCTCGATGGTGAGGACTTCGAGTTCGAGGGGCACGCCTACGACATCTCCGAGGCGGGTCTCTGCTTCGAGGTGGATAAGCCCGTCGAGCCGAACACGACGGTGGTGCTCCGGATCGATCTGCCCAAGACCTGCGCCGACGACCCCGGGTACATCGAGGTGTTCAGCCGGGTGATCCGGGTGGACGAGGACGACATCGAATACGGGCCTGCCCGCATGGCGGCCTCGTTTAGCCGGTTTGCCCGCTTCGGGGACAAGCAGCGCCTGATCGCCCATTTCTGCACCGGGCGCTACGCGCGGGCGGCCTGAATCTGAGTTCATCGCTCCGGAGCGCTACGCTCTGGGCATGTTTGTTGACCGGGCGACCATCCATGTGAAGGCGGGCAAAGGCGGCGATGGGGCCGTCTCGTTCTATCGCGCCAAGTACCAACCCAAGGGCGGGCCCGATGGCGGGGACGGCGGCAACGGCGGCTCGGTCGTGCTGGTTGCAGACAACAACGTCAACACCCTCTACGAATTCCGCGGGCACCACCACTGGAACGCCAAACCCGGTGAGCAGGGGACCGCGAAATCCTGCCACGGCGCGACGGCTGATGACACGATTCTGAAGCTCCCCCCCGGCACGCTTGTGTACGACGACGAAACAGGCGAGCTGATCACAGACCTTGGCCCCAATCAGACCTATGTGATCGCCAAGGGCGGGCGCGGCGGGTTTGGGAATGAGCACTTCAAGGGCCCGCTCAACCAGACGCCACGGACCGCGACGCCGGGTGAACCGGGCGAGGACCGACTGATCCGACTGGAGCTCAAGCTCATCGCGGACATCGGGCTCGTCGGATTGCCCAACGCGGGCAAGAGCACGCTGCTGCAGGCGCTGACGCGTGCCAACCCGAAGATCGCCGACTATCCGTTTACGACGCTCAGTCCCCAGCTTGGGATCTGCACGCTGGACGCGGCCAGGCGGATCGTGATCGCGGACATCCCCGGGCTCATCGAGGGCGCAGCTCAGGGTCACGGGCTTGGGCATGACTTTCTACGTCACATCGAGCGGACGCGCGTGATCGCGCACCTGATCGAAGCCGAGCCGACCGACGGCTCCTCGCCCATCGAGAACTACAAGACAATCCAGGCGGAACTGGCGGCGTATTCGACGATCCTGGCCGAGAAGCCAGAGATCATCGTGGTCAGCAAATCCGACCTGATGCTCGAAGAGGATCAAGAACAGCTCGTACGCGATCTGCGGTCGGGCCTGAAGCTCGGGCGGAATGAGGAAGTTCTCGTGATCTCAAGCGTCACGAACCAGGGGCTCGAAGAGCTCAAGCAGCTGCTCTGGAAACTCCTGAGCAAGCAGCCCGAGGCAGGCTGGACCGGCTGATCAGGGTTTGTTGGCGATGAGAGCGAGCCATTCCGGGTTGCCCCGGCTGGCGCTCTTGGAGCGGTTGCCCCCGCCAAGAATCGGAGACTTCACGAGGCCTTGGGCGAGATACCCGGTGGTTTCCAGTTGCCGGATGGTCTCGTTGGTGACCTCCTGGGCCTGCTGCTCGTCGAGCACGATCTTGGTGTTCCGCCCCTGTCGGTCGCTCATCTCGTAGTGCGGCTTGATGAGTGAGATGATCCTCCCGTCGGCGCGGAGCCATCTTGAGGCAGCAGGGATCGCGAGGCGCTGGGGCGTCCAGCCGAGATCCATCACGACAAGATCGACACGATCTTCTGTGGGTTCAGCGTGGAGCGCATTGGTGCGCTCCATCACGCTGACGCGCTCGTCGCTGCGGAGTTTCCAGGCGAGCTGGCCGTAGGCGGTGTCGACGCAGATGACGGACCTTGCGCCGCGCTGGAGGAGGCAATCGGTAAAGCCGCCCGTTGAGCATCCGAGGTCCGCGCAGTCGAGGCCGGCGACATCGAGTCCGAAGGATTCGAGTGCATGCTGGAGCTTGAGCCCGCCCCGGCTGACGTATGGGTGTTCGGGGTCGCTTGCCATGAGCGGCTTAGGTATTCGCGTCTTTGGATGCGTCCGCGGAGTCGTCGCGGATAGTGGCGGTCTTGCTGGGGCCGATCGGGACGCCGATGACCGCGATGCCCATCTCGTCGGCAAGATCGAGCAGGTAGGGCTTGTCGAGCATGATGACATCGCCCGCGGCGAGCGCGAGGCAGCGCCCGCCGTGCTCGTAGAGGTTCTTGATCGTGTCGAGCCCGACGGTCGGGACGTCCGAGCGTCGGTCGTGCCCCGCGCGGGCACCCTTGCAGAGTGTCCATCCCTTGGCCTTGCAGAGCACGCCGACGCGTTCGATCATCCGGTCGGTGCCCTCGACGGCTTCGACAGCGATCACATCGCGGTCGCGGACAGCGATCGCCTGCCCGATGTCCAGCCGGAGCGTCTCGGTGAGCAGAGGCCAGACGAACTGGATGTCCGCCATCTGCTCCGAGGTGGGCTTGCGACGGGTCATCACGCCGCTGGTGGCGAGCTGGCTTCCGATAGACATGGTCGAATCGATCAGGCTGACTCCACTCCGGTCGAGCTCGTCGGCGACCGCCCGGAGCAGGGCGTGGCTTCGCCGATCGTGACGGAGCTTACGGTACCACATCGAGACGGTGCGCATATCCGGGATGCTCCGGAACATCCGGAGCGGGTCGTGGTGGAAGCTGGCCTTGTCAACGGTGCCCACCATGATCGCGTGGTGCACGCCGAGGCGGCGCAGCGCCTTGCCCCAGCCAGCGACCCTCAGAAGACCCACGGTTCGGAACGAGTCGCAAAGAAGCGGGAGCTCCGGGTCGTACATGCCCGAGAGGCCCAGCCCGTGAACCGGGTGCCCGGCCTCTCGCAGGCCCTCGGCAACCAACGAGGGAAGTCGCCCGCCTCCTGCGATGAGACCGATCGCCGTGGGCGGCGGGGGGGGGTCGGGCAGAATGGTCAGCGGGCTGGTCATAGGTTTCGTTGCGGCATTCAAGGGCCGGAACGATTGTAGATCGGCCCGGGGACTGGGATTCCAGCAATTCAAACAATGACCTCACAGACAGGCGATGTTCGAACCCGACACCCGCGATTGACCGATATCGAGGGCGAGATGAGCCAGCTCCCCCAATTTCCCGGCCCACCGAAGCCAGGCGCAACCGACAGTCCTGGTCAGCCAAGGCCCTATCTCCGGATCTATTTCAGGTGCGCCAACCAGTATGTCCGCGTCTACCGAAGGCCAGAGGACCCCGAGTACTGCGCCCGGTGCCCGTCCTGCGGCATGACCAAGCGATTCCGCGTGGGTCGTTCGGGGACGGCTCAGCGGTTCTTCGAGTTGTCCTGCAAGTAGCGGTCGTAGACTCGCTCTGTGAGTACCACACAACCGTTTGCCATCCCGCGTTCGACGAATCGGTGCGCCGCCACGGGCGAGGCGCTGAACCCGGGCGAGACCATGGTCGTCGTCCTTCTGGACGGTCAGAGCGAGGACGAACTCGAGCGCCTCGATTACTCGCTCTCGGCCTGGTCGAAGGGGGCCAGGCCTGACAAGGATCGGCGTCTCTTTGCCAGCTGGCGCACGCAGGTGCACGAGCCGGGCAAGAAGCAGGACGCCATGATCAGCGCCGACGGGCTGCTCGATCTCTTCGAGCAGCTGGGCGATGCCGAGGAGCCCAAGCGTCTGGCGTTCCGATACGTGCTGGCGCTGATGCTGATGCGCAAGCGCCAACTCGAGTACGTCGGGACAGATCAGGGCCAGCTGCTCGTCAAGCCCAAGGGTGCCCAGGAGGGCGCCGATCCGATCCGCGTGCACGACCCTCAGGCCTCCGGAGAGCTCGACGAAGGGGCGCTCGCAGAGTTGGTCGAGCAGGTCGAACAGGTTCTGGATTCCGGTGATGCATGACGAGCGCCAAGAGAAAGGCCTGCTTGCCCGTGTGAGATGCTCGGTTCGCTGCGTGCTCGTCTGGTGCGTGCTGGCAGGATTGAGCGCGTGTCAAACGAAACCCACGCCGATCGGGCCGGAGGGCTTGGAAGCCTTGCCGACGTATGCCGAGGTTTATGCGCAGGCGGAGGCACGGGTCGGGGCGCTGGACCGGTTCTGGGCGGTCGCGTCGGTCGGGCTTCGGTACACGGATGCGGAAGGGGATCGCAGGCGCGATCAGGTCGAAGGGCACCTGCAGTTCATCCGCCCCTCCAAGGTTGCGCTGACGCTTGGCAAGCTCGGGGACACGCTATTGCTCCTGGGCTGCGACGACGACCGGTTCTGGTGGATCGAGCGGATCGAAGAGAAGCGGGCGTTTGTGGGCGATCAGCGCGATGCCCGGAGGCTGGCGCTTGAGCGCGTGGGTGTGCCGGTGCTCCCGACGGACATGCTGCTGCTGGGTGATCTCGTGCCCTGGCCCGCGCCGGGGACCGAGTATGAGGGGCGCGTCGTTGAGACGGTGCGCCCGGAGATGAACGCAGCCGAGGTGTTCGCGGTGGAGTTCCGGGCATCGGGGCGCACGAGGCGTGTGTACCTGACCCGCTCGGTCTTCGACCCGGTGGGTGTCGACCTCTACACGGACGACGGCAGGCTCGTCGCGCAGTCGGAGCTTACGCTCCATGAGCGCGTGCTCAACCGGCTCGATCCGCTCCGCCACCAGCGCGTGCCGGCGAGGATCAATATCGATGTGCCCAGCGCCGAGTCTCGGATCGAGATGAACCTGAGCCGGATGGAGATCTCGGATCGCAGACCAAAGGCGCTGGTGTTCGATCTGAATGAGTTGATCGAGCGATTCGGGATCGAAGAGGTGATCCGTCTTGAGGACAGCCGACCCGCTGGGCGAGGAGTTGTGCGTTGAGGGCGCTGCTGATCCTGCTCTTGGTGTTGGCTGCGGGATTGGCGCGGGCCCAGATGCCCGGCGCAGCGGCCACGGATATCGCCTCGCACGGGTGGGTTGTGGTGCAGGTCCCCGGAGAGCAATCGGCGACGCTGGCGCACCTTCCCCCGCGGTCGCCGACGCAGTTTGCCGAGCCTGCGCCAAGCGGACGGATGCGGGCGGTCGCTTCCATGACGGAGCTGCCCACGCACCTCGCAGCCGATGGCGCAAGCGTGTACCTGCTTTTTTCGCCGGGGAATACGGGTGATCGCCAGATCATGTCGCTGGGTGTGCGTCCGACCGGGGTCAGAGATCTCTGGGTCCGTGAGCCCGAGTCGCGGCTCGTCCTTGCGGGCACGCTCGAGGGCGCCCAAGACGTGCTCGGCTTTGCGGTGCACGAAGGTCGCCTGCACGCGCTGGTGAAGATGGATGATGGGGCGATCGGGCTGATGGCGCGCGCCGGGAGTGTGTGGGATCCAACGCCTCTGCCCGAGGTTCAGACGGAATCGGCAGAGTTTTCGCTCTACGCGAGCGAGCGTGGCCTGCATCTTGTGGCTCAGAATGGTTCGGATTGGCGGCTGAAGACTCACAGCCTGGGCGAGTGGAGTGAGCGCTCAATCTTGCTTCCCGAAGAAACCGACGGGCTGCGCATCGTCGGTGTGTGGCGCGGCGAGTTGATCGTTCTTGGCAAGCAGCGCGGACGGGCTGCGGTGTGGGCGCTGGGCGAGGGCGAGCCGATGCTGCTTGGGACGATGGACCCGGTTGGCGAGCAGGCCGCGTCTGCGGTGCTGCACAGCTCGGGTCGCCTGGTCATGGCCTGGAGCGTGCCGGGCGAGGTGACCGAGGAAACGGGCTCTGGCCTTCCCGCGGGCGGAGAGGTCTCCAATCCGGTGCGCCGGATCCTTGAGTTCAGCCTGATCGAGGGGCGGATTCTGTACGCCGGTCCTGCGAACGTGACCTCGCCCGTTTCGCCCAATGAGTTCCGCGTTCTGGCGTTCAGTCTGATGCTCATGATGGCGGTGGTGCTGCTCGTCGTGCTCCGCCCGCAGGCTGTGCAGGGCGAGATCGCGCTCCCGCTGGGCCTTGCGATCGCGGGGCCCGGGCGCCGGCTCATGGCCTCGGCGATCGATGGCCTGATCGGTGTCCTGGTGGTGGCGCGGGCTCTGGATCTTGCGGTAGTCGATGTGCTCGGGCCTTTGGCTCTGCCTGTGACTGGGAGCCTGGATGTCGGACCACTGGCGGTGGCGCTGATGGTGAACATCGCGCACTGCTCGTCGTCCGAGGCATTCTTTGGGCGATCGGTCGGCAAGATGATGACCGGCCTGATCGTGGCGCGGGTAGATCGCCCGGCGCACGGCCTGCCCCCCGGGCAGTTCCGCCCGCCCGTGTTCTGGCGGTCGCTGGTGCGCAATCTGATCAAGTGGGTCCTGCCCCCGGTCGCGATGATGGCGCTGACGGAGCAGAGCGGTCGGCATCGGGGCGACCTGATTGCGCGATCGGCGGTGCTGTGTCGGGCGAATGAGCCGTTATCGGACCAGTAGCCCCCTTGAATGAGGACGTGTCGGCGGAAACTGCGCGTGTGGCGGTCAAGCCTGCGCTGGTCAGCTCCCGATAACGCACTACGGACGCCGCGCAACTGGTGCGCGGCTGCGGAGTGCGCATTGGAAGAAGCAGCCCAGGACATCCAGACCAATACGGGCAAACGCTCGTGGCGAGAGCTGTGGCAGCTTCCGACGCTCGCGGCCGCGGTTGTGCTGCTCGTTGCCGGGCTGATCGGGGTGATGGTCACCAAGCCCAAGCCCGATGTGAACGGCTCTCTGCGCCAGGCGGAGTCCAGGATCGCACGGTCGGAGTTCGCGGGGGCGATCGAGGTGCTCAACACCCAGGTTCGCCCGCATGTGGACGCCCCGTTTTTCACGAAAGAGCAGCTCCAACAGTTCCATACCCTGCGCGGTCGGGCGATCGGCAAGGGCCAGCGTGAGCTGCTTGAGAGGCAGAGCGTCAACGATGCGTCGGTGCTGGCGGAGTTTGCCAGTGCTGAGCAGGCCGGCGCCGTTCTGCGGGGCGATGACCAGGTTCTGAGGATCGAGTCGCTGATCGCGACCGATCGAACGGAAGAGGCGAAGGACCGGATCGAGCGGTTGCCCCCGGAGTTGGCCTCGTCACGGATTGGTCTGCGCAAGGCGTTGATCCAGCGGGTGCTGGCCGCGCGGCTGCCGAAGTACGAGCTGGCTGAGGGATTGCTGGTCGAGCTGACACAGGACCCGCTGCTTGGGGTCGGAGATCGCTGCTGGGCGACGGCTCGTCGAGCGGATATCCAGCTCGAGCGAGGGTTTACCGACGAGGCGATCACGGGGCTTCTGCGCGAGATGCCCCGAGTCGCGGCGGCGGATGACAACGCCAGGGGCGAGCTCTTTACGCTGCTCGGGCGTGCATACATGGAATCGGGAGCCATCACCGAGGCTCGCAAGCAGCTCGAGCGGGCGACGGAACTGATCGACGATGGGAATGCGCTGTACGCCCAGACGCTTCTGCAGCTTGGCAACGCGTACGAGCAGACCGAGGAGATGGAAAAGGCGCTGGAGCAGTTCGACCACGTTTCGCAGGATTACGCCAGTTCGGACGCGTACCTGCCGGCGCTGCTGGGTCGGGGGAACGTGCTGTCGGCGATCGCCGAGACGGACCCGGCGCAGGTGAGCATCGAAGAATCGGTGCAGGCGTACGTGCGGTTTGTCGAGGAATCCAAGGGCGAGGCCTCGCAGGCTCTTCTTGAGAAGGGATCCAGGAGCTTGCTCCGTCGGTGCGAGGAACAATTCATCCGGGATGAGCTGGTGGTCGCGGCTCAGTACGCGCAGCTCGCTGAGGACATCTGGGGGATCGATCACGCCCCGGTCGAAGTGCTCGAAGCGCAGGCGAGGGTGAACCTGTCGTTGGCGACGGACATGCTCAAGGGAGCGGTCGAGGGTCAGGAGCACGTGATCGATCTGGCGGACGCGGACCCGGTGACTCGGGCGCAGACGCAGCGGTACTTCATCCGGGCGGCGGACTATTACCGCAGGCACGCGGACGCGCTGGCGGGGAGCGACGACGACGCTTCGTACGCCAGCAGCCTGTGGAACGCCGCGGATGCGTACGACCGGGGCGGAGATTCCGGCGAGGCGATCGCGGGCTATATCGAGTTTGCCTCGACGATCTCGGACGATGCGCGAGTGCCCGAGGCGCAGTTCAGGCTCGCGCGGGCGTACCAGGCCAGCGGGGAGTACGCGCTGGCGGCTCAGCAGTTCGAGGATCTCCTGAATGCTTCGCACGACTCCGAGCTTGGCAGGCACGTCGGGCCTTACGCGGTGCTGAGCTATGTGCCGCTGGCGCAGGTGTACCTGGCCGACGCGGATGAATCGAACAACGAGCGGGCCGAGGAACTCCTGGCGATCGTGATCCGGGGCGAGATCGGCGACGTGGACTCGAAGGCTTTCGCCTCGGCGCTGGCATCGATCGGGCAGGTGTACTACCTCAAGGGGGAATACCCACGCGCGATCGAGAGCCTCAGCGAGGCGGTCTCTCGGGGGGTGGGCACGCGGGAGGTGCACCGGCTCAAGTTCCTGCTGGGTGATGCGAGGCGGCTCGAGGCCGACCGCGTCCGCGAGACGCTCACGCAGGGGCTGGTCGCACCGTCGGTGGCGCGCGAGCTTGCCGACAAACGCAAGGAGCACCTCGAGCTTGCGGCCCTGATGTTCGCTGAGGCGAGGGACGGGCTCGAAGGGATCGATCAACGCCGGCGCACGGCCCTTGAGGAGCTGTACCTGCGGAACAGCTACTTCTATATCGGTGACTGCGCCTTCGATCTGGGTGAATACGAGAGCGCGATCCGGTCGTATTCGATCGCCAAGGACAGGTATTCCAGCGAGGCCGCGTCGCTGGTGGCGATGGTTCAGATCTTTAATTCGTATTTCGAGCTCGGCGATCTGGAACGAGCCAGGACCGCCAGCGAGCGGGCGAGGCGGTTCTACGAGTCGCTGCCCAAGGAAGCGTGGGAAGACAAGTCGCTGCCCATGTCGCGGGCGGACTGGGAGCGATGGCTCGATTCGAGCTACGAGCTTGCGGTGATGCGTACAGAAGGCTTAGGCGGCTAGAGCACAGAATCGGCGGCGGAGCCCGCCCGAGTGAAAGGGTCATGGATGACCGAGACAACCGGACACAGCGAAGCCCCCGAGGGGCTCGTGTCGCTCGTCGACGAGCAGCGCGGGCTCTACCAGCAGCTCGAGGCGCTGAGCCTCCGTCAGCACGAGCTCGTCGAGAGCGAGGACACCGATGCGCTGCTCGGTGTCCTCAACGAGCGACAGCGGCTGATCGAATACATCACCGATGTCGCCTCGCGGATGACGCCCTATCGGGCCCGTTGGGACGACCATGTGGGCAAGCTCGCCGAGGGGGAGCGAGAGGCGCTCCGGCGCGGGCTCGATGATCTGGCCTCGATGATGGCCAGGATTGCCGACCGGGACGAGCACGACCGACGGACGATGGAGGATCGGCGCCAGCGCGTGCAGTCGCAGATCTCCGGGGTCAAGCGCGGCGGCGTGGCGGTCAGGTCGTACGGACAATCAGCGCCGCGTGGGCCCAGGTTCCAGGACCGGGAGGCCTGATCGGTGATGACGGCTCCCACGCATCCATCGATGAACGTCAGCACGAGCGAGCTCGGAGAGCTGTTCAACGCCTTCAACGAGGTGACGGGCAAGCTGCAGGAAACGCACGAGCGCCTGACGGGAGAGGTCGTGCGTCTCAAGGGCGAGCTCCGCAGGGCCAACGACGAGCTGGACCGCTCGCGCCGGCTCGCGGCGCTCGGCGAGATGGCGGCGGGCATCGCACACGAGGTGCGGAACCCGCTCGGCTCGATCGGTTTGTACGCGGAGATGCTGACATCGGACCTTGCCGATCGCCCGGGCGAGCGCGAGATCGCGCGGAAAATCCGGCGCGCGGTGAGCGGCCTGGACGCGGTGGTGGGGGATGTGCTGAGCTTTAGCCGGGCGATGCAGGTCAGGCGCGTGGAGGTGGAGTTGCCCGCAGCGATCGAGCGTGCAGCCGAGAGCTGCAAAGAGGTGCTCGGATTAGAGCCGGTGGTGGGGATTCGCTTTCTCGGTGAGCCGATGGTGCTCGATGCGGACCACGCCATGCTGCAGCAGGCGTTGGTGAACATCCTGCGGAATGCGGCCGAGGCGGCTCGGAGCCACGCAGAAGCTCGCCCGCCCGCGATCGAGGTGTCGTGGGGCGCCCAGAAGTTGGACACCGGCGACGAGCGTGTGGACGCGGTCTCGATCCGCGTCGCAGACTCTGGGCAGGGGCTGACCGACGAGGTGCGCCAGCGGATGTTCAACCCGTTCTTTACAACGCGGAACGTCGGCACGGGGCTTGGGCTTGCCATCGTGCACCGGATCGTGGATGCGCACGGCGGGCAGATCCGGGTGCGCAACGCCGAGGATCGCGAGCGTTATCCGGGCGGCGCGGTGATCGAGCTGCAGCTGCCTGTGCAGAATGCAATTCCAGAGATTCATATCGCGGGGGAGAGAGCCCTCGCTTCGGGGAGTGATCGATGAAGACAGTCTTGGTGGTGGACGACAAGGAAATGATGCGCGACAGCGTGGGCTCGACGCTCCAGCGTGCGGGGTTTGCGGTTGTCACGGCCGAGAACGGTGCCCAGGCGCTCACGGTGGTCGCGAAGAAGCGACCCGACGCTGTGGTCACCGACCTGAAGATGCCCGGGCTTTCCGGGATCGAGCTGCTCGAGAAGATCCGGGAGATCGACTCGGAGCTGCCGGTGGTGCTAATGACGGCGTTCGGAACGATCGAGACGGCTGTTTCGGCGATGAAGCTGGGCGCGTTTGATTACATCACCAAGCCGTTCCAGGGCGACGAGCTGGTGATCGCGATGAAGCGTGCGTGCCAGCACGTCAAGATTGTGCGCGAGAACGCGGTGCTCAAGGCGCAGTCGGCGCCGGTGGTCAAGCAGGCCAAGAGCGAGTCGCGGTACGGGCTTGATCGGCTCATCGGAAGCTCGCCTGCGATGCGCCGTGTGCGCGAGCAGGTCGCCGCGGTGGCCGAGAGCCTCGGCACGGTGATGATCATCGGTGAGAGCGGCTCGGGCAAGGAGGTCGTGGCGCGTGCGGTGCACGAGGTGAGCCAGCGTCGCGAGGGGCCGATGCTCGCGGTGAACTGCGCGGCTCTGAGTGAGAGCCTGCTCGAGTCGGAGCTCTTTGGGCACGAGAAGGGCGCGTTTACGGGCGCGGACCAGCTCCGCAAGGGGCGGTTCGAGCTCGCTGACCGCGGGTCGCTGCTGCTCGACGAGGTGAGCGAGATCGCGTCGTCGCTGCAGGCGAAGCTCTTGCGAGTGCTCCAGGAGCGGGCGTTCGAGCGTGTGGGCTCGAGCCTGACGATCGGGGTGGACGTGCGCGTGATCGCGACGAGCAACAGGGATCTGCCACGGTCGGTTGCCAAGGGTGATTTCCGTCAGGACCTGTTCTTCCGGCTCAACGTGCTCCCGATCCACCTGCCCCCTCTGAGGGAGCGGAGCACGGACGTGGCGGAGCTGGCGACGCACTTTGTGGGCCAGATCTCCAGGCGTGAGGGCGTGCCGGAGATGGGATTCACCGCCGAGGCGATGGAACTGATGGAGAAGTACACCTGGCCCGGGAACGTGCGTGAGCTGCAGAACATCTGCGAGCGGGCGGTGGTGCTCGGGCGGGCGCGCCAGACCGGGGACATCGGGCGGAGCATGATCGAGCCCTGGCTGGGGATGATGGGCTTTGAGTTCGAGGGGGTCGGCGCAGCTCCGGCTGTGGAGGTGCGGAGCGAGGCGACGAACGCTTTCGTAGAGGCGACCAGTGCGCACATCGAGCGGACGCTGACGCCTGGCGAGCGGGCGGAGCCTGCGCGGTCTTCGGCGCTGGCGGACGTGGTCCGCCCCAACCTGACGCTCGAAGAGCTCGAGCGCGATGCGATCGTCAGAACACTTGAGCGTTTCGGCGGGCACCGCCAGAAGTCAGCCAAGAGCCTGGGCATCGGGGTCCGGACGCTCGGGCTCAAGCTCAAGAAATGGAAGGAAGAGGACAAGGTCTCGCAGACACTCTGAGATCACAGGGTGTGAGCAAGGTGTTCGGGCTGGCCCGCTGTTTGCTGGAGAACCTACGCGATGATTCTCGACGATGTGCTCAGTTCGGGTGCCCTGCCTGCTCTTGAAGCGACGATTCGCTTCGCGGGCCAGCGGAACAGGCTGATCGGGCACAACATCGCGAACATCTCGACGCCGAACTTTCAGCAGAAGGACGTGTCGCCGAGAGATTTCCAGGAGTGGCTGGCTGAGGCGGTGGACGAGAGAAGGGCCCGGAACGGGGGCATGCACGGCGGGCTGAAGTTGAACAGCGAGCGCCAGTTTCAGATGTCCCGCGACGGGTCGTTCGAGCTGGACCCGCTCTCAGGCAGCGGGGGCGTTCTGGCGCACGACCGGAACAACCGCAACCTGGAGACGCTGATGCAGGATCTGACCGAAAACCTCTCGGCGTACCAGCTGGCGACGGATCTGATGCGGGCCCGGATGGGCACTCTCAGCGTGGCGATCTCGCAGCGGGTGTAGCCCGCAAGGAAGGACTGACCGGTGTACGGCTCTCTTGACATCTCGACCAGCGGCATGATCGCCCAGCGGACGCGTCTTGACGTCATCAGCGCCAACATCAGCAACAAGAACACAATCCTTGATGCGCAGGGCAATTACAACCCCTATCGCAGGCGGATCGCGTACCTCGCGGCCGGGAATCCGGGGGCCCAGAGCGCATCGGGCAAGAATCTGGGTGTGCACGTGGGGGTGATCGGGCAGGACCAGTCGCCTTTCAATCTCAAGTACGCGCCGGATAGCCCGTATGCGGATGCTGCCGGATACATCAAAGAACCGAATATCGATACGACCTCTGAGCGGATCGACGCGATGGAGGCGGTCCGGGCGTACGAGGCGAACGTTGCGGCGGCGGAATCGACGAAGCAGATGCTGGCCCTTGGTTTGCGTCTGATCGCTTAGTGAGCGCAGAATGAGCGCGGCCCGTGTCGTGTGGGCTGACAGGAGTGCACGGAATGACAGACCCACTCGGACTCGTCGGCGGCGCGCAGCACACCCAGGCTGCGGCCGGGCTGGCTCAGAACAAGCGTGCGGGCGAAACGTCCGGTCCTGCGTTCAAGGACCTGTTGATGCAGAACATCGAGCAGGTCAACAAGCTCCAGGAAGACGCCACGCAGGCGATCGAGGGCATCGCCACGGGCAAGCGTGACGATGTGGAGAACGTGCTGCTGGCGACGGCCAAGGCGGACACCGCTTTCAAGCTGCTGCAGCAGGTCCGGAACAAGGTCTTCGAGGCCTACGCCGAGATCCAGCAGCTGAGGGTCTGACGCGTAGGTCGTGCGCGTGAGAAGTGCGCAGATTCTGCCGATCGGGGCGCAAGTTCAAGCAACAGGGTTCGGAGTGCCGAGGTATCGCACGCCCGGGGCGTGATCTGTCGATGCGCTGTTCTGGCCGGGCTGCGCCTGGAGGCGCACGATCCGATCGCGGCACGGAGGCCGATGCCCTATGTTCGATGCTCTTGGACGCATTCTGAGGAACGCGACCGATCAGATCGGGAAGCTGACGCCGGCGGCGCGCCTTGCGGTCATCATGACGGTGGTCGTGATGGCGATGCTCCTGATTCTGGTCGGCATTTATGCGAGCGGGCCGGAGCGGGCCGAGTTGGCGGCTGGCGCCGATCCCGAATACAAGAGCCGGGCGGTGACCACGCTCCGCGCGGGCGGGATCGATGCGGACCTCGACCCGCAAGGTCGCCTGCTCGTCAAGGACGAAGATATCGCTCGAGCCGAGGGGCTCCTGGCCTCGCAGGGCGTTCTGCCTTCGGACGGGTCGCTGCTGTTTTCGAACCTGACCGAGCAGATGAAGTGGACGAACCCGCGCGAAGTCAACCAGCAGATGTTCCACATGGCTCTGCAGAACGAGCTGGCGCGGACGATCTCGAACTTCCCCAACATGAGCAAGGCGAACGTCTTCCTGGACATCCCGGCGCCCAGCGGCATCGGGATGGCCAACCGCAGGCCCACGGCGTCGGTGACGGTCTTCACACGCTCCGGTGTGCCTGTCAAGCAATCCGAAGTGGATGCGGTGGCCAGGCTCGTGTCCAAGTCCGTGTCGGGCCTTGAGATCGACAACATCAGCGTGATCGATGGCTCCTCTGGCACCGCGCTTCGGGCCCGGTCGGACGACGACTCGATCGCGACCAACTACCTCGAGCACAAGCTGCAGTTCGAGCGAGAGGTCGAGCAGAAGGTCATGGGCATCCTTGCGGCAATCCCCGGCGCAACGGTCGCGGTGACCGCGGATGTGGATGTCAAGCGCGTCACCAGCCGGCGGGAGGCGTACCTCAAGAACAACGAGGGCACGGTCTCGCTGCCCAGTTCGACGACGAGCAGCAAGGAAGAGAGCAAGTCTGCGAATGTTGGGGCCGAGGCGGGGACCAGGCCAAACACCGGCGCCGATATCAACACGGGTTCGTCGGGCGCCGGCGGGTTCCTCAAGACCGACGACATGACAGAGTTTGACTCGCGTGTGGGTTCCGAGGTGACGAGCACGATCGACCCGCGCGGGATGGCCACGGCTCTGAGCATCTCGGTGCAGGTGCCAAGGCGCTATGTCGAAGCGCTGGTGCCCAAGGCCGCCGATGCGCCAGCGGATACACCCGTGGATCCGGCGGCGGTCGATCAGGCCTTTCTTGCCGAGCGTGAGCGGATCCGGGAGATGATCGAGCCGCACCTGCCGACGACGGTGGACGCCGAGGGCAGCAGGAAGATGGCGGGGACTGTGGTGGTCTCGATGATGCCGATCGATCTGGCGTCTCTTGCGGGCACCGCGCAGGCCGCGGCGTTCGGCCTGTCGGGCGGCGGTTCATCGGCCGGCGGCGGGGGCGGGCTGGCGTCGGTTCTTGGCAGCGGTCTGATCGAGAAAGGCGTGCTGGTGGCCCTGGCAGGCGTGGCTTTTGTGATGATGCTGATGATGGTCAGGAGCGCGACCAAGCGCGTCGAGCTGCCCTCGGTTGAAGAGCTCGTTGGGATACCCCCAGCGCTCGATCAGCCGAGCGACATTGTGGGCGAGGCAGACGAGACCGAGGCGCCCATGGACGGCATCGAGGTCGATGGCACGCAGGTAGCGAATCGGAAGATGCTCGAGCAGGTGGGCTCGCTCGTGAGCAACGAGCCCGACCTTGCGGCGAGGCTGCTCAATCGCTGGATCACACCCGAGCACTAAACCGGAGACAGAGCGAGCACTATGGCACGCAAGCCGCACGAAAAACTGCCGACCGATCCCTCGTTGCTCGAAGGCCTGACAAAGGCGGCGATCCTTCTGCTCACGCTCGATGCCTCACAGGCTTCGCGCGTGCTCAAGCAGATGTCCGCAGAGGGTGTCGAAGAGGTCACGCGTGAGCTGGCGGGGCTCGGGCGGGTGCCGTTGGAGCTCCAGCGAGCGGTTGTTGAGGAGTTCTATTCGACGGCGCTGGCGATGCAGAGCGCCAGCGAGGGCAACCTGGATCACGCCAAAACGCTGCTGAAAGAAGCGCTCGATCCCTCGACGGCTGCCAAGGTGATGCAGCAGATCCAGACGCAGGTCCAGCGCACGCCGTTCTCGTTTCTCCAGCGGGCTGAGAGCGAGAACCTGTTGACGTTCATCCAGGAGGAGCACCCGCAGACGATTGCGCTGATCGTCTGCCATCTCCCGCACCACAAGGCGAGCGAGATTCTGACGAGGCTGCCAGCCCAGAAACAGGTCGAGGTGGTCAAGCGGATCGCCAACATGGAGCAGACCAACCCGCAGGTGATACGGGACGTCGAGAAGGGTCTCGAGGCGAGGCTGTCCAACGTGCTGGGTCAGTCGTCGGAGAAGATGGGCGGCATCCCGACGGTTGCCGAGGTGCTCAATCTCGCCGACCGCGCGACGGAGAAAGCGATCATGGAGGGCCTCGAGGTCGAGGATCCGGATCTGGTCGAGCAGATCCGCCGGCTCATGTTCGTCTTCGAGGACATCCTGCTCGTGGACGACCGGGGCATCCAGGGCGTGCTCAAGGAGGTCGACAACGAGGAGCTCAGCCTGGCGCTCAAGACGGCCAGCGAGGAGCTCCAGAACAAGATCCTTGGCAACATGTCGGAGCGGGCGGCGGCGCTCATCCGCGAGGACATGGAGTACATGGGCCCGGTGCGCGTCAGCGACGTGGAGAATGCGCAGCAGCGGATCGTGGACATCGTGCGCAGGCTGGAAGAAGCGGGCGAGATCATCATCCAGGGTCGCGGCGACGCGGATCTGATTGTGTAAGGGAAGACGATGGCGGTCATAAAGAAGTCGGACGCCCATAGAGTCGAACACGAGGCCGTGGTTCTGGACCTGGGTGACATCGAGCGCCAGGCGGCGCTGCTGAGAAGCCGGGCGGAGGAACAGGCCGAGGCGATCATGGAGAGCGCCAGGGCGGAGCGTGCGCGCCTGACCGCCAATGGGCACGAAGAGGGGCGGGCCGCGGGTCTGAAGCAAGGCTATGCCGAGGGCTTTGCCAAGGGTGAGGAAGAGGGGAAGCAGGCATCGACACTCGCAGCGCGCGCCACGCTCGATGAGATCGAGCGTGCGTGGACGGAGGCGCTCGACGACTTTGCGGACAGGCGGCACCATCTTCTGGTCGAGAGCAAAGTGAACGTCATCCGCCTTGCGATCTCGATCGCCGAGCGTGTGATCCACCGCGCTGTGGAGCAGGATGAGCGCGTCGTGCTGGCACAGGTGGAGCATGCGCTCAAGCTGATCGGGCGTCCGACCCGCATCGAGGTGCTGATCCATCCCGATGACGGCGCGATGGTGCGCCGCGCCCTGCCCTCGATCTCGGCGAGGTTCGGCGCGATCGAGCACGTTGTGCTCGAGGAAGACGAATCCGTCGCGCAGGGCGGGTGCGTGGTACGAACAGCAGAGGGCGGCGAGATCGACGCCTCGCTTGCCACGCAGATCCAGCGGATTGCGCAGACACTGATCCCACCCGCGGCGCGTGAAGAGAAGAGCGACGATCAGGCGCGTGAGGACCGGGCGGCGTGAACGCGCTTGAGGATCAGATCCGGCTGGTCTCATCGCTGGAGCCAGTGGGCGTGGCTGGGCGTGTCGCAGCGCTGCGCGGGCTGACGGTGCTGGCCGAGGATCTGCCGCTGCCGATCGGTTCTGAAATCGAAATCGAATCCACACGCGTGCGCGGGGAGATCGTCGGGTTCGCCGAGAACCGTGCGGTGGTGATGCTCTTTGGTTCGTCATCGGGCATCCGTCCGGGCGACGTGATCCGCGGGGGGCACGCGGCGCAGGTGGCGCCGATCAGCGACTTTCTGCTGGGGCGCGTCATCGATGCGCTGGGCAACCCGGCCGACGGCTTGGGGCCGGTGCGGGACACGGTGCTCCGCACGATCAACGCGAGACCCATCTCTCCGATGCAGCGCGCACGGATCGATCGCCCGATCTGGACGGGTGTGCGGGCGATCGATCTGATGACAACACTCGGGAGAGGCCAGCGGATGGGGGTATTCGCCGGGCCGGGCGTGGGCAAGAGCACGCTGCTGAGCACGATCGCCAGGCGCTCGTCCGCGGACGTCAGCGTGATCGCCCTGATCGGTGAGCGCGGGCGTGAGGTGCGTGAGTTCATCGAGCAGTCACTCGGTGATGAGGGACGGGCGCGGTCGGTGGTTGTGGTGGCAACGGGCGATGAGCCGCCGCTGATGCGGATCCGGGCTGCGAGGCTCGCGTGCGCCGTGGCTGAGCACTTCCGCGACGGCGGGCGTGATGTTCTGCTCATGATGGATTCGGTGACGCGCTTTGCGCACGCTCAGCGCCAGGTCGGGCTCTCGGTGGGCGAGCCGCCCGCGACGAAGGGGTACACCCCGAGCGTTTTCGCGGAGCTGCCCGTCTTGCTTGAGCGCGCGGGCGGGATCGATGCGAGCGGCGGGTCGGTGACAGGGCTCTACACGGTCCTCGTTGAGGGCGACGACATGACCGAGCCGGTCGCGGACGCGGCGCGGGGCATCCTCGACGGGCACATCGTGCTCTCGCGGAAGCTTGCCCAGCGGGGGAGGTACCCCGCGGTCGACATCCTCGATTCCCTCAGCCGAGTGGCGAACGACATCGTCGACGACCATCACCGCGTGGCGCGCGATCATCTCAGGCGGCTCGAGGCGGCGTACGCGAATATCGAAGAGCTCGTGCAGATCGGAGCCTACGCCAAGGGCTCGGACCCCGAGTCGGATGTCGCGGTCATGTACCACGACCGGATCGAAGAACTTGTGCGCCAAGACGCGACAGACGGAACGACGCCCGAGAAATCACGGGAGTGGATGCTCAGGCTTGCGATGGAATCCAGCGAACGGCTCCGTCAGCTGCGCAGCGGCGCTGGCAGCGCTAATAGCAGTGGCAGCGGGAGGGCTGGGTGATGGCCCGATTCAGGTTCCGCTTGCAGCCCGTGCTCCGTCAACGCGAGCTCGCCGAGCGCGATGAGCAGCTCGTCGTAGCCGAGATCGAGCGTGATCGGCTTCGGCTCGAAGAGAAGCTCCGTGATGCGCAGGGCGCCATCGAGCTCGAGCGAGCAGAGCTGAACAGATTCGTTGGGCAGGGGGCCGTGAACCCGATGCACGCAAGGTCGCAGGCGGCTGCGATCTTCAAGGCCAAGGCGAACGCCCAGCGGATCGCCAAGGAGCTCGCGCTCGTGTACAGGCGACTCGAACGGGCACGCGCCGAGCTGGCTCAGGCTGCGATGAGCCGGCGGTCGATGGAATTGCTCCGCGACAACCAGCTCACCGCATTTCGGCGTGAGCAGAGCATGGCAGAGGACCGCTCGCTCGATGAGCTGGCGGTGATGCGGGCGACGCGACAGACGGAGGTCGGGCTATGAAAGTTCTCTTTCGGGCGGGCATTATCCTGATGGTGCTGCACTTCCTGCTCGTTGCGGGGTTTGTGGGCTGGTTCGTCGGCACGGGGCACCTCGACGCGCGCCGCACGGCTGAGCTGAAGGCGATGCTCAGCGAGACTGTGGTTCAGCGCGACGCGCGGGAGAGCGCCGAGGCGGCTGCTCTGGCTGCCGAGGCGGCGGCCGCGTCCGAGGCCGAGAACCCGGCGATCCCTCTGACCGCGGACGAGCAGATCAACCGCAAGCTCCTTGCGAGCGAAGCGGACCGTCAGCACGTGCAGCGGATGCGCCGCGAGATCGCGGATCTTCAGCGGACGCTCCAGATTCAGCAGACCCAGATCGACGACGCCCAGAGCACATTCCTTGCGGACAAGAACGCGTTCGACCGTGCGCGCGAGCGGATCAAGGCAACCGAGGGGGCCGCGCAATTCCAGGCGGCGCTCGAGACGCTCGCAACGATGAAAGCGGACCAGGCGCACAGCGTGCTGAACGAGACGCTCACGCAGGATCCAAACGGATACGAAACGGTGATCGCGTACCTTGATAACCTCGAGGGACGCAAGCGTGCCGAGATCATGGGCAAGTTCGAGGAGGACGATCCTGTTCTGGCAGCGAGATTGCTGGAACTCCTGCGGACCCGGGGGCTGATTGCCTCGGCCGCAGGAAACACGCCTTGATCCCAAGCATTCAATCACAGCCGTTGCCGACGACTCAGAACGAGCCCGCCAAGCGGGATTCGTCGCAGAGTCAGTTCACCGAAGCGCTCGAGTTGCAGACGACGACGCTGCTGAATGCGGTGCTCGATCCGTCGGCGACCGCCAGCCTGCCCGGCGCAGGAATGGCGCTCGTGCAGGCAGAATCGGCGGATGCGGATGTGTCCTCGCTCGCGGCGGAGCAGCTTTCGCGTCAGGAATCGCGGAAGGGCGCCCGTGAGCGCGGGCTGGATGCCGCTTCGCAGGCGAGGCATGAGCTGGGCAAGCAGGGCGAGTCGGCTCAGAAAGCACCTGAGACTCCGCAGTCCGAGCCTTCTGGCGGTCATCGATCATCTCAGCAGGCTTCGAGCGGCGCTGAGCGTGCCCGCGAATCCGCGGGCGAGCCCTGGGCGCAGTCCGCTGCTCTCGCGAAAGCTTCGGACCAATCCCAGACGGCTCCATCGGCGACAGGTGTGACACGGAATACGAACGAGGCGCCCTTGCAGCAGGGGCAGTCGCAGCAGGCCGCGAGCGCCGCTGGCGCTGTGTCGGCGGGGGCTGGATCGTCAACGAACGCAGCTCAAGCGGGGAGCGGTCCGGCTTCGGGTGTCGCCGGGGTCACCCAGGCATCGTCGGGCGGGGGGAGCAAGCCGACGCCCACGATGCTGGCGGGCCAGGGTTCTGCTCCGTTGAAACAGGATGCAGCCAAGGGATCCGCGCGTGTGATCCGGCACGAGCCGCGCAGCTTTGAGGCGCAGCTTCAGCGCGGCCTTGCGCAGGTCTTGCGTCAGAGCGGTGGCACGCTGAGTTTGAAGCTCGATCCCGTCGATCTTGGAACGGTGAAAGTCTCACTTGCGCTCTCACAGGGGCGTGTGGAAGGCAGCATCGAGGCCTCGAGCGAGCGGGCACGCGGTTTGCTTCATGAGCATCTGGACACGCTGAAGAGTTCACTCGAACAGCGAGGCATCACGGTGGATCGCCTCGAAGTGCGGCTCGCAGGAGCGACCGAGAGTGAACGCCAGTTCGCAGCCGGGCAGGATGCCGGGCGCGGGTTGGAACAGCAGAATGCCGACGCGGGAGGCGATCGGCAGAGCGGCTCATTCCGGGGCGAGGATCGCCAGGCCGGAGACCGGGGAGGGAACCCCGGTGAGCGCACAAACGATGGGCTTCGCGGAGCGGAGCCGACAGCAGATGAGTGGTACGAGCAAGGACGCTCGGCCGAGCCCCTGGGAGGGTGGCTCCGTCTGGACACACTGGCCTGAAGGATCGGGCCTGACACGGTGTAGCCGGCTGCGCAGGGACGCAGCGGTCGGCGACGGAACTGCGCCTGCGCCCGCGTTGCGGTCGCCGGGGGAGACATCTCCATGGACGCTGTAAGCGCCGCCTCATTGGGCGGCACGTCGATCTCATCGGTCGACAAGGGTTTCGGTGCGCTCGATTCGGACGAGTTCACCAAGCTGATCCTGACCGAGCTTGGGAACCAGGATCCGCTCGAGCCCAACGACACGGGCGCGCTGCTCGAGCAGCTCTCGACGATTCGTTCGATCGAGTCGGACACGAAGCTCAACTCGACGCTCGCGGCGATGGCCGATCGCTCGGACTTCATGGGCGCCGCGGGCCTGATCGGGCAGTACGTCACGAGCCAGGACAACCTGCTGAACCCTCTGAAGGTCACGAGCGTTATCCAGAACGACACCGGCGTGAGCGTCACGCTCGAAGACGGCTCCTTTGTTCCGATCCGCTCGGTCACGAGTGTGTTCGCTGAGGCTCCGGTCAACGAGCAGGCAGAGCCGACACCATGACGCTGAATCCGCTCGACATCCTGGCGCTGCCCGGGCTTGCAAGCTCTGCGGTGCGCACGGTCGGGAGCGCGCTCGACCGTCTGGTGCCCGGCGGCAATTCGTTCGCGGACCATCTGAGCAGGGCGCAGAGCGAGGTCGATCGCCTGCCCGTGAAAGTTGGTAAGGGCGTCGAGATCGAGCTCACGAAGGAGCAGCTTGCTCGCCTGGAGGAGGCCGCCGACCGCGCCGAGGGCGAGGGGGCCGACACGGCAATCGTGATGATCGACGGCATGGCTCTGGAGCTGGACGTGACGATGCGCACAGTGCGAGGTGTCGTCGACCAGGACTCGGGCATCAAGACGGGCATCGATGCGATCGTCTATGCGCTCAAGGGTCCCGAGAAGAAGCCGATCGACGGTCCGGTGGGTCTGACGGCGAACGCCGACATACGCAAAATTGTCGGTGACCAAGCAGCCTGATTGAATATTTGTTTGCGATTCAATACATAGGGATCTGACATCATGGCATCAACCTCAAGCCTCTTCATCGGTCTCAGCGGGCTCAACGCCAACTCTCGCAACATCGACGTCATCGGCAACAACATCGCCAACGTGAACACCAACGGTTTCAAGGCCGGCAGGCTCAACTTCGCCAAAGCCCTGTCGAGAACGGTCAGCGAGGGCACCTCACCCGGCAGCGTGGTGGGCGGCTCGAACCCGACACAGTTCGGCCAGGGCGTCACCATCGCGGGCACGCAGCGGAACATGGCCGAGGGCTCGCCCAACGGCACGGGCGACAGCCGCGACCTTGCGATCGAGGGCAACGGGTTCTTTATCCTGGAGAGCGGAGAGGACCAGTATTACACCCGTGTGGGCTCGTTCCGCACGGACCGCGATGACTTCCTGACATCGATCGATGGAAACTATGTGCTGGGTTATCCGGCCGACGACAACTTCCAGATCCAGCCGGGCACGCTCGAGCGGATCAGCATTCCGATCGGCGCCCTGACGATCGCCGAGGCGACCACCGCGGTGAACATGTCGGGCAACCTGAACACGTCGGGCACTGTGGCAACGACGGGCTCGTCGCACACGCTCGACTCCACGACGGGCGCCGGGTTCTCGCTCGTCGCCGGCGCGACGGTCCCAGCGACGGCCCCCAACGTGCTCGAAACAACGAGCCTGCTCACAGAGATCGAGGACCCGATCCAGGTTGGCTCTGGCACGCCCCTGTTCACCGCGGGTCAGACGATCCGGGTCGAGGGCGTCGAGAAGGGCACGCAGATCCTTGGCGCTGCCGGGTTCCTTGTGGAAGCCGCCAGCTCCGTGCAGGACTTCATGAACTTTCTCTCCGACAGCTTCGGGCTGCGCACCGACATCGGAACGAATTCCGACGGCAACCAGCCGGGCGTGACAATCGACCCGCTGACCGGCCTGATCAACATCACCGGCAACTCGGGCCAGACGAACAACATCACGATGACGGGCGAGGATATCCGCGTTTTCAACGCCGATGGCACGCTCTCCGCGCAGCCCTTTCTCGTGAACCAGACAGCGGATGCTTCGGGCGAGGCGATCAAGACTGCATTCAGCGTCTACGACTCGCTCGGGACTCCCCTGCGTGTGGACATCTCGATGGTGCTCGAGGGCAAGAGCAACACGGGCACGACGTGGCGCTATTACGCGGAGAGCCCAGATGACACCGTCGGAGGCCCAGCGATCGGCACGGGCACGATCCAGTTCGACAACTTCGGTAAGATCGTCGGGCCGGAGTCCGTGGCGGTCGTGCTGGACCGTGACAACACGGGCGCTGCATCGCCGCTGACTTTCGACATCAGATTCAACTCCGATGGCGACCAGGTCACAGCGCTCACCGATTCGCAGAGCTCGCTCGTGAGCACCTACCAGGACGGCGTCCCGATCGGAACGCTCTCGAGTTATGCGGTGGGCGGCGACGGGCGGATCACGGGAACATTCACCAACGGCCTGATCCGCACGCTCGGGCAGGTTGCGCTCGCATCGTTTACGGTCCCCGAAGGTCTCGTTGAGCTCGAGCAGAACCTGTTCCGCCCGGGCCCGAACTCGGGTCCTGCGATCATCTCTGAGCCCCAGCAGCTCGGGACAGGGCGAGTGGTTTCGGGGGCGCTGGAGACTTCCAACGTGGACCTCGGTCAGGAGTTCATCTCTCTGATCCTGGCGTCCACGGGTTATTCGGCCTCGGCCCGTGTGATCCGCACGAGCGACGAACTGATCCAGCAGCTTCTGGTCCTTGGGCAATAAGTAAGGGCGGACTCTCTGCAATGATCATGGTCACCAGACTCAACGGAGATCCTTTCCTGCTCAATGCCGATCTGATCAAGATCGTCGAAGAGCGACCCGACACCATCATCACGCTCGTCAACGGAGACCACGTCGTGGTCCGAGAAGAGACGAAAGTGGTTATCGAACGCATCATCGAGTACGGCAGGCGGCTCCGGCGTCTCGCACCCGTGGATTAAGATCCCGAACTGGCGATGCGGGCCTGCGTCCCCTCAAGAGGCTGTCCGAAACCGTCGATCCTCTCCTTTGTCAGAGGCGACGGATCGCCGGGTTGTAGGGGGCATTCCAGGTGGACCTTGGAACCATTGTCGGAATCTGTGTAGCGTTTGCCGCCATCATTCTGGGCGTTATCTTCGGCGGTAACCCCATGGCGCTGGTGGATGCGGTCTCGCTCTTCGTCGTCGTGCTCGGCACGATCGGCGTGACGGTCGCGTGCTTCCCTCTGGCGAAGATTCTCAAGCTCCACTCGATCGCTCTCAAGGCCGTGTTCCACAAGAACACGGACATCGTCGAGATCATCCTCGATCTCGTGAAGTACGCCGAGCTGGCACGGCGCGAGGGCATCCTGAGCCTCGAGAATCTCGTCGATGAGATGAAAGACCCGTTCATTGTGCGCGGGATCAAGATGGCCGTCGACGGCACGGATCCCGAGCTCATCAAGCAGGTGATGGACACCGAGCTCGAGTCGCTGATGGATCGTCACGCCCAGGGCAAGCAGATCTTCGATTCGATCGGCAAGTACGCGCCGGCCTTCGGGATGATCGGGACGCTCCTGGGTCTGATCTTCATGCTCCAGTCGATGAGCGATCCCAGCTCGATCGGCCCCAGCATGGCGGTCGCGCTGATCACGACGCTCTACGGCGCTTTCATCGCCAACGTCTTTGCGGGCCCGATCTCCGAGAAACTCCTGGCTCGCGACCAGGAAGAGGTCCAGGTCAAAACGATCATCATCGCCGGTGTCATGGCGATCCAGTCGGGCGACAACCCCCGCGTTGTGCAGTCCAAGCTCGCAACCTATCTCGCGCCGGCTGAGCGCGACAGGGTCCTCGAGGCCGCCTGATCGGCGAAGGAGGACCGAACGATGGCCAAGAAAGCTCGACCGGGCCCCGCGCCGATCCCCGATTGGGTCGTGACCTACGGCGACCTCATGTCGCTCTTGCTCTGCTTTTTCATCTTGCTCGCGGCGTTCAGCGAGATCAAGCAGGAACGCGAGTACCTCGACGTTGTCCGATCGATCCAGAAGGCGTTCGGATTCTCGGGAGGCGTGGGCCAGCTCGATACAGAAGACCCGCCCGCCAACTCGCAGGTAACGAGCCTCGAGGAGCTGATCAACTCGATCGGCAAGGACGTCCGCATGAACGAGGCCCGGAACCCTTCGACCGCGGGGCCCGATCCGAGCTCGTCGTACGTCTCCGAGGGGATCAAAACCGTCGTCGGGACGACGATCCCATTCGAGGCGGGTTCCGCAGAGATCTCAAGCACGACCGAGGCGTACCTTGTCAACGAGGTCGTGCCGAAGATCAAGGGGCTGCGGTTTAACATCGAGATTCGAGGGCATGCCTTCGGGCGTGAAGACAAAGCCACCGGCGGCGACGTCGACAGCATGGGCTTTATGCGCGCCAAATCGGTGAAAGACTTCCTTGTCAGGCAGGGGATCGAATCGAGCCGCCTCTCGATCACCTCGGTGGGCAGCTCCGAGCCGATCAGCACCAACGTGAACGACAAGAACGCGATGGGGCAGAACAGACGGGTGCAGATCATCCTGACCGAGGTCCTGCCCGTCGATGTACACCCGGATCCCAATGGCACGAGACCGAACGTTCGCTAATGCCAAAGCGCAGTGGAGAGGACCATGGCCGAGAAGCCCAAGAAAGACGAAACCCCCGAAGCCGAGGCCGAACAGCCAAAGGGCGGCTCGAAGAAGGTGCTCCTGATTGTCGTGGCGATCATGATCGTCGAGACGATCGGTGTGGGTGCGTTCATCATGATGTCGGGCAAGGCTCCCAGTGTCGCCGAGGCGGGCATCGTGGGCGATTCGCCCGATAGCCCCGATGCGCTCATCGAGCTGCAGATGGTCAGCGATCGGTTCCAGAACATGCACACCGGGCGGGTGTGGCAGTGGGAGACCGAGGTCTTCGTCAAGGTCCGTCGCAAGGACCAGGAGCGAGTCGCAGCCGAGCTCGAACGCCGGAAGGCCGAGATCACCTCGGGTGTGGGGGAGCTGATCCGCAAGGCGACGCACAGCCAGCTCCGCGAGCCCGAGCTTCAGACGCTCAACCGCAAGCTCGAGGCATACTTCGTTGAGCTTTTCGGTGTGGACGCGGACAACCAGCCAAGGGCGGTTCACGTCCTGATTCCGAAGATGCGAGGCTCTCCCGCAGACTTCTGATCCGAGGCTCCGGGGGTGTGCGCAGCAATTGCGCACGTCTTTGGCGCAGTCGGTGCGCCAACGCGCAGAAATGTATGGCAAGGCCCGACCGAGTGCCGATGCAGCGTGGGCACCGGGGCGGTGCGCGCATCGACGGAGTCGAGCATGCCAGACGAGATGGAATCCGCACAGAATCCGACCGATCCCGCAGGCGAGGAGCAGGCCGAGCCATCGGCTGTGAATGCGTCCGAACCCACGGGCGAGGACGCCGACGCAGCCGCCGAGGCAGCCCTCGCATCGGCGCAGGCCGCGATCGATGCACTCAGCGCCGACGATGCCGACGATGCCGACGCGCCGACGGCGCCACCGGAGCAGCCCAGGGCCCAGTCCGGGTCTGGGCCATCGCCGCTTCAGATCCCCGATCTCTCCGCCTCTGAGCTCGACACGATGCCGACGGGCATGGACCTGCTCTCAGACGTCAATGTCGACGTCACGATCGAGCTCGGGCGGACGCGGATGCTGGTTGAGGACGTGCTCCGCCTCGCCGAGGGCGCTGTGGTCGAGCTCGACAAGCTCGCGGGTGACCCGGTGGACATTTATGTGAACAAGCGCCTCGTCGCAAGGGGTGAGGTGCTTGTCCTGAACGACAATTTCTGTATCCGTGTCAACGACATCCTCGACGCGGATCTTGTAGAGCAGAATCGAAGCTAATCGGCAGGACGCCCGAGGATCGGGCGTGACCGCGGAGCCAGGACGGCGCATGGCGGCAGCACAGCGACTCATTCTGATCTTCGGAGCGGCGGCGGTGTCCGCGTGCGCTGCGGCGCAGCCCGGCACCGAGTCGCTCCCGCTGGGCGCGCCCTCGCGGGCGACGGGGACCGACACGCTCGGCGGGCCCGGGTCGATTGCCACCACACTCGCGTCGCTCCTGGCGGTGGTTGGGCTGGTCATCCTTCTCGGCGCGATTTACAAGTGGCTTGCCGGCAAGGCGGGCGGGCTGGCCGGGCAGATCGGCGCCGGCGGGAAGTCCCCATCGGGGTTGGTATCGGTCCTGGCGAGATACCCGCTCGGGCGCGGTCAGACTCTGGTCCTGCTCAAGCTCGACCGGCGCGTTCTGCTTCTGTGTCAGTCTTCTTCGGGTCGAGTCCGCGGAGGCGTGACGACGCAGACACTCAGCGAGATCACCGATCCCGACGAGGTGGCCTCCATCATCACCAAGGCCGAAGGACCGGGCGGGTTCGAGGGCGTCTTGCACGGCTACGAATCGATGGAAACCGCTCCCGATGAGATGCGTGACGTCGAGGTCGTCGACCTGACCCGTCGGCGCAGCACGCTCCTGGGCTCGCTCATTGGCCGGAGGTCGGCGTGATGCGCACGCTTGCTCTCCTCATCGTGGCTCTAATCGCGTTGGCACCCGGCGCACGGGCGCAGGACTCGATCGATGCGCCAACGGTCGAGTCGGCGCCCATCATCCCCGCAGACCCGACCAACGCGAATCCGATGGCGATCCTCTCGGGCGCGGGCATGATGCTGCCAGGACAGACCGCGGCCAACCCGATCGACGACGGCCCCGCCGACGGCGGTGGGCTGAGCGCCGCGATCAACGTGATGATCCTGCTCTCGGTCATCACGCTGGTCCCCTCGATCATCCTGATGACGACCAGCTTCATCCGCATCCTGGTGGTGCTGGGGCTGCTCCGCCAGGCGATCGGCACGCAGTCGCTGCCCCCGCCGCAGGTGCTGACGGGCCTGGCGCTCTTCATGACGATGCTCGTGATGGCGCCGACGTTCGATCGCATCTACGACGAAGCTCTCAATCCATACCAACGCGGTGAGATCCGCGACTACGACACGCTCTGGGACAACGCCAAGCAGCCGCTGCGGGACTTCATGTTCGACCAGATCGAGGCGACGGGCAACTGGTCGAGCATGTACATGATTCTCAATTACCGGGGTGTGGATACGTCGGACCCCGGGAGCCTGACGCGGGCGGATGTCGACATGGTCGCGCTCGTGCCGGCGTACATGCTCAGCGAGCTCAAGACCGCTTTCCTGATGGGATTCCGTGTTTATCTGCCCTTCCTCGTGATCGATATGGTCATCGCATCGATGCTGATCTCGATGAGCATGATGATGCTCCCCCCCGTGCTGATCAGCCTGCCATTCAAGCTCTTGCTCTTTGTTCTCGTTGACGGCTGGCAGCTCGTGGTGGGCGGCCTCCTGATGAGCTTTGCGCACGAAGGTGCTTCGCCCAGACTCTCGAGCGAGACAGCGATGCTGCTCCAAGATCCATCCGTCCGATCGCTGCTCGGTGTGACATAGGAGTATCCCGGTGTACGACGAATCGCTGATTTACATGGTTCGTGAGACGATCCTGCTGACACTCAAGATCATCCTGCCGATCCTGGGCGCGGGCGTGGTGATCGGACTTGTGATCAGCATCCTGCAGTCCGTGACTTCCATCCAGGATCAAACCCTGACGTTCGTGCCCAAGATCATCGTGATGCTCGGGGTCGTGGTGCTGCTGACACCCTGGATTGTGCAGAGGCTCGGCGACTTCGCGACCGCGCTGCTCTGGGTTGCGACGCCGTAAGGAAAGCATGCTGACGGTCGAGCCCATCTTTCAGTACGGCATCACGTTGATGCTCGTGGCCTTCCGCCTTGCGGGGGTCCTGCTGTTTAGTCCGATCGTTGCCAGCACGGGCATACCCACGCGGGCCAAGGCCTTTCTGGTCATCACTCTTGCCGCTGCGGTATCCCCCGCGGTACCGATGACCTGGCAGGCGAGCGCCGACATGAGCATCGCAACGCTCGGTCAGATCATGGTGACCGAGACGCTCATCGGCGCGTCGGTCGGGTTCATCGCCAGCATCCCTATGGTCGCGATGCAGCTGGGCGGCACGATCATGGGCATGCAGATGGGCCTCGGGCTTGCGCAGATCTACGACCCGATGAACGGCGAGAACTCGGGCGTGATCGACCAGCTCATGTTTTATCTGGCCGCGGCTGTGTTCCTGATGATCGGCGGGCTCGACGTGATGTTCATGGCGATCGTCGGGACTTACGAGACCGTGCCCCTTGGCGGGATGACGCTCCACGCTGCGCCGGTTGAGCTGATCAAAGGTATCCTGGCTTCGGGTTACGAGCTGGCGCTGCGTGTCTCAGCGCCGGTGGTTGCGATCATGTTCCTGGAGACCATCGCCAGCGGCGTGCTGATGAAAACCATCCCTCAGATCAACATCCTGACCATCGGGTTTGCGATCAAGATCATGGCGGGGCTCTTCGCTCTGGCGGGTGCGCTCATGGCGATCGAGACCGTGTTCACCGACGAGCTTCGCATGGTCATGGACGAGATCACCAGGTGGACAGGATTGCCTTCTTCGATGTCGGAGGTGACCGGTGGCTGAGGACCTGGGCGAACGCACCGAGGACCCGACCGGCAAGAAGCTCGCCGACGCGAGGCGCCGGGGCAAGCTGCCAAAGAGCAAGGACCTCTCCGGTGCGATCGATCTCATCGCTGCCGCGATCGTGCTGGCGATGCTCGGGACATTCGTGGCTGGTGAGATGGGCGATCTCATGGCTCGCGAACTGGGCGGCGGAGCGATCAGCCAGGGCAACCCGTTCGAGTACATCTCGCCCGCGATCCACCAGGCGGGCAAGGCGATGCTCGTCACCGTCGGGCCGGTGATGGCGTTGATGTTCGGGGTGATCCTGCTCTCGCATTTCCTGCAGGTCGGGCCGCTCTTTACGACCGAACCACTGAGCCCAAAGCTCAACAAGCTCAGCCCAATCGCGGGTGTCAAGAGGATCCTGAGCATCCGCAGCGTCATGCAGACAGCGATGAGCGTCGCCAAACTGACCGTCGTTGGCGTGATCGTCATCATCGTGATCATGCGCAACGAGATCAAGCTCGTGCGGTTGCCCATGCTGGACCCGACACAGGCGGTGATGGTCACGGTCTACGTGCTGATCGAGATCCTTGCATGGGTGCTCTCGATCCTGCTGGTCATCGGCGTCGTCGATCTGATGTACCAGAAATGGCAGCACAAGAAGGACCTCCGCATGACCAAGCACGAGGTCAAGGACGAAGTCAAATCGATGGAGGGCGATCCGATGCTCAAGCGCCACCGATTCCGGATGGCACAGGAGATCGCGATGCAGCGGATCAGCTCCGAGGTCCCAGACGCGGACGTCATCGTGACGAACCCGACGCACTTTTCAGTGGCACTCCGGTACCAGTCGGGCTGGGGCGCTCCGCGCGTGGTCGCCAAGGGCGCCGACATCCTCGCGATGCGGATCCGGTTTGTCGCTTCCGCCAACGGCATCCCGATCATCGAGCGCCCGCCCCTGGCCCGTGCGCTCTACTGGGGAACGCGTGAGGGCGACGAGATCGCCGAGGAGCACTTCGAGGCGGTCGCAGAGATTCTGGCGTACGTGTACCGCCTCGACGGCAGGGCTTCTGAGATGCGGGAGTCGAAAGAACCCGCGATGGCAAGCTAGAGCATAAATGGCGCAAGACAAATCCAACCCGCTCGGCCTCGCACCAACGCTCCCCGCATGGATGGTCACGGTGCGCAAGTACCGCTCGCTGTTCGTGCCGGTCGGGTTCATGTTCGGGCTGATCGTGATCCTGGTCCCGCTGCCCCCGGTGGCGATGGACCTGCTGATCGCGCTCAATATCAGCCTGGCTGTTGTGATCCTGCTGACCACGATCTACATGAACCACCCACTGGATTTCAGCGTGTTCCCGTCGCTGCTGCTCGCGACGACGCTGCTCAGACTCGTGCTGAACATCGCATCGACGAGGCTGATCCTAACCGCGGACGCCTCCTCGCCCGAGGAGGCGATGGGCGTTGCGGGCAAGGTGATCAGCACGTTCGGGACCTTCGTCGCGGGCGATTCGCTCGCGGTCGGTGTGATCATCTTCCTGATCCTCGTGATCGTGCAGTTTGTTGTGATCACCAAGGGCGCGACGCGCATCAGCGAAGTCGCCGCGAGGTTCACGCTGGATGCGATGCCCGGCAAGCAGCTGGCGATCGACGCGGACCTGAACGCCGGGATCATCACCGAGGCCGAGGCACGCGAGCGCCGTGACATGATCCGGCGTGAGGCGGACTTCTTCGGAGCGATGGACGGTTCCAGCAAGTTTGTCCGGGGCGACGCCGTCGCGGGCATCCTGATCACGTTCATCAACGTAGCCGGTGGCTTTGCGATCGGCATCCTTGAACGGGGCTGGCCCGCGGGGCAGACCGCCGCGGTCTTTACGAAGCTGACGATCGGCGACGGCCTGACCAGCGCGATCCCCTCGTTCGTGATCTCCATCGCTGCGGCTCTGATCGTGACGCGCTCCGGCTCGAAGGCCGACCTTGGCAGCGAGATGACCGTGCAGCTCGGCAGCCAGCCCCGAGGCCTCTATATCACGAGCATCTTCCTGCTCGTGCTGGCGGTGACGCCCCTGCCCACGATCCCGCTGATCTTCTGCGCGATCGTCACGGCTCTGATCGGATTCGCCATGGCCCGGACGACCAAGATCGCAGAGCACGCTGTCCAATCCAAGGTCGATGAGCAGTCCATCCCGGAGCCGGCGCCGATCGAGTCGCTCCTCAAGGTCGACACGCTCGAGCTCGAGGTCGGCTACGGGCTCGTTCAGCTGGTCGATGCCAAACAGGGTGGAGATCTGCTCGAACGCATCAGCTCCACCCGGCGCCAGCTTGCGATCGAACTCGGGCTCGTGATGCCGCCCGTGCGCATCCGCGACAACATGCAGCTGGAGCCCACCAAGTACAACGTCAAAATCAGGGGCAACACCGTTGCCAATGGCGAGGTCATTCCCACGCGGCTGATGGCGATGGACCCGGGCGTGGCCAGCGGCGCGATCGAGGGAGTCCGGACCGTCGAGCCGGCGTTCGGGCTCGACGCGTGGTGGATCGAGCACAACCAGAAGAATCGCGCCGAGTCGCTCAACTACACCGTTGTTGAGCCCTCCAGCGTCATGGCCACGCACATCTCTGAGATCATCAAGCGCCACGCCGACGAGTTGCTGACGCGTGAAGAGGTTTCCAATCTCGTCGAGCAGCTCAAGCAGCAGTCGGCCAAGCTCGTCGGCGACACCATCCCGGGGATCATCTCGCTCGGCGATCTTCAGAAAGTGCTGCAGTCGCTGCTGCGTGAGCGGATCTCGATCCGGAACCTGGAAACGATCGTCGAGACGCTGGCGGACTGGGCCCCGCGGACCAAGGATGTTGCGGTTCAGACGGAATACGTCCGCAACGCGCTCAAGCGGGCGATCAGCCACCAGTACGCCACGATGCGCGACGACAGCAAAATGCGACTTTCCTGCGTGACCCTGGACCCGGGAGTGGAAGAGCGGATCTCCGGGTACATCGATCGATCGGGAGACGCGACGGTGGTCACCATGCCGCCAAGGCTCGCAAGCGAGCTGGCCGGGCTGGTCGCCGAGTCGCTGTCGTCATTGACAGCAGCCGGTCACACGCCGGTGGTGCTCGCCTCGCCCTCGGTGCGCGGCGTGGTTCACCAGATCCTTGAGCCACACATCCCGGGCGTGGCGGTGCTCGGGTACAACGAGGTCGTGCAGGGTGTCGAGGTCGAGTCGATGGGCTACGTCCAGTGGCCCGAATCGAAACCGAAAGCGCCGACAAGAGAATCAGTGGGGGCGGCATGACTTGTGCACAGGCAGGGAAAGACTGCTATGCTCCCGTCCACCGGCGGATCTGCCGGCAGATGAGTCACGGATCACCGCGGCGGCCTCATGGATGAGGCCCAAGCCCGCAAGCCAGGGAAGGCGACGATGCCACTCAAGGTCTACCGCGCACGCACGATGACAGACGCTCTGGCAGAGGTCAAAAAAGACCTCGGCCACGACGCGGTCATCCTGCACACACGCTCGTTTAAAACCCCCGGCATCCTCGGTCTCGGCTCGCGCGGCATGGTCGAGATCACCGCGACCAACGACCAGCCGGAGCTCGCAAAGCGCCCCGAACGCAAGGCCTTGCGCGCTCCTGCAGACCACAGCGCCGCCCCGGTACCCGCCTCACGCCAGCTCTCGGGGGCGGTCGCTTCCCGTGCCTACGCGGGGGCAGTCAAAAGCACCGGCGGTGGGGCGGCGGTGGCCGAACTGCCAAGGCAGGGCTCACCCCCGGCTGAAACAAAGACGCTACTTCGTCACGAGCGCGAGCCCGCCTTCGAGCCCCCCCGGGTCATGTCGGTCGCGACATCACGCCAGGACAAGCCCATCGCCCTGGCTGGGCCTGACTTTGCCGAAGAACTGCACTCGATGAAGCGGATGCTCGGGAGGCTGCTGTCTACCTCGACCCAGGCCGCGGGCTCTCGGCAGGGCTCGATGCCCGATGCGCTCTTTGAGCACTATCTTGCGCTGACCGAGCAGGCCGTGGCGTCCGAGATCGCAGACGAAATCGTGGGCAAGGTCCGCGACGAACTCTCGGCTGCCGAGCTTGCCGATGAAGAGATTGTCCGTGAGACGATGCTCCGCCAGATCGCCAAGCTCGTCCCCGCTGCGGGTGACAGCCCGCTGCCCCGTCGCCCGGCCGACGGACGCCCGCTGACGATCGCGCTCATCGGGCCGACGGGCGTTGGCAAGACGACGACACTCGCCAAGCTCGCCGCGGTCGCCAAGCTGCGTCACGGGAGGTCGGTCGGGCTGGTGACGACAGACACCTACCGCATCGCAGCCGTCGAGCAGCTCCGCACGTACGCCGACATCATCGGGCTTCAGCTCAAGGTCGTCGCAAGCCCAAGCGAGATGCGACCGGCGCTCGAATCGATGTCCGGCTGCGACGTGATCCTGATCGATACCGCCGGGCGAAGCCAGCACGACAGCGAGCGCCTTTCCGATCTGCGGACTTACCTCGACGAGGCAGACCCGCACGAGACGCACCTGGTGCTCTCGACGACTTCGGCCGAGGGTGTGATGCTCCGCGCCGCCGAGCGGTTCGCGCAGCTCGCCCCGAACCGTCTGATCCTGACCAAGCTCGATGAGGCGGTGAACTTCGGCGTCCTGCTGAGTGTGACGCGCCTGGCGGACCTCAAGCTGAGCTACGTCACCATGGGCCAGGAAGTGCCCGACCACATCGAAGCGGGCAAACCCGACCGGATTTCCCGGCTCATTCTGGGCGGGCCCCAGGCATGAGTGTGATGCCGATCAGCCCGCGCACGAGCGCTCTCGACGACCAGGCCACACGCCTGCGTGCGATGCTCGCGGCAGAGAGCGATGTCGCGCCGCGTTCGCCCGCACCCAGGCCTCAGCTCATCGCGCTCGCATCGGGCAAGGGGGGCGTGGGCAAAACGTTCACGTCGATCTCGATCGCCTCGGCGCTGGCAGGGCTTGGGCGACGGACGATGCTGATCGACGCGGACTTCGGGGCAGCCAACGCGGACATCATGCTCGGGCTGGCACCGCTGCGCCGGCTGGACGAGTGCATGATCAAGGGCTTTGCGCGGGGCCATTCGCTGGCGGACATCGCCATCGATTCCGGTGCGGGCTTCCGCCTTGTACCGGGCCCGGTCGGGATGGGGCGCCCGCCCTCCAGCGCTGACCGTCAACGACTTATCCACAGCCTCTCGCAGCTCCACGGCGCCGCGGATGTTGCCCTGCTTGATTGCTCGGCGGGTGTGTCCTCGAGTGTCCTTGATCTCGTCGCGGCCGCGGATCTCGCGGTGGTTGTGCTGACGCCCGAACCCACCTCGATCGCGGATGCGTACGCGCTCATCAAGTCGCTCGTGCGTGCACAGGGCCCCGAGGCCGGCGAGCGCGTGGGGCTGATCGTGAACCAGACCGACTCGCGCGCCGAGGCGGAGCGAGTGCACCGACGGATCGCCTCGGTCGCCCGGAAATTCCTTGGGCTCGAGCTCGCCCTCTATGGCCGGATCCCCACCGACCGCGCCGTCGTGCGGGGCATCCGCGAGCAGTGCGTTGCAAGGGGAGGCCAGCAGAAATCACCCGCGGGCAAGTCGGTTCGCAAGGCGGCGGCTTTGCTGCTCGCCGAGCTTGAACGCCAAGCTTGTAAGAAAGATGTTCGTATCGAAACTTGCGCCCCGGCTCGGAATCCGCTCCAACGTGGGGGTTTCGGGTTCATTTCTGGCCGATAGTGCCGGTTGCGCGGGCTGGCATGCCCGGTGCGGCTCAGTTTTTTTGCGGGGCGAGTGAAGTCGGTGCGCCCGGTGGGCGATGACGAGATGGGAGATCACCGGATTGAACTCAAGCATGACCGAGAGTCACGGCACGATCCGACGCCTCGCGGCGGGTGTGATGGGCCTTGCGGGGTTCATCGTTGCGATGCTCTCCGGGCTTGACGCGGGCAACGAGACTGGGCGCGTCATCGTGACGTCGCTCGTCTGCATGCTGGTGTGCCACGTTGCAGGCATGTTTCTTGGGCTTGTGATCGAACGCATCGTCGAAGAACATAAACACGCGGTGAGCCGCCCGCGAACGGAAGCAAACCAGGACGCCGATCAGGGCTCCAAAGCAGGTTCCGACCAGTCGCCCAGGCTGGTTGCATGATTTCCTTTTTGAGGGCGCTGGCGGAGCGCGCGCCCGGTCCGTATACTCACGTCGTCCATGGATGGACACCAGCGTGAGGCCGGCGAGAGAGACCCGTTCGATCTCGGCACTCTCGCGAATCGGCGGCCTCGGCCGCGTGATGAAGAGGTCAAGGAGCAGACCATGCCCACGGAGAAGAAGGCCGCGCCGACCAAACGACGCGTGTCAAACTCCAAGCGTTCCAAAGCCGATCTGCCGCTTTGTGATCGCCCCGTCGAAGATCTCTGGCTCGACTACAGCAAGTCGCGCGATCAGAGCATCCGTAATTTCTTCATGGAGAAGTACTACACCCTCGTGCGATACCACGCCGAGCGTGTGCACGCGCGCCTTCCCGACGAGGTGAACATCGACGACCTCGTGCAGGCGGGCGTCTTCGGGCTTGCCGATGCGATCAACGCGTTCGATCTCGGACGCCAGGTCAAGTTCGAGACCTATTGCGCCCCGCGTATCCGCGGAGCGATCCTCGATGAGCTGCGCCTGATGGACTGGGTCCCAAGGCTCGTGCGTCACCGCTCCTCCAAGGTCGAGCACGCACGCCAACGCATCGAGATGGAGCTCGGACGCCCCGCAACGCACGACGAGATCGCCGAACGGCTCGGCGTCGACGACGAGGAATACGAGAAGATCCAGCGCGACTCTTCGGCTGTAGGCACCTTCAGCCTCACCCGCAAGGCCTACCCAAGCGACGGCGACCGCGATGTCCGCGAGATCGATGTGATCCGTGACGACAACCAGGCCAGCCCTGTGCGCAACCTCGAACGCAAGGACCTCCAGAACCTGATCACCAAGGGCCTCTCCCGCGCCGAACGCCTCATCGTCATCCTCTACTACTTCGAGGGCATGACCATGAAAGAGATCGGCGCGACGCTCGATCTCTCCGAGAGCCGCGTCAGCCAGATGCACAGCTCGATCCTGGCCCGGGTCAAGGCTCAGGTGCAGCACCGCGTCCGCGAGCTCGAACCCACCGGCTAAGCCCACGACAAACTGAATCACATGATGCCCGGCCCCGCTATGGGGCCGGGCTTGTCTTTTGGTCCCGGCACGCGCACCCTGTACAGATGACCGAAGCCTTCATCGCGCTTGGTTCCAACCTCGGCGACCGCAGAGACACACTCACGCGGGCGGTGCGGGCGATCGATGAGCTCGGCTCGACCCGTGTCTCGGCTCGATCGACGCTCATCGAAACCGATCCCGTCGGGCCTGTGGCGCAAGGAAAGTATCTCAACGGCGTGGTGCGCATCGAGACTGACCTCTCCCCCCGTGAGCTTCTCGATGCGCTGCTGGCCATCGAGGCGAGCCTCGGACGAGATCGCATGGGTGACCTGCGGTGGGGGCCCAGAACCGCCGACCTGGATCTCTTGCTGTTCGGCGAGATGCAGATCAATGATCCGGGCCTTCACGTCCCGCACCCCAGGCTCGCCCAGCGCCGGTTCGTGCTCGAGCCGCTGTGCGAACTGGCGCCGGATCTGGTTATCCCCGGCCTGGGCAAGACCGTCGGCATGCTCTTGGAAACCTTCGTGGAATCGGAGGGCGCCGGTTGTTCATAAGCGCAGCGATCCTGGGCGCGGTTCTGCTCGCTCAGCCAGAGCCCCGGGCCATCGAAAGGGCCCTGCTGTTCTCGTCGGCTTACTCGGATACGACGACCGCAGAGCGCACCTCGATCGTGTTGACGGACGGGGCGGGTGCGCAGACCGAATTCGAAACGATCTTCCGCGAAGCCATGCACGAGGGCGGAATCATCACTTCATTCGAATTGCCCGGGCTGCTTCTGCACCACCATCAAGGCGTGCTGACCGCCGAGCGACTCGGAGAGCCAAACCCCGCGGTCGTTTTCCGCGTCGAAAGGGAGGGCGTGGACTTTCTCGCCGCGATCGCGCCCCATGTCCCGCCCATGCCCATGCCCCAGCTCTGGCGTTTCGACGAGGCAGGGCGATGCACGGACCCCGCCTTTGGGGCGATCGAGGTCGAGCGCTACGACACAGCATCGGCAACGCTGTTTCTGATGTCGCAGGCGGGATCGATCCAACTCGTGATCGACCCGGTTTCCGCACGTGCCCGTGCCCTTGACGCCCCGCTCAGCGATGGGCGATTCCAAGCCGAGTACGAACCCATCGAGCCGGGCGACCCCAGGGCGTGGTCGATCCCGACCGAAGGGCGCTGGGTGGTGACCCGTCTGGCGCAGCTGTCGCCCCCGCGTTCACCCCTGACGCCGGGCCTGAAGCTGGATGATCTGATTCTTTCGACACCAAGCTACCAGGGCTGGAGGCTCAGCGAAATTCAGGGCGACGAGCGTGTCCGTCAATCGGGCCCCTGGGTGGTGCTGCTGTTCTGCCGGGCCGACGCGGAGGCCGATGTCTTCGACCTTGCCGGCGAGGTCGCCTCCAAGCTCTGGCAATCGGCTGCGCAGGAGATCGCCGACCTCGGGCGCGAGAATGCGGACCGGTACTGGCTGGGACACCGCTCGATCGTCGTTTCGGTCTCGGGTGAGCTGGAGGTGCTCCCAGAACAGATGCGGGCGATGGCCGAGCGTTCGCCAAGAGGTGTGGCGCTGCTGGTCAGTACTGAGCCGGCCAAGACGATCGATCGCCTGGTGATTCCCGCGCCGCTGACGGCTGTCCTCGTCGATCCCTCGCGGACCGTCGGCGCCGTCGTGCCCATAGAAAACGCCGAGACCGGGGTCTCGGCGGTGATGGAGGCGATGCGTTCGTTCGTCAGGCGGGACGAGCCCGCCGTGACGTCCGAGACCGGGGGCTGATCAGCCGGCCTCGGCTCGCGGGTGGGCGTCGTCGTAGGCGGCGCGCAGGCGCTGCGTCGAGAGGTGCGTGTACACCTGAGTCGTGCTGAGCGACTGGTGGCCCAGCAACTCCTGCACGCTGCGCAGGTCGGCGCCGTTGTCCAGCAGATGGGTCGCAAAGCTGTGACGCAGCGTGTGCGGGCTGATCGTCGGGTCGAGACCGACCTGACGCAGGTACTTGTCCAGCTTCCGACGGACCGAGCGACTCGAAAGACGCTGGGCGTGCTTGTTCAGGAAGAGCGGCTTGCGCGAGGTGCTGCTGTCGCTCCAGGTGGCCTGGAAGTGCGGGTCCTTCTCGGCCAGCTCGACGTACGCCTGGATCGCGGCGATCGCGTGCGCGCCCAGAGGAACCAGACGCTCCTTTTTGCCCTTGCCGCGGACGCGCATCGAGCCGTTGATCAGGTCAACGTCCTCCACCTCGAGCGAAACGAGCTCGCTGACCCGGATACCGGTCGAGTAGAGCGTCTCGAGCATCCCGCGGTCGCGCCGTCCGAGGACGTCGCTGTCGCTCGGGGCCGAGAGCAGCCGCTCGATCTGCTCGATCGTGATGGCCTTGGGCAGGCGCTTGGACTGCCTGGGCGTACGGATGAGCGTCATCGGGTTCGCGGTGGTCAGCCCCGTGCGGAGCGCCCACTTGTAGAAGCTGCGGAGCGTGGCGATCTTCCTCGCCATGGTGGCGGGGGAGTACTCCTTCTCGGCAAGGTGCTCCAGGAAGCCACGGATCAGATCCGCTTCAGCGGCGCAGATGACGCCCGTAAGCGTCTGAGGTCCGACGCTGCCGGCGACGCTGTTGCCCCCGGGCGACTGCCTGCGTCGCAATTCCTCCGCCTCGTGGCTCGTGCTGGGCTCGATGCCCGTCTCGGCTATCAGGTGCTCGATGTACTGGCGCAGGTCTGCGCCGTAGCACCTTGCGGTGTACGGGCTGAAGCGACGTTCATCGACCAGGTAGCTGCCGAAGCTGTCTGTAATCGGGAGTGAAGACATCGACCGAGCTCCTTCTCGCTGACTATGCGGGGCTTCGTTGCCCCGAGAATTCCAAACTCACCTGCCCGGCAACATCCCCCGGGCGGGGATATCAGCGGGACGACCCTGGGCTGCGCGCCCGGGCGAGCCTGAGCCGCTCCTGATCGAGCAACCGACCGACCGCGGCGTGCGCCACGAATTCCGTATACAGAGGCATGCTCGCAAGATAAGTCTTCCACCCACGCGGAGAGCCGCGTTCGATCCGCCCCTCGGCGTACCGTCGCACCTGCATCTGCACGCCCTGGTTCCGACCATCGAACACATCCGACATCGACGCCACGGGCGTCTCGACGTACCGCGAGGGCGCGGGCATCTGCGGGTCCGTCACGGCTCCGCGGATGTCGCCCAGATCCGGCCCTGCCGCGAACGTCGGGTTCCCCGCGTGCAGCGCCAGGGAAAGCCCCAGCGTGGGCGGGTTGTACGGGTCGTACGCGGTCACGGTCCCGACGATCAATCCGTCGACGTTCATCGCTTCCGCGAGCGCCTCCAGATCTGCCGGGCCGGTGATCTCCCGCATCCCAAGCCCCCGCAACTCTGCGATGGTCCTGTTCAACGGAAGGCACCGGATACCGGGCACCGAGCTGACCGCGCGAACGATCGCGTCGGTTACCTCGTCTGCCCTGAACACCGTCGTCCCGGATTCGTTCCGAAGCGGCGCGACCGCGAACAGCACGTCGCCTCTCGTGGCGTCGTACGGCGAGCGAAGCACCGTCGGGTTGACCAATTCCGGTCCCCGGGCACACCCGGCCAGCAATGCCAGCAGCGCGAGCCCGAGGGTTACGAGCAATTTCTCTGTACTTGTCATGGCGTCCTTGCCGTTCTGCGCCCGGCATCCGTGCCGGGCTGAATTTCAATCCGAATCCGGTGGCGAGCCTTTCGGCTGGCCACCGGGAGAGATGCGTTTACTCGACGCCCACACCGACCGGGACAAGATCGGGCGGGAAGTCCGCGTAGTTCGGGTCTTTCTTCTGGCTCGACGTAGTGGGAGTCTGAGCCGTGCGAGGCGAGCCGGGCAGGCCGACGTAGGGCTCGCCGGCGGCGATCACGGCCTTGCTGGCGCCCAGCGACCAGATGTTGTCCGTGCCTGAGCGGTTGGAGATGAAGTACACCGCGTTGTTGGCGCCCCATGTGGGCATCAGGTTGATCGCGTCATCAGCGGTCAGATTCGTCGAACCTGTGCCGTCGATGTTGGTCATCCAGATATCAGCACGTGTCGGCTGACCGTTCGCGGTCGTCGCGCTCAGCGGGACGCTGGCGTAGGCCACGCGGTTGCCGTCGCGGCTCCAGGTCGGGTTGATGAGGGCATGGTCCGCGCTCGAGGCGAGCTCGGTGAGATTCATGACCTCGTTGCCCCCAACGAGATCGAGCGACCACACACTAAAGAGGCGTGAGCCTCGCTCGCGGGCACGCTGGAAGACGATCCGGTCGCCCTTGTTCATCCCGGTGCCGCCCTTGGGGCAGAACTCGGGGAAGAGGCCGAAGCCGATCTGATGCTTGACCATCGGGTTGTTCACATCGACGAGCCACATCTCCCAGCGCTGGCTGACCGGACCGAGGCGTGAGTAGACCATCTGTGAGCCGTCGGGGCTGAACGAAGGATGAAGCTCGTGCGAGCTGTCGTCGGTGATCTGGCGGGCCTGACCTCCCTCGGCATCGATGAGGTACACGTTCCAGTTGCCCTGGCGGTTGCTGGCAAAGGCAATAAACCGACCGTCGGGTGAGAGACTGGGCATCACGTCGTGCCCCGGATCGCTCGTGATCTGGGTGATGACGCTGCTGTTGATGTGCTTGCGGTAGATATCCGCGGTCTCGCGGTGCTGCGTCGAAGCGAAGTAGACGTACTGCCCGTCGTCGGACACGACCGGGTCAAAGTCCGAGCCATAGTTGCTGAAGCTGACGCGGTGCAGATCCGCGGGGTCGTAGGCAGCCGGGGCGTTGGGGTTGCCCTGGGTCATCGAACGCCCGTCGATCGAGCCGAAAATGTCGATCGGGTTGCCATTGCCGAACTCGTTGCCGGCAGCGAATCCTTCGGTCTCGGGCTCATCGAAGAGGCCGTTCCAGACAGATTCGTTCTGCTGCATCATCGTGCCGGTGTAGGTGTCGTTCTTCGAACGCCCGGTGTTCTGCTTCTCTGCAGCGGCCAGAGGCTTGGCTTCTGCCGGCGTGGTGGACCACTCTGAATTGTGATCGACGGCGCACCCGCCGGCCATGCCGACGGCGGCGAGAACTGAGATGACACCCAGGCGAAGGGTCGAGCTTGTATTCCGCATCTTGAGGCTCCGAGCAGCGGCCGGGGTTAATCCGGCCAGGTTCGTATGTGCATTCACATCACGCATCCGCTGCTCCGCAGCTCCCGAGATCTTCGGTGCCCGCACGTCCTTTATCGGACGACTGGCAGGCCCTCCATCGACCATCGCCTCCCGCGATGATCAGCAAATCGGACCTTCGATGGTCCGAGTTGAGTTGGTCCCGAAAAGTCGGCGAGATTCGCGCCCGGACCGGTCAGCCTTGCGCGAAAAAAACAGCGGCCCGCACGGAGCGGGCAGCGGGAAATCATCTGTAACATCTTGTTGGAAAGTCGTTTACGCGACGCTTCTGGCAGCGGTGATCGCGTGGGTGTCCCCCGGACGAACCCAAGGCCGAGCCGAATGACGCGGAATCTCAGCGATCCGGAGATGGTCCAGATAATATCGGAGTTGATTATCCGAGAATTGATCGAGGAACGCCGCAGAGGCCGTCGGGTTCAGTTCGATGATCCTCGAAATCACCTGAGGCCTCACGAGTTCAGAGGATTCGACGCTCGGGGCGAGTTCAAGCTTGGCGGGTCTGCGGTTCTCGGCGAGATCATCGAATCCGAACAACGTATCCATCGGGCAAGACTCCTGGCGCAGGAAGGGGGGCAACCACAACACAGCGCCGGCTCCGCCGACTGGATACCGACTTCGGTGAATCGACATCCCCCCCAAGAGTGTGTAATCATTGTCGGACCATGCCGACCCCCCTCACACTCCCGCCGCGCAATCTTGGCGTGCTCAAAGGCACGCCCTCAGGCGCACCTTCTTATGCATTCACGCACGCCAACCCGCTCGATCCCGAGTTCGCCCAAGGCATCGCCCGGGACACATCTCTTGTCGCCTGGGCCGGATGGTTCGATGCCGACGCCAACCCAGAACGCGGCTCATTCCCTTCAGACCACCGACTCTGGACCACGGGACTCGATGCGCTCCGAGGTGCGATCGCTCGCCTCGATCCGGTCCTCCGTGAGCGGGAAGCACTCTTCTACGTCCGCCCGGCACTCGGGCTGGTCCTCAGCGATCCGCACAGCGTGGCTGCCCTGCTCAAGGAGCCGCCAAGCGAGCGACTGAGGGTGCTCGTCGACCCGGTCGCCATGCTCACGCCCGAGATGGCGTCGCACGCCGAGGAACACCTTTCCCGGATGTTCGACAAGCTCGGACATTTCGAGGCGTGCTCGGCGATCGTCCTTGCGGGTTACAAAGGCACCTCGGATGATCGAGTGGGCCATCAGACGCTCACTGGCGAACAACCCTTTGTCCGCACGCTGCTGAAAATCTGGCGAGAATCCGCCTTTGCCGAGCGTGAGGTCTTCGTTCTGACCGACGACTGCCGGGCTCTGATCGAGGCCGCAAGGATCGCCTAAGCTACCTCTCAACGGAGATGCCCATGACCACCAAGCTCGATCATCCGACCTTCGCTCGCGTCAAAGACGCCTTTGCCGACAGGACGTTCCAGGCAACCGAGTTCCGGGGCCAGGCGACGCTCATCGTCGAGCCGGGCGATCTGCACGCGGTCATGGCGTTCCTCAAGAGCGACGAGAAGTGCCAGTACAACTTCCTCTCCGACGTGATCGGGATCGACTACGAGGGCTACCCCGCCAAGATGCCCGGGCGATTCGCGGTGGTGTACAACCTCTGCTCCTACGACCTGGACCTGCGATTCTTCGTCAAGACCTACCTCGACCCTTCGATCCCCACCGACGGCATCGAAGAAGACCCGGCGCTCTACCTCGACAGCGTCACCGACCTCTGGGCCGGCGCCGAGTGGACCGAACGCGAAGTCTTCGACATGTTTGGCATCCGGTTCCGCAACCACCCGGACCTGCGGCGCATCCTGCTCTGGGAGCAGTACCCGGCGCACCCGCTCCGCAAGGACTACCCCGTCAAGGGCCGGGGCGAGCGCGAGATGTACAAGGTCATCGACCGTACGGACGCGTAGGCGAACCGATTGGACACGCGACCGACCCCCCTCGCGCCCGCGAGAGGATGGTGTCCTTGGGTTGCTGTTTATCTTGGAATACTGATCGGGTTGGGTCTGACGATCTCGATGCGCCCGGTGCGCAGCGACCACAGGAGCTCGGCGGCCGTCACCGGTGCTGGCTGGGACGGATCGAAGAGGGTGACCCACCCTCCGTTCTGAGCCGTCGCGCGAGCGGTCTGATTTTCCGCGGTGTAGTCGAGTGAATCGGAGATCATCTGCTGGCTGCCCGAGCGTGCCCAGACGGCGCCCGAAGCAAGCACGTTCATGAGCTCACCCTCGGCCGAACCCGTGGTCAGGTCGCCAGCGGGAGCGGCCTCAGCAAAGGTTGCCCGGAGCGATTCGCACTCGAGCTCGGCGACCGAGCCATCCGCAGCGGGGCGATGCACCATGCGGACGCGGCTGGTCATCGTGACATCGCCCGCGGGGCGATCCAGAAGGAGCTGACCGTCCCAGTCAAAGAGCGCTGAGCCGCGCATCGTTGCCGAATCCGTGGCCTCGATGTCCATGCTTTCATCAGACACGAGCAGGCGTCCAGGCGAAGGCACCCGGACGATGCCCCCGATGTTGTCCACCTCGATGCGCTGGCCGAGCAGGAGCGAGACGTTGGTCGGGCGCTCGTCGCCCACCCGAGCGAAGCGCAGCACCTCGACGGACGCGTCTTTCCCCTCGGTCGCGGTGATCTCGGCGCTGATGAGCTGCCGGTCGGCCCGGTTGTCCAGCACCGCCGAGCCGTCAGAGGGCTGCACGAGCGCAAAGAGCCGATCGCCGGTGAGCGTGTCGCGAGACAACGCGTTGGGCGTCGAGATCGCGACCACCTTGCCGACCGCCTCGAGCTCGCCCGATTCGTCGGTGTAGCGCATCGAGTCGGTCCACTTGGCGCTGGCGATGGTCAGCACGCCCTCGTCGTCCTTGAGTGTGAACTCGCCCTCGCCAGGGACGGCGATCGAGCGGGCGCTCCCGTCGAGCGTGATCGAGCGGGCCGTGACGATGGCGCTGTTGGCCCCAACGCGTGCGGGCAGGCCCTCGACGAGCACGTGCTCACGCTCCAGCTCCGCCCGGAGCGTGTCGCCCTCGGCAAAGGTGCCATCGGCGCGTGTGAACCGCACGGTCTCGGAGGCGCGTGCAACCGAGACGCGAGGCTTGCCTTCCGCGTCGGCTTCGATATCGGCTTCGAGCAGGCCCGCGGTGATGATCGCGTCGTCCTGCTCGCCCCGGACCTGGCCCGATGCGGTCACCGTGCGCGGCTCGGATCTGCCCGAGGCAACATCGAACCGCACATCGAGACGGTCGGCGTCGAGGTTGCCCCTGGCGGTGCGAGCACGCACGCCACCGGTCAGGACGGCTCGCTCGATCAGCGACTCGTCACCCGCAGCAAAGCGTGTGTTGATCGTCTCGGCTGTGATCTGCGTGTCCGCGTCGCGGAGCACGATGGTCCCCGAAGCGATCGCCTGCTCGATCGAGCCGGTGACCCAGCCCTCTGCGGTGCGGAACACGACATCGGCCTGTTCGTTCCAGCTCAGGCTGCGACCCGAGTCCGCCTCGGTCAGCACACCCGCGCCCATCGCCTGACCGATGCCCGTTGCAAGCCCAATCGTGAGCGACTCACTGATGATCGAACCCGAGCCCTCGACGTCGAGCATCGTCGGCTGCCCGTCGTAGCCCGTCAGCGCCAGCATCTTGTTCGTAAACCCGTACTCGATCGCCGAGCTCTCACCCGAGGCGAGCAGGATCGAATCGCTGAACGTGACCTTGCCGCCCGGGTTGGATTCGAACCGGAGCGCCACGTCGTCGCCCGAGCCGAGAGCCGCGGGGCGTTCGTCCATCGGGCGCACGACCGTCGGGCCGACGCAGCGGAAGAGCACGTCGTCTTCCATTTTCAGATCTCGATCCGATGGGATCTCGGGCTGGCGTGAGGCGACGACCAGCGAAACGATCGCCGCGTTCAGGCCGATCGGGTCGCTCATTCTCGGCGCGTAGGCCGCGAGATTGCCCTCCGGGATCTTGTTGTCCACCAGGCGCAGCCACACCCGCGCCCGGTCAGCGTCGATCTGACGCGAGGGCTGCTCGACGTGCACCGAGCCCTCGAACGTCACGGCGTAGAAAGTCTCCGGCCCCTCCGGCTGGGCGGGAGCCACGGGCTTTGAATTCGGATTCGCGTTGGCCTGAGTCGGCCTTGGCTGCGGGGTGGTCTGGGCCGCGGGCCTGGGCTCCTCGCCCGACGAGAGGGCGCCGGGCCGGATCGTGGCAAGGAGCGCCCCGGGCACTTCGAGCAGTTCGATCCGCTCGTCGACCTCGTTGAAGACCACACGCAGGCCCGAGCAGTCCGCGTCGATCGATTCGCTCGTGATCAGCACCGTCTCGGTCGTCGACAGCTCGCTGGCGACAGCGTCGAAGTCGAGCCAGTTGGTATTGATCCTGACCGATGAATCACCCGCGATCGGCGCCGGGAGCGATCCGTCGGCAAGGCGCGCAAACTGCAGGACCTCGACGTTCCCGGTGAACCGCCCTGAGATGGGCTCGCTCGTGATGTCAGGCATCAGAAACTCGGCCCGATCGGATCGAATAAATACAAGGTTGTTGTTGCCAAGCAGGTACCAGGCCCGGGGCTTCTCGATCTCGACGAGATCCGAGTTCTTGACCGGGCTGAGCCGGGCAAACTCGATGTCCCAGGCCATTTTCGAGGCGTCACCCCGGTCCTTCAGACGGATGCGGGCATTGGTCGTGTCACCGATCTGGGGCGGTCCGTCGATCCGTGTGACATCCTCACCCGGGGCCGAGAGGATGTCGGGCACATCATCGGGCGAGAACTCATCGACCGCCGACCGCTTGGGGGGGCCTGAGCGCGTCGAGAAGATCAGGATGAACGATACGAGGATGAGCGAGACGCCCAGAGCGATCAGGAGCGCCGATCGGCTGGCACCCGGTCGCGTCGCGGTCAGGATTCTTCGAAGCTCGGTCCTCATGGGGTCATGGTATCGCACAAGCGTGGGGCGGTCAGAGGTCGTAGAACGACAGCGCCCGCTCCCGAAGCCCCTTGGCGGCAAGGATCATCTCGATCCCCTCCCGCACCGCCCCGTGCCCGCCGGGCCTGGTGCTTACAAAGTCCGCGATCGCCCGCACCTCGTCCGAGGCGTCCGCAGGGCACAGCGCCACGCCCACACGCTTGAGAATCGGAAGGTCGTTCCAGTCGTCACCGAAGGCGCCCGCTTCGTCGGCCGAGCAACCGACAGCCGCCAAAACCTCGGCGAGCTTGGCGCCCTTGTCCTTGACCCCCTGGTGCAGGCCCGTGATGCCGAGCTCTTTGCACCTTGCGATCAGCGAATCGCTCGTCCGCCCTGTGATGACCACGACCGGGAGCCCGAGCTTCTGCCAGACCGCGATGCCCAGCCCGTCTTTGATGTTGAAGCGTTTGGTTTCCCGGCCCTGACCGTCGAGAAAGACCGAGCCATCGGTCAGGCACCCGTCGACGTCGAGGATCAGGAGCCGGATGTTGGCGGGGTCCGCATTGGGCATAAGGGCACGTTCTCCGTCAGTCGCGGACGAGCTTGAGAGCGATCAGATCCTGCACGTCCAGCAGCCCAACCGGGCAACCATTGGCGTCCACCACCGGGATCTCGTCCTGGCGCTTCTGGCGGAAGAGCGTCAGCGCATCGCGGATCAGCGCATCGTCCCGCATGGTGCGCGGGGATCTGGTCATGACCTTGGCAATAGGCGTGTCGAGCGAGCCGCCCGTACCCAGGACCAGCCGGCGCAGGTCGCCATCGGTGAAGATGCCCGTCAGCTTGCCCGTGGCTTTCTCGACCAGCAGGAGAGCGCCGGGGCGCCTTCCCGTGTGGTTCTCCGCTTCTTTGAGCGCATCGGCGACACTGAGATGGTCGTCGATCAGCGCCAGGTTCTCGCCCGCCTTGAACCGGACAACGTCCATGACCGGGCGCAGCATCCCGCCGAGCGAGCCGCCCGGGTGACGCTTGGCAAAGTCCGCATCGGTGAACCGGATCCGGCGCGCTGCCGCGATCGCCAGCGCATCGCCCAGCGCGAGCGTGGCGGTGGTGGAGCTGGTCGGGGCGGGCATGTCGCCCGCCTCGCTCGTGACCCCGATCGTCAGCGCGACGCTCGCGATGCGCTCCAGGCTTGAGGGTTCCGATCCCCCCGCGGTGATGGAGATCACGGGCACGCCGTCCTGGCGCAGGATCGCCGCCAGGTTGATGACCTCCTCCGTCTCGCCCGATTTGCTCAGCGCGATGACGACGTCCTGCCTTCGGAACTTGCCCAGGTCGCCGTGGCTGGCCTCGGTGGGGTGGACCGGGTGCGAGGGCACGCCCAGCGACGCGAGCGTGGCGGAGATTTTGGCCCCGATCAGCCCGGATTTACCGAGGCCCGAAACGAGCACCGTCCCCTGGTCCTTGGCGCAGCTGGCGATCAGGCTCACGGCCTCGGAGAACCGCGCATCGATCAGCTCGGCCGCGTGCGACAGCGCCCGGGCCTCTTCGATCAGCACGCTCCGACCCAGTTCAAGCTCTGCCGAGGGCTCCGTCATCGCGGTAGCGTACACTCCAGAAGAGGTACGAGGCGAACACGGAGGGTCGCATGATCAGCAGCGAATACACAGTCCGGCTCGAGGAGTTCCAGGGGCCGCTGGACCTGCTTCTGCACCTGATCCGACGGGCCGAGCTCGATCCGACCGAGATCTCGATCACCACCATCACCGACCAGTACCTGACACACCTGGAATCCGCCCAGCGGATCGACGTGGACGTGGGCAGCGAGTTCCTCGTGATGGCCGCCACGCTCATGGAGATCAAGTCCCGCTCGCTCATGCCCCCCGAGGACCGGGCCCGCGCCGAGCGTGAAGCCAAGGACGAGGGCGACCCCCGGGCCAACCTCATCCGCCAGCTCCTCAGCTACCGCAGATTCCGCGACTCCGCCGAGGATTTGGGCCTCCGGAGAGAGGCCTTCCAGAAGCGCTGGCCCGCTGCGCGTATCGGCGTGGACAAGGACGCGCTCCGGGCGGTCATCGAAGAGTCCGCCGAGCAGGACCTGGAAGACCTCGACGTGCTCGACCTCGTCGAGTCGTTCGTCCGGATCGCAGCCGCGGTCAACTTCGAGCGACTGGGCGAGCACCACATCCTGTTCGATGACACACCCATCGAGCTGCACGCAGCGGACCTGCTCGACAGACTTGAGCGCCAGGCGCAGGCATCGGGCACGAACAGGATGACCACGCGGGAACTCTTCGAGGGCGCCTCGCGTATGCAGATCGTGGGCCTCTTCCTGGCGATGCTGGAGCTGACCCGCCAGCGCAAGATCGAGGTCGAGCAGGACCCGACCTCGGGCCTGATCACCCTCCGAGGTCGAAATCCCGACAGCGCCGATGAACCAGTCAACGAGCCGGGAGCGCAAGCGACCGGGGTCTAGACACGGGTGCCACGGCTTGACCGTCTTCGGCAAGCCGTGCCGATTGATCGCTCAGGAAAACACGGGTTGCAAGACAACCCGTGGCACCCGACTCAAACCAGTGATTCGACGAACGCTCCGAGCCTGTCCATGCCCGCGTTGATCTGGTCTTCGCTGCAGGCGAAGCTGATGCGGATGCATTTCTCGCCGCAGCCGCCGAAGTCTTCGCCGGGAATGACCGCCATTTTCTGGTTGGCGAGCAACGCCTCAGCGAACGTCATCGCAGAACGCAGCGTTGTGCCGCAGGGCGCTTTCTTCCCGAAGTGAGCCGAAACATCCGCGAAAATGTAGAACGCCCCCTCTGGGCTCGGGAACCGCATCCCCGGGATCGCGCGCATCCGGCCTTCGATCAGCTCGGCCCGCTTGGCAAACGCGTCCGTCATCCGCTTCACTTCCGCGTCGCACGCGCCGCTGAGGGCGGTCTCGATCGCGGGCATGATGAAAGTGGGGATCCCCGAGGTCATCTGGCCTTGCAGCTTGTCGATCGCGTCCATGAGCCGGAGCCCGAGTTCGCCCGGACACGCCGTGTACCCGATGCGCCAGCCCGTCATCGCGTACGCCTTGCTGAGCCCGTTGATCGTGATCGTGCGCTCAGCGATGGCTTCGATCGAGCCTGGCGAGAGGTGCGTTCGGTTGCCGTAGAGAATCTTCTCGTAGATCTCGTCGGTGACGACGACAAGATTCGGAGCGATCGACACAGCGGCGTCGGCGACGACCTGCGCCAAAGCGCGGAGATCGTCCGGCGCGTACATCGTGCCACAGGGATTCGAGGGTGAGTTGATCACCAGGACCCGCGAGCGTGGGGTGATCGCGCCCTTGAGCTGCCCGGGCGTAATCCGGAATCCCGCCCTGGCGTCGGTGCGCAGCTCGACGACCGATCCGCCCGAGAGCTCGATCTGGGGGCGGTAGCTCACCCAGGCGGGCACAGGCAGCAGGACCTCATCGCCCGGGTTGAGCAGGGCCTGGAAGACGCTATAGAGGCAGAACTTGCCCCCGACCCCGATGGCGACGTGCTTTGGGGTCAGGCCCAGGATGCCGTTCTCTTTGGTCAGTTTCTGGGCGATCGCAGCCCGGGCACCGGGGGTGCCAAGGGTGGGGGCGTAGTGGGTCAGGCCCTTGTCCAGAGCGTCCTTGGCGGCCTTCCGGATGGGCTCAGGGGTCACAAAGTCGGGCTCGCCCGCCGCAAACGCGAGAACATCCTCACCCGCTTCCTTCATCTGGCGGGCCCGTTGGGCGACTGCCAGTGTGGAACTGGGTTTGAGCGCATCTGCCCGCTGAGAAAGTCCGATCTGGCCCATGGCGCGGAGTGTAGCGGGCCCTGGGCGCTGGCCAAGAGCCTCAGGGCGTATACATGGTCAGGAAGGGCAATCCCCTGCCCCCTTGCGGGCATTTCGGGCTGTCGGCTGGATTGATCGTTTGGGGGCGATGCGCTACCGTAGCCGACGGATGAGCGGGTGCTCGCCCACGGAGATGAACTGCACAATGGCTCTTTCAACAGAAACCCGCCGCGAGATCGTGACCGATTACCAGCGTGACGACAAGGACACGGGCTCGCCCGAGGTTCAGATCGCGATGCTGACCGGGCGAATCAAGCACTTGGCTTCGCACCTTCGTGATCACAAGCACGATCAGCACAGCCGACGCGGCCTGATCCTGATGGTCGGCAAGCGCAACCGCCTGCTTCGCTACCTCCAGAGGACCAACCTGGAGAGCTACCGCGAAGTGATCGGCAAGCTCGGCTTGCGCAAGTAAAGACGATTGATCGAGGCCCGCCGGTGACAGCCGACGGGCCTCGCTTGTTTCAGACATCGGCGCGTCGGGAACCGTCTTCGAAGGCAGTCGGCAGGCCTCAGCTGGCACACTCCTGAGCCCTGCCCTCTGCCCCCGGAGAAAGTTCGGCTCCCGGCGCTCCCTCGACAATCCCAGGTTCTCCGTAAAGCCCGGCCCGAGGCCCCGCCCAGGGCGCTGGATCTGCCGGAGAACGTCCGCCGCAAAGACTGCGCGCGGGATACACGCCAGGAGCAAATCACATGGCAACAAGCAAACTCGGAACTCACCGTGTCGAGAAGGAAATCGGCGGGCGCATGCTCGTGATCGAGACCGGACGCGTCGCCAAGCAGGCGACCTCGGCGGTCTTTGTCTCGTATGCCGATTCCACAATCATGGCGACCGTCATGCGGGCCGACCCGCGTCCGGGACTGGACTTCTTCCCGATGCAGGTCGATTACCGCGAGAAGCTCTCCGCGGGCGGCAAGTTCCCGGGCGGCTTCCGCAAGCGCGAGGGCGCTCCTTCCGAGAAGGAAATCCTCACCATGCGGATGATCGATCGCCCGATCAGGCCGCTCTTCCCCGATGGTTTCATCGACGAGGTTCAGATCCAGTGCTGGGTCATGAGCCACGACGGCGAGAACGACACCGACGTCCTGGCGGGCACTGCCGCCAGCGCCGCGCTTGCGATCTCAAACGCCCCCTTCGAGGGCCCGACCGCGACGGTCCGCGTGGGACGCATCTGGACCGACGACGGCCCCCAGTTCGTCATCAACCCCACCGGCAGCCAGATGGACTACTCCGACCTTGATCTCGTCCTGGCGGGCCATGCCGACGGGATCAACATGATCGAGGTCGGCGCCGCCGAGATCCCCGACGAGGACGTGCTCAAGGCGATCGAATTCGGCTACGACTTCGTGAAGCAGACGATCGAACTGATCAACGAGCTGGTCGCCAAGGTCGGCCAGGAGAAGACGATCAAGAACCCGCTGAACCTGCCCAGCGACGAGATTACCGCCAAGATCAAGACGCTCTGCTACGACAAGCTCCTGGAGCTGCGTCAGCTGCCAGGCAAGGCCGAGCGGAACGACGCGATCAGCGAGTACCGCAAGCAGATCATGAAAGAGCACTTCGCGGAGAAGCTGGACGGCTCGGTCGCCCAGGCCGAGAAGAGCCGCGCCGATCTGCAGATGGCCAAGGAAGCCTTCCGCACGCTCGAGAAGAAAATCACGCGCAAGCTGATCGTCGAGAAGGGCATCCGCGCCGACGGGCGCAAGCCCAAGGAGATCCGCCCGCTGGAGATGGAAGTGGGCGTCTTCAAGCGCACCCACGGCTCGGCGCTCTTCCAGCGAGGCGAGACGCAGTCGCTCGTGCAGGCGGTGCTCGGCACCGGCAAGGCCGAGCAGATCGTCGACGGCCTGATGCCCGAGTACAGCAAGAAGTTCTACCTGCACTACAACTTCCCGCCCTTCTCGGTCGGTGAGGCCGGACGCATCATGGGCCCGGGGCGACGCGAGATCGGACACGGCGCGCTCGCCGAGCGATCGCTCCAGGCGATCCTGCCCAGCCCGGACACCTTCCCCTACACCATCCGCCTCGTGTCGGACATCACCGAATCCAACGGCTCCTCGTCGATGGCTTCGGTGTGCGGCGGCTGCCTGGCGCTCATGGACGCGGGCGTTCCGATTTCCAACACCTGCGCCGGTATCTCTGTCGGACTCTTTACCGATGAGAACAACCAGAACGAAGTCTTTGTCACCGACATCCTCGGCGAAGAGGACTTCTTCGGCGACATGGACTTCAAGGTCTCCGGCACACGCGAGGGCATCACGGGCATCCAGCTCGACCTCAAGGCGCGCGGCCTCTCGCTCAAGCAGATCGAGGTCATCTTCGAGCAGGCCAAGACCGGGCGGTTCGAACTCATTGAGTCGATGGAGAAAACCATCGCCGCCCCGCGAGCTGAGATCAGCCCCTTCGCGCCGGGCATGGAGTCGATCAAGATCGACCCCGACAAGATCGGCAAGCTCATCGGCCCGGGCGGTAAGATGATCCGCGGCCTCCAGGATAAGCACGGCGTCGAGATCGATGTCGAAGAAGACGGCACCGTGTTCATCTCATCGACCAACAACGTGGCGCTCAAGGCCGCGGTCGCCGAAATCGAGGCGCTCTGCGAGTCGATCAAGGTCGGCGCGATCTACGATGGCAAGGTTGTCAGCGTCAAGGACTTCGGCGCGTTCGTCGAGCTCGCACCGGGCACCGACGGCATGTGCCACATCTCAGAGCTTTCTGACGGGTATGTGGGCAGTGTGAGCGAAGTGGTGAAGATCGGCGACATGATCCGCGTCAAGGTGATCAACGTCGACGATCAGGGGCGCATCAAGCTCAGCCGGAAGGCCCTGATGAAGGAAGAGGCCGCCGCAGCAGGCACCGCTAAAGATGAGGACTAAGGTCCCCAAGTTCACCCATATGGGTGTGACATCCTGAAGACTCATTCACAGGCCCCGGGTTGAACTCCCGGGGCCTGTTTCCTTTCCGGGTGAGATTGACGCCAACGGGCAGCTTCTGGTACATTGGCGTATCCGGCTTTGGGGATCTGCCCTTTCTGCCGGGAGGCACGGGCGGTACTCAGGCCGCCATGATCGTTGCCCGTCTCTGGGGGAAAGCCGGTCAATCTCCGGCTCAGTCGAGGCTGAAACTCGTTGCGGCCCGACATCCAGTCCCCCTCCGGCATCGGCGCGTGCGGTTAGGGGGGTTGCCGAATGTCTGACACACCTGACGAAATCGTCGGTGCTCGAGGCGTTGTGAAATGGTTCGATTCCCGCAAGGGTTTCGGATTCGTCGTTGGCCCGGACGGGCAGGACATCTTTATCCATTTCACCTGTATCGAGGGCGACGGCTTCAAGGCGCTCAAGGATGGCTCGCACATCGAGTACGACGCATCCAAGAGCGACAAGGGCTGGCGAGCGACCCGGGTGGTTCGAGATGAAACCGTCGAGGTGAACGTTGTGCCCAGGCGATCGCACGCCCGGACGAGCCGCCAGTAACCAGGCCCCTATCCTGAGTGCATGACAGACGCGATGCCCTGGTTGATCGCCGGCGGGCTCGGGCTCGTTGCCGGCGCGGCGCTGACCGCGGTGGTGACCCGTGCGCGCCTGCGCAAGCAGCTGGCGATGATCCGGCGCGCCGAACGACGGGCGCGATCCGCTGAGCGACTCGCCGAGCTCGGCTCGATGACCAGCGGGCTGGCGCACGAGATCAAGAACCCGCTCTCGACGATCGGGCTCAACATCCAGCTCCTGGCCGAGGGGCTTGCCGAGCTCAAGGCCGACCCGGAAGAGCACGGGCGCCTGGTGCGCCGGGTCCGGGCACTCCAGCGCGAGATCGATCGGCTCCGAGATATCCTGACGGATTTCCTCGACTTTGCGGGCGAGAAAAAGCTCGACCCCAAGCCGACAGATCTCAACGCGATGGTCGACGAGCTGACGGACTTCTTCCATCCGCAGGCCGAGCGTCAGCGGGTGCGGATCTATGTCACGCCCGCGTCGCAGGGTGTGATCGCTCTGGTCGACGGCTCGCTCATCAAGCAGGCCGTCTTGAACCTGCTGCTCAACGCATTGCAGGCGATGGGCGAGCCGGAGAAGCCCGGCACGCGCGAGATCTACATGCGTACGGAGCTCGGAGAGGACGAGGGGCACCCGGTGGCGCGCCTGCGCGTCGCAGACACAGGGCCCGGGATGGATGAGGCGACCATCGCTCGGGTCTTTACGCCCTACTTTACAACGAAAGCGGGCGGGACCGGACTGGGCCTGCCCACCTCGCGCCGGATCGTCGAGGAGCACGGCGGGCGTATCGAGGTGCACTCGGAGATCGGGCGGGGCACCGAGTTCACGCTCGTGCTGCCGGTGCCGGATGCGGGCGCGTAGGGCCTATTCGAAGCTGACGTCCTCGATGAGCGTTCGGACGTGCCAGAGCTCCGGGAAGAACTGCTGCTCGATGATGCGCTTGAGGTAGCTGACGCCGGGCGTGCCGCCGGTGCCGGTCTTGTAGCCGATGATGCGCTCGACTGTTTTCATGTGCCGGAACCGCCAGAGCGTAAACGCCTCCTCGACGTCGACGAGCTTCTCGCACATCTCGTACTCGTCCCAGTGTTCCTTCGGGTTCTCGTAGATCGTGCGGATCACTTCGGTGACGTCGTCGGACTGCTCGTAGGGCTTGGTCCAGTCGCGGTCGGTGTGCGAGGCGGGCACTCCAAGGCCCCGGCGACCGAGGAAACGCAGGAATTCGTCGTAGATGCTCGGGGATTCGAGGGCGCCCTTGAGCTCGGCGAACTCAGCGGGCTTCTTGGCGTGCATCTGGAGCATGCGTTCGGACTTGTTGCCCATCAGGAACTCGATCATCCGGTACTGCGGGCTCTGGAAGCCGCTGGCCGAGCCGAGCACGTGACGGAACTGTGCGTACTCGGAGGGCGTGAGCGTCGCCAGCACGGACCACTGGTTGAGCAGCTGTGTCTGGATGTGCTTGATGCGGGCCAGAATCTTGAAGCAGCTCTCGAGTTCGTCCGCCTGGATGAATCCGATCGCCGCACGCATCTCGTGGATCACCAGCTTCATCCAGAGCTCGGAGGTCTGGTGCTGGATGATAAAGAGCATCTCGTCGTGGTGAGGCGGGTCGGAGAGCTCTCGCTGGGCGCTCAGAAGCACATCCAGGCGCAGATAGTCCGCGTAGTCGTCGGCTCGTTTCATCGTTCCCTCCGCAAGGTCCCGGCTCAGCCTAGGGGCGTTGCACCTTGGGATCATTGCGGAACAGGGCGGCGGAGGCTCCGTCGTCCTTGATCGGGGCGATGCCCGGCTGGCGGCTGGAGTAGAACGCATCGCGCAAGGTCGACCCACAACCGGTCGCTGCGAGGGCAGTGGCGCCCAGCAAGACAGCGATCGAGATGGCCCGGCAACGCTTCAACTCATGGACTCCAGGGGCGTTCGGAGGGGATCCCTCCACATCAACTCTGCATTCTGGTTCCGCTTGGTGATGGTGTTTTGTGACACTTCTGGCGCGAAATGCCCGATTTCGGGTCTGGATGGGGCGGCTCGGGCGGTTTGACCGGGCCCGGGTCGGGTTTACCATCCACGGTTCCCGGACCTGTCCGTTCCCCAGGAGGCATTGATGATCGAGATCGCGATGAGCACGCTGGCCTGCCCGACTCGGACGCTCGCCGAGGCGGTTGCCATCGCTGAGGCCGCCGGGTGCAACGGGATCGAACTGCGGACCGGAGGCGTCCGGGCCCGCGAACTGGCCTGCGACCCGTTCCTGACTGACGAGGCCAAGACCCGGGGCTTGCTTGAGGTGGCTGGCCTGAAGCCATCGTGCATCGCGACCGCGGTGAAGTTTGATACCCCGGTCTTTCCGCCCGTGGTGGGGTACCTGTTCGACAACGAGGGCGAAGTGCGCCAGGCTAAGCGGGCGATCGACCTTGCGGCCCAGCTCGACTGCCCGATGATCCGGGTCTTCGGCTTCGAGAAGCAGGGGCGCGAGAGCTCCAAGGCGGCTTTCAAGCGCATCTCGAATCGACTCAAACTCGCCTGCGATCACGCCCGCAACACGGGCACGATGATCGTGGTCGAGAATGGAGGGGACTTCTCGACCGCCGAGCAGCTTGCCGAGCTCGTCAGCGCCGTGGACACCACGCTCATCGGCGCGTCGTACGACGTCGCGATCGGGCACCACGCGGGCGACACGCCCGAGCAGATGACCGCGAATCTGCGAGGCAAGCTGAAGCTCGTCCGCGTCAAGGACCGCGACGCGGATGCGCAGCCCGTGCAGCTGGGTGATGGCACTCAGCCGATCGAGGCGTTCGTGCGCCAGCTGGCCAAGACTCGCTGGTCGGGGACGCTGGTCTTCGAGTGGGAGGCCGCGTGGTTCGAGGGGCTCGCCCCGATCGAGCAGGTGCTCCCGACCGCGGTGCAGCGTCTTTGCGACTGGGCGGGCCTGACCCGGGGCGCGATGGCGGTCGCCTGAGGCAAAGACTGGAGGCCGAGCCATGGCCGGTGCTCCGGGCGCGACACAGTGGATCCTCGACGAATGCAAGCGCCAGGGCTTCGCGCTCGCCGGAGTCTGTGAGGCCGCGCCGCCGACGAGGCAGGGCGAGTTCCGCTCATGGCTCGACGCGGGCAAGCACGGCGAGATGGGCTACCTGGAAGAGCAATACGAATCGTGGTGCGATCCGAACTCGGTGTGGGACGGTGCGCAGTCGGTGGTGATGGTCGCCGATGTTTATGCGACGCGCGACGACGGGGCGGATGAGATCGACCCGAAGCGGGGCAGGCTCGCGCGGTACGCAAGGGGCAAGGACTACCACCGCGTGATGAAGCAGCGCCTGCACCACGTCTGCGACGCGGCCCGCGTGAAGTGGCCCGGGCAGGCGTTCCGCTCCTTCGTCGACACGGTGCCCATCAACGAGCGCGAACTGGCGACACAAGCGGGGCTGGGCTGGTTCGCCAAGCACACACTCGTGATCAACCCGAGGCTCGGGTCGTGGATGCTCCTGGGCGGGTTCCTGACGACGCTCAAGCTGCGCCCGCTCCCGGATCAACCGGTGTACGACGACCATTGCGGCTCGTGCACCCGCTGCATCGACGCCTGCCCGACGAAGGCCATTTCGCCCTACAGCGTCAATGCAAGAAAGTGCATCAGCTATCTGACCATCGAGCATGATTCGGAGATCGATCCGCATTTGGCGCAGAACATGGGAGACTGGATCGCGGGGTGCGACATCTGCCAGGAGGTCTGCCCGCACAACTCACCCCGGCCCGGAATGATCGGCGAAGAGCCCCGCGCGTCGTACCGATCGGGCGCGAGTTCGTTCGACCTGCTTGAGGTTCTGAACTGGGACAAGGACGCACGCCAGGAGGCGCTCAGGACGAGCCCGCTCAAGCGGATCAAGCTCGAGCAGTTCCGGCGAAACGCGGCGATCGCTGCGGGCCATGCGCTGCAAGAGCATGAACTTCCCGATCTGCGCGCAAAGCTCGAAGAGATCGCATCAAACGAGTCCGAGCCAGATCAGCTCAGGCGGGCTGCTCAAGCCGGAATAGATGCGTCCTGAGCAAGCTTGTGTTCGGGTGCCACGGCTTGTCCCGAAGGGCAAGCCGTGCTCGTGACGCTTGAGAAACACGGCTTGCCGAAGACGGACAAGCCGTGGCACCCGGAGAATCACGCGGGCTGCGTCAGGGGCGCTGGGCGATCCTCGCTCCGCGTAAAGAGCTTGGCCAGGAGCAGGATCGCCACCCCCGCGGGGATGTAGCGTTCGTCGCGGACGAAGAAGCCCATGAAGAAGAAGGGCGAGGCCAGCACGATCGCGACGAGCGTGACGCGCAGGCTCCGCTGGGTGCGTGTACGCAGGCAGCGCCCGCGGATGTTCAAGACGTTGAGGTAGACGTAGGTGGGGAAGATGAGGCCGTAGAAGGTGAGGAAGGCACGGTAGCCGATCTCGCCGAGGGTCATGCCAAACTGCCGGGTGCTGAGGTCTATCCAGATGCACAGTCCGCCAACGACGAGAGCGACGAGGCAAGCGAGTCCGATGCCGCTGAGTTTCGGGGGAGTGGTGACGCTGGCCTGGCGAAGCAGTTGTTTGCGGTGGATTGTGACAGTGAAAGCGAGCTGTAGGAGCATGTGCGCCGCGATAGCCCAGATGAACCACCACGAATCGATCGTGATGGTTGTCACCATCATGAAAGCGACCAAGAGCCCGGAGTAGAGCACGGTCAGCAGGATCATCGAGAAGAAGAACACTCCAAAGCCCATCCCGAAGGCGAACCGTGAGCCGCTTGGTGTTGAACATTCCTGCCGGGCGTGGTGGAATGTCAGGTCGAGATAGGGGCAAAGCGCGAAACCGAATACGCTTGCGGGCAGGAGCCAGACGACATCCCAGGTCAAGGGCTGCTCGCGCATCAAGTCGGTGGTCATCGGCGTGATCAGGTCTGGGTTTGCGGCGAGCGCCACAAGAAGGCTGGCGGATGCGAGCCAGATCAGAAGCGCGGCGGCTTGTGTGCGGCGGTCGTTCAGCCGGATGACGAGTGCGCATACCAAGAAAAACATGAGAAGCAGGAACGCGAGTTGGAATTGTCCATCGAGATCGAGTCCGAAAGCGCCGAATTTGGTCCAAAGCCAGCCGAGCCAGAAAAAATGAAACAAGATCGTCACCCGCGAGAACAGCACCGCCGCCTGCTTGTGATCCTCGACCAGTCTCCGGCTCGACTCGGGGGACTTCAGCACCCAGCCCATCGCCGCCGCGCCGACGACGTTTGGGACGGCGAAGACGACGTACCCCCAGAACCCGAGGTCGCGGATGAGCAGGGCGGGCAGGAACATCCCGATGCACCACGTCCACGAGCAGCCGAGGTAGACGGCCCATCCGGTGGGTCCCAGAGATCGTGCGGGGGCTTGGGGCATCGGTTGGCAGTCTAGGTGACACTGGAGCCCGTCAAGGGGGTGAGAAGATGGGGAAACGGCCTTGCGTAGGGACGGAATTGTGGTAGGTTGGGTATGCCGACCTTTCGATCGGCTTTGTTGCGAGTGGGTGGAGATGCGCGTGGGTCAACCGACACGAGTTCTTGGCGTCTGTGTCGTGCTGTCGGCTGCCGGGTTCGCCGGGGCACAGGACAATTTCACGCGGAACATCCTCCTGACCGGCTACTGGCCCCAGACCAACAACATGCTCCGGGCCTTCTCGCCCAACCCTGACCAGAATCCCGACGGCTGGATCGGTCAGAACTGGAACAACTCGGGGTACAACATCTACGCCTTCTTCCCCGAATTCCCTGGACAGACCGGGCCCAGTTGGGGGCAGGGCGTGGGTGACTTTGAGATCGATTACCAGGACACGAGCGCCGACTGGGCCCGGATCCTGCCCGAGATCAACCCGCTGGCGATCATGACGTTCAGTCGGGGCGGCGCGGGGAGCAACTGGGAGATCGAGGGCCAGCTCCAGATGCACGAGCCCCGGCGCTGGATCGCGGACTATTCGGGCGAGCGGCGCCCGACTGAGGACATGCCGATATTCCAGACCATGGTGCCCGATGAGTGGTACCAGAGCTCGCTGCCGACCGGTGCGATCGAGAGCGCCATCGATAACGCAGGCATCGGGGTCGACGCGTACATCGACAACACGGGAGGCGGGCGGTTCCTGTCGGAGTTCATCGGGCTTCACGGTCTGATGCACAAGATCAACAACGAGGGTCCGGGCGCCGAATTCCGGACCTTCGCAGCGGGACATATTCACGTCGGCATCGACACGCCGCTGGCAGCCGCGGAGATGGCGACACAGATTTCACTGGAACAGCTGACGGGGTATCTCGACACTGTCATTCCGTCGCCGCCCGGGGGGGCGGTGTTCATCGCACTGAGCGCGACGGCTTTCGTGCGGCGCCGACGATAACTGGCGTCAGCTTTTGTCGAAGGACCATGGCTTGGAGGAGGGCCGTGGTCCTTCGGCTTTTTACACAACACAGCAGTGGCGGAGGCTTCGAGCCTCCGCAGTCCAATTCTGAGTTCATCGCACCTTGGGATCAGATCACACAAATCAGCAGAGGCTGGAAGCCTCCGCCACTGGAAAGTGTGATTACGGCAGGCGTCCCCGGCTCTTCTGGTGGAGCTTGGGCGTCGCGTGGAAAATCGCGATCGCGCGTCCGACGCGTTTTTCTTTCTCGACAACCTTCTCGATGTCGGGCTGCTCGAGTTTCTTCTTGCGTTTCTTGTGGTCGCGCGGGTCGGTGATGGCCTGGTAGATATCCAGCTGCACCGTGGCGTCGAATTCATTGCCCGATTGGACGAGCTCGACGATGTCGGACTTCGGGCGGATTTTGTAGATCGCGGGTCCGAGGCAGGGGCGGAGGAAGCGGTACTCGAGGTTTTTGCAGACGACGGTGTAGTCCCCGCCGCAGAGACCGAAGACATACATCCCGCCGGCGATCTCGGTGTTGCCCAGGAGCGCGGCGCCGGCCATGGCGTTGTACCAGTTTTTGTTGATTTTGCGGAAGGGGAGGACGGCCTGGAAGGTGTCGCCGTCGAGGCGGCGCATCGTGATGCCGCTGCGGAACGCGTAGGGCAGGAAGATCATCGAGCAGACGCGGTGCCAGAAATTGTTGCGGGTGCTCAGGCGGCTGATGAAGGCCTCGATGCGGTCCATGAAGGTCTTTTTGGCGGGCTTGGCATCGCCCGCGCGGATATGTCCCGGCGCACGCGGGGCCAGCCTGTGGGCATCGCTCTGGGGGGCGGTTGGCTCGGATTGGAGGGCCTGCTCGCTCACGTTGCTCTCATCGTAGGGGACCTTACCAGCCTTGGCCGGTCAGCCCGGTCGGGCAAAGCTCGAACCAGCCCCTGGTGCCCTGACCGACGGTAAACACGGCTTGGCCCGGGTCGTGATCGAGCACGAGGTTCCAGTGGCCCGCAGCGGCTTCGCTCAGGAACCAGTGCTTGCTGAGCATGCTCGTATAGGGCTCGACGTCGTAGCCGAGGCTGTACGCCTGACCGAGGTGGTGGTGCGTGGGCATGACGTCGGGGGTGAAGACCATGGTCCGCCCCTGGGTGTCCTCGAACATGACGGCCTGCTGGCCCCAGGTGTGCCCGGGCACGAGGAAGACAAAGAGCCCAGGCGCGATCTCGGTCCGGCGGTTGCGGACAGGGGAGGTGGGCAGGGCGTCCCGGTGGGGGCGCTGGTCATGGGGAAATGGGATCGGGCTCTCGACGAGCCGGAGCCGTGGGCGCTCACCCGAGAGCGGGATCTCCAGCGGCAGCAGGTGGTCGCGGTAGTACGTCCGCGTCATGACCGCGTCGTTGGCGATCGCGTCGTTCCATTCCTGGCGCTGCGCGACGATCTCCGCGTTCGGGAACGTGAAGCAGACCTCGTTCTGATCGCCCGAGGCTTCGCCCTTGCCAGCGACCCAGTCGGGGGTCTCGGAGCCTCGTGCCCGTCGGGTCAGCCCGCCGGCGTGATCGAAGTGCAGGTGGCTGACGACGGCGAGGTTGACCTGCTTCGGGTCGACCCCCGCGTCCTGGACGGCGTGCTCGATGGTGCGTTCTTCGAGGCCGAAGATGTCGGACATTTTGGAGTCGAGTTTGTCACCGGTCCCGGCTTCGATGAGAATGGTGCGCCCGCCGCCCCGCAGGAGCAGGGCGTTGTGCGAGAGTGTGATGCGGTTGCGGTCGTCGGTTTCGACCGAGCGGGACCAGACGGATCGCGGGATGATGCCGAACATGCCCCCGCCGTCGAGGAGGAAGCGTCCGGCTCGGAGCAGCGTCCAGTCGTAACGTACCTTCTGGGCCATGAGCAAGGGTAGTCGCCGGGGGGCGAACGGGGCGGGAGCCGAACATGCTGATGCCAACCGAGATCGCGCAGATGGAAGAGGCCCGCCAGGCCCGCGCGATGACCGAGATCGCGCCCCAGTACGAGCGGATCATGGGCGGCGTGATGAGCTTTCTTGAGCCGGGCTCCTGGGCCAACCAGGCCTGCGGCGTCGGTCTGGCGGGGCCCGTGACCGAGGACGAGATCGATCGTTTCGTGACGTATTACACCAGCCGGGGGGTCGAACCCCGCGTCGAGGTCGCGCAGTTCGCCGATCCCACGCTCATTACAGGGCTTGGGCGGCGAGGATTTGACCTTCGCCAGTTCGAGACAGTGCTCGCAAGACCCATCCTGCCGGGTGAGGACGTGATGGCAGCGATGCCAAACGACTGGCCGATGGATGACGCGGGCAACGAGCTTGTCATCCAGCGTGTCGAGCCCGATGACGAGGCGATGGTGCTCGAATCGTTCAAAGTCTCGATGAGCGGATTCATGCCCCGTGGGTATGTCCCGAGCGCAGCAGAGATTGGGATGCACCGCAAGATCGTTGCGCACCCACACAGCGATTATCTGGTCGCCAGGTTCGGGAGCGATGTCGTTGGTGCCGGAGGTGTCGAATACCCCCGGGACGATGCGATCCCGGTCGGCGTGCTATTCGGTGTCAGCGTGCTGACGAAGTTTCGCAGGCGGGGCGTGCAGCAGGCGATGATCCTGCACCGCGTGCATCAGGCCCAGCTACGCGGCGCGCGGGTTGCGATCATCCACTCGATGCCCGGCGCCTCGACCGATCGCAACTCGATGAGGCTGGGGTTTGCGCCGTGCTATACGAAGGCGATCCTGGCGATGCGGGGTGAGGGGCTGGTGGCGTCGCCTTAGAAGGGGAGTCCCCATGCAATCAAAGCTGTCGCCACGATCAGAATGATGATCGCCACTGATATGATCAGAAACCAATCCTGCCAAACATGGCGGGCAGCAACCCGAAGCAATGCTGCCATCTTCAGATTGGTTTTCAATGATGCCGGATCGTCGCTGACCTCTCCAACATCCACCTCGTCCCAATCCAGATCCACCGATTCCTCGCGGTTGGACTTGATGAGCTGCTGTGCCCGCTCGAGGTCTGACCGCTGAACATGGACGGAGTAGGGGTTGATGAACTGGACTTCCTGCCAGGGAAGCGTCTGAGTGGCGGTGTCGAACACGAACGCATCGACGCCGGCTTCGCGCAGCATGGAGGCGATGATGTGCGCCTCGGCTGCGCCGGCGGCGTCGGTGACGGGTACGAGATCCTGAGGCGAAGCCATGCGGGCAGTGTACCATGCCCTGATGTGCGGGCGATACGCGTACTACTACCTGCGAAACCAGCTCGAGAAGCTGCTCGGGACGGACAGGGCGCCCGCTGATGAGCCCGAGATCGGGGCGAGCTACAACGTCGGCCCGATGCAGGACGTCCCGATCCTGACGATCCACAGCGGACGCGTGCGGCTCGAACGCAAAGTCTGGGGGCTCGTCCCGAGCTGGGCGGACGACCCGGCGGTGGGCGCCAAGATGTTCAACGCGCGGAGCGAAACCGTCCGCGAGAAACCGGCCTACCGCGAGGCGTTTCCGAAGCGGCGCTGCGTCGTCCCGATCAGCGGGTTTTACGAGTGGCAGGTGCTCAAAGAACTCAAGCGCAAGAAGCCCTGGTTCATTTCGCCGGGAGACGGCTCGGTGATGCTGCTCGCCGGGCTCTGGGAGGAGTGGGGCCGGGGCGGCGAATCGCGGACAACGTTCTCGATCGTGACGACTGAGGCCCGCGGGCGAATGGCGGAATTGCACGACCGCTCTCCTGTCATGCTGCGGGGTGAGGACTGGAGCGTGTGGCTTTCCGGCAAACCCGAAGAAGCGATCGCGCTCTGCAAACCCCGCGAGCCGGACGATCTGCGATTCACGCCCGTGTCGAGTCGGGTGGGGAATGTCAAAAACAACGACCCGTCACTTATTGAGCGTGTCGAGCATGAAGCCGGTGATCAGCTCGGGTTATTCTGAGTCGACATGTCGTATACTTCTGGTATGAAACGAGCGGTTTTCGTTGCAGTTGGAGTTATTGTTGTTATCGCGGTCGTGATATTGCTACTGCTTGCATACGAATCGAGACAAACTCAGATTAAAGCCAATGCCAATGCAAAGATCGTAGAATCACTTGTCAGCGTGGGTATGCACGAAGCTGACGTGATCACGGCCTTGCGCAACGGAAACTGGCGATTTTCCGAAAAAGTGAAGCCAACGGTGGCGGACTACTACCATATATATGTTCCACTTACAGATTCAATCGATACACTGTCAACAATCTCATACACGATCGATGCGGACGTTGATCCGTTTCCGTATAGAGCGTACATCGTAATTACCCCCGATCGTGATGGCATCGTGACTTCCGTCGAATGAGTCAGCTCCGCGCCGGGGCGAGCAGGGCTTCCGGGTTCTCCAGCAGCTTGATGATCTCCGCGAGTGCGAGGGCGGCGGTGGCGCCGTCAACCACTCTGTGGTCGCAGGCGAGGGATAGCGGCAGGAGCATGCCCACGCGGAACATGCCGTTCTTGACGACCATGCCCTCGCGCCCGCGCCCCGCGGCGAGGATGCCCACCTCGGGGTAGTTGATGATCGGGGTCGCAAAGCGCCCCGCGTGGCTGCCCACGTTGCTCAGCGTGAACGTCGAGCCCATGAGCTCCTCGCGGGCGATCGTGCGGCTGCGGGCGGCGTTTGCCACGCGGGTCACCTCGCGACCGATCTCGAGCACACCCAGCGCATCGCAGTCGCGGATGACCGGGACCATCAGCCCGTTCTCGGTGTCAGCGGCGATGCCCAGGTGGACGGCTCTGTGCTGGACGATCTGCTCGTTCGCGTCGTCGACGTTCGCGTTGAGCGGGCGGAACTCGTCGCGGCTGAGCACGCTGCAGATCGCGCTTGCGACGAAGGGCAGCGGGCTGACCTTCTCGCCAGAGGCCGCGGAGAGCTTCTTGCGGAGGGCGTTCAGGTCCGTGATGTCCGCCTCGTCCATGACGGTGAAGTGGACGGCCTTGTCGACCGATTCGCGCAGACGCTCGGCGATCTTTCGGCGGACGCCCCTGAAGGGGATCGCGACGGTCTCCTGGCCAGCGGGGATGGGCGTGACCGCGCGCTTGGGCGCGGGTGCCGCGGCTTCGAAGGTGGGGGCGATCTCGCGGCGCGCGGGCGAGGGAGCGGCCCGGTGGGCGGTGCGCCCGTTGCCGGCGATCGCGTCCTCGATGTCCTTCTTGTTGACGCGTCCGCCGATGCCCGTGCCCACGACGGTGTTGATGTCGATGCCCGCGTCGCGCGCCATCCGACGCACGGCTGGGGTAGCCAGGGCTTTCCCGTCAGCCGACGACATGCCAACGAGATCGTCACCGACCTTGCCCACGACGGTGCCCTGGTCGGCATCCTCGGCGGGTTCCGAGGTCTTGGACGCGGGAGCATCGGCTTTCGGAGGCGCTGCGGGTGCGCTCCCGCCTTCGTAGATGACGAAAGCCTCGCCGACCGGGATTTTGTCGCCCGGGCTGCCGCGGAGTTCCTTGATGACGCCCTTGCGGGGCGAGGGGATCTCGGCGAGCGCTTTGTCGGTCTCGACCTCGGCCATGTCCTGGCCCTCCTCGACGGTGTCGCCCACGGAGACAAGCCACTTGACGAGCTCGGCCTCCTGCAGGCCTTCGCCGATGTCGGGGAGGAGGAAGATGTTGGGATCGGATGAAACTTTGCCGGCCATGGTTCTTCTCACTGCTTGAGCGTGTTCGCTTTGCGTTCTCGGCGGTCGCGGATGTTGCTCGCCACGACGTGGTACAGGATGATGAGGATCGCGATGTCGGACAGCCAGTCGGGCAGCATCGCTAGTACGCCAACGTTTCCCTGATCGCCATGCCCACGCGCTTGGCGTTGACAAGGTACTCGTTCTCGAGCTTGTAGTACGGCATGAGTGTGTCAAAGCCCGTGACGCGCTGCACCGGGGCTTCGAGGTTCAGGAAGCAGCGCTCCTGCACGCGGCTCGAGATCTCGGCGCCCAGGCCGCACGTCATCGCGGCCTCGTGGACGACGACGCAGCGCCCGGTCTTCTCGACGCTGGCGGCGATGGTGTCCATGTCGAAGGGGTCGATCGTGCGCAGGTCGATCAGCTCGATCGAGACATCGTCGGGGGCGTTGTCGAGCGCTTCGATGCACTGGAAGAGGCTGGCGCCCCAGGTGACGACGGTCAGGTCGTCGCCCTCGCTGACGACCTTGGCCTCGCCGATCGGGATCATGTACTCGTCCTCGGGGACCTCTTCGCGGAAGCTGCGGTAGACGCGCTTGGGCTCGAAGAAGATCACCGGGTCGGGGTCGCGGATGGCGCTGATGAGCAGGCCCTTGGCGTCATAGGGCGTGGTCGGCATGACGACCTTGATGCCGGGCGAGTGGGCGTAGATGGCTTCGGGCGAGTCGGAGTGGAGCTCGGGGGCGTGGATGCCGCCGCCCACGGGGACGCGGATGGTCAGCGGCACCGTGACCGCGCCGCGGCTTCGGCTGCGCGAGCGTGCGGCGTGGTTGACGATCTGGTCGTAGGCGGGCCCGAGGAAGCCGTCGAATTGGATCTCGGGCACGGGGCGGAGCCCGTTCATCGCCATGCCGATGGCGGTGCCGATGATGCCCGATTCTGCGAGAGGCGTGTCGATGACACGGTCGTCACCGAACTGCGCGTGCAGGCCTTCGGTGACGCGGAACACGCCGCCGTTGGGCCCGACGTCTTCGCCGAGGATGATGACGCGGTCGTCCTTCAGCATCTCCTGCTGGAGTGCGAGGTTGATCGCCTGGACGAGGTTGAGTGTGGCCATTTGAAGTTCTCGGGGGCACTAGCACTAGGCATTGGGCACTAGGACTAGCACTCGGGTTGTCTCTGGTCTTCTGTCTCTTCTAATGCCTAATGCCTAATGCCTCTCCCTGGAGCCCAATCTGGCTTGGGTCCTTGCCGAGGCTGCTGGTCCGCATCGTGTCGCGCTGGAGCGCCATTTCCTGGGGCACATCCGCGAACATGTTCTCGAAGATGCTCTTGACCTCCGGCTTGGCGATGCCCTCGGCGGCCGCGACGACTTCCTTGACGATCGTCTTGGCCCGCTCCTGCAGCGTGTCATCCTTGGCCTGGTCCCAGAGCTTGCGTGCTTCGAGGTACTTGCGCGTACGGATGAGCGGGTCGCGGGCGACCCAGGCTTCGACTTCCTTCGGGTCGCGGTAGCGCCGGGCATCGTCGGCGGTCGTGTGATCACCCAGGCGATAGGTCACACACTCGATGAACGAGGGGCCCTCGCCCTTGCGAGCCCGAGCCACGGCTTCGTCCATCGCGTACTTGACGGCGAAGATGTCGTTGCCGTCGACGCGGACGGTGGGCATGCCATACGCCAGCGCCTTCTGCGCGACGGTTTCGGAAGCCATCTGCTTGCTGCGCGGGACGCTGATGGCCCAGGAGTTGTTCTGGTTCACAAAGATGACGGGTGACTTCATGACGCTCGCGAAGTTCATCGCCTCGTGGAAGTCGCCCTCGCTGGTCGCGCCGTCGCCGAAGTAGGTCGCGACCACGTTGCCCGTCTTGCGGATCTTCTCGGCATACCCGATGCCCGCGGCGTGGAGCATGTGGGTGCCGATGGGCACCGAGAGAGGCGTCATCTTGACACCCTCGGGGATCTGGCTGCCGCGCTCGTCGCCCATCCAGTAGAGCAGGACGTAGTGCATGGGCAGGCCCATCATGAAGAGGGCCGCGTTCTCGCGGTAGCTCGGGACAACCCAGTCCTTGCCCGGGTTGAGGGCGAGCGCTGTGCCCACGGCGGCGGCTTCCTGGCCCTTGTTCTGCGGGTAGGTGCCCATGCGTCCCGAGCGCTGGAGCTTGAAGGCGAACTCGTCGAGGTGACGGCAAACGGTCATCCGCTCGTACAGGTCGAGCGCCTGCTCGTCGGTGATGAGCCCCTTGCCGAGCTTCTCGTCGAAGGTGCCCTTCTCATCGAGGATCGAGATGTACTCGATGGTGGCTGTGTATGCGGTGGTTTTGGGCATGGCGGTGCGTCCTCGTGTCTGTCAGAATCAGGCGTGGGCGTGCTTGTCGCCGGGGAATTTCTTGATCGCTTCGCTGCGTGAGGTTCGCCCCTTGCCCCGAAGGTCGGTGGGGGTCTTCTCGGGGATGATGAACCATTCCGTCGGCAGCGTCTGGTTGTGCTTCATCGCGGCCTCGGCTGCGGACTCCATCGTGTCATCGGCGTTGCGGTAGCCCTCGCGGAACTGCTTCTCGATCTCGAGCTCGGCGAGGTCGAAGAAGTGGATCGCCGCGGCCTTGTCGCGTGCGAATTCTTCGCCGCCGTTGCTGCCGTGGTTGCGGAGATCCATGTCGAGCTTGCTGAGTGTGCAGATCCAGGCGTGCAGCTGGATCGCCGCGAGGGCCAGGCGCGACTGGGGCACCTGCCTCTGGAGCATCGCCGCGTCGTGCTTCTTGGACATCTGCTTGAACTGGTACGTGAATTCGCTGATCTTCTTGGAGAGGCGGTCCGCGTAGGGACGCAGCGAGGGGTGGATGTTCTTGATCTCGGGCGATTTGCGCCGGACGCCCAGGAAGACCTCCATGCCCAGCGGGATGGCCTTGCCCAGGAACGCGGGCTTGAAGATGCTGCCCTTGGCGTTGTCGCGCATGCCCAGCATCCACTCGCCCAGCTGCTTGCCGCCGTAGCCGAAGATGAACGACCACATAAGGTCGTTTGAGCCCTCGACGATGGTGTTGATGCGTGAGTCGCGGAAGATGCGCTCGAGCTCGTTCTCGGTCATGTAGGACTCGCCGCCCATGATCTGCATGGCGTCGTTGACCACCTGCCAGCCCATCTCGGAGCAGAAGCACTTGCAGATGGCGGTCTCGACCATGATGTCCTCGTCGTGACGGTCGAGCATGCCCGTGGTCATGTAGAGCATGGCGTCCATCGCGTAGACGAGGGCGGCCATGTGCGCGATGCGCTGGCGGACGAGCTGCTTGTCGTCGAGGGGGTCGCCGAACTGGTAGCGGGTGTGGGCCCACTTGATGCCCTGATCCATGGCGCGCTTGGCGCCGCCCGTCATGCCCGCGCTGAGCGTGCAGCGCCCGTAGTTGAGGCAGGTCAGCGCGACGTTGAGGCCCTTGCCCTCCTTGTGGAGGAGGTTCTCAGCGGGGACCTTGACGTCTGTGAGATGGATGCGGGCCTGCCAGGTGCCGCGGATGCCGCACTTGCTGCGGTTCTTCTCGTAGATGTCGATGCCTTCCATCTCGGGCGTGCAGATCAGGGCGGTGACCTTCTCCTTGCCGTCGGGCATGACCTGCTTGCACATCACGGTAAAGACACCGGCGAGTGCGCCCGAGGTGGACCACTTCTTCTCGCCGTTGAGGATGTAGTGCGAGCCGTCGGCGGCCTTCTCGCAGTGGGTCTCTTGCCCACCCGCGTCGCAGCCGGCGTTGGGTTCGGAGAGGCAGAATGCGCTCAGGCGTTCGCGTGCGACAACGGGGAGCCACTTCTTCTTCTGCTCCTCGTTGCCAAAGAGCATGATGGCCTTGCACCCGATCGACTGGTGCGCCGAGACCATGACCGCGGTCGAGCCGCAGTACTTGCCGATCATCTCGAGAACGTGGTTGTAGCTGGTGATCCCGAAGCCGAGGCCGCCGTACTCGACGGGGACGGTGCACCCGAGGGCGCCCATTTTGAAGAGACGCTCAACAACCCAGAGCGGGATTTCCTCGTTTTGGTCGATCTCGATCGAGGGGTGCTCGTTGCGGAGGTATTCCTCGAGCTCGGCAAGGAGCTGGTCGCAGCGAGCGGTTTCCTCAGCCGATCGTTCCGGATAGGGCAGGACGAGGTCCTCGCGGATGCGCCCCCAGAACATGTTCTTGGCAAAGCCCATCTTGGTGGGTTCGGGCCCCAGCAGAGCCTCGGCCTCTTCGAGGGTTTTGCGGTCCTTGTCGGAGAGGCCCTTCATGTCCTTGAGATCAGCCATCACAATTCCTTCCTGCCTGACGTTTCGCCCGCGGCTCGCGGGTGGTGGTGCGCGGTCTCGGAATCGAAGGCTCGCATCGTCGCGCGTGCCTGTCGGTTCTCGATGAATATTGTCTAAGCCTTCTTCGCGCTGCGCTCGAAGAATTGCTGAATCGCCTGCTTGCCCGCCGGCTCGTTGCGAAGACGGACCAGATGCTCCTGCTCAACCGCAAGGGCGGAGTTCCAGCCCTTGGCCAGACCCGTGTCGATCGCGTCGCACACGGCTAGACCGGGTGCGCTCGTGATCTCAGGGCGGACTCTTTCCAGCGCGGACAGGACCGAGGACGCGACGGGTTTGCACCCGATCCATCGACTCGGGGTGCCCGATCGACGTGTGGGCTTGGGCTGGGCGGAGATCCAACCTCGGCAAGTCTCGATGAGATCGCCCTTGGTCGGGGCGATCTCGTCGAACAGACCCGCCTCGCACGCCTCGTCGAACATCAGGGGCTTGCCCTCAGCGGTCAGACGGATGGCACGATCCGGGTCCATGCGGGCCGGGAGCAAATTGGTCCCGCCCCAGCCCGGGCAGATCGAGAGGCCCGCCTCTGGGAGTCCCACCGGGTAAGGCTTCGATTCAGGAGGGCTTGCGATCAGTCCGTCGCAGTGCATCGCTAGCTCAAGCCCGCCGCCGAGTGTCGCGGCGTGGATGGCCGCGGCGGTCGGATAGGGCAGCTCGCAAAGCATGCCATAGACACCGCTTGCGTAGGCGAGATACCTGTGGAGCTGGTCGTTTTCGAGGTTGGCGATCGAGGTGAGATCAGCGCCAGCGACAAAGGCCCGAGGGGCTGCGGAAGCGAGGATGAGGCCCTCGGCGTTGTTCGGAAGAGATTTCAGGGTCGCTTCGAGGCGCTGAATCAGCGCATGGTCGAGGACAACAACCGGGCGATCGCCCTGGTCGAGCCAGAGGGTGACAATGCCCGGCGTGGGCCCGGTGCGCTCGGTTTCGAGGCGGAAAAGATCCATGGTTGCCATTGTATACAGCTCGCCCGGATCCGTCCGCTGATTGAATTCGATCGGGCCGAGTTCTCCTCGTCGGCCTGAGAGGCTGTTCTTCTCGGACGTTCTAGTCCGGAATCTACTCCGCCACCTCGAGATAGGCGGCGATGATGTCCCGGGCCGCCCCGAGGTCCCCCTTGTCGCACATCTCGGTCACGGTGTGGATGTACCTCGTCCCCACAGTGATGCCGACCGCCTTGGCGCCGGCGGCGGCCTGCTGGGCGGCGGCGCCGTCCTGCCCGCCCGCGGCCAGGATCGACCGCTGGAACTTGATCTTCTTCTTCTGGGCAATGGACTGGATCTGGTTGACCAGGCCATGGTCAGAGATGAACGAGCCGTCCTTGATGTGCAAGGCGAAGCCTTCGCCGTGAACCGAGACGCACTCCTGCTTGGGCACGCCCGGTGTGTCGCAGGCGAGCGTGACGTCAAGGCCCAGCCCGATGTCGGGGCGGACAGCAAAGGACGAGGTCTTGGCGCCGCGGAGCCCGACTTCTTCCTGGACGGTAAAGGAGACCACGACCTCGCAGGCGTGACCCTTTTTGGCCTTGTCGAGTTGGCGGACAGCCTCGATGCCCAGCCAGCAGGCGACGCGGTTGTCGAGCGCCTTGGAGACGAGCTTCTCGCCCATCTCGCGGAAGGGCTCGTCCATGACGATGTAGTCCCCGATCTGGATCTTCTTCTTGACCTCATCCTTGGTCATGCCTGTGTCCACGAAGAACTCAGCGACCTCGGGGACTTTCTTGCGGTCCTCGGGGGTGGCGATGTGCACGGGCTTGCCCCCCGGGTTCATCACGGCGTGAATGTCGCCCTTTTCGGTGCAGACCAGGACGCGCCGGGAGAAAAGGTTGCGTGTGTCAAAGCCGCCCGCGGGGTTGACCCAGAGGAAGCCGTTGTCGTCGATGTGTGAGACGTAGAACCCGATCTCGTCCATGTGGCAGAGCAGCATGACGACCTTGGGGTTTTGGGCGTTTGAGGGCTTGTTGTCCTTGGTGCGGGGCTTGCGCCTGCAGATGAGCGAGCCCATCGCGTCGGTCTCGACGGAGTCGAAGAGGCCCTTGACCTCCTTCTGGATGAGTGCGCGGACGCGTTCTTCTCGCCCCGGGACACCTGGGGTTTCACAGAGACGGGCGAGCAGATCGACGTTCATGCGGACACTCCTTCGAGTAGGTGGAAATTGGGGAACCCCCTGAGCGGGAGTCTATGGCCCATGGCCTGTTCGGTTCAGGCGGGCACAGAATCAGCCGGTATCGGCCTAGGGTTCGGTGTATGGCCATCCCCTCACCCCTGCGTGCAGAATTGCTTCGTCGTCGAGCCGAGCTCGCCCCTTATGGCCCTGAGAACGCGGGCGTCGAGATGGCCCAGACGCTCGGACCCGTGGAGCTCGAGTACGCATCACTCCGCAAGGCGTGCGTGCTGATCGATCAGCCGACGCGCGGCATCGTCGAAATCACGGGCACCGATCGGATCGATTTCCTGAACCGGATGCTGACGCAGGATCTGCGTGTGCTGTCCGGTGGGGCGCTTCGATGGGTCGAGAGTTTCTGGCTGAGCCGAAAGGGGCGGATCGACGCGGACGTTCGAGTGATCGGGCTTGGCGATCGAGTCGTCCTGGATCTGGACATCCATTCGGTGGGGACGCTGATCGAGACGCTCGGTGCGTACCTGTTCGCCGAGGACGCGGAGATCAAGGACGTGACGCGCGATCGGCACCGCATGGCGCTGTACGGTCCGACGTCTGTGAAGCTCCTTGCGATCGCAAGCGAGAGCGCCACGCAGGGCAAGCCGGCGCACGAGATCGGCGATGGCGAGGCGTGCGAGGCGCAGATCGCGGGCAAGGCTGTCGTCGTGGATCGCAGCGACAGGCTGGGTGTGCCGGGCTTTGGGCTGACAATTGCAGCAGACGATGTGCTGGCGGTGTACGAGCGCCTCTGCGAGCTTGGTATGCCCGATGGTCAGGACTCGATCGGCGAAGAAAACGCGGGTCTGAACCGGGGCGAGGGCTCGGGTGCGGAGATCAAGCTGCGTGTCGCGGGCTGGCACGCGTACAACATCGCGCGGATCGAGGCGGGTGAGCCGCTCTTCCACCTGGACTTTGGCGCCACGAGCCTTCCGGCTGAGACGGGTGTGATCGAGCGCCGAGTCTCGTTTAAGAAGGGGTGCTACCTCGGGCAAGAGATCGTGGCGCGGATGCAGTCGCTGGGTCACCCCAAGCAAACGCTGGTGGGCCTGCGTGTGGGCAGCTCGCCCGAGGATCCCCAGCCGGTGACGGGCGCAGAGCTCGTCCAAGCGGGGCAGGTTGTTGGCGCGGTGACGAGCTCGACGATCAGCCCGTTGCTGGGCGGGCAGATGGTGTGCCTGGGTGTCGTCAAATGGGATGCGCGCGAGCCGGGAACGAACCTGATCGTGCGCACCGAAGAGGGTGAGGTTGTTGGTGTGGTGCAGGAAGGGCTCAGGTTTGTTTAAACTTGAGCAGAGGGCCAGATTCGGAGTGGTCTTGATCTGGCGTTCTGGCTCTCTGCGATCTGGATCGCTCCGCTACGCGGTCGTCGCGTGCTCGACGGGTCTGCGGTAGACGAGTTCGACGTCGTCGCCGACGCGTTTGACGCTCATGAGCCTGAAATTGCGCCCGCCGGAGAGCGTGGGCACGACGCGCCCGGAAGCCGCGGAGCGTGCCTGCTCGTCGCCCAGCAGCAGCGGGGCGATGTAGACGACGGCCTCGTCGACCAGGTCAAATTCGAAGAACGAGCCGAGCAATCCCGGGCCGCACTCGATGAGGGCACTGGTGACGTCGTGCTGCTCGGTGAGCTGCCTGAGCATGACGTCCAGGTCGAGTCGCCGGCTGTCGGAGCGGACGCCCATGATCGTGACACCCGCGGCCTCGAGGGGCTCGCGCCTGGGCCTGATGAATTCGCTCGACTGCATCTCGGCGGCGCAGCAGGCGATGACGGGGACCTGGCGGGCGGTGCGTACGAGCTGCGAGTCGATCGGGAGGTCGAGGTCGGTGTCGATGATGACGCGCTTGGGGTTCCTGCGAGGGGCGCGCCCGACGCGTGCGGTCAGGAGCGGGTCGTCGAAGGCCGCGGTGCCTAGGCCGGTGATGATCGCGTCCATGCGTTCGCGAAGACGGTGCACGCGCCGGCGTGATCGGCTCGAGCTGATCCACTGGCTCTGACCCGTTCGCGTGGCGACGCGCCCGTCGACAGTCTGGGCCCACTTGGCGATGACCCAGGGCATGCCCGTCTGGATGCGTTTGCAGAAGGGGTCAGAGACGTGGATCGCCGCGCGCGAGAGCTCGCAGAGCTCGCAGTCGATGCCCGCTTCACGCAGGACTTTCTGGCCTCCCGAAGAGACGTCGTGCGGGTCGTGGCGGGCAAAGAGCACGCGCGAGATGCCCGCCTCGATGAGCGCGTCGGTGCAGGGGGGCTGCTTGCCGTGATGGCAGCAGGGCTCGAGCGTGACGTAGGCGGTCGCGCCCGCGACGTCGACGCCATTGGCTCGTGCGTTCGCGATGGCCTCGCGTTCGGCGTGGAGGCCTCCGAACTTCTTGTGATGCCCGATTCCGAGAACGGTGTCGCCTCTGGCGATCACACAACCGACGAGCGGGTTGGGCTCGACATGGCCGCCCGCGCGCCAGGCGGATCGTGCCGCCAGATCGAGAAATCGTTCGGCGCGATCGGCTTCGGCAGGATTCATGAGCGACGCGCTTTCAGGCGGTTCTGGGCGTCCTCGGTCGCGAGCACGGACGCGGAGAGCCTCGCCGCATCGAGAAGGATTTCGAGATCGTCGGAGCCATCGAGTGTATTGAGCAATGCTTTCGTGGCGCTGAGCGCGTCGCGCCCGCCGGTGGCGAGCGTGGCCGTCAGTTGGGTGACGGCTTCGTCGAGTTCATCGCGCGATTCGACGGCGCTCGTGACGATGCCCAGTTCGCAGGCCTTGGCGCCCGTCATGAGCCCGCCCGAGAGCAGGACCCTCCGGGCCTTGCCGGGGCCGATCTTGCGCACGAGCCACGGGGTGACCACCGCGGGGCAGAGGCCAAGATCGACTTCGGGGAAGCCGAGTTTGGCGTCGTTGTGAGTGATCGCCAGGTCGCAGACGGTAACGAGGCCGCAGCCGCCACCGATCGCGGCCCCGTTGACGCGACCGACAACGACCATGGGCAGCTTGCGGATGCGGTAGGTGAGCCATGCGAGCGATTCGAGGAGTTGGAGGGGGATGGACGCATCGGTGTCGATGATGACTTCCTTGAGATCCATTCCAGCGCAGAAGCTCCGCCCAGCGCCGGTGAGGACAAGGACAGTGGGGGAGTCGGATTGGCTCAGTCTTGCTTCGATCTCGTCCAGGCAGGTATGGGCACCGCCGAGCATGTCGATCGAGAGCGCGTTGTGCGCCTCGGCTCTGTTGAGAGTGAGCGTCGCGACGGAGCCTTGGATGTCGAGCAGTGCGAGCCTGGGCACGGGCGTTCCTTCCTTAGAGATCGAGTGCGGCCAGCATCCGTTGTTCTTCTTCACCGCCGGTGAGTGAGAGTGAGGCTGCGAGAGCCTGGGTGATGACGCTGTCTTCGTCCGTTCCTTCGAGCGTGTTGAGGAGCCCCTTCGTCGCGGCGTAGGCGTGCGGGGGCTTGCTTGCGAGCATCGCGCCGATGTCGAGTGCTCTCATGCGGACATCTTCGCGTGATTCGACGAGCTCGTGGACAAGACCGAGTCTGTGGGCCTCCAGGCCCGTGATGAGTTCGGGCAGGAGCAGGCGTTCGCGGGCGGCGCCCTGCGCTGTGTTGAGCGAGAGGAAGGGCGCACTGACCGCGGGAGAGACTCCGATTTTGGTGACCGGGTAGCCCAGCTTGGCGTCTTGGTCGCTGACAACCACGTCGGCTCCGCCGAGCAGGGCGCAGCCGCCTGCGATCGCGGCGCCGTGGGCACCGATGACCACGGGCTTCTCGGTGCGGCGCATGATCGTGCAGGCTCTGCTGAGCCCGGTGAGCAACGCGCGCATGACCGAGCCTTCCGGATCTGCTTTGCAGAGCGAGAGATCAAAGCCCGCGCAGAAGAGCTTGCCCACGCCCGCCAGCACGATGGCGTCGTGGTCGTTCGGGGCACCCTCGAGACTTTCACAGAGGCCTGCGAGCATCTCGGGCGTCAGGGCGTTGCGTTTGTCCGGGCGGTCGAGCAGGACCAGGGCGATGCGAGCGCCGCTGTGGATAATCGTCTCGGTGCGGATCATGCGGTCGCTCCCGAGGTGATCTCCTGCGCGACGCCGCTCGCGTTTGCGAGCCTATCGAGATCGACGCCCGTCTCGTAGCCGGCGCTGTGCACGGTTCGAACGAGCAGATCCGTGGCGATGTTGCCCGGCGCGCGTGATGCTTCGGTCGAGGCGTACGGGCACCCGCCAAGACCCGCGGCCGAGGCATCGAATGAACGGATGCCAAGAGCCAACGCGGCCCGCACACACTCAGCGGCCCTGCCGAAGGTGTCGTGGAGATGCAGGACGAGCTTCTCCGCGGGGATCTCGCTGGTCACGCAGGAGAGCATGGCAGCCATGTTCTCGGTGCAGCCTGCGCCGATCGTGTCGCCAAGATCGATCTCATCCATGCCGAGTTCGAGGAGCTTGAGGCACACATCGAGGACGGCTCTGGGTGTGACAACGCCCTCAAAGGGGCAGGCGATCACACAGGAGACATAGCCGCGCAGAGCCAGGCCGTGATCGCGGGCCATGGGGACGATCGGTTTGAACCGTTCGATGGTCTCGTCGATGGTCGCGTTGGTGTTCTTCTTGCTGAATGACTCGCTGGCTGCTGTAAAGACGCTGGCTTTGTCGATCAGCTTCATGCCCACCGATTCGTTGGCGGCCAGGAGCGCCTGCATGCCCTTCTCGTTCGGGACGAGGGCGCTCATCGAGAGGCCAAGGGGTTTGGCGCGGGTGATGAGCTTGCAGAGATCCGGCGCGTCACCGAGCTGCGGGATCCACCTTGGGCTGACAAAGCTCGTCACTTCGATCTCATCGACGCCGGTGGCGCTCAGGGCCTGGATGAGCCGGGCCTTGTCCTGAGTGGGGATCGGAGCGTTGTCGGCGCGGAGGGGCTCGTTCTGGAGCCCGTCGCGGGGAGAGACCTCGGTGATGCGGACGCGTTCAGCCATCGCGGGATGGTATGGCGAAGCCCGGGCGCTTGGGACACAGAAACCGGGCCCCTTGCCTGTGCAATGGGGTCCGGCGAAAAAACGGAGTCGGATCAGAAGCTTCCCTCGCTCTTGAGAGGGGCTCGCTCTTTAGAGCCCTGCCGAGGCCATGGCCATCGAAGCGCCGCTGAAGAGGCCCGCGACAGCGAGGTAGATGGCCATCCGGATGTGCATGCCCGCCGAGAGTGCTTCGCGGCGCTGCTCGTCGAGCCAGTACTTCCCGCTGCTGGTGCGCTTGAGAATGCCCCGGCGTTCGAGCCACCACGAGTAAGGCGAGGGGATCAGCCCGGCTTCGGATGAGTAGTGAGCCGTTTCGCGAGAGGTGGCTCCGACATGGCGCAGCGCCAGCATGGGACGCCTGGTCGCCTTGTGGTATCGGACGCGGTCGATGATTTCGATGCCGTCGTCTCGGAGGTGAACAGATTGGGTCGCTGCAGGCATGGCACTTCTCCCGTCTCTTGGGAGTGCACAATGCGATGCGATGGTCGGGATTCCAGCCCCCGGCGGGAAAGCTCTCAAGCCGGGGCGGAACGGGCGGTTCAAGCTCTCTGGCTTGACAGGCGGGCAAGGATATTGGGACCAAGGGCACAGGCCTAATTGTTTCTTTCGGCTTCGGAATGAACCGGATCACGCCGGCAAGCGACCAGAGAGCGGAGGACCGCATTGGCACGACACCCCGCACAGATCACTCAGGAGTTGCTCGTGATCCGGGCGCAAACGGGCGACAAGCGGGCGTTTGCGGGGCTGGTCCGTCTCTGGCACCCAAGGCTGGTACGTCACGCGTGCCGACTGATGCCCGACGAGGCCTCTGCGATGGACGCGGTCCAGGAGGCGTGGATGTCGATCGCAAAGTCACTGCGCAGGCTGGACGACCCGGCTCGCTTTCGTGCGTGGGCGTTCCGCGTCGTGGCGAACAAGTGCGCAGATGTTGTGCGCCAGAACGTGCGCCTGCGCCGGGCGCACAGCGACCGGGTCGCACCCGATTCGAGCGAGCCCGACGCGTCCGAAGAAGAGTCGCTCCGCGGGGCTCTCCGCTCGATGGACACGGAAAGACGGGCAATGCTGGCTCTGCACTACGTCGACGGGCTGACGGTCGCAGAGCTGGCCGAGGTATTCGCTGTGCCGCAGGGCACGGTCAAGAGCAGGCTGTATCACGCCAGAAACGAACTCAGGGTATTGATCGAAAGGAATGAACCATGACAGACATCGACAAGGCCATCCGAGAGGCGATGACGAGCGAGGACCGCGAGTGGTTCGATCGACTGGGCGAGCCGTCGCTGCCCATGCAGGTGATCGAGAGCTTTCGGACCCGCTCAGCGCTGATGATCGTCTGGGCGATCCTGGGCGGGATCGTCCTGACCATTGCTTGTATCTACAGCGGGATCAAGCTCTACCAGGCGAGCGAGACGCACGAGCTGATCCGCTGGACGGTTGTGTTCTTCACGGCCTTCCTGCTGCTCTCGGCGCTCAAATTCTGGTACTGGCTGGAGCTGCAGAAGAACTCGCTCGTCCGCGAGATCAAGCGCCTGGAGCTGCAGGTTGCCAAGCTGGCACAGCGGGAGAAAGCGGGCGAGTGAGCCGAGCGCTTCGCCTGAATCGAAGACACCCAAACGGGTGAGCTGTCTCTGGGCGTCAAATTGGCACACATCAGAATGCTCGTTGCCAGCATTGCACATCCACGGGGCGTCTTCGGGCGGGAAACAAGGGGAAGCGAGGGTTTGGCACGGGCACATGCCTTGCTGTGTGACAGGTGACCGGAGGCACCGGTCAGAGTAAGGAGAACCAAACCATGACCACCAAACTTGCAAGGCGTGAATCGATGCCCGTCAGCCCCATCGAGCGTGTGTTCCAGAGTTTCCTCGGACGTGACCCGTTCATCATGGAACTGGCTCCCGTCTTCGAGGAGGGCACGCTCGCGCTGGATGTCTCGGAGGATGAGACGAGCGTTGTGGTCCGGGCTTCACTGCCTGGCTTTGCCAAAGAAGATGTGCACGTCGAGGTCCACGACGGCGTCCTGAGCATCAACGCGACCCATCGCGAGGAACGCGAAGAAACTGGCGAGCGGTTCTACCGCAAGGAGCGCAGAGAGGGCTCGCTCTCCAGGCGCGTAGCCCTGCCAAGCCAGGTCGATGATTCACAGGCCAAGGCGGACTTGCGGGATGGCGTTTTGACACTCCGCCTGCCAAAGTCCATCCAGGCCATGCCGAAGAAGATCGCGATTCACTGATCGGGCATGGCAGAGCCGTTGACCCGGATCGCACGGGACGCATGGGGCGGATTCGGAAACCCAGCCAGTACGTAGTGGGCCAATCTTCCGGTAGACTCCGCGCATGGAGTACTGGCTGGGCATTCTGGTGTGCGCCATCGGCGGGCTTGTGCTGGTCTGGGCGTTCGTCAGGCCCCGCAAAGGCGACGAGCCACACTGCAGAAAGTGCCGGTTCTGCCTGGCGGGCCTGACCGATCCCGCTCGCTGCCCGGAGTGCGGTCGGGATCTGTCGCGGCCGAGATCCAAAGTGAAGGGGCAACGCCCGAGCCCGAGGCGAGCGATCTTCTGGTGCTTCGGGCTGGCCCTCATCGGCGGCTCCCTGATCGGCCTCGACCACATGAACCGCTCGGGATTCTTCCCACTTACGAAGTACAAGCCGGCGTTCGTGCTTCAGGCGGAGGCGTATGTGCTGGGCGATTTGCGGGCGAGCATAGCCACGGATGAGCTTGTCGATCGGATCGATGGCGGCACACTCGGGAAGAATGCTGAGGAGCGTCTGGTCAAGACGGCGCTGGCGAGACATGCGCAGACGTGGCGCGTGTTTCCCGATGAGCAATGGATGGTCATCACTCATGCGATGGGGCGCAACGAGCTCAGCTTTGAGCAGATCGAGCGACTGTGGGATGACGCTTTCACCGAAGCCAAGCTCGTCGCGATTGGAAAAGGCGACGGCAGGTATTACCCCGGTGAATCGCTCACAGTAAGTGCCGGTGTCCATACTCGTGCGGGCAAACTGATCCCCAGCGGCATCGGGAACATCGGCTTTGGGATCGATCCGATGATTCGCATCTGCTTCGAGAATGAGCAAGGCGAAATGAAACAGGCAGCCACGATGCGGTCAAGGGGCCCAATCGTCCAAAGATACTCCGGTCCGGTACCCAACCGTTCGATGGCCGAGGAAGTGCAGATACGTCTCGATGCCCCCGAGCAACTGGGAATGCACCGGGGCATCGTGGAGTTGGAGTTTGACTTCGCCGAGGAATTGGTTGCCACTACATGGCCTGGCATAACAAGCGACCAGCTCGATAAACTTGCGACGCTCAAACACTCATATCGCTTTCCGTTTACGATCAAGGTTGTTGAACCAGAAGAGCTCGATTTACCCGTAGTAGATCCGGCTGCGCTAGCTATTGACTCTGCTTTTCCCATCCACTTTGAAGTTGTCAGGATCTATTCCGCTGTAGAATCCGGGAGCGTTCCGGGGATCATGTATCGTATTGGTACGACAGTAACTCTTGACCCTGCCATTGGTCTCGGCGGATACGTTGTATTCGAGCAAGGCGAAATAATTACCCGCTCAGTCGCTCCATACGGCAAACATCACGCCACGGCTCAGGCTTACATGCCCCTGAATGAGTTCATGCAGGGTGCAGTCCGTGTCCGGTATGAACATGATCACGGTGTCGCACGCAACAATCGCGATATTATGACCCGTGTCCTGGGCGGCCCGATCGATCTTGGAACCTTCACTATCCCCGAACCCGAAACCGACGAATAAGCCTCAATCGAAGTTCCACGCCTCAACGGGCGAGCGTTCCCGTCGGTCCATGATCGCACGGAGCTCCGCGACTGTTTCGGGGGATTCCTCGGCGAGGTTGTTCTGCTCGTTCGGGTCGATGAGAAGGTCGTAGACCTCCATCGGCGCGTCCGGGTCTTTTTTGAGACCCTTGCGCACGCCCTTGATGTGCCCGATCCGCGCCGCCTGCATGCCCGCTGACGGGTATTCCCAGTACATGTCTGTCGTGCGCGCGGGCCTTGCCTGGCCCGTCAGTTCCGGGACGAGGCTGATCCCGTCGATCGCCCCGTCGTACGCGGGCAGGTTGGCCATCTCCAGCAGCGTCGGGAAGAAGTCCCAGGTTGCGTTGACCATGTCGCTCGTCGACCCGGGCGCGACACGTCCGGGCCATCTGACGATCAGCGGCACACGGATGCCGCCCTCGTACAGACTCCCCTTGCGTCCCCGCAGCCCGCCCGTGCTCTCGAAGAAGTCCGAGTCAGCGCCGCCCAGTCGGAACGTCGGGCCGTTGTCGCTCGTGAAGATCACGATGGTGCTCTCGCGCACGCCCAGATCGTCGATGGTCGCGAGCAGTGCGCCGACATCTTTGTCCATGCGTGTCACCATCGCGGCGTACGTCGCGCGGGGAGTGTCGTTGGGGAGGTAGCCCTTCTTGCCGTCGTAGGGGTGCTCGTCGATTCCCAGGTAGGGCTCGATCTCCTCGGACGGGGCCTGCAGCGCCAGGTGCGGCACGGGCGTGGCGTACACCATGAGCCAGGGTTTCTTACCCGCTTCGCGGATCAGCTTGATCGCCTCATCGCGGATCAGGTCTGGGGCGTAGACCTCGCCCCAGAGGTTGCGTTCGGTGTTGCCTTCGAGTTCGATGCGGTCCTGATCGCGATAGAGGTAGGTCGGGCAATAGTTGTGCGCGTGGCGCTGGCAGAGGTAGCCAAAGAAGTGATCGAATCCCTGGCTCGTCGGCTCGCCCACGGACCCGGGTGCACCGAGACCCCACTTGCCCACGCACGCCGTGGTGTAGCCCGCGTCCCGCATGATCTCGGCAAACGTCACCGTGTCCGCGGGCAGGGGCTCTTGCCCCTCGGGCTGGATCTCCCTGTTGTCGCGTATGGGCGTGTGCCCGGTGTGCTGGCCCGTGTGGAGCGTGCTGCGTGTCGGTGCACACACGCACGAGCCCGAGTACGCCTGCGTCAAGAGCATGCCTTCCGAGGCCAGCCGATCGATGTTTGGTGTGCGGATAACCTCTTGCCCGTAGCACCCGAGTTCGCGCCAGCCGAGGTCATCGGTGATCACGAGCAGGATGTTCGGTCGCTCGGCTTGCCCGAGCGCTAGCGAGGCGATCATGGCACACAGAAACGACACAAAGAGTGGTGCAGGCTTCATGGCCGCAGTCTAGTTCAGGATCCCGGATGGCGCTTGCGCCACACCCAATACGTACCGCCCACAACCAGGACGTTGCCGCTCACGACCCACAGCGCCCGCGATCCGAGCTCGCCCGCCATAAGCGACCCAATCAGCGCGCCAGCGACAAACCCTGCCATCAGCAGGACGAGCAGGCCCAGGCGCCAGAGTTCGAAGCGTCGCCCGCGCAACGCACACCCGATGAGGAATCCGATATCGGTGGCAACGCCCGTCAGATGCGTGGTCCGAACGATCAGGCCCATGTACGTCGATGCCATCGCGTTCTGGAGTCCCGCGGCAGTGGCGGCTATGGCGGCGGCAGCCCAGTGGTTCGATTCAAACGTGAGAGCCGAGGCCGCGAGCAGGAGCCCTTCGATCATGAGCACGACGCCGTAACGCCGACCCGAGCGCAGGCTTGGCGTGCCAACGATGACGCCCGAGAGGATCGCCCCGAGAACGAAGCAACCGATAAGCATGCCCAGCCTTGCGGCGTTGTCAAACTTGGAAACGGACGCGTCCGCGCTGAAGAGTGCCGCGTTCCCGGTCACGTGCGTAACCGCGGTGCCGGCGAGCTTGAAGAACACGGCATCGATATAGCCGGCGACCATCGCCAGCCACGCCCCGCCCAGCGTCGCGAAGATGAGACGCACGGGGCCGAGCGAGCGGACGGATTGGTCGGTGGTGTACATGCTGCCGATTCGAATTGGGGTTTACTTCTGTGGAGCGAGAAACATGTCGGCGATGTCTTCGATTCGGCTGTCGTCGAAGTTGTCTTTCTGAACGATAGAGATGGTGGTGTAGCCTTCGCCGTGACTGATGCCGTAGAGGCGAATGGTGACGGATTCCCTGCGGAGTCCGGTCCCGCCGTCGTCGGTGCCGGTGACGTGCTGCTGGAACATGAGTGCCTTGTGGCCGGCGATCGTGGTCTCGGTGAGGCCTTCGGATTCTTCGGGATACGCCTCGCGTTCGCCTTCGTATGAGACCCAGTGGTATTCGCTCCGCATGTGTCTGTCGGCGAGCAGTTGCGCCGAGAGGACGCTGTTCCGCGGATCGTTGTTCTGCACGATGGCGCGAACGCTGATATCGCCCAGCGATGCGGAGTACGTTGTACTGCCGTTGGATTCGTCGAAGTTTGCGAACCAGTTCTGCTGGGCCAGTTCGCCCGCGAGTTCGAGAGCGCCGATGCTGTGGCGTTCGCCTTCTTTGAGCGGTGTCACGCTGGCAATGATGGTTTCGGTCATGCCCATCTCGATGCCGCGAAGAGGGGTTGGCGAAACACTGTGCACGACGAGACGCTTCGGCGAGTCGGGCAGATCAACGATCGCAGTGGAGATGCTGATGTTGTCCATCGCAGTGGCGTTCTCGCCGGCGTCAACCAGTTCTGTCCGCAGCCAGGGACGGGTGATACCAAGAGAAGGATTCGGCTCGATACGTGTGGCTCCGTCTTCATCGCGTTCGAGGAGTTTGTCGTCACGAGCGTCGTTCATGCTGAAGAGACCATCGACGTAGAGCTTGTGCAGATGCTCTGTTTTTTCGTCGGTTTCGATCAGGCCGATCGCGGTAAAGGGTTTGCCGCTGCGAATGTTGTCGATTCGGTCCTGCAGGATATTGAATTGCGCCGTGCCATGGACTTCGATCAGTCCGTCACGGATGACCGGATGGAGTGTGACAGAGGACGAGAGTTCCAGAGTCATCCCGGGTGCGAAACGTGTCGAGACTCTCTGGAAATCGTTGTTCTTGTCACCCTGCATCCCAGATCCGAATGTTCTCAGGATGGTGGCTGCCACATCGGGGTCCGCAAGGGAAACGGTCACGCTCGCGAATAGTGCGAGTTCTTTGCGGCTCGAGAGCACCGTGTTGAACACGAGTTCGCCGTTGTTCGAGTACACAAAGACAGGTGCATTGATCAGAATGGGATTGTTGCCAGTCGCGAACCTGAGCCATCTGTCGGTGATGAGCTTGACGCCTTCCCCGCCGTTCTTGATACCTGTGCGGTTCTCGCTTTCGAATTGCTTGGCCAGTGAAGAATAAACAGCGTCTGATTCGGCAGTGTTGCCGATGTTCACAACGATGAGTCTTGCCGCTGCACCATCCAGATTGATATCTGCGATGCCTGAGTTCTCTGCTGGTTTCGTGATGTTCGAGACTTTCGATGCGAGGGGCAGGCGGAAATCGACGCCGTGAATACTCTTTGTGTAAGCATCGAGCGGGTGGACGGCGTTGAATCGAACGTTCTCAAGTATCGCCTTGGCGTGCCCAAAGTCTGTGGCGATCTCGTCGTCATCCGAGGTCGCGACCTTGAGAAGCACGCCGATGCCCCGGTCCTCGTATTCAATGGCGTAGCACTCGTAGGCGCCCCAGAGGTGGTCGCCCTTGGTCGGGCCGGGTCGGATGATTGCACGCACCGCTTTGCCTTCATAGAGCTCGCCCGCGATGGTCCGCGAGCAGTTCAAGATCGTCATGCTCTCGTCGGGAGTGCCAAGATAGTTCGCGAGCACCTTGGCGTCGGTGATGACCATGGCCTGCAGATCGTTGATTGAGCCGAGCTCCGCCATCGGGCGGATCGTCTGCGAGAGGCGCATGAAGGGCCCCTTGCTGTCCGCCTCGATCGCCTGGCCCGTCCCGTCCACGCGGTAGACTGAGTGCGTAAAGACCATCGAGGACGAGTCCGTGCGCTCCTGCGTCGCGGGCACGCCCTCTGCCAAATCCCAGGCAAAGCCGAGGATGGCTTCCTGTTTCGCTTTTTCCTGCGCGAAGACAGGGCCGGCGGCAATGAACGCCACCAGCAACATCACGACAACAGAGATCTGATTCATGCCCGGACTTTATCCGCCCTCAGCGCATTGCGCCAGTGCCCGCATGCTCAGGGCTGGTCATTTTCTTCGGCGGGGTCTTCGACTGAATCCTCTTACTCTTCGGTGGGGCTCAGCGATGGGTCGGTTTCGATCTCGACGGGAACGGCTTGGTCGTCTTCGCCGGTTTCGAGTGCGTCCTTCTCCTCGTCATCGTCCCCTGAGAGCTTGAGGAAGGGGATCGTCGAGTCGATGTTGTTGATCGTCTTGCGGAGCGAGGCCAGGTGCTCGTCGATCTGCACGAGCATGGGCTGGATCTCAGCGAGGGAGGCATCGACCGTGTTCAGGTTCGCGTCGATGGTCGCCAGCTTAGCATCGATCTGCTGGAGGTTCCCGTCGATCTCGGTGAGGTTGGAGTTGATCTCACCGAGCTGCTGGTTGGCCAGCTCGAGCTGTTCGTAGGCGTCCCAGATGATGCACCCGGGCATCGAGAGCGAGGCAGCGAGAACGAGTCCGATCGGGGCAAGGCGTCGCATGGTGTGGCATCTCTCTTTGGAATCGTTGGTGAAATCGTCCGGATATCATGTCGATTTCAGTTTATACTCTCAAACATCTTGATAATACGGTCAAAGCGTGCGTCATCGAAGTTCTCGTACTGTCGCATTTTGATCACAGAATACTTGTCCCCGTGCGCAATGCCGTAGCAGCGAATCCTTGCGTCCGTTGAGCGAGAGCGTGTGGGGTCCGAGTCCTTGCCGGGAAGGTGGGCTTGGAACATGACCGCGTTGTGACGTCCGACGCTTGTTTCAATCAGGTTTTCAGAATCCTTCGGGTACAGATCGTGCTCATCTTGAAACGTGGCGTTGCGCCAGATCAGTTTTAAATACCTGCCTGCGAGCACACGCGAGGAGAGAACCTCATTGCGTGGATCGCTTCCGTATGTATAAACTTCGACCCACTCGCCGCCCACCTGGAACTCAGTGAAAACGTAGTTCTCGACGTCAAAACTCTTTACGGTCAGGGGCACCCTGAGGTGGTCGTAGACGAGCACCCCAAAGTCAAGGGTGAATCGCCCCGAATTCGTGCGTGGCTTGATCTGAGTGATCAGCCACTCGGTCATCGCCATCTCGTCGTCGACCATCATCGTGTTGGATACGCTCGTCATCATCAGGCGCACGCCGCTGGAATCCTCGGGGAGTAAGCTGGAGCTGACAATGATCGGATCCAGTTTGTTTACAGAAACAGGAATAAATGTGTTCCGCAAATACTCACGGCTCCCCGGTCCGTCCGCAAAGACTCGAAACGCCTCGCCGAGGTCCGGCGCCGGGGCATCGTCCGGCAGTGGTTTGTCGAGCGCCGCGAGGCTGAGCCGCTCGCAGACGCGAGCGTGCAGAGTCTCCAATGCCGCCTCGTCTCCCGGCTTGATCGTGCTGATCATTGTAAACGAACGGTGACTGCCGGCGCTATTCAGGACATTTTCTGCGATGACCGGTCCGATGAGATTGACCAGTACGGCCTCGATCTCGCCTTCATCATTGCGGATCGTCTGGCCAACGTGAAAGTCTCCCGGCAGCGTGATCTCGTGCCCCGGGAACGCGAGGAAATCGCTCCCGTATTGCATCGCATTGTTCTCACTAAGAAAGCCGTCGGTGAAAATCTGCAGGTACTTGTGTGCGAGTTCGGGCGATTCAGGGCTGAGCGTGAAAGTGCCTGTGATCGCGATTTCATTCATGGCGTTGCCGCAAAAGAGGCTGTAGACAGGTCCTGTCGGGGTGTCGACAAGATAGGCCGTTGCCAGCAATGGCTGAGACTTGCCGGGACCCGGAGGCAGAGCGGTGCGAGAATCCCAAATGACTTTGTAATCCCCGGTGCTTTCCCTCACGGCAACTTCGATCTGCTCCACGTGCTGCCGGAGCAACTCACCCAGAGCGGCATCAGCCGTCCCGGGTGCGATTCGTGCCAGGAACAAAGCGAGCGAACCGGTGCCAAGCTGAACGTTCGCTCGGATCGCAGACTCGCTGATTTGTTGGGTTTCCGTGACACGCGAACCTAGCGGCAGCGACACCGGCACGCCAGCGATTGTGTAGGTGTAAGGAGTCAGGAGTGTCACCGGCTTGATGGCCAGATTCCCAAGGATCGAATCGAGATGCTCCTCGTCCTCTGCCTTCGTTTGTGCCACGGTGTCGGTATGTTTGAGAATCACCGCGATGCCACTGCCTTCGTGCTCGAACGCGTAACACTCGACCATGCCCGCAATGGACGCGTCTGCCGCGTCTGCATCGAGGCCGAACGTCGCGCGGAACGCCTGCCCGGCTCGCACCTGACCCATGATTTCCCGGGTCAGTACCTGTGGCGGTTCGGGCGACGGGTTCAGGGTCTTGTCAATGAGCCCATACGCGTCCGACAGCACCGCCTGCTGAAGGTCATCGACAGTTCCGAGCTCAGCCAGAGGCCTGATCGTCTGAGTGAGACGGAGAAGCGGTACGCCGTCGGAAAAACGATTGGGATCGCTCTGAATCTCACGACGGACGTCGAGCGTGTACAGAACGCCATTGGAGATCTCGGTCGCCACCAACTGAATCTCGTCACCAAGTTCCGGAAACGAGAAGCCGGTGGTCTGGACAATCCGGACCTCATCGGATGAATGCTCCGCCTGGCCCGCAGCGGCACCCGGCAACGAAAGAACACACACCGCAAGACAGAAGGCAATGCCTTTGAAGAGAGTCATCGATAATTCCTTGTTGAATCGATGGAAAAGTCAATGTATTACGTCTGCAAAACACCCGTCCTGAACTCCACAGAATCATCCCATCCCTGCCTCGATGCCTCGATCGCGCCGATCAGTTCCTCACGGGTCATGTGGGGTTCGATGATCCGGTCCACCCAGCCGCGCGCGGCGCCGTGGCGGATGTCTTGCTGCTCGTTGTAGCCCGCGCGGACGGCGTCAAGAATCGCGTCGTGCGTTTCCTTATCGATCTCCTCGCCCTTGCGCTGGCGGCTGCGTTCTTCGATCATCGCCAAGACGCCCGAGGCCTGAGCAGCGCCCATGACAGCGCAGCGCGAGCCGGGCCAGGCGAGGCTGATGAAGGGCTCGAACGCGCGCCCGCACATGGCGTAGTTGCCCGCGCCGTAGCTGGCACCGGTGATGACGACGATCTTGGGCACAACGGAGTTGCTCATCGCGTTGACGAGCTTGGCGCCCGAGCGGATGATGCCGCCCTGCTCGCTGTCGCGTCCGACCATGAAGCCGGTCGTGTCGTGCATGAAGACGAGCGGGATCCTGCGCTGGTTGCAGTCCATGATGAACCGGGCGCCCTTGTCCGCCGAGTCGTCGTAGATTACGCGCGGCATGTTGGTCGACTTGCTCGGGCCCGCCTTCCCGCCTGGCAGCGAGCGATCCGTCAGCTTGCCCTGGTTGGCGACGATGCCCACCGGGTGCCCGCCGATCCTGGCGTAGGCGCAGCAGAGCGATTGGCCATAGTCGGCCTTGTACTCGTCGAGATCGGGCTCAAGCGATTCGTGCCCCTCGGCATTGGGGGCGGTGCGAGAGTCGACGACGCACGCGAGGATGTCGCGGACGTCGTACTGCTCGCCGGGCTTGTCGGTGAAAAGGGCGTAGACGTCGCTCCCCGGTCGGAACGAGGGCGAGCCTTCGCTTGTGTTGCTCTTGGTCGACGGATACTTCCCCACCAACTCGCGCACGCGGCGCAGGCACGCCTCGTCGTCGGGCTCCTTGAAGTCGATCGTGCCCGAGATGCTCGCGTGCATGGAGGCGCCGCCGAGTTCTTCGTCGGTGACCTCCTGCCCGATCGCGGCCTTGACGAGCGCCTGCCCCGCCAGATACAGCCCCGAGCCCTCGGTCATGAGGAGCGTGTCGCACAGGACGGGCAGGTACCCGCCCCCGGCGACGCAGAAGCCCATGATCGCCGAGATCTGCGGGATCCCCTCGGCGGAGATCCGGCTGTTGAGATAGAAGATCCGCCCGAAGTCGTCCGTGTCGGGGAACACGTCTTCTTGCAAGGGCAGGTACACGCCCGCCGAGTCGACGAGGTAGATGAGCGGGAGCCGGGCCATCCGCGCGATGTGCTGGGCGCGGATGATCTTCTTGCACGTCATCGGGAAGAACGCCCCCGCCTTCACGGTCGCGTCATTGGCGATCACCATGTGCAGGCGTCCCTGCACCCGCCCGATACCCGTCACGACGCCCGCAGCCGGGGCCCCGCCGTGCTCCTTGTACATCTCAAAGGCGCACCAGAGCCCGAGTTCCTGGAAGAACGAGCCGGGGTCGACAAGGCGATCGATCCGCTCGCGGGCGGTCAGGCGGTTCTTGGCGTGCTGACGCTCGATGGCCTTGGAGCCGCCGCCCTCGCGGATGACGGCTTCCTGGGCGAGGAACTCGTTGGTGACGCTCTGGAGCTTGCTGGTTTCGGGCATGAGGCAAGCTTAGGGCGTTGTAGCAGGCACTGGGCATTAGGCATTCGGTCGAGGCGAAACATGCATTGCTCTTCCTAGTGCCTTATTCCCAGTGCCTAGTGCCTCTCCCCCTCAATCCCAGATCGCCGTGAAGTCCTCCCGGTTCTCGCCGGCGGTGGTGAAGATGCCCAGGAACTGGTTGGCGTCGTAGGCCTCGCGCCAACTGTCCTTGCCCTCAGGCGCCCGCTCGTCGGCAAACATCACGTCGTGGATGTCGAGCGTGGAGCCGTCGTCCTGTGGGAGCTTGAGGCGGGGGTTGTCATATGGGGTACCGACTGGCTTGTTGTCGGCATACATGAACTGACCGTATTCAACATGATTGTCGTTGTACGCAATGTTACCAGACCACCAGTTATCCTTATTCCTGAACTCAGAATCCGTGAAGAACCTAGTTGTTCTTGTTGTCGGTGTCGCAAAGTGTGTTGTGAATTCACCATTATCATGTTCAATTAAACGTAATTCAGGCCCTCGGTTGGAGAGAATCACCTTGTCAGGTTTAGAGGTAAACTTCCACTCATCGAGCCGCAACCCCTGTGGGATGAGGTGCGCGTAGCTGATGTTGCCAGCGGCCTCGGAAGTGAAATCTGCCGAGAGCTTTGGGTCCCACAGGGCCCTCTCGGGGTCCACGGCACCAGACGGATGTTCGACTTCGTAGTCGTCGTACGTCCTGATCCTGTCATACTTCCGATCGAACGGACTCACGAGCAACTCTGGGGTGATGAAGCCTTCGCTCACCAATATAGACATGATGTTTGCCGTGGTGTCCTTGGCCCGGCCAAGCTCTGAAACGGTGTAGTTATCGACGTCGACGACGGAGGGGAGTGGATAATTGTCATCGTTGCTCTCCGCCCACAGCACAAACGCAGAGTGGATGTTGCGCTGCTGAGTTGCGTCTCGTAACATCGATGCGGTTGTCTTTTTCATAGAAAGCGTCGGAATGATCACGGCGGCGGCAACAAGAACGAGAACGAGAACGAAAGCGATCAGCACACAAAATTCGATAATCGTAAACCCCGCACGTCGCATGGCAGTCCTCCGAATTGCTGCTTCCATGCAAGATACGGGAATCGGGATCGGCCTGTTGCGTGGTGTGCGTTTTGCTGTTTGAAGTGGGGGCGGCGTCCCGTCGCCCATCGATGATGTTTCATTGATCGCACACATGGGCGGCGGGACGCCGCTCCCACCAGGGCAAAGGCAGGTGACGCGGAGGCTGGAAGCCTCCGCCACGGGTTGCTTCCTCACGCCATTCCTAATGCCTAGTGCCCAATGCCTAGTGCCTTATGCCTCTCTCCCCGCGTGCTCACGCCCGGGGCTCCTTATCTCAAATTGTGGATATCTTGCCTTTGTTCGCCCCAAACATTGACAGACCGATCCCAGCGGTGGTAGTGTTCGCCCGCCGGGCACGCGACCGATGCCGCCCCCGGCCCGAGAGGGCTCCGATTGAGGAACCCCCGGCCCCGCATCGGGACCGGCGCCAGCCGGTGGACCGACCGCCCGTCACAGAACGGGGGCCGCCATCCGCCGACCACTGACGCAGCACAAAGGAGGCCACCGATATGGCCAAGCGTAATTCCGGCCCCGCAAAGACCATGCAGGCCAAGACCACCACCGACAACGCCCGCCAGGATGTCCTCAAAAGGACCATCTCCCAGATCGAAAAAACCTTCGGTCAGGGCGCCATCATGCGCCTCGACGAGGAGGCTTACCTGAGCATCCCCGGTATCAGCACCGGCTCGATCAGCCTCGACCTCGCATTGGGAGGCAAGGGCATCCCCAAGGGGCGCATCGTCGAGGTCTTTGGCCCGGAATCTTCGGGCAAAACCACCGTCTGCCTCAGCATCGCGGCCCAGGCGCAGAAGCGGGGCGGTGTGGCCGCGTTCGTCGACGCCGAGCACGCGCTCGACCCGTCGTGGGCCAAGAAGATCGGCGTGGACATCGACCAGCTCCTCGTCAGCCAGCCCGACTCGGGCGAGCAGGCGCTCGAGATCGTCGAGCTTCTTGTGCGCTCAAACGCGGTGGATCTGATCGTCGTCGACTCCGTCGCGGCTCTGATCCCACGGGCGGAAATTGAGGGCGAGATGGGCGACGCGGCTGTCGGCCTGCAGGCCCGCCTCATGTCGCAGGCCATGCGCAAATTGACGGGCGTCATCGCACGCAGCCAGGTCACGGTCATCTTCATCAACCAGATCCGCGAAAAGATCGGCGTCATGTTCGGCTCGCCCGAGACGACCCCGGGCGGGCGGGCGCTCAAGTTCTTCTCTTCCGTCCGCATCGACGTCCGGCGCACCGGCGCGATCAAGGACGGCGACCAGACCGTGGGCAGCCGAACCCGCGCCCGCGTCGTCAAGAACAAGGTCGCCCCGCCCTTCCGCGACGCCGAGTTCGACATCATGTACGACGAGGGGATCAGCTCCTCGGGCGATCTCCTAGACCTGGCGGTCGAGTCCGGGATCGCCGACAAGGCCGGCGCGTGGTTCAGCTACAAGGACGTGCGCCTGGGCCAGGGGCGCGAGGCCTCCAAGCGGTTCCTCGCGGAGAACGAGGACCTGTTCGAGGAGATCCGGGGCGCGGTGCTGGAGGCGAAGCTCCCCAAAAAGGTGCTGGAGCGTCTGGCCCAGATGGAAGCCGAGGAGGGCGAGGGCGCCGAGGCTGACGAAGAGCTTGCCGAGGCCTGATCGTGTGTCGATTCGTTTGCCGATTGGGCGATACATGAAATGGAAGAGGGGCCGGGGCGGTCCTAGGATCGCCCCGCCTTGCGGATGTGGCGGAATTGGCAGACGCGCTAGGTTCAGGTCCTAGTGGGGGTAAAACCCCGTGGAGGTTCAAGTCCTCTCATCCGCATTCAACTGACAGGCATCGCGGCTGGCCTCCGGGCCAGCCGCGGGTCGTTTTGGGGCGGACCGTGTAGGCTCGGATGCCATGCCCCTGATCTCCTGCGGCATCGATGAAGCGGGCTACGGCCCGATGCTCGGCCCACTCTGCGTGGGCCTGGCCTGTTTCCGCGTCGAGAACTGGCAGGGCCAGGCCCACACGCCCGACCTCTGGGAATTGCTCGGCGCCGGCGTGTGCCGGAGTCTCAAGGAACACCGCGCAGACAAACGCGGACGGGTCGTCATCGCGGACTCCAAGCAGCTCAAGCTCTCCAACCAATCCAAGACCCGCCATCCGCTGACCCATCTGGAGCGGGCAGCGCTGACCCTCATGGGCACCGCGGGTGTGAGCGTCCCGGACGATGCGCACCTCTTTGCGGCTCTGGGTGCCGTGCTCCCCAAAGAGCCCTGGTACGCGGGCAAGGCGATCCGGCTGCCGCTTGGATTGAGCGAGGGCGAGATCGGGATCGCGACCAACGTGCTCGGGACGGCGCTGGGTGAGGCGGGCGTCGCGGCGGAGGAAATGGCCTGTATCGCGGTGGGGGAGAAGCGCTTCAACCAGATTGTCCGGGCCGAGGGGACCAAATCCGAGGTGACCGCGGGCGCGATCGGGACGCACCTGCGCACGATCGAGCGCCGGTTCAGAGCATCGGGGGACGATGTCCGCATCGTCTGCGACCGCTTGGGTGCTCGCATGCGGTATGCGGACCTGATCGAGCGTGAGCTGCCCGGCACGCGCGTTCATTGTCTGATGGAGACGAACGAGCGCAGCATCTATAAGCTCGAGGGCTGGCAGGGCGATGCGCGCATCATGTTCGAGATCGATTCCGAGGCCGCCCACCTGCCCGTTGCGTGCGCCTCGATCTTCGCCAAGCTCACTCGGGAGCTTGCGATGGCGCGTTTCAACCGGTATTTCTCGGAGAAACTGGGCGAGCTCAAGCCAACCGCGGGCTATTACACCGATGCCAGGCGCTGGCTGGGCGATGCCCAGTCGATCCTTGACGCTCCGACGCGGAAGCGCCTCGTGCGGCTCGGGTAAAAAACGAACAGGCGAGCCGAGGCCCGCCTGTCGCGTTCGATGAAGCAGTGTGATTCGCTTTAGTAGACCATCGCGGTTGCGGACTCGATCGATTCGACGACCTGACGCACCTGGAAGGGTTTGCGGAGGAAACCTTCGAAACCCTTGCTCGAGAGAGCTGCGGCCTGTCCGTCGGTGAGCTTGCCGCTCATCGGGACGATCTTGGTCATCTGCAGGTTGTCCGAGGTGTGCACGAGGTTGGCTACGCGGTCGGCGTCGTTGTTGTCGCCGAGGTGCAGGTCCAGCAGCAGCACGTGCGGGCGGAAGCGTTCGCACTCCATGCCCGCTTCGAATCCGGAGCTGGCGGTGCGGACTTCGTAGTTGGTGCGTTCCAGGAGCACGTCCTTGAGCGTGTTGGTCACATCGACATCATCGTCGACGATCAGCACGCGCGTTCGTCCCCCGGTGATCCCGTCGAGCGGGATGCCGTGGGCCTTCATGAATTTGACGAGCTCTGGCACCGGGATGCGTCTGTCCTTCGATCCGGGGATGCGGTATCCCTTGAGCGACCCGGAATCGAACCACTTTGAAACGGTTCGCGGGGCGACATTGCAGATCTTGGCGACCTCTCCCGTCGTCAGCACGTCCTTGTCGATCGGCATTGATCTCACCTCAGCCAGCGGGTCTCAGCCCGAGCCATCGCGCCACAAGGCCCGGCCCATACGACCGGGACAGACCTCGTACCCGGCTTGGCATCGGTCCAAGAGGGGGGCGGCTTGATCACTCTGTGAGGCTCAGATCAGGATTGAGGCTATTCGGACCTTGGAAGGGCTCTCGTGGATCACACGAACATGGACCCCCCCGATTGACGGATGGGCACCGGAGCGGGTACCTTGCCTAGGCTGATCTGTCGCACGCGGGGCGTGGCGACGACCGCCAGGGGGCATGGAGTCCTCTGCAGTGGTAGTGAGGTTGGCACCGAGGCACAGATTGGAAGATGCATGGGCATGGCGGCCCGCGGGCGTGCCCGAGTCATCTCCTCCAATCCCAGCCACCTGGAGTTGAGGCGTGCGGATGGATTGGAATCGATCAGTGCGGTTGCTTCTTGCAGCAGGCATTTGCATGACGCTTGGTCTTTCGGGTCTGGCCTCGGCTCAGAACGAAGAACCTGACCTGAAGTCCCAGCTGCGCGACTTCATCTTCTACGTGAACGTGCATCAGGCCGACGCGGCCGCGGGCACGGCACTCGAGATCCTCGCTCAGGGCATGACCCCGCGTGAGATGCTCGAACTCGTCGAAGAGTCCGGCATCCAGGACGAGCTCGACGAAGCCCTCGCCAAGGCACTCCGACGGACCGAGATCGAGCCGCTGGCTGCCAAAATCGTCTCCATGCTGGGCGACGGGCGCCTCCAGCGCGCACGCGATCCCAACGAGATCGAACGCAACATCGAAGGCCTCACCGGCGGGCTCCGCGAGCGTCTCTACGCCCGCGAGCGCCTCAAGGCCGCGGGCGAGTACGCGATGCCCCAGCTCATCGACGCGATGCTCCAGCGCACCGACGTGCAGCTGCGCACGCAGGTGCAGCGTCTGCTCAACGAGTCAGGCCGCGCCCCGGTCATCCCGCTCTCAGTCTCGCTCATGGATATCGACCCGGCAGGCCAGGAGCAGATCGTCAATGTGCTCGGTCAGCTCGGCTACTCCGCCGCGGCTCCGTACATCTCCGAACTCCATGACAAGTCACTGAGCGACCCCGTCCGCGCCGCCTGCGCACGGGCGCTGGACAACCTCGGCGTCCGCGGGACCCGCACAGCCGAGCTCTACCGCCAGCTGGGCGAGGGCTACTACGACGAGCGCGAAGAGCTGACGAGTTTCCCGGGCGAGGATTTCCAGCTCCTCTGGAACTACGACCCCGCGATCGGGCTGATCCCCACCGCGATCGAAACCCGCGTGTACAACGAAGCCATGGCGATGCGTCTCTCTGAGCGCGCCATGGAGCTCGGCTCGCAGGGCCCCGCGGCCCTTGGCCTCTGGGTTGCCGCGAACTTCTCGCGTGAGATCGACGAGTCCGCCGGCTACGACAACCCCGCCTACCCGCCCTCCATGCGTGAAGCGATGTACTACGCCGTGGCCTCCGGACCGATCGTCAGCGAGATCGTTCTGGGTCGGGCCCTTGATGACCGCGACACCCGTCTGGCACGGCGCGCTGTTGAAGCGATCGAGCGGACGGCTGGCCCCGGTCTGATCTGGGACCGCCAGTCCGGGCAGAGCCCGCTTGTGGCAGCCTTGAATTACCCGAGCCGACGCGTGCAGTACGACGCCGCTCTGGCGATCGCTTCTTCGCAGCCTCGCTCCGGATTCCAGGGCTCTCAGCGAGTCGTGCCGATCCTGGCCAGCTCCATCCGCTTTGCGGGCACGAGCTACGCCCTGGTGATTGCTGAGGCCGACGAGCAGTACCGCTCGACCAGGCGCGTGCTCGAGGGCATGGGCTACGAGGTCCTTCCCTTTGGGAGCAAGGTCAGCGAGCTCGCCCAGGCCATCGCAGAGGTTCCGGGTGTGGACCTGATCGTGACCCAGGCCGGGCGTGAGCAGACCGAGCCGCTGATCGACGCGGTGCGTTCGAGCTCCAAGCTCTCGGCTGCGCCGGTCCTGTCGCTGGTCGCCACCGATGAGCTGCCCCGTTTGCGTCGCGTGCACGGCAGCGACAACTCGATCATGATCCGGTCCTTCGGGATCGACGAGGCATCCATGACCGCCGCGGTCACGGATCTGGTCAACGTCGCTGCTGGTGGCGTGATCGAAGCCGACGAAGCGACCACGTTCGCGATGCGTTCCCTCGCGGCTCTGCGTGACCTCGCGGTTGCCGAGAACGCGGTGCTCGATGTCGGCGACGCCACGGTCAGCCTGATCGCAGCGATGAACGAGACCACGGGTCCCGTGCGGATCGAGGTCGCCGAGGTGCTCAGCCGGATCGCAAGGCCCACGGCCCAGAGCACGCTGGCCGAGGCCTCGCTCGCCGCCAGCGGGTCGGAGCGCATCGAACTCCTCTACAAGCTCGCGGGCTCGGCTCGCCGTCACGGCAACATGATCAGCGCCCCTCTGACCGAGCAGATCGTGGAGCTCTCAGCGACGGGTGATGACCAGGAAGCGACCGCTGCAGCGACAGTCATCGGGGCGCTTGGCGTCTCTCAGAGCGACCTTGTCCGCCTGATTCTTGCTGGCCAGTGAATCGCGTGTGCGTTCTCGGACGCCGCGGATGAGCCAATAACTCAGCAACTGTGAGAGTCTGGGCTGTCCATAAGGGCAGCCCAGACTGCTTTTACGTGCGCAGATCGCACAGTCGGACGCATTGAATGAAAACAGCGCGGAACAAGCCCAAAGCCCGGCGTGGACGTATCCGATCGTGTGGTTGGCCTCGTTGGAGATCCCGAGCGAGCGGGGGTGAGGCCGGCTTCGTCGAGTGTTCGACGGGCGCATAACACTCGACGGGTGGCATCGGGGTTACTCGCACCGACGCTTTAAGGAGGAACGTGCTCATGAGAGCCAAGCTGAACCGTGCATTTACGCTGGTTGAAATTCTGATCGTTGTTGTGATCCTGGGCATCCTTGCCGCGGTGGTCATCCCTCAGTTCGTGAACGCATCGGACGAAGCCCAGGTGGGCAACGTCGAGACCCAGCTGCGGACGCTTCGCACCCAGATCCAGCTCTTCCGGGCCCAGTCGGACACCAACGACTTCCCGGCACTGGTCGAAGGCAACACCGACGGCACCGTTACCTGGGCACCCATGATCGGCGCCCAGCTCCTGCAGGCCGCTCCGGTCAACCCCCGCACCAACTCGTCGCAGATCACCGCGACGGACTCGACCGGTGTGGACGGCATCGACGAGGCCATGGCTGACACCGACGTGGGCTGGTTCTACAACGCCGACACCGGCGAGATCTGGGCCGCTTCGTTCAACGAGAACTACCGCGACCCGGCAGACGATAACGCCGGCGAGCCGTGGGTTGACGCCGAGTAATTCGCAAGCTGTCTGAACGCAACGCAATGCGGTCGGCCCGAAAGGGCCGGCCGTACTTTCGAGATCGAAACCAATCGGAACAGCCAGTTCCGGATCAGGGCGGCCAGGCCGCCAGCGAGGGGCGCCATGTCGAACCAGAACACAAGCGGTAAGTCACGACTCCAGACGGTTCTCCTTGCGGCAATCGCCGGGCTCTTGGCCGTCGACGTTGGTGAGCGGATCTTTGGGAACGATCCGCAGCCTGCAGAGCCGTTGACCCGGGTCATCCCGGTCTCATACCAGCCCGAAGCGGTTTCTTTGGCCAATCCAATCGATCAGCGCCGCCAGATGATCTCGGAACTCAAGGACATCGACCGCAAGCTCACCCAGATCGACGACCGGCTCAAGGGCCGACTCCGTGTCGAGGTGACGAATTTCCCGGCGCCCAAGGCCGAAGGAAAGGAATGATCCGATGAACGCGCGTGTGTCCAACCGGGGCGGGGCAACCAAGCGGAGCGGGTACACACTGCTCGAGCTGATGGTTGTGCTCGTCCTGATGGGTATCGCGTCGGCCCTGGTCATCCCGAACGTGCGAGGCAGCGAGAACATCCGAATCCAGACCGCCGTCCGCGCGATCGCCTCGGACATCATGTACGCTCAGAGCGATGCGCTGGCCTATCAGGGGAGACGCGCCGTCGTCTTCGATCCCGCGGCCAATAACTACTGGATCGCCGAGGTCGCCGGCGACGAGCTCGACTTCAACACCCACGCGATGTACAAGATCGACGGACCCGATCAGCGGTTCATCGTCGATATCGACATCACCAGCGGCGGCGCCGCCCAGGTGATCTCGGCTGATTTCGACGGCAATGCCATCCTCGTCTTTGACGAGCTCGGCGGACCCGTCGCAGGCCTTGATAGCGACGCACCCAGCGCCGGCGGCAACATCATCGTCGGAGGCGATGACGGCACCGCGTACCAGCTGAGCGTCGAGCCCTACACGGGACGCGTCACGGTGCAGCGTTTCGGAGCAGTCGCGGGCGATACCGACTAATGGGACCTGGGAGGGTCGGGGGACCATGAAACACAGCAAACGCCGGACAGTGGTGTACGCGTTCGGCCTCTTCGGAGGCCTGATCTCGCTTGCGGTCTGGGGCAAGATGCGCTTCGTCACCGACCTCCCAAGGATGGCTTATGCCGTCCCGGAAGAGCAAGAGCAGCAGCAGGCCCAGGACGTTTTCGACACCAACACGCTCCATCCGGAACATGAGTCCGAGAACGAGACGCCTCAAACTGGTAGGGATTAGACCCCCAGGCGTCCCAGTTCCCCTATCTTCCCAAAAAACTCAATCCCACACGCAAGTGCACTCCTGAAGGGGTCGACCAACGTGTCTGAGATCGGCCTGCATGTGCGGGATTGGGTCTTCGAACCGTTGATTACGGCTCGGCGCAAGCCGCCGTAGACCGAGGGGTACCTGGGATGTTGGAATCGCACTTTGCTGGTCGTGGGCTTCGGGCGTGGGGAATTCGTGCCGCCGCTCTGCTGGTAACTGTGTCGGGCGCCGCACTGAGCGCTGTGCCCGCAATGGCCCAGCCCGAGGGTGAGCCTTCGCTCAACGAGGCGGGTGGCAAGGTCAGCGTCGACGAGAATCTCATCACTGAGCTTTTCGTCAACGATGAAGATCTGAATACCGTCCTCCAGCTCCTGGGCGTTCAGGCTCAGAAGAACGTCGTCACGGGGCAGAGCGTCTCGGGACGCGTGACCGCCAACTTCTACGGCGTCACCTTCTACGAAGCCCTCGAAGCTATCCTCAATGTCAACGGCTACGGCTACATCGAGCGTGGCAACTTCATCTACGTCTACGGGCTCGAGGAGCTCGACAGGATCCAGGAAGCCACCCGCACGCGCCGCAGCGAGCTCGTCAGGCTCAACTACGTCTCAGCCAAGGACATCCAGTCCTTCGTCGAGCCCATGCTCTCCGACAAGGGCTCCATCACCGTCAGCCCCGAAGCCGGCGCATTTAGCCTCCCCGGCGATGTCCCGACCGGTGCCGACAGCTACGCCGCCGCAAGCACCATCGTGATCACCGACTACGACGAGGAAGTCGACGCCATCCTCGAGATGATCGTGCAGATCGACACCCGCCCCGCGCAGGTGCTCGTCGAGTCGACCATCCTCCAGACCTCGCTCAACGAGGCCAACGCCTTCGGCATCGACTTCTCCATCGTGGGCGACCTCGACTTCAGCGAGTTCACCGGCTCGGGCGGCCCGCTCGCCGTGATCCCCTCGCTCATCGGCGGCCAGGGCGGCACCCTCGTGGGCGGCACCGAAACCCCGATCGCCACGCCCAGCGACGGCAAGGGCGGCGGCGTCACTTCCACAGCTGGCAACACCGCCGGTCCCGCAACCTTCCGCGCTGGCATCGTCAGCGGCGACTTTGCGGTCTTCATGCGGATGCTCGACGAGGTCACGGATGTCACCATCCTCTCCTCGCCCAAGCTCCTCACCCTCAACCGCCAGCCCGCTCGAGTCCTCGTCGGTCGCAAGATCGGCTACCTGAGCTCGACCACCACCGAGACTTCAACCACCCAGTCCGTCCAGTTCCTGGATACGGGTACTCAGCTCTACTTCCGTCCCTTCATCGCCAACGACGGTTTCATCCGCATGGAACTCAAGCCGCAGGTCTCCGACGCTGAGATCCGCGAGGTCACCGCGGTCGGCGGCTCCGCCATCACGATCCCCGACGAGGTCACCAACGAGCTGACCACCAACGTCATGGTCCGCGACGGGCAGACCATCGTGCTCGGTGGCCTCTTCCGCGAGTCGACCACCGTCACGCGCCGGCAGATCCCCTTCCTTGGCGATATCCCGATCCTCGGTCACGCATTCCGTGGCAACGACGACGAGTCACTCCGCCAGGAGATCGTCTTCCTCGTCAAGCCCACGGTCGTCAACGACCAGATCCTCCTCGACGAGGCCGACCGTGCCCTGGCAACCATCGACAACGCCCGCACGGGCATCCGCAAGGGCCTGCTCCCCTGGAGCCGGACCAAGATCACCGCGCTCTACAACGTCGAGGCCCAGGATCTGATCCGCCAGGGCAATTACAAGAGAGCCCTCTTCAAGATCCAGCAGTCGCTCAGCCTGAATCCCGCCCAGCCCAACGTCATCGCGATGCGCGAGAATCTGGTCGGAAAGGAGAACAGCTGGAACGACAGCTACCTCGAGGAGATCATCTCTGGCGAGCTCGAGAGCCTCTTCGACAAGGAGAGCAACGACTCTGTCTCCAACCTGATCCCCGCCAAGGTCCCCGGGGCACGCCCCGAGCTGCCTCCCACCTTCCAGGGTGCGCAAACCACGGAATCGGCCGAGAACTCGCAAGAGTTTGAGGGCGAAGGTGCCGATAGCTCCACCGATACCGGCGAGTTCGCGGACTTCCCGGTCGAGACCGACGGCTCAGACGAGTAAGGAATCCTCGCAGAGCCCTCGGCCGCACACGGAGTGGACTTTCAAATGATCAACGCTGGACGCTCAAAGACTCTCTCGGCCTCACTGATTCTCGGACTCGCCCTGGCCACGTGCACCACCGGGTGCATGGGCCACGGCAGATCGACATCCGAGGGCCTGACCCTCGCCCACGAACGCATGGCGCAGATCAAGAGCGCCACCCAGTGGGAGATGGCCAACGAAAGCTACATGGCCGGTGACCTGGAGCGGGCGCTTGAAAGCGTCAACAACTCCCTCTCGCTGAACCCCTCTGTAGCCAAGAGCCACACGCTCCGGGGCAAAATCCTCTTCGAGATGGGACGCCTCGAAGAGGCCCGGGATTCGCTCCTGAGGGCGGAGATCATCAATCCCAACGCGATCGAGGCGGTTTACTTCCTCGGCATTGTCTACGAGCGTCTCTCACAGCAGGAAGAAGCGCTGGCCTACTACCAGAAGGCTGCCGCGATGGACCCCGCCGAGGCGATGTACGCCGTAGCGAGCGCCGAGATCCTGATCGATATGAGCAAGCCCGAAGACGCCGAGAGCTATCTCAACGAAAGATCCAACGTCTTCGGTCACAATGCGGGTGTCCAGCAGACGCTCGGTCACATCGCGATGATCCAGGGCAACGACGACGAGGCGGAGAAACGCTTCCGGACCGCCTGGACCCTCTCGCCCGAGGAGCCCGCGATCCTCGAGGACCTGGTCAATGCACAGATGCAGCTGGGTCGGTACGCCGAGGCCGAGCACAACATCAACCAGCTCTTGCAATTCGAAAGCTACAAGGGCCGGCGCGACATCCTCCGTCTCCGCTCGCGGTGCCTGCTGAATCTCGACCGCACGATGGAAGCTCGCGAAGTCCTGCTCAAGCTCACCGACGCCAAGGACGGCCAGGGTGATCTTGGCTCGTGGCTCGACCTCGGGGTCGTTTCGTACAGCATCAACGACATGCCCCGCCTGCGCCAGGCCGCCCAGCGGATCATCGAGCTCGCCCCCGAACGATCCGAGGGACACCTCTACCGCGCACTCTGGCAGCGTAAGCACGGGGACAACTCCGGTGCGCTGTCAACGCTCCAGAAGGGCTTCAAGTCAGCAACGATGCCCGTTGAGGCGTACCTGCTCCGAGGCATGATCGAACAGGAGCTGGGCATGAACGAAGCCGCCCAGCGCAGCTATTCAACCGCTACGCAGATGGACCCGACCAACACCAGGGCCAAGGACATGTTCGAGCTGCTCAACACGCAGTCGGGCGTCGCCAGCTTCCCGGCCGACACCGAGTGAGCATCAATCGGTAAACCGCCAGTCCTCGATGACCGGCTCCACCTCGCCCGAATAACTCGACACCTGCGGCGTCACGACCGCATCGACGAGTTGGCCCATCGCCAGCTCGTTTCTCATCGCCCCCGCGTTCCACATGATGCTCCGAAGCGCCCGCCCCTCGTGCTTGAGGTGCAGCGACAGATGCTTGCCCTGCGCCCCGAACACGCCGGGTGCACGGTCGATCCGCGCACCCCTCAGCATGAGCCTGACCCGCGGGTTCCCCTGGCCGAAGGGACGCAGCCTGTCGATCTCATCGGCCGACGCGAGGGTGAGCTCGCCGGTGAGCGCGTGCGTATCGACGCGGATCACGTTGATCAGATCCTCAGGTGTCAGCACCGAGGCCGCGTGATCGCTGAATGCGTCGAGGAAGGATTCGTAGTTCTCAGGCGTCAACGAGAGCCCCGCGGCCATGTCGTGCCCGCCGAAAGTCTTGAGGTAGACGCCGCACGCGTCGAGCGCGTCGTGCAGGTTGAATCCCGGGATGGATCGCCCAGACCCCTTGAGGACGCCTTCGCTCCTGCAGAGCAGGATCGTGGGCCTGGCGAAGCGTTCGACGAGCCTCGAGCACACGATGCCGACTACGCCGGGATGCCAGGATTCATGCGCCAGTACGATCGCACGCCGGTCTGGCCCGGTCATGCCCGATTCCTCGGCCATCTGCGCCGCCTGCTCGACGATCCGTCGTTCCTCTTTCTGGCGGTCCAGGTTCTGCCGGTGGAGACCCTCGGCGATCTCACGCGCCCGCTTGCCCGTTGCGGTCGTAAAGAGCTCGACCGCCTCAGCAGCGTGCCCCATCCGCCCGCACGCGTTGAGCCTCGGGCCGAGGCGAAAGCCGACGTCGTCGGCGCCGATGTTCTCCCCGTCGAGCCCGGACGCGGACACCAGCTCCCGCAGCCCGCCGAACTTCGAACGCTGGATCCTGCTGAGCCCGAACCGCGTGAGCGCCCGGTTCTCGCCCACCAGCGGCACCATGTCCGCGATCGTCCCAAGCGCCGCGAACGCGAGCAGTTCGAGCAGCAGACCCCGCTTGGGCGCCGAGAGTTTCTCGGCGCCCTCGCTCAGCACGCACAGGCGCCACGCGAGCTTGTACGCGACGCCCGCGCCGCAGAGCTCACCGAACGGGTACGCCGAGCCCGGCAGCCTGGGGTGCACGAGCGCGTACGCCTCGGGCAGCTTTCCGTCGGGCTGCGGGTTGTGGTGATCGGTGATGATCAGATCGACACCGTGCTGCGAGGCGATCTTGGCTTCCTCGATCGCGGTGATGCCGCAGTCCACGCTGATGATGACCTTGGCGCCCTCTCCCGCGAGTGTTTCGATCGCCTCGGCGTTGAGCCCGTAGCCTTCCTCGAGGCGGTGGGGGACGTACGTGCGCACGCGGGAGTTATTGCCCGCGATCGCAACGAGTGTGTGGTACAGGATCGCCGAGGCCGTGATGCCGTCGACGTCGTAGTCGCCGTAGATGACGATCGATTCGTCCTGTGAGATCGCGCTCAGCAGCCGCTCGCACGCCCGGTCCATCCCGGGCAGCGTCGCGGGGTCGTGCAGATCCGCCAGCGTGCAGGCGAGCATCTTGCGGCCCGCGTCGGTATCGAGGGCGCGCGCCGCGAAGATCCGCTGGATCAAATCTGCCCCGGCGGGTGCCGAATCCGGCGCCAAGACCCAGCGTTTGGACCTTCCTCGGATGGTTTCGAACGTCGCGGTGTTCACGCCGTAGACTAGCACGAGAGCCCGGTGATGCGCCGGAAAGCGGAGGTCTCTGCCCGATGGTGAAGCTCACAAAGATCTATACAAAGACAGGTGACGAGGGTCAGACGGGCATCGGTGACGGCTCACGGGTCTCCAAGGTCGATCTCCGTGTCGCCGCCTATGGCACGGTCGATGAGGCCAATTCCTTTCTCGGCGTTGCACAGGCAGCCTGCACCGCGGCTGACTCAGAGGTGTCAACGATCCTGCTCCGCGTTCAGAACGATCTCTTCGACGTCGGGGCGGATCTGTGCACCCCCCGCAAGCCGGGTGAGCACGTAGGCGATGCGCTGCGCGTCACCGGGCACCAGACAGCGTGGCTGGAAACTCAGATCGACAACCTCAACGCCGATCTTGGGGCACTGACCAGCTTTGTCCTGCCGGGGGGCTCGCTTCTGGCGGCTCATCTGCACGTGGCCAGAGCCGTCGTGCGTCGGGCGGAACGCGAGGTGGTACACCTGGGGCAGCAGATCGGGAACACCGAGGTTGCCGAACCGATCCGGTATCTCAATCGCCTCTCGGACCTGCTCTTTGTCATGGCCCGCTCCGTCAACCGGGCCCCCGACGGGCCGGGCGATGTGCTCTGGGTCCCCGGGGGCCAGCGTGAGCCAAGCCCCGATGCGCAGTAGGATGGGGATTCTGAAAGACCGATCGGTCGATCACGAATGAGTCGCCTGAAAGTTCTCTGAATCGCGGGGTGTTCTTTGCCGGGTTCCAACGCCAGCTACACAGCCGAGTTCCACTACGAGTTCGCAGCCCAGATGGGCTCGCTGCTCAATCGGCGATTCCTCTGGTTCAGCGGCATCATGGGCGGGCTTGGCATCGTTTCTCTGGGCCCGCTGCTCTGGATGCTGCTCTACACCACAGCTCTCGATCAGCACAAAACAGAAGGGCACATCAACGGCCCCATGATCGGCTCGATGTCGATCTTCGTCGCCTGGACGATGATGTACATCGGCGCGTTCATGTACGCCGCGCTCAAGAGGCCCCCGGTCTCAAGGCTGGTCTGGCTTTCGGTGGTGATCGTCAGCCTCGACGGGCTGATCAACATCTCCATGCGCGTGTTCGATCTGCCCATGGCGTCGGGCCTGCTCGGGTTCGTGCTCTCGTACACCATCGCAGCCAGCTTCCTGCCCTGGACCGTCAGGCAGGCGCTCATCGTTGCGGGCACAGTGCTGGGTGTGAACGCGCTGTGCCGCCTGACCCCGATCGATGGCTCGCTGAGCTGGGGGGCGTTCTTCGTCGTGCTCGCCCAGACACTGTTTGTGCTCCCGGGTTTCTTTATCTGCTGGTACCGTGCCTCCAGCCGGCTCCGTGATTCGCAGTTCTACTTCCTCCAGCGCCGCTACGGCGAAGTCCGGCGCGAGCTCACCGACGCCCGGCGCATCCACGAAGCCATGTTCCCCGCCCCCGTCTCCACGGGCGAAATCCGCTTTACCTACCGCTACCAGCCCATGCGACAGATCGGAGGCGACTACCTCCACGTGAACACCTGCCCCGCCAAATCCGGCCCGGACGAGGCGATCTCCGTCGTGGTTCTCGATGTCACGGGTCACGGCATCCCCGCGGCGCTGACCGTCAACCGCCTCTACGGCGAGCTGGCGCGACTCTACGCGGAAGACCCCGCCATCGAGCCCGGGCACGTGCTCGCGCTGCTCAACCGATACGTTCGATTGACCATGGCCTCGCACTCCGTGTTCGTGACCGGCCTGGCCGTGAAAGTCGATCCCAGCCGCGACGAGATGCTCTACGCCAACGCCGGGCACCCGCCCGCGTTTCACATCCGCGCCGATGGCTCGATCGATCAGCTCGACTCGACCACATTCCTCCTGGGTGCGGTCGATGACGAAACTTTCGATTCCGAGATGCAGACGGTCATGTTTGCGCCAGGCGACCGGTTGATCGCCTACACCGACGGCGCGACCGAGGCGCGGAGCAACGCGGGCAAAATGCTCGGGATCGCGGGCATGCAGGGCATCCTCGCGTCCAGCGGCATCCAGTCAGAGGGCGGCTGGCCAGCAGCGCTGCTCCAGGCGGTCGACAACCATCGCAACGGGCCCCCCGATGACGACACGCTCGTCATCGAGATCTACCGCCCTGTCCGCACCGCTGAGATGCGCACGCGATCAAGCGCCGTTTTCGTGGGCGACGCGATCAGTCCTTGACGCCCTCGACGCGAGAGGGGTCGGTGTACTTGGTGAGCGCCTCGGTGAGATCGACGCGATTGATATTCGCCAGCGTGCAGAGCCACGCGATGACGTCCGCGAATTCCTCGACGAGGTTCTCCCGCTCCTCGGGCGTGGGCTCGGATCGCCGCCGGTTGTTGTTGGCAAGGGCGGTCGCCAGTTCGCCGATCTCTTCAATAAAGTACAGGAACGTGCCCCCAGTGCCCCGATCGTTATCGGACGCGAAATAGCGATCCCGGATGATGCCCTGGATCTGGGAAACAGTGATCTCGGCCTTGGCGTTTGGGGCGTCGTTGCTCATGTGCGGAGCGTAGGAATGCCGATGCAGCCGATGATGCTAGTGTGTACTATACTCGGGTGATGCGACGCAGGCTCAACCAACTCGGCTCGGTGCTCGCGCTCGCGGGCCTTGGCGTGCTTGTCGGCTGCGAATCCGCTTTCGATCGCCATCGCGTCGATCTCATCCGTGCCCACGACCGAGGGGACTTCTCCCGGTCGTCCGCGCTCCTCGAGGAAGCCAACGAGAAGGGCCTGTACGAGCGCAAGAACGAGATCCTCTGGCTCCTCGAGCGGGGCGCGGCCGCCGCCGCCAATGGCGACTCAAAGCTCGCCATCGCATCCCTGAACCGCGCCGAGCAGCAGACCGAGCGGTTCTACGAGCAGAGCGCCAGCGACATCGCCGGCCAGTGGCTCATCGGCGAGCGAGCCTCGCGCTACATCACCCGCGCGTACGAGAACCAATACCTCAACGTCATCAAGATGCTCGCTCACTTCCAGGCCGGCACCATCGAAAACGGACCCACGGTCGAGGCCCGTCGCATGGCATCGAAGGCCAACCGGATGCGAGACAAGTTCGCCGAAGTCCTCGATGAAGTACGCGCCAAGGGCGTGGACTCCGAGTACACACTCGGTGATCCCGGCGAGTTCATCGAAAGCCCGCTTGGCGTCTACCTCTCCGCGGTGGCTTTCCGCGAGAACGACCAGCCCGACATGGCAACGACGGCTCTCGCAAGGCTCCGCACCGCAGCCGCGGCCCAGGCGGGCCTTGGCATCTCTGGCGATACGTCCTATGTCGATGAGCTCGCCAAACTCGATGCGAGCGCGCAGGATGCGGTCTTTGTCGCTCTGGGCGGCGTCGGGCCGAGGCTCTCACGCCAAAGCGTCGGACCCATTTTCATCTACCTGACGCCCATCTATTTCGAACTCCCTCAGATCGAGCCCGGAGGCTCGCGGGCATCGGGGGCGCTCGTAGAGATCGAAGAACCGGGCGGCCAGACGCGTACGATCGATCTCAGCCTGATCGAAGATCTTTCCGCGGTCGCCGAGGCGAATTTCAAGCAGGAACTGCCCGTCGTGCACGCCCGGACGTACATCAGGGCGATCACCAAGAGCGGGCTCTTTACCGCCGGCGGCATCGCGATCCAGAACTCAGACGCCAGCAGCGAAGCCAAGGCCGCGGGGTTGCTTTTCTCGCTCATCGGCGGGCTTGTGTACCTGTCGGCGACCGAGAAAGCCGATCTCCGCTGCTGGTCGATGCTCCCTGGCGTCGCCTGGGCGGGCGTGCTCGATCTGCCCGAAGGTGAGCACCGGGCAAGGGTCGTCTTTCTCGGCCCAGGCGGGCAAAGGCTGCACGTCGGGCAATGGTCAACCGTGCAAGGCAGCACGTACGGACTCGATTCTGTCATCGAATACTGGCCCGGCTAAAACAGCCGGAAATTGGAGAAGTGTCATGAAACACGCAACGCACATCATCGCAGCCTCCGCCGCGGCTCTGGTCCTCTCGGTCGGCGCATGCAGCCCGAACTGGAAGGTCAAGCGCATCGACCCCGATCAGACCGTCGACCTCGACTACCGATTCGATGACGAGGACGCCAAGCAGATCGCCCGCGGCATGATCGCAGACGCTCTCAGCAAGCCCTGGGTCGCCGAGCACATGGCCGTCAACGAGAAACGCCCGCTCGTCGTTGTCGGCAACGTGAAGAACGAGACCGAGGACTACATCAACCCCGACCTCTTTACGGACGTGATCCAGGAAGAGCTGCTCAACTCCGGCAAGGTGCGTTTCATCGCCGAGCGCGATCTGCGGGCCGAGCTCCGCCAGGAACGGATCGAGGACCTGGAATTCCGCGACCCTGCGACCATCAAAAACGCGGCCATGGAGAAGGGCGCCGATTTCATGATGCTGGGCCGGATCAAGGACGTCAAGGAACGCTCCGTCGACCAGCGCAAGGTGGTCAATTTCTACCAGGTCACCCTCGAACTGATCGACATCGAGACCAACGAGAAGGTCTGGATCGAATCGCAGGAGATCAAGAAGACCGCCAAGCGGTGATCGCAAGGCCCGCCCGGAGGCCCAATCGGCCCGTTTGAGGGCCGCCCGGGCGGATTCCAGGGGTCGCTGGCCTTGAAGGGCGCGGGCAGAGGGGTACACTTCCGGGCTCAGGCGGGCCGGGGTGGCCGGTCCGCGGTGGGCATTGAACTGTCAGTGACGGACTTAGAACACCCCTCGGCACAGGCCACGGGGCGGGCCCTTGGGCCCAACGGGATCGGACTCGCATGCCAACGATCAACCAGCTTGTACGCAACCCTCGCCGCTCACCCAAGACCAAGTCCAAGGTGCGCGACCTCAACGCCTGTCCGCAGCGTCGCGGCGTCTGCCTGACGGTCAAGACGACCACACCCAAGAAGCCCAACTCCGCGCTCCGGAAGATCGCACGTGTGCGTCTTTCCAACGGCAAGGAAGTCACCGCCTACATCGGCGGCGAAGGCCACAACCTCCAGGAGCACTCCATCGTGCTCGTCCGCGGCGGTCGTGTGCGAGACCTTCCCGGTGTCCGCTACCACATCGTCCGCGGTGCGCTGGACACACTCGCCGTCGACGGGCGCAAGCAGGGGCGCTCGAAGTACGGCGCCAAGAAGGGCAAGTAATCCGTCTCAGCGCAGGAGCCACGCGGCTCCTGTTTCATTTCACAGGTTCAGACACACAAGGCAAGTAATCCCGGGGCAGTGACCGCGGGGTGAACGAAGGCCGGCCAACGCCGGCGGACGAGCCAGGAGGTTTCCAAATGGGTGGCAAGAGTTTCACGAACAGCGCCGAGCAGCTTCGTCCCGACCCCGTGTACGGCGACAAGATCCTGGCCAAGTTCACCAACTGCATCATGTACGACGGCAAGAAGTCCGTCGCCCAGCGCAACATCTACAACGCCATGGACATCATCCAGGGCCGACTCGACAAGATCGAAGATCCCAACGCCCCCAAGAGCGCCCTGGACTGCTTCCACATGGCCATCGACAAGGTCAAGCCCTTCGTCGAAGTTCGCTCCAAGCGCGTCGGCGGTGCGAACTACCAGGTTCCCATGCAGGTCGACCGCAAGCGTCAGCAGGCCCTCTCGTTCCGCTGGATCATCGCCGCCGCCCGAAGCGAGAAGGGCAAGCCCATCGCCCAGCGCCTCGCCGACGAGCTCTTCAACGCCGCCCGCGGCGAGGGCAAGGCCATCACCAAGCGTGAAGAGGTCCACCGCATGGCCGAGGCCAACAAGGCCTTCAGCCACTTCGCCTGACCGGACGAAGCATCTCAAAACTCACCGGGCCGCTCCGAACACGGGGCGGCCTGTTTCTTTTTCGGCTTATTATGATGAAACGATGGGCGAATGCGTCCATGGATCCCACTCACCCGCCATCACACCCCAGCCCATCCGCGTCGTGAGTCCCACGCCGTCGAGCCAGTAATCGTCAGGCATCTCGACCTCCTTGCGGATGCCCAGCTTCTCGATCACGCGCACCGAAGCCTCGTTCTCCTTCGAGCAGAAGATCCGCACGCGCCGAAGCCCCAGCCCGTTCTGATCCTGCGGACGCAGCGCCCACGAGATATTCGCCCGGCACGCCTCCGTCGCGTAGCCCTTGTTGCGATGGAAGGCGTGGATCCAGTACCCCGTCTCGCAGCTGGCGGTATCGCGCCGGACATCGTGCACGCCCGCGCCCCCGATAAACGCGCCGGTGTCCTTGAGAAAGATCCCAAGCCCGACGTTCTCCCACGTCTCGGGCTTGCGTGCGTTCATGATCTGGTTCGAGATGTACTGAGCGGTCTCGGCGATCTCGCGGTGCGACTTCTCCGCCCAGACCATCCAGGGGCGCAGGTGAGGCCGACACTCGGCAATGGCGTCGAAAACGCTCTGAATGTCCGAGATCTCGTAGTGCCGGATCACAAGTCGCTCCGTCTCGAACCGGATCGTCTTCAAATCAGGCGGGCGCCACCCAAGACCCTCGGCGGGATACCTCTTTTCGCTGTCGCATCGAGCCATATGCGGAGCCTACCGCGACGCGCACCGCTGAGCCATACGATCCCCCATGCCGATCGATCGATACCACCGCCAGCAGCTCCTGCCCGAGATCGGGCGCCAGGGCCAGGCACGCATCGGGCGGGGCACGGTCGCGGTGGTGGGGGTCGGTGCGCTCGGCTGCGTGTCAGCGGACCTGCTCTGCCGAGCGGGTGTGGGGCGGCTCATCCTGATCGACCGCGACATCGTCGAGCCGACCAACCTGCAGCGCCAGACGCTCTACACCGAAGCCGACGCCAGCGCCGGGACAGCCAAGGCCAGGGCAGCCCAGCACCGACTTTCGCAGGTCAACAGCGCTGTCCACATCGAAGCGCATGCCGCTGATCTTTCCCCCGAGAACGCCGAGGACCTGCTCGACCCAGCCGACCTCATCGTCGACGGCACGGACAACTTCGAGACGCGTTATCTCCTGAACGACTTTGCCGTAGACGCCGAGATCCCGCTCGTCCTGGGCGGCGGCGTCGCCACCCGCGGCACGGTCATGCCCATCATCCCCCATCGCGGCCCGTGCCTGCGCTGTGTGCACGACACGCTCCCCGAACAGGCCGAGACCTGCGATACCGCGGGCGTTCTGGGCCCCATCGTCGCCATGATCGGCGCACGCCAGGCCGCTTTGGCCCTGCGCATCCTCTCCGAGGGTGTGGATACGGTCCCGATCCGACTCGAGTCCTACGACGCATGGACCGGCCAATCGCGTTCGATCGATCTGGCGGACGCGCGCGACCCCGAGTGTGTCTGCTGCAGCAAGGGCAAGCATGATTTCCTCGACGGGCAGGGCGTCGGACGCACGGTTCGGCTCTGCGGGCGCAACGCCGTGCAGGTCACGCCCGCAAGCGTCGGTCGCGTCGACCTGCTCGCGATCTCGGCTCGTCTCGGGGCTGCGGGCCGTGTCACCTCGCTCGAAGGTCTCGTCCGAGGAACGATCCAGACTGAGAGCGCCGAGCCTTCGATCGAGATCACCGTCTTTGCCGACGGGCGGGCGATCGTCAGAGGCACCGAAGAGCCCGCCCGCGCCCGCTCAATCTACGCGCGGTACGTTGGCGGGTGATCCGCACCGGAGTCTCTGCTTACGCCCCCCGGACGAAAGGATTCGAACGCTTCTCGCGTCCGATCGTCGTCTCGGGGCCATGACCGGGCAGCACGCGCATCTCATCGGGGAGTGAATACAGCTTCTTCTGGATAGACTCGACAAGCTGGGCGTGGCTCGAGCCCGGAAAGTCCGTCCGCCCGATCGAGCCGGCAAAGAGCGCATCGCCCACGAGGGCAACGCTTGCCTTATCGCACACGAACGTCAGGCTACCCGGCGAGTGACCGGGTGTGTGCAGCACACGCCACGATGAATCGCCAAGCTTCAGCACCTCGCCCTCGCTCAGAAGCCTGCTGGGCGCCGGCGCGGTCACGCCCAAGCCAAGGAATGCACTCAGATTCAGATCGGGGTCCGCGAGCCACTGCTCTTCCTCAGCCGCAATCCAGATCGGCACGCCCGGGTATCTCGACAGCACCTCGCGGATCCCCGCGATGTGGTCCGAGTGCGCATGCGTCAGCACGATCGCCTCGGGCGAGAGACCGGACTCCTCGATCAGTTTCAGCAGCGGGGCCGGTTCATATCCCGCGTCTACGACCCAGAGATGCCCGCCCGACTGCACCGTGTAGCAGTTGGTCTGGTACCCCCCAAGGGGCGCGGAACGGATGATCGGGTCGGAACTTGGTGATGGCTCGCCCATGATGACCGATGGTAGACTGTGTCAGGAGGCCCGTAAGCAATGATCCGCAACATCAACGACGTCGAGATGAACCCTGTCCAAATGGAGGGGGTCCAGGGGGCTTCCATGGCGGTCATGGTCGGCAGGGGCGACGGTGCGCCAAACTTTGCGCTGCGCAGCTTCCTGATCGAGTCAGGCGGGCACACGCCCAGGCACAGCCACGATTACGAGCACGAGGTCTACATCGTCTCGGGCTCGGGCACGATTCTTCTGGGTGACGAAACGAAACAGATCCGCGCCGGTGACGTTATCTATGTAAAGGCCGATCTGGAACACCAGTTCCAATCGGGCAGCGAGCCTCTCCGGTTCCTCTGCCTGGTCCCCGTCGAACGCAACTGCGGCGGGCCAACCCCGGGCAGCGGCTGAGAGCTTGGAGATAGGCATGAGCAAACAAAGTGGATCAATCTCGGTAGTGCTGCTCACGCTGGCAGCTCTTGTTTCGCTCCTGATGATCGCCCTCGGGGTGATCGAATCTCAGCAGGAAGGGGGGAGCGATCACCTGGCCAACCTGGGCATGCTCGGGCTGATCGTCGCTGCCTGCGCCGGCTCGGTCGTCCTGGCGATCCTTGATCTGCAAAGAACCAAGAGCTCAGGTGACACGGATCGCATTGTCGATCAGCTCAAGCAAGTCCAGCAATCGATGGACCGCGTCTCCCAGCAGGCCGCGCTCTCCGATGACGCGAGGCGCGTGCTCAACCGGGCCAAGGAGCGAGAGCTGCTCTGCCGAGCGATCGAAGAAGATATCCGCACGCAGGACTGGTCCGCAGCGCAGGTGCTCGTGACCGAGCTCTCCGCCCGCTTCGGCTACGAACGCGACGCCGAGCAGTTCCGCATGCGTATCGAGATGGCCCGCACCGAAGGGCTCGACAGCGAGGTCAACAAAGCGATCCAGAATCTCGATCACCTGATCGTGCAGCGCCGCTGGGACGACGCGCTCGCCACCGCGGATCGGATCGCCGCGAGCTTTCCGATCTCGCCTCGCGTGCGAGGGCTGCGCGAGCGTGTCGCGACCGCCAAGCGCCAATTCAAGGAAGAGCTCGAGCGAAGGTTCCTCTTGGCGGCCCAGGCCGAGCGTGTCGAAGAGGCAATGGAAATCCTGACCGAACTGGATCACTACCTCACCGAGCAGGAAGCCGAACCCTTCCGCGAGGTCGCAAGGGGTGTCATCGGCAAGGCCCGCGAGAACCTCGGAGCCGCGTTCAAGCTGGCCTGCCAGGATCGCCAGTGGGGGATCGCCATCTCGCTCGGCGAGCAGATCAGCGAGCAGTTCCCCAACTCACGCATGGCCCAGGAAGTGCACCAGCTGATGCCCAGCCTCCGCCAGCGAGCGGGCGAGCAGGTAACGAGCTAGCCCGTCACCTCACCCGGCGCCACCTTGGCGGGCCGATCAGCCCTCCAGAGGTGCCACATCAGCCCGATGATCCCGATGATCAGGAGCGCATCGGCGACGTTGGAGACGTAGGGCCAGACTTCCCAATTCCCGATCGTGACCGCGGGCAGCGGATGTATAAAGTCGCGCACGCACGCGTACACCAGCCTGTCATAGAGGTTCCCAAGCCCGCCCGCGAGCAGGAGCCCCAGCGACACATGCGCGACTGAGTCTCTGGGTCTGGTCCACGCCCCGAACATCCAGAGCCCAAGCGCGATCGCTCCCCCGGTAAAGACAATAAAGAGCCAGCGCTTGCCGGCACCCATCCCAAAGACCGCGCCCTGGTTGAGCACAAGCGTCAGGTCGAGCACCCTGGGCACGACCGTGATCGGGCGGTGACGGGGGATGAGCTCGCGGTTCGGATCGACCGATCCGAGCACGTCCGCACGCGTAATCGTGACCGGTTGGTCCGCGATGTGCTGGAATGCGAGCTGCTTGCTCGCAAGGTCCGCGATCAGACCGAGCACGAGCACAATGAGCAGAACTGCCCACGCGCGCTTGCTCCTGAGGGCGGTACTGGTGCCGACGGATCCGCTCACATCACCCGCCGCGGCGTTCGAGTTCGCGGGCGGCCTCGATCGTCAGGCGAGCCCAGGGCAGCTCGTTGAGCCGAGTCGCGGGGATCGGATTGCCCGTGATCTCGCACAGCCCGTAGACCTTGTCCTCGATCCGCTTGATCGCAGCGTCGATCTCCCGGATCAGCTTCCGGTCCACCTCCGCAAGCCCGATCGAGAGCGACTGGTCGTACGCGTCCGAGCCCTGCTCGGCGACGTCGGTCGCGGGGTCGCCGCTCTTGTCGCCCAGGTTCAGAACACCGCGTTCCATCGTCGAGACATCGCCCACCAGATCGCGCCGCTTGCTCAGCAGGATCTCGCGGTACTTGTCGAGCTCCTTCTTGTTGAAGGGGCTCTTGAGCTTCTTCTTGGGCTTGTCGCTCTCTTCGATACCGGTGTGAAAGACGCTGTGCTGGCTCTCGGGCGCTTTCGGGCCCGAGGAGATCAGCGGCTTGCGCTTCGTGCCAAGCAGCCCGACGCCCGGGGGCGGACCGAGCACCTTGGTCGGCTTGGCCATCGACTGGCGACGCTTGGGCTTGTCATCCACGATCGTGATGCCCTTGCGTCCCGAGTTCTTCTTCGCGTCAGCGGCCTTGGCATCGGCGATCCGCTTCTCAGCGGCCTTCTTCGATGCCGCCATCGACGCGGCTTCGGCCTCAGACTGCTTCGACTTGGGCTTGGTCTTGATCGAATTGTTCGAAGTCGATTTGCTCCGAGCGGGCTTGCTCGAAGTTGCCTTCGAAACGGTCTTTGCTTTCTTGGTCGTTGGGTTACCCGCCTTTTTGGAAGTCTTCTTCGACGACGCCTTCTTGGCTGACGCCTTCTTGGCTGACGCCTTCTTCGTAGCGGGCTTTGAAGCCGAGGCTTTCTTTGGCGCAGCGCCCTTTTTCTTCGGAGCCGATTTGCTCGACTTCGCAGCGGCCTTCTTGACGGTCTTCTTGGTTGTGGAAGCTTTCTTTGCCACCGCGTTCCCTTGTCCAAGGCTGCGGGTGGGTTGACGATGACGGGAACCGAACAAAACGCGGCATCCTCACCTCACGCAGCGGTGGGCCAAGGGTAGGCCTCGGACCAAATCGAGTCAAAGCAGAGAAGATTCGCCCTACGAGGCCGCCCCGGGAGCCTCTTCGGCTCGCTCGATGTACGACCCGAGGTTGCGGAACCGCTGATACCGGGCCTCCAGGATCTCGTCGATATCCCGCCCTTCGTAGGAGTCGAGCTGGGCGATGATCCAGTCCCTGAGGAGCGCCGCCGCGCCCTTCGGATCCCGGTGGGCCCCGCCGATGGGCTCGTCCACGACGTCGTCGATGATCCCAAGGCGCAGGTTGTCCGCCGCCGTCAGGTTCAGGGCCTCCGCCGCCGCGCGGTTGGTCTGCTCGTTGGCCTGCTTCCACAGGATCGCCGCGCACCCCTCGGGGCTGATGACCGAGTACCAGGCATTGCGCATCATCGCGACCTTGTCGGCGACCGCGATCCCCAGCGCCCCGCCAGAGCCGCCCTCACCGATCACGATGCTCAGGATCGGCACACGGATCCGCGACATCTCGCGCAGGTTCACCGCGATCGCCTCGGCCTGCCCGCGCCGCTCGGCTTCGAGCCCCGGGTACGCCCCGGGCGTGTCGACAAAGGTCACGATCGGGGTCCCGAACTTCTCGGCAAGCTGCATCTTCAGGAGCGCCTTGCGATAGCCCTCGGGATGCGCACACCCGAAGTGACACTCGATCCGCTCCTGCGTCGTGCGCCCCTTGTGGTGCCCGACCACCAGACACTTGTGGTGCCCGATGCGCCCAAATCCCGAGGTGATCGCCGGGTCGTCGCCGTAACGACGATCGCCGTGCAGCTCACCAAAGTCGCGCACAAAGTGCTCGATGTAATCCCTCGATTGCGGGCGATTCGGATGCCGACTCACACGAACGGTGTCCCACGGGCTGAGCTCCATATAGAGTTCTTCGAGCAGCGTGCGATGCCTGCTCTCAAGCTCTGCGATCTCGCCCGCGTTTGGGGCCTCGTTCGGATCCACGCCCTCGACGCCCACCGGAACTCCTGGGACCGAGGAGCCCTTCCTGGCTTCCTTGATCCGCTGCTCCAGTTCCGCCAGGGGCTTCTCGAAATCCAGCGTGTAGAAAGTGCCCATGTCTGCTCCGTCCGATTGGTGGCTCCGCCAGCGTCAGTTTATGCTCGCTGCCGACTCGGCGCTGGGCCTAGGGTGCCTAGGCAGTCCCTGACAACTCCGGGAGGATCGGCGATATGGGCGAATCCGTGCCAGCACTGGCGGTTATCGGGGGTGGGGCGATGGCCTCAGCGATCCTGCGAGGCGCCAGCGATGCGGGCGTTCTGGGCCAGCGCGTCTGCGTCGCGGATCGCAACGCATCCAAACGAGCCGCATTCAGCACCGCCGTCGCCAGCGCCGCTGAGGCGATCGATTGGCTGCAGGCCAACGAGGGCGAGCCCGGCGCGGGCCAGATCATGCTCGCTGTCAAGCCCCAGATGCTCGCCGACGTTGCGACGGAGATCGCGGCGCACGTGCGTGAAAGAGTGGTCATCTCCATCCTGGCGGGCATCAAGGGCGATCGAATCCGAGCGACTCTCGGGGGAGCGTGCCGCGTCGTCCGTGTGATGCCAAACACCCCCGCGCAGATCCGCCGTGGCACAACCGCCATCTCGATCTCTGCCGGCGCCAGCGCCGGGGACGCTGCTTTCGCCGAGCGGATCTTTCAGGCCGTGGGCGATGTCGTGGTCCGTCTCGACGAATCCATGATGGACGCCTTTACGGCTGTCGCCGGCTCGGGTCCCGCGTACCTGTTCTATCTCGCCGAGGCCATGCAGCGCGGCGCACGCGAGGTTGGATTCGACGCCGAGACCGCACGCAGAATCGCAGAGCAAACCGTGTTCGGGGCCGCCGAGCTCCTCAGGTCCGACGGCGCCCAGGCCGCCGAGCTCCGCCAGCGCGTCACCAGCAAAAAGGGAACCACGCAGGCCGCGACGGATACCTTCGATCAGCTCGGCGTGATGGACGCGATCGTCCGGGGGATCGTCGCCGCTCGAGACCGGGGCGTCGAACTCGGACGCGACTGACACAACGGGTGCCACGGCTTGTCCGTCCTCGGCAAGCCGTGAAAGTCCCAGATGGAGCACGGTTTGCAAGACAACCCGTGGCACCCGGCTGAAGCGATTAGAAATCCCGCCTTGCGAAAATCGTCCCTGCGATCAGCAGCATCAAGGCTTCGAATCCGAACGAAGTCCCCAGTATCCAGCTCATCGAACGCCCGCTGAACGCCTCGTTCGTCGCCTGATTCAGGTCCTTGGACGAGACGTTCACCTCGCCCGTTTCCTCGTTGACGGTTGTTTTCTGCTTGTCGGCTCCGATGTTCATCAGGGCATCGAGGTCCTCCTTTGACATCGAGTACCTCGCCAGAAGCCCGATCGTCTCGCTCGTCTTGGGCAGCACGGTCTTGGCGATAAAGATCCCGCGCCGCCAGGGCGCCAGGCTCCGCACCATATCTTTGCGGTTCTGGAGTCTGTCACGCAGCGAAGGCAGGAACACGTTTACCGTGTACAGCTCGTCGTCGCTGGCCTCGTAATCTTCGGGCAGCTCGTTGCCTTCGCGCTTCTGGGTGGCGATGTACATCACCCGCGCGTTCTCTTCGGCCAGTTCGAGGCGAGCCTCAAGCGTGGTGGCTTGGATCTTCATCGCCTCGTGCTGGGACACCAGGATCTGATCGGTCGTGTTGACGAGGAACAGCACGAACCAGATCAGGATCGTCAGCAGGAGCGACGCGATTGTCGAACGCGTCAGCATGCCAAAGAGCGTCATGATCGAGAAAAGGAAGCTAAAGAACGCCAGCACGATCGGGATCGAGATGAAAATCTCGGGCATCCAGGACCCGCCCCTCAGCCCGATCACCAGAACGGATGCGATGCAGAACACAGAGACCTGGAGCGCCACAAAGAGCAGCCCCGTGCCGAATTTCGTCAGGAACAGACGCCACCGCGAGATGGGCTTGCTCAGCATCGTCTCGATCTGGCCGCCCGTCAGCAGCGTCGGGAAGATCCCGGACGTCGAGACCAGCGCCAGCACCGTCGCCACCCATGTCAGCCAGATCCCGATGCCCAGCTGCAGGAAGATCAATTTATAGAACAGCGGCTCGCTGATCACGCTCGTGTTGAAGACCTCGAGCGGGATCGTGTACCAGAGCACCATGATGCCCCGCTCGTTGAGCCCGACCATCGCAAACGCGCCCACGCACAGGAGCGAGAGCAGCATCGTGATCCAGAAGAGGCGACCCGCAGCCAATTCGCGGTAGGCGTCGATCAGCATGGCCCATGTCTGCCGAACAGCGGTGCTCATCGCTTCTTCCTTTCTTCTGCGCCGGGCGTGAGCGTCTCACCCGTTGTCGGGTCCGTGACCGCCTGCATGAACAGATCCTCGAGCGATGGGCGAACCGAGCGCAGCGTCGTGATGACACCCCCGGAGCTCCGCACGCGGTCGATGATCGGCTGGATCAGCTTCGGGTCGTCGGTGCCAATGCGCAGCGTGTGGTGATCGAGCTCGACCGATTCGCCTGTGGGCAGAAGCCCCTTGAACCCGACGCGCCGCGCGAGCCCGCTCTCTGTCTCGGGCAGCGCGAGCTGCCTCGTCGACTCTGGAAGTGCACGCCTGAGCAGATCCAGCCCCGCATCGGACTCCCCGACGACCAGCTCATACCGATGCTGCCCCGCGGTCAGCTCGTCGATGGTGCCCTGCTGGGCGACCACGCCCTTGACCAGAATCGCGACCCGGTCGCTGACGGCTTCCAGCTCGGTCAGCAGGTGGCTGTTGATGAAGACGGTCCGCCCCTCGTCCTTGAGCCTCTCGATCACCCCGCGGATGTCACGTCGGCCCACAGGATCCACGCCGTCCGTGGGCTCGTCCAGCAGCACCAGCTCCGGATCGTTGACGAGCGCCTGGGCGATCCCGATCCGCTGCCTCATGCCTTTGGAGTAGGTCCTGAGCCGACGCTTCGACCACTCGCTCATGTCGACGAGTTCGAGGAGCTCGCCCGCGCGTCTGCGCCGCTCGCGCCGCTGCACACCCGACATCGCGCCGAAGAAATCGATCACCTGCGCCCCGGTCAGGTAGCCCGGGAATGAGTGGTGCTCGGGCAGATAGCCGACCCTGGCGAGCGTTGGCTTGTGCCCGACACGCTGGCCAAGGATCGAGCCCTGGCACCTGGTCGGGCGGATGACGGTCATGAGGATCTTGACGAGCGTCGATTTGCCCGCGCCGTTGGGCCCGAGCAGCCCGAAGACCTCGCCCCGGTTCACGCGCATGTCCACGCCGCGCAGCGCGGGCGTGGGCTTCTTGAATCGTCGTGTGTAGTTTTTGCTGACACCGGTCAGGTCGATCGCCAGATCACTCATGCGTTTCCCCCGCTTTGGCCATCATCCTATTGGGTTTCGTTCACCCACGCTTTCGCGCCACGATGTGGTACACGTGCCAGCGTTTCTCGATGCCCTGGAAGTCCTGCTTGTCGCGTTCTTCCTCGTCGAACATCTCGAGATCGAACCCGTCAAAGAGGGCCCGGGCCTCTGCGAGGGTCTGGTGCGAGCGATCCGGGATGGTGGCCCAGGAATCGCGATCGCCGAAGAGCTGACCCGCGAACCGCCCGCCTGCCTTGATCGCAGCCGTCAGCGTGCGCCAGAATCGGGCAAAGTGATCCGGGTGGCAGAATGGCACAGAGAAGCTCGCGTTGAGCAGCTGAGCCTGTGGCAGCCCGCTGAGATCCTCAAACGTCGAGACGCGCGTCGTGAGTCTCGGGTGGTTCTTGAGGCCGGGGCGCTCGAGGAGATGATCGATGCCCTCCTGCGAGCCGTCGATCGCAAGAACGTTCCAGCCGCGATCGAGGAGTTCCTGTGTGTCGCGTCCCTCGCCGCAACCGAGGTCGATCGCATCCGCGGGCGGTTCGCCCCCGAACCGCTCCAGTGCCGCGATGAGCGTCTCCCGCGCGGGCTTGCCGGCGACGGATGCGAAATAGCCCGCCCAGTCGCGCGTGGCGCCGTAGAGAAAGGTTGGTGGGGGCGTGGAGTGCTGAGGATCGGTTTCTGACATAAGGTTCGATCGTATGTACCCCGACGTGCAGGCATTCATCCGGGCTTTGGAATCGACTGGGCAGCTCATGCGCGTGCGCGAGCGGGTCTCGCCCGTGCTCGAGATCGCCGCCATCGCCGACCGCGTGAGCAAAGATCGCGCCCCGGGCGAGCCGAGCACCTCAGCCAAACGCAACGACCCCCAATCCTGGGACCGAGGCGGGCCCGCGCTGCTCTTTGAGAACGTCAAGGGCTCCGACCTGCCCGTGCTCATCAACGCGTATGGCAGTTATGCGCGCACGGAGATGGCATTCGGGTGTCATGCAGCGGGTCACACGCCGGGTGGTTTCGACGCGATCGGGCGCACGATCGGGGAGTTGCTGAAACCCGAGCCGCCAAGGTCGTTCAAAGATGCGATCAGCATGGTGCGCAAGTTCGCGCCGCTGCTGAAGGTTGCGCCGAAGCGCTCGAAAAAGACGGGCCCGTGCCAGGAGCGTGTGCTGCGGGGCGAGGACATCGATCTGACACGCCTGCCCTTTCTCCGCTGCTGGGCGCAGGATGGTGACTATGCCTCGATGGGCTACCCCGCGGGCGTGAACGACAGCGTGCCCGGGCTCGGGCATCCATCCATTGAGCCGGCCGAGTGGATGAAGTCGTACCAGGGGCGATACATCACCTTCGCGGGGATTCACACCGTTCATGCGGATGATCGGAACGAGGCGAAACCAGCCAGCCACAACATCGGGATGTACCGCGTGCAGCTCATGGGCAAGGACCGCGTCGCGATGCACTGGCACGTGCACCACGACGGGGCGGCCCATTGGCGTTCGTGGAAGAAGATCGGCGAGCCCATGCCCGTGGCGATCGTGCTGGGCGGACCGAGCGTGCTGCCCTACGCCGCGACGGCTCCGCTTCCGCCGGGCATCAGTGAGCTGCTGCTGGCGGGATTCCTGAACAAGAAGGGCATCCGGATGTGCCGGGGGGTGAGTGTGCCTTTGTGGGTGCCGAGCGATGCGGAGATCGTGATCGAGGGCTTTGTGCGCACGGATGCGGGAGAGATCGGCTTCGACCCGCGGACGGACGAGCTCGGGCCCGGGGCTGTCTTTGAGGGGCCGTTCGGCGATCACACGGGGTTCTATTCGCTGCCGGACCGGTACCCGGTGGTGGAGGTGAGCGCCGTTACCATGCGCAAGAAGGCGGTGTTCCCGGCGACGGTGGTGGGGGCGCCTCCTCAGGAGGACTACTTCCTGGGCAAGGCGACGGAGCGTGTGTTCCTGCCGATGCTCAAGACACTGATCCACGACATCGAGGACTACGACCTCCCGATGTTCGGCGCGTTCCACAACTGCGCGATGGTGAAGATCAAGAAGGCGTACCCGCTCCAGGCGAGGCGTGTGATGCACGCGATCTGGGGCGCGGGGCAGATGGCGTGGACGAAGACGATCTTTGTCGTGGACGAGTCGGTCGACGTGCACGACTGGCGAGCGGTGTTGCGCGCGGCGGCTGCGCACTGCGACCCTTCGTGCGACGTCGAACTCGTGCGCGGGCCGCTGGACATCCTGGACCACGCGGCGCCGTGGCTGGGCGCGGGCGGAAAGATGGGGTTTGATTGCACACCCAAGTGGTCGGGCGAGGAGCGGGATGTGCGCACAGGGCCGACTCGGGAGCGCACGTTCGCGGATCACGCGAAAGTGGCGCAAGAAGTCAGAGGACTTGAAGGCGTGCACGCGGCTGCGATGCCCGAGGCGCTGGGCGGATGGCTCTTTGTGAGCACGTCGTTGCGCGGGCGCGAGGCGGTTGCGGAGTTCGCCAAACGCGTGATTCAGCGGGCGGACGCGGCGTTCGTTGTGATCGTGGGCGAGGGTGTGGCTGTCGCGGACGAGGGGCTGGCGATGTTCCACTGGGTCGCCAACGCGGACATGCTGCGGGATGCGCAGGTGGTCGGGCGGACGATGTGGTTCGATTCGACACCCAAAGAGCGGGGCGAGGTGGATGGGGTGCCTGTGCGGGATTGGCCGGTGTATCTGGAGACGGATGAGGGGACGCGCGGGGTTGTTGAGGAGAAGTGGGGGCGGTATGGAGTTGGGTGAGAAGGTGTAGAGATGGGCGGCGGGACGGCGCCCCCACCTGAGATGAATAGTCCCCTCATCCGCCCGCTGCGCGGGCACCTTCTCCCCCGGCGGGGAGAAGGAGGAATGCAAGACCCTCATCAGCCCGCTGCGCGGGCACCTTCTCCCCCGGAGGGGAGAAGGAGGAGACGTACCCCCTCCGTCTGCTGCGCAGACACCTCCCCCGTCGGCGACGGGGGAGGCTGAAGCCTCCGGCACTGGATGGGTGATTAGCCGCCGAAGGCGGGTGCTGCGTCGGCGGGGATGGTGAGCTGGTTGATGTTTCGATCGAGGCATTCGACGAATTCTGAGTGGAGTCGTCTGGCGCTTGCGATGCTGTCGGCGGTGGTGAGGCCGTTGAGGAGGACGCTGAACGCGGCGCCCTGACCGGTCGAGGGGTTGATGACGTATCCCGAGAGGCATCGGACGTTGTTGATGGTTCCGGTTTTGGCGTAGACCTCGTTGCCCAGCGAACTGAGGCGGAAGCGTTGGCCCAGCTTGTTCTCGGCTGTGGGGAGCGAGTGGAGCAGCGCGGGGCGGACTTCGTCGTCGTGGTACATGGTGTGGAGCCACGCGGTGAAGGTGGAGGCGCGGACGCGGTTCTCGCGCGAGAGCCCGGAGCCGTCGCGGATAATGAGTGATGAGGCGTGTTCTGGTCCGAGTGTGTCGGCGACGAGCATGCGGATGACGGCGCCGCCGTTGCTCCAGGAGCCGGGTTCGCCCGTGACGACGTTGCCCATGCGTTTGAGCAGTGCTTCGGCGTACATGTTGTGCGAGTCGTAGTTGACGCGGTGGAGGATCTCATCGAGCGTTGAGAGGTGTCGGGCCAGTGGCGGGCCTTCGAATTCGAAGGCCTCGTGTTCGCCGGCGAGTCGGACTGCTGTGTAGGGGGTCCGGTCCGTTCCGATGAGGACACCGATGCCCGAGAGGCGATCGGCGAGGACCTTGCCCATGAAGAGCGCCGGGTTGTAGAGGGAGACTTCGATGGGTGTTTGTGTTGGGACGTTGATTGTGCCACGGATGGCCCATTTGTCGTCGGATCCGGAGCGCTGGACCCAGACGGCGTTGCGTCCCTCGTAGACGCGGCGTGAGAGGTTCTCGATCTCGAGCCAGGGCGAGACCGGGGAGATGTCAACGGTGGGCCCGGTGTCGGGCGCGCCCGGGTTCGGGTAGAAGGCGAGGACATTTGAGTGGACGTTGATTCCCGAGATGGGTGCGCAGTACCAGCGTTCGAGCTGATCGGTCGGCCAGTCGGGGTGGATGAGCTGTCGGTCGAAGATGCGGTCGTCGACGACGACTTCCTGGATGCGCGACTGCTTGGCGTGCACGACGTTGGCCAGTGCGGAGAAGAGATCGCTTGGCATCTGCGAGGGGGTGCGCGTTTTCATGACCTCGGGGTCGGCGAAGGCTGGGTCGCCCGAACCGATGAGGACGAGTTTGCCGTCTTTGGTCAGCGCCAGGTCGGTCTGGAACGTGAATTCGGGTCCGAGGACTTTGACAGCGGCGGCGCTGGTCAGGATCTTCATGTTGGAAGCGGGTGCGAGTGGTTCGTTTGAGCGGTTCTCGTAGATGGTGGCGCCGGTGGCGAGGTCGACGACGCTGACGCCGGCGATGCCGTCCTTCCCGAGAGCGGCATTGCGGACGATGGATTGGAGTTCGGACTTGATCTGCGCGGCGGTCGCGAGCGGGAGAGTGAGCAGGGCAGAGAGAGCGATCAGGGCGAGGGAGCGGGCAATCGCCGGCATACGGGGCCTCCTTGCGCGGGCGGTGGCTTGGTGTGTCCAACACGGATCGGTCCGTCGGCGTGAATCCGTTGAAACGCCGATGGACTGATTGAAGGCGCGCGGGATCGAGGAGAGATGTGAAGGGTGGAGGTGGGCTGTCTCGGTCAGACGGGCTGGCCCTGGACGATCCCGGATGCGAGTCTGAGGACGTCGGCGAGCTGGGCCTTGCCCTGGATGGACCACTGGGCCCAGCGGGTCTGTCCGACCTGCGTGGCATGGACCAGTACCTCCCGGAGGTACTTGCTGCCTCGGCGGTTGAGGATGTCCTCAACGATCGGCAGCGGGACCGGGAGGGCGATCGAGGGCCAATCCGGGGTTGGAACGAAATAGGCGCTTGGCTCCTGCTCGCCTGAGACTCTGGAGACGAGGGTCCATTTCCAGCTCAGCCCGAGCCATTCGACAGCGGGCTTGGTGCCCGTGATCAGTTCGAGCTCAGCGAGAGCGGATTCTGCGAGGCTCCTGGCGTTGCCTTCGTACTGTGCGAGGAGCACCTCGGGTGTGGGCGTAGCGAACCGGTCTTCCCAAGGTGAGCGGCTGGGATGTCTGGCGGCAGTCATAGATCCCCCAAGGAAGACGCTGGAAAGGCCCCAGAGATGCTATTCTCGCACAGAGGCCGTAGAGGTTGAACCGACAGGCACGGATTTGGATGCAGATTGTAGTGGAGGATTCGGACAATGTCAGGTCCATTGAGCACCGAAGACTCGCTGAGCGTTCCCTCCGACGCCCGGATCCTGGTTGTCGATGACAATGTTCAGAATCTGGAGCTGCTCCAGGCGTACCTTGAGGATCTGGGTTGTCAGATCGAGATCGCCCACGACGGGGCGGAAGCGATCGAGATGGCTCGTCAGCGGGTGCCTGACGTTGTGGTGCTGGACGTGATGATGCCCCGGCTGAGCGGCTTCCAGGTGTGCGAGAGGCTCAAGAAGGATCCGTTGACCGCGGGTGTGCCCATCGTGATGGTGACGGCGCTCAATGAAATCTCTGATGTTGAGCGTGCGATCGAGGCGGGGGCGGATGACTTTCTCACGAAGCCCGTGCAGCGGCTGGAGCTTCTGGCTCGCGTGAAATCCCAGATCAATGTGCAGTTGATCCGGCGCCGGCTCGAGCTTGCGATCAAGCGTCTCCGTGAGATTGATCAGGGCGTGGGCTGAGCGGTTCTCGGTTACGGGCAATTGGCGTTGAACGCTGAGATCCACGCGGTGAAGTCCGCGGGGGTGACGGAGCCGTCCTGGTTGACGTCGGCGGTCGGGTTCATGGCGTTGAAGTTGGCGACCCAGGCGGTGAAGTCCGCTGGGGTGACGATGCCGTCGTTGTTCTGATCGGCGTAACCGATCGTGGTGAACGAGGCGACGGATGGCGTGGACTCGGTGGTGCCGATGGTGTTGTGCGCGAGGACCTGCCAGTAATAGGTCGTGCAGGTGTTGAGCCCGAAGACGATCGCTGAAGTGGAGAGAATCGGGCTTGAGTTGTAGATCACGTTTGAGAGGGCGGGGTCGGTGGCGACGGTGATTTCGTAGAAGTCGGCGTCGTCGGAGGGGGTCCAGCTTGTGTTGACGAACGTGGTGACTTTCGTGGCACCGTCAGCGGGAGAGACGAGATTGAATTCGCCGGGCTCGGGCAGGGAGCCGAGCGGGAGGATGAAGTCGGCGATCACTGGGAAGTGGTCGGAGGCGAATGTGCTGGTGACGGCTCCGTTGTTTGCGGGCGGGAAGCCGAAGTTCGCGATCTCGGGTGGCATGCTGGCGAATGGGACTTCGGCGCTCTGGAAGATGAATGAGCGTCTGCGCTGAGCGATCGAGTCCTGCCAGACGAGCGAGTCGAGCTTGCTCGAACCCTGCGTGTCTTGATCCCCGGAGAAGAATTCGGTAGAGGCGTCGTAGATTCCGTCGGAACCGTCGGCGTCGACGCCGGTGGTGGAGTCGTTCTTTGTGGGGCCGTAGGTCATCCAGAAGAGTGGTCCGTCGCGGCCGTTGGTTTCTTCGTCTTCGTTGATGTCGCCGCCCATGATGACGGGGGTGTTTGCGTCGAGTACCGAGGTTGCGATCGGGATGTCGCTGACCGCGTTCTCGGGGTCGACGTTTCCGGTACCGTTGCCGTTGTACCAGTAGCGGACGTAGTACCAGATGTTCTGCGCGGCGTCGAGTCTCTGGTTGCGGTCGTCGGTGTTGCCGCCGGCCTTGAGGTGGCCGTTGCCGATGACGAGGTTGCCGGTGTACGTGTTGTCGGGGAGGTTGATCTCGGCGAATTGGAACCCGCGGATGCCGCCGGTTCCGCCGTCGATGGGTGTCGCGTTCGAGCCGACGGTGAAGTTGCTGTAGGTGGAGCGGTTGTCGCCGTTGAGGTCGGCGAACGGATAGCGGCTGAGGATGACGTTCCGGTTGAAGTTGTCGGTGTTTGCGCTGACGAAGACGTATGGGAGGTCGTAGCCGGGTGCGTAGAGCTGGACGTACTGGGCGACGGAGCCGCCCTGGAACGGGTCGGTGCCGCCGCGGAGGAAGAGGTTGATGGTGGTGTTGAGGTTTGCTTCGGAGTCGACGCCGCTGCCGGTGCCGTTGCCGGAGTTGTCGCCTGCTTCCTGGATGATGAGCACGTCGGGCTTCATCGCTGCGACGATTCGGGCGAGCGCTGCCCATGAGCCGGTGCCAAGGTTTTTGTCGGCGGTGCGGCAGATGCCGTCTTCGACGTTCCATGTCATCACGCGGAGGTCGGTGGCTTCGGTCTTGCCCCACTGAGCGTTTACGGGGTCCCACTGGGCGCTGGTCGTGGCGGTGAGCATGCCAAGGGCAAGAGCGAGAGTTGCGGTACGGACGAGCATGTCGGGCTCCGGAATAGCGGGTCGATTTCACGATCATAACGCGGATTGGCGTGAAGACCGGGAGAAATGGATACTTTGGAACGAAAGCCCGCCCGCCCCTTTCGGGACGGGCGGGTGGTTGGTGCTGAGCTGCCCGGGTGTTAGTTCAGGCAGGTGGGTCCGCCGACACCGAGGTTGTAGTTTGCGATCCATGCGGTGAAGTCTGCCGGGGTGACAGCGCCGAGGCCGCCGCCGTTCTGGTCGGCCCGATAGTTGAGCGTATTGAACGCTGCGATCCATGCGGAGAAGTCGGCGGGCGTGACGAGGCCGTCGTTGTTGACGTCGGCGCAGAGGCGGGTGGCCTGACCGGGGCACTCGTCGGGGATGCCGTCGCCGTTGATGTCTGTGGAAGTGCCGTTGGCGATATCGATTGCGTCATCGACGCCGTTGTTGTTGCAGTCGGTGATGCCGGATCCGCCGAGGGGGGAGATGTAGAAGAGGTAGTTGTAGCCTTCGTCGCCGGTGGTTTCGTCGAACTGGCCGTCGCCGTTGCTGTCGTAGGTCATGTCGGCGGCAACCACGAGACCGCCGAGGTTTCCGGGGTTTGCGGGGTTGGCTGCGTTGGCCTGTCCGGGGTAGCCGTCGTAGGTGGTGTTGTGGCCGAAGAAGGTGCCCGAGGAAGTGGAGTTGCTGTCGGCGATGTCGAGGAAGGTGATGACGTAGTTGAGGCCGTTGTTTGCGGAGTTGAAGACGTTTCCGGTCTGGATGAGCAGTTCGAGGGTGTAGCCGCCGGTGGTGGAGTCGTAGATGCCGCGGAAGAGTGCGGAGTCGAAGTCATCGTCGATGGTGCCGATGGTCATGTCAGGGCCGTAGTCGAAGTAGGGGGCGATGAAGTAGACGTTTCCGGCTGCGTCCATGGAGACGCCTGAGATCGAGGGGCCAGCGGGTCCGAAGACGGCGATCGCGGTGAGCTCACCGATCTGAATGCCCGAGCTGTTGAAGACGGGCTTGCCGACGCCGGTGTCGCCGTCAACCCAGGCGGCGAGGTTCCAGGTGATGGTGCCCGCGGGGTTGGATGGATCGAAGCGTGCGACTGAGATTCCCTGGATGGGAGCGGTGGCGCTTCCGGCGCCGAAGGCGATGCCGGCGCCGCAGTTGACGCAGTCGATATCAAAGACAGCCGCGGCGAGGACGTCGCCGGTGACGGCGTCCTGCGAGATGGCGGCGGCGCCTGACGGGCCGCGGAAAGCCATCTGGCTGCGGTAGTGACGGAATTCAGCGTAAGGGGCGACGTATCCGTCGATCGGGTCAGCGATCATTGTGGGGGCGGGGAGAACGGCGACGCTCGCGGGCGATGCGTCAGCGTTGAGGCCCATGACTCCGAGATAGATGGAGCTGGATCCGGTGCGGCCGAGGTAAGCCGAGGTTGCGACGCCTCCCAGGGGATTGATGGGCGAGTACCCGAAGGTGCCGCGCTGGTCAGAGGCGTTGACCAGGCCGGGGAATGTGGAGGTGCGATGAGTGGCGGTGGTGGAGGCGTAGTTGTTGAATGCGAGGTCGCCGTTGAAGTTGGGGCCGAAGCCGACGGGTCCGCCGATGGCCTGCTCGATCTGCGAGCCGGGGCTGTGTGTGATTGTGGAGGCGTTGAGGATGAAGTCTGTGGTGCCGGCGTGTGATGCACCGGTTCCGCTGATGGCGTTGAGAGTGCCATTGGCGCGGAGCTCGGCGTTGACACGGATCATGTTGTTGCCGGTAATGGGAGGCGTGCCAGAGACACCGAATCCGTCGGCGCGGAACTGGACGTTCATGTTTGCGTCGACAACGCCCATGCCGAAAGCTGCGGTATTGGTAGCGACCGTGCTGGAATTCTGGTTTGATGCCGCGACGATGCGGTTGACGTAGAGCGTGTCGGGGACATTCGGGTCGAATGAGACGAGGCCGCTGATGACATTTTCAGCGGTGTTGCCGAATTCAGAGAACGCAACGCCGACGCTGCGGAGGCCGGAAGCGGGGGCGTTCACTGTGCCTGGCGCGGTGTTGTTCTGTGGGTTGACGCCTTGACCGGGCATGGTCCATGTTGCGTAGGCGCCGGTGGTGAGTGTGTTGTTGACGATCGAGCGGCTTATGGCCTGGCCCGAGATGAGATGGCTGAAGAAGCTGTCAACGGGCAGCGAGTCGCTCGCCTTGATGAGCGGGACGATGCCGTAGCTGTTGCCAAGGCTCGAGGAGAAGGGAGTCAGCTTTGTGCTGAACTTTACGACCTGTGTGCCGGTGTTGTACGCATCGAGCGCATCGCCTGCGCCGGTGCTGGAAACGCTGTCCTGGGCGAGTGCGGGGGCCGCGAGGCCTGCACAGGCGACGAGGGTCATCAGACGGGCAATCTTCATTTTCTAATCCCCATTTTCGCGGACACAATGCCGCAGGTTCTCTCTCGACGATCGATCTTTCTGCCCGCGTCGATTCCAGACGAGCGGGCACATCTTGATGGCGCTCTGGTCCACAACGATTGACACGAGCGCCAAAGTTCGCAGCGAACAAACACTGCCCACAAACCCCTTGTCGGAAACGAGTTCCGAGGCAGGGCGTGGTTCGAATCTCCTCTGCTTTATGGTAGCTCAGGGTGTCTGTCCGGGCCTTGAAACTTGCGATTTTGGGGATGAAGGTTTCGTGATGAAGGGGCGGGATTGTCCGAGAATGTCGGTTACGGCGCGTGCTTGTTCGGGGTTCGGTTTATCGAATGGCGTGTGCGAGCTTGCCAGCGAGTGCAGCGTTGGCGACGGCCAGGGCGATGTTGGCCCGGACGGTTCTGCCGCGGGAGATCCGATGGACCTCTGCGAGGAGGGCGGGGGTGGCGTCTCGGCCCGTCGCGGCCTTCACACTGGGCAAGCTTTGTGCTTCTTTGAGCCACCCTTCCCACTCATCCAGGGCGATTTCATCGGACACGGGGATGGGATTTGCGACGACGATGGCGCGTTGGTTGCGGGCGAGTTCGTAGGCGAGATACGACGCGAGTTCGTTGTGATCGTCAAAGACGGCGTCAACGGGGAGTTCGGTTTGGCGCTGGTAGAAAGCGGGGAAGACGTCGGTCTGGTAACCGACAACCGGGATGCCCAGGGTCTCGAGCATCTCCCGGGTGGCTTTGATGTCGAGAATGTTTTTGCAACCGGCGGTGACGACGGCGAGTCGGTGTCTTGTGCATGCAAAGAGATCTGCGGAGATGTCGGGGGTGATGTGGTAGTCCCTGTGAACGCCCCCGATCCCGCCGGTGGCAAAGACACGGACGCCGGCTTGTTCGGCGAGCTGCATGGTGGTGCTGACCGTAGTGGCGCCGTGTGATCTGGTGAAGAGGGCGTGCCCGAGGTTTGAGGTGTTGAGCTTCGGGACGCTTGGGGCGTCGGTCAGGAGCTTGAGCTCGTTGCGTGTCATGCCGACGACGGGGGTACCGGACAGGACGCCTACGAGGGCGGGGTTTGAGCCTCCGGCGGTGACGGCTTGATCGAGCCTGTCGGCGACATCGAGTGCCTGGTCGGGCGGGAGGCCATGGACGAGGAGCGTGGTTTCGAGCGCGACCGCGGGCGCTTTGGCTCGGTTGATGAGGCGGGCTGGTTTGCGAGGCTGGGGCGGCATGGAGGTTTCCTTGGGTGCGGTTGAATCGTAGCTTTGGTCGTATGGCGGAGTGGGGGACGGGGTTGTTATGCTCGGCTCCATGAATGAGACGAGTTCTGAGTCTTTCGGCGGGATTGAGTCGGCGCCCGCGATGGTTGTGAGCGATCTGGGCTGCGTGTCTTGCGGTTACAACCTTTTGGGGCTTCGGACGCATGTGGTTTGCCCGGAGTGCGGGATACCGGTGTCGAGATCGATGCTTGGCGATCTGCTTGAGTTTGCGAGCATCGAGTATGTGAGCAAGCTGTACCGTGGGGCGCAGACGGTAGTGGGCGGGATTCTGCTGTATGTCATCGTGATGATCGTCTCGCTGGCGCTTGCGGTGCTGACTGTGAGCGCAGGCATGAGTGCTGCGATGATGAGTGCGATCCAGCTTGGCACTCAGATCATGGCCCTTGGCGCTACTGTGGCGATCGCGGTTGGCTGGTGGTGGCTGAGTGAGCCCAATCCGGCGGCGATCGATCCCTCCTCGGGCAGCACGTCACGGCAGTTTGTGCGGGTGGCAGCGGGGATTACGGTACTGTTTGCGGTTTTGCAGAGTGCCGTGGGGATGGTGCTGCAATCGGGCATGAATCCGGCGACACCGGGGGGGACCCAGGTTGGGCTCATGGGCTTTGCGGTGCTGATCTCACTGGCGGGGCTGGTCGTGTTCGCGGTTTCGTATTTCAGCCAGATGGCCTATCTGAAGTGGCTCGCGCCCCGGTTTCCGAACGAGTGGGTGTTCAAGCGTGCGAAGCTGATGTTGTGGCTTGGGCCGGTGCTGTATGTCGTCGGGGCGTTCTGCATCGGCCTTGGTCCGCTGGTTGCGCTCATTCTGTATTACAACCTTGTGACGCGTGTGCGAGCGGATTTGAAGGGGATACTCGGGCGGATGGTGTCGTCGGCCTAGCGAAAGCGAGGCGTGGTAGGCTGGGCGGGGGCGTTCTTCCCGAGGGGGGCTCATGGCCACGGTTCTGATCGCGCTGGGTTCGATTGTTCTGTACGTGGTGGCCTACCGCACGTACGGGCGGTATCTGGGGCAGCGGATCTTCCGTGTGGAGCCGGACCGCGTGGCGCCGTCGGTGGAGTGCGAGGACGGCGTGGACTTTGTGCCCAGCCGGCGGAGTCTGGTCTTCGGGCATCACTTCACGTCGATCGCGGGGACGGGGCCGATCGTTGGGCCCGCGGTGGCGGTGGTGTGGGGCTGGGTGCCGGCGCTCTTGTGGGTGACGTTCGGTTCGATCCTGATCGGTGCGGTGCACGACTTCGGGTCGCTTGTGGTCTCGATGCGTCACAGGGGGCGGACGATCGCGGACCTTGCGGGCGATGTGGTCAACCCGCGTGTGCGGCTGCTGTTTCTGCTGATCGTGCTGGTAGCGCTCTGGATTGTGATCGCGATCTTCGGGCTTGTGATCGCGGTGGTGTTCTCGGTTTTTCCGTCGAGCGTCATGCCGGTGTGGCTTCAGATCCCGATCGCGGTGGGGCTTGGGATCTGGCTTCGGCGTGGTGGGAGCGTGCTGGTCGGGACGACGATCAGCGCAGTGCTGATGTACGCGACGATCGCGTGGTCTTCGCAGGTGGACTGGGCGAATGTGTGGGGCGAGGGCGTGGGGCTGCTGCCGGGCGCTCTGACAGCGCTGGTCTCGCCCGTTGCGTTCTGGACGCTGCTTCTGATGGTGTATGTGTTCATCGCGAGCGTGCTGCCGGTGCAGACGCTGCTCCAGCCGCGGGACTTTATCAACGCGGTGCAGCTGCTGATTGCGATGGGGCTGCTGCTTGTTGGTTTGCTGGTGAGCCAGCCCGAGATCGTGGCGGACGCGGTGAACTATGCGCCCGCGCCCGATGCGCAGGGGCGGATGGCGCCGGCGTTCTTACCGTTCTTGTTTGTGACGGTCGCGTGCGGGGCGTGCAGCGGGTTTCATTGTCTGGTGGCTTCGGGTTGCGCCAGCAGGCAGCTTTCGAGTGAGCGCGATGCGCAGGCGATCGGGTATGGCTCGATGCTGACGGAGGGGTTCCTTGCGACGCTCGTGATCCTGGCGTGCGCCGCTGGGATCGGTCTTGCGGCGGGCGATGCTGGGATGGGCGCGACGGGGCGGGAGGTGTGGCTCTCGTACTACGGGACATGGGGCGGGGATCAGGGGCTTGGGGGGATTCTGACGCCGTTCGTTTCGGGATCGGCGCACATGATGGAGTCGCTCGGGCTTTCGCACGCCTTTGCTGTGGCGATCATGGGTGTGTTTGTTGCTTCGTTTGCGGCGACGACGCTCGACAGCTCGACGCGGCTGCAGCGGTACATCATCGCCGAATTGGCCGGCGGGGGGAAGGAGACGGGTGCAACGGCGCTGCGTGTCCCGATGCTTACCAACAGATATGTCGCTTCTGGGGTGGCGGTGCTGACGGGGCTTGCGCTTGCACTCGGCGATGCGTTAACGAGAGGTCCGGACGGCGCGATGGTCGGGCTTGCCGGGGCGGGCAAGGGCGGGCTGATTCTTTGGCCGATCTTTGGCGCTACGAATCAGCTGCTTGCGGGCATGGCGCTTTTGGTCGTGACGATGTGGCTTGTCAGGCAGAGGCGCCCCGTGTGGGTGACTGCGCTTCCGATGGTGTTCATGCTCGTGATGACCGGGTGGGCGATCTTTCTGCTCGGCGTGGGATTTGCCCGGCAGGAGGGCAAGCTGCTGCTGACCGCGGTTTCGGTGATGATGTTTGTGTTCGAGATCTGGATTGTGATTGAGGCGGTGGTGCTCGTGGCGCAGCAGCGCAGGGAACGCCGTGACCCGGCTCGTCTTAGAGAGTGAGTTTGTGATGATGAATCGTTCGTGCGTGGCGGTGGGCTTTGGCCTTGCGGGGGCGGCGTGGGCTCAGCCCGCGATCGAGTCGGCGGAGCTTTGGGCCTGGCCCGAGGGGGAGCGCGGGGCGTACGCGGAGTATGAGCGCCAATTGCAGTCGATCTCGAACGCCGAGCGTCTGCGCGCGTGGCACGACATGACCGCGGGGCATGTGCACATCTCGGGGACGCCGGGCGATTGGAAGACGATCGAGGGGCTCGAAGAGGCGTTCCGGGAGATGGGGCTCTCTGTCGAGCGCCACGAGTTCTGGGCGTACTTGTCGAAGCCGGTGGACGCGGGGCTGTGGATCGTTGAGCCGGTGGAGTCGGCGCTGCCCATCTCGGAGAGCGCGATCGCGGGCGATCCGTTTGCGCTGGAGGGCGTGCCGGAGTTCGGGTTCAACGCGTATGCGGCGAGTGGCGATGTGACGGGGGAGGTGGTGTACGCGAATCAGGGGACGAAGGAAGACTTTGCCAGGCTCGCCGAGCTCGGGGTGGACTGCGCAGGCAAGATCGTGATCGCCCGGTACGGCGGGAATTACCGCGGCTTCAAGGTGAAGTACGCGGAGGATGCGGGGGCGGCGGGGCTGCTCATCTACACGGACCCTGCGGACAGCGGGTACGTGAAGGGGATCCAGTACCCGGAGGGTGGCTGGCAGACGGAGTCGTGCATCCAGCGTGGGTCGATCAAGACGACGCCCTGGCCCGGTGATCCGCTGACGCCTTTCGTGGAGGCGACCGAGGACGCGGAGCGTCTGGACCCGAGCGAGGTGGGGCTTCCGACGATCCCGGTGCAGCCGATCGGTTGGGCGGCGGCGCGGGCGATCATGGAGAGGATGCAGGGCGAGTTCGTGCCCGGCGGCTGGCAGGGCGGCTTGCCGCTGGCGTACCGGCTGACGAGCGAGGGTGGGGTGAAGGTGCGCCTCAAGATCGATCAGGAACGCGGTCTTGTGAGGTCGGCCAACGTGATCGCGACGCTCGAGGGCGCGGTGTGGCCCGATGAGAAGGTGATCATCGGTTGCCACCATGATTCGTGGGGCTATGGAGCGAGTGATGCGACGAGCGGGATGATCTCGCTTCTTGAGAGTGCGCGGAGCTTTGCGGAGATGGCCAAAGCGGGTCAGAGGCCTGCGCGGTCGATCGTGTTCTGCGGCTGGGGCGCGGAGGAACAGGGGATCATCGGGTCGGTCGAGTGGGTCGAGGCGAACCGGGAGATGCTCGAGAAGTCGGCGGTGGCGTACATCAATCTGGATATGGCGTCGATGGGGCCTCAGTTCGGGGCGGGGGCGTCACCGAGTCTCAAGCGCCTGATTGTGGAGGCGGCCAGGTCCGTGCCCCAGGCTCGGGATCCGCAGCAGAGCGTGTATGAGGAATGGTTTGCGCGGTCGCCTGATAAGGAGGCGGAGGGCGAGCCGACGATCGGATGGCTCGGGGGCGGGAGCGATCACATCGGGTTTGTGTGTCACGTGGGCGTGGCGTCGGCTTCGCTGGGCGGGGGCGGGAGCCCGGGGACGGCGTATCACACAGCGCGGGACACGCTGACGTGGTACCGGCAGGTGGTGGGTGAGGATTACGAGCCGGCGTTGATGATCGCGCGGATGACGAACGCGGTGGCGAGCAGGCTGGCCAATGCGCCGGTGCCGCCGATGGATGTGAATCGGGCGAAGCTGGACATTGCCAGAGAACTGAGAGCGCTTGCGGAGACATACGAAGAGCAGGCGCTGGTGCTTGGAGCGTTGTCCGATGAATTGGCGGGGCACATACCAGAGCACGACCCGGCAACTCTGACAACGGCTGATGTGATTCGAGCGGATCGGCGCTGGCTTGCTCAGGCGGGCCTGGATAGTCGGAATTGGTTCAAGAACCGGCTCGTCGCGACAGACCCGACGAATGGGTACGGAGCCTGGCCTCTGCCCGAAGTCCGTGCGGCTCTGGAGTCTTCCGACGAGAGTGGGCTGACGGGGGCAATCGAAGGGATCTTTGAAGGACTCCTGGGTCCAGGCGGAGAGTAAGAAATGACAACGGGCCGACCTGTGGAGGTCGGCCCGTTGAGGTTGATCAGCGTTGTCGTAGGTCGATCAGACCATGTCCTTGAGTGCCTTGAGGGGGCGGACCTTGACGACGTTGCGGGCGGGCTTGGCCTTGAAGGTGGTCATCTCGCCGGTGAAGGGGTTGATGCCCTTGCGAGCCTTGGTGGCGGGCTTGCGCTGGACGGACACCTTCATGAGTCCTGGGACGTTGAAGGTGCCGGCGCTGCCCTTGGAGAGGTCGGCGGCGATCATGCTGCCCATGGTCTCGAAGACGGCCGAGACTTCCTTCTTGGAGATGCCCACGTGCTCGGCGATGGTCGCTTGGACGTCGCTCTTGGTGCGGGCCTTGCCCTTGGCTCCGGTGATCTTGGCTGCCTTGGGGGCGGCCTTCTTGGCAGCAGCCTTCTTCTTGGCTGCGGGCTTTCTTGCGACCTTCTTGGCGCCGCGAGCGGCGGGTTTACGGGTCGACTTCTTCTTTGCGGTGCGCTTTGCCATATCCATATTCTCCGTTACGGGCAATCCTCGCCCGAGAAACATGCGGTGGTTTTACTCTCATCACCGGTGTTTCGCAAGCGGTATCGGCTCGTCGGGGCGCATTTTCCCCGAAAAAAACAGTGTTTTTTCGGTGTCGCGCGTGCGAGCCCCGAGGCGCAGCGAGCGGGCCGAGACTGTCGGATGGGCGCAACGCACGCTAAAAGTCGGGAAAAACAGGCCAGATTTGGCGAACGGGCGCGATGCGCACGATTGGCGTATCGTTGCGGCATGACGAATCCGCTCCCAGTTGTTGCGGTCACACGGGCTACGCCCGGCGGTGATTTTCGAGTTTCCGGCGCGAAAGTTCGCCAGCTCGGTGAAGAACTCCCGACGCGGGCGGAGCTGATCGAGCATGTCCGCGGGGCGACTGTGATCGTCTCGATGTACATGGACGCGATCGACCGGGAGCTTCTGGAGGCGGCAGGGCCTCAGCTTCGAGGGGTCTGCAACTTTGCGGTGGGTTTCAACAACATCGACCTGAGCCAATGCCGGGAGCGAGGGATCGCGGTCACGAACACGCCCGACGCGGTGACCGAGGGGACGGCCAACATCGGGCTTTTACTGCTTTTAGCGTGCGCCAGGCGGCTCGTGGAGGCGGACAGATTCGCCCGGGGAGGGGCCTGGGCGAAGCACGGCCTGCTTGGGATGCATGAGCTGCTGGGGCTCGAACTGACCGGGCGGAAGATTCAGATCGTGGGTGCGGGGCGGATCGGGTACGCGATGGCGCTGCGGGCGAAGATGCTCGGGATGCAGGTCCTTTATACGTCGCGTTCGCGGAATATCGGGTTTGAACTGTCGCCTTTGTGCGCCAGGCGTGTGGAACTCGAGGAGGGGCTCCGCGAGGCGGATGTGGTGAGCATCCACACGCCTCTGACGCCTGAGACGCGGCACCTCTTGAATCGCGAGCGAATCGGGATGCTGGGGGTGGAGGCGATCGTGATCAACACATCGCGGGGGCCTGTGATCGACGAGGGGGCGTTGGCTGAGGCATTGCGGGAGAAGCGGATCTGGGGGGCTGGACTGGATGTCTTTGAGCGCGAGCCGGTGGTGCATCCGGGTCTGGTCGGGCTGGACAATGTGGTGATGACGCCTCACATCGGCAGCGCGGAGCGGGGCTGGCGCGCGACGATGGCCCGGATGTGCGAGGCGAATGCGCAGGCGATTCTGGAAGGTCGGGAGCCACCCAACCGGGTGGTTTGAGGGTTCAGGCCCTGCGGAGCGGGTTGTCGCTGGAGGTTGGCGCGTTCCCGAAATGGAGTTCGAGGTAGCGGGCGACGTAATCGACGATGGAGTCGGCGGCGGGGATCTCGGGGTTGCTGGTGAGACCGTGGGGTTCGAACCGCATGCCTTTGAATCGGATGACGGCGTCGTTGACGGAGAGGCCCAGCTGGATGGCGAGGCTGAAGGCTCGGCAGAAGGCCTGGCACATGCCGCTGAGTGCGGAGCCTTCCTTCGAGATTTTGATGAAGATCTCGCCTGGCATGCCGTCGGAGTAGAGACCGATGGTGAGGTAGCCCTCGTGCCCACCGATGCTGAACTTGTGCGTGATGGAGTCTCGAGTATCGGGGAGTGATTGGCGGGCGACGATCATGTGATTGGGTTCCGTTTGGTGCGGTGCTCGATTCTGGACGACGGAATGCCTGCGATATCGGAAACCGGGGTTTGAGAACGTGAAAGTGGGTATGAAGTTGCGCCGGGGGCGGGAGATCGCTTGCTCGGGGGGCGGAGTGTGTCGATGATTGAACGAGACTGATGAACGCACCGAATCACAACACGAGGCCGGCGACACGAGCCATGGGACTTGGTCCCTCGCTCATGCTGGCGGTGACGCTGATCGTCCTGACGAGCGGCGGGGTGAGCACGGCCCGGATGATCGGGTCAGCCGGTGTCGGGTTGGCGCTGACGGTGCTGCCCGAGCGGGCGGTACGGGCGTCGTTGTCGACGCCTGAGTCTGGCGAGGGTGTGGCGCCGTACGGATCTGACCATTGCAAGGCCGGCTTTGAGGGCGGTGTTGCGGTCGGGTTGAGCGGCGTGCGTCCGATGGCGAAGCTGGGCTTGATCGATCTTCCGCCGCCGACCATGGCCTGAGCGGGAACAGAACTTTCGATCTATTTAGACCAGCGTGCGTGCCGGCTTCGAATCCAGAGGCGGGCGCGGCGGATATCAGATGACGCCAATGCCGGGGCAGAGCTCCCGGGCTTTCGAAGAGAACACCATCATGCGCACCGAACAGGGCATCCCCGTCGTAGGTCCGTTCCTCAACAAGATCATCGGGTCGCGGAACGATCGATTTGTCAAAAGGTACACGACGCGCGTCGAGCGCATCGGGGCTCTGGAGGGGCAGATCTCGGCCCTGACGGATCAGGAGCTGCGCGCCAAGCGCGTCGAGCTTTCTGATCGGCTCAAGAAGGGCGAGAGCGAAGACACGGTGATGATGGAAGCGATCGCGGTGGCGCGTGAGGTCATGGACCGGAACGTGGGCATCCGCAACGTCCTGAACCCGGAGGGGGGCTTCGACCCGAGCAGACTGACGGGCGAGGCCCGAGGTTGGTACGACAAGGCGATGGCGGATGCGGCTTCGATGGAAGCGGCGGCACCCGAAGGCGACTTTCTTGGCAACAGCCAGCCGACGCCGGCGTGGCGGTTCGTGGAGTTGCCGGTGGGGTTCTACGGGGCGATCCGGGAGCTGTTTCCGGAGTCGAAACCTCCGTTCCGGGCCAGGCCTTTCGATGTGCAGCTGATCGGCGCGATCGTGCTGAGCCAGGGCAAGATCGCTGAGATGAAGACGGGCGAGGGTAAAACAATCGTGGCGCCGCTGGCGGCGTACTGGGCGTGCGTCAAGGGCGAGAAAGTGCACGTTGTGACGGTGAACGATTACCTGGTGCAGCGCGACCGCGACTGGACGTTCCCGTTCTTCTATGGCGCTGGGATGACGGCGGGGGCGATCCATCCGCAGCACATGCAGCCCGAGCAGATGAAGCGCGGGATGTATATGTGCGATGTGGTCTATGGCACGACGAGCGAGTTCGGGTTTGACTATCTCCGCGACAACATGAAGCGGAACGTGAATCAGCAGGTGCAGCGCCGGCGGGACTTTGCGATCGTCGACGAGGTGGACAGCGTGCTGATCGACGAGGCGCGGACGCCTCTGATCATCTCGGGCGCGGCCCATGAGAATCAGCCGCGGTATGACCTTGCGGATCGGCTGGCGTCGGAGTTGCTTGCGAAGCAGAAGCCCTGGCAGGAAAAGGAGGACAAGGTCCAGCGCACGCTCCAGCGGATCAAGGGCCTTGAGGGTGATATCCGGCAGGCCAAGGACAAGTCGCGTGTGCCCGAGATGCAGAAGCAGCTCGATGAGGTGAAGAAGGAGCTGCCCGGGCTGGAAGCGGCGCGGGACCAGCACACGCAGTACTACGAGATCCAGATGGACCGCAAGCAGGTGCACCTGACTCACGACGGCATCGCGACGGCGCAGAAGTCGGCCGGGGTCGGTTCGTTTTATGTGGGCGAGAATACGGACATCCCGCACCTTCTGGAGCAGGCGCTCCGGGCGCACGCGGTGTACCAGAAGGATCGCGATTACGTGATCATGAACATGCCCAACCAGATGACGGGCAGGCAAGAGCCGACGATCGTGATAGTGGACACGTTTACGGGTCGCCCTATGGTGGGGCGTCAGTGGTCGGACGGATTGCACCAGGCGATCGAGTGCAAGGAGCGCGTACCGATCAAGCAGGAGACGCAGACGGTCGCGACGATCACGATCCAGAACTTCTTTAAGATGTACAAGCGTCTTGCGGGTATGACGGGCACGGCGGACACCGAGGCGCAGGAGTTCCACGACATCTACCACCTGGACGTGGTGTCGATCCCGACGAACAAGCCCGTGGTCCGGCGCGACTTTGACGACCTGATGTTCCTGCGCGAGAAGGACAAGTGGGAGGCGATCGTCGACGAGATCAAGTCCTTCCACGACGCGGGAAGGCCGATTCTTGTGGGTACGACGAGTGTCGAGAAGAGCGAGATGCTCGGTCAGATGCTGACGCGGAAGTACGGGATCAAGCACGAGGTGCTCAACGCCAAGCAGCACGAGCGTGAGGCGCACATCGTCGAGAACGCGGGCCAGATCGGCGCGGTCATGATCGCGACGAACATGGCGGGTCGAGGGACGGACATCAAGCTTGGGCGCTTCAAGCGTGAAGAGCTGCTTGAGCACTGGCTCAAGCGGGGGATCGCGGCGCGGGGGCTGACGCCCGAGTCCACCGAGGACGAGGTGCGCGAGAACGTGTTCCGCAAGATCGCGCCGTCGGAGCTTGAGATCCAGAAGCGCGAGGCCGAGGCGATGGCCTACGAGGAGCTCGAGCTTGAGCTCTTGCGCCACTGGGCGCGGAAGTACACGTGGCTGAGCGATGGCAAGGGGCTGTTTGCGGGCAAGGGTGTTGCGAGCCTTTCGCGGGATGAGCTGATTCAGGAGCTGGACGCGACGGGTAGGTGCCTTCTCCACCGCGTGGGGTGGTACGACTCGATCGAGGCGCTCGGCGGTCTGCACGTGATCGGGACGGAGCGCCACGAGAGCCGACGGATCGACAACCAGCTGCGCGGGCGATCGGGGCGTCAGGGGGACAACGGTTCGAGTCGGTTCTTCGTGTCGCTTGAAGACGATCTCATGAAGATGTTCGCGGGCGAGACGACGATGAGAATCCTGTCGCGTCTTGGCATGAAGGAAGGGGATGCGATCGAGCATCCGATCCTGTCCAAGAGCGTGGAGAAGGCCCAGCGCAAGATCGAGGAGCGCAACTTCCAGGGGCGCAAGAACATCCTCGAGTACGACGAGGTGATGGAGCACCAGCGTCAGCGGTTCTACGGCATCCGTCAGCGGGCGATCGAGAGCCGAGACGTCAAGGATCTGATCCTGCAGTACATCGACGAGTGCATCGACGACGCGTGCGCGGAGTACCTGTCGAAGGACTACCCGGCGCGGTGCGCGGCGGATCTGGCGCGCGAGAAGCTCGAGACGCTCATTGCGATCGAGCGCCTGCGTGGCAAGGATCGCGAGGAGATGGACAAGCGCATCCGGGAGGAAGCCAAGTACGAGGCCAGGGCGATGATCGATGTCACGCTGGGCGAGTACATCTCCGCGGAGGGCTCTGAGGTCGTGGTCGATTTCGACTCGGCTGGGCTGGTGATGTGGGCCAAGTCGAGGTTTGGCGTGGACATCGATGTCGCGGAGCTCGCTGAGGCGGATCTGGCGAGCCGACGCGCGGTGCAGGACCAGCTTGTGGAGTCGGCAGAGTTGCAGGTGGACTCGGCGGACCTTGGCAGGCTTGCCGAGTATGTTGATCCGAACTACGGCGTCGATCGTCTGGTTGCGTGGGCCAAGAGCAAGTTCGGGATCGAATCGAACCGCGAAGAGATCCTGGGCGTGATTGAGTCGGGCGAAGAGTCGCCTCAGCAGAAGCTCAAGGAGCGGGCTCGCCGACGGTATCAGATGCGAGAGGTTGACTACCCGGTCGACTATGCCCTTGCGATGACGGTGATGGGGATGCGGACGTCGCCCCAGGAGGCGCTTGCGGCTCTGGTGCAGTGGGGTCAGATGCGTTACTCGATGCAGCTGGATGCAGAGGAAGTGCGTCAGGCCGGGCCGGCGAAGATGAAGGAGCGCCTCGAAGAGGGCATCCGTGCGTGGTTCGATCGCGAGGAGCTCAAGAAGGCGCTCGATGAGATCTCGGCGTGCGCGACGGTCGAGGAGGTGGACGGGTTCCTGCGGGATCGATTCGGGAGCCAGGCGCCGGATTGGCTTGCTTGGCTCGACGAGAGGGAGTTCCATCAGGCTTCGCGCGGGCTGGTTGAGGCCCGGTTGCGGCCAGAGATGCTCCAGCTCGAGCAGACGGTTCTCCTGGACACGCTGGACCAGTCGTGGAAGGACCATCTGTATGCGATGGACCAGCTTCGTGACGGGATCAACTACCAGGCATTTGCGCAGCAGGACCCGAAGATCGCGTACAAGAAACAGGGTGCCGAGCTGTTCAATGAGATGCTGACGGAGGTTCAGGAGCGGGTGGCTGAGTACGTGTACAAGGCGCGGATCAACCCGGCGGCCAATATGCCGCCGGCACCCCAGGCAAGGCCTCAGCCGGCTGGCGCTGGCGCCGCAGCGGGCGGGTTCTTTGGTTCTTCGATCGCGGGGCCGGGATTTGCCAGTGCGCCGCCCAAGCCTGCTGGAGAGACACCCGCGGGCGGGCCTCCGGCTGGTCAGGCGTGATTCAGGTGCGAAAAAGAGGGATCAGGGGCGGTTTCGGTTCGTATCGGATTGGGCGGTATGCTGCCTCTGCCAAGCAAGCCCAGATGGAGATGAGTCCATGAAGAGCGGTGTGAACCAAGTCGGGCGTGCATTCACGCTGATCGAATTGCTCGTCGTGATCGGGATCATCGCGGTGCTGGTCGGCATCGGGCTTTCGGTGGGCCTTGGAATGGTCAATTCCAGCCGGGCCACGACGACCAAGAACACGATCCAGATGCTGGAGACGTACCTGTCGGATCTGAACGCGGCGGGCAAGGGGCCACGGTCGTTCAAGGCGTACTCGACCGAGGTTGCTGGGATGACGTACGAGTTCCCGGTGATCGATGGGCGCGAAGATGGCGATGGATTCGACCGGTTAGCCGATCGTCCTTACTCGTCGCTGATGCGGTTCCTCGCGGCCGGCGATGTTTCCCTCGGGGACAGCAGCGGGCGATGGGGTGGGCTGGACAGCTCGCAGGTGCGTGACGGGGAGCTCGGGACGGCCGGGAGCGAGATCCTGCGGGGTGTCGAGCTGGTTGACCAGTGGGACAACCCGATCCGCGTGGTGCACCCGTCGTACGACGGCGGGCACGGGGATTACTGGAACGCCAGTACCGAAACAGTCGAAACGGGAAATCGACCAGCACTCAATGTCAGTTATCGATTTGGGAACTCCAACCGGAATCTCGACCTGCGTCGCTCGTACAGGCCCTTTGATCCGGGGCTAGAGGGCGATGCCGCGATTGGGGATGCCGACGAGGGGATCTGCCCGAACGAACAGGTCTATTTCTATTCGGCTGGGCCCGATGGCGATCCGGGGACTCGGGAAGACAATGTGTACGGGTCAGTGACGCCCCGATTCCCGGTCGAGACGGCGGATTTCGAGTAGAGGTTGGGCGGGGATCAGAGGCAGTCGCCCGGCCTATACTGGGCGGCACATTCCGGGGTGTAGCGCAGCTTGGTAGCGCGTCTCGTTCGGGACGAGAAGGTCGAAGGTTCAAATCCTTTCACCCCGATTCACGTCAGTTTCGCTGAACGCACGATTTGGCGTACCCGTCCCGCGTGAGGACGGAGCGGCTCGAAGCCAAAAACGTTGGTACATGTACCAACGCAAGGCTGGTGGTCGCATGCGTCGCGTAAATAACCAATACATCCCGGTTTATGGTCTTCATAAGGCCCGTGGTCAGGCCCGAGTCATCCTCGATGGCAGGCACATCTATCTCGGGCGTTACGGCTCCCCGGAGAGTCATGATAAGTACGACCGCTTGATCGCGGAGTATCTCGCCGCAGGGCGGGATCTGACACGAATGCCCTCGCTTGAGCATCCTTGTCGGTATTCGGTCTGCGACCTGATCCTCGCCTTTCGCGACCACGCCGAGTCGTACTACGTCAAGGATGGCAAGCCCACCCGGACCCTGGCCAACATCCGCTTCGCCTGCCGGCGACTCCGGCAGCTCTACGGGTCGCTCCCGGTTGACGAGTTCAGGCCAGGCTGCCTGCGTGCCCTCCGGGAGACTTGGATTGATGACGGCAACAACGTCCGCACCGTCAACTACAAGACGCAGTGGATCAAGCACCTCTTCCGCTGGGGCGTCGAGCATGAGCTCGTCGAGCCTCACATCTGGGAGGCGCTCAGGGCCGTCGCTTCATTGAGGTCAGGCCGTTCCCGAGCCAAGCCCGCGGGAGTGAGAGGCCCCGTGTCGCGCGATGTCGTCGACCGGACCCTTGGGCATCTGCCCGATGTGGTTGCGGACATGGCCCGTGTCCAGCTTGCAACCTGCTGCCGGTCGAGCGAGCTCTGCTCAATGAGCTGGGAGCAGATCGACACAAGTGGGCAGGTGTGGTTCTTTGCGCCGCTTCGTCACAAAACGCAACACCACGGCAAGTCTAAGGTCATCGCCATCGGGCCGAGGGCTCAGGACATCCTTGAGACGTACCGGCACAGACCACCAGATGCTGCCATCTTCTCTCCAGCCGAGTCGGAACGCCTCCGCAATGGGAAACGATCCAAGGAAGCCAGGAGCCCGCTCAAGATCGGCTGTGCTGCAGAGGGAGTCGGTGAGGTCTACACGCCGGACTCCTATCGCCGAGCCATCACAAGGGCCGCCAAGGCCGCGGGGCAGCCGCACTGGCATCCGCACCAATTGAGGCATCTCGGCGCCACGGAGCTGTGCGCCGAGGTCGGCATTGAGGTCGCCGCGGCGGTGCTCGGAAACACGCTCCAAGCTGCTCAGATTTACACAGATGTGAATCGTGCACTTGCGTGTCGCGGTGCCCTGACGCGAGGCTGATAATGTGCGACAGAGTTCGGTTGCGCGACTGTAACATTTAATGTATAAATACTTATGAAAGCGGTGTATACGGCGTGGCATCGCATTGGGCGATGTCGCAGTTGAGCATAATTGCAGACCGTTTGGGGGAACCGTGGAGCTCAGTATGGAAGATTGTAATCGAATGAGGGCAATTCTAAACGCATCAAATGATTTGATACCAACTCAGTGGCAATGTTGCGAATCAGACCTCGCTGCAATCGAAACGGCCCTCGAATACGGTCTCCTTTTTCGTCTGAGCGGTAGGCAGCTCGAAGTCGGGGTGCGATCAGGAATGTTGAATCTCGACCAAGCTCTCGCTGCTCGACAATTGGCTTTGTCTCTCACCGACCTGTCTAAGCGATTCGGCAGTGGGTTCCTTCCCAATATGTAATTTCTCGAGGCGTGACAGTACCTCTTTCATCGGAGGCTCTCGAAGCAGAAGGATGCCATCGGCAAACACGCCGTTCCTGTGGATATCTGGATGAGTAAGAGTGAGCCCAGATTTTTCCAGAACGCGACGGAGTGTTCCTGCTTCCACCATCACGAGCGCATTCTTGGTATCCTCGTTGGGTTCGAAATCATGGTTCGAACCGCTTTCGAGCATTCCTTTCAGTCGACTGGCGATTAATAACGGGCGTGTCATACCGTTGAGTAGATTCCCCCTGTTGATCACAAATTTTCTGACGGCTGCAATCTGGTGCGGTGTGAAATGCGGCGCATACTTTCTGGCATTGACCACGTCACATTCTCTGAGCAGCATCTCCGAAATCGAAACATTCGAAGTTTTGGAATATTTTATCTCCGCATTGATTGTGTTCTTCTCGACACGATTTTGTGTTGGTTTTAATTCGTTTAATTCTCTGTGTTGTGTGTCACTCCTGGTTGACAAGTAGTTGTCCAATGAGTCGACACCTGTATCGTTGAGCTTTGACACCCAAGATTTGATATCATTCATTTGTTCCCATGTAACTTCGATCAGTCTGTAGTGAGATGATGTCCCGGCGCGGCTCACTTGTGAAATAAACCCGAACCGGCATAAAACTCCAATGGCAGCACAAACGCTCTGTCGAGACTTACCAATGAGATTGCCGATGTGTCTTTGTGAAGGCCATGCAGTGCCGGATTTTGAGTTGATATGCGAGACTATGGTTTCAAGTACAGCCTGTTGCAATGGGGTCAATCGGGCTAGGGCGCCTGAGTGGCGCAGGATTTCGAGTGAATTGCGATGGTGATGCCGGTGAGGAGGTGGTGGCATTTACCAACCCCCTTTTTCAGCCTGCGTGGTTCGCATATCGACAACCTTTGGTGATGTTTGTTTGGATCCATGGATAAACTCTTCGATGGCTGCCTGAGTGGTGCATGTGGTCCCACCAATCTGCCAGGTTTGGAGTTTGCGGTGGCCAGCCCCTTTACGTGCCCAACGCCAGATAGTCGATACGTGGAGTTTCTTGCCACGCCGGCGCATCGGTAGAACATCCGGTACTTCGGTCAAGGGAATGAATTGCGTGGGTTCATTGCGAGTCATAGTGATTCTCCTTGTTAAGCCGCTAAGAGGCGTCAACAAGGAGAATTGGACAGATTGTCACTCATCTTCAAGTAGTGTGGCGCTTAATAAGCGCTGTAGCTCACGGATTTGTTCAATGTAATCGGCGGGTAGAGCGCGTGCATCTAGCTTCCATGGATGAGGCGACACGGCATATCCGTGGATGTTTACTAATTTGTGACGGACTTGGTCGGCGATCCTTTCAACTCCTTTCGATGAAGTTGAACGGCCAGAGAGCCGGCTTCCCATCTCTTTTCTAGTTATGCCATTCTGTCGCTCTCTAAAAAGCTCGAGTAGACCACGTTGCAACTGGGCAGGAAGCTTGCGTGGTTCTGTCATTATGAAAGCAGTAAGGCTGCGTGATACATACAAGTCTGTGGAGGTTAAGCCATCCATTATCAATTTCTCGTACTCATCAATGCGATCTGAGAAGTCGAGCCTGCTTTTAAATACTGGAAGTTCACCTCGTACCTGTGCTCCCATTGCAGTAATCAAGCTGTCAATCATCGATTGAAACTTTCCAATCAGGCTGCGATTTGTGGAATTCTTATCTAGCCATGGAAGAAGGCAAGGTAATACAGAACGGGCAACAATTGAATTTAATTCCCACTCAACAGACCGAATGACTAATTCACGACCGTGTTCGAGAAGGTCATTGTATCTGTGAGATTCATACTCTGAGTCACGTAACTGCCGTATGAAATCAATGTCTTCCATTGAAGGCCACATGTTCTCGCGGTCGGCGTACATCAAGTCACCATTCTCGCATCGGTTTCGATACAGCAACCATTCGGTCCATAGATCAGTAAGCAATGGAGAGGGCAATGCACCTAGTAGCCCGGGTGTTGGGTGAAAGCAGGAGTGTGCGTCTAGCTCGGACCAGGTCTCGAGCACGCTACGGCCTGAGTTGAGCAGCTTGAATTGGCCATCGAAGAAATGTGCGATCGGGCGTGAATCAGGATTGAGCAGAGTGAGGAACATCGATTCGGCTAGGCGTTGTGCTTCGCCTGAAACATGGATCAACGCTCGATTTACTTTGCTGCTCGGTGTGGCTTGGTCCGACATGGTCCTGCGTCCTGCACCTAAACTCCCCGACCTGATAAGCTGGGCTGCGAGTTGCCCATGGTTGTTTATGAACGCAACTCATGGCGAGTGCCAGCTTTATGGATATGGGGAGCTTGCGGGGAATTGGAAAGCGGAAATCCAAACCCGATAACGGTCAGAGTGGGGCCTCCCTCGGATTTGAGGAGAAGCTCTGGGCGTCCGCGGACAAGCTCCGGGGCTCCATCGACGCCGCCGAGTACAAGCATGTCGTCCTCGGCCTGCTCTTCCTAAAATACATCTCCGACGCCTTTCAGGCTCGCCGGGAGGAGCTTGAGGCGCTGGCCGCCGACCCCAAGTCCGACTATTTCACCGACGGCGACGCCGCCTGGGCCGATCAGACCCTCGAAGACCGGGACGAGTACGCCTCCAAGAACGTCTTCTTGGTTCCGCCCGAGGCTCGGTGGAAGCAGCTTCAGGCGCAGGCCAAGCGGCCCGACATCGCCAAGCTCATCGATGACGGCATGTATGCCATCGAGCGGGACAACCCCCGCCTGAAGAATGTCCTGCCCCGTGACTACGCCCGATGTGGCATTCCCGCCGAGCGCCTCGGGGAGCTCATCGACCTGATCTCCGGCATCGGCCTCGGCGACAAGGAGTCGAGGGCCAAGGACATCCTCGGGCGGGTCTACGAGTACTTCCTCAGCAAGTTCGCCGCCGCCGAGGGCAAGCTGGGCGGCGAGTTCTTCACGCCCAAGTCGGTCGTCAAACTCCTCGTCGAGATGGTCGAGCCCTACAAGGGCCGGGTCTACGACCCTTGCTGCGGCTCAGGCGGCATGTTCGTCCAGGCCGAACGCTTCGTCGAGGCCCACGAGGGCAAGGTCACCGACATCTCCGTCTACGGTCAGGAGTCCAACCCCACGACCTGGAAGCTCTGCAACATGAACCTCGCCTTGCGGGGCATCGAGGCACACCTCGGCGAGAAGCACGCCGACACCTTCCACGACGATCTGCACAAGAACTCAAGGCCGACTTCATCCTCGCCAACCCGCCGTTCAACATCTCCGACTGGGGCGGCGAGCGACGCAAAGAAGATGTCCGCTGGAAGTACGGCACGCCCCCGGTCGGCAACGCCAACTACCGCGCCGTTTTCCGCGAGGTCAGTTGTGACACCAGCCTGACGCTAAACTTTTACACGGATCCGAAGCTGCTGGACGTGGCCGGGGCGTTTGAGGCCTTACCGGTGGCAGTCCTCAGGCTGGTGAGACTTGGGTATGAAGATCAACGAGGCTTTCGCTGGATATCACCCAGACAGGTACTCGAGGACCGACGCGCTCGCGCTGTTCATCATCTGCCGAGCGCGAATTGGACCAATGTAGTACGCGCGTTGCAGGTCGGCTTCCGACGATTGCAACACCCCACCTACAGTCCCGAGTTCGAGCTCTGCTAGCTTTTCCCTTTGAAAGTCGGTGATATCCAAGACATCGACACCGCGTCCCAGTTGAGTCCTCAGGACGTCGAGGAGGTCGGTTTCCTGAAAGTCGCCAACCTCTTTGGTCAGGTCCGTATACGAGGCGTGATTGGCACCAAACTCAGTAAACCGCCTTTTGGTTAGCTGCTTCGCAATCTCAAACGCCGTCGAGGCCGGTGCCGGCTCCAGAGCAAATAGGCATCCAAGGTTAACAGAGTACCGTGTGCCAAGATCTGCGCGAGTCGCGCGAATTCCTGTCGCATCCACACTTACGATGCCCGTGTACGCCAGTAATCGCAGTGCTTCACTAACTACGTGTGGTGCGTCGCGATGGATCCAGAAGTAACAGGTCGACTCTGCTTTACCTTCGCGGTGCCATTGGTCGTTCTTTCCCTTCGTCTCAGGAAGTACAGTGTCCTCTATGAATCTGCGCCCCCAGTCGATCAACGAGCGATGACCGGGGTAGTTCGCAGCCAACCCGGAGTGCTCCGACCAGATTTCGGTCCGGTAGAACTCCTTAAGGACACTGTTCACTTCGCTGGAGTTCAGCCTAGGAGCTTTCGCGATCGTCTTGAGCAGGAGGCGTGGATTGCCGCTAACTGCATATGCCAAGGTCGCAAAGTTCTGTCCATTCTTTGCGATGGTCGCCTGTAGCCCGGCGTCGGCTTGACGCTCGACCATGTCTCGCATGTTGCTGACGTATGCCCCATCTTGAACATCACGATCGAGGCGCACGAATGTGGCGTCATGGGCCGGCTGGAAGGTGTCTCCATATGCAGTGACTCCTGGGTAAACTGCGGCATTGCAGCCGATCCAAGGCGAGCGCAAATCCCGGAAGATTGTAAAGAAGGTCCTCTGTGCTGCAGGGCGGAAAATGTGAGCGGCCTCATCAAACAGCAACACTATCCGCGAGAGCCCGAGCGAGCCGCAGACATCCTCGATGGCGTCCTTCAGGTCCTCAACGTCAGGGATCCCTGATGAATCGATTTGCTGTTCTGGGTTCTTGTATGACTCCTCATAGCATTTGGCCAATTGATCCATATGCAGGCCAGGATCTGAGATGGAGACATCCGCGACTCCTGCAATGGATGCAATAGCTGGCGTGATCGACGGCACCAATCCGCGCTGCCGCAAAGCCCTGAGGATTCGCGAAGCCAGCCTTGCGAGCATCCAATGCCGAAACTGCTGTGGATCGGGAGAGTGGACAAGGCTCGTTCTTACGAATGACACGTATACGGGAAGCACCGGCTCGGTGTCGAAGTCTCGCTTTAATTCCGCTTCGGCAACTCGCAGGAGGAATGACTTGCCAACACCTCGGCTGCCTTCGATGACTATTGGGCTTGCTGACTTGAGCAGATTCACCGCTCGTCGGTCGTCGTTGGTCTCAACAAACAGGGGAAGGATCTGGTCAGGATCAATATCTTCGGTGCGGAAATGAAAGCTATCCATTTGCCACCTCTACCGGCCCACCGACTACCTCGCGCACCTGAGAGATCGGACCCAGCTGATCCAAGATTGGTTGTTCCAACGCTTTTGAGTGATCAGGAGCAAGCTCGCCGTAGTAACGGATCACGAGAGCAAGCGAGCACACCAGCATCGACGTATTGGCCCGCACGCACCACGCCTCTACCAGTTGTTCGTTGTAACCAATAGTCTCTGGAGGTGGCAGCGCGATGTACCGATTCCCGTGCACGTACTCGGAACACTCTCGGTAGACCTTGATCGCTAGCGAGCGAAAATGGGCGACCTCATCGATCAGTTCGGGGAAGAAGCTCCGACAGAACACTGTGGAGAAAACGCCCTGCTCCTCAGACATCACTTGACCCCAACCGAGATCTTTTGATCCTGCTAGCCATTCGCGAAATGCCAGCAAGTGTGCCGACCCATAAATGGCAAAGAAAATCTGCTCAACGAATCCCCGGAGGCGGGCGAAGGCGGCTCTGTAATCGCCGTGAAACAGAGACAGGAGGGCGAACTCGTACTCAGAGCACGCTGTACGTATGACCGGTTGTTCAAAGCGATCCTCAATCGCAGCTTGCCACAAATGGAGGTCTTCGGTGAATGCGTGGCACTTAGCGCATTGAATTCGGAAAGCTCCTGTGGCAGTCTGTTTGATAACACCCCGGCACGTATCCGACAACGCTTCGTACGTCGCTTGCAGGGGGAAAGGCGAAGCGGTCTCTAAAGTCGAAGTTGTCGGCGGCTGTTCCATAATCGTATAAGTCTAACAATGCTAGCCTGCGGCGTCCTTATGGCCACTTGCCAGTCAGATCTCGATCCAACGAACCGGGGTTGACGCAAAACCAGTCCTTACACAAGCAATCGCACTATCGCCCGTCCACGCGAGTCACCCGCCCTAAATTCCGGGCACACGGCCCTTCCTGTACAAATAATCCGTCGCTTTTGTTGGCCAGCGGGCCCTTGGTCCATTCTTTACCCCGCCGCTCGCTCATAGTTCCTGAGCACCCCACCCAGCCGGGTCCGGCACCTCACCTCGCCATCACGGTTTGGTAGCCTCAGAGGCCGATCCTTCCAACCCGGCACCCTGTACCCAATCCCCGAGTGCGGCCTCTCGGTGTTGTAGTGCTGGAGGTACTCGCTGGTGAGATGATTGATGTGCCCGCTCCCCATCACAATGAACCTATTGAGGCACTCGTTCTGCAGCGTCTGGATGAACCGCTCCGCGTGGGCGTTGAGGTTGGGCGAGCAGTGGGGCAGCCGGACGGGCGTGATGCCCTGGCCCTTGAGCGCCTCGTCGAAGGCCTTGCCAAACTTTGTGTCGCTGTCGCGGGTGAGGACGCGGCAGCCGCTCTCGCCCGTCACGTCTTGCAGCGTCGCCGCCTGCTTAGCGACCCACCTGGCGTCGGGGTGCTCAGTGGACGTTGTCGCGATCGCCCGCCGCGTAGCGACGTTGACGAAGACGAGCAGGTAGGCGTCCTTCCAGCCCTTGAGCGTCAGGACCCGCTGCTGGACGAAGTCGCAGGCCCAGAGGGTCTCCGCGTGCGACCTGATGAACTGGTCCCACGTGGCCTCGCCGCGCTCGGGCCCGGTGGGTAGGCTGGCCTGGCGGAGGATGTTGACGACGGTCGAGCGTGAGACGTGGATGTCGAGCTTCTTGAGCTCGCCCAGGATCCGCGTGTAGCCCCAGCCCGTCTCCCGGGCGATGCGGAGGATGATCTGGCGGATCTCATCCGGCGTGCGGGGCCTGCCGGGCCTTCGGGTCGTGGGCTTTGGCTTCCTCTTCGTGTCCGTCGCTTTGATCCACCTCATGAATGTGCCCGGCTTGACGATGTTCACGAGGCCCTTGACGGCTGCCCCAAGCGGGCGGGCCAGCCGGACCAGCCGGTACCGCTCGCGGGCGGTCACCCGGACCGGCCCATCGATATGAGCCCGGAGGATCTCGTTCTCGGCCTTGAGGTACTGGATCTGCCTGCGGAGCTCGCCCTGGCTCGAGCCCGACAGGACCTCGAGCAGGCGGAGGTATGGTGCTTTGGGCATCGCGTCAGTATGCTCGGGGACGCCGCCCGCCGCGAGACCCGGTTCGGGGCAGCCGGCGCTCTTTTGGAGAGCCGCGATTCCGAGCGACCGCTGAGGGTACGGGGTATTTGCACCCCGCTAGGTCTTCGGCAGAGGCGGGCAGCAGTCGACGCGAGCTTCGCCCGCGTCGGCGGCAAGTGCCCATTTCAGCTCAAAAACAAGGTTCCGTAATCCTGTTAACAGGGAAAAGAGCGCTCCCGTTAACAAGAGAGCGCACTCTAAGTAGTTTGAACGTGTCTTGAACGGGGAGGGTGGAGGGAGTGGTGAGCGACTAAACAAGCACCTCGACAAACTCCGCGATGACTCGGAAGTCATCCTCGTCATTTGAGGTGATTTCAATGGGCTGAAACAACGGGTTGAGTGGTTCGAGCGTAATCAAAGCGTGCTGCCATTCACCGGTGACTGAATCGACCACCTTCTCGCTCTTGTACCGCTTGCATGTGAAACTACCCGAGTAAGCCGGATCAGAAATCGACCGGTGCTGAACGACCAGGAGCCGCCCCTGACGACTTCCAGCGCTTGGCTTGCGGAAGAGGCAATAGGCCCCATCTCTAATGCGGGGTTCCAAGGACTGGCCGCGCACTTGGGCCACAAACATGCCCTCCTCAATGCGAGTGGTTGAAGTGAGCTCAACCCACTCAGTCGCTTCCCACAACGTCGCGGTTCCGGCGTCCTGACTCTCGCTGAAGGCGCCCGCTGCAACCCGAAGAGGGATGAGCGGAACACACGTCTTGAACTTCGTGTCCTTCTTCGCATCGACCACTCGGAAAGGCATTGCCGCAGGGGCGGGGCTGGCATGGGCCTCCAGAACCGTTTCGAGTTTGGAGATGTCCCGTACAATCTCGTACGCCCACACACCGTACTTCTTGGCGTTGTTCACGGCTGCGACCCACTTCTTTGTCGCCTCGTTCTTGGCGGTCACCATGTTCAGATCGTGCATTTCGCCAGCCAAACCCTTGATCTCGACGATCACGGTGATGCCGCCCCGCACACGTACGATGTAGTCCGGCTCGTACACCCGCTCGGTGCCGTCGTACTCGTACGGAATTCGTAGCCCAAAGCCGCGACTGTTTGGTGTGAAGGAATCGACGACGGGAAGGCGATCGAGCTTCTCGGCAGCCTCACGCTCCAGCTGGCTTCGCAGCGATACCGCGTTGAGATGGCTCTTCTCAATCGGCAGCACCGGGCGAGTCGTCGTCTCTTCGCCGTGCGCAGTCGTGTGGAACTTGGACATCAAGTTGATCACCGGTAGCAATGGAAACTCGGCAGAGGCCGCCGCGGGTGTGATGCCGTTCGTCAGCTGCTCCACGATCTTGGTGACGTAGCGCTCCAGGCCGATTTCCTTCGGATTGACTCCCGGTGCAAACCGGACTTTGGCGATCAGGTACAGAGCAAGAATCTTGAAGACTTGCGGGAAGAGCAGGTGCTTCGCCTGTAGTTTGAGCGTGGCACGCTGCGGGTCGTCCTCGTCAACAGCACCCTGCAGGAGGCGATCCACTACCATCCTCGAAATCCGAAAGTGAATCGCCTGGGTGTGAACTGTCGCGTAGAACGCCTCTCGATCCTGGCGGATGTACTCCTCGGCTGGTGCGGCACCAGGGTCGTCGTTGTAGCCGCGCACGACATTCACGTACACTGCGTTAGGCACCTCCTCTACGACGAAACTCTCGAGCTTGCTGACATCGCATGCGATGCCATCGGCTCTCACACCATAGACGTATCCCTCGACGCGTGGCGCTCGAATTTCCAAGTGGGCGCGAGCCGGTATCGGCGCAATCTGATTCTTAGGCTTGTCGTCCGGCGCCTCCTCATCCTTTGCTCGGCCCTTGAAGGGGATCAGCGAGAACGGGATGCCGTAGACGTCGACATACTCCGGAACGAGTATCTCTGTGCCTTCCTTGAACGTCGTGTAGCTGCGCCGCCGCAGTCCGCGCCCGACCACCTGCTCACAAAGCAACTGGCTGCCGAATGCACGAATGCCAAGGACCTGCGTCACGTTGTTGGCGTCCCAGCCTTCGGTCAGCTTGCCCACAGAGACCAAGCATCGCACATGCTCGCCCGGCTGACCGACCTTGCCGACCGTGTCGACAATCCTGCGGAGCTCGGCGAGTTGCTCATCCTTGCTGGCATTCTCGTCACCCCGTAATGCCTTCTCGAAGGCGGTGTCAATTCGAATCGTGTGTCGCACGCCTTCTTCGTTCTTGAACTGGGGAAGCACTTCACTATCGCCGTACACAGACCGATTCTCGGTGCCTTTGCCGCTGGCCTTGGGCACTTCAACCTCGCTTTGCCCGCTGATTTTTTCAAAGAAGTATTTGGAGGTTGCAGTGTTATGACAGACAACGATCATCGCAGGCGGAATGACCTGCTTGGTGGGATCGCTGGAGGCCTCTTTGTATTGATCGAATCTTTGCTTCCACTGAGAGGCAATCGTCAATAGCGCGTCCTGCGCCTCGCGATAGACCGCTTCGGGCTTGTAGCCTTTGCCTTGCTTATCACGCGGTTTGAAATTCGGCACCATATGCCGCCACAGCGCAAAGTAGCGCGGGTCTGGCCGACCGGCGTCGTCGGTAGACTGCTTCCCGCCTTCCTGCGCGACGGGCAAGCGAGGAATCTTCGTAATGCCGCTCTCGATCGCATCGACCAGGCCGAAGTCGCTGACCAGCCATGGGAAGGGACTTCCCTCAATTTGTCCGCTGCCGCCGATGTAGAAAGGCGTCGCCGAAAGGTCGATCGTCGCCAGGATGCCAGGCTTTCCCTCGCCGAGCTTGCCGCAATTGTTGATGCGGTCTAGGCCGTCGAGCCAAATTCGGGCTTCCTCGATCTCGTCCTTGAGTGCTACTTTTTCTTCACCGGTTGCTTCAGTGACCTTCGCCGCATCCTCGGCCGAGAGCTTCGGGCGCCAGCAGTGGTGGCCTTCGTCGTTAAGCACCATGATTGGCAGGCGAGCCGCCAGATCGCCCAGCCTGTCGAGCGTGAATGTGAGGTTGTCTTCTTCGCCCTTGTCTACCACGCGGTAAGTCGAGTCGCCTTCTTTGTTCGGGCTCTTGGCGGCGAAGATGTGCCAGTTCGTGATCAGCACTTTGCCGGCCCGCACATACTCGCGGTACTTGGTCGGCACAATGTCGAATTGCTCGTAATAGTTGTCGCCGCCGCCGGGCCGCAGCACCTGCAGGCGGCTCTTGACTGTCAGATTCGGACAGCAGATGAGCACCGCGTTGGGATACTCGGTCGACAACGGAAATCGCCCACGGTTGCAAAATGCCCAGGCGATGAGCATCGCCATGACCACGGTCTTGCCCGAGCCTGTGGCCATCTTGCATCCCAGCCGGCGCAGCGGCATCAGCGATGCGTCGGACGGTTGGTCGACCAGCGTCGGGAAGATGCGCGTCTGACTCAGGTCAAAGCGTGGCTTCTCGCCCTTGAGCAGGAGTTGCAGGTCCTCGTCCGTGCACTCGAAATTCTGGAAACCCGTTGTGCGCGACCGCCCGGGGATGCGCAACTCTAGCAGGTAGATAATGGTCTCGACCGCCTCACGCTGGCAGAAGAAGAGCCGCCGGTTGCGGTCCTTGCGAGCCCAATACCGCAACAGCTCCTTGGTCACGTCTGTCGCGCCACGATAGTCGGCCTCACGCCATCGCCGCACGTCGTCGCGCAGACGATTTACGAGGGGCAGGTCGTCGCGATTCTCCTCAGTGTAAAGCTCCGCCTGGGCCTCGCCCGTACGCTCGGATTTGTAGTAGTACCCGGCCTTGCGCCGGCCCGGGGTGACGTTGGGCACCTTGTTGATGTAGAGCCAGTATTTGTCCGGCTCGTAAAACGGGCTGCAAAGAATGGGGTCGGCCACAGCCTGCACCGGCGCTTCATCAGCGCCGGCGAGGTCGAGCATGTCTTGTCGGGGTCGGCGGGCCATGATGAGTGCTCCTCGGTCCTCAGGACAGCTTGCGGACCGTCATGACCTCGTTGCCGCGGGGGTCGATGACCTTCACGGCAACACGCTTGTGCTCGCCCGCCTCAAATGGCAGCGACTCAGTTCCCTTGAACGCCTCGAACGCCTCATCGTTGCCAGCCGAACCGAGGGCCTTGGCGATTTTGCCCCAAGCGCCCTGGTTGGGGAAGAACGCCTGGGTTGTGCAGAAACAGCGGTTGTCGAAGTCGCTGTCGAGGAACCACGCGGCCACCTTGCTCGCGCCGGTGGAGCGGACGGTGTTTTCGACGGGGTCAAAGATGTCCACGCCCTTGAGCGTGACGATCCAGTTGCCCTCATTGTCCTGCTTCACCTCGATCTCCGGCAGGCCGAAGACGCTGAAGAGCTGGCTGTTAGGCGTCTCTTTGAGCAGCCCCTTCATCGCGGGGTTCATGTCGGGACGGATGTTGGCGAGGTGGATCTTGAGCTTGGGGTGCGACTGCTCGGCCACGATTGCGGCGGCCTCAGGGGCGAAGGAGAACCCGGCCAGTACCAGGTGCCGATACCGCGTCGCGGCGTGGATGCAGTCCTCGACCTGGCGGGCCGTGATCGGGCCGTACTGCGGGCCAAAGGCGATGGCGACCGGCTCGGCCTTCTTGGAGTCGTCACTCCAGAACCCTTCGGCGTGCACAGCGTCGAACGATCCGCCTTCGTATAGAGGTGTCACCTCTGCGAATGTGCCCTTCTTGTTGTTGGGGAAGGTCAGGCCGTCGCTGCGAATGGCATCGACCATGCCCTTGAGATAGGCGTGGATGTTCTGCATCTCGCCGGCCGCGTCGCCGTCGTCATCCTCGTTGGGCGTCAGGTCCATGATGCCCTCATCGGTCAGAGCCATCTCCTCGGGGATCACGCCCTCGACGGTGAACGGCCCGCTCACCCGCGTGACGTTCCGCACCACCTGTGGCTGATCGACGAGTTCTTCCTGATCCGCACTCTTGGCGATGCAGTCGTTGACCTCATCCATCTTGGCCCGCCACGCCTTGCGGTACGCGACCACGGCCTGCTGCAACTCCGCGGGCCACGCATCATCGGCATCAAACGGCACCTGCCAGTGCTCCCAGCCGATGCCACTGGCCGGTACGCTGCTCTTGCCGACCTCGGCCTTCTTGGGGATGCCCTTGGCCGCTGCCTGCACCTGCTTGGCCGTCGGCGGCTTCTTGCCCGCGCTGCGGAAGGATTTGTCCAGCGCCTCGCTCAGCATCGCGGGTGTGGTCCCCGGCAGCAGCCAGCGCCGGTTATCGGCGTCGGACAGGCTGCGCAGCCCATCGCGGACGGCCTTGGCCGCGAGCTTGCCGCACATCATCTTGCGGAGGTCGTCAGCCACCTTCTTGAGAGCGGCGTTGACTTTCTCCAACGCAGCATCGAGGATCGGCTCATGTTTGGCGAAAATGGGATCGAGATTCGGATTCTGGGCGATGCTCTTCAGCGTGATGTGCGGGACGGTCTTGTAGATGAAGCCCGTGCCGGGATTGTCGGCGATCGCCGGGGCCTCATCGTTCGTGTTGCCTCGGGTCTTGTAATAGTCGAACTTCGCTGTGAGCAGCCGCTGGCGGGCGATGGTGATGGCGACGCGGCTGGTGTCGGTGGTGATCCAGCGGCGGCCCAACTGTTCAGCTACGGCTGCGGTGGTACCTGAGCCGCACGTCGGATCCAGTACCAGGTCGCCAGGGTCGGTTGTCATGAGGAGGCACTTCTGAATCTGTCTCGCGGGCGTTTGTACTACATAGACCTTCTCGTACGATGTGGATGCAGACCCGCCGTCTGTCCATATGTTTGTCATGGTCATCAAGGGATTGTCTTCATAAAACGCTACCAAGTAAGGCAGCTTGCCCTGAAGTACAAGCCGATCCGCACGGGCAAGTCTCGTAATGCCTTCCCGATTGGTTCTCCAACTCTTACGGTTGGCTTTGATGCCGAATCCCTGGAGGTCGAAATCAAACATGCACGTGGGTGTGGACCCGGAAGACAGCATGCCCTGAGGACAGAACAATCGGCCTTCTCCTGGAAGGTCATCGAGATGATCCAATTCTTCTACTGACAACCTGCGCCGCTCGCCTGTGTGCGTTTCCACGTAGTCATATCGCGACTCCGCGCCCGGAGCCTTGTGTTCAAAGATCGGGCGAAACTTTACCTTAGTGGTGTCCTTCGCAAACCACAGCACATGGTCGGTCACGTTTGCCATGCCCGTCGTGCCAAGCGGCGAGAGTTTCTTCAATGTTATGAGCGAGAAAAAGTTGCTAGCCCCAAAGATCTCGTCTAGGATGTTGCGGACAAAGTGAACATTCTCATCCCCGATTTGCACAAAAACGCTTCCGGTATCGGCAAGGAGTTCCTTGGCCACAACCAGCCGGTCACGGAGGTATGACAGGTACGAGTGGATGCCCAGGTGCCACGTGTCGCGGTATGCGCGCACCATCTCCGGCTCACGAGTCATGTCTTGATCTTTGTCTTTCACATCACGATTGCCCACCTCGGGCTGAAAGTTGCTGGCATACTTGATCCCGTACGGCGGGTCCATGTAAATCATCTGGACCTTGCCACCCAGACCCTCCCGTCGCGCCAGCGACGACATCACCTCCAGCGAGTCGCCCATGATGAGCCGGTTGGACCAGTCCACATCGTGCTTGTAGAACTGTACGGCCTTTGCGTAGTCGCCCTCTGCCGCGGCAAAGAGCGACTGCTCCACATCCTGTCGCATCGCCGCTCGCACGATGGCTTTGGCCGAGATCCGCTCGTGCAGGTGGAGAGCCACCGGATTCACGCTCAGCGTGCCGCGATCGTGTTCTTCCTTCTTCCCCGCCCACTCCAGCCACGGCTGCTGGTTCTTGAGGGCTACCGCCAGGTCCATGGCCTCCGCCTCGGTCAGCGGTCGCTTCTGTGCCGCGGCGATGAGCGCCGGCAGCTTGTCTGGGCCTCCGGTCGGATCAAAGCGGAGCTCTGGCGGCAAGTGCGGGTTGTAGTTGTACTTGGCCTTGGCCACCTTGGGGACGGAACCCTGCCGCTCCAGCGTGGCCGAGGGGATGTTCTTGCGCTTCCCGCCGTGGCGGTAGTCGGTAGCTTCGATGAGGGTGTTGGCGTTCTTGCTGGACTTGCGGGCCAAGGGGAACTCCTTCGCGACTCGTTGGCTGCTTTAAGTCACAAGCGTAACGGGTCCAGCCGAGTATCGCACAGGCCGAACCTGCCCCGGGACGTAGAGCGGGTGCTTGGGCGACCCACCCTTGTTCATCCCCACGCACTGAAGAGTGTGTCCTGCGGCGGCCAGCGCCGTGCAGACGCCGCGGGCTCGGTTCAGATGGTCACCCCATTGCCCCCACGCAGCGATGATGGGAAGGCCGGGCGTGATCGCGGCGAGATGACCATCGTTGTCCGGTCCGACGGGGTCGGGATGTTGCTTGAGCGCACTGGGCGTCGGCGAGCGCAGGGCAAAGAGGTTGTAGACCTTCGCCCCACCCCATCCCCAAGACTGCGAGAAGCCCACGATGCGACGGATGGTGGGATCATCGACGGTGGCGTCGGCCGTGCTGGGGTTGAGCATAACCCAAGCGCCGCACGGCCGTGACTCGTCCCAGACTCGTGAGAGCCAGTAGCGGTAGGTGCCACAGGGCGAGATAAGTGCGTCCCTCCTCACGATGATGACAATCGGGACAGGACCGACGGGACGCCGGGCTTGCGAACCTGCACACGCTCGCGGGGGTACTGCTCCTTGTCATTTGGCTTCGACGCGGGAGTCAGCGGGCTGTAGTGGAAGCTCTGCAGGTACTTGTGGGATCCTGCCCGGCTAAGGTCCTCGAACGTCCGCAATCCGCTCGCACGCATTGCCGACATGTAGACAGGTAGCAAGTCCGCCGTCGCCATTGCGTCGCGTGCACTGCGGTGGGCGTCTTGCAGCCGGATGCCGTGCTCCTGGCACGCGGCATCGAGACGACAGCGTGAGCCGACGCCGATGAGCGATCGCATGTACATCATGCAGAAATATGGCGGCGCGACGGAATCTCCAGCGAGTTCGGCCTCAGCCACAAGGAAGCGCATATCGAAGTACGCGTTGTAGGCTGCCACAACGCAGCCAGACAGAGCAGAGCGAATTGCTGGCCATACATCCTTGAACTCCGGCGCGTCCTTCACCATCGATTCGGAGATGCCGTGGATCTCTGTGGCCGAGACTCGACGCCGCGGATTGATGAGCGAGTCGAACACGAGTGTCCGTTTTCCGCCCCCGGGCTCCACACGTACGATGGATACTTCCACGACGCGGTCATGGCCGGCTGAAAGGCCTGTGGTCTCGAAGTCGATGACGGCGAGCGGGAGCTCCGTGACCGAGTGCTTCAGAATGCCGGTGTTCATTCGCGTACTCCTCGGCTTATGCATGCTGCGCTACCCCTCGGCGCTTGAACATTCCTGAAAACCAGACGCCGCCAGATACTGATAGGTCTCTTCAAGGTCTTGTCTGGGGGGAACAAAGGCCACGGTGACATCCCGCCCCCGAGTCAGAAGCACGCGGTAGGAGTTCAGCCGAAGCTGGAATGGATCGCGCAAGGGGACAACGGTTCGATACCCCCGGGCGTTGGCGTTTGACCATCGCCCTCGTTCTCGCCGGAAGTCCGTACCCCACGCAAGTAGACAGGCATCGAGTTCAAGCCCCTGTGCACCAAACTCCGTGACACACCGTTTGAGGAGTCGACATGAGTGCTCGCCCGGGCTCGACTCGTCATCACTGTACCAAGGCCCATACTTGACGAACTTTGTTGACTGGAAGTCATTGGGCACGCCGAAGGCGTTCAGGTCCTTGTCCTTAGAAGACGCAACCAATCCGAACCTTGCAGTGGGATCCTCGGCGTATCGACTCTTCAAGTATCGCTTTGCTTCGTCAAGATCCCGGCTGATGCGGAGTCGGTAACCAGACCGGTGGAGGGCGTCAGCGCGTTTGGCGTTCAGGGCGGGATCTGCACCCTCAAGCAGGCCGGCGACGTATGCGTGAAGATCGGAAGCCGCATGGAACCGCAGCTCGGTGTCCAGGTGAAGGGCATTCGTCGCTTCGAATGGGGCATATGACCTTTCAAAGCTCGCTTGGATATGTGGCGGCCCGTGCACAATCCAATCCCCGGCGGTTCCTCGACCATCCAGGGCTTCACGCCATTGTCCAACGCCAGCCTCTTCTCCGACGTGAATCTCCTGGCCGCCGCCGATCAGGCCGATCACGACGCACCATTCAGGGATGCGTTCTGCGAAATCAATGAAATGGTGCGGCTCGCTCTTGGCGGTGGAGATGTGGATCTTGTGACCGTCCGCAACGCGGGCCGCGTCCCAGGCCCGCTGGGCCTCATCGAAGACGAGGACATGCTCGGGCGGCACTCCTTGACGGGGACCGCTGTACTGGCGAACGTAGTCCTTGACGCCGCGGACGAATGCTTTTCCCTCTCCACCTGCAGAGCGAAGTTCGTATTGAAGAACCTCGACCAGTGGGCCGTTACCTGATAGAAACACGGCCGGCGCCGAAGGCTTGCCATTGGCGCGAGCGACCGCAAGATCATCGAGGAAGTGCGAATGGACAACACGGAGGCCAACGAGGGTCTTGCCCGCGCCCGGAAGCCCGGTCAGCAGCACCAGGCGCCGAGATCGTGTGCGAGCAGCGTCGTGGATGATCGATGCGATGCATGCGGCAGCCGGATCGGTGGCTGCTCTCGCTCTTCGAATGGAACGAAGTTCACCGTGTTGGAACAGCTCTCTAGCTGCTTCGATTAGAGAAGGTAGCGGACTGTAGGCATCGGGTGAGAGGAACGCTTCTGCAGTGATAGTTGGCGATGAACCCGATCGCGAGGCGGTCGCCAGCTTCGGCGCGAGGGAATCGCGCCCACCGACGAGTACGTCGCCTACGTGCTCGTCCTTGTTCCTTGCACTTGTCAGGATCAAGAGCGGCACGATGGCTGCCGCATGGCAGTAGGCGTGGTAACACCGCAAATCTCGCGCATAAGCGGCGACTTGATCAAGATCTGATGCGAACGCACGTTGCCGGCCTTTGAACTCGATGACCCATACGACGCCCGCATCAAGTAGGAGTGCGTCGATTCGGCGTGCTTCCAGAGGAAGTTCATACTCAAGGATCAAGATGGCAGCTTCAAGCGGGGTGTAAGTAGCACATGCCCGACGTAGCTCAGTTTGCAGAAGGTCGATGGAGTCTTTCCACGCTGTGACTTGAGAGGCACCAGCGTCGGCTACAAACGACCGAAGGGAGCGCAAAACCTTGTCAGTTTCCAGCGCAAGGAACTGGGAGACCGTTCCGTGCCAGCCGCACACCCGATTTCGTGTTGTGTCATTTGTCATGGTTCTGGCCTATAACATTTAGGAGAGTCTGCGGCTAGTCATCAGACTCCCATGGGTCAACTGGTGCATGCCGACACAGCCGCTGATACTCGCAAGCCTTGCATTTGTGTTTCTCGGGCTTGGGCACGTACCTGGCAGTGCGAAGGTCGTCCATCATCTGCTCGACCCGCTTGACCGCCTTCCCGGTGGTCGACATTGTGATGTCCACGCTTGAGCGGGTACCGACGTCCAGGTGATGGAGCAGCGCCGCGTCAACGTTCAGTCCCTCGCCACGCCCCGCAGCGGCGTACACAGCGAGCTGAAAGCCAAAAACATCATCCTGCGCGTTACCCTTTGCGGTCTTGTAGTCGACGATTGCAAGTGAGTCGGGCTTGCCGTTGTGGTGCTCGAGAATCACATCCGCACGGCCCGAGAGTGTGCCGGCAGCCAGGTGCATCTCAAACGGGCGTTCGGTGGCCCAGATTCGCTGGAGATCATCTTTGTACTGAGTGAGGTACTTCCCGATCATCCGGTCCGCCATTGCCCGCATGTTCTCAAAGTTGTTCTTGTTGGCGAACGGGAGGTAGAACTCGCTGTCGAGCACCTTCTGGACCTCGGGAATGGTCGGCACCTTGCCGGTAGTGCGGGCCTTCTCGGCGATAAAGCGCAAGACATGGTGGATGGCGCGTCCGTAGCCTAGTTCTGACACCAACTGTGTCTCGAAACCCAGGGAACTTGACAGGCGATACCTGAAGCCGCACTCATCAAAGTCCGTGAGCTCGGAGAACGAGACCGAGACCTTGTCGGGCTCGTCCGGCTTGAGGACCACGGGCGGCTTGGGGAGGGGCAACTGGGTCAGTTCGGGGATCTTAGAGCCGAAGATGTCGACCAGGAATCGCGATGGCTTGGCCCGGTTCGTCTGACGGCGGAAATGCGACACGTAGAGGGCGTCGCGTGCGCGGGTCATGGCGACGTAGAACAGGCGCCGCTCCTCGTCCTCGCCACCCTCATATCGCTTCCGGCTCGCCGAGGGGAACACCTTCTCGGGCAATAACCACTGGCGAGCCTTGCCAGCGTTGCGCGAAGGGAACCGGCTATCGACGAGCGCCGGCATGAACACCACAGGCCACTCAAGACCCTTAGCCTGGTGAACGGTTGAGATGTCCACGGCGTCGACATCAGGCGTCATCTCGCCATCGAAATCCTCATACGCGTCGCGGGCATAGTGCTGCATGAAGTTGGCAAGACGTTGATAGAAGTAAATACCCCGATTGGTGCCGCCGGTAAACTCGCGTGTGCCGTCGTCCTTTGTGACCCAGCGTCCACGACGTGTGACGTTCTCGAAGTCTGCCAGGATGTTTGAAAAGCGAGCCAGCGTCCCCATGCGAGCGGAGTGGTCGGGCACGTCGGGATCGAGCAGATGGACCTTCAGGAAGTTGAGGAGTTTGTAGAAATCGCCCACGAGGTTGACAGGCGAACGATCATCGCCGGCGACCGTCTTCCAATCTGAGAGGTACTTCTTGATCTCCTTTGCTGGCCGCGGATTGTCGAACGCCGCGAGAAAGTCACGCACCAAGTCGTCGACGTCCACATTTGCAGCTTGCTGCCCATATCCTGTGGGCCGCCAGTCGTAGTCGACCAGCCAGACATAAGTGCGCCCGAGCACGTCGATCTCGGGCAGCATGAAAAGCCCTGTGCGGCCGCCGCAGGTGATCGGGATGCCCTTGTTTCTGAGAGCGGAAATCATGGGCGGTGCTGACGTCCTGACCGACCGATAAAGGATGGCGATGTCGCGGTATCGAAAACCCTCCGCCTTCAGCGCCTCAATAGCCGCGGCGACGGTCTCCGCTTCGTCGGCGGGCGTCTCTGCCGACCACGGCACTACGCTAAGGTGGTCGCTCTCTCTCACCGGCTCCATCTTCTTCGAAAGTCGGCCGGGGATGAGCGCCGCGAACTTCGCAGCATATTCGACAATCTCGGCCTTGGAGCGTCGGTTGGCGGCGAGCGTGACCGCGTGTGCACCATAACGCTTCACAAAGGTCAGGATGTTGCTCGTCTGTGATCCCCGCCACTGGTAAATAGATTGGTCATCGTCTCCGACCACGCAGACATGAACCGGATCAGAACCCAGACGACGGATGAGCGCCTCCTGCGCTGGGTTGATGTCCTGATACTCATCCACAATGAGGTGCTTGAGCGGGCCATGCACCTTCTTGAAGATCGCAGGGTCCTTCAACGCATCGACGGCTTTCTGGATGATCAAGCCGAAGGTCAGGTAGTGGTAGCGGTCGAGCGTCTCAAGGTAGCGGGTGTATGCCAGCCCCAAGGGTGTCCCGGCGAGGTCCGCGGCTTGGACAAGTTCGTTGCCGATGACATCGACCGTCTCGGCGAAAGACTGGATCGGGGCCCAGTGGCCTGCCTGACCGAGCGCATCCAAGCACAGCTTCTTGCTCTCACGGGATAGCAGACCCGCGTGGCGATGCGGTTCCAGCACATCGTAGTTGCCGTACTGGGGAACGTGGTCCTGCAAGAGCTTGAAACAGTAACTGTGGATCGTGCCCACGAACATCTGCGCCAAACGGCCCTTGAAGTCGTCCCCCTTGACCTCCGCGACCCGGTTGATAATGCGATCCTTGAGCTCCGCAGCGGCCTTCTCAGTGAACGTGAACGCAACGATCGAAGCCGGCTCGGCACCCTCGCCGATCAGCGCTGCGACCCGCCGCGATACCGCCTCCGTTTTGCCCGAGCCAGCGCATGCGATCACCTGCATGTGGCCGGCGCGATGAGCGACGACTTCCTTCTGAGGCGGCGAGAGTTCGAGCGTGGGTGTGTGCATTGCGGGCTCGTGGTGTTCATGTGGGAGTCAGAATCAAATCAACCTCGCCATCGTCAGGTGCCCCATTGCCAAACAGCCGAGTTTGGGTCAACCCCTTCAATGGCCGAGGACGCCGGCGTAAATCGTGCTTCGGAAAAACCTGCTTAAGCACTTCCCGAGTGATTTTCGAGGTCATTCGACGCCTGTCCGTCCGAACGTAAACAGTGGCATCACAAGCCAGCAGCGGCTTTACCTCTGTGAATGCCGAAAGAAGTAAGTCCCGGTAGTGCTCTGGATGTTGGAACCGTCCCCGATGCTTGTCACCAGAACTCTTGGGCATCTCGGTGCCCCCGAGCATCCAGAGCCTGAGCCACTGGTCGTAATGGTAGTTCGTCACGCCGAAATACGGGGGTGACGTAAACAGCAACTTAGCCCCCTTCGGCGCGAGACGCGAGGCCGTTCTATGAAGGCCCGTTAGGCGGTGCGTGCTATCGGCGAGGTACACACGGCTTTCTGATGTCGTTGGTATACCCTTAGCGTAGCGCCACATGATCTTCTTGATCATGAACTCCACAGGATCACGCTTGGGAGGCTTCATCTCCCGCTCTGCCCACCATCGTATGGCGTAGTCAGGCGACATGCACTTCGTTTGACGCATCTGATTTGAAAACGCCAGTTCGCGTTTTCCATGCAAGTCAATCAAGATGATCGCCATCACTGTTCGGTCAACGGAGCTGTCCCGCCAATCAAGATGCTTTCTGGCGGCGAGTAGGAATGAGAGCACTTTCGGGGAGAAGCAACGACGGAAGAACGTGGGCATGCGCTTCGCAGCAATGCCGAATCGACCAGCGAGGCTGCCCAGTTCTTGCACCCTAGATACAGCGCGTGAGTGCTGCGCCGGGCCGAGTTTTGTGGCTGCAAAGACCCAGCCCACAGGATTGATCTCGATACCGAGCGCGTGTCGGCCTTTGGTTGCAGCACTGAAGAGTGAGGTCCCTCGGCCGGCGAATGGATCAATTACAGTGTCGCCATCTACGGTGTACTTAGAAATCACACTGTCCGCAAAGCGTGTAGGAAACATCGCGTAGTAGGGGCCAACCCCCGCCCAGCGTGCTTCTGGCGAATCAAACTTTCCGATTTTTTTATCCATCATGGTTTCCGAGTCATTAAGGCGCGAGCGAGCTGTTGGAGGACCTTGGCCCCCAGGTGGAGAGGAATTGCCGCGTGAGAGTGCGCTGAAATGATGGGTGACAAGGAATTGGGGAACCGTGACGACACCAATCGATCTAGCGCGCCACAAACGTTGCCGAACTGCGGGTAGAGCGTGATGTCATCGCTGTCCAACGTGTCCTGCGCATCCGTCAGAAAAGGGATGCTAGCAACGATCCTGGATCCGGATGTTGTTTTGTAGAAGAACTTGCGGCCGAAGTATGTGTCCTGGCCGTAACGACGATCGCTGTCTGACAGTGAAATACGTTGCTTAATGTACTTGTCGGTGAGCATTGAATAGGTGCGAGGTGCAAACCGTATCTCCCCGGGCGTCTCAGAAGGATCAATTTCGTCAAAGTGAGCAACAAACGCGCCAGACTTCTCGATGCCAACGATTACGAGGTCGTTGCCCGTCTTCTGGCGCACAATCGTATTCAGCCGCTTCAGTTCCGCGCTTATTGCCGCGCTTAGCCATGCTGGAGGGCCGAATACGCCCAGCGGCCCATCCACGAAGAACGCGAGGTTGCCGACACCCTCCAGCCAGTTCCGGCGCTCGAAGCACCGCAGAAGATGAACCAATAGCACTCGTTCCCAGGTCGTCATCACCAAGCCGAATGCTTCGCCGTTGCTCCCGACTTCATTGAATCGCTCATGGATACGCAGAGCGTCGGTCGGATACACGCGGCATTGTCGGGCGGATGGGCAAGTATTGGTGTTCGGGCCGATGACGAACTCTTCGTCGCAGTCGTCGTGTGGACACTTCTGTGGATTTGACTGAGGCTTGAACGACAGCAGGTGCTTGAAGGTGTCCAGAAGAGTGCTCGGATCCTCAGAGTCCACAACCGCATCGTGGAACACTTCAAACACAGCCTCACGGAACGCGGCCCTGGCACTGCGATGATCTCGCGTCACGACGTTGCTGCCTGGCAGCGCGGCGTCGACCGTCGCGGCTTGCTCGGTCTTGCGAAACTCCGCGGGATTGATAGGGCGCTGCTCGTCGAGTCGATCGAGGTCTTGCAGATTCAACAAGACGCTGGCAACCGTGACGTACCCGACGTGTGCACCGGGGTAGCCGTTCTTGACTGGAACCTCTGCGTAGCTCCCGTCAATCGCCACCGCAAACGACGATCTTGTTGTAGGAGGATCTGGTGCCACCTGTGGCGTCAGTGATACAGTCGTTGGTGACGGCGCAAGGACTCGCGCCTTGGTCAGGAGATTTTTGACGCGGTCGGTCTGGGTGATCCGATTAATCGATCGGTATGAGGCGAACTCGCCTTCGTAGGGCATGGCGGGCTCCTCATGTTGTCGGGATAACGAAACGCTCCACCTGGACAGGCACGACATACGGATTGGAGAGCGTCTTCACTCTGACGAAGCCCTTGTCCTGAGCACGCAGAATGCTCTGTTCAAAGTCCGCGAAGTCATAGAACTTGCGGAGTTCCTTCGTCTCGTCCGTGTTGTTCAGGTGCCCGATGAACCAGTTTGCCGTGTTGCGCAGGATGTTCACCTGAATAGAACTGACCTCCTGTGTAGCGTATACCAAGCCGATGCGGTACTTGGCTCCTTCCTTCGCCGTTCGTACCCAGATGTCTGACATGTCGAGGTCGCCCGAGGCAGGCAGTATGTTGTGAGCTTCTTCGACGTACACCAGGATGTCCGGAGGGGTCTTCGCCTCACGAAACTGCTGCTGGTTCGACTCAAAGATCCGGCGCATCACGCGGTCTGCCGACGATTTGTTCAGCTCGGCATTGCCGCTCGACTGATCCACGATCACCAACCGACCCTTGAGGAGGTGTTCGTAGATGTCGTCTGCGTAGTCGGTTGACGTCGTTGCTGTGTGCTGCTCGCGTACCCGTCCAATCAGTCGAGAGCCGTTAGGATAGTGGAACATTTCCAAGATCTTACGGAGATCGTCATCCGCCCAGGAGCCACTCGTGCTCTTGGCGATGTACTTCGTGTTGAATGCGCTCCATGCGGATTTGGAGTCGGTGATGAATGCACGGAGTAGTCCCGCCGCCTGGGCGATCTCTGCCCATGAAGGCGAAGCTTTGCCGAGCAGCGCGCCGCAAGTCTTGTAGTCGCCGTTGTCATCCTTCTCGAGTGCATCGATGAGCTCCTTGCCGAACAGCCCCTTCGTATCGGGCGACTGCGTGCCCGTTGGGACGGCAAAGCCTGCTTTGTAGAGAAGGGCACGATAGAAAAGCACCCGCCGACGATGCCGGATCGTGGCGGACACATCAGAGGTATCGGGCGCTGACAGTCGTACGTCCCTGAAGTTCTGTACATACGTCGATGAAGAGTTGTCCGCCAAGCTGGAGTCGATGATCTCCTTCCCGATCTCCATGTTTGCATCAACGTAAAAGTTTATCAGCATCAGGTTCCGGTCGGGATCGTTCGCATGTCTGGTGATGCCGTACGTCACGACGTCGGTCTTAAACTGCGCTCGTTGCGCCTGTGGCGATGCAGCCCACACATTTTTGATGGCGTTGGGGTTCTGCCCGTGGCCCGCGTCCTGCGCATTTTCGTTTGCGTACTCGCCGTTCGGGTCAAATACCACCTGGCCGATGCGCCGGGAACCTGCGGCGGCCCATCTGAGCGCGAAGATCGACTTCAAGATGATCTTCGTCGTGTTCGACTTTCCGCTACGAGTCATGCCGAAGAGTGCCGACTTCTGACCGAGTAAGTCCAGCGGCGAGAGATCCACCGGAACACCACCGATCTGCTGAAACGGGCGGTTGCTCGATGCATATCGCACCTCCCCGATCTGCACGCGAACGTCTGGGTCGACGAGGTTCCGGGGATCTCGAAAGTTCACGATGGCCTTCAGCACCGCGGCCTTTGGCTTGAACACCTTTAGTCCGCGGTTCGGGTAGTAGTTGCTGAGATCTGATCCGAAGGCCAGCTTGTAGGCTGGCTTGCCGGGCTCTCCCACGTCAGCAACATAAAAGGTACCAAGCACGCGGCAACGAACGCCGGCGAAGCCGAGCAGTTGGTTCGTTGTGGCATCCATCACGTCCTTGTGGTCCCACGTCTTTTCGATCTCGCCGGATACCCGCTGTGCATTCTCCACACGGACGCGAAGTGCCTCTTGGGCATTAGGCAGGTCGGCGTGGTCGAGCACTCTGAGGAGAATGATCGACGCGTCCTCCTCCTTCGGGTCGAATGGTTTACCAGGTGGGATACGCGTTGCGATCAGGAAGGAAAGGGCCGGCACTCCTCCGACCAGCTTGCGGTGGAAGTCGTGTATCTGGACAAGTGCGTCGTCATATGCCAGCGAGAAGACCTCGCCGATGTAGGCGTCGGCATCAACCAGCGAAGACAGTCCGTCTGCCGCGGGCTTCATGGAAGGTTCAATGGATGGAGACTCCATTGCTTCAGCGACTGACGAGACTAAGCTGCCCATTGGCGTGCCTCCATTTGTGACAACGACTGTTGGCACCAGGTACGGGTCGGTGAGAGTTTAGCGGAGCAGCCTTGATAATATTCATGGTGGGGACGTGGACGCGAATTTCTATCCAACTCCGATTGACCGGCCGCTGCGGTTGATTCCAGAGTAATTGGAAGACTCGTCTCCTGCAATGGAGTCCTTCGGAGCGCAACTGTGCAGGGCTCCGGTGGTCTTACTTGCGGGGCCAGAAGCCTTTAGTGCTACTGGTCATCCTGTATAAATATTCCATCGCTCAACTAACTGGACCAGGGTTCATCATTACCCCGCCGCCCTGTAGTAGCTCCTCAGCACCCCTCCCAACCGGGTCCTGCACCTGACCGCCCCCTTCCCCCCACACAGCCTCATCGGCATCTCACTCGCCACTGCCACCCGATGCCGGATCTCCGAGTGGGGCCTCTCGGTGTTGTAATGCTCGAGGTACTCGCCGGTGAGGTGATCGAGGTGCCCGGTCCCCATCACGATGAACCGGTCGAGGCACTCGTTCTAGACGCTCTGGATGAACCTTTCCATATGGGCGTTGAGGTTGGGAGCGCAGTGCGGGGGGGGCTGAAACTGCACCGGTGAAAACACGGCATGGCCATGAGTTTCGCACTCTCGGGAACGGGCAACGAGTCACCTTGAATCGCTGAGAAGGCTCAGGATCCTCTTCGCCATCTCCGGATTCATCGAGTAGATCCAGCAGTGGTTCTCGTGATCTCGTTTGCAATGGAAGGGCCAAGTCTCGAGGCCGTAACGGCTCTTCACTCTCCGCCCGAATGCACCGAGAGTACCTGCGATCGTGTTCCAGTCAGCCTTGGGCTTGTTTGTGAGTGCGGCGGCGAGGTCTTGGGTGGTGAGCCACTCCTCCGGTCGAGAGGCCATCGCTTTGAGCAGATCGCGCATAGCAGGGCCAGAGTCCTCGACCATCGTCCGAAGTCGTGAGGACGTCCACTCGTCTGCTGTGCCGTTGGCCGCCGGCTGCTCGTCGACGGTCGCGATCGTGGACGGTGCTGCACCCTCCAGTTGAGCAATGAGGCCGTACACATGTGACAGGTGCTTTCGGGGAACAAGAACATTCACAAGTTCTTCAGTCGCCATTACTGCCCTCCTTCTTATTAACTAGCATCAATATCGCATGTATATACGACAATGTCAAGTACGAAAGGCAATAAATGGAACGTAAACATATATATAAACATCATAGCAGATTGCAGGTCTAGTGTTTGGAACATGGGCGGTATTCCGCGTCAACCCCGCGCCCGCTAGGGGGTACCCGAACGGGTGCTTGTCTGGCCTCCTTCCCGGATGGACTGGGCATTTGCACCCCGCTGGGGCGTTGCAGAGGAGGGCGGCAATCGACGCGAGGTGCGCCCGCGTCGGTAGCCGGGTGCCACGCGTGGGCCGCTTTCGGGGCTCTGCAGCGTGTTAACGGGAGAAATGAGCGCGGGCGTTCACACCGGAGAGCATAGAGAGAGTTTGAAACCGTTTGGATTGGGGAGGGTACTCCACGATGTTGTCGAGGACACGAATGTTACTCTTGCCGACCTAGAAGCTCGCGGATTTTCCGAAGCAGTACTGACGGGTGTCGAAGCAATCACAAAGCGCGACAGCGAGTCGTACGATGACTTCATACAGCGATGTAAGACCAATCATATCGCACGTCGTGTAAACCTTACCGACATCGCTGACAACATGAATCTGGCACGCATCCCAGAACTGTCGGAGTCAGACTGGATGCGATACAAGCGATATCGCGAAGCACGGGCAACTTTATTGTCATGACATGCGTGGATTACGGGCAAGCAATCTTCCTGAACAAATGCTCCGTCTCTTAACTAGATGGCCAATCCAGGACCAGCTCATTATCCCACCGCCTTCTCATGGCACCTGAGCACCCCACCCAGCCGCGTCCGGAACTTCACCTCACCATCGCGCCCTGAGAGCCTGAACGGCAGAGCCTCCCAGCCAGGCACCCTGCCCCCAATCCTCGAGTGCGGCCTCTCTGTGTTGTAGTGGGTCAGGTAATCGCCAACGAGGTGATCGAAGTGCCCCGTCCCCATCACGATGAACCTGTTCAAGCACTCGCCCTTCAGCGACTGGATGAACCGCTTGGCGTGGGCGTTGAGGTTCGGTGAGAAATAAGGCAGGCGGACGGGGGATTGTAGTTCAGCACCCTGCGTTGTAGTTGGCGATCCACGCTGTGAAGTCTGCTGGTGTGCATAACCCGTCGCCGTTCTGGTCGCACTCCGTAGCCTCAGAGTTGAACGCATCAATCCAGGCGGTGAAGTCTGCGGGAGAGAGGGTGCCGTCGCCATTCGTATCGGCGGGGCAAGGGCAATGCGAATTGCCACCGAGATCCTCATAGATCCCAACGATGTCTTGCTCGTTCCTGCAGAATGATGAGCTGCCGACGGCGTATTGGGTCTCGAAGTCGTCATCGAACCAGATCGCGATCTGGTTGTCCACGAAGTCGCATCCCTCGACTCGTCCGGGACCGGTTGGTTCGAAGCAATACGTAGACCAAAGCCAGAGTGCCTCAGGGCCATTGTTCGAGAACCTACAGCTGTCGGCGCGGAAAGTGTGCGCGAGTGCTTTGATAGGGCTGTTCTGAAACTCGCATCCCTCGAGATCGATTGAGGCGCACTCAGAACCATCGAAGGGACCGTTGTCCACGAATACGCTGCTGGTCACCCAGACCTGGCAGATGTCTGACAGGCTGATGGAATGCTGTAAGACATCTTGAAAGTGACACTCGTCCAGAACCGCATCGGCATAGTCGAGCGAGACCCCTTTGCCGGCAATTCCCACGAATGAAGTGTGCGAGATAGTAGGCGGCGGTGCGTAGGCACCACTGATGTACAGACCCTTGATGAAGAAGTCACAATTGGTCATCGTGAACGGTTCGAAGGCGGTCACGCCGCCGTGAAAGCTGAAGCCACTAAGAGAAGACCCGATTTCGGTGATCCAGACACGGCTCGTGACTGTGGTGCCAGGCTGCGCAATGAGGTTCAACTTGTTATGGACTGTATATCCTGCATACGACCCTTGCGAGATGTAGATCACATCATTCTGAGTTGCGGCATCAATGGCCATCTGGATCGTTGGGTAGTCATTCGGGACATACAAGTTGTCGGCGACAGCTGGTGCCTGCAGTATTACATGGATGGCAATGCCACAGAAGAACCACTTATAGATGTTCATGTGTTATATCTACTCTCATGGTCTTGACTGCTAAGGGGCTTAATTCGGTTGACTTCTAGCGGTCAATCAGCCCGTCCGGAGATTGAAACTGGAGTCGATACCTATAAAGATACCGAAGCTCACGCTCAATGCGTAAATTCCACTCCTGCTCATTGACGTCATAGGGTCGTGGTCCTAGGTCGTACGAGTCCCAAAATCTGTTCAATCTTTTGAGACGGGCAAGCGATGCTGAAACTCTTGTCCATGCTGCAATGCATTCATCAGAAGTGGTCTGCCACTTACGCATATCTAATATAGTGATTGGCAATTTGTGCTTCTTGAACCACTCCTTTGTTCGGGGATCTGCCATCTCTGCGTAGATGACGTCGCTTCGGAAGCGTGCCATTTCAGTGTCGAGTTCTTGGCGAAGCTCATGTTCACGCGAGGCTCGATATTGTTCTGCACGAGCAGTCCTCTTCTTTAACGCAGAAGCCTCTATCTTGAAGTGCCGGGCTGCAATTGCCATCAAATTCGCACCCTCGTCCCCTGCAGATTCCCATTGATCTGCACCCAGCATCGCTCCAACAGCCGTTGCGTCTGGAGACGAGATCATTGTCCCTATGCCAACAGCGTCGGCCAAATGCGCTGACGTGCCAAACAGCGACCTGGCACCATCGAGCAGAACGGACTTGGAACCACTGGTTGGGTTTGGGGCAAGGGCTTCAAGCTTAATCTTCTCGTCTTCGACGATTGCAAAGAGAGTGGTTGTTCTGTTTATCATCGCGTAGAGGGGTAATGGATCACGCCCCCTCATCTGTGCTGCGATTGTGAAGGCTGCCATAACGTCGGGGTCAAAATCTGCGATGGATTCTTCGTCTACTCCATCGCTCCCTATGACCACGCCCCCATTGGGTTGTGAGAATATCCAGATTGAATCACAAGGCACGATCACAAGCAAGGCAACGTTTGCAGCACGCTGGACGACGGCATGAAAACGGATATTCGGAGCGTGCTCTTGTATCAGCGCTAAAACCTCAACGGCTTCGTGAAGTTCACCCCCTTCGGAGTCAATGCGAAGTAGAACATCGTCGACTTCGTTTGCAATCGCCCATTCGATCGCATTTCTTACGCCTCGTGATTGGATATCTTCTCCAAAGCGACCGACAAGAGGCACTTCTAGATACTTGGGCCCAAATGTACGAACCTCTGGAGTGACCTGGCTCTGGGCCACAGGAGACTGCCACAGCACCGAGCAAGTGAAGACCGCTTCATCATTGGTCGCATCTGCATCACAGGGTTCAACAATCAGGTCAACGGTACTCCCAGATTCGAGATCAACTGGGAATATGGCTCCATATCCGAGATGATTGAACGACTCGATGTGCCGACTCCAAAGGCTCTCGCCATCAACTCGGACACGCGCCACAAGGCCGTTGCCATATCCGTTTGTTGTCGCGTGGGCCGCATGAAGCAACAGCAGCGCACGGCCCTCTTTGGGGCTCGTCCACCTCCTCACCGCCCACTGCTCATCGGGTAACAGACCCGCGCCGGCGCCCTTGCCGTTCGGTATCATGTTATTGTCTGCTATTGAAGTGCGATACACGCCTCGCCGTGTCCACCACCTCCCGTTATCCGAATCGGTCATGGGCTGAAATTCGGGACTCAAAGCTGGGATAATCGTCCCAGCGATCCACTCCATCTCAGGCTGCTCAGTCGGTAGTAAGGGAGATGATGCCGAACCTGCTGATGGCGCACCGACCACCGAAGATGGCAGCTGTTCTGGGGGCGGAAATTCAACAAGACCATAGAATCGAGTCGGAGGGTGCACTCCTGGAGCAAAGTCGAGCCAGTCATGCCATTTGCCGAAAGCGCTGTGTTCTACGGTGTTCATTCCGACATAATCCTCGCCAACTCCTTTGTTCGGTTGGCGGGCATCCCAATTCAAGTAGGGAGCTACATCCCCCAAGACCGTCGTCCATCGCCCAGTCGCACGGTTGTAACGGATGCCCAGCCATACACACTGTCCTCGCCACTCCGGGCTCAGTGAAGGGAACTCCATCGACTTCAAAAGCCAATCCTGAAGCTCGGGCGAATCCACAATGGCCAAATGACCGCCAACTGATCGCGCCCAACTTTCCGCTTCATCCCATGCCATCGGTTGCGGTGTAAAGGTGAACCTTCGACCACTGGGATGATCGACGACGCTGAACTGCGGTTCCGATGTTCGTTGCTGAACGTTGAGCCAATCTGGCTTTTCTGTGTATTCAACAATAAAGCTGTATACTTGAGCGTTTCTGCCGGCGATATCTTGCCATGTTGGTTGCAGATTTTTACTGCGGGTCCAATAGTGCGCGCGGTCCTGGTTTGAACCTGCATTGTTCGGTTGGCCGGAGGCCCAGGCGCTGTAATCCCAGGCTTCGCCATTGCTCCACGCCCAACCGCTCGGAGTCGCGGCGCGGAGCGCGCCAATCCAAGGGCCATGTGGGGCACCACTATGGTTGTGCCACAATCTTGAGTCAAGTGCAATCTCGTTGACGAACTTCGCCTCGCTTATATTCCCGATGCAGACAAGGTCACCGCCGGAGTGCAGAGCCGCCTTTCGTGCATCCTCCCACGCAACAGGGGAACCCCAATTGACGGCTTGGTACCAATGCCCATTACCGCCCGCCGATACTTTCCATTCCCGTGGCTCGCTTTGTGCTGTGGCAGATGATGCGAGTACAGATACGGCAAGTAGTACTAATCGCAAATGGCTCATTGGATCTCCAACCATTGGCTTGCTAAATCTACTCGAGCCTTAAATCCTCAACAGTGGAACATACTCGATACAGAACTAATGGAAAATAGATGGTCCATTATTCTCTAAATGATTCTACATCCACGATGGAGAACGGGCCGACCTGAGTGCCGTGATTCGCCCTCAGGCGTACGTGAATATCCTGAGCGACCTGGTGGGGCGAAGCGTTTGGGTCTACACAATTGCCCTGTAGTAACTCCTGAGCACCCCACCCAGCCGTGTCCGGCACATAACCTCTCCGCCGTGGAGAAGCAGCCTGAGCGGCCGGTTCTCCCAGTCCGGCACTTTGTACCCAATCCCCGAGTGCGGCCTCTTGGTGTTGTCGTGCTCGAAGTACTCGCTTGTGACGTTGTCGAGGTGCCCGGTCCCCATGACGCTGAACCGGTCGAGGTACTCATTCTGCAGCGTCTGGATGAACCGCTCGACATGGGCGTTCAGGTTGGGCGAGCAGTGATGCCCTAGCCCTTGTAAGCCCCGTGGAAGGCCTTGCCCAAGTTCGTGTCGTTGTCGCGGGTGAGGACGCGGCAGCCGCTACCGAATGTCATTTCTCGCAGCGTGTCCTCCTGCCGGGCGACCCAAGCAGTGATTTGGGAGCTCGGTGCGAAGGTTGCGATAGCTCGTCTCGTCGCGATGTTGACGAAGACAAGCTGGTAGGTCTCATTCCACTTACTCATTCGCGGGCACGGGCTGGGGGTTTGCCTTCAATTTGGCGGCCTTGGTGTCATGTCCTTTGCCTGGTTCGGCCTTCTCCCAGGCCTCGTAGAGCATGACGAGAGTCAGGTCCATCTGGTGGGTGATGTCGTGGGAGTCGCCAAACACGCGGCCGCTGATGTCACGGGCCTCGAGGAGCTTGGGCTCGGCTTCCGCGTAGCGCCCGATGTCTCGCAGGCAGGAGCCGTACCAGCCGAGGATGAAGGCGGTGCCTGGGAAGTCCTTGGGATGGGAAATGCGGGCGCCTCGAAGGGCGCGGTCGAGGTAGGGGATCGCTTCCTCGTAGCGATCTCGGCGTCGGAGGGAGTTGCCCATATTGGCAAGGCTGACGATGGTGTCGGGGTGCTGCTCGCCGAGGGTGCGGATGCCGATCTCGATATCCATCAGGGCGAGTATGTCGGCCTCCTCGTACATGCCGAGTTCTTTGTACACGGAGCCGAGGTTATTGGCGGCGTGTAAGGTATGTGGGTGTTCTTCGCCCAGAATGCGGGTGCGGGCCGCAAAGACTTCTTCGTTGATCAGGCGGGCGCGAGCGATGCGATTCTCGTAGCGGTCGGGGTTGTTGTTTTTATGCGTCATGGCGTCGTTGTAGAGCACTAAGCCGTAGTTACCGCGCAACTCGATGGTGAGTGGGTAGTCGGGACCATGGAGGCGTTGGCAGGTGGTGATGGCGCGTTCGTAGAGGCTCTCGGAGTCGTCGAACTGCTCGAGGTCGGCATACAGAATGGCGAGTGTATTCATGACGCTAAGTGTTTCGATGCGTTCCTCGCCGATGGTGGCTGTGCGGATGTCGAGGAGTTCCTTGGCGAGCGTGATGGCTTCCTCGCTACGTTCCATCGCCGCGTAGAGCTGGGCGAGATTGTCGATGGTCTGGGTGGTGACTTCGTGCGTGCGCCCGAAGAGGCATTGGTTGTGCTCGAGCGCCTGCTTGAGCATGGGCTCGACCTGGGCAAAACGGGCCTTCTTGACGAGGATGGCGGTGAGATCGTTGAGGGCATGGCAGGTCGCGAGTTGATCGGGGCCGAGCTCGCGCTGGTTGATCTCAAGAGCTTTACGGGCGTGAGTCTCGGCTGGGTTGTACTCGCCCAGGCCCAGGTAGGTCTTGGCGAGAGTGCCGTGGAGACGAGCGGAGACGAGGGGGCGGTCGTTGTACTGGTTCTTCAGATTCTCGGCGGCGTGGTCGAGGACGGAGCGGACGGTGATGTCCTTGCCCTGGGCCAGTGGGTCCGGGGCGGCGAGCATGTCGTCGAGGAACTTGACGGTGGCCTCGGATTCTATCAGGCGATCTTCGGCGAGTGTGCGCTGTTGGGCTTCGGCTTCCTTCGCGTCGATCGCGATTTGGCGCTGACGCTCGGTGTTGATGAGGCCGATGGTTGTGCCGACGAAAGCGAGGATGAGCGCCGCGGCGATCAGCGATGTGGCAATGACACCGGTTTTGTGGCGTCGGGCAAACTTGCGGTAGCGGTACATGGTGCTTGGTGGGGCAGCGACGACGGCTTCGCCTCGGATGTATCGCAGGATGTCAGCTGCGAGGCTGCTCGGGGATTCGTATCGACGAGCGCGATCCTTTTCGAGGGCCTTCATGACGATCCAATCAAGCTCTCCTCGCACGATCGTGCCAAGTTTCTTGGGTTCGCTTTGTCGGCGCGCAGCGACGGATGCAATGGTGTTGGCGTTTTGGCTCAGGCGGGTGCTGGGTTTGGGGGGATCGACCTCGCGGATGATGCGCTGGATCTCTGCGTAGGCCGCTGAGCGGAGGTCGCTGCCGCTGAAGGGTGTCGAGCCGGTCAGGAGCTCGTAGAGCAATACACCCAGGGAGTAGACATCGGTACGGGTGTCGATGTCGAGCGAACCCTCGGCCTGCTCGGGGGACATGTATTCGGGGGTACCGATGAGCTGCTTATGCTCGGTGAAAAGTGTTTTCTCGGTGAGCTTGGATGTCGTAGCTTTGGCGATGCCGAAGTCGATCACCTTAGTGTGAGGCTTGCCGTCCTGAGTGGCGACAAGGATATTGGAGGGCTTGATGTCGCGATGGATCAAGCCCTTGGTGTGGGCGTGCTGGACAGCGCTGCAGACCTGGGCGAAGAGCTCAAGGCGGGCCTGGATGCCGAGGTTGTTGCGGTCGCAGTAGGCGTCGATGGGTTCGCCGGTGCAGAGTTCCATCGCGAAGTAGGGGCGTCCTGCTTCGGTGGCGCCGGCATCGAAGACTTTGGCGATGTTGGGGTGGTCGAGGATGGCCAGCGCCTGCCGCTCTTGCTCGAATCGGGCCACCACTTGGCGCGTGTCCATGCCCAGCTTGATGATTTTCAGCGCGACTTTCCGGACGACTGGTGTTTCCTGCTCGGCCATAAACACCGAGCCAAAACCGCCCTCGCCGATGAGTTGGAGGAGCTTGTAGGGTCCGATGCGCGTGCCTGGGCCTTCACCGAGCAGTGAGGCTCGGGTTTGATCCGGGTCCGATGAGTCGGCTGTGGGTGCATTGTCCTCAGAAGCCCGTAAGAAATCGCCCGCCTCTGCGTCGGCTTTCAGTAGCGCCACGACTTTGGCGCGGAGTACCTCGTCAGAGCCGCAGGCGCCCAGAAGAAACGCATCCCTTTCCAATGGTTGCATCGCGCGGGCTTCGTGGAATATCAGTTCTGCGCTGCGCGTCATGGAGAGTCTCCGCGAGACACTTGTGTCTTCATCTACCTCAGGTCACCTTAGGACGATCGGGGTGTCAGAGTGGACTAGATTGTGGGGGGCAGGTCATGGATGAGCCCGGCATCCAGATCGAGCTGGTCACCGAAGACAATGACAATTCGTACCCGGCTGGGTTGGGGCTGAGGGCTTTTTGACAAAAGAGCGGAAGCACGCGGCATTGGAGCGGATTGTACGAACGAAAGCCAATTCGCAGCCGTGACCGAAAGGATCTCTTCATGCCTAATCATCACCTGCCCACCAAGCCCTGTGCTCACTGCAGGCGAGAGTTCGCCTGGAGGAAGAAGTGGGAGCGAGACTGGGAGCGCGTAAAGTACTGCTCAAAGAAGTGCCAGGCGGCAACAAAGAACGGAACCTGCGAGAAGATCCAGACAGCGTACTAACGACTACTCGTGTTCTCTCGATCGTCCATGCGATCGCACCAGGTCGGCGTTCAGGAGTACCACCATCCGGGAGTTTGCCAAGAGTTCGGAGATTCAAGCAAGTGCGCGCGACGTGTTCGCGTGGCATCAGACGGCCAATGCGCTCGAGACGCTTATTCCACCGTGGGAGAGAGTTACCGTTGAGCAGGCGCCGGCATCGCTGGCCGACGGGGCGCTGGCGGTGCTGGCGCTTCACATCGGGCCGTTCAAGCTGCGATGGATCGCGCGGCATCGGGATTTCTTAGATCGTGGCGAGCAAGGAGGCGAGTTCACGGACGAGCAGGTCTCCGGGCCGTTTGCGTCGTGGGTGCATCGTCACGTCGTGAGGGCAACGGGTTCGAAGAGCTGCGTACTCGAGGATCGGATCGAGTATTCGGTTCCGTTCGGGCGGCTGGGCGAGATTCTCGCGGGCTGGCACGTGCAGAAGAAGCTGGCCCGGATGTTTGACTATCGCCATGCCGCGACCATCTCGGCATTGACACCGACGGGGACAGGCTATGGGCGCTGAGATTTCGCGAACGAGACCGGCCCCGAGGTGGATGTATCGCTGGCTGCTGGCCGCCGGGCTGTACAACATCGTCTGGGGTGCGGCGATGGTTCTGGCGCCGATCTGGACGCTTCGGCTCCTGGGTGTCTCGCCACCAACCACGGAGCTGTGGCCCCAGCTGTGGGCGTGCATCGGCATGATCGTGGGAGTGTATGGTCTGGGCTACTTGATCGCCGCGCGAGACCCTGCGCGCCACTGGCCGATCGTGCTGGTCGGCCTTCTCGGAAAGATCTTGGGACCCATCGGCTTCTTGGACGCAGCGACGCGAGGCCTGCTGCCCTGGTCGATGGGCGTGACGATCCTCACGAACGATCTGCTCTGGTGGATTCCATTCTCGATGATCCTGTGGCACGCGGCGAAGGCTGCTCAGCCAGCGCCGCCGACGGGGGCGGTTACTCTCGACGAGGCTCTGGATGGGCTCCGCGATCATCAAGGCCGAACGCTTCGCGCTCTCACCGATGAACGGCAAACCCTCGTTGTGCTCCTCCGGCATTCTGGCTGCACATTCTGTAAGCAGACGCTCGCTGATCTTGCACGTCAGCAAGCCTACATCGACAAGACCGGCGTGGGCCTTGCGGTGGTTGGTATGACCGCATCGTCCGAAGAACTCCGCGCATTCGGCCAGCAGTACGGGCTCGCGTCGCCCGCCTGGGTCGCAGATCCGGATCGCCTGCTCTACAGAGCACTGGAACTTGGGCGTGGATCTTTCGTTCAGCTCTTTGGACCCCGTGTGTGGATCGCGGGCGTGCTCGCCGCATTGCGGGGTCACCGGATCGGCAAACTCGAGGGCGATGGCTTTCAGATGCCGGGCGCGTTCGTGATCCATCGTGGCCACGTGGTTCGTGAGTACCGCCATGCCACCGCGGCCAATCGACCAGACCTCGGGGAGATGGCGTGCCCGATCAATTGAACACCCTGATTCCGATGGTCCATGCCGGCGCAACATGGTTCATGGTCGGACTGATCTGGTTCGTCCAGATCGTGCACTATCCACTGATGGGAGCTGTGCCGGCGAGCGCCTTCTCCGAGTATGCCGCCGCCCATCAGCGTCGTACATCCTGGGTCGTGGGTCCGGTGATGTTCCTGGAGGCCGGCTCTGCGCTGCTGCTGGTCTTGATGCCGGACGGACAGATGGGCGGCACGCCGACGCGATGGATCGGTCTGGGGATTCTCGCCTTCATCTGGGTCTCGACCTTTGCTGTGCAGGTGCCACTGCACGCCAAGCTGGCGATGGGATTCGACAGAGTCGTGTGTCACCGGCTGGTGATCACAAACTGGTTGAGGACAATCGCCTGGTCCATTCGGGGTATCGTTGCGTTCCTGCTGCTGGGCTGAGCGTGTGGGGTCATGTTGGATAGGCTGCAACCGGATAGTGAGGACCAAGAAAGGGGCTTCATGGAAGATCGCAAGTGTCTCGTCATCGGCGCAGCCGGGGGAGTCGGACGCAGCCTTGTTGAACTGCTCCATCGTGATGGTTGGTCGCTGGTTCTTGCGGGACGGACACCCGATGCGCTTTCGGAAGTTGCCGAGGCATGCTCGGGCCAGACCGCGGTGGTGGATGCGAGGGACTTTGACGCGGTCGAGGCGGTATTCCAAGCGCATCCCGGCATCACCGGGGCGGTGAATCTGGCCGGTTCGATTCTGCTCAAGCCCGCCCACCTGACGACGACGCAGGACTTCGACGATACCATCGGACTGAACCTCCGGACTGCTTTCGCTCTCACAAGGGCCGCGGGCAAGCACATGAAGAGCACTGGCGGGAGCGTTGTTTTGATGTCGTCCTGCGCTGCGGGCATCGGCCTTGCGAATCACGAGGCGATCGCCGCGGCGAAGGCGGGCGTGGAGGGCCTGACACGCGCGGCCGCGGCGACCTACGCGGGGGCCGGCATCCGCTTCAATGCCGTGGCGCTGGGGCTCGTGGCGACGCCGATGGCGCGACGGATCACCGAGAACGAGGGCGCGCTGAAGGCATCCACAGCCATGCATCCGCTCGGGCGTATCGGACAGCCACAAGACGTCGCCGGAACGATCGCGTTCCTGCTCGGCACCGAGAGCGCCTGGACGACCGGGCAAGTGCTGGGAGTGGACGGCGGACTCTCGCGGGTCAAGACCCGGTAGGGCGCCAAGCACGGGCAAAGGCACCACACTGTCAGGCTCGGTCGGGAGTGCCCGAATCAACTGCGTATTCTGCGGGCATGCGTGTACGACTCGAAACGATCGTGTTCCTGGCTGTGAACGTGCTTGTTCTCTGGGCGGTGCCCGGTGGTGTGCTTGCTCAGCCCGCGGGCGGGCTCGAGAGCCTCTGGCAACTCGGCCACGCCGAGGGGCGGAGCGTGCTCAGGCTCGATGGGCCGTGGGATGCGATCGTCGATCCCTACGACACGGGCTCGCTGGACTACAAGTCGAGGCCTCTGCGTGACGGCTTCTGGGCGGACCGGAAGCCGAGCGGGCCGATGGACCTGGTCGAGTACGACTTTGAAGCCAGCCAGAAGCTCACCGTGCCGGGCGACTGGAACACGCAGCGGGAGAGCTTGTATTTCTACGAGGGCACGGTCTGGTACCGGAAGGTCTTTGCGAGCGAGGCATCGCCCGGGATGCGCCGGTTCGTCCGGGTCGGCAGCGCCAACCAGCGGTCGGCTGTGTGGCTGAACGGGCAGAAGCTGGGCGAGAACCCCGTCGGGTTCACGCCGATGTCCTACGAGGTCACCGATGCGATCCGCGATGGGGACAACAGCCTCGTGGTGCGAGTCAACAACCGGCGCGAGCCCACAAGTGTGCCGGGGATGCGGACAGACTGGTGGAACTACGGCGGGCTGACGCGCCCTGTCGAGCTGCTCGAGGTGCCCACGACGTTCGTCCGCGATGCGCACGCCGAGCTCTCGCAGGATCGCGTCAAGATTACCGGCTGGGTGGCGCTCGACGGCCCCCAGGCGGCATCGCGCCGGTTGCGTGTCTCGGTCGGGGGCAGCGGCGTCGAAGTCACGACGGACGCGGCGGGCATTGCGCGGTGGGAGCTCACGCGGGGCGGGCTCGGGCTCTGGTCGCCGGGTTCACCCGAGCTCCACGAGCTGCGTGTCGAGCTGCTCGGCCAAGGTGCGGGCACCGACGATGTGTTCACCGATCGCATCGGGCTGCGCACGATCGCGACCGAGGGGGGGCGCGTGCTGCTCAACGGCGAGACGATCGGGTTCCGGGGCGTGTGCGTGCACGAGGAGCGGATCGCTGGGGATGGGCGCTCGTGGAGCGAGGAGGATGCCCGTGAGCTGGCCGAGGAACTTCGGGCCCTTGGGTGCAACTTCGTGCGGCTGGCGCATTATCCGCACGCCGAGGCGGTGGCCCGGGTGATGGACGAGGCGGGGATCATGGTCTGGGCCGAGATCCCGGTCTACTGGAAACTCGACTACGCCAACCCGGAGACGCTCGGCGAGGCGCGGGCGCACTTGGCGGGGCTGATCGCCCGGGACCACAACCGGGCCAGCGTGGTCGTCTGGTCGATCGGCAACGAGACGGAAGTGAACGAGGCCAGCAACGCGTTTCGCAGCGCGCTGGCCGACGATGTCCGCCGCCTGGACCCGAACCGGCTGCTGGCCGCAGCGCTCGAGCCCCGGCTCACGATCACGGATGGGCGCGTGGTGAAGGTTGTTCTGGACGATCCGTTCGGCGCGGAAGTGGACCTCCTGGCGATCAACTCGTACATTGGGTGGTACGTCGGTCGCGTCGAGGATATGCGGGGGCTGCCGGTCGAGCTTGGGTGGGACAAGCCCATCATGGTGAGCGAGTTCGGGGCCGATGCCAAGCGGGGGCTTACGACCAAGGTGGAAGGCCAGGACAAGATCTGGACCGAGGCGTACCAGGCGAAGCTGTACCGCGAGACGTTGGCATGGTTCGAGACGATGCCGAACTTCGCAGGCTGCTCGCCGTGGATCCTGTCCGACTTCCGCTCGCCGCGCCGCCTGCTGCCGGGTGTGCAGGACCACTGGAACCGCAAGGGCCTGCTCGACGAGCTGGGCGTCCCGAAGGAGGCGTACGAGGTCGTGCGGGGGACGTATGAACGGTGGGCGGAGGAGTGGCCGGGGCGGCCGTAGGGGATCGGGATCCCGGACTCGGGATACGGGAAACGCTCCGACCGGCGCCACCACCCATCTTTGATGAGCGGTGTCTTCGTGTCTCCTGAGATCTTGAGAGCGGTGCTCAGTCTGTGATGCCTGATGCCGTGATGGTGTAGATGTCCGATCCCCCGCCGCCCGACACGTCGGGGCTTGGCCTACTCCGCCATCGCGGCCTTGGACTGGGCCAGTGTCTCGCGGTACTCCGTGAGGTGTGCGTGATCAGCGGGAAGCACCCTCTCGCCAATAGCCACGGCCTCATCTAATTCGGCCAGGGCCGCGGCAAAGTCCTTGTTCTCGAGCCGGGCCGTGCCCGAGCGCCGCAGCACGCTGAGGCGGAGCATTTCCCATCCAACCTGAAAGAGCCGCCAAAGTGCGCTCAACTGCTCGACAGAGTCCTCCAGTTCAGCGCTCTCAGCTTGCGGGAGGGCTGTGTCCGAAAGCATCAAAAAGCCCTCTGGTGATCTGGAAATGGCCTTCGGGTTCCTATCCAGGCAGCGTTCTCCTGACTCCGAGTGGCCGAGCTGAGAGACAGCGCTCTGCTCTGAAAGTGCTGAGTGCTCCAGTCAGCGCCTTTGAGTCCCCGGCGTGCTCAGAAGTACCTCTGCAGGCCGGGCCAAGCCGCGACGACATCGAGGTCGGGATCCGCTGAGAGGAGGCAATGGTTACGCTGGTCGTTAAAAGGACGCCAACTGCAGAGCGAGTTTCTAGCTTATGCGTTTGTCCCCGAAGCCACCTTCACTCGTACACCAACCGAATGTTGAAGTGATGAAGGTGATGCTCGGGTGGCTAGAGCTAACAAGTGTTCGCAGAATGGGAGGGCTCTACGAGGCAGTGGGAGTGCGCTGTGTACCACCTTGTAATGGTGTGTGTTGACTGTGAATAAAGGCAATTGCTAATTGCACACAATCGAGCTAAGCTGCCTTCAATGCAGTGCTTCGGACCGACGTGCACGTGCGGGCTCCGAGATTTCGGGACGAGAAGGTCGAAGGTTCAAATCCTTTCACCCCGATTCACGTCAGTTTCGCTGAACGCACGATTTGGCGTACCCGTCCCGCCTGAAGACGGAGCGGCTCGAAGCGGTTTGGACTGGTAGTCATACCAGTCATCGCTGGAGGTCGCGGAGTACGGCCTTAACGGGATCACCCGGGTGCATTCGCTGCCATGATTGGACCATTCAGGTTCGACACGTACACCCGTGCGACACCCGCGTTTGCTCGGACCCGCCAAGGCCAGCGGCAGAGGACGCTATCACAGGCCGGGAGTGAGCTTCGGGTCGGGCCACCTATGTCATGAGATTTGATGGCGTTGGTACCAGCGCGAATCATCGAGTTCATCGAGGTTGGGTCAGCTCTCGCTAAGAGTTACACAAGGCTCTCAGCTCACGGCTCATAGCCTCGGCTTCAGCCGATCGCTGCCGTGCTTCAGCGGGTACATGCTCGACCGCTGCTTGGTCCTTGCCGTTGTCAGACAGACGGCCCACTTCCACTGAGTCACTCGCCGTGCGGGGAATCGCTGCGAGGACATCAATCCTGCCCTACAAAGTCTGATCTATCTTGGGGCTGGTGGTCTCTCGCCCAGATTAGAATGAAATTCACTCATATTAAGAATGGAACCTGCTATTGTGTGGCAATGCATGAATTATTCAATGAACGATCGTCATGTAAAAGGATGCAGATTCCTGGTGATCATTTAGTTGTGTACGAATGATTTGTCAAAATCATCCGACTTGATGTGATTGAGGATCATATTGACATCGGCACGTGAGAGCTTGGCGCCGGCACCGTGTTCCTGAATTGCATCGATAGAGGCGAATGCAAGGGCGAGATTCAGGGCGTTGAACTGGACGATGCCCGGGTGGCAGGTGCCTTCGTGCAGGACACGTACGTACTCGAGTGCTCTTGAAAGGTTGTCTTGGGCGAGTTCGATCAGCTTTGGGCGATCGAGCGAGAGCGGGAGATAGCATCTGCCTGCGTGAAGGTCATCTGTCGCATCGCGGATGATGTTGACGAGTTGCAGACCCTCTCCGAAGGCGATTGAGTCACGCAGCAGGTCGTTCCGTTTGTTGGTCAGGCCTGGGTCGTGGAGGATGAAGAGTTCTGTGAGCATTTCTCCAACGATACCTGCGACGATATAGCAGTACTCCTGGAGGTTCTGGGCAGTTCCCGTCGACAGATCTCTGCCGAGGAAGTGTGCCATGCCGCGGCATGTCCGCGACAGGTGTGATGCTATCGATGCTTTCTCGAGAGTGCCGAGGGAGCGGAATTCTAGAATCAACGCGTCGGCGCTCTCGAGCAGATCCGCATAGCCAGTGTTTGAGAGTGAATCTGGGTCAAACTGCATCGAACCCAGAGCCTCACAGATGACACTTGGTGTCTCGGCGAAGCGGTCTGCGATGTTCAAGAGGGCGCGTCGGCGGTCCTCCAATGAACAGGGTAGTTCATCCTCGATCGTGTCGGCGATCCGGAACAGCAGGTACGCCACGCCTACCGAACGCTGGAGCTCGCCCGGCAGAAGCGGGATCGAGAGCGCAAATGTCCGGCTCGTCTTCTGCAGCAGGCTCTCAAGCAGACTCATGTACCGGCTCCCGCTAATTCGGTCTCGGACGAAGTGTTTACGAGGCGCGAGCCCTTGATCCCCAGTTCCTTGAGCAGGAGCCCTGCGGTGATCTGCGAAGAAAGGAAGATCACTGGCAACCCTGAGCCCGGGTGGGTGCCACCTCCAACGAGCCAGGCACCGTGGGTGAAAGTGAGCTTGTGCTGGGGGCGCTTGTGGAGCATCTGATCGAGTGAGTGGGCGAGGTTGAACGTGGCGCCGAAATTGATGTTAGAGGCTGCCCAGTCGTTCGGTGTCAGGATCATTTCCTCTCGGATCCGGCCCGTGAGATCGAGGCCCAGCAGTGTGTGCATGCGATCGAGTAGCCGCTCGCGGCAGGCTGGCGTCTCTGCCTTCCAATCAACAGCCGCTCGTGTGTTGGGCGTGGGCATGAGCACGTAGAGCGAACTGCACCCATCGGGCGCGAGCGACGGGTCGGTCACGCTCGGGTTACAGACGTAGAAGCTCGGGTCTTTGGTGAGCGAGCCGCCCCAGCCCTCGCGCCTGCCGATGTCTTCAAGGTTGCCCCTGTAATCGGGAGCCGTGCGGATCGTGTGGTGGGGGAGGTCCACGTGTCCCTCGACGCCCAGGTACATCATGAACGTCGAGCAGGAATATTTCTTCCGGTCGAGCGAGGAATCGGTTACCTTGCCACGGACTGATTCGGGAAAGAGGTTCTTCATCGCCCATGTCGCGTCGGCGTTGATCACCGCGTGGTCGCAGGATACGAAGCCTGAGTCAAGCTCGAGTCCGGTGACGCGCCCTTGTTCGGTGCGCACGCCTCGAACCTCTGTGCCCGTCTGGATCGTGCCGCCCAGTTCGACGAAGACCTCAGCCATCGCCCGCATAAGCGCGTGGCAACCTCCGATCGGGTGCCAGACGCCGTACTCGTACTCGATGAAGGGCAGGATCGTGAAGAGGCTCGGGCAGTCGTAGGGGCTCATGCCGAGGTACTTGCTCTGGAAGCCGACGGCGATCTTGCTCGCTGGATGCTTGAAGTATCGTGAACTGAGTGAGTCGACTGTTTCCGTTGGTTTGAGGACGGGCAGCACCTTCGCCGCATCGGCGCGGATCAGATCCATGAACGAGCGGATGGGCCTGCGCAGGATCGGCTCGGCTGCGTTCAGCTTTCTCCGGTTGTGCGCGACAAAAGACTCGAACGCTCTACCGTCGTCAGGATGCAGTTTGCCAAGCTGCGCGGACATGCGGGCAATATCCTGCGTCGCGTCGATCGTGATGTCCTGCCCGCCCGGCTGGCCGATGAGCAGGCGGTACATCGGATCCAGCCGACGCAGGTCGACGTAGTCATTGAGATCCTTGCCGACCGCTTGGAAGATCTCCTGGAGCACATGGGGCATCAGGAAAAATGTCGGTCCTTTGTCGAACGCGAAATCGCCAAGAGTGATTCGGCCCGTGCGCCCCCCGATTTCGGGCTGCGACTCGTAGACCGTAACGTCCACACCCTGACCTGCGAGCAGGACCGCGGTCGCCAGCCCACCCGGGCCTGCACCGATCACGGCTATCTTAGGGTGTTTCATCGGTCAACGCTCCGGATCGAGGCGTGTTCAACGGACGTGTCGGGCGATTTCGAGGGGTCAACGCCCCTAGATTCATTGCGGACCCGCGAATCTGCACCTTACTCCGAAATCGAATCCAATGCGGATGTTGCCAACACGCGATGACTTGGCCTGGATCCGGCGCTGGCGCCGATCCATTGCACGGGACCTTCCCCGGCTCGTGGCTCTCTGCGCGGAGGAGCACGACCGCCCGGCGTTTGAAATCCTCATGTCCGATCTCGTACCGCTCCTGGACGCTTGCATCTGGCACGAGAAGCACGCCCGACGGACGCTTCGCACAAGCCGCATCCGTCACGGTGGTCTCTGGCGACTGGGTCAGCGCCACACGCTCCAGCGTACATCACTCGGACACGTCGCGATCATCGCGACCTGGAACTATCCGTATCAGCTCCTTGGCATCCAGCTCCTGCAGGCGATCGCCGCGGGCAATCGCGTGACCGTCAAGCCGAGCGAACGTGCTCCACGCTGCCAGCAAGCACTGCTGGAACTCGCCCGCGAGGCTGGCCTCTCTGAATCGCGCCTCACCTGGACCGAGGCAACGCGTGAGGCGGGACGGGATCTCCTGGAGTTCGGTCAGTTCGACCACGTTGTCTTTACGGGCTCGACGGCTGTCGGGCGAACGATTGCTTCGACTCTCTCGTCGACGCTCACCCCCAGCACGCTCGAGCTCTCGGGCTCGGACAGTGCGATCGTGCTCGCCGACGCCGATGTCAATCTCGCGGCGGACTCGATTTTCTACGCTCTGACGCTCAACTCGGGCCAGAGCTGCATGGCGCCAAGGCGCGTCATCGTCGAAGCCGAGGCCTACGACCGATTCACCGAAGCCTTTCGCCCGAAATTCGAGCACGCTTCACAAGTGAGACTCGTCAGAGGAGCCGAGGCGCAGCACTGCCGCGACCTGGTCGAGCGAGCCCGCTCGAAAGGTGCCGAGATCACCGCGAGTATGGCCAACGCATCCGACGGCTTCGCGCCCACCGCGGTGCTGGCTTGCCCGGCCGAGGCGGAGATCGCCGCGAGCGATCACTTCGGACCCGCGATCGCGGTCATCCGATCGGAGAGCCGCAGCGAAACGATTGCGATGGCCGAGTCCTCGATGAAGTCGCTGGCGACATCGATCTTTACGAATACGCCCAGTCAAGCCGAGGCGCTCGCTTCCCAGCTCAGCGCTGGATTCGTGACGATCAACGATTGCCTGCTGCCCACCGCGCACCCCGGGGCGAGCATCACCGGGCGGGGCGCCAGCGGATGGGGGCCCTCGCGGGGGGAACTGGGCCTCCTGGCGATGACCAGAGCAAAGTTTGTATCCAAAACCCCTCGCAGGTTCCGGCTTCCGACCGATCAGCCAAGTCCACGGGTCCAGCGCCGTATCGAGCGGTTCGTCCGCTGGTGGTACAAGTAAGATAGTGATTGTCAGGAGCATGCCCATGTCAGCTCAGCGTTCATCCAAGCGAGTCGTGATCGTCGGCGGTGGTCTTGCAGGGCTCGCCAGCGCCGTCGAACTCCAGGGCCGGGGCGCGCACGTGACCGTCGTCGAATCCAACGAACACCTGGGCGGGAAGATGAATGTCCTCGCCGAGCAGGGCTTCACGTTTGACATGGGTCCCACGATCCTGACGCTCCCTGAGGTGCTCTGCGGCATCATCAGACGGGCGGGTCGGCGTGTGCCCGATATGATCGACCTCGTGCGCCTCGATCCGCAATGGCGGTGTCACTTCGAGGATGGCATCACTGTTGATCTCCGCGAGAACGTGGAAGTCATGTCTCGTGAGCTGAGCGCCAAGCTTCCGGGCACCGACGCTGCGAGAGGTTGGGAGAGTTTGATTGCCTACAGCCGGCGCATGAACCGGCTGAGCCGAAACGTATTCTTCTACAAGGACGTGGGCGGCATCCGCGACGTGATGCGCCAATCACCAGCGATGGACAAGCAGGTGATGGGCGATGCATTGGCGATGCGATTGCACTCGACCGTCGCCTCGACGATCCAGAAGCACGTCCGCGAGCCGCATGTGCGTCAGATTGCGGAGCACTTCCTGCAGTACGTCGGATCGAGCCCGTTCCTCGCTCCTGCGATCCTGACCATGATCGCTTCGGCTCAGACCGACCAGGGTTGCTGGTACGCGATGGGCGGCACGCGTCGGGTGGCCCGCACGCTCGAAACACTAGCCGACGAGCTTGGTGTAGATCTCGTCACGGGTATTCGAGTCGAGCAGATCCTGACAACGGACGGCAACGCAACCGGTGTCCGCTTGGCTGATGGACGTACGATTGACGCCGATGCTGTGATCTCAAATTGTGATGTCCAGCGCACCATGCGAGACCTGGTCGCAACGCCCGCCGCGCTGAGCGAGCACCGCAAGATCGCCCGTACCCACACCCCGGCCTGCAGCGGCGTAGTGCTCTACCTGGGGCTCGATCGCCAGTACGACCACCTCGCGCACCACAATTTCTTCTTCAGCAGGGATTCGCACGAGGAATTCGCAGACATCTACACACGCGGGATCCCCGCGCGGGACCCAACGCTCTACATCGCTGCGCCATCGCGGAGCGACCCGGACCAGGCCCCACCCGGCGGCGAAGCGCTCTACATCCTCATCCACACGCCCTACCTCCGCCCGGGCCAGGAGTGGAACACACCCGGCGGTCTGCTCGAGCAGTACCGCCCCGTTGTCATGCAGAAGCTCGCACGATTTGGGATGGCGGACATCGAGAAACACATTGTTGTCGAGCGTTCACTCACACCGACCGGCATCGAGCGGATGTACAACGCGGAGGGTGGGGCGATCTATGGTCTGGCCTCTCATGGCAGGCTCGCTGGCGGATTCAAGCCCCGCAATACGTCGAAGGTGCCGGGGCTCTTCCTTGCGGGCGGGAGTGCCAACCCGGGGCCGGGCGTGCCGATGGCCTTGATGAGCGGTGTCACCGCGGCCAAGTCGGCTGCCGAGTTTCTTGGCTTGGCCAAAGTTGACATCGATGCCACCAGCGACGAACCCGGTACCGACGAGGTGGCACAGCCCCACGCTGTTATCGCATGACACCTCCCATCGCACCAGCCTCGCCTTCGCCCAGGTTCCTGCGTCTCTTTGGCGGGTACGCCTGCCGCCTGCTCCGTAAGCGGTTTGCGCATGTATGCCTCGAGCTTGCCAGCGCCGACGTGTTAAGGCGGGCTCAGACGCACCGTGGCCCGCTGGTCATCGCGATGAATCACCCCAGCTGGTGGGACCCTATTGTGGGCGTTGCGATCAGGCACAAGCACTTTTCCGATCGTCCGGCACTCTCGCCTGTTGAGATGCAGATGTATGAGCGGTTTGGCTTCATGCGCAGGCTCGGTATGTTTGGGATCGCACCTGGGCACCCGGACGCACTCAGAGAGATGGTCAGGTATGTGCGCCAAGAGTGTGAACAATCTCCTCGATCAGCGGTATTCATCACACCTCAGGGAACATTCACCGATGTGCGCGAGCCGATCGTGGTCAGGCCCGGCATCGGCGCACTCGCCTCGAACCTGCCCGATGCCCGCGTCATCACAATCCTCGCAGAGCTCTCATTCTGGCACGACAAACGCCCCGAACTCCTGCTCCAGGCGCGAGAATGTGAAAGTCCCGCTCGCCCATCGACCGCTTCCTGGACGCGCCAAATACGCGAAACGATGCAGGATGGCGCCGACGAACTCGCCAGTCTCGTAATTGCCCGAGATGAGGACGCTTTCGTACCGATGCTCGATCGCTCAGGCTCCGACATCAACCCGGCTTTCGATCTCTGGCAGCGTCTCCGCGGGCGCAGCTCACGGATATCATCCAGCCGGCGCGGAGCCGGCGCATGACCCCGCTTGCCTGGTACCTCGCATTGTGCGCATTGGTTTCGTTTGTCACGCTCATCATGACGGTGCGCAATCTGCGGGCTTTCGCACCGCCACCCAAGGCGGACCCGACTGACGAATCCTTCTTGAGTGTCTGCATTCCCTGTCGCAACGAGGAGAGCAACATCGAGGAGGTCGTGCGCTCCGTGCTCCAATCCGGGCACAAGCGGCTGGAAATACTCGTGTACGACGACGAATCCACAGACCGCACGGGTGTCATTCTGCGCACACTCGCGGCAGAAGACCAGCGGGTGCGGGCGGTGGAGTCTGTCAGTCTTCCGACGGGCTGGGTAGGCAAGCAGCACGCATGCCATAGGCTTGCGAAAGAATCACGGGGTGAGTGGCTTCTCTTCATCGACGCCGACGTGCGGCTCGAATCTGATGCCATTGGGAGAGCCCTGGCGTTTGCACATCAAACTCAGGCCGGGCTTGTCTCCACTTTCCCGCGCCAGATCACGGGGACGCTCGGTGAGGCACTCATCGTCCCGATGATCTTCTATCTCCTGATCGGGTATCTCCCGTTCAAAAGCATGCGCAGGACGCTCTCTACATCGGCCAGCGCCGCCTGCGGCCAGTTCATCCTTACCGAGCGGCAGGCCTATTTCGAATCGGGTGGGCACGCTGCGATCCGGGACTCCATGCATGACGGCGTCAAACTCCCACGCCTCTTCCGCAAAGCCGGGCATCGGACTGATATCTTCGACGGAACAGCGCTCTGCCAGGTGCGCATGTACACAGGCTTTACACAGACATGGCGGGGCTTTGCCAAGAATGCGTATGAAGGGCTTGGCTCAACAGGCTTGCTTGTCTTCCTGACTATGTTGCATCTTGCGGTGCACATCGTGCCTTGGCTTCTGTTTCCCGTGCTTGTTCTTGCGGGCGATGCGGGGCCGGCATTGGCGATCGCAGGGATAGTCATCCTTCAACAAGTATCGCAGCGATTGCTTCTTACGAGACAATTCGGGCATTCCGCGGCCTTGGCGCCCCTGCACCCCTTCTCGATCGCGCTGCTTACGATAATCCAGTGGTACTCATTCGTCCTGCACCGAAACTCGGGCAGGTCCTGGAAGGGGCGAACCATGTCCGAGCACACACCCGAAGAGCTCGTGGTTCTGGTCGACGAAGGCGACCGCGAGCTCGGCACGATGGAAAAACAGGCTGCGCACTTAAAGGGCGGCTCGCTCCATCGCGCATTTTCCGTCTTTGTGCTCGACGGGAAAGATCGGCTCATGCTCCAGAAGCGAGCCAATGGCAAGTACCATTTCGGCGGGCTGTGGACCAACACTTGTTGCAGTCATCCTCGACTAGGCGAGACCCCGCTCGAGGGTGCCAGACGGCGACTCATGGAAGAGATGGGGCTGGACGTACCAATGGAGCGTCGCGGCTCGTTTCTCTACAAAGCTCATGATGAGGCATCCGGACTGACCGAGCATGAACTGGACCACGTCTTCGTCGGTCGCACATCCGACGTCCCAACGCTTAACTCAACGGAAGCCGAGGACTGGCGCTGGATATCGATGGAAGAACTCATCGCTGAGCTGGCTGAAGCACCAGAGCGGTTCACGCCCTGGTTTCCGCTGGCGCTCGCAGAGCTTGGCGAGTATCAGCTGGCGATCAGTCGTCATCACCAACGTGCGTCTCGTTCAGCACACTGACGCGGCTCTCACTGTGTACCCCGATGCCGAACACCTTGACGGATTCCTTGCCCTCTTCCGCGACGATGCCAGCTTGAGTCTGACCTTGATCGATCCACGCCCGCTGCATCAGCACAATCCGCGCGGGTCCGACCGAGAACGCCAGCTCAGATTCGATCACGAAAGCCGCGTAAAGGCCCGAGGGTGTTTCAATGGTCTGCGTGCCGATGCCCCGTACTACTGATGTCCCCTTGCCTTTGCCCGAGCCGAACATTGGACCCTTGGACTGCACCATGATCTCACGCTCGACGCCTTCTTCTGCGCTGAGCACACTGGGCATGAAAATTGCCCGAGGCATGAAGTCGCTCTCGATCTTGTTGGCCAGGTTCGAGGCGATCACGACGTCGCCCGAGTCCTCGCGCTCGAGGCTGCTCCGGCCCGAAGCCGCGGATGTGACTTCGGTGGCGAGTTCGATCGTGAGCGAGCCGTCCTCGGCTGGCGTGATCGTGCGGATGACCGATTCGGGTTTGCTCGAAGTCGAGGTAAAGCGGAGGAAGTGGTCGCGTCTGGACGCATCGGTCCAAATGTCATCAGCCGAGACCGATCCGTTCGGGGTCAACTCACCCACACGGAGCCCGCTTTCACGCGTAGTCAGCACCGACGAGAACTGGGTAGTTGCCTCGTACACCGCGACAGCCCGAGAATTGCACGCGTATATGGTCAAAGTGCATCCGGCTAGTCCGGCAAGCGAAAGCATCATCGCCAGAGTTCTGCGCGGTTTCTGTATCATGAGTATCCTCAGGTAGGTCATGCGTTTCCCCAATGCCTGCCTCGTGCACAGATATCCGTTCGTCAGGACTCAGTAGTCTGGATGCATAGTATGGAGATAGCAATGGAGCCGTTGAAGGTGGGGGACGAGGCACCGGATTTCGTGGTGCGTGAGTCGACTGGCCAAACGCTTCATGAACTGATTCGGAAGAATCATAGTCCGGCACTTGTGTACTTCTATCCCGCCGCCTTCTCGCCAGCGTGCACGGCCCAGGCTTGCATGATCCGCAACATGCAGAGAGCCCGGCATACAGATTCCAGCACGATCATCGGAGTCAGCCCGCAGGGGACGGGACTGAATCGTGCATTTCAGCACATGATGCATCTGCCTCAGCAACTTGTTCCAGACAAGACCAGAGTGATTGGAAAGTTGTACGGAGTTGTAGGGCCTTTGGGTTTCTATCGGCGGCTTTCCTTTATCGTCGGCATCGACTTAAAAGTGCATATGAGGGCACAGGGCGGGCTGTCATTGGCTGCTCACAGAGACTTGGCCAGGCACTACTTCGAGTTTGCCAACGAGCACACTACGGAATGACTCAGGGAATCGCGATGGGTCCTGAGCGAATCCAGAGAACCAATGACGTGCAACCAACAACATTGGCGTTCAATGATCAATGCATGCATCGGATTTCACATTACGGCTCGTGTGCTCACGTATTTGTGCGCAGTTGCTATGGGCCGCAATTGAACACAATGAGATTGGTATTCGGGACGAGAAGGTTGAGGGTTCAAATCCTTTCACCCCGATTCAAGTCGGTTTCGCTGAACGCTCGGTTTGGTATACGCGTCCAGCGTGAGGACGGAGCGGCTCGAAAGACCAACAGCTGGCTTTCTTCTTCCGGTCTGGTTGTGCCGGGGCTCACCGCGTGCGTCGTGCAGCGAGGAGACCGCCGACGCCAAGCAGGGCTGCCGAAGCGGGGGCCGGGACAACGGCCAAGCCGATCGACTCGCCGCGGTAGTTGTCGATGACGTCGATGGCGGTGAAGGCGCCGGTGTTTGGGCTGACGGTTCCAAGGACGAGCTGGCCTGTATCGACGCGGCCGAGTGCGGCGTAGATTGTGCCTTGGTAGGCCTCGAGCGCGCTGTTGTCGAAATCGACTCCGAGTGATCCGACAAGCGTTGCGGTACCGCCGATGGCATAGGTATACAAGGAGTCGTTGAGCGCCTCAACGAACTGGAAGTTGTTTGCGTTCTGGTGGACGAGGCCGCCCGAGCCGCCGAAGACACCGGTGTTCCAGGTGTTGTTGGCGACGAGTGTCGTTGGGTTGTATTCGAGGAAGTTGACACCGAGGAGGACGCCGTAGAGCGTGCCGTTGGCGAAGCAGGGTGAGTTGTTCCCGCCGCCGCCCATGACGCCGACCTGGGTGAGCGAGGGGGTGGCGAGGGGGTTGTCGAGCCGGTAGGCGATGTTTCCGCCGTCACCGTTGGCGACAGCGAAGATGTCTCCCGGGCCTGCGCCGCCGTTCTGATTGCCGGCGGTGGTTCCCGCGGGGACGGTGGTGAGGCCGGTGATCTGGTTGCCGAGGGTGTAGGTCTGAGTGGTGCCGGCGGAGTAGCGGTAGTAGGTATTGCCCTGGGTAATGAGGAAGGTTTGGGCGTCTGTGCTGGTTGTGAGTGCGGCGACGAGGATGAGAATGGGTCTGGTATTCATGGTGAGGGCTCCGTTATCGAGCGGTGTCTGTGGTTTGATTCGCATGGTGCTGAGTTGATTGGTTTGCGGAATATTCAGTCGGCGCGCCGGCGTCTAGCGGCGAGCAAGCCGCCCATTGCGAGCAAGGATGCCGATGCGGGGGTGGGGATGACTGCGACCCAGACATCGTTCTGCCCGGCTGGGTTGAATCCGGAACCTGAGAACAGGGTGCCGTCGGCGGAGACGCCTGTGATGCTGGTCAGGTGCCAGCCGTCTAGGCCCGAAACACCCTCGGTCGAGAGGTAGCTGAGGAGGTCCTGCATCTGGTACCCGGTGGCTGTGCTCCAGAACGCGGCGGTCTCCTGGCCGCCCGGAAGGGTGTACGACCCGGCGATGACCGAGCCATCGGCCGAGAGCGCGTACGCGGCCGTGTCGTGCCGGTCGTTGAAATCGATCTGCCCGTCGCCGTTGATATCACCGGCATCGAGCAGGGTGTAGCTCTGGCTTGCGATCTCGAACAGCCCGGCCTTGGTGGTGTTGTCGGCGTGCGCAGTCCACGTCGTCACACGCGAGTTGTCGGCCGAGAGGCCGGAGAAGATGAGCGACTCGGCACCGACTTGGTTGGGGTCGATCTCCGTGTACGAGCCGTTGTCGAGGTCCCAGATCATGCCGCTTTCGCGCACAGCGGCGCTCGGCCCGACCAGGGCGTAGCCGCTCTGGACCCCCTTTGTACTGATGGCTTTCGATCCCACCCCGATGTGCCCCTGAATCGAGACACTTCTGATCTCCGACTCGACGGTATCGGCTGGAACGGGGAGCAGCTGCGCGTCCCCGCCGTTGACCCAGACGGCTGCGTGCCTCGTTTCACCGTTGCCCGAGAGGTCGCCGAAGAGTGCGCCGCCGATGATCCCGTTGTCGACGCTCGCGGTGGTAGCCCAGCTGTCCGCACCGAACGCATTCGTGAGCTCGTAGCTGAACCCAGGGGCACCTTCGCTGGTGTCCCAGATCGCAGCCGAGGGGCGAGGCTTCTTGATCAGACCGATGTTGATGCCCTTGATTGGATCTCCCGGCCCGCGTGCGGCCGTCGTGCGGAGCTGGAGAGGCTCGAAGGGGAGCGCCTGACCGAAGTCGTCGTAGAGCGTCGGCGTCTCGGCAACCTCATCGGTCTGCCAGTCCCAGAGGCCGGTGACGGGGTCGCCGTTGTCGCGGAGTCCGGTGAATGAAACAATTCCGTTTGCGGCGGTGTTGGTGCGGCCCTCGTTGTAGTTCTTGCCAGGTGCGTTCATGGGGATGAAGACCTGGGCTTGGGCGGCGCCGGCTGAGGCGGTCAGTGCGAGCAGAGCGAGCTTTGTTGCGTTGCGATTCATGGTAAACCTCCTGAGTGCTGGGTCGTGTGTGCTGGCTGGCCCGACAATCAGGCAGCCCGTTCATCAGCACTCCGAAGACCGAGGCGAGATCTCGCAGCGGTTGCAAAGAAAATTTGTTGGGGCCTGGTTCCGCGTGGAAAAGCGGCACGCCGCCCGAGCGAGAGCGGGCGGCGTGCCTTGTGTCAGAGTGAGGCAGTCATGTGTGACCTGCACGGGGGTCGGATCCGGCGCATTGGGCTCGAGCATTAGCCGCATCCCGTGTTGTAATTGTTGATCCAGGCCGAAAAGTCGGCAGGTGTGCAGAGCCCGTCGCCGTTCTGGTCGCAGGCCGGGGCCATCGCATTGAAGGCCGCGATCCATGCCGAGAAGTCAGCGGGGGTGAGGCTGCCGTCGCCGTTGGTGTCACCGGTGCATGGGGGCGGCACATACATCCAGATTTCCAATGCATCGACATTGGCGTGCTCGCTCTGACCGGCGATGACGCTATCTGCAATTCCAAGCTCACGCCCGTAGCAGAAAATCGCGAAACGACCGGTAAAATCTGTGAAGAAGATCGTTGAGCCGTCCACGGGAAGGGCGCAGAGAGCATTGAGTTTGTTAAGCGTGACGGACCCGGGCGAGAGCGAGAACAGAGCGTAGTCCACTCCGGGTTCGGCGAACAGGTCGCTGAAATCGATGACGCCGTTCGGGACGTGCGACCACACCACCATGGCATCGATATCATCCCCTTCACCCATTGGAATCATGGATTCGAGCCCGCACTGCGCTGCTGTGGCAAAGACCGCCGGCCCGCCCGTCGGACCGGTGAACAGGATGTCCGCGGGGCCGACGCCCAGCCCGACCGCATAGGCCGGTGGCACGCTGAAGTAAGTTGGTACGTCTTCGATGCCGTCACCGTTCGCATCGAGTCGCGCGGGGTACATGTTCATCGCATCGACGTTATCGTGCGAACCCTGGATCGCCGGTGGGCACAGAAAGCCCCACGAGACAAGGTTTCCAACACCATTCCCGGCCGTTAAACCCAAGGCGCGTTCATCGAACTCGATGAACATGGTTCGAATACCTGGGGAGTTGTAATCGGCCGCGAACGCGGGTACGCCAGCGCACGGGCCGGGACCGGTCAAAGAACCCACCATACCGATGGGCGGCCCGAAATATTGATGAGCCTGGTAGATGTCGCCCGGTTGCTGGTTCGAGGCTGCCGAGATTTCCAGAAGCGTGCCGGGCAGTCCTCGGGTCATCCGATCGACGCTGTACCGCAGTCGGATCTCACCGACGCCGTTGTTGTACATCCGGCCGTGATCGGCGCTCAATGCGTCAATGGCTTCGGCCCAAGGCACGCTCATCTCATAATCGGGGAACCTAAGAATCATGTTCCAGAACAGGTCGCTGTCCTTGTACGCGCCTTGTGGACTGATCAGCGTGGGGCTCGGTCCGATCGCCGTGGGCCCCGCACCGAGCACGAAGAACGGGTGCTCCGCGCTCAGATAGCCCGCAACCGGGAGTGCGGTGAGCGGTGCATCGGGGTTGTCATCAAGGCTGATGACCGGCTGAGATCTGGTGAAGCCAGCGGTCCCGGCGACCGCGAGCAGGGCGAGCTTTGTTGCGTGGCGAGTCATGGCGAATCTCCTGTGAGTGGTTTCGAGTGCTGTATTTCCCGGCCGATTGGCGGGGCCTTCAACAGCACTCCGAAGCTCGTGGAGGGATCTCGCAGGCGATGGAAAGATATTTTTGGATTGAGCTCTGGGATCAGGGGGGAGTTTCTTGATTTCCTGCTGATCTCCGAACACCCGCTGCCCAAAGACGCATGGCCTCGGCTTGAGAGGGCTCATGCCCCAGTTCCTCGGTGAGCCTGGCGATGTGGTAGTCAAGGTTGCCCGCTACGCATCGTGCGGGGGCCTCGAGGTCGATCAGGAAGAGCTGGCCACCCTCTTCCGGGGCTTCCATTCGGACCTCGCCTCCCACGGCGAGCCACCGGCCGTCGGGGCTGAAGGCCAGCTCAAACACGCCCATCTCGAAAAGGTCGAGGGCGGCGAGTTCGCGCCCGTTGGCGACATCCCAGAGCCGGACATCCCGAGCCTCGGGCGTGCCACTGCCTGAGGCGATGAGCCGGCCGTCGGGGCTGAAGGCGAGCGTGAAGATGGCCCCGGCGTGCGCACCGAACTGCCCGATCGAGCGGAGGGTGGGGGTCGGGTCGGACTCGAACCGCCAGAGCCGGATCATGCCGTCATCCCCGGCCGTGGCGAGGAGGTCGGGGTCCGTTGGATGGACCGCGAACTCGCGGATTGGCGGCATGGAGACCGAAGCGACGGGCTCGAGCGTTTCCTGGTCGAGCAATACCACGCCGTCGCCGGCGGGACCGGCGACCAACAAACGGCGGTCGGGGTGTCGGACGAGGGCGCGGAAGGTATGGTGGTCCGGATGAGGCGGGAGGCGGGTTTCTTTGAGCGTGTTCTGGCGTCCCTCATCGAACTGGAGCAGACGGCCCTCGCCTGTCAGCGCCCAGAATCTCCCGGCAGGATCGACCTCGAGGGCGGCCATCAAGCGTTCCCCACTGACGATCGTGACGGGCGTCTGGTTGGAGTCGATCCGAACGATCCTGGCGTTGTTCAGGCCAAGATCATGGGTTCCTGCGTAGACCGCCTCGTCGGAGACTCCCAGTGCTGTGACCCCGCCATCGACATACACGGGCTGATCGACGAGCGCGGCATCGGTCCCCACGCTGAACCGGCGGACGGACCCGTCCATCGCTCCGACGAGGAGTTGCCGGCTGTCGGGCGTGAATACGACGTCAAACACGGTGGCAAAGCCACGGCCGGTGACCGGTGCCGGGAGAGGGAGCCGCGTGATGGCGTCCGAGTCGAGATCGAGGACGATGCCCCTCTCCGAGGGCCGCGCCGGGCCGCAGACCAACCGACCATCGGAGGAGATCACCATAAATCCGCCGCTGAGCGCGGGAAGATACTCGCCCTGCGTGAGCGGCTCGGACCGGCGACCGACGCCGACGCGAAACCGATCCGAAACCGCGACATAGCGGTCGCTGTTGGGAGTGCCCGCAAGCCAGCGAGCCCCATCCAGAAAGGCGTTGCGCGAGGAGGCGTGCACGATGCCAGCGTCCGGGTTGCGAGCGTTGAGGGTCGCGACCCCGGTCGTCCCAATTAGAACAAACTCGCCGGGGGTGCCTCGGGTCATGATCCTGAAAAAGGGCGACTTCTCATTGCCGGTCTGGTGGAACAGTTGTCTGCCCGATTCGGCGTCGACCACCAGCACCTCACCGGTCTCGGTGATGAACGCGGCGTCGGTGCCGTCGGCGCCGAAACACATCATCCCGTTGTAGGACTCGAAAGTTCGCCGCGTCAGGACTTCAGGGCCTTCTGGCCCGATCGCGAAGAGCCTCCACTCGAACAGACCATCGGCCAACTGGGTGGTGGTCGCGACCCTGTGATTGGTTATCGAAGCGCCGAATGACCGCTCGCCGGCGTTGAGTTCGGTCCACGAGCCGTCGCCTAAATCGATGAGCAAGCAGCGTTTCTCGGCCGTGACAAACACCATGCGCTGGCCATCCGGCGAGGGGAGGATCGACGTGGCGGTCGCGACAACCGGCATGGGCGTTGACCTGATCTCTGTGGCGTTGTTCCAGTCCCACCATCGGAGCCTGCCATGCGTCCGATCGGAGCTGACGATTACTTTGGTCGAGCCGGCGAAGGTAACGAGGGGTCGATGGGTGTCCGGGACGCTGAACACGACCGGTGTGCGGAGATACATCTCCCACAGCGCCCAGTACGCGGCGCTGGTGGGCGTGCCATCCAGCAGCTTGATCCCCTCGATACCCTCGTCCACAAGCACCTGCTCAGGCTGCAGAAGCGCATCCCAGGCGATCCGCTCCCCGGCCTCAAAGTTATCTATGCCTGTCGAGCGTGCCTCGGCCAATCGCACCCAGTGCGACTCGAGTGTGCGGGCGTCGCGCACTGCACTGGCCATCTGCGCCCGCGTGGTCTGATTCCGCGCAATGAGCCCGAGCGTTACGGTTGTCAGCACCACCGCCAGGCCAGCCGTCGCAAGCATCACAGGCCACCTGTGCCGGCGGATGGTCTTGCGAAGGACATACCACTGGCTGTCGAATCTCGCTCGCACGGCCCGGCCTTCGAGCCACGCCAAGAGATCATCGCGCAGTTCGCCCGCGGCCTGGTAGCGTCGGTCTTTTTCCTTGGCGAGCGCTCGAAGCAGCACCGCATCGAGGTCGTTGTCGATGTTATCGGCAAAGGAGGACGGTCGGGGCGTCGGCAATTCCTTGATCTGCCGCAGGATTTCCGCGGTCGAAGCGTCGGTCGCATAGGGCAGTCGTCCGGTCAGGGCCTCGTACAGCAAGAGTCCCAGGGCATACACATCCGTGCGGATGTCGACCGCGTCGGCGCCCTGGCTGACCTGTTCTGGTGCCGCATGGGACAGCGTGCCGACAAACGCGCCTGTGAGTGTTGCAAAGCTCTGCGCGCTTTCCCCGAGCGCCTTGGCAAGTCCGAAGTCGAGCACATGCGGTTCGCCTTCGGCGGAGACAATCACATTGCTCGGCTTGATATCTCGGTGCAGCACGGCTCGCTGGTGTGCGTATGCGATCGCGTCGGCAACCCGCACACCCGCCTCGACAATCCCTCGGACCGCATCGCGGTCGGAATCGCGGCGGGCTTGTGCCCAGTGATCGAAGCGCTCGCCTTCGATAAACTCCATCACGCATCCGATTCGACCATCGGCGAGTTCGCATGGGCCGATGACACGCACGATGGCAGGGTGGTCGAGCCTGGCGGTGAGCTCGATTTCCCGTTCGAACCGGTATCGAGAGGAGGGACGGCTCTGTGTGTCCGCGAGGGGAACCTTGATCGCGACGGTCCGCCCGGTGCCCGCTTGGATTGCTTTGTAGACCGCGCCCTGACCGCCGAAGGCGACCACGCTCTGGATCATGTAACCATCGACTTGGATGCTCTCAGGATCGGCAGTGCGAGGCGACTCGGTGCCCTCGCGTGACTGAAAGCGCAATAGGAACCTGTTGGCGCTGCGCATCTCGGCGAGCAGGGACTGGCATCGTTTGCAGGTCTGCAGGTGGGCCGAGGCGGAGGCATCCGAAGCACCCGCCGCGAGCCCGTCGAGTCGCGCCAGATCGAGGCATCCCTCGTGGGGCGGGCCAGGGTCCATCTCAAAGGTCCTCGTAGAGATCGTCGAGGCGGGCGACGATGGGTTGCAGGCGCTGCGTGATGCGGTACTTGGCGTTGTAGACTTCTTCCCGTGTCATACCAAGACGAGAGGTGACCTCGGCGATCTCTGTAGCCCGTATACCAAAGAGCTTGAACGCAGCGATCATGCGCTCGTCTGCGCCTTGCTGACGAATCTCGTCGAGCGCCTGACTGAGAATCTGGTTCTGTCGCTCATCCATCCAGAATCGCGTGACATCGGCTTGGCTGAACCGCTCGACGGCCTCGATCGGAAGCGTGTTTTCGCGACGGTTGAGCACCCGGCGTCGGACATCGATCGCGCGAGCCCGGAGAATAGTGATCAGGAAGGCACTGAGACGGCCACGCTCGCGCTGGTACTTGCCCTCGCGATAGGCCTCAAAGAAGGAGAGCATGGCCGATTGAACGGCGTCTTGAGCCTCGGCTTCCGTGAGACCGATCCGCCGAGCCACGCCAAACATGATGGACCGGCACCGAGCATCGAGTTCCTCCCAAGCAGACTGATTCCCCGGATCGTGCAGTCCGTTCAGCAGCGCGGTCGTGGTTCGTTGCGAGAACATGATTGTGCTCGTGATCTGCTCCCGCCGTTGATACCCGATTCTCAGAGAGACCAGTCCGCTGTGTCAGAGCCTTGGAGAAAAGGCTCGGGGCTCTGACCGTCGCGTTTCCTGAGCCGGGGGCGCCACGAGTAGTGGCATCAAGTGACACGAATCGTTGCTGGAGCACTGATCTTGAATTGCCCCAGTCTTTGTACCAGCTTCTATATTACACCAAGGGCTGTGATCTGTCCCCCAGATTCTGAACCATCTCGAGGCGGGTAGCCTCAGGTTTGGGTCGAGGAGGATCTGGTTCTGGCATATAAGCCGCATTCGGCTGAGGAGATCGTCAACAAGCTGCGCCGTGCTGAGGTCGAGTTGTCCCGGGGCTCGACGGTGGGGCTGGCGTGCAAGACGATCGGGGTGACACGAGACTCCTTAAACGGCTTCACTGTCGAGAGTGCGGGGCATATGTACTCTGCCGGCATCAAGCGGAACCAGTAGCAATTGACGCGATGCGCTGAGCTCTTGCGGACTCCGTTCTTCAATCAGCTAAGTCCCAGCGCATAATGAGAAGGATGAGATCAAATTCACAAGTATGCAAGAGTAGTCAAGGCACGATAAGATACCGGAAACCATGAATTGCGAGCCGAAGAAGTATGTAGGGTGAACTGTTTCGGGACGAGAAGGTCGAAGGACCAAATCCTTTCACCCCGAATACAGGAAGGCATTCTGATGGCGGGCCTTCTGCTGGCCTGCCGACGGATAGCGGCTCAGATGGGGTCGAATTGAGCGAGGTCATCCAGCGTGCTCGCCCAAGGATGTGCCAGTATGCCCCCAACACCCACCAGGCAGCACGAATGCCGGGTTTGGCAGATTCGCAATGCGAACGCTTTGCACCCGACGGAAGGAGACGCGAGAAAGGCGCTCCGGATCCCAATGCATTCTGGGGAATGGATTCGAGTCTCATGAACTTGAGTACCCCGAACCAGCTGATCTGAGCCTTCAGAACCGGGTGTTCCTGCTGTCGGCATTTGGGGCTCAATGGGCTTGGATACAGCAGGGATGGCGCGAGTAGAACCCGCCTCTCTTCGAACAGTGACGGGTTTCCTTTCCCAGCGTCATCGATGCAGAGACAGTCATGTTTCTTCGCGTCGGCGTCGCTTTTTTTCGATCGCTGCCTTGTTCGTTCGAGTTGTTTCCCGCTCACGGCGCTTGGCCAATACTTTGGCGTTGCGAGATTGTTCTGCGTTGAGTTTCTGATAGCTGGCGTAGCGACGCTCATCGAGCTCGCCCGATTGAATCGCGGACTGCACGGCGCAGCCGGGTTCGCCGAGGTGGGTGCAATCGCTGAACTTGCACGAAGCGATCAGATTGACAACGTCTTCGAAGAGGTCCGTTACTCCTTCGTCGCAGTCAGGCAACTGGAATTCTCTGACACCGGGGTTGTCCACGAGGACGCCGCCTGTGGGGAGCAGGTGAAGCGAACGCGAGGTTGTGGTGTGACGACCCTTTCCGTCGCTTTCACGGATGCTTCCGGTGGCAAGTTCGCCGGCACCGAGTGCGTTGGCCAGCGTTGACTTCCCGACGCCCGAAGAGCCTAACAGCGCCACCGACTGCCCGGTGCCGCACCACGATCTGAGAACGGTTGCTTGTTCCGGGCTGCGTGCATCCATGACCTCGACGTGCAGATCGGGGTGGAGTTGTCTGACTTGCTGCACAAGATCAGTGGGGTTCTCGCAGAGGTCGGCTTTGGTCAGCACGACGACAGGGGTGGCCCCGGCCTGTAGGATCATGGCGAGATAGCGTTCGATACGGGAAAGATTGAAGTCCTCGTTGCAAGAACTCACCACGAAGACGGTGTTGACGTTGGCCACGATGAGCTGGGGCTTTGCTTCTTCTCCGGCGGCCTTGCGGGACAGCAGTGTCTGGCGGTTGAGGAGCCGGATGGCGCGATGGTTTGTAGCATTGAGCACAAGCCAGTCACCGACCGTCACCTTGCCGGCCGCCTCGGCGAACTGCACCGGGACACGGAATTCTCCGGCTTGTCCGAGCAGTGCCACCTGGCTGCCGTGATGCGCCGATACGCGGGCCACGACCACGGACTGACGGTCTATCGATGAGAGTTGCTCTTCGAAGAACGGGTTCCATCCGATGGCGCTGAGTGATGGGTGTGTCATATCGACGAGCGCCTTCGCTTGGGATCAAGCTGCATATGGGGTTGCCTGCATATTGGCCTCGCAGCGGCGCGCTCTGTCAGGGCGTCTTGACTTTTGATTTCAGCAGATAGTCGCTCGGCTGGAGTTTGTCCTCGAAGGCGTACAAGGGTGTGCCGTACATTGAGTCACCCTTCTGGTGGTCCTTCCAGACATTGATCGGGCGATCGATCACGAGCTCCGGGCTTTCATGGTCTGCGACGATCAGCCTGACCTGGAGCTTGGATTTATCGGAGAAATACCATGTTCCGTTGCTGTAAGTCCACTTCGTTTCGCGTGCCCAGTGCTCGGCGGGGATGCGCACCTCCAGCACCTCGAACTCTTCCTGCTGGATCTTCCAGGCGCTCAGAGCGGTCTTGATCGCCTCCTCGCGGTCCTCACCCTTGAATGCATCCTTTGGCAGTTTGTTCTCGCGGATGATGAGCTCACGCAGCGAGTCCGCCTGCTCCTTGAGCTGTTCCTGCGCCTGCTCGAGCTCATCGCTCAGCCGCTGGCCGGCCTCCTCGTCGAGAGCGCTGAGCAGTGCAACACGCTCCGCAGCGAAGCCCATGACCTGCGGGATTCCGCCTGTGAACCAGAGCGGCTTCTGCTCGGCAACCGCCTCGGCCGCGTAGCCCATGGCGGTCTGCAGATCCTCGCGGATGGCATCGGGCAGTAACTCTTTCTGAGCCTCGGCCTCGGTCAGGAATGCCTCGAGATTGCTCAGGAACCCGTTGCCAACACCCTCGATGGCCCGCCCCTGGTCTGTTCGCTGCTGCATGAGTCTTGCGTACTTCTGCGCGATCCGGATGCACTCGGCCTTTGCGGCCTCGGCCTGCTTGTACGTCTCGGCCGCCAGCATCCGATCGGTCTGTAGGATCATCGGGCTGGCGAACATGATCGAGAGTTCCCGAAGTCGCTTCCGGTCTGCTTCAAACTCCGGATATTGCGCGGGGTCGATCAGCTTTCGCAGTTGCTCGTTCAGAGGATTGAGGAAGTCGGCAGCCGTCACGACCTTTGCATCTGCGTTGACAAGCTGCTGTCGCACATCGGGCACACCCACGCCGTCAGCCGGGAGTTTGTCGAGTGCATCCTTGACGAATCCGGACTTCCGCTTGGCGTTCTCAACGATGCCGAGCAGTCCGTCCACCTCTCGGAAATCGATCGACAGCTGATCTTCTACTTCCCGCAGCTTCTCGAGAGCCGCTGTCAGCTGGTTCGCTCCGCCCTCGACCTCGCGCAGATTGAATCGAGCGCCGCTGAGGACCTCTTCCTGCTGATAATTCAGGCGCGTACCGCCCGACTGCTCCGGCGGTGGGGCTTCGTCCGATCCGGTCAGGATTGCCCGAAGCCGATTGTATTCCTCAGCCGCCGCAACGTATCGCGCAACGGCCTCTTCTCGCCCAGCGGTCTCGGTGGGGATCTTTTCCAGCAGGGCTTTCGCCGGGTTGATGTCATCGAGCGCCTGCTGGAGACGGTTGGCCAGCAGTTTCCCCGCAGATCCCTTCGGTGGCGTCGTGCGGTTGCCAAGACTCGAAGCAACAGACTGGAGATTAGTTTCCGCCCGCTGAAGGTGACTGTTCACTTTGGTGATGTCCGCCGAGGCACCGGCGGTCAACCCGAGGGCAAAGCTCAGCGCGAAGAGAATACGCAGAAGCCGGGTGGTATTGAGGGTGAATGTGCTCATCTTGGACTCCTCAGGGGCAGACTGGCCCGCCTGCGAGTCTACGGGGCAATTGGCTGCGGCACCACTCTCAATTGTCGATCGGTTGTGCTCACACGCTCGCAACGAGAGAACGCAAACCACCGTAGCAAAGGCGATCGCTTAACCAGCCAGCATGCTCTTTGCCACAGCCTCGGCGACTTTGATGCCGTCAACGCCTGCGGAGAGAATCCCGCCCGCGTAACCGGCACCTTCGCCGCCGGGAAACAACCCTTTGGTGTTGAGGCTCTGGAAGGATTCGTCGCGGTTGATTCTGATGGGCGAAGAGGTCCGAGTCTCCACACCAGTGAGCACGGCTTCATCCATATCAAAGCCGCGGATCTTGCGCCCGAACGCGGTGAGCGCTTCTCGGATGGCGAGGATGGCATAGTCTGGAAGGCATGGGGTCAGGTCGGTGGGCTGCACGCCTGGTTTGTAGGAGGGAATGACGTTGCCCAATGAAGAGCTTGGACGACCGGCGAGAAAGTCACCCACGCATTGTGCGGGGGCCGCGTAGGTGCCACCTCCGGCGACGAATGCGGCGGTTTCCCATTTCCGCTGGAATGCAACGCCATCGAGCGGGCCGTCCGGGTAGTCCGCTTCGGGCGTGATGCCGACGACGATGCCCGCGTTGGCGTTGCGCTCGGCGCGGGAGTACTGACTCATGCCGTTGGTCACGACTCGGCCCTCTTCTGATGTGGCAGCGACGACGGTCCCTCCCGGGCACATGCAGAAGCTGTAGACGTCCCTGCCATTCGTGGCGTGGTGCACAAGTTTGTAATCAGCCGCACCGAGGATGGGGTTGCCCGCGTTCTGGCCAAACCGCGCGGTGTCGATGAGCGATTGCGGGTGCTCGATCCGAAAGCCCAGTGAGAAGGGCTTGGCCTCGAGATACACCCCGCGGTCGTGCAGCATCTGGAATGTATCGCGGGAGCTGTGTCCGACGGCGAGCACCACGTGATCGGACGCGAGATGCTCTCCGCTTGCGAGCATCACACCGCGTAAGTGACGTGTGCCGTTGCTGGCGGTATCGATGTCCAGGTCAGTCACGCGGCTTTCGAAGCGGTACTCGCCGCCGAGCGACTGGATTGTGGCTCGCATGCTTTCCACCATTTTGACCAGGCGGAAAGTGCCGATGTGCGGGTGTGCCTCGGTGAGAATCTCCGGCGGCGCCCCGGCTCGCACGAATTCGGTCAGCACCTTTCGCCCGAGATGGCGTGGATCCTTGATCTGGCTGTAGAGCTTGCCATCGGAAAATGTGCCTGCGCCGCCTTCTCCGTATTGCACGTTGGATTCCGTGTTGAGTACGGAATGGCGCCACAATCCCCAGGTATCCTTGGTGCGTTCACGGACTTCTTTGCCGCGTTCGAGGATGATGGGCCTGAGCCCCATCTGCGCCAGCAGGAGCGCTGCAAATAGCCCGCAGGGGCCGGCACCGATGACCAGCGGGCGCGTGGGCAGGCTCTTGGTCGCCTGGGCAACGAATCGGTATTCGGTGTCGGGCGTCGGCCTGACGTTTTTGTCTTCGGCACATCGCCTGAGCACGCCCGCTTCGTCCATCACTTCCACATCGAGCGAGTAGATCAGCTTGATGGCGGACTTGTTGCGAGCGTCGTGCGCTCGGCGGTAGACCGTGCAGGAGATCAGCTTGCCCGGTGCGATGCGCAGGCGGGCGATTGCCGCCTTGACGATGGCGTCGGGCGCATGATTGAGCGGTAGCCTGATCTCGGTCAGGCGGAGCACGGGTGGCCTCTTGTACCAGCGGCGGTACTGGAATCATCTGGAGGGCATGTGTTGGGAAACGCTACTGCCAAGGAAGACCCTTTCTTCGTCGCGACGACTCTACTTTGCCCGGCGCCGATTGGAAGTCGTCCGGGTCATGGCTCTCATCAAAGGACAGGAACCGATTCCGAGTCCCAGTGATCGGTTTCGACGGCAGGGAGTTTAGCTGGTGTCCGCTCCCCAGATACTGAAAGGCGGTTCTATCGGCGAGACCGCTGCAAGATCGCTGTCTCGTCCGGTTCGCTTGGATGCGGATGGATGCCCAGCCATTGGCTTGTGGGCAGCTCTTGAATTACCTTGAACAGCCACTTCCGTGCGGAAGCCAAATGTCAGCCCGGGATGGCGGATGAAGTGTGGCCTTGCTCGACCATCGCTTGGTCGGCTTCGCTTGGGGTCCACTGAACAAAACCCTCGATCGCCTGGTACTCGGGCAAGCCGAGGGCGTCGTAGAGCTTTGCGGTGCTGGCGTTGCGTTCCTCGGCTCGCTGCCAGAATTCGCGCCGGTCGTATGGGCCTGGGAAGAGGGCTCTGTCCTTCTGGCTCTGGTGCTTGAAGATCGCCATGCGTTTGCGTTCGACTTCGCTCGGGCTGAGGGGGACCGCCATATCAATTTCGTGGGGGGCCCATTCCTGCCAGGCGCCACGGTAGAGCCACACACCACAGTCTTTCATCCATGGTTCGCTTGAGAGTCGGTGCAGTGCCGTCGTGACAACCGCCAGGCAGGTTCGATGCGTGCCGTGGGGGTCCGAGAGATCGCCGGCAGCGAAGATCATGTGGGGCTGGATGCGCTGGAGCAGGTCGATGGTGATCTGCAGGTCCCGCTCGCCGATCGGCGCCTTTTTGACTTTGCCGGTTTCGTAGAAGGGCAGGTCGAGGAAGTGGCATTGATCCGCGGGGACGCCAGAGAACTTTGCTCCGGCTCTCGCCTCGGCGCGTCTCGTGATCGTCTTGATGGCTTGCACTTCCGGGCTGTCTACCTGACCGGCCTGTTTGTTGTGGATGAAGTCCACAACGTCTCGGAAGACCTGCTTGGCTTTCGTTGTGCCGTCACCGAAGTCGAGCTCGCAGCTGATGTCGTGGACAAAGTCGGCGAGCATTTCTACGTGGTCATCAAAGACGGCAATATTGCCCGAAGTCTGGTAGGCGACATGAACCTGATGCCCCTGATCGCAGAGCCGGATCAGTGTGCCGCCCATGGAGATGACGTCGTCATCTGGGTGTGGGCTGAAGAGGAGGACACGCTTTGGGAAGACATCCTCGGAGCCATCGGGGTCGATGCCCCGGCCCGGGATGAATCTGGGTCGTCCGGGCTTTCCTCCCGGCCAGCCGGTGATGGTTTTCTGGACACTCTTGAACACGGCGATATTGAGCTCGTATGCGCCGCCGCTGAGCGTGACAAGATCCTGGAGCCCGTGCTCGTTGTAGTCCTCGTCTGTGATTTTGAGTATGGGTTTCCCCAGCGTTTCAGCGAGCCACAAGACGGCTCGTTTGACCAGAGGTTCATCCCAAGTCAGACCGAAGCGATCGATCGATCCCAGGAGCCATGGCGTGTCGAAGCGTGTCAGCTTCGCAGCCGAGGCGGGATCGAGCACAAATCGAGTGTTCGGGTGGCGTTGCAGGTAAGACGCGGAAACATGGGTGTCGATCTCACCCTCGACCGCCCTGTGGATGATCGGGGCTTTGTGCTCCCCGAAAGCCAAGAGGATGATCTTGCGAGCGCGGAGGATCGTGCCCACGCCCATCGTGATCGCGGTGCGAGGGACGTTCCATTCGCCGAAGAAATCACTCGCGGCATCCATACGGGTCACCCTGTCGAGCGTGATGAGGCGGGTGGGGCTGTCCACGCTGGAGCCGGGCTCGTTGAAACCGATATGGCCGGTCCGACCGATGCCCAGGATCTGCAGATCGATCCCACCTGCGTCTTCGATTCGTTCCTCGTACTGCTTGCAGAACGCGGAAACGGATTCGCGGAGGATCGTTCCGTCGGGAATATGGATCTGACCTCGCGGGATATCAACGTGATCAAAGAGATACTCGTTCATGAACCGGAGGTAGCTCTGAAGGCTGTCCGGGAGCATGGGGTAGTACTCGTCGAGATTGAATGTTACGACGTTGGCGAAGCTGAGATTCTCTTCGCGATGCAGGCGGATGAGCTCGTCGTACACAGCTTGCGGCGTCGAGCCGGTCGCAAGCCCAAGAACCGCTTTCTGGTTGTTCGCAGCCCGTTGTCTGATGAAGTCGGCGATCTCGGCAGCGACAGCCCGGCTGGCGATCAAGCTGGATGGGTAAACAGAGGTCGGGATTCGTTCAACTTCCGGTGCGGGCGACAGCGGCCGGGAGCGCTCCGAATCATCACGGACATTCATGCTAAAAACTCCCAAGCAGGAAGCGGTGTGGCCTTTAAGGTTACGTATTAGGTGATCATGAAACAAGATGTGCTGGTCTGGACGCGGTGTCAATTTTGCGGCAAGGGTTTCCTTGGACGAATCAGCGTGGTGAAGAGCCAGTACATCGCGATCAGGGGGATCGGGATCCAGATCGTCTGGAAATCTACCAGCCCGCCGAGCGTGAGCAGGGCGCGTGGGCTGAGATCCGCGTTCCAAAGCAAGGCGATGAATACGCAGAGTGCAACGGGAACCGCTCGCAGAGCAAAGTTTGGCAGGCGTGCCAGATGTGTTGTCAATCGCGCGAGCCTATGTCTGTCATAGAAAGACTGCCAGTTCATCAATGCCGGATACACAATTAATATATTCGTGAAGGTAACCCACATCAGAAATGCATTGAGCGAGTGGAAGACAAGGGCTGCTGAGAGCACGATGACGCGTAGCCGATGGCCGAACAGACAGACAAAGAACAGGCATTCAAACACGAGCGCGGTCCACTGGAGCCCGTGGAAGAGAAGCGGTGTGTCGGCGATGAGCTTGGCAAAGGGATTGACGAACATCTCGTAGTACGCAGCGTCGACGCTCGTTGAAAGCATGAGATTGCCAAGCAGCCTCGGGTGCGTGAGCCAGGTTCCGAAGAGTTTGTAGATCCCTGAGAGGACAAACTGAAAGCTGATGAGCACGAGCAGCAGTCGCGCTGCCATGAATTCAGAGCCCGACGCCTTCGGATCCGTGGATGGCTTCTTTGATCGGCTGCGAAGAAGGCTGTCGACGGAGTGCGTCGCGCCCCAGTTGCCGGCAAGGAGCATAAAGAAAGGTATGAAGAAGACGAGCAGGATGTTTCCCTGCTCGCTGTCGACCATCGTCAGATAGCCTTCCAGGACGGTCCCGATGACGACGATGCATGCCGTCACGATCCTGGTCTTAAGCCCGAAGAGCAGGAGAATCAGAAGTCCCGCGAGCGCCGATTCCAGGATCTGCATCATCTGGAACGACGGCGGCTTCGGGAATTGTCTGAGCAGCCAGACTTGGTTGTGGTAGTAGAACCGAGGCAGCAGCGAGATCATCGCCGATTGCTGGGTTGCGAGATACCAGAGATAGAAGATTGCATAGATGATGCGGTAGAGCCCGAGTCGGCCGCGTGCGTCCGGGGCTGGAGCGGTAAGCCAGGCGTCTGCGCTCCGAAGCAGGGAGGCGGGGCGGAAGGTCATGGGGCCACCTCAGTTTCCGCCGGCTGGCTCGCGGAATCATCGCCGAACGCCATGATCAGCGTCGAGGTTGCTGGCTCATCAAAGCGAAGGGCCGGGTTGGAATCGAGCTCGAGATTCCAAGTCAGGTGCCAGATTTCGATGGTGCTGACCTCGAAATTCTTGGCCCAGAATCGAACGCACGCGAGGAGTGCGTGTTGGTGTTTGCGTTGCCTTGGGTCGGTTGTGTCGATGGAGCCGGCAATGAGTTTCGTGCCCACCTGGTAGCGATCCATGCCCCAGAGGTCCCCGGGTCTGATCCAGAGGCTGCTTCCATCGGAATCCAAGGCTTTGATCAAGTTTGCTTCGTACGTCTCTCCGGGGTACTGCGGGTTTCGAGCGCTGAACATCGGCCAGGATACCGCTGGCCAGGCGACGTCTCGCGTATTGAATATCGCGATGGCAACGAGAAAGAGAAGCAGCGTGCACCGTGCGAGCAGACGGCCGGTGGACTCGCGGATCGACCCATCGGCCCTGACATATTCATGCTCCTCGGCGCTCATGGTGTGAGTTTACAATCAGTGGAGGGAGTCTGGGTTCCCTCCGATCGAGTTGATCGCTTATTCGGACGAGGCAAAAGGACTCCAGCCAGATTGGAAGGAGGGGATCTCTCAAGATGGTATGATCTTGAGACCTGCAAGCGCCGGTATTTCAGGGACATTTCATAGCCCGCTCTTGGTTGCCATTAATACGGACACTCCCTCATGGAAAAGTCACATGTTCGATCTCTATCGATCATGCTCCATGAAAGAGACACCCGGGGCGAAAGCCGGCATTATCGCATCTGGCCAATCGCCGAGAACTGGAGACGTCGAGGCATCGATGTCAAAGTTGTTCACGGCCCGCATCCGTGCGACGATGCGGATGTACTCGTACCCCACCTCGATTGTTCCTACACCCCGGATGAATACTGGGATGTCATCCAGGGGCATCCACGTGTCGTGAATGGGAAGATTCGGGACATCAGAAAGACGGTCGTCAGCAGCCATCTCGTTGGTCAAAGCGACCCGTGGGACGGGCCGGTGATCGTGAAAACAAACAACAACAGCGGCGGGTTCATGGACCTGGAGTACGGGAACTCAAAGCCCCCCTCATTCCTTGATGGTCTGAGAAAGCGTGCGGCCTGGCATCCATGGATCCAGCCCCGATCGCTCGGCTGGGCGCACACGCTGACGAAGTACCCGATCTTCGAGCATCTCTCCGAGGTGCCAGCCTCCGTGTGGAGCAATCGACATCTCGTCGTCGAGAAGTTTTTTCTCCCCGATCGGGATGACCGGGGTGAGTATGTGGTTTACCTCTGGATCGTCTTCGGTGACCGGGGGATCGGGCGCACGTTACATTCTCCGGATCCGTATGTGAAGAACGCATCAAGCAGGCTCGGATCCTTCGATCGCCCCCCGGACTCGATTCTCGGGGTGCAGAGCCGATATGGTTTGGATTACGGGAAGATCGACTATGTCATGCACAAAGGCGAGCCCGTGCTGCTTGATTTGAACAGAACGCCAGCGGTCTCCGGGGATGCTTTCAGCGAAGACTATGTATCCCAGTGCGCCCCACTCGCAGAGGGAATATTCATGTGCCGTTGACCCGAAACAGACCCGGGTGCAGTGCTATCGGACGCTCAAAGATGGAACTCTTTGGCGCCGACTCGGATATCGAATAGAGTTGGCGAACAATGGAAACCGTAGAGAAAGTACCGGATAAGGACGGTCTCGCATCCGCTGAAAGTGTAGATGCGAGCGGTGGCGCATCCCCACCCGATGAAAGCCGGTCCGTCGTGGTGATCGGTGGTGGGCCTGCCGGGCTCACGGGGGCCTACGAGCTCCTGAAACTGTCTCCATCGATGAAGCCCCTCGTGGTGGAGGCAGGCGAGCGCGTCGGTGGTATTGCGCGGACCGAGGAGTACAAGGGCTACAGGTTTGACATTGGAGGCCATCGTTTCTTTACGAAAGTGAAGCCGGTCGAAGAGCTGTGGCATGAGATCATGGGCGATGCCATGATCGATGTCCCCCGGTCGAGCCGGATCTATTACCAGGGGAGGTTCTACGACTATCCGCTTTCGATCGGGAACGCGCTTGGGAACCTTGGGCTGTACGAGTCGGCCCGGGTGGCCCTGAGCTTTGCGAAATGGAAACTGTTCCCTTCGAAGGAAGAGGAGAACTTCGAGCAGTGGGTGTCCAACCGATTCGGCGGCCGGCTCTACTGGCACTTCTTTCGGACATACACCGAGAAGGTATGGGGCATCTCCCCCAAGGAGATCCGCGCCGACTGGGCTGCCCAGCGCATCAAAGATCTCTCGCTTACCAAAGCGGTCATCGATTCACTCACCGGCAAGAGCGATACCGCTTCACTCATCAAGACTTTCAAGTATCCGAGGCTCGGCCCGGGGCAGATGTGGGAAACCGCCGCGGACATCATCGAGAAGCGGGGCGGCGAGGTCCGTCTTCAGACCAGGGCCGACCGGGTTTACAGGGAGGGCAACCGTGTTGTCGGCGTGGACATGCGTACCCGCAAGGGCGAGCAGTACAGGGTCGCATGTGAGCACTTGATCAACTCGATGCCGATTACCGAGCTGGTGCGCTGCATCACACCAGCCGCTCCCGATCACGTGCTCGAAGCCGCAAACCGCCTGAAATACCGAGACTTTCTGATCGTCACGCTCGTGCTCGATCATCCGGATCCCTTTGCTGACAATTGGATTTACATACATAGCCCGGAGGTCAAAGTCGGTCGGATCCAGAACTTCCGGGCGTGGTCGGCGGCGATGCTGCCCAATCAGAACACGGCGAGCATCGGGATGGAGTACTTCTGTCACGAGGGAGACGGCCTCTGGAACTCGACGAACCAAGAGCTGCTTGAGCTTGCAAAGCAGGAGCTCGAAAGACTCAAGCTTGCGCCTGCGTCAAGCGTGATCGATGGCACTGTGATCCGCCAGCCCAAGGCATATCCGGTGTATGACGCCGATTATAAAGAGAACCTGGAGGTCATCAAGGAATGGCTCCTGACGTTCGAGAATCTGCAGTCCGTCGGACGCAACGGCATGCACCGGTACAACAACCAGGATCACTCGATGCTGGCTGCGATGCTCTCGGCCAGGAACATTCTGGGCGAATCGCACGACATCTGGTCGGTGAACGTTGAGCGGTCCTACCACGAGGAATTCGTGGTCGACAAGAAGAAATCCACACGCGGGGAGCTTACAGCCGAGAATCGTGATTCGATCGAGCACGACCCGTTCTCGGTGGTTCTCCCAGTCCATAACGCGGGAGAAAAACTTGATAAGGCCGTGCGCGCCATTCTGGATTCACAGGCGAGCCCCGTAGAGATCATTCTCGCCGATGATGGGTCGAGCGATGGGGCGCCGGAACGGGTGCTTGGCTTTGATCAGCGTATCCGTGTTCTACGGGTTTCCGAGAACGCGGTGGGTCCCGCGCAGGCTCGCAATATGGGTGTTGCCGCAGCGGAATCGGATATGGTCGTATTCGTCGACTCGGATGTCTGTGTTCAGCGCGAAGCCATCGGGTCGTTGATCGAGCCGTTGATGCGTGAGCCCGGAGTCGTTGCGTCGTTCGGCAGCTATGACAACAACCCTGCATATCCCGGCATCGCATCGGTATACGCGAATATACGACATCACTATGTGCATCAGAATGGGACACCCGATGCGAGCACCTTCTGGTCGGGGCTGGGAGCGGTTCGCAGAGATGCATTCCTTGAGGCCGGCGGGTTCGATGCGTCATATACGAAGCCGTCGATAGAAGATGTCGAGCTCGGAATTCGTTTGCGCCAAAGGGGAAAAGTCCGTCTTGTCAAGGATGCCCAGGCGACGCATCTGAAGCGATGGACTCTGTTCGGGCTGTGGCGAACAGATATCAAGGAACGGGCGATCCCCTGGGGACGGCTGGCAGTTGAGCACGAACACTTCCGCAGCGCACTCAACGCGTCGCGTCGGGAGAAGATCTCAGCCCTCCTTGTCGGGCTGATGATCCTTGCGATACTGGCGTTGCCCGTTGTAACGTCTTCCGGCAAGGCTTTGGTCGCGGCCGGTATTGCGGGGCTTTCCGCGGCCGTTTGGGTCTGGGTGAACTGGAAGCTGCTTGCGCTGCTGAAGAATCGAGGCGGAGTCGTTGCCTGCGTCGGCGGAGCGATTCTCCATGTGATCTATTACCTCTACGGCGCATCCGCTTATCTGTCTTCTGTCATCTGGTATAGATGGAAAGGCTGGATGCGCAGCGAAAGACGATCGACGCCATCTGTACTTGGAATCGGGCTCTGTCTGTTCGGACTCCTGGCTTTGTGTCTCACGCTCCTGGTGATCGGACTCTCAAGCACTCAGGCACTTCTGGATTGGCTGACAAAGATAGAAGGGAACGCTTCCAATCCGAGGTATAGCCTCGAGTCGCTCGGTGCAGTGCAAGCCAGATTCGTGGCCATCGCTGCGGTGCTGCTTGGTGTCACTGCATGGCTTGCGCAGCTCGGGCCCGCTGTTTTGATCGAGCAATGCGTTTCTGGGATCGCAAGGCTGCGCGACGTATTCTGCCTTCCAAAGACCGACTGGATATTTGGAATCCTGTTCACGATGCTCGCTGCGGTGCTCGGCGCTCTGTACTTAAGCCAGCAGATGAGGCTCGACGAGGCGTCTTCCTTTGCGATGTATGCGACGTCGTCTCCGCTCGTTCCGCTCTTGACCTATGAAACCCCGAATAACCATATTCTGAATTCACTCCTCATGTGGTTGAGTGTGGGGGTGTTCGGCCCATCGGAATGGGCGGCGCGACTGCCCGCATACATAGCCGCGTTGCTCATTCCAGTCTGCATGCTCGCAGCGGGCAGGAAACTGCTGAGTCCGATGATTGCTCTGATTGGGGCAGGTCTGTATGCGGGGAGCACGATCGGAGTGGATATCGCCACAAACGCAAGAGGATATCCGATAGCGACCGTGGCGATGCTGCTCCTTCTCGGTTTACTCCCGGCACTCCGAGAGCGGAAGCAAGGAGCGACACTGGCCGCGGTAGCTCTTGGCGCGATCGGTTTTTATGCGTGCCCCGTTATGGCCTACCCGTTCGCCGTTGTGTACTCGGTCTGGCTCATCGCAGGCCCAGTGAAGGGGATATCCATTCTCGATCACGTGCTGGGAATAGCACGGGCAGCGATCGGTACGGCAGGCGTCGTCGCGCTTCTCTATGCGCCTGCCTGGGCATTCCAATCTGGGAACAGTCCGCTTGAAACTCTTCGGCGTGCGGCAAGAGGGTACAAAGGGCAAGATAGCTTTCTGCGCCTTGAGGAGCTGACCTACAACCTGCACGCGGCGTGGTCGCAGTGGACATGGCCGGCGCCGTCGCTGCTTGCCATACTGATATTTGTGATCGCGATCGCAGGAGTATGGATGTGGATCTCGCGCGCAGGGTGGCCACGGGCAATCGTGATCGGGCTGGCCTTTGGTACGGTCGGCGTGTATGTCGCAACGGGTCTGGCGCCGCCGCCATGGTGGATCCTCGTATGGGCGGTGCCGTTCCTTGCGTTGTTGCTCGCGACGCCGATCGCCTATCTCGCGGTACTGATCAGCCCAAAGCCGATCATGGCACAAATTGCCAGCGTCGGTGCCGTTGGCGCTGCGTTGATGGGCTTTCAATTCTCTGCGTATCCCACCGAGTTTCCGTTTCGTCTTGGCACAAAAGATGCACCGGCAATCGTTGAGATTCTCAGCGAGTGGGATCTGCGTGCGACTCATGTGGTCACGAGTCCGGAGATGTACAGGTTGCTGAATTTCGAGTTCGAAAAACGCGGATATAGACGAGGTGTCGCTCTCCCGCTCTCGAGTCTGAATGCCCCAACGCGTGAAGTCCTGACGCATGTCCGAGATGCAGATGATTCGGAGCAGCCCGAGACCGATGGGCTCACTCCGGAACTGGCCGATGTATATCGTCTCGAAGAGTCAATAATAGTAGGGAATTCTGTGATCGATACGTATCGTGTACAGTCCATGAGAACGCCGTGAGCACGAGACGATCTGATAGCTTGTTTGAAGAGACCACCCGCACGATCGGTAAGCAGGCTGCGCGTTCCGGCGTAGTTGCGTTGGTATCGAACGAGATTCAGATGGTGTTGGGTATCGGCACGACCCTCGTGCTCGTTCGAGTCCTTGTCCCAGCAGACTATGGTGTCTTTGCCATCGCCTGGGTCGTCGTCCAGCTTGCCGCGACGGTGCGCGATGTCGGGATTTCAACCGCGGTCGTGAACGCAAAAGCTCTGACTCGTGAGCAGGTGTCTGGGTTGTTCTGGAGCGGCCAGTTGGTGAATCTCGGAGCGACGCTTGTGATCGCTCTGCTCGGACCCGTCCTGGCAGCAGCCTATGGGATGCCGGAACTTGCGACGCTCATGCCGGTTGTGGCGGTCGCTTCCATGATGACCGGCTTGACGTCAGTCCATGACGGGCTGCTCAAGCGTCATCTTCGGTTCGGGGCTGTGGCAGGGAAAGATATCTCTGGTATGGCGGCGGGTGCCGTCGCAGCCATTGTTGCGGCGCTCTATGGAGCGGGCGTATGGGCGCTCGCTGCACAGCAGATTGCGATCGCCGGCGTTCAGTTGCTTGTCTGCATGGTGACCACGGGCTGGCTTCCCGGCAATCCGATCGCGGGCCTTCGGAGCGCAAGGCAGGAGAGCTCACTGCTCTTGCATGGCTCGCGGCTCTCGCTGTCGAAATGCATCGGTACTCTCGGCCAGAGCGCTGACCGGCTTATTCTTGGAGCAATCGTGGGTGACCGAACACTCGGGCTATACCAGCAGGCGTATGTCTGGTCCGAGTTTCCATCTCGTCAGGTTTACTTTCCGATGATGGGTGTCGTTGTTGCTGCGTTCAGCCGCAAACAGAACGCTGAGGAACAATCATACAGAGCGGGGTTTCGGCAAGCCGTGCTGTTCCTGTACGCGGTCGCGGTGCCGATGCTTGTCTTTGGGGCGATCCGTGGCGAGAATGTGATACGTGTCCTGCTCGGAGAACAGTGGGTGGAATCCGCTCCTTTCTTCTCGATCCTGTGCCTGGCGATGCTGTTTCGCCTCATCGTCCAGGCGAGCAAATGGATCTATCTCGCAGAAAGCCGGTCGGGAGATCAGCTTCTCTGGACGCTTGCATTTGTACCGGTTCTTGTCTGCGCAGCTCTCCTTGGCGCCTTACAAGGCGAAGCGCACGGTGTTGCATTCGCAGTATTGGCTGTGTACATGGTTGCGGCACCCTTTGCGGTGTGGTTCAGTGCCCGTCGCTCACGGATACAGCCCAGGGACATGCTGGTTCCGGCGGTTCGGCCAGTTCTTGCAAGTATCGCCGCGACGATACCGATTCTCTGGTTCCCTTCGACATCGACAGGGATGCATGAATCGGTACTCTGGCTCGGAATTGGCGTTGCGATCTTTCTGATATTCAACCTGATCGCATGGTTGATCCCCGGGTGTGGTCGAGATGAGCTGCGCGAGTGTGTATCCCATCTCTCGCCACGCATCGCTGGTTATCTGCAGATCTCGTTCGGCGGAACCCACAAGCAGGCCCAGGTGCCATGATTCGTACCAACGATCATAAGAACGTGCGAATCGCATTGTTCGGGTGTGGAAGAGTTGCGCAGAGAATCCACGCTCCGTTGCTTGCGAGGCTCCCCGGCTCAGAGCTTGTTGCCGTTGCAGACCCGAGCGCCGATGCCAAATCAGTTGCGCGCAGGTGGAATCCGGATGTATGTCTCTTTGATTCGGTAGACGAGCTGCTCGATGCGGGTGGATTCGATGCGGCATGTGTCTGCCTTCCAACGCACCTGCATGCCCAGTACGCGAGCCGTCTCATCGAGATGGGTATCCCGGTGTACTTGGAAAAGCCGATTGCGACAACAGAGCACGAGGCTTCGCTATTGCTCAGCGCGTGGCGCGATCGAAATGTGCATGCAATGGTGGGATTCAATTACCGCTTTCACCCGGTCCATCGGGCTGTCGGCGAGATCCTGCGTTCGGGGTCCATCGGCAGGCTGACGGCGGTGAGGACGTTGTTCGCAACCCCCGCACGAGCATTGCCTCAATGGAAGCGGTCACGAACGAGCGGTGGTGGGGCGCTCCTCGATCTTCTATCGCATCACGCGGACCTCGTCATGCATCACACCGGTGAGCGGGCAGAATCTATCTCTGCGACTGTGAGGTCTGTGTACAGCGAAGATGACAACGCTGCTGCTACATGGTTGCTCAGCAGCGGCGTCATTGTTCACTCCACAGTTTCAATGACTGGCGCGGAGACCGATCGCATCGAGTATATCGGCGAGGTAGGATCGGTTGTCGCCGACCGCATCCGAGGGACGGTGCTCAGGGCATCGCAGTCGCATAGCGCTACCACACCGGAAATGGTTGCCCGATCCATCGGCCTTGCGTGGCGCCAACTCGGGTCGTTTCGCCCTCGTCTCGATCCTTCGTTTGCTCCTGCGCTACGTGCCTTTGTTGATTCGGTCCGCACCAACACACCGCCGAAGCCGGATCTCGGTGATGGATGGAACAGCCTTGCCGTTGTACTCGGTGCGGCTGAATCTGCATCGCGCGAATCTGTGCAGGTGCAGGTGGCGTATGAGCCCACATTCTCCGGAAACTGTACTGAACAAGATCTACCACCGGCAGTACGGGAACAAATCAATGTCGTCGATCAGGATAGTCATGCGCCGATGCTCTCGGTAGTTCTGGTCACGATCAACGGCATGGCAAGCCTCGGCAGAGTCATGAGTTTCCTGCAGAAACAGAGCATCGCGCATCAGATTCAGTTACTCATTGTCGCACCAGATGAAGAAACGCTCCGGCTGGGAGAGGACTCAAAAATGGGCTCCTTTCACTCCTGCGACCCGGTCTGCGTGGGGCCGATCGATGATATTGATCAGGCAGCCGCGCTCGCCCTCGAATTCGCCAATGCAGAGTATGTGACGTTCCTTGAGGATCATGCATTCCCCGAGCCTGAGTGGGCGGAGCGGATCATCGAGGCCACGCACGCGGGGCAATGGGATGCCATAGGGACACGGATCGAGAACGGCAATCCCGGTTCTGTCCTGTCCTGGGCAAACATGCTCATGAGCTATGGAAAATGGGTCGCGGCCGAGTTCAGCGGAACGACACTCCATGTTGCGAGACACAATACGACTTTCCGCCGAGCAACACTGGATCGCGAGTATGGGCATGATCTTCCATCCAAGATGGGACGAGATGGTGGCCTGCTCAATGACCTGCTCTCGCGCGGCGCTACGTTCTATCTCACACCCGCAACCTGTGTTGAGCATCTGAACCCTTCTACCTGGGGTTCTACGCTCGAGTTGCGAATCGGCTCGGGCAGGCTCTTTGCGGCGAGCCGCATGAAGCATGAACGATGGTCGAAGCCTAAGCGACTGATGTACATTGTCTTTGGTGCCGCGATTCCGCTAATTCGATTCAGGTTGCTGCAGAGCGAGCTCTTTGCGAGCAGCGTGCGGCGTGAACGAATAGGCTGGAAGGCCTATCCGGCTCTTGTTGTTGGCGTCACCCTCGACGGCCTGGGCCAGTTTCTCGGACACACCCTCGGACCCGGAAAGATCAAGCAGAAGCTGGCTCACTTTGAGATCTCCCGGGCTCGGCACCTTCGACGCTCGGAGCGCCACCTGATGTCGGAAGCCAAGCCTTGAATGGCGAACGGTCCCAACTCCCGACCGTTTCTGTTGTAGTGCCGAGCTACAACCGTCCCGAGCAACTTCGGTCGTTGCTAGACGGCCTTGCAAGGGTTGAATACCCGTACGACTGCTGGGATGTTATTGTTGTCGATGACGGCTCGTATGAGCCACTCGAATCGACGGTAACGGGTGCTGCAATGCCAGTCGCCACGCGGTGCATCCGCCAGCCGAATGCGGGGCCAGGTGTAGCCCGGAACACCGGGGCAAAGGCGTCCGCTCATCAGTACCTTGCATTTCTTGCGGACGATTGTCTGCCGGAAACAGATTGGCTCCTTCGCATCGCCGGGGCATTTCTGCGAGGCAACATGGAAAGGGCGCTCATCGGCGGGAGTGTGCGCCACGCTCTACCCCAAAGGCTCTGCCCCACGGCGAGCCATCTGCTTGTCGAGCATCTCAAAGACTGGATGAACAGGGACAACCCACGCTTCTTCACTCCGAATAACCTTGCGGTCCATCGCGAGAGCTTTCTTGACGCCGGGGGTTTCAACGAACGTTTTGGAACGACCGGCGAGGATCGGGAATTCTGCGCCCGATGGGTATCCCAGGGGAGGCCCACGGGCGTTGAACCTCTGGCGATCGTCGATCATTGCCACCCTCAGTCACTCGGTGGGTTTCTCAGGCAGCACTTTGCGTATGGAGTTGGTTCGGCGCGATACCGGATCATCCATGGAGTGAGGGGCGGGCGGGCAGTACCGGAGCCTCTCGGTTTCTATTACCAACTTGTGACTTCGCCCTTTGGAACACAGTACCCAAAGAAGGCACTCCTTGCGCTGATCTTGGTCATGTCCCAGGTCGCTAATGCTTCCGGCGTGATCTACGAGCGTTTCTTCGGAGTGAATGCTCCATGAACCCCACAGTCTCGGTCATAATCCCGACAAGGCACAGGCCCGAGCAGCTCAAAGCCGCAGTGCAGTCTGCGTTGGCGCAGGACATGGGCACAGGAGACTCACTCGAAGTTATTGTTGTGCAGGACGGTTCGGATCAGCCTACTGAATTTGCTCTGCGGGCTATCGATGACAGGCGTTTGCGTGTTATCGTACTCTCGGCAAAGCGTGGGCATGCTTCGGCCCGCAACGCCGGCATAGCACGGGCCTCAGGGGCATGGTGCGCCTTTCTGGATGACGATGACCGCTGGCTTCCCTCGAAACTCTCTATACAGCTTGATACCGCAAGACGTCTTGTGCGCGAGGGGGTGGAGTATCCGGTTCTCGGGTGTGTGATGTATGTCAAAGCTGGTGGCGCGGCAATGCAATGGCCGACTCGATTCCCGAAATCGAGCGAGAACATCGGCGACTACCTGTACGCAAGAGCAGGCTGGCGATCGGTTTTCTCGGGTTACACGATCATGCAGACATCGATGCTTATGGTGCCCACCGAACTCGCCCAACGCGTTCCGTTTCGGGGAGGGATGAGGCGGCATGCCGATCCTGACTGGCTCATGCGACTTCAAAGCACTGACGGTGTGCGTTTTGTCATCCCTGATACTCTTGAACCTCAAGCCATATGGAACCTGGGGGGAGACGGACGAGTGAGCGCGTCGGGTGATTGGCGATACTCACTCGTATGGGTGCGTCGTCATGCTCAGCAGATGAGTACGCGGGCAATCGCTGGATTTCTGAGTGGACCAGCGTCGCATATCGCCTCGCAGGTACGGAGCCGCTCCGAACGCCGTCGTGCATTCGGGGTTCTCTTTCAAGAGATGCTCGAAGCCGGTGACCCATGTGTGTGGGATCTTGCCGCGATGGCTATTAAGTACGCGAGGATACATCATTGGCGTCAGAAGTCGCCTCGAATGATCCGTAGAGGATCAGTCTTGTGAGAGTGCTCATTGTCAACGATCTGGGGACTGACACCGGCGGCGCTGAGCGAATCTCTCTTGAACTCCGCGCAAGACTCCGTCAGGATGGGCACGAGGCAAAGCTGTTCTCGAGCTCGTACCAGCCGGTTCCCGGTACGCCGGTGCTTGCCGACGAGACATGCATGGGCGCTGGCGGGCATATGCAATCGATACTGTCAGTTGGAAATGTGTCGGCCCTGCTGAGGCTGCGGAAGCTGTTGAATCAGTATCAGCCGGATGTGGTTCATTTACGCATGTTCCAGTGGCAGCTCTCTCCGCTCGTGCTGTCCTGCCTCGAGAAATGGCCGTGCCTTGTCCATGTAGTCAATTATGATCTGATCTGTCCGATTAATACAAAAACTCTACCCAGCGGCGAGCCGTGCAGGCACAAAGCCGGAGCCATCTGTCGAAAGGAGGGCTGCGTCGGATCGTTGGGTAGTCTGAAGCAGTGGGCCCAGAAAGCGGTTCGTGAACGCTACTTTCCGAGTGCGTGCGATCGTTTGATTTCAAACAGCCATTGGGTACGCCGGCGACTCGAGAGTGACGGTGTTGCCGTTGATGATGTTGTCTGGAATGGAGTTGCTGTGACGCCACAGCGGGAGAGGATGTGTGTCGGAACTCCAGCGATCGGGTATGCCGGCAGGCTCGTTCCAAAGAAAGGTGTCGATGTCCTGATCCGTGCCTTTGCTCGAGTACGCGAGACAGTGCCGGATGTGCGTCTGATTCTGGCGGGCGAAGGCGAGTCCCGGAACAGCCTTGAGTCACTGTCCCAGAGGCTCGGATTGGGCGATTCGGTGACATTTCTAGGTCATCTCAGCAAGCCGGAGATGGAGAACGAATTCGATGCTCTCTGGGTTCAGGCGGCGCCTTCGCTCTGGGAAGAGCCGTTCGGCCTGGTCGCCGCCGAGAGCATGATGCGATCCACCGCGATCGTGACGACCAATACCGGCGGGCTCTCGGAGCAGAATATCGAAGGTGAAACGGGATATCAGGTTGGCCCAGCCGATGTCGAAGCGTGGGCCTCGGCACTGCTTCGGGTCGTGACCGACCGAGAGCATGCGATCCGGCTCGGAGCACACGCAAGAGAACATGCGATGAAGCATCTCTCGTTCGATCGGTTCTACAGCAATATATGCGACCAATACCAACTGACAATCGCGGCGCATGGAGATGCGCTTTGATCATGTGTCCCTGAGTGACTCGAAATCAAAGCCGTCTTTCGCCAGTGAGGATGACAACTCAGCATTCGAACGTTGCTGGGAATCACCCATGTATTGTGCGGCTTGGACGAGAACGCTTGATGGCGCCAACCTCTGAGCTTCGGGAAAGTCATCTCACTGCGAGTGGAGAGCTGCCCTATCGGATCAGAGTGGCCATTACGGGTGTGACCACGGGCGACTGAACACCGATTTATTCTGGATGCCGAGGGCGGCCGGGCTCGGATTGAGCGAGCGGAATTGCAGGGCCCGGATCGTCCGGCAGGCTTCTCACATGATGCCCTGTAGGTCCCTTGAGAGCTATGATCGGCCATGACCAGACGAGCCGCGGTAATCTCAGCGATCCGAACCCCGGTCGGTCGATACGGTGGGGCACTCTCGGGTGTCCGCCCCGACGATCTGGCCGCGATTGTGATCGCATCGCTCGTTGCGAGATCTGGCATTGCCCCTGAAATGATCGAAGATGTGTACTTCGGGGCAGCAAACCAGGCCGGCGAGGACAACCGAAACGTGGCTCGGATGGCGGCTCTGCTCGCGGGTCTCCCATCGAGCGTCCCGGGTTCGACCGTCAATCGGCTCTGCGCCTCGGGGCTTGAGGCGATCAACATAGCCGCACGCATGATCGAGGCGAACCATGGCGATGTATTCATCGCCGGCGGAGTCGAATCGATGAGCCGGGCACCGCTGGTTCTGAGCAAGGCAGAGAATGCCTTCGATCGCTCGCAGCAGATCCATGACACCTCCATCGGCTGGCGCTTCATCAACCCGAAGCTGTCCGAGATGTACTACCCGTATTCCATGGGTGAAACAGCCGAGAATGTGGCGAGCAAACACCAGGTCAGTCGGGATGAGCAGGATCAGTTCGCGCTCCAAAGCCAGCAACGCTGGCATGCGGCGCACAAGGCGGGCAGTTTCGGTGCCGAGATCGTCCCCGTTGCGATTCCTCAGCGCAGTGGTGATCCAGTTGTGATCGATACCGACGAGCATCCCCGACCCGACACGACACTCGAGAAGCTGAGCAAGCTCAAGCCGATCTTCGCAAAGGATGCGTCAGGGACAGTGACCGCCGGGAATTCCTCGGGTGTGAACGACGGCGCGAGTGCGTTTCTCCTTGTTGAGGCGGGTCGGGCCAGGGAACTCGGACTCAAACCGATCGCCTTTGTGGGCCCGAGTGCTGCCGCGGGTGTCGATCCGGCATTCATGGGCATCGGGCCTGTGCCCGCTGTCCGCAAGGCCCTGATGCGTGCGGGGCTTTCGATCGAGCAGATCGGTCGGTTCGAGATCAACGAAGCGTTCGCTGCCCAATCCGTCGCATGCCAGCGCGAACTCGGTATCGATCCTGACAGGCTCAATGTCAACGGCGGAGCGATCGCGATCGGACATCCGCTCGGTTGCAGTGGTGCCCGAATCGCGACCACGCTCATCCACGAGATGGGCCGATCGGATGCAGATCTCGGCGTTGCGTCACTCTGTGTGGGTGTGGGTCAGGGGCTGGCGACTGTTTTCGAGCGGGCCTGAGCTTTGATCTTCAGCGGACTTCGGCGAGTTTCCTGAGTCCGGACGAAACCGCGTCGATCAACGTGTCGATTTCGGTCTCGGTCATCGGCGTCGAGATCGTCGCCGACCCGCTGTTGATCAGGATGATCCCTCGATCAAAGAGGTGCCCAAGAAGTGCTTTGAGCCGCTTGCCCTCGTCTGCCGATGCGTAGGCCTGGCGATAGTCCTCGGGTGCCTGCGCCTTCATATGGATCCGGAACATCGAGCCGTACCCCGTCACGCACGCGGGGACACCCGCGTCTTTGATGGCCCGGGTGATGCCGTGCCTGGCCCGATCCGCCAGTGCGTTGAGCCTTGTCACTGCGGAATGATCCAGGAGCTCCATGGCTGTGATCCCAGCGGTCATCGAAATCGGATTCGCCGAGAATGTGCCGGAGTGCGGGAAGAGAAGCTTCGAGGACTGCGGGTTCAGGACATCCATCACATCGGCTCGCCCGGCGGTAGCCCCGACCGGGAAGCCTCCACCGATGATCTTGCCCAGAGCTGTCAGATCGGGCGTGATCCCGTAATGAGTTTGCAGGCCGCCGAACTCGGATCGGAACGTGATGATCTCATCGAGCACCAGAAGTACGCCGTGGCGCGTGGTCCATTCACGGATCGCCTCGACGAACTCGGGCTTTGCCGGATTCAGGCCGACGCGGTGGGGCATGAGATCGAGCAGCACGCACGCGAGCTTGTCGGCGTGTTCGTTGAGAATCGAGATCGCCCGCTTGGTGTCATTGAAGGGAATGACAACAACGTCATTCAGTGCGGATTCCGGTGTGCCGTGGACGAGCGGGACTCGGCTTGGGTGATCGAGAGTGCCCCAGTTCTCCGGTGTGGGCGACTGGCTCACCTCGGCGTAGTCGTAGACACCGTGGTAGGCGCCCTCGGCCTTTGCGATCATGGGGCGCCCGGTAAAGGCGCGCGATGCTTTCAGGGCGACCATGATGGCTTCGGTACCCGAATTGACGAATCGCAGCTTCTCGAAGCCAGGGTTTCTGCTGCAGAGATGCTCGGCGTACCGGACCTCTACCTCGGTTGCCATATTAAAGGCGGTCCCCTTCGCCAGCTGTTCGCCCACCGCCCGGACGATCTGCGGGCAGGCGTGCCCGTGGATGAGCGAAGCCATGTTGTTGGCAAAGTCCAGACGAGTCACGCCCTCGGTATCAGTGACTCTGCACCCCTTGGCATGATCCGCGTACACGGGGCAGGGGTCGCGGAGCACCGCGTTGCGACTCACTCCACCGGGCAGAACCTTGAGTGCGCGTGCGTAGAGCTCGGCGCTGTGTGTCGTCGTGGCATGATCGGTATGAGCCGGTGTGGGCATGTCTATTTCCAATCGGCGTGCTCTTTCATCGGTAACAGCGGTGCGCCGGTCCGCTGTTGCACATCTTCGAAACGAAGGCCAGGGCAGAGCTCAACGAGCCTGAAACCGTCCGGTGTGACATCGATCACAGCCAGCTCGGAATAAATCCGATTGACGACGCCAAGACCGGTCAGCGGGAAGGTACAGGACTCCACAAGCTTGGGCTCGCCTGTCTTCGTGCAATGCTGCGTGATGACGTAGATCGCCTTGACCCCCGCGACCAGATCCATGGCGCCGCCCACCGCGGGGATCGCATCGGGCTGTCCCGTGGACCAGTTGGCCAGATCGCCCGTCTGGGAAACCTGGAGCGCCCCGAGAACGCACAGATCGATGTGCCCCCCGCGGATCATCGCGAAACTGTCGGCGTGGTGGAAGAACGAGGCGCCGGGGTTGGTCGTGACGTATCGCTTGCCGGCGTTGATGAGCTCGGGATCGCCTTGCCCGGCGGCCGGGGAAGGGCCCATACCCAGCAGGCCGTTCTCGGTGTGGTAGACAAGCTCCCGGCCCTCGGGGACGTACTTGGCAACCAGTTCAGGGATGCCGATGCCGAGGTTGACGTAGGAGCCGTCCGGGATGTCCTGGGCCAGGCGTTTGGCCATCTCGTCCCGGGTCCAGCCATTGATGGTTTCTTCAACGCTCATGGGTAGACCGCCCCCGAAGCGACGAGTTCGGACTCGTGCAGAGGGTTCGCCACAGCGACGACCCGTGCCACGAAGACGCCCGGCGTCACGATCGCCTCGGGGTCGAGATCTCCCGCGGCGACCACGCTCTCGACCTGCACCACAGAGATGCGGGCGGCCATCGCCATCGGCGGCCCGAAATTCCGCGCCGTTTTGTTGTAGAGCACATTCCCGTGAGTGTCCGCGACTCGCCCTTTGATCAGCGCAAAGTCGGCCTTGAGACCATATTCGAGCAGGTAATCCCGCCCGCCGAACGTGCGTGTTTCCTTGCCTTCCGCCAGCGGTGTACCGACCGCGCTTGGCGTGTAGAACGCGGGGATGCCTGCGCCGCCGGCTCGAATACGCTCGGCGAGTGTGCCCTGCGGCACAAGCTCCAGTTCGAGCCTCCCGCTGCGATAGAGCTCCGGGAATACCGTCGAATTCGCTGTCTTCGGATACGAGCAGATCACCTTCGAGACACGCCCGGTCTTGATGAGCGCGGCCAGTCCAACCTCGCCGCTGCCCGCGTTATTGCTGACCACGGTCAGGTCTCTGGCGCCCTGATCGATCAGAGCATGGATCAACTCGACCGGGCTGCCGGCCTCTCCGAAGCCACCGATCATGACCGTTGCGCCGTCCCTGACATCGGCAACCGCTTCGGCCAGCGAAGCAACCTGTTTATTGATCATCAGCTGGCTTCCTTGGCCGCTTCCTCGAGTTTCTTGCGCTTGGCCTGCACGCGTGCGTACGCAAACAGACCCGCTTCATCGAAGAGCACACGATCCTGGTAATCGTCGAACCAGAGTGCGTTCGGGTTCCGGCCCACGATACAGACCTTGCCTGCGTCCTTTGCATCCGCGGCGTTTCGCAGGATCTTGAAGATCACAACGCCGTTCTCGGAACCCGCGAGCCCTGGAATGGGTTGGTTGGTGACCGCGGCGACCTCTGTTTTGCCCTTGTAGTGCGTGATCGAGAGCCTCGCGTGCTTCTCGATTCCGGAGAGTCCCTTCTGGGATTCATTCAGGATCTGCCAAGCCTTCTCGATGGGCACGTTGAACGCCTTATACGCGACGATGTCGCGGCCGCAGAAGAAATAATGGTTCTCGGCGCCGACTCGCTTGATCTCTCGCTGCAGGATGCGCAGCGCATCCGGGTCGTCATTGATGTCCCTGATGATGGGCGTCTGGTTCTCTACCGTCAGCCAACCTCGCGAGACGAGGTTCCGCATCGCTTCGCCTGTTGCCGGCACCCACTGGAAGGTCCCGTGTTCATCGCGGATGTAGTTGCCTTCGTTATCTTTAGCCAGGATCTCGTCGGGGTGCTCGAAGTGGAGCATGAAGTGCATCCCGACGTGTGGGTAAGTCTCGTGGAATTTGTCGAGCATGTCCAGGAAAGTCTTGTCGAACCGCTGCGGGTAGAACGCCATCTCTTTGGTACCGACTCGGATCGATTCGATGCCGGCCTCGGCCAATGCGCCAAACCACGCGGCGAGCTTGGAATTGTTGAGCACCATCGGGTCGCCGCCCGAGAGCAGGATCTCCCTGAGCTTCTCGCGCCCCGATTCGGGATGGCGTCCGCCGTTGGATTCGACTTCCTGGTTGTGCTGCTTGATGTACTCGACAATCTCGGGGATCTTGGCGAGCCCCTTCTTGGCGACGGTGCCGTCCTGACGAGCGATCTCTTTCCGTGCGATGAGCTCTTCGCGGTAGCAGAATCGGCAGTGCGCCGAGCACGTCGAGACGACGTACATCAGGCCCATCTCGTACTTGTGAAGGAGCCCCTCGACCGGGCTGTAGTCCATCTGGTTGCCCGGGTCTTCCGAACCGGCCAGGTCCTTGGTCTCATCCGGGCTCGCCTTGACCAGGCGCTGGATGGGCTTGCTGGTGCGCGCGAGCTCGAAGTAGTGCCTGGTGATCTTCACCGGCATCCGAGTCTCGACATCGCGATCGCCCCCCTTGAGCACTCGGAGCTGGACCATCTCGTCTGAGCTGTAGAAGTTCATCATGTCCTCAGGAGCCTTCTCGTTGAAGAAGGGAGCCAGGCCGTTGATGATCTCTCGCTCGTACCGCGCATCTTCGACGCAATCGAGGAATGCTTGCTCCCGAGACGATGGGGTGTGATTCGAAGGCATGTGGATACTCCGAGGCTGAAGGCAGTTGGGGAATTCTGTAACAGAGTGTACACTATTGGGATGACACTGCACCAATCTGATCACAGTGTTCGGGCGGTATCTCTCCAGGAGCTGATCTCAGATGTCAGTAATACCCTAACGCCTACCGATCGTAAAGTTGCCATGCTCGTACTTCAGGATCCGACTCTCATCGCCTTCGGGACCGTCAGCGATCTGGCGAACAGGGTGGATGCCAGCAGGCCTTCTATCGTCAGATTCGCAACCAAGCTTGGCTTCGAGGGCTACTCAGATCTTCAGGTCTGGGTCCGCAAAGGATTGATCCGGCAGCTTGCAAGACCCAGCGTTCGCGTTCGGCAAAGCAAGGCCCTCGCTGAATCCTCGCGCCAGGAGATCATCAACGCGGCGGTATCCGCCGCGGACGCACTTGCTGATGGCCGGGTGACCAGGTTTGCGGCCTTGTTGAGCGAGGCAGCGAACGTCTGGATCATCTCTGGCGAGTCATCCCGCGCGGGCGCATCGGTTCTCCTGAGCGGTCTGTCCATGATCCGTCCGGGGGTTCGCCTCATCGAATCACACACGCTCGGGCGAGACCTCTGCCACGCCAATGAAAGGGATGTCGCGGTTGTCTTTGACTTTGCACGCTACAGAAGGAGTTCGCTCACCGCAGCCAGAGCCATGGTGGATCTCAAGGTGCCACTGGTGGCGGTGACCGACAGCCCGCTCTCACCGTTAGCCGCTCTGACACAGCATTGGTGCGAGCTGAAGATCCCGGCCGTGGGTCCGTTTGATAGCTCGCTCCCTGCGGTCGCGGCCGCGGAAATGCTGGTCGCCGAGGTCGTTCAGCTCCTGGGTGATGTCGCCCGCGAACGCCTCGATAAGCTCGAGCAGCAATGGCAAGCGACCGAGAATTTCTACGAGTCGTAAGGGCCTCAGCACCAGACATCAGGGCTTTTGTCGTCCAGACGTGAGCAAAAAGCGTGATCAAGAGCGGCCCAACGCTGAATGAGGGCCAGAGTGCAGCCTTTGCCCGAACTTGCCGATATCATCACTCTCATGCGTCGACCGATTGCCATCCTGCTCACGGTGCTGATCGCACTCAACACCCTTGCGGGTGGAGCGGGTGGTATCGCCGTTCTCTGTCTCGGTGGTGGGCACGAGCACGACGCCGCCGAGACCGAGCATTGCGAATCGGCCTGCAGCCACGGAGAGTCATTCAAACTGGCGCTGCACACCAGTGAATTGAGCCACAGCTGCGAATGTACGGATATCGAGATCACGTTTGCTGAGCTGACGACTCTCCCCCGGGTCGAAGCCAAAGTCCAGGCACCGGTTCTGACCGCGATGGTTCCCGCCTGGAACACCACAGTTCAGCAGTGCGGTCTCGGTGGGCACGGACCGCCGGTGCCACCGCCTTGGTTTGATCCTGGTGGCGAGCATCGGCTCGTTGTGATCGCAAGCGTCCGTTTGACGACCTGAATCCTGTCGGTCCCTCTGCCCGTGCCGAGTCGGCGTTGCCGCCCTCGGCTTGTGTTGCTTTGGATCCAGACAGGAATATCAGCTCATGAATATCCAATCGCGCCCGTTCCCGGGGCGTGCGCAGCTGCCAAAGCTCGCTCTCGCGTGCACACTCTGTGCGTTTGCGGGCTGTCAGACGTATGTGCGCCAGCCACAGGACCTCTCGGAGTATCGAGCCGAGCTCGATGCCCGACTGGAATCGTACGAATCGATCGCGGGCTTCGTCGATCGCATGTCCCGACTCGGCTGGGTTGTCCCCGAGAGATTCGATCCTGCCGACGGGCTCACTCCGGCGGAAGGTGAGGTCCTGGCGCTGTTCTACAACGCTGATCTCCGCCTGGCTCGGCTCGCTGCAGGCGTGGCGCTGGCTACGTACGAGAATTCGGGCCTCTGGGAGGATCCAAGGTTCGGCTTTGATGGCGCGGAAATCCTCTCGCCATCGGGGCCCTTTCAGTACGGCCTGACCATGAACCTGACCATCCCGGTTTCGGGCCGTTTAGGGGTCGAGAAGGACCGTGCGGGAGCCGCGTATCAAGCCGAGCGAAGGCGCATCATCGACGCAGAGTGGGCCACACGCAACAAGGTGCAATCGGGCTGGGCAGCGTGGACCGCGGCAGCCGAGCGGACTCGGCTGCGATCTGAGGTCATCGATCAGGTCGAACGAATCGCAACGATCACGGATCGTCTCGAAGCCGCCGGCGAGCTCACCCGCGCTGAGGCGCGCCTGCTGAGAGCCCAGTTGGTTCAATCGCGAACCGATCTCGCGCAGTCCGAACTGATCGAATCGTTGGCCCGAGCAGAGCTGCTCGGGTTGATGGGGTTGCCTCCGGATGCAGACATAGAGCTCCTGCCCTCGCTCACGCCTCTGGCCCCGGCAGTACCGGGCGATGCCTACCAGCGGCTGATCGAATCCAATTCGGCACTGGCGGTGAGTCGGGCCGAATACCAGGTTGCAGAAGAGTCACTCAGACTCGAAATCCGAAAGCAGTACCCCGATCTCTCTATCGGAGCCGGTTTCGGCGAAGAAAGCGACGACCGATTGCTGCTCGGGGTCTCAGTACCGATCCCGGTATTCAATGCCAACCGCGCCGGGATCGCTGATGCGAAGGCCCGAAGAGAGTTCGCACGAGCCGCAGCGGAATCAACCTATGAAAGGCTTGCGAGGGAATTGAAGGTTGCACGAATGACACTGGAATCAACGCGGATGCAGCGTGCAGAATTCGAGCGTGAGCTTGTGCCGATGCTCGACGAGCAGGCATCCGAGCTGGAGAAGCTCGCGGAACTCGGAGAAGTCGATTCGCTCCTCCTGCTGGAAACTGTGACACGTCGCTTCCAGGCAAAGGACCGGCTGCTCGATCTGCGGCTGGCAGAAAGCCGTGCTATGACTGACATCACGCGTCTGCTCGGCCCTGACGACGATGCCTCACCCGCCCCTGTTGACGAGGCAGGAAACACATCGAGAGATTCCACGAACTCAGAGCCGACCGTTACAGAACACCCTGAGGAGGGAAAGCAATGAAGAACTCTCTTCGGTTTATCGCTCTCACGCTTCTGGTATTCATCACTCTGGCAATCACGGCCTGCAACAGGGGGCCTTCGACTGCTGGTGGAAAGCCAGCCAAGAGCAGCGGAGAGAGCCACAGCGACAAAGAAGCGAGTGTTGTGACTGACACGAACCGGGTATCCATCCCCGCTTCTGTCAGATCCAATCTCGGGATTTCTTTTGCCAGGGTTGAGCGCCGCCGGGTCGAGCACACGCTCCGTGTACCCGGTCGATTCGAGTATCTTCCAACGGCTCGTCGGGAGTACCGCACGCCGGTGCCCGGGAGAGTCGATCTTCTTGTCGAGCAGTTCCAATCGGTCAATGCCGGTGATCCGCTCTACCGATTGGATTCCCCGGCTTGGCGCGAACTCCAAGGGCAACTGACCGAAGCGGATGCGAATATCGAACGGCTCGCAACTCGTTTGGCGAGCTATGGGCCGCTCCGTAAGGCACACCACGCTCACGAGAACCAATTGCAGGAGACCATCGACATCCGCAAGGAGCGGGTCGCACAGCTCGAGAGGCTCGCCGATGCGGGAGGCGGTCGGCTGCAGGAACTGACCGCTGCTCGTGACGCGATGTCCGCGGCTCAGGCGGATCTCACCGAAGTGCTGGAGAAGGAGGCGACTCTCGAAGCGGAAGAATCAGAGTCTCGCTCTGATCTCGCAGCCGCCCGGAAAAGGCGAGACTTTCTGCTCGAAGCGGCATCCTCGATCGTTTCTATTCCCCGGGATGAACTCGTCAAGCCTGTTGAGTCAGAAGTTGGGCCCGAACCCGTATGGGCAACGATCAAATCGATCGAGGTCCGTGCCACCGAGGACGGTGTCGTGGAGATGCTCGGGCAGTCCAACGGGTCGTGGGCTGATGAAAAAGCACCCGTCCTAACTGTTGTCAAGCCAGAGCGGCTCCGGTTTCGTGCGTCCGGCTTGCAGAGCGATCTCGGAGTCTTGCGCGACGGCCTCGAAGCTCGAATCGTGCCTCCGACGCCAACCGCAGCCGGCCGCGCAGTGCCTCTGACCGAAACGATGTCCGGCACCCTCACACTCGGTCTGGCCGGTGACCCCAACGATCGGACGCTCGAGCTCTTTGTTCAACCGACGAGACTCGAAAGCTGGGCCAGGTCGGGCGTCTCTGCGCAACTCGAAATCGTCACGGATGCGACATCATCGCCCGAACTGGCCATACCCCTCGCAGCAGTCCAGCGCGACGGGATGACCCCGATTATCTTTCGGCGGAATCCGAGGAACCCAGATGAGGTGATCCGCATGGAAGCGGATCTGGGCATGAACGACGGGCGATGGGTAGCGCTGCTCAGCGGTGTGCGTGACGGGGACGAGATCGCTTTGGATGGAGCGTTCCAGCTCATGCTCTCGACAAGTGGGGGCATCCAGAAGGGCGGTCACTTTCATGCCGACGGCACTTTCCACGAAGGGGAGGACTGAGCAATGCTGAGAGCCGTCCTGCGATTCTCGCTGAAGTATTCCTCGGTCGTCCTGATTGCCGCCGTCATGGTTGTTGGCTATGCGGGATACAGGCTCCCGCGGATGAGCATCGATGTATTCCCTGAACTCAATGCCCCGGCCGTCACGATTATGGCCGAGGCGGGCGGGCTTGCCGCAGATGAGGTCGAGCAATACGTCACGTTTCCGATCGAAAGCGCAGTGAACGGGATGACCGGCGTTCGCCGAGTCCGCAGCGCCAGTGCGATCGGCCTTGGAATCGTCTGGGTTGATCTCGAATGGGGGACAGACCTCTACGACGCCCGACAGCTCGTTGCTGAACGGATGGTATCGGCCAGAGAGAACCTGCCCGAAGATGTTGAACCGTTCATCACGCCGATCACGTCGATAGCCGGTGAGATTATGCTGATCTCGCTCTCCTCGCCGGATGGCTCATCGAGCCCGATGCAGCTTCGTGCCTACGGAGAATTCGAGTTACGCAACAAGATACTGGCTGTGCCAGGCGTCGCACAGGTAGTTGCCATCGGAGGTGAGCTCCCCGAGTATCAAGTCAACGTGAACCAGGATCGTCTGCGCCTGTACGGCTTGACCATCTCGGATGTTGTCGAAGCAGCGGGGGGGGCACACAGCACCGCCAGCGGCGGATATCTGGTGAATGTTGACAGCTTCGAGATCCCGATCCGGCAGCAGAGCCGTGTCACGAGGCCTGAGGATATCGCCAGCACGATCATCCACTACCACGACGGTGTACCCGTCACCATCGGGCAAGTCGCCGACGTTCAGCTCGGACCGGCGCTCAAACGCGGAACCGCCTCAGAGGGCGGCAAGCCCGCGGTCGTGCTATCGATCCAGAAATCACCGGGGACCAACACTCTTGCGCTCACGGAGCAGCTCGACGATCTGTTCGATCAGATCGAACCCACGCTGCCCGATGGCATAACACTCAACCGCGATGTCGTCCGCCAGTCGCACTTCATCGGGCGAGCCGTCCACAACGTGACCAAGGTGCTCGGTGAGGCTGTGATCATCGTTCTTGCTGTGCTCGTCCTGTTTCTGATGAATCTGCGAACGACGCTGATCACGCTGACCGCGATCCCGATCTCGCTCGCTGTCGGCCTGCTCGTGATGGACGCGATGAATCTTGGATTGAACGTGATGACACTTGGCGGGCTTACGGTTGCGATCGGTGTGCTCGTCGATGATGCGATCATCGATGTGGAAAACGTGTTCAGGAGGCTCAAGCAGAATAGATCACTTCCTGAATCGGAACGCAGCGAGTATGTGGACATCATCTTCGCCGCGAGCAACGAGATCCGCCCCGCGATGGTCTTTGCGACGGTCATCATCGTCATGGTCTTTGTGCCATTGCTCTTTCTCCAGGGGCTCGAGGGACGGTTCTTTCAGCCGCTCGCCATTACGTACATGATCTCGATTCTTGCCTCGCTTGTCGTTGCATTGACCGTTGTGCCTGCGATGTGCCGATTCCTGCTCAAAGGCCGGCTCGGTGGCGAGCATACAAGCAAAGATGGCTTCCTCGTGCGCATCCTCAAGGGGTTCTATCTGCCCTTACTGCGGGCATCTCTTCGATTCCGGGCCTGGGTGCTGGGTGCTGCAGCGTTTGTGACCATTGCCGCATTGCTGCTGGCAAGCACGTTTGGGACATCGTTTTTGCCGTCATTCAACGAAGGCTCTTTCACCGTGTTTCTCCTCGCACCTCCGGGTACGTCGATTGTGGAAAGCGATCGTCTGGCGACAGAGGTCGAGAGGCAGCTCGTGACGATCGATGGAATCCGATCGGTCTCACGGCGAACTGGGCGAGCCGAGCGAGATGAGCACGCCGAGCCGGTCAGCAACTCTGAGATCGATGTGTCGGTCAAGGCCGGAAAGGATCGTCAAAGGGTCCGCAAGGAGATCGATCGTGTGCTCGCGTCGGTCCCCGGCATCACAACCATGGTTGGGCAGCCGATCGAGCATCGTCTGAGCCATGTGCTCTCCGGAACGCCCGCCGCTGTAGCGATCAACATCTTCGGTGAAGACCTCACAATGCTCCGCACCGTTGCCAAGGCGGTCGAAGCAGAGCTCAAGGAGCTTCCCGGCGCACGAGATGTCAACGCCAACCGCGAAGTCATGATCATCTCGCTTCCGATCCGGTATCGGCATGCCGAACTCGCCGCGGCCGGGCTGAGTCCCGCGGATGCCGCCGAGCAGGTGCGCGAAGCAATCTACGGCGAAGTTGTCGATACGATCAACCACGGTGTGCGCCAGTATGATCTCGTCGTTCGGCTCGCTCCCGAGGAACGAGCATCGATCCGCCAAGTCCAGGATCTGCTCTTGCAGGGGCGTGGGGGAGCCACGGTTCGACTCAGCGATGTCGCTGACATCGGTCCAGAGCGCACGAGCAACCTGATCACACGAGAGAATGCCCAGCGGAAGGCGGTTGTGTCGCTCAATGTGGCTGAGGGGTCGAACCTGGGCGATCTCGTCGCCCAAGTCCGGCAACGCGTCGATCCGATCGTGCAGCAGGCGGGCATGACGGTCTCCTACGGCGGGCAGTTCGAAGCGCAGCAGGCCGCTTCACGCACGATCCTGATCGCGGGTGTGGGTGTTTCCCTCGTGATGCTCATGCTGCTCCAGATCTCGACGGGTTCCCTGCGTGCCGCCGTTCTTGTCATGCTCAACATGCCACTGGCCCTCATCGGTGGAATCGCCGCGATCTACATCGCCGAGGGCGATGGTTTCGTTTCGAATACCCTCGCGCTTGTTGGCATCGGAGGGCCCTATGTTCCGCCAATACTCTCGATCGCGAGTCTGGTTGGGTTCATCACACTCTTTGGTATCGCAGTGCGAAACGGTATCCTTTTGATCAACCATTACAACTACCTCATGCAGACCGAAGGTGTCCCGGTCGGTGAAGCGATTATTCAGGGGTCGATGGAACGCCTCATCCCGATACTCATGACCGCTATCTCTGCTGCGCTCGGCCTCGCACCGCTTGCGCTTGCGGCCGGTGAACCGGGGAGTGAGTTGCTGGCGCCGTTGGCGATCGTCACTCTTGGCGGGCTTATCACCTCGACATTTCTGAATCTCATCGTTGTTCCTGCCGGGTACTCGTTCGTATTTGGCGGTCAAGTCAAGAGACGACTCAACAACAAGGCCTAGAGTTGCAGGTATCGATACCGATTCAGTTTATGAATCGAGTGTATGAAAGGAAGAATGGATATGAACAGCATTCTCAAATCGTTCTCGGCGCTCGTTCTCGGGATGTCCGTCACTCTGCTGACACCCGGCTGCGGTGAATCAAGCGAATCCGATATGGACAAGGAGCAATCGGCCAACGGCCATGATCACGATCACGGCGAGAATGGTCACGAGGATCATGCCCATGATGAGAGCGAGGACGCCGCCAACGGGGATGATCACAATGAAGCAAACCACGACGGTGACGAGCACGGTCACGGCGAGATGCGATCGCTCGGCAGTGTCGAAATCGCTGGTGCCACATTTGATGTCTCTGTTTCTGCTTCGATAGAGCCGGCTTCAGACATCAGCGTTGAGTTTGCTCACACCGCGGGCACCAAGCCGGCCGCTCTCCGGTTCTGGGTAGGCGATGAGGCGGCAACCGGAGTCATGAAGTCAAAGGCAGACGGTCACGAAAGTCATTACCACGGTCACACAGAAGCCCCAGCAAGTATGGATGGAGCAAGCCTCTGGATCGAGTTCGAAAATGCCAATGGGGAACGAACGGTACAGTCGATCGCCATCTGAGTTCACTCTCGATTCGACAGGGAATCATTTCCAGCGGGTATCACTCGCCGTTGGGATCCATCGCTGCTTGATCCGCTCGTGCCCATGGTCGGTGTCGCCAGGGGGGTGTGTCGAGCCTCATCCCAAGCCCACCATGTCCGATCTCAGGTGCGGATGCAGCCTTTCGCCATTATACTTTGGTGGCGTCGGTCCTCGACCGCCCGGCGCAGCTGGAGTCACGCGAATGCCCTCATTGGAATGCACAGTTGACGGGATTAAGTTTGCGAACCCCTTTGTCATCGGGTCCGGTCCTCCGGGTACAAATGCAAAGGTGATTTCTAAGGCTTTCGATGAAGGTTGGGGCGGCGTCATAGCCAAGACAATCAGCCTCGACGCCTCGAAGGTTGTCAACGTGGCACCCCGTTATGCCCGGATGAGAGCCGCTGGCACCAATGAAGTCCTTGGCTGGGAGAATATCGAGCTGATCAGCGACAGGCCCTTCAAGACATGGCTCGATGAATTCAGGCAGATCAAGGATAAGTATCCCAGCGGCGTGCTCATCGCTTCCGTCATGGAAGAGTACAACAAGGACAGCTGGATCGAGATCATCGAACGCACTCAGGAATCGGGCGTCGATGCGTTTGAGCTGAATTTCTCATGCCCGCACGGCCTGCCAGAACGCCGAATGGGCGCAGCGATGGGGCAGAATTCCGAGATCCTTGAGGAAGTCTGCGGTTGGGTCAACAGCGTCGCCACGGTCCCGGTCTGGGCGAAGATGACACCCAACGTAACGCACATCGTTGAGCCGGCGCGTGCCGCACTCCGAGGCGGATGTGAGGGCATCGCCGCGATCAATACGATTCTCTCTGTCATGGGTATCGATCTTGAGACGCTCAGGCCCGAGCCTGCCGTTGAGGGTTACTCCGTGCCCGGCGGCTACTCATGCAAGGCCGTCAGGCCGATCGCGCTACGGATGGTGATGGAACTGGCAACAATGATGTACGGAGGAAACTCCGGGAACAAGATCGGGGAAATGTCAACGCCCGAGTTCGCGGACCGCAGTCTCTCGGCGATTGGTGGGGTCGAAACCGGAGAGGACGCCGCACAGTTCATTTTGCTCGGCGGGAGCACCGTTCAGGTCTGTACGGGTGTCATGATCCACGGCTACAAGCTCGTGGGCGAACTCTGCAGGGGGCTCGAGGCGTTCATGCAGAAGCATGGCTTTGAGACGATCGAAGACTTCCGGGGGCATTCGCTCCAGTACTTCACGACTCACGCCGAGCTGGTACTCAGACAGCGCGAGGTCAAGGCCCGTGAAAGAGCGGCCCGTGAAGGCGTCGTGACCGAAGACGCTGCCTGGGAAGGCGACAGGTTTGTGGAGCAATCCAGCAAGCTGGTTTCGAATGACCGAGATCAGAAATGAGTGGGCATTCGCTTGATCAGCCTGCCCCTTCCCAGCGCCCCGACAAACTTTCCGTCGCGCGCCTGGATCATTCCGCGTACCGTGACCACCGATGCACGCCCTCGGAACTTCCAGCCTTCGTAGGCGCAGTAATCAACCGCTGACAGACTCGTATTCGCGGAGAGTTCGCCAACATAATCGGGGTCCCAAACGACGAGGTCGGCGTCCGAGCCAACGCGGATATCGCCCTTCTTCGGATACATCCCGAAGATCTGTGCCGCCTGCGTGCTGCACGACCTGACGAATGTATGCAGATCGATTCTGTTCGTGCACACGCCGTGTGTGTACACGAGTGCGGGGCGTTCCTGCACCGAAGGGATGCCGTTGGGGATCTTCGTAAAGGCCTCCCTGCCCATGACCTTCTGATCCTTGAATCGGAACGGCGCATGGTCGGTGCCGATCGTGCTGATGATGCCGCTTGCGATGCCGCCCCAGAGCACGTCTTGGTTATCCTTCTGGCGCAGGGGAGGAGACATCACGAACTTGGCGCCCTCAAAGTCAGGAAGCTCCGCGTAAGAACGATCGAGCACCAGGTGAGGCACAACCGCTTCGATCCAGAGGTTGACACCGCGGAGCTTGGCATCCACGGCTGCTCGCACAGCAGGCTCACAGGACGTATGGACGACGTATATATGGGCGCCGGTCAGCTGGGCCATCGTTGCCAGGTGATGGACGCCATCGGCCTCGACCTCAACCGGGCGGCTCGGCTCGTGCCACTCAGGCCCGGCCTTCCCCTCGGATAAAAGCCGCTTCTGCATCGAGTCGATCGCCTCGGCGTTCTCGCAGTGCGCGGTGACAATGACGCCGAGCTCTTTGGCGAAGGATAGCACGCTGAACAGATCTTCCTCCGAGAGATCCAGCGCGCCCTTGTACGCGAGAAAGATCTTGAATGAAGCGATGCCATGGTCAGCCACGATCGAGCGGAGCTGTTCGCGGGCGAGTTCATCGAAACGCACGACGGACATATGAAACGTGTAATCAACAGCAGCCAGCGGTGCCGCGTTCGTGTGCCACTCTTCGAATGCCTTGATGGGTTCGTCGTCCGGGCCGGGGCAGATCATCTCAATCAAAGTTGTGGTCCCGCCTGCGAGCGCGGCCTGAGAGATGCTGCCATAGTTGTCGCACGCGTTCGTACCCATAAACGGAAGGTGGACATGCACGTGCGGGTCGATGAACCCCGGGAAAACCAGCTTTCCCTTCGCATCGACGAGCTCTGTATCTGCCGGAAGAGTAGACGGATCGATGTTCGGCTCGATCCTCGTGATCGATTCTGAGTCGCAGTACACATCCGCGACGTAATCGTCAGTCGCAGTAACGATGCGTCCGTCCTTGATAAGCAAAGCCATGCGTGCCCCTCAATCTCGGGTTTCGATTTACGATTCCGCTTCTGAGAGCGCTCTGTCAAGCATCGCACACAGAAACTCGCAGTCTTCAAAGGTTATGCACATCGGGGGCTTAATCCGAAGCACGTTGCCGTAGAGACCGCCCTTTCCGATGAGCACTCCGAGATCCTTGCATCGCTCGAACACGGACGCCGTTTCTGCAGTTGCCGGGGTCTTCGCCTCTCGATCTGTCACGAGTTCAACACCGATCATCAATCCCTGCCCACGGACATCCCCGATGAGCCTGTGCAGCCCTGCAAGCTCACGAAGCCTGGTAATAAGATGGGAACCAACTTCTTTGGCCTTCTGCTGGTACCCGTCTGTGAGCATGACATTCAGCGTCGCAAGTCCCTGCGCCATCGAGACCGGATTCCCGCCGTAGGTATTGAAATGCAGCCGCTGCTTGAGTGTCGCGGCGATCTTCGGCGTCGTGACAACGCAACCAAGCGGAGCCCCGTTGCCGATGCCCTTGGCCATCGTGACAATATCAGGTGTCACGCCGTGCGATTCAAAGCCCCAGAAATGATCTCCAGTCCGCCCGAACCCGGTCTGCACCTCATCGGCGATGCACACACCGCCCGCGTCGCGCACAGTTTGGTACACGCGATTCAGGTAGCCCCTGGGCATCGGCACTGTGCCGCCAACGCCCTGGATCGGTTCGGCGATAAATCCCGCGACCTTGCCCGGCGTGCAACTCTGGATGACATCCTGGACATCCTTCGCGTACTTCGCGCCCGCATCCGGATCGTCATAGCCCCAGTGTCCACGGTACTGATTCGGATTGACCGCGTGACGAATGCCCATGCCCTGCGGCACCGGATACTTCCAGGTGTGCTGCGCCGTCAAGCCCATCGCAGAGGGCGACATCCCGTGGTAAGCGTTGCGGAGCGCCACAATGTCGTAGTTCCCGGTCGAGAGCCTCGCCATCATGATGGCAAGGTCATTCGCTTCGCTCCCTGAGTTTGTAAAGTAACACACGCTCAGGTCTGAATCCTTCGGCATTACGCCAGCGAGTCGCTCAGCGAACGCCGTGATATTCGGGTTGAGATAGATTGTCGTCGTGTGCTGGAGCAGCTGATTCTGCTTGTGAACCGCTTCCATCACCTTCGGGTGGCAATGCCCGACACTCACCGTCACAATGCCCGCAAACGCATCGAGATACCGCCGGCCCGTCTCGTCGTACAGGTATTGCATCTTGCCTTCAACGATCATTACGGGGTCTTTGTAGTAGGTCAGTATTCCCGGCGAAAGGTACCTGGCCCTTTGGGCGAGGACGTCGGCCTTGGACGGCCCCGAATACGGCGCTGGCACATGTGCAAAGGGCGGAAGCTGAATCACGCGAGTGTCTGTCATTGTGTGTCCTTCGTCGAGGCAGATGGTACCGATACACCTCTCATCAGAACGACGGTCAAGATCATGCCAAGCGCGATGCCGATGAACCATGCGTAGGCATAGAGCGTGTCAAAGATCGGCGGGAAGATCGCTGCAGATGTGCCGGCGGTTTTCGTCGCTGCGTTGACAAAGCCGGGGATGTTCGGAATGACCGAGAGCACAAGCGCCACAACCGCTCGCCGGTTCACGCCCTTCAGAGGGCCCTGGTCGTCGTAGAGCTGGCTGACATCCAGCCGAGTCCGACGGAGCAGGAAGTAATCAGCGATCATGATGCCAGCGATCGGTCCGAGCAGTGCGCTGTACCCGATCAGCCAGGTAAAGATGTAGTCGCCGAGATCGTTGTACAAACGCCACGGCATGATGAGCATGCCGATCACGCACGTCGCGATCGCACCCGTGCGGAAACTGATCAGTCGGGGGGCGATGTTCGCAAAGCCATTCGCCGGGCTGACCACGTTGGCGGCAAGATTCGTTGAGAGTGTCGCCAGAAGCACCGCCAGCAGCGAGACCACGACGACGGGTTTGGATCCGAGGTGGCTCACGAGCTCGACCGGGTCAGCGATGGCCTTGCCGAAAATCGGAACGCTCGCCCCGGTCACGACAATCCCGATGAAGCAAAACAGTGTCATCGTTGTGGGCAACCCGACGATCTGGCCAACGATCTGATCCCGCTGCGATCTGCAGTAGCGGGAAAAGTCCGGGATATTCAGGCTCAGAGTCGCCCAGAACCCGACCATCGCTGTCAGTGAAGGGAAAAACACACGCCAGAACTCGGCGTTGGACTGGAAGCCCGAATCGCTCTTGAATAGATCGCCGAGATTCTCAACCTTCAGAACTGCCCATGCAAGGAGCGTCAGGCCAGACAGGATCAGGAAGGGAGCAGCCCACACCTCGAGCCATTTGATGGAGTTGATCCCGCGCACCACGATCACGAGATGAACCAACCAGAACAGACCGAAGCACGCGAGCTGCCAGGGTGAAATGCCGATCACCGCGATTCTCGAGGTCTCTGGATCCTCCTGGATCCAGTTCAGAACCTTGAGAATCGAATAGATCGCGGCTCCACCGATCCACGTCTGGATACCGAACCACCCGCACGCGACCAGAGCCCGCGCTACAGCCGGGATCTGTGCCCCGCGAATCCCAAAGCTCGCCCGCGCCAGAACGGGAAAGGGCACCCCGTACTTGGTTCCTCCGTGCGCGTTGAGAATCATCGGGATCAGCACGATCAGATTGCCAAGCATGACGGTAAGCAGTGCCTGCCACCATCTCATCCCGCTGCTGATCATCCCGCCGGCAAGCATGTACGTCGGGATGCACACAGCCATTCCGACCCAGAGCGCAGCGATATTCCACCTGGACCACGTGCGATCCTCGATCGGCACGGGCTCAAGATCGGGGTTGCTCAGTGTACTGGCCATGGCTCACTTGTATATCGGTTGAGAGCAGCCAGATGTGTTTGCGATTGTCGAATAGCTCTCGGGACGCCGATCACGGTAGAACTGCCACACGTCCCTCACCTGCTGGATCATGTCCAGATCGAGGTCAGCCACAACGACCTCGTCACGGTCCCGAGATGCCTCGGCGATGATCTGCCCTCTCGGATCACAGAAATAGCTCTGGCCGTAGAACTCGCCAATATTCCAGGGCGATTCGGTTCCGACCCGGTTGATCGCACCGACAAAGTACTGGTTGGCCACGGCGTGCGCCGGCTGCTCGAGCTTCCACAGGTATTCGCTGAGTCCCGCGACCGTGGCCGAGGGGTTGAACACAATCTCGGCCCCATTAAGCCCCAGCTCCCGCGCGCCCTCTGGGAAATGTCGGTCGTAGCAGATGTAAACGCCGATCCTGCCGAACCGAGTCTGGAAAACCGGATAACCAAGGTCGCCCGGCTTGAAGTAGAACTTCTCCCAGAACCCCGGGTGACAGTGCGGGATGTGGTGCTTGCGGTACTTGCCGAGGTACTGGCCCTGCTCATCGATCACCGCTGCGGTGTTGTAATACACGCCCGCCATCGCCTTCTCGTAGATTGGCACGACCATGACCATGCCGTGCTTGCGCGCGAGATCCTGCATCAGCCTGATTGTCGGCCCGTCCGGGATCGGCTCAGCGGTGTCGTACCAGCGCGTGTCCTGCTCGGCGCAGAAATACGGGCCGTTGAACATCTCCTGCAGGCAACACACCTGGGCGCCGCGCTTCGCCGCTTCGCCGATGAGCTGAACATGCCTCTCGATCATTTCCCGCTTCAGTTCTTCCGGGGTATTGCCGTCGGCGCACGGGCACGAAGCCTGGATGATCGCGGCTCGTGTGACTCTGGGCATCGAACTTCTCCAGCCATGGAACGGGATTCAACCGATCAGATCCACCGCGTGACCAGCACCCTCGAATCCGTGTAGAAACGTACCGCATCTTCACCGTTGGCGTGCAGATCGCCGTAGAACGAGTTTTTCCACCCGGAAAACGGGAATACCGCCATCGGCGCGGGCACGCCGACGTTGACACCCTGCATCCCCGCCTGGATCGACCGGCTAAACCGCCGAGCCGCGTTCCCGCTATCGGTAAAGATCACGGCCATGTTGCCGTACTCAGAGCGGTTAGCCAGAGTAATCGCCTCATCGAGAGTCTCAGCACGAACGATCGAAAGCACGGGGCCAAAGATCTCCTCACGCACGATCGACATCTCAGTCGTGGCTCGATCAAAGATCGTCGGGCCGACAAAGCAGCCCGACACGGGCATCGCCGCTTCGCGCCCATCCAGAACCAGCGACGCCCCGTCGGCTACACCTTTCTGGATGTACGAGAGGACTCGATCCTTAGCGTTCGCGTTGACGAGCGGGCCCATGCCAACGCCCTCTTCGCACCCGGGCCCGACCTTGATTCTTTTGGCAGCCTCGACCAGGGCTGGAACAAACCAGTCCGCGGAATCACCGATGCACACAACGACCGAGCCTGCGAGGCACCGCTGCCCGGTATTCCCAAACGCCGAGCCGAGCACGCCGTCGACCGCGGCCTCACGGTTGGCATCGGGCATGATGAGTGAGTGATTCTTTGCACCGCACATGCACTGAACTCGCTTGCCTGCCCCCGCCGCGGTCTGGTAGATGTGCTTCCCAGCCGCGGTTGAGCCGACGAACGAGACCGCACGAACGTCCTTGTGGGTGATGAGCCTGTTGGCGACATCGGGACCGCCGTGCACGAGGTTGATCACGCCCGCGGGAAAGCCGGCGTCACCGACAAGCTCGATCATCATGCTCGTGGAAAATGGGTCGTGCTCCGATGGTTTGAGAACGAAGGTGTTCCCGCAGGCGACCGACATGGGCCACATCCACATCGGGACCATCACCGGGAAATTGAAAGGCGTGATCCCGACGCAAACCCCGAGCGCCACCCGATCGACCTGTGAATCGATCCCGACACCGCCCTCGTCCTCGGTCCTGCAGAAAGAGTTGGAGACGGCGATCTGGGGCAGTGTGTTGCCCATAATGAGCACCGGAGCAGCGGTCGCAAACTCGATGCAGTCGATCCCGCGCCGGAGCGAGCCGATCGCCTCGGCCTTCGTCTTGCCGTGCTCGGCAACGACGACATCGGCAATGTCCGAGATGTTGGCTTCCAGGAGCTGCTTGTAGCGGAAGAGGCACTGGACCCGATCGCCGACCGGAGTGTTGGACCATGGCCCGAACGCTTTCCGAGCCGAGTCCACCGCCCGATCCGCAAACTCAACATCCGCAAGCGCGACGGAGCCCAGCCGCTCACCGGAGGCCGGGTTGACAACGGCACGCACCTCCGCGGATGTACCGCTCGGAACCCGCTTCCCGTCGATGAAGTGACTCGCAACTTGATCTGCCAAGACTTGCCTCCAGTGCCCTCGCCCTCTGGGCCAAGGCGGCAGTCTAATTTGGAATGGCCGATACCGCAAGACCCCGAGATCTTCCCATCGACTTCTCGGGTTGCCGGTCAAGATGGGGCTGTCGCGGTTGCGTCCTGCCGACAGCAGATCCGGGTTCACGGATCCGCAACAGAGCCATCACCGATCAGCGGATTGGTTCGTATACGGAAAAAGAAATATAGGTCGAGTTCACTATGCGAACCGAAAGGCAGTGTGCTGAAATCGGTAACGTCTCCTCACACATCTCATCAACCGACTCGTGCGCATACCTGACTCTGGTGCGACGGATCTCTGAGGCTCTATGACTCGGGCTTGGTCGCACGGATAATGGCGCTCCGCGATTTCTGATAACCGATCACGGCAGCCAGTTTCGGACTCGGTTTCACGCAAACATCGAGTCGCTCGGTGTTGCGCACGTTCGATGCCAAGTCCGGACGTGGCAGCTCAACGCGAAGGTCGAGCAGGTGTTCAAGGATTTGAAGATGTGGGTGCGTCGATCGGCGATGCCGGCGAGTGCAGAGGCGATCCAGGCCCGACTTGACGCGTACGCCGAATGGCACAATCGGTATCGACCACATTCAGCCCATGGTACATTGGCCCCCTCCGAGGTGGAGCGAGGTGTTTCACCCGTTGAGCTTGTGACATACAGACAGAGAGGAGGTGCTGAACCAAGAATCAAGATGCACAGGCGATGTGTGCGGGGAGACCCGAGGCTGGCTTATCCGGTCATCTGTGTCTCAGAACATCGCCTAGATGCCGCGTAAGGCAGCGCACAAACTCCTGGTCCACCTAGATGGCGGTGAGTAGGGCGAATGCGGACTGCATGGCGCGGCGACATCTGATTGAAGCGAGTTGGAAACGGCGGGAGTGCAGGGCCTGCCGTTCTTCTTGGTGCGCCCTCTGCTCGTCCGCTACTCGCGCCCACCCGGTGCCACGCTCAACGAAATCCATGGAGACGCACACGACCCGGGCTGACCTGAGCAGGCGGGCTGTAACCCCCTGACGGTCGGGCGCGTCCGGGCTGATGAACACTCGCTCGACAGGACGCCGCCCGTGCGGCGCGGAGGTCTCGATGCTTTCCCGCGGATTGCTGCTCAGACTGAATCTCTCGCTCTCGCTCCTCGTTGCCGTATCGGGGTGCGGATCGTCACCCGAGACAGCCGACCTTGGCGTGATTTACAACGAGGCGGCGCAGCACTCCGGCACGGGTCGCAACCCGGTCGTGGTCCTCCCGGGCATCCTCGGCTCGAAGCTGGAGGAGCCTGGCACCAACAAGCCCATCTGGGGCTCGTGGATCTACGGCGCCGCCGATCCGGACACACCCGAGGGGGCGCGCCTGGTCGCGCTCCCGATGGAAAGGGGTCGCCCGCTGTCCCAGCTCCGCGACGACATCATCCCGACCGAGGTGCTCGACACGGTAACGCTCGACGTCGCGCTCATCCGGGGCGTCGAGTTCGCGGCCTACTCCGACATCCTCAAAACGCTCGCCGCGGGCAAGTACCGCGACCAGACGATCGGCAAGGCGGGCGCGGTGGACTACGCCGGGCTGCACTACACCTGCTTCCAATTCCCCTACGACTGGCGGCGCGACATCTCCGAGCAGGCGATGGCGCTGCACGAGCAGATCCTGAACGCGATTGCCCTCGCGGGCGAAGCCGAAGGGGTGGACGGGCCGACCAAGGTGGACATCGTCGCCCACTCGATGGGCGGGCTGGTGGTGCGCTACTACCTCCGCTATGGTCCGCACCCGCTCCCTGAGGACGGCTCGATGCCCGAGCTGACGTGGGAGGGGACGCGGAACGTCGAGCGTGTGATCCTGGTCGGGACTCCAAGCGCAGGGTCGGTGCTCTCGCTGCGTCAACTCGTCAAGGGCGTGCAGTACGCGAGCCTGATCACGCCCAAGTACGAGGCGGCTGTCCTGGGCACCATGCCCGCGATCTACCAGCTGCTCCCGCGTCCGCGACATCAGCGGGTGGTGGACGCCGAGACCGACGAGCCGATCGACATCCTCGACCCCGAGGTGTGGCGCAAGTACGAGTGGGGGCTTGCGGACCCGGAACAGGAGCGTGTGATCGCGAACCTCCTCCCGGACGTGAAGGACCCCGGGGAGCGTCGGGCGATTGCGCTGGACCAGCTGGACAAGTGCCTCGCGAAGACGCGTCAGCTTTTCGAGGCGCTCGACCGCCCGGCCACACCGCCCCCGGGATGCGAGATCCGTCTGATCGCTGGCGATGCGCAGGAGACGCCCGACGTGCTGGCGGTCAACCCGCGCACGGGGCGCGTCTCGATCCGCTCGAGCGCCCCCGGCGATGGCACGGTCACCCGCGCCAGCGCCCTGATGGACGAGCGCGTGGGCTCGCCGTTCGTGCCTCGGCTGCGCTCTCCTGTCGCGTGGCACTCCGTGCACTTCCTCTCGTCCAACCACATCGAGCTGACCCGCGACCCGGCGTTCGGTGACTCGGTGCTCTACACCCTTCTGGAAGAGCCGCGGCTCGAAGACAAGACCCCGGAGGCCAACCCATGAGCCCGGCGCAGCTGCTTCTTGACGCGGTCAGCGTGTACGCGGCAGTCGGGCTCGTGTTCGCGGTGCCGTTCGTCCTCGTTGGCATTCGCAGGATCGACAAGGTCGCCAGCCACGCGCCGCTGAAGGTGCGCGTGCTCTTCCTGCCCGGCTCGGTCGCGCTGTGGCCGGTGCTGTTGGCGAAGTGGCGGGCCTCGGCGCGAAGGGACACGCCGTGACCCGCACGCAGCGCCTGCGCCACGCCCGCACGTGGCTCCTGCTCGGTCCAGTGCTCGTGGTGGCGCTCGTGGCGCTGCTCGCGGCCCGCCCTCAGGGCACGACAACCGGCAGATCGACTCCCAGTGAGACTTCGCCATGACCTCGACCTACACCTGGGTGCAGTGGAACCACCACAAGCGCGTCTACGACCTCGTGCTCGGCGGGTGCGTCGCGAGTTATCTCGCGGTCTTCGTCGCTGCATCGATCGCAACGCACCGCGATCCCGCAGCGATCAGCCTCCCGATCGTCGCAATGCGTGCCTTCGCGACACTCGCGATCGTGCTGCTCCATGTCATCCTCTGTATCGGCCCGCTCGCACGATTCACTACGCTCGTCGCCCCCCTGCTGTACAACCGGCGTCACCTTGGCGTGACGATGTTCCTTGCAGCCCTGATTCACGCGGCAATCGCGATCGCCTACTACGGCGGGTTCGGTCTGCGAAGCCCGGTCCCCGCGGTCGTCGCGGGGTACAGCTCGTTCGGCTCGGTCAGCGGGTTCCCGTTCGAGGTGCTCGGGTTCGGGGCGCTGCTCATCCTGTTCGTGATGGCCTCGACCAGCCACGACTTCTGGCTCGCCAACCTCTCAGCGAGGGTCTGGAAGAATCTGCACATGCTCGTGTACGTCGCGTACGCGCTCGTGCTTTTGCACGTCGCGCTGGGCGCAGTGCAGAGCGAAGCTAACCCGGTCTACGCGGGGCTGCTCCTGCTCGGGGCGGTCATAGTCTCCGGGCTGCATGTCGCAGCGGGCCTGCGCGAACGATCCACCGAGCGCCACGCGCCCGCTCCCGAGACCGCGTGGATCGACGTCGGCTCGGTGGACGACATCGAGAACAACCACGCCAAAGTGGTCTGTCTCCGCGAACGCGAACGCATCGCGGTCTTCAAGTACGATGGCAAGGTCTCCGCGGTCTCCAACGTGTGCGCGCACCAGGGCGGGCCGCTGGGCGAGGGGCGCGTCGTAGGCGGGTGCGTCACCTGCCCTTGGCACGGGTACCAGTACCTGCCCGACAAGGGGCAGAGCCCCCCTCCGTTCACCGAGACCATCCCAACCTACCAGGTCCGCCTCGAAGGGCGCCGGATCCTCATCAGCCCCGAGGCCAACCCGCCCGGCACACCCGTCGAGCCGCCCAGTGTTCCCGAGGAACCCACAGCATGAGCGACGACGGCTTTTATGTGGGGTACCTGCCCGCGCCCGGTCGACACACGCGATTCCTCCGTGCGGCTGTCCCGGGCTTCGCGATGACGCTCGTTGTGCTGGCGGGCGTCATCGCGACCGGGCAGCGAGACCCAGGCTTGGGCATGTGGGAATCGGGCGAAGCCCGGACCTGGAACGGTACATTCGTCGCGCACCCATACCCGATGCTCCTGGGCGACGACGGGCAGACCTACCTCCTCGCCGAGACCGGCAAGCGCGGCCCGCGCGCAGGCCTGAAGGTATTCGAGGGCGACCACGTCACGATCATGGGGTGGGCCTTGCACCGCGAAGGCCACCGCATGATCGAGCTCGAGCCGACCGGGGCCGCGGTGAGCGTACTGGACGACCCGGGGCAACCGCTCCCTTCGATCCGTCCCGGCAACACGGTCGAGCTTGTCGGTGAGATCCTCGACGCCAAGTGCTACCTCGGTGCGATGAAGCCGGGCGAAGGCAAGGCCCATAAGGCCTGCGCCACCCATTGCGTCGCAGGCGGGATCCCCCCGATGCTCTACACCCGCGAGCCTGGAAGCCGACCCCGCTGCGTCCTGCTGCTTGGGCCCGACGCGGGTCCCGCCAACGACCTGGTGCTGCCCTATCTCGGCGAGCACGTCCGGGTCCGTGGGAAAGCCGGGACGCTCGGTGGGCTGGATGTCCTCCTGCTCGAAGGGGACAGCGTCCGTCGCCCGTGACCGTTTCAGGTCCCGGTGTAACCGGGCCAACGCGGTCCATATCCCTAGTGGGGGAACACCCAACACGCGATCGCCGCGTGAGGCCGAGGGCGAACCGGACACCACGGAGCACCGGAAATCATGTCGATGATCAACTGCCGGGAGTTCATCGGGGTTCTCGACGACTACGTCGACGGCACCATGGCGCCCGAGCGAGCCGAGGAATTTGAGGCCCACCTGAGGATCTGCCCGGAATGCCGGGCCTACCTCGTCGAGTACCGGACCTCGATCGAGCTGGTCTCGGCTCTCGGGCGGGCTGACCCGGACAGCCCGGTCCCCGAGAGCGTCCCCGCCGGACTGCTTGCCGCGGTTCGACAGGCGATCAACCCGCAAGGGTGATCCAGGACGTCCTGCCCGAACCATGCGCTCAATGCGACCAGTGGTTTGCGCGGCGCCCATTCCTGATATCATTGAATTGCGGTCCTTCCTCACCGGAGCACGGCGAGTGGATAAATTCACCAAGAACGCCGGCACGCCGGGTCACTGCGTGAACGGGGAGATTCCCTTCGCGGAGGACCCGCGTCTCTCGCCCGACCTGCTCGCGGACGATCCCGAGTTGCACTCGTTGCTGCTCGGATTGTCGAGCACCTCCGGCCCCGGTTTCTACGAGTCGATGACGCGGAGCCTCGCGGGCGCACTGGGCGTGAAATACGCGGTGCTCGCGGAGTTCGTGCCAGACTGCGCCTCCGCCCGCTCGCTCGCGTTCTGGAACGGAGAGGGCTTTCTGGCCCCGGTCGAGTGGCAGATCCGAGGCACGCCCTGCCGGGGCGTCATCGAGGGGCAGTTCACGCACTTCCCGGAGCGTTTGAACGAGCTCTTCCCCGAAGACACGACGCTGGTCAAGCTCGGGGCGGAGAGTTACCTGGGTGTCCCGCTGCACACGCCGGGCGGCGAGGTGCTCGGGCACCTGTTCGTGATGGACACGCGCCCGATGCCCCGGGCTGCAAAGCAGCTCGCGCTTTTCCGGGTGTTCGCGGCGCTCGCGGCAAAGGAGCTCGCCCGTCAGCGTTTGGAGGAGTCGCTGCGCGACAGCGAGGAGCGTTTCCGCGATCTGTTCGACGAGGCCCCGATCGCGTACGTCCACGAGGGGCTCGATACCAAGTTCCTGCGGGCCAACGCCGCGGCGATGCGGATCTTGGGCATCCGCCCGGACGAGGTCGAGGGCTCGTACGGGCACCAGTTCATCCCCGACACGCCCGAGGCCCAGCAGCGTCTGCGCGAAGCGTTCGAGTCGGTCGGGCGCGGCGCGGACACCAGCGGCTTGGTGCTCGAGCTCCGCCGGCGCGACAACGGGAACCCGGTCTGGATCCAGTGGTGGTCCAAGCCCGACCCGAGCCGCAGCTACACGCGCACCATGTTCGTGGACATCACGGATAAAGTACTGATGGAGCGCGAGCAGGCCCGCCTGCGCGAGCAGAACACGTATCTGAGTGAAGAGATCCGCTCGATCCACAACTTCGGCGACATCGTGGGCGAGAGCCCCGTCCTGCGTCGCGTGCTCGACAACGTCGAGCGCGTCGCGCCGACCAACTCGACAGTGCTGATCCAGGGCGAGACCGGAACGGGCAAGGAGCTGATCGCCCGGGCCATCCACGAGCGGTCCGGGCGCGCAGGCGGGCCGTTCGTCAAGGTCAACTGCGCCGCCCTCCCCGCGGGTCTGGTCGAGAGCGAGTTTTTCGGGCACGAGAAGGGCGCGTTCACCGGGGCCGTGACCGCCCGAAAGGGGCGGTTCGAGGTCGCCGACGGAGGGACGATCTTCCTCGACGAGGTCGGGGACGTCTCGCCCGACGTGCAGGTCAAGCTGCTGCGCGTGCTGCAGGAGAGCGAATTCGAAAGGGTCGGCGGCTCGCAGACGATCCGGGTCAACGTCCGCGTGATCGCAGCGACCAACCGCGATCTGAGCGAGGAGGTCCGCGCGGGTCGGTTCCGGGCAGACTTGTACTACCGCGTGGGCGTCTTCCCGGTCTCGGTGCCCCCGCTGCGCGCACGCACGGGCGATGTCCCGCTGCTGACGCGCTGCTTCGTTGAGCAGCTCGCGCCCGCGGTGGGCCCGAAAGTCGAGTCGATCGACGGCGCGTCGTTGGATCGTCTCTGCCGGTACGCCTGGCCCGGCAACATCCGCGAGCTGCGCAACGTCATCGAGCGGGCCCTCATCATCGCGGAGGGCCCGGAGCTCCGGATCTCCGACGCGGACCTCGGGCTCATCGGGCCGGTCGCCTCGTACGTGGGCCAGACGCTCGACGAGGTCGAGGCGGCGCACATCCGATCGGTGCTCGACTCGACCGGCGGCGTGATCGCGGGCGACAAGGGGGCCGCGAAGATCCTGGGCGTTCCTCCGAGCACGCTCCGCAGCCGCATGACGAAGCTGGGCATCACGGGCTGACGCGACGACCCGTCGCGTCCGACGCGACGGGCCGCGCTGGGCATCGTCTGAGTCCACCTCATAGACAGCATTCTGGATTCAGAAACGCCGACTGTGGGCGTGTTCTCCCGTGGCATGGGCGTTGCATAACGGGGTGTGAGGAGTCACACCATGACCAGCACCACCACGTATCTTGCTCACTCTTTCCGTCCAACCGACGTCCTCGATCGGACGGACCTTGTCGCCCGGCTTCGGGCCCGCGAGGAGTCCGCGGTGGAGGACCTTTTCCGCGAGTTCGGTCCGGGGCTGCTCGCAGCCGCCCGGTCGATCCTCGGGTGCGAGCACGCGGCTCAGGACGCGCTGCAGGAAGGTGTGATCTCGGCGCTGCGGGCGATTCACACGCTCGAAAAGCCGGCGGCGCTGGGAGCCTGGCTCCGTCGCACGGTCTCAAATGCGGCGCTCGCTCGGCTTCGCATGGAGAAAAGCCGGCGCACCCGATCGATCGACGAACTGCTCCCCCGGTTCCTCGACGACGGACACAGGGCGGATGTCGCCCCGACGTGGGTGCGCTCGAAGGAGTCCGAATCGGAGAAACGCGAGATGGTCGCGTTCGTGCGCACAGCGATGCGGGATTTGCCCGAGCGCTACCGCGAAGTGCTCACGCTTCGCGACATGCTCGGGCTCGACACGAAGGGCACCGCCGACTCGATGGGCATCACAACCGCGAACGTGAAGGTACTGCTGCACCGAGCACGCCAGGCGCTCAGGACCCTGCTCGAGGAACGTCTGTCCACCGCCTGATTCATCCCATGAGTTCGGATCTCAACTACGACGGGCCCGCGCCCTTGACCCGGTCGAGGAACCGCATCGCCCGCAGCAGCTCGCCCACGGACCAGGCCTGGAACGGGCACCCGCCCGGACGACGCGGCGCCTCCGCGTCGAAGATCTCCGAGACCGAACCCAGCCCACCCTCGTCCATGTGCATCAGCATCGGCTCGATGAACCGTCGCCTCGCCTCGCCCGCCGCCTCGGGCGTGCACCCGCGGACACGGACCCACGCCTCGACGAACGCCCCCATGAGCCAGGGCCAGACCGTACCGGTGTGGTACGCCCCGTCGCGCTCGCTCGGCCCGCCCTCGTAGGAGGGGCGGTACCCTGGCTCCCAGCGCGCGAGCGAACGCAGCCCGGTCGGCGTGAGCAGCTCACGCTCAACCATGTCCACCACGGCTCGGGCCTGCTCGCCCTCGAGCACCGCGATCGGCAGCCCGCCAACTGCGAAGATCTGGTTGGGGCGGAGCGTCGGGTCGCACGCGCCCTGGCGGTGATCGACATCGACCACATCGTGGAGGCACGAGCGGTCAGCGGTCCAGAACCGCTCGCGGAACGACGCGACAGCGAGGTCAGCCGTCTCCCGCCACTGCGAGTCGAGCCGCGATGCGAACCGCAGCGCGTTGATCCAGAGCGCCTGCACCTCGACGGGCTTTCCGACGCGAGGCGTCATCTCGCGACCGTCCACCCGAGCGTCCATCCACGTCAGCTGCTGACCCGGCTCGCCCGCAGCGAGCAAGCCGTCGCTGTTCATGCCGATGCCGTAACGGGTCCCCGCAGCGTAACCCTGCACGATCTCGAGGATCGCGCGACGGAGCGGCGCCGTCGGGCCGTGCCCCCGGCCCGAGTTCCAGCTCTCGGAGGCGTCCAGGTGCTCGCCGGCTGCGATGACAAACCAGAGCGAGGCGTCCACCGAGTTGAATTCGGGCTCGTCGCCCTCGTCTGCGAACCGGTTGGGGATCATCCCCTGCGAGACGGTCCCCGCCCACTCGGTCAGGATCGCGAGCGACGTGTCCGTGCCCGCGCTGCTCAGCCCGCGCAGGGCGATGAACGTGTCACGACCCCAATCGCCGAACCAGGGGTACCCCGCGATGATCGTGCGCCCCTCGCCGCGCCGAACGACAAATGCGCTGGCGGCGCGCTGCAGCGGGCTCTCGAACGACTCACGACGGGCACGCTCCCTGGTTTGGATCGAGCGAAGGCGCTCGATGGGCGTGGCGCGATTCTTCGGGTCGGTGTCGGGTGTCTGCCCGCCCGAGAGGATCAGCACGCCGTCTTCGCGCGAAAGGTCCCACCGGAAGACGCCGGGCGAGCCAAGGTCCTCGTGCGCGTCGAACCCGCGTCGGGCCTCCTCCGCGTACCAGAGCCCGCGGTACCACACCGGATCGTGCGCGTAACCGCCGTTGGTCGAGACAGCGAAGATCTCGGGCAGGTGCGCGTAGGGCTGCCAGGAGAGGCAGGTCGGCGACTCGATCCGCACGTCGAACCGGAACTCGCGGTTCTCCGCGTGCAGCGTGTGGATGGACATGCCCGAGAGAAGCGGGCGGACGACCAGACGGGCGTGCTCGGTCGCCCCGACGAGTCGCCACGAGAGCGCGACCGTCGGCGCGCCGTGCGTCATAACCAGCTCGTGAATCACCCGCAGTCCGTCGGGCAGGCGGTACTCCCACCGGGGCCAGGGGTCGTGGTCGAAGGCCACAAGGTGCGCGACGCCGTCGGGGGCAGTGTGCCCGCCGGCGTATCGCTGCGACGAGAGGGCGTAGGTGCCGTCGGGCGTCTCGATCCAGGCGTCGAAGCCCTTAACGAGCGCGACACGGTCGGTGGGACGCCCGAGGCTTGTGGTGAGCAGAGAGTGGTAGCGTCTTGTGCGCACGCCGGGAGCGGTGCCCATCGCGAACCCGCCGAGCCCGTCGGTCTCGAGCCACTCGCAGGACTCGTCGAGCCTGGCCCGCGTGGTTCGCGCGCCGCTCGGTACCGGGATCGGGGCGATCGGGCTCGGGTCGCGCTGGCTCGTGCAGTTGGGCGCACGATTGAATGGCGCGGTTCGAGTCGTGGGGTTCCGAGCGTGTGACGAGGTGTGATCGGTCATGGCGTTTTGGGAGAGCGAGCGGTGCGTCATGGGTGTCCTCGGTCAACGAACGGGTCAAGGGGTGTGATGGAAGAGCAGGGCGTGTCCGTCGGGGTCGCTCGCGAGCAGGGCGGTGTGGTGCGCCCGCTGGCCGCCAGAAAACGGGAGGTGCTGCTCGCCAGGAGAGACGGGCGCGCCGCCGGCAGCTCGGGACCTGGCGAACATCTCACCCGGGCGATCGGTCTCCACGTGGATGCGCCAGTGCCAGAGGTCGTTTGGGGCCGAGTCGATCGGGGTTGGGCGACCGGTCCGCGGGGTCAGATACTCCAGCAGCTCGATCGCGGGGCCTTCGGGCGCGCGCAGGGCGGTGATGCGGAGGTACGCGGGGAACACTGCGTTGAGGTGCTCCTGCTCGGTGCCGTAATTCTCGCTGGTGCCTGCGACCGTCATGCCGAGCGTGTCGCGGTAGAAAACAAGCGAGGCATCGGTGTCGTTGACAACGATGGCGGTGTGGTCAATGCCGAGGAAGACGCGATCGTTGCTCTGCCAGCGCGGTTCACCCTTGCCGGGCGGGAAGGCGAGGACTTCGAGGAAGTGCCCATCGGGGTCACGGAAGTAGAAGGCCTCAATACCGCCAGCGTCGGGGTTCCAATCCGGCAGTCGCTGCGGCTCGGAGGACGCGAACTCGACGCCGCGGGCGCGGAGGCGCTCGTACGCCTCGCCCATGTCGCGGACGATGATCGCAACGTGCTGGAACCACCGGTCGTTGGCGCGTGTGTCGCTCGGGAAGGGACGCCCGCGAGGGGTGTAGAACTGCATGAGCTCGAGTTGCTCCTGCCCGATCGAGAGTACCGCGACTCGTGCGCGCGCCCCGAACAGACCGGTCAAGCGCTCGAAGGCCTCACCCGAGAGTTCGAATGTGGACTCGAGTCGCGCGTCGAGCGTCTCCTGGTACCATCGCACCGAGCGGTCGAGATCTGCGACGGTGATGGAGACGCCGGTGATCGCTCGAGCGATCGGGTCCAACTCCGACGAGGCGTTCGGCTCGACGACCGGGCCCGTCACCACGAGCAGAGCCGGGTCGTCCGGGTTGTAGTAAGGCGGGATGACCACCGCTCCGACCCTGCTCGCCAGGCCCAGCGTGAGGAGCATGGCAAGCCCGACGAGCGGGGCGAGGAACGGGTGGGAGGAGAGCGTGCGGTTGGGCATGGCGTGGGTCTCGGGCGCAGCAAGCGCGGTGCTTGGATCGAGATGCGTTGGGGCGCAGGGGCGTTACGGCACAGGGCCGCGGGTAGTGAGGCGGATGCGGTAGATCCCGGTGTGACAGGCCATGTAGAGCGTGCGTCCGTCGGGCCCGCCGAAGGCGATGTTGTGAGGGGGCTCGGTGTTGCGGAGGAAGCCGAGCTTCGTGCCGTCAGCAGCGAAGATCCAGAGTCCGCCCGGCCCGCAGATGAAGACGTTGCCGCTCGCGTCAACCTTGACGCCATCGATCGCCTCCTCGCCCGCCTCGGTGGTGAGGTCCGCGAAGGTCTCGCCGGGGCCGAGGGTGCCGTCAGCCAGGACGGGGTAGCGCGTAACGACCTTGTGGCTCTCGTCCCAGTCGCCCACGTAGAGGTGGGTTTCCTTGTGGTTGAAGGCGAGCCCGTTGGGTCCCTTCAGGTCGGACACGAGTAGGTGCAGGCCGCGCTCGTCGAGGCGGTAGACGCCGCAAAACGGGGTCTCCTTGCGCGGGTCGTCGTAGACCCCGGGCAGGCCGAAGGGTGGATCGGTGAAGTAGAGCGCGCCGTCGGATCGGTAGACCAGGTCGTTGGGGCTGTTGAGGCGCATGCCGAGGTAGCGGTCCGCGAGCGTGGTAAGCGAGCCATCGGCTTCGCGACGGACAACGCGGCGCAGCCCGTGCTGGTTGATCGTCAGGCGTCCTTCGAGGTCGAAAGTCAACCCGTTGGAGCCCGGCTGACGGTACTCAGCGATGTCCGCCCCCTCGTACCCGCTGGGCGAGAGGACGACCGAGACGCCCGAGGCTTCGGACCAGCGGTAGATGGTATTCTCATTCGGATCGCTGAATAGGAGCGATCCTGTGGAACGGTCCCAGACCGGGCCCTCGGTGAAGACGAACCCGGTCGCGATGCGCTCGACCACGGCGCCCTGCGAGAGGACCTCGTCGAGGCGCGGGTCGAACCGGGTGATCGTCGCGTCCACAGGCTCTGGAGCGACGGCCCGCGGATGCGCGATGAAGTCGAGCCGGGCCTCGCGGACCCAGATCTGATTCGTCGGCACCTCGGAGATCGGGCCATTGACAGCGAAGACCGCGACATCGAACGAGTCGCCCGTGCGCAGGTCTGTGGTGAGCGTGACGCGGTTGGTCGCGTTCCACCCCGCGATGACGGAGCCACCCGACTCGCTGAAGCGGTAGGGGAGTTGCCCATTGACCCAGACCTCGGCGTAGTCGTCGATGCGGAGTTCGAGCGCGACCGTGGAGCCCTTGAGCGACGTGCCCGCGATCGTTGTCGGGGGGGCGATTTTCAGGCGGTACCACTGGAAGGAGACACCGCCCGCGCCGCGACGCTTCTCGAGCTCGTCCGCCTTGAGCGAGACCCAGTTGACAGCGTCGAACGCGGGCGTGCCGACGCGGGGAGAGAGGTCGAACGAGCCGGGGGCGCCGGGCTTGGGGGTGAGCGAGGCATCGGTGGCGGACCAGGTCACACCGGCGCTCGCGGCGTCGGCGTTGACTTTGAGATCGAGCGAGAGTCGGGGCTTGGGCGCGAGCGGGTCGATGTCGCCCGCCGCGGCCCCCGCGCCGAGCGCGAGGACGCAGAGGATGCGAGTCAGCATGGTGTTCTCCGAGGGTTCGAGGAATGGTCGTGATGGGGCGCGGTTACTTGCCGCGACGCTGAACAAGCCCGGGCCAGTTCTTGTCGGCGCGGGCAAGGCTCGCCCGGGCGTCCTTGTTGAACAGGCGGTAGGCCTCGTCGGTGTGCTGCAGGACCAGCCGGTCGTCGATGACCTGGTAGATCAGCGGGTTGACGGGCGAGACCTTTTGGATGGAAGCGGCATACCCGCAGTACCCGCCGAACTGCGGCGCGTAGTGAGCGGGGTCCTGCTCAAAGGTGACGCGGTGGTCCATCGAGACGAACTGATACCGCGCTCCGTTGTAGACCGCCTCGAACTCGGGCGAGCCGCGCATCGGGCCTTGCGCCTCGAAGTAGCTCACGGGGTCGTACCCCTCGAGCGCGAGCCCGGCGTCGTCGGTGTTGACCAGGACGCGCTCGGGCGAGCCGTTGCGGGCAACGAGCCCGGGCCAGTTGCCATCGGCCTTGACGGTGTTGGCCGCGACGTCCTTGTTCCAGAGGTCGAAGGCCTTCTTGTTGTGCTGCAGGACGAGGCGCCCGTCCACGAGCTGCCAGTACTCGGGGTCGATGGGCGAGAGCCGGTTGATGGAGGCGGCGTACCCGCAGTACCCACCATACGTCGGGGCGTACTTGATCGGCTCAGCGTCGAACAGGGCCTTATTCTGCGCCGAGGCGAAGCGGTAGGTCGCGCGGTCGTAACGCGAGGTGAAGCGTTCGTTGCCCTTGGTGGGCTTGCCGACGGTGAAGTAGGCGACAGGGTCGTAACCCTGGATCGCCAGCCCGTTCTTATCACGGTTGATGAGCACAAGGGCTCGGTCGCTCTGCCCGGCAGTCGAGAATGAGTTGGCGAGGCCGATGCTGGAGCAGGCGGGCAGGGTGCCCGCGAGCAGAAGAACGCAGGCGAATGTGATGAGTTTCCGGTTCACGGGTGGTCTCCCTGCGCGGTGTCGGTCCTGGGGTTCAGGGCCTTGGAGAGCGCGTCCGCGGCATACGTGGCGATCCGCACATCCTCGGTTGAAGAGTGCGCGCCGCTGACACCAACGGCGCCGACGACCTGCCCGTCCACGATGATGAGCACGCCGCCCTCGAGCGGGGTCATCGCGCTGACGCCGAGCAGCGGGGTGCGCCCATTCTTGATGGCGTCCTCGAAGTCCTTGGTGTGGTGCTTGAAGCGGGCCGCGGTTCGGGCCTTCTCCAAAGCGACCTCGGCGGCCGCGGGGAAGGTGCCATCGCGACGCATCAGGCAGAGCAGGCTCCCGCCGTCGTCCACGACCGCGATGGCGCCGCCCGCGTCGAGACGGTCGGCCTCATCGAGTCCCGCGACCACCGCGTAATGGGCGCCCTCAAGGGTGAGCGTCGGACGCGACATGATCTTGATCGCATGCGAGGTACTGGTGACGTGCGTGCTGTGCGAGGCGGGCTGGGTGGTCGCAACGCCAGCTGCGGCGAGCAACCCGAGGGCGACCAGCGTGGCCGCCCGCGTCCGGGGCTTGGGCATGGGATTCTCCTTAGGGGTGTGCGGACAAGACTGGGATGCGCCGCTGTTGCCAACGGTTACGCTGTCGTGACTCGGGTCGCGGTGCGGATGGGCTGACGGATCGAGGCGGTGCGGGAGCAGAGGGTGTTGGCGAGGTGGTCGCCGACGCGGAGGGCGTTGGCCATGATCGTGAGGGAGGGGTTCACCGCGCCGCACGATGGGAAGAAGCTGGAATCCACGACGTAGAGGTTGTCCAGGTCGTGGGCCTTGCAGTGCAGGTCGAGGACGCTGGTCGCGGGATCGGTTCCGAAACGGAGCGTGCCCGACTGGTGCGACACGCCCGAGACGCCGAGCTTGGGTCCGACGTAGGCGTTGGCATGGACGTGGCACCCGCCGCCGCGGCACCCGATGCGGTCGAAACATGCGACGAGCTTCTCGCGCAGGAAGTCGTAGGCCTCTCGGTTGTTCTCGCGGTAGACGAGGCGGATGTTGCCCTGAGCGTCGAGCTCGACGCGGTTTTCCGGGTCGGGCAGGTCCTCGGCGGTGATGAAGAAGTCCACTGTGCGCGTCCAGAGCTTGCCGGGCTCGACTTCGGGCAGGAAGGGGCGGGCGACCTGCTCGAGGAACGCCTCGTCGGGCTTGCCCATGAGCTGAATGAGCCCGAGCGGGTGGTCCGAGTCGTCGGCGCCGTGGTAGTAGTCGCTGATCGCGAAGGCCTTCTGGAACTGCGATGGGTTCTCACGCTCGGTCACCGCGATGACCATGCCGTTGTTGTGGCACATGTAGTTCCGACCCACGAGCCCGGAGCTGTTCGCCAGTCCGTTGGGGTGGGACTTGCTCGTCGAGCGCAGGAGCAGGGCGGCGGAGTTGATCGCGCCGCAGGAAACGACGACCGTGCCCGCGGTGTAACGCTCGGTCTTGCCTTCGCGCTCGACCACGACGCCCGTGACGCGCCGACCTGAGGCGTCGGTCTCAAGCCGCTGGGCCTTGGCGCCGGTGAGCAGGGTGACGTTCGCATGAGCCAGCGCGGGCGCGACCGCGATGACTTCCGCGTCAGCCTTGGTCTCGGTGAGGTCCGGGTAGCCGTCGAAGTTGCTGAGCACGCGCGGGGCGCCGGGCGCGTGTCGGTCTTCGGGGAGCCGAACACCCAGCGCGCACGGGAACGGGTGGATCCCAATCGCTTCGAACGCGTCGGAGATCTCCCGCATGCGAGGCTCATACGCCACTGGTGGGTAGGGGAACGGGCCGGATCTTGGCGGCTCGGTCGGGTCGGTGCCCGCCTCGCCATGCACGTGGTACATGCGCTCCGCTTGCGCGTAGTAAGGCTCAAGGTCGCGGTACTGGATGGGCCACGCAGGGGAGACGCCGCCGTAGTGCGTGACCTCGAGGAAGTCGGACTCGCGGAGGCGCAGCAGCGCAGCCCCGTACATCTTGGTGTTGCCGCCGACCCAGTAGTGGGTGTACGGGCGGAAGGCGTTGCCTTTTGCGTCGGTCCAGGTTTCGTGCGTCTGGTAGCGGGCGTTGGAGAAGACCTCGCGCTGGTCCCAGTTCTCGCGTTCGCGGGGGAGGAACGCGCCGCGTTCGAGAACGAGGATGCGCAGGCCCGACGTAGCGAGGCGGTGCAGCAGGGTGCCGCCACCGGCGCCGGTGCCGATGATGATGACGTCGTATTCGGTCGAACTCATTGCCGGCCGCTCCTGTGTTGGTCGTGCGATGTGGGACTCTGGGGGTGGGCGTCGAAATCGATGGGGCCGTCGCACCCGCAGTGGGGGCACACGCCCGGGTGGTCGTGGTTCAGCTTGCAGCAGTGGACGGGCGGGGTGCCCGGGAGAAGGCGGAAGATCTCAGTCGCGGCAAGCATGCCCAGCACCGGGGCCAGGGCGTACACCCACCACGCGGTGAAGACGTTCGCAGGGACAGCCGAGGCAAGCGTGCGGGCGGGGTTGAGGCTCATGCCCGAGACGGGGCTCTCGAAGGTGATGTAGAGCGCGAGCAGCATCGCTGCGAAGCAGCCTGTGACCCGGGCGAGCCGCTTGGTGTTCGACGTGTAGAGCACGACGAGCATGAGTACGAGGGTCATGCCGAACTCGGCTGCGAATGCCGGGGTGGTTCCCCATCGCCCGGGCACGGTCGGTGCCCAGCGGACAGGAGCAGCGGTGAACGGTCCCCCGATGAGTCGCCCGATCGCGAGCGTGCCGAGCAGCCCGCCGAGGATCTGGCACACGATGTACCCAGCGGCATCGAGCGTCTGGATGCGTCCGAGTCGCCAGAAGGCGAGCGTGAACGCAGGGTTCATGTGCGCGCCGCTGAGCGCACCGATTGGGGAGTAGACGAGCGTCAGGAGGGTGAGGCCCATCGCAAGGCCCATCAGCGCATTGCGGGCGGGTTCAGCGGGGATTCGGTGCACAGCGGCACTGTCGGGCGCGAACAAGAGCGACGCGAAGACGCCGACGGAGACCATGAACATCGCGAGCAGAAAGCCGTCCGCGAGCCAGAGCCGAGCTCGGGCGCGGAGAGGGGGCGTCGTGTTCTGTTCCAAGGGCTCACCCGCCCGTCTCAAAACCGGGGTAGAGGGTCATCCCGCCGTCGACGAATAGGCTGGCCCCGGTGATGTAGTCGGCCTCGTCGGAAGAGAGCCAGACAGCGAATCGGGCAATGTCCTCGGGCTCTCCGATGCGCTTGTAGGGGATGAGCTTGAGCAGGTCGTTGTAGGCCTCGCTGGTCGCCCAGGCTTCGCGGTTGATTGGCGTACGAATGGCGCCCGGGCAGATGGAGTTCACGCGGATACGCCACGGGGCAACCTCCTGAGCGATGCTCTTCATCATGAGCATGACGCCTCCCTTGGACGCGGCGTAGTTCACATGCCCAGCCCACGGGATCACCTCGTGGACGCTGGAGACGCACAGAATCTTGCCCGCGGCGCAGGAGACGTCGGGCTGCACGCCGCGACGCTTGAACTCGCGGATCGCCTCGCGGGCGCACAGGAACTGCCCGGTGAGGTTGACGTCGATGACCTTGCGCCACTGGGCGAGGGTCATGTCCTCGACCGGGGCGTCCTGTTGGAGCCCGGCGTTGTTGACGAGGATGTCCACGGTGCCGAACTCGTCCAGCGCGTGCTCGAACATGACAGCGACCTGACCCTCGTCCGAGACGTCCGCGTGGGAGATGATCGCGCGCCCGGCGTGCGCGCACCCGCACCCTCGGATCTGCTCGACGACCTCTTCGGCTTGGGTTGGATCGCCGATGTAGTTGATCAGCACATCCGCGCCGGCTCGGGCGAGCTCGATGGCTATCGCCTTGCCGATACCGGAGCTGGCGCCGGTGACGACAGCCTTCTGTCCAGCGAGCACACTGCGGGCCTCGCAGCGCGGCATGAAGATCTCGGGAAACTGCCCGGGCATCAGATCCCGGATCGTGGTGCTCGACATCGCGGTCATGGAGTGCTCCGTTGCAGGGACGCGTTCTGGGAGCGCGCCGCCCTCGGGGCGGGGCGCGGGGATTCGTGTTGGGGAGACGAGGCGTCGGCCCGATCCTGGATGAGCGAGGCGACCAGGCCCGTCCACCCCGTCTGATGGGATGCGCCGACGCCACGCCCGGTTTCACCGTGGAAGTACTCGAAGAAAAGCACGTGGTCGCGGAAGTCCGGGTGGTCGCGCAGCAGCGGGGCGTGGGCGAAGACCGGGCGCGTGCCATCGGCGCCGGGCGTGAAGATCGAGACAAGGCGGCGCGCGATCTCGTCACTCGCCTCGGTCAGGGTGACGCGCTGGCCCGAGCCGGTAGGACTCTCGACGGTGAGCCCCTTGCCGTAGAACTTGCCGAAGGTGCGCAGCGATTCGATGATGAGGTAGTTGACAGGGAACCAGATAGGGCCGCGCCAGTTGGAGTTGCCCCCGAAGAGCCCCGAGTCGGACTCACCGGGCGTGTACCGGACGGAGTACTCGCGTCCGCCAGCGTGGAGGACGTAGGGGTCATCGAGGTGGGCGCGGGAGAGCGCGCGCACGCCGTAGGGCGAAAGGAACTCGGTCTCGTCGAGCAGCCGCTGGATGATGCTGGTCATGCGGTGCGCCCGCAGGAGCGAGATGAGGCGATGGTCGTCCGCGCCGGGCTCCTCCCAGCGCGAGACCAGCGAGGCCAGCTCGGGCTTGTAATTCAGGTACCACCTCAGGCGCCGGGAGAACTCGGGCAGTTCCTTGAGCAGAGCCCCGTCGATCACCTCGACTGCGAACAGCGGGATCAGCCCGACCATCGTGCGCAGACGCAGCGGGGTGACCCCGCCGTCGGGCGTGTGCAGCACGTCGTAGAAGAAGCGGTCGGCGTCGTCCCAGAGCCCGACGGCCCGCCCGCCCATGTTGTTCATCGCCTCGGCGATGTGCAGGAAGTGCTCGAAGAACTTGGTGGCGATATCCTCGTAAACGTGGTTGTGACGGGCAAGCTCGAGCGCGATGCGCATGAGGTTCAGGCTGTACATCGCCATCCAGCTCGTGCCGTCGGCCTGGTCGATGTGCCCGCCGGTGGGCAGCGGGGCGCTGCGGTCGAAAACGCCGATGTTGTCCAGCCCGAGGAAGCCGCCCTGGAAGATGTTGCGCCCGTCGGTGTCCTTGCGGTTGACCCACCAGGTGAAGTTGAGCATGAGCTTGTGGAAGACGCGTTCGAGGAAGCCGAGGTCACCGTCGTCACCGCGTCGGGCGCGGTCGATCTCGAAGACGCGCCACGTGGCCCACGCGTGCACGGGAGGGTTCACGTCGCCGAAGGCCCATTCGTAGGCGGGCAATTGTCCGTTCGGGTGCATGTACCACTCGCGCGTGAGCAGCACGAGCTGGCTCTTGGCGAAGTCGGGGTCGAGGTGGGCCAGCGGGATGCAGTGGAACGCGAGGTCCCACGCGGCGTACCACGGGTACTCCCACGCGTCGGGCATCGAGAGCACGTCTGCGTTGTTGAGGTGCTCCCAGTCGCGGTTTCGCCCCGCGCGGCGCGAGGCCGGGGGCGCGGGCTGCGAGGGGTCGCCCTCAATCCAGCGTGGCACGTCGTAATAGTAAAACTGCTTGCTCCAGAGCATGCCGGCATAGGCCTGGCGCTGGACCGCGCGGATCTCGGGGTCGGGCTCGCCTTTCTGAAGATCCTCGTAGAACGCGTCAGCCTCGGCGCGCCGGGTGTCCACCAGCTCGTCAAAGCCGTCGAAAGGCTTCCTCAGGTGGCCTTCGCGCAGCCGGACACGCACCACGCTCGTTCCGCCCGCCGGGATCTGCAGCACGCGGTGGAACGCCGCCTTGGTGCCTCGCCCGGATCGGCGGACCGCCGACTCGTCGCCGTGCAGCACGCAATCGTTGATGCCGTCCTTGAATGGGCCCGGGGCTTCCACGCCGTAGAGCCGGGGCCGGTTGGTCTCGTTCTCACACACCAGCACGCGCGCGTCCGCGTCGATCCAGGCGTGGTACTCACCCAGCTCGTCGTGCATCGCGCGCACGTGCGTGTCGGACTCGGACTCGATCGAGGGCCTCGGCGCGCCCGCGTCCCACGACCACGTGTTGCGGAACCACAGCTGCGGCAGTACGTGCAGCGTCACGGGCTCGGGGCCGCGGTTACGGACCGAGATGCGCATCAGCACGTCGCTGGGCCCAGCCTTGGCGTACTCGACCGCGACGTCGTGGTACCGGTCCTCGTCGAACGCGTCGGTGTCGTACAGCTCGAACTCGGACTCGTGCACAGCGCGCCGGGCGTTCTCCGTGACCAGCGACTCGTACGGGAATGCCGCGTGCGGGTACTTGTAGAGCATCCGCTGGTACGAGTGCGTCGGCGTGGCATCGAGGTAGTAGTAGAGCTCCTTGACGTCCTCGCCGTGGTTCCCCTCGCGGTTGGTCAGCCCGAAAAGCCGCTCTTTCAGGATCGGATCATTCCCGTTCCAGAGGGCCAAAGAGAGGCAGAGACGCTGCTGGTTGTCGCAGAAACCGGCAATCCCGTCCTCGCCCCACCGATAGGCCCGTGAGCGAGCGTGGTCGTGCGGGAAGTCGTCCCAGGCGTTCCCGTCGGGGCTGTAGTCCTCGCGGACAGTCCCCCATTGACGCTCGCTCAGGTAGGGCCCCCAAAGCCTCCAAGCGTCGAGCTCTCGAGCTGGCAAACCGAGACGAGCACGTTCCGAGGTGATGCGATTGGGACCTGAGTCGGGCATGCAAGAGTTCCTGTTCCCGGGAGAGGGCGGGGCATCGGGTACGTTCGAGCGAATGGGCGCCCGAAGATGACAACTCCGTCCTTGGGTTGGAGCGGTTAGCAGCAAGCCCGGTTACACCTCCGATCACGAATCTCATCGCATTCCGATCCGTAAGCTACACTCTCCGCGCCGACGGCCGACGACTTCTCCTCTCGCCCGATGGCAAAGACCTAACGATCCCATCGATACCAGTACCGAAGCAGCACATCGTTGAGGCGATCGGCCTCGCCTATCGCTGGCACGATGAGTTGGTTTCGTCGGGTGAGCACATCAAGCCATTCACCGAGAGCCGCGGCATCGCACGGTCGCGCATGATGACAGTCTTGCCGTTGATCAATCTCGGACCAGAAATCATGCGTCATGCGCTGACCGGCACACTCGCTCCGAGCGTCACCCTCGATGACCTCGTCGAAGCGGCCAAGCATCTCGACTGGACTCGCCAGGCCAGATTACTCGGTCTCTGCCGAGCTACCTCAAACGCCTGAACTCGCGCCGGGACCTCATCGATATCGCCCCGAGAGACACTCGCCCAAATCCGGCCCAAATCAACTCCATCGCGAACAGTCCAACAGTCTCCGAGACTTGCCAATAAAGCAAAATCCCCCGGGATACTCGCCATTTCTGGCGAGGTACGGGGGACACTGCAGGTCATATCGAACAAGAAAGCGGAGAGGGGGGGATTCGAACCCCCGTGGACCCGGAGGCCCAACTGGATTTCGAATCCAGCGCATTCAACCGCTCTGCCACCTCTCCGACGGTTGGGTCCATGATAGCCATCGACATACCAGCGAGTCAGCCAAGCAGGGCTCGGATTGTTTCCAGGATCAGTTCCGGCTCGGCCATCCGCCCGGGACCCACCGCTCGGCACGCCTGCCAGCCCGAATCGGGGCCGACGAAGGCATAGCCGTCCCCTCGGAGTGTCTCGACATTCCGCTGCGTGGCCGGCTGCCCCCACATGACCTCGTTCATCGCGGGCGCCAGCAGGACAGGCGTTCTCTGCCGATCCACTGCGCTGAGCACCAGTGTGACCACGTCGTCGGCTCGCCCGGTGGCAAGACGAGCGAGGCAATCCATCGTGCACGGCGCCACGATCGCCAGATCCGCGGCGCTCGCCGTTGCGATGTGCTGTGGATCGCTCGACTCGATGTGATCCCAACTGCTCGTGTACACGGGCTGACCCGAGAGAGCCTGAAACGTCACCGGCGTGACGAATCGGGTCGCGGATTCGGTCATCAGCACAGTCACAGACGCGCCGGCCTGAGCCAGCCTGCTCGTAAGCATCGCAGACTTATACGCAGAAATGCCGCCGCACACACCAAGGATGATGCGTCGGTCGGCTAAGAACAGATTCGATGTGCTCACGCGAATCCCTCGGGTCGCGGGGATCGGGTCAGAGCAGGGGCTCTTCGTCCTGCGCGACGACCGCAAAGCCGCCAGATTCGGACTCGACGATCTCGATCTTGTCCTCGAGGATCTCCTGCACGACCAGCTCGAGGTCAGAGCGCCCGTCGCGTTCGATCAGCGGGCGGGCGCCGTCCATGAGCTGCACGAGGCGGCGCTGGATCACCGCGGTCAGACGGAACCGACCGCCGAACTTATCGACGATCTCTTCGCTCTTGAATGCTTCGATCATAATCGGTGGCTCTCGTCGCGGGGTGGAGTCTGTGCACCTTCGGGCTTGACAGACCCACCCAAGCGGGGCACGATCATACGCATCCCACCTGGCTCTGACGAGCCGGGAGGGCTTCGCCCGTTCGTTCGGGCCTCTTTTCACCATCGGATAGTGCCTGGCCGCCCTCGTCGGGGGACGCTCGCGGCCGGTCGAATCCCCTGTGAGGCTTTCATGGCTGCGATTTCCTGGTCCTTTGGCGACCGTGTCACCCACGCCGATCGTCCCGAGTGGGGGGTGGGCCAGATCACCTCGGTCCAGCCCATTGTCGTGGAAGGGCGTCCGAGCCAGCGTCTGACCATCCGTTTCGAGCGTGCGGGCATCAAAACCCTCGCCGCCGCAGTCGCCAACATCCGCAAGGCCGCGGGCGATCCCAATCCCGTTGCTCAGGCCGAACCGAAGCCTGCCCTGTCACACAGCTCGCCCGACACTGATGCAGATCTCACCAAAAAGCTCGCAGCCCTGCCGGACGATGCCGTCGATCCATTTATCTCGCTCCCAAAGCGCTTGGAAACGACCCTCGGGCTCTACCGGTTCTCGGACAAGGGCGGCTCGCTGCTCGACTGGGCCGCAATGCAAACAGGGCTCGCCGATCCGTTGTCCCGGTTTCTGCGCCACGACCTGGAGATCCAGTTCGCCGCCTTCCGCCGGGCACTCGATCGCCACGCGGGGGAACTCGGCTCCCAGCTCGCCCGCATGGACAAGGCCAGGCTCGCCGTGATCACCGCCAAGGCACCCGAGGCGGGGCAGCATGCGCTGCGTCGTGCACTCGCCCGACGTTGACTCCACGCATCATCCCAGCCAACCGGCCAATCGGAGCCGCCCGCACAGCCCGGGCACTCCGTCCCGTCTCACCGATCTGAGCGGATGGGAAGCGGTTTTCCCGGACTGGCATCTCGATGGCTCCCCTTCTGGCACGCCGGGCATCGGCGTTGATCTGTCCTCTCTCATACGCGTCCATGCACGGCGGTCGCGACACATATCACGAGAGACAGGCAGGAGAAGACCATGAGCGAGCGTGAATTCCAAGATCAGTTCAACAAGCTTCTCGAGAAGATCAACACCCTGCCCAGCGACCAGCAGGGCAAGCTCAAGGAGATCGCCTCCGAAACCCGTGGCCGCCACGAGCAGATGAAGAAAACCATCTCCGAACTCCAGGACTCGCTCGACTATCTCCGTGTGAGCGTCAAATACCTCGTGTTCGATCTCGAAGCCACCCGCCGTGAGAACAAGCAGCTCCGCGCTCTCCTGGAACGGCGCCCGAGCGACGAGGCCTGATCCGAGCGTTCATTCTCCTCGCACAAACACCATTCCCCTTGCCCCATTGGCAGGCCGGACCCGGAGTTGGGTTCGGTTTGTCTTATGAACACTCGCTTTGTGTGGATGTGATCTGACCAATCCATGCAGGTCGCGCGCAATGTTCGCGTTCTACGGATGTTTTGGAGCAAGTATTCAATATGTATGCGCACGCGAAGTGGAGTGCTTTGGTGCAAATTCACATCCCCGGATTTGGGAAAACCAGGCAAGAAAGCAGGCGAAATCAGGGATACAAACCTGTAAGAGGAGGAGCCTCGAAAAAGCTGTTGTAGGCTGAAAATAAAGGAGAATGGAAATGCTCAGATCAATGCTGGCGTTCGCCGGGCTTTGTGCGTTCTCTTCTGCGGCCATGGCCGACATCCTTTTCGTACCAGCCGAGTACGCGACGATCCAGGAGGCGGTCGACGCAGCCTCCAGCGGCGACACGATCCTGGTCTCTCCCGGGACGTACGCCGGGAACTTTTCCGCTTTCGACACGATTACGATTCTTGGCGCCGGTGCGACACCCTCGGAAACCGTGATCGCGGGCGACTTCCAGTTCGATGAAGGGCGATTGGAGAACTTCCGCGTGACCGGGACGCTGTACGGCGCTGCGGGCCTGCTCGTGACAGACTGCGAGTTTGTGGGCGGAAGGGTCGAAATCGACAACGGCTACGCGGACTTTATCGACACGCTCTTCATGGATTGCCACAGCCGAGCCGTGAACTGCTCACTCAGTTCCTTCGACTTTCTCAATTGCGATTTCATCAGCAACTCATCGACCGGCAACGGCGGCGCTCTCTTTCTCGACGATACGAACGCGTCGTTCATTGACTGCAGCTTTGTGGGAAACTCGGCGGATGGATCGGGCGGCGCGATCGCCACGGGTGGCTTCGCCGCTGATCTCGAGCTGATCCGATGCGAGTTCGATTCGAACACCGCGGTCAACAACGCCGGTGCGATCCTGTCTTCGAACGCAAATTTCGGGACCTGCCTGCTCGAGGACTGCTCGTTCATCGAGAATGCGTCCGGGGGCAGTGCGGGCGCCGTTGCGATCGCCAGCGATCCCGAATCGAATCCCGGCTCCGTGACACGGTGTGCCTTCGAAGGCAACACAGCTGGCTCTGGGGGCGGGGCGCTCTGGTTCGACACCTTCCTGGATGTCGAAGCGACGGTCACCGACTCTTCGTTCTGCGCCAATACACCCAATGACATCGTCGGGGACTACACCTCTGGCGGCGGGAACACCTTCAGCAGTTCGTGCCCCTGCCTCGCAGACGTCAACCACGACGGGAAGGTCACACCCGCGGACTTCACAGCCTGGGTCGCGGCTTTCAACGCCAACGCTCCCGAATGCGATCAGAACTCGGATGGAATGTGCACCCCAGCCGACTTCAACGCGTGGATCACCAACTTCAATGCAGGATGCTGAGCCGCCCGGGAGCTCCCGAGTCGGTCGATTCTGGACAAACTTCTGTTTGAGCCTCTTGTGCCGCCCTGCCTTCCGGGGCGTACCATGCCGTCCCCCGGAGCGGTGCCCGAGAGGCTGAAGGGGCCGGATTGCTAATCCGGTATACGGGTTTACCCGTATCGAGGGTTCGAATCCCTCCCGCTCCGCTTATGATCTGTTGCCCCTCGCAGCAGCCAATCTGGCTGCTTGCTCGGGCCTCATGCGAGGAGAATCCGATGACCCGCACCCCTTCGAGCATGCTTGAGCTTGGCACCAAGGCTCCCCAGTTCGATCTGCCCAATTACAACAAAGGCACAGGCGAAGACCGCGTCACGCTCAAGGATGCCCTTGGACCTCACGGGCTCCTGGTCATGTTTATCTGCAACCACTGCCCGTTCGTGGTCCACGTCGCAGACGAGCTCGCACGCCTCGGGCACGACGCCAAGGCCCACGGCGTTGGCGTCGTCGCGATCAACTCCAACGACACGATCAAGCACCCCGCCGATGCGCCAGCCCATATGACCGAGGAGGCCGAGAAGCGGGGCTACACATTCCCCTATCTCTTCGACCAGACCCAGGAAGTCGCCAAGGCATACATGGCCGCGTGCACGCCCGACTTCTATCTCTTCGATTCGAACCAAAGACTGGTCTACCGGGGCCAGCTCGACGACGCCCGACCGGGCACCGACGAGCCCATCACGGGCAATGACCTCCGCCGGGCAATCAATGCCGTTGTCTCGGGCGAGCTTGTCGGCACGGACCAGAAGCCCAGCATGGGCTGCAACATCAAGTGGAGGCCCGGCAACGAGCCCGCTTACTTCGGCTGATCGGCGCTCATACTCTGCCAATCCTCTGCAGTGAGCGCATAGCGAACGTGATCCTGCCATACGCCCGCAATCTTGAGGTAGCCGGGCGAATACCCCTCTTCTCGGAACCCGATCCGTTTCGCGAGCGCGATCGATGCGGTATTGGTCGGCACGATATTGGCTTCGACGCGATGGAGTTCGAGATCCCCGAACGCCCTGGCAAGCACGAGCCGGATGCCCTGGCTCGCAAAGCCCTGCCTGACGAATGCCTTGCCAACCCAGTAGCCCATGTAGCAGCTGCAGAAGGGCCCGCGAAAGATCTGCCCGAGGTTGACCATCCCGACAATGGCGCCGTCCGCCTTTCGACAGATCAGGTGCCTCTGATCGGTGGCGCTGTCAACAGCTTCCATTGTGCGCCGAAACCTTGTACCCGCCTCGCCCTCGTGCTCGCTGGCGGGCTTTGGGAACCACGGCGCCAGGAACGCCCAGCTCTCATCCCAGAGTCTGCACCATTCGTCGTGGTCGCTCTCGGACGGGTGGCGGATCAGGACATCTGGCCCCTCTCCGAGCATCTTGGGTGCGTGGGCGCTCATGGTGAAACATACACGACCACGCGCCGCGTGTGCGGCGCGTGCCGATGCTCCCAGAGATAGATCCCCTGCCATGTTCCGAGAGCGAGTTGCCCGCGCAGAATCGGTATGCCAAGGCTGGTCGCGGTCAGCACCGAGCGGATGTGGCTCGGCATGTCGTCGGGCCCTTCGTCCGTGTGTTCGAACGCGGTGCCATCGGGGACGAACGTGTCCAGCCAGCGCTCAAGATCACGCCTGGCGCTCGGGTCTGCGTTCTCCTGGATGATCAGGCTTGCCGACGTGTGCCGGATGAACGCCGTGCAGAGCCCCTCGCTTGCGCCAGAATCGCGCACAACTTCCTCGATCTCACGCGTGATCTCGTGCAGCCCGCGCCCGGGCGTCTGGATGGTCAGCTCGCGGATCATTCCCACTCGATCGTCGCGGGCGGCTTGCTCGAGATGTCGTACACCACCCGGTTCACGCCCCGCACCTCGTTGATGATGCGATTGGATATCCGAGCCAGCACGTCGAACGGGATCCGTGCCCAGTCGGCGGTCATGAAGTCCCGCGTCTCGACCGCGCGCACAGCGACGACGCTCTCGTACGTCCGCCCGTCGCCCATCACGCCCACCGACTGCACGGGCAGCAGCACCGCAAAGACCTGGCTCGTCTGGCGGTACAGGTCCGCCGCGATGATCTCCTCGAGCACGATCTCGTCGCACTCGCGGATGACTTCGAGTTTCTCGGGCTTCACCTCGCCCAGCACACGCACCGCGAGCCCGGGGCCCGGGAAGGGGTGCCTCCAGAGGATCGCGTCGGGCACACCCAGCACCTCGCCCAGCTTGCGGACCTCGTCCTTGAAGAGTTCGCGGACGGGTTCGATCAGCTCAAAGCCAAGGTCCTCGGGCAGCCCGCCCACGTTGTGATGGAGCTTGATGTTCGCAGACTGCCCGGAGTGCCCGTGCCCCGATTCGATGACGTCCGGGTAGAGCGTGCCCTGTGCGAGGAACTTGGCCCCCTTGATCTCCTCAGCGGCTTCCTTGAAGACCTCTACAAACCGGTGCCCGATGCGACGACGCTTCTCCTGCGGATCCGTGACGCCCGCAAGGTCGCCATGGAACTGCGCGATCGCGTCCATGACGCGGAGGTCAACCTTGAAGTGGTCACGGAAGGTCGTCTCGACGAGCTTGCGTTCGTTCTTGCGGAGGAGTCCGTTGTCGACAAAGACGCACGTCAGCTGGTCGCCGATGGCTTTGTGCAGCAGGGCCGCGACCACCGAAGAGTCCACGCCCCCGGAGAGCCCGCAGATCACGCGGTCCGACCCGACCAACTCGCGGATGCGCTGGATCTCCGTCTCGGCGAACTCGGCCATGTGCCAGGTGCCGCTGCACCCGCAGATGTTGTAGGCAAAGTTCCGGATCATGTCCGAGCCGTGGGGCGTGTGCGTGACCTCGGGGTGGAACTGCACGCCGTAGAACCGCACGTCGTCCCGGGCGTACCGCACGCCCGCCTGCGGGCAGGTCGGGGTCGAGGCGATGGTCTCGATCTTGGCGCTGGCAAGGTCGGTCACCTGATCGCCGTGGCTCATCCAGACGGTGGTCCGCTGTGGCACGGCACCAAAGAGATCGCTGTCGTCTTTGATCTCCAGATTGGCGCGACCGAACTCGCGGTGACTGGCGGGCGTGATATTCGCACCGAGCTGCTGGCAGACGAGCTGCATCCCGTAGCAGATGCCCAGCACGGGCACGCCCAGATTGAGAATCTCGGGGTCGATCTTCGGGGCCTTCTGATCGAAGACGCTCGCCGGCCCGCCCGAGAGGACGATCCCCTTGGGGTTCATCGCCTTGAGCTCGCGGGCGGCGGTGTCGGACCGCAGGATCATCGAATAGATCCCGGCTTCGCGGAGCCTTCGGGCGATCAGCTGCGTGGTCTGCCCGCCGCAGTCGAGCACCGGGACGATCTCGTCGTGCGGGTCTCGGTGGGGGTCACGGGCCTGATTGGTCGATGCCATCTGTGAGGGTGCTCCTAGCATCAAACGGACGGGGCTGGTCCGCCAGCGGAGTGGAAACGGAGACTTTAGGATCTACGTCATGCTGCGGACGACCCTCTTGCTCATCTTCATGATCTTCACGCCAATGGCGTTGCCTGTCGGCTGCGCTCCCAAGATCAAGGTGAAAGCCGATTTCGACTCTCCCGTGCCCCAGGATCGCCTCGCAGCGGTCGCCAAGGCCCGCAGGACGAGCGACTCGACTGCCATCGAACCCCTGATCCGGATGCTCGCCAGCGACGACCCGCTGATGCGTCTGGTCGCCTCGGACACACTCAAACTGATCTCGGGCGAAGACTTCGGCTACAACCCGGCTGGGAGCGATACCCAGCGCCGAGAGGGCACCGAGCGCTGGGTGACCTGGTTCGAAGCGCAGCAAGCAGGGGCATCGTTGCGGAGGGCCGATCCATGAGCCAGGCCAAACCCGTGATCGAGATCAGGTTGCTCAGCGACCCGACCTACCTCGCAGGAGCCCGAGAGTTGGTGCTCGGTCTCTCGCGCCGGCTGGGGTTCAGGCAGGACGAATCGGGGCGGATCGCACTGGCTGTCGACGAGGCGCTGGCCAACGTGATCAACCACGGCTACGCGCGGGCGCTCGACCGCCCCATCTGGATGTCCATCTGGATCCAAACCCCCGAAGGCGCACCCGGGCTGCGCATCACGATCGAGGACGAAGCCAGGCAGATCGACCCCGACTCGATCTGTGGGCGGGACCTCGACGACGTCAAGCCCGGGGGGCTTGGCGTGCACATCATCCGTGAAGTCATGGACAAGGTTGTCTATGAATGCCGGGAAACCGTCGGCATGCGACTGACCATGATCAAAGCACTCACTTCACAATCCACACATATGCGGGAGCACGCCAATGGCTAGTCAGAACGAACTCGAGGTCGTCTGGGAAACCCGCGACGGGGCGACGATCCTCAAGCCCGCAGGGGATATCGATCTCAGCCGATCGCCCGTGCTCCGAAACGACATCCGCAAGGCCATCGGAGAGAATCCCAATCGCCTGATCATCGAGCTCTCCGGGGTGCCCTACATGGACAGCTCGGGCGTTGCGACGCTCGTCGAGGCGATGCAGCTGGCTCGCAAAATCAACGCCAAGCTTGTGATCTGCGCGCTGACGGACCGTGTGCACTCGATCTTCGAGATCGCCCGGCTCGACCAGTTCTTTACGATCCGTTCAGACATCAACGCCGCGATGGAAGCCTGATGCAGTGAGTGAACCAAAGACCCAACCCAAGGGTTCTGCGATCCTCGCCCCGGTGCACCGCCTGGGCTCGCGGGCGATCGACATCGTGACCCATACGGGCACGGTTCTGCTGCTGGTCATCGAAGCGCTGCGATGGTTCGTCAAGAACTTTGCCAGCCGCAAGCGGATGGGCACCGGCGCGATCAGCACTCAGATCATCCGCATCGGCGTGCGATCGATCTTCATCGTTTCTCTGGTTTCGTTCAGCGTCGGTCTGATCCTGGCGCTCAATATGGCTCCGCCTCTTGATCAGTTCGGTTCGCGTCAGCTCGTCGCGAACATCATCGGGGTGGCCGTGCTGCGCGAGCTTGGGCCCCTGATGGCGGCGATCGTGCTGACGGGCTTTGCCGGGGCGGCGATCGCCGCGGAACTCGGGACCATGGTGGTGGGTGAGGAGATCGAAGCGCTCGAGGTTCACGCGCTGGACCCGGTGCGGTTTCTGGTGGTCCCCAGGCTGGTCGCCTCGATCCTGAGCATGTTCTCGCTGGCGATGATCTCCAACATCGTCGCGGTGGGCGGGGCGATGCTGGTTTCGCGTCTCGTGCTGCAGATCCCCTATTCGACGTTCTGGGACAACATGCTCGCCCAGCTCAAGGGCGTGGACTTCTGGACCGGGATGATCAAGGCCGCGATCTTTGGCATGCTCATCGGCGCGATCGCGTGTGCCAACGGGCTCAAGACCGCGGGCGGGGCCGCGGGCGTCGGACGCGCCACGACCGACACGGTTGTGCAGTGCCTCGTCTCGATCATCATCGCCGACTCGATCTTCACGGCGATCTTCTTCATCTTCAACCTGAACTGACCGGTTCGGGTCAGCGCCGAAACTCGATGGGCTCCTCGACGATCGCGTACGCCTCGCGCAGGATGGTCATACCCAGGACACCGACCACCAGCAGACCGATCAGGGGCCAGGCCTCGGCTGTCTTTCCTGCGCCAACGAGCCAGGCGCACGCGTAGACCGCGGGCCAGAGCGTGCCGTAACGCCGGACTTTTTCGCCCGATTTGTCTCCGAAGCCAAGACGCTTGACGCGTCGGACGCAGACCAGCGCAAAGAACACGGCTGTGGTCCCGACCCAGATCAACGATGTCCATGGGACCCAGGTGGGCCAGACGCCACCGCCCTCGATCCCCGAAGCGCCGCGAGCCAGGAGCACCGCTGAGCAGGCCGCCCAGCCGGCAACCGCGAACATCACCGCGCGGGTGCTCAACCTGGGTACACGGTGCTCCATCGTGTGCGCCAGCCCGCCCACGACCATCGCGTGGGTCATCACGAGCCAGACGGGCAGGGTGAAGACCAACGCGTGGTTGGGCGCCAGCATGTGCCCTGCGTACACGAGCGCGAGCACGGGCAGCCCGATCGCGGGCACGAACTTGCCCGCGACGTTGTAGATCGTGATCCCGATCGCCGCGATGGACGTGAGCGTGACCGCCTCGGCGCCCAGCACGAGCGAGCCCAGCATCGCACAGACGAGCGTGCCGATGACGACGCTCATGGCGATCTCTTCGGAGATCCGCTCGGCCGCCAGGGGGCGGTTGGGGCGGAGCGTCCGGTCCCGCTTGGCGTCGAGGATGTCGTTGAGTGCCGCCCCGAAGGCGTAGAGACCCAGGGCCGCGATCGCGCCGCCACCGAGCAGCACCCAGAGCGATCGCTCTGCGATCTGGCGTGTCCCCGGCTCCTCGACGAACGCGCGGGTCCAGACAATCACGAACCAGACATTGGCGACCGCAGAGAATGCGCCGGTCACCCGCGTCAGTTGCAGCACGGGGGCTACCCGCTGGATCAGTCCTCGCATGGGCTGATCCTACCGCCCCGGAGCCTACCATCGCCTCTGTGGAGCCCTTCTCGCCCATCGCGATCGTGGTCAGCCGGTACAACCCGGCGGTGACCACACGCCTTCTGGACGCGGCAAGGGAAGAACTCGAGCACCGGGGCATCCCGAGCGATCAAATCGCGGTCATCGACGCCCCAGGAGCCTTCGAGCTGACCGCTCTCTCGGACGCAGCCGCCAAGACCGGGGCGTATAAGGGGATCGTGGCGCTCGGCTGCCTGATTCATGGCGAGACGCTCCACGACCGTTATATCGCCGACGCGGTCGCCCAGGGAATCACGAACGTGACGCTCTCGACGGGTGTGCCGGTCGCGTTTGGGCTGATCACCGCAGAGACACCCGAGCATGCTCAGGCGCGTTCTGGTGGGGCCAAGGGCAACAAGGGCCAGGAGGCCGCCGCGGCTCTGATGGACACGCTCGCCTCGATCGGCTCGGTGCGTCGTGCCGTTGCTGAAGGGCGACCCTGTCGTGTCGAACGACTCGAGACATCTGTTCCCAAGGACAAATCAGAGAACTGACCCACCGCATGGCCACACCCCGCACGATCCGTCGTCTCGCCTTCCAGGCCCTCTACCAGCTCGATGCTGTCAAGGACGCCGAACTCGACCGCATCCGCGAGTCGATCGATATCGACGAGGACATCAAGCCGGGCGAGGTGGACAGGGCGCTGGAGCTGGCGCGCAAGGCATTCGAGTTCCGGGGCGAGGCCGACGACGCGGTCGCGGAGCTGGCCCCCGAGTGGCCCGTGCACCGCCAGCCCGCGGTGGACCGGGCGCTGCTCCGGCTCTCGTATTACGAGATGACGCGGGGCACGACGCCGCCCAAGGCAGCGGTCGCCGAGGCGGTGAAGCTGGCCAAGGAATTCAGCACGGAGAAATCGCCCGCGTTCGTCAACGCGATCCTCGACAAACTGCTCAGGCGCGTGCTCGAATCGGGCGCCCAAGTGAGCGAAGAGGCGGAGTCGTAGCGCATGGCGATCTTCAAGTCTGTCGTGAGCAAGCTCCGCTCGGGCCTGGCCAAGACGCGCCAGAGCCTCGGGGGGATTGTCTCGCTCCTCCGCGGGCGGAAGCTCGACGAGGAACTGATCGAGGAGATCGAGGCCCGCCTGATTCGCGCGGACGTGGGCGTCACCGCTGCTCGTACGCTCAGCGCCGGGATCCGCGAGGCCTACCGCAAGGGCGAGATGACCAAGGGCGAGGACGCGCTGGACTATCTCAAGCGCGAGATCAAGGCGATGTGGCCCGAAGAGGACCGGCGCCTGAACCTCGCCGAGACCGGGCCGACGGTGGTGCTCGTGACTGGTGTCAACGGCGCGGGCAAAACGACGAGCATCGCCAAGATCGCACACCAGTTCACGCAGGACGGCAAGACCGTGCTCCTCGGGGCGTGCGACACCTTCCGGGCCGGCGCTGTCCGCCAGCTTGAGATCTGGGCCGAGCGTCTGGGCGTGGACATCGTCAAGGGTCATGAGCGAAGCGACCCGGCTGCGGTCGCGTTCGACGCGTGCTCGGCGGGCGTGGCGCGTGGGGTGGATGTCATCATCCTGGATACCGCAGGCAGGCTCCAGACCCAGGCGGGGCTCATGGACCAGCTCTCCAAGATCAAGCGGGTCGCTGCAAAACAGGTCCCCGGGGCGCCCCACGAAGTGCTGCTGGTGCTCGACGCGACCGCGGGGCAGAACGCGCTCCGCCAGGCCGAGGGATTTACGCTGGCCGCGGGTGTGACGGGGATTTTCCTCTCCAAGCTCGACGGCACCGCGCGGGGCGGGATGGTCGTTGCCATCCGCCAGCAAACGGATCTGCCGGTCAAGCTCATCGGTGTGGGCGAGACACCCGACGACGTGCAGCCCTTCGACCCGGACCGGTTCGTCGAGGCGATGTTTGAAGAAACGGTCAACGCCGAGTGAAGAGCGCCTTTCTCCGGGTGCCTGGCCAGCGGGCGTCTATGATCTCCGGGTTCCGACCGGAGACAGCATGCACCCATCACCTCAAACCAACGGGCAGCTCGAAGAGACCGGCTACCGCGGTCTTTCGTACGGGCAGCAGTACCCATTTACCGGGGCGGGGCCGGTCGATACGAGCGAGTTTCCCGGCGCGCTGATCTGCGTCGAGGGCACCGACCGCGTCGGACGATCGACCCATATCGCGCTGCTCAACGAGTGGCTCGAGAACGACGGCTACGGCGTGGTCCGATCGGCGCTGACACGGTCCGGGCTTGCCGGAGAGGGCCTCCAGCGGGCCAAAGAGGGGCACACGCTCGGGCCGCTGACGATGGATCTCTTCTACGCGACCGACTTTGCCGACCGGGTGGAGAACGAGATCATCCCGGCGCTGCGGGCCGGCTTTGTGGTGCTGACGGACCGGTACATCTTCGCGTCGCTCGCAAGGTCGATCGTCCGCGGATCGGATCCGGAATGGGTCGAGGATATCTACCGCTTTGCGCCCATCCCGGACGCTGTGTTCTATCTGGACGTGGCGGTCGAGAACCTCATCCCGCGCGTGCTCGCCGGTGGCGGGTTCGACTACTGGGAATCGGGGCTGGACTTCCTCGAGGAGCGGGACATCTACGACTCGTTCATGAAGTACCAGGGGCGGGTGCTGAAGGTGTTCGATTCGCTGGTAGAGCGTTTCGAGCTGCAGCGCATCGACGCCAACCGCGACATGCCCGAAGTGTTCAACGATCTGAAGGACTCGGTCAAGCGGGTGCTGCACCGGACGGGCGTTCGCCCGAGCTCGGTCAGCATGCGAGAGGGGAGCTGAGTCATGACCATGCTCTCGTACGAATTCCCGAAGCCAACTTCAGGCCAGCGTGCCTCGCGCCTCGCAGCGATCGACGTTGGGACCAACACCGTCCGCCTCGTGATCGCCGACGCCCCTCGCTCGGGCGGGTACCGGGTGATCGATGACGAGAAAGCGATGCCAAGGCTCGGGCGCAAGTCGGCAAACCCCGGGCAGCTGGACCCCGACGCCATGGCCGCGGCTGTCGAGTCGGTGGCGCACATGTGCGAGATTGCCAAGGGCTTTGGCGTGCGCCGGCTGAGGATCGTCGCGACCGCTGCGGTCCGAGAGGCTGAGAACAAGACCGAGTTTGTCGAGATGATCCGCGCCCGCACCGGGCACACGGTCGAGGTGATCAGCGCCGAGCGCGAGGCCGAGCTGGCCTGTCGATCGGTCGCGGGCGAGATCGATCTGACGGGCATGTCCGTGGCGATTGCCGACCTTGGCGGCGGGAGCACCGAGCTGGTCAGCCTCGACGACGGCAAGATCAAATCCGTGCACCCGCTCAAGCTCGGGGCTGTGCGACTGACCGAGCAGTTCGGCCCCTGCGGACCGGGCGAGGGCAAGGCGCTCAAGGAGCTGCGGGCCTTCGTGCAGGACGCGGTCGCCGAGGAGGTCAAGCGCTTCGAGAAGCTGCCTGATGTGCTGATCGGCACGGGCGGGACGATCACGACGCTGGCGGCGATGAGCCTCCGATCTCAGCCGGGCAGCGAGAGCTACGGGCTTGTGCCGAGCTCAACCCGCGGGCACGAGGTCAGTCTCAAGGAGATCCGCGAGTTCATCGACCAGCTCACCGAGCTGCCCGTCGAGAAGCGTGACTCGATCCAGGGGCTCAGCTCCGACCGCAACGACATTATCGTCTCGGGCCTGGTGATCATGGAAGCGATGCTCGAGGCTCTCAAAGTCGACAAGGTCCGCGTGCACGATCGGGGCGTGCGGGACGGGATCATCCTTGAGATGATCGACGAGCTGGCGGGGGCGCCGTCTGCGATCGCGGCGGGGGCCCTGCCCACGCTTGCGACAGCGATCGAGTTTGCCGATCGTTGCGGCGTGAACATCCCGGGCGCCATCCACGTCTCGAAGCTCGCCACCAGCATCTACGACCAGCTTGCCGACCTGGAGCTGATACCCAATCACAAGCGGTACCGGGAGATCCTCGAAGCGGCTGCCATCCTGCGTGACGTGGGCATGGTGATGAACTACACACGTCACCACAGGCACAGCTACCACCTGATCATCCACAGCGGGCTGGCGGGGTTTACGCAGGAAGAGATCGAGCTGATCGCGGTCATCGCTCGCTACCACCGCAAGAGCCTGCCCAGCAAGGAACACGAGGAATTCAAGAGACTCTCGGGCGAGAACCAGGAATCGGCGCCGCAGCTGGCGGCGATTCTGAGGGTCGCCGACGGGCTCGATCGCACGCATTCCCGCGATGTCGAATCGGTGCGTATCGAACTGGAAGACAAAACGCTCCGCGTGCTTGCGATGAGCAAGACCAACCCGACCGCCTGCATCGAGGGTGCGCAGCGCAAGTCGGACCTCATGGCTGAGGTCTTCAAGCGTGAGCTCGTGATCCGGTGGAACGACTCCAGCGGCGGCGAGAGCCCAGGCCCGATGGCCCGTCGGGTCAGCTACAAGCCCTATATGGCTGAGCCCCTGCCGGGCACGCTGATCGTGGTCGAGGGGCTCGACGGCTCGGGCAAAAGCACGCAGATGGACCTGCTCAAAAAGTGGGTCGCTTCGCTCGGGTACTGCTCCTACTTCAGCGAGTGGAACTCGTCGGACCTCGTCCGTGAGACGACCAAGCGGGGCAAGGCGACGCGTCAGCTCAGCCCGCTGACCTTCTCGCTGATCCACGCGGCGGACTTTGCCGACCGGTTCGAGGGCGAGATCCTGCCCTCGCTGCGCGCGGGCGGTGTCGTCTTTGCGGACCGGTATATCTACACGGCTTTCGCTCGCGACGCGGCTCGAGGGATGGATCGCGACTATGTCCGCAGGATGTACCGCTACGCGCCCAAGCCCAATCTGGCGGTCTATTTCCGACTGCCGCTGGAGGTGGCGCTGGGTCGGATCCTGCACGGTCGCCCTGAGCTGAAGTACTACGAAGCGGGCATGGACCTCGGGCTGAGCGAAGACCCCTACCAGAGTTTCCGTCTTTTCCAGGGTCGGATCTACGAGGAATACGAGCGTCTCGTCGACGAGCGCGGTCTGAGTGTGATCGACGCAATGCTCCCGATTGCGGAACAGCAGGTCCAGTTTCGCGCGATGGTCGAGCCTCATCTGAAGAACGCGGTGCGGATGCCGCTGCTGAGCAGAGCCGAGGTGCTCAAGACGCACAAGCTCACGGGGCGGTATCTGTAAGCGCCTCACTGCATTCGGTGGTTCTCGGACGTGCGAATTGGGTCAGGCCCTTCAAACCCGACAGCACTTAGACAGCCTTCAGGCTTGGGGTTTGCTTGCCTGATTTAGGCGTCGATAGCATACTTTCGGTATCAGGGAGTCGGTTCCCGGGGTCTCGGTGCACGCACCGGATGAGGCGCCGGTGAGCCAGTTATCGCGTTCTGGGGACCAGAACGGCTCGCAGCGAAGGAACGCAGATGCACATCATGCGCGAAACTTTCAGTCTCTTTTTGGTCATGACCACGCTCCTTGCGGGCTCGGTCTCGGCCCAGCTCTCAGAGAGCGATTTCACGCTCGGCGATGAGGGCTGGACCACAGCCGGCAACGGCGGGGCACCGGTTCAGCACTTTGGCGATTTCATCACCCAGCAGGACATCGATGCGGACGAGATGGCGTTCGTCGCCCCGCCCGCCTTTGTGTCCAATGTCGCAGCCGGGTACCGGGGCGAGCTCTCGTTCGAGCTGATGACCTCGCAGCAGGCCTTCGCTCCCAGTCGCCCCAAGGTTCGCCTCTCCGGGACGACCAGCGCGGGGAGCCTGACGCTCGAGTTTCTGCTCGCGTCTCCGCTGCGGGCGAACGTGTTCCACAGCTATCGCATCGGGCTCGTGGAGACGCAGCCCTGGGAGGTCGTCGGAGAGGCCCGCGCGCCGACGGCTGCCGAGTTCCGAGAGGTGATGGGCGGGCTGACCAATCTCCAGATCATCGGCGACGCCCAGTCCGCGGGCGATGATTACATCGCGATCGATTCGGTGCGCCTCGACCCGGCGCGCGTGCGTGTGTACATCCTGGCGGGGCAGTCGAACATGTCCGGGTGCAACGATGTCCGCAACCTCGACCCCACCTGGCAGGACACGCTTTACGAGCCGATGCTGTACTGGGACATGCAGTCGCCAAACCCCGGCTTCTTGCCGCTGACACCCGGGACGTCCACGGCCTCGTGCTCGAACCCGGCGCCGGAGTTCTACTTCGGGCCCGAGCTCTCGTTCGGGCGCGAGCTGGTTGGGATGTACCCGAGCGAGCAGGTGCTCCTGATCAAATACGCGGTGGGCGGGACGAACCTGTATGCCGACTGGACGACCCCCACGGGCGAGTTCCCGATGGGCGGGCCTCTCTGGAACCAGCTCAAGCTGACGATCGACACCGCCCTGAACGACCTGCTGGCCATGGGCTACGAGTACCAGATCGACGGGTTTCTCTGGATGCAGGGCGAGAGCGACGGTGACAAGCAGTTCCGGGCCAACGCCTACCAGACGAAACTGACGAATTTCATCGCCAGCATGCGGTCGCACACGGGGCGCCCGGACATGCCCTTCGTGCTCGGGCGGGTCCGCAACGCGGGCCAGCCGCACATCCAGAAGGTGCGGGACGCGCAGGTCGCGGTCGCGTCTGCGGATCCGAACACGTGCTGGTTCGACACGGACGACCTGCCCTGGCTCCCGGACGGGATCCATTACGACGACCCGAGCATGATCACGCTGGGCCAGCGGTTCGCGGACCGGCTCTCTGTCTTCCTCGATCCGCTGGGCGACGTCAACCGCGACGGCAAGGCGGACATCGACGACCTGTACGAGTGGACCCAGAACCCGGTCGATCTCAACTGCGACGGGGTCGCCAACCAGGCGGACATGGACATCGTGATCAACGCGGTCCGCGCTGCGGAGTGATCGCGCCGACGTCCGACCGGTTACCGGTCGGGCACGCCCGATATCTGCGGCAGATCCGGGACGGAATCTGAGAATTCACTTTGCGTTCTCGCTGACGCGCAGTATCCTTTCGAGCGAAACTCCCCCCGACGTCCCGACAGGGCTCCCTCTCCGGGCGCCGGGGAAAGTCCGGTGTTTGTGTCCCTGCGACATCGACAGTAGCAAAGGAATGCTCCGATGACTCTCGTGCGAGGCTTCGCCCTGCTCGTGTGCGCGATCGGTCTGCTGACCGCAGCCGAAACCCGCGCCCAGATTGCCGTCAGTGACTTTGGCGCCGGGGACGACGGCTGGGTGACCGTTGCCAACCGCAACGCCCCCGTGCTCTGGCAGACAGGCGTGATCTCCCAGCGGGATGAGCACACCGGGATCATGGCCTTCAAGGCCCCTTCGAAGTATCTGGGCAACCTGACGCCCGCTTACGGCGGGACGTTCTCCTTCGAGATGAGCACCTCGGCCCTCAAGTACGCCCCGAGCGATCCCAAGGTCCGCATCTCGGGCGAGACACCGGGCGGCACGTACACGTTCAAAGTGACACTCTCACGCCCGACGGCTCCGGATGTCTTCCACAGCTACTCGATCAGGCTGGACGAGACCGAGAGCTGGAACTTCGTGGGCGAGGGGCGCAGCCCGACTTCCCAGGAATTCCAGGACGTCCTCGCCCGTCTGACAGATATCCGGATCATCGGCGACACCAGCGCCCAGGACGACGAGCTCTTCTCGATCCGCAACGTCCGACTCGACCCGCCCGATCGCCCCGAGCCCGAGCCGGGCGCGCTGAAGGTGTACATCATGGCGGGGCAGTCGAACATGGCCGGGTGCGACGACGTCCGCAACGTCGACCCGATGTGGCAGTCCGAGCTTGCCGATGTCATGCTCTACTGGGGCAACAGCTCCACGCCCGGATTCCAGGCCCTCAAATCGGGCACCTCTGGCGCTTCGTGCTCGGACTCGGCGCCGCAGTATTACTTCGGGCCTGAGCTCTCCTTCGGCAGCGACATGATGGTCATGAACCCCGAATCGCGCGTGGTGATCATCAAGTTCGCCGTGGGGGGCACGGACATGTTCGAGTACTGGACGACGCCCAACCGCGAGTTCCCGAGCGGCGGAATTCTGTGGAACGCGCTGCAGGACCGGATCGCGGATGCTCTGACCAGGCTCAACGCGATGGGGCTGGATTACCACGTCGAGGGCTTCCTCTGGATGCAGGGCGAGAGCGACGCGGACAAGCGCTACCGCGCCAAGGCGTACGCGGGCAAGCTGACGAGCTTCATCGCCAGCATGCGGTACTTCCTGGGCGACCCGGAGATGCCCTTTATCCTGGGGCGGATCCGCGACGCGGGCCAGCCCCACGCGGACATGGTGCGCGACGCCCAGGTCAGCGTCGCGGGCAACATCCCCAACGTCTACTGGTTCAACACCGATGACCTGGGACTCTTGCCCGACGGGATCCACTACAGCGAGGAAGGCATGATCGAGCTCGGGCACCGCTTTGCGGACATCGTGCTGAGCCTGCCGTGATCCCGGTGCCATCACCGATCTCTGATCGGTGATGCGTGTGAGGCGCGTGGAACGGGCGGCACCACCCATCAGAGATGGGTGGTGGCACCGGGGATCGGAGATGGGTGGTGGTACCGGGGATCGTGCCCAGTGCCTCGTTCCCCTTCTAGACTTCCCCATGCAGCGAGCCGGCGCCGATCCTGAGAACATGCAGACCACCGACTTTATGTGCGACTTCTCGCGGAAGGCGTGGGACGGCGCGTTCCCACTGGTCGAGGGGCACCGGGGCAGCCTGATCTCGGGCGATTGCCTGACACTGGCGTACCGCTTTGTGGTGCTCGAGGAGCAGACCTCGCTGCCCCCCGGGTACACCTGCACGATGTGCATCGAAGAGCGCAAGGACCGCTGCTGGCAGAGCCCCGCCTACGAAGAGGCGGTCATCTGCCTGCGGTGCATCCGCCAGGGGGCGACCAAACTCCACAACGACCCGGACTGGGATTGGACCAAGCCTGAGAAGGCCTGAGCGTCGGTTTCCGGGTCTCCTTGCCGATGGGGGGGTTGGAACCTACATTTCCACCCAGGCCAGAGGGCCTGAACCCACGATGGGCGGATGCCAGAGTGGACAATTGGAACAGACTGTAAATCTGTCGGCTAACGCCTTCGGGGGTTCGAATCCCTCTCCGCCCACTTCTTTGATCTGCACCGACCCGCGCCCTTTGGGCAGATGGGGGTGCGAGATTCCCCGATCTGAAATGGTTGATGGCTCGCCGTGACGCTCGGCGCGGGCTGGCGCCACCAATTCGACGTTGTCTGATGCTTCAGCAACGAGTGCTCCCGGATCGCGTGTATGGGATGGGGTGCCTGGGCACCGTCAGCCTGAACCTGGCGCCCTCGCACACAAAGACCGGGTCCGCAAACGAGCTGCCCGCGTAGGGGTCCAGGGGCCAGGCGACGATCAGCCCGCGTTTGCCCCCGGTGCGGAACGACTTGCTCCCGTCGCTGCGTCGGTACGCGGTGCCGATGACCTCGCCATCGGGGTTGCGCTCGTCGATCTCCCATTGTTCGCCCGACCTTCTGGCCAGGCGTGCCCACGCCTCTTCGCTCACGCCCATCGGCACTTCCAGCATCGGTTCGCTCATCGTCCGCCTCCTTTGGCGGACATCCTGGGGCCCGGGGCGCACGCATCAAACGCAACGCGGCGCACCACCGCCAGTCTGCGCGCAGCGACGGCGCATTCGCCCCAAAAGCGCACAAACTCGGTCTTGGCGCACGCGATCGTCCGCCCGGGATCGGGCGGGGTTCTGCGTTTCGGCCCGCATCGCCCGGGCGTGGTATCCTCGTACGAACAGCCTCCGAGCGCCCGGGATCACCCCGAGCGCACGCGCGGGGCGCACTCTTGTTCGGTCAGCGCGGGTCGTACTCGGGGATACGTCGCCTATGAAGTTCAGCACCACGCAAGTCCTGGTTTTCTTCGGCGAGCGCCGGACGCAGCGGAACATCCGCGCGCTCATCAAGTTCATCGGGATCCTGCTCTCGCTGATCGTGCTCTACAGCGTGGTGTTCCACTTCATCATGATGCACGAGAACCAGAAGCACAGCTGGGTCACGGGCTTCTACTGGACCCTGACCGTGATGTCCACGCTCGGGTTCGGCGACATCACGTTCGAGAGCGACCTTGGTCGCATCTTCTCGATACTCGTCCTTGCGACGGGCATTGTCTTCCTGCTGATCCTCCTGCCCTTTACCATCATCCAGTTCTTCTACGCGCCCTGGGTCGAGGCGCAGGCCGCGGCGCGCACGCCCCGCGAGCTCCCGCCCGAGACGCGCGACCACGTGATCCTGACGCACTACAGCCCGGTGACCGCGGCCCTGATCCGCAGGCTGGAGCAGGCCGACGTCGGCTACGTGCTGATCATGTCGGACTTCGACGAGGCCTCCAAGCACCACGACATGGGCCTGCGCGTCATGTTCGGGCCCCTGGACAGCCCCGAGACGTACCGCCTGGCCAAGGCGGACACCGCCTCGCTCGTGGTCGCGACCAACGACGACGTCGTCAACACGAACGTCTCGTTCCTGGTCCGCCTGGTCTCGCCCAGCGTGCCCATCGTCGCGCTGGCGACGAGCCCGACCGCCGCTTCGATCCTCAAGCACGCGGGCGCGACGCGCGTGCTGCAGCTGAGCACCATGATGGGGCGCACCCTCGCCCGCTGCATGGTCGGGGGCGACGCGGTGACCCACGTCGTGGGCAAGCTCGACGAGCTGCACATCGCGGAGGCCAACACCAACCGCACGCCTCTGGTGGGTAAGTCGCTCCGCGAGAACCGCCTGAGCGAGCTGGGCGTCAGCGTCATCGGGCTCTGGCAGCGGGGCGTCTACCACCCCGCGCTGCCCGACACCGTCGTGGGCGAGCACACGATCCTCGTGCTGGCGGGCTCCGCGGAGCAGCTGGCCAACTACGACGAGGCCTTCATCATCTACAACGTCTCGATCAACCCCGTGCTGATCATCGGAGGCGGGCGCGTCGGGACCGCTGCCGCCAACGCGCTCACCGAGCGGGGCGTCGCCTGGCGCATCGTCGACCTGAACAAGGACCGCGTCCCCGCCAACGAGCAGGGCATCGTCGGCGACGCCCGCGACCCGGAGGTCCTCCTGCGCGCAGGGCTGAGCGAGGCCCCCGCGGTGCTGATCACCACGCACGACGACAGCCTCAACATCTACCTGACCATCTACTGCCGATCCGTCCGCAAGGACATCCAGATCATCAGCCGAGCCACGCTCGAGCAGAACACCGACACGCTCCACAGCGCCAGGGCCGACTTCGTCCACTCCTACGCCTCGATGGGCTCGACGAGCATCCTCAACCAGATCCGAGGCGACCGCATCGCCACCGTCACCGAGGGATTCGACATCTTCAGGCTCACGGTCCCGCAGTCGCTCGACGGCAAGACCCTGGCCAGCTGCGGCGTCCGCGAGCGAACCGGGTGCACCATCGTCGCCCTCCGCGAGCAGGGCAAGCTGATCTCCATCAACCCGCCCGCGGACACCGTCCTCATCGCGGGGCACGAGATCGTCCTTGCGGGCACCGACGAATCCGAGGCCAAGTTCCTCGAAGAGTTCGAGGAGTGATCCCCGCCCCGCTCAAGAGGCGGGGGGGTTGAGACCGATACCGGTTTGACACCGCGCCCGATGCGCGTAGGATGACGCCACGATGCTGACCGCCCAGTTGAAAAAAGCCATCAAAGCCAAAGACGCCAAAGGCGTCGGGGCTGTGATGGTGGACTGGGTCCGGGCGAGCTAGCGAGCTCAAGCCGAGAAGACCGAACACCGAGCACCCCCGGACGCCTCCGGGGGTGCTTTCTTTTTCGTTGCTTTCTTCCCGTGAACCCGCAGAGAACCCACCAGAGAGACACAAGGAGCCAAGCCATGTCCACGACCCAGACCATCCAGGCCGCCTGCCCCGAGTGCGACGCGAGCGTCGCCTTCGATCGCGCACCCCTCAACGGGCAGGTCGCCCGCTGCACAGATTGCGGCTCAGAGCTCGAGGTCACCTGCACCAACCCCGTCCGCCTCGAGCTGGCGCCCGAGGTCGAAGAAGACTGGGGCGAGTAAGCCGGTCCGTTCGCACACACCCAGGAGAGAACCGATGCACATCGCCATGACCTACACCCGCCTGCGGGCCGAAGAACGCCTCCTGCTGGACGCGTTCGAGGCCTCGGGCGTGAGCGTGACCCCGATCGACCTGCGCGAGATCGTCTTTGATCCCGCAAGCGCTGCGGACTGGCTCGCCTACGACGCCGTCGTCGATCGCTCGGTGAGCCTGACCGCCTCGCTCACCGCGACCCGCATCTTCGAGGGCCTGGGCATCCGGTGCATCAACCCGGTGCACGCGATCGAGACGTGCTCGGACAAGCTCGCGACCACCATCGCCCTGATCCGCGCAGGCGTCCCGACCCCGGGCGTCCGCGTCGGGCTGGGCGCCGACTCGGCGCTCCGGGCGGTCGAGCAGATCGGCTACCCCGCGGTCCTCAAGCCGACCGTCGGCTCATGGGGACGCCTCGTCGCCCGCATCAACGACCGCGACGCAGCAGAAGCCATCATCGAGCACCGCGAAACGCTCGGGTCCGTCCAGCAGGGCGTCTTCTACGCCCAGGAGCACATCGAGAAGCCCGGGCGGGACATCCGCGTCTTCGTCGTGGGCGGGGAGGTCATCGCCGCGATCGTGCGCACCAGCGAGCACTGGGTGACCAACACCGCCCGTGGCGCGACTGCCTCTGGCCTGACGCTCTCGCCCGAGCTGTGCGAGCTCTGCCAGCGATCGGTCGAAGCCGTCGGCGCCGACATCGCAGCTGTCGACCTGCTCGAATGCCCAAAGCGAGGCCTGCTCGTCAACGAGATCAACCACTCGATGGAGTTTCGAAACTCCATCTCCACCACCGGCGTCGATATCCCCGGGCTCGTCGCGGCTCACGCGGTCCGCATCGCTGAGTGTGCCCGGGCGGAACAGGGAGCACCGGCGTGACTCTGCGATGCTCGATCGTTGGCGGGAGCGGATTCACCGGGGGCGAGCTGCTCCGCCTGCTGCTCGCACACCCGATGGCCCGGGTCGAACAGGTCTCCTCGCGCTCGCTGGCGGGCGAGCCCGTCGCCCGCACGCACCCGAACCTGCGCGGGCACCTCGGGCACTGCTTCGTCACCCCAGATGAGGTCCAGCCCTGCGACGTCCTCTTTCTCTGCATGCCCCACGGGCAGGCGAGCACGCAGATCGACCGCTGGCGCGACGTCGCCCCGCTCATCGTCGATCTCTCCGCAGACTTTCGCATCAAGGACCCGGACGCTTACCAACGCTGGTACGGTTCGCCCCACCCGAACACGAACGCACTCGACGGCGCCGTCTACGGCCTGCCAGAGATCACTCGCAATCAGCTCAGAGGCGCCCGCCTTGTCTCGGGCGTCGGGTGCAACGCGACCGCCATGAACCTGGCCCTGTTCCCCCTGGCAAGGGCGGGTCTGATCAGGCGGGTCATTGCGGACATCAAGGTGGGCTCATCCGAGGCCGGCGCCGAACCCAACGCGGGCTCACACCACCCGCTCAGGGCCCGCGCAGCGCGCACGTACAGCCCGTCGGGGCACAGGCACCTGGGCGAGGTGATCCAGTCGCTGGGCGAGATCGACATCGACGCGACGGTCACCGCGATCGACATGGTTCGCGGCGTGCTCTGTACCGCGCACGTCGAGCCCGCAAGGCCCGTCGAGCTCAAGGAGCTCTGGAAGCTCTACCGAGCCGCGTACTCGGACGAGCCCTTCGTCCGCCTCGTCGCCGAGCGCTCGGGCGCCAACCGATTCCCCGACCCGCGCGTGCTCGTGGGCTCCAACTACGCGGACGTCGGCTTTGCACTCGACGAACGCTCCGGACGCATCGTCGCGCTCTGCGCGATCGACAACCTCGTCAAGGGCGCTGCCGGCTCTGCAATCCAGGCCATGAACGTCGCGCTGGGACTCGAAGAAACACTCGGGCTGACTTTCCCCGGCCTGCACCCCGCATAAGAGAGACAGCCATGCCCACCATTGTCATCAAAGTCGGCGGAGGCGAGGGCATCGACCCCTGCGCACTCTCGCCCGAGATCGCCCGCCTGACACACGCGGGACACCGCGTGGTCGTCGTTCACGGCGGGTCCCACGAGACCAACGTCCTGGCCGAGGCGCTCGGGCATCCCGCCCAGACCCTGACCAGCCCGGGCGGGCAGCAGTCCAGACGGACCGACCGCAGAACACTCGAGATCTTCGAGATGGTCTACTGCGGCAAGGTCAACAAGGGGCTCGTCGAGCGACTCCGGCAGGACCGCGTCGACGCGATCGGACTCAGCGGGATCGACGCGGGGATCTGGATCGGCTCACGCAAGGACGCCATCCGCGCCGTCCAGGACGGACGGACCGTCATCATCCGCGACGATCTCTCCGGCAAGGTCGAGCAGGTCGACGCGGTGTTCCTGAATACACTGCTCGATGCCGGACGCGTGCCCGTGCTCACGCCCCCGGCGGTGACGCCCGAAGGCATCGCGATCAACGTCGACGCAGACCGAGCCGCCGCGGCGACCGCCGGGGCCTTGGGCGCTGACGAGCTGCTCCTGCTCTCGAACGTCCCGGGGCTTCTGCGTGACCCGGGCGATCCCGATTCGCTGATTGAATGCGTCGAGCCGGGCGCCCTTGATGAGGCGCGATCCGCCGCCCGGGGGCGGATGAAGAACAAGGTCCTGGCAGCCGAGGAGGCCATCGCCGCAGGCGTCGGGCGCGTCGTGATCGGCTCAGCCCGGGGCGAAGGCGCGATCGCTCGGGCCAGACAGGGCCAGGGCACCGTGTTCGCATGCGCCGCGGGTGTGCCATGAATCAGGCCCAGCGTGTGATCTTTGATCTTGTCTCTACGCCCAGCGTGTCGGGGCAGGAGCGACCGGCCGCCGAGGTCTTTGTCGAGCACGCCCGCAAGCTTGGGCTCATGGCCGAGATCGACCTTGCGGGCAACGCCATCGCCCATCTCGGCGCGTGCGACGCCCCGGTTCACATCGTGCTGCTCGGGCACATCGACACCGTGCCGGGCGAGATCCCTGTCCGGATCGAAGAGGGCATCCTGCACGGGAGAGGCAGCGTCGACGCCAAGGGCCCGCTGGCCGCGATGCTCGTCGCGGCCTCTCGCGCCAAGCTCTCTGACGGCGTGCGGGTCACCGTTGCCGGCGCCGTGGGAGAGGAAACCGCAGGCTCAAAGGGCGCACGCTACCTGGTCGGGCAGTACCGACCGAGCGCGTGCATCATCGGCGAGCCGAGCTCGTGGGATGGCGTGACGCTGGGCTACAAGGGCAGGCTCGTGGTCCACGCCTCTGCCACCCGGGACTGCGCCCACACCGCGGGCCCTGACGCCTCGGTCCAGGACACCCTGCACGACTGGTGGGCTCTGGTGCTCGAGCACGTTGCGACGATCAACCGAGGCCGGCTGCGCGTCTTCGATCAGATCCAGGCCAATATCCGCTCGTGGGAATCGCACGACGACGGGCTGCAGCAGACCGCCTTCATGGACACAGGCTTCCGCCTGCCCATCGGGACCGACCCGCAGAAGCTGGCCCGAACGCTGGACGCCCTGGCGGGCGATGCGATCCGGCTTGAGTTTGAGGGGATGGAAATCGCAGTCGCCAGCGACCGATCCGACCCGGTGGCGCGGGCGCTGACCTCGGCGATCCGCTCCACGGGCGGGAAGCCAAGGCCAAAGCTCAAGACCGGGACCGCGGACTTCAACGTCGTGGCGCCGATCTGGCGGTGCGCGATCGCCGCCTACGGCCCGGGCGACAGCTCGCTGGACCACGCCCCAAACGAGCACCTGCACCTGGACGAGTACCAGCGCTCGATCGACGTCCTGGAGCTCGCGCTGGAAACACTCGCCCAGGAGCTCGCTGAATCCGCGGCGTTCGCCCAAGAACCGGAAGAATCCAGGGCCTGAGCCGTGCCCGGCTCTCGTGTTGCCGGTGCGCGAAAAACAAAGCGACCCGGCTCGCTTGGTGAGAGCGAGCCGGGCCCTGAGTGAGGAACACGCTCTGCTTATCGGCGACGCCTCGCAGCAACCAGGCCCGCCAGACCCATCAGGGCGGCGCTGCCGGGTGCCGGGACGTAGCCGATGATCGCGCCGGCGCCGTCGCCGCGGATGTGACTGAAGTGCACGGTGATCGAGCTGACAGTGTCATCGATGCGGACCACGCCCAGTGCGGTGTTCCAGTGCGGGTCTTGCCCGCCGGCACCGTTGACCGAGTTCTGCATGCTGAAGGTGCCGACGCCGCCGGTGAACTGAGTCGCGCCCCAGTTGTTGCCGCCGTCTTCGTCACCGATGAAGGTACCGTTCTGGTTCACCGTCGCAACCGTCGCTCCGCCGCCGAAGCTGGTCGTCTGACCCAGCCCGGCCACTCCGACATAGATCGAGCCGGCTGGGACCGCGTTCTGGAACGTGAATGTGATGTCCCAGGGCATCGGGACGAGCGGGTCCGGACCGGAGAGGAGTGTCGCGGCGAACTGCTCGTGGTTGCCCCAGGTGTAAGTGTCTGGTCCGTTGACGATGCTGCCGTTGTGCAGAGACGGGTTGGTCAGGCGGCTGTGGATGAAGTCGCTGGAGATGTTGTACGTGACGTTCACGTTCCCAAGGCCCGGCATGAAGAAATTGGAGTTGTTGGGAACGGACGAGTTGAACGGCGTCGAGGTCATATCAAGCCAGTCGATCGTGATGACGCTGGCATTGGCTGTCCCGGCAAGGCCCGAAAGTGCCAGGCCCGCGGCTAAGAAAGTGTTCCGAACGAGTGTCGTGTGTCTCATCTCAAGTGCTCCTTGTGGGGGTTGTCTGGAACGTCCCGGGGGCTTTGCCGATCGGTCCATGATCCGGTCGGGTGCTCGGCTGGGGCGTCGCTTTGATTTCCTCTGCTGCCTCGGTGTTTCTCTTTCCCGAGGTCCTTCCCCGGTTCTCGATGAGATTGCGGGCCCAGGGGCGGGATCTTGCAGCTTGGATCAGGATTTTCGGGGATCGGTGCCGGCGATCGCCCCGGCAGGCCCGGGCGGCAGAAAGCCGTACAATCGAACCCAATGGCAGATCAGATCGCACACAGCATCCTGCGTCCCATCGATCCCGTCGCAAGCGGGGCGGTGACGCCTCTGAAACTGGCGACCGTGCAGGGCGGCGTCGTGGTCGGGCGGGGCGAGGACGCAGACTGGAAGGTGCCCGATCCCGCGATCTCCCGTCGTCACGCCAGGATCCGGGTCCGCGGGCAGGGCGTCTACCTCCAGGACCTAGGGAGCAAGCACGGGACGTTCATCAACGGCTCGCAGCTCTCGGGCGAGGAAGAGGTCGAGATCAGGTCTGGCGACGTGGTGACGTTCGGAAGCTGGCGCTGCATGCTCTCGGGGCAGCGCAGCTCCACGATGATGCAGACCATCACCGAGACGGATGTTCGCGTGCAGCGACTCGAGCAGCACGCTCTCAACGGGCTCGCCCAGCTCAAGCTCGACAAGCTCCTGGCCGCGGCGCGATCGCTCTCGGTCACCGAGTCACGCCCGGCTGTCGCGGATGTGCTCCTCTCGGCGGTCCGGGATCTCAAGGGTTGCCGAAGGGCATTCGTGGTCCGACAGATCGGCGAGGGCGAGTATGACGTACTGGCCTCGACCGGCGAGACGGGCGAGCTGCGCCTGAGCCAGACCCTGATTGCCGAGGCCTCCGAGGGCAAGCTCGCCCAGCTCTTGAGCGGGTCGGCCCCGGACACGCGCTCGCACTCGCTCATCGAACTGGATATCCAGACCGCCCTGTGCGCCCCGGTACTCTCGGCTGGGCAGGTCGACTGCTTCCTCTACATCGACTCGCGAGGAGGGGAAGACCGGATCGAACGCGATACCGCCGCGTACTGTCACTCCCTGGTCGGGATCGCGGGGCTGGCGATCGAACGCATCCAGTCGGCAGAGATGGAAGAACGCCGACGCCAGCTCGACATGGATCTCAAGGCCGCTCGGAACGCACAGGAGCTCCTCTTCCCGCCGAGGACGGGTCAGGCGGGGTCCATCCGGTATGTCTTCGAGTCCATCCCGGGTCGACACGTCGGGGGCGACCTGTTCGACTTCGTCGAGTCCGCCGATGGAAAGGCAGCCTTCTTCCTGGGCGACGCGACGGGCAAGGGCGTGGGCGCCGGCATGCAGATGGTGGCGACCCAGACTCAGCTGCGGACATTGCTGGCGCGAGGCATCGGCCTTGCCGACGCGATCAACGAGACGAATGACAGCCTTCTCAAACGGTCCGACACCGGCAAGTTCGTGACCCTCGTCGCCGGGCTCTGGGACCCCCGCGAGCGCGAGCTCCAGCTCTGCGACGCGGGGCACGGGTATCTGTTCCTGGCCAAAGAAGGGCAGGCCTTCACCCGTCTGGAGATCGACGGCTCGATGCCGCTGGGAGTCCAGACCGGGCTTGGCTACAAAGCAGCCAAGCTCAAGCTGGACACCAAGGCCCGTCTCGTCCTGGTCAGCGACGGCGTCATCGAACAGGTCAACCCCAAGGGCGAGCAGTTCGGGCTCGAGCGCGTGCTTGAGATCCTGGCCCAGCCCGATCCTGCGCGGGACGAGGTCGGCAGAATGGTCGAGGCTGTCCGGGAGTTCGCCGATGGGCCGCTGGCTGACGACCTGACAGCCGCCACGATCGAGCTGGGGTAGATCGCTCGGACGATCTGGGACCCACCAAACCCGGATAAGGCGTTTCCTTTACCCATTTTGGTGGCACAATCGGCAAAGTGGTGCTCTTTTAAGGGTGGTCAGCGCGGATCAACCGGATCCGCCGCCGCTGTCGGATTGGAGCGACCTATGCGCGGTATTGGTGTCTTCTTTGTTGCGGCGACATTCGCCACAGGTGCGCAGGGGCAGCTTCGGGACTTTCAAACCAACTTCACCGGGATGGTCAACGGCGGACAGGTCCAGGCGACCGGCACGGGCAGCCTTGACCTTGACAGCACTGGGATGAGCAACGCCTCCATCCGGTTCGATCTTCGGCCCGACTCCTTCGATCCCTGCTCTGTTTCCCTGATCTCCAATCTCTGCGCCAACGCGTTCCGCGACCCGGGGTCACCGGACAACCTGTTCGCACTCGGGCAGGGCAACTACGCCACGACGCGAACCTTCCAGTGGATCGGGCTCCCGGGGAGCGTGATCCAAGTCAACTCGACCGTCTCCAACAGCGGCGGCGGCGCGGACTGGGTTTCCAACAGCGTCATCTCGGGCACCTACAACGGCCCGACCGACATCGTCGGCGTTCGTGATTATTCGGTGACCTGGCTCCCAAGCAGCAGCCCGGGCGAATTCTTCGAGGCAGGCACCGTCGTGCTCGAACGGGCGACCGGCGACACGCTGATCATGCAGTTCGCGTCGATCTTCTCGGGGCTGGCCAACAGCCTCCAGGAGCCGCAGTTCGGGATCGGGACATTCGACACCGATTTCGACGGCACCACGCTGACACTCGGCTGGGACGGCGAGTTCTACGTTCCAGCGCCCGGCGCCAGCGTCGCGCTGGCCATGGGCGGCCTCGTCATGACCCGGCGCAGACGCTAGATCGCATCACGCCAGGCCTGCATGGACTTGGTCAGCCGATGGTCCGAGCCGTAGATTTCCAGCGCGCGAATGATCGCATCCCTGATGTGCTCGGTCGCGCTCTCTCTTTCATCCAGAGCCAGGTCCAGCCTGGCCTGTGCCCAGAGCACCATCGGCAGGTGCAGCTTGTGCTCGGGGAAAAGTGACCGGAGCTCCATGGCTTCCTTGAGCGCGAAGGCGGCCTCGTCGAGCTCGCCCAGCTCGGTGTAGGCGATCGCCGAGAGGGCCCTTCCCCAGAGCCGATCGGGATCGTTCTGGAAGCCGAAGGCGTCGTATTTCTCGATCGCAAGATCGGCCTGCTCAGCAGCCTCCCGTGCACGCCCCTGCGCCAGCAGAATGTCTGCATAGAAGAGCCTGGCGAAGATCTCGCGGAACGGCGTGCCAGGGTGACGCCGCTCCACTTCGAGAACACTGAGGAATTGCTGGTCGGCCTTGGCGTAGTCCCCGGCTCTGCCGTACGCCCAGGCGAGGAGTCGGGTCTGGACGCGGTCTTCGGTCTGCTGATCGCTTCCCGGTGGGGGGGTGAGGTACCGGATGGCCTCGTCGGTGTTGCCCCGCAGAACCAGGAGCATCCCGAGCTGGCGTGTCAGGAGTCGGCGCAGCGCCCCATCGGTGTCGGTGAGCTTGGTAAGCCTCGGTTCCGTGCTGCGCAGGAGCGATTCGGCGCGGGCGAGCTGGCCCTCGCTGACATAGACCGAGACGCGCTCGATCATCGCTGCGAGGGTGATCGGGTCGACGGTGTTGGCTGTTCCCGCGACGTTGAGCATCGCTTTCTCGAAGTATTGCTCCGCATCAGAAAACCGGAAGGCAGAGTTGAGCCAGCGGGCGATCCAGAGGGCTACCGAGCGTGTGATCTCGGAGTCTGCGGTGTAGATGTCTGCGTGGCTCTGGTACGCCTGCTTGGCCGCCTCGAGTGCGCCGGGGACGTCGCCCGCCTTGCTCCTGGCCTCGCAGATCGGGAGCAGCAGCTCGAGTGTGCGGGGGTCGCTCTCGCCCAGCTTGCTTGCGCGGAGCTCAAAGGCGCGGGCGAGCTGGAGCTCGGCGTCCTCGAATTTCCCGCCCCGGAGCTGCGCAAGCCCGATGAGCTGGCGGATCGTGGCTTCGAGCTCGGGCTCCCGATCGAACGTGTCCCCGATGATGCCCTGCGACTGCGCGAGCGCCTCACCGAGTGTCAGGTCCGGGTTCTCCGACCAGAGTGCGATGTTGGAACCGCCCGAAGAACCGCCTGCGAGCGCCTTGGAGAAGAAGTCGAGCGTGAACTGGAGGCGTGTGGATTCCTCGGTGGCGCGTGCCCAGCCGATGACGGTGCCCACGAAACCGAGCGAGAGAATTGCTGCGATCGCGATGCCCGCGGCGACCTCGACCCGCCGGCGTCGGACGAATTTCTTGAAGAGGTAGAGCCGCGAGGGAGGTCCCGCGACGACGGGCTCGTTGACCAGATACCGGCGCAGATCCTCTTCGAGCGCCGATACCGTGGGGTACCGCCTGAGCGGGTCCTTCTCGAGGCATTTCTGCACGATCCAGTTCAGGTCGCCCTTGATCGTCGTGCGCAGGTGCGAGGGCGTCGTCTGCCTGGCCTCGGCGATCTCAGCGGAGCGCTCCTCGAGCTGCGTGTACCGATCGCTCAGCGAAGAGGCCGGCTCGTTGGCGATCTTCTCGTGCAGATCCAGGATCGGCAGCTCGTTGACCAGTTTGCTGTCCAGAGGCGTGGCGCCCACGAGAAGCTCGTAGAGCATCGCGCCGATCGAATAGACGTCCGAGCGGGTATCGATGGCGTGCGCCGCTCCGCCCGCCTGCTCCGGGCTCATGTAGGCGGGCGTTCCGAGCATCTGATGGATGCGTGTGTAGGCGGCGCTGTCGTCCGAACCTGTCGTGGCAACGACCTTGGCGATGCCAAAGTCGATCACCTTGGGCACGGGCTTGTCATCGCGGAGTGTGACCAGGACATTGCTCGGCTTGATGTCGCGGTGGATGATGCCCTTCTGGTGCGCGTGCGTGACCGCCTGGCAGACGCCGCGGATCAGCCCGATGCGCTGGCGGATGTTGAGCTTGGCGCTGTCGCAGTAATCGGTGATGGGCGAGCCTTGGACGTACTCCATGACGAAGTACGATGTCCCGCGATCGCTCCGCCCCGCGTCGAGGATCTTGGCGATGTTGGGGTGATCCATCATCGCCAGCGTCTGACGCTCGGCGTTGAACCGGGCGAGGATGTGCTCGGCTTCGTTCCCGAATTTCAGAATCTTCACCGCGACCCGGCGCCGGACGGGCTCGGTCTGCTCGGAGAGGTAGACAGAGCCAAAGCCGCCTTCGCCGATGCGCTCGAGCAGCTTGTAGACCCCGAGCATCTCACCTGGCTGGACGCTGTCGCCATGCGAACGCGTGGCAAAGCGGTCGGGGCCGCTCTGCCCGTGTGTGTCGATGCTGGCTGTGTCGTCTCGGCCCATGGACGGGATTGTACGCGTTCTCAGTCGAGGCGTTCGCCGCAGCGTTTGCAGAAGACAGCGTCGAGATCGAGGCCTTCCTTCATGCAGGAGGCGCACGAGCGAGTGGTGATCGGTTTGGCCCGCCTTCCGGATATTTCTGCCGAGAGCACCCCGGTTGGAATGATGATCATGGAGTACCCCACCAGAACAAGGACCGTGGTCATGATCTTGCCAAACGGGGTGACGGGGACCACGTCGCCGTAGCCCACGGTGGTCATGGTGATGACCGCCCAGTACATGGCCTTGGGCATCGAATCGAAGTCGGCATTGGGATTCCCGCCCGCTCCCTCGACGACGTGCATCGCAGCGCTGGTGATGAGGATCACGATCAGGATCGTGGCCATGAACACAGCCAGCTTGTGTCTGCTCTCGACGAGCGCGAGCTTGAGCGCATTGGCTTCCGAGAGGTACCGGGCGAGCTTAAAGACCCGGAAGACCCGCAGGAGCCTGAGCGTCCGGACGACCAGCAGCCGTTCGCCCCCGGGCACGACGAGCCCGATGAATGCAGGCAGGATCGAGAGCAGGTCGATGATGCCAAAGAACGAGAGTGCGTACCTCATGGGCCTACGAACGACCAAGAGCCGGGTGATGTACTCTGCGGTGAAGATCAGCGTAAAGAACCATTCGAGCGAGAGGTAGATCGTTGAGTAGGGCTCGGCTCTGGCGGAAGGCATCGTGCTCAGGATCACGACGGCTACCGAGGCGAAGATGGCGATGATCAGGGAGACATCGAAGACCTTGCCCTTCGGGGTATCGGCCTCGAAGATGATCTCGTGGAGCCTGTCTCGCCAGGGTGCAACTGCTCGGGCTGGGGTGGTGTCTTTGGGCATCGCAGGATTGCAACCACTATCGGCGGATCGGAGCGCGGCCATTGAAACCGGGCGAACCGGGGGCATCATCTTGCGATGACACTCTTGCAGGGCAATATCGACCCACTCGGGCACGGGATGTGTGAGCGTGCCTTGCGGTCATTTGTAGAGCGTTTCGGGCGCAAGGCCGAGGCTGTCGCGCTTGCGCCCGGTCGTGTCAACCTGATCGGGGATCACACAGATTACAACAAGGGTTCCGTGCTGCCGATGGCCATCAGCCGCTGGACAGCCGTCGCGGGAGCTCGAGCTCGGGGCGATCGGATCAGGGTTGGATCCGCCCTCTCCGGCGGGCTCAGAACGATTCGCGAGAACGAGGCAGGGAACGATTGGACGCGGTACGTTGCGGGCGTCTCGGCGCTCTGCAGGGAAGCGGGGCTCGACCCGGGGGGGCAGGATCTGTGGATCGAGTCTTCGGTGCCGGCGGGCAGCGGGCTCTCGAGCAGCGCGGCTCTGTGTGTCGGTGTTGCGACGCTGATCGAAACGATGACGGGCCGATCGCTCGGGGTGATGCCGAAGGCGATGCTCTGCCAGCGCGTCGAGCACGAATACGCCGGGGTGCCCTGCGGCGTCATGGACCAGGCGGTCATCTGCGGGGCACAGGCGGGATCGGCGATGCTCCTGGACTGCGATACGCTTTCGTACGAGCCTCTTGCACTGCCAGAGTCGGAAGTGGTGATACTGATTGCCGACACAGGGCAGTCACGGGCCCTCGCCGGGAGTGCGTACGCGGATCGCCGGCGATCGTGCGATGAAGCGGCGCGACGGCTCGGGGTCGGCTCGCTGCGCGAGCTGACTCATCCGCCTGAGGGCGACGACCCGGTCATGAGATGCGCCCGGCACGTCGTGACCGAGAACGCACGCGTGCTCCGGTTCGCAGAGGCAATCGGGCGGGCCGACTGGGCCGGGGCGGGACTGCAGATGAACGAATCGCACGCTTCGCTGCGCGATGATTTCTGCATCACGGGCGATGCGCTCGACGCCATGGTTCACGGTGCGCAGGCAACCCATGGCATCTACGGCGCACGGATGACGGGCGCGGGCATGGGCGGGTGCGCGGTGGCGCTTGCTCGCGCTGACACTGCGCTCGCGGCTGCGTGCGAGATCGCCAAGAGGTACAGGGCGAGCACCGGGTGCGATGGCCAGGTCTACCCGGTCCGAGCGGTGAGCGGCGCCGCGGGCGCTCGGGTCACTGGGTGACCTGGAACGGGATATTGGCGGTCCCGGCGCCGCCCTGCCCATCCCGCACGTAGACATGCAGGCGGTAGTTGCCGGGCTCATCTGGAAGTCGGATCCGGATCGCGTCGCTCTCATCTCCGGAAAGCACACACCCAGGCACGTCCTCGGGCGCACTCTCGAACGCTCCTCCGAACTTCTTGTCGGAGCTCTCGCGCCGGACGACCCAGTCGAACTCGAGTGCGTCGCTCTCGGGATCGGTGGCTCGGACGGAGGCTGAGAATTCTGCGCCGGGCTTGGCGGCAGCAAAGAAGAGCTCTGTGTCGATGCCCTCGACGAGCGGAGCGCGATTGGGCGGGTAGCGCCCTGACCAGATCTTTGCGAGCTCATCGACGGTGGCGACTTTTTCGCCCGTTCTCAGGAACATGCTGTACCACGTATCCGTGCGTTCCTGCTTCTGTCCCCAGAGGAAGACGAAACCCCCGAGCGCGCGATCGGGTTGATTCGTGATCGCAGAGGAATGGAACGCGGTGTACGTGCGGGCCTTGTCGGCTGAGGCCTGCTCGATCTCGGCCCCCCAGGGTGTGACAGCGCATTCCCAGTGACCGATCGGGCCATACTCGGTGATGAGGTAGGGTCCGTCGTAGCCCTGGCGGAGCAGCTCCTGCGGTACGGCTGGCAGACCCGCGTATGCGTTGACCCCGAGGATATCGATATCGGGGCAATGCTGTTTGAACAGTGCGCCGTGGCTGGGCCAGATGCCCGCTGTTGCGGTCATGGTCGGATGATCGGGGTCGAGCTTCTTGATCTCGGCGGAGATGGTGTTGAGCTCGCGGAAGACGCGAGCCATGTCTGGCCCAGCGACTTCGTTCCCGACACCCCACATCAGCAGGGCGGGGTGGTCTTTCCATTCGTTTACGAACGCGCGGACACTCTGGAGCTGCTTTTCAACCTGTGCGGGGTCATCGTAATCGAAATCGTGGCCTGGATGCTCGACCCAGTAGCCCGCGCATACCTTCAGCCCGAGCTCGTGGGCACGGTCCATCAGGGACATCACCCGCCCGTCCTCCCATCGACGCGGTTCGAGCTGGTCGGCGCCCCATGTGCGGATGGTGTTACCGCCAAGCGAGGCGAGGAGCTGTAGGTGTGTATCCCCGCCCGCGCCGTGGACAAAGTAGGGCTCTCCCTCGACGAGCAACTGCCAGTGGCCCGTGTCCGGTGATTGCTGGATGTGCACCGTCTGCGCGGAGGCCATCGCCCCGAACAAGATCGCCGCGAATGCTAAGATTGTCTGCGTCACTGCTCGGCTCCCTCGTTCGCCCGACCTGCTGTTTCCCAGATCGATGCGCCGGAGGACTCGATCACTTTGCGGTAGTAATGCGCGGAGCTCTTGAGTGTGCGCTGCTGGGTGACGAAGTCGACGTAGATCAGGCCGAACCGCTGGTGATAGCCCTCGGCCCACTCGAAGTTGTCCATGAGCGACCAGTGGAAATAGCCCATGACGGGGACGTCTTCGTCCATGGCTTCGCGGAGCGCTCGGAGGTGACGCGCGATGTAATCGATGCGCTGGGGGTCCTGCACGCGCCCCGAGAGATCGAGCCAGTCGGCGTTGGACATGCCGTTCTCGGTGATGATGATGGGCTTCTGGTAGCGCTCGAAGAGGAACTGTGATCCCCAGCGGAGCACGTCCGGTGTGATCTCCCAGCCGAAGTCGGAGCGTGGGGTCCCGACGCAGGGCGGGATGATGTCGGGCTTGCCTCCGGGCCCGGCGCGGACCAGATCACCCCGGTAGATGTTCACGCCGTAGAAATCGAGTGGCTGGCAGATGGTTTCCATGTCGCTCCGCCAGTTGGCGGGCAGGATCTTGTCCATGCGAGGTTCGAGCTGCTCTGGGTAGGTGCCAAAGAAGACCGGGTCGTTGTAGAGCGTGTTGCTCCAGATGGGATTCTCCCCGATGCCGATGGTGTGCTGGCGCGCTGCGTCGACATCCTCGACGGACTCGGTGGCGGGGATGCCGCAGACGCCCACGGGGGCCCATCCGATTTGGGGCTCTTTCTTGGCTGTGGATCGTATGATCTTGGCGCTCTTGCCGTGAGCGAGCAGGACGTTGTGGCTCATGCGGAGCTGATCGTCAATGGAAAGCTTCATGCCCGGCGCGTGCTCGCCCGTGCCGCAACCGATGCCGATAAAGACCTGCGGCTCGTTGATCGTAAACCACTTGGAGACGCGATCGGAGAGCTTGTCAACGACAACGCTGGTGTACTCTGCGAACCAGTCGGAGCTGGCTGGGTTTAGCCAGCCGCCGCGACGGTGGAGGGTCACGGGGTAGTCCCAGTGGTAAAGCGTGGCCCAGGGTTCGATGCCGTTGGCCAGCAGCTCGTCGACGAGGCTGTCGTAGAAACCGAGGCCCTGCTTGTTCACCTTGCCGGTGCCATCGGGCAAGACGCGCGGCCAGCAGATGGAGAAGCGATACGCCTTGAGGCCCACTGCTTTCATGAGCTGGACGTCTTCCTTGTAGCGGTCGACGTGATCGCTGGCAACTCGGCCTGTGTCACCCCCACGGATCATGCCGGGGCGTCGGCCGAACTCATCCCAGATGCATTGGCCGCGCTGGCTGGGCTCGGCGGCGCCTTCGATCTGGTAGGAACTGGCTGCTGCGCCCCAGACAAAGTCGGACGGAAAGTGTCGTGCGTGATCGGACATACAAACTCCGGAAAGATCAACCCTTCACCGCGCCCGAGGCCAGGCCCGAGATGAAGTCGCGTTGCAGGACAAGGAACAGGATCATGACAGGCAGGACTGAAACAAGCGTACCCGCCATCAGCAGACCATAGTCGCTGTAGTAGGCGGTCTGCGTCTGATAGATCACCACCGAGAGCGGCTGCTTCTCGGCGGACTGGAGGACAATCTGAGGGCCGATGAAGTTGTTCCACATCGCCAGGAACGTGATGATGATGAACGCTCCTACCATCGGGCGGAGCATCGGCATCGCGATCACGAAGAAGATCTGGAAATCACCCGCGCCGTCGATGCGGGCCGCTTCGATGATCGAGCGGGGCACGCTCTGGAGCGTTGCCTGCCGGAATAGGTAGACCCCGAAGGCCGGAGCGATCGCGGGCAGGATCAGGCCCGCATAGCTGTCGAGCAGCCCGAGCGTATGGAGCCACTGGTAGCTCGGGGCGATCAGAAGCGGCGGGGGGATGATCAGTGCCGCGAGCACGAGCCACTCGAACGCCTTTCGCCCTCGGAATCGCAGGGCTGCAGCGGCGTACCCGGCTGCGGCGCAGATGAATGTCCCGAGTACTGCGGTTGTTGCGGACAGGAAGATCGAGTTGGCCAGAGCCCGCCCGATCCCGATCTCGCTCGTAAAGAGCCGCTGGATTTGTCGAATTGTCAGCTCGTCCCAAGCGATACCGAGGAAGCCCTCGCCCTTTGGCAGGAAGAGATGCTCGAGGAATCCCTGCTCCGATTTGAATGCCGACACAACGAGATACAGAAGGGGCACGACCACCACGACGGACACGATGAGCAGCATCGCGTGTACACCGAGGAATGTTGCGGTCCTGGTTTTCCTGCTGCCGGCGCTCATGCGGACATCTCCCGGCGCTGCAGGACGCGCTGCGTGACCGCGGCGGCTGTGAGCATGACGGCGATGACCCAGCCGATTGCGGTCGCGTAGCCCAGGTCACCGACCTCGAATCCGTTCTTAAAGAGGTAGGTGACGAGCGTCAGACCTTTGTCCTGAACCCCGACGCCCTCACGGAGCATGATGTACGCCAGTTCGAAGACCTGGATGCTCCCGATGACCGAGAGCAGAACGACAAAGATCCCGACGGGTCGGATCGAGGGCAGGACGACGTTGACAAAGCGTTTCCAGGGACCCGCGCCGTCGATCATGGCGGCTTCTTCAAGCTCACGCGGAACGTTCTGGAGCGCGGCCAGGAAGTAGACCATGTTGAATCCCGCGTACATCCACAGGGCGGTGATGATGAGCGTTGGGAGCGCCAGTGTCTCGAGCCAGGGGATCCCCAGAAGCACAGATCGAGAGGGAAGCCAGGCGTCAGCATTGATGAGGGGAACGCCTCGCAGCGAGTCGGCTCCGCTTGCCAGGAGCGAGTTGACCAGACCTTTCTGCTTCTGAAACATCACGGACGCGAGCACCGCAACGAAGACAAGCCCGACGAGCTGGGGTGAAAAGAAGAGAAGCCGGAAGAAGCCTCTGCCCATGATGCCGGGCTTGTTGAGCAGCAGCGCCAGCCCGAGGGCGACCGGGAGCTGGATGAGCACCGAACCTGCGGTGAAGACGAGCGTGTTGCGCATCGCCTTCCAGAAGCGGGGATCGTGGAGCGCCTGCGAGAATTTCTCCAGACCAACAAACTCGGTGGCGCTCGGGCCGAAGGTGTGGTGCGTGGCCAGCGGTATGGCCTGAACCAGCGGCACGAGCGTAAAGACCACGAAGAGCACCAGGAACGGCGCAACCAACGCATACGGTGCCAGTCCCGTGCGACCTCTCATTCTCCACCTCCCCCGGCGACTGCGTCGCGGTGGAAGGCGTTTCGCGCCATCAGGCTGGCGACTTCGCGGTGCGCGAGCTCGAGCTGTCGCCTTGCAATCGGAACGATCGCGTCGGCGTCGTAGATCCCCTGGCTTTCGGCTTCAGTCCGTGTGCGGGAGACAGCGTTTTGAACCGCCGCGCGTGCCTGGGTGAAGTAGGGGGTTGCCGCGCGCAGCGGAACATCGGGGGCGAGCTCGATGTAAAGCCTGCCCTTGCGCTGATCGCTGAAGTACGGGTCCGGCTCGTCGAACAGCGGGTTGTCCCAGTGCTCGACCACAGGAGTGATGATGTCGCCCATGCGGTAGAGCTCGAGTGCGAGCTCTTCCGAGAGATACAGGTGCTTGGCAAACGCCCAGGCGGCGTCGATATCGCTGGTGGTCTTGGAGATGCCCAGCATCGAGCCGCCCCAGACGCTCGTGCGCCTCCCGCCGGGTTCCCAGGCGGGGAGGGGCATGACTTTGATCTTGCCCTCGAGCGTCGGCACATTGCGGCGCCAGACGTTGCACATCCAGTCAGGCATGAGGTAGCACAGCGCGTGTCCCTCGACCTTGAGGCGGTCGCCAGTCGGGCTGAATTCGGGGACATGGGTGGCAACACGGTCAGGGCCGATCATCCAGCTGACCATGAGTGCGACTTTCTCGACGTTGATTTCGCGATCGATCGCGAGCACACCTGCATCGGTGAAGGCGCCCCCGCCGGCCTGGAGCAGCATGGTCTCGATCATGTCGGATTCGCTGTCCCAGAGGCTGAGGATGTAGCGATCGACACCCGAGCCGCCATCGCCCGCCTTGGATTGCAGCGGGCGAAGGGCTTCGAACAAGTCTTCCCATGTTTCCACCGCGTCGATATCGATGCCCGCGGCCTCGACAATGTCTGCGCGGTATCCGAGCATCACGGGGTGCACGTCGTGGGGGATGCCAAAGACTCGCCCGCCGTAGGTCCAGGGGCTGAGTGAGGGCGGGGTGAGCACTTCCAAGAGCCCCTCGGCCTGAAGACGATCGGTCAGATCGACAAACCCAACGGCTTCGAGCGGCCCCGCGAAAGCGAGGCTCGCCGTTGAGCGTTCCGCTTCGATCACATCTGCGGTCGGTACCGAACCGAGAAAGCCGCCAAGCATGCGCCGGTCCATGACCTGGCGCCCGATGAGGTGCATATCCACGGGGACCTGATCGCTGGTGTTCCACTCCTCGACAGCCGGAACATAGATGGCGTAGTGCGGCTCGGCGAATGTCCACATCGAGAGTTTGCCGGTGCGTTTCGCGGAGCCATCGAGAATGATAAAGAAACCGGCGCCGATGGTGAGCAGGATCATGGCGAGCACACCGGGCGAGAGCGCGTAGTGCCATGGGCTCGACCGCCAGCGGCCACGAGATGGAGTTGCTTTCTCGGTCAAACGCTTCTCCATGCGTAAAGGGGTGCACCGGATGTCTCCGATGCACCCCATGAAATCGATACGTTTGCTGGGATCTTAGATGCAGCTGGTCCCGCTGGCGATGCCCGCGTTGAAGGCTGCGATCCATGCCGAGAAGTCGGCCGGTGTCACGCTGCCGTCACGGTTGACGTCAGCGTCGGTCGAGCCGGCATTGAAGTTCGCGATCCACGCGGAGAAGTCGGCTGGTGTCACCAGACCGTCACCGTTCTGATCCGCGCAAGGTCCGCCTGCGTCGGCGATCGCAAGGTTGGCGCTGTCGAAGATGATGGCGCCGGTGGGCTGGTCGCCGCCGTCGATCACCGTGTCACCGTTCACGTCGCTGGTGGGCTCGGGCTGGCTGAGCAGAACGACGATCTGTGCCTGAGCGGTGCCCGCGGGGGCGACTGCCGAGGTGCTGACATCGATGAACGCGGCCGAAGATGTAGAAGAGTCCGCGGCCTGTACCGGGTGGTCGGCCAGCACGGCTCCGCCAGCGTCGAGGAAGACGAGTGACAGGGTGGCGATATTGCCGACACCGAGCTCATCGCCCGGGTTGGGACGTGCCTTGACCGAGGCTTCCCAGTTCTCACCCGCGGCAGCGGGGACGCCCTGGAATACGCCGGAGTCATTGGCGACGCCGTTGAATTGGCCGTAGATGAAGCAAGAGGCGTCACCATCGGCGGAGGGCACTTCGAAATTCTGCCCCACGTTGCCGATGCCGTTGCCAAAGGCTGTCCATGATTCGAATTCGCGTCCGAAGATGCCTTCCTCGAAGCCGCCGTTGCGGAAGGGGATCGCGTTGCCGGCGGACTGGAAGGTCAGACCGGCAAGGTCGAGGTGAGCCGCACCAGCGGCCTGGTCCCCACCGTTGATAACGGTGTCGCCGTTCACGTCGCTGGTGGGGGGTTCCTGAACGAAGCCGACCACGATCTGAACATTTGCAGTGCCGATCGGTGCGACATCAGCCGAGTTGGTGAGGATGAAGGTGTCGAGCGGATCAGAGGGCAGGAGGGCATCTTCGGCGTGGTCGTACAGGTTGACGCCGTTGGCATCGATGTACACAACGCTGACGAATGCTCGGGCGCCGGGCTGGAGTGCATCACCGGTGATGTGTCCGGCGTTGATGGAGGCACTCCAGACATCGCCGGGGTTTGCGGTGGCAGCGATGGTCTGGAACAGACCCTTGACGTTGAACACGCCGCTGAAGTCACCGAAGATCTTGACAGAGACGTCACCATCGAGAATGAACTCGGTGAGATCGGGGCTGATGTTGCCGCCGAAGTTGCCCCAGCCCTGGAAAATATCCGGGAAGCCGGGATTCTCGAAGCTGGGGTTGATGAGCTGCGCCTGGGTGGTTCCGGCGATTGCCAGGATCGCCAATGCTGCGGTTGCTTTGATTCTCATTTCTATCTCCTCGCGGTCAGTTTCGGGGCACTTGCCCTCGGGGTGTGCTAATCGACGGACAAGACTCCGTGTGAGCTTTCGTTCACACGGAGGTGATGAGGTTTATCGACGGCGGCGTGACGCGCTCAGGCCGGCGAGGCCAAGAAGCGCGGCCGAAGCCGGAGCGGGAATCTGCGCGATCACGGCGTTGCCGAACGGGGCCGTGTCGGTGGTCCAGACATTGACGCCCTTGACCTGGAAGCCCCACTGGATGTGGCGAGCCGGGTCTGCGATGGTCGCAAGGCTGAGGCTGAATGCACCCGCGTCAAGCGGGATAACTGTTTCCACAGCCGACGAGAAATCGGGTGCGAAGTCACGGATGAAAATGGTGGCTTCGTGGGCCGAGGTGAACGTGTCGGCGAGGACGGTGCCCTCGAAGATCACGGTCTCGCCGTTGAAAGCGCCGGTGCTTTCCTGGTAAAGGTTTGCTTCCATGATCTTGTTGCCGGCAGCGCCGGGGCCGCCGCCACCGATGTACCAGTACGGATCCGGGTCACCGATGGTGTTTGGGCTGAGGGTGATGGTGCCCGCGCCGTCGTTGAACGATGCGTTCAGGTCCGGGATGCCCCAGGGGCTGCCGAACTGGAATGCGCCGTCGCCGTCCGGGGCCGGCAGGTTGAACACGTTCATGAACCCGAGCCACGGGGCGCTCGAGGGGTCGACCCCAACCGTAACGTCGGCAGATGCCGATCCGGCGAGGGCGAGTGCTGCAGCAATCGCAATCTTCTTCATCTCTGATCTCCTCATGAATGAAAGGCATTCTCGGCTTTCCGGCTATCTGCTCTCCGGACCGAGTACTAAGGAATCTTTCGCCCGCGACTTGGAAACTCGACACGGATCAACTCGCTCCGATTGGAAGCGAGCCGAACGGCCATGGCGGGCGCCGGGCCGGTCGAACGATTGAACTGCAATGTGGTTGGGCGGTGAATACGGAGCACGCCGGTCTCGGTGCCTTCGAGGCGCCGGGTCAGCCAGCGAGCCGCGTCATAACCGAACTGCTCTGCATTCTGGCATACGGCAGAGAACTTGGGGTAGGTCCGTGAGCGGACATCGGAGTCATCGAAGCCGACGATGGAAAGATCGTCCGGCACCCGGATGCCAAGCTCGAGGCATCGATGCAGAGCGCCCACGGTCGGAACTGGGTTCGTAATAAAGATGGCAGTGGGCGGGTTCTCGTGCGAAAGCAGGCGGTCGATGGCCTGCGATCCGCCTTCCATACTTGCCGGCAGGAAGAGCTCAATCGATTGATCGCGCTCGATGCCGTGCTCCGACAGAGCGCGGTGGTATCCGTCAAGGCGATCCCGGTGGTCCGAGTCCAGAACCGTGTGGCAGACCAGCCCGATTCTCCGGTGGCCAAGGTGCAGAAGGTGATCGACGGCGCGAGAGCTGTCGCGTCCGGAGTCACTGCACACAAAGCCGATCCCGGGGTGATCGGATCGGTCGGCGACCATCACGCAGGGGAAGCCCTCGTCTGCAATGGCCTCGGCGATTGTCGGCTCCGGGCTGACCGGGCGGATGATGACGCCACGGACACCCTTGCGTCTGAAGAACTGCGTGTAGCTCTCTGTCTTGGCACGGTCGCGTTGGATGTCGATCAGGGCCAGGTCGTACCGATCCGCGTCCAGGCCCTTCATCACGCCCGTCAGGAGAGCCGATTCGAAGCTGCCAAACTCGGGGAGGACGGGGTTGGATGGGTACGCCAGCCCGACCACATTCCGGAATCGCTGGCCGACGCGAGGCATGTATCCCGACTGGTCAGCCAACTCGAGCACGCGTGCTTTGGTTTCATCAGAGACCGCGGGGTTGTTGTTGAGTGCGCGAGAGACGGTCGCCGTTGACACTCCGAGTTCCAGAGCGAGTTCTCGTATCGAAGCCATCTTGTTTGTTCGTTGCTTCAAAGGTGTTCTCTGTGGTGGTATGCGGGCAGTGTCTCAGCGGATATCGCGTTCGGCGCGGCTGTCTCCGGGCGACCAGAGCACTTTGAGCGTGCTGGCGCCGGTGTTCTCGTCGAAGGTGTCCTGTGCTTTCACCGAGCGGGCGCTGCCGTCCATAAATGCCATGTTCGCGCTGCCCTCGATGACTTGGAATTCCTTTGTCCGTCTTGGGTGCCTGTACCAGGGGATGTATGCGCCCGGGTCGCGGTCATACTCAGGCGAACCGGTCGTGTCCCAGTTCACCGCCCCGAATCCGAACTGTGGGAAGAGACTCGATGCACTCCCCGGGTTCTGGAATTCCTTGGACCCGAATCGCTCGCCCGGGAGTGCGCGGCGACCGACGGTCTCGCCGGTAAAGAAATCGATCTGCCCGGATTCGCCGTCGGGTTTGCCGTACAAGCCCCAGGATTCGCTCATGATCATGACGTCAGAGGCGAAGTTGACGGCTGCGTCGAACGCACGCCCGGGACCCTCGAGACCCGAACCGCCCATCGCATCGAGCGCGCCCGGCTTCAGCCATCGGTAGTCTTGCGAGGTGAAGGATCTACGGATGCCTTCGACTGCGGAGGATCCCCAATAATTCATCGAATACGAGCGTGAAGCTGCGGGGTGATTCGGGCATTCCATGACGCCGCCGCCCACAGTCTGGCGCTCGTTGGGGTTGTTGATGTCGATGTCGTCGTTGTCGGAGCTGGGGATATAGCTTCCAAGAACGATCTCATCGAACCAGCGGAGTCCGATCTTGCCGTCCGATTCGAATCGGTACTGACTTCCGAAGATGTTTGGGGGGAGTTGTTCTTTGTAATCCAGGGAGTACGTCATGATCGCGGTTGCGAGCTGGCGCTGGTTTGTCAGACAGATCGCGCCGCGGGCCGTGTCTCTCGCGCTTCCGAGCGCGGGCAGCAGGATTCCGATGAGGAGTGCGATGATGGCGATGACCACAAGCAACTCGATAAGAGTGAAGGCCGCCTTGCACCGCTGATGACACGAACGCTGGCTGTGATCGTTCTGCCTGGTATGCATATGTGTGCGCTCCGTGAGTACAGGGCAAGATGTAACAGTTACATTGTGAACTGAAGAAGGCCGGTCTGTCAAGGAGAATATGAAAAAGCGGTTAATGGGCCATAAACGCCGATGGAATGGGGATAAAGTGCTTGCGAGTGGAATCTGGGGAAGCCCGTTGCGGAAAAGACAATGAAAGTGTTACACTGAGAATCGGCGGCTCCACCCGCCTCTGGAGACTCAGAATGGGCATCCGTCACATCCTTGCATTCGTTAGTATGGTGTATGGGTCTCTCGCGCTCGCGCAGGCTCCCTACCAGTTCGTGTTTGCAGACGAGTTTGACGGCACAGCTCTCAATACACAGATCTGGGAGCACATGATCGGGAACGGCCAGAACTATGGCATCCCGGGCTGGGGCAACAACGAAAGCCAGTACTACACGGCGCTGCCATCGAATGTGAATGTCGCCGACGGCAAGCTCAACATCATCGCCAGGCAGCAGTCCTATATGGGTTACGAATTCACCTCGGCGCGCCTCCGCACGATCAACAACCTCGACTTCAAATATGGCAAAGTCGAAGCCAGCATGAAGCTTCCTTCCACGCAGGGGATCTGGCCCGCGTTCTGGATGCTGCCCACCAACTCGCCGTACGGCGGGTGGGCAGCGGGCGGTGAGATCGACATTATGGAAGCTGTCAACATCGCCACGACAGTCCACGGGACGATCCACTTTGGTGGCCAGTGGCCCAACAACACATCCGCAGGCGGGCAGTACGGGCCTGGAATCGATTTCTCTCAGGACTTTCACACCTTTACAGTCGAATGGGAGCCCGACACCATCCGCTGGTATGTCGACGGCAACTTGTACCGCTCGCTCAGCAGGACGAGCTGGTGGTCGAGCAACGCACCAGACAACGAGCGGGCCCCGTTTGATCACTCATTCCACCTGCTCCTCAACTGTGCCGTTGGCGGCAATTGGCCAGGGTACCCCAATGAGTCTTCAACGTTTCCGCAGCAATTCCAGGTCGACTGGGTCCGTGTCTATCAGCGCGTGCAGGCTCCGTTCGGTGGCGTGCCCACGGTTCTTCCGGGCGTGCTCGAGGCCGAGCGGTTTGACGAGGGCTACCCCGGAGATGCGTATTTCGACTGCGACCTGGACAACACGGGCGGCGCGTTTCGCACGGGTGTTGATGTCGATATCGAGAGCATCCCCGGTGGCGGGTTCAACGTTGGATACATCTGCGCCGCTGACTGGATGGAGTACACCGTCGATGTGCAGGTCCCCGGCGAGTACAACGCTGTCGCCCGTGTTTCATCCCAACCCGGAGCCGGTGCCTTTCGCATCGAACGTGATGGGGTCGACCTCACAGGCCAGGTCAGCGTCCCTCCCACCGGAGGCTGGCAGACGTATGTCGATGTGCCGTTCACTCTTGAGCTGCAAGCGGGTGAGCAGACACTCCGCTTGCTCAACTCGACCTTCACGGGTGATCGTTTCAACATCGATCGCATCACTTTCGAAGCGGTGAATAACTGCCTCGCGGATACCAATGGCGATGGTTTGCTTTCGCCCGCGGACTTCACGGCCTGGGTCGCCGCATTCAACGCCCAGGCACCCGAATGCGACCAGAATGGCGATAGCGCCTGCACCCCGGCCGACTTTACCGCGTGGGTTGCCAACTACAACGCGGGCTGCTGAGCGATCTGAGTGCCTGGAATTGTCCGATCAGGCAGGCCGGCTGAGCACAAGCAGGCCTTGTCCGTTCGTCGTACGCTAGTCAATGGGCAGGCGGGATAGCCGCCTTTGCCCACTGGCGGAGCGTGGCATGGAAGACGATGCTGGTAGCGATACTCGAAGAAGCGATTCTAGGCAGGGCAAGCCAATCCTTGCGGCGCTGTTGCCTCAGATTGAATCCGACCGACGGGTGCCAATCACTCCCGATTCTGCAAAGGCTTTCTCGTCAGCCGGCTGGTCGGTTCGGATTCCCAAGGGATTCGGGAATCCTTGCGGGTACACAGACTCGGAATACGAGGCCGCGGGGAGCTTGCTCCTCGAGAACGGACAGGACCCGCTCGAAGGCGCCGGTGTGGCGTTGTGCGTCTCGATTCCCGATGGCGATGTCATCGAGACCCTCCCGAATGGGTTGATCCTTGCGGGCTTTCTCGATCCCTTTGCGAAGCCCACGAGAATCAGCGTCCTCGCAGAGCGAGGCGTATCTTCGCTTGCGCTCGAATTCGTGCCCCGAACAACGATTGCGCAGTCAATGGATGGCCTGAGCTCTCAGGCAAGCCTGGCCGGTTATGCTGCAACCGTTCTCGCAGCGAGCAGACTCGCCAAGGCGCTCCCGATGATGACGACTCCCGCGGGCACGATCAAGCCGGCGCGTGTGCTGGTCGTGGGGACTGGTGTCGCGGGTCTCCAGGCGATCGCGACCGCAGTCCGGCTGGGCGCACGCGTCCTGGCGTACGACGTCCGCCCGACTGCAAAGGAGCAGGTCGAATCCCTCGGCGCCAAATTTGCCAAGGTGGAGATCGGCGAAACCGGAGAGAGCGCCGGGGGATACGCCAAGGAGCTCACCGCCCAGCAGCTCGACATGCAGCGGGAGCAACTCACGAAACTCTGCGCCGAATCGGAGATCATCATCACGACCGCGCAGATCTTCGGCAGGCCGGCACCGAGAATCATCACCACCGAGATGGTCCGTGCTATGAAGCCCGGCACAATTATCGTTGATGCCGCGATCGCAACCGGCGGCAACGTTGAGCCCGCGGTCTTCGGCCAGGAGATCGAGTACGATGGCGTGACGATCATCGGTGATCCATTCCTCCCTTCACGGGTCGCGCGCGATGCGAGTCAGATGCTCGCCTCGAATTTCGTTTCGCTCATCAAGCAAGTTATCGATGCGGAAACGCATCTCCTCAAGGATCCGGCTGAGGATGAGATTCTCTCGAGCGTTCTTCTCACACATCGCGGTGCGATCCGAGATCAACGAATCGCCAGCCTGATCGAAGCGTCCTCGATCGGAGACGCGCCATGACGATGCTCCTGCTCGTACTGATCCTGTCTTCTTTTCTTGGAATCGAGCTGATTCGCCGGATTCCGTCGCAGCTGCACACGCCGCTGATGTCCGGGTCGAATGCGATCTCCGGCATCACGCTCGTCGGCGCAATCATGGCGACCTCGGTGGAAGGTGATTGGGCAAGGGTGCTCGCTATCGTCGCATTGTACGCGGCAACAATCAATGTTGTTGGCGGTTATGTGGTGACCAATCGGATGCTGGGCATGTTCTCCGGGAAAGCCAGCAGACCGAAGAAGGGGGGGCGTCCGTGAACGACGTCACTCTCATCGGGGCGCTCGAGATTGTCGCCTGTGTGCTGTTTCTTGTCGGCCTCAAGCTCATGGGCAGGCAGGCGAGCGCCAAGAGCGGCAACTTCGTCTCTGCCGCGGGCATGATTCTTGCTGTCGTTGTTGCCGTGTTTGCGGCGGGAATCGACTACACCACCATTGTCATCACTGTGTCCATCGGCCTCGTGATCGGCCTTTTCGCGGCGGTGCGTGTCAGGATGACGGCGATGCCGGAACTGGTCGCACTGTTTAATGGGTCGGGCGGGCTGGCCTCTCTGGCGGTCGGGCTGATCGAGCTGCTCCCCGGGCGTGATGTCGAGGTCTCTGGGCGAATCGCCGCCGCAGCAGCGGTCATCATCGGCGGAGTTGCCTTCTCGGGGAGCATCATCGCCTTTGCCAAACTCGCCGGGAAGATCAACACCAAACCACTGATCTTTCCGTTCCAGCTCACGCTCTCTGCGGTGTCGGCCGTCGCCACGCTCGTTCTTGCCGGCTTCGCGGTACCGGGAGACGCACACGGGTCCTTGCTTGCGGTGCTCGCGGCTCTCGCGGTGTGGCTCGGTGTATTGAGCGTCATCCGTATCGGCGGCGGGGACATGCCCGTCGTGGTGTCGCTGCTCAACTCCTACTCCGGTGTAGCCGCGGCCTTTGCGGGCTTGGCGATCGAAAGCCCGGTGCTTATCGTCGCAGGAACATTGGTCGGCGCCGCCGGGCTCATGCTCACGGGAGCGATGTGCAAAGCGATGAATCGTTCGCTGAGCAATGTGCTCTTCGCGGGGTTCGGGGCCGCTGTCAGCTCTGGAAAGTCAGGAACGCAGGGCGGCGAAGCCCGGCCCATCAATGCATCGGACACGTACGCCCTGCTCGAGGCATCACGCAATGTGATCATCGTGCCCGGTTATGGAATGGCAGTCGCACAGGCCCAGCACGCTGTCAAGGAACTCGCGGCGTTGCTCGTTGAGAACGGCTGCGATGTCCGGTTTGTGATCCACCCAGTCGCGGGACGCATGCCCGGGCACATGAATGTCCTGCTCGCAGAGGCCGGCGTGGAATATGAACAACTCGCCGAGCCGGGTGATGTGAACCCCACAATGGAATCGGTGGACGTTGCCCTCGTCATCGGGGCCAACGATGTTGTCAACCCGGATGCCCGCGAAGATCAATCGAGCCCGCTCTATGGGATGCCGATTGTCGATGTTGATCTGGCGCGAACGGTTGTGGTCTGCAAGCGATCGATGAGCTCGGGCTTTGCAGGCGTGGAGAATTCGCTTTTCTACCGACCCAACACACGCATGCTCTTTGGAGACGCCCAGAAATCCATAGCCGCAATCGTGGCTGAAATGAAACAGGCGTAAACTACCATGACACGGCTTCACGTTGCAATACTCGCGGTGCTCGCACTGATGATCATGGGTTTCGGGGCGTCATTCCTCGTGCGTGGCAACACGGAATTTATCATCTACGTAGGCGTCATCGTCTTCTTTACAGCAGTGATCGGTCTCTCGCTCAAGAAAGTCAGTTATACCACTGCAACGCTCCTGAGCCTGACAGTATGGGCTTTGATGCACCTGGCAGGAGGAGGTTTGTTTGTCGGCAATGGCCGACTCTACGACGTCATGCTGGTGACGCTCTCGGATACGATTCCCGTCTTCCGCTACGACCAGCTCGTGCACATCTGGGGGTTCTTCGCCTCGACGCTCGTCATGTACTGCCTTCTGGTCGCGGCGGTCGGCGAACGGATCAAGAGCTCGATCGCTCTGGCGATGGTGGTGGTCATGGCTGGTCTCGGTGTCGGGGCATTCAACGAGATCGTGGAATTTCTCGTTTCGCTGGCCGTGCCGAGCACCGGGGTGGGGGGCTACATGAATACCGCTCTGGATCTCTGTGCCGATCTGATCGGCGCTCTCATCGGGTGGTGCTACATCAGAGTGCGATATATCCGTCACTCGTAACGGTTTATGGGTGGATGCGCTTGATTTCTGTGCTGTGCGAATCCAGACACGGGATTCTGCGAAAGCACTCGCACAGCCGGAGGCATTACTCGATTCATGTCTGCTCAGGATGACATTCAACACGCAGGGCTTACGGTTCTGATCGACGGCGACTGTCCCCTCTGCTCGCGAGAGGTGGCCTGGCTCCGGCGCAGAGACAAGCGTGGGAAGCTGCGCTTTGTGGATATCGCTGCTGTTGGATTCGATCCAGAACCCTACGGAGTCACGTATCGCCAGCTCATGGGCTCGATCCACGCTGTGACTAGCGAAGGAGAGATGATCCATGGGATGGGCGTGTTTCGTGCCGTTTACCGCGCAGTCGGCTTGGGGTGGCTCCTTGCACCCACTGCCTGGCCCGTGATCCGACCAATATCAGATCTCGTGTACAGGTTATTTGCGAAGGTTCGTCCACTGCTCCGGGGGCCATCTGGAAAGTGTGACAGCGGGACATGTCGGGCCAAGTAGGAGAGACGGTTGCGAGCGCTCGTGTGGTTTCGAAACGATCTCCGACTTGACGACAATCCTGCGCTCTATCAGGCGTGCAGGCGATCCGATCGCGGCGTTGTCGCGGTATTCATCGCGACACCAAGCCAATGGCGAATGCACGATTGGGCTCCGATTAAAGTCGACTTTATCAGGCGTACACTGAATGAGCTGTCGGCATCTCTTGCAGAGAAAAACATCGCCTTGCGTGTTCTGAACGAGCCTGACTTTCAGAGTGTGCCCAGAGCCCTTGTTGACCTCGCAAAGGCTACGGGATGCGACGCGCTGTATTTCAACGAGGAATACGAAGTCAACGAGATGCGTCGGGATAGCGACGTCGCCGATCGATTTGAGAGAGAAGTCGGCCAAGTATTGACGTTCACCGATCAGTGTCTCTTCAAGCCGGGCACGCTCCGAACGGGCAGTGGGCTTTACTACTCGGCGTTCTCGCCGTTTCGACGGAAGTGGCTGAAGGCATATGCGGACGATTCTGGCGCTGGGAAGCCGCTTGGCAAGCCACGCAAGCTGTCCCAAATGGTGAGCGAGCCGGACAAAATCAGCGAGAGTGTTCAGGAATATGAAGACGTACCCGATCATGCCGTTCATTGGGCTGCCGGCGAAAGAGAAGCTCGGAAGCGTCTGACTTCATTCCTTGAGAAACGAATCGCCGGGTACCAGGACAAGAGAGATTTCCCGGCATTACACTCGACGAGCGTCCTGTCTCCATACCTGGCGTGTGGATCGATCTCCATGCGCCGGTGTGTGTACGAGGCCGTTCAGAGCAACGATGGCAAGCTCGAAACGGGGTCGCCTGGAGCTGTCAAATGGATCAGTGAACTGGTCTGGCGAGAGTTCTATAAGCACATTGTCGCTGGCTTTCCGAGGGTGTCCCGGAACCGCGCCTTTCTGCAGATCACCGATCGGATCAAGTGGAACGAGAGCGCCGATCACTTCGAAGCCTGGATGAGTGGGCGTACCGGTATACCGATTGTCGATGCGGCGATGCGTCAGCTGGTCCAGACGGGATGGATGCACAACAGACTGCGCATGGTCACATCGATGTTTCTCGCGAAGAACCTCTTCCTCGACTGGCGTATCGGCGAAAGGTTCTTTATGCGCCATCTGATCGATGGCGATCTCGCTTCAAACAACGGCGGATGGCAGTGGTCTGCCTCTACCGGCGCTGATTCATCTCCTTACTTCAGGGTGATGAATCCCGTGGCCCAGTCGAAACGATTCGATCCGGATGGGGCGTTCATCCGCAAGTATGTGCCTGAGCATGCTCATCTCGATCCTGCAGATATACATGAGCCATCTCGGCTGCATGGCACGCTTCTGCGAAAGCTCGACTACCCTGACCCGATTGTCGATCTGTCTCGCTCGCGACGGCATGCCATTGAGTCATTCCGTGCATTGAAGTAATGACTGCAATGATACGATTGCGCATGAACGAGAATCTCCGGTGCAGGAATCATGGCGCCGCGAGAGATTCACGGGCCATCCTGGCTGAATAGATCAGGCATGACTGGTGTGACAGGTGTGGTGGAGCTGGTTCAGCGGCGTTTGGTCATTCGGTCAACCCACCACGGCATCACCAGCGCGACATCTGAATCAGATAGCCCAAAGGCGTTGCATATCCACTGGCCCGACTGGCGCAATTGGGAATGCTTTCTGGAGGGCTCATTCTCGGCCTGAGCATCCTGGAATGCCAAGGCTGCTTTGTCCCAGGAATCCTGGTCTGCAGGCGCGGGGAGCTCAAGTAGTTGCCTTGCTGCGACTTTGAGTGCGTCCGCGGAGCGGGCAGCACCAGCGTGTCGATTCAGAGCAATCGCTGACAGCACTGGCGAGCAGATGAGTGCCGCAACATGCCAGATCCTGGCCGGATCTTTCGGGAATACCGAGAGGACGGGCATGCAGGGCACGTACGCGCCCTCGGGATCCGCAAAGGCTTCGAGCGTTCGTGTCTGTGTCGCGACCATCACCTTTGGCACCAGACGTTTCTCAAGCCAGGCCAGCATCGAAGGCGAATCCGCGAGAGCCGGTATGTCCACAACAGGAGCGTTCCAGAGCCGCTTGTGGATCCGAGTGGATTTCTTGCCCCAAAGACAGAGTGCCGGATCAAGCAGGCCAGAGGTGACGATGCGTGGGTGGTTGGGAGCCAGCTGAATGCTCGCTTCAACGATCGCTCCAACCAAGCCGTAGTACTCATCCCGGAAATCCGCGGTTGCCCCTGCATGATCGGAAAGCGTGCCCGAGCAGTCGTGTTGAAAGGCCGGGACACCCCGTGCTCCGCTCCCAAGAAAGGCCCATGTGCTCCGCTCAGTCAGCTCTCCCGGTTCGGTTGCATAGTCAGGAAGCGACACAATCTCGGTCGTGTGCGAGCGAGTGACGGCGCCCGCTCTGGCGCCAAGACGCAGCACCGGGGCGCAGGTCGAAACGAGTGCGCCCTCGAAGGCAGACCCGCTGGAGAGCCAGAGGTGTTCGAGCCATGCGCGTTCGCCGGCAAAGCGCCGGATCCGGTCAGCATCACGTGAGGCAAGCACCGATTGTGGCAGGAGCATCGACACGGCCCCGCCGAGGCACACCAGGCCAAGCGAGCGATCGAGAAAGATGGCAGCCGAATCGGTGTATGCCCCGGACCGGCCCTCGGTGATCTGCCCGATGAGCGCCGCGATGCCTCTATCGTGTGCCGTCCTGCTGCTCAGCTGGCTCTGGAAGGGCGGGTTGCCGATGATCGCATCGAATCCCCACTGCTTGACGCCCTCCGGACGGTTGTTCGGCATGCCCTTACCCCATGTCTGCCCTCCGGCGAAGACGGAGCCAACAATACCAGATCACCGACTCGGATGGTCGGACGGCTCCGGAGTTCCAACTCATGTTCATGCGCATGATCTATGACGATGCACTGGCACAGGCGGCCTATCTCATCGGATGCCAGAGAACCGGAGAGGCGATCGTCTTCGACCCCGAGCGCGACATCGATCGCTACACGGCGCTCGCAAAGACGAACAATCTTCGGATCGTCGCGGCTGCAGAGACGCACATCCATGCCGACTTTCTCTCCGGTGTCCGAGAGCTCGCTGAGCAGGTCGGGGCCAGGGTCTATGTTTCGGGAGAAGGAGGGCCTGATTGGGATTCCCGCTGGCTGCAGCAGAAGCGGGGGGGCGGCTCTTACAACGCGGTAGAACTCAAAGACGGCGACACATTCCGGATCGGCAACATTGAGTTTCAAGCACTGCACACACCCGGTCACACACCCGAGCACATCAGCTATCTCGTCACGGACCTGGGTGCCGGCGCGGACGAGCCGATGGGCATGATCACGGGCGACTTCGTCTTTGTCGGCGACCTGGGCAGGCCCGACCTGCTCGAAACCGCAGCGGGCATGGAGGGCATGAAGGAAGATTCCGCGATCCAGCTCTTCGGCTCGGCGAAGCGGTTTGTAACTGACATCCCTGCCCACGTCCAGGTCTGGCCCGCGCACGGCGCCGGGAGCGCCTGCGGCAAGGCGCTCGGAGCTGTTCCGCAATCGACTGCCGGTTATGAAAAGAAATTCAGCCCCGCGCTGCGCCTGGTTGCATCCGAGTCTGAATTCACCGGCTTTATTCTCGAGGGTCAGCCGGAGCCTCCCGTCTACTTTGCCCGAATGAAGCAGCAGAATCGCGACGGTGTCCCATTGCTCGGCAAACTCCCGACGCCGACGAAGCTCGATGAATCGAACCTCTCGGCGATCCCGCGGACTGCCGTTGTCGTCGATACGCGCCCCGTTGATCGATTCAAGAAGGGCCACCTTGCGGGCTCGATCTACTCGCCGCTCGGGGGCATGTTCCACACCGCAGCAGGCTCGTATGTTGATCCAGGCTCCGATATCGTGCTGATCGTGGAAGAGACTCGTCTTGAGCAGGCCCTCCGCGAGTGCGTCCGCATCGGTCTGGACCGTGTGGTTTCATACATCACACCGGACACCCTTGATCGATACGCGGCATCGGGAGCAGAGCTGGCATCGCTCAGGGATGTTTCCCCGTCTCAGCTCAGCGAGGCGTTGCAGAAAGATCATCCCCTCATTCTCGACGTGCGCAAGGCAACCGAGCACGCCGAGCGTGCGATTCCCGGGGCGATGAATAAGGCCCACACGCGTCTCGCCGAATCCGTCGATGACCTTCCAAGGGATCGGGATATCTACGTGCACTGCAAGGCGGGCGTCCGATCCGTGGTCGCCTCGTCGCTCATGCTCAGGCAGGGTCTGCGTCCGATCAATGTCGCGGGCGGATTCGACGCCTGGGCCGCTGCCGGATTCGAGACGACCAAGTGAGAGCCGGAGTCTCCCCTCAAGCGACGGGATCGCCATGATCATTCTCAGCCTCGTGGGCGCTCTCGTCATTGGTGTCACGCTCGGCCTGATGGGCTCGGGCGGTTCGATTCTGACACTCCCGCTTCTCGTGTACATGCTCGGACGAGAAGGCGACGTCGCGATCGCCGAATCGCTGGCCATCGTCGGGGGCATCGCTGCATTCGGTGTCATCCCGCACGCTCGCAAGGGGCTCGTCGAGTGGCGCACAGCTCTGCTCTTTGGCCTGCCCGGCATGGGTGGTGCGTATACAGGCGCGATCATCGGCACCTGGATGGACAATACGCTCCAGCTCATCCTCTTTGCCTGCGTCATGCTTGCGGCTTCGGTCTTCATGCTCCGAAAATCAAATAAGAGCGCAAACTCCGAGCAGAGCATTTCTCCGGCTCGTCCCGCGCCGATCCTGATTGCCCTGCAGGGCGTGGTCGTTGGCAACATGACAGGCATTGTCGGCGTCGGGGGGGGCTTTCTCATCGTCCCGGCATTCGTCCTGCTCGGCAGGCTCCCAATCCACCGTGCGGTTGCGACGAGTCTTGTTGTGATCGCCGGGAACTCAGCGGTCGCCTTTGCGCGTTACTTCGTCGGGCTCTCAAGCCAGAGTGTGGGCTTCGATTGGAGCATCATCGGGATGTTTGTCGGAGTCGGAGCCGCCGGTACATTTGTTGGAAAGGCGCTAGGGGGCAAGATCAGCCAGGCCGCGCTCCGCCGAGCGTTCGCGGTGTTCCTTGTGATCATGGGCATCGTCATCATCGGGCGCGAATCCTCCAAGTTCCTCGGCAAGACCGAATCCGCACCGAACACCACACAGCTCGATTGATTCAGTGTTCTCCGCGATCCGAGTTGGCTCGGCAGATTCGTGTACAGTACCCCAGTATCAAAGGGGGCCCACGATGATCGCACAGACCAAACGCATCGCGTCGCTCGCTATCCTCCTTGTCACATCCGCCGCACCGGTCGCGCACGGCCAGGTGCAGGAAGAACGCACCGCGCCCGCACATGACCGGCATCTCCTGCGACACAACCCAGACCATCCGGTCTCCGATGAGACCTCCCGCTTCTTTACGAACCGGACATCAGACGTTGTCCTGCCTTTGCCGGGCGAAACAGATGCATTCACCTTTGTCGTATACGGCGACCGCACCGGCGGACCCGACGCGGGCATCAACATCCTCAAGGATGCCGTGCGAGATACCAATCTGCTCGAACCAGACTTCGTCATGACGGTGGGCGACCTGATCGATGGCTACAACGCGACCGACGCGTGGATGACGCAGATGCGTGAATTCAAGGAGGTGATGGACGAGCTCATCTGCCCGTGGTTCCCGGTGGCAGGGAACCACGATATCTACTACAGAGGCGAAGGACGGACGCCCGCCGAGCACGAACCGAGCTACGAGATGCATTTCGGTCCGCTCTGGTACGCATTCGAGCACAAGAACAGTTTCTTCATCATCCTCTACACCGACGAGGGGAATCCCGAAACGGGCGAACGCAGCATCTCGAAGGCTGCGTCGCAGCAGATGAGCCCGAAACAACTTGCATGGCTTGCAGAGATGCTCGAGCAGGGCCAAGACGCCAACCATGTCTTTCTCTTTCTGCACCATCCGAGGTGGATTGGCGGCAATTACGGCGGTTCCTGGGACCAGATCCATCAGATGCTGGTCGAGGCCGGCAATGTCTCTGCGGTCTTCGCTGGGCACATCCACCGCATGCGATATGACCCACGGGACGGCATCGACTATGTGACTCTCGCAACGGTGGGGGGCTACCAGGACAAGCTCGTTCCAGAAGCGGGCTGGCTCCACCACTACAACGTCGTTACCGTTCGCCCGAACCAGATCGCGCACGCATCCATCCCCGTCGGCGAGATCATGGACGTCCGTGAGCTGACGAGCGAGGTCGCCGAAGCTGCGGCGCAGCTGGCCTCCGCTCCGGTAACGATCACGCCCGTTCTGACTATTGATTCTGGAGGTACGTGCGAGGGCAGCGTTGACCTAGTCTTCCGGAATCCAACAGCATTCCCGGTCAGCTACATGCTTGTGCCCGAAACGCGCGACAGCCGGTGGGTTGCCTGGCCCGATCACCTCCACGGCGAGCTTGAGCCCGGCGAAGAAATCCGGGCCACATTCGAGGTCGCGCACCAATCAGGGCTCGACGACGCCTTCCGTGATCTCGCGATCGCGGTTGATAACGAGATGCTCCTGCCGGGTCACCGTTACGCCATCCCGACGATCAGCGCGTCTGTCCCCATCCAACTTGATGTGAAGGACCTCCCGCCCGCAACCCAGGACCGCTCTCTCGTCCTCGACGGCTCCTCCACGCTCGTTGTGCCAAGCGGTGCGTTCGAGCTTCCCGATGGGCCGCTGACCATCGAGAGCTGGTTTACTGCTGAGACCTATCGCGGGCGTACTGGCTTGGTGACGAAAACCGAATCGAGCGAGTACGGGCTCTTCGTCACCGACGGGAAGCCCGGCTTTTCGATCCATCTCGGTGGTAAGTACGCTGAGGCCGGGCTGGATGATGCCGTACTGATGCCCGGAACCCGCTACCACTTGGCCGGGGTCTATGACGGCAAGACGGTCATGCTCTTCCTTGATGGGAAGCTCGTCGCCAGTACCGAGCGTTCCGGCAAGCGGAGAACCAATGATCTCCCGTTCATTATCGGTGGGGATGTCGATGGCTCCGGCAAGCCCACCAGCCAGTTGACCGGCACGATCGATTCGGTCCGGCTGTCGAGCATGGCTCGCTACACGGGCGAGAGCTTTACGCCAGCCAACGCCTGGAAGCCTGACGCAGACACCGTTCTGCTCTTTGACATGGATCGCAGCATGGGGCCATGGGTGATCGATGAATCCGCCAGCCACGCACACGCCAAATCAGTCGGCAAGGCTCGGCTCAGATAGCAACTCGGAGGGATCGGAAAGAGCCACCTGTCGGACTCGAACCGACGACCTGCGGTTTACAAAACCGCTGCTCTACCAACTGAGCTAAGGTGGCGTGGCCTCATCGTATCCGCCCTCCGTGGCCCCGGCGAGGCCTACTCGGGCAGCTCGTTGCGGAGCCAGTCGAGGACCCGCCCGGCCTGTTTTTGGCAGCGCTCCGCGTCGGCACCCGTCACGGTGATATGCCCGATTTTCCGTCCCCGGCGTTCCACCTTGCCATAGTCGTGGTACGCCGCGCCCGCCAGGCTCTCGATGAGTTCCCGCTCTGGGCGTCGCCCGATGACATTGAGCATCACCGAGTGCCCGGTCGCTTGCGTTGGCCCCAGCGGAAGACCAAAGACGGCCCGCACATGGTTCTCGAACTGTGAAGCCTCGGCCCCTTCGATCGTCCAATGCCCCGTGTTGTGCACTCGCGGGGCCATCTCATTGGCAAGAAGCCGACCGCCTACATCAAAGAATTCGATCGCAAAGACCCCGACATACCCCAGTCGTTCTGCCACTTTCCGGGCCGCCCGCCTCGCCTGTGTTTCGATTTCATCCGAGACATTGGCCGGCGCAACACTCCTGACGAGCATACCCCTTTCGTGCGTGTTCTCGGAGAGCGGATACACCGCGAACTCGCCATCCCGAGACCGACAGGCGATAATCGATAACTCCCGATCGAACGGGACGAACGATTCGTAGATGCATCGGGTGTGGCCGATCCAGTCACGCGCGTGCGCCACATCCTGTTCTGCCCGCAGCACGTGTTGGCCCTTGCCGTCGTATCCACCCGAGCACGACTTGAGTACCCCAGGCAGCCCGAGCTCGCGCACGGCCTCGTCAAGATCCATCGCGCCACAGACCTCGCGGTAGGGGCCGATTTCGACTCCGGTCGAAGCGAAGAACTGCTTCTCGACGATCCTGTCAGCCGAGACCCGCAAGGCCTCGGCGCTCGGGTAGATCGCGACATCCTCGGCGAGCCGCTCCACGCTCGAAGCTGGAACGTTCTCAAATTCGAACGTGACAACATCGCACTCCTGAGAGAGTCGGCGGAGCACCTTGATGTCGCTGTAATCGCCTGTCCAGAGCTCCGCATCCGAAGCGGCGCAAGCGTCGGTGTTCGGATCTACCGCGATCGATGCAATGCCCAGCACTCTGGCGGCCTGTGCCATCATCTGAGCGAGCTGACCGCCGCCGAGGATCCCCAGCTTCGGACCGACGCTCAAGAGCCTGCCCCCGCACGTGGATCGCTCGGCACGCTCTCGGTTTGATTCTGCCGGTAGGCCTTGATGCGCCCCTCGAGATCTGAGTCGGAGATCGCCAGGATCTGAGCCGCAAGCAGGCCTGCGTTCTTTGCGCCGGCTTCGCCGATTGCGAGGGTTCCAACTGGCACGCCGCCGGGCATCTGCACAATCGAGAGCAACGAATCCAGTCCCTGCAAAGCCTTGGATTGCACGGGGACACCCAGCACGGGCAGATGGGTCATCGAAGCGAGCATGCCGGGCAGGTGAGCGGCACCTCCAGCGCCCGCGATGAGGATTTTGATCCCTCGATCTGAAGCACTCTTGGCGTATTCGACCAGACGTTCCGGCGTGCGGTGCGCCGATACGACGCGGCACTCGTGCGGGACTTCCAGCAGGTCCAAGGCCTCAGAGGCGGCCTGCATCGTCGGCCAATCCGAGGCCGAGCCCATGACAATCCCTACGAGCGGATGAGCAGCTTCCTGATCGGTCATACCCAAGAATAGTCTGCGGGGTGGGGTCCGTCTCAGGCCGCGATCGATTTCTCCCACCGCCAGCCCGTCCATTTCTGGCAGGTTTCGACGAGGACACGAGACGAGACCGGCTTGGGCAGATAATCCTGGCATCCCGCCTGGATGCACCGTTTGCGATCCCCATCCATAGCGTGCGCCGTCAGTGCGACGATCGGGCCGAAGTACCCCAGTTCGCGGATCATCCCTGTAGCTGAGTAGCCATCGATCTCTGGCATCTGCATATCCATGAGAACCAGATCGACACTCGCTGTGGCGATGTCGGAGAGACCTCTGATGTACTCGACGGCCTCACGCCCGTTCTGGGCGAGCGCAACATGCGCCCCGGCTTTCTGAAGGATAAAGGAAAGCAGCTTCTGGTTGTCGAGACCGTCCTCGACGAGCAGGATATGAAGGCCCTCAAGGCCTTCCTGCGGCAACCGGTGCTGCCTTGTCGGTTCACTGGAGTGCTCGCCTGCTCCAGCGACAATCGACGATGGCCAGTTCATGGCTCCATCGATCGTCGCCCGAACCCCAATGGACACCGTGAACGTACTTCCTTTGCCCAGTTCGGATTCAATCGTCATGCACCCGCCGAGCTTCTGTGCAAAGACATTTGACAAACGGAGCCCAAGGCCCGTCCCGCCGAATCGACGTGTCATTGACCCATCCGCCTGCGTGAATGGATCAAAATTGCGCAGCAGCTCGATGTCCTTCGGTGAGATACCGATCCCGGTGTCCGTTACTGAGATGGCCACCATCCCTGACCGGTCAGGCAACGACTGATAGCTCACTCGCACAGTGACGCCGCCATAATCGGTGAACTTGATCGCGTTGCCGATGAGATTGAGGAGTATCTGACGAAGCCGAGTGGGATCCGACTCGACCGCCGATGGGAGCTCTGTCAGGAACTCCACTGCAAGTCCGATGTGCTTGGCTCTTGCGCGACCCGAGAGCATCAAGACCGTCTCACGGATCAGCTCCGCCGGATCGAGAGTGACCGATTCGACGTGCATCATGCCCGCGTCGACCTTGCTCAGATCAAGAATATCGTTCAGGATGACGAGCAGGTGCGATGCGTTGTTGTGAATGGCTCGGAGCGAGGAGGAGAGCCCCTCTGGGTCCTGAGTGAGAGCTGTGTCCGAAGTGAGCAGCTCGGTATATCCGATGATGGCGGTCAGCGGTGTCCGGATCTCATGGCTCATGTTGGCCAGGAAATCACCCTTGGCACTGCTGGCACTCTCGGCCAGCTCCTTCGCACGCATCAGATCGTTATTCGCTTCGATGAGATCGGAGATATCCCAGTTGACACCGGTCAGAGAGATCGGCTTTCCATCTGCCGATCGCGTCACTGTTGCCACAACACTGATGTGCCGGACTCGATCCCCACCCGGGAGCACGCGGAACGTCGTCTCAACGCTGTTGTGCTCGGCAAAGTACTCCGGCTGCAGGATCTGATTCTGCACGTAATCGTCAGGGTGAATTCGTGATTCCCAGAGTTGGCGGCTCGGCTTGTCAGATTGCTTAGAGGTGCCATAGAGACGGTGCATCGTTTCGTCCCAGATCATGATGTCTGAGTCAAACCGATACTCAAAGATGCCAAGGCCAGCACCGGTCGTTGCCGTCTCGAGTCTCTCAGCGATCGAGAAAAGCCGCTCTCGTGTCCGATGCAGCTCACACTCGATCTGGTACCGTTCAAGCTCGGCAGCGGCGCGGGCGCCGATCAGTCTCATCGTAGACTCAAGGTGCTTCGAACCCTCGCGAGGACTCGAATGAACGATGACGAGCAATCCGATGTGCTCTCCGGCGCTGTTGTTCAGGAGCAGCCCGGTATAGCTCTGAGCGTTCATGTCTGCGAGCGCAGAATCCTCCGGGAATATGCTCGCGACATCTTTGCTGAAGTGACAATATGTATCCGAGTGGGTGACCCCGCACGGCGACCCGGCCAGCGGATACCGCTCGCTAGGAATCTTTCCGTTCGGTGACCAGCCTGCAATAATCTCGGCCATCTGGTCGCCTTGCACATCGAGCTTGCAGATGCACGCAATATCAACGTCAAGGAACGCAGTCAGAGTCTGGCAGATATGTAGGAGCACGGAATCATCATGCTGGATCGAGTTGAAGCTAATAATTGAACGCAATGCGAGCTCGAGCCGTTTGGTTTGATCTATGTCGATATGGACACCGATGGCGCGAACCGGATCGCCGTTCTCGGTGCGTTCGACGACTCGGCCTACATCCTGGATCCATTTCCAGGCGCCCTGCTTCGTTCTCATCCGGTACTCGGTGCGGTAGGTGTCAACCTCACCTGCGATATGTCTGCGAAACTCGTCTTCGGCTTGTTTCATGTCATCGGGATGAACAAGCTCGTGCCAGGTCCCTTGCGATATCGCGAGTTCACCCGGTTCGTATCCGAGCATTGAGAACCAGTTGTGATTGTAGAAAATCTTATCAGTCTTGATCCATTCGTCCCAGAGCCCCTGGCGTGTGATATCGATCGCGAGATCAAGGCGATCGTTGGCAAGCTTCCTCTCGGTGATCTCATGAGTCAGACAGAAGACGAGCCTGGGCCCCTTGGTCCGCCCCGGAACGTCGATCCGCTTCGATCGCTGGCTCAGCCAACGTCTCGAGCCATCTGGGCAGAACAGCTCGAACTCAACCTCGGTGATCTCGCCGTCCGCCGCTCGCCTGATGGCATCCTGATACGGCTCAACATCGCGTGGATGAACGAAGTCCGTCGCCAACATCCCGATGAACGGTTCCTCAGAATCAATATCGAGCACTTTGCGTGCGGTCTTGCCGAGCGTGACAATCCGGCAGTCTTCATCGAGAACTTTGATGCAAGCGGTTTCGAGTTCTGCGAGAAGTCCCATTCCGGGTGCGTTGCGGAGCATCGTATCAACCGAGAGCTTCCCGTTGTGCAGAAACATTCGTTGGGCAACGATCGATCGGTACTGTCTATACGTCAAGAGCAGCAAAAACAGAGTAGAAACAGCCGACGCGGCTAGCAATACGATTACGTCCAGTTCAATGAGGCGCATCAAGGGATCAAGCTCTTTGAGGCGCTGCAGCGTCAGAATAATGGCGCTGACGCACAGGGTGACGCTCAAAAAGCAGAGCGTGCCGATACTCACAATGATCACCGAAGGCATGCGTGAGGTCTTTGATCGCGTGCCGTCATGCTCTTTCTGAAGGATATCGCTCACAATCAGTCACTCCGAGCGTGAGGTGAACCAGCCCATGACTATCGGTCGTCATTCAGGTCACTTCACCTCAATGCCAGGTTGGAATGAGCAGTATTTCAAAGAAATTATGCGGACCCTCACGCAGTATCAGGGCTTGATGGTCCATCGGAGTCTCAACGCGTTGGCGATGACTGAGACTGAGCTGAAGCTCATCGCTGCGGCGGCGATCATGGGGCTCAGGAGCACCCCAAAGACAGGGTAAAGCACGCCCGCTGCGATCGGTACCCCAAGTGTGTTGTAGGCGAATGCAAAGAAAAGATTCTGGCGGATGTTCCGCATCGTCGCCCGGCTGAGCTCGCGAGCCCGAACGAGGCCGTTCAGGTCGCCGCCGACCAGAGTGATCCCCGCGCTCTCGATGGCGACACCTGCGCCGGTGCCCATCGCGACACCGATATCTGCCTGAGCGAGCGCGGGGGCATCGTTCACGCCGTCGCCGGACATCGCTACCTTGCGGCCTTCGCTCTGAAGCTTTCGGATGACCTCGGCTTTCTGCTCCGGCAGCACTTCGGCCTCGACGCGGTCGATACCGAGTTGATTGGCGATAGCCAGGGCGGTGGTCCTGTTGTCCCCGGTGAGCATGACGATATGGAGTCCGCTGCGGCGCAAGGACTCGATCGCTCCAGGCGTGGTTGCCTTGATTGGATCTGCTACGACAAGAAGCGCCACGAGCCGACCGTCGATCGCAGCGAATACGGACGTGCCGCCAGTGCGACGCTGCTCTTCGGCGAGCTCTGCCAGAGGCGCTGTGTCAATGCCCTCATCAAGCATCAGCATTGGAGAGCCGATCGCAACGCGAGCACCTTCAACGGTGGCAATGATTCCCTTGCCGGTGATGCTTTCAAAGTCGCTGGACTCCAGCCGCTCGTCAGTGCGGCTCTCAAGGCCGGAAACAAGAGCCTCGGCGAGTGGGTGCTCACTGCCCCGTTCTGCTGCAGCGAGCGTCGCGAACACGCGACGCTCATCCTGTTCACCCAGAACCTGTGCGACGACAAGCACGGGTCGCCCTTGTGTCAGAGTGCCGGTCTTGTCGACCACGATCGTGTCAATCGATTCGAATGCCTCGAGTGTCGCGGCGTCCTTGATCAATACACCCTGCTTTGCTCCAAGCCCAGCGGCGACCATGATGGACATCGGAGTCGCGAGCCCGAGCGCGCACGGGCAGGCAATGATGAGAACCGAAACAGCCGCGATAAGGGCGTAGCTGAACGCCGGAGATGGCCCGATCAGCAGCCAGACCGCAAAGGCGATCAGAGCGACTGTGACCACAACCGGGACAAACCAAGCGGCTACCGAATCCGCAAGACGCTGTATCGGAGCGCGTGATCGCTGTGCATCCGCAACCATCTGAACGATCTGTGCAAGCGTTGTCTCTGCGCCGATTCGGCTGACTTGCATGACAAACGAGCCGGACTTGTTGACCGTGCCGCCGGTGACTTCGCTGCCGGGCGCTTTCTCAACCGGTACGGGCTCCCCGGTCAGCATCGACTCGTCAACGGTGCTCCGTCCTTCTGTGATCACGCCATCGATCGGGATCTTGTCGCCAGGGCGAACACGCACGCGATCACCGGGGCTGAGCTGGTCAACGTTCACATCCACGTCATGGCCATCGGTGCCGATTCGGCGTGCGGTTGGAGGCGCCAGCTCGAGAAGTTCGCGGATCGCGCCGCCGGTCTGACGACGGGCTCGGAGCTCCATGACCTGGCCAAGCAGGACCAGCGTCACGATGACCGCCGCGGCCTCGAAATACACACCGACTTCGCCCGACTCGCCACGAAGTGAAGCCGGGAACATTCCTGGCGCGAGAGTTGCCGCCACACTGAAGAGATACGCGACAGCGACGCCGATCGAGATGAGTGTCCACATATTTGGACTCAAAGCTCTGACCGAACGTGCGCCCCTGAGGAAGAAGGGCCAGGCGCACCAAAGAACAACGGGAGTTGCAAGAGCAAACTCAATCCATTGGCCTGTCGTTGCCCCGATCCCCCTGTGGAAAGGATGCCCGAAGAACATGTTGCCCATCACGTAAAGCAAAAGAGGTGTGGTCAGGATCGTCGCGATCCAGAAACGCCGGGACATGTCACGCAGCTCGGTGTCGTCGTGCTCTGCGGTTGCGTCAACCGGCTCAAGGGCCATGCCGCATTTCGGGCAATCGCCCGGCCCCACCTGGCGGATCTCGGGGTGCATGGGGCAGGTGTAGATGGCGTCCTTGGGGCCTGTCTTGGCGGGAGCACTGTGCTGGTGATGGCCGCTCTCGCAGCATGAGTGCGCAGGTGTGCGAGGCTCAGCGACATCATGTATGTATTGTTGTGGATGAGCTTCAAAATTGGCAGCGCAGCTCTTGCTGCAGAAGAAATACGCGCGACCCTCGTACTCGATTCGAGCGGCTGCATCTGACTCTGCAATATCCATTCCACAGACTGGATCTCTCGGCATTCATGTCTCCTTTCGTGATGGCAGAGAAACCAAGAGTAAGGAATGCAGTATTCCATCAAAACAGAATAACCGTTTGCATCTATGGATACTCAGGTGTCATAAAACGATCACAACGTATCATGTGATCCTGCAATGACTATGGCGCAACAGGCAACGGCTGAGGTGTCTTCGGAGACACGAACTGTCGAGAGCTGCGCAAGCGATGTCACGTCAAGAATGATCGTGAGTGATGCGCTGTTCGACCGATGGATCAGTCGTCGCCGCCTGTCCCCGGAGTCATCGGTGCGTACTTACCAATGTTCTGCCATGCCTTATCGATGGATTGGAGAAATCTCCCCGGTTCAGCCTTCAGCTTGCCTGAGCACCCGTCACAGCACAAACGCACGAGCCGACCCGCAAGGACCAGATCGGCAGGGTCACCCATCGATCCGAGTTCGCCGCCTGAAACCACGCAGGTATCGAGCGGGTACTCCGGGCGCTGGGCCTCAGCAGCTGCGCGATCGAGCTCTCGAACGAATGCTTCGGGATCTGCGGCGATACTCTTCATGCACATCTTGCAGCACAGCCGCACGAGGCGTCCTTCATAAACCATATTCACCGCGATATCGTCGGCGCCATCGATCAGTGGGTCCTTGGTGACTACGCAGACGTTCATGGGGTAGTACCTCGACTGGTCCTTGATCATCACGGCATCAACCTTCTTCCACGACGCGTCGAGATCCGCTTCGAATGTGTCGATGCAGCCGGAGCAGCACAGCCGCACCTCCCGCCCGTCGTAGACCCTGACGATCGGGTCGCCCATTGATCCGAGCTTCTCACCGGAGACCGCACAGATGCCAAGCGTGTATGGCACGCTTTGCATCCCTGATGTGCTGTGAGTGTCAGCGGGCTCAGCACCCTTTGGATCCGACCTGGAGTCGGTGTGCTGCGCTGCAGCCAGTGCAGAGAAGCAGGTCATGCCGAGAAAGGCAACAATCTTTGAAAAACTCATCGGATATCTCCCTGTGTCATAGGAACATGAGCAGAAACATCGGTGTCAGTCCGTGAATTCCGGAACTTCCATTCCTGCGCCCAGCAATACAGAATCGGAACAACAAACCAGGTCATCGAAGCGACAGCCATGCCTCCAAACGATGGGATGGCCATCGGAACCATGATGTCAGAGCCGCGACCCGTGCTGGTGAGCACGGGCAGAAGCGCCAGAATAGTCGTCGCGCTTGTCATCACCGCGGCACGGATGCGGAGCTGCCCGCCCTTGACCACTGCCGCGCGGATGGCCTCGATCGAATCGGGTTTCTCTTCTGCCATGGACTGCTCTATCCGGGTCGCCATGATGACGCCGTCATCCGTGGCAATGCCAAAGAGAGCGAGGAAACCGACCCAGACCGCAACACTCAGGTTGTAGGGCTCGATCTGGAACAGCTCGCGCAGATTGTTTCCGAGAATGTGCGCATCCAGGAACCAGGGCTGTGCGTAGAGCCAGAGCATCATAAAGCCGCCACCCCAGGCGACAAAGACACCGGTGAACACCATGAACGTCACACTCACCTTGCGGAACTGAAAGTAGAGCAAGAGGAAAATGACCGTAAGCGATAGCGGGAGTACGACACTCAGACGCTTCGCTGCCCGGACTTGGTTCTTGTATGTGCCCGAGAACTCGAAGCTCAGGCCCGCGGGTACAGCGAGAGAACCGGAATCGATCGCATCTTGGATCACGCGCTGCGCATCACGCACAACGCTCACTTCGGCATTCCCGGGCTTCTTGTCAAAGAGCACATACGAAACCAGGAATGTGTCCTCGCTCTTGATCATCTGCGGCCCGCGACGGTATTCGAGCGTTGAAAGCTCACGCAGCGGGACCTGTGCCCCCATGGGTGTTGGGACAAGGATGTCGCCGAGTGTCTCGGGCTGGTCTCGGAGTTCACGGAGATAGCGGACCCGGATCGGATAGCGCTCGCGTCCCTCAACGGTCATGCTCAGCGGCATGCCACCGATCGCGACCTCGATGACTTCTTGCACATCCGCGATGCGCAGCCCGTACCGCGCAATCTTCTCGCGGTCGATCTCGATCTCCAGATAAGGCTTTCCGACCACACGGTCGGCGAACACGGCCGCTTGCTGAACAGAGGGGACCTGCTTGAGCAGCTGCTCGAGTTCGAGCCCGAACGACTCGATCGTTTCAAGATCCGGCCCGTAGACCTTGATCCCCATCGGTGCGCGGAAGCCGGACTGAAGCATGACGATGCGAGTTTCGATGGGCTGAAGCTTCGGAGCGCTGGTCACACCCGGCATGTTTGCTGCTGCGACGATGGCGTCCCAGATGTCCTGATTTGAATTCACCCCGTCTCGCCACTGGCGATAAGGACGGCCGTCGTCGTCCGGAATCAGACTGCCCGCTTCGTCTCGAACAAAGGCATCGGCTTTACTGTCATAGCGGAAGTACAGACGTCGACCCTGATCGTCGGTCCGGTACTCGCTCTTGTACTGAATGATCGTTTCGATCATCGAGATCGGCGCCGGGTCGAGCGGGCTCTCGACGCGTCCGATCTTGCCCACCGCCAGCTCAACTTCGGGCACGCTCATGATGCGGAGATCGAGTTCCTTGAGAATGTCCGTGGCCTCGCCGATCGATGCGTGCGACATTGTGGTTGGCATATACAGGAACGTGCCCTCGTCGAGTGAAGGCATGAACTCGCTGCCGAGCCCCGGAAACGCGTGCGCAAGATCGACGATCGACTCGCGCTGACGGAATGAATCGGGAAGCCATCCCCACACCTTGTCGAAACCCAGCCAGACGGTGGATCCGAAGAGAACGACCATCAGGCCCGGCATAAGCCCGATGAACTTGTGCCGGAGAGCCCACGCGAGGACGTACGGGAACGCGAGCCGAACGAGCCAGAAAGCCAGCAGCAGACCGCCAACGGTGACCCCGATGAACATCGCGTTGCCAACAACTCCGGGCTCCGGACCGAGCGGCTCCCAGGCACTGGAAAGAACGACAAGAACCACAAGGATCGCCACGAGATTCGCAGACCACTGCATTCCGCGAGCCGCGATGGGCGGGAGCAACGGTCTAGCAAGATAGAAGGTGCCGAACGCAAACAGTATGATCCCGCCGATGGCGTGCAGCCAGATTGCGACCGCAAGGCCAGCCACTGCAAGAAACGATGCCAATATCGTTCTCATGGACTTGGCTCTGACTCTGTATCCCATCAAAGCATGGGCGGCTGCGGGCAGGATGGTCAGCGCAATGATGATCGAAGCGATCAGCGCGAATGTCTTGGTGTACGCCAGCGGACGGAACAGCTTGCCCTCGGCGGCCTCCATCGTAAAGACCGGAAGAAAGCCAACGACGGTGGTCGCGACCGCGGTCAGCACCGCACTGGCTACCTCGGTCGTTGCTCGGTAGATCACTTCGATGGTCGGCTCGGAAATGGATTGATCAGCCGCTGCTTCATCCAGCCGTCGGAGGATGTTCTCGCTCAGGACAATCCCCATATCCACGATCGTTCCGATAGCGATCGCTATGCCCGAGAGCGCGACAATATTGGCGTCCACGCGGAAGAGCTTCATGCCGATGAAAGTCATGAGCACGGTGATCGGAAGCATCGCGCCGATCAGCAGGCTGCTCCGAAGGTGCATGACCATCAGCACAACGACAATGATAGTGACGAGGACCTGCTGCGAGATCGCGGAGTTGAGCGTCTCGAGTGTTTCTCTGATCAGACCTGAGCGATCATAGAACGGAACTATCGTGACCCGGCTCTCCGTGCCATCAGCGAGCACCTTCGAGGGCAGGCCCGAGGCGATGTCATTGATCTTATCTTTCACTCGTTCAATCGTCGCCATGGGGTTCTCGCCGTAGCGCACGACGACCACACCTCCGACGGCCTCCTCGCCCCCTTTGGTCAGCACCCCACGCCGGAGCGCCGGTCCCAGCGAAACTCTGGCGATATCGCCAACGAGAATGGGCTGTCCTTCTCTGGCAGTGATCGCCGCCTGCTCAAGGTCTTCCACGCTCTCGATGAATCCGAGCCCGCGGATGATGTACTCGGCGCGGTTCACTTCGATCGTCCGCGCGCCCACATCGAGATTGCTCTGCCGAACGGCGCCGATGACCTGCTGGAGCGAGATCCCCGCAGCCCGCATCGCATCGGGATCGACATCGACCTGATACTCCTGCACATACCCACCGATCGAGGCGACCTCAGCCACACCCTCGACGCCTGCGAGCTTGTACTTGACGATGAAGTCCTGGATCGACCGCAGCTCATCCGGACCCCAGCCGCCGGTGGGGTTGCCTTCGTTGTCGCGCCCTTCGAGTGTGTACCAGTACACCTGACCAAGAGCCGTCGCATCGGGACCGAGCGCTGGCGAGACACCCGGTGGCAAGGTGCCAGCGGGGAGTGAGTTGAGCTTCTCGAGGATGCGCGACCGAGACCAATAGAACTCAATCCCCTCCTCAAAGACGATGTAGATGGTCGAGAATCCGAACACGGAGTAGCTGCGGATGTCCTTCACGCCGGGAATCCCCAGCATCGCGACAGTCATCGGGTAGCTGATCTGATCGTCGATGTCCTGCGGACTGCGACCGGGCCACTCGGTGAATACGATCTGCTGGTTCTCGCCGATATCGGGGATCGCATCGACCGGCACGGGGTCACGAGCAAGCCCGCTGATCTCCCAGTCGAACGGCGCGACAAGCACACCCCAGAAAATCGTTCCGATGAGCACGATCGCAACAACCAGCTTCTGCTCGAGACAGAATCGGATCAGGCTGTTGAGTGGTCCGCGAGCGGGCGTGGGCGGCATGTATGGAGTGTGATCACTCATGGCGATGGCCCTCCATCGTGTCGGATTCAGAGGCAGGCACGGTCGGCTTGAATGTGTCAAGGATCTCGCCGCATCGGAGCATCATGGCGCCGAAGTAGGGGTTGTTGATCCGTGCACCACGCTGGAGCCAGTCGGCGCCGGTGTTGTCAAACGCCATCGGGCAGTGGGCCAGATGGAAATCGTCCTGCCCGCTGTGACCGAAAAAGCGCTGCAGCGCGATGACTCCGGCGCTCAGATCCTCGAACCGCTTCCTGGCGATCTCGATGTCTGTGATGGCTTCTTCGATGCGGAGCTTCGCTGCAGCCGAGCGCCAGGCGCTGAGTGAATCACCGAGCAGCCCTGTTTCTTTGACGCCCCCAATAGCAGTGTTCAAATCTCGGACAGCCTCCACGAAGCCGCTCAGATCATCGGCCGCGAGGGATTCCTGTGCAACGAAGTAGCTCGCATAGACAGGCTCAATGGCGTGGAGAAAGTGCTCGGGCACCGCCGATCGCCCCGCCTTGCTGGGCATCGGCTGCCCAGCCATGCCCCCATGGCCAGCGTGCGCGTTCCCACCGCTGGCGTCACCGGGCGTCATCATGCTGGGCTTGGCTGCGATCTGCATCGCACTGTCAATCCGAAAGGCGCCGTGAACGACAACCGATTCACCTTCCTCAAGGCCCTCGCGCACAATGTAGAAATCGCCCGCCCTCGGACCGAGCACGATGGACCGCCCCTCATACGTCGGCTTCTCGGCGTCAGGCACCTCGACATACACGACCGATCGCGTGCCGGTAAAGAGCACCGCCGTACGGGGAATGACGAGCGGCTCCATAACGCTGCTTGGGTCACCGACAATACCAAGCGACTCAGCCGGCACCATGGCCATGCCGCAGATGTCACAGGGCCCGGGCTCATCCTTGACAACCGAGGGGTGCATCGGGCTCACCCAGCGCCCTGCGAGTTCGTCGTTCACAACCGCGCCATCGCGAGCGACGCGCGTCCGCACGATAGCCGATGCGAACATGCCAGGCTTGAGATGGCCATCGGGATTGACAACCGAGACGCGCACCGCCGCGGTGCGAGTGCGATCGTCCACCATGGGCTCGATAAACGAGATACGACCCTCAAAAGTCTCACCCGGGTGGGATTCCACGGTAAACGTCACTCTCTGTCCCCATCGCAGCAGCGGGAGCTGCGACTCATACGCCTCCATATCGAGCCAGAGGCGTGAGAGATCGGCTACAGTCGCGATCGGTGCCCCGGTCTGGACGTAGTCGCCCTCGCGGACCGCCAGGTGCGTGACAACGCCGCCGATTGGCGCGTAGATCTCCAGTCGATCCGAATCGAACGAACCGTCTTCGACGGCTCGGATCTGCTCGGGCGTGAGCCCGAAGAGCCTGAGCTTCTCCCGTGACGCCGACCGGATATCGCCTGTGGCCGCACGAACAAACTCATTCGTACGATCGCCTACTGCGCCGGACGCTTGGCGGAGTTCTTCGAACGCAGCCAGGACTTCCGGGCTGTAGATCTCAGCCATGTGATCGCCCTTGACCACCGGCACTCCGATGTAGTTGACAAACAGCCTCTCGATTCGCCCCGGGAAGTACGCGGTCAGCCTTGCGACGGACGTCTCGTCGTAGGTCACCTTGCCGTAGAGCCGCACTTCGGCGGTCGGAAAGAACCTGCCGACCTTGGTCGTCTCGATCCGACTCATCGTCGCAGCCGACTGGCTCATGCTGATCTGAAACTCATCTCCGCCGCTATCTCCTGTGGCAACGGGAATCAGATCCATGAAGCAGATCGGGCACTTGGCTTTGGGATCGGTCAGCCGAATCTGCGGGTGCATGGAGCAGGTATACGTTTGGGGCTCAGCCGCAGAGGTAGCTGCATGATCGTGCGCATCGCCGATGACTTCGGAAGGAGGCACGGTTGCCGGCTTACCGATCCGATACCCGATCACGAGCGCCATCAGGATCAGCACAACCGCAACACCCGCAGCGATGTGCTCCCAAAGCCATCCGAACCCCATCCGACCGCGTTCAATGAACCCATTCATGGTTGCACCTCGTCCGTATCGCTTTCAATCAGCTGGTCCTGGGTCGCGGAAGTCTGCACGGGTTCGCCGACGAGCGTGTTCAGCCGCGCCAGCGCCTTACCCCGGTCGGCACGAGCACGCTCGGAGGCCACTGCAAACTCAAGCAGAGTGCGTTCGGTATCGAGTAGATCCAGAAAGCCTGTCTCGCCTGCGCGGAAACCTGCCAGAGACGCTCTGAGTGACTCCTCGGCCTTGGGAATCAACGTCTGTTCATACAGGAGAACCCTTCGATCCGCATCGGTGTGATCGAACCACGCCCGCTGGATGCTCGCCGCGATCCAGTTCGCCCGATCAGTCCGCTCTCCTGCGATTGAGAGCCTGCGGGCTATCGATTCACGCACGCCCGCTTCGTACTTGTCGCGCCACAACGGCACGTTCATCCCGAAACTCAGGAGAATCGGGTCGTCGCCGCTCTCAGGCATCGAACTGTTGATGGCCTCGTTGGTGAAGATGTACTCAAGCCCGACGGTCACTTCGGGCAGGCCATCTTTGCGTGCCACATCAGCAAGAAAGCGCTGCTCCTCGATCTGTTCGTCGAGAGCCAGGAGTTCCGGGTTGCCCTGCCGTGCGATCGCAATGAGTTCCTCAGAACTCTGGGCCACGACTCGACCCGGGAGTCGGACCATCTGGGGCACGGCTGTGCCGCTCGGACGGTGGAGCGCGGCGTTGAGCTCGGCTACGTAGACAGGACGCATCGCGCGGAGCTGCGCCAGTCGATCGACAAGCTGACCCAGTTCAACTTGTACTCGGATCAACTCGGGATGCGAACCCACACCCACGCGGTACCTGGCCCTGAGCACTTCTTCGAATGAGCGCAGCAACTCAAGATTGTCTTCCGTGATTTCGGTCGTACGGTCGAGGTACGCCAGATCGTGCAGCGAGGAGACCACACGCTCGGCGACCGACAGCCGAGTCGATTCAAACCGCTTCCAGGCCGCCGCTGCGGCTCGTGATGCGGCGTCCTCACGATCTTGCAGCTTGCCCGCCCAGGGGAACGCCTGCTGGACACCGACCCGTGCCTGCTGAGCCCCCGTCCGAGTCTCGACCTCGTCAAGAAAGAACCCGAATGTCAGCCGCGGATCGGGCAGCGCTGCCACCTGTGGCAAACGCTCTGCCGAAGCCCGCCAACGCTGATACGCCGCCTCCACCGCTGGGCTGTGGTAGAGGGCATACCGAACATAATCATCCGGCAATGACTCCGCGGTCAGATTGATCGCCGAAAGCGTGTCCGGTTCGGTTGTCTCTCGATAGGCAGACTCTGGCAGAGTAAACGCATCGGGAGTCAAGGTTCGCACGGATTCAGTTTGCGCATCACGCGGGGCATCGAAGGGTGACGAGCAGCCACCGAAGATCCCAACCACCGCGAATCCCGCCGCGCACGCGGCAAGTCGGACGGCCATAACAGGCTCCTGGGAATGATATCTGGCAATGAAAGATCACACGTCTCTCGAGTTCGATGCGAGCGCACCGTCTCTACGGAAACACAGATCTATGTTTGCCAAATCCCCAGGGTGGCCTGCAATTCGTTGTGAGTCTTGTTGGAGCGAACCGTTGAGAAGCCAGCCGAAGTGATCTTGGCATCCTTCTCATGGGCTCTCAATGGCACCCAGCTCGGCGCACGGCTCAGGATCGTGACGACTGAGTCGCGTTGTGTCTTGGGCAGCGGGGCGTCTGGCGATTCATCCGGCACCTCGCCCGGCTGGACGCCGCAGCGGCACGGGTCCGCCGGCGGCGGGCAGTGCAAAGCTGCAGGAGCCATCTCACAGCACGATGACTTGCCCAATTCAGCCGAGCAGCTCATCCCAGTGAGCTGCCCCGGACCGCTGGGCTGATGAGCAACCGCCAGCATCAGGGGCTGCCAGACCATCGCCAAGATGATGAGTACGCGCATCACGTCAGGAGAGTATACCGGTGGCCGGTGAATCTATTCCGGAGCCAGTCAGATACCCATTCCTACTTCCAATTCGCAGGCCCGCAAGATCAACAAACCGGACGTGATCCCGGAGTTCTTTGCTTCTCCCAATCACCCGAACAAACGATAACCCTGCCCGGGAACGCCGCCCCGGTCGTGGGGAAGTCATGAAAGCCACTCCCGAGCCCCGGTGAGCCCGGTCATCGTCCCGGCGCTTCCGGCCCGCTTCAGAATGCCTCCCTGACCAGGCAGTCCACACTGCATCTGGCGAGACCTGCACACGGGGAGTCATTGATCGAGTAAGAGGGTCTCTGCGAAAACGACCGACCCGGGTTGCCCTGGGCCGGTCGTCGGTGTGGAATCTCTCAGATCCGAGAGGTATCAGCAGCCCGCGTTGTAGTTGGCAATCCAAGCAGCAAAGTCGTTGGGGTTGCAACTCGCGTCGCCATTCTGGTCGCACTCGGGAGATGCGTTGTTGAAAGCATCGATCCATGCCGTGAAATCATTGGGGCTGAGAACTCCGTCGCCGTTGACATCGGCGAGGCAGTCGTTGGTGCCGACGGTGGTATTCTCAAAGATCGAGATCGTGTTGCTGTCACGGTTGGCTGTCGCCAGATCCGGCAGGTTGTCGCCGTTGACGTCTGCACGGACGATCCGCTCTGGGCGGGTACCCGCAACCAGTGTGCTCGAGAGAGTGAGGTTGCCTGCTTCGTTGACGAGGATGCCGATGTTGTTGGAATCCTGGTTTGTAGCGGCAACATCAAGATCACCGTCACCGTCGAGATCACCTGCAGTGACGCTGTCGGTGTTGACTCCACCGCTGCCCGTGCTGACCGGAGCAGACAGCGTCCCCCCCTGGTTGGTCATCACGCCCACGAAGCCCACCGCATCGTCTGAGAGCGCGACGACAATATCCAGATCGCCGTCGCCGTCCATGTCTGCGGCATCGAGTCCTTCGGGACGGACAATCGCCCCGACTCCAGTGCTGACGGGGGCCGCGAAGCCGGCGCCGTTGTTTGCAAAGACCATGACAGCGCGACCGCGGTTGTTGGATACAACGATTTCCATGTCTCCATCGCCGTCAAGGTCCGCGCCGATTGCCGATACCGGGCGTTCACCAGCTGCGAGAGTGGAGGTGACACCAAACGAACCGCCCGTGTTTGTGAGCACGCTCACGGTGTCGCTGTCCCTGTTCGACGTGAGCAGATCCGCGTCGCCATCGCCATCGATGTCGGCGGCATGGATCCTGCGTGGGTCCGCCCCAACGACGGTCTGCCCAGCAAGGGTGAGTGTGCCCGCGTTGTTTGTAAGTATGGCTACGGTGTTGATGTTCTTCAGGACCACGGCAACATCAAGATCGAGATCTTGATCGAAATCACCGATCGCAAATGAATCGGGACCTGTATTCGCTCCCGTAGGGAAGTTCACAGGAGCGCCGAATGTGCCCGCGCCTGTTCCGAATCGGATCGAAACGCTGTCGGGCACATCGTTGGAGTACACCATGTCGATCATCGTGTCGCCATCGAAATCGCCGAATTCAACACCGCCCGGGCGCTGGCCCGTGGGCACTGGCGTTGCCGCCTGGAACGTGGGTTGTGCTGCGGCGAATCCCGCAATCAGCATCATGTTTGCTGCAATCGCTCCGCGAGTGATACTTCTATGCGTCATTTGAGTCTCCGATCTGTGATGTGTGATTACCGAAGGCAGTTTGCCTGTGGCGGTTCGTCGTTCTCACAGAGGAGACCGGCTCAGAACTTCTAGATACAAGGATCGCCGAGTTTCCTTTGCGATAGTCCTGGCTCGATAGGGATACAGCAACCCGAGAAACCCGCGTGATCGCTCTCCAAGCACGAATGACCACGCTCGGTGCGCAGCTCGCCAGAGCCAGCGGCGCTCCTCAGCTTGCCCAGCGGCTCATGCGTCACAGCAATGACCGAACCAACCTGAGCCTCTGAACCGTGCTCGGGCTTACCGACACTGCTGCCGCCATCAGCAAACTCCGTGCGTTGGTCCGCCCGAATCCGATGACGAGCGGGCCACAGGTACGGTTTATGCAACTGAACCAGACTGGCAGCGAACCGCCAGCAGCTGGGGCGCGAAACCCGCCAAAGTGATACTTCTCAGCGCGATCAAAGAGTGTCAGTACGAGGCACCCGAGGATGCCAAAAGATTGCCGTACCGCATGAGATAAGGTTGGCTATGAGCTCGCAAGGAAGAAAGCGGGTGATCGGAGTCGAACCGACGACATTCAGCTTGGGAAGCTGACGTTCTACCACTGAACTACACCCGCAAGACCGCCCCTAGTTTAGCACGCGACCGACGCCCGGGCACACTGCCCACCTCGGCTTTCCGGCCCACCTCCGCTGGAACGGACGACCCCCGATCGCTGGTACAGGGCCTTACCAATCCAATACATGCCCGAAGATCAGCGGAGCCACGATCGTAGCGTCCGACTCGATCACGAACCTGGGCGTGTCCGCATCCACCTTGCCCCAGGTGATCTTCTCGTTGGGCACCGCGCCAGAGTACGAGCCGTAGCTCGTCGTGCTGTCGCTGATCTGGCAGAAATAGCTCCAGCAGGGTGTCTCCTCCTTGAGGTCGTAACGCAGCATCGGGACGACGCAGATCGGGAAATCACCCGCGATGCCTCCGCCGATCTGGAAAAATCCTGGCGAGAGCCGGTCTTCCTTGCAGCGGGCCCGGTACCAATGGGCGATCGAGACCATGTAATCGAGGCCGGGCCGGATCGGGTCGGTTGACTTGAAAGTGCCGTCGAGCACGTGCGAAGTAAAGATGTTGCCCAGTGTCGAGTCTTCCCAGCCCGGGACAAAGATCGGCAGGTCCCGAGCGCACGCCTCGAGCAGCCACGAATTCTTCGGGTCAGCCTGGTAATCGCTCTTGAGGTTCCCCGTCCGGATCAGGTCGTACAGGTACTCGTGGGGGAGCTTCCGCTTGCCTGTGTCGTTGGCATCCTTCCAGATCGGCAGGAGATACTTCTCCAGTTTGCGGATCGCCGCTTCCTCGGGGATGCAGGTGTCCGTCACGCGTGCCAATCCCTCGTCCAGCAGCGCCTGCTCGTCGGCGGGTGTCAGATCGCGATAGTTCGGGAGCCGCCGATACAGATCGTGAGCAACAAGATTAAACAGATCCTCTTCCAGGTTTGCGCCAGTGCAGCAGATGGCATGGGCTTTTCCCTGACGGATCATCTCCGCAAGCGATCGGCCTAGCTCGCCTGTACTCATTGCGCCGGCAAGCGTCACGAGCATCTGCCCGCCGTCGGACAAACACTTGGTATATGCCTCGGCTGCGTCCTTGACGCTGGCGGCATTGAAGTGGCGGTAGTGCTCGTCGATAAAGGCGCGGATTTTCATGGCGGGGCTGTGCTCCTAGGTCTATGACCCCCTCAGCGGCTCGCCAGGGGAAGCCGATTGTATGCATCCTGTGGTATTCGCTGGATGCCTGCCTAGCCTCTCTGGAACCAAGCCCCTCCCCATCGGGGCAGCACCCAAAGAGGCTTTCGCATGCCCGATATCCCCGACTGGCTCATCCCGATCCTCATCTTCAGTGCACGCATCTGCGACGTTTCCATCGGAACGTTCCGCATGCTCATGGTCATCTCCGGGCACCGGATTGCCTCGGCGATTCTCGGCTTTGTCGAGGTCTTGATCTGGGTTCTGGCGGTCGGTGGAGCAGTCGAGCACCTCGACAACCCGTACGCCGTCTTCGCCTTTGCGGGCGGGTATGCCTCGGGCACGCTCATCGGGATGACGCTCGAGAACTATTTCGCCATCGGCTACCGCGTCGTCCGTGTGATCAACGCCAAACCCGAGATCGAACTGTCATCGGAGATTCGTAAGAAGGGTTACGCCGCGACAAAGATGGACGGACACGGCAAGGAAGGGCCAGTCGAGATCGTCTTCCTGGCGATCAAGCGCCGGGTCTTGCCCAAGCTGCTCGAAGAGGTTGGCGCGATCGCCCCGGATGCTTTTATCTCCGTCGAACGAGCCGAGCGTGTGACCGGGTATGCGCCTTACGTCGGGACAAAAGCCGATCGCTCACCCTGGGGGCGATTCGGGCAGATTCGCAAATAGTCTGATCACAATCCATGACTCGCTGGTCTATCCAGGCTCAGCGCTGTTCCCCGTGGAACAGAGCCGACTTTGTGCGCCGGATCTGGTAGGCTGGGCGCGAAGGAGAAGGCCTTGCGCACCAAGCCGTGGTTATCCGTCTCTCTGCTCTTGATCAGCGTTCCCGCAGCGATTGCGGTCGGTGCGCTCCAGCCCGAAGATTCCGGGCCTCTCGATCCGCTGGCGACAGAGCTCGAGAGCCGGCTTGAGCTGGACATCAAGCCCCTTTTCGAGACGCACTGCATCCGCTGCCACAACGAGCGGAAGTCCAAGGGCGGTGTGCGCCTCGACACACTCGGTTCGATCGATTCGATCATTTCTCAATCCGAAGATCTCAAATACGCCAGAGAGATGGTCTCGACCGGGCAGATGCCGCCCGACGACGAGATCATCGTGCCCACAGAACACGAGCGCCTGACCATCACCCAGTGGCTCGATGCGGCCCTCGCCTACACGCCGTCAGATGGCAAGATCGATCCGGGTTGGATGACGATCCATCGCCTCAACCGAGACGAATACCAGAATACGCTACGCGATCTGCTGGAGATCGATGTCAAGGAGATCGATCTGGTCGGTGGGTTGCCCCAGGACGATGTCGGTTACGGCTTCGACAACATCGCTGACGTGCTGACCATGTCGCCAACGCACGTTGAGGCGTACCTCGATGCCGCCGAGAAAGCCGTGGAGGCCGCCCTCGGGCCCGAAGTTCAGATCGGTGGTCCGCCCCAGCTCTTGCCCCGGGTTCAGCGCATAGGCAACGGCAGGGCGCTGCGCCAGGGCGGACAGTTCTTTACGACCAACGGGGCGCTCCGCAGCGTCGTGCAGATCCCGCTAAGAGGCGAGTACGAGATCAGTGTTCATGCGTGGGGCACCCAGGGCGGCGAGGATCTTCCCAACCTGAGCATCCGCGTCGATGAACGCGAGGTGTTCGCCAAGGGCATCGAGGCACAGAGCGAGGCGGAAGCCGAGCACATCCGTGTCCGGGTGGTTCTCCCGGCTGGCGCGGCGGAGCTCTCGGCGCACTTTACGAACGACTACTGGGTGCCCGAAGTCGCGGACCGAAATCTGGCACTCGAGGCGTTCTCGATCGCGGGGCCGATGAGCGAAGAGAGCCTGGAGCGCCCGGCGCTGTACCGCAAGCTGATCGCGGGGCGTGAAGCAGGTCGATTGCACGCGGAAGAGATCACGGCCTGGCTCCTGCCTCGGGCGTACCGCAGACCCGGCCTGCCAGAGGAGAGCACTGCACTGCTGGCGTTGTACGACACGCTGATCGCCGAGGGCGAATCGCACGAGTTTGCGTTGCGCCAGATGCTCACGGGCGTGCTGGTTTCGCCCAGCTTTCTCTACCGGCGCGTGGAGCACCCGGCAACCGACGATCCGGGAGCCCTCTACGAATTAAGCGCGCACGAGCTGGCTACGCGGCTCTCGTACTTTCTCTGGAGCTCGATGCCGGATGATGAGCTGCGGAGTCTTGCGGACGACGGCAGTCTGCGAGACGATGGCGTGCTCCAAGGGCAGGTGGAGCGGATGCTTTCCAACTCAAAGTCGGATGCATTCGTGCGGAACTTCTCGGGCCAGTGGCTGCTCCTGCGCAATTTGCCGATGATCGATATCGACCGGTCGCTGTACCCGCAATTCTCCGAGAGCCTCCGAGCGGATATGGAGACCGAAGCGCAGCTTTTCTTTGGGGATGTGCTGCGTTCGGGAAGGCCCATCTCGGATCTGATCGATTCGCAGGATGTCTTCGTCAACGAGCAACTGGCGGGGCTCTATGGCATCGCGGGTGTCGAGGGGGAAACGTTCCGTCGGGTCATGCTCGAGTCGGAATCGACTCGGGGCGGTGTGCTCACACTCGGAGCGACGCTGCTCGTGACAAGCAACCCGACCCGGACGAGCCCGGTCAAGCGGGGCCTGTACGTGCTGGAGCACATCCTGGGGACACCGCCGCCCCCGCCCCCGCCCGATATCCCTCGGCTTGAGACGTCTGCCGAGTCGCTCGGCGAAAGCGCGACACTCCGGGAGCAGCTGGCCGCCCATCTGACCGATCGTTCGTGCGTGACGTGTCACCAGCGGATGGATCCGATCGGGCTTGCGATGGAGAACTTCGACGCCATCGGTGCGTGGCGGGATGCATACAGCGCCGAGACGCCGATCGACGCGTCCGGCGTGCTGCCTGGCGGGGTTGCGTTCTCCGGGCCGAGCGAGCTGAAGGCGATCCTGATCAGCCGGCTGGACGCCTTTCGCGAGCATCTTTCATCAGAGATGCTCACGTACGCGATCGGCAGAGGGACTGAGCCGTTCGATCGCCCCGCAATCAAGATGATCAGCGACGCAACGCACGCACGGGGTGATAGGCTGGACGCCATGATCGAATCGATTGTGCTGAGCGACACGTTCCGCACATGCAGAGGGAGGGAGCCAAGGTGACCACGGCGAATCGGAACGGGATCTCTCGACGGACGGTGCTTCGCGGCATGGGCGTTGCGATGGCGCTGCCCATGATGGAGGCGATGGGGCAGTCCAAATCTCTTGCGTCGGTTGCTGGCGCCGCGGGTGAGTCGACCGCTGCGGCTCCGCTGCGCATGGCGTTCATCTTTACGCCCAACGGCGTGCACTACCCGAGCTGGGCGCCCTCCGCCGCTGGCGCGAACTTCGCGCTCCCCGAAACGCTTGCGCCGATGGCGAGCGTGCGCCAGCACGTGAACATCCTGACGGGCCTGACGCTCGACAAGGCCCGCGCCAACGGCGACGGCCCGGGCGATCACGCGCGCTCATCCGCCACGTTCCTCACCGGGCGCCAGGCCCGCAAGACCGCGGGCAACGACATCCAGATCGGCGCGAGCGTGGATCAGTTCGCCGCGGGCCAGATCGGCTCGCGGACACGCCTGCCCTCGATCGAGATCGGCTGCGAGACGGGCAGACGTGCCGGCAGCTGCGATTCGGGCTACAGCTGCGCGTACTCCTCGCACCTCTCCTGGAAGGACGAGGACACGCCCATGCCCAAGATGATCGACCCCGCGTCGGTCTTCGAGACGCTCTTCGGCTCGCGAGACCGCCAGGCGATGCTCGAGAGAATCAGCCGGAGAAGGAGCATTCTGGACTTTGTTGCCGGAGAGTCGCGTCGTCTGGAAACGAAGCTCGGCGCCAACGATCGCAACAAGCTGGACGAATTCCAGAGCGCTGTCCGCGAGATCGAGCGGCGCATCGAGCACGCCCGGGACGAGACCGACGCGAACGATCCCCCGGCTGGGACGCCCGTGCCCGCGGGCATCCCGCGCCTGGTGGGCGAGCACATCGACCTCATGTACGACATGCTCCTGCTCGCCTTCCAGACCGATCAGACGCGGATTGCCACCTTCATGACGGGCCTGGGCGGGAGCAACCGCACCTTCCAGGAGATCGGCGTGACCGACGGGCACCACAACCTCTCGCACCACCGGGAAGATCAGACGATGGTCGACAAGATCAAGAAGATCGACCGCTTCTACATCGAACGCTTCGCCCGGTTCGTCGACAAGGCCTCGAAGATCAAGGAGGGCGAGGGCTCACTCCTGGACAACTGCATGATCATGCACGGCTCGGGCATCTCCGATGGCAACAAGCACAACCACGAAGACCTGCCCATCATCATGGCCGGTCGCGGCGCCGGCACGTTCGAGCCGGGCAAGCACATCGCGTTCAAGAAGGAAACGCCGCTCTGCAACCTCTACATGACCATGCTCGAGCGCATGGGCTGCGACGTCGAGAGCTTCGGAGACGCGACGGGGAAGCTCGGGCAGCTCTCAGCATAGGTATTGGATTGCTCCCTCTCCCCGCCGGGGAGAGGGCTGGCGAGTGGTGTTCTCTCCTGCATGCCTATGCAGATCAAAATGGGCGGCGAGACGCCGCCCCCACCTGAGTTTCGGAGTTACTCGGACACTTCCCACGTCTCGCCGCTGTCAATGAGCTTGCGGATGTCGGTTGAATTGGCCGAGGCCTTGGCTTTGTCCATCTGTCCCTGCACCGCGTCGTCGTAGGTCGGGTGGTTCGGGTCGCAGTAGATGACGCCCAGCGGCTCGGGCATCTGCGGGTGGCGCATCTGTGAGAGCAGGAACGCGAGCTGGCGGTCGGTCTCGTCGTGCACGACGAGGTCGCTCTCGGTGTACTCGCCGCCAATCGTCACCGACTTGAGCGTGGTGCCTTCGAGGACGATGCCCTTATCGCTGTTTGTGCCGTAGATCAGCGGTTTGCCGTGCTCGAGCAGGATCGTGTTCTCGGGCTTGGTGTCTTTCTGCGTCGCGTAGAAGAAAGCCTGGTGGTTGAAGATGTTGCAGTCCTGGTAGACCTCGACGAACGAGCAGCCTTTGTGCGCCATCGCGCGGAGGTAGACGCTCTCGAAGAGCTTGACGTCGACGTCGAGCGCCCGCGCGATGAACGTACACCCGGATGCGACCGCGAGTGAGAGCGGGCAGACGGGGTCATCGGGCGAGCCCATGGGCGTGGATTTGGTGATCTTGCCCTGCTCGCTGGTTGGGGAGTACTGCCCCTTCGTGAGCCCATAGATCCGGTTATTGAGCAGCACGATCGTGATATCCACGTTTCGGCGCATGGCGTGGACGGTGTGGTTGCCACCGATCGAGAGCAGGTCACCGTCGCCCGAGACGACGCAGACTTTGAGATCAGGGTTGGCGAGCTTGACGCCCGTCGCGACGCACAGACTCCGCCCGTGGATGGTGTGCATCCCGAAGGTGTCCATGTAGTAGGGAAAGCGTGCGGCGCACCCGATGCCCGAGATGAAGACGTAGTCCTCCTTGCGGATGGAAAGCTTTGGCAGGGCTTTGCGGACGCCCGCGAGGACCGCGTAGTCGCCGCAGCCCGGGCACCAGCGGACGTCCTGGTTGCTCGTGAAATCCTTGGGCGCGTACTGGGGGAGTTCGACGCTGGTCGTGGTGGCAGTCGTCACTTGGTCGCCTCCTTGCGAACGTTCAGGATCGTGCGCACGCCGGCGACGAGCTCGTCCACGCCGAAGGAGCGTCCCTGGATCTTGCCCAGCGGCACCGCGTCGATCAGGAAGCGTGAGCGGATCAGCATCGCCAGCTGACCCGTGTTGTTCTCAGGGATGATGACGTGCTGGAAGCGTCTGAGGACGTCCTCGAGGTTCGTTGGCATCGGGTTAAGGTGCCGGAGATTGGCGCAACCGACGGTAAGCCCCGAAGCCCGGAGGCGGGTGGCGGCGGTGATGATTGCGCCGTGCGTGCTGCCCCAGCCGAGCAGCAGGACCTCACCCGATTGGTCGCCCTCGACCTCGAGCTCAGGCAGCCACCTGGCGGCTCGCTCGATCTTCTCGGCTCGTGTGTGCACCATGCGTTCGTGATTGACGGGGTCGTAGGAGACAGCGCCCGAGAGGTCGGCCTTCTCGAGGCTCCCGATGCGGTGCTCCATGCCGGGCGTGCCTGGCAGGGCCCATGGGCGGGCGAGGGTTTCGGGGTTGCGCTGGTAGGGCATGTAGCCGACGGCCGGGTCCTTGGGCTCGGTCGGGTGGTGGGCCTCGATGGGCTCGATGGCGTCGTAGTCGGGCAGGAGCCAGGGCTCGGCCCCGTTGGCGATGGAGGCGTCGGACAGAATGATGACCGGGCACATGTGGCGCGTGGCGAGCCGGACGGCTTCCACTGCGGTGTCGAAGCAGTTGGCAGGGCTGTTTGGCGCGATGACGATGCAGGGGCACTCGCCGGAGCGCCCGAACATGGCCAGGAAGAGATCGGCCTGCTCGGTCTTGGTGGGCATGCCCGTCGAGGGCCCGGCGCGCTGGACGTCGAGCACGACCAGGGGCAGCTCGTACATCACCGCAAGCCCGAGCGCCTCAGCCTTGAGGCAGAGCCCGGGGCCCGAGGTGCCAGTGATGCCGATATTGCCCGCAAAGCTGGCCCCGATGGCGGAGCAGATGGCGGCGATCTCGTCCTCGGCCTGGAAAGTCTTGATGCCCAAGTGCTTCAATCGTGCCATCGCGTGGAGCACGTCGGAGGCGGGTGTGATCGGGTAGCTCGCGTAGACGAGCTCCTTGCCCGCCTTCTGAGCCGCGGCTGCGAAACCGAGCGCCAGAGCGCTGTTGCCATCGATGCGCCGGTATTTACCGGGCTTCAGTCTGGCGGGGGGGACGATGTACTTGACTGCCAGGATTTCAGCGGTCTCACCGAAGTGGTAGCCCGCTTTGAGCACGGCCGAGTTCGCGTTTGCGATCTCAGGGCGCTTCTTTTTCACCGCGTATTCGCTCTGGAAGTGGCGGAGTGTGGCGTCGAGGGGGCGCTGGTAGATCCAGTACGCAACTCCGAGGGCGAACATGTTCCGGCAGCGGTCGATGTCCTTGGCGCCAAGGCCGGACTCCGAGAGCGCGTCGCGGGTCAGCCTGCTCATGGGGACACGGACGATGTGCCTCTTGCTGGTGACGGCGTCGTCGTCGAGCGGGTTGTAGCCATCCGGGTAGCCGCACTTGCGGAGATTGACTTCGGTGAATTCGTCCTCGTTGACGATGACGAGCCCTCCGACTTCGACGTCGTCGATGTTGGTTTTCAGGCCAGCGGGGTTCATGGCAAAGAGTGCGTGCACGCGGTCGCCGGGTGTGTAGACCTCGTGGCTGGCGAATTGGAGCTGGAATCCTGAGACGCCGAAGGTCGTGCCCCGTGGGGCGCGGATCTCAGCGGGGAAGTCCGGGAAGGTTGAGATGTCGTTCCCGAAGATGGCCGAGGTGGTGGTGAATTCCCCGCCGGCGAGCTGCATGCCGTCGCCGGAGTCGCCACAGAACCGGATGACGACGGCCTCGAGAGTCCTCGGGGGCGATTGGGCAGCGGTAGTCATTGTCAGCGGCGCCTCCGGGTCATGGGCAATACTACGCCAGAGAATGCCCCGATCCCCAACCAACCAGCTCGAGGAATGCACAGAGACTGTGCGGGAGATCGTGCGTGGAATAGCGCTGGAATCGCAACCGGAGCAGGGGCGAGAGGATTTGTACGCGGAAGCGTACAGCAGGGTGATCCGGGCCCATGTGAGCGACAGCGAGCCCGGGGTGCCCATCGTCGGCGAGCGAGCCGAGAGCATGCGAACGTACGCGGCGACGTACCAGTGGCTGCTCGCTGAGCGCCCCGTGTGTGATGACGGCCAGGTTCGGTTTGAGCCCTCGGACGACAGGCGTCGGCTTGGATCGTTTTACACACCGAAGGCGCTCGTCGATCACCTGGTCGAGAAGGCGTTGCGCACGCCGGCGGGAGAACAAGCGAAGCCGGCGCTGGATCGCCGGGTCTGCGACCCGTCCGCGGGGGTCGGTGCGTTCCTGGTCGGAGCGGCGCGAAGACTGGCGTTGATGTCGGATGACCCCGATGGGGCGGTCGACGCGATCGTGCGGGATTGCTTGTACGGCGTGGACATCGATCCGGTCGCCGCGGCGCTCTGCCGGGCGGTTCTGGCGACGATGACCACGCAGCCTGTCCAGATGTACGAACGTCTTGCGACCCGCATCAAGGTCGGCAACGCGATCGTCGGGGCCAAGCCGGAACTGATCGAACGCGGCATCCCGCGTGAGGCGTTCGTGGTCCGCAAGGGGGATGTGCCCGCAGCGGTGAGCTGGTACAAGAGGCGAAATACCAGGGAACGACGGAGCTCAAAGCATTTGCAGCCGGCGCGGAGCGATGCGGATTTGAGGCTCTCGGCAGATGCGTGGTGCGCGGCGTTTCTGTGGCGCCGGCACGACACGAGTGAGCCGGGCGCTGTCGACGGATGCCCGGGCAATTGGGACGCGATGACGCAAAAGTGGTTCGATCTCGTGCGCACCGAGCCAGAGTGTGTGCCCGGCTGGATGCTCGAAGAAGTGCGACGACTCTCGGCAGAGAGGCGGTTCTTCCACTGGCATCTGGAGTTTCCCGAGATCTTTACTCCGCCTCTCGGATAAAGACCGTGGCGTCTGGGTAAGCCGCCAGAAGTGCCTTGGATTCTGTCTCTCCAAGGACACTGACGGCGCTGGCCAGCGCGTCGGCGAGCCAGGGCTCACCGGCGATGACGGTGACTGCGACACGCCGCGTGAGACCGAGTCCGGTTCGGGGATCGATGATGTGTGAGTAGCGGATGCCTTCGATCTCGATATGGCGGTAGAGGTCGCCCGAGGTGGCGACGCCGGTGTTTGCGAGCCGAACTTCATGCAGAACTTCCAGGCCAGAATCGATCGTGACATGCCAGCCCGGTTGGCCCGGGGGCGGCTCGCCCAGAGCAAGATCGCCCCCAAGGTCGATCAGTGCCGAGCGAATGCCACTGCTTCGGAGGACTTCCAGCGCCCTTTGAGCGGCGAAGCCCTTGCCAATGCCTCCGAAATCAAGACGCATGCCCTCGCGTGCGAATCGAATCCGATTGTGTTCGGAGTCGATTTCGATCTGGTTCATGCCGGTGCGGTTGAGGGCTTCTTGAATCAGAGTCGAGTCGGGCGGAGTGCCCGACTTGAATGCGGGTCGCCAGAGCGCCGTGATCGGGCCGACAGTGGGATCGAACGCGCCGCCTGAGCGGGCCCATACTTCCTGTGAGAGCTTCAGGATGGTGACGAGGTCATCGCTCGCATCGTGCCACTGGTTGGGCTCGAGTTCGACGAGCCGCATGGCTTCGCTTGAACTGTCGTAGTCGCTCAGTGTTGCGTTGAGTCGGGACAACTCCTCGAAGGCGTGCTCGGCGGCGATGGCAGCGCTTTGTTCGTCCTGTGCATACAGGACAACCCTGGCTTTGCTGCCCATAACGATCCTTGCGTACTCGAACCGAGTCGCGGTAGGCTCGCTCAGGGCGGCAGCGGTGGGTTGGAGACCTTTCGGATCTGACTTGCAGCCGACCAGGAGCCATGTCAGCGTGAATAGAAGAAATGCCAATTGTGTGATCGGTCTCATCGGTGGGAGCCTAGCCGGGGTGTTGTGGGCTTTGCCCGCACTTGCTCAGGCAGTGGAATCGGCGAATCAGACGCGTTCGATCCGTGTCCCGGGTACAACGGTGAGCTTCGAGATAGTCCTCGTGCCGGCGGGGACGGTTGAGATCGACAATGAGCACCACGAGGTCCCTGCGATGTGGGTCCTGCCCCATGAAGTGACCTGGGATCTGTACGACATCTTTCTGTACCAGCTCGAGAGGCCCGAGTCGGAGCGTGAATCGATCGGCAAGGGCGCCGACGCGGTGACGAGGCCGAGCAAACCCTACGTGCCACCGGATCGCGGGCTCGGGCACGAGGGGTACCCCGCGATGGGGATGACGATCCACGCGGCCCGTTCGTTCAGTGAATGGCTCGGGGGGCTCACGGGGGTCGACTGCCGGCTGCCGACGAAGGCCGAGTGGATACATCTCTCGTCGGGCGAAGGTGGACAGGCGTGGCACAAGGAGAACGCCGAGTTCACAACGCACCCGGTCAAGCGCCTGGAAGCGAACGAATACGGCTTGTACGACACGTTGGGCAATGTCGCCGAGTGGGTGGAGACGGGTGAGCGCCGCCCGATCGCAATGGGGGGCAGCTACAAGCAGCCCGAAGACGAGTGCACGCCGACGTCGCAGATGCAGCAGGCCTCGAATTGGAACGCCAGCGACCCACAGATCCCAAAGAGCCGGTGGTGGCTTGCGGATTGCAGCTGGGTGGGATTTCGGTTCGTCGTGACGGCCACAGAAGAAGGAGCGAACGATGAGTCCGATTGACTTTCTGAGCCGACGTGAGTTTGTCAAAGCCTCTGCGGTCGTTGGCGCGGCGGGGATGGTGGCGCCTTCGGCGCTGGCTTCGATCTCGCGGCGCAGGGACGATCCGATCAAGGTCGGTGTGGTCGGTTGCGGCGGGCGCGGCACGGGCGCGATGCTCCAGGCGATCAAGGCCGATCCGTACGCGGTGCTCTGGGCAGCGGGGGATGCCTTCGAGGCTCGGATCGAGCCCAGCCTGAGGAACGTGCAGGCGGGGATCGACGAGATCGCCGAGATGGAGGGCGCCGACGGCTGGGTGGACCGGATCCAGGTGCCAGAGGAGCGGCGTTTCGGCGGGTTCGACGCGTACCACAAGGTGATCCAGGAGAGCGATGTCGTGCTGCTGACGACACCGCCCGCGTTCCGCCCCGAGCATCTGGCGGCCGCGGTCGCGGCCAAGAAGCATGTCTTCTGCGAGAAGCCGGTCGCGGTCGATGCGCCGGGTGTGCGGAGCGTGCTCGAGTCTGCCCGTCTCGCCAAGGAGAGAGGGCTCGGGCTCATGTCCGGCTTCTGCTGGCGGTACCAGAACCAGTGCCGGGAAACGATGGCCAAGCTTCACACGGGAGGCATCGGCGACCTGCACACGATCCAGACGACGTACAACACAACCGGCTGGGTGCGCCCGAATCCGAAGCAGGACGATTGGAGCGAGACTGAGTTTCAGCTCCGCAACTGGCAGTATTTCACGCCATTGTCGGGCGATCACATCGCCGAGCAGGCGGTCCACGCGATCGACTGGATGGCGTGGGCGATGAAGGATGAGATGCCGGTCAGGTGTTGGGCGGTCGGCGGGCGCCAGGTTCGACCCGATATCCCAGAGACCGGCAATGTGTTCGACCACTTCAGCGTGACGTACGAATACGCGGGAGGTCAGCGGGCGTACCACATGTGCAGGCACTGGCCGAACACACCCTCGGACAACTCGGGGTATTTCCTTGGCAGCAAGGGTCGCTGCACGATGCAGCCCTGGTCGAGCCAGCACTTCATCGAGGGCGAGACCCCCTGGCGGGGCGAGGCGCCGGGCAACGACATGTACCAGACGGAGCACGATGAGCTCTTTGCGGGGATCCGTACTGGTCGACCCGTCAACGATGGCGTGCGGATGTCGCACACAACGCTGATGGCGGTGATGGCTCGCATGGCTGCGTACACCGGTCAGGTTGTGACGTGGGAGCAGGCGATTGAGAGCACAGAGAACTTGAACCCGGAGCCGTTCGGCCTTGGGGATCGGGCCAGGCCGACGGTCGCGGTGCCGGGTGTCACGAAACTGGCCTGAGGAGGATTCCATGTCGATCGATCGAAGATCGTTTCTACTGACGGCAGCGGCTGCAGGGATCGCAGCGCACACCGGGCGTTTGCACGCTCAGCCCGAGCAGTGGAGAGCCAATCCCGCGGGCTCTGGACCTCGGATCTTCAAGTCGCTCAAGTATGGGATGATCGGCGCAGGCGAGACTGTGCGCGAGAAATTCCAGCTCGCCATGGACGCGGGCTTCGACGGCGTCGAGCTCGACAGCCCGAGCGATCTGGATATCGCCGAAGTCATCGAAGCCCGAGACGCGGTTGGCATCCGTATCCCGGGGGTGGTCGATTCGGCACACTGGGGCAAGCCGTTCAATCACCCGGATGAGAGCGTGCGGGCGGAGGGTCGTGCGGCTCTGGAGACGGCGATCCGAGACTGCAAGGCCTTGGGGGGCTCGACCGTGCTGGTTGTGCCCGCGGTGGTGCGCAAAGGAATGAGCTACGCCGATGCGTACTGGCTGAGTCAGAAGGAGATCGGTCGGCTCGTCCCTCTGGCGGAAGAGCTTGGCGTTGCGATCGCGTTCGAGAATGTGTGGAACAACTTCCTGCTCAGCCCGCTCGAAGCGGCTCGGTACGTCGATGAGTTCGAGAGCGCCAACATCGGGTGGTATTTCGATGTGGGCAACATCGTCAACTACGCATGGCCCGAGCAGTGGATCGATGCGCTCGGGCCGCGCATCCTCAAGCTGGACGTCAAGGAGTACAGCAGGTCCAGGCGCGACAACGAGGGGCTCTGGAAGGGGTTTGGCGTTGAGATTGGCGAGGGCGATTGCGACTGGCCCGCGGTGCGCGAAGCCCTAGACAGGATCGGGTATCGTGGGTGGGCCTCGGCGGAGGTCGGGGGCGGCGGGGCCGAGCGCCTGGCCGATGTTGCGAATCGTATGGATCGGGTGCTGACATTTGAGGGAGCGTGAGATGACGACGAACTGGAGCAGGCGTGATGTGGTCCGGGCGGGTGCGGTGCTCGGGGCGGGCTCGCTGATATCCCCGGCGTTCGCGGCCAGTGCTCTACGCCAGGGGAGCGACGAGATCCGCGTGGGCGTCATCGGGTGCGGCGGGCGCGGCACGGGCGCAGCCGCCAACGCGATCGATGCGCACCCCTCCGTCAAGGTCGTTGCGCTCGCTGATCTGTTCGAGGACCGTCTCAATGGGTCGCGCGAGTATCTGCAGGGGCGTGAGGACGCGAGCCAGCGTGTGAGCATCGACGATGCGCACTGCTTTACGGGATTCGATGCTTACCGGAAGCTGGTGGCTCTGAAAGATCTTGATTACGTGATCCTGGCGACTCCCCCTGGATTCCGGCCGATCCATTTCAAGGCCGCGATCGACGCGGGCAAAAACGTCTTTATGGAGAAACCCGTTGCGGTCGATCCGGTTGGCATTCGGACCGTGATCGAGGCGGGCGAGATGGCCAGAGCGAAGAAGCTGAGCGTTGTCGCCGGCACGCAGCGCCGGCACGAGGCTTCGTACCTGGCGCTGATGGACCGCGTTCAGAACGGTGAGCTTGGCGACATTGTCGGGGCGCAATGCTACTGGAATCAGGGCGGGCTCTGGGTCCACGATCGAAAGCCCGAGTACACGGACATGGAATGGCAGTGCCGAAACTGGCTCTATTTCTGCTGGCTGTCGGGCGACCATATCTGCGAACAGCACATCCACAACATCGACGTTGTCAACTGGGCCAAAGGGGGCCCGCCCGTCAAGGCGACGGGCATGGGTGGGCGACAGGTGCGCACGCAGGAGAATTACGGCAACATCTTCGACCACTTTGCGATCGAGTTCGAGTACGCCGACGGTTCGAGCTGTATGAGCATGTGCAGGCAGATCGACGGGTGCGCCAGCCGGGTCGAAGAGGTGCTCCGCGGCACGAAGGGCACGAGCGTTTCAAGGCCGGGTTATGCGGTGATCGAGGGGAAAGCTGCGTGGCGATTCACAGAGGAGAATCCCAACCCGTATGAGCAGGAACACACCGACCTGATCGCATCGATCACCGGCCAGGGCACGTATCTGAACGAGGCCAGGCGAGTTGCTGAGAGTACCTTGACAGCGGTCATGGGCCGGATGAGCGCGTATACGGGCAAGCAGGTCAGCTGGGAGCAGGCTCTGCACTCTCAGCTTGATCTCTCGCCATCGTCGTATGCATTCGGCGATGTCCCGGTCCGTCCCGTTCCCACGCCCGGCACAACGCCGCTAGTCTGAGCAAGGAGTATTCACCATGGATCGACGCTCATTTCTCGCGGCCGCGGGCGGGGCCATGGCCTCGGCCTCGGCGCTCTCGGCTTCTGCCGCGATGACCAAGAACGAAGACAAGTTCTCGGTGCACTTTGCGCCGCACTTTGGCATGTTCCGGCACCACGCAGGCGACGACCCGGTCGCGCAGCTCGAGTACGCGGCCGCTCAGGGCTTTACGGCCTGGGAAGACAACGGCATGGGCGGGCGGAGCGTTGAGGAGCAGTCCCGGATCGCCGAGGCGATGCAGAGTCTGGGGATGACGATGGGCGTTTTCGTCCTGAATCCCAATTCCGCCTGGGGCCCGACATTCAGCCAGGGCAAGTCCGAAGACATGGACAACTTCGTCAAGGCGTGCGAGGAGGCGGTGCCCGTCGCCAAGCGTGTCAACGCGAAGTGGATGACCGTCGTGCCCGGAACAGTCCATCCGCGCATCGATATCGAGTACCAGACTGCGTACGCGGTGGAGCAGCTCCGAAGGGGCGCTGAGATCCTGGAGCCCCACGGGCTGGTGATGGTGCTCGAGCCGCTGAATCCCCGTGACCATCCGAACATGCTGCTGGCCAAAATGTCGCACGGGTACCAGATCTGCCGGGCGGTCAATTCGCCCTCGTGCAAGATCCTGTGCGATCTGTACCACCAGCAGATCACCGAGGGGAATCTGATCCCCAATATCGATCGCGCCTGGGATGAGATCGCGTACTTCCAGATCGGGGACAACCCGGGCAGGCGCGAGCCAACGACCGGCGAGATCAACTACACCAAGGTGTTCTCGCACATCAAAGCCAAGGGCTTTACCGGGATCTACGGCATGGAACACGGCAACAGTCGTGACGGCGTCGAAGGTGAACAGGCGGTCATCGATGCGTACCGCTCCGTTGATCCCAGATGATGGGCACGCTCACGGGCAAGCGTGCGATCGTGACCGGGGCCGCTTCGGGCATCGGACTTGCCATCGCAAGAGAATTCGCGCGGCAGGGCTGCGAGCTTGAGCTGGTCGATGTGGACGAGCCGGGCCTGCACCGTGTGTGCGACGAGCTTGGTGCGAAAGTATTGGGTGTGCACGCGGTCGATCTCTCCGATTCGGATGAGGTTGACGTCTTTGCGAGGCGATTCGTTCACGAGGGTGGGCCGATCGATCTGCTCGTCAATAACGCCGGCACACTCTGGTATGACCCGTTCGAAAGGATGCCGATCGACGAGTGGAGCAGGCTCATGCGTGTCAATCTCGATGCGCCCGCTCGGCTGATCCACGGCCTCTTGCCCGCGATGCGCAGGAGACCCGGTGCGCACATCGTCAATATCGCGAGCATGCTCGGGCTCGCCCCCCAGCGGAACATGGCTGCGTACTGCACGAGCAAGCACGGGCTGGTGGGGCTGAGCCTCACGCTCCGCACCGAGCTCTCGCCCGAGATCGGTGTCTCGGTGATCTGCCCGGGGCTCATCCGCAGCAATATTCTGCACACCGCCAAGGCCTCGGGGCGCACGACGTACAAGCGGGACTATCCGAGGCGCCTGACCGCGCCGCCGGAATTGGTGGCAAGAAAGGTCGTGCGCGCGATCGAGAAGAACAGGCGGCTCGTCGTGGTGACGAAGCACGCAAGGCTCGTCATCCTGACGCATCGCTGGGCGGGCTGGCTGCTCGATCTGAATCAGATGAAGCGCAACCGCAGGCGTCAGAGCGCCGCGTCCGGGACGAGCTCGTAGAAGCCCTGCCCGGTGTGGCGCAGGACGCCCGCCCTGGCGAGGTCCTTCCAGACCCTGTCCGGGTACTCGTTGGGCGGGATGATCGCGTCGACCTCGGACTTGAGCCCGCCGGTCATCTGACGGTTGCCCAGTCGCGATTCGTCGTCGAGGCGGATGAGTTTGAGACGCTTGCGGAAGGCCTTGAGCGCCTCACGCATCTCGTGCGTGACCTCGACCGGGCTCTCGTCCGTCGGCTCATTCTTGGGCTTTGGAGTCTCAAGAGCAGTGAGCAGCGCGTCGAAAGCCTCAAAGTCCTTGGCCTTGTACGCCTCCATCGCGGCGTTCTGATCAACAGGGAAGCGTGAGATCAGTCGCACGGCGAGATCCCAGTGCGACTGGAGCTTGAGCGGGTCTTTGTTGGCGCGGATGTCGTTGGCGACTTGGCGGAGTTTTTCGAGTGCGTTCATGGACGCATCTTAGCGGATGGAATGGAGCCACTTGGCCCAGATCGAGAGGACCAGGAGCATGTAGAGGCGCTGCGAGTGATCGCGCCCGTGCCAGGGGTTCAGGGATTTCTCCCCCGCGGCGTCGTGCTCGCGGAGCATGCGGCGCACAAAGCCCATGTTGATGTTCACGCCCGCGTCGCTCAGCCCCGGGAATGGGTCGGCAGATTCCAGGTGGTCGTAAAGAAGCGTGCGCATGGAGCCGTAGTCGGTGCGGAACCACTCCCCGATCGGGATGGCAAAGCCCTGCTTGGGTCGGTTGACGATGGAGTCGGGCAGGTATTTGCGGGCGACCTGTTTGAGCAGGCCCTTTCGATCACCCTTGGGCATGACGACATCGAGCGGCGTACAGAGCGCAGCGTCGACGAGTTCGCGCGCAAGCAGCGGCGAACGCAGCTCGATCGCGACTTCCATCGACGCGGTGTCGGATTTGCGGAGCAGGTCGTACGGCAGGTAGTCCCGGAAATCTCGGTGCCGGGCGTCGCAGCGCAGGCGCGAGAACCGGTTTCGTCCGGCGAGGTTCGTGCGGAGCCTTTCGTAGTCTCTGGATGGGAAGATGGCGAGCAGATCCTCGTAGCCGCCACCGCGTGCCGCGGTGGCGAGGCGCGCGAGTTTCGACGAGGCTGACTTCGGGTCGCGCCGATCGAGGCAGGCGGACGGGATGCACGCGAACGCGACTTGGGCGATCGTGGGCAGCCGTGCGATGCGGTGCCGTTCGTACCCCGCGAACAACTCGTCGCCGCCGTCGCCCCCGAGGAGCACCTTGCACGATTCGCTCGCGGCTCTGCACGCCCAGCTCGTTGGGAGCAGCGAGCTGTCGCCGAATGGGAGCCCGAGCGAGGGAATCAGCATGAGCAGATCTTCGGCCGCGTTCGGTTTGCAATCGACAACTACGTGTTTGAGCCCGAGGGCTTGGGCCGTCTCGGCCGCCTTCTCTGATTCGTCGTAGTCTGCGATCGGCATGCGCACCGTGACCGCGAGGGTGTCGGGGGCGATCCTGGCGATGTGTGCGCCGATGACCGCCGAGTCCAGCCCGCCCGAGAGCAGTAGCCCGAGCGGCACGTCCGCCTCGAGGCGGGAAGCCACCGACTCGGCGATCAGCTCGTCGAGCCTCTCGACGGTGAGCGGCTTGGGTTGTGAAGGGGGTGGGGTGGGTTGTTCGGGTGAGAGTTTCGACGCGAACTCATCGGGATCGAGCGGATCCCACTGCACGCCCCAGATGGTCGGCGACTGCCTGTTGTCGATGTAGAGTCTTTGGATTTCTCCGGGCGGCACCTCTTCGCCCGAACGATCGGGGCTGCCCTCGCCGGAGCCCATAGCGATCCACCATCCGAGCTCGCGTGCTTCGAGCGCGTCAGAGACCGCGCCGAATTGGCGATCGAGTCTGAGGAGTCCCGGGACGGTCGAGGCCGCCGCGAAGACGCGGTCGTGCTTGCCCTCGATGTCGCGTGTGTAGAGCGGCTTCTCGCCCGCCGGGTCTCTCGCGAGAGCGAAACCCCATGCCTGGCGTTCCCAGATGAGAGCCGCATGCATGGAATCGGTTCGCGCAAAGAGTGATTCACTCCAGGCTTTCCACCCATGCACCAACACCTCCGTATCCGAGTGATCCGTCTCGAACACATGGCCCTTTGTTTCAAGCACCTGCCGCAACTCGCGGTGGTTGTAGATGCAGCCGTTGAATGCGACAGCGACCAGCGGCTTGTCGGGCTCGACCTCGTGTGCGAGGATGGGCGTCTCACCCGGCTGATAGGTCAGGTCGGGGCGGAGGCGCTCGCCATCGTGGACCATGGGCTGGTGCCCGCCGGCGTGGTCGAGGATGCTCAGGCGCCTGTGGACGAGGGCGACGTCGACGATGATGCCATCGTCGCGCACGGCCCGGTCGCGGAAGCGTCCCTGGGCGTCGGGGCCGCGATGTTTGATGGACTCGTCAAGCGTTTCGAGCCAGGTCTCGGGGATGGACTCGAGGTGCGTGGGCGGCGGGCCATCCTTGGGGTCGTGGATTCGGATAATGCCCGCGATGCCGCACATGGAGGGGAGCCTACACGCTCAGGCGGCGTCGGAGCTGTCGTTCGCCTTGGGCTCGGTCTTGGCGGAGTCGGCTTTGGCTTTGCCGTTCCTGCCGTTGGCGAACATGGGCAGGGGCTCGAATCGCCCGGTGCGGAGGGCCCACCACGTGTGGATGATGCGGGTGACGACAAGCCCGACCGAGAACGAGAGGACGAAGGCCCAGCTGGCGCGGATGCCGTAGTGCTGCAGGCCCCACATGCCGCCAATGGCAAAGACGTAGAAGATCGGGGTGAGCGTGAGGCGTTCAAACTGGACGAGCGAGGCTTCACGCCAGAACGAAACGGACTTCTCGATGAATTCGCCGTTCTCGTTGAGCTTGGCATTGGCCTTGCGTTCGTGCTTGATGGGCCCCCAGTGATTGGCGATCCAGTGCAGGACGAAATAGAGACCGATGTCCACGATCCCGTCAACGACCGCGGCGACGACAGAGTTGATGAACTTGTGCTGCTCACCGATCGCCAGGCTCAGCCAGTGAACGGGGAGCTTTGCGATCGCAACCGCGAGCAGCCCCGCGCCGATGATGTTGAGATTGACATTGAGGATGCGGTGGCGTTGGTAGTAACGGAAGATGCGGGGCGCCATGGGGGCATTCTAGAGCGTGACGGGAGGCGATGGGAAACCCATCCGAAAGGGCATGAAGAAAGCCCCTCGCCGGTGCGAGGGGCTTCGTTGGGATCGTCATATCGGTTGCGATCAGCTGGGCATGACCGGCTGGCGGCCCACCGAGTAGTAATGGAACCCGAGCTGGCCCATCTGCTGGCGCCGATAGAGGTTCCGCCCGTCGAAGATGACCTTGCCTTTCATGACGGAGGCCAGCTTCTCGAAGTCGGGCGTCTTGAACTCGTCCCAGTCGGTCGAGATGATCAGCGCGTCGGCCCCCTTGGCGGTCTCGTAGATGTCCGTGTGGAGGCTGAGGGTGTCGCCCATCTCGGCCTTGACGTTCTCCATCGCGACCGGGTCGAAGCCCTTGCAGGTCACGCCGTAGCCGAGGGCCTTGCGGACGAGGGTGAGGGCCGGTGCCTCTCGGATGTCGTCGGTGCGGGGCTTGAAGGCCAGACCCCAGAAGGCGAAGGTCTTGCCCGAGAGGCCCATCTCGCCCCCGAAGTGCTTGATGATCTTCTTGAAGAAGAGGTTGCGCTGGCGCTGGTTCGTGCCGTGGACGGCGTTGGAGAGCTGCGTAGTGACGCCCGCCTTATCGCCCATCATGATGCAGGCGAGTGTGTCCTTGGGGAAGCACGAGCCGCCGTAACCGAGTCCGGGGTAGAGGAAGTGGTGCCCCACGCGCTTGTCGGAGCACATGCCCTCGCGGACACGGTTGATGTCGGCGCCATAGGCCTCGCAGAGGTTGGCCATCTCGTTGATGAAGCTGATCTTGGTGGCCAGGAAGTTGTTGGCAGAGTATTTCACCATCTCGGCGCTGGGCACATCCATGATGTAGATCGGGTGCCCATTGCGGACAAACGGATCGTAGAGATCCTTGAACATTTCACCCGTGCGCTCGTCTTCGACACCCACGACCACGCGATCGGGCTTCATGAAGTCGATGATCGCGTCGCCTTCCTTCAGGAACTCGGGGTTGTCGGCGACGGAGAAGGGGATATTCGGGCCCACCTTCTCGCGGATCCGGTCGCGGACGTAGAACGTGGTGCCCACGGGCACGGTCGATTTGACGACGATGACTTTGGGCTTCTGGTTCGGGCCCAGCTCCTTGATGACCGAGGCGATGTCGTCCGCTGCGGAGTCGATGTACTTGAGGTCCGTGTGCCCCTTCTCATCGGAGGGGGTGCCAACGCAGATGAAGATCATCTCGGCATCGCGATAGGCCTCGCTCTTATCCAGGGTGTACTTCAGACGCCCAGACTTGTAGTTCCGCTCCATCATCTCGGTCAGACCGGGTTCGTAGATGGGGCAGATGTTCTGCTTGAGCTTGTCGATCTTGCGTTGGTCGACGTCCAGGCAGGTGACGTCGTTGCCGGTCTCGGCAAAGCAGACACCCGTGACGAGTCCAACGTACCCCGTGCCGACCATGGTGAGCTTCATCTCTGTCGTTCTCCCTGTGGAGGTTGCGGATCCGGTTCGTGTGCGGCTCGGTGAGCCGAACACCTCAGTATAGATCGGCCTGTATGCAGGGACCCTCAATCTGGAAGGCGAGTTTCGGGGGCGGCGGGGCCTAGACTCAGCCATGAGTACCGCGACCAAGCCGCGCAAACCCGCCAAACGTCAGAAGTCCGTGAAATACACCGCCCGGACCGCCGACCGTCACGAGCTGTACCAGCTCTCGGTGCAGAATGTCGAGGCCGAGATCGATTTCATCGATGCCACCTACACCGCACTGAGGGGCAAGTCCGCACAGACGCTCCGCGAGGATTTCTGCGGGACCGCCGCATCGGCCTGCGAGTGGGTCAAAAGACGGTCGTCCAACAGGGCGGTGGGGATAGATCTCGATGGCCCAACCCTGGATTGGGGGCGGGAACGGAACATCCAGCCGCTCGAGCCCGATGCTCAGAGTCGGGTCACTCTGCTCCAGGAAGACGTCCGCAACACCGGCCCGCAGGGCAAGCACGCCGATGTCGTTCTGGCGATGAATTTCAGCTACTGGATCTTCAAGACACGCGACGCAATCAGAGAGTACTTCAGATCAGTGCTCGACTCCCTCGACCCCGACGGCATCTTTGTCTGCGATTTCTACGGCGGCTCGGACACCATGATTGAGCAGGAAGAAATCCGCAAAATCAACAAACACTTCACATACGTCTGGGACCAGAACAAATACAACCCCATCACCGGTGATATGGAGTGCCGGATCCACTTCAAGTTCCCCGACGGCACCGAAATGCGTGACGCCTTTATCTATGAGTGGCGCCTCTGGACGCTCCCCGAACTCCGAGAGCTGCTCAGCGAGGCGGGCTTTGAGGACGTGACCGTCTACTGGGAGGGCACCGATCCGGATGACGAAGAAGAGGGCAACGGGGAATTCACGCCCACGACGCAGGGCGATGCCGACCCGGCGTATATCTGCTACATCGTGTCGCAAAAGAAGAAGCGATGAAAGGCGTTCTTGACATCCCGCCCGAGCTCAGCCAGATGCAGGGCTGGGTCCTGACGGGCCTGGCCGACGTATCGGACGAGATCGAAAGGGCACTCGCCTCGCAGGTCCCCTCGGTCTCAGCGCTCTGCCAGCACGTCGAGCGATTCCGGGGCAAAATGCTCCGTCCGATCCTGGTGCTCGTGTCGGGAGGAGCGACCGGAAGCTCAACCTCCGTTCCCGCTTCCGGAGACCTGCTCAAGCTCGCCGCGGTGGTCGAGATGGTTCATATGGCCACACTCGTGCACGACGACGTGCTCGATGAGGCGGTCATCCGCAGGCGGGCGCAGACGATCAACGACCGAGCCGGGAACGAATCTGCGGTGCTGCTGGGCGACTACCTGATCGCCGCGTCATTCCGACTCTGCGCGAGCCTCGATGACCCGGAGCCTGCTCGGCTGATCGGCAAGGTGAGCATGGAGCTTTGCGAGGGCGAGCTCCTGCAGCTTCAGAACCGCGACAACCTCTCGATCGATGAGGCAACCTACTTCGAGATCCTCGAGGGGAAAACCGCGGCTCTTGTCGGCGCGTGCACACGCCTTGGCGCCCGTGCAGGCGGCGCGAGCGAAGAGGTCCAGGATGCCCTCGACCGGTTTGGACGCTCCATCGGCTCGGCGTTCCAGGTGCAGGACGATCTTCTCGACCTGCTTGGCACCGAGGATGTCGTCGGCAAAACGCTCGGGAGGGACCTCAAGAAGGGCAAGCTCACGCTGCCGTTGATCCATCATCTGGCGAGCGGCAACGCCGCAGAGAGAGGCGAATCACTGGAGCTGCTCGAAGCGGCCTCCGAGCGTCATGGCGCTGAGGAACCGGCGGGCGGTGCCATGACCACGACCAGCACACCGATCCTGGAAGCGCTCCGCCGAACCGGTTCACTCGACTACGCGCGCACGACCGCGGAGAGCCTCGTCGAGCAGGCCAAGCGGTCGCTCGACGTGCTCGAAGAGAGCCCGTCCAAATCGGTGCTGACGCTGCTGGCCGACGCGGTGCTCACACGGGATCGATGAATGAGCCGACCACATCCTGCGAATTGATCGCGACGGCGGCCTTCGGAGTCGAAGCCAGCGTCAAATGGGAGCTCTCGCGCCTGGGTTACGAAGCCAAGGGTGACCAGCCCGGGCGCCTCGTCTATCACGCCGGGCCGGAGGCGGTCGCTCGTTCGAACATCTTTCTGCGAGGCGCCGATCGCGTGCTCATGGTCGTGGGCCGATTCGAGGCCTCCGAGTTTGATGCGCTCTTTGCGGGCATCGCATCGATCGATTGGAAAGCGTTGGTGCCCGCTGGCGCGAGCATCACGCCAAGAGTGAGCGTCGTGCGTTCGCCCATCAACAGCGAGCGGGCGGCTCAATCAGTCGTCAAGCGCGCGATTGTCGAGTCGATCGTGGGCAAGGGCGAACAGCTCGAAGAAACCGGCGATCAGATCGCGGTTGATGTCTCGATCCTTGGAACCTCCGTGACGGTCTCGCTGGATACCACGGGCCCGGGCCTGCACAAGCGTGGCTACCGCGAGCGGGCGCAGGCCGGGCAGCTCAAGGAAACATTGAGCGCTGCGCTCGTGATGATCTGCCGGTGGAGAAGAGAATCACCCCTGATCGATCCATTCTGTGGCAGCGGGACGATCGCGATCGAAGCCGCCATGCTCGCCAGCAACCGAGCACCCGGGCGTCAACGCTCGTTCGCCTCGGAAGGCTGGCCCTGGCTCGATGACGCGTACTGGAAACGGGCCAGGGAAGAAGCGGACAAGGGTGTCAGCGACGAGGGGATCGCGCCGATCATCGGGTACGACATCAACCCCCAGGCGGTGGGGCACGCCAGGCTGTGCGCACGCAACGCAGGCGTGGACCATCTCGTCCGGTTCGAGCTGCAGGACTACAGGGAACTGCGAGCCCAGGGCGATCGGGGATGGATCATCACAAACCCTCCCTACGGCGTTCGCGTGGGCGAAGAGGATGTCTCGCGGTCAATCCAGAGAGATCTCCCCGAGGTGCTCTCGCGGATGCCGGGCTGGTCGCTCGGGCTGCTGATGGAGGGTGAGGAATTCGAGTACCGCATCGGGCGCGTCGCGACGCGCCGGCGCAAACTCTACAACGCCAAGATCCAGTGCACGTTCTACCAGTTCGTCGCCGGCGAGGGAACCGCGGCGATCGAGTCCCGCACGGAAGTGGGCAACCTCGATGCCTTCAAGTCGGGGCTTCTCAAGCGTGCAAGGCATGTGCGCAAGTGGCCCGAGACGCGGGATCTCTGGGCTCATCGGCTCTTTGAGGGCGAGTTCGCAGGGATCGATCTCGAGATCGACCGCCTTGGCGATGTGTACCGAGTGGCAGACCTTGGCGGCCCGCTCGCCTCCAGCGCCGCACGGATGAATCGGCTTGAGAAGATCGCCCGGGCGACGTGTGAGGCGCTCGAGATCGCCGATGAGTCGGTCGTCATCGTGCACGCCGGCGAGGGTCAGAGCCACCAGCGCGTGCTCGAAACGAGCACGGTGCGCGAGCGGGGGATGCTCTTTGAGGTGCGCCCGGGCGATCCGAATGAGGCCGGGCTGGACCTTGCCCTCCGGGAGGCGAGGGAGTGGGTGCGCAGGCGAGCCGACGCCAAGCGCGTCCTCGATGTCTCGGCAAGGCCCGGTTGCCTGACCGAAGCGGCGGCGACGGTCGCAGCAGAGGTGACCGCTGTCACTCCAGATGAGCGCACCGAATCCAGACTCCGACGCAACCTTGGGATCAACCGCATCGAGCCCGCACGGGTGGCGATCCATCGAGGCGAGGCGCTGGCTTCCATCGATTCGCTGCCCGACGACAAGCGCTGGGATCTTGTGCTGTGTGTGCTGGGTGTCGATCAGGCCGAGCAGATCGCGCCCGCGTACTCCGACCTGCTCGAATCGTGCATGGATCTGCTCCTGCCCGGAGGTACGGCATTGCTGGCAGTTCCCGCAGCGGTGGCGCACGAAGCGGTTCTGGGCTCGCAGGCCCGCGAGCTGACCAAATCGCTCCACCCCGAGGATCTGGCGCCTCATTCGGGTTATCGGTTCTGGTCGGTACGAGCGTCCATCGATTGACACCAACTCGGGCGTGGGGCTAGCCTCTTTGCCACTAGACGAAAGGGACGGACCGTGCCCGGCTGGCTCGTGCTACTGATTGCAACACCGCTGCTCATCGGGGCTTCACTGGTCGGCGGTCTGATCCCAGGAGCGATCCGAGCGACACATCTGCGGATGCAGCTGGCGCTCAGTTTCGTCAGCGGACTCATGCTTGGCGTGGCGATCCTGCATCTCTTGCCGCACTCGATCATCATGTTGGGCTCGGTCGACCGGGCAGTGACACTGATGCTGCTGGGGGTCGTTGGCGTGTTCCTGCTCATGCGGTTCCTGCACGTGCACAGCCTCGAGCCAGGGATCAAGATCCCGGTGGATTGTGGGCACGAGCACGGTCACGACCATGCCCCCGGCGACGATCAGCACAGTCATCACCACGAGCATTCGCACAGCAGCGTGAGATGGGTGACGATTCTGTCCGGGCTTTCGTTGCACAGCATCGTCGACGGGGCGGCTCTCGCTTCGGCTGTTCAGCTCGGCCTGGGCGAAGCTTGGCCGGGGCTGATGGTTCTGATTGTCGTGGTGCTCCACAAGCCGCTGGATGCCTTGGCCATCTCCGCGACCATGGGCAGCGACCCTGTTCGCCGGAAGCGGGTCAACCTGATCTATGCGCTCGTCGCGCCCATGGCGGCCTGGGGTGTGTTTCTCGGCTTCATGAGCCTGGGTCAGCTCGGCTCAGAGATCGCCGGGGTCGCCATGGCTTTCTGCGCGGGTGCCTTTATCTGCGTTGCCCTGGCGGACCTCATGCCCGAGGTGCAATTCCACTCGCACCACCGAGCGCTCCTGACGACGGCCCTTGGGCTTGGCGTCGGGGTAGCCATCCTGCTCGGGTACGTCGAGGGGCACAACCACGGCGTTCATGGTCATGAGGCGGGTGCCGATAGCCAAACCGAACACGATCACTCCGGGCACGATCACACGGCTCATTGAACGTCCTGATACGGGGTTCGGGAGTCCATATCCGTTCGGGATTCTTTGGGCCGGTCGGTTCCTGTCATCTTGTGGACCTCACTCAGATCCTGTAGCCTCAGAACGGGTTGGGGGAGCACGTGAGCACCCCTCGAATCATTCGAGAGGCTTTCATCCATGTATCAGAAACAGGTGATTTCTGCGGCCATACTGGCCGTGCTGACCGGGTCGGCTGCGGCCCAGCAGGGACTCAAGGAAGAGGACTTCAAAAACCTGATGCCCGTCGATGTCCGGCGCGAGCAGGTCAGCGATGTCTACCAAGAGATGCGGTATACGGGCAACCAGGACCGCATCATTTATGGTGCCGACGATCGAAGAGACATCTACGAGGTCAGCGACCAGTTCCTGCTCGGACTCGCCCAGGCCGCGGTTGTGGTTGTGGACAACTCAGAGCTGACCGACAACGGCAACGGCACGTTCTCCTTGAACACGGGGCGCTGGACCGCCGCGTGCACGAATGAGCCGTTCTACAACCAGATGCGGATCGGATTCTGCTCTGGGTTTCTCGTGGGCACCGACATCATCGTGACCGCGGGACACTGCGCGAACGCCGGCGATGTTGGGAGCATTGCGTTCGTCTTCGGGTTCGATCAGCAGGCCGTGGGCACGGGCCCCGGCGCGGACCCCGAGGTCATTATCCCGGCGGACAACGTCTACTTCCTGACTCAGATGATCAGCCACTCCCTCGGCGGCGGCGCAGACCACGCGGTGTGCAGGGTCGATCGTGGAGTGGTCGGACGCACGCCACTGCCTGTCCGGCGCTCGGGTGTCGTGACGGTCGGTGAGCCGCTCGTCATGGTCGGGCACCCCGCGGTGCTTCCAAAGAAGATCGACGACGGCGGCGAGGTCAAGAACGCCAACGGATCCAACCTCTTCTTCATGGCCAACGTCGACGCCTACGGCGGCAACTCAGGCTCAATGGTGGTCAATCACAACACGGGCGTCATCGAGGGCATCCTTGTCCGTGGCAATACCGATTACGTTTCCGGTCCGGGCGGCTGCCTCCTGAGCAACCAGTGCCCGGATTCTGGATGCCCGACCTGGGAAGAGATCTCAAAGACCACAACCTTTGCCAGTTCGATCCCTGAACTCGGGCTGCAGTTCTCCCCCAGCGGCAGCATCACGCACATCGGGCAGGTGGGCGGTCCCTTCAACGATGAGACCTTCCAGATCAACATCTCCAACCCGACCAGCAGCCCCGCCGATTACTCGGTGAGCATCGACGTCGGCGCCCAGCACACTGTCCTGCTCAACGGTTCGGCAGGGCCTGTCACGGGCACCGTCGCCGGAGGCGGGAACGCCTCGGTCACGGCATCGCTCTCTGGCGCTGCCGGTCAGGCTGCCGGGATCTACCAGACAACCATCAGCCTCGAGGATGTCACCAACACGCGCACATCTTCGCTCGTCAGCACGCTCGAGATCGGGCAGACGGGCATCACTGTCAGCCCGGTCACGAATCTAGTGACAGGCGGACCCAACGGCGGGCCCTTCAATGGCACACAGCTCTACACCATCACCAGCACGCGCCCAACGCCTGTCACGGTCGATGTCACGCCAAGCCAGCCCTGGATCACGCTCAACGGCTCGGCTGCGCCGGCAAGCATCAACCTGAGCGGCGTCGGCGATATGGCGGTCGTGACCGTCGGCATCGGGGGCAACGCCGCGGGTCTTTCCAACGGCCTCTACACGGGCAACGTGGCGTTCGACAACGCACAGGGCGTCATCGGTGACACAAGCCGCGGCGTCTCGCTCGATGTCGGTCGATACATCTACGAAGACAGCCCGAGCATCGCCATCAACGACAATTCCTCGTTCTCGACCACGATCACTGTGCCCGATGGCTTCTGCATCGCGGACCTCGACGTCGAGCTCGATATCACCCACACATACATCGGTGACCTGATCGTGAATCTCCAATCCCCAGAGGGCACCGTGGTCCGTCTGCACAACAGGACCGGCGGAACGACCGACAACCTGGTCATCACCTACGACGACGACGGCGGGAGCACGCCGGACGGACCCGGAACACTGGCCGATTTCGAGACCGAGATCGCGACCGGCACCTGGACACTGACGGTCAGCGACAACGCGGGCCAGGATACGGGCGTGCTCAACTCCTGGGCGCTCCGCATCGCCTCGCAGTCGGGCGGCTGCCTCCCGGTCGCAAACGATGTCGATGTGGATGTCCCCGCCAACGCGCTCTCGACCATCACCCTCGATGGCTTCAGCGTCAACGGGCCATTCACGTACATCATCGAGTCGTTGCCGGCGAACGGTGAACTCTACATCCCGGGCGGGGCTCTTATTACGAGTGCTCCCATCACGCTCCCGGGCAACGCTGTCACGTATCGCCCTGATGAGTTCTTTGCGGGCGTGGATCTGTTCGACTATTCGACCAACGACGGCGCCTCGTCGGGCCTTGCGACCGTGACCGCCAACGTGGGCAGCGCGACCATCGCCGAGTTCAACATGGACACCAACCCCGGCTGGACGACCACGGGCCAGTGGGCATACGGAGTGCCCGCGGGCGTCGGCGGGGATCCAACGTCAGGGTTCACCGGTGCGAATGTGTATGGCTACAACCTGAACGGTCAGTACGCCAATAACATCCCGCAGTACGCGTTGACCACTGGCGTGATCGACGCGTCGAATACCAGCAACGTCTCGCTCAGGTTCCAGCGTTTGCTGGGCATTGAGAGCAGCACATACGACCACGCCTCGATCGAGGTGTTCAACGGGTCGACATGGCAGCAGGTCTGGAACCACACGGGCGGTTCCTTCCTCGACTCAGGCTGGCAGGCTCAGAACTTTGACATCTCGGCTCACGCCGACGGAAACGCCGCCCTTCGGATCCGCTGGATCATGGGGACGACCGACGGGTCCGTGACGTACGCGGGCTGGAACATCGATGACGTGGTACTCAAGGGCCTCGTCGTTCCGACCAGCGGGTACTGCCTGGCCGATACCAACGGTGACGGCAATGTCAGCCCGGCTGACTTTACCGCCTGGATCGCGGCATACAACGCGGGCAATGCGGCGATTGCTGACCAGAACCGCGACGGCAGTGTGACCCCTGCCGACTTCACGGCCTGGATCGCCAACTACAACGCTGGCTGCCCGTAAGACTCACTGAGCCGGATTCAACCCTGAATCATCTCTGACCCCTCCCCTCGCGGGAGGGGTCTTTCTTTGGTCACCGAGCGGCTTGAAACACCCATAGCGCGTGAGGGCGACTTTCCCGCAGCGCGGGCATGACAGGTGGGGCTTCCAGACCCGGCATCCGGCACTGGATTCTGGCCAGGCCGGAAGGCCATTGGATATGAAATCTGTTTCTGGCGCCGGATCGGTACGAGGCTCGAAAGAGGTCCTTTGGATCGCTGAGGGCCTAAGCTCGACCAAGGAGCACGGGTATGGATCTCTCACTGATCGGAAAGAAGGCTCTCGTCTGCGGTTCGACGCAGGGCATCGGGCTCGCAACGGCAATCGAACTTGCGAGCCTCGGGGCTGAGATCACACTCTTGGCGCGGAATTCCGAGCGTCTCGAGGCAGTCTGCGCCGAACTGCCAAGAGAGCACGATCAGGCCCACGAATGGATCGCTGCTGATTTCAGTGAGCCCGCAAGCGTCTCGGCAGCGGTCTCCGGAGCGATCTCTTCCGGGCACCGCTGGCAGATCCTGATCAACAACACAGGCGGGCCTCCCGGGGGCAAGGCTCTGGACGCGAATCCGTCCGAGTATCTGGATGCTTTCAAGGCGCACCTCGTCAACAACCAGACGCTCGTGCAGCTGCTCGTTCCGGGCTTTCGTACGTCCAGGTACGGTCGAGTGATCAACATCATCTCAACGAGTGTGAAAGCACCCATCCCAGGGCTTGGCGTCTCGAACACGATCCGGGGCGCTGTCGCCAGCTGGGCCAAGACCATCGCGACGGAGCTTGCGCCCGACAACATCACGGTCAATAATGTTCTGCCCGGGTTTACCGATACAGCAAGACTCACCCAGCTCTTTACCGGGAAAGCGGAGAAGCTCGGTAAGAGTGCCCAGGAGGTCCGTGACGAGGCGATCGCATCGATCCCCGCAGGCCGACTCGGCCGGGCCCAGGAGATCGCAGCAGCCGTCGCATTCCTGGCCTCGCCCGCGGCTTCGTACATTACGGGTATCAACCTGCCGGTCGATGGCGGGCGGCTGCCGACGCTATAAACTCTGAGCGATGGACCAGATCCAGAACTACATCGGGGGGAGATTCGTCGAACCGTCGAGCGACGCCTGGCTCGATGTCTACGAGCCCGCAACGGGCAGGGTCTATGCCAGGGCTCCGGCCTCGAATGCCAGGGATGTGCAGCTGGCGTACGAAGCCGCCCGTGATGCCTTCCCGGTCTGGTCGAAAGCACCGGCGCACGAACGCGCGATGGTGCTCTCCAGGCTTGCGAAACTGATCTCAGAGAATCTCGACCTTCTCGCGGAGGCGGAGTCACGCGATGCGGGTAAGCCCGTGAGCGTGGCCCGGAGCGTTGATATCCCTCGGGCGGCCTCGAACTTCGAGTTCTTTGCGGGTGCGATCCTGCACAGCGATTCACAGCTGCACGATGCCGACGGCGTGGCCCTGAACTACACGCTGCGCAAGCCGCGCGGCGTCGCGGGCCTGATCTCTCCCTGGAACTTGCCGCTGTATTTGCTGACTTGGAAGATTGCGCCGGCGCTCGCAACGGGAAACACTTGTGTCGCCAAACCCTCAGAAGTGACGCCGATGACGGCGTACCTGCTCTGCCAGCTCGCCGAGCAGGCGGGGTTGCCGCCCGGTGTGATGAATATCGTCCATGGGCTCGGTGATCCCTGCGGGAAAGCCATCGTCGAGCACCCGGGCATCCCGACGATCTCGTTCACCGGTTCGACCTCGGTCGGACAGTGGATCGGGCAAGCCGCTGGCGGCATGCTCAAGCGGGTGAGCCTCGAACTCGGCGGGAAAAACCCGAATGTGATCTTTGCGGATGCCGATCTCGACCAAGCCGTAGAGAACGCTAGCCGTGCTGCGTTCAGCAATCAGGGCCAGATCTGTCTGTGCGGCTCTCGCATCATCGTGGATGAATCGATCGCCGAGGAATTCACTCGCCGGCTGGTTGATCGAGCCAACTCAATCCGGGTCGGGGACCCGATTGATCCTGCTTCAGAGTTCGGTTCGCTCGTCTCTCGGCAGCATTTCGAGAAAGTTTCTGCCGCCGTGGAGCGTGCGAGGGAACTTGGCGGTGTGATTCACTGCGGCGGAGCCCCTGTCCGTCCCGCGACCGATCGCTGCAAGGGGGGCTACTTCTACCCGCCGACGGTGATTACCGGGCTTGAGATGGGCTGCGATGTGCAGCAGAACGAGATATTCGGCCCCGTTGTGACCATCACCAGTTTCAAGGGCGAAGAGCAGGCTGTTGCTCTCGCAAACGACACGCCATTTGGGCTCGCATCGATGGTCTGGACACGAGATCTTTCGCGGGCGCACCGAGTTGCAGCGCAGATTGAAGCGGGGATCGTCTGGATCAACTGCTGGATGCTCCGTGATCTGCGGACGCCCTTTGGAGGCATGAAGTCTTCGGGTGTCGGGCGTGAGGGCGGCGCCGATGCGCTCAAGTTCTTTACCGAGCCAAAGAATGTGTGCCTCAAGCTCTGAGGAGTTCTCAATGTCCGATCGAATCGAGAGCAGCAGGGCGCCGGAAGCGGTCGGTGCCTACCCGCACGCTCGCCGAGTGGGCAACATGCTCTATCTTTCGGGCGTCGGTCCACGCAGGCGGGGCAGCAAGGACATCCCCGGGGTCGTGCTCGATGCGAACGGAGTGATGGTCGACTACGACATCGAAGCGCAGTGCAGATGCTGCTTCGAGAACATCCGGCATGTGCTCGAGGACGCGGGGAGCCGCTGGGAGAACATCGTCGATGTGCTCGTATTCCTGACCGATATCCCGCGTGATTTCGAGGCGTACAACAGGATCTACGCCGAATACTTCGCGGGTCCCGGGAAGCCGAACCCTTCGCGCACGACGATTGAGATCTCGCGCCTGCCGCAGGGTGGGAACGCCCCGATCGCGATCGAACTCAAGGTGATCGCGACGATCGATTAGTCCTGTGTGCGAAGGATTGCGCGGACAGGGCTTGCGTCGAACCCGACGAGCCTGAGCGGGAGTGCGATGAGTTCGTAGCTCCCGGGCGGGACCTGCGAGAGGTCGAGTCCTTCGAGAATAGCGATGTTGTGGCTCAGGATCGCTTTGTGCGCGGGCAGGTCCTTGGAGTCGGCGCAGTCCACGCTGGGCGTATCGACACCGATCGTGATGACGCCGCGGGAGGCGCAGTGTTCGACGAGCGAGACGGCAAGGCCTTTGTAGTCGGTGTTGAAGACTTCGTCATCGGGCCAAGAGCCGGTTTTGAGGAGTACACGCGGGCAGTCGACGGGTGAGAGCAGGTCGCCGTGCTCGATGCGGTCGTTGGTGGTCTTGTTGCACTCGATGACCTCGCAGGTGCCGAGGTAGTGTTCGAGTGGCATTTCGTCGATGGGCTGGGCGTTCGTGCCGTAGTGATTCGCGCCGTCGGCGTGCGCCCCGAGGTGGACCGTGGCGCGGAGCGTCGAAAGAGTCAGGTTGTCGCCCTGACGCATATCGAGCAGAATTTCCCGCGAGAGAGGGGTGTCTCCCGGGAAGACGGCCGTCCTGCTCGTCACCGGTGGCGAGATGTCATAGATCATCGGCTGCCCTCAAGCTGATCGAGTTTCTCCACGACTTTCCGCTGGAACGCATCCCCCTCGGCGGTCGCTCCCCCTTCCTGCAGGAGGGTCTCGGCGATCCGCTGGGCGAGATGCACAACACGACCGCCAACGATCCGCGCCTCGTCATAGGGCATATTCGAGAAGCTGATGAGGTTGTAGAGCGGCATGTAGCCCTCGGGGTCGTGGCGATGCATCGCGTGCTCGACTTTCTTGCGGAGTAAGAACATCGGGTCGGCGACGCTGTCCCGCATCTCGATGAAATTCTCGAGTGCCAGATCGGCGATCGCGTTGGCAGCGGGGATCCGGTTCGCGGCAAACTGTTCGATCGCAGCTCCGATATCCCCTTCGGTTGCATCAACGGTCTCGTCAAAGATTCGGCAGTCCTCAAAGCCCGCGTTCATACCCTGGCCATAGAACGGCACGATCGCGTGCGCCGCATCGCCGAGCAGGAGTGTCTTTCCAGACCTCTGCCAAGGCGAGCAACGGACAGTGACCAGCGAACCGATCGGGTTGAGCGCAAAGTCGTCTTCGAGCGTGGGCATTAGTCGCGATGCGTCGGGGAAGTGTTCCTCGAAATACGCACGCACAGGGCCATCGGGCTTGAGTTCCGCGAAGCTGTTCTTTCCCTCATAAGGCCAGAACAGCGTGCAGGTGAAGCTCCGATCGGCGTTGGGCAGGGCGATCATCATGTAGTGCCCGCGGGGCCAGATATGCAATGCCGCGGGGTCCATCGCGAATCCGTCGTAGATGTGCGGGTCGATGCCGCAATCAGCCGCCGGCGGGATGACGAGTTCCTTGTAGCCATGCTCCAGGTAGGACTGCTGATAATCGAACCGCTCGGTGACCTGCATCGCGCCGCGTACCGCCGAGAAGGCTCCGTCGCAGCCGATGACGAAATCACCCCGGATGCGTTCGGGGCCTTGGTTGGATTCGATCTCAATCGCTGGAGCATCAAGGTCCGCGCCAACGCAGCGTGCCTCGAATCGGATCTTGATATTGGGATGTTTCGAGGCCGCTTCGAGCAGGATGAGATTGAGCCCGGACCGTGAGATGGACTGGATCGCGTCGTCTGGGTTGCTGGAGTAGGCCTGAAAGGTGAGCTTGCCGTGTTCATCGTGCAGCATCCTTCCCGGCATGCGAATCGAATTGTCGAGCACACACTCGGCAAGACCAAGACGCCTCAATGCAGAAATACCCCGGCAGGAGAGCGCCAGGTTGATCGAGCGGCCTCCAACAAAGCCCGCCGCTCTGGGGTCCGATCGTCGCTCACAGAGCGTGACGCGGTAGCCCTTGCGTCCAAGCTGACACGCGAGCAGGGCGCCGACAAGACCGGCGCCAGCGATCACGATGTGCGTCTCTGCGGGTGAATGTGCCTCTGCCATGGCTTACTCCTGCGACACGAGATCAGCGAGCACATCAACGAACCGCCAGACGTCATGGAACGAGACGTAACTGGGTACCGGAGCGGCGCGGACGACATTAGGTTCACGGAAGTCAGCGACAACTCCATTCTCTTCGAGGAGGTCCCGGATGCCGGCTGTTGGCCCGTTCACCACGAGCGAGAGCTGGGCACCGCGTTGGGCGGGATCTTTCGGTGTCAGGATGGAGATGCGCTCGGCGCAGCGCTGATGGATGAGATTCTCCATGTAGCCCGTGAGTTTGAGTGATTTCGCGCGGAGGCGGTCCATCCCGATTTCATCAAAGAGAGCGAGCGAGGCCTTGAGAGGCGTCATCGCAAGGATGGGTGGGTTCGAGATCTGCCAGGCGTCTGCGCTTGCGACGGGTTCGAAGCCCGGTTTCATCCGAAAGCGCGTGACAGGATCGTTTCCCCACCAGCCTGCAAGGCGCGGAATATCCGCACCGTGATGTCGCTCGTGGACGAATGCGCCGGCGATCGCGCCCGGCCCTGAGTTGAGATACTTGTAGCTGCACCATGCGGCAAAGTCGGCGCCCCAATCATGCAGATTCAGGGGTACGTTCCCGGCTGTGTGCGCTAGATCCCACCCGACGACGCAGCCGGCATTACGCCCTGCGTGCGTAATAGTCTGCATATCCATGAGCTGGCCGGTCAGGTAGTTCACACCCCCGAGCATGACGAGCGCGATCCTGCTCCCCTCATCCTTGATGAGATTGCAGACGTCTTCGGTACGGAGTGTGTGCTCACCGGCACGGGGTTTCAGGCGGAGAATCGCATCGTCGATCCCGAAGCCATGCAGGCGTGCCTGCGAGCCCACAGCGTAGGAATCAGACGGGAACGCGTTGTCCTCGATCACGATCCTGTACCGATCGGTGGTGGGGCGGTAGAACGAGAGCATCAGGAGATGCAGGTTGACGGTCAGCGAGTTCATCGCGACGACTTCGCTTGCCTTGGCCCCCACGAGCCGAGAGAGCGGGTCTCGAAACTGCTCGTGGTAATCCTTCCATGGGTCTCGGCCTTCGAAGTGCGCATTGACAGCCAACTCGGCCCAGTCTTCCAGTTCCTGCGCGACGAGTCCCTGCACTGCCCTGGGCTGGCAGCCGAGCGAGTTGCCGGTCAGGTAGACCACCGGTTTGCCGTTGTGCTGCGGGATGTGGAAGCGATCGCGGAACGAGGCCAACGGATCTTCTGCGTCGAGTGAGCGGGCGTAGGACTCGTTGGTTGGGTGATTCGTATTCACGGGAGAAGCATAGTTCACTCGGGCAGTGCGGACAGGCCCAGAAACTCGATCGCGGATCGGTAGAGCAAGCGGTCACGGATCTCGGCGGAGAGTGAGTCCATGGACTCGATCATCGCTCCGGGCGAGTCTTCTCCGAGAGGGAACGGGTAATCGGAACCGAGCATGATCCGCTCGCACCCAAAGAGCGTGAGCAGACGCTCGAGCGCCGCGGAATCGTGCACGAGCGAATCGACATAAAACCTGGCCGGGCGGTCGGGCGTGGCGAGATAGTCCCGTGGGTTGACGGGGTTGTCGACTGCGCACAGGTCAGGGCGGACATTGAAGCCGTGCTCGATGCGCCCGACGGTGCCCGGGAACGAGCCTCCGCCATGCGCGAACCCGATTCTCAGATGGGGTAGGCGCTCGAGCACGCCGCCAAAGATGACAGAGCAGATCGCCCGGCTCGTCTCTGCGGGCATGCCAACAAGCCAGGGCAGCCAGTACTTCTTCATCTGGTCCGACCCCATCATGTCCCACGGGTGGACAAAGACACACGCGCCGAGGTCCGCAGCTGCGGCGAGGATATCGAACACCTCCGGCTCGCTCAGGTTCCAGTCCGGTTTGTCTCCCCGGTCGATGTGCGAGCCGATCTGAACGCCACGCATGCCCAGTTCGTGCACGCAGCGTTCGAGTTCGGCGGTTGCGTGCTTTGGGCACTGCATGGGAAGGGTGCCCAGGCCGACGAATCTTGTCGAGTGGTCGCGGCAGACGCCCGCGATATGGTCGTTGAGGAGCTTGGAGAGATCGCTGCAGTGCTCGCGGTCGGACCAGTAGCTGAACATGACGGGCACGGTCGAGAGGGCCTGGACTCTCACGCCGGTGCGGTCCATGTCTTCCAGGCGGACAGCGTGATCGAAGCAGTTGAGCTGCACGTCGCGAAAGTGCTTGCCTTCGCAGTAAAGCGTCGCCCCGCAGCACATGCCATCGGCAGCGTGGTTGCGCTGCATGCTGAGCCATTTGCCCGCACCGTATCGCTCTGCGAGATCGGGCCACTCGGGCGGGAGGATATGGGTGTGAATATCGACTTTATTCATCGGTCTCAGTGCCGAATGCTTGCAAGATCGAACTCGCCCGCCCGCTCAATCACCGCTTTGCACCCGGGGCAGGTCCGGCGCTCAACCGGCCCGTTCCAGAAATGGTTCATCGCAAGGTGCAGGTCCTCGTCGATGCTGGCCAGGCGGAACTTCGCCTCGTGGACGAGCGTGTCGCACTCCTCGCAGTACCAGCGGAGGGCGTCGTCAAGTACCTCCTTGCTGTTGTGCGTGCGAGGGAATTCGACGATGAGACCGATCGTGTCTGCCGGTCGCTGCGGACGATGGGGCACCCACCGCGGGCAGAGCCAAAGCTCGCCCTCACGGATCACAACCTCGCGTGGCCTTTCCTCGCCTGGGGGCCTGATCCGGACCGCGATATCGCCCTTGAGCTGAAAGAACAGCTCTTCGGTCGGGTTCACGTGGTAATCGTTGCGTGTATTCGGGCCCGTGCTGACAAAGACAATGACATCTTCGGCGCCCCGGTAGAATTGCTTGTTCATCACCGGCGGTTTGAACTCGCTCTCGTGTTCTTTCACCCACTTCATCAGATTGAACGGCGGCGTCGGGTTGGGTTGGTACTCGGTCATGCCGGGGCTCCTCTTTCGAGCGCACAGGGCGCTGTGCAGAGTATACGAGGCCCGAGACATCGTCGTCTCTATCAGCCCGGTGGGGTCCACAACGCATAGAGCTCGTCGAGAAACTCCTGCGTCCGCTCGATCATCTGAGGCGATGTCCCCTCGAGCAGCGTGAGCGAGTTCTTGAGGTGTTCCTCGGCCTCGGGGTACCGCCCCGCCCGCAGGTAGCAACGCCCAAGGTTGCGCTCGAAAATACCGACATAAAACGGCGGGCATTCCTCGCTCGCCGTGCCGTCGGCGACGACCTCTTCGAGCAAAGCGATCGCGCGGTCGAATTCTTTGATCTCAAGCCAGAGCATCGCAAGGTTGTTGGCGGTGACGATTCGCTGGCCGTCGTGCCGACCGCTGAGTGTGAGCAGCCGCTCGTGCAGCAGCGTCAGAACCTCGGCGGCCTCGTTCATCTTGCCGATTTCCTGGAGCGCTACGCCGTAGTTGCTGAGCGCCGTCAGAGTCCGCGGGTGATCGGGCCCGATCTGGCGTTCCAGGCGGGTGTGAACCTCGGCGGTTAGCTCGTGCGCTTCGTCAAACATTTTGAGATGAAGCAAGAGGGTTGCGAGGTTGTTCATGGAGACCGACACGTCCGGGTGGTCCTCGCCGTAGATCTCGATATCGTCCCTCAGGACTCGCCTGCTCAGCGTGAGCGCTTCATCGACTCGCCCGACGTTCTGAAGAGCGTCGATCAGAGCACCGCGCGATGTGCGCACCGTATGGTGCAGAGGTCCGAGCGAGACCTCGCCCCGGCGGATGTTCTCTTCGAGCACAGCCACCGCTTCCTCAAACTCGCCGACATCGTTGAGCGCTGTGCCAAGGTTGCTCTTGGCGATGAGTGTGCCCGGGTGATCCGGGCCGAAGTGGGCTTCGCGCAGCCGGATGAGTTCTCGCGTCACCTCGACGGCTTCGGTCGATTTCTGGTCCTCAAGAAGCGTTCGGATCTTGCCTCCAAGCGCCCGGAGGTGCTGCTCGGACGCTTCCCCAAAGGCGCCCCTGGCATCCGATGCCAGCGCATCGAACCGCTCTGCCGATGCTCCCAGGTCGCCTGCGAGTCGGAGCCACTCCGCTTCGGCTTCACGCAGCGTCAGCGTTGAATCGTGGAAGGCTCCGTGCGTCTCAGCCGAAAGGGGCAGGGCTTCGTCGAGGATCGCTTTGGCCTCCTCGATCCGCCCAAGGAACATGAGCGTGTTGGCGTGCCCGCACATCGTGTCGACGAGCGAAACACCGGGCACCTCACCCTCAGCGTTCAGTATCGCCATCGCTCTTTCGATGTGCGTCAGCGCCTGGCTGTACGAGCCCAGGGCGTAGTACGTGTCGCTCAAGAGCGCATTGAGGCGAGCCCTGATATCCGGGTTGTCCGGGAAGGAAGTGTCAATGTCGTTGCCCCACAGCTCGAGCATGTCCACGACTCTGGCGTCGTGGCCAAGCAGCTGCGGGTCGGGTGAGGCGAGCATCTTGCGGATGTAGCCGCTGATGTTCTCTTCACGCGCAAGCGAGTCGATCGCCCTGTTCCGCTCGACCGAAGCCCATACGAATCCGGTGATCGAGACCGCTGTAAGCGACAGCGTGAGCGCAACGCCAAGGAGCACAACCGCGACCATCGCCTTATTGCGCCCCGCGAACTTTCGCAAGCGGTAGAGCGTCGTCGGCGGCTGAGCCAGAACGGGCTCGCCCTCGACCAGGCGACGAAGGTCATCGGCCAATGCTTCAGCGGACGCATACCGCTCTCCGGGTGCGACCGCCATCGCCTTGTGCAGCACGGCATCGACATCCGCATCGCAGCTCACTCCCGTGTCGCGGAGCGATGTCAGTTGCCCGCGCTGGATCTGAGAGATCGCCTCCGGGATCGGCAGGGACGAGACATCGAACGCGGGCCTGCCCGCAAGCACCTCGTACAAGATCACCCCGAGTGCGTACACATCGGTCCGGATATCGATCGCATCGTGATCGGCGCGGAGCTGCTCGGGGCTCATATAGGCGAGTGTGCCCAGCAGTTCGCCCGTCATCGTGCTGCCGCGGGACGCGTGCCCATCTGTAGCAATGAGCCTTGCGATCCCAAAGTCGAGCACCTTGGGCTCGCCGTCCTCGCGGACGAGGATGTTTGCTGGCTTGAGATCGCGATGGATGACGCCCCGCTGGTGGGCGCCGTGGACGGCCGAGCAAACCTTGGCCATCAGGATCAGGCGATCATTCAAGGAAAGCCCATGCGATCTGGCAAAATCAGTCAGAGTACGCCCCGGGACATATTCCATCGCGAGGTATGGCAGCTCGACTGGTGCGACTTTGTCGCTGAAACCTGCCGAGAAGATCGCGGCGATATTGGGATGATCCAGTTTGGCCAGGATCCGGACCTCGCTCTCGAAGCGTTCGGCCTGGCGCTCGCTCCCAAGCCCCGCCCGGAACACCTTGATCGCAACTGGGCGCTCCGGGTGGCTCTGGCGGGCGAGATAGACATCGCTTGTCCCGCCCCGAGCAAGGAGGCGTTCGATCCGAAAGCCGTCAAACTCTGTCTTGTTCGTCGCCAGCGGGAGCGGCGCCGCCCCGATGACGACGTCGAGATCGCCCAGGAGGACGTGGCCCGTGTCGTCCTCCGATGCGAGCATCTCAAGCACAGCTCGGAGCATCGATTCGTTGGTGCCACAGTGCTTTCGGACGAACACCTCGCGTTCACCCGCGGGCAATTCGAGCGCCGAGGCGGTAATGTCCTTGATCGCTTCCCACTCGCTCGCTTCCGGATTCATGTCGGCCCCGTCTGCCCGATCAGTTGCGTCCGGAGCCAGGCGCGGGCGACGGCCCATTCACGCTTGGCTGTCCTGGGCGAAATGCCCAGGATCTCCGCTGTCCGCTCGATCGTCTGCCCGGCAAAGTACCGCAGCATCACGATCTCGTGCATCCGCTCGTCTCTGATCTGGAGCCGCCCAAGAGCTTCGTCGAGCGCCAGGATCGATTCCTGATCGCTCTCAAACGCGGTGTCGTTCTCGCTGAGCGGGAGCTTGGCCTCGCCGCCCCCGCGTTTCTGGCTCTTCTTTTTCCGGGCGTGATCGATCAGAATCCGTCGCATGGATTCAGCGGCCGCCCCGTAGAAATGCCTGGGGCCGCTCCACTCGAATCCCGGAATCGCCATGAGCTTCAGATAGGCCTCGTGCACCAATGCTGTGGCCTGAAGTGTGTGACCGGGCCGCTCGCCGACCATCCGAGACTCCGCGATCGCTCTCAGGCGGTCATACACGGCATTCAACAACTCCGGAGGGCACGACCCGGGCTTCGGGTTCACCTGCTCGCCTAGGGCCTGCTCGATCTGGGTCGGCTTATTTGCCATGCTCAGAAATCTCGGCCCTCTTGGCCCCCTTCAAGCCCATCCTGCGCCACTCGATTCGGCGGAACCGTATTCCGCCTAAAGCCAAGATGGACCCACCCCTGAAATGGTGGGCTGGGCCGCTCGTCAGGGTACCAGACCCCGGTCTGGCCACAAGTAGATTCGAGCTTCAGCAGGTAAAGGAGTCGAGAAGATGAATACGAACCGCAAGCTATCGGCCGCAGCAGCGCTGCTTTCAGCCCTGGGTGCCACCAACGCCATCGGTCAGGTGTCAAGCTGGGCAAATACGGTGAGCGGGAATTGGAACGATACGACCAAGTGGGACACTCTTTCATTCCCTTCGAGCCCAGGGCATTCTGCCGTTCTGGGGTTGGGCAGTCCCTACTCGGTCACTCTCAATACCAATCCAAATATTGATGAGCTCTCGATTACCAACCCCTCTGTCGTGCTTTCCCTCTCAGCGGGACTCACTCTCGGGCTCAACGGTCCCACATCACTGAACAACGGCATCATCTACATCAACCCGAACAACTCCAGCGCCAATGGCGTGCTGTCGATTAACGGCAATGTCGACCTCGGGGGTACAGGTCAGATTCGCATGCAGACGGGTAGCGACAACTCACAGATCGCAGGTTTTGGCACGCTGACCAATGGGGCCAATCACACCATCCGGGGCGTCGGTCGTATTTCTGCGCCAACAGTCAATAACGGAATCATCGAGGCAGATATAGTGGTTGCTCTTTCTGGGAATGACCTTGACATTCTGTCGCCCATCACCAACTCGAACATCCTTTCCGCGGCTTCGGCATCGAATCTTGATCTGGTCGGTGTCGCGATCGATCAAAGTGGGGGAGGAATGATCTTCGCCGCCAACGGCGGTGCGGTCAACGCTTCGAGTGTGGGATCGGTGCTCGGAGGAACGATTGATAGAGCCGGCACCGGTCAGTTCAATATCCTCAGCGGTGCGACTACAACGCTCACCGATGTCACGAACAACGGCTTTATTGATGTGCAAGCAAACGGCACGGCCTCCATCGCAGGGGCGGGACTTGTCAATAACGGCACCGTCGCACTCAATCAGCAGAATTCCAGCGCAAACGCGATCGTGTCGTACTCCGCAAGCGGAGATCTCAGCGGAGCTGGAGAGCTTGTGATGCGTACCGGCGGCGACAACAGCCAGTTGAACACCGCCCTTGGTGTCACAATCACGCAGGCGTCGACCCACGCGATTTCAGGTGTCGGCCAGCTGAACGCATCGATGATCAACAACGGTACGATCAGCGCGGATTCGAGCATCGCATTCTCCGGCAATGAACTCGATCTTCAAACAAACGATAAAGTCAACAACGGCGACATGACCGCGGAAGCCGGGAGCTTCCTCGATATCGTCAGCATCGAAATCGATCAGCTTGGCGGCGGCGATCTGATCGCAAACGGCGGAACCATCAGATTGGGCGGAACTTCAACGATCCAGGGCGGCGTGTTTACCGCACATTCGGGCGGCTTGCTCGACAACACGAGCGGTTCGAGCGCCCTCCTGAGTGGGATGGTACTCAATGGGCCGATGAACATCGCCGGCGGGTCGACGGTCAGAGTTGATGCGGATGGCATGGTGAACAATGGCATCATCCAGATCAACCCGCAGAACTCATCCGCAGACGCTGTGCTCGTCTGGACCGAGACGGGGATCATCGACGGGAATGGTGAGATCAGGCTGCTCAATGGGGCATCATCTGATTCGCAGGTGAATACAGATCCTGCGCAAACGCTGACTCAGACTGCCTCCCATACCATCCGTGGTGTCGGCCAGATTAACGCTGGTCTGATTAACAACGGCGAAGTAAAGTCCGATCTCAGCGTGGCGCTCTCGGGTAACGCGCTCGTCCTTCGCGCGAACGACAAGGTGAATAACAACCTGATGGTCGCAGGCGCCGGTAGCTTCCTCGACATTATCGGAATCACCTTAGACCAATCCGGCGGCGGGATGATCGTGGCCGATGGAGGCACAGTTCGGTTGGGGGCAGGGCCGACCATCGAGAGCGGTGAGTTCCTCGCTCTCTCAGGCGGGTTGCTCGACAATACGTTGGGTTCGACTTCGTTGCTCAGCGGGATGACCCTCAATGGGCCGCTGAACATCGCGGGTGGTTCGACAGTCCAGGTCGACGCTGACGGCATGGTCAACAACGGTGTCATCCAGATCAATCCGCAGAATTCCTCTGCCGATGCTGTGCTTGTGATGACAGAATCCGCATCGATCAACGGGACAGGTGAGATTCGGCTGTTGAATGGCTCGGCATTCGACTCTCAGATCAACACCGATCCGACATTCAACCTCACGCATGGCGCCGATCACACCATCCGAGGGGTTGGCATGATCAATGCAGCGATGACGAATCTCGGCGTGATGAGCTCTGACGTCAGCATCGCTCTCTCGGGCAACGCGCTCGTCCTTCGCACCGGGGACAAGGTAAACGCAAACCTGATGTCAGCCGAAGCGGGCAGCTTTCTTGATATTCAGGGAGTGACTCTGACTCAGACAGGCCCGGGGAGTCTTGAGGCAAACAGCGGCCAGATCCGGTTCTCGTCGGGCGCCACGCTCAGCGGCGGACCTATTCATGCAACGGGTACAGGTGCGTACCAGATCACCGGGCCGACTACTTTCAGCAACGTGACCGCCAATGCACCCGGTTCGATTGCGGGCGGTCAAACGCTGACAGTATCGAGTCCGTCGCTCGTGAATCACAATGTGCTGACCGTCAATCCAACCTGGTCCTCCGCAGATGCGGTCGTGGAGTATCCCGTTGACGGAACGATTACAGGTACCGGGGAAATCGTCCTCTTTGGTGGCGGGCTCGATAGCCAAGTCGCCGGTCCCGGAACAGTGACGAATGCTTCCGGTCATACGATTTCCGGTCGCGGGACAGTCAGCGCGCCGTTCATCAATCAGGGCACGCTCAATCCTGGCCTGAGCGGTGTCGGTACGCTGGGTGCATCGAGTGGCGTGACTCTCGCTCCTTCGAGCATCTTGAACATCGAACTGGCCGGCAACAACAGCGCCGACAGGCTCGCAGTCACCGGCACCGCCAATTTAGGCGGCACCCTCAATGTCACCATGGCCGGCGCCGCGGTAACAACACTCAACTTTGATTACACGATCCTCACAGCAACCAATGTGGTGGGAACATTTGCCACCGAGAACATCATCGTCAATGGCAACCTCATCACGCGCATCGTCTACGAGCCGACTCAGGTTCGCATCATCACCCGCTGCATCGCGGATACGAACCTGGATGGCGCCGTGACGCCCGCAGACTTCACAGCATGGGTTGCCGCGTTCAACGCGATGAACGAAGTGGCGGACCAGAACCTCGATGGCAACATCACGCCAGCGGACTTCTCGGCATGGATCGCCAACTTTAATGCCGGCTGCCCGTAAGAACCCGACGGCAACAGTCCGCTCTTTACCTGCATGTTCCCCCGGTCGCTCGCTCGCTAGCGGACGACCGGGGGACATGTTTCTAAGAGGAGTGCCTTGTTCGCCGTTAACGCCCGCCTGTCTGCTCACCTCCATCGCTGCCGCCGCCAGAGGCGTGCGCCGGCGCCGTGGTGATGAGGACCACAGAGAACATGATCAAGACAAGTGCGAACGACCTGCGGATGGATTTCATGATGTCTCGGCTCCGATGGAGGCTTCGGGAACGCATCTGTTCGACGGTATTCGTGCGGATCTCGCCCGAGAAGACGCGGTCTCGGAGTTGGTGATCTTCATGACGATCGGCTTGCAGCGCAGCCGCGATTCTGGTCCGTTCTTCCGGCTGCTTCCAGCTCGCCGCGATCTTTCCTCTCAGATCGGCGCCCAGTTTGGCGCGCAGTTCACCCAGGGCGGCAGACGTCGCTTCGGACTGCTCGATCCTGGGCACGCTCGAGCGCGCCTGCCCGAGTTCCATCACGATATCCATATCTTCGCAATCGCGCTCATGACTGGCCCGCCTCGATGCGGTGCGTACGAGAGCCATGTAAGCCCAACGGGCAAGCATCCCTGAGGCCCGCGCGATCCGTTCCGCAGCCTCGGTGGCCGAAAGCGACTCATCGAGGAGCTCTGCGGGACGCTCACGGACAAGTTTCCAGACTCGGCAATCGATCCAGGAGATCATGTCGTCGGAATCGACCGATCGGTTCCCGGTCCGACGAAGATGTGCCAGGCACGCCGCTTCGATCGCAGGGCGGCAGTCCGCTGCGTAGAGATCCCAGAATCGCTCTGCGAATGTTGAGGTGTTCATCACTCACCCTCCGCTTTGTTGCCGATGGAGGCCATCCGCTTGTACAACGCGTCGAGAGAAGGCAGTTCGGAAGCCATATCCAGCAGGCTTCCGTCGTACCTGAGATAGGCGTAGAGATCGGTCCCCTGCCCGAGCAGCTCTTCCATGTTCAGCAGGGCTGCGAAGACAGCGTCTGCGTCCTTTGGGCGCCCCGCATCGAAGAACGCGCGAGCACCGGTCATCATCACGGGCACGCTCATCGGAGCGGCGTCCCACGCCTTGAGGAACCACTCGATCGCGTCTTCGGGCCTGCCCAGGCGAACGAGGCGGTCAGCGATGTTTCCAAAGCTCACTTCCTGGCGCCGGGCGGTATCCGCGTACTTGGCCGCAACGGTCTCAACCGCGATCGATTCCTCGAGCTGACCGAGAGCCGAGAGCATCAGCGCCCGCTGGTTGGGCCTTGCCCATGCAGGGTGCATGTGACCGTCGCCGTCGGTCTCGTCGTAGCGGTGCACGAGCGCTCGGAGTTCGCTGGCGATGCTTACGAGCGCATCCTGGTCGTCACGCCGACGAGCCGTGTGGGCAAGGTTGCACCAGTCCATGATCGAGGATTCGATCGGGCTGAGACGCCTTGGGTCGTCTGTGGTCACGATGGTGGGTTTGGGGCTGCCTGAGTTCATGGCTTGCTCCTTTCGTGTTGCTGCGGAAGTTCTCCGGGACCGGTCCGCCTCCGGGAGCCGGCCCCTGACCAGTTAGACGGATTTCACAGCAAAAAGTTTCCAATCACTAACAAAAATCCCTTTCAGGCCCATTTGGATGTCAGGAAGGGCACATCAGCCGCGGTTCGTTCCAGGCCGGCGCGGGCCATCGAAATGGATTCCGTTGTCCGGTTCGGACTCTCGAAAGGAGATCACCATGGCTCTCAGGAACAGACGCACGCTGCGGGTTCTGCTGGCGGGTGCCTGCATCGCAGGCGCGGCTGGCGCAACCGGCGGGGCAGCCGCTCAATGGGGTGGCAACGATTGGCGCCACGATCGACATGTCACGCACACCGCCGACGCCATATTCATCCTCAACGGCGAACGCATCTGCATCGACGGGCGGTCCGTGGTCTACGGGATCGCGGAGGCGCTCCGATGCAAGGGCTACCGCGTCTCGGTGCACGACGGCTGCATCACGGTGCACTACCGAGGCAACGCGCCGCGTGTCTCGCTCACCGGGTGTGACTACGACATCAGCGTGACACGCTCTCGCGGGTGTCTCTTCATCCGGCCTTATCAGATCTCGCACCACTCATACGGGCAACACGACCGACACTGGAGTCACAACCGACACTGGGATCGGAGATCCTCGCACAGATGGCGCTCCTACCCGTCTTCGGGGTTCACGATCCGCATCGGAGGCAGATGCCGATGAAGTGAGAAGCAGATTTCCAGCAAGCAGCTCAGGCACGCCCGTCCCCAGTTGGACGGGCGATGCCGTCGGATGTGAAAGCTCAATCCGAGTCGAGGATGATGCTGTCTGGATCGATTAGGAACAGATCAAGCCCGTCAAGGAGTGCGTGCCGCCCTGTGAGCTTTACGCTCTCGCCCGCGTATCCGATGATTGTTTCATCCACCGGCGCAAGGTTGGGCAGGCAGAGAATCGCCGAGAACACTTCACCATTCGACTGAGTGCCCACGAACAAAGGTGCAATGCCGCCCCGAAGACAGAGCATCGCGCATGACTTGTGCGCAGCCCCATCGCCGGGTTTCATCGCACCCAGAAAGCATTTGCTATCGAGGATCTCACCTCTGAGCTGAACGGCATTGCCAACAGAATGAAGAACCGCATCTGGCAAGGTCTGTGCTCCGAGCATCTCGACAGATTCGATCTCGATCGCTTTCCAATGACCTCGCGAAAGCAACGTGCCGGTCACTCGCAACTCGCGACCGCTCTGACCCTCCAATCTCTTCTGCGCACCGATCTTGCCAGTCTCGGCGAGCAGGATCGGGCCCGAGGGCGTCACAAGATGCGGATACGGCGCAAGCCGGAGCACGCCGCTCTCTGTCACGGTTGACGCCGAATCCCATTTCCCAGCGCCCGCCGGTCGCATCGAAGTGGCAACGATCGCCCCGGCGATGATGCCAAGCAAAAGCAGGGCTGCAATCGTATTCTGAACCACACGCCGCTGCGTGCGACCAAGAGCGCGGTAGCCGACATAGATCTTTTCGTCACGCCCCATCGTGTTTCTCGTTCCCCGGAGATGAATCGATGAGCACGCGGCCGGCATCGATCCTCACGCGATAGATTGGCACTCGATCGGTAAACGGCGGTGGAGAACAGCCCGATTCGGGGTCGAACTGGTATCCATGCCAGGGGCACGTGATGCACCCGTCGATGATCTGCCCCTCGCCGAGAGGCCCGCCCTGGTGCGGGCATCGGTTGCTGACCGCGAAGGCCGAATCGCCACGCCGAAAGACCGCGATCTCGCCGGCGCTGTTGGAACTCACAATGCGAGCCCGATTCTCCGGGATCTCTGCGAGCACTCCGGCGTCGATCCAGCCCTCGGGGCGCTCGGCCCGGTTGTCCTTTGCGTGCTGTTTCATCCCGGCGACGATGTGCAGCGATGTGATGAGTCCGGCTCCAAGCCCGATCGTCGCAGCCATCGCCATCGAAGCCTCGCTCCGCACAACCCCGAACAAGACGTGCAAAACGACGAGTGCGTATGCGACGTACACGAGCATGTGGAGCCACTTCCAGGCGATTGCTCCCAGCGTGTGCAACCAGAAATCATGGCTCGTGGCGGCCATCAAAGCAAAAATCAGCAGCGCCACAAACCCGAAGAGCTCGAACGGCACGCCAAGTGCATCGCCCGATCGGGACTCGGCCAAGAGCAGGGCAGTCAAAGGATTGGAATCGCCAAACCCACCATAGAAGACCAATGCCACAAAGAAGTGCAGCAACGCGACCAGAAAGAAGATGACTCCGAGGTGTCTGCGGTTGTACAGCAGCGGAGCGAACCACGGGCTGATCCGTACGAGCGGGCCGATGGCGAGGATGACATGCAGCAGAAGGATGCCGCACACACCGAGCGCCCGCATGAGCAGGATCGGAGCGGACACCTCTTGTCCAGAAGGGGCAAGGGCACTTGAAACCAGGATATATGTGGAGATGAAGCAAGCAACAGCGACAGCGACAAGCAGGTCGTACACCTTCTTGTGTGTATTCCACTGAACGAGTCGGTAATGCGTGCTCATGGCCGAGTCTCTTGCGGCCAATATCTTACGAAAGACGATTCCGAGAGTGTGGTTGCCGCCAGTACGACCGCTACAAGAAGCGCCGGCCCCAGCAGGAGCCAGAGACCAAGATGCACCCGCCGCTGCTTCGGTGTCACGCCGAGGCCCCTTTCGTGAGACGACTGACCTTGACAAGCAGCAGCGGCCAAAGCCCGACGCACCCGGGGAGAAGCAGTACTCGGACACGTCTGGGCGACGCGACGAGATCCGGGTCGAGCCTGGGCAGGCCAACCGCAAGGAGCCAGACCGAGGCGATCAAGCCGAGGAGCAGGTACACGCCCAGCATGGTGAGGGCAAGGTCAATCATCGGCGGAACCGACACCAGATGGGGACGACTCGAGCAGCATGAACAGGATGTTGTCGACGAACGTCGGATTCCGAGTCAGGCCGAGGTGATCCTCAAAGATGAACTGCACCCGGTTCCACGCGATCGGCGATTGCAGGAATGGCTCCCACTCATGCCCGGCGCGTTCGTCCATGATGGCGCTCTCGCGCGTCACGGTCCCGTCTCCCGCGACGGAGTCGAGCACTCGGATGGATCCATCCGGTCGGACGCCCATGACGCCGGGTGTGTCCTCGGAATCACCCACGAAAATCGAGAGCGTCGTGCCCGCCGGGGGCTCGGCTCTGAGATCGATGGCCTCGTGGAATTGCTTGGTGATCGCAAGGCATTTGGCCAGATGGTCTCGCGCGATCGCCAACCGCTCCTCGCGCGTCTCAACACCGGGTAGCAGCTGCTGAAGCTTCGAGTCTTCCCCGGGTGAGACCAGACCCCAGCCGTAGCGATCCCAAGTCGCAACGTCGTACAGATCCACCGGCTGGAGCCTTTCTGCATCGACAACACGGGCGTGCCTGGGTCTTGGCAGAAGCTGGTAGATCGCGGGCATCGTGCCCAGAATGCTCGGGCGATAGTTCGGAAACAACGGTGACAGGTTGTATCCCTTGACGAGCTGCTGGAGTGCAAGCACGGAGCCCGCATTGGGAGTCCCGATCAGGATCGCCTGGCGAACATTCCGGGCCCCGGCCCAGTTGAGTTCGGGCATCGAGCCATCGGTCGGGAGAGGCTGTGTTCCGTAGCGCAGGTAATACCGGAGCACGAGGCCGCCCATCGAATGGGCTACCACATCGACTTTGACAGTCGCGTCATCGGGCAACCGGAGCTCTGCGCGAGTCAGGTCCTGAGCATCACGGATGACGCTATCGAGAGCCTCGGCTTGCTCAGAGATATCCCGGCGCCAGTCATACGGGAGCTGGAAGCACGTGTAGTGCAGCCCGCCATAGTCAATCGCTCCAGATTCGCCCAGCGACTGGTCGCGGTACTTCCCCGCCGCCAATGTTTTCATGATGTCGATGTACGCCCCGATCTCAAAGCCGCGGAGCAGACCGACGTCCACGGTCACTGAGTCGAGCACGTCCTGCGCGTAAACCTCGTCGCGCAGCTGTGAGAGCGGCACGCCCATCTCCATCGGAATGGCTAAACGCCGTGCGCCGATCGGAAAGTCCGGGTCCGCGGCTCCAAAGGTGAACGAACCCCAGACCTTGGTCCCGTCGCCATCGACGAGCTTTGAGCCGAGAATGCCCGGGATCACCACGACCGGCGTCCGGTCAGGTCCGATCCCCTGTGCCGCGTGATCGTAGATCGACGCAAGATCGGCCATCTTGGCCTTGTGGGTCTGACAACCTGTGAGCAAGAGAACGGCAGCGATGCCGAAGCACACCTGTGCGAAATTCATGCGTTGTGTCCTCGATGCGAGCAATACAATCGAAACGATCCTGCTTCAGTCAATCAAGGACTGGCAGCAACTATTCGGTACATCCGAGAAAAAGTGATCCGGAAATCCGAGAGCCGCCACTTTTTCGATCAGGCCCGGCTTCCGAGATGGCGCATGCTCTCGTTGAACGCCTCAGCGAAGAAACGCGCGAGCCTCATGTGCTGCTCGGCAGGGTCTTCGGTGGAGGTCACCGCTTGAATCGGGAGCACCGCAATCGGGAGCTCGCCCTTTCTTGCGACCCAGTCCCCATACTCAGGCGATTTCCAGCGTGATGTGTCCGAATCGGGCAGTGTCTGCCACGGCGCAACGTACCAGTAGCCAGCGCTGGCGAGTTCGCCTGGCGGCGCCAGACCCATCACGATGAGGCGTGCCTGCTCGTCGGGATTCTCCGGCGTGAGATTCACTTGCACACTCATCTCAAAGCTGTGAGGCCAGACCCGTACAGGAGCGGAGCCGGCCACAGTCCAGGAGACCTGCTCCAGAACCGCCGATGTGTTGGCATACAAGCGAATCAACTCGGCCTGAGCGAGCTGAGAGGGTTCCGAAAAGACCTGGCCGTTGACCGACACCGGGTGGGTCGGTTCCGTGCTGGATGGGCGTGGCTCGCGCGCGGGATTACCCGCTTGCGACTGAGCCGCATCGAGCATCCACTGGCGACCCTCGGCCAGGCTCATGCCCACAAGCGAAGTCTCGGCGATCGGGACACCGGTTTCCTCGACGAAAAACAGATCGAAATTCCAGAGTCGAAGCACACCCCGCATCGGGCGATCGCCCGCGACCGGTTCGCTCACGAAGAGCCCATCGAGCAGCCCTTGGCCTGACATCCAGGTGAGCGTGCCATGCGTGCCGTCGCCCTTGGGTGTTGCCCAAGAACTCCCGACCAGCCCGGCGAGCCGAGCCGCGTGATTGGAGAGGGCCCACGCCTGAGCGAGATCATTCGGATCGTGCCCCGCGAGCTCCCACCAGCGCACAGCATCGTGTGCCAAATCTCCCGGCCTGATCTGCAGCGATTCCAACTCAAACCTCCGTCTTGTCCTCAACAAACACCGGGACCCTGCCTTTCTTCCCCGAGCCTACACGCCCGGAAATCAGAACGACGTGGACCTTGACGAATAATATTCATGCAGCTAATATCTATTCATGTCACAAACCAGACGCCGTGAAGCCATCCTGAAGATCCTTGAGCAGGGCCCTGTCGAGAGCCAGGACGCCCTCATGAAATCCCTGGCCTCCTTTGGGATCCGAGCCTCGCAGGCCACGCTCTCGCGGGACCTGCGCGAGATGGGGATCTTCAAAAGTGCGATGGGCTACATCCACGAGCCCTCGTTTCTCTATCTGCCCACCCCTTCGGCTCGCCTGGCTGACACACTCCAGCGGGATGTCTTTGAGATCCGATCGGCCCATTCGATCGTCGTGCTCCGCACCAGGGCCGGTGCGGCACAGGCCGTCGGGGCGGTCTTTGACGCCGATCTCCCCGAGGGCGTTGTTGGCACCCTCGCTGGCGACGACACCATCTTCCTTGCGATCGATCCGGCCTTCGAGATCGAGGCGGTGGCAACGCTGATGCGTGAGCTCGCAGGGCTCGAAGAGACCGAGGAAGTCGCTTCATGACACCCGTCGCCATCGTCGGCGTCGGGGGATACACAGGACAGGAAGCGCTCAGGCTTGTCCTTGGTCACCCACGCCTCACACTCGCGGGCCTCTTCGGCTCACCGGACACCGCTGGCAAATCGCTCCATGACGTCGCGCCCGCGTTCCGCTCGCTGACGAGCGAGGCCATCCGTGAAACTTCTGCGCGCTCGATCGCAGAGGCTGGTGCCAAGGTTGCCATCCTGGCGACGCCCCATGAATTGAGCATGCGACTGGCGCCGGAACTCCTTGAGCTGGGCATGACAGTCTTCGATCTCTCCGGGGCATTTCGCCTCAGCGACACGAGTCTGTATCCAAAGTACTACGGCTTCGAGCACGAGCAGACGGAGCTGCTCAAATCCGCGGTCTACGGCCTCCCAGAACTTGCCGGGGACCGGCTCCAGGCCACAAAGCTCGTCTCCCTGCCAGGCTGTTACGCGACATCGGTCATTCTTCCGGTGGCCCCGCTCGTACAGGCCGGGCTGCTCGATGTCTCGCGTCCGGTAGTGGTTGATGCGACATCCGGAGTCAGCGGAGCGGGCCGAGGTGCGAATCCACGCTCGAGCTTCTGCGAGGTGAGCCAGTCGCCCTACGGCGTTGGCACGCACCGTCATACGCCCGAGATGAACCAGTACACCGGCGCGGACTTGATCTTTACGCCTCACCTCGGCCCATTCGACCGGGGCATCCTTTCCACGATCCACGCCGACCTGAACTCCGGCGTATCGCGCTCACGCGTCGTGGAAACGCTGGAACTCGCGTATGGCTCGCATCCCTTTGTCCGTGTCCTTCCCGAGGGCGTCTGGCCGAGTGTGAGTGCGGTTGAACGCACCAACTTGATCGATATCGGTGTCTACGTGGACGAGCGGCGCCGACATCTGATCATCGAAAGCGCGATCGACAACCTGCTCAAAGGAGCCTCAGGGCAGGCAATCCAGGCGGTCAACGCGCACTTTGGCTGGGACCAGCGCCTCGGGCTGATGCCGGGGGGCGAAAGGTGAGCACGCTTGTTCTTAAAGTTAGCGGCAAGGCCATCGATGACCCCGCACGTTCCGAAGCCCTCTGGAAAGCGGTCGCGGTGGCTACGAAGCTGCATCGCATCGTTATCGTGCACGGCGGCGGCAAGCAGGTCGATGCACTGCTCAATCGCCTCGGCGAATCCATCGACCGCGTCGACGGCATCCGCGTCACCCCTCCTTCGCAGATCGGACTGATCGCCGGGGTCCTCGCCGGTGAGGTCAACCTGATACTTGTCGGAGCGCTCCAGAAACAGGGCGTCAAGGCGGTCGGGCTGAGTCTCGGTTCTGCCGGCGTGTTGCGCACACGACCGGACCCGCGCTTTGCGCAAGCGGGCGGGCGTGTGGGCCTCGCCGATCCGGGTGAGACACCGCTTCTTGATCTCCTGACAACGCAGGGTTACGTCCCCGTCATCAGCTCGATCGGAATCGATGCCGAGGGCGGGCTTCTCAACGTGAACGCCGACGACGCTGCGGGAAGTCTGGTGCACGCTCTTCAGACTCAAACGCTCGTATTCATCTCCGATGTCACAGGCGTACGGGATGCATCGGGCAAGATCATCGAGACGATATCCACGGACGAGGTCGAGATTCTGATCTCTGAGGGTGTTGTCACCGGTGGCATGGCCGCGAAGCTCCGGGCAGCGGCTCTGATTGCAACCGTTTCGCACACCGAAATCGTGATCACCGACGCGGCCAACGCCTCGGCTCTGCTGTCAAGCAGCATCTGTTCCTGCACACGCCTGATCCCGGCGGAGGTATCCGCATGACCACACACACTCCATCGACCCTGGACGCTCTTTCGGGTTCACACCTGCTCTCGATCGCAGACATCGATCCCAAGCAGATCGCCGCACTGGTTGATCGGGCACTGGAGATCAAGGGATCACCGCCCATGAACGGCCCGCTCGCGGGTCGGAGCGTGGCGCTTCTCTTTGAGAAGCCGAGCCTGCGCACCCGGGTCAGCTTTGAGGTTGGGCTCTTCCGTCTGGGAGCGCAAACCGTCTATCTCGATCACTCGGCCAGTCCGATCGGCAAACGCGAGAGCGTCGAGGATCTGGCGGGCTATCTCCAGCGCACGGTTCACGCGATCGTGGCAAGGGTAAACAGCCACGAAACCCTCAGGACTTTGGCTTCCGTTTCGGGCGTTCCCGTGGTCAACGCGCTCTCAGACCTTGAGCACCCGTGCCAGGCGCTCGCGGATCTCGTCACGATCAAAGAGCACGTCGGCAGGCTCGAGGGTGTTCGGCTCGCCTACATCGGTGAGGGGAACAACGTCAGCCATTCGCTGATGCTCGCAGGCGCGAGCGCGGGCGTCCACGTCACAGTCATCACTCCGAGCGGGCACGAACCGCACCACGCGTTCGTGGATGCCGCGCAGAGTGCAGCGGCGAAGACCGGTGCTCAGATCAGCATCACAAACGACCCGCACCAGATCGCAGACCACGATGTGGTGTACACCGACACATGGGAGTCGATGGGTGAGCCAGAACTCACGCCCGAGAGAGCCAGGGCGTTCGAACCCTACAAGGTCACCGCATCGCTCATGGATCTCGCGTCTGGAGGCACCCGGAGTGGCACTCGGTTCATGCACTGCATGCCGGCCCACCGCGGCCAGGAAGTCATGGCGGACGTGATCGATGGGCCGCGGAGCATTGTGTACGATCAGGCAGAGAACAGGCTATACGCACAGAGTGCGCTCATGCTGGCGCTGATGGGCTCGTAAGGCGAGCCCCCGGAGGATCAATGGCAAACAAAGTCGTGCTCGCATATTCGGGTGGTCTGGATACCTCAGCAATCATGCCCTGGCTTCTCAACGAGAAGGGCTGCGAGGTTGTTGCCTATGTCGCCAACGTCGGCCAGGGCGACGAAGAGCTCGTCGGTATCGAAGAGAAAGCCAGGAAAAGCGGCGCGGTCGATTGCATCGTCGACGATCTGCGCAGCGAATTCGTGACCGATTACATCTGGCCGATGCTCAAGTCCGGCGCGGTCTATGAGGGGACGTACCTGCTGGGTACCTCGATCGCCCGCCCGATCATCGCCAAGGGCCAGGTCGAGGCCGCCCGAAAGGTGGGTGCCGACGGCGTTGCCCACGGGTGCACGGGCAAGGGCAACGACCAGGTCCGATTCGAGACCACTTTCGCGGCGCTCGCGCCCGACCTTGAAGTCATCGCGCCCTGGCGCGAGTGGAACTTTACTGGCCGCCACGACCTGCTCCGCTATTGCAAAGAGCACAACGTCCCTGTGACGAGCTCCGCTGAGAAGATCTACTCCCGCGATCGCAACCTGTGGCACATCTCCCACGAGGGCGGCGACATCGAAGACCCGGCGCTCCCGCCCCCGGAGGACGCATGGATGCTGACCGCCGACCCGCTGAGCGCCCCGAACGATCCGCAGACGGTCACGATCGGGTTCGAGGCGGGTATCCCTGTCTCACTCGACGGTAAACCCATGGCGGGTGTCCAGCTGATCGACACGCTCAACACCATCGCCGGTCGGCACGGCGTCGGACGTGTGGATCTCGTTGAGAGCCGCGTCGTGGGCATGAAATCTCGCGGGCTCTACGAAACACCGGCTGGTACGGTGCTCTTCGAAGCGCTGCGCGGGCTCGAAGATCTCACGCTCGACGCCCGTTCCCGCAAACTCAAGGCGATGCTCATGCCCGAGATGGCCGAGCTGATCTACGCGGGCAAGTGGTTCGGACCGACACGACGAGCGATGAGCGCGGCGGTCGATGTGCTCGCAGCGCGTACGACGGGCGAGGTCGGGGTCCGTCTCTACAAGGGCACCTGCGTCACCGAGACCCGCAGGAGCCCCTTTAGCCTGTACAACGCTCAGATCGCCAGCTTCGAGGGCAACGAGCTCTACAACCAGGCCGATGCCAAGGGCTTCATCAGACTCTTTTCGCTGCCGGAGCGCCTGGCGTCCGCTTTCGAGACGGGCGGGAAGAAGTCGTGAGCACGGGCATGTGGGGCGGGCGATACGAGGGCGTTGGGCCGGATGAGCTCTTCCGGGCTGCCAACGACTCGCTGACCATCGATTGGCGGCTTGTCCAGCAGGACATCCGTGGTTCTGTTGCTTGGGCCGGTGCTCTTTGCTCCTGCGGCGTGCTCACCTCAAGCGAGCACGCACAACTCGCAGGGGCGCTCGAAGCGCTCGCTGAAGAGGCAGCCAAAGCCCCGCATCCGCCCGTCGAATCCGGCGCCGAAGACGTGCACTCATGGGTGGAGATGAAGCTTGTTGAGCGTCTGGGCAGCCTCGGCAAGAAGCTGCACACCGGGCGCAGCCGAAACGACCAGGTCGCAACAGACTTTCGCCTCTGGTCACGCGATGCAGTGGGGCAGATCAGGCAATGTGCGCTCGGTGTTGCACGTGCACTCGCCAAGAAGGCCGAGACGCACAGCGCCGATGCGTTCCCCGCGTACACGCACCTCCAGCTCGCACAGCCCGTGCCATTTGGGCATTGGTGCCTGGCCTATGTTGAGATGCTTGAACGCGATATCGCAAGGCTTGACGGGGCCCTGGCTCGCATCGATATCTGCCCACTCGGATCGGGCGCGCTCGCGGGCACGGGCTACGCGATCGATCGTATGGCGTTGGCGCAGACCCTCGGGTTTTCCGGTTGCTCCCGCAACAGCCTGGACGCTGTCTCGGATCGAGACTTTGTGATCGAAACCCTCTCCGTGCTCTCGCAGCTGGCGGTTCACCTCTCGCGTCTTGCTGAGGATCTGATCATCTATACCTCAGACGAATTCAGACTTGTCCGCCTGGACGATGGCGTGACCAGCGGTTCGAGCCTCATGCCACAGAAACGCAACCCGGATTCGCTCGAGATCATCCGCGGTGCGTGCGGCTCGATCATCGGCGCTCAGGTCTCGCTGCTGATCACGATGAAGGGGCTACCGCTGGCGTACAACAAGGACATGCAATTCGATAAGAAGCCGTTGTTCGAGGCGGTTGACCTGTCGAGCGTTGTCCTGCGTCTTGCCGAGCGCACGATCTCGGGTCTGACGCTCAACACAGAGCGTGCCAAGCAGCGCGCAGGAGCGGGCTACGCAAACGCAACAGATGTGGCGGACCTGCTCGTCGCGGCGGGTGTGCCCTTTCGAGAGGCTCACGACAGAGTCGGTCAGCTTGTCAGGCTCGCCGAGAAGCGTGGCACGCCGATTGAGTCTCTCGGGGAGAGCGACCTTCACGAGGTCGTTCCGGAGCTCGGAGTCGATTCGATCCGCAAACTTACCGTTGAAAGCGTGCTTGTGCGGCGCAACGCAAAGGGCGGCTCGTCCCCGGCGTGTGTGCTCGCCGAAGCCAAGGCCGCCCGTTTGCGACTCGAAAGCAACTGAAAACTCAGCTCATCAGCGTCTGCGGCGTGTCGCACAGAACCCGCCCAAGCCGAGCAGGGCGAGCGAAGCGGGTGCGGGAACGACTTTCACGGTCAAGTCGAGGGTCATCGGGCTCCCGCCCTCGTTCGTGCCAAAGACAGGGAATGCTCCCTGGCCCGACTGGTCGGCAAGATGCAGGCTCGTAACCGACAGGCTCACGATGCCAAGATTCAGCGCATTCTGCAGGTAGCTCATCACATCTGGGTTTGACAGATCGAGCGCGAATTCAACGATCTGGCCGCTCCCGGTCACGCTGGTGCCCGGTGTCTCCCCGAGGATTGAACCAACAGCGAACGGCGTTGGTGTGAAGCCGTCGCGGATGTTGTTGGATACATCGCGGAGCGATCCGCCCGCATTGTCTGTGGCGTAGGCATTGCGAACGTCTTCGAGGGTCGGGTCACCAAAACCGAAGGCGAAGTTGTCGCCGTAGGCGAAAGCGTTGAGCCCATTGCGGAATCCGGTTCCAAAGAGGTCGATCGAGCTTCCTTCGTTGTAGACGTTGTCATAGCTGAACGTCCCGCCGACAACCGTTGCCGTGGCGGTGGCGGCGGTGATGATGTAGTTGCCTGTGCCCTGGTTCGGGGCGATCTGCGAGGCGGTGATGAAGCTGTTGAGGAACTGGGCGTCCCGGTCGTCGAACATGCCGGGCACGAAGCCTGAACTGAACGTGGAAGCCGCGGTACGGATGCCGGGAGTGAAATTGAATGGGTAGTTCCAGCGGTCGAAATTGGGTGAGCCGAATGTCACCGCGGTCTGTGCCGTGCTCGCACCAGCGAAGACGCAGCCGGTCAGGGCAAGGATCAATCTGGTCATCTCTCTCTCCAGGGGCCCCCGAAAGCCGATTCTTTCGACGAGCGACAGAGGTATAGACGTATTGAGACTGAGTCTCAATCTCAGTTGTACGATTATTTTACGCCTGAGCCCCAGTGCTAGGCTTCGCCCCGGACCGGAGGAACTCGGAAAATGGATCTGCTCGAAGAGTTGCAATGGCGCGGCATGCTCCACCAAGGCACCGACCTTGAAGGGCTCAGGGGCCATCTCTCCGATCCCAAAGACTCTCCAAGAAGGATCTACGCCGGCTTCGATCCGACCGCTGACAGCCTGACCATCGGCAACCTGGTCCCGATCATGCTCCTCAAGCACGCCCAGCGGGCGGGGCATCTGCCGATCGTTGTCATGGGCGGCGGAACGGGACTGATCGGTGACCCCTCCGGCAAGTCCGCAGAGCGCCAGCTCATGACGCCCAAGCGTGTCGAGCAGCACATCTCCAAGCAGCGCCCGATTTTCTCACGCATCTTGGGCGATGAGGTCACGATCCTCAACAACGCCGATTGGCTGACGAATCTTGGTTACCTCGAGGCGCTCCGCGACATCGGCAAGTTCTTCAGCGTCAACATGATGATCCAGAAGGACAGCGTCCGCAGCCGACTCCAGGACCGGGATCACGGCATCAGCTACACCGAATTCAGCTACATGATCCTGCAGGCGTACGACTTCGCCTACCTCTTCGAGAAGAAAGGCGTCACCGTCCAGTGCGGCGGGAGCGATCAGTTCGGCAACATCGTGACGGGCGTCGATCTGATCCGGCGCATGGTCGCGGTGGATATCGGGGTCAACGCCTACGAGGACGCTAGCGGGCCCGACGAAGAGTTGCTCGACGAAGCCCGCAAGGTCAGCTCGGGTGACACGAAGGTCTCGTTCGGTTTCACGGCGCCGCTCGTGACCAAGGCCGACGGCACGAAATTCGGCAAAACCGAGTCCGGCGCTGTCTGGCTGACCGCAGAGCGCACGAGCCCGTTCGCGTATTACCAGTTTTGGCTCAACACATCTGATGCGGATGTCGGGCGATTCCTGCGGACGTTTACCCTGCTGGATCGAGCGGAGATCGAGCGGCTGGATCAGGAGATCGTCGCCAATCCCGGAGCGCGAGAGGCTCAAAAGACGCTCGCCTATGAGGCCACGAGCCTGCTTCACGGAAAGGCCGAGGCGGAGGCGGCGATCAAGGCTTCGCAGGCCCTCTTCTCGGGTGACATCTCCTCGCTTCCCGAGGAGACGCTCCGCCAGGTGCTCGCGGACGTGCCATCGAGCGAACGGAGCAGGGCGGAGATCGATTCAGGCGTTGATCTGGTTGAGCTGCTGGTCGAGCTCGGGCTTGCTTCGAGCAAGAGGCAATCCCGCGAATTCCTTGAGGCCGGTTCGGTCAGCATCAATGGGCTAAAGGTCGGGATGGGCACGCCCCTGACAAGTGTCAACCTGCTCCACGGCAAGCTCATCGCGATCCGTCGGGGCAAAAAGAACTGGCACCTGACGATCTGGAAGTAACCAGATCACCGAACGCTATGCCCGGCTGAGGATGTCCAGGATCATGCTCGGTGACTCCGGGTGTCCCGTTCGTGCGCTCAAGAGCGCGGCCTGTGCCATCGCGAGCGTTGCATTCATATCGATCGGCGAGCTGCGGAACGCCGGGGTGAGAGAGGCCACGATCGAATCGGCGATGAGGGTTGCCTCGAGTGTGTTGGCGTCGTTGGCGTCGGTCATCTGGGCTTCGTCGAGGATCTGCCCCTGAGGAGACAGCCAGCGGATCCGGAGGTCGCTCGCGTCGATCACCCCCTTCGGCCCGATCAGCGTGATCGAGCGCGACCACCCCGAGGAAGTGTCGCTCGCCATGATCGAGGCGCATCGCCCCCCGGGGAAGCGGATATTTGCGGTCATGTGCCCGCTCAGGCCTCGGAGCGTATCGGGTGTTGGCGTGTCGCTGACGTGTGCCGCGTCGATGGTTTCGGGTGTGCCAAGGAGCGTGACGAGCAGCTCGCAGATCCCAAAGAGCCTGGCGCCGAGCGAGCCGGCGGCCCTTGAGCAGAGCACCCGAATCCCAACGGCTTCGATCTCCCCGAACTGGCTCAGGAGTTCGGACATTCCGGCGAAGGCCGAGCTGCGCCGGGCAAGGGGCACAAAGGAGATCCGCTCGCGAACGGTGTCCGCTGCATCGCGCCAGGCGGGGCTGCTCAGGTGCAAGGCCGCGGCGGGAATCGGCTCGAGGGTCAGGACGTGCACTCCCCTCTCGGCGGCGCCGAGCACCGATTCGAGCACGCTCGTGTCGTTCTCGGCAGAGATCCCGGATTGATCCGCGATCAGAGCGATGCCCGTCTGAGCCGAGGAAAGCAGCGATCTGAGATCGGGCATCTGCTCGGCGCCAAGCGCCTCAGCGACGTTGTGCCCGTCGGGGCTCCCCGCGGCGACGACCTCGAGCCCGGCCTGTTCGGAGATCGCGCGAATGATCGCGATCTGGTCCGCACGAAGCCAGCACGAGACCAGGTTTTCGCTGCCGCCGTCCATGGAGCAGGATCATACCGCCAACCCTTGACACCCGGTTGGCGTACGATTGCTTGGATCAGGTGGTGCAAGGCAGCCGCGGGAGCGAGCGATCGCTTCTGAGGAAAGTCCGAGCACGGCAGGACACGGTGGTGGGTAACGCCCACCCGCCCGGTGATTCGATTCGCGTCTCGAGGGCGAGGGAAAGTGCCGCAGAAAGCAAACCGCCGATGGCGATGCTCGCATCGCACAGGCAAGGGTGAAAGGGTGCGGTAAGAGCGCACCGCCCGTCTGGTGACAGACGGGGCACGGCAAACCCCACCGCGTGCAAGATCAAACAGCTCCCTCCCGCCTCGGCGGGCCGGTCGGTCCGATCGGAGAGGGGGCGGGTAGATCGCTCGGGTTGTCCGCAAGGGCAATCCGTACCGCGTCGGCAACGGCGCGGGCAGAGAAATGGCTGCCCATGCCAATCGTTTCGGCGATCGGCGGGACAGAACTCGGCTTATCAGCACCACCCGATACGCGAACGCGGGCCCCTGGGAGAACCAGGGGCCCGCGGCCATTTTCATGGGTTGAATTCGGCGATCAGTCGGCCAGCGACGAAACGACCGGGAGCTTGGCGGGCTTGAGGACGAAGTTCGTCTCGATCCGGAAGTTGCTCTCGCTGGTGTGACGCTCGGCGAAGAACAGCTTGAGCTGGTACTCGCCGCCCGGCTCGAGACCGAGCTCCGCGACCTTCTCGTCGAGATTCACACTCGCCGACTGCTGACTGTGCACGCCGCCAAGGTCTACGGCGAGCTTGCCATTGATATAGACCCACACGTCGTCGTCACCGGTGAACTTGAAGACGTAGTCGCCGTCACGTTCCTCGCGGTCGACATACGTGAACCGCGTCTCAAGCTCGTAGGTGAAGTGGAAGTTGTGCACACCGGGGCTCGCCCAGCGGAGGCCATACATCGAGAGCCCGTAACCCTGCTGGTCGATCGGGAAGAAGTAATTCGGCCGCTCCTGCGCGAAGACGTACACGTCGCCCGAGTCACGCGATTCGCGGTTGAGCGTGATCGAGTGAGGCAGTGAGACGTTCACGCCGGGCACATCACGGAACCACTGATCAAAGGTGGCCTGCGACGTGACCTGGGCATTCATCCCCCAGCCGAGTGAGGCGCAGCGATCAACGTTGAGCACAGGCTTGCCGTCGGGGCCGAGGTCATTGGTGACCATGCGCTTGACGCCACTGCCCGGGTACGCCTCCATGTCGGGGTGATCGACTTTGAAGTCGCGGATCACGCCCGTGAGGGTCATCGAAGCTGGCATATCATCAAAACCGTTGCTCTGACCGTGTTCGCTCGGACCCATCCCGACGAGCGCGGCTGCGATAAGGATACTTGGTGTCATTTGGTACACTCCCGTTCAAGGTTCGATACAAACGAACACTGAAAGAGTGGGATTCAGTGCGCCCTCATGCCACCTTGTAGAGTGAAAACCCGGAGTCATGCATCGGCACGACCCGCCCAAACGGACGAAACCGAATCCCTACCCCAGCCTGCCAGCCACGCACACGATGAAGCTGTCGCCAAGCCAGTCTGGGTCCGTAATGGGTTCGGCGTACGCGTTCCCCTCTTCGTCGACAGCGTCGGGCAGGTTCGAGTAGATATCGGTCGTCTCAAAGCCGGCCTCGACCATCGCCTCGCGCAGCTCGGGCACAGACCAAAGCCGCCAGCGGTAGATGTACGCATCGGGGAAATCCGCGACGACTTCGTCAGCGTCGAACACGCGAAAGTGAAGCACATCAACGACCATGCCGGTCAGCGGATCCGCCTCGCGCTGCTCCCAGCGGTATCTGCAGTGCAGCCCATCGGGCAACGCCACGTCTCGGTCGACACTCCCAAGGTGGTACGCGGACTCACCGCCATAGGTGTCGCAAACGAACACGCCCCCAGGCTGGATCCTGCTCCTTGCGTGCCTGAGATACTGCATGAGCTCAGCGCGTGTGTGGAGATACCCAATGGAAAAATTGCCCACAAAGAGGCAATCAGCCGCGTCATGCACGTCTCGGACATCACCGACCACGGTGCGTAAGCCGGGCGACTCGCTCACACGTCCGAGCTCATCTTTGTCGAGGTCCACCGCGATCGCAGAGGCCCCCGGCACGTTCGCCACCCAGTGCCTGCTGAGCGCCGCGGTGCCCGCGAAGTCTTCGCCGAGCACTTTCGGATCACCGCCGTGGATCGCGCGGAGCATCAGAGCCATCTCCGGCGGAGACTGCACGCAAGCCTCGTAGAGATCGTGCTTGTCGGGGATCAAGCCATCCGGATCCATTTGATGAGCGTCTTCATATTGGGCGGCTTGCCGTACATCAGCAATCCGACGCGGAATACTTTCGCAGCCCCGCGCAGGATGATGATCGAAGCCACAAGAGAGATGCCAAGCGAGATCAGGATCTCCCAGACCTCGGGGCGTTCGGTCGAGGTGATCCGCACGATCATCATGAACGAGTTCACGGGCGGCAGATAGCTGCAGACGACGGCGAATGTCCCGCTCGGGTTCATCGCCACAGGCATCCAAAGGAGGTAGGGGATCATGATGATCGCCATGACGGGCGTCATCAGGCTCTGCGCCTCACGCATCTCATTCACCGCGGAACCGACCGCCGCCATCATCGAGGCGATCTGTACGTACGCGAGGATGAAGAACAGGACGAGCCAGACGAGCGTCATCAAGTCGATGACATGGGCCAGCGTCGCCATCAGAAGGCCCACGATGCCCACGCTCCCGTAGACCATCATGATCAGCCCGCCCACCATGAGCTGTCCGAGGATTTTGCCCGTCATGAGCTGCATGGGCGAGACTGCCGACAGCAAGACCTCCACGACGCGGCTGGACTTCTCTTCGACCGTTGTCGTGAGCAGATACTGCCCGCCGATCATGACTGCCATCATCATCAGGATCATGAAGCCGCCCGGCAGGAGCATGTTGAGACCCTCGATCGAGTCCCGCTCGCCCTCTTCGGTGATCTCCTTCGTCTGCTCGGCATCGACTCGTGTCAGCGCATTGACCTGATCGGGGCTGAGCCCCGCGCTTTCGAGCCGAGCCTCACGGATCGATTCAGTGATCGCGCGCCGGATCGTCGATTGAACGCTGTCCTTGAGCTTGGGCTTGACGTAGAGCTGGTACGCGCCGAACCTGGGCACGCCTGCATCGCTGGCCTGATCCGTCACAACCGCGTTGGCATCGATCACCGCGAGCGCCAGCACGCCGCCATCGTTCGCATTGCCCTCACGCAGCGGTTCTTTCGCGGCTTCGGGATCGGCCTCTGCGCCGAGCTGCTTGACAGTGAGCTTCGGAATGGAGCTGGGAATGACCTGGGAAACGATGTCCGAGGTTTCCTGCGGCGTGAGCGTCTGGCCCGGTTCGAGCTTCGGGATTTCAACCGTCTTGGTCTCTGCCGTGAGCGCCTCGGGCGAGAGCCTCTGGGCGATGTCGTCAGCGAGCACGCCCGAACGATCGATGATGGAAATCTCACCCTCGATCGCGGGCCCCTCGTCCTTGAGCAGGATCGGGAGCAGCGTGATCATGACCACCAGAATCACCGCGGGCACGACAAAGCCACCGATGATGAATCCCTTGGTCAGCGCCGTCGAAGCAAACTCTCGCCAGGCGATCTGCAGCATCCGGCTCATGATGCCACCTCCTGGGATTCAAACTGTGGCACATACGAGTCATCCTGCACAATCTCGATGAAGATGTCCTCGAGCGAGGGACGCTTGATCTCGATCTTTGCTGTTTCGATCTGCCCCGCGATCCGCGCGATGGCTTCGCTCGGCGCCAAGCCGTCCTCCAGGACGATCTCCCAACCGGAGTCTGTCAGGTGGGCATGAGCGACGCCCGCGATCGAGGTCAGACGCGACTCATCGAATGACCGCTCCATCGGCTCGAGCAGCAATGCCTTGGGATCGAATCGGCTGCGGATCTTGCCGAGCGGGTCATCGAGCACTTTCTGTCCGTTGTGGATCATGACGATGTTGTCGCAGAGCTCCTCGGCCTGCGCCATGACGTGGGTCGAGAAGATGATCGTTGTGCCCGCGTCGTTGATCTCACGGATCAGATCTCGCAGCAGACGCATGTTGACCGGGTCGAGACCGCTAAAGGGCTCATCGAGGATGAGCAGCTCCGGCTTGTGGATCACGGCCGCGATGAACTGCACCTTTTGCTGCATGCCCTTGGAGAGCTCCTCGCATTTCTTGCCTGCTACATCACCCAGCCCGACTTTCTCGAGCCAGCCGGTCGCCCGCTGGTGCAGGCCCTGCTCCTGGACGCCCTTGAGCTTGGCCATGTACTTGAGGAAGGCCAGGACCTTCATCTTCTTGTAGATGCCGCGCTCTTCGGGCAGGTACCCGATCTGGTCCTTGCTCTGGATCGCCGATTTCTTGCCCAGCACCGCCAGCTCTCCCCGGTCGGGGAAGATGATCGACATGATCATGCGGATCGTGGTCGTCTTGCCGGCCCCGTTTGGCCCGATGAAGCCGTGCAGCGAGCCCCGGGGTACGACCAGGTCCATTCCTCTGACGGCCTGCTTCTCGCCGAAGCTCTTGTTCAGGCCGCTGATGCGTATCGCGTCGTCCAATTGACCTTCCCCCATACCGGCCCGATCCGCTTGCCGGAGGCGATCATATGCGCCGGGCGTCGGGGCTGCGTATTGTGGGGCCATGGGCCAGGTTGCACAGGAACTCGATGCGCTGCTCCCGCAGGCGGTCTCCGACAAGCTCGGCTCGATGAGCACGCAGTTCCAAGACCTCGAGCACAAACTCTCGGATCCCGAGATCATCAGCGATCACAACAAGGTCCGTGATCTCTCGATCAAGCGAGCCGCCATCGAGCCCGTTGTTTCTGCTTGGCGTCAGCTTTCCAGGCTGCGAGCCGAAGCGGTCGAGCTGGAATCGGTGGCGAGCGGTCAAGACGCCGAACTCGCCGAACTCGCACAAGCCGAACTCCCTGACCTGCTCGAGAAGGCGCGTCAGCTGGCGCACACCGTCAAGGCCTCGTTGGTCACCGCCGACGACCGCCGGTTCGGTTCGGTCATCCTTGAGCTCCGCGCCGGCACCGGCGGCGACGAGGCGGGCCTCTGGTGTCGCGATCTCTTGAACATGTACGCCCGGTACGCCGCCAGGAAGGGCTGGACATTCGAGGAGATGGACCTGACCTCCGACCCGTCAGTGGGCGGGATCCGCCATGCGGTCATCAACGTCAAAGGCGAGGGCGTCTTCGTCGAACTGAGCTTCGAGGCGGGCGTGCACTCGGTCAAGCGCGTCCCCGAGACCGAAACGCAGGGGCGCGTGCACACCTCGACCGCGACCGTAGCCACGCTGCCCGAGCCCACCGAGGTGGACGTTGCGATCGACTGGGCCAGCGACGTCACCGAGCATGTCACGACATCCCAGGGGCCCGGGGGGCAGAACGTCAACAAAGTCGCGACGGCTGTGCACCTGATCCACAAGCCCACCGGCATCGAAGTACGGATGCAGGAATCCAAGAGCCAGGCCCAGAACCGAGAGAAAGCCCGGCGCTTGCTCCGGGCGAGGCTCTACGAGATCGAGCGGGAGAGGCAGGCCGCTGAGCGGGCCGCCGAGCGCAAGGGCCAGATCGGAACGGGCGGGCGAAGCGAGAAAATCCGCGTCTACCGCTATCAGGACAATATTGTCGCCGACCAGCGTCTGGACGTGAAATTCCAGACCACGAAGATCGTACAAGAAGCAGATCTGGAGCCGATGTTCAAGGCACTGATCGAGCAGGAGACCGCGCGCCGGCTCGACGAGCTTTAAGTCGAGCTGAAACTCGTCTCGACAGGGGGAATCTCGATGAGCGACACCGCACGCCCGGCGCTCCTGCCCACAAAGCCCTCGGAACGCATCCTTGCCCTGGATCTCGCCCGTGGCATGGCGCTCTTTGGCATCTTCATGGTCAACGTGCAGATCATGACCCAGTCGATCGGCTGGCTCGCTTCGGGCGAAGTGAATCATCAGGGTCTGCTCGCCGAGTCGCTCCACTACCTCACGCGCGTGCTCTTTGAGTCCAAGTCCTACCCGCTCTTTTCCATGCTCTTTGGCATGGGCATGGCCCTCATGTACCAGCGGGCCAGGGCCCTGAACCGTCCGTTCGTCACGCCCTACCTCCGGCGCATCCTCCTGCTCGCACTCTTTGGAGTCCTCCACGCGCTGCTGATCTGGTACGGCGACATTCTCTTCTACTACGCCATCATCGCGGTCCTCACCATGTGGGTCGTCGGGCTCCGCCCGAGGTGGCTGCTGACCATTTCCATCGCCACAGTTGTTCTGGCGGCACTCACGCTCACGGCGCTGACCTTCCTCGGCGCAATGTTCAACTCTTCAAACGCGATCCCTGAGACAACCGACGTCACCAATTTCGCCGAGTATTGGGCGCTGCTGAAAGAGGGCGAGATCCAGGCAGGACCCATGCACCCGGCCTGGATGGTCGGCGAAACCGACGCCTTCGCCAACGGGCCCTATCTCACCGCGGTCGGGATGCGGGCGATCAACTGGCTCAGCGGAATGGTCTTCTGGCTCATTTTCAACGGCACGCTCTTCCACCTGGTCGGGATGTTCACGCTCGGGGCCGCGATCATGAAGTCCGATCCATTCCGAGCCGAGAGCAAGCTCCCGGGCCTGTTCATCAAGCTCGGCTTGTTCATCGGCCTCCCGCTGAGCATCGCCGCGGTCGTCATGGGCGAATTGGGCGGCATGAACTCGATCTACTACGGGCTCGGTGCGGCGCTGACCCATCTTGTCGGGCCCTGCCTGAGCATCGGATATTTCGGGATCGCCATCAGGCTCTCGCACACCATGCCAACCAACCCGCTCGTTGTCGCGATCTCCAGCGCCGGCAGGCTCGGGCTCACGAATTACATCATGCAGAGCCTCGTCGTGGCGTTCATCGCGCAGCACTGGGGACTCGGACACTTCGGCGACGTATCCCGGGTCGGCATGGTGCTGATCGTCCTGGGCGTCTACGCGTTCCAACTGCTCTACAGCCCCGTCTGGCTCCGGGTCTTTACGATGGGCCCGCTCGAATACCTCTGGCGCACCGCGACGTACCTGCGGCTGCCCCGCCTGCGTGCCCCCAAACCCGCGCTCGGCTAACCTTCGCCGATGCCAACGCTCGTCTGTGTGCCCATCACGGTCCTTGAGATCGACGACGCTCTCGCCGACGCGAACCAGGCGAAGCTGCTTGGCGCCGATATCGTCGAGCTGCGCATCGACAGCTACTTCCCCGGCTCCGAAGGCGACTCTGAGGACACGCTCCGTGTCAACGAGCTCAAGCGACTCATCGCCGAGTGCCCGCTGCCTGTGATCCTGACCTGCCGCAGCGCCACCGAAGGCGGCGACTACGACGGCGACGAGGCCGACCGCGTCAGCCTGCTCGAAAAACTCTGCGTCAACGCCGACCACCCGCCCGCCTACCTCGACTTCGAGCTGGCCTGCTACCAGAAGTCCGCCAACATCCGCCAGAAGATCAACCTCTGCGTCGACCACCCCAACCAGCAACGTGACGTTCGCACGCGCCTGATCCTCTCGACGCACGACTTCGACAGCAGGCCCAAGGACCTCATGCGCCGCCTGTCCGAGGCCTGGTCCGAGCCCGCCGCGAGTGTGGTCAAGTTCGCCTTCCGCGCCCGCTCCATCCGCGACAACCTCGAGATCTTCGAGATCCTCCGCGATGCCCCCAAGCCCACGATTGGCCTCGGCATGGGCGAGTTCGGGCTCATGAGCCGGGTGCTCGCCCCGAAGTTTGGCGGCTACCTCACCTTCGCAAGCCTGCGTGACGAGGCCGCCACCGCACCGGGCCAGCCCACCATCGCCGACCTGCTCGGGATGTACCGCTTCCGCTCGATCGGCAAGGACACCAAGCTCTACGGCGTCATCGGCTGGCCCGTCGTCCACTCCATGAGCCCGCTCATCCACAACGCCGGCTTCGAGGCGGTGGGGCACGACGGCGTGTATCTGCCGATGCCGGTGCCGGATAGTGATGAAGCGTTCAAGGCAACGATCAGCAGTCTCGTTGAGGAATCGGAACTGCACTTTACTGGCGCGAGTGTGACGATCCCACATAAGGAGCGTCTGATTGGCTCGGGTGAGAACCGGTTACCTACGGATCCGGATGCTGAGGCACTCGCCATAGGAGCTGCGAACACGATCTGGCTTGAGCAATCCAGTAGTGGCCCTCAAGCATGGCCGCTTCGTGTCACCAACACGGACTCGCATGCAGTCATGAGTCTCGTGCAGGATTTACTGAACGATGTCGATGGCGCGAAAATTACGTTGATCGGCGCCGGCGGCGCCGCCCGAGCAGCCGCGTTCATACTCGCGCGAGCGAAAGGGACTATTCGAGTTCTCAACCGCTCGCACGAGAGAGCAGAACAACTGGCAAGTGAGATTCATTCGTGGATTGAGAAGCTCTCACCTGATCGACGCATGCTGCAATCGGGTGACATTGCGGTTGAGAGCTTGACTGATCTCTTGAACACGCCCTGCGACTTCTACATCAACTGCACCCCCGTCGGCATGATCGGCGGCCCTGACCCCGAGGGCCTTTCCATCCCCGTCCACGAACTCGCCGGCAAGCTCTCACCCGACACCGTCTTCTTCGACACCGTCTACAACCCCATCGAGACGCCCATGCTCAAAGCCGCCAAAGAGCACGGCTTCCGCACAATCGACGGCGTGGAGATGTTCGTGCGCCAGGCTGCCGCGCAATTCGAGCTCTGGACCGGCAAGCCCGCGCCAGTGCAACTCTTCGACCGCCTCGTCCGCGAGAAGCTCGGGTCATCTGCCTGACCCGTGGCGGAGCCTTCCAGCCTCCGCGCAAGTACAACTCCTCCCCCAGAAATCCCGGTGTCCTCAGGAACAGCCCGCACACTCCGTCGGTATCTCACTCTTGGATCGTGGGGCGCGACTGGAGGAAGGAGGCGTACATGCTCCGTCAACAGGTGCTTTATCCCGGACGCGAGATGCTCCTGCTCTTGCTGGCATCGCTGGACGTCATGCTCACACACCTCATCCTGAACCTTGGCGGGGTCGAGGCCAACCCACTCGCAGCCCGCGTGTTCGATCAGGCGGGCACGCTGGGCATGTCCGTCTACAAGTTCGCCCTGATCGGGCTCTTTGTGCTCATCATGGAATACGTGGGCACCAAGCAACTCGTCTCGGGCCGTCGCCTGGCAACCGCGGGGATCGCGATCAGCTCGCTGCCCGTTGTCGTCGCGTTGCTGCTGCTGCCCGAGCTCATGCTGGCGTACGTCGCCGCGTGACTCAGTCGGGGATTTCGATCCCGCTGGTCCGCAGCAGCGTCTTGAAACTCTCGCCGAAGACAAAGTTGTGTTCCGGGAACTCGAGCCCGGAGCGGTTGTTGTCGACGTGCGAGAACATCAGATCGACCGTCCCGATCTGGCGGTAGCCCGATTCCGTGTCGGCGTGATCGAGGAGCTCGATCGTGCCCTTGGTCGCTGCGCCCTGCTCGTCGAGCTGCGTGATCTCAGCGGTGTATCGGATCGTCATCCCGGGGCCGACGTCGGTATCGATGGTGGCGTCGGAGACCTTGGCCAGTATGACTTTCTCCCGGAAGCTCTCGGCGTGCCCGACCAGCACGCCGGCGGTCTGGGCCATGCCCTCGATCATCAGGGACGCGGGCATGATCGGGAGCGCCGGCTGGGAGTCGGTCGCAGCAAAGTGGTCGTGCAGGTGCTCCTCGGCGAGCGAAACGTTCTTGATCGCCACCATCCGGCGGCGCGGCTCAAGCTCCGTCACTCTGTCGATCCACATCCAGCGCACGCTTTGATCGCCTCAGGAGCCGAGCTTGCGCTCAACGAAATTCACGAGCGCTTCAACCGTAAAGATCTGGCCGACCTTGGTCACATCCGGGTTGGATTCGAGCTGCGAGAAATCAGCGTGGGGCAGACGCTCCTTGAGGCGCTGCATCCCCGCGGCGGTCACGCGACCGTTCTGCACAAACTCTGGGTCCTGCGTTACGTTGTCCGGGAAGAGCTCGCCCTGCTCGATCTTGAAGCCGAAGGTCTGCTCCAACTTGAAGACGATGTCCAGGAAGTCGATCGACTCGGCTCCGAGGTCGCTGGTGAGCGTCGCCTCGGGCGTGACCTCGTCATCATCGACCGCCAGAGCGTCGACGAGTACTGCCCGGACTTTGGCGAAAATTTCGTCGTGTGTCATCTGCTCATGCCTCATGTTCTGCTTGGTGAAGGCGAGTCTAGCTTCTGGCCGGGGTCTGAGTCTCGAACTTGCCTGCTTTGGGTGTCATCGGTGCCCCAGCGGGCAACCGGATAGGTCTCAGAGTGAATCGCCCCGAACAGGCCGTAGAGGCCTCGGACTCGCCGGATGCTGAGCGAACGGTCGCCTTGCCTTTGATATCAAGGCTCCCGTCCTCAAGTCTGCCCACCAGCGTCACTCCTGTGGTCAGCACATCCCCTGGACGGACGAATGAGCCATACTTGAGCGCTCGAACCCGTCCCAGGACCAGCCTGTCGATTCCAGGCAGGTCCAGCTCTCGGGCCGTCTGAACCATCGCCTCGAGCATGAAGACCCCGGGGAGCACCGGGAAGGTCGGGAAGTGGTCCTGGAGATACTCCTCGCTCTTGCTGACCAGCTTGGTCGCCACAACCCTGCAGTCTGTGCGTTCGAGAACGCGGTCAATCAATCGGAAGTGCATCTTCGAGCGGCTCCTGGGCGGGTCGCGGATGGACTAGGGTAGGGCCACAGTGGACGCCGAGGTCGACATCGCGATTTGTCTCCGACAGTGGGACTTCTCCGAAACAAGCCAGACCGCGGCCCTCTTTTGCCGCAGGATCGGTCTGGTCCGCGTCCTTGGAAAGGGCACACGGCGCCCCGACCCACGGTTCAGCGGCGGCCTTGAGATCGGAACGCTCGGCGAAGCCGTCATTGTTCCAAAGTCCTCGTCGAATCTTGCGACGCTCGCCGGCTGGGATCTCCGCGAGACCTTCCGGAGTTCACGCTCGGATCTGACCGGGTTCTACGCCGCGATGTTTGCCCTTGAAGTAGCGCTGAACATCCTGCCTGAGGGTGAGCCGCACCCCGTTCTGTTTGATGCCCTCACGGAGGTCCTCGGTCGCGCCCAAGAAGACCCCTGGCAGAACGCGATGGCGACCTACCTCTGGCGTGTCCTCAGCGATACCGGGTACCAACCGAGCCTCGAAGGCGCGGTCGCTGGGGCACAGGCGTTCTCGCCCTCGCTCGGGTCGCTGATCAATGCCAACCATGTCGCCCATTCTGGCACGGCTTGGTCGATCCTGGAGACGACCGGCGAGTCGTTGCGGCAGCTCTCCACGCAAGGCAACGCCCAAGGTCTCGATATCGAACAGGCCGAGCGTGTGGGCCGACTCCTGGCCTGGTACGTCCGGGAACTGGTGGAGCGAGAATTGACGTCCCTCAGGCTTATCTTCGGGGAAACAACGCCCAAATCACTGCTCCAGCGCGATTAAATCCCGATCCACTCGACACCGCTGTGAAGTCCTGAAACCGGTGTGACGACAAGTTCTTTGGACATGCGAAGACACTTAAGGGAGCCGGTGCCGCTAAGGGCATGCCGGGGGCGTCATGGATCACGATCTGCTGGAAGAAGTTCTCAGTTGCCCGACGCTGCCGAGTCTGCCGGCGGTTGCGATCGAGGTGATCGAACTGACGCGCGACGTCAACGTCGAGATGGACAAACTCGCAGCGACGATCCAGAACGATCAGGGTCTCTCAGCCAAAGTCCTCAAAACTGTGAACTCCAGCTATTACGGCCTGCGGAAAAAGTGCGGAACGATCCGGCAGGCGATCGTTGTGCTCGGTCTTTCGACCGTCAAAAGCCTGACGCTTGGATTCTCTCTCGTCTCGAGCATCGACCTGAAGGACAAGGTCGGGTTCGACCACAACGAATACTGGCGCCGGGGCCTCTTTACGGGTGTTGCCTCACGTTCGATCGCCAAGGTCGGTTGCCCCGATTTCCAGGACGAGGCATTCCTCGGCGGCCTGCTCCAGGACGTTGGCATGGTCGCGATGTATGAAACACTGGGTGACCGCTACGTCCGTATCCTTGAGCAAACCGGTGGCGATCACCGCAAGCTCGCGGGCTTCGAGCTCGCAGAATTCGAGCTCCAGCACCCCGACATCGGCGCAATGATGGCTACCCGTTGGAAGCTGCCCGAAGAACTCATCCAGCCCGTGAAATACCACGAACGCCCGAGCGCCGGCCCGAGCGGTGAGCTGGGTCTGCTTGTTCGGGCCGTCGGACTCGGCAATATCGTTGCCGACGCGCTGACTTCCGAAGACAAGCAGCCCATCATGCGTCGCTATTACAAGCGCGCCAAGGAGTGGTTCAACTTTACAGACGAGCAGGCCGACTCGATCTTCAAAGAGGTCACCGCCGGCACCAAGGAGATGGCCAAGCTCTTCGATGTGGATCCGGGTGAGCTGCCAGACACAGACCAGCTCGTCAAGGACGCTCGCGACCAGGCGCTCCGCCTGGCGATCGAGGAACCCGCATCGAAGAGCAACAGCGAGTGCCTGGAAGACCTGTTCCTCGATTCACCGAAGTTTGACCAGGATACCGGGCTTCTCAATTCGACGGCATACGAGGCGGTTCTGAATCGCTCGTTCGGGCAGGCAACCTCTTCAGCTGAACCGCTCACGCTCGTTCGTATCGGCTTCGAGCGTGAGACGACAGAAGCACCCAGACGACCGCTCGAACTCCGGAAGCTTGTCTCGGGAGCCTCTGCGCTGCTCCGAAAGCACTTTGGCGACGGCGGCGGCTTCATTGCCCGTCTCGACATCGAATCGTTTGCCGTGCTCGTGCCCAACAGCTCGCGGGTCGTCGTGACTCGTACTTCTGAGGCCTTCCGCGTCGAATTCGAACAGGCTTGCCAGGACTGGCAGATCACGGGAAAGACCTATGTCGGGATCGCGTATTACGATCACTCAACCGCCGGCGCTTACGAACGGGTCGAGCAGCTCTCCGCGGCCGCGGCGAGGGCTATGAAGGCCTCGGCTCAGAGCGGCGGAAACTGCATCAAGGTCTTTACGCCGAAGAAGGCGGCCTAAGTACCCCGATGGTTCGCGGGGTAAACGGGAACGCCTCGAACACCTCGCGCAGATCCTTCAGGCTCACCGCGCGGATCCTTTCGAGCTCTTCATCGAGTGTGCGGTACTCGCCGAGCAGCGTCCACCGACGTCCGAGACGCTGCATGCGGTCCGCTGGCCTTTCGGCACCGATCGTAAAGCTTGTAGCGAATTTGCCCGCCAGACGATCCAGATCGTCCTGTGTGAGCGAATCCATGAGGCCCCGGATCTCACGGTCGGCAACCTGTTCGATCTCTTCGATCCGATCGGGATCACCCGAGGCGTAGATGTAGTACTCACCGACACCATCGTGGGCCTCGAAAGCCGCCTGCGCCTCTTCGGCAAGCCCGTTCTCGATCAACGCCCAGTGCAGCCGGCTGTTGTCCGCGGCCCCGAGGATCTGAGTCAGAAGCGTCGCGGCGTACCGGCGTTCGTCCTGCGCCGATGGCGCGGGGGTCAGCATCAGGAGGTACGCCCGGCCGAAGCGGTCGTCGGTCAGATTGATCCGCTTGTCCTGCGTCCGCGGTGTCGCGTTGTCACGGGTGACGCCCGTGGATTGCCACGAGCCGCAGAGTTTCTCGATCAGGTCGCACTCGCGCTCAAAGTCGATATTGCCCGCCAGTGAGACGACCGTGTTGTCCGCGGAGTACCGCTCGTCAAAGTACGCCTGCATCTGGTCCCGACTGAGGGCCTTGATCGAGTCTTCAGTCCCGAGCACTCGGTGCCCGAGCGGGTGGTCCCCGAATCTCTGCGCGGCGACATCCTCGTAGAGCACCCAGAACGGATTGTCCTTGTACATCGCGATCTCTTCGAGGATCACGCCCTTTTCGGTGTCAAAGTCTTCCTGGCGGAGCGCGGGCCTGAGCATGTCGCCGAGCAGCTCGGTTGCAACATTGGCAAACTCGGGGAGCACGTGCGCGTAGAAGCACGTGACCTCGTGCGAGGTGTACGCGTTATTGCGGGCACCGATGTCGTCGAACGCCTGGTTGAGCTGGGCCGCTGAACGATTGGGTGTGCCCTTGAACATCATATGTTCGAGAAAGTGGCTCACGCCCATCAGGGGCGTCGGCTCGTCCCGGGCGCCGGTTTTCACAAAGAACCCGGCCGCGGCGCTGTGGGCGCTCGGATCGGGCTCTGCGATGATGGTCAGGCCGTTCGAGAGTATGCGCTGCTTGAACATAAACCCATGTTAGTCGAGCGAGGGGGCACCAAGAGCATCGATGATCTCCGCAACAGCCCGCCCTGGCGATTTCGATGAGCAGACCGCAGAGGACACAGCCACCCCGTGGACACCGATATCGCCGAGCATGCCTGCTTCGATCGGTCCGATGCCGCTGATCGCAAGGTGAGGCCTTTTCGAGAGTTCCGGCTCACGCAGGATCGCCTGAACCAGGTCGACCCCTGCCAGCCCCGGCTTAGGCTTGGTCGTGCTCGGAAAGATCGGCCCGATTCCGATCATGTCCGCGCCCGCAGCGAAGGCCAGCCGGGCTTCCTCAACACTTGAGCTTGAAACCCCGACCAGCCGGTGCCCCCCGACGATGCGTCTCGCGTCTTCCACGCGAAGGTCTGTCTGCCCAAGGTGCACGCCGTCGGCTTCGGCCAGAGCAGCGATGTCGGGGCGATCGTTGACGATGATCCGTACGCCTGCATCCCTCGTCCGCTCGACCAACCACCGAGCCCGTTCAAGCAGCTCCCGGTCGCTGATTTTCTTTTCTCGGAGCTGAATCCCGTCGGCGCCGCCCTGTATCGCTTGCTCGGCCACGCTCTGCCAGGCGTGGTGCGTACAGAGCGACTCGGTCAGCAGCACACACACCCGCATCCTCGGATCGGGTCGGGTCAGTCTGGGCAGCAGAAGCCTTTCGAGTTCGTACGCCTCGTAGCGCAAACGCTCTGCACTCGGCGCGTGCTCAGGGCTTTCCAGCTTCAGGCATTCCTCGATCGTCCGCAGCGCTTCGCCCAGTCGTGATCCCGCTGCGGAGGCCAGATCAGAGGCATCCATGCGTTTCCGCTCACTCGAAAGAGAGATCTGGGTCCCGACGTCACCGGGTGTATCACGCTCTGCGACAAGGTCCGCTTTGGGCCCGAATCCCGCGGTGAGGGTCGCCGTCAGCCCGTGCCGGATCGACTTCGCCCGTTCTGTGAGGTCGGCGTCATCGAGGCAAAGCCGCGCCAGATCCTCCATCAGTCGGAGCGCCTCCCTGGCTCGGTTGGCGTTGGCATCGATGATCCGAAGCGTGCTCCTCATCGGGTGATCGTACGTCCCGGCTGGCCTTGCCGGTCCCGATGTGACACAATGCAACCGTGACAGACTACTTTGAACTCGAGCCCGAAGCGCCGACCCCGGATCTGCCCGGGACGGTCATCGTCCGCCGTGGGCAAGCCGAAACCGCCGATGCCCTCGCTGCGGATCTCTATATCCACGCAATCAATTGTGTCCGCACCTTTGGCGATTTCCATATTGCCCTCACGGGAGGGCAGTCGCCCGTGCCGCTCTACCGAACCCTCATGCTCGACCCGGCCTTCCGCGAGATGCCCTGGAAGCGATCGCACATCTGGATCGTGAGCGATACCGCAGATCACGAGGCCGCAGAGCTCATCAGGGATATTCTCGTCGTCCACGGCGACGTGCCCCGCGATCAGTTTCACCCGATGGATGTCTCGCGCACCGACGCCGACATCGCCTACGCCAAGGAGCTCCGCGAGCATCTCGGCTGGCGCGAGAAAGGGCACGACCGTCTTGACTATGTTCTTCTTGGAGTCGGGCCGGACGGATCCACCGCGGGCTATCACGGCTCGTCTCCGGTGCCACAGGCCGAAGATCAGCTGGCCCATATCACCAACTCTGATCACCCGCGTACGCTCTCGCTCTCGATGCGCGTGATCAACGCGGCACGCCTGATCGCGGTTGTAGCGACCGGCGCCGACAAGCAACCAGCGCTCGAACACGCCTTGAACGGGAAAGGCAGCAAGCCCATCGGACACCTCAATCCCATCGGCGGTTCGCTCCGCTGGTACCTCGATGAAGAGGCCACCTCAGGTATCCAGAGCCGTCCATGAACCTCACTCACGAACCAAACGATCGCGTCGGTTTCAAGGTCCACTTCGAGGACGAGCACCTCGCGGTCGTCGAGAAGCCGCCCGGGCTTGTCACGACGCCTGGCAAGAGTCACGAGTACGACTCGCTCCTCAACGGGCTCTTTGCCAGATATGGGCACACACTGCAGAACATCGGCGCCGACCGGGATTTTGGGCTTCTCCAGCGTCTGGATCGTGACGCCAGCGGGCTCATCCTTGTCGCCCTCACGCCGAGCGCCTGGGACGCCATGCGCGATTCATTCAAGCAGAAACTCGTCCGTAAGTTCTACTGGGCGATCACTCGTTCAACGCCCAACCAGCCAAAGGGCGTGATCAATCGCCCGATCGAAGAGCACCTGACCAAACGCGACGATCAATGGATCGAAGGCACGAAGTCTCACTATGCGAGGGTCAAGCTGGCCAAGATCGCTGCGCGGGGCAAACCCTCGCTGACGGCTTACCGAGTGCTCCAGCACACGAACCACGGCGCGTTCCTGGAATGCCGAGCCATCACAGGTCGGCTCCACCAGGTCCGCGTCCATCTCGATTCGATCGGATGCGCCATCCTCGGCGATCGCTTCTACGGGCCTCGTGCTTCTCGAGGAGCGGCGCCGCGGCTGATGCTCCACGCACACCGCATCGCGCTCCCGCACCCGGTCACGGGCGAAGAAGTCGATGTCCATTCGCGATGCCCGCGCGACCTCGCCCGAATCCTGCGTCAGCTCGGGATGTCCAAGCCCGGTGTCTTCGACTCTCAGGGCCCCTCAACCGCGGACGACGCTCATGAGGCTCCCGGCGATGCCGTCGGCAAGAAGTAACCCCTCGGTCGTCAGCTTCCAGCGCTCGGTTGTTCTCGTCATTCGTCCGAGGTTGACCTGCATCCCCGCCTCGTGATCCAGGCGCGAGGCGCCCTCCGGATCCCCGATCGCGAGCTCGGCGATCAGCATCTCCCCGTCAACACCCTCGCTCAGCCGAAGCCCGGTCATGAGTTTCTCCTGGATCAACCGAACCGGATCGGGGCCTTCGAGGTCCACAATCTCGGCGAATCCCGTGTCGTCGCCCGAGAGATAGCTGTCGAGCCGGGGCACGTTTTTGTACCGATACCCCGCAACGTGCGCGGAAGCGGAGGGCCCGGCTGCGAGCCAGTGCTCCTGGCGCCAGTACGCCATGTTGTGCCGGCACGCAGCGCCGGGCTTGGCGTAGTTGCTGACCTCGTAGCGTTCATAGCCAGCCTTGGCCGTGCGATCGGCAACGAGCTCGAACATCTCGATCTCAAGCTCTTCCGGGCAGCGCTCGAACTCGCCGAACTCCAGCCGCTTGGTCATCGCGGTGTTGGGCTCGTACGTCAGCTCGTAGCAGGAAAGGTGCTCGATCGGGAGCACGAGGGCCGCTTCCAGATCGCGGTCAAGATCATCCAATGTCTGCCCCGGTATCGCATAGATCAGATCGAGAGAGACGCGCTCGATCCCGGATCCGCGCACGATCTCAACGGCCATCGGCACACGTTCGGGGTCGTGAAGGCGCTCGAGGGTTTTCAGGTGCGCACTCTGGAAGCTCTGTGCTCCCATGCTGATCCGGCTCACCCCGCCGGCACGCAGGGCTGAGATCAGCTCAGCGGACACACTCTCCGGGTTGCACTCAACGGTGAACTCGCCCCAGCCTGACCTGATCGCCGAGAGATCAAACGACCGATCGAGCGCTGCGAGCACCCTCTCCCAGAGGGATATTTCGAGCAGGCTTGGCGTGCCCCCGCCCACGAAGATGGTTTCGATTGGCCCCGCCGCGATGCTGAGAGCTTCCAGCTCGCGTTCCAAACGTGCTGCGAACACCGCTTGGCGGTCTCGCGTATCGACGAAGCTGTAAAAGTCGCAGTAGTGGCACTTGTGCGAGCAGAAGGGCACGTGAAAGTACAGAGAACGTGCCCTGGCCGTGTCCCGCAGGTACGAAGCCTCCGTAATCGGCTCGCGGGACGAGACAAACGGGCGTTGCCGGATCGGGCTGATTGCGGTATCGTCAGTCAAGGTGGACACGCACAGCGGGGGTTGTCCTTATCGGCGCGAGCGGCTCGCGCGCCCCGCCTTCGATCGATGCTCCCCGAGGATAGACCGCCCGTGGACGCAACCCTGCTCATCATGAAAGAGGACGGCACCTCCCAGGAGATCGTCCTCCGAAAGCCCCGTGTCGTGGTTGGCCGAGAGTCAGACTGCGATCTCCGAATCCCCCTCGCCAGCGTCTCACGCCAGCACTGCGAGTTTGTCGTCGAGGACGGCAAGGTCACCGTCCGCGATCTCGGATCCAGCAACGGGACCTATGTCAACAAGCATCGCATCGAGGAGTCAGAGCTCTCCGCTGGCGACCTGGTCGCGGTAGGGCCGGCTGTATTCGCCTTCATACTCGACGGGGAGCCGTCGGATTTCGATATCAAAGAGCTCTTCGCCCAGGGTACCGTTGCAGTCAAGCCCAAGAAGCACGCAGGCCTCTCGGGTGGCGCAGCCAAAGCCGCGGCCGCACTGGCGGGCGGTGCCGACGATTCCGACCTCGACATTGAGATGTCGTCGGATGACAGCAGCATGATCGATTTCGACTTTGACTTCGATGACGACGAGGACCAGAGCCAGCCCGAGCTCTGATGCTTCAGAGCGGGTGCTGCCCGTTTACGCCGATTTCTGCTGAGGGGGCTCGGCCCCGGGTTGGGCCTGGGGCAAGGGCGCTTCAGGCACCCGAATCGCCGTGTGACACGCCTTGCAGCGCACCGTCTTCGTGCGGGCCGATTCCGGCACCGCAAGAAGTTTCCGGCAGGATAGATTCGGACACATGATACGGACAGTCTGAGACATCACGGGCCTCCCCCGGACGCCTTATCGGGTGGATACCGGAGTTGCTTCACAGCAGGCCTTGCGAAAGAGAGTTCAACCCGAGATATGAAGTTCTCGGACGAAACTAGCCCTTGCGGGCCAGCACGCAACAATCCCCAGTGAACACACCACACCGGAAACCAAACTGCTCAGCCGTCGTGGGCCTCCAATGGGGCGACGAGGGCAAGGGCAAGATCGTTGATATCCTCGCTCCCGGAAACGCGGCCATCGTCCGATACAACGGCGGCGCCAACGCCGGTCATTCGGTCGTCGTGGGGGGCCAGCGCTTTGCGCTCCATCTCGTCCCCTCGGGCGTCTTAAGACCCGGGTGCAAGTCCGTGATCGCCAACGGCGTGGTCGTCGATCCCGAACAGCTCCTCAAAGAGCTCACCACGCTCACCGAGCGCGGGGTCGACTGCTCACAGGTGCTCGTCTCGGACCGGGCCCACGTGGTGATGCCCTATCACAAGGCCGAAGACGCCGCGCGGGAGCGAGCGCTCGCCGAGAGCCTGGGCATCGCAGCCGTCGGCACGACCGGGCGCGGGATCGGCCCGGCCTACGCCGAAAAAGTGCAGCGCAGCTCTGCGGTGCGGATGGGGGACCTGCTCCGCCCCGACTGGCTCCGCCAGCGCATCCAGGCGGCTCTGGCATTTAAGCGACCGGTTCTCGAGCGATGGGCGCCTGAAGTGACGGACGCACTGGATGAGAACCTGCTGATTGAAACAGCCCTTGGCTGGGGCAATGCTCTCCGGGAGCGCATCGTCGATACCTCAGAGCTCCTGCATGGTCACCTCGAGGCGGGCGACCGGTTGCTCTTTGAGGGCGCCAACGCGACGCTCCTGGATGTCGACCACGGCACATACCCGTTCGTCACCAGTTCCAATGCAAGCGCCCTTGGCATCGCGCCCGGCTCGGGTGTCCCCGCCCAGCGCGTCGGGCGAATTGTCGGCATCGCAAAGGCCTACCAGACCCGTGTCGGCGCCGGGCCCATGCCCACCGAGCTCAAGGATGCCATCGGCGACCAGATCCGCGAGCGAGGGCGAGAGTACGGCACAACCACAGGACGACCCAGACGCATCGGTTGGCTCGACCTCGTCGCGCTCCGCTATTCGGCACGCCTCAACGGCGTCACCGAGATCGCCCTGACTCTCCTCGATGTCCTGGGCGGGCTCGACGAGATCCGTGTCTGCACCGCCTACGAGATCGACAACCGACGCCGGACCGCGTTCCCTCCCGATGCCTGCACGCTCGACGCGGTCACACCGATCTACGAATCACTCCCCGGGTTCGCCGAGGATCTGGGCGAGGCTCGATCGGTCGCGGAGCTGCCCGAACAAGCAAGGTTGTACGTCGCGCGTATCGAAGAAGCAGTCGGCGTGCCGATCACCATGATCGGGGTTGGTCCCGACCGCGAACAGACCATCATGACAAGCCAGCAAACAGGAGTCGGTTCCTTTGGTTGATCAGCGGTCCACGACCACAGCATCCGCGATCGACGCCGAGGATCTGCAGGTGCGTGAGGCACTCGAACGCATCCATGCTGTTCTGCCCGAAGCCGACCCGCTCGCCAAGCTCCCCGACGTTCACCCCCAGCGGTTGCCCCGGCATATCGCCATCATCATGGACGGCAACGGGAGATGGGCCACCGCACAGGGACTGCCCCGCCAGATGGGGCACCAGGCCGGCGCCAAATCCGTCCGCAAAGTTGTCGCGGAAGCCGGACGACTTGGGATCCAGTTTGTCACGCTCTACTCCTTCAGTACCGAGAACTGGAAACGCCCCAAGGCCGAGATCGACGATCTCATGGCGCTCTGCGAGCTCTATTGCAAGAGCCAGCTCCCAGAACTCCTCGAGCACAACATCCGCGTCAGGGTCATCGGGAGCCGCCAGGGACTCCCTGACTCGGTGCTGTCGGCCCTTGACAACCTCGTCGCTGAGACCCACAAAGCCACGAAACCAGGGCCCACGCTCTGTCTTGCCATTAACTACGGCTCTCGAGAAGAGATCACCGCGGCTGTGCGCCAGATCGCCGCTGAAGCACAGTCGGGCTCGCTGGATCCAGACTCGATCACTCCCGAGTACCTCGCAAGCCGCCTGTATACCGCGGGGATGCCCGATCCTGACCTGCTCATCCGAACGGCCGGTGAACTCCGCGTGAGCAACTACCTGCTCTGGCAGATCAGCTACGCCGAGCTCTATGTCACTCAGACGCTCTGGCCCGAGTTCGACGAAACCTGCCTCCACGAGGCCGTCAGGGCCTATGCCGGGCGCGACCGTCGCTTCGGCGGGCTCCATCGACCGTAAACTCTCCACCGATGCTCCGCCAGCGACTCATCCTGGGCCCCATCATGGTTCTTGCAGCCGTGCTCGTGGTATGGCTCGATGCGCTGATCGAGCAGCGTGTCGAGCGTGTCGGCATCGCCTTTGGAACGCTGATCGCAGTTGTGATCACGATGGCTTGCTGGGAGCTGGCACGCATCCTCCGTGCCAACAGCGTGCTGGTCGTCACTCCGGTTGCGGTCCTGGCTGGGCTGGTCGGGCTCCTTGGGACTGCGTTCTGGGCCGACGAGCCCCGCGCACTGGGCACCCTTGCCATTCTCGTCATGATCGTCTCGCTGCTCGTTCACGTCAGGCACAAGACGATCCAGGGTGTCATGGCAGCCGCCGGCGGTGTGATGCTCATCTTCGTTTACCTCGGCGTGCAGGGCTCGTTCTGGCTCATGCTCCGCATCGAGCAGTCCGCGTGGCTGGTGCTCTGGCTCGTGCTGGTCACCAAATCGTGCGACATCGGCGCCTACTTCACTGGTCGTGCGATCGGCAAGCACAAGCTCATCCCCTGGCTCAGCCCCGGAAAGACGTGGGAGGGCCTGTTCGGCGGGCTCGCGACATCCGCGACGATCTCGATGGTCGGGTACTGGCTTCTCTCGTATGCCCCAGAGCGCCCTGAGATCGGATATCCGCTCGCAGCGGCAATGGGTCTTGGTATGGGTTGCCTCGGGCAGCTGGGCGACCTCACCGCGAGCCTCTTCAAACGCGATGCCGGGAAGAAAGATTCGAGCAACCTCTTGCCCGGCTTTGGGGGCTGGCTCGACGTGCTCGATTCGCTCCTGATCGTCGGTCCGTTCGCATTCTGGACACTCAGAGCGTTTGCAACACTCGAGACTCCGTGAGCTCTGTGTGACGGCACCTCGTTGAGTGTGCTAGAATGAACCGGGTCAACGGGAGGGCAACGCGCGGATGAACGAATCCAAGAAGCTTTGGGCCGTATATCAGGCGGAACGAAAACTCCGTGGTCTCCAGTCCAGATTGAACGCCGCCGAACGCTTCCTTGCAGATCAGGAAAGACACCTCGTCACCATCGATCAGCAGCACGGCTCCCTCGCATCTCAGCTTCGTCAGCTCGAAGCCACCGCCAAAGAAGGCGAGGACGAGATCGCCCGCATCGATGCACGCATCGAAAAGCTCCGCGATGAGATGAACGTCGCTCGCACGAACAAGGAATACCAGGCGTTCCTGGTTGAGATCAATGCGCTCAAGATCGAGCGAGGGCGCGCCGAAGAGGACACCCTTGGCCTTCTCGAGAAAGCCGACGCGATCAAGTCCGAGATCGAGCGTGCATCCGAGACCAAGACCGAGCGCACCCGCGTCCGCGACGTGGCCCAGCAGGACCGCAACTCGCGTCACGACGAGATCAAGGACCGCGTCAAGGAGATCCAGGTCGAGCGTGACAAGCTCGCCACCGAGGTCGAGCCGCGGATCCTCGCCGAGCTTGAGCGCCTGCTCGAAGACCGCGACGAGGACGCGATGGCCGGCATCGAAGTGATCGACAAGCGTCGACACGAGATCAACTGCGCCAGCTGCATGATGTCGCTGCCTATCGAACTGCTCAGCCAGCTCCTGCGCGGCAAGCTGACCAACTGCTCCAACTGCGGCTGCTTCCTCTTCCTCGACGACGAAACCGCAGCCATTCTGCAGCCAGCCAGCTCGAAGCGCTAAACCGCCCCATCAATCGAAGAGTGCATCGGCCTCGCTGGCGATCGGTGCGTTCACACCCAGGTGATCAGCAGCCGCCCGTGTCAGCATCCTTCCGCGCCGAGTGCGGGCGAGGAATCCGTTCTGCAGGAGGAAGGGCTCGACGACGTCTTCGAGCGTGCCCACGTCCTGGTTCATCGTCGCGGCGACCGCCTCGAGGCCCACAGGCCCACCCGCGTACGTCGAAGCGATCGTGCTCAGATACGAGCGATCGAGCTCGTCCATCCCGAGCTCGTCGATGCCCTCCAGCTTCAGAGCCGATTCGACGACGTCCTTGCTGATCTTGCTGTTGGCACGCACGTCGGCAAAGTCGCGCACGCGTCTGAGGAGCCGGTTTGCGATTCTCGGCGTGCCTCGGCTCCGCTCGGCGATCAACGCCATCGCGTTCTCGGGGGGCAGAGCCATCCCGAGGATCCCGCTGGATCGCATCAGGATCTGCAGGAGATCGGCCCTGTCGTAGTACCGCAGATGGTGGACCAGCCCGAAGCGGGAACGCAGCGGCGAACTGAGCAGCCCCGCCCGTGTCGTCGCGCCGATGAGCGTAAAGGGCTTGCACTTGATCTGCACTGTCTGCGCGTGAAGGCCCGAATCGATCGTCACATCGATCCGGAAGTCCTCCATCGCCGGGTAGATGAATTCCTCAACCGCGACGGGCAAACGATGGATCTCGTCGATGAAAAGCACGTCGTTGGCTTCGAGGCGCGTCAGCGTCGCGACAAGATCGGTCCCTCTCGCAAGCGCCGGTCCGGAGGTCGCGTGGACCTTCGAGCCCATCTCGTTGGCGATGACGTGCGCCAGCGTCGTTTTGCCCAGGCCGGGCGGCCCGTGGAGCAGCACATGCTCCATCGGCTCGGCGCGCTGGCGCCCCGCCTGGATCGCGATCGAAAGACGCTCGATCAGCTCACGCTGCCCGATGTACTCATCGATCCGGGTTGGGCGAAGCGCACTGGCCGCCTGGTCGGTTTCGACGGGCAGTGATTCCGGGCTCATGAGCCGCTGTGTTGCCATGCCAACAGTGTACGGCCTTTACTCGTCGGAGTTTGAGCTGGCCTGTGTGTTCTCAGCGATCTTGGGCTCGCGAGGCAGAAGCGACGGAGCGCAGGCAAGGTTGTACGCCGTCAACGCCACGTTTGTGGAAGACTGCACGAGGTACTCCTCGATCGCCAGATCGATCCGGTCGTTCTGGGTGTGCCAGCCGTAGCGGTAGTCCGCGCGCCCGATCTCGTCCCAGTAAAAGCCCGGGATGCCGATCGCGTTGAACGAGGCATGGTCGGAGCCGCCGCCCTGGGGCATGACCTCGACCGTGCGCAGATTGACGTCCATCCAGCCTGCTCGATCGTCGTTGGAAGGATCTCCATCGGCGAGCATGGTGGCCTTGTCGGTTTCGCTGAAGAACTGGCCGTTGGTCGGCGCGGTTGCCGCGGCCAGGTACTCGAACATCCAGGGCGGACAGACGAGCCCGCCTTCGTAGTTCGTCCCACCATCGTCGACGAAGACCGCCGAGATCTTGGCCCGTTCGTCCTCGCTGAGACTTTCGACGTATGCCCTTGAGCCCAGGAGACCCTGCTCCTCACCCGTCCAGAGGATGAATCGGATCGTCCGCTTGGGCTTGGCGCCCACGGCTGCCAGAATGCGGGCGGCTTCGAGCGTGACAGACGAGCCGGTGCCGTTGTCCACGACGCCCTGGCTGCCGGGGCCGTTCCAGGAATCGAGGTGAGCCGAGACGATCACGACCTCGTCAGGCCAGACGCTCCCGGGGATCTCCGCGATCGTGTTGTAGAGCGGGAAGGGCCCCTCGCTGATGCGATGGTCGAGGTCGAATTCGACCGTGACATCCTGCCCGTCGGCGAGCTCGGAGTTGATATAGCGGTAGTCTGAGTCACGGATACTCACCTCGGGGTCCTGACCCACGTCGGCGATATCCATGCCAAAGAGGGCCATGCCTCGCTTGATCGCGGTCGTCCAGACGCGTTCGTCGCGCGAGCTGGACATGAACCCAGCCGGATTCTGGGCGAGCACCTGCTGCATGATGTATGCGTCGTAGTCAAACTCGGGCTGCACTTCGCGCGTCAGATCGATCGTGTAGACGCCGTCCTCGTCCTCAAACTCGTACTCGATCGCTTCGCCCTGCGGAGCCAATGTGATCGGGCGAGGGCCATCGGGAGTGTTCCAGGTAAAGGCGAAGATGCCGTCGGCGTAGCTCGGCTCGATCAGATCGTTGATGAATCCAAATGCCGGGAGACCGACCTGTCCCGAGGGAGTGCCGTCCTCACCCAGACGGACATCGATGGTCATCTCGGTCGTGCGGGTCGGGATCGCGGGGCCGGTGATCGTGCCCTTCCAGAGGCCGCTGAGCGTGTCATCCGGATAGGCCGGGGCGGTCGGAAGCTCCGCGGCCTCTCCGGATTCGATCGCCTGACGTGTCTGCAGGCGGAGCTCGTGGCGAGCGACCATCTGCCCGCCAACGCCCCGGATTCCTTCGCGCCCGCCCTGATAGCGCGAGTGCAGAATCCACGCGCCGTCGAGTCGATCCTGGACGGCCTCGAGCTCTTCGAGCGTCGTGGGCATGAGCACGACATGCCCGCGGACCGGGCCGTCGGTGCCCGCAGCGAAGCTGAGCGTCGTGAATTCGATCTCGCGTTCGACTCGGGATGATCCATCATCCGAAATGCGGACCACGGCTCCTGTGGATGGGCCCCGGTCGAACCGGACGGTCGCCGATCCCCACTGGCGGTTCTCCACGTTGGCCAGACCCCAGCCCGCAAACTGCTCGGCCGACCACATATTTGCCTGCTCCAGAGCCGCAGAGGCGGTCAGGCGAGGGCCGATTTCCAGCGCCAAGTGACGCAGGTGGTCCATGACCTTGTTGTTCTTCTTGCCTTCGCGGAGGATCGCCTTGATCGCGGCCTCGTCGCCGAGCTGAATGGCGGGGACATTGACGACTTGCCCGTCGAGGACCGCGTAACGCTTGGTCTTCTGTGCCTCGGCTTTCGGTGGAGCAGCTGCGATCGGGCTGGAGGTCGAGCAGCCAGCGACGAGCATCACGCCTGCAGCGAGCGTCAGGAAGCGGGCGACGGGGCGGGCCAGGGGAATCATCGGGGCATTCATGCGGTTTCTCCGAGAAGTGGGCGGCTTGGATGCGGATACTAACCAATCGCACCGAGGCTTGCCGGTTGCAGAAAGGCGCACCAACACGTGGAGTACATGGCCCGATTCATCGACGCATTCGCGGCCATCTTCGCGGAGGCGGGCCTCTGGCTCTTGATAGGCTTTGGGGTTGCAGGCGTCCTGCACGCATTTGTCAGCAAAGAACGCCTCACCCGACACCTCGGTAAGCCCGGGATCGGATCGGTCGTCAAAGCGACCCTGATCGGGGTGCCCTTGCCGCTCTGCTCGTGCAGTGTGATCCCCGCCGCAGCCTCGCTCCGTCAGGGTGGCGCGTCGAAGGGGGCATCAGCGGCGTTTGCCGTTTCGACACCGGAGATCGATGTGCCCGCGGCAAGCCTGACCTGGGCATTGCTCGGCCCGGTCATGGCGATCGCCAGGATCATTTCATCTGGGATCTCCGCGATCCTCGCGGGCTTCCTGATCGATGCGACCGACATGCAAAGAGACGAAGGAAACGAATCAGCGCCAAAGACGCGCGATGTCTCGCTCAATGTTGCTTCGTGCTGCCAGTCCAAGCCCGCCGATGAACCGATGCAGATCTCGATCGGTACCCGGCTGACACAGTCGATCCGGTACGCCTTCGTGACGCTCCCCGCGGATCTTGTTTTCTGGCTCGTGATCGGCTTTGCGATTTCGGCGGCGGTTTCGGCGTTCGTGCCCGAGGCGTGGCTCAACGACGGGCTCGGATCCGGGTTCCTTGCGATCCTCGTTGCGATGGCTTTCGGGCTGGTGGTGTACGTCTGTGCGACGGGCTCAACGCCTATGGCCGCGGCTCTGGTCGCCAAAGGGCTCGGCCCAGGGGCGGCTCTGGCGTTCCTCCTGACCGGTCCCGCGACCAACCCCGCGACCATGGCCTGGATCCTCAAGGATCTCGGGGCCAGGGCTCTTGCGGTTTACCTTGCCAGCATCGCGGGCGTAGCGATTGCCGCTGGGGTGACGCTCGACTGGTTCCTGAGCGAGAGCCTCCTGCCTGAAGTTGGCAGCCACATCCACGGCTCCACAGGCTCGGCGTTCTGGGGTGCGGTTCTCTTAGGCGTGATGACCTTCGCAGCGGTTCGTAAGCTGCAGGCACGTTTTGGGCGCCAAAATGCGGTCAAGGACTGCTGCTCGCCCGCGCAGGGCAGCTGCTGCTAATTCATCGGCAGACCCTTGGCGCGCCAGATCTTGACAAGCTCTTTCACGTTGGTCTCCACCCAGTATCGATCGTCCGGGAGCTCTTCACGCAGGACCTTGCCCTGGGCATCGACCTCCTTGGTGATGCGTGGGCTGTCCATCGAAACGCTCGTGTTGTGGATGTACCGATCCGGGTGGTCAGTATCGTGACGGATCGAGTCGTGCCTGAATGTGACGGCAGCGGCATCGGAACGGTACGTGTAAAACGCGACGTCGCCCGTCGCCTTCGTTTCGGCCAGAATCGTGGGCAGGATCAGCGACAGGGGCATGGGCAGATAGCCCTCTTCCTGGATCTTGTGCCGATAGGACTCGTTGCTTCCCGAGGGGGTCGCGGTCGTGATGAGCAGCTCTTCGAATCCATCACGGGCGCCGACCTCATTGAAGGTCGTGGAGTGCTTGCCTCGTTTGATCACGACGACGAGGTTCCATGCTTCCTTGGTGAAGTCCTCGCTGACAAAGTATGTCCCCTTGGAGTCGTAGATGATGGGCTCGGCCTGGCCCTGCGTCGCCTCATCGAGGCTTCGGGCCTCGATCTGCACGACATACCCGGGGATCCGCCCCTCTGCGACACTGATCGAGCCCTTGCCCCCGACATCGGATCGCTTTCCGGCCCAGCTGCGGATGCGCCGGTACCCGATCTCAGTTTGGTCGTCTGATCCCTCGGGTTGGCGGTAGAGGCGGTAGAAACGCTCGCCGTGGTTGTTGAAGGACGCACGCAGACGTTCGGGTTCGATATCGCGGATCAAAGCGTGCCCGGTTTTGAGCGCGAATTCTCGGTCCGGGACCGAGAGTGTGCCGTCGGTTGTAATGAGACCCTTGAGCGTGGCGTCCATGGCCTGCTTGGCGATGGCGTAGTTGTCGACCGGGGCGGTCATGTCCCAGACGAGCATCTGGCCCTCGCCGATCGCGATGACGGCAACTCCCCGGACCGTGTCAGGGACCGTTGGCGAGGGCGCAGGCTGGCGAAGAAAGAAACGAAATGCGATTCCGCCATGAAATTCGATGGGGGCAACCTCGTCGAGCATGGGCGCCAGGGACTCGAACGATTCGTCTCGATCGGGGCCCCTTGGCCTCATGGCTGAGAAGGACTCCTGGAGGTTCTGTCGGATCTGCTTGGCCGCGTCATCGGGCCTGAGATTCTTGTTGGAGCTGGTCCGGGTCGAGATCGTCATCCGCCAGCGGCTTTCGTCGCCCAGGACTTCCGCAAAGACTTCCCGGTTCATGGTTTGCTGCGTGCTCGTCGACCCCATGGGGAGCCTGATCTCCAGGGCGATTCCGGGCATATTCAGCGGGTTCTGTGAGAGCTCGACCGGAGGCGCCGGGGAAGAACTGGCTTCCTGAGCCGGGGTCAGAGCGGGCATGCCCCAGGTCAGGGTGAGTATCGCAATCGCGATGAGGCGGGGGGTGGCGGGCTTCATGGGAAGGCTTCCTTTCGGACTCATTGCGGTTCGAACGCGTGCGGTTGCTGTTGTTTTTATTCGACAGGATGGGCCTGATTGGTTGACCGGACGGGGTCGAGGCCTACTCTTGCTGTCCGTCCGGGCCTCGGTGGGGGCTTTGACGGGCTGTGACGCCTCTGCACATTGAGCAGCAGGCACTCACTTCTTTGGGAGTTCACGCGGGACGCCGGATCGCCGGCGGGGTGTGTGCTCGGTCCGGTCGGCGTGGCGTGGCCACGCGAGTCAGGGCCCTGCAACTGCAGGGCGTCGCAGCGGAGCGTTTGATGGACGGCGGAAAGATCCGAATCCGGATGGAAGCCTACGACCACCTGGCACTTGACGCCTCGGCTCGCGAGATCGTCGACCATGCCAAGCGCACCAATGCGAAGGTCAGCGGCCCTGTGCCATTGCCCACTCGCATTGAGAAGTACACCGTGCTTCGCAGCCCCTTCGTCAACAAGAAGAGCCGCGAGCAGTTTGAGATCCGCACCCACAAGCGGATCATTGATATCTACGAGCCGAACGCTCGCACCGTTGAGGCGCTCAACCGCCTCGTTGTTCCTGCGGGCGTATTCGTGAAAATCAAGGCGTAACGACGCCAAGCCGCAAGGAATGCGGCGGCGTTCAGGAAGGACAGGCAGGCCATGGCACCGACAATGCTGGGCAAAAAACTTGGAATGACCCGCGTGTACGACGAGTCCGGGCGCATTGTGCCCGTGACCGTCATCGAGCTGGGACCCTGCGTGGTGACGCAGATTCGCACGCCCGAGCGTGACGGCTATTCTGGTGTCCAGATCGGATTCGGTGAGAAGCCCGCACGCAACGCGACGATCCCGATGATCGGTCACGACGCGAAGGCCGGCACGACTCCCAAGCGATACCACGCCGAGTTCCGCACGCCCGAGGGCGACGCGAGCTTCGAGCACGGCCAGGTGCTGACCGCTGCGGACCTTGCCGATGTGAAATACGTCGATGTGTCCGGGGTTAGCAAGGGCAAGGGATTCCAGGGTGGCATGAAGCGCCACAACTTCGGCGGCCTTGAGGCCTCTCACGGCGTCGAGCGGAAGCATCGCTCCCCGGGTTCGATCGGCGGTCATGCCAGCTGGCGTGGCGGGTCCGGTGGGATCAAGAAGGGCAAGCGGATGGCGGGTCACATGGGTGCAGAGCAGGTCACTGTTCGCAGCCTGGATATTGTCAAGATCGATGCCGAGAAGAACCTGCTGCTCGTCAAGGGCCCGGTTCCCGGCGCGAATAAGTCGCTCGTCCGGGTCTGCCCGGCAGTGCGTCTGTACAGCAGCAAGTCCGCGAAGGTGGGCTAAAGGACGAAGCTCGACCCCCGGGTCGGGCTTCTCGTATGAAGAAGACTCCGGCGGGCGAAGCATCGCCCGGTGGGGGCTCGGAAGGTCGGAGGGTGGCAGAAGCCCCCGAAACCATCGGGCGTGAACATGTGCAGTGTGGATCGGCGGCCTAGGTCGATCCACGACGGCCGAGTCAACTCCGGACCGACCCACTCGCAACGCGAGTGCCCAAGCGGGCGACAGGGAAGGGCCGGTAAGGCGAGTAAGAGCGGGGCAGCGAGCCCCGCCGAGTCAGGCGTCTGGGCGAGGACACGAGATGGATGTGCCCGTCTACAACATGCAGGGTGCCCAGGTCGGCAAGATGTCGATCGATGAGAGCTCCCTGGTCGCGTCGTATTCCGACGACGGCCTGAACCCCGCACTGATCAAGCAGGCGTACGTGATGTACCACGCCAATCGGCGTCAGGGCACCGCGCACACGCTGAACAGGCATGCGGTCGCGGGTTCAATGAAAAAAATGTACAAGCAGAAGGGGACCGGCCGGGCTCGTCATGCGACGAAGAAGGCTCCCCAGTTCCGCGGCGGTGGTCGTGCCTTTGCAAAGGACACCAGCCGTGCGAACTTCCAGATCGACATGCCCCGCAAGATGCGCCGCAAGGCCAATCGCAACGCGTTGCTGTCCAAGATCCTGGGCTCTGAAGGCTTTGGCACCGAGATCCGCGTGATCGACGATCTCTCGCTGAAAGCGCCCAAGACGAAGGACTTCGTGTCGTTCGTCGAATCGCTGAAGCTCGATCGCTCGGCGCTGGTGGTGCTTTCGGGAGACGCGGCCAAGGCCGAGAACGTCCGCCTGAGCGCCCGCAACGTGGAAGACGTCACGCTCTGCCCGATCGATCAGATGACCTGCTTTGAGATGCTCAATCACCGGTATCTGGTGATCGGCAAGTCCGAGCTCGAGTCCTGGCTCACCGGCCCGAGCTCGCAGACGGGCAAGGAAGCACGCCTGGAGCCGATGGGTCGCCAGGAGAAGAAGTCAAAGCGTCCCGCGGTCAAGCGTGGCGCGAAGGCGAGCGGGGGGGCTGAGTAATGGACGCCGCATTCGTCATTAAGAAGCCGATCGTCACCGAGAAGTCGACGCACGCGACGGAGGAGTCCAAGTACACCTTCCTCGTGGACCGCACGGCTCGCAAGGACGACATCAAGAAGGCTGTTGAGCAGGTCTACGGCGTGAAGGTTGCCAAGGTCGCGACGCAGAACCGCAAGGGCGGCAGCAAGCGGACTCGCTACGGCTACGTCGAGGACAAGGTCACCAAGAAGGCGGTTGTCACGCTCGAAAACGGCGCGACAATCGAGCTGTTCTAAGGGGGCGCCATGGGTATTCGTGTTTACAAACCAACGAGCGCCGGACGACGGAACGCCAGCGTTCTGACGAACGAGGAGATTACCAAAAAATCTCCTGAGAAATCGCTCCTGCTTCCCAAGAAGAAGAACGGCGGGCGGAACCACTCCGGCAAGATCACCGTGCGTGGTCGCGGCGGCGGCGCGAAGCAGATGTACCGCAAGATCGACTTCCGCAGGCGCGATCGCGACGGGATCGAGGGCAAGGTGATCGGGATCGAGTACGACCCCAACCGCACCTGCAACATCGCCCTGGTCGAGTACGTCGATGGCGTCAAGCGATACATCCTTGCTCCTGTCGGGATGACCGACGGGGACGAGGTGCTCAGCGAGACCACCAAGCCGGTCGAGCCGAGTGTTGGCAACTCGACCGCACTGCGTTTCATCCCGCTTGGCATGGATGTGCACTGTGTCGAGCTGAATCCGGGCCGGGGCGGGCAGATGTGCCGCTCGGCAGGGTCTTCGGCGCGGCTGTCGAACAAAGAAGGCGATTACGCAACGCTTGTTCTGCCCTCGGGCGAGACGCGTCGCGTGCACCTGGATTGCCGGGCGACGATCGGGCAGGTCGGCAACACCGACCACCAGAACCGTCGCCTGGGCAAGGCTGGCATGAGCCGACACCTTGGTCGTCGTCCCAAGACGCGTGGTGTGGCGATGAGCCACGACGCGCACCCCCTTGGCGGTGGTGAGGGTCGTTCGAAGGGTGGTCGCCCACCGGTTAGCAAGTCGGGCACGCTTTCAAAGGGTGGCCGCACACGTGACAAGAGAAAGCCGAGTTCGAAGCTGATTATCCGCCGCCGGATGAGCAAGCGTTACGGGCAAGTGAAGTAAGAGGGGCCGAGCGATGGGTCGTAGCCTGAAGAAAGGTCCGTATGTCGATGAGCGGCTCTACCGCAGGGTGGAGATGCTCAACGAGAGCGGGAAGCGGTCGCCGCTGAAGACGTGGTCTCGTTCGTGCACGATCGTGCCCGAGTTCGTGGGTCACACATTCCAGGTCCACAACGGTCGTGCGTTCCTGGACGTGTATGTGACCGAGGACATGGTCGGGCACAAGCTCGGCGAGTTCTCGATCACCCGCACATTCCGCGGGCACACGAACAAGAAGGAAGGCATCAAGAGCTGATCGCCCTGACGGGCTAAAGGTGAACTGCGATGAAGGTTCAGAGTAACAAACTCAAAGAGACGGCCGCCGAGAAGGGCGTGAGCGTCGAGCAGCTCGGTGCCGCGGTCGAGCGCGTCGGTCTCAAGGGAGACGACGCGGTCAAGGCTGTCCGCAACTGGATGGCCGGTCGCGATCATCCGCGCTGCAAGGCGGGCGATCTGCAGTCGATGGCTTCGGCTCTTGGCACCTCGGTGAAGGACATCGCCCGCTTTACGAGCCGGGTCGATCATCACCGGGGCAGCCCCCGCAAGGCACGCCTGGTCGCGGACATGATCCGCGGCAAGCAGGTCGCTGAGGCGATGGAGATGCTGACCTTCTCAACGAAGCGAGCGGCGACCAATATCCGCAAGGCACTGGCCGCGGCGTACGCCGAGGCAGAGCAGAACAACGTCGACGACTCGAGGCTCTATGTCTCAGAGAGCCGCGTCGATGAGGGCCCGCACATCAAGCGGTTCCGCCCGAAGGACCGAGGCCGGGCCCACCCGATTCTCAAGCGCACGAGCCACATCACCGTCTCGATCGAGGAACGCAACTAATGGGACAGAAAACGCACCCATTCGGACTCCGCCTCGGGATCACCGAAGCACACCGCAGCCGCTGGTACGCGCCCAAGGCGCTGTTCGGCGAGCTGCTGGTCGAGGACGAGAAGATCCGTCGGTTCCTGGACGACCGGCTCAACCGCAAGCCCCCGTACGCGGCGGTCAGCGACATCCTCATCGAGCGCACTCGTGAGGAGCTCAAGATCATCGTCAAGACCGCGCGTCCTGGCCTGGTCATCGGGCCCAAGGGTGCCGAGGTCGAGCGGATCACTCAGGAACTCCAGTACATGACTGGGCGGAAGGTGAGCATCTCGATCATCGAGATCAAGAACCCCGACCTGTCAGCGCAGCTTGTTGCCGAGTCGGTTGCCGAGCAGCTCAAGAAGAGCCGCGGCTTCCGCCGGACGATCAAGATGCGTGGCGAGGCGGTCATGCAGGCGGGTGCCAAGGGTATTCGCATCCTGATCAGCGGACGCCTCGGTGGCGCCGAGATGAGCCGCCAGGTCGACGTGCGTCACGGCTCGCTGCCGCTGTCCACGCTGCAGGCGGAGATCGACTACGGCTTTGCCGAGAGTCACACGACTGCGGGTTGCATCGGTGTGAAGGTTTGGATTTACAAGGGGCCATACTCGACCGAGCAGGACGAGACGGCTTCGAATGCGGCGGGCGGACAGGCACGCGCACGGGGTAGGCGTTAATCGCTGCGGGATACCGCGGCTTTGCAGAGTGAGGCGTTCACATGGCACTGATGCCAAAGAGAGTCAAGCACCGGAAAGAGTTCCGGCGCACAAGCCGGGTCAACCGGGACGCGACCAAGGGCAACTACGTTGCTTACGGCGATTTCGGTCTCCAGAGCATGGAGTCCGCCTGGATCACCGCGCGTCAGCTCGAGGCGGGACGAATCGCAGCCCAGCACTTCTCGAAGCGCCAGGGCAAGCTCTTCATCCGCGTCTTCCCGGACAAGCCCGTGTCCAAGAAGCCCCTTGAAACCCGAATGGGTAAGGGCAAGGCGGACGTGGACTACTGGGCCGCTCGCGTCAAGCGTGGCACCATCCTCTTTGAGATGGCAGGTGTGTCTGAGTCGTACGCCCGTGAGACGATGGTGCGTGTGGCTATGAAGATGCCGGTGCGTTGCCGGTTCGTTGCAAGGCGTGTGAGCGTCTAAGTCTGGCGGTCAGGAGTCGAGCGATGGCGAAGAAAGAAGAACTGACCGGCGCGAAGGTGCGTGAGATGACAACCGAGGAAATCGGGGTCTCGATCCGCAAGTACCGCGACCAGATGTACAAGCTCCGCTGCCAGACGGTAACGGAGAAGGTTGAGGATAACTCTCAGTTCGGGGCGCTGCGTCGCAACGTTGCCCGTCTGAAGACGGAGCAGACCCGGCGTGAGGCCGAGGCTGTCTCGGCGTAAACGAGTGGTGGAACGGGTGCCGGTTGGCGCCAGAGGCAGGCAGAGCCCAGATGGGCGATGAGGATCGACGCGTGAGCGAGCAAGCCAGCAATACCAATGCCCGGACCCAGCAGGGCACGGTCGAGTCGGACAAGCGGGACAAATCCCGTCGCGTGGTCGTGAACTTCATGACCAAGCACCCCAAGTACGGCAAGTTCGTCCGCGGCCGCACGATCCTGCAGGTCCACGACGAGAACAACGTTTCCAAGAAGGGCGACCTGGTCGAGGTGCGAGAGTGCCGCCCGATCAGCAAGACCAAGAGCTGGGAAATAGTCAAGGTGGTACGTAGCTCGGAGATGGCATAACAGCCATCACCGAATAGGACGCACGAGATGTTGCAGCAAGAATCCAGATGCGAAGTCGCCGACAATTCCGGCGCCAAAATCGCGTATGTCATCCGCGTCTACGGCGGCTCGACTGCCAAGGGGCGTTTCACGCGCAAGCAGGCGTTCGTGGGTGACAAGGTGCTGATCTCGGTGAAGAAGGCTCTTCCCGGATCGGACATCAAGTCGGGCGACAAGTCCAAGGCGATCGTGGTCCGCACGAAGAAGGCCACACGGCGCGCCGATGGTTCGTACGTCTCGTTCGACACAAACGCGGTGGTCCTGATCAATGACGACGGCAACCCCAAGGGCACCCGTATTTTCGGCCCAGTGGCCCGTGAACTCCGCGAGAGGAACTTCATGAAGATCGTCTCGCTTGCCCCGGAGGTGGTGTGATGGCAGCTCGGCACGTACGCAAGGGCGACCAGGTCATGGTGACCGCGGGCTCCTACAAGGGCCAGACGGGCGAGATCTCGCGCGTCCTGACCAAGAGCGACCGCGTGATCGTCAAGGGGGTCAACCTCAAGACCAAGCACGTCAAGCCAAATCGTCTGAACCCTCAGGGTTCGATCATCACCAAGGAAGCATCGATCCATCTTTCCAACGTGAGCCCCGTCGTCGACGGCAAGCCCACGCGGGTTCGATTCCAGATCAACGCCGACGGGAGCAAGGAGCGCATCGCCGCCAACGGCGGCAAGGTCCTTGGCAAGGTTTCCCCGGCGAAGAAGAGCTGAGCATTCGTAAGGACAGAGAGCCGCCAACTGGCGGTGGAGCGTAAGCAATGGCAAAGAACAAGAAAGCGGATGCACAGCCGATCGGGCCTCTGCCCGAGCCCAGGCTCGTCAAGCTCTTCCAGGAGAGCATCCGGGGTCAGATCGTCGAGAAGTTCGGCATCAAGAACCCGATGGCGCAGCCCAAGCTCGAGAAGATCGTGGTCAACGTCAACATCGGTCGTCACCTCGACGGCACGAAGGTGCCCGCGAACATCAAGCAGACCGTCGCGGACACCCTGACGAAGATCGCTGGCCAGAAGCCGATCTACATCCAGGCCAAGAAGAGCGTGTCGAACTTCAAGCTCCGCGAGGGTTATGACTCGGCGCTGATGGTCACGATGCGTCGGGACCGTATGTGGTTCTTCCTGGACAGGTTCATCCACCTGGCTGCGCCTCGCATCAAGGACTTCCGGGGTCTTCCCGTCAAGTCGTTCGATCGCCAGGGCAACTACTCGATGGGCCTGACCGAGCAGGGCGTATTCCCAGAGATCAACATGGCGGAGGTGAATTTCACCCACGGCATGCACATCAACTTTGTATTCCGAAATTCCAATCCCGAGCTGAGCCGGTTCGTGCTCGACGGTCTCGGGATGCCCTTTGCCAAGAGCGAGGCGAAGAACTGATATGGCTAGTAAAGCACAAATTGCAAAGTCGAAGCGCACCCCGAAGTTCTCATCGAGAACGGTTCGCCGCTGCGAGTTGACAGGTCGCGCCCGAAGCGTGTACCGCAAGTTCCGGATTAGCCGGATCATGCTCCGCAAGCTTGCCCTCGAAGGCAAGATCCCGGGCATGCGTAAATCGAGCTGGTAAAGAGAGAGCAGGGGCCGAAGTAGAACGGACGCACAAGCGTCGAGGGCAGATGACCATGGCCATGAGTGACCCGATCGCAGACATGCTGACACGTATCCGCAACGCGGTGAACAACCGCGCCAAGGTTGTGGACTGCCTTAACAGCAAGGTCTGCAGAGGCATTGCGGATGTCCTCAAGAGCGAGGGCTACATCAACGGATACGACGTTGTCGAGGACGGGCGCCAGGGCCTGATTCGCGTCAAGCTGAAGTACGGCCCTCGCGGCGAGAACGTGCTGAACAGCCTGACCCGCAAGAGCAAGCCCGGGTGCCGGGTCTACTCGAATGTCGATGACCTCCCTCGCCCTCTGCAGGGCATGGGTATTGCCATTGTCTCGACCTCCAGCGGCGTGCTGTCGGATCGGACCTGCCGCGAGAAGCGTGTCGGTGGCGAGCTGCTTTGCACGGTGGATTGATCGGTTTCGTAGAAAGGTGACGGGAGCGCACGATGTCGCGAGTAGGAAACAAACCGATCGAGATCCCCGCAGGGGTCAAGGTCACGATCAACGGGCTGAGCATCTCGGTCGAAGGCCCAAAGGGCACGCTGACGCGTGACTTTGTGCCAGAGATCGCGGTGGGCTGGAGCGAGGACGAGAAGTCTTTGGTCTGCTCGATCAAGGGCGAGGTCACTCGCGAGGCTCGGGCTCTGTGGGGCACGACGCGCGCTCTGATCCAGAACATGATTACGGGCGTGAAGGACGGCTACGAGAAGTCGCTCGAGATCGTGGGCGTGGGCTGGAGCGCACAGGTCGCGGGACAGACCCTCAAGCTGTCGGTCGGCTACGCCAACGCGGTGCCGGTCGCGATTCCGACGGGCGTGAACGTCTCGGTCGAGAAGCAGCTGGTCAAGGTGACCGGCGCCGACAAGCAGGCAGTGGGGCAGTTCGCCGCCATGGCCCGCGCCGTACGCAAGCCCGAGCCTTACAACGGCAAGGGCGTCAAGTACGTCGGCGAGTTTATCAAGCGCAAGCAGGGCAAGCAGTTCGGCAGCTAAATCAGGGTTGGCTCGGTCGGCCTTGGGCCGGATGGATAGATGCGATGAACAAGAACAAACTCAAAGCGAAGAGGCAGTGGCGTCGGCGGAAGAACGCACGCAAGACGCTGGGCGGCACGGCCCTCCAGCCTCGTCTGGCGGTCTTTCGCTCGCTGAACCACGTCTATGCCCAGGTCATCGACGATCTCGAGGGTCACACCATCGCCTCCGCTTCGACGCGGGACAAGGGTGTGTCGCTGGGCAAAACGGGCAACGCCGAGGCCGCCAAGGAAGTCGGCAAAAAGCTGGCTGAGAAGGCGATCGCAGCGGGTGTCAAGAAAGTGGTCTTCGATCGCGGCGGGTTCAGATTCCATGGCCGGGTGAAGGCTCTGGCCGATGGCGCACGCGAGGGCGGTCTGCAGTTCTAAAGATGTGATCGTGAGATCGAACGCGGCACCGGCCGCGGATGGGATGAGTATGGCAGAGTTGATGGAAAAATCGGGACAGCTCGAGTCGCACACCGCGGGCATCTTCCGCACCGCATCCACGGTGAAGGGTGGCCGTCGGTTCAGCTTCGGCGCGATGGTTGTGGTCGGCGATCGGCGCGGGCGGGCGGGCTTTGCCCACGCCAAGAGCCAAGAAGTGCCCATGGCGATCGAGAAGGCCGAGAAGCACGCTCGTCAGAACGTGATCTCGGTCCCCCTCACCGGCGGCACGATCCCGCACGAGATCGAGGGACGCTTCCTCGCTACGACGGTTCGCCTCTTGCCGGCCTCGCCCGGTACGGGCGTGATCGCGGGCTCGAGTGTGCGTTCGATCCTTGAGCTCGTCGGTATTACCGACTGCATGACCAAGGTCTATGGCTCAACCAACAAGGTCAACGTCATCAAGGCCGTGTTCGATGCACTCAGCCGGCTCCGCACCAAGGAGCTCATCGCAGAGCTTCGCGGAGTTGATCTGGGGACGACGGATATCGAAGAGCGCATCGACCGCGCTGGCCGATTCATGTCCAAGGGCACGTCCTTTAGCAAGGGCCCCGGTCGGGTGCTGACGGCTGAGGAAGTCCGAGTCGAGCGTCCGGCCAAGGTCGAGGCACCGGCTGCGGAGGCGCCCGCCGAGGACGCGCCGGCCGAGACGAGCGGTGACGAGAGCAGCCAGGAGCAGAGCGAGAGCTAAGTCCGAGCAGGGCCTGATCGCAGGCCGGAGAAGTTTCAATCATGATGATTCACGAGATCACAGAGCAGGCCGGACAGAACCGCAAGCGTAAGCGCATCGGTCGCGGCCACGGTTCGGGCTGGGGCAAGCAGGCCGGTCGCGGTCACAAGGGCGCAGGCAGCCGTCGCGGCCACAGCACGCGCTTCCAGTTCGAAGGCGGCCAGATGCCCTTCTTCCGGCGCATGCCGAAGTTCGGGTTCTCCAACGCCAACTTCACGGTTCTGTTCTGGACGGTCAACCTCCGCGACATCGCCAAGAGCGAGGCATTCGCCAAGGGCGGGAAGGTCACGGTTGAGAGCCTGGTCAAGGCCGGGCTCGTCCGCGACGACAGCCGGGACATCAAGATCCTGGGAGCCGTCGCTGACACAGGGTTCAAAGTCAAACTGGACGTCGAGGTCAATCGGGTCACCGATGGTGCCCGCAAGCACATCGAGGCCGCCGGCGGCAGCGTCAAGGAACTGGGCACCCGGCGTGACCGAGTCCGCGGTATCGACCGCAACAGCGACGACCGCTCGCCCAAGAATCTGACAAAGAAGCTCACCCGGGGCAAGAACGCCCAGTGATCCGGGGCTGCCGCTGATCGGGCAGTCAGAGGTTCACGCGGGAACACAGTGGAGCAGATCGAGGCATGTTTCAAGCTCTGGCGAACGTCTTCCGCATCCCCGAGCTGCGCACGAAGATCCTCTTCACGCTCGGCATGCTCGTGGTTTACCGCATCGGGTACTGGATCCCGCTGCCGGGTGTCAACCAGGAACAGCTGGCCAGCTACTTCGACCTGGCAAAGAGCCAGGGCAGTGCCGCGAGCCGGGCGGCCGAGTACGTCGCGATCTTCTCGGGTGGCTCATTCAGCCAGTCGACGATCTTCGGGCTCGGGATCATGCCTTACATCTCAGCTTCGATCATCTTCCAGCTCCTGGCATCGGTCTCGCCTGCGCTCAAGAAAATCCAGGACGACGGCCCCTCTGGTCGCCAGAAGATCATGGAGTGGACCCGCTACGTCACCGTCGGTCTCTGCATCGTGCAGGCGGTCGCCTGGCTGAGCTTTATCACGAACGCAGGCCAGGGCGGCGGACTCGTTTACGCCCAATGGGCCAGCAACCCGCTCTGGTGGGTGATGTCGATCTCGGCGCTCACAGCGGGCACGGTCTTCCTGATGTGGCTGGGCGAGCAGATCGACAAGTACGGCATCGGCAACGGTGTCTCCATGATCATCATGGCGGGCATCCTCGCGGGTATGCCCTCGGCCATCATCTGGGTCGTCAACAACTACGAGCCGGGCAACGCCGCTGCGGGCAAGATCGGGCCGATGGGCCTGCTCATGATCGTCGGAGCATTCATCATCGTTGTGGCGGGCTCGGTCATCATGACCGTCGCCCAGCGCCGCATCCCGATCCAGCAGGCCAAGCACACCCGCGGCCGGCAGGTCTTCGGCGGGCAGCGCAGTTATCTCCCACTCCGCGTGAACCACGGCGGCGTGATGCCCATCATCTTCGCAAGCTCGCTGATGATCTTCCCGTCCGTGCTCTTTAGTGCACTGGACGGCTCGGCGACCGAGGGCACATGGTGGAAAGCCGTCGCCTCATGGCTCTCGACGAGCTTTAATTTCGGCGAATTCCCGTATGTCATCCTCTACATTGTGATGGTCTACTTCTTCAGCTACTTCTGGATCACCGTCCAGTTCAATCCGGAAGAGATGTCCAAGCAGCTGCGTGACCACGGCTCATTCATCCCGGGTCTGCGACCCGGGCCGCGGACGGCCGAATATCTCGAGAGTGTGATGGAACGCATCACCTATGTCGGCGCGGCGTTCCTTGCGGTGATCGCGGTCCTGCCGATGGTGGTCAACACCTCGCTCGGTATCGATTTCTCCGTGACGCAGTTCCTCGGTGGCACTGGCCTCTTGATCGTGGTCTCCGTGATCATGGACTTCGTGCAGCGCATCGAGGCAAACCTGCTCATGCGGAACTACGCGGGCTTCCTCGGCGGTGCTGACGGCGAACGTGGTCCGCGACTCCGCGGCCCACGCAGTTAGTTCTTCCGATGCCCACGCCGAGGTTCGACCTCGAAATACCTGCGATCTATTCCGATCCCGAATTCATCGAGCGACTGACACGCGCGGGCGCCGTGCTCGCGATGGCGATGAACGCCGCGGCTCAGTCTGTCGCGCCCGGGGTTCGCCCGATCGACCTCGCGGAGACTCTCGAGCGGGAGCTCCTAGCGCTGGGTGCAATTCCGATCCTCAAGGGCTACCGAGTTGCGAATACCGAACCGTTTCCTGCTGCCGCTGCGGTATGTGTGAACGAGGTCGCCGTCAACGGAGTGCCCGGCGATCAGCCGTTGTCACACGGAGATATTCTGACCATTGACTCGGCCTGCTCGTACGAGGGTGCCGTCTGCGATATGGCGGTTTCAGTTGTTGTCGGCGGTGGGGATGATCCGCTCCTGAGAGCTGCCAAATCTGCCCATGAGAGGGCGTGCGCAGCGATCGTCCCGGGCTGTCCTCTGAGTGAAATTGCGCTGGCTGCCAGGGACTCGGCAAATGCGCTCGGGTACGAACTCCTCGATGAGGCGATCGCCCACGGCACCGGCCTGGCGCTCCACCAGCCCCCGGCGGTCTTCCTGAGCCGGGCCGAGAGGGGGGAGTTGATCCAGTCGGGGATGGTCCTGGCGGTCGAGCCCGTGGTAGTCGAACGCTCCAGCGACAGGTCGGCTGGCGGGCTTCGGACGCTCGCAGATGGCTGGTCCCGGGCTGGGGCCGGAAGATCGGCGTACGAGGAACGAACGGTCCTGGTGACCGAAAAGGGCGTGATTGAATTGACTCTCGGGGTAGCAGCGGGCTCTTAGCGGCCTAGGATGGGCACCATATGTCGAAACAGGACGAAAAATTTTCATTTGAAGCCGTGGTCCTCGAGGCCCTTCCGAACGCCATGTTCAAGGTCCGTCTGCCCAACGAGCAGCAAACCGAGGTCCTGGCCTACGTCTCGGGGAAGATGCGGATGCACTACATCCGGATTCTGCCCGGGGATAAGGTCACGGTGGAGATCAGCCCCTACGACCTCTCCAAGGCCCGGATCACCTACCGTCACTAACCGGCACCGGCAAGGGCCCTACCCGGGTCTGGCGGACGAGAATCAGGGGAAGAATGGGCAAAACTGACCGCAAAAGATAGCCTACGGGGGCCATGGGGGCCTATTGTCACCCCCTGCGCCGTGGCTCTGCACGGACGCTGTTGGTCTGGCTCTGGCTCCGTGCCTCGCCCGACCGGTGGATGAGGCATTTCAAGCCGAGCCGAGCATTCGGCCGGGAGCATGTGATGAAGGTTCGATCGAGTGTCAAGAGGATGTGCAACGGGTGCCAGGTGGTCCGTCGCAAGGGCAAGGTTCGCGTGATCTGCAAGTCAGATCCCAAGCACAAGCAGGTTCAGGGCTAAGAGAACGAGGAGCCGATCGTGCCACGTATCGCTGGTGTTGATATCCCGGACAACAAGAAGATCTATTACGCCCTGCAGTACATCCATGGCATCGGCCCGAAGTTCGCGGCTGACATCCTGGTGGAAGCTCAGGTCACGCCCGACGTCAAGGCACGCGAGCTTGATGATCAGCAGGTGGCGATGATCAACTCGATCATCGACTCGGGTTTCATCGTCGAGGGTGCGCTCCGCCGCCAGGTCGGCCAGAACATCCAGCGTCTGCGTGACATCCGCAGCTACCGCGGCGACCGCCACAAGCGTGGCTTGCCGACGCGCGGTCAGCGGACCAAGTGCAACGCACGCACCCGCAAGGGTCGCAAGAAGACGGTCGCCGGCAAGAAGGGCGTCAAGGGCTAAGAGAACGATTCAGTCTCGCGGCCCGAGCCGCTTTGAAGGTCAAAGTTTATGGCTAAGAAGAAGATTCGCAAGAACGTCACCAAGGGCATCGCCCACGTCAAGGCGACGCACAACAACACGATGGTCACCATCACCGATCTCAACGGCGAAACACTCGCCTGGGACTCGGCTGGCACCATCGGGTTCAAGGGCACTCGCAAGTCGACACCGTTCGCGGCAACGCGTGCGGGTGAGACGGTCGGCGCCAAGGTCCGCAAGATGGGCATGCACGAGATCGAAGTCCGCATCACCGGCACCGGTGCCGGGCGCGAGGCCGCGATCAACGGCGTCGTCTCTTCGGGCATCCGCGTGACGGCGATCGAAGATCACACCCCGGTGCCCCACAACGGCTGCCGGCCCAGAAAGAAGCGCCGCGTCTAAACGCGTTCGCTGTTTGCCCGACCGGCAGAAGGACCCCGCCCAGCCCGGCAGCTGCGCGATGATCCGTGACCGGCCGGGTGTGCGTCTGACGGACGGCTGCCGGAAGATTGAACGAGGGTATTGAATGCTTCGAGCTCGCTGGCGTGGTTTGGAACTCCCGGCCAAGGTCACCGCTGACCCCAAGTTCCTGGGCAACTCGTTCGCACGGTTCACGATCGAACCGTTCGAGCGAGGCTTTGGCACAACCATCGGAAACGCGCTGCGTCGGATCCTCTTGAGCTCGCTCGAGGGTGCTTCGGTCAGCGCCATCAAACTCAAAGGCGTCGAGCACGAGTTCAGCTCGCTCCCCGGCGCGATGGAGGATGTCACCGACATCGTCCTGAACATCAAGAATCTGGTCGTCCGTTACGAGGGCGAAGAGCCCAAGACCATGCGTCTGGCGGCTCAGGGCCCCGGCGAGGTCACCGCTGACCTGATCGAGGCCGACACGTCCATCACGATCATGAACCCGGACCTCGTCATCGCGACGCTGAGCTCCGAGGTTCCCTTCGAGATGGAGCTGACGGTCACCAAGGGGCGCGGCTACGTCCCTGCGAGCGAGCAGTACGACTCGAACGAGGACCAGGAGATCGGGATCATCCCGATCGACGCGATCTACTCGCCCGTGCAGCGTGTGCGCTACAAGATCGAAGAGACCCGCGTCGGTCAGAAGACGAACTACGACAAGCTGATCCTTGAGATCTGGACCAACGGCACGATCACGCCCGAGCTGGCGTTGGTCGAGGCCGCCAAGATTCTCCGCAAGCACCTGAACCCCTTCGTTCAGTACTTCGAGCTTGGTCACGACCGTGTCTCGGAAGAGGCGGCGGCCGCGGCAGGCGTCGACGAGGGGCTCATCCGCAAGCTGGACATGTCGATTGCGGACCTGGATCTCTCGGTGCGTGCGAGCAACTGCCTCGAATCGGCCAAGATCGAGAGCGTTGCTCATCTGGTGACATTTACCGAATCGGAGCTGCTCAAGCTCCGTGCGTTCGGCCGGACTTCGCTGCGTGAAGTCAAGCGGAAACTGTTGGACCTTGACCTGGACCTCGGCATGCAGCTGCCCGAGGGATACCAGGTAAACGCGGGCGTCTGAGCCCGTGGTTTTTGGAGCGTAGTGATGCGGCACCGCAAGGCCGGATACAAACTGAATCGTACAACGGCGCATCGCACCGCGATGCTCCGCAACCTCGCCGCCAGCCTCTTTGAGCACGGCCAGGTCGTGACCACTCTGCCCAAGGCCAAGGCGGTCCAGCCCTTCGTTGAGAAGATCGTCACCAAGGCCAAGAGGGGCGACATGCACGCCCGTCGCCAGGTGATCGCGACCCTCGGCCGGGACAGGCTGGCTTTCGACTGGCGGTACCTGCCTGCGAATCCCACCGAGGAGCAGAAGGCGCACCACCAGGAGCGAAGCGAGTCGGCAGAGCAGTTCTTTGACCTGCCCCCGGCAGAGCAGACCCAGCGCAACCGCTACGGCGAGCTCCGCTCGGCTCCTCGTCTGGTCCGTCACATCTTCGAGAACGTCGCTCCACGCTTTGCAGAGCGCCAGGGCGGCTACACCCGCATCGTCAAGCTCGGGCGTCACCGCATCGGTGATGCGAGTGAGCTGGTGCTGCTGCAGTTCGTCGGTGCCGAGGAAGGCCCCGAGATCGGAGTTGGCACCAGCAGCCGTCGCCAGAAGGCCGACCGTCGCGCGAAATACTTCGACAAGCTCAAGGGCAGCGTCAAGTCGCCCGCAGAGCTCGTCGGCACCGGTGCCAAGGCCGCTCCCGCTGCCGAGGCTCCGGAAGCAACTGAGGGCTAAGCCCTTTCACGACCGAGTGCATCTCACGCGGCCGATCGTCATGATCGGCCGCGTTGCTTTTTCGTTGGCGACGAAGGCTCTGCAAGGCCTGCTATGATCGCGGTGATGGCGAACTTCATGCAAGCACTGGATGATCTGGAACGCTCGGGGCTGGCGCTCCTTGGGCTCGTGACCGATGCCGACGGTCTCGAAGCCTGGCGCGTGAGCTACCTTGGAACCAAGGGCCAGCTCAAGGCTGCCATGGGCGGCATGAAAGATGTTTCCAAGGAAGACAAGCCCGCTGCGGGCGCCCGCGCCAACGCGGTCAAGCAGGCACTCGAGGCGGCATTCGAATCCAAGCAGGGCGAGCTCTTGGGCGGTTCTGCGGGTTTGACCGGGATCGATCTGACCGAGCCGGGGCTCATCGAAGCCCGTGCGCTCGGGCGTCAGCACATCATCACACGCGTGCGGGACGAGCTGGTCGAAGTGTGCGCCAGGCTCGGGTTCGACGTCGCTGAGGGGCCGGAGCTCGAGGACGAAGAGCACAATTTCACCAAGCTGAACATCCCCGCAGAGCACCCGGCCCGTGATCCCATCGATAACTTCTACGTCGACGATCCGAAGAAGAGCCAGCGTCCGCGCATGCTGCGAAGCCAGACTTCAACGGTGCAGATCCGCACGATGGAGAAAGCCGTGCTCGAGGGCTGGGGCCCGCCCATCAAGGTGATCTCACCCGGGCGTGTCTACCGCCCGGACACGGTCGATGCGACGCACAGCTTCATGTTCCACCAGCTCGAGGGCCTCTACATCGACAGAGGCGTCTCGATGTCGGACCTCAAGAGCACGCTGCTGCAGTTTGCGCGTGCCTATTTCGGCGAGAGTGCCGAGGTGCGTCTGCGTCCGAGCTTCTTCCCGTTCACAGAGCCTTCTGCTGAGTTCGACATGAAGATCAGCCTGCGTGCCGACAAGCCCGCGGGCTGGGTCGAGCTGGGTGGCTGCGGCATGGTTGACCCCAACGTCCTGGCCGCCTGCGGCATCGACCCGGAGGTCTGGACCGGTTTCGCGTGGGGCTTCGGCATCGAGCGCTTGGCGATGGGCAAGTACGGCATCCCCGACATCCGCATGCTCTTTGAGAATGATGTTCGCTTCCTGAATCAGCTCTGAGCGAATCGCATGGGCAGAATCCGGCGAATAATGCCCCATGGGGCGAGCATTCGATCTCAGGTCGCTTAGGAGTTCCGCAGAGACGCTCTACATCGTGCTCGGTGACCAACTCGATCGGCAGAGCAAGCTGTTCTCGTGCATCGACCCCATCAACGACGCCCTGCTCATGATGGAGGTGGAGCGTGAGAGCACCTCGCCCGTCAGCCATTCGCAGCGGACCGGGATGTTCCTCTCGGCGATGCGTCACCACGCGCTCTGGCTCAGGGAGCAAGGCCTGCGCGTTGAGTATGTCCGTCTCGATGACGAGGAGAACACGCAGCACTTCGAGGGCGAACTCGCCCGGGCGATCAGGCGTCTGAGTGCAAAACACGTGGTTGTGACCGAGCCCGGTGACCACAGGGTTCGGCGTGAGCTTGAGAATGCTTGTGATGCTGCAGACGTGCCTATCGAGATCGTTGCGGATGCGAGCTTTCTCACGACGCAGGCACAGTTCGCGCGCTGGGCGAAGGGCCGAAAGTCGCTCACGATGGAGTACTTCTACCGGGATCAGCGCAAGCGGCTTGGCATCCTGATGGACGGTTCCGGGCCAATCGACGGGCAATGGAACTACGACCACGACAACCGTGAAGCGTTTAAGCGGGCGCCGAGGCCCGCGCCGGCACCGGTCCTGGAACCCGACGAGATCACACGCGAGGTCTTCGATATTCTGGATCACCAACTCCAGGATCTGCCCGGCTCGCTCGTCGGGTTCAGCTGGCCCGTCACCCGCGAGGAGGCTCTCATCTGGCTCGATGATTTCATCGAGCATCGGTTGCCACGGTTTGGGACGTACGAAGACGCGATGTGGTCAGGCGAGCGGACGCTCTATCACTCGAGGCTTTCGGCCGCGATCAATCTGCACCTGCTCTCGCCCATGGAATGTGTCCAGCGGGCGGTGGACGCGTACGAAACCAACAGCGCGCCAATCAACGCGGTGGAGGGATTCGTCCGCCAGATCATCGGCTGGCGTGAGTTTATCCGGGGCGTCTATTTTCATGAAGGCCCGGGCTATGCCGATCGCAACGGGCTCGAAGAGTCTGGCAGACTCCCTGAGTTCTACTGGACCGGCAAAACGGATATGGCTTGCCTTCGCGATTGCGTCGGCTCGGTGCTCGAAGGCGCATACGCGCACCACATTCCCCGGCTCATGGTCATGGCGAATTTTGCGATGCTCCTCGGGGTGAAGCCGAAAGAAGTCAGCGACTGGTATCTCGGCATGTTCGCCGATGGCATCGACTGGGTAACCGCCCCCAATGTCATCGGCATGGCCCTGCACGCCGACGGTGGGGTTGTTGGCACCAAGCCATACGCCGCTAGCGGTAAGTACATCCAGCGTATGAGCAACTACTGCAGCAATTGCGCTTATAACGTGAAGAACCGCACTGGCGAATCGGCCTGTCCCTTTAACACGCTCTACTGGGATTTTCTCATCCGTCACCGCGAGCGCTTCGCGGGGAATCACCGGATGGCCATGATCCTCAAGAACGTCGATCGGATGAAACAGAGCGAGATTACGGAGATCACGGTTTCGTCGCGCAGATTGCGTGAATCATTCAGTGCCGTGGAACGATAATCACTTTGCCTTTACTGCCCGGATGCAAAGGAACATCGGGATCTCGCGCCTTGCTCGGTTTTCCTCGGCGGCGCGCGGGCCGGGGGAGCTTTTGCGCCGGCTGGGCCATTCTTCCATATCGTCGATGAGCAGGCCAGCGGACGCGAACGCTTTGACGTAGTGCTCGAGCGGGCGGTGGTGGGTCAGAGTCTGGACGGGCCTGCCGCCCGAGGCGACTTCGCCCGGGTTCATGATGATCGGTTCGGCGGCGGCTGAGAGGTACGCATCGACCCGGCGGTACTGCTTCTGCTTCGCGGCGCGTTCGCCCTCCCAGCCCCAGCTCGACCGCGCGGGCGAGCGGAACGCCGGGTGCAGGATGACAGCGACGAATCGCCCACCCGGCTTGAGCAGGTCGCACGCGCCGCTGAGAACGTCTGAGATCGGATTGATATTCATGAACGCCATGATGCAGGTCGCCGCATCGTAGGGCTCGGCTCGGAGATCCTCGGGCAGCTTGCCCAGTTCGCGGGCATCGCTCACGACAAACTTCGAGCCGGGGAGTTTGCGGGCGTTGGCGACATCGATGAGCGTGGACGCCGCGTCGATGCCCGTGACATTCGCGCCCAGTTCGGTGATCGCTGCCGCGAGGCGACCCTCTCCGCAGGCAATATCGAGCACTCGCTCGCCCGGTTTGGGGTTGAGCATCCCGACCGCACCGGGGATGATGACTTCTGCGAAGTGATCGCTTCGGCTGCTGGACTGGTACTCGCCGTACCAGTCGCTGACCTCGTCCCACCCGCCTTCGGTCTCGGCGTCGACTTTGCGGTTGCTGGATGTTTCGCGTGTGATGGAAGGCTTGAATTCCTGCGGCTTGGGCGCGACGGCCTTGGCCGGTGCCATGCCGACCGCCTCATAGAACTCTGGCGGTGCCGGGCAGAAGAACCGCACACGCTGGCCCGAACCCGGGTGCCTGAACGCCAGCTCGCTCGCATGCAGAGCGAGGCGATTGAACCTTGAGGCGCCCTTGCCGTAGCGCACATCGCCCACGAGCGGGTGCCCGAGGCTGGCCATGTGGACGCGGATCTGGTGCTTGCGTCCGGTTTCGAGTTTGAGCTGTACGAGCGAGTGCCCGCTGCCGGTGCCCAGGACGCGGTAGTGCGTGACAGCCGGGCGGGCCTCGGTCGAGTCGCCGCGTGAGCCGCGATACTGCTGGTCCGGGATCTCGACGACGTGCCCGCCGAGTTCTTCGCGGAGCATGGACTGGACCGTGCCCATCGTATCTTTGCCGCTGGCGAATTCCCCGTCGACGAGGGCGATGTAGAGCCGATCGATGCGCCGGGCGCGGAGGTCGTCCTTGAGCCAGTCGAGGGCGGGCTTGGATTTCGCAAAGATCAGCAGGCCAGATGCGTCCAGATCGAGGCGATGGACGACGAACGCACGCGCATCTCTGCCGCCCTTGTCGCGGGCGTACTTCTTGACCATGTCGTAGAGCGTCGGGCGGGCGCCGGGCTTTGGCATGGCGCTGACGATGCCAGCGGGCTTATTGACGACGAGGATGTCGGCGTCTTCGTGGATGATGTCCAGCTCGCGGGGCAGGCGCTCCCGACGCCCGCCGTAGGGCTTGCCGGGGGCTTTGTTGGTCCGATTGGGTGATCCGCGGAAAGCGGGTCGGCTGCTGTTGTCGTCCGACCGGCGCGGCTTGCGGGATGGACGGGGTTTGAAGTCACTCATGGTGTGTTGCTCGTTTGTGTCAGCTTGCGTTTGGCGAGCCATGCGCCCTGCAGGATCGGAAGGAGCCAGGCTGCGAATTCGGCCTTGGGCATGCGGGGAGCCTTCTGCTCGAAGGCCTTGAGGGGCTCAGAAGCAATCAGCGTGGCGCTGATGTCCGGGGCTTCCATTGTTTCAAGCGGGTTGGCAACGATCAGGTCAACGCCCTTGCGAGCCAGCTTCTTTCGGGCGCTCTCGGTGAGTCCAGTCTCGGGTTCGAGCGCAAAGCCGACGAGGAGCTGGTCTGGGTGTGACTGTTTCGCGCAGCTGGCGAGCAGATCGGGGGTTGGTTCGAGCTCGAGTGTCATGCCTTGGCTTTCGGATCTGCGGAGCTTGCCGGCAAGATCGGTCTTCGTCGGTGTGTAATCCGCAACAGCTGCGGCCATGATCAGGATGTCGCAATCTGGAAGGGACCTGTTCAGAAGCGCCGCAAGGTCCTTGGCGGACGTGAATCGTGCCATCGAGAGTGTCTCGGCCATTGGCACAAGATGGGTCGGCCCGAGCAGGAGTGTCGTATTCCAGCTCCATTTGGAGGCCAAATCGGCCAATTCGATCCCGAGCCTGCCGGAGGAGCGGTTGCCCAGATACCGGACTGCATCGATCGGCTCGTGAGTGGGGCCTGCGGTGATGAGAAGGCGAGGGCTTTCTGTTCCAACAGGGAACGGGTGGGGTGGTTTATTCGTAGTCATGGTTGCGGTCGTCCGCGGCCGGTGCATCTCGGACGGGGGCCGCCTGCTCTGCCCGCCTCTTTCGGCTTACAGTATGCTGGCGGGGCGGCAGCCGGCGGATACACCGGCCGGGGGCGTCGGTCCGCCAAGGACCGGGCGGGGAAGCCGCAGACTGCCAGAACACTGACACCCGGCGCCACGGGGCGACATCGCCCCGGCGGACAGGCCGCTGAACCGACCAGGATTGACGAGCACGCATGGCACGATCGAAAAAGAAACTCGGTGAGATTCTCGTCAGGCAAGGGGCCTGCTCGGCCCCCCAGGTCGAGAAAGGCCTGGCATTGGCGCAGGGGTCCGGCAAACGCATCGGCGAAGCGCTCATCGAGGCGGGCTTCATCAAAGAGAAGGATGTCGCCAAGGCCCTCGCCGAGCAATTCGGGATGGACTATGTCGACCTGGGTTCAACCGATGGCATCGCTACCGTCCAGCCCGATTTGATCCCCGAAGAGCTGATCAAGAAGCACTTCATCCTTCCGCAATCAAAGTCGGGCAACAGGATGAAGCTGATCGTCCACGACCCGATCAACATCGAGCTGATGGACATGCTGCGGTTTCGGCTCAATGTCGAGATCGAGCCTCGGATTGCCTCTAAGGGTGAGATCAAGGCGTTCATCGAGAATCACTTCCGCTCTGGCGGGAGCATCGTCGACGGCAAAACCATCAGCGCCGATCAGTCGCTCGTCACCGACTCGATCGACAAATCGATCGACAGCTCGGTGGACAAGTCGATGGACAAGTCCATCGACGTCTCGGGTGACGACGCTCCGATTGTCAAGCTCTGGAACCGCATCCTGACCGAGGCGGTCAATATGCGAGCTTCCGACGTGCACCTCGAGCCGATGGACGATCGAGTCCGACTTCGGTACCGCATCGACGGCGTGTGCATCGAGCGCGATAACCTGCCTAAGCGCATGCAGCGGGCGCTGCTTAGCCGTATCAAGCTGATGGCGGGGATGAACATCGCCGAGAAGCGCATCCCGCAGGACGGACGCATCAAGCTGCCGATCAGCGATGAGGTCACCATCGACTTCCGTGTGTCGGCCTGCCCGATCTATCACGGCGAATCGCTGGTCATGCGTATTCTCCGCCCCGACGCGGTCCGCATCGGTCTCGTCAACCTCGGATTCGAGCAGGACAACCTGGACGTCTTCAACAAGATCATCCGTCGACCCAACGGCATCTTCCTTGTGACGGGCCCAACCGGTTCGGGTAAGACAACCACGCTCTACTCGGCGCTGGACGTGCTCAACCGCCCCGACAAGAAAATCATCACCGCGGAGGACCCGGTCGAATACAACTTCGACGGCATCAATCAGTGCCAGGTGAAGGAGTCGATTGGATTCGGGTTCAAAGAGATCCTGCGATCGATGCTGCGTCAGGCCCCCAATATCATCCTGGTCGGTGAGATCCGAGACAGAGAAGTAGGCGAGATCGCGATCCAGGCGGCACTCACCGGTCACCTTGTGTTCTCGACGCTCCACACCAACGATGCGCCCAGCGCCATCACACGTCTGATCGACATGGGCATCAAGCCCTTCCTGGTCGCAAGCTCCATCCAGGCGGTGATGGCCCAGCGTCTGATCCGTGTGCTCTACGACGATTCGAAAGAGCTGGCCCAGCCCCACGAGATCGACCACAAGTTCCTAAGGCTGATCGGCATGACCCCGGAAGAAGCCGAGGGACGCGTGTACAAGGCGGTGCCCTGTGCTCAGTCGCCGACGGGCTATAAGGGCCGGAAGGCCATCTTTGAGATGATGATTATGGACGCCGCGATCCGCGACGCCGCATTCAATCTGGCACCGGTTTCGGAGCTGCGAAAGCTGGCGCTCCAATCCGGTATGCGCCCGCTCGTCGAGGACGGCAAGCTCAAGGTGCTCAACGGCACCACCACACCCGATGAGATCGCACGCGTCTCGCAGGTCGAAGAAGGTACAGGCGTGATCGACTGATACATGACCCGGGCAAAGGCCCGGTTTGAGGCTGGAGCGAACAGATGTCTTCCATGCAGATCGACCGACTGCTTGACACGATGATCAAGCTTGGCGCAAACGACCTTCACCTGACCGTGGGCAGGCCCCCGACACTGCGCCTCCACGGCTCGCTGCGCAACCTGCAGACCAAAGTCCTCGACTCAGAGGCGATGGTGGGACTCATGAAGTCCATCACGCCCGAGCAGAAGCAGCAGGAGCTCGCAGAAGAGGGAGGCACCGACTTCGGCTTCGCCTACGGCGACAAGGCCCGATTTCGTGTATCCGTCTTCCGCCAGCGATCGGATCTGGCGATGGTGCTCCGACTGATTCCAAACAAGCTTCTGACTTTTGAGGAGATCGGTCTGCCCGATGTCTGTCGTGATCTTGTGCGGCGCCCGCGTGGTCTGTTCCTCGTCACAGGTCCGACCGGCTCGGGCAAGACGACCTCGCTTGCGACGATGATCGACTATGTCAACATGAACTTTGAGCGGCACATCGTCACGATGGAAGACCCGATCGAGTACTACCACTACCACAAGAAATCGATCGTCAACCAGCGAGAGGTCGGTTCGGACGTGCCGACGTTCGCCGAGTCGCTGCGAAGGGCGCTCCGCCAAGACCCGGACGTGATCCTCGTGGGTGAAATGCGAGACCTTGAGACGATCGAGGCCGCGGTGCGAGCCGCCGAGACGGGTCACCTGGTGTTCGGAACCCTCCACACCACAGGTGCCGCCAAGACGATCGACCGTGTGGTCGATGCGTTCCCGGTGACCCAGCAGAACCAGATCCGCGTGCAGCTCTCGACGGCCCTGATCTGCGTGCTCAGCCAGGTGCTCCTTGGACGCGTGGACACCAAGGGCATGGTCGCGGCGTACGAGTTCCTCGTCGTCACGCCCGCCATCGCAAACCTGATCCGCGACGGCAAGAGCTTCCGAATCGACTCGGCGATCCAGACCGGCAAGAAGTTCGGCATGCAGCTGCTCGACGATCACCTCTGGTCGCTCTACACGCGCGGCATGATCGCCGCAGATGAGATGATCGACAAGAGCAAGAACCCGCAGGATCTGACCGCCAAGGTCCACCAGCTCGGTCACACTGTTGGCCGGGCCGAGCTCGATCAGGAAGACGTCAAGGCGGACTAGTTTGGGTTCTGTGAATGCCGTCGCGAAGCGGGCTGTCGGCTTTCATGGCGGAGAATCCGGCTGTCGAAAGGCCTCTTGGGGCCGAATACGGGGGTCCGGGGCCCAACCGGACCCATTGCGATGCGAAGATAGGTATAACGCGGCCAGGGGTCTGCCCTCACCGCGGAGGATGTGACATGGCCAAAGGCGACTTGGGACAGATCGATTATGCCCAGCTCAAGGGCCACAAGCTCGGGCGGATTCTGCGCAAGCTCGGCACGGTGAAGAAAGAACAGGTCCACGAGGCGCTCGAGATCCAGAAGGCCGGGCGAAAGGTCCCCATCGGTCAGCTCCTCGTCGAACTGGGCTATATCACACAGCGTGATGTCAATGAAGGCTTGGCGGCTCAGGCAGGGATGGCCTATGTGGATCTTGATGGCATCGAGCTGCCTCAGAACGCGATCGACGCGATCCCCGCCGCCAACGTGCGTGTCTTCGGTGTCGTCCCCTTGGAGTTCAACGAACGGGCCAAGCGACTCAAGATCGCGATGAAGAACGCCAACAACTTCCGCGCGGTCGACGACATCCGGCTGCTTCTGGGTGTGACGGTCGAGGCGGTGGTCGGCGATGCGGATGTCATCGACAAGCTGATCGAGAAGCATTTCTCCAAGACTGAGTCAGTGACCGATGTGGTCTCGGACCTTGCGGCGGATAAAAAGTTCACGTCGCTGGCCGCCGGTGATCAGTCGATCGATCTCGAGGCTCTGCTTGAGGCCTCCGAGGACAACAAGATCGTCAAGCTGCTCAACCTGGTTCTGATGCAGGCGATCAAGGACAAGGCCTCCGACATCCATTTCGAGCCATTCGAAGACGAATTCAAGATGCGATACCGCATCGACGGCGTTCTTTACGAGATGGTCCCGCCTCCAGTGCACCTCGGCACGGCGATCACGAGCCGTATCAAGGTCATGGCGAACCTGGATATCGCCGAGCGTCGTCTGCCCCAGGACGGCCGAATCGCGCTGACAATCGGCGAGTCCGCCGTCGACTTGCGTGTTGCGGTTCTGCCCACAATGCACGGCGAGAGTGTCGTGATGCGTCTGCTTGACCGCTCGAACGTCGAGCTCAGTCTCGATCGGGTGGGCCTTGACGAGAAGGACCTTGCCGACGTCCGCTACTTGATCAAGCGTCCCAACGGCATCGTGATCGTGACGGGCCCGACGGGTTCGGGCAAGACGACCACGCTTTACGCGGCGCTCTCGGAACTCAATGACATCGAGACCAAGATCCTGACCGCAGAGGACCCGGTCGAGTACGACATCGACGGCCTGTGCCAGGTGCAGATCAACACCGATGTCGGGCTGACGTTCCCCAAGGCGCTGCGTTCGTTCTTGCGTCAGGACCCGGACGTCATCCTTGTGGGCGAGATCCGCGATAAACCGACGGCCGAGATCTCCGTGCAGGCCTCGCTGACGGGACACCTTGTGCTCTCGACACTCCACACCAACGACGCGCCCAGCTCGATCGTGCGACTGATCGACCTCGGTCTTGAGCGATTCCTGCTGGCGGCGACGATCGAAGGCGTGATCGCACAGCGCCTGGTCCGCACCATCTGCCCGAAGTGCCGCGAGGAATACGTGCCGGGTGACGAGGAACTGATGGAGCTGGCGCTGACCCAGGAGATGGTTCAGGGCAAGCAATTCAAGCGGGGCCGGGGCTGCGACAACTGCCACACCTCCGGCTACAAAGGGCGGATGGGCATCTTCGAAATCATGATGCTCGACGACGAGTCAAGGGAGCTGATCCTCAAGGAAGCCTCCACGGCTGCGCTTCGGAACCACTCAAAGGCCCAGGGCATGCGCACGCTGCGCGAATCCGGCCTGCGCGGCATCTACGACGGGCGCACCACGATCGATGAAGTTGTCCGCGAGACGATCGCTGAGGAATGAGCTCGGCTGCGAGCCGAGAGGGAAGGATTCAGATGGCGACTTTCACATACGAAGCACTCAACGCGCAGGGCAAGCCCCAGAAGGGTTCGATCGAGGCAACCTCGAGCGACGAAGCGATCCAGCGCATCAAGGCCCAGGGCTACTTCCCGACATCCGTGCGCGAACAGAAGGTCAAGAAGGGTGCCGGCAGCCCCGAGGCCGGCAAGGGCGGCAAGGCCAAGCCGAAGAAGCGCGCCACCGGCGGCGTCTCGCTTCCCTTCATGAAGGTCAAGCCCAAGATGCTGACGCTCTTTACGCGCCAGCTCTCGACACTCCAGGACGCTGGTCTGCCGCTGATGCGGTCGCTGCAGATCCTCGAGTCCCAGATGAAGCCCGGGCTGCTGAAGAACGTGCTCATCGACGTCGTTGAGGACGTCGAGGGCGGTTCCAGTCTTTCCGACGCCTTCGAGAAGCATCCTCGGGCGTTCAACACGCTGTATGTCAAGATGGTCCACGCCGGTGAAATCGGTGGCGTGCTGGACATCATCCTCCAGCGACTCAGCGAGTTCATGGAAAAGAGCGAACGCCTGAAGCGCCGCATCAAGGGCGCGATGATCTACCCGATCGGCGTTGTGCTCTTTGCCATCCTCATCGTGACGTTCATCATGTGGTTCATCGTGCCCAAGTTCGAGGAGATCTTCCTGGACTTCGGTGTCGCGCTGCCGTTCGTCACCACCAAGCTGATCGAGACCTCGCGCTGGGTTGCCGGCAGCACGCCGGGACAGTCCGTGCCGGGTGCGATCGTCATCTTTGGCGTCATCATCACGCTGCCGATTTTCTGGAAACTGATCCGCAGGGCCGGGCCCGGAAAGGCCGCCACGGACTGGATTCTGCTCAAGATTCCCGTGCTCGGTGGTCTGATCAAGAAAACCGTCATCGCCCGCTTTACACGGACGCTCGGCACGCTCATCTCTGCCGGTGTTCCGATCCTCGAGGCCGTGACCATCACCGCGGAAACCTCCGGCAACGCGGTGTTCCACAAGGCGCTCATGAAGGTTCACGACTCTATCCGCGAGGGCGAGACATTCGCGGTCCCGCTGCGTGAGTCCAAGACCTGCGACGCGATCGTGGTGAACATGATCGACGTGGGCGAGGAAACGGGCGAGATGGACACCATGCTCATGAAGATCGCCGACAACTACGACGAAGAGGTCGACGTCGCGGTCGCGGCGCTCGTGAGTCTGCTCGAGCCTGTCATGGTGATCGTGATCGGTGTGATGGTGGGCACCATCGTTGTAGCGATGTTCCTGCCTCTGGTGGCCATGATCGAGTCGCTCCAGGGAGGGTCGGTCTGATCGCCGGGGCGCTCACGCGCACGGATTGGAGAAGAACTGTGACACACACCCAGAAACATTCCGGGACCTTGGCTCGGGGCTTCACGCTCGCCGAGATCATCGTGTCGATCTTCATCATCTTCCTCCTGATGGGCATCGCGCTGGTCTCGTACCGCGCCGCGGCGAACCAGGCCAGGCTCGCCTCCGATCGTGCGCTCGTCAACGGGCTCAAGATCGCCGTGGAAGACTTCAAGCGCGAATTCGGGTTCATCCCGCCGCTCGTCAAGGACCGCGGGGCCGACGGAAGCAGCGTGCCGCTCATTCAAGTCGACGGCGTCATCATCCCCTCGGTCTTCTCCCCGGTCATCCCGGTTGACATCAACACACTCCGGGGAGAGAACGACCGGATCGAACGCTTCAGCACCTTCTCACTGGCGTACTACCTGATCGGTGCGCTCGAAGCCGAGGTCGACGGCGTCGACGGCCCCGGATTCGTTGAGGTCCGCCGCGCGGGCAACTTTGCCCCGGTTGTCAACCCCAAGGAAATCGACGCGGGCGATCGGGGCACACTCGAACTTGCCCGACGCGGCCCGAAGAAATACGAACCCTTCTTCGACACGGACCGCGGCGGCGTCGAACTCTTCATCGATGTCGCCAACCGTGCCACGATCAGTGGGGGCTCGGGCCAGGTGAGCCGGACGCGCCTCGTCTACCGTGCCGAGATCCGCGACCGCAACGGCGTCCCCGTCCGGTACTACCGCTGGTTTGCGGACAACATCGACCCGGCATCCATCACGGGCGGCATTTTGGCGTACACCGATGACGCGGTCGATTTCGAAGATCCCGTGACCGGGCTGATCGCCTACCTCAACGTGCCCAAAGACGTTCTCTATGGCTTTGGCGATCCGCTGAGCCCGCTCTTCGAGGTGCCCGCCGAAGTTCGCGATGCGACGTTTGCGATCGTCGCAGCGGGGCCCAACAAGCTGTTCGGCGACAAGATCGAGGAAGATCTTCTCCGGGCCAGTGACGCCGCCACGCTGCGCAAGTACGCCGAGTATCTGGGGCTCTCGATCAATCGGCTCGGAAGCGACGCCAGTTATCGCGACAAGGCGCTCGAAGAGGCCCGCGCAGACAACATCATCGAGGTGGGATCATGAGGCGCTCCGGCTACACACTGATCGAGCTTCTGGTGGTGATCGTCATCGCATCGCTGCTCGTTGGGATCGCGATCCCGGCTTTCTCAGCGCTGCTGACCTCGTCACGCGAGAGCCTGGCGCAGAACTCGCTCCAGCAGGCGGTTCTCTCGGCACGAGATGCCGCCGCTGCGAACATCGGGGGCGGTGACACCGCGGCCGTGTTCTTCTTCGATCCCGGTCGCGGCATCACCGTTGGGATCTACGAGCAGGTCGGCCAGTTCGTCGACGACTCAGACAACGACGCGGGCTCGGCAACGCGCGATGTCTTTGTTCCCATCGCAACGATGGAAGCGGTCCAGCTCCCGCCCGATTATTCGATCAGGGGCTTCGTCCTTGGCACTCAGCTCCGCGACGAAGACTGGTACGAGGATCTCACGCTCTACAGCCCGGCTTCCGGTGGCTTCCAGCCCGGCGGCACCAGCAGCGACCGCGGGCCCGGCGCCTGGGTCTTTCCTGAAACCGACTTCTACGACCAGACCGCGCCGGACGACGGCGCCGACCGCCAGACGTTCATGATCCGGTTCTCTGCGGGCTCAGGCACGCTCAGCCGGAACAACAACACGGCGCTCGTGCTGGACCCCCGCCCGAGCAACCTCAATCGGACCGCTCCGCCTATGGGCATCCAGCCCATCGAGCAGGCCGAGGACCTCAAATCCTGGGCGGTTCGTGTCCTGATCTCGACGGCCGCCAACGCGGTAGAGAAGCAGGCACTCATCGGCAACGAGTCCTCGGACACCGTGCTGGCACGTCCGGTCACCGACATCGCGCTCTACCGGGAACGCCGTCTGGCCCAGATGCTCCAGCTCCGCAACCTGAACCGCGATTCAAAGTCGATCTATCTGAAAAGCGACAATCCCGAAGTCGATACGGCTCTCTTCCGTAATTCGCAGCTCGGACGGGACCGCGTCGCTCTCGAAACGCGTATCACACAATGGCTCGAAGGGCGCCTGGCGATCGACAGCATCAACAACGCCGGCTCGGCCCTCGAGGCGGACTCGGCGGTGTACACGATCGGGTCGTACTTCGGTGAGCTGGTGGAGGTCGTCCGATGAAACGCGCGTTCACGCTCCTTGAGATCCTGATCTCCGTGGTTGTTCTGGCGATCGGTCTCGTCGGTGTGGTCGCGATCTTCCCCGCGGTGATCGACCTGCAGCGCCGCGCCCAGGACGTCGTGATCGGGACCGCCGCCGCGACTTCCGCAGAGGCCCAGCTCGTCGGCACCTTTGTCGAGAACAGGTCACTCAACTGGATCGACTGGTCCAGCGAGTACAGCCAGAGCGACCTCACACAGATCACACGCTTCCCCGTGTTTGACATCCTTCGCCGGGACGTTGGGATCTCTGTCCGCGACGCGCGCGTCCCGGTCGGGGCGTCGGATTACGTGTACGACTTCCTCTGGGATGCCAATTGGGAGTGGGAACGCCAGGACAACGAGGATGCCAACGATGTGCTCCTCGATACGGGCGACCTGGTTCTTGGTGGCGGCGTGGCTTCCGACGCGATCTATCAGAACAACAGAACGCTTCCCACACGCACAATGACCCTGGGTGATCGCCTGCTGCCCGACGCCGCGTCCGGCGCAGATCCCCGCTATGTCTACGACATCATTGTCCGGCGCGTTGATGCCGGCATCGGCAATGTCCCGCGTGGCGATCGGCGCACGTACGAGAAGCGCATCCCGGCCGACCGTCTCAACGAGCTCCCGCTGCAGATCGCGGTCTTTGTGCGCCGTGTTGATCGCAACATCCGTGTCCCGATGGGGGTCTCGCTCCGCGAGGCGCTGACGGGTGTCCGCGATGACCCGCAGGACAACAGCCAGATCGCCGCCCGTGATCGCAGGCTCCCGCTGGCTGTGAATCCGCAGGACCTTGCCCGGATCATCCCCAACGGCAAGCCTGGCGATCAGCTGTACTCCAAACCGATCGCTGCCCTGCTCCGCGCAGACACGATCCTCCAATCCAGCCCACAGCCGGGTGTCTGGGATCTCTTTGACCCGACAACGCTCCGGCATGTCGGCAACGGCACGAATTCCGATTCGGCGACCACCCGCCTGACCCAGGTCGGACAGATGTTTGTCGACAACACGGGTGTCGTCCGCCAGGTGAAGGCGATCGTCAAGAAGCAGATCGACGGCGTGGACCGCGAACTGATGCAGATCGACCCGCACTTTCCGACCAATTCACTCGACGAATTCCGCCAGATTGTCTTTACGCCCCAGCCCCCCGTTGGCATCCGAGTGCTGACCACGCGGTGAGGAAAGAGCTATGACACACCTTCGCACAAAACTCGGGCGTGCCAGACGCGGCTTTACGCTCATGGAAGCGCTCGTGGCCGTCATCGGTGTCGCGATCCTCTCCGTAGGGCTTTCGACCATTTTCTCGGCGATCTCCAAAACGGTGACCACGGGGCGCCGAGTCAGCGCGATCAACAATTACGCAGCCGTCGTCGAACGCGTGCTCCGCGATGACTTTGCCAAGATGACCCGCGAGGGCTTCCTGGTGATCCGCAACGAGTTCGCGCTCAATCCGACCGGGGTACCCCTCTCGCCCGACGCACTCGATACGCGCCGAGTGCGCCGTATCGATGAGATCATGTTCTTCGCCCGCGGGCAGTTCGAATCTGCGCGATCACCGATCGATCCGGACTTTGTGGCCAAGGCGGGGGCCGCGAGCATCTACTTCGGTCACGGCCAGCAGAAACTCGAAGGGGCACTCGGCTTCGCGACACCCTTCCTCGACGAAACCAACGAGGGGCCGTTCTTCCGTCATGGGATCACGGACCTCGATCTGACCATCGGTGAGGTGAACCCCAACTTCTTCGCGGGCGACTGGACGCTGCTGCGCCATGTCCGCCTGCTCAAGAATCCCCAGCCCCATCCTGATGGCGCGCTCGGGCCGCTCGGTCTCGCTCCGACGACGACCAATGTGCGCCGGTTCCAGGACAACGAGCTTCAGATCGCGGGCCAGCCCGCGGCCGCCGGGATCTTCCGCGTGGAGACCATCGTGGGCGTGCCCGATCCGTCTCAAAGCTTCACGACGGGCACCGACAGCGAATTCGAGCGCTACAACCTCCGCCGAGAGGTCGTCTCGCCGCTCTTTGAGTCGGGCATCGTCGATGTGGCAACAACGTCGCTCGTTGATATCAAGCAGCGTGTCACGCAGGTGTACGCCCGCCAGCCCGGGATCGCGGGCTCACCCCTGCAGTTCTTCACGCCCACGCCGGACACCACCTACGCCCTGCGCGGCAGCCCGCTGCAGATCCCGCCGATCGGGGGCTCCAATACAGCTTTCCTCGCCAGCCCGCGAGAGGTCGTGAACTATCGGCAGGCCCGCATCGCCAGCGGTACTCAGCCCAATTCCTTCCCGTTCATCGACGAGCTTGGAATCAACAACAACGTCACCGGGCTGCAGACTCTGGTCAGCATGCAGCATGCCTGGATGGCCGATGCGTTCCCCGGGCGTTCCAACGAGCTCCGCAAGCTGGGCGAAAGGACCTGGGGATACAACCCCGAGATCGATTTCGACTGGAGAGGTTCCGATCCGCGCGTGCTGCCGGGCGTGCCGATCCAGGCGCCGTACAACCGCAGCGAATACGAGAACCGTGTCGCTCGCTCTCGCGTGCGCACCGAGAAATCCCCGCCGGGGTACAACGCCGATGTCTTCGGCCCCGACGCGGCCTCCGCGCCGAACCCCGTCCTGCAGGCCGCCTACCGCGCCGATCAGCAGCTCATCGGCGCCTCGCAGTTCATCCCGCGATGTACGGAGTTCATCGTCGAGTACAGCTTCGGCGAGATCGACCCGATGACCCAGCAGGTCCTCTGGTACGGGCACGACCCAGAGGGCCGCGCCGATGCGAAACGCGAAGGCATGGTCGAATGGCTCCGCCCGACAAACCCGCGCCCCGATCCATTCAATCTCCCGACCGACTTTGATCCGACGAGCTCCAGTGACCGACAGAGCCAGCGTCTGATCGAGCGTCATCTCCTTGCCGACCTTGTCAACGGCCTGCACACCGAGAATGGCTCTCGCGATCTCAGGCTCCTGCAGAACCAGCCGCTGCGTTACCCGCTCACGCACTACTTCGGTTATGCCGACCCAAGGGCTGTGCCGCTGGATACCGATGGCGACACCATCGTGGACGGATACGACATGAACGACGACGGCGTCCCCGACGATCTCGACGGTGACGGCGTCTCCACTGATGAATGGCCCTGGCCGAAGCTGGCCAGGATCACCATGTCCTTTGCCGACCCGATCGATCAAACGACGGAAGAGACCTTCCAGTTCGTGATCGAGATAAACGACGGCGAAGGGATCTGAGACAAAGGCCGGGCGGCGCGAGCGCCGATAACCGGATAGGACAGGCCGGCGACGAAACGCCGGGAACCGGGGCTGGCAGGGCCCGCCCCAAGAAAACGGAGTGCGCGAGATGCTCGCACCAATTCAGAATCTCATCCGCCGAGCAGCCGATACCATCGGCGGCAACAGAAGACGGGGCACCGTCCTGCTGCTCGTGCTCGGTTCGCTCGCGCTCGTCTTGATCCTCGCGGTCGTCTACGCGGCGCTTGGCAAGGGCGACCGCCGAACGGCGAGGCAGACCATCGTCCGCAAGGATGCCGTTGCCAACGTCGAAGGCGTGGGCAGGCACATCCTGGACGTCATCGGACGCGATGTGTTCAACCTCGTTCCCGAGATCACGGATTCCTCTGTGCTCAGACTGCTGGGCACCGACACGCCCATCATGCGCCGCGAAACCGTCGACATGCCCGTGACGGACGCCTTCTTCACCAGCGTCCCGGATGAAATCAACGGCGTGAACGGCAATCAGAACCTTGCCGAGTTGATGCGATTCCGCCCCGACGGCGGGCACAACGCCGACCTGATCTGGGATGAATTTACGAGCGATATCACAGAGTTCGGTCAATTCAATGTCGATCCTCGCACCGCCAGCGACCCGTTCCTCGCTTCCACGCGCCCGGTTGACCTGGGCGCCAACAATCTCCCGCTCGATACGCCTCCCTACCTGAGGCACCTCGACTGGGCCCAGATCTCCAACTTCGCGCCGGACGGGCGATTCGTCAATCTTTACTACCTCCGCAGCGATGCGCAAAGCGCCGGGTTTGCGGCTCCCTCGATCGACCTGACCCGCGACCCCAACTCGAACCGGGCGAGGCTCACGCTGCTCGATCGCGACGGCGAGCCAACCGAGTATCTCCCCTATACGGACATGGTTTCTTCGGGAGGCACGGTCGGCGGTCGACGTGATCGAGCCGACTGGAACAAGCCCTTCCACTGGACCATGAACCAGCGCCGGCTGTTCCGCCCGGTGAACGACCCCGCATTCGCGAGCTCGCTCCTCGGTGATCCCGGTTCGCCCGAGTACTGGGCCTACCAGTACGCCGACGCCGACGGGGATGGCATCCTCGATTCACGCTGGATCGAGCTCGTCGATTACACCAACCCGGTCCGCCCCGTCTCGGTTCTGGGCGACACCGAGATGCGGTTCTTTATCGCCGCCCGCGCGATCGACCTCTCGAGCCTCGTCAACGTGGCTACCGCGACCGATTTCCTCACGCCCCCGACCATGGCCAACCGCCTCGGCGCCGGGCCGCAGGACATGAGCATCTTCAAGCTCCTGAATTTCTCCGAGCACACGCTCGTCCACGCGCTGCCCCAGGACATCAACACCAATGGCGGCATTAACTACAACGATGCCTTCGAGACCGGCACCGGACAGACCGGCGACTATGGCTCGTGGTCGCTGCCCATCGCTCAGGCCATGGGTCGCAAGTCTTATCTCCGCCTGATCGACGGCTCAGCGCGGGGCTCGATCCAGCCCTACCAGACCGTGCCCGGCGAGGTGAACGCCACGCGCGCGCTCAGCAACGACCTCCGCGACTACACGATCAACGAAAGCGCCGAGGACCGCAACGATTACGCGCGTGCCGTGGGCAGCGTGTACCCGGGCGTCACCGCGGGCGGCAACTCTCGCACCGCGCCCTACACCGTGGACGATCTCGTCGAGCTCCTGACCTTCCACGGCATCAACGACGACCGCAACTTCAGCAAGCTCGAGCAGGCGTTTTCTGCTGCCAACAGCGACAACATCCCGCTGACGAGCTTCTCGCAGCTCCGCTCAGATCGCAAGACAACCGAGGACGCCTGGGTGCCCACAGGCCAGAACGTCTACGACCTCAAACTTATGCGCTCAGCAGTGGACATCCGGCGCATGCTGACCACAGTCAGCGGCAGCAGGCCCCTCCGCAGCTCCATCCTCGATCAGGCCGACTACGCCCAGCTCAGCGATTCCATCGATCGCAAGGTTTTGCTCGACGCCCTCGTCCTGAGCGATGGCGGCTATCCGACCGCAGCGATCAACCCCGCCGACAACATCGAAGATATCAACGACCAGCAGAGCCGACTCATCGCAAACGCGTTCGGTGTCTACCTCGATCTGCTCGCCCCGGAGCTCAAGCAGCTCGACTGGGACCGCACGGACCTCGATCAGTTTGACTCCTTTAGTACGCAGTACTACGGGCACATGGGCCCGGAGCTTGCGACCCGCCTTGCGGGGCACATGGCGCTCAACTTCCGCGACATGGCCGATGCGCCCTACGTCATCGATCCGGCGACTGGCCTGCCCGACGCGACGCTGGTTCCCTCCAGCCCGAATCGCTTCAACATCATGAACCTTGATCTGTCGGACGCGAACCATCTCGCCGCGTACAACCGGCGCACCGATGAGCCGAGCGTCGCCGCGATGCGTCTCTCAGAGAGCTGGGACCCCGCAACTCCGGGCATCATGAAGGATCTCTGGGACGCGGGCCTGAAGCTCGACATCGACCAGGTCCTGGGCGCCCAGCCCGGGCAGTCCTTCATCGCAGCCGACGCACCGTCGGTCTCGCACGAAGCCATGATCCTCTACGGCGTCGAGCCCCAGCCATTCCTGAGCCAGGTCTCATCGATGGTGATGTACACGGATATTCCCAAGGGTATCGCAGACAATCTTAATGGTAATGCAGACGGCGAGTGGCAGGTATCAAATGGTGGCATCGGACCTGACGGTATTGGCGGTAATGGAGATGACTTTGACGGTCTCCCCAACATCGACGGCGACGTCACCGCCGCGAATGAAGACTTTATCTTTCAGGCGCTCTTCTTCCAACTGTTCAACCCGTTTGACGTGCCCATCGTGCTCGACCGCTATTACATCGAGTATGCCGACTCGTTCTACAGCTTCACCAATGGTGGCGCTGGCTTGCCTGTCATTCTCCAGCCCCGTCAGACGATGACCGTCTGGACCTGTAACCCCGGCGATCCGACACTGATCGATGCCCGCCTGACGAACGCCGGAGTCCGACTGCCCCCGTTCTCGACCGGCTCCGCCATCGAGCAGATGATCCAACGCCAAATCGGAACCGAAGTTGCGCAGCTCAAGCTGGCCAAGCGGTACGCCTCAACCACAGGCGGGCCTGTCGTCTCGGGCTCGTACAACGAGATCCCGATCGGCGACGTCGTGGATCTCTTCCACGACGATCCCGCGGCTTCGAGCAACGCGAACCGTGTCGCAATGCTCTGGCGCGACTCGGTGGGCTACGCCCCCGGTTCCACCGGACTCATCGACTGGTCAGCAAGCAGCCTGGATCCTGTGACTCGTGCCACAGACATCATGGTCGACCGCCTCCGCGATTCTTCCGCTTTCCGCTCGGGCACCCCCTCGCCAGGAAGTCCTGCACCTCGCCCGGCTCTTGATCGCAGGCTCGACCTGCCAACGCTTCGTGGACCAAACGGCGAAGCGACTGTCATCAACGCGGTCCGCGGTACGGATGTGCATCGCGCCAATCCGGATGGGCCGTTCGCCGACACACCGCCTGACTGGGTCAACTACAACTTCGGTCGCCAGATCGGTGTCGCACTCTGGGGCAATATCTCCCGCAAGGATGACGCGACGTTCGATTCCGGTCGCAGCGCTTACAAGTACTACAGCGCCAATGCGCCGAATCCCGGCACGGTTTCTGGCACCGGCGGAATTTATGATGTTGTCGGTACGCCAGTCGGCGCACTCCCAGCCAAAGTATTCGAGCCCAGTGCCCACCGGTTGACGTCATACGCCCCGTTTACCCCTTCTGGGTATCTTGAGCATCAGAACTCTGTTGCGGGCGATGGCGGGGCGCTCCAGCCAGACGAACTGCGCCTTGTACGAGATTTTAATGCCATAGACGGTGTCCAGTACCCCGAAATGGCAACATTCAATTTCCCCGCATTTTGGCTCGAACTTCAGAACGCGAACCTCATGCCGGACATTTTCGAGGGCCTCGGCGCACCCGTGCTTGAGCGGGATACCACCGTTGCGCTCGCTGCGCCGATCAATTCAAGCCTGGTTACCTCGTTCGGCAATTACGACAGCGACAACTACATCCGTGTCACGATGAACCAGACCGAGTTCCGCGACCTGCTCACGGGTCGTCGGAATCTGCGTGTGGGCGACATGCTCCTGCCCCTGGCGGTTGGCGCTTACCGAACTCCCCTCGAGACCTTCGGAACAGGCCCCGCATCAGCGAACGGGCAGTACAGCCAGGCTGTCCTCGAGCGACTCGATCAGTACGAGGCTCAGTGGACCACACTCGGCGAAGCGCTCGCCTCGGCGGCCGGCTACTCAGACTCGGTCGGTCCCGGTGGCGGCGTCGCGTCCGGCGGGCCCAAGGACCCGTTCGAATCTCTCTCATTCGATCACCAGAACGCTGGCATCCCCGGCTTGCCCAAGACAGAGAAGTTCGTCCTCGACCGCGGGCACCTCCGCCTCGATGCGTTCGTGCCGTTCATCGACATGGACCCGACCGACAGCTTCACGGAGGGCATCGGCAACTTCACCGAGAACGTCGACATCCGCCGGGGCCTCGGCATCCCGATGGCGCTCGCGATCTTCGACATCGCGCAGGCGGGCTCGGACCTCGGGCTCGAAGCGATGGGCTCGCTCACGCGTCCCGTTGTCGGCACCGTCAACGTCAACACCGCAGAGCCGGAGACCCTGCGTCTGCACCCGGCGCTGGCGATGGACATGTACCGCGCCAGCGGCGCGATCGTGCCCGACCGGCTCTGGTGGCCGCGCGAGCTCGAGAACATGGTCCGCAACGCCGCGGACTTCAGCATGAATGACTTCAAGAGCTCGGACCCGCGCAAGAATGTCGCGTTCGCAGACGTTGGGAGCACCATCGCCGCCTATCGCGACCCGGCTCGCTACACCCGTCTGCACATCGGCAGCGGCGGGCTCGTCGGTGGCAGCAACAATCTCACCGAGATCACCGCCTTCCAGCGCGTGCTCGTCGATGCCAGCAATTCCGAGCTTGGCATCAAGATTGATCGCCAGACCAAGTCGGACATCGAAGCGATCCGCTCCAAGCAGGGCATCCTTTCGATGGGCGAGCTCTTCGCGGCCCGTGACACCACCGACCCCGACATCGAGCACCAGATGGGCGGCTTCGCCCTCGACAAACGCACCATGGGCATGGGGGTCATCGATACATTCCAGTCGCCCACGACCAACAACAACTTCGGGCGGGGCATCCAGCCCCCGATCCATCCCGCCGATCGTGCCAGCCGTGAGTTCGCCTCATTCGGCGGCCCGCTCACGGGCGACCTGATCGGGTACGCGATGAACTATGGCGCGACGACCACCGACCCGCGCACTTTCCCGGGCTACCCGGGCTTGGATGGCGAAGCTTGGATGACCGCCGACAACCCCATGCTCCCGATCATGCCGGACCAGATCCCCGACAGCTACGACGAGCAGCTCGTCCAGCTCAACGCGGTCCTCAATTCCATGACCGTCAGCAGCGACTACTACGCGGTCTGGTACATCGTCCATGGCTACAAGGACACCGACACTCAGGGTCTGATCGCGACCGATCCGCTGACACCGAGCTTCTCGGCAAGGTATCTGATGATCATCGATCGCTCGAATGTCACCCGCAAGGGAGACCGCCCGAAGGTCCTGGCATTCGTCCAATTGCCCATGCTTCCGGCGCCCTCCACGCCCGGCTCATTCTGAGTGGGATACGATCCGTCCGAGCCGGGCTCCCGATGGCGGGGGCTCGGTCAAGGTTCAGGGCGTAGCTCAGCTTGGTAGAGCACGTGTTTTGGGTACACGAGGTCGCAGGTTCAACTCCTGTCGCCCTGACTTCATTACCCCCGGAAAGACGCGACCTCACTCAGAGATCGCGCGATTCGCAGCTTGAGCCCCATTCGGGCGCAATGCGAGCGCATAAGAGTTCGATCGGTCGCAATCGGGGCTTTCGTGGTCTATTCGAGCGTGTTGATCTGACTCGAGAGAGCCTTGGCTGTCGGGTTCGCGTGGAGGATCGGCGGGTGGATCGCCGAGACGACCTCGTATGCACCGCTGGGCTTCGCCTCCATGGTGCCCCTGAATTTGCCGCTGACGCCTCGGCGTTCCCATGCCTTCTGGCAGGCCAGACGCATCTTGGCGATCTGACGTTCGCTCAGGCGAACGCTGATCGACCCAGAGTGCACGCGATAGCGAAGAACCAGGTCGGGCACGTTGTCGAGCTTGCCGATCTCTCCGAGCCTGAGGAAGAGATCAAGGTCCTCGGCTGGGAAGCTGTCCTGGTGATACCCGCCCACGGCTCTGACAGCGTCGGCTCGCATCATGGCGGCAGGATGCGAGATTGGCGTCCGCCCGCAAAGCGCTTCGGCCTGCACCTGTGCATCCCCCCGAACAGGCGGGGGCGTCAGGAGGTGACGGTCACGGCTGTCGATGAGCTCGATGCCGCCGCCAATGCAGACCACGTCGGGGTTCTGCTCCATGAACTCGACCTGAACCTTGAACCGGTCGGGCAGAGCGATGTCGTCTGCGTCCATTCGGGCCAGCAGGGGTGACCTGGAATGGGCGAGCATCTCATTGAGCGCATCCACGATCCCTGTATTGGCTCTACTGATCAGAGTGATGCGCGAGTCCTGACGAGCCTGCCGGCGCAGCTCGGCGAGCGATCCGTCGGTTGAGCCGTCGTCCAGAAGAACAAGCTGAAAGTCCTCGAAGGACTGTTCGCGGATGCTCTCGACCGCTTGAGCAACGTAAGGCTCAGCGTTGTGAACGGGCATGAGGACCGCGAGGGTCGGGGGCCTGGTGCTCGACAACATTCGGCTCCTTCTTTGAAGACGGCTCCAACTATACCTCGGCTAGCCGACAGGCGACTCAATACTCCTTTGGGGTCCGGTTGTCGCAACAGATCCGATCAGTGTGAGAACGAAGAGCGAGGCTCTTCGGAGCCTTTGGTCTTTGTTCGAGCCGCATAGACCGGGCCCTGCGAAGTGGTGATATAGAGAGTGGAAAGATCCTCGCCCCCGAAGCAGACCGAGGTGACCCTGAGGGTGGGGACACTCAGCCGATCGATCACAACGCCATCAGGTGCGTGGAGTACGACGCAGGAGCCCTCCCAGCGTGCGGACCAGATGCGACCCTCGACATCCCGCGACAAACCATCGGGGATGCCCTCTCTCGGCGTAGTCCGATAAAGATCCTGCGGGTTTGCAAGCGCGTTTGTCGCGGGGTCTCGTTCGAACCTGACGATCCGCTTTGTCGACGAACAGGTCCAGAGGAGCGATCGGCCCTGATCGAGCAGCGCCATGCCGTTGGAGACATCGGTTCCAAGGAAAAGCTCACGTACTTTGAGATCGGTACCGACGTGGTAGAGCCCGCCTGAGCCGGGGCGCGCGGCGATCGTTCCCGCGTAGGCGGAACCGTCGGGAAGCGCCTGCACATCGTTGAACCGCGCTGCGTTCGGGTTGGCGATCTCCGTGAGTGTGCGCACAGCCGAAGGGCTGTCGGGATCGATAAGTGCGATGTCGCTCGTGCGGAAGAGGGCGAGCTCACCGTTGCTTTGAAGTGTGAAGCCGCCCACCTTCGGACCGGTGTAGAAACACTCGGCCTTCTTGGCTTTGGGGTCGAGCCGCCAGAGCTCGCCCGCGTCGATATCCGTCCAGAAGAGTGTCTGCCTTCTCGCATCCCAGAGCGGGTTCTCGCCCAGCTGGAATGTGCGATCGACGACGACTGTTGGCTCTGAGGCGATCATTCGGTGCTGAGCCTGGCCAGCGCTCCGCCGTCGACGACGATGGACTGGCCCGTGATGAATGAGGATTGGTTCGCATCGGCGAGAAAGAGAATGACCTTCCCGATCTCTTCGGGTTGGCCCACGCGTCCGAGCACGTGTCGATCGCCGAGGCCCCGGACGAGCTCGTCGAGGCTCCCCGGCTCGACATGCCCTCGCTCGAGACCGGCGTGGAGCATGGGAGTGTCAACCGCCCCTGGGAGGACAGCGTTCACCCGGATCTCGTCGACCCCGAATTCCAGCGCCATCGAGCGGGTAAAGGACGAGAGCGCACCCTTGCTCGCGGCATAGGCGGCGATGTTCCGGCTCGTCGCCATCGCGTGGACGCTCGAGACATTGATGATCGAGCCCTTGCTCTGGCGGAGCATCGGATACGCGGCCTTGGCCGAGAGGAAGACCGAGCGGACGTTGGAGGCCATCACCTGGTCCCATTCCTCGGCTGTGGTTTCGACGATGGGCTTGCAGATCTGCATCGCGGCGTTGTTGACGATCGCATCGAGGCGCCCTGTGTGCGACGCGAGTTCCTTGAAGATGCGGTCGGGTGAGGCGGGATCGGAGATGTCTGCCTCGATGAAATGATCGACCCCGGCGACAACTTCATGGCGCCGGTCGACGCCCACAACGGTCCAGCCCGCCTCGTGGAATACGCGGCAGGTGGCGCTGCCGATCCCGCCCGCGGCCCCGGTGATGAGTGCGACACGCTTGGTCACTGCTGGCTCTCCCACTGATCGAGGAGCTCGACGACATTCCGGATCACCTGCCAGTGTGTGCGGTGCGCTGCGCGCTCTGAGCTCTGGGAAAGGTGGGGGGTCAGGAGCACGTTGTCCATTTTCAGCAGGGGGGAAGAAGCAGGGAGCGGCTCGGTCTCAAAGACATCAAGACCCGCACCCGCGATGGTGCCCTTTGCAAGTGCGTTCTCGATCGCGGCTTGCTGCACGACCGGGCCGCGGGAGGTGTTGATGAGCACCGCGGTTGGCTTCATGAGCTTGATCTCGCGCTCGCCGATGAGGCCGCGTGTTGTCGGGTTGAGATCGCAATGCAGGCTGACAAAGTCGGAGCGTTTGAGGAGTTCGTCCATCGGCACGACCTCAACGCCAGTGTCGTCGATGAGCTGGAGCGGGATGTCCTTGCGTGTATCTGAGCCGAGGAGTTTCATGCCAAAGGCGCGTGCCCGGCGGAGCACGGTGCTGCCGATGTTGCCCATCCCGATCACGCCGAGCGTGCATTCTGCGAGCGAAGTCCCATCGAGCGGTGTCCATCGGCCTGCCTTGATCTCCTTGTCCAGCCAGGGGATGCGCCGGGCGAAGTTGAGCATGAAGCACATCGTCGAGTCGGCGACCGGCACACTGAAGGCATCCGGCACGTTCCGGACGAGAATGCCCCGCTCGCGGGCGGCATCGAAATCGATCGCGTCGGTGCCCGTGCCCCATTTGCAGATGGCCTTGAGCTTGGGAGCCGCATCCATCGCGCGGGCGGTCCATTTGTCGCCGCCGCAGATGGTGGCGTCGATATCCCCAACAAGTCCGATCAGCTCGTCTTCGCTGAGTTGCTGGTTGACCTTGGCGGTGACAATCTCAAATCCAAGGCGTTCAAGCTCCGGGCGGACCATTTCAAAGTCGCGCAGGAATCGGGGGCCGGTGACCAGGAGCTTTCCTCGGCTCACGCTTTCTCTCCTCGTACAAGGTTTGCTCGCGCGATCGCTTCTGCGAGCTGGAATGCTTCTTCGTCGTCGATATCGGTGGATTCGAGTCGGTCGATCGTAAAGAGCAACGGGCGGTGTCCGATACGGTTGCCACGCTCCTTGAGTGTGCGTTGGCTGAAGATGTAGATGTTGGAATTCTCTTCGTAGACGGGCGGGAGGTCTTGGGTGCGCAGAAGGACATCCGGGTCATGGTTGAGCGCCTGGCCCTTGTCGTCATACAGACGCGTCTGCCACCGGGTCACGCCAAAGAGCGAGTCGTGCCGGGGCAGAGCATCCAGGAACGCCCGGACGGCCCGTTCGATGGTCGCGGCGCGGAGGAGCGGGTTGGTGCTGTGCGTCTGCAGGAAGTAATCGGCGTCGATCTGTTTGACCGAATTGAGGAGGACGTCGTTCATCGCGATTGAGCCATCGCGGAGGTGTTCCGGGCGCTCAATGACGCGGACACCTGGGAATTGCCTGGCGGCGTCTTCTCTGATGGTGGGGCTGTCGGTATCGATGACCACCTCGCCCACACTTGGGGCACTTTGAAGGGCGTTGATGATCCAGTGGTAGAGGGGTTTGCCGTGGAAGGCGCGGAAGTTTTTGTTTGGAACTCGTTCGCTGCTGTGGCGCATGGGGACGAGTGCGGCGATGCGGGGTTTCAAGGGATCTGCGCTCATGGGCCTCGCGTGCTCCGGCCGCCTTTGATGGGGCATGAGTCTAGCGCTGGGCTCTGGACGAGTCGGCGAACCGAGGTGAATAGGATCACCCCACAGCGTTGGAGTGCCACTTGACGACCGCATCGACCGGCAGCGAGCCGACACACATCCCGGCACCCGACGGGGATGGTTCAGGGGATCTTCTGGCCAGCGAGCCAGCGACCCCGGGCGTCCCGAGTAAGTTCGTACGGGTCATCGACCGGTCCAACGACGGGATCTTCTCGCGGGTCCGCGAGGCGTTCCAGTGGCGGGACCTGCTTTTCATGCTCGTCCAGCGCGACATCAAGGTGCGCTACCGCCAGACCGCCTTTGGAGTGATCTGGGCGATCATGGTGCCCCTGCTGACCATGGCCGTGTACTGGGTGGTCTTCGATAAGCTCGGACGGATGGGGCCAGAAGGGATCCCTTACCCGCTGTTCCTGTTCCCTGGGATGATCGTCTGGCACTACTTCAACTCGGCGACCGGCCGGGCTTCGAATTCGCTCAAGCAGGATTCGTCGATTCTCTCCAAGGTGTACTTCCCAAGGCTGCTGCTGCCGCTGTCGAGCATCACGAGTCCGCTCGTGGATTTTCTGTTCGGGCTCCTGATCCTGGCGGTGATCCTTGCGTTCTACCAGCACACGCCGACGTGGGGCATGCTCCTGATGCCCGCGTATCTGCTGATCGCCATTGTTTCAGCTGCCGGGATGGGGCTGTGTCTGAGCGTGCTCAACTCGCATTACCGCGACGTGATGCACTTCCTGCCGGTCATGCTGCATCTCTGGTTTTTCTGCTCGCCCGTGCTGTATAGCACGACCGATCTCGTGCCCGAGGAATATTGGCTGCTGTTCGCGCTGAACCCCATGGTGACCGCGTGCGAGGGCGTCCGTGCGTGTCTGCTGGGGACTCCGATCCCGGTGACCCCTGAGATGGCGCTGGTCTCGTGCAGCGTCGCGGTGGGGATGCTGGTCTTCGGGTTGCTGACGTTCATGAAACTTGAGCAGACCGTAACGGACGTGATCTAGGGAGAGCCAGCCTTGTCGGACGCCATGATCAGTGTCGAAAGTCTCAGCAAGCGGTATGTCCTTCGTCGGCACAAGGCGCACGATCGGTTGCTCTCTGCTTCGATCATCGGAGCGGCGAAGCGGGCGATCACCCGGCCCGCGGACCCGGACGAGGACGCCGACATCCATTGGGCGCTGCGAGACGTGAGCTTCGAGGTGGCCAAGGGCGAGGCTCTCGGGATTATCGGGCGGAACGGCGCCGGCAAGAGCACGCTTCTGAAGATCATTTCCAGGCTTACTCGGCCCTCGGCTGGCCGGGTCGTGACACGCGGGCGCATCGGCTCAATGCTCGAGGTCGGTGTCGGGTTCAATCCTGAGCTGACCGGGCGCGAGAATGTCATGCTCAGCGGCGTCATCCTGGGGATCAAGCGCAGCGAGATCCGCCAGAAGTTCGACGACATCGTTGAGTTCTCGGGCATCAGGCCCTTCATTGATGTGCCTGTCAAACGGTACTCCAGCGGCATGCGTGTTCGGCTGGCATTTGCGGTGATGGTGATGCTCGAGCCAGAGATCCTGCTCGTTGACGAGGTCCTGAGCGTCGGAGACGCGGAATTCAAGCGTCGCTCTTCGGCGCGGATGCAGGAGCTCATTCGCAGCGGGCGGACAGTTTTGTTCGTCAGCCACAGCAAGCAGACCGTGGAACAGCTCTGCGACCGAGCGCTCGAGCTTGATCGCGGCAGGCTCGTGAGCATCGGCGCGACTTCGCGCGTGGTCGATCACTACAGCAGCGCCACCCAGCGAGATCGAAGCGTCAACAACGCATTCGTCGAGTTCGAGCCGGTGCCCGACAAGCCTCTGTGTATCCGCGAACTCTCGGTGATCTCGATCGACGGCAACTGCTCTGGCGAGATTGAGATGGCCCAGCCGCTGCGCGTGAGGATGTCCTACGACATCAACGAGGATATCGAGGGAGTGCACGCATTCTGCCGGATCGAGACGGCCGAGGGAATCGTTGTGCTCAGCTCGGGCGATGCGGATTACGATCCCGCCCACGTCGGGCGCCGTCGGCGAGGGAGCTACACGGCCGAGTTTCAGGTCGACGGCGGCTTGCTCGAAGCGGGGAATTACCGGCTGAGTGCCAGTCTGGGGATCCCGTATGAGAAGAACTTCGATCGTCGAGTCGATGCCGTACAGTTTCGAGTCGTCGATCGGAGCAGCAGGCGTCGGCTCTGGTACCCGCAGACGCGTCCCGGGCTCATCGGGCGAGAGTATCCGTGGATCTATGAGGGCCGGGCCCCGTTTGCCTGAGCAGACCCGGGGTGGCTGCTAAACTCTGGTCGGTGAATCGCGGTTGCCCCGATCGGCATGGGAGGCTGGAGCGTGGATTTCGTAGAAATGCTATCAGACAGCTCGAAGCGGCGCAAGCTGCTCGGAGGCTTTGCGGCGCTCCTGACACTTGCGGTTGCGTGCGCAGGCCTCGGGATAGCACTGGACATCGCCTCGCTGACGGTGCTTGCGGTCGTGCTCCTGGCCGGCCTTGTCGGCGTCGCTGGCAAGGTCCTCTCTGCGATCGCTGTCTATCTCCACGGGACGACCAGGCGGCTCAAAGTGCTCAACGATCGGTACGACGACACCGAGGTCTGGCTCGAACAGTTCGACAAGGGCACGAGAGCAACGTTTACGAACCTGCTCAAATCAATCAAAGATGCCAAGGAAAGCCGCGACGAGCTCGAGCGCTTGATCTCGTCGCTGAGAGAAGATTACACATCGGACTCCGAGCAGCTTGGTGAAGCGCTGCGAGACCGGGCAACACGCGAGGCGCTCGACGCCGCGGTCAAGTCTTCCGACGCCAGGGCCGCAAAGCTTGCGGAAACTGTTGAACGATTCGGGCAGGATCTCGCGAAAGTGACTTCAGGCCAGAGCGCATCCGCCAAGCGGTTTGACGAGGCGATCGCTCAGACGGGCGAATTGGCCAGGCAGTTCAAGCTGCTCCAGGAAGCAGGCGAGCGTCTGGAGGCATCACTGCAGAACACCGAAACCACGCTCAATGAACGCGTTTCCGAGCAAGACCGTCTCCGCAAGGCGGGACTCCAGACCGCGATGAAGGAGGCGCTGGACTCGGCACGTCAGGAGATCGCCAAGTCGACCGAACGCATCGAGGTGATCGACCGGAATCTCAAGAATGCTTCATCGCTGACCGGGCGCCTCCGGGGCGAGGGCTATGCCCAGTTTGGTCGCCTGATCAGCGCTGACTTCATGAAAGAGGTTCAGGGTGATCTGGGCAAAAAACTCGGGATCGAAGTTTCGCAGAAGGAACTCAGGTACCTGGAACGGAAGGTGCAGCACATCGAAGCGCTCTGCGAGGGGCGGCTGGCGACAACCGCCGAAGACGCCGTTGCCCGGGTGCTCGCGGCCCGGTCGCAGCAACGAGATGAGATCAACGTGCTCGAGATCGGTGTGCTCTTCGGTGTTGGCGCTGCCTTCATGCACATGGCACTGTCGCCTTTCTACAAGCGTGTGCACTTTGTACTGCTCGACCCATTCGATGGGTACTACGGCCCCGAGCATCTGGATCCATTGACAGGGCAGAAGGTCAGCCGGGAAGCCGTGGAGCGCAACCTCACGCGTGCCTCGATTCGCCGGGAAGACGTATCGATCCTTGAGGGATTCTCAACGGACGATCAGCTTCTTGCGCAGGCCAAGAAGCAAGGCCCCTACGACGTCATAGTGATCGATGGCGATCATACTTACAAAGGGGTCGAGGCCGATTACCAGCGATACGCCGAACTCGTAGCGCCGGGAGGCATCCTGATCGTTGACGACTACGGCTCGGATGACTGGCCTGACGTCACGAAGTTTGTGGACGCGGTGGTGATGAGCGATGACCGATTCGAGCGAGTAGGCACTCTTTCACGCACCGCGATCTTCCGCAGGCAGAGCGCCCCTTCTGGGTCAAGCAAGAAGGCCAGGCAGAGCGAGGTGTCGTCTTCCAAAGGCGAGTCGGCCGCAGATGCCAAGCCAAAGGCGGCGGCACCAAAGACCGCGCAGCGTTCGAAGAAGAAACCGGCACCGAAGAAGGCTCCGTCCAAGGAAGATTTATCTGAGCCTGTTGTCGTCGAAACGCGGTCCGCCAAGAAACCGCAGAAGGCGAAGGCCAGAGCCAAAGCCGGCGCGGGGGCTGAGGCAGGTTCTTCGGATGGCACGAAGCGATGACCACATCGGCCGCCCAGATCGGCCGCACCGAGGAGCCTTGTCGCAGCGTCAACGAGTGCGCCAAGCTGCCCAGTTTCAGCAGGGTGCACCTCCTGCGTCGCTGGCTGAGCGCCGTCCGCGGGCGAAGCTCCGGGGCCGACGATCGCGCGTGGGCAGGGTCTTTGCCTGGAGCGAAAAATCGAGCCAGACTCGAAGCGATGCGAAACCGCCACTGGGGCAAACGCTGCTTTGTGCTGGGCAACGGCCCGAGCCTGGCGGGCGCTGATCTGTCGATGCTGCGGGATGAGTTCGTCATCGCAAGCAACCGCATCTATCTGCACCCGGCCTGCAAGCAATGGTCTCGGTGGTACTACTGCGCGGTGAACCCGAATGTGATCGAACAGTTTGCATCGGATATCCGGGACCTGCCGGCGCTTCGGTTCCTCGCGTGGGAACACCGACGGTTCTTGCCGGGATGCCGAGACACGCTCTGGCTCCGCACGCGCCACGAGCCGAGGTTCTCATTCGACCTGACCGATGCGATGTGGCAGGGGGCCACCGTGACGTATGTCTCGCTCCAGCTCGCGTTCTATCTCGGGTTTACCGATGTCGTGCTCCTGGGCGTGGACCATCATTACGACCGAGCGGGTCAGGCGAATAAGCTCGTCGTTTCTGAGGAGTCCGATCCGGATCACTTTGCGGATGATTATTTCGGCGCGGGAGTGCGCTGGCAGCTCCCGGACCTCTCGCAGTCAGAGCTTGCGTACCGCTTTGCGAGACTTGCATACGAGCAGGAAGGCCGTCGGATCAGAGACGCGACCGAGGGCGGCAAACTTGAGGTGTTTCCAAAGGTTCGCCTCGAAGAGCTCTTCTGATCGGGATCGTTCAAGGGCGAGCAGGACTGCCGAAAACGGGGCGCCGTGATGTCAAGGCCATTGCTGACCATTGTCACGCCGGTACTCAATGGGGCGCGGTTCCTGCCTCAAGCAATCGAGTCGGTGGCTCAGGCAGCGCGCCTCGGATTGTCGATCGAGCACATCATTGCCGACGGCGGCTCGGTTGACGGCACGCTCGAGATCGCAAGATCCGCGATGTCGTCGCCCGGCTCACCCATCACACAGGTCCTGTCAGGTCCGGATTCGGGACAGGCGAACGCGATCAACCGCGCCCTCGCGGTTTCGAGCGGCTTCTATGTTGGCTGGCTCAACGCGGATGACATGTATCTCCCCGAAGGGCTGGTGCGTCTTTCTCAGGCGATGAAGGAATCGAGGGCCGAGGTCGTGCTCGGCCGGTGCCGATTCGTTGACACCCGAGGGCGAGATGTATTCGTACCCATCCCGCCCGATCCTGTCACACCAGAATCGCTCCTGCGCCTGATCTCGGGTTGGTTCGCCGGCAGATCGATCGTGCAACCCGAAGCGTTTGTGCTGAGGGAAGCCTTCGAGCGCATCGGCGGGGTTGATGAATCACTCCATTATACGATGGATCACAACCTCTGGGTCAGGCTGGCCGCTGCCGGCGCAAGCTTCCACGCCGAGCCCGTTGACGTGGCCTTGCAACTTGCGCATGCAGGCCAGAAAACGGCTGATAACCTCGCAGTTGTCCGCGAGATGCTGACTTACTCCGGCACGCAACTCGCCCAGCGCCCCGAATCGCCGGAGCGCGATCGCGCCGAACATGAATTGAGCACGGTGGCCAGGCGTTTGCGTCTCGCCCGAGAAATCACGGGTGTGCTGGATTCATATGCAGAGGGCAACGCTTCGGCAGTTGCTGTGCACGGCGTCGGTGAGTCGATCTCGGACCGTCTGATTCAAGATCTCACACAAAACGCCCGTGGGCGAAAGGCCGTACTCCTTGCGGGTCTCGGGCCGGCCGAGCTGCGGCGGATCACTCGCTGTGTCAATACCAAGACTGCGCCCGTTATCGTTGGAAGGCTACCGATGGTTCGGGCCTCGTTTGATCTGGTGATTACTGCAAAGGCGGGCTTTGCGGGTATCTCATCTGGATTTGATGTGCAAAGCATGCTCAAGCCAAATGGGACGCTGTGTATCGCTGGTGCCTCGCCGATGAATGTGGTGCAGGAAAGCGCTAAGGCGATCCGAAAGTCTGTCGCCGATCAGGTTACTTTCAAAACGAGCAATCTGCTCGATGGGCCCGACAGCCACACTCGAACGGTAAGCATCAAGCGCCTTCTTTCGGACTCAAGAGTGTTCGATGTCTCTCCATCTTGTCGCCTTGAATTCAGGCAAAGCGATCCCGATGGGGCATTCGGAGCCCGACCGTTTGTGCGTGTGCTACGCGAGGCCGGCGTTCACCGACTGGCCGGGAGCGTCATCCTCCGAGCTTGAACGAGCATTATTGGACGTCTCTCCAGGCGGAAGCTGTGCGGCTTGCGCGGGCTGGAACGATTGTCATTCTGAAACTTCATGGGGTAGCCGTGGCGGCCTTTGCCGCTCGCTATCGGAACTGTCGATGCTCTCGTTGATTCCGTTCATGCCATTCTTCGGCATGACGCCTGTCACGATGGAGCACACCATGTTTGGAAAGAAGAAGCGCAACGGGAATGAGTCAAACAACGCCAACCCCGGCAAGGCCCGGAAGAAAGCGGACTTTGGGATCGAACCCCTTGAAAAGCGTGTGCTCATGTCGGCCAGCTGGGTCGATGCAGATACAGGCGAAGTCCAGGACGGCGCGACTGCCCACAACGATCACTTCACGGGCACAGATGCCGCAGATAGCGCTCATGGTGGTACTGGCGACGACATGCTCGAAGGCTTGGGAGGCGATGACACTCTCTCCGGCGGAGAGGGTGACGACACGCTCCTCGGTGGCGACGGCGACGATATTCTTGCCGGCAATGGCGGCGATGACACTCTCGATGGCGGCGCTGGCCACGATATTGCCGACTACTCCACGGCCCCAGGTTCGATTCAGCTCGATCTCACGCTCGACGGGGTCAGCCAGAACACCGGCTCCGACGGTGTAGACACGCTGACAAGCATCGAGGGTGCGATCGGATCGGAGTACGACGACACGTTTTCGTTCTCTCAGCCGACCGACGGGTCGCGGTACAGCATCGACGGCAACGGTGGAAGCAACACCATCGATCTGTCTCAATTCAGCAGCGACAGAGTGATCCTCGGATCTGATCGAATCATCGTTGAAACCGATACCGGTTCGTTTACAATCGACTACGAGAACGTCGAATACGTGTCGCTTTCCGATGGGGCCGTCAGTACACCCGATCCGGATACGAGCGAATCGCTCAACCCGTTGCACAGCTGGCACTTTACTGACCGCGGTGTGCACGACCTTGCCGGCGAAGCCGGCGGCACTCTCCACGGCGATCCCGAAGCAGACAGCAACGGCGGCGCCTACTTCGATGGCAACGACCACATCGTGCTGGAGCACGAGAGCGACATGCTCCTGGACAACGGCACGGTCCACCTGCGATTCAACGCTGATTCCGTCAGCGGAACGCAGGGCCTGCTCTCCAAGGACTCCAGGGACTATGACGACGGCGGCCACCTGACCGTATGGGTCAAGAACGGTGAAGTGGAACTGCGACTCCAGAGCACCACGTCCAGCTATACGCTGAGATCGAATGTCAACATTCAGGCTGGCGAATGGAACGATGTTGCGATTTCATTCGGCTCCGAGGGGCTCCAGCTCTTCGTCAACGGGCAGCTCGCCGACACCGATGCGTACACCGGCGGCCTGGGTTCGAATTCGGGCGGATCCGGCAACGAGGAACCGATTGTCATCGGGGCCAACGCATGGACGAGCAGCGATCTCAGCGCGAATAATCTGAGAGATTTCTTCCGCGGATCCATCGCGGAAGTCGAGATATTCGGCGACCAGCTCGGGGCCGATCAGATCGCGGCGCTCGCTGGTGTCAATGTTGCCCCAACTGATATCGAGATGACTGGCGGTACGGTCTCCGAGAACGCAGCCGCGGGCACAGTGGTGGCTACGGCTTCCGTTGTCGATGCAAATGCAAACGACACGCACACGTATGAGCTCGTCGACGATGCCAACGGGCGATTCAGAATCGATGAGAACGGCGTCATCACTGTTGCCGATGGCGCAGACTTAGACTATGAATCAGAGACTTCTCACCAGATCACGGTGCGTGTGACAGACGAAGCCGGCGAAACCATTGAGGAAGTCGTCGACATCAATGTCGCAAACGTCATGGAAACTTACGTCCTCAGCGGCAACGAAACGCTCTCCGCATCGGATGGGCCGTTCGAGAATGTCGTCATCAACGGTGGATACGTTGAGATCGATGGCGATGTCGTCATCAACGGTGACCTGACGATCGAGTCGGCCGCCCGGATCAACGGGGGCGAGATCTCGGTGACGGGCAACGTCACGACAACGGACACGAACTACTACGGGTCGGCGACGATCGTGCTGTCTGGCGACGGTGCCCAGACGATCTCGACGGGCGGGGGTGCGGGCGAGCTGCACAACGTGACGATCGCCAACACGTCCGGCCTGGTGACGATCGAGGGCGAGCTTGAGATCTCTGGCATCTACACGGACAACGGCAACGCGGTCGACGCGACGGGGGCGACGGTGGAGCTGCAGGGCAACGCCTCGGTCTCGGGCAGCGCCACGAGCTTCGGCGACGTGACGCTCAACGGCGGGTACTTCGAGATCGCCCAGATGCAGGTCGACGGTGACCTGACGATCGAGTCGGCCGCCCGGATCAACGGGGGCGAGATCTCGGTGACGGGCAACGTCACGACAACGGACACGAACTACTACGGGTCGGCGACGATCGTGCTGTCTGGCGACGGTGCCCAGACGATCTCGACGGGCGGCGGTGCGGGCGAGCTGCACAACGTGACGATCGCCAACACGTCCGGCCTGGTGACGATCGAGGGCGAGCTTGAGATCTCTGGCATCTACACGGACAACGGCAACGCGGTCGACGCGACGGGGGCGACGGTGGAGCTGCAGGGCAACGCCTCGGTCTCGGGCAGCGCCACGAGCTTCGGCGACGTGACGCTCAACGGCGGGTACTTCGAGATCGCCCAGATGCAGGTCGACGGTGACCTGACGATCGAGTCGGCCGCCCGGATCAACGGGGGCGAGATCTCGGTGACGGGCAACGTCACGACGACGGACACGAACTACTACGGGTCGGCGACGATCGTGCTCTCGGGTGACGGTGCCCAGACGATCTCGACGGGCGGGGGTGCGGGCGAGCTGCACAACGTGACGATCGCCAATGCTTCGGGCCTGGTGACGATCGAGGGCGAGCTTGAGATCTCTGGCATCTACACGGACAACGGCAACGCGGTCGACGCGACGGGGGCGACGGTGGAGCTGCAGGGCAACGCCTCGGTCTCGGGCTCTGCCACGAGCTTCGGCGACGTGACGCTCAACGGCGGGTACTTCGAGATCGCCCAGATGCAGGTCGACGGTGACCTGACGATCGAGTCGGCCGCCCGGATCAACGGGGGCGAGATCTCGGTGACGGGCAACGTCACGACAACGGACACGAACTACCACGGGTCTGCGACGATCGTGCTCTCAGGCGACGGCGCCCAGACGATCACGACGGGCAACGGGGCCGGCGAGCTCCACAACGTGACGATCGCCAATGCTTCGGGCCTGGTGACGATCGAGGGCGAGCTTGAGATCTCTGGCATCTACACGGACAACGGCAACGCGGTCGACGCGACGGGGGCGACGGTGGAGCTGCAGGGCAACGCCTCGGTCTCGGGCTCTGCCACGAGCTTCGGCGACGTGACGCTCAACGGCGGGTACTTCGAGATCGCCGAGATGCAGGTCGACGGTGACCTGACGATCGAGTCGGCCGCCCGGATCAACGGGGGCGAGATCTCGGTGACGGGCAACGTGACGACGACGGACACGAACTACTACGGGTCGGCGACGATCGTGCTCTCGGGCGACGGTGCCCAGACGATCTCGACGGGCGGGGGTGCGGGCGAGCTGCACAACGTGACGATCGCCAATGCTTCGGGCCTGGTGACGATCGAGGGCGAGCTTGAGATCTCTGGCATCTACACGGACAACGGCAACGCGGTCGACGCGACGGGGGCGACGGTGGAGCTGCAGGGCAACGCCTCGGTCTCGGGCTCTGCCACGAGCTTCGGCGACGTGACGCTCAACGGCGGGTACTTCGAGATCGCCCAGATGCAGGTCGACGGTGACCTGACGATCGAGTCGGCCGCCCGGATCAACGGGGGCGAGATCTCGGTGACGGGCAACGTCACGACGACGGACACGAACTACTACGGGTCGGCGACGATCGTGCTCTCGGGCGATGGGGCCCAGACGATCTCGACGGGCGGGGGTGCGGGCGAGCTGCACAACGTGACGATCGCCAATGCTTCGGGTCTGGTGACGATCGAGGGCGAGCTTGAGATCTCTGGCATCTACACGGACAACGGCAACACGGTCGACGCGACGGGCGCGACGGTGGAGCTGCAGGGCAACGCCTCGGTCTCGGGCGCGGGCACGAGCTTTGGTACACTGACGATCAACGGCGGATACATCGAACTTGACGGCGATATCTACGTCCATGGAGACGTGACGGTCGACAATCTGGCCAGGCTCAATGGCGGCACCATCTGGGTTGCAGGGCAGATCATTGAGAATGATGGTAACTGGTATGGAACGGGCGCTATTCGGCCGTGGATCATGAATGAAGCGCCTACGGGCATGGAATTCGCAGGCGGCACGGTCTCCGAGAACGCGGTTGCCGGAACGGTAGTCGCTACGGCAGCAGTCACCGATCCCGATGCTGGCGACACGCACACCTACGAGCTGGTGGGCGACGCCGACGGTCGCTTCGTGATCGACTCGGCCGGGAACATCTCGGTGGCCGAGGGCGCGAGCCTGGACCACGAGTCGTCGCCCAGCCATGAGGTGACGGTGCGCGTGACCGACTCGGGCGGCGAGACGATCGAGCGGTCGCTGACGATCCAGGTAGGCGATGTCTTTGAGGGGCCCGCACTCACGCTCACTGATGTTGCGGGTGCGGAAGATTCTCCGATCCCGTTGACGATCGACATCGGTGCGATCGAAGCCGATACGGAATACGAATTGACGATCACGAACGTTCCCGAAGGTGCGACCCTCTCCGCGGGTCAGAACAATGGCGATGGGACTTGGTCGCTGTCAGCGGATCAGATCAATGGGTTGACTGTGACACCTCCAGAGAACTTTCATGGGGTCATGGAGCTTGGTGTTCAGGTCGATGCAACCCGAGGCACCGATTACATTCTCAATGAATCGTTCAACTCGGAGCACGGTGGGAGCGGCCAACTCAACTACAACCAGTTCGACAAGTGGCAGGTCACCGAGGGCACGGTCGATGTCATTGGCAACGGATACTGGGATCTGCAGCCGGGGAACGGACTCTACCTCGACATGGATGGCTCGACAGGAAACGCCGGTACGATCACACTCAAAGATCCGCCGACACTCCAACCCGGGCGTTATGAAATATCATTCGATGTCGCCGGCAACAACCGAGGGGCGCAGAATGATGTCCTCTCGGTAGCCGCAGCGAACGGCCTCGTTGATGCCGAATTCCAGGTCGCGTGGAACGAGGACTTTAAGACTGCGACCATCGTTGTCGAGGTCAGCGAGCCGACCGTCTTCGACCTGACATTCTCGCATTCTGGTGGCGACAATGTAGGCATCCTGCTCGATAACATCCGCCTGCGAGAAGTCGGAATCAACACTCCAGTTGAAACGACAATGCATGAATCGCAGCTTGGTGCCGCCGAATCGGAGACGCAGTCGGCTTCGGGTTCGATCGTTGTCAATGTTGAGCCGGTAAACGACGCGCCAACCGCGATTGACTTCACGGGCGGCACAGTCTCCGAGAACGCGTCGGCCGGCACGGTGGTCGCCACCGCAGCGGTGGTGGATCAGGACTCAAGCGACACGCATACGTACGAGCTGGTGGGCGACGCCGACGGTCGCTTCGTGATCGACTCGGCCGGGAACATCTCGGTGGCCGAGGGCGCGAGCCTTGACCACGAGTCGTCGCCCAGCCACGAGGTGACGGTGCGCGTGACCGACTCGGGCGGCGAGTCGATCGAGCGGTCGCTGACGATCCAGGTGGGCGATGTGAACGAGGGCCCGGAGAACGTGACCTTCACGGGCGGCACGGTCTCCGAGAACGCGGCCGCCGGCACGGTGGTCGCCACCGCAGCGGTGGTGGATCAGGACTCAAGCGACTCGCACACCTACGAATTGGTCGGCGACGCCGACGGGCGCTTCGTGATCGACTCGGACGGAAATATCTCGGTGGCCGAGGGCGCCAGCCTGGATCACGAGTCGTCGCCCAGCCACGAGGTGACGGTCCGCGTGACCGACTCGGGCGGCGAGACGATCGAGCGGTCGCTGACGATCCAGGTGGGCGATGTGAACGAGGGCCCCGAGGCCGTGACCTTCACGGGAGGCACGGTCCCCGAGAACGCGTCGGCCGGCACGGTGGTCGCCACCGCAGCGGTGGTGGATCAGGACTCAAGCGACTCGCACACGTACGAGCTCGTTGGCGACGCCGACGGTCGCTTCGTGATCGACTCTGACGGAAACATCTCGGTGGCCGAGGGCGCGAGCCTGGACCACGAATCGTCGCCCAGCCACGAGGTGACGGTCCGCGTAACCGACTCGGGCGGCGAGACGATCGAGCGGTCACTGACGATCCAGGTGGACGATGTGAACGAGGGTCCGGAGGACGTGACTTTCACGGGAGGCACGGTCCCCGAAGGCGTGCCTGGCGCTGTAGTGGGCCAGCTGGGGCTGATTGACCCGGACGCAAATGACGATGCGGGCTACGCGGTGAGTGACAGCCGGTTTGAAGTCACAGAAACCGGTCTGCTCAAGCTCCGTGAGGGCATCTCGCTTGATCATGAATCAACTCCGGTCATCGAAATCGAAGTGATAGGCTCGGATAGCGCGGGCAATACAATCGATAAGGTCATCACGATCACAGTCGGTGACGTCAACGAGGGCCCCGAGGCCGTGACCTTCACGGGAGGCTCTGTCCCCGAGAACGCGCCGGCCGGCACGGTGGTCGCCACCGCAGCGGTGGTGGATCAGGACTCAAGCGACACGCACACGTACGAGCTGGTTGGCGACGCCGACGGGCGCTTTGTGATCGACTCTGACGGGAACATCTCGGTGGCCGAGGGCGCAAGCCTTGACCACGAATCGTCACCCAGCCACGAGGTGACGGTGCGCGTGACCGACTCGGGCGGCGAGACGATCGAGCGGTCGCTGACGATCCAGGTGGGCGATGTGAACGAGGGCCCCGAGGCCTTGACCTTCACGGGCGGCACGGTCTCCGAGAACGCCGCTGCCGGGACGGTGGTCGGGAATGTCACGGCGCATGACCCAGATTCCAACGAGCGTTTCAGCTTCGAGCTTGTGGACGATGCAGGTGGTCGCTTTGCGATCGACGAAGCTGGCAACATAATGGTGACAGGCAACAAGGCCTTGGATTATGAGTTCGATACATCACACCAGATCACCGTGCGCGTGACGGACTCGGGCGGCGAGACGATCGAGCGTACGCTGACGATCGAGATTACCAACGTGAACGAAGCAGAGCCGGAGGCAGAAGCCGCCGCCGCTGCCGAGAACGCGCCACTGCCAGATCAAACAGCAAGGTCCGGGTTCGCAATGCAACCGACCGGAGCAGTTGCGACTCCAGGAAATGATGCTGCCTTCGAAGATGCCAACATCGAATCGCAAACCCAGGCGAATGAACCTCTCGGGATGCCAACCGCCGAGCAGACCCTGAATTGGATCACCTCGGAGATCGAGGAACTCAGCGAACTCGCCGAGGCGGTAGGGGCGGCCGATATCCAGTTCTCGGACGGACCCGCTACCGGTGATGAAGTTGTCTTCGAAGACGTGTTCAATCCCGTGAATCGGGAGGGCGACGTTGAGCAGGTTCACGCGGAAGCCGAAGAAGAAAGCAAATACACGCGGGCTTCCGACGGCTTCGTCGGCAAGTTCTGGACCATGCTCCGGGCCGGTTTCGGAACATCGAACAAGGTCGATGAGAACCAGGCCGCAGCGGCTCAGAACGACAGAGGCCAACAGAATCGTTCACGAAAGAAGTAATGCAATCGAATCAGGAGTAGCCCATGGGTGCAGAGCAGACACACGGCAGCGGGTTCGATGATTGGGCGCACGACCTGCTCAAGGAACTCGAGCAGCAGACCCCCGAAGCCATACGGAGGTTGCGTTCATCCGAACGGCACGAGGTGCAATCCGGTGTGCAGATCCGATCCGCGAATGCAAGCGCCATCAATGAGCCCACGATCGAAGGTGTGACGGGAGATGTGTCTCCGGGCGGCTGCCGAATCATGTCGAACGTACCGCTGCGAGTCGGCGATGTCTACAAGCTGGAGATCGAAAAAGGCGAGCTCGAGCTGCCCATCCTCTTTGCCAGGTGCCTGAGGTGCAGGCTCGTCCGCGAGGATGCCTTCGAGTCCGGTTTCGCCTTCTTCAACACTATCAAACTCGACGAAGTGCGCACCGAGAACTCGATCATGGACAGCCTGCTCTAAAGACATCCGCGGAGTGCGAGAGATATATGGAAGCGGTTGGAACAACATCGAATGAGCCTCGTGATCTGCAGAAGACCGGGATGGTCCGCAAGATCTCCGGGCTGATCAACGGCCTCGCTCTCCGGAGCGAATCCCAGGCGAGCTTCTACAAGCGAGCCTCGGCGGCGATCGTCCAGGGCTTTCAGAGCCCGTACGGAGCGATCTCAGCAAGGTTCGGGGCCGAGGTCGTGGAAGACTATTACCACACAGGCTCGACAGACCCGAAATTCTGGAAGAAGCCCGTACAGCAGGTCATGGACGCCTCGATGCGCGAGGCGCAGCCGATGGCGCATCGCTACAACTCAAAGAATGCGCTGCTCCAGATCGCCCTGATCTCGGTCATTCTCCGCGATATCCACGGCGCCATGATCGGTGTCCTGACGATCGTTGTGCGATGCTCGGAAGAGCACCCTGCATCGATGTACCGAGAGCTGCTCGAATCGTTTGCATCACAGCTTGCTATGGGCGCCTCACGGATCGAGGCTTCGAACCGCGCTCCTGTTCAGGCCGCGCCGGATGCGAGCATGTCAAAGGCGGCCGGCTACACCTCAGGTGTCGAGATGGCGTTTGCGCTTGTCTCCAGCCTGCGAACCAAGCTCGGTTGTGAGCTGGCTGCCATCGGTACTGCCGAAGGGCCACGAACCAAAGTCCAGGCTGTATCGGGGTTCGACGAGGTCAGCGAGCGGGCCGAAGCGACACGCCTGATGTGCGATGCCATGGGCGAGGCCGTCGATCGCGGTTCGCGCATCGTCTACCAGCCCGCTTCAGCTCAGGCCTCGACTCCGGACGATGGCTACCGAGTCCACAAACGCTGGTGCGACAAGCTCGGGAATGCCTGCATCGCAACCATCCCGATTGACGCGGGCGATGGGACGAGCATGGTGGTCTGCCTCCGTCGGAGGATAGAGCTCCCCTTCAACGACGAAGAGATCGATACAGTCGAAAAGCTGATGCAGCCCTACGCGCCCGCGTTCGGTCTGCTCGAGCGAGCAAACCGCTCGCTCTACGGGCACACAAAGCGAGCAGTCTCGAAGGCAATCCGGGGAACGTTCTCGCCTCGTGGCTGGGGTCGAAAGTGCGCGGGTCTGCTCGGGCTCGGCGCGGCTGCGTGGATCTGCTTCGGCACGATCGACTACACCGTTTCGGCGCCAGCGATGGTCAAGCCGAGCGTGGTGCGTCACATCGGGACGCCCATCCAGGGCGTGCTGCTGAGCGTGCACGCGACCGCGGGCGATACGGTAAGCCAGGGGCAGCTGCTCGCTGTCATGGACGATTCCGATCTGCAGGTCGAGAGAGAGCGTCTCCGCGCCGAGATCCGGATCGCTCAGATCAATGAGAACAAAGCCATCAGCGAGGGCAAGGGCGTCGAAGCGGAACTCGCAAAGGCAGAGCAGCAGCTCAGCACCGCGAATCTGACCGAGGTCGAACGCCAGATTGCGCAGACACGAATCGTGGCCCCCTTCGATGGCCAGATCATGTCGGGCGACCTGCGCACCCGTATCGGTGAGGTCATGACGCTCGGCACCCCGATGTATGAGATCGCAAAGCTCGGCGACTGGACACTGGACATCGAGATGCCCCAGCGCATCGCGGCGGACCTCACCGCTGGCACGGTCGGAGCGTTCGCACCAAACGCGAGGCCCGAAGAAGTCTCGGACCTCCAGCTCACCAGGGTGCTCCCGGTGGCAAAGCCCGTCAGCGGCAAGACCGTCTACATCACGGAAGCAAAGCTTCAGGTCGCTCACGAATGGATGATGCCGGGCATGGAGGGAATGGCCCGCGTGAGCTTTGGTGATCGGCCTGTATGGTGGGTTGGCTCTCACCGTCTCGTGAACTACTTCAGGACGAACTTCTGGCTATGAGTCACCCCGCCGGAACAGAACCGATTGCCCCGCGCCTGCGCCAGACGCAGGTCGGTATCCGCAAGGACCTGGACGTCCACCGCCACGTATTCCGTGGTGAGGTCTCCTATGTCTTTCGCGACCCGCTCACGCTCGCTGTACACAAGCTCAGCGAGGCCGATTACCAGCTCTGTGCCGGTCTCTCTGAGGATCGCCAACTTGGCGAAGTCTTCGAGAAGCTCGTCGCAGAAGGGAGAGTCGAGCAGGACGACGAAGAGAATTTCTATCAGTTCATCCTGAGCCTGCACAGCCTTGGATTCCTGAACCTGCCCGTCCCGAACAACGAAACCCTCTATCGCCGTCGGCAGATGAAGATCCGGGCCAAGAAGACCCAGCGCATCACCGGATTCCTGTTCATGCAGGTTCCGCTGATCAACCCGGATTCATTCCTCGATCGAACCAAGCACCTCGTCTCCTGGGTCTTTACCAAGTGGACGCTGATGGTCTGGTTGCTGGTCGTTGGCTCTGCGTTCCTCTTGTTGCTCAAAAACTGGGGAACGTTCTTTACCCCTATTGGGGATGTGTTCACACCCGAACGCTTGCTGGGCATGTGGGTCGCGCTTGTCTCGCTGAAGCTCATCCACGAATTCGGGCATGCATATGCCTGCAAAATCCTCGGCGGTGAAGTGCCCGAGATCGGCGCATTCTTTATCGCCGGGACGCCCTGTGCCTACTGCGATTGCACCTCATCCTGGGGCTTTACCAAACGCGCCGAGCGACTGATTGTCGTGCTCGCGGGTGTCTATGTCGAGCTCTTTATCGCAGCGCTTGCGATCTTCGTCTGGGCGATAGCGCCCTCGGCCTCTGTGCGCCTGATCGCGTTCGACATCGTAGTTGTAGCGGGCGTTGCAACCATCCTAGCCAACCTCAACCCGCTCATGCGGTTTGACGGCTACTACATCCTCAGCGATCTCCTGGAGATCCCGAACCTGAGATCCACGGCTCAGAAGAGAGCCATTGCGCTCATCAAGCGGATTTTTGTTGGCATCCCAATGCCGTACAGCCGCTTCAGTCGCACGATGAACGCGGGCCTGATCGTGTTCGGAGTCCTCGGCGCCATCTACAAAATAACCATCGTCATGGGCATCTCCGCGCTCCTTGCGACGAAGTTCCTCTATCTCGGCATCGGTCTTGCCGTGTTCTACGGCGGGATGGAGTTCTACCGAACCAGCAAAAACGTGGGCAACTATCTCATCCATTCCGAAGAAGCCCATCAGCACCGCCTGCGGGCGGGCGTTCTGGCAACAGCGCTCTTCGCCCTTGCTCCGGCGTTCCTGGTATTCGTCCCGGTCCCTAGGCCCGTCATGGCGCTCGGCGCCGTCGGGCTCGAATACGAGAGCTCCTACTACGCCACCGGAGATGGTTACATCGAATCCATCGGCTCTTATCCGGGAGACCGGATCGAGCGGGGCGCTGTGCTGGCCAAGTTTCAGAATCCCGGATTCGAGCAGGATGTCGCCCTCGCGCGCTACGAACTCGAACGAGCCATATTGCTGTCCGAGGCCTACCTAGCCGAGAACCCGTCGGCCGCCGCGATCCAGAGAGAGACCGCGCAGTCGGCTCGATTCAATCTTGCGCGCAAGGAAGCGCAGCTGGCACGCACGGAGCTGAAAGCCCTTGATGACGCCGTGGTGCTGGAGATCCTGCCCATGACCTCTCAGGGCAAATTCTCTGTCGCAGGCGACAAGATCGCGCACGTCGGTTCGGGCGAATGGGTCATCAGGGGTCTCGTCCGCGAATCATCGCTCTCGCACACGCCCGTCGGGGTGGGCGACGAGATCTCGTTCCGTTCTTCGAGTGCGCCGGGCCAGAATATCCGGGCCAGAATCAAGACGCTCGAGCCCCTTGGAAGCAGAGAGATTCGACTCGAAACACTCACCGCGTTCGGTGGCGGCGAGATCCCGATCTCTCCACTCACGGGCGAGGCGAACGAGGTGTACTTTCAGCTCGAAGCCGTCGTCATCGGCGCTGAGCGACTCAACTACGGTATCACGGGCAAGGTGCTCCTCGGGTCCTACAACGAACCCATCGCCGTCTCGATCTGGCGCTCTGGTCTCAGGCTGCTCCAGAGGCTCGAGCAGAATTAACCTCTCATCGAGAGGTAGAACGAGATCGCGCAGACCGCGAGCGAATGCGTGATGACGCCCCGCGCGATCAGCTCGCGGAGCTGGCAAGCCGGGACGAGTCTCGTGACAAGCTGCTCGTGGCGATCAAACCGTCGAATGTCTGTGGGGCGGACTGCTTTCAGAAGCCCGACATGGCAGCGATTGCTGAGGATCGCCGGGTTCGTGTGCGTCCAGCCGATGGGTATTGCCTGCGATTCCGAGACGTAACCGGTTTCTTCGAGGAGCTCCCGGGCGCAAGTGTCCATCGGGTCTTCACCCGCTTTGACGATCCCCGCGACGGGTTCCAGTGTGACCTGCCCGACCCCGAACCTGAACTGCTCGACCATCACCAGCTCATCGTTCGGGGTGAGGGCGATGACGTTGACCCAGTCCCGTGAGCGGATCTGGACGAAACTCCCGGATTTCTCTCCGTTCTCGTGGCAGGTCCAGTCGGTCTCGTAAAGGTCGAATATGCGTGTCCTGGCAAGCAACCGATCCTGCCCCGCAGACCACGCCTTGACACCACTCAGGTATGCCTTGCTCATGGCCCATACTACGGAAGAGACGACTCGGATGGGCAGTCGGGTGCTGTTCAGCTTCGCGACCGGGGTGTTCTGTCCGGTGTATGCTCAGGCCAATGGAAGAGGCATCCGTACCAGCGTTGGCAGCTCCGCCCAGAGCAAAGGACAATCCACTCACGCGCAGCAAGGTTGGCTTGGCGGGAATGATCTTTCTCCTTGCCGTTGCGGTCGTCTGCCTTGGTTCCTTGCCCTGGACACTCTCGCCCGCTCCGAGTGCGCCCGAGGGCGACTCCACCCCCTGGTACAACGCAGGTGATCCGGGCCAGGGCAGGCTCCCGCCCATCTGGACGCCCATCGACTCCGAACGAGCCCGGCGCTTCAACGAAGGCGTTCCCTTCGAAACCGTGGAGCGGATCGCTCAGTCACACAACGTCAAATCCAGCCAGGCCATCGATGCAACAGAGGGACCGATCGCCAAGGACATGCGCAAGCACTGGGACGGCACGGCACTCGGCACCGACAAACTCGGGCGGAGCGTTCTCGTCAGAGTCCTCACCGGCGGCGGGATCAGCTTGGGCATCGGCATCGCCGCGGCGCTCATCAGCGTCACGATCGGAACGCTCTATGGCGTCATCGCGGGTTACGCAGGTGGCAAAGTCGACGCGGTCATGATGCGAACCGTCGATATTATCTACGGCCTCCCTTACATTCTTCTCGTTGTGCTCCTGGCGGTCGCCGGTGATGCGCTGGTCGAAAAATACGTCAGCAAGCAGGGCCCACGGAACGCCTACGTTCAGAACCAAGCCCGGGAAATCGCCATCGAGCGGGGTCTTGACACCTCACGCAAATCGGTGCGAGAACTCCTCTTTGACGATGCTGCTCTCAGGTCTTCACTCCAGCAGCAAGCCCGAGCCGCGATCCCTTCCAAAGAGCTCTCCACCGGCGCACGAACCGCGATCGACATCACCATCCTTCTGGTTGCCATCGGGGGTGTGAGTTGGCTCACCATGGCCCGTGTTATCCGGGGCCAGGTCCTGAGTCTCAAGGCCCAGCCCTTCATGGAAGCCGCACGCGCGATCGGGGTCCCGCTCCACCGCCAGTTCCTCAGGCACCTGCTCCCCAATCTGCTGGGCCCGATCATTGTGTACACCACTCTCACCGTGCCTCAGGCGATCCTGCAGGAGAGCTTCCTGAGCTTCCTTGGCATCGGTGTCAAACCGCCTTTACCCAGCTGGGGCAACCTCGCCGCCGACGGCCTCGAAGCGATCAACAAGCACCGCTCCGAATGGTGGATGCTGGCATTCCCCTGCATCCTGCTCGGGCTCACGCTCCTGGCGCTGAACTTTGTCGGTGAGGGGCTCCGCGAGGCCTTCGATCCCAAGAGGGCCCGCAAGTGATCGAGAAAGCAACAAAGCCGCTGCTGCGCATCGACGATCTGGCCGTCTCATTTGACAACGCGGGCGCCCCGCGCATCCAGGCCGTCGACGGTGCGAGCCTTGCCGTCTATCCAAAGCAAACAGTCGCCATCGTTGGCGAATCGGGTTGCGGCAAGAGCGTCACCGCGATGAGCATGCTCAAGCTCATCCCGAGCCCCCCCTCGCGCGTCGATCGGGGACGCATTCTATTCGAATCCGAATCGGGCCAGATCGATCTGCTCAAGGTCAACGGGAGCAGACTTCGCCACATCCGAGGCGGAGAGATCGCCATGATCTTCCAGGAGCCCATGACCAGCCTCAACCCGGTCTACTCCATCGGTGAGCAGATCCTCGAAGCCATCAGACTCCACCGCGGCGTAGCCGGAACCGCTGCCAAAGCGATTGCCATCGAGGCCCTTCAGCAGGTGGGCATCGAAGACGCAGACCACCGCCTCCGCGCCTATCCGCACCAGTTCTCTGGCGGCATGCGCCAGCGAGCGATGATTGCGATGGCGCTGGCGTGCCAGCCGAGGCTCCTGCTGGCCGACGAGCCCACGACCGCCCTCGATGTGACGGTCCAGAAGCAGATTCTCGACCTCATCGGTTCTCTCAAGGAAGAGCACGACATGGCGGCCGTGCTCATCACGCACGACCTCGGCGTCGTCGCAGAGTACGCCGACGTGGTCTGTGTCATGTACGCCGGACGCGTCGTCGAATACGCGTCGACTCCGACAATCTTCCAGCGTCCACTTCATCCGTACACACGGGGCCTGCTCGCGTGCATCCCAACGCTCGACCCGGCGCAGTCTGCCGAGAAGGACCTCGTCACGGTCTCCGAAGTCGTCAACGATCCCGGGCAGTGGGAGGGCTTTGCGGGGCGTATCGGGCACACCGAAGCCAAGGACCTCCGCCCATGGTGGCCCTGGCATGAAGCGCCTTCGGATGTTGTCCGTTCGGGCTCGGGAACGCCGACATTCTCACTGGCCAAGGTCGAAACCGACCATTGGGTCGGTCTGTGGAGAACAACCTCTGTCGCAGAGGGCAAAGCCGGGATCCAGGAATGCCCGGTGGATCTGTCGGGGCGTCGAATCCCAAGCGAGGTATGACCCGCTGTGCGCGTGCTGCTGATCATCGATCGAGACTTTGCCCATCGTGAGCTCCGGCTGATCCGGAAGATCGCCATCGGACTCGTCGACGCCGGCTGGCGCACAATCATGGCCATGCCCGAGGACACGCAGAGTCGCTTTGCGGACATCCCTGGCGTGCAGATCGTCGGCTACCGCGATCGGGGCGTTCCGTGGACCCGAAGCCTCCGTGCCCGTGAGATCGCCGAGCAGACCGAGGGCACGTCCAACGAGCCCACGATCATCCACGCATTCGGTGCCAAATCGTTCGGCATCGCTGCAGACGCGGCTCGGAGCATCGGTTGTGCGCTGGTGCTTGAGGTCCACGCAAGAAGCCTTGTCCAGAGAGCCGCCGCGGTACTCAACGAAGAAGCCGGCGACGGACTCGCCCTGGCGCCCAGCACCACGCTGGTCAACGCGCTCGTTGCCGCGGGCGTGTCGCACGCTTCGGTCCGCGAGATCACCTGGGGGATCTCCACACGGGATGTGACGCTCGAACGAGCCCATTCCGAGATGGCAGGCGTCATCCTTGCGGGCACGGGCACCGACAGGCAGCTCTGGGAATCGGCTGTCCGCGGGCTGGCACTCGTCGCCAGCAGACGCGACGACTTTGTCATCCTTGTCGACGACACCGCCGCGATGCGAGCGAACATCGACAAGCTCGTGCACTCTTTGGGCCTTTCGCCCCTGGTCTCACGCATCCCGCGTCTCGAGGCCGACAGAGAGCTGGTCATCCTCGCCGACATCATGCTCTGGCCCGATCACAACGGCGAGCACCGCAGCATCGTCCTCGACGCGATGGCCTGGGGTGTCGCGATCGTTTCCACCGAGGACCGTGACGTCCCGGCGCTGACGAATCCCGCGATCGCCCAGCTTGTCTCGGGCGATCCGACCGAGTGGGCCGCGACCATCGAATCGATGCTTGCCGATGAGAGCCGACGCCGCGAACTCGGCAAGCGTGCGCACGAATATGTCTCGCAGAACCACAGACCCAGCAAGCACGTTGCGGGGCTCCTTGACGCCTACGAATGGATGCTCGGCAAAGACGCGATCCCGCTCACGAAGGACGACACGTGAGCGGGCGCCTTCCCTTCAACGCAAAGTCACTGCGCCAGACACCGGAAAGGACGGACTCGGATACGGTCCTCTCGGTCTCCGCGCTCGCTGGCATCCTTGAATCCGCGATCCGTTCAAGCACACCAACAACTGTCCGGGTCTTGGGCGAGGTCAGCGGCTTCCGTGAGCGCACGCACTGGTACTTCGATCTCAAGGACGCCAGCGCGGTCGTTCAGTGCGTCGTCTTTGCCGGTTCCGCCCGCAAGCTCGGATTTGTGCCAAAGGATGGGCAGGAACTCGTTGCCACCGGCCGCGTCGACTACTACGCCAAATCGGGCAAGGTCTCGCTCATCGCAACCAGGCTCGAACCCGTCGGAGCCGGCGCCCTCGATCTTGCCTACCAGAAACTCGTCGAAGAGATCCGCGCACTCGGGTGGTTCGACGAGGCTCGCAAACGTTCCCTCCCTTTCTTTCCAAAGCGCATCGCCGTCGTCACAAGCCGCTCCTCCGCGGCTCTCCAGGACGTTCTCGACACCGCACGCAGGCGCTGCGCTGCGGTTGAAATCCTGACGGTCGACGCGCGGGTGCAGGGCGACACAGCCGCTGAAGAGATCGCCGGTGCCATTTCTCGAATATCGCGCGAGCACAGAGCACTCGGTGTAGACGCGATCATCCTGACCCGCGGCGGGGGATCGAAGGAAGACCTCTGGTGCTTCAACGATCGCGGCCTCGCAGAGGCCATCGTCAACTGCAATGTTCCCGTGGTCGCTGCGATCGGTCACGAGACCGACACGACCATCGCCGAACTCGTGGCGGATATGCGGGCCGCAACTCCGACCCAGGCTGCGATGCGCCTTGTCCCCGATGCCGATGCCCTCAAAGAGCAGATCGACCGCCAGGCCGCGAGACTGCTTTCGGTGCTCCGTCAGGCAGTGGCGCAGTCTCGCGCTAGCCTGCAGGCTCTTGAGAGCCGCCCGATTTTCCGCAGACCCGCTGAACTCGCATCGATCTATCGAACCGCTGTCGATGCCAGCGCCCAGCGCCTCGAGCATCTGGTCCACAACCGCTTGCGTCAGCGGGAGATCCAGGTCGTACGCCTCGCAGCTCGCCTGGACCGAGTCCGCCCGGATCGGTTGGCCAGTCGCCTCGATCGCCAGCGGGCCGCACGTCTGGCAACCATGACCGAGCGATTCCAGCGCGTCACCCGGGCCCGCCTGACCCTTGCGGGTCAGGCGCTCACTGCAGCCGAGAGGGAACTCGGTGCGGTCAGCCCACTGGCGGTGCTCCAGCGGGGATACTCCGTAACCCTTGATGCCAAGGGCAACGCCGTCCGTTCGGCCAAAGACCTGGTCTCTGGTGATGCGATCCAGACGCGTCTGCCCGATGGCCTGGTCCGTTCGGTTGTCTCGGGCAAGCCTTTCAAACCCGGCCCAAAGGCACCCAAGCCCGAAGACGAGGGCGATCAGTTGGATCTCTTCGATGCCGGGCGGTAGGGTCAGCCGATGTTTCCTGTGACCCTCCGGAGCACCCATGGCCGCGAAAAAACCCTCCAAACCAGTTCCCGCCGATGACCCCGCAGGTCTGGGCTTCGAAGAGGCCCTCGCCCAGCTCGAAAGTCTGATCGAGCGGATCGAGTCGGGCGTGGTCGGTCTTGAGGACTCCATCGCCGAGTACGAGCGTGGTGTCAAGCTCATCCAGCGCTGTAAGGGCGTGCTGGCGGTCTCTGAACAGAAAGTCGAGGAGCTGAGCAAACAGCTCCGAGACCACGACGAGGCCAAAGGCACATGAGTCAGTACAAGATGCACGCACTCTCAGCGCTGGCAACATGGTTCCCGGTGGTCTGGATCTTCATGGTTGGCGCGTGCGTCGGCTCGCTGGTCAACGTGCTCGTCTACCGCCTGCCCAAGGGCCTGCCTGTCATCGTGCCGAGCTCTCGCTGCCCCAAGTGCGACACCAAGCTGACCTTCAAGGAGAACATCCCCATCCTGGGCTGGCTCATCCTGCGGGGCAGGTGCAAGTTCTGCCGGCAATCAATCTCGCCGGAGTACCCGATCGTTGAATCCTTCGTCGCGGTTCTCTTTGCAGGGATCTACATCCTCTGGTACCTGACCGAGCGGAATCAGGCGTGGCTCGGTGTCGAGTGGGCGACCGTGACGCCCGAGTGGGCATTCAACGGCATCGCCCAGACCTGGCCCGCCTTTACCGTTCTGATCATCCTGCTCGGCTCACTGGTTGCCATGACCATCGTGGATCTCAAAACCTACACGATCCCGCTCGTGCTGACCTGGGTCCCAGTGGGCGTTGCCCTGGTGCTGCATCCAATCGGGGCATTCACGGCACGTCACGGCGAGCTCCGATCGACCGCCGGCTCGCTCGGAGACTGGATCTTTGCGATCCCAAACCCGGGCGATTGGTGGTGGGTGGGTGCCTCGTTTGGAGCGGTGCTCGGGCTGGTGATCGCCAATGTGCTGATGGTCACCGGCCTGATCGGGCGGAGCTTTGCCGACTACGAAGACTGGGAGCAGAAGGCGCTCGCCGAACACGAATCCCAGAAAGCCGAGGCCGCAGAATCCGGCTCAGAAACCACCGGAACCAACCACGAAGCCAACACGCCCGGGATGTGGGTCCAGTACCCGCATGCCAGGCGTGAGATGGTCCGCGAGCTCGCCTTTCTGGCACCGGTCGCCGCCCTCGGCTGGGGCGGGGCGATCCTGGCTCAGAACCTGGGGGGCGCAAACGACATCCCGCTCTGGCTCCGGATCCTGACCGGTGTGGTGCTCGGGTATCTCGTGGGCGGGGCTGTCATTTGGGGCGTGCGGATCTTCGGCTCGATCGCCTTCGGGAAAGAGGCGATGGGCCTTGGCGATGTCCATGTCCTGGCAGCAGTTGGTGCCTGCCTCGGCTGGCCCGACGCGATACTGACGTTCTTCGCTGCGGTCCTTGTCGGTTTGCTGATCGCCATCGTGGGGGGAGTGTTCCGTCTGAAGGTCGCACGGATGATGGCGTTCGGGCCCGCGCTCGCGATCGGGGCCCTTGTGCTCCTCCTTGGCAAACCCTGGATTGAGGTGGGTCTTGGGGTGCTCATGGGGCGCTCAGGGCCATTGAATTTACCCTGAGCGTGCAGAGTCGCCCGATACTGGGTACGCTTACACATCGAAAAACCATGCCCGCGGAGAGCGGGGATCTAGCCGCTGAGAAGGAGCTCAACCATGCGGAATCGTCGTTTGCTGTCGTCGGTACTCGGGTGCGCGGTGTGTCTCACCGGGCTTATGGGTTGCAATACGGTCCCCCGTGAGGACTACGACGCGGCGGTTGCTGAGTCGTCGCAGCTGCGTTCGGAGCTCGCATCGACTCGTGAACGCCTCGCCGCGGCCAACAGCCGCTCGTCCACGCTTGAGCAGGATCTGTTGCTCGCACAGAGCGAGGTCGAAAGAGCGCTCGCCAACGGCACCACCGGCTTTGAGGGTATCGATGGCACCACCATCTCCTCTCGCGGCGCTGATGTTGTGGTCGGGGTCGCTGGAGACGTGCTCTTCGATTCGGGCAAGGTCGATCTCAAGAGCAGCTCACGCCAAACGCTCGATCGCATCGCCAGCGTGATCAACTCGCAGTACGCGGGACGCCAGATCCGTGTCGAGGGGTACACCGACACCGATCCCATCCGCAAGAGCGAGTGGAAGACAAACGAGCGTCTGAGCAGCGAACGGGCGATGTCCGTTGAGGCATATCTCGTTTCCAAGGGTGTTGATAACAACCGGATCTACTCGGCGGCCTTTGGACCGGCGCAGCAGCGCGGGAGCAAGGCCCAGAGCCGTCGTGTCGAGATCGTGGTTCTGCAGTAAGTAGACCCGGCAATCTGAAATTGAACGCCGCCGGCTTCGTGCCGGCGGTGTTTGTTTTTGCAGAGATGAATCTGCATGCATACCTGCCAACGAAACCAAGTGAAACCCGCGTGGCATCGGTTGCCCCGGGAAATCGCACCAGAAATTGAGCGGTCCGACACGGACCAAGGAGATCCTCATGACACGTACTATCGCTGCGCTCGCAGTCCTGACCTTTGCCGGTACCGCAGCCGGTCAGTGTGAATCCAACAAAGCCGCCCAGGCGTGCACAACGGGCGAGGCCTACGCGGGCACAGCCGTGCTTGCCTCTTACGTTCAGCCAGAGATGAACCTCGTCCAGACCGCGGTGAGCGCGGGTTCATTCGACACACTCGTTGCGGCGGTCAAGGCGGCAGACCTAGTCGATGCGCTCTCGGGCGACAAGCCGATGACCGTCTTTGCCCCGACCGATGAAGCCTTCGCCAAGCTGCCCAAGGGCACCGTTGAGATGCTGCTCAAGCCTGAGAACAAGGACCTGCTCAAGAGCATCCTGCTCTACCACGTCGTCCCGGGCGATGTCCGCGCCGAGCAGGTTGTCGAACTGACCGCGGCGCAGACCGCCAACGGCCAGCGTGTGTCGATCATCGTTGACGGCGGCAAGGTCCGTGTCGATGAGGCCAACGTTATCAAGACCGACATCCTGACTTCCAACGGCACGATCCACGTGATCGACCGCGTGATCATGCCCAGCACCAAGGACATCGTGGATACGGCGCTCGAGAACGGTTCATTCGGGACATTGGTCGCAGCGGTCAAGGCAGCGGGCCTTGTCGAGGCGCTCAAGGCCGAGGGCCCGATCACGGTCTTCGCCCCGACGGACGAGGCCTTCGCCAAGCTGCCCAAGGGCACCGTTGAGATGCTGCTCAAGCCGGAGAACAAGGACAAGCTGTCAGCGATTCTGACCTACCACGTCGTCAAGGGGCGCGTGTACGCGGATCAGGCTCTCGAAGCTGGCTGGGCCAAGACGCTCCAGGGCGGCAAGGTCGAGATCAGTGTCATGGACGGCAAGCCCATGGTCAACAACGCTCAGATTCTGTCGACCGACATCGATACTTCCAACGGCGTCATCCATGTGATCGACACCGTCATCATGCCCCAAGAGTAATCGGAGTCGCTTCTACTACGGCTTGCACATGCGAAAGCGTGTGCAGGCTCTTTTGTTTCTTCCCTCCTGCCGGATCTGGACATGCGAACTCAGATACACACAACCAGTGGGTTCGAACAGACGCGGCGTCGGCAGGGCGGATATAATCTCGGCGCACGCAAGTTGGGGATCATCCACACACGTGCCCGGAGACATCAACCCCGCATGTCTGTTAAGCCGATTATTTCAGCCGATGAACCGATCCTGCCGCGCGTTGCCGCGGGCGAGGAGGGCGCGGTCGAGGCGTTCATGGACCGGTACAGCGGGCTTGTCTGGACGCTGGCCCGACGGATGCTCTCGGATCGCCATGTCGCCGAGGACGCGGTGCAGGATATCTTCGTGGATATCTGGCGCCACGCAGCCCGATTCGATGCCTCTATGGGTTCAGAAGCGACCTTTGTCGCGACGATCACCCGTCGCAGGCTGATCGACCGGATCCGGAAAATCGGACGTCAGCCAGCCAGTCGACCGATCGACGAATCCGGGGGGGTGGTCGTCAGCGAAAGAACAGATGTGCAGGGAGCCCCGGCTCTCAGTGAAGAAGCCGCCTTGGCTCGACAGGCACTTTCAGAACTCAGCGAGGATCAGCAGCGCGTGCTTCAGTTGTCCATATTCCACGGTCAGAGTCACGAGCGAATCGCCGCGGCGACCGGGCTTCCGCTTGGAACGGTCAAGACACACGCCCGGCGCGGGCTGATCCGTATCCGCGAGGCACTCGCCAACGCTCGGGGAACTGAGAGCCTGACGGGGGTGTCGTCATGAACGATCAGGCACCGAACCCCGTTGACCGTCTGATGGACTTGCTCGCGGAGCAGGCCGGCGCCGGTCTGGTCGACCATCAACAGGCAGAGCTTGAAGCCCTGCTCCGTGAGAGCCTTGAGCACTCCGAGGGCGAATTCGAGCTTGCTGCTGCGGCTCTTGGGGAGTCTTTCGCTGCGACTGCCCTTGAACCCATGCCCAATCAACTGCGTGAGCGCTGCATCGGCTCGGCCCGTGCTGTCTTCACTGAGGTACCCGCACCGCACGAAGTTCGAGTGCCAGCTGTTCCGGCGCCCCTGCGGTTTACGCCGGTGCGTGAGAGCCGGAAGACGGGTATTCAACTCGGCTGGCTCGCAGCCGCGGCGTGCCTGGTGCTGGCCATCTTTGGCTGGCTGCCCAAGGCCTCAGTCGAAGCGCCAGCCTCCAACCCGTGGATCAATACCACGAGCAATGCGCCGACGATGCTCCAGGAGCGTCAGGCGTTCATCGAGTCTCATGCCGACGCGGTCGTCTGGGACTTTGCCAAATGGGGCGATGAGTACGCGGGCGTGACGGGCGATGTGGTCTGGGACCCGAATTCGAACGTCGGGTACATGCGGTTTACCGGGCTGCCGGCCAATGACCCCAAGCGTGACCGCTACCAGCTTTGGATTGTCGATCAGGCCCGGGGCACGCCTCTTGAGGTCCCCCCGATCGATGGCGGTCTCTTCGATATCGGGTCCGATTCGGGCGAGTGGGTGGTCCGCTTCCGGGCCCGCCTGCCGGTCGATCAGGTCTTTGGGTTTGGGATCACGGTCGAGGAGCCTTCGGGCGTGGTGATCAGCGGTCAGGAACGCAAGGCCGTGATCGCAGTCAAGCCGCAGGTCTGATCCGACCCGGATGACGACTCCCGAGAAAGGGTCTATACTGGTCACCCGGGCCTTGGCCCGGGTCCATGGACGATTGGCGCAGTTGGCTAGCGCGCCTCGTTGACATCGAGGAGGTCACTGGTTCAAGTCCAGTATCGTCCACTTCCAATGAAAAAGGGCCGCCCTGCGAGGGGCGGCCCTTGGTCGTTTTCAAGGGTCCGTCTTACTCCGCAACGCCCGCATCGCTTACGGCTTCTTCAGCGGGGGCGTCCCAGACGTTGTTCCCAAGATCGGTGTCCGGGTACACGGCGTCGGGATCGATCACCACGCGGGTGATGGTGCGGTCGCCGGTCTGGATGGGCACACGCCAGACGTTCGTCGCCCCCCAGATCTCGACAGGCAGCTGCGTCCGCACGGTTTCGCCGTCGCTGTAGGTGACGTCCATGATGACGGGCATGACCATTGCGCCGACGTTGACGAGCGTGACTCCCGCCCGGCCCTCGCCGAGTTCGTCGACAGAGCTGACGCCCTGGTCGATCGTCGCCGCGGAGAGCAGCCAGCCCCGCCAGAACCAGGAGAGATCCGTCCCCGAGGCGTCTTCCATCGTTCGGAAGAAGTCGGCTGGCTGGGGGTGCTTGAAGGCCCAGCGGTGGGTGTAGGTCTTCCAGGCGAAGTCGAACCGCTCAGGCCCGAGCACGACCTCACGCAGGAGGTGGAGCGCCCAGGCGGGCTTGGAGTAGTTAAGCGTGCCGACCCAGCGAGGCCAGTGTCGGTCGGGCGGGGTATTGGATGCCTGGGGTCGGCCCGAATTCATAACGCCCACGAGAGCGCCCGCGCCGCCGCGACGCTGGGTGACTTCGCCGTAGTAGGCGTTGTTGGAGTAGATGTTGATAAAGGAGTTGAAGCCTTCGTCCATCCACATGTACCGGCGTTCGTCGGAATTGACAAGCATCGGGTACCAGTTGTGTCCGACCTCGTGGTCGGTCACACCAAAGAGCCCGGGGTCGTTGGTCTTGGCGCCGCAGAAGACCATCATCGGGTATTCCATGCCGCCCTCGGGCCCGTTGACGTTGGTCATTTCGGGATAGGGGTATGGGTAGATCCAGTCGGAGTAGAACTCGATGGCGTGCTTGATGTATTGAGACGATCCGCCTGGTTTGTTGGGCAGGAACTCGCGGTTCCAGTACCAGGCTTCGGCTTCCTTCGGGTAGAGAGATTTGCAGAAGACATCGCGCTCTGAGCCGTCAAGGTCGGTGATGGTGGCTTTGCATCCGTCCATGATGAACGCGTTGCTGGTTGCAAACGCGACGGTGCGGACGTTCTCGGCCTTGAACTTCCAGGTGAGCCAGCCATCACCCTCCGGGCGGCTCTCAGGTGTACCGACCTCTTCGGGCGTGATGATGAGAACCGTTTCATCCGAATTGCGGGCGGATTCGAGTCGGGCGAGCTGCTCCGATGTGAAGACATCCTCCGGATTCTGAAGGCTCCCGGTCGCATCGACAATGAATTCGCGCGGGACAGTGACGTTGACCTCATAGTCGCCGAAGTCCGTGTAGAACTCGCCGTTGCCGATATAGGGCAGCGTGTTCCACCCGTGGACGTCGTCGTACTTGGCGACGTGGGGGAACCACTGGGCGTATTCGAAGATCGTTCCCTGCTCGACGGTTTCGGAGCCCATGCGCCGCAGGTGCGGGGGCATGTTGAACCCGAAGGCCATCTCGAATTCGAAGGTCTCGCCGGGGGCGATCGGCTTTGGCAGCTCGATGCGCGCCAGCGTGTCGTAGACGTGGAATGCGAGCTCGCTTCCGCCCGAGCGGATGTACGGGATGGCGTAGCCACCGTCGAACGCGCCGAGGTCGGTGGACATGACGCTGCCGGGTGTCCGGCTCTGCGTGCCGAGGGAATCGGGCTTGAAGAGATTCTGCTCGAGTTGGAGCCACATGTAGTCGAGCTGGTGCGGCGAATTGTTCGTATACGTGACCGCCATGGTCGCGTCGAGACGTTTGGATTCGGGATCGACCTCGGCGTTGATGACGTAGTCGGTCCGCTGCTGCCACCAGTCGGGGCCCGGCGCACCCGAGCCCAGGCGCATCGAGTCGGGGGTGGGCAGGTCGAGGGTCGCGAAGATGTCGCCGATCGCTTCGCCGGTCGATCGACGGGCGTCCTCGTCGATCGCGCCGAACTCCGGGCCGCGCTGTCTGCGGGCGGCTTCGCGCCGTGCGGCGCGTCTGCGTGCCTGCTCGGCTTCGTTGTCCTGTTCCTCCGCTGCCGGCTGATCTGTCGCCTGGCCCTCAGGCTGAGGCGCTTGAGCGACCTGTGCGGTCTCCTGCGGAGCGGGTGTGCTCGCTTCGAGGGAAACCAAGTCGTCGGTCGCGCAGCCGAGGATGCCGGCAAGCCCAGCCGATGCGGTCAGGGCAACGATAAGATGCGTCTGCATGCGGTCTCTCCGGGTCAATGAATGAAAGTTTCGGAGTGCCCCAGAAGGGGTGTGAATCAGTGTACCAAATCCTCGCCCGCGTAAGTGCAACCCGAGTTCTCGCCCTCGCGGAGGGTGATCCGCGTGAGGCCGGGCAGGTGTGGCTTGAGTTGGCGCCAAATCCAGATGGCGATGTGCTCGCACGTCGGCGAGCCGATGGACTCGATGTCGTTGATCGTCTTGTGATCCAGGTGGTCCAGGGCCTTCGCCCACACGACCTTCTTGAGCTCGGCAAAGTCGAGGATCCAACCGATCTTCGGATCCAGCCCGCCCGTCAGGTAGACGGTCAGGCGGTAGGTGTGCCCGTGCATGTTCTTGCATTTGTGCCCGTCGGGCAGGCCGCTGATCGCGTGGGCAGAGTCGAATGTAAAGTCGCGAAAGATCTCCATGGGCAAGGGTAGGTGATTCGGTGGTCAGGGGCGGGCGCCGCTTCGGCCCGTGAGCGAGCAAAAAAAAGGCCCTCGCATAGTGCGAGGGCCCTGTGGATCGATCATTTACGAGCGGATTACCGCCCCTGGAGCGTGACTTCGACGGTCATCTCTTCGCCGTCGCGCTTGATGCCGACGTTGACGACGTCGCCCGGCTTGTGGGTCACGAGCTTGCTCATCCAGTCGCGGACGTCCGCGATCTTCTGGCCGTCCCAGCGGACGAGGACGTCCCCGGCCATGATGCCTCCGAGCGCGGCCGAGCCGCCTTCGGTGACGTCGCTGATCGTGATGCCAAGGTCACCCGCATTGTAGTCGGGCATGATGCCAAACCGCACCTTGATGTCGCTCATGCTTGGGCCCGCGTTCTGCTGGCTCGGAGAGACGAACTTGGGGCGTTCGGGGAGGGTCGCAAGCTTCATGATGATGTCGTGGTACATGTGCGAGACCACGACGGTGTCCTCGTTGTTGAGCTTCCAGTAGACGTCGCCGGGGGTGTGGTAGTCGGTGTGGAAATCGGCGATGATCGAGAAGAGCACCGGCACGCCCTTGGTGTAGAACGAGGTGTGATCTGATGCGCCGCTCATGTTCTGTGGCTTGACGATCTCAAGGCCCGAGCTGGCAAGGATGGGCTCGAGCGCCTCGGCCATGCCCTCGCCCGTTTCCAGGCCAGAGACGATCAGGCGGTCGTTGAGGACGCGACCGATCATGTCGAAGTTAATCATGACGGCGTGGTCTTCGATCGGAACGATCGGGTTGTTCGCGTAGTACCGCGAGCCGTTGAGGCCCGACTCCTCGGCGTCGAAGCACATCAGCAGCACCGAGCGGGCATCCTCGCCCTCTGAGAGCTCGGCGTACGAGCGGTTGACCAGATCGGCCAGCAGCAGGACCGCAGCCGAGCCGGAGGCGTTGTCGTCGGCGCCGGGGTGGAGCTGGCCCGAACCCGAGCGTGAGCCGAAGTAGCCCATGCCGATGTGGTCGAGGTGGGCACCCACGACGATCCACTCGTCGGCGAGCGCGCCCTTGCCGCGGATGATGCCCCCGACGTTCTCGGCATTGAGAATCTCGCGCTGAAGTTCAGCTTTGACAGTCATCTCGCCCAGAGCGATGGCCTCTCCGCCCTTGTTGGCGCTGGCTAGGAGGTCCTTGGCCGATTGCCCTTCGACGGCGTCGAGGAGCATCTTGCCAGCCTCGGCCGAGACCATCAGAACGGGCTTGTCCCCGCCGGTGCCGCTGCCCCGGAATCCGTCGAGTCGCTTGATCCGGTCATCGTTCGCAAATGGGGTGTTGATCACGATGCAGGCTGCAGCGCCGCGCTCGAACGCCGCGCGGAGCTTGCCGTCGAAGCTTGCATTCTCGCTCCAGCCTTCGCCCTCGTTCCAGAGGCTGTTGCCCTCCTCGTCCATGGGCTCGAAGCGGTACATCACCGCGACCTTGCCGGTCAGGTCTGCGCCGCTGGCGTACGAGGTGAAGCCGTCGGGGCCCTCACCGATGGAGTAGCCGACAAAGACGGCTTCGCCGGTCACGTTGCCTGAACCTCCGAGGCCGGTGACGGTGTAGTCGCGATCGCTCTCGAAGCTGAAGCTCTGCCCGCCAACATTGGCCGAGAGTGCCGAGCTCTTGACTTCGAGCGAACCGCCCAGTGGGAATGCCTGACGGTATGACGCGAAAGGTGTTTCGCGGACGGTGCCGTTGGCGAGGGTTTCCTTGGTTGCGAATGCGGGCTCAAGCCCTGCGACCTGCATGAAGTGCTCGGAATAGTCGCGAGCGATCTCCATGCCATTGGATCCTGGGACCCGGCCTTCCATGAAGTCGTTTGCGAGGTAGCTCACATGGGCGGTATAGACGCGCAAGTCGCGCTCGAAATCCTTGACGCCGGTGTCGGTGGCTTCCTGAGCCAGAGCAGAGCCCGCAAAGACCATGGCGAGCAGGGGCGTCAGGGATCGGGTGATCTTTTTCACGATAAGTCTCCTGGCTTGTTTCGTTCGGTGCGATGGGCTCAACCGCCCCTGGGCCGGGATGTATACCGGACCAACGCTGCTCAGATGCTAGCATGTCGGCGCAGGCCTCTGAAACGATCCACGGAGCTCCAGTGCCCATTCGAGCCATTCTCATAGCCGTCCTTGTCGTTCTTGGCATGCTCCCGATGGGTGCTGGCGCGGACCCTCAAGACGGGCCTCACTGCGACATGCGGATCACGATCACGGACCAGGATGTGCGGTATGTGCTCGGGATGAATCTGAACTACGTCGACGCGGTGGCACCCACCCAGCGCGAATTTGCCGATGTCATTGATCCCGCCGAAGAAGCCAAGGTGCGTGAGGCGTTGGAGCGATTCCTGCTCGACGACAACTCCGTTTCGATCGACGGTGTCGAGGTCCGGGGAGTCATCGAGAACTTCGAATTCATCCGTCTGGACCGGGAGAACCTCAAGCTCTTCCCCAAAACGGGTATGCGGGCGTTGACCCGGTTCGACATCGTCGTGTCCTACCCGTTCAAATCCGCCCCCGAGCACATCGCAATGAAGTGGACGGGCTACCCGGAGGACACCCTTTCGACCGAAGCACTCGGTGCCGACGGCGTTCGGCCCCGCATGATCCAGCTCGGGCTCCTCAAAGCCGAGGGCGTGGTGACCCAGGAGATATTCAGCCACTCCGACATGACCGTTGACTGGCACCCCTCGCACATGACGATCGATGAACGTCTGGCCAAGGTTCCGGCGCCAACACACTTCGAACGACCGGAACTCGCCGCGGTTTCGATCGGGATCCTGGCGCTTGGTTTTCTCGGTTCGATCCTCCTCCTCAAGCAGGAGGGCGCCAAGGCGTTCGCGATGGTCGGCGTGCCCGCCATCGTCCTTGCCTTCGTGACGCGGGGCGTCGGGGTCGTGCCGATCGGTGAGCCGGAATTCTCTGAGGAACAGCTCCTTGAAGTCTTCCGTCCGCTGCACGCGAACGTCTACAGGGCGTTCGATTACTCCGCCGAGAGCGACATCTACGACGCGCTCTCGCGGAGCGTTGCAGGCCCGATGCTCGAGGAGCTCTACACGCAGATCCACCGAGGCCTGATCCAGGCCGAGAATGGTGGCTCGGTCGGGCGCGTGACCCGTGTCGATCTCGACGAGGCAAAGTTTCTCGGGTTCGAAATGCGCGAGACGCCCCGATTCCGGGTCGAGGCGTACTGGCTCGTCGAGGGGACGGTCTACCACTGGGGGCACTCGCACCCACGGGAGACGGTCTACCACGCGAATTACACGGTCGCCGTCGAAGAGGGGAAATGGCGGATCGTTGCCAGCGACGTGCTCTCCTCGGTTCAGCGTGATCCTTCGGGTCTCGGATTGCCGCCCCCGGGGTCGACGCTTTGAGCATGCCGGTCGTCGAGCTCAAGGGCGTGCGGTTCCGTCACACGGACCGGGACGACGGCAGCCCCGCGTTTGAGCTGCGCATCGACGAGCTCCGCGTCATGCCCGGGCAGGTCACGGCGTGCATCGGGCCAAGCGGCTCCGGCAAAACGACCATGCTCGACGTGATCGCGGGGATCCATCGCCCCGAATCCGGAACGGTGATCGTCGCCGGGCACAACCTTGGCACGATCGATCACGCCCAGCGCCGACGGGTTCGGCTTCGCGAGATCGGCCTCGTGTTCCAGACGCTCGCACTGGTCGAGTATCTCTCGGCGATCGAGAACATCCTGCTGCCCTGCTTTGTTGAGCCGGGTCTCTTCCGTGACAAGCAGACGGACGTCAGAGCCCGGTCGCTCGCTGAGCAGCTGGAGATCGGGCACCTGCTCCGGCGCCGACCGAAGCATCTTTCGCAGGGGGAGCGTCAGCGCGTAGCGATCTGCCGGGCGCTTGTGACTTCGCCTCGTGTGCTCCTCTGCGATGAGCCGACGGGCAATCTCGATCCGGCGCGCAAGGACCGCACGATCGACCTGCTGATCGAGGCCGGCCGCACCAGCGGCGCAGCGGTCCTCATGGCGACGCACGACCACTCGCTTCTTCCTCGATTTGACACGGTCATCGACATGGCTCACCTCGATGGGAGCGGGTCATGACCGGTGCGGTTCGCCTGGGATGGCTCTACGCGGTGCGCCACAAGTGGCAGACGCTGATCGTCTCGCTCTGTGTCGCGGCGACTGTCGGTCTTCCCGTCGCGGCTGAGCTCCTGCTCCGTCATTACCAGCGGGAGCTCTCGACTCGCGCCGCATCGGTCCCGCTGGTTGCCGGGACGAAGGGAAGCCGATTCGATCTCGCCTTCGCCTCGCTCTATTACAGGGTCCTGCCGCTGGAGCCGGCCACGATGGCGCTCACCGCCGAGATTGCCTTGGACAGAGCGGTGATCGCGGTCCCGCTGCACGCGCGTTTCACGGCCCGAGGCGTGCCGCTGGTTGCGATCGGCGCGGATTACTTCGATATCCGCGGGCTCCGGGCAAGCTCGGGCACGCTGCCCTTGATGCTCGGTGACGCGGTGCTCGGCGCGTCACTTGCCCGGGAGCTTGAGTTAGGCGTTGGCGATTCGATCTTCAGCGACCAGCGCGATCTGTACGATCTCTCTGTGCCCCCGCCGCTGAAAATGAAGGTCGTCGGGGTGCTGGAACGCACTGGCTCAGCGGATGACCACGCGGTCTTTACGGACATCGCGACAGCGTGGGTGCTCGAGGGGGTGACCCACGGTCACGCAGAGGAATCGCAGGTTGACGATACACTCGTCATGGCCCGGACGCCGGATCACGTCGCCATCAGCCCTTCCATGGCGGTGTACAACGAGATCACTCCCGAGAACATCGGGAGCTTTCACGCTCACGCCAACCCGGAAACCCTGCCGATCACAGGGGTGCTCATCTACCCGTCCGATGAGAAAGCCAAGACGTTGATCAAGGCCCGCATCAATAACGCGGGCAGATATCAGGCGATCGAGCCTGGAGAGCTCGTCAGCGAACTCTTTGAGGTGGTGTTCCGGGTGAAGGCGGTGTTCGACTGGCTGATCATCCTGATGGGCGCCGTGACGGTGCTCCTCGTGACACTCGTTTCAATATTGAGCACTCGGCTTCGCCGGGGTGAGCTCGAAACACTCGAACGGATCGGAGCGTCCGGAGCCTTTCGAGCCACGCTCGTCTCGATGCAGCTGTTGATTTCGATTGCAATCGGGGTCGTCATCGGCCTCGGCGCTGCCGGGCTCTCGCTTTCGCTCCTCCGGGGTTTGATCTATACCATGTAGCGATCAGGAGGACTCCCATGAAACACATCGTGCTCGCGGCGCTGTTTGTAATGCCAATGCTTTCGTTCGCTGGCTGCGGCTCAGATGAGCCCGCAAAGCCCGCCCAGTCTGAGACGGAGTCGACCGAGAACGTCATTCTCACAACGTTCTATCCCACGGCTTACTTTGCCAGGCGCATCGCGGGCGGGCTCGTCCCTGTCGATTGCCCGGTGCCCGTGGGCGAGGATCCGATCTTCTGGCAGCCCGAGCGCAGCGTCCTCGAAAGATACCGGAACGCGAGGCTCGTGGTTCTCAACGGCGCGCAGTTCGAGAAATGGACGAGCAGCGCCAGCCTGCCGACCAGCAGGCTGGTCGATTCTGCCGGTGCGTTCAAGTCTGAGTTCATCTCGTACAGATCGGACGTGACACACAGCCATGGCCCAGCCGGTGCGCACTCGCACGAAGGCATCGATGGGCACACCTGGCTCGATCCGATTCTCGCGATCGCGCAGGCGGAGGAGATCGCACGGGCCATGACCGAGGCCTGGCCCGAGCACGCCGATCCATTTGCCGCGAATCTTGCTGAGCTCTCGCGCGACCTGGGCGAGCTCGATGGCGCATTCAAGGAGCTGACGCCAATGCTTCAAGGCGTCAAGCTGCTTGCTTCGCACCCCGCGTACAACTACCTCGCCAAGCGCTATAGCTGGGAGATCACAAATCTGGATCTCGATCCTGAAAGCGGCCTGGACGCGGAAGCGATGGAGCAGATCGCCATCGCGATCGGGAATCACGAGGGCAAAGCCGTGCTGCTCTGGGAGTCCCAGCCGAGCGAGGGCGGCTTCGTTGGCAACTTTGACAGCGTTGTCTTCTCGCCGGCGGAATTGCCGGGCACGGGTCCTTCTCCCATCAGGCCGGATTATCTCGCGATCATGCGGGGCAATATCGAGCGCCTAGTTGAGGTGCTGCGTTGAGACTCAGGGTCGGTGGCGTCTGCCAAGCAGCCCACCGAGCGTGAGCAGCGCAAGGCTCCCCGGTGCCGGAACGAGCCGGGCGTCGAGTCCGTCGATGCCGATGCGCGTCGCCAAGCCAGCGGGATCGAGCCCGACGGGGGTTGCGCCGAAATCAAACTGCACGTTTGTGCTCAGTGCAACGAACGAGATTGAGATCGGCACCCATGGGTTGAGACCATCCGCGTCGATCGGGTCATTGAGCGGGCTCGTGACGAAGCTTGAGATGTCCGCCCCGGCGAGGTCAACGGTGAGCGGATCGTTGTTGCCGACCCAGCCGGCAAATGAGTTGGTGACCAGCGTGGCCCAGAAGCTCAGCTCGTAGGTCTGCCCGATCGTAAAGCCGTCCAGCGAGAGCCGGACGCTCTCGTTCGCGGGCGCACCGATCGAGCCCGGGTCGTAGTTGAGCATCCAGATCGCAGCGTCGCCAGGCAGCCCGGACAGGCTCTGGGTAGGGACAAAGAAGACGTCGTCCCCAAGGTCAGGTGACGCGGTCAGAGCGGTCCAGCCGGGAAGGAAGTTCCCGGTCAGGCCTGTCACGTTTGTCGTGCCCAGATCTTTCCAGCCAGGAGAGGCGTAGGGGACCGTTGCCTGACCGGAGGCGCCTGCGGTCACGGACAGGGCGATCAGGCTCGTGATGGATCGTTTCATGGAGTGCTCTCTCTTCTCGGGGATCTGTTCCTTCAGGGTTTATCCGCAGCCCAGGGGCGATCCCGACATGAATTGGAGCAGAAAGACCGTTCTTGACCCCTTGTCTTCGATTCCCGGATCAATTGACAGGCCTAGACTTGCTCACATCGCCGGTGGCCCCGGAGGACTTGATCGATGCCCGTTGGGCACGTTCAGCCCGGGAATCTGTCGGCAGCGTCCGCTTCGCTTTTCCGCGGACGCTCAACCGGCCGGCCTTCTTGTTCCAATCGGATTGGGCGAGTCAAGCCCGTACGAAACGGTCAGCGCACGGATGGTGTGCGCCTGCCACGGAGCATCTGTTTGCAGACATTTTCATCACTCGAACTTTCAAAGCCCATTCTCAAAGCAATCCAGGACGTCGGCTACGACACACCAACGCCCATCCAGGCGCAGGCGATCCCCGCGGCCCTCGAGGGGCGGGATGTCCTCGGCAGCGCCCAGACGGGCACCGGCAAGACCGCGGCCTTTGCAATCCCGACCCTGAGTCGACTCATGGCCCACAAGCCCGAGAAGACCGGTCGAGGCGCAACCAAGCCCCGCGCTCTGATTCTTTCGCCCACGCGTGAGCTTGCGGCGCAGATCCAGGCCAGCTTTGCCAGCTACGGCAGGCACACGGGCATGCGCCAGACGGCCATCTTCGGCGGCGTCAGCCAGTTCCACCAGGTCAAGGCTCTCCAGCGCGGCGTCGAGATCATCGTCGCGACGCCTGGGCGCCTCATGGACCTGATGCAGCAGGGCTACGTCGATCTCTCCAAGATCGAGATCTTCATCCTCGACGAGGCCGACCGCATGCTCGATATGGGCTTTATCGATCCGATCCGCAAGATCGCTTCCAAAGTGCCCAGCAAGCGTCAGACGCTGCTCTTCTCGGCGACCATGCCCAAGGAAATCATGCACCTGGCCAACTCGCTCCTGAGCGACCCGGTGCGTGTCGCGGTTGATCCCGTCGCCTCGGCGGCTCCCAAGATCGAGCAGGGGATCTACCTCGTCCAGCGCCAGCAGAAGTCGGCCCTCATGCAGCACCTGCTCCTGGCTGACGATGTCGAGCGGGCCATCGTCTTCACCAAGACCAAGCACGGCGCCGATAAGCTCGCCAAGGTGCTCGGTCGCGGGGGCGTGCAGTCCTCAACCATCCACGGCAACAAGTCGCAGAACCAGCGCAAGCTGGCGCTCGAGATGTTCCGCTCCGGCAAGAGCCGCGTGCTCGTGGCGACCGACGTCGCGGCTCGCGGGCTGGACGTCGACGGCATCACCCACGTCTACAACTACGACCTCCCGATGGAGGCCGAGGCCTACGTCCACCGCATCGGTCGCACGGGGCGGGCGGGCAAGACGGGCATCGCCATCAGTCTCTGCGACAAGTCCGAGCGGAGCCTGCTCCGCGCGATCGAGCGACTGACCGGGACCAGCATCAACGCACTGGATCTGCCGAGCGAACTGCCAAAGGTCGAGTTCGTTCCCGATGAGCGGGACGCAAGGCCCGAGCGCCGCCCGCAGCGTTCCAGCGCCCCGAGTGACCACAAACCCCGTCGCGAACGCGGGCCGAGGTCTGAGGGGGGCAACCCCGGCAGCGCCGGCGGCAAGGCCGCGGCGAACAAGGGTCGCAGAGGCCCGGCCAAGAACAATCGCAGACCGGCGAACGAGTCGGGTGATTCCGCACTCTTCCCGCAGTCGATGGCGGGGCGTCGCAAAAACTACCGCGGCAAGCCCATGTCGCGCCCGGCGCCGTAAGCCACGACACATCACCAAATGAAAAAGCACCCCGCCTTGAGCGGGGTGCTTTTCTAGATCGGCTGCAAACGCATCAGTCTTTGGAGGCGAGCATGCGGAGCATGTCGACGCAGCGGTTGGCGTAGCCGGCCTCGTTGTCGTACCAGCTGACGACCTTGAAGAAGCGGTCGTTGAGCTCGATGCCGGCCTTGGCGTCGTAGATGGAGCTGTGGGGGTCGCCGATGAAGTCGCTGGAGACGACTTCTTCTTCGGTGTAGCCCAGAACGCCCTTCATCGAGCCGTTGGCTGCGGACTTCATCGCGGCGTTGATGTTCTTGAGGCTGGTGGCTTTGGCGGTGCGGAAGGTCAGGTCGACGCAGGAGACGTCGGCGGTGGGGACGCGGAAGGCCATGCCGGTGAGCTTGCCCTTGAGGGCGGGGATGCAGAGAGTGACGGCCTTTGCGGCGCCGGTGGATGCGGGGATGATGTTCTGGTAGGCGTTGCGTCCGCCGCGCCAGTCCTTCTTGGAGGGGCCGTCCTGCGTGGGCTGGGTTGCGGTGGCGGCGTGGACGGTGGTCATGAGGCCCTCTTCGAGCCCGAACTCATCGTTGATGACCTTGGCAATCGGGGCCAGGCAGTTGGTCGTGCAGCTGGCGTTGGAGATGATCAGGTCGGTCTTGGGGTCGTATTCCTCGTGGTTGACTTTGAAGGCGAGGGTTTTGACCTTGTCGGTCGATTTGGTGGGGGCGCTGATGACGACGCGCTTACAGCCGTTGTTCTCGATGTGCTTGTGGGCACCCTCGTAGTCCGTGAAGAAGCCGGTGGACTCGAGGACGTAATCCACGCCCCAGTCGCCCCAGGGCAGCTCGGCGGGATCGCGGACGGCCATGGTCTTGGTGGTCTTGCCGTTGACGGTGAAGGAGTTTTCGGTGGCGCTGACTTCGGCGTGCTTGTGGTCGACGAGGAAACGCCCGTGCATGGTGTCGTACTTGAGGAGGTAGGCGAGGTTGTCGGCGGGGACGAGGTCGTTGACTGCGACGAGTTCAATGTTGGGGTCGTTTGCGGCGAGCCTCGCGACGAGACGCCCGATGCGACCGAAGCCGTTGATTCCGATGCGGATGGCCATGCTGCTGCTCCTTGCGCCCTCTCGCCGACGCGAAAGGCTCGTGAGAAAGTGTTGCCAATGCGGCGGGCTTGATCCGTCTGATGCCCGCCCTGCAACAGTAGCTATCCCCGCCTGTTCGGGTCACTTCTGAGGGTGCTGTATACTTCAAACGCCCGCTTGGATGCGTGACATGCGAACCGCGCCGCCCACGATCGTCATGACCGGACGGGCACTGAATTTCCAATCCAGGAAGGGGGTATTCCGGCTCTGCCCCGCCAGATCCGACTCGCTGACGGTCCAGTCGTGACTCGGGTCGATGAGGGTGATATCCGCCAGACCGCCCGGGCAAAGCTCGCCCAGGGCGTCGTTGCCGCGGTGTGCCCGGTCCAGATTGCAGAGCATTGCCGGGCCAAGGGTCAGCAGTTCGATCAATCGGGGCCAGTCGATGTGCCCGGAGTCAACGAGAGCCCGGGCATAACCCGCCAGCGCCGTTTCGAGCCCGATGATCCCGAAGGGCGCCTCGCCGAAGGGCAGCGATTTCTCGTCATGCGTATGCGGTGCGTGGTCTGTCGCAAGGACCGTGATCACGCCATCGGCGACGCCCTGACGAAGCGTTTCAAGGTCGCTCGTTTCCCGCAATGGCGGGTTCATCTTCGCGTTGGTGTTGTATCCGAGGCAGGCCTCGTCGGTTAGGAGCAAATGGTGCGGCGAAACCTCAGCCGTGACCGGAAGGCCTCGATCACGCGCCGCCCGAACGATGTCCACCGAGCCTGCGCAAGACAGATGCTGCACGTGGTATCGGCACCGGGTTTCGCCCACGAGACGGATGTCTCTCTCGATGATGATCTCCTCGGCGATCCGAGGCCAGCCTGCGAGCCCGAGGCGTGTCGAGATGCCCCCCGCGTGCATCGCCGCATTCTGGGTGAGCGTCGGCTCCTGGCAGTGCTGCATGAACGCGAGCCCGGCGGCCTGGGTCGCCGTCAGGACAGACTTCATCACCCCAGCCGAGGCGATCACGTCGCCGTCGTCTGAGATTCCGACAGCCCCCGCCCGGGCCAGTAGGCGGATCTCGGCCATCCGTTCGCCTTTGCGTCCCACGGTGCCCGCAGCGACGGGGAAGACACGGCACTCGGCCCGCCTGGCCTGGTCATAGACAAAGCGGACGATCTCGGGTGAGTCGAGCGTGGGGCTCGTGTTGGGCATGCAGCAGACGGTCGTAAACCCCCCGGCGACCGCGGCACGAGAGCCCGTCAGGATCGTCTCTTTATGCTCCTGCCCGGGTTCGCGCAGATGCACGTGGGGGTCGATCAGACCAGGAACCACCATGAGCCCCGAGGCGTCGACTGTTTCGTCGGCTTTCTCAGAAAGATCTCGCCCAATCGTGCGGATCCGGCCGTCCTCAACGAAGACGTCGCACACTTCGTCGCGATGGCTGGCCGGGTCGATGACCCGCCCCTTGGTGATCAGGATACTGGGCATGGCCCTAGGGTAGCGGGGGCCTGCCCTGCGGGTTGGTCAGGGGCGAAAGGGCTGTCTAAGATGGCCCTCAGGCAATCCGGGGTGTAGCGCAGCTTGGTAGCGCGTTTGACTGGGGGTCAAAAGGTCGCAGGTTCAAATCCTGTCACCCCGATTCGGTTGGAAGTGGGGCGCATAGCTCAGTTGGCTAGAGCGCTGCCGTCACATGGCAGAGGTCACAGGTTCGAGTCCTGTTGCGCCTATTTCCCCGCACCCACTCAGCCGGCTGCTTCGCCGCTGAGATCGATCATCTTATTTTTTACGAGGTTGGTTGCACGTCGCGATCCGCGATCGCTCGACTCGGCTGCCCGGTACTGGGCATGCGTTGTAGGAGCGACTGGCCTGGTGACTCAGTCCTGTGAATCGACCTCTTCAAAGACGTTCATGTCTTCGGTATCGAGGCAGGGGCTGTAGGCGTGCAGGCTGATGGCCCGCTTCCCATTGAGCGTGGAGAGGCGGTGGATCGCCTCGCGGTGGCTTGAGACCTGAATCCCCTCGATCAGACGGCGCCGGGCGACCTCGCGGACTTTGCCCTCGGCGACGCGAGAAAACCGAGTTTCCTCGAGCTCGCCTGCGATGATGCGGAAGCCGCATTCACTCTCGTCGTGGTCGTGGATGCAGGTCTCGGTGTTGTCCCAGAAAAGCGCCAGAAGGACCCATGCGTCGCACGACGCCAGTTCGACCCGGTTGTAGTCGCCGCTCTCGAATTCACCGCAGCTTTTGATGGCTTCGGGATCGATCTCGAGCTCGCGAAAGGATTCCGAGACGATGCGAGAATCAGCGTCAAGCTCGGTACATCGGCCAAGGCAACGACAGATACACCGACGAGCGCTCTCACTCAGCTCGGGGTGAAACTGGATGTGATCGACGGGTACGATCTGCTGCCTCCTGCGCCAGATATCGACCAAATACTATACCCAACACTAAACAAGACGTCACATCGGCTCGCAGATGTCGCATTCAGGCGAATGAAAGCCGTATTTTGCGACACTTCCATCCCTTCGAACAAGAGCGATGTGGGCATAACATTGCCGATGTCGTTGAGCCATTCACAATGCAATGCTGTCACGGTTGCAGCGATGTACCGCTTTGTCCCGGCGACATGCGACTCTCACCGATCCATCGAGACGCTCGCGAGTGCCATCCGCGACAAGATGGCTTCATTCGAAGTGCTTGGCACTGTCATCCTGGCTCCGGAAGGACTCAATGCGACTGTTGCCGGCGACAATGACAAAGTAGAATCGTTTGTCCGATATCTGCGAACAGACGCCGAGGTCTTTGGCGGGCTGTCCGATCTTGAGCCGCAGTATTCGTTCTGCCCGGAGATGCCCTTTAGCCAGGTCGTCGTCAAGGTCAGGCCCGAGATCGTAACGATGCGAAAGCCCGGCGCCGAACCCATCGCACAGGTGGGTACATACGTGCCCGCGTCGGAATGGAACGCGCTGATCGACGATCCGCGGGTGCTCGTGATCGATGCGCGGAATGACTTTGAAGTCCGGCTTGGGACTTTTGTCAGCAGCGGGGGCAAGCCTGCGATCAACCCGGAAACGGGGTCGTTCGCGGAGTTTCCTGCCTTTGTTGAGCGAGAACTTGAGGGGATGCAAGGCCGAACCCTTGCGCTGTTCTGCACGGGCGGCATCCGGTGCGAGAGAGCGACGAGCTACCTGCTCTCGCTGGGATTCAGTGACGTTCGCCATCTCAAAGGCGGGGTGCTGAGCTACCTGAAGGCCACCCATCCCGACGATTCGAGATGGAACGGCGGCTGCTTCGTTTTCGATGGACGCGTCACCCTCGGTCACGGTTTGGTCCCGGGCTATGCCCTATAACTGGACCCAGTCGTTCAATAATGGCACAATTGGAAGACGGTATCTGTCCCAACCCAAGCTTGATCTTTCATAATGTCGTGCCAGTGGGAGTGCTTTGCTTTGCGTGAGAAGATCATTCAGCACATACCTTTGCAGGTACTCCTCTTGCTCGCTGGAGTCGGGGTTCTGACCGCGATGAGCCTCATCAGCAACCTGCTCTGGCTTGATGGGTCGACGATCTCCCAGGGCATGCGACTGCTGTTCGGCGTGGATCAGGAAATGAGCCTGCCTACCTGGTGGTCATCGACCACGCTCGCTGGTCTGGGTGTGTTGACGTGGTTCGTGATGCGGTCGCGCCGGCACGATTCGAAGATCGAGCAAATAGCCTGGATACTGCTCGCCTTCGGGTTCCTCTTCCTTTCGATCGACGAAGCATGCATGCTCCACGAACGCATCGGGGGCATGATCCAGTCGGACGGGTTGTACATGCACGCCCGCTGGATCATCCTCTGGCTCCCGATGGGCGGGATCGTCGGGTGTTTCGTCCTCTGGAAACTCTGGCGCTCTTCACGCTCAACAGTGATCGGCCTCGTCATCGGCGCGGTCGTGTTCCTCAGCGGCGCAGTCGGTATGGAGTTCTTCAACGCTGTCCATCGCAGGCAGATGGAGTACAAAGCTGAGTTGTTGACACAGGAACTCATCGATCAGGCCCAGCAGGAAAGCCCAGAGCTCCCCGCTCACCTGGACAAGAAGGGCAAGCGAAACCTCCCATACATCGCGGGCACGGCGGCCGAAGAGCTGCTGGAAATGCTCGGTGTGGTCTTCTGGTACGGTGTCATGCTCCGGGCCCGGGAAGAGAGCTTGGGGATGCGGGTATCGGAGCATGGACCGGATGCAGACTGATCGCCGAGTGAGTCGCTCGAACGTGCAAACCGATGAAGCCGGAGAGCTTGCGGCTTTGAAGTAGGAACAAAGATAGCCATCAAGCCATTGCATCCCGAGTGACGATCCTGATAATGAGGGAAGCCGGGCATTCGCACGGGTCGCTTTTCGGGGGGTTGTCATGCTCAAAGCTGCGTTTCGCACCACGCTGGCGGTTGCTGCTGGATTGGGGCTTGCATCCAAGGCAGATGCCACCTGGTCCATCCTGCTCGTGGACACTCGCACGGGTGAGATCGCCCTTGGCAGCGCCACCTGCCTGACCAACTTTGATCTGCGAGCGGGCACGCCGGTGCTGATCCCGGGTGTCGGTGCCGCCACAGCTCAGTCGTTTGTCGACACCACAGGCGCAAATCGAACCCTCGTTCGCGACCTGCTCGCCTCTGGCACGAGCACTTCCGAGATCCTGGCGCAACTGAGCGTCTTTGATCCCGGGCATCAGACTCGTCAGTACGGCATCGTCAGCGCAAACGGTGATCCTGCGACGTTCTCCGGCACCGGCGCGGGCGCCTGGGCGGGGGGCACGACGGGGCTCATCGCCGGCGCAGGAATCGGAGGCGGCGATCTCTATTACGCAATCCAAGGCAACGTCCTGACCGGTCCGTCGGTCGTTTCTGCAGCGGTGACCGCGGTGGAATCCACCCAGGGCGATCTCGCCGAGAAGCTGATGGCCGGGATGGAAGCCGCGCGTCTGCAGGGCGGTGACGGGCGGTGCTCGTGTGCCCCGGGCGACCCCACGGGTTGCGGCGATCCGCCTGCCACCTTTACCAAGTCCGCGCATATCGCTTACATGCTGGTCGCCCGCGCTGGCGATCAGGAGAGCTGCGCCGCTACATATCGGCTCCCGAGGCGAGCCAACAGAGTATTCACGGGACCGCTGGGCGCAGGGCGCACGCTCGCGATGTTCGCGCCCGACGGCGCAGGCGACATCGAGTTGCGCGAAATCATCGGTGATGTTGCGCCCGGGCGACTTGAAGCCGCTGCCCAGCTGCCCGGATATTTGAATCCACAAGAGGCGATCATCAAGGATGTGACCGGTGACGGCCTGAGCGACATTCTGCTGGCAGTCAGCGGAGGCGAAGGGCTCATCTTGCTCGAAGCGACCGACGATCAGCTCGGCTTTGCTCCGCCATTGGTTCTCTATAAGGGCGGGCTCGTGTCGGATGTCGATGCCGCGGATATCGACGGCGATACCAACGTTGACATTGCGACAACCGACGTTCTCACATCGACGATGGCCGTGCTGTGGGGCAGCCCCGACGGCTCGTTCACCGAGCGGACCGAACTGACACTCGCGGCGCCGATTGTCGGGCTGGAGATCGCCCAGCTCGATGGTTCCGGTAGGCTTGAGATTGCGCTGCTCGGAACCGAGGCATTCATTTACAGCGTCGATGCGCAGCGCCAGCTTGCGCTCACTGAGTCACACGCGGTTCCTGCTCTCAGTTCTCTCCTCAAGCTCATCGACTCTGCCGGAGACGGTCGTCCCGATTTACTCGTGGCCGGCCCGACGACCACGGTCACCCAGATCGTGCGCAAGCCTGCCTTGCCCGCAACTGTACAGACGTACAGCACGAATCTCGCCCCAACCAGGATGGATATCGGGGACGTGACCGGCGACGGTCTCGAAGACGCCGTCCTTGTCACCGGAAGCTTCTCGACGATCCTTGAGTCATTCTCCTTTCTCCCGGATCTTCTCTTGCCGACAACGCTCCCGCTCCCAAATACACCGAGAGATCTCTCGCTTGGGGACTTCGATCATGACGGCGACACGGATCTGCTCTACTCGGCGATCTCGATCCAGTCTGCAAGGTTTGTGACCAATACCGGCAACGGGTTCGCGCCGGCAGTCGGGTGTGCCACGGGCAGCTACTTCCTGAATCTCAACGTTGCATTCGCATCGGTCTCTGATCCTGATCCGGTCTTGACGCTCAGAGATCGGTTCGACGACTGGAGGGCGGAACGCATAGGTGTGACCGACGCGGTCACGAGCCAGGCGTCTCTTGATCGTGCTGCACTCAACCCCGATCCGATGTGCCAGCGGACGCTGACCATCGAACTCCGCGATTCTGACAGTCTCCCTGTCACGGGGGTGGGACCTGCCGATGTCGTCGTCACGCATTCTCAGGCGAGTTCCGGTTCTTCGGCGCTCGGGGCCGTCGAGCAGATCGGGAGCAATCGATTCCGAGTGAGGCTATCGGGCACAGGTGTTGCCGGTGAAGATCAGTTCCAGATCGCCGTGCGCGATCCCGGGGCAACGCAGCCGATCCATCTGATGCCGCAGGTTCGGTTGCTCGTGCGAGATCTCGCCGATCTCGATGAGGACGGCGATTACGACGCGGACGACTTCAACCTGTGGCTGATGCTGTACCAGGCGCAGGATGCGCGAGCCGATCAGAATCTCGACGGCCTGATCACTCCCGCTGATTTCACCGCATGGCTCGGGAACGTCTCATCGCCCTGCTAAGTGCGGGCCCAAGCAACCCATTGTGAGTGTGGAATGGCCCCGCCCGGATTCGAACCGGGGACCGAGCGATTATGAGTCGCCAGCTCTTACCGCTGAGCTACAGGGCCGACGGAGCGATTGGCACTCCGCTTGGCATCATTCGCAGCTCGTCGGTGTCGAGCCACCGGCTACTTGATGAAGAGCATGTCCCGGTAGCTCGGCATGGGCCAGCGTTCGACCGGGGTGACGGTTTCCAGCAGATCGCCAAGTTCCCGCAGATCAGCCATCGCGGGGCGTATCTTGTCTCTCAGGTACGGGCCCGCCTCGAAAGCGTCTTCGGGCAAGCCGTCGACACAGGCTGAAAGGGCTGCGATCGCGATGCGGAACCGTTCACCCAGGCTGGCGTACGACTCGAGTTCCTCGCGCACGCCCGGGCAATCGACGCCCGAACCTTCTGTCGCGGCAGCCGTCTCGGCGAGATCCTTCTGATGCCCGTAGACCGCGGGCAGAATCATCTGCCTGGCGATCTGGAGCATCGTCGCGGCCTCGATCGCCAGCGTCGTGGCGTATTTCTCCATGAAGATCGTTGTGCGGCTCTCGACCTCGGGCCCGGTCAGCACCTTGTACTTCTGGAAAAGCTCGATGCACTTGGGGTTGCTCAGCACCGCGATCGCATCGGCGCTGTTCTTGATATTGGGCAGGCCCCTGCGGGCGGCTTCCTGCTGCCATTCTTCGCTGTAGCCGTCACCGTTGAAAATCACGTCCTTATGGTTCTTGACGACTTCGCGGAGAACCTCGTTGACCGCCGAGAGTTTCTTTTCCTCTTTCGGGTTGGATCCAGCCTTGGACTCGATCTCTGTGATGATGTAGTCCAGTGATTCGGCGATGATCGTGTTCATCACGGTCACGGGCCAGGTTGCCGTCATAGTCGAGCCGACGGCTCGAAACTCGAACTTGTTGCCCGTGAAGGCAAACGGAGAAGTCCTGTTGCGATCGCCTGAGTCACGCGGGATCAGCGGCAACCGCTCGGCGCCGAGATCGAGTGTGCCGCCCCGGATTGTCCGGGTTGGTGCGCCATTCTCGATCTGCTCGAGCAGATCCGTGAGCATGTCGCCCAGGAAGATCGAGATGATCGCGGGGGGCGCCTCGTGCGCTCCGAGACGGTGGTCGTTGCCTGCCGATGCGATCGACGAGCGGAGCAGGTCGGCGTGCAGGTGCACCGCGCGGACAACGGCGCACAGGAAGATCATGAACTGCTGATTGTCGTGAGGGTCGTCGCTCGGGTTGAGCAGGTTCTGGCCGTGGTTTGTCGACAGAGACCAGTTGGTGTGCTTGCCCGAGCCGTTGACGCCCTTAAAGGGTTTCTCGTGCAGGATCGCGTGCAGACCGTGGCGCTTGGCGATCCGCTTGAGGGTTTCCATCAGCACCATCTGGTGGTCGCCGGCGATGTTCGCCTGCTCAAAGAGCGGGGCGAATTCGTACTGGCCCGGTGCGACCTCGTTGTGGCGCGTCTGCACCGGGACGCCGACGCGCCAGAGTTCCCGCTCGGTGTCAGCCATAAACGCCAGCACCCGCCCGGGGATCGAGCCGAAGTAATGATCCGAGAGCTCCTGCCCCTTGGCGGGCTTGGCGCCAAAGAGCGAGCGATCGCACAGGAGCAGGTCCGGTCGATCACCCAGGAACCGCGCGTCGATCAGGAAGTACTCCTGCTCGCAGCCCATCGTGCTGTATACGTTGTGGACGTCGGCGTTGTTGCCAAAGAATTCCAGTACACGCATCGACTGGGTGCTGATGGCATCCATCGAGCGGAGCAGTGGTGTCTTCTTGTCGAGCGCCTCGCCCGTCCAGGACACAAAGGCGGTGGGGATGCACAGGGTCGCGGTGTTGATGCCTCGGATGATGAACGCCGGGCTGGTGGGGTCCCAGGCCGTGTAGCCGCGGGCTTCGAAAGTCTGGCGCAGCCCGCCCGAGGGGAAGCTCGATGCGTCCGGCTCGCCCTGGATCAGGGCGCTGGCCGACAGGTGGGCGACATAGCCCTTGATCGGGTCGAGCTTGAAGAGGGCATCGTGCTTCTCTGCGGTCGTGCCCGTCAGAGGATGAAACCAGTGGGTGTAATGCGTCGCACCCTTTTCGGTCGCCCACTGACGCATCGCCTTAGCGATCTCGTCGGCGACGGCCTTGTCTTTCATGGGCTTGCCGCGCTCGACCGTCTGCAGCAGCGCCTCATAGATCGCCGGTGAAAGGCGTTCTTTCATCTTGGGCAGGTCGAAGCAGTCCTCGCCGAAGAGCTCTTCGACCGGGCGCAGGTCGGCAAATTCTTGGCAGGGATCGGTCATCCAGTAGGTGGATGCTTCGACCACGTCTCGCCGGATTGAATCGGTGCCCATTGGATCCCCGCTGGTATGGATGACTGGTGGGCGCCCGCCTCGAGGAGGGCGCGGTTGCCCATTCTTTGCAGCCCGCTTTGGCAAGCAAGAAAAACACACCGAATGTGGTCGATTTTCCTGTTGTCAATTCGAGCTGTATGCAGTCAGGGCCCTGATTGTGTACTCAATCCGAACCGATGCCCTTGGCGAGTGTGAAGACCATCTCTCGCGCTGCATCGACAGGTGACGTGCCGGCACGATGCGCCTCGCTCATCCGGCGCACCAGGGAGCTGCCCACGATCGCTGCGTCGGCGTGCCGGGTGACCGCCCGGACATGCTCCGGCGTTGAGATCCCAAACCCGACCGCCATGGGCAGGTCCGTCAGCTTTCGAAGTTCGGCAATCCTGCTGGAGATCTCGGGAGTGGCGCCCGATTCGCCGGTGATGCCCGCACGGGCGATCACGTACACGAAGCCCGAGCAGGACTGCATGATCCTTCGTGCCCTCTCCAGGGGCGTCGTCGGCGCGACCAGCAGGCTGACGCACAGTCCATTGGCCCGGCAGGCCTCGACATACGGGCCTGCTTCCTCAAGCGGCACATCGGGGAAGATGCACCCATCGAAACCCGCTTCGGAAGCGACCCGTGCGAATGTGACTGGCCCACCCATCCGGTGAACGAGTGAAGCCGAAACCATGGCGACCAGCCCCGCCCGGATCTTGGGGCGACTCTGGCGGACACCCTCGAGTACGGACCGGGGTGTGACGCCCTGTTTGAGCGACTCGTGCATGGCCTCGGCGATCACAGGGCCGTCGGCGACGGGATCAGAGAAGGGAAAGCCGATCTCGATGACCGAAGCCCCCGCTTCATCCAGAGCCGCCAGAACCTCAGGCAGGGCGTCCGGGGTCGGGTGTCCGCCCACCACGAAGGGCATGAGCCCCTTGCGCCCCGTTGTGCGGAGTTCCAGAAAGATGCGATCGAGCCGATTGGTCCCCATCCGGGTGGTCATCCGACGATCTCCGGAAGGTCGTAGAGCCCCTCGGTCAGGACGTTCGGGCCGGTTTTTGTGATCAGGACGTCGTGCTCGTAATGGACCGACAGCGAGCCATCAGCGGTGAAGACGGGCCACTGACGGGGTTTGCTTTCCGTGTGACCGGTGCCGATCGCGATCATGGGCTCGACAGCGATCAGCATCCCCGGCTCGCAAACGACCCGTGAATCGGGCCACTCGCCCGGGTAGCTGGGGGTGGAATTCGACACGAAGGGAGGGCCGTGAAGCGAGCGTCCGTAGCCGTGCCCGCCGAGCCCTTTGGTCAGGTGGAAGCCGAAGTCCCGCTCGACGCAGCCCTGGACAGCCCGGGCGTATTCGATGAGTTGGTTGCCGGGCTGGAGCTGCTCGATCCCGAGGCGGATCGATTCGACACCCGAGCGCATGAGCCTTGCGGACTGCTCGCTCCGGTCCGCGATCGCATACGTCCAAGCGGCGTCCCCGATGAAGCCCTGGTAGGTCACGCCGATATCGATCGAGAGCAGGTCGCCCGGTTCGAGTGGCTTTGAGGTGTACCCCGCTGTCCCGTGGACGACACATTCATTGAGGCTCAGGCACGCGTGCGAGGGGAACGAAGGCGAGCGGGGCATCCGGTAGCCCAGGAAGCACGACTTGCAGCCCAGGTCCTTCAGGGTTGTCCCGATGAACGTGTCGATCTGGGCGAGCGTCATGCCCACGCGCACGAATTCGACGAAGCGCCGGTGCACCTCGACGACGCGACCTGCCGAAGCGACGGCAAGCTCGGCTTCTTGTTCGCTGATCAGTGGGACTTTCGACACGGGCCATCCTAGCGGGCTCTGGCTATGCGGTCCCGGGTCAGATGATCTTCCGACCGGCTGCCCATGCCGCAGCGATCGGGCTGGCTCCGAATTCGAATGCCAGTTTCCGTTCGTCGGCTGTATCCAGCAGGATCAGGTCCGCGCGGCAGCCGGGCCGAACCTGGCCCCGATCTTGCAAACCCAGCAGTGCCGCGGGTCCGAGCGTCGCAGCGGCGATGGCTTCGTCGGGAAGCAGCCCGAGGTGACGGACCGCGGCCCAGATGACCATCGGCATCGAGCAGCTCGGGGCACTCCCCGGGTTGTAGTTGCTGGCAATGGCGAGATGGCCCCCGTTGTCCAGGAACCGTCTGCCGTCAGCGAAGCGGTTGTCGAGGTGAAGGCCGCAGATCGGGAGCATGACACCGAATGTGTCCGACCGAGCCAGTGCGTCGAGATTCTCTGGTGTCGTGGCTTCGAGGTGGTCGACGCTGACAAAGCGTCTGCGGATCGCCTCAGGGATCGTTCCGAGATCGTTGAACTGATCGGCGTGCACACGGACTCTGTGACCGGCTTCGAGGGCCGCGTCCATCAGGCGGAGCGTTTCGTCGAGCGACCATGCCCCGGTTTCGCAGTACGCGTCGATCGCGATGCCCGGGAAACACCGCGTGATTTCGGGGAGTGTCTCCTCGATCGTCTGGCGCACAAAGTCGGCGACACCCGGGTCCTTGGCGTGCCCGATACAGGCGGTGAGAATGACCGACCCGGGCCAGTGCTCGTCGGCTTCGCTGATTGCTTCGAGCATCTTGAGCTCGTCGCGGGTCGAAAGCCCGTAACCCGATTTCACCTCGGCGGTGAGTGTGCCAAGCGATTTCATCCTTTCGAGACGGAGCGTGAGTTGATCGCGGAGATCGTTCCGGGAGGCGTCGCGGACCGCGCGGACGGTGGACATGATCCCGCCGCCGGATTCGAGGATCTCAAGGTACGTCGCGCCGCGGAGCTTTCGCTCCCATTCGTCGAGCCGAGATCCTGCCCAGCACGCGTGCGTATGGCAGTCGATAAATGCGGGCATGAGCACGCGTCCACCGGCGTCGAAACGCTGGCGGACCGGCTCCTGAATCGACCCAGCGACCCGCTCGATCACGCCGCCACGGATCAGAACGTCCGCGCCTTCGATCGCGCCGAGCCCGTTGCCTTCGAGCGTCAGCACGCGGGCCCCCGTGATGAGCAGCTCATTCAAGGGCGGGCTCCGGTGCGCCGGGTCGCAAATCCTCGGAGGAACGTCAGGAACAGGTGTGCCGCGACACGAGAGGTACGACCGTCCTGGTCATTGGGAGGGCACAGTTCCATCAGATCAAAGCACCTCACGTGCTCCGAGGCGCCCGCGGCCTGGACCCATCGCGCGGCTTTCTCGACGCTCCAGCCCATCGGGTTGCGTGCGCTCACGCCCGGCGCAACCGATGCATCGAGGACGTCGAGGTCAAAGCTGACAAAGAGGTTCTCGCCTGGCCAGACGCCGGAGGGTTCGAGCGCATCGATTCGCCCGCCGTGGCTGTGGAACCAGTGCATGTGTTCGCGGCTGTTGGCGAACGGGCTGATGCCCATGGCGTCGAGTCGGGCGATGCCGCAGGTCTCCACGAGCTTGCGGAACGGCATGCCAGAGCCTTCTTCGGCGCGGACATCGAGGTGCGCGTCGAAGTAGATCCCGCCCAGCGTGGGGATGCGTTTGGCCAGAGCCCGCACAAATGCGAAGGTCAGATCGTGCCCGCCCCCGATCATGATCGGAAAGAGCCCCGCATCGAGCAGCTCACCTGTCGCGTGCGTGAGTCGGTTGTGTGTTTCGTTGAGTGTGCTCCCGGCGATCACGTCACCCGCGTCGTACACAGCGGGCCAGTCCCAGCCCTCGGGACTGCTCGTGCCGTAACGGGTGAGCGCGACACGGAACGCGTCCGGGCCGAGCGCAGCGCCGGGCATGCCGTGGTTGAGTGAGACCCCGGTATCGTCGGGTGCACCGATCAGAGCGATTCTGCAGCCGTCGTGCGCATCGCTTCGGATGCGCGAGGCAAATCGTCCTGAACCGGATTCGGGCCACTGCATCTTTCGTGTAAATGGGATGTCCATCGCGGACAGTCTACAGCGCCGCGGGGCTGACGGGCTGGCCCGAGACGAGAGAAGCCCGCTCGGCCTCGATCGTGCGCATGACAAGGGCAGCTTCTGCGATCGTCAATGGGGGGGTAGAGTCGTCGCGGGCGAGCGTCTCGATCATGGCGCGGATCTGCAGCTCCCAGCCGGACATGGGCGAAACCTCGATGGGTCGCATCTGGCCATTGGAATAGAGCAGGAGCGGATTCTGGGCGGAGATATCGAACTCTGCAGACGCCCTCTCAAAGTCGACGCGGTATCGCATGACAAATGGGGCGCTCGGGTCTCTGTCCCAGCATCCCTCCGCGGCGACGTGGAGCGGGTCTTTCTCGAACCGGTAGAGCGTGGTGATATGGGCGTGGTCGCCAATCGAGGTGACCTGGTCCGGCGCACCGAAGCAGGCGTGGACAAAGTCGGTGTCGTGGATATGCAGGTCGAGGATCGCGCCGCCGGACTCGGCCGGGTTCTTGTAGAACGCATCGGCCCAGGTGGGAGTGCTGCCAAGACGCGTGAACGTTGCCGATCGCACGGGGCCGTAGGTACTGGCAGCGATCGTTTCTCTAAGCCAGGCCCACGCGGGCCAGAATCGCATGCACATGGCGGGCATGCAGAGCACGCCCTTTGCTTGGGCCTGGCGTGCCACTGGGAGCAGACGTTCAACTTCCGCTCGCGAGAGCGCGACGGGCTTCTCGACGATGCAGTGCTTGCCGGCCAGGAGCGTGCGGATGGCAAAGTCAACGTGAGTCGAAGTGTGAGTGCAGATGCTTACAAGGTCGATGCCGTCCGAAGCGAGCAACTGATCAAGATCGGAATAAGTGTCGGTCTCAGCCGGGTCAAAGAGCGGCGTTCCGTCGGCATTGCCTAGGTTCCCTGCGGCAACTGCCTTGGGGTCCAGTCGCTTTGGATCAGCATCACAGACCGCAGCAAGACGGACGGGCAGGCCGTCCATGGCGGCGTCTCGGTACGCCCGCACATGGGTCTGCCCCATGAATCCCAGTCCCACGACCGCGGCACGGATGGGCTCGTTGCTCATGGGCGGATTCCAAGCGATGCAAGATGGATCAGGCCGGAGGTGATATCGCTCACACGCTGCTCACCCGCTTCGCGCTCGATACAGAGATCGACATCGAGCCCAGACTTTCGTGCGGCCTCAAAGAACGCCTGCCAGTCGACTTCACCTGTTCCGATGGGGACTTCCGTGCCCCATTCACCATGGGTCTTGGTCAGCACGGCATCCTTGAGATGGATCTGTTTCACCCAGGGTGCGAGCCCGAGCAGGGCCTGCACCGGTTCACCCATGTTGTAGAGGATCATGTTTGCGGGGTCGAAATTGACACCAAGGTGGGGCACCGAGAGCTCCTCGAGGAGTCCACGGAGCGTTTCTGAGGATTCCTGACCGGTTTCAAGGGCGACATCGATTCCTGCCTCGGCAAAGACTTCGCAAACAGCGCGGAGGCGTTCGATCATCAGGGCACGGACGGGGTCGTTGCTTTCGTGTGGAAGGAAGCCTGCATGGAATGTGACCAATGTGGCGCCGAATTCGGAGACCAGCGGGGCCGCGCGTTTGGCGGTTTCAAGATTGGCGTTCCAGTGTGCATCTGGGCGGAGACCACCTGTGAGCTTGATGGATTCGAGCGTGGAGTAGTCCTCGCCCTGGGTTTGGATCATGGTCGAAAGCACGGCAATGCCGTGATCGGCGAAGATGCGCTTTGTTTCTGAGAGCGACCATTGGCCTTGCAGAATGGGTTCCAGTGCGAGCTGGACTGAGTTGAGGCCGCAGCTCTGAACCGCTGCGCAGAGTTCTTCTGGCGAGTTTGGCTGGAGTGACCAGGAACAGACACCGATGCGCATGGCTACTTCTCCATCGGGATGTCGACGTGCTGGTCATTGGCGCAGGCTTTGGCGGTGTCGTAGCCGGCGTCGGCATGCCGGAAGATGCCCATCATGGGGTCGTTGCGGAGAACGCGGGCGAGGCGCTTGCCCGCGGCTTGTGTGCCATCGGCGAGGATGACCTGACCCGCGTGCTGGCTGAAACCGATGCCGACGCCTCCTCCGTGGTGGAGGCTGACCCAACTGGCTCCGGATGCGACGTTGACCATCGCATTGAGCAGCGCCCAGTCGCTGATGGCATCGGAACCATCGAGCATCGACTCGGTTTCGCGGTTCGGGCTGGCGACCGAGCCGCAATCGAGGTGGTCGCGTCCGATGACGATCGGCGCAGAGAGTTGCCCGGTGGCGACCATGTCGTTGAACAGGAGCCCGGCTCTGTCGCGCTCACCGAGGCCGAACCAGCAGATGCGTGCGGGCAGGCCCTGCCAGCTAAAGCGGGGCGCGCAGGCGGCATAATCCCCGGCAAGAAGGGCCTCAGGGTTCTTGTGGCAGCCCAGTATCCAGCGATGCAGACGCTCCGCGTAGGTGCCGGAGTCCTTTGGAAAGAGATTGAGCAGTGCGTGATCGGTCTTGTAGATGTCGGTCGGATCGCCCGAGAGCGCGACCCAACGGAATGGGCCTCTGCCGACGCAGAATTGTTCGCGGATGTAGGCGGGGACGAATCCCGGGAACGCAAACGCATCGGCAAACCCGTTGTCCTTGGCGCGCTGGCGGATGTTGTTGCCGTAGTCGAAGGTAATGGCGCCTCGGCTCTGAAGTTCCACCATCGCACGCACGTGACGGACCATCGAGGCGAGCGAGAGGCGCTGATAGTTCTCCGAGTCGCTCAAGCGAGCCCTGGCGGCTTCTTCGAATGAGTACTCCACGGGCACATAGCCTTCGAGCGGGTCGTGCGCGGAAGTCTGGTCGGTCAGGACGTCGGGCGTGATATTGCGCTCGAGCATACGTTCGAGCATCTCGACGGCATTTGCGTGAACACCGACCGAAACGGCCCGTCCTTGCTGAGCAAGCTCGACTGCCCGGTCGATCGCAGCGTCGAGGCCCTCGACGATTTCGTCGAGATAGCGGTCGTCAAGGCGACGCTTGAGGCGGGTGAGATCGACATCGGCGATCAGGCATGTTCCCTCGGCGAGCGTGACAGCCAGTGGCTGAGCGCCGCCCATGCCGCCGCAACCGGCGGTCACGCAGAGCTTGCCCTTGAGTGAGCCGGCAAAGTCTTTGCGCCCGCACTCGGCGAATGTCTCGTAGGTGCCCTGGAGGATGCCCTGTGTTCCGATATAGATCCAGGAGCCGGCTGTCATCTGTCCGAACATCATGAGGCCCTTGGCCTCGTAATCATCGAATTGTTGCTGGGTGGCCCAATGTGGAACGATGTTGCTGTTTGCGATCAGGACGCGGGGCGCATCAGGGTGTGTGCGGACAACACCGACTGGCTTGCCCGATTGCACGAGCAGTGTCTCGTCGGTTCCGAGGCGCTTGAGCGTCTCGACGATCGCATCGAACGCATCCCAGGAGCGGACGGCGCGCCCCCGGCCCCCATAGACCACAAGCGCGTCGGGGTGCTCGGCGACCTCGGGGTCGAGGTTGTTCATGAGCATGCGCATCGCGGCCTCGGCGGGCCAGGACTTGCACGTGAGCTCCGATCCACGCGGGGCCCGGACGGGGCGGGCCCCCTTGGTGAAGTCGGGAGACGGGAGTTTCTCTGATTTCGTGATGGTCATGGGCCAACTCCGTATACTGCTGGAGCCTATGCCGAATTCAGATGCGGGGCCTTGGGCGGTGTCGTATCTGGGCAGCTCTTGCCTCTTTGCTCAGGATATTTGGTTCATTGGGGAGTGCTCATCATGCGTCGCATCAAATTCCGGCCAAACTGGTTCCGGCCAAACTGGATTCTTTCCGTCGTACTCGCTGGCGCCGGGTGTGTGGGGCTCCCCGCAGCGGCACAGGATGAGAGTGTTGTGCTTGATGTGCGGTTTGGTGGTCTCTCGAACATCCAGCCGCACGAGAAGGACGCCGACGCGTATCGCGCGCTGATGATGCTCGGTGAGCGACTGGCCGAGATCCCGAACGAAGCAGGCGGGCCGGACGAGGCACGGGTTGGTATCGAGCTCCTTTGGGATCTCTTTCGTGGCGCACACGCCCTTCGAATTGAACAAACCCAGGAAGCACCGGGCATGAGCTTTGCGTTCACGCTCTCTCCCGAACTCCCCCTCGATGGGAAGAGCTATCTCGATAAGTTCGCCCAATTTTCGATGGCGACGGGTGGGCCGATCGAAGAGGACGGCGAAGGCGACGGCTATGTGCTCTCCACTCCCATCGGAAACGCAACGCTGCAGAGCATGGAGGTGGCCGGGCGTTCCTCGATGGTGGTGCGTATGGGCGCCAAGGAGGCGGCGCAGACGCCTGTCAAGCGGTTCGACCTGCCCGGCGAAGCCGAGCCCATCCTCTCAGCGCAACTCCATCTCCAGAGGCTCGGCCAGTTCCTGGCGCAGATGATCTCCGAAGAGGATCCAGATTTCGCAGAGATCATCGAAGAGCATCGCTGGGTGATCGATGAAGCGCCGCTGCTGAATATCGCCTACGGCACTTCCCGGGACCACCAGTACCTGACGAGCAGGATCGTCGGCGGGAAGGCGTGGCTCGGGCGCCTTGGCATGGACCCCGAGCACTCTTTCGGGCGCGAGCAGTTCGCGGTCATTCCGGAGGACGCCACGCTCGTCTCCGTGTTCCCATTTGACCTTGGGTTCCTCGTTGATCTCATCGAGTGGGCAGCCGAGCGAGAGGGCCAGGATCCCTTCGGAGAGCTGGAAGAGGAGCTCGGCTTCGATATCCGCGGCGACGTGCTTGAGAATGTCGGCCCGCGGATGTTCTACTACCAATCCGATGCAACGGGTGGCGGCGGCTTGCTCTCGGCTGTGATCATCACAGAGCTGCGTGACCCGGACAGACTTGCACAGACGCACGGTGAGTTGATTGAGCGGATCAACTCGTTCACGGCTGATGCGGCAAAGGGCTATGTCCGGATCCGTCCGTGGAACGCCGCGGGGCACAGCGTTTTCTCGTTTGCCACGCCAGGACTCCCGGTCCCGTTCGAGATCTCCTGGGGGATCGTGGAAGACAGGCTCGTCGTTGCGGCTACGCCCTCTGGGATCATTGCGGCGCTACGGCAGCTCGAGTCGGACGGGCCATCCATCAACGACAACGCAGCCTTTCAGTTTGCGGTTCTGGATCACCTGCCCGCCAGCGGTGCCGCTTCGGTGACTTTCAGCGATTCCGAGCGGTTTGCCCGTCAGGGCTATGGCGGGACGAACCTGATTCTCTCGGCGCTTGCGAATGCTGTGCGCTCGCCATCGGATCCCGATCGCGAAGCAGGCGTTCTGATGCCAAGCTTCGGCGCCTTTACCGAGGGCATCATGCCGATGAGCGCTATCGAGTATTGGGAAGGGGACGACTACGTCTCGGTCCTGCGTATGGACGGATCATCGATCGTCGAGACGGCTGAATTCCTTGGGCAGATCGGCGGTCTCAACGGTGTTGTGGCCCTGACTGCGATCCAAGCCAGCGCGGCGATGCCGGCGCTGGGTCGGGCACGTGAACAGGCCAAGTCAGTCAAAAGTGCAACTCAGGTGCGTGCCCTTGGGCAGGCCATCATCATGTACTCCATGGACAACGACGGGCAACTGCCGCCTTCGTACGAGGTGCTGATCGACGAAGGCATGATCACGGCCGAGATGCTGGAATCTCCCATAGGCTCGGCCTGGGACGGTAAAGGCGACATCGTGATGCGGACGACGATCGATCCGGCTCTGATCGACTCGTTCCGTGCGGATGTTGTTGTGACCCTGGATCGCGCGGCGTACGTCAACGGGGGGCAATTCGTTAACGTCGGATTTGCGGACAGCCACGTTGAGTCGCTCTCGGTGTGGGAGGTCGACGAATACCTCGACATGGACATCAACGACGGTGCCCGCGAAGACTTTATGCTCGACGAGTAGATTCAGAGCAGCCCTGCGAACGCGTCGGATTTGATCAGGTCGGTGATCGCTGCGATATCCGGAGCCGGTGGGCGGTCGTCTTCGAGGCGACCGACCATTGAGCGAACGATCGCGTGCGCCGACTCCAGCTTCGTCCCAGTTTTCAGAGGGCGGTGGTGCTCGATGGCTTCTGCGGCGCAGAGCAATTCGATCGCGATCACGTGCTCGGCAAGCTCGATCGCACGACGCGCCTTGGCGGCGGATCGTGGACCAAACGAGTTGTAATCTTCGATCCCGGCGCTGGTTGAGACGTTGGCAACGCTCGAGGGCATGCAGAGGCCGATGATCTCGTTGCAGCAAGCGGCAGCGGTGTACTGCGCGATCATGAGGCCTGAGCTCAGGCCCGGTCGTGTCGCCAGGTACGGGCTCAGACCCGACTGCGGGTCGTGTCCCGAGAGCATATAGAAGACACGTCGTTCGGCCATGCCCGCAAGATGAGCAACCGGCAGCGCTAGATGATCGAGCGGGAGGGCGATTGGCATGCCGTGGAAGTTGCCGGCCGAGACGAGCTGGTCTCCTACGAGGAGCGGGTTATCTGTGACGGCTCCGAGTTCCTGCTCGGTCGCAGCTCTGACATACTCGATCGCACCGATCGCCGCTCCGACAACAGGAGCCTGGCAGCGCAGCGAATAGGGATCCTGAACGCGGGGATCGTCGATGCGATGCGAGGGCAGGATCTCGCTGCCATCAAGGAGAATCCGCAGTGAACTGGCTGCAACTGAGACGCCGTCGTGGGCACGCGCCGAAGCAACAACGGGGTTGAGGAAGCGATCGGTGGCTTTGCAGGCATCGATGGACATCGCGCCGGCTACGAGTGCGGCGCTCAGCAGGCGCTGCGAGTCTGATACGGCAAGCGCCGCCTGAGCTGCCATCAGATGTGTGCCGTTGATGAGCGCCAGGCCCTCTTTGGCTTCCAGCTGAATCGGGTGGATGCCGGCGTCCGCGAGCACCTGGCTCGTTGGTATGGCTTTGCCATCGCGAACGCAGTGCCCCTCTCCGATCAGAGCGAGAGCAAGATGGGCGAGCGGTGCAAGGTCGCCCGATGCGCCAACGGAGCCAACGGAGGGGATTGCCGGGCAGATCCGGTTGTTCAGAAACGAGAGAATCGTTTCGATCAATTGCGGACGCACTCCGCTCAGACCCCGGGCGAGTGACGCGGCCAGAATGAGCATCATGCCGCGCACGGTCTCTTCGGGCAGCATTTCGCCAACACCCGCCGCGTGAGAGCGGATGAGATTGACCTGGAGCTCGCGCAAGTGGTTGTCATCGACGCGGTGGCGCGAGAGAGAGCCGAAACCCGTGTTCACCCCGTAATGCGCCTGGCCATCGGCAGCGATGCGTTCGAGTCGAGCCCTCGCCTCGATGACCTTCTCGATCGTGATGCGATCGACAGAGACCTTGGCCCCGTTGCGGGCAACATCAAGGACCTGGCTGATTTGCAATGGGGAGCCGTCGAGTTGGATGGAGTCTGGCATGGTCTAGTTTCAGCGGCCTAAGGGCTCAGGGCAACGCGGGCTCGCCCAGGATGTTGTGCATCTGGCTTGCGATCCAGTCGTTCTGGGCGCTGGCGGATTCGCCAGCGAGCATCTCAAGGACCTGGCTGGCGAGTTCCCGGGCCTTGTCCGACTCGCCGGCAAGGCTGTAGGCGGCGGCCTTGCGAGCCAGAACGTCTGTGCGATGGCGGGGCAGAATGCGGTCGGCCTCTTCGAAGAGCACCACGGCTCGGGCGCCATCTTCTCGATTGAGAGCCGCCGTCGCCAGATTCCGAACCGAGCGAGACCAGAGTGCACGCTCCGCGTCCGAGAGCTGGCCCGATTCTTCGAGTCGGCGGTAGCTTTCCGCAGCGGCTTCGTACGCCGCTTCAGAGAGCGCGGAACTGACGTCTTCGGCTTCGATCCTGCCCATGAGCTCGAGTGTCCGGGCACGCTTGACCTGCAGCCGGATCGCGTCGCGCGTGAACTGAGCGGAAGCGGGCTCATTCGAAGAGAGCCATCCGATGGTGGACGCCGATTCATCGTAATGCCGGAGTGCCAGCAACAGTTCGGTGAGCAGGAGGTCCGCAGCGGCTCGGTCCGGTTCGTCCGCGCGGGCGACTTCAATCGCCTGGCTCTCAATCGGTTCGCGGGCAATATCACCCAGCAACTCCTCGGCGAGCGCGACGCGCCTGTGCTTGAGCAGGTTGGTCGGATCTGCTTCGGCGTGCAGACGGGATGCAACGTGGAAGGCGGCGGCGCTCTTTGAGGCTTGCTCATAGCGACCAAGCTCCAGGAGCGCGTGCGATATGGCGTCGTGAGCCGTGATGACCCCAACGACAGCGACTTCGTCGGCGGGATCACCCAGTTTCAAGGCCTGCGCGATCTCGAGTCGTTCGGTATGCAGCGTCAGGGCCTCCGCGTCTTTGCCCTGCTCTTCGAGACGCTCGCCAGCGAAGTAGAGCATTTCCATCAGGCGGTGCTTGCCGATCGCATCGCGGAGATTCCGTGCCACATAGTCGCGGTGGAGTTGAAGCGCGATGGTGTAGCGTTCGTCTGCGGATTCGTTGTCACCCATCTCATCAAGGACGACGGCCTGGCCTCGTATGGCACGAGACTGTAGCTCAAGAACCTCATTGCTCGTCTGACTGAGGGAGGCCAAACCTGACTCGGCTTGGCGGTAGAGACTGAGTGCCTCGTCTCGGCGGGCCTGATGGGCGTGCACGCCGGCGCGGTGGATCTGGCTGGATGCAAGGAGCAGGGCAGAATCGTGATCATTCCCCTCGCCTGCGACCTGATGCGCGCGCTGGAGCGCTTCGGACGAGAGCGCCACGGAGGCCTGTGTGGCGCCCTGCCTCAAACGCACGGCGCTCAGCCCGATGAGCGAATCGATCAGGCCGATCTCAGCGTTCCGGTCCGATGAGTCCTGATTGACAAGATCTGTGAATGTCGTGCGAGCTGAGAGGAATGCGGTCTCGGCAGAATCGAGCGTGTCATCACTGGCAAGCGCGATCTCGCCCATGGCAAGCCGGCTTTGTGCGGTGCTGCGCAAGATCCAGGGGTACGTTTCGCCCGCAGCATCGAGCTTCGAGAGCACATCGAGCGAAGCCGTCAGCAATGCCCTGCGAGCGGCCGAAGCGCCTTCGAGTCGCCGGATGTCCTGCTCGTAATCTCCGAAGACATCGACGAGCACACCGAGTTGGATCAGGGCCTGTTCGGCGCGCTGCCGCTGTGACTCGGACTCAGAGAGCGACTCGGCCAGTGCGGTGTTCTGCAAGCTCAGTGCGTTCTCTGCTCGGACCGCTCGGTTGAGCTGCCAGACCGAGACCGTCAGCCCGAGCACGATGCCCGCCGCCGCGACGCCCGAACCGATGGCGGCGACCCGGTGTCGCCGAGCGAGCTTGGAGATCTGGTACCACGCGCTCTGAGGCCTCGCCGAGATCGGCTGGTTGTGCAGATAACGATCGATGTCCGATGCGAATTCCGATGCCGACTGGTACCGCCGGCCACGCTCCTTGGCGAGGGCCTTGCTGACGATTGTTTCGATATCGCCACGGTAAATCCGGCTGATCCGAGAGAGCGTCTCGGGCTCTTCCTCGCGGATGACCCGGACCGCTTCGTGGATCACGCGGCGCTCGAGGTCGTAGGGAAGATGCCCGGCGAGCAATTCGTAGAGCACGACACCGAGCGAATAGATATCGCTCCGAGCGTCGATTTCCTCCGATTCGCCGCCGACTTGCTCGGGCGACATATACGGCACCGTGCCGACCAGCTGCCCGATGCGTGTCATGGAAGTCGCTTCGTGGACGTCTGACCCGATCGAACGCGCGACGCCGAAGTCGAGAATCTTGGGCTGACCATCGTCGGTAACGAGAATATTTGCGGGTTTGAGATCACGATGGACCACGCCTCGTGTGTGTGCGTGGTGGACGGCGTCGGCGATTCGCTGTACGAGCACGAGCCGTTCAGGGAGCGTGCACTTGCGAAGCTTGACGTACTCGGCAAGTGGCGTCCCTCGGATGTACTCCATCGCGAAGTAGGGCTGTTCGCCGATATCCGATTGGGTCGTGCCGGCTTCATAGATCTGTGCGATGCCGGGGTGCTGGAGGCGACCGAGCACCTGCGTTTCGAAGTTGAATCGTTCGAGTGCGTGCCGGGTGAGCATCTGCGGCTTGATGACTTTCAGAGCCACCGTTCGGCGTGGCCTTTCCTGCGTTGCTTTGTACACAACACCCATGCCGCCCTCGCCGATCTTGTCGATGATGGCGTACGGCCCGATCTTGCTTGGCGGGGGAATCTCGACATAGCTCCCGGGAGTCGCGGAACCCGAATCGCTGGTTGCTGCTGTGTCGGTCGGCAGCTCCAGATGTTTCAGGAGCGATTCGACTTCGTCACGGAGCGAGCGATCGCCTTCGCATGCTTCGTCGAGATAACGCGAACGCTCGGCCTGACTGAGATCTGCCGCCTCGTCGAGGATCTGCTTGACCCGAGATTGGTGGTCACCTTCGCTCACTCATCGCCCTCAACGCCGAGCTCACGCCTCATGTAGGCCTTGGCGTATTTCCAGTCACGCTGCACTGTTCGGACGGTCACACCGAGGACCTCGGCGATCTGTGGCTCGGCCATGCCGAGAAAGAAACGGAACCGAACGACCTCTGCCGATCGTGGATCCTGATTCTCCAGCTTGGTAATGAGCTTGTCGAGCGCGACGACATCGCTAATCGGAGCATCGCCGGCGACCTGGATGTCATCCAGCGGGATGCGCTTCTGGCCGCCGCCGCGCTTGAGCGAACTGCGGCGCCTCGCGGCGTCGATCAGGATCTCGCGCATCGCCCTGCTGAAAGCGCCGTACAGATGCCTGCGGTTCTCGAAGTCAACGTTGGCCTTGCCAAGCACCTTGAAGTACGCCTCGCCAACGAGACCCTCGGCGTCGAGTGTCTGAGAGGCGATGAAGCGTTTCTGGTGCTCCGCAATCTGGCGGAGCGTCTGATAAACGGCATCCACGAGCTGATCCTTGGCCCCGGCTTCGCCTTCACGAACCCGGTCGAGGATCTGGGTGACGAGGTGGCCATCCGAAGTGGGGGAGTTGAAGTCAGACATCAGAATGAACTCTCACAGAGGATTGAGTGCGACAGCGAAATCGAAGGCGAGCACAACCTATCCGCAGTGCCGGGCACGATGACGACACCGAGGCAGCCGAACTAAAGCCTACCGTCGTGATGATTTTACACCAGTTTACGGACTCGGGTGGCCCTCGACCGACCCGCATGCTGCACAATTGTCGTGTACCTCTTGCGGAAGACGGATATCACCGCGTCCGTGGTGCGGCATTGGACTCAGGAGATTTCTTTGTTCAGGTTCCCCAATAGAGCGTCCGGTCTGGTTGTGTGCGCATTGGCGATGGGAACTCTTTGTCCGACTGGCGTTGCGGCGCAGGACGATGAGTTTGCCCCAACGGCGCCGATCGCTACCGGCCTGACCGGACTGAAGTCGGTTGTCATCGCGGATCTCGACGGCGACGGTGACGGCGACATCCTTGCAGGGACAGGCCAGGGGGGGATGATCGTCTGGTATGAGAGCAACGGGAACACGAACCCGCAGTTTCCGGTGATGCACGTGATTGCTGATGACGTAATCGATGCATCTCACGTCTCGGTGTCCGACCTCGATGGCGACGGGGATCTCGATGTGCTCGCCGGCGTGCGAGTGGGTTCGACGGTTGCGACCTGGTACGCGAACATGGGCGGGCTTCCCCCGGTGTTCGAGCCGAGAGTGCTGGGGTCGATCGGCCCGAACAACATCGGGTCACGCGTCAATGTCGCCAGAGCAGGCGATATCGATGCCGACGGTGATAACGACGTTGTCATCGGTTACTACGTGGATCCGCTTGCCAACAACGGGCACGTGGTCTGGTACAAAAACAACGGGGACGTCAACCCGACATTCGCACCGGTGCCGCTCGCTGCTCCGCAAGTCACGCTCGAGAATATCTCGGATCTGGCGCTCGCGGACTTGGATGCGAACGGCTCGCTCGACATCGCGGGCGTCTCGGAAACACCGATGGCGTCGGGAGGGCGCAACCGGGTCTTCTGGTGGTCGAGTTCGGGTGGGGCGAATCCGGTCTTTCAGTTTCAGAGCATCGACGGCACTCTCATCGATCCGATCTCGCTGGCCGTGGCACAGATCTCGGGCAGCAGCGCTCCGGATCTGGCGGTCGCTGCTGCAGGCAGCAATCAAGTCGTCGTGTTCCAGAGCTCGGGCGGACCAGCCCCGACGTTCTCGCCGGCCTTTGGCTTTCCGCTCAACGACCCTCGGTCGGTGATTGCGGTCAACATCGAAAGCGACGGAGATACCGATCTCGCTGTGGCGCTCGGAGGCGGCGCCGACGCGGTTGTGTTCGAAAGCAACGGCCAGCCGATGCCGACCTTTACCCCGCGCTCGCTCGGAACAACTGGGGGGTTCTGCGCCGATATCGTCTCGGGCCATCTGACCGACGACAACCGGGTCGATCTTGCTGCTGTCTTTCCCGGATCGGGACAGCTCGATTGGTTCGAACAGGTCATCCCGATCCAGAACGCCAGTAATGGAACATTCCACTCAACATTTCAGGGTGCCATCGCCGGCGCAAGCTCCGGGCAAACGATACAGATTCCCGCGGAGCGCCTCGCGCGAGATCCTGTGATCGATCTCACAGGAAAGGCGCTCGTGCTCCAGAGCGATGACTCGTTTATTTTTGGAGCCGATTCGATCGTGCAACTTGCCGATGGGGCCTCCCTCCAGGCCTCGCAGTCTCGACCGATCGTGCTCGACGGGCTGATCTCGATCCCTGGGGGGGCTTCGCTTGATATACAGGGGAACGCCGGGGCAGAGGTGCGAAGCGATCTCACTTTCTTCTCCGGTGCAAGCCTCAATTCAGCAACAGCGCTGTCGGTTTCCGGAACACGAAATCGCACGCGTGCTGTGATCGATGGAGATCCTTCGCTCGGAGCGTTCCAGAATCTGATCGGTCGCCCGATCGAAGGGCTTTCGATTCGTCTTGCGAGCGGCGAATTTGGGGTCGTTGTCGCTGGTGATGAAATCGGCGGCGTTGGCGAGACTCACCCGGCTGCCCTTGCGGTCTACGCTCCCGATCAGGTTTCTGTGACCGGTTGGCTCGGCTACCCGATCGATGCCGCGACGCCATCTCAGCAAGGCCCGATCGCGGTGGGCGATCTCAATGGCGACGGGCTCGAAGACATCGCTTCGATCAGACAGATGAACGGCGTGCCGCAACTCCGAATCCATCTTGCGATGGCTTCGCAGACACCGGTCTTTACGAGCACGACCGCAGCCACCAGTATTGATGCACAGCATCTCTTTACGATCGACCTCGATTACGACGGCGATGTCGATCTCGTCACAGGGCAGGGGTGGTTCAGAAGCAGCGGGGGGGCCATCCCCTCGTACTCCTTTACGCCCTTCCCACTCGTCAGCGGTCTCCAATCATTCGGCCTGATCGTCTGCGACGTCGATCTCGACGGCGGGCGCGACATCGTTGTGCACTGTGAGAAACGAACCTCAGGCATACCTGGGCGGGTCGGATTCTCGCTCTATGTCCTGCACAGCGACGCCGCTCCGATGCCCGCGTTTACGCCCGTTCTGGTCCTTGAGCGTGACTACGAATCGAAGGGCCTCTGTGACGGATCGATCGATTGCTACCCGATCGCGAACATCGAGCTTACAGGTCTGAACACGCTGAGTCGCGAAGATCAGAATATGGACAGCCTGACCGATCTGTTCCTGTCAGAGGAAGACGGTATCACGCTCCTGATGAACCAGAGCACCACAGGCCCGTCGTTCCAGTCGTTCCAGCTCACGACGGACAACGCCTACGACGAGCTCGTCCCAGTTGATTACGACGGCGATCACGATATCGATCTCATCGCTACATCGATGCGTGGCAGCCGCTTGCGTGTGCTTGAGAACATCTCGGGAACGAGTTACCAGGAGACCGAGACGATCAAGCCGGCCCTCCGAGCGTCGTGCGCGGTGGTGCTGGAAAACGATATCCGAGGAGTCAGTCGGCTCGCCATTCTGGGCACGGGGCATGACCGAGTCGAGATCATCGATCGGCTGGAGTATCCGGGAATTGAATTGTTCGGAAGCGACCTCGATGTCGCTGGATCCATGCAGATCGGGCGCGGCGAACTGGTGCTCGTCGGTGGGCAGGTCGTTGCCGGGAACGATGTAATCATCGGTCCGCGTGGCTTGCTGGCGGGCTCCGGGCAGGTGCAGGCCAATGTATGGAACGCGGGAGTTGTGCGCCCAAGAGGCGATCTGACGATTGGATTCGATTACACCCAGTATCTGCAGGCCCTGCCGGGTGAACCGGGCTCGCTGCACATCGGGCTCCGCTCGGCGCTGCCGCCAGATATCGATCGCTTGATTGTCGGAGGAAGTGCATCGCTCGACGGCTCTCTGATCCTCAGCGCCGGGTCATCGTTTCAGCCGGAAGTCGGTGTGCTGCTGGACATCCTGCTCGCAAACGATCTCGACGACACGGACGCGATCTTCAGCCTGACACATATGCCAAAGCTGACCGTGCTCCAGTCCGGTGATCCGACCGATGGTGTGCTCTACCCGATCTACACCGATCTGCCGGGGGGCTCGTCTGTTCAATTGGTCCCAACACCTATGGACAGCCCGATGTTCGGACGTAGTGACTTCCTCGCCAACGCAACGCCTTCCGATGCGGTTGTCGCTGACATCACCGGCGGCCCGAACGGCGGGCCCGATGGCTATGCCGATACCGCGATCGCATACCCGGATATTCCCGGCGCGGCCGCAGCAGGGGGGGTGGCTGTCTTCACGGGTGCGCCCGGACAGGGATCGACATTCGCATTCGAGTCGTTGTCGCTTTACACCGGTAAAGCATCGGCAAAGCCAGTCGCGATCGAAGCTGGGGATTACGACGGCGACGGGAAGTTCGAGCTCGCGGTGGGCAACAGTCTGACGACGACCAACCAGACTCTGGTATTCCTACTCTCCGTTGACTCATCGTCGCCGACACCTGTGACGGATTCACAGATTCCGCCGCTGCTGGTTCGGACGGGTGCCAGGATTCTGGACCTTGCATCCGCAGACGTCATGCCGGCGCCTTCTCGACCCGGTTCATCCGAACGTGTGGGCGGACCGATCGGGCTCGTGGTGCTGACCGACATCGAAGACTCAGGGGTTGCAACCGCCGCGGCATACATCGGACCGGGGTGGGACACGTGCGATGTCGATGTCTGCGATGACCCCGATAGCGTCGATCCGATCGATGTCGACGGCGCTGGAGCAACACTCATCGAAGGGTACTGCGCGACTTCGAATACCGAAGATAAAGTCGTCATCGCTGCGAACCCGGCGTCATCGCCGGGCATGTTCGATCTCATCGCAATCGATGTTGGCGATGGGCCGACCGAGCTGCGTGCCGAAGATCTGAACAACGACGGGTTCCCGGATATTGTCACGATCAACGAAGTATCGGGAGACATATCGGTCCTCGTGAACAAAGCAGAACCGACGGGCCCGGGTGGGCGAGGCTTCGAGGCCAGCCTGCTGCTTCCATTGCGAGCCGATCCAGGCGAGCCCGACCCCCTCCCAAGTTCTGTCGCTCTGGCCGATCTGGACGACGATGGGGATCTCGACATCGCAGTCGTCTCAACCAACGCATCCGGTGTCCGCGCGGTTCGGCGTCTCGACAACCAGTTCATCGAAACGGGTGAGTTGACGTTCTCGTCGGTCGTTGATCTCGCTGAGCAGCCGCTGGGCGTGCCGCTGCTGGTCCGCGAGGCCGACCTCGATGGAGGCGGGATCGCACTCAATGACGACCTGGTCGTCTATATTGACCCAGGAGCCAGTCCACGCTCGCCCGTGTTCGGGCCCACCGGCGGGCACATCACGATCCGTTCGACGAATCAGATGCCCTGCCTGGCGGACGTCAACGGGGACGGGATGCTGACACCCGGCGACTTCACAGCCTGGATCGCAGCGTTCAACTCGGGATCGCCGGCTTGCGACCAGAACAGCGATGGCCTCTGCGAGCCCTCGGACTTCACGGCCTGGATCGCCAATTACAACGCCGGATGCCCGTGATCCTGACTCTGGATCAATAGTCCGATAATATATGTTATGTTAAATACGATCCCGCTTACGGGCTCTAGCAACATGCATTGGGCGTCTTCAGGTCAGACGGTGAGCTTGGAAAGGGTTTCTGCGACCGCGTCTCCGATCTCAACCAGGCGACCCTTGCCTTCCTCGCGCCGGAGCTTGAATTCGATATTGCCCTCGGCCAGTGCCTTCTCGCCGATCGTCAGGCGCACCGGGATGCCGATCAGGTCCGCGTCCTTGAACTTCACGCCGGGTCGCTCGTTGCGATCGTCGACGAGCACATCGGCGCCGGCTTCCGCAAGCTCGTCGGCGATTTTCGCCGCAAGCCCGGAATGCTCCTCGTTCTTGGGGTCCATCAGTGTAATCAGGACGTGGTACGGCGCGATCGGGACAGGCCACAGGATGCCCGACTCGTCGTGGCTCTGCTCAATACTGGCAGCAATCGTCCGGCTGACACCGATGCCATAGCAGCCCATGATGACCGTCGTCTTCTTCTGCTGCTCATTGAGGACGGCAAAGTCGAACGCCTGCGCGTACTTCGTGCCCAGCTTGAAGATGTGCCCGACCTCGATGCCCCGCTTCGCTTCGAGCAAGACGCCTTCAGCGCGCGGCGAAGGGTCGCCCGCGATCGCGTTGCGGACGTCTGCGACACGGATCCGGCCCCCCTGCTGTTCCTTCGTGGGCAGATCTGCCCCCAGGTCGCGAGCCCAGCAATAGCCCGTCACGTGGTGGTCTTTCTCGTCGGCGCCGGTGGCCCATACGCCGCCGGTGGCATCCGGGTCGATTACAAGAAGTGTGTCGTCCCGGGAAGCCGCCATGCGGGGGCTGACGTAACCGATGGAGAAACCCGCCTCTTTCGCGTCTTTCTCGTCAGCGAGAGCGACCTGGAACCCCACCGCGTCGCGGACCTTGCCCTCGTTGACGTCGTGATCGCCGCGCACGGTCGCGAGGACCCACTTGCGTTTCTCGCCGCCAACCTTGGTGAAGACAATCGTCTTGAGCATGCTTTCGGGCTTGACGCCAAGGTGCTCGGCGACGAGCTCGATCCCGGGCATCCCGGGCGTGTGCCGCTTCGTGAGCTCTGGCGAGGCATCGGTCTGGAAGGACCATGTGCGTGCGCCGATCTCGCACTTCTCGACATTGGCCGCGTAGCCGCTCTTGGGACAGACGAGGATCGTGTCCTCGCCTGTCTCGGCGTTGACCATGAACTCATGCGAGGCCGACCCGCCGATCGGGCCTGCCTCGGCTTCGACGACCGAGAAGTCCAACCCGCAGCGTGTAAAGACATTGACGTATGCCTTGTACATCCTGTCGTATGTCTCGTTGAGACCGCCTTCGCCTTCGACCGTTGAATGGAACGAATACGCGTCTTTCATCAGGAACTCGCGACCGCGGAGCAGGCCCGCGCGAGGGCGGAACTCGTCGCGGAACTTGGTCTGGATCTGATAGACGTTCAGGGGCAGCTGCTTGTAGCTCGTGATCGAGCCCTTGGCCATCTCGGTCACGGTCTCCTCGTGGGTCGGGCCGAGCGCCGCTTCGCGTCCGTGTCGATCGGTCAGCCTGAAGAGCAGGTCGCCATAGTCAACGTCACGCTTGGTGTCCGAATACAACTCGATGGGCACGATCGCGGGCATGAGCATCTCGCAGGCGCCCGCGGCATCCATCTCCTCGCGCACAATCTGTGCGACCTTCTGCAGCACCCGCATGCCCAGGGGAAGAAAGTCGTACACCCCCGCACCGACCTGCCTGATGCATCCCGCGCGGAGCAGCAGCCGATGGCTCGGCGTCGAGGCCTCGGCCGGGGCGTCGCGGAGAGTGGGAATCAGCGTGCGCGTCCAATACTGGAGGGCGCCGCGTTTGCGGTTGGAGATGACCGTTTCCGATGCTTCGTTGGTGCTCATGGGGCCAACTCTAGCCCCGACCCCACGCAATCACGCCCCGACGGTTCAGGCCCGGACGCTGCCCGTCGTCTCGGTGGGCCTCCAGAGCCCCGTCTCGCGGAAGAGCCCCAGCCAGCGGTCGCGATGGCGCTGGGCTGCGTCAGATTGGCCCCCCCACCACCAGAGCGTCTTGACCGGCACCGAAAGGTCCGCGCCAAGCTCGACAAGCTGGCGATCCGACAGATCCGCATGAGGCGTCTCAAGGACGATCCGATCCGAACCGGTCGGACTGTCCAGATCACTGAGCTGCTCGACCAGAAGGGAGCGGTCGATGATCGAAGCAGCGCGATCCAGATCGATGGCTGTCTCGTCGGCGGTGCGACCGGGGTGCTCAGGCCAGATCACGCGCGCTGCGCCATCGGCGCGAGCCTGAGCGATCGCGCCAAAGAGCATGGGGGTCTCATATGCCCCATCTGCGGTCTGCGGGAGTCCCTGGGCCGGGCCGGCTTGGTTGAGCCGACGGGCGTTGAACAGGGCGATCTGCCTGTCGCAGGCGGCGGAACGGTCTTTCTGGGTATCGCCGAAAATACCGGGCACCCAGACAACGGCGCACGGTCCAGGACTCCGTGCCGAGCCGATGGAGACCGCCTCATCGCTGGCGCACGAGAGCGCTACGAGCGAAGCAAGGTCGCCGTCATGGATGATCAGTGTTTCTGAGGAGCCAGCCATGTCTCTGGTATCGTACATCCAGCCCCAGGAGGATCGCCATTTGGACACCCTGACGCCGGAAGGTCAGTTCGAGCGCCTCCAGCGGGCCTCTGCGATGCTCCAAAGGGCCCGGTCGGTCGTCGTCCTGACCGGGGCGGGGGTGAGCGCCGAGAGCGGGATATCCACGTTTCGGGACAAAGAAACAGGCCTCTGGGCCAAGTACGACCCGATGGAGCTGGCTCACATCGACGCCTTCCATCGGGATCCTGAGCTCGTCACCCGCTGGTACCACTGGCGGTTTACGAGCTGCAAAGACTGCAAACCAAACCCGGCCCACTTTGCGCTCGCGAGGCTCCAGCGTGACATCGAAAGCCGCGGCGGACGGTTGACGCTCATCACCCAGAACATCGACGGCCTCCACCAGAAAGCCGGATCCACCGACGTCTGCGAACTCCACGGCACCATCCTGACCTGGCGCTGCACCAAGTCCGGCGAGCATTTCAAGCTCGACACGATCGACTTTGACACCTTCCCACCGCTCTCGCCCGCTGGCGGCATGCTCCGCCCCAATGTCATCTGGTTCGGTGAGATGCTGCCCGAGAAGGAACTCGAGCGTGCGTTTACCGAATCGAGTCAGTGCGACCTGTTCCTGTCGATCGGGACGAGCTCGGTCGTTCAGCCCGCCGCGAGTCTGATTGAGCTGGCACGACAGGCCGGCGCCAAGGCAATCGAGGTGAACATGCAGCCCACACCGATCAGTCAGATCGTGGATGTTTCGGTATTCGGGAAAGCGGGCGAGGTGCTGCCGATGTTGGTTACACACGGAGAGACAGGATGAAGCCTCTACTGCTGATCTGTGCGTCCTTGCTGGTGACTCTTCCTGGCTGTGGATACAAGACGATCAATCCGCGCTGGAATCCGCCAGCACCCGGCATGATCAATCACGTCGTCTTTATCGATCTGCAGGATTCTGCGGATGCTGATGAACTGATAGCGGACTGCTATGTCCTGCTCAGAATCACACACCCGACGTCGGGATATGCGGGCAGGCATTACGACATTGGACGCACGAACGTACTGAGTGATTACGACGTCGGTTTCTTCATCGCCTTCGATTCAGAAGAATCGTATTGGAATTACCTAGAAAATCCGGCTCACGTGGCGCTCGTCGAGAAGTGGAAGCCCAGATGGGACTCTATCCTGATCTATGACGTAGGCGACTCGCTTACGCTGAAACGTGGGTCTGCTCAGTAGTTGGGCGTTGGCGCCCGGTATTCGCTCATGTCGATCGTGCGGAACCACTCGATCGTTTTCTTGAGCCCCTCGGCGAGCGGCACCTTGGGCTCCCAGCCGAGGTGCTTCTGGGCGAGCGTGATGTCAGGCTGGCGCTGCTTGGGGTCGTCCGAGGGCAGGTCGCGGTAGACGATCTTGCTCCCCGAGCCCGTCAGCTCGACCACGTGCTCGGCGAGCTGCTTGATCGTGAACTCACCCTGGTTGCCGATGTTGACCGGGCCGACGAAGTCGTCGGAGCCGTTCATCATGCGGATGATCGCTTCGACCAGGTCGTCCCTGTAGCAGAACGACCGCGTCTGAGAGCCGTCCCCGAAGATGGTGATGTCCTCGCCTGCGAGCGCCTGACGGATGAAGTTGCTGACCACGCGCCCGTCGAAGGGGTGCATCCGAGGTCCATAGGTGTTGAAGATGCGCACGACGCGGATGTTGACGCGGTTCATGCGGTGGTAGTCGAAGAAAAGGGTCTCGGCGGCCCTTTTACCTTCGTCGTAGCACGCGCGTGTGCCGATCGGGTTGACGTTCCCGCGGTAGCTCTCGGGCTGCGGGTGGATGTCCGGATCGCCGTAGACCTCGCTGGTCGATGCCTGCAGGATCTTGGCGTTGCACCGCTTGGCCATGCCCAGCAGGTTGATCGCGCCCATGACCGAGGTCTTCATGGTCTTGATCGGGTTGTACTGGTAGTGACCCGGCGCCGCGGGGCAGGCCATGTTGTAGATCTCATCGACCTCGAGCCAGAGCGGGTGCGTCACGTCGTGACGGATCAGCTCGAAATTGGGCTTGCCGATCAGGTGCTTGACGTTGGATTTCTGGCTCGTAAAGAAGTTGTCGACGCAGATCACGTCGTGCCCGTCGGCGACAAGACGCTCGCAGATGTGCGAGCCGAGGAACCCGGCGCCGCCGGTAACAAGGATCCGTTTGATCTGTGACATCGTTCTGCGTGCTCCGGTCATGCCATCGGCTTACTGGTCCATCTGCTCGGCGAGCCAGCCAGCGTAGCTGCTGACAGACTCGGCCGGATCGTGGCTCGGCTTGAACCCCAACCCCTGCTCGGCCTGGCTCATGTCCGCGCAGGTAAAGTCCTGATAAAACCGGCGGATCGAGGGCGGCATCGGGATGAATTCGGTCGGTTTTTTCGCATCGGAGACTCCCAACCCCCTGCGGACGGCTCGGGCGATCTCCTCAAAGCTCGTGACTCGCCCCGAGCCAGCGTTATACACACCGGGTTTCGGATCGGGTCGCCCACCGATCCCCGCGCCCGCGAGCGTGATCCCGACGATGTCATGCACCGAGACCTGGTCCCGGGCCTGCTCGCCATGCTCGAAGAGCCTGGGACGACCGCCGGCAAGAATCTGCTGAGTGAGCTGCAGGGCCATGGATGCCATCTTGCCCTTGGACGCCTCGCCAGGGCCGAACACATTGAAGTACCGGAGCCCGACGATCCAAGGGCAAGGATTCCCGAGGGATTCGAGTTCTCGGCTGAAGCGATCGTGAGCTTTCTCCATCAGCCACTTGCTGAAGCCGTAAACGTTGTTCGGCTTGCCCGCGGCGGATTCTGGGAAGGGCTCTCTGGCTTTGACCTGAGGCGGAGTGCCGTAGGTCGCGGCGCTGGAGGCGTACACCAGCGGCACCTGGCTCTCGGCGCAGGCCTGCATGATCTCGGGCCACGTCGCGCCCGCATTCTCCTCGATCATCTCCGATTCGTCTTCGACGGTTGTGTCCGTGATCGCGCCCAGATGAAAGACAGCGGCGGGCTGGTAATGCTCGACGAGATCGGGCCAGTAGACATCTCGGATGCTCTGGGCGATGACCTGGCCACGAAAGCAATCGCCTTCGCGCTCACAAGCAGATACGAGGTTGGCAAAGCTCCCGGTACGCATCGAATCGAGCACGATGACATGGCAACCCGGGCGCTGCTTCTGCAGAGCCGCAACGAGGTTCGAACCTATAAATCCGCAGCCACCCGTGACGATGTAGGTCTGTTCGCTCAGTTGCATCGGAGCATCCTATTCAGACCGCCTGAGCCCGGGCAGGGTGGTCACACGCTCGTCCGAGCCCATCGTCGGCTGGGCCTGCTCTGATTCTCTGCTGTCGAACGTGATCTCCGGCGAACGCCTGTTCATCCAGTAGATCAGGGCGGTTCCGATGATGACCACCGCAGCCAGCACGTCCTTCTTTCGGTGCGTGCGGGCCATCGCTAGGCACCCGTCGGATTTGGGCTCTTAGCCAGCTCGGCACGCTCAGACTTGTCATGCCTGGACGACCAGACCAGCGGAGCCGCGACGGCGATCGAGGAGTACGTTCCCACGACCACGCCCACAAGGAGCGTAAACGAGAACGCCCGGACGCCTTCTCCGCCGAAGATATAGAGAATCGAGATCGCAGCGAGCGTGGTGCCCGACGTGATCACCGTTCGGCTGATCGTCTGGTTGATCGACAGGTTCACGACATTCCGGCTCGCGTAATCGAGCTTGCCGCGGTTCTCGCGGATGCGGTCCATGATGATGATCGTGTCGTTGAGCGAGTAACCGATGATCGTCAGCAGAGCCGCGATCAGCGCAAGGTCGATCTTGAACGGCAGGATGTAGAGCGATCTCGCGATCGATTCCGTCGCCGGGTAGTGGTACAGGATCTCCGCGAGCGCGATCAGGCCGACCGCGGTCAGCACGTCGTGCACCAGCGCCGCCAGCGCCGCCAGCGAGTACCGCACCGAACCGAATCGCACCCAGATATAGATCGTGATCAGCAGCAGGCTGATGCCAACCGCTGTGACCGCCTTGCCCCTGAACGAACTGGCAACCGCGGCGTCAAACGTGTCCGTGCCAGCGAGCGCTTCAGTCCGGCTGAGTGCCCGACGGACAAGATCCCACTCGCGCCCGGCAACCTCCGCATCCCAGCGGTCGCGGCTCTCGAAAACGAGCAGGCCTTCGTCGAGCACGACAACCGCCGCAGACGCGATCGCTTCCGGTGTCCCCTCGATGATCCGGATATCCCACTCACGCGAGAGCAAGCTGCTGAACTCGCGGTCTCGACGCATGTAATCCAGGCGTTCGCGGAGGTCCCGCTCCGTCGGCATCGGATCGAGATTCTCGAGCACAATCGCAACGCCACCGTTGTATGCGGACACATCGGCAAGCACGGTCGGGCGTTCGATGTTCTCGCCAAGCCGCGAGCTGGTGATCGGGTACACCGGTGCCAGCCGAAGATCCGAGATGTCGTTGCCTGCAAACTCGAGCCGGGGCTTGCTGGGCAGGACGTCGGCGAACTCGGCGTTGATCAGACTCGCGATCGCTTCGGCGTTCGTTGCAAGCGTTTTGATCCGGAACGTCGACGATGTGATCCCGTCGTCTTCCGGATTGAGCGGCAGGACTTCGGCGTTGAGCAGGAGCTTGGTTTGGTCGCTTTCGGCGGCCTGGGCGCCGATCGCCGTGACCCGCTGGGCGACCTCGGGGCGCGTCAGAGTCACGCGATTGCCATCTTCGTCCAGTTTGAGCTGCATTGTAAACGCCGTGCCGCCACGGAACTCGGTGTCCAGCATCTCGCCGCGCTGGGTGACGATCATGGCAACGCCCATGCCCACGTAGCCGAGCGAGATCAGGATGAACAAGCCTCTGAGCCTGAGCCAGTCGATCTTGGGTTCGAGGGTGCGTTCCAATGCTGGGACGACCGTCGGGAGCATGAGCAGCTTCTTTTTGCCCAGCTTCTCGGTCATGAGCCCGAAGATCAGCCGGCTGATCACGAGGGCGCTGAACATCGTGCCGATCACACCGATGCCAAGGGTGATCGCAAAGCCCTTGATCTCCTGCGTGCCGATATTGGCCAGCACAAGACAGACGATCAGGTTCGTGACGTTGCCGTCGACGATGGACGAGAGCGCCTTGGAGTAGCCGAGCCTGATCGCGGGTCGAAGCTCGATGCCCGCTCGCTGCTCTTCGCGGATGCGCTCGAAGATCAGCACGTTGGCGTCCACCGCCATGCCGAAGGTCAGGATGATGCCCGCAATGCCCGGCAGCGTCATCGTGACATTGCCAAGCACGACAAGGCCCATGATGAGCACCGCGTTGCAGAAGAGCGAGAAGACCGCGACCAAACCGGAGGTGAAGTAGTAGAGGATCATGAACAGGCTGACCGCAAGCAGCGAGATGTACCCCGCCAGCAGGCCCGCGTCGAGGTTGTCCTGCCCGAGCTCCGGGCCCAGGATCGACTGGCTGATGGGCTGAGGGCTGAGTGTCGCCGTCAGCGTGCCCGCGTTGAGCGTGCGGATGATGTTCTCGCGCTCTTCGGCTGAATCGATGCCCGTGATGATGCCGTTGCTCGTGATCTTCCCGTTCAGGCCGGGCCAGGTGTAGACCTTGTTGTCCAGCAGCACGGCCATGGGCTTGCTGATGTTCGCTTCGGTCAGCTTGCCAAGCAGCGTCGCACCCGTGGCGTCCATGCGAAAGCCGACCGCTGGGCGCCCAGATTCGTCGGCAGTCTCGAACGCACGCGAAACCCGCCAGCTCCGCTGTGTCCCGCTCTGCGTGAGCGCCTCGCGGGGCGTATCCCAGAGCAGGATGTAATCGAGCCCCTCGAACGTCTCGACCACAACCGGACGACCAGATGAGGCAAAGTACCGGCTCGGATCGGCCAGCATCGCCTCGGCCTGCTGGATGGTCCTGACCTGCGAGTACGGATCGGCGATCTGGAACCACCGCGCATCGCGCGTGCCGGCGAGCCTCGGCCCCTCCTCACGCAGACGCTGACGCAGGCTCTGCTCCTCGGGGTGCTCCCCCACCGCGGGCACGATGCGGAATTCAAGCACACCGGAACCCTGCAGGAGACGGATCAGGTCCGAGGGGTCGTCCAGCGACTTGCGGTTCTTATGGAATTCGTCGAACACGCGAACGACTTCGTCGATCGTCGCGACGTCCGCAGGTGTTGCGAGCTTGATCTCTTCGAGCGTCCGCTCCCGCTGGCTCGGCATCCGGAACGGCTCGTCGGAATTGTCGTCCAGAACAAACTTGGGCGTGTTGGATTGTTCCAGCGCCGCCTGCAGCCGATCGGCGACCAGCACCCCCGAGAGCAGCTCTTCGCGGGCGATGTCGATCTGAATGCTCTTGGCTGCGATCTCAGCAACAATCTCGTCGATCGCCTCGGACGGCGCCTCGCTCTCGATCGCGCTGCGCAGGCGTTCCGAGGCCTCGCGTTCCTGCTCCGAAAGCTCGACGATCCTGCTGAGAATCTGCCTGCGGTCCTCGCGACCCGCCGAGAGCCGATCGATCTCGGCCTGGCGCTCATCGCCTGTGACCCGGAGCACCCGGTCCACGTCGCGACCGGTGATCTCCTGTTGACGGATCGCTTCGAGCTTGGCCAGGTATTCGGCGCGGAGCTGCTTGACCTTGTCGTTGGGCGAAGGCATCGTGAGCTCGATGCGGTCTCGCCCCTGCGGCACGATCGAAAGGTCCATCGTGCCCTGCGGGTCGATTCGGTCCTTGAGCACGGTGATGGTGGTCTCCATCACCTCGCCCGCGTTCATCGAAGGGTCGACCTGGAGCCCGTAGATCAGGCTGTAGCCGCCCCGCAGGTCCTTACCCAGACGAACCGTTTCGGACAGAGGCCAGATGTACGACGCCAGCAAAACCAGCAGCGCCAGGACAAGGCACGAGTTGCGAACAAGGTGACGCATTCTGTGTTTCCGTCGATCTATCGGTTAAGAATTGACTGCTGAAGCAAGCTCGAGTTCGTCGGAATTGGAGCTCTCGGCTTTCGTGCCGGCGCCGGGGCGGACGACCTGCTGTATGGCGCTCTTGGCAAAGTGCATCCGTGTGTTGGTGGCGTCGTCGACGCGCACGATGACCTCGTCATCGCGGATCTCGGTCACTGTCCCCAGGATCCCGCCGATCGTTTGGATGCGGTCGTGCTTCTTCAGGCCATCAAGAAGCGCCTGCTTCTTCTTCCGCTCGGCTCGCTGGGCACGTCCGCTCAGGAAGATCATCAGCACGAACATCACCGCGATCAGCGGCAGGAACCACATCCCAAGCCCCGGTGAAGTCTGTGGCGTTGCTCCCCCCGGTGCGCCGGTGCCCGGCTGGGTGGTTGTTCCCTGAGGCGCAGCTGTATTCCCGCCCGGCATCCCCGGCACGCTTGGCTGGGCTTCTTGAGCGGTAAGTGTGCCGACATATCCCGATTCAAACCATGCAATCATGCGCAATCGATCCCGTTTGAAGACCCTGAGGGGCTCTCGCCAGACCGACCAGGGAGGTCAGATGCCCAGCCGGTCACGCAGACCGCTCGGCAAACCCGTCACAGCGACGGGCCACCGCTCGGCGAACGAGAGCCAATCATCTTCCCGGACGCCCCGGCGAATGTCCATCATCAGCCTCTGAAAGTGCCTCACATTGTGCAAGCTCACCAGAATCGGCCCCAGCATCTCCCCGGTCATGAACAGGTGCCGAATCGTTCCGCGGCTAAATCCCTGCCCGTCGACCGTTGACAGCCCATGCCCCACCGGATCGCAGGCATGACAGTCGCACCCGGGCTCGATCACCGCCCGATCGCGCGTATGAGCGGCATTCCGTAGGCGCATCACCCCAGTGCGTGTAAAGGCATTGGCGTTCCGCCCGTTCCGGGTCGGGAGCACGCAATCGAACATATCAACCCCGCTCAGGACCGCCGCGAGGATGTCGCGTTCGTAGCCAACGCCCATGAGGTACCTGGGCTTCTCGTCGGGCAGGAGCGGAGCCGTGAAGGCGACCACCCGGTCGATGTCGTCGGGAGACTCTCCGACAGCGACGCCCCCGATCGCGTACCCCGGGAGGTCGATCCCGCAGATGCGTTCAGCCGACCATCGGCGCTCATCGAGGTCAGTCCCACCCTGAACGATCCCAAAGAGGGCCTGATCCTCCGGGCGCAGGTGGGCCGCCTTGCAGCGCTCAAGCCAGCGGACCGTCCGCTCATTGGAAGCCCGGACACGCTGGGCGTGGTCGTAGTACCCCCGCTTGCCGGCATCTCGCCTGGCTGCCAGTCGGATCCGCGTCTGGTTCGTTGGCCCCGCATCGGGATCGACCGAGGGCGGGCAATCATCAAAGGCCATGATGATGTCCGCCCCGAGCAGATTCTGGGTCCGTGTCGCTTCTTCGGGCCCGAGCCTGATCGACCGCCCGTCGATGATCGACTTGAACGTCACGCCTTCGTCGTCGACCGAGTTGAGATCCGCCATCGAGTAGGCCTGGTACCCGCCTGAGTCGGTCAGAATCGGGCCGTTCCAGCCCATCATCGCGTGCAGCCCACCAAGATCCGCAACGACCTCCGGCCCGGGCCTGAGCAGCAGGTGGTAGGTATTGCCAAGGAGCACGCCGCACCCCGCCTGCTGGAGCAGCAGCGGGTAGAGCCCCTTGACCGTCGCGCGCGTGCCCACGGTCATGAACGCGGGCGTGTCGTACGAGCCGTGCGCCGTCTCGACCCTGCCCACTCGCGCCCCGCTCTTCGTGCACCGGTGCGAGATCTCAAAACGGATCGCCCCGCTCAAGGACGACTCCCCTGCTTGGCGCTCTTGTTCAGGATCTTCTTCTCACGCTCGGACAGGCTCTGCATGCCCTTGGCGTGGACCTTCTCCAGGATCTTGTCGGCCTTGCGCTCAAGGCGCGTCGGCGGGCCCGAGGGCCTTGGGTGTCTCCCGCCCGGGTTCTTCGGCGCCGGCCCGATTCCAAAGTCCAGGAACCCGCGCAGAAGGTGCGTGTTGCGGATGTAGAAATACCCCGCGATCGCGCCGCCGATATGCGCCGCGTCGCCGCCCGCATTGTTCCCGCCGCTGATCAGATTGAACGCCGCGAATGCGACATACCCGTACGCGAGCCATTTGAGCTTGAGCGGGATCGGGAGCAAGAGCAGATAGACACTCTGGTTCGGACTGATTTTGGCGCACGCGATGATGACACCAAAGACGCCCGCAGAGGCGCCGATCAGAGGTGTGTAGATGCTCGTCGCGGCCAGTGTCCCGGGCAGGGGCACGCCGAGCGCAACAAGCCCGACGATGATCAGATAGAGCAATCCCCCCGAGATCCCGCAGAGCAGGTAGAACGACAGGAACTTCTTGCTCCCAAGGAATTGCTCGACCATGCCGCCGAACATGAAGAGACCGAACATGTTGAAGAAGAGGTGCGAGACATTGGCGTGCAGGAACTGGTAGGAAACGACCCGCCAGACTTCGAGCGAAAGAAAGCCCTTGGTCAGCGAGAAGTGCCCCCAGCCATTGAGGAAATGCCACGACCGGTAGAGCTCCTCGCCGACTTTCTGGTTGGTCACGGGGTCGACCAGGGGCACACTCCAGGACTTTCCTGGCTTGAGCGGCGTGGGCTGTGGCACATCCAGAGGCACTGCCCGGTCGATCTGCTGCTGCGTGGCCCGCAGATCGATCGCGGTGGCGTCATGGATGTTGACGATCGGGAGCATCATGTCGATCACGAAGATCGCGATATTGATCACGATGAGCCAGGTGATGACCGAGAGCTTGTTGAACCTGATCGGCCCGCCGGTGCCGAGACCAAAGCCGCCCGAGCGCGTGTTCTCGTCTCGGATATACGCCCTGTCTGCGATGCCCATGGTGTCTGCTGTCCCGATCAGTGTTTCTGCGAACTGGCCTTGCTCAGCTTCTTCTTCTCGCTCCGCGTCAGGCTTTGCAGACCTCGCTCAGAGATTTTCGCAAGAATCCGATCGATCTCCTCTGGATCGATGCTCGGCTTCTCCGCCTCTCCCCGGCTTTGGGGTGGCTCGAAGGACATCGACCAATCCTCGTCCGGAGCTTCGAGAAAGCGGGCACGCTGGAGTTCCTGGTAGCACACGAACCCGCCGAAGATCGCCACGCCAAGGAGAATCATCTCCCCAATCACCAGCGAGATGGTCCCAAGGACGATCGCCGCGACGAGCCCGACCCGAGTGACCACCGCGTCCGCCCGGGAACGCCCCGCTCGGCGCCAGATGAAGGCGTGCACGATTCTGGCGCCGTCCATCGGGTACATCGGGACGAGCAGGTTGAACGCAAGCATCAGCGCGTTGGAGAAGTGAAGCGACCAGATCGCCCAGCCAAGGAACCCGAGCGTCATCGCCTCATTGGCTGAGCCGCCGACGTCGAGCGGGTTGAAGAAGATCAAACCCCAGTTCCCGCCCATGGCGAGCAGGACACCCGCGAAGATCGGCAGGAAGGCCACGTTGACGAGCGGCCCGCCCACGACCGTGATCAGGTTTGCCCGCCACGTATTGGGAGGCAGGCAAAATGCAAGCCCGCCAAGGGGCCACATCAGGATCTCGTCCGCTTCGCCCCCCACTTTCCTGCACGCGATGCAGTGCCCATATTCGTGCAGGAGCACGATCAGAAAGAGCCCAGCCATCCAGACGAGCATGAATGGGAAGCCGATGACGTCCTCACGCACGGTCCCGATGAGCCTGGCCGCGATGATGATGACAAAGACGATGTGGACCCGGACAGCGATGCCCCAGGCCTTATAGAGCGGCAGAGACCACTTCAGCGGGTTCTCGCCGTCACCGAACACGCGGGCCCAGCGCCCGCGATCCGATGTGCCGCCCCAGTTTCTGTCGTGGATACCCATTCGCGTCCCTGCTGCGTGCTCTGACTCTCGCATCGACCCTTCCGGGGTTCCGCTGCGGCCTGCGCCACGAAAGCGGATACCGGAATCTCCCCGAGGAAGCTTCACCCCGGAGAAACATGACCGAGGTGGAAACGAGCCAGCCCGAGGTCACAATCGTACGTGTCCAGCCCATCGCTCCATACTGGTGCATCCAAACCAAGCTCTGAGCCCATCCTGAGCATCAAGGGCCTCTGCAAGTCCTATTCAGATCAGAAGGTCTTGTGCGGGCTCGACTTCGAGCTTCCCGAGGGGCAGACCACCGTCGTCCTGGGGCCCTCAGGCTGCGGCAAGAGCGTCATGCTCAAGCACATCATCGGGCTGATCCGCCCGGATGCGGGCGAGATCTGGTTCGATGGTCAACGCATCGACACGCTCCACGAGCGACAGATGAAGTGGGTCCGCCAGCGGATCGGTCTGCTCTTTCAGCTGAGCGCCCTTTTCGATTCCATGACCGTGCTCCAGAACCTTGAGTTCCCTCTGACCGAGCACACGGACATGACCGCGACCGAGCGGGCCAGTCAGGTCGCTGAGGCGCTCGAAATGGTTGATATGGCCGGGGTCGAGCACAAGCTCCCCGCGGAGCTGTCGGGCGGTCAGAAGAAGCGAGTTGCGCTGGCCCGGGCACTGATCATCCGCCCGTCCGTCATTCTGTACGACGAGCCCACCACGGGCCTCGATCCGGTCCGGGCCAAGGGCATCGACGAGCTCGTCGTCCGCCTCAAGGACCGATTGGGTGTCACGAGCCTCGTCGTGACCCACGATCTTGTGAGCGCCAGACGCGTCGCCGACCGAATCGTCATGATGAACGGGGGGCGAGCCGTCGCCGAAGGCACTTTCGATGAGCTTCGTCGATCAGAGGACCCATTCGTCTCCGGTTTCTTCGATTCGGCAGGCAGCGCCGCCGAACCCTCAGGAGTCCGCCATGCACACCAAAGCCCGTGACAGCCTCATCGGTCTGACCGCCATCGGGGGACTCCTCCTGCTCAGCTGGATGCTGATGAGCTTCGGCGAACTCTCGGGGGTAGGCCGAGAGTATCAGACACTTGTCATCCGAACGCCCTCGGCGCGGGGCATCTCCCCGGTCGCGCCGGTCAGTCTCAACGGCGTTCGCATCGGTGACGTCACGAGTATCGCCATCGCCCCGGATGGCACGGGCGAGGCGATCGTCAGGGTCCGCTACTGGGAGGGCGTCAAGATCCCGTCCGACTTCGAGCTGTTCCTTGATGCGGGGTTCATCGGCTCGGCATCGCTCGATTTCGTCACGGGCCCGGGGCCGCACGACGCCTTTGCCTCTGGCACGGGCGAGGAGTACGCACGCACGGTCAATTCACTGGTCGACACGCTGACCACTCAGGTCACCCAGCGCCTCGACCGGCTCGATCAGACCGCTGAGAAGATCGAATCACTCGCAGAGACCTACACCGATGTCGGCGAGCGCTTGGCGGATGTGATCGACTCGCAAGACCCGCAGACGCAAGACCTCAAGTCCATGCTCTCGCGCATCGACTCGGTGCTGGTCAAGACCGAGAGCTGGTTCGATGAGGGCGCGATGATGGCGCAGATCAGCGACTCGGTGAGTGAGTGGAAAGCGGCAGCCACCAGTATCTCCGAGCAGACCGCCCGTATAGGCGATCGCACCGACGTCACGCTCGCCAAGCTGGACTCTGCGGTCGTCACATTCGATGAGGCAGCGGGCGAGGCCCGCGACCTGACCGCCCGGATCAACCGGGGCGAGGGCACGCTCGGTCAGCTCGCAACCAACGCGGATCTCTACCGCTCGCTCGACGCGAGCATCAAGCAACTCCAGCAGCTCATCCGCGACGGGCAGCTGCTGATCGAGAAGTTCCGCGACGAGGGCGTGCCCGTCAGGCTGTAAGCCGGGGATGCCTAGCGGTTCCAGGTGCTCGCGCCGTACACGGCGTTGTCGCCAAGTTCCTCAGCGATGCGGATGAGCTGGTTGTACTTCGCGTTGCGGTCGCTCCGGCAAGGGGCACCGGTCTTGATCTGGCCGCAGTTCGTTGCGACAGCAAGGTCCGCGATCGTCGCGTCTTCGGTCTCGCCCGAGCGGTGGCTGAGCACGCAAGCGAACCCGTTGCGCTGGGCGTAGTTGACCGCGTCGAACGTCTCGCTAAGCGTGCCGATCTGGTTGACCTTGACCAGCACCGCGTTGGCGCTCTTCTCGGCAACGCCCCGCTCGACGAACTTCTTGTTGGTCACGAAGAGGTCGTCGCCGACGAGCTGGACCTTGTCGCCCAGCTTGGCGGTCAGTTCCGCCCAGCCCGCCCAGTCGTTCTCGGCGAGCCCGTCTTCGATCGAGCGGATCGGGTACTTCTTGCACCAGTCGGCCCAGATGCCGATCAGGTCGCTCGAGCTGATGATTTCCTGTGTGCTGGAGAAGAACTTGTAGCCCTTCTTCCCGTCTTTCTCGGCCTCGTTCCAGAGCTCGCTCGTCGCCGGGTCCAGCGCGACGAAGATCTGCTCACCCCAGGAGTAGCCGGCCTTGGCCACGGCTTCCTCGATGACCTTCAACGCGTCTTCGTTGTCCTTGAGGTTGGGCGCAAACCCGCCCTCGTCGCCCACAGCGGTCGACATGCCCCGCTTGGCAAGGACTTTCTTGAGCGTGTGGTAGATCTCCACGCCCGCGCGCAGGGCTTCGTGGAAGTCGTCGAATCCCCAGGGCTGGATCATGAACTCCTGGAAGTCGACCGTGTTGTCGGCGTGCTTGCCGCCGTTGAGGATGTTGAGCATGGGCACGGGCAGCGTCTTGGCCGACGAGCCACCGAGATAGCGGTAGAGCGGGAGTCCCGAGGCCTCCGCGGCCGCCTTGGCCACGGCCATCGAAACACCCAGGATCGCGTTGGCGCCAAGCTCGGCCTTGTTGGGCGTGCCGTCGAGTTCGATCATCTCCGAGTCGATCGTTTCCTGATCGCGAGCGTCGTAGCCCTCGATCGCCGGGGCGATGCGCTCGTTGACGTTCTCAACGGCATTCTCAACGCCTTTGCCGAGCCAGGCCTCGCCCCCGTCGCGGAGTTCCACGGCCTCGTTCTCGCCCGTCGACGCACCCGAGGGGACAGCCGCCCGCCCGGTCGCGCCGCTTTCGAGCACAACCTCGACCTCAAGAGTCGGGTTGCCGCGAGAGTCGAGGATCTGCCGGGCGTGGATGAGATCGATGGAAAACGCCATGGATGTGCTCCAAATTGCGGGCGACAGGCCCGGGACTGGGGTGACCGCAGACTGTAGCCTGCCAGAGGTGCTAGCCGAGTTGTCCGGACTCGTGCTACTGTTCCTGCAGCCCGCAAGGAACAGACGAACATATGCCCCAGGACGCCGCACAATTCGAGACCCGTCTCAGCGAGATACACCGCGAACTCGTCACCCAGGCCTGGCGTGTATTGGGCATCTGCGAGGACGCGTTCGAGGCCTTTTTCGCCGGCGATTCAGCGGCGGCAGCCGGTGTCATCGATCGGGATGACGAGGTCGATCGCGTCGATGTTGAGATCGAGAAGAATGCGGTCTCGCTCCTCGAGGCCGCGGCCCGAGTCGCTTCTGTGGTTCCGGTCGATCAGATCCGCGAGGTGCTCGTCGTCGTCAAGGCCAACAACGAGTTCGAGCGGATCGCCGATCTCGCGGTCGATATCGCCGGTCGGGCCCAGGACCGCTCGGGGATCGATGTCCCAGAGACGTTCCGTGTCATGGCCAACAGTGTCGTGGGCATTGTCCGCGACACCTGCTCGGCGCTCGAGAAAAAGGATGCAGCCCTCGCCAAGGTCATCCTCCGGAGTGAGGACACGGTCTGCGGCTTCAAGGACGCACTGCTCCGCGAGGCCGAGAACAACATCGCCGAGGGTTCGATGTCCGTCGACTGCGGCTTCCTGCTCCACGAGATCGCCAGCCGATGCGAGACGATGTCCGACCACGCGACCAACGTCGCCGAGCAGATCCTCTACGCGGTCACGGGTGTGATCTTCCGTCACGAAGACCAGGGCTGGGTCGAGGTCAAGGGCAAGAACTCGAAGTAAGCCACCGAGTCCGGATCAGCTCTTGGGCGCTTTATAGAATGGCATCGGGACGATCTTTGCGGGCAGGTCGTTGCTGCCGCTCTTGACGACGAGCGAGGTGCCCACCTCGGCAAGCCCCGCATCCACGTAAGCCATCGCGATCGATGTGTTGAGTGTCGGGCTCTTGCACCCGCTGGTCACGATACCGATTTCCGTGCCGTTGGAAAGAACGGGCATGTCCTGACGAGCCGTGCGCGGGCTCTGGATCTCCAGCCCGACAAGCCTTCGCTTCGGTCCGCCATTGGCCAGGGTTTCCTTGAGTGCTTCGAGGCCTATGAAAGTCTCGCCGTTCTCGTCCTGGTCCTTGTCCATGCTGATGGCAAAGTCCAGGCCCGTTCCGAGCGCGTTGGTCTCTTCGGTCAGCTCATGCCCGTAGAGAGGCATGCCCGCTTCGAGGCGGAGCGTGTCGCGTGCACCGAGGCCGGCTGGTTTCATGAGCGCCTGGGCATCGTTCATGTTGATGTCTTTCATCATCAGCTTGAGCGCCATGCCCGTCGCGGCGGCGGGCAGGATGACCTCCACTCCGTTCTCGCCCGTGTAGCCCGTCCGGCTGACCATGAGCTTGATCACGACAAGGTTCTTGGTCACAAAGCGGTACCGCTTGAGTGTCGGGACTTCGCTGGACACCTTGCCCGCAAGCTGCATGACATTGGGGCCCTGGATCGCGATCATCGCGGTCGATTCGGTCTGGTCGTCGATCTTGACGTTGAACTCCCCCGCTGCCTTGAGATCGTTCAGGTGCGACACGATCTTCTCGCGGTTGGAGGCGTTGACGACCATCATGAACTCGTCGGCGTCCAGGCGATACACGAGCACGTCGTCGCGGATGCCGCCCTTGTCGTTCAGAACGAGCGAATACCGGCACTGCCCGGGTTCCATGTCCGAGATCCGCCTGGAGCACGCCCGCTCCAGGAGACGGCGCGCGTGTCTGCCCTTGAATTTCAGACGCCCCATGTGCGAGACATCGAACACGCCGCCCGAGCTGCGCACCTGGTTGTGCTCGTCGATGATGCCCGAGTAGGACATCGGGAGCTTCCATCCGGCGAAGTCGACCATCTTGCCGCCATGCTCAACGTGCCACTGGTAGAGGGGTGTCTTCTTGGCTTCCAACGCATCTCTCCTTGGGTTGCAGGAACCTACGCCGAGGGGCCTTGCGAATCCATCACTGGGCCGGGCCAGGGCCCGTTGTCGAGCAGCCGCACGCCCGCGGCCCTGGCTGTGATCAGGCAACGGAACGGGCCTGCCGGCGCTTCGTCCGGATTCATGACCAGCCCGTTGGCCTCACGCACGACCGCGTAATCGACTTCCATCCCCGCATCGGTCAGGATTTCGTGCATGGCCCGCTCGGCCAGGTGCCACTCCAGCGTCTGGCCCGCAACCCGGATGGCCCGACTGATCGCAAGGGCTCGGTCGTGCTCGGCTTTGGACAGATGCACATTCCGGCTGCTCATCGCAAGGCCATCGGCTTCTCGCACCGTCTCGCCCGGGATGATCAGGACTCGAAGCCCCTCCTGGCGGACCAACGCCCGGGCGACCTGCAGCTGCTGCCAGTCCTTCTCCCCGAAAACCGCAGCGGAGGCATGGCACATCTCAAAGAGTCGGGCCAGCACCTTGCACACGCCCTCGAAATGACCGGGGCGGAACTTGTCCTCGAGGCCCGGCAGCCTCGCGACATCGGGAACCGCGATAGAGCAATCGACACCGGGTGGATAGACCTCGTCCACCTCGGGGATGTACACGGCATCCAGACCCTCGGCCTCGAGAAAGGCCTTGTCCCGATCCAGATCGCGCGGGTACTTGGCCAGATCGCTCGGGTCATTGAACTGGGCCGGATTGACGAAGATCGTCGCCACGCTCGGCACGCCCTGCTGCTCGCTGAAGCGTTTGGCCTTGCGAACGAGCGAGAGATGCCCGTCGTGCAGGTATCCCATCGTGGGCACCAGCACGCATGAGCGTCCTGCCAGGAATGCGTCCAGTTGGGCCTTGTTCGTGGCGCTCCGCATAAACCAAGGGTGACGCCCAAAGACCCTCAGTCAATCTCTTGGAGGGACCTATCCTCAGACAATGCCTCAAAGCACCCCCGAGAGCTGGGCCGATCGCCTGCGTCAAGCCGGTCTCTCTTCGCTTGGCAGCGATCGCCCCGAGGTGATCGCAGACGCTGTCGAATCCCAGCTCGGACTACTCCCCATGGCCCGACTCCTCGCGGTCGCGCTTGGCGCTCCGGTCGCTCTCTCTGATCGCCAACCGCGTTCTCTCGACGAGCGGCTCTGGTCCGCGATCGTCGGGCCGGGAACGGACCTGGCTCCTCCTCGGAATGAATCTGGCCCGTTGACCGGGATCAATGAGTCCGGCGCGATCGAAGTCTGGACCGAAACCGAGCTGGCCTGCGTCCATGGCGCGTGGTCTCTGGGCGGCTCCTGGCGGGATGCAGCGGTGGAATCTGCGTCCTGGCTCCTGGACAACATCCAGCCCGACAACGCCACAAACCACCCTTGGGCGATCCACGTCTTCGCATGGATGGGCGCCAAGAACAAGAACCCGGAGTTTGATCTTTACGCGCAGTCGCTCCTGCACAACAGCATCGTCGGCACAGGCACGCCCGACACCTTCTCGGCGCTCATCCTGTTGCACGCGGGCAACGCGCTTTATGCGGGCTGAGCGTTTCCCGTCGCGATGGGGCGCAGCCAGCGGGCATTGGCACCGAGCGCCGATTCGCCGTGACGGATCGCCAGCGCCGCTGCGATCAATCCCATGAATGTCGGCTGGGGCCGAAGCGGTCGGCTGGTCAGCTCCGGGTGATACTGCATCCCGATGAAATACGGGTGCGTCGGGCGATGGTCGCCATCGGCTCGCACACGGGGCAACTCAAGGATCTGCATGATCGGAAACTCGGGGTGACGTCCGCTGAAAACGAGCCCGCCATCGGTCATGCGATCGATAAAGCTCGGATCGACCTCGTAGCGATGGCGGAATCGCTCACGCACGCTCTTGCTGCCGTAGAGGTGATTCGCAAGCGTGCCCTGTTCGATCACGATATCCTGCGCGCCGAGCCTCATCGATCCGCCGAGGCCTTCGATCTTTTTCTGCTCGGGCAGTTCGCTGATGACCGCGGTGCAATTGGGCGAGAATTCGGAGCTGTGCGCGTCGGAGATCCCGAGAACGTTCCTTGCGTACTCGATCACCGCGACCTGGAACCCAAGGCAGATGCCAAGGTAGGGCAGCCCGCTCTCGCGGCAGTATTGGACCGCGTTGATCTTGCCCTCGACGCCTCGCGTCCCGAACCCGCCCGGAACGATCACGCCATCGAGCTCCGAGAGTGAGCTCGATGCCCGCTCGGGCGAGTCGAGATCCGTGACCTCGAGCCAGTGCTGGGTGATGTCCGCGTCGAGATGCGAGCCGCAGTGCTCGAGCGCTTTGTCGATCGAGGCGTATGCGTCACGCACCTCGGTGTACTTGCCCAGGATCCCGATCTTCAGCGGCTTGCGGTTGGTCTTGGTCAGCCCGACGATGAACCGGTTCCAGCGCGTCCGGGCCGCGTCCTCGTGCGACTGGTTGACCCGTGAATGCAGGTCGATCAGCGAAAGGATCTCGCGGTCGATTCCTTCGGCGCGAAGCTCGTCGGGGATCGTGTAGATGCTCGATCGGTCGTGCATGCTCATGACACGGTTCAGCGGGACATTCGAGAACATCGCGATCTTCTGGAGCACGGTTTCGGTCACCGGGTTGCCAGCGCGGCAGGCGATGATGTGGGGCTGGATGCCGCACTCCATGAGGCGTTTGATGCCCAGTTGGGCCGCCTTGGATTTCTGCTCGCCCAGCGCCTTGGGCTCGATCACGTAGGTCAGCGCGACAAAGCACGTCGAGCCCGGGCCTTCCTCGAAGGCGAGCTCGCGCAGCGCCTCGATGTAGAAGCCATTCTCGTAGTCGCCCGCGGTGCCCCCGACCTCGACAAAGACAACATCGACCGGCTTGCCGTTGTCGCCCGTCAGGGCCAGTTCGCGGAGTCGGCGTTTCACCTCGCCCGTGACGTGCGGGATCATCTGGACATCGCGCCCGAGGTAGTTGCCGCGACGCTCGCGGAGGAGGATTTCGGAGAAGAGCTTCCCCGAGGTGGTGTAGTTCTTCTCCGTCATGTTCTGGTCGAGCACCCGTTCGTAGGTGCCAAGGTCCATGTCGCACTCGGTGCCGTCGTCAAGAACGAAGACCTCGCCATGGCGGTACGGATTGAGCGTGCCGGCGTCAACGTTGAGGTAGCCTTCGAGCTTGATCGGGGCGACCTTGAGCCCCTTGTCCTTGAGGACCTTGGCGACGCTCGAAGAGAAGATGCCCTTGCCCAGCCCGCTCATCACGGTGCCGATCACCACAACGTACTTTGTGCGTCCCTTGATGTAACCCTCAGGAATGGGCGAGTAGAACTCCGTCGACACGCTCTCGTCGGCGGTCGATGCCAGCGAGCGCTTCTGGCCAAGGCTTTCGGACGGTTCTGACTTTCGGTGGGGAGGCTTGGTTGCGAGAACGTAGAGCTCGGGGATCGTGTCGCCTCGCAGGGTGGGCATGTCCGAGTGTATCACACTCGACTTGCGCTGTCACGTTCACGCCAGCGCTTCACGAACGCGGCGTATTGCTCCGGCGTGTCGATCCCCGGGTGAGAAGCCTCGACGCGGGCGACCGCGATCGCGTAGCCATGCCCGAGAAACCGCAGCTGTTCGAGGCTTTCGGCCAATTCCAGGCGTGTCGGCTCGAGCGAGCCGCTGATGTCCAGAAAGGATCGCCGATAGGCGTACAAACCGACATGTTTGTATCGGACCGTGCTGCCTGTCCGGAGAAACGGGATGGGCGAGCGCGAGAAATACAGCGCAAGCCCGCGTTCATCACAAACAACCTTGACGATGTTCGGGTTGTCGGCGTCGTCTCCGGGCGCCATCGGCGCCGCAACGGTCGCAACCGGAGAACCCGCCTTGGCTAAGGCGATCACCGCGGCGTCGATCGTCGACGGGTCGATCTCGGGCTCGTCGCCTTGGACATTGACCACGATCACGCCCTCGGGCACCCCGAGAATCCGCGCAGCCTCGGCGACCCGGCTCGTCCCGTTCGGGTGCTTTGGATCGGTCAGCACCGACTCGACTCCGTGAGCCTTGGCCGCCTGAGCGATCTCGTTCGAATCGCACGCGATGACGACTCGCTCAACGGTCGCCGCGAGAGCCGCGGCCTTGGCGACGTGCACAACCATCGGCAGGCCCGTCTCGGACGCCAACGCCTTGCGGGGGAAACGCTCCGAGGCCAGGCGCGCCGGGATGATCGCGATGGCGCGGGGCGACCGGGCTGGGTCGGGCGTGCTCATTAGCCGCTACGGAGCTCGGCTACGAGCTTCTTGGCCTCGTCGTATTTGGCCTGGATGTCTCGGTAATCAAAGCGGGAGATCGCGATGCCGGATGCGAGCTTCTCGGCCTCGACCGCCGATTCGAGATGTCGATCAGTTCTGGCCTTCTCTGAAAGCGTCAGCATCAGCGAGTACCGGAGCTGGAAGCCCAGATCGTCGTTGTTGTCGGAGTGGTTGGCGATCGCCTGCTTGAGTGTGTCGATCGCCGGGTCGATCAGGCCGATCTTTCCGAACGATTCGCCCAGCATCGCAAGCGACATCGCCCGGAACTTGTTTTCCTGCTGTGATTTCTGGAACTGGGGAATCGCTTCCTTGTACAGCCCGGCGTTGAAGTACAGCCGGCCCAGCTCGAACCTGGGCGCGTTGTCCGTCGGGAAGGCGCTGATCCGCCACTGAAAGAATTCGACCTGCTTGGCCAGAAACTTTTTCTCGGCGATTGGGAGACGCTTGACCGCTTCTTCGTGCCCGGACTCGGCTTTGGCGCGGATGTCTGCGATCTGGCGCTTCATCACCCTCAGCTCGATCTCCATCGCTTGCTGCTTGAACGAAATCTGACCAGTGGCCTCGAGCGCCTTGAGGGCGACGTTGTAGGCGACCTTCTCATCGTCCCCCTTGGCGCGGTCGAGCAGGCGCTTGATGTACGTCTTGTTCGCCGGCACATCCTCGGGTCGCGTCTCGTAGTCGGCCTTGGCAGCAACCACGAGTTGGTCTTTGACGTCGTCGGTTTTCGTGATCCTGTCAGCGGCATCCAGGAGCTTCTGCTTCTCGGAGTCCTTCATGTTGTCGCGGAAGCCGCCCTGCTGACCCGCATTATCGAATCCGCCCCGCCCGATCGTCGCTTGGGCCGCCATGTTGCGGACCTGGGTTTCGAGAGGGTTGTCGGACGGATCGAGCCTGACCGCGGCTTCACCCGCCCTGACAGCAAGGTCGTACGCCCCGGCTTCTTCCATCGCTCGCATGAGCTTGACGAGCGAGTCCTTTTTCACCTTCGGATCCGCGAGTGTCAGTTGGAGTGCTCGCTCGCCGATCCAGTATGCCTGCTCGGAAAGATTCTGGCCCGATGCAGCAATCGCCGCTTTCACCGCGGCAGAGGCGTCGCGGGGCTTGCTGCCCCAGGACAGGAGCGCGCCGGTGTATTTGTACACGGCGCCCTTGCCGGTCGCGGCTTTCTGCGTTTCCTTGCCCGGACCTTTTTTGGATTCACCCGCGAGCCTGATTGCGCAATCCATGAAGGACTCGAGCGCATCCATGCTCGTCGGGTCGAACGCCAGCCCAGAGAGCCAGCAGTTCATCGCGTAGTCGTAGCTGCCCGTTTCCTGGACTGTCTTGGCCTGGCTGAACCATGCCTTGGCTTTGGCTGGCTTGATCTCGGGCCGATCGTCGTCGTTGCCGCCTTCGTCCGCATCACCCTGCTTGTTTTTGCCGAATAGAGCCAACCTGATACTCCACCAAACGAAAGGCAACCGATATAGCGCCCAGGCCGCGATTCTAGACCACGCGGGACGCCCGTGAGCCCCTAGCATCGGGCGTGAGCCCCGACCCAGAACAGCTTCGTCTCGTCCTGTTTCCGGATCCCATCCTACGTGAGGCGGCCCGTCCTGTTGAGGACGTCGGTGACGAGATTCGCCTCATCGCGACCCGCATGATCGAGATCATGCGCGAGGAGGACGGCATCGGTCTGGCAGCCCCTCAGGCAGGGCTCGGGATCCGCCTGTTCGTCTGCCATGTCCCGCCTCTGGCTGGTGGCATCGAGCCAGAGGACGGCACTCAGGCCTCCACGAGCGCCCCGATCGTTTGCATCAACCCGGAATTCACCGAGTTCGGCCAATCTCGTTCAGCTTTCGAGGAAGGCTGCCTGAGCCTGCCCGGCATCCGAGGCGATGTGGTTCGACCAGAAGTCGTCCGGATGCGTGCGACCGATCTGGAGGGCAAGACCTTTGAGATCTTCGCCTCGGGGCTGCTCGCCCGGTGCCTCCAGCACGAGGCCGACCACCTCGATGGGGTCCTGATCGTGGATAAGTTCTCCCAGATGAGCCGGCTGAAGAACCGAACCCGGCTCCGCCAGCTGAAGGGTCGGTGAATCTGGCATGCGTGTCGCTTTCTTCGGTTCCGGCGCCTTTGGGATCCCCTCGCTCAGGCGGATCGCTGAACTCCACGAGATCAGTCTGATCGTCACGCAGCCCGACCGACGCGCCGGGCGCGGGTCAAAGCTGACCCCCACCCCGATCGCCGAACTCGCCAGCGCGATCTGCCCGGAAACACCCCTCCTCAAGCCCGAACGGATCAACACCCCGGAGGTGCGGGAGCAGATCGGGGGCGTCGAGGCGGATATCTGGGTGGTGATCGCCTACGGCCAGAAACTCGGTCAGAAGCTGCTCGGCGCCAGGCTCGCGGTCAACCTGCACGCCTCGCTCCTACCCCGCTGGCGTGGGGCAGCCCCGATCAACGCGGCGATCGTCGCCGGGGACACACTGACGGGGACGAGCGTCATCACCCTGGTCGATGAGATGGACGCCGGAGATGTGCTGGGCACATCACAGCGTGCGATCGAGCCCAGCCAGACTGCGGGAGAGCTGCACGATCTGCTTGCCCAGGACGGAGTCCTCCCCCTGATGAACGTCCTCGAAGAGGCAAGCCGGGATGCGCTATCGCCAGTCGTCCAGGATCCCTCGCTGGTGACACTTGCTCCCAAGATTACACGGGAGGACGCCCGGATCGATTTCAACGCCTCGGCTGAAAAGTGCCGGTGCTTGGTCCACGGTTACAACCCCTGGCCCGGGGTCTCGGTCTCGCTAGGGGGCGACCCGATCAAGTTGCTCCGCGTGCGGACAACCGATTCGGGGGCTCCCGGTCAGCCGGGGGAAATCGTCGATCCGGAGGCTGGAATCGTGCGGTGTGGCGCCGGTTCGCTCCAACTCCTGGAGGTCCAGCCGGCGGGCAAGCGGCCCATGGATTGGCAGGCCTACATTCGAGGGCGTTCGATCCAGAGAGGCCAGCACTTCGTGCCGTGAGTGATGAGCATGCGCACACAATTCGATGCGTATCAGAATGTATCCGAGAAGCCTGCCTCCCACAAGGCAGAGATCGTTACGACCCCTTCTCGCAGGCTCACGCCCAAGCAGTACGAAACGATGGCAAGGTGGATGATCCAGGAGCAGCAGATCCGTGTGCGCAAGTGGCGGAGCTCGACCTCGGGCGCCGCCTGGCAGCTGATCGCCGATACGGGCGAGGTCACTCGCATGATCGAAGCCCCCCGTCCTCGGGGGCCGATGTCTGCAGCGGTCTTCCTGCACGAGGTCGGGCATCACGCCATCGGCTTTGATCGGTACAAGCCCAGATGCCTCGAGGAGTACCACGCCTGGATGTACTCGCTCCAGCAGATGGAAAGATGGGGAATCCCAATCACTGAGCAGGTCCAGAACAGAGTGTACGACTGCCTTCACTATGCTGTGGACAAGGCCAAGCGTCGTGGTCTTCGGCTCCTGCCCGGCGAGCTGGTACCCTATCTGAGGTATCGCCGGGATTCTTGAGGACCGGATAACAATTGGGCCTTTTCAGAGGCTTTGATCCCTGCTAGGCTTGCGATTGGCCAACCAAGGGGGCTCTGAAAATGCGCACACTCTTACTCCTCGGCACTGGGTTCTGGCTCTTTGTCGCTGCAACGCTTTCGCCGCTGGCGTACACGATGGTGGTCGCGTTTTTGCTTTTGCTTGGCGCCGACTTCATGTTGCGGATCAACAGCAGACGGGTGAAGCGTCTGGACATGCGCCTCGAGCGCTGGTGCAACCCGCTGCCTCTGCCCGAGACGCGGGGCAAGGCGATCAAGCCCCGTCTTGCACACGCTGAGACGCACCCCACCGCCGGGCGTAGCGCCGGTCTGGGTGGTACGCCCGGACGCCGTGATTCGCTGGAGATCAAGCCGATGCGCACCGAGGTGCGTCGGAGCCGATCGATGAGTGAGGCCAAGCACCCCGGGCAGGACTCGAACCTGCAACCTGCGGATTAGAAGTCCGCTGCTCTATCCAGTTGAGCTACCGGGGCACGATCAGAGCCATCCTAGGGTTCGAGTGGGGCTGGGTCTGCGACGCGCCCGGGATCGGTTTCTACGATCGCACATGAACTGGCTCGCTGTCATCCTGTGTGCGTTTCTGTCGACCCACTGCTTCGCCCAGCAGGGCGACCTCCGCGTCGCGACATTCAATATCGAGGACGTCCGGTCGAGTGACTTATCTAGGAGCGATCAGCCAAGGCTCGTCGCGATCGCTGAGGTCATCCAGCGGATTCGACCCAATGTCATCCTGCTGAATGAAATCGCGTACGACCACCCGGGCGTTGACGGGATTCCAAAGGACGCTCCGCCGGGCCAGAACGCTCAGAGGTTCATAGATCGGTATCTCGGTGTGAGCCGATTCGAGGGCATTGAGCCGATCCGGTACAAGGCGTATATGTGGGAGAGCAACACCGGGCTGCACTCGGGGTTTGATCTCGATCGTGACGGCAAGGTCTCCAATGGCTACGAGCAGCCGGCCCCGTCAGATGCGATCGGAAAGCCCTCGCCCCAAACGATGATCGGGCGGGCCTACGGCAACGATGCGTGGGGGTTTGGCACCTTTCCCGGTCAGTACGCGATGGCGCTCCTCGTCGACGAGAGGCTGGTTGTGCTGGACGATCAGGTACGGACCTTTCGGCTTTTGCCATGGGACTACATGCCCGCGCATAACGGCCCGACGGATCCGGAATCCGACGAGCCCTGGTGCGGGCCAGATGCGTGGAAGACATTCCGTCTGAGTTCCAAGAGCCACTGGGATGTGCCGATCAGGCTCCCGGGGGGACAGGTTGTGCACTTTCTGTGCAGTCACCCGACGCCCCCGGCATTCGACGGTGCAGAGGAGCGCAATAAGCGTCGGAACTACGACGAGCTGCGCCTCTGGGGCGATTACCTGAGCCAGCAGGGGTACATCGTCGACGACAACGGCAACCAGGGCGGGCTCGAGCGTGGCGCGCACTTTGTGATCATGGGCGATCTCAACGCAGACCCGGTCGAGCCCGGCTGGAAACGCAACGCGATGATGGACCAGATCATGAGCCACCCTCGCGTAGGGGCAGATCCGATGCCCAAATCAGACATCGCGATCGAAGGGCTCGATCCGACGGACACTGCGACATGGGGCAAAAGGGCGGATTATGTGCTGCCGAGCCGATCGATCACGGTGGTACGCACCGAGGTCTGGCGCCCGGCGTCAGCGGATCTGAGCGCCTATCCGAGCGACCACTTTCCGGTGTGGGCGGAGCTCTCTGTCCCAGCGGACTGAGAGGGATTCGGCAGGGGGTTGGTGGGCTCGGGCGTGTCTACAATTGCACGCCGGAGAGTCGGCACAGGGACGTGTTTTGACGAGATCGATCGCCAGTTCGAATGCCGTGGACGTCAGCGTTGGGCGTGAGGCCTCTCGGAGCGTCACGGAGCACCGCAGCACGCTCTCACTCCTGATCGAGACCACCAAGCCCGGCATCACGCGGATGGTCACGCTGTCTGCGGTCGTCGGGTTTATTGTCAGCGCCGCGTACCACAGCGTCACGCTCGGGTCGTTGCTCTGGCCCGCCATTGCCTGCATCTTTGGCACCGCGATCGCTGCCTCCGGTGCCAACGCGATGAACCAGTGGTTCGAGCACTCCCGCGATGCGGTCATGGCGCGGACTCGCAATCGCCCGATTCCCTCGGGTGGGCTGACGCCTCGTGCGGTTCTGGTCTTCTCGGCGTGCCTCTCGGTCCTTGGGCCGGGATTGCTGCTTGCGACAGGGTTCGAGGTCGCCTCGGCGATCACGCTGGCGACGGTTGTGCTGTACGTCGCGATCTACACGCCGCTGAAGGCGATCACGCCCAAGTCGACGGTGATCGGCGCGGTCCCGGGCGCGCTCCCGATCCTGATCGGTTGGACGTGCGCTTCGCCCACTAGCCTGACCGATCTGGGGCAATGGCCTGCGTGGTCGATGTTCCTGCTCCTGTTTACCTGGCAGATGCCCCACTTTCTTGCGATCGCGGTCATGTACCGCGATCAGTACGCGGCGGCCGGGTACCGCACGCTCTTGCAGACGGCTTCGCGTGATGAATCCGTGCTCGTGGCGATCGCAGCGTGGTCGATCGCGATGGTTGCAGGCTCGATCGCCCCGCTGCTCGCGATGCCGGAGCTCTTTGGGCTCGGCTACGGGATCGTCGCGCTGATCATGGGCATCTGGATGGTTGTCCTGGTCACCAAGCTCGGGCGTTCGCTCGCCGCGGGCGGAGCACGGACACTTTTCTTTGCCTCCATCATCTATCTGCCCGTGCTGTTCATCGCACTCGTCGCGGATGCTTGCATCGGAGCGGGCTGGCTCGGGCGATGATTGCGCTCCAAGGCGTCAGCAAGTCCTATCCCAACCAGCGGGGATTACGCCCTGCGCTCTCTGATCTCTCGGTCCAAATCGAATCGGGCGAGATGGTCGCGGTTGTCGGGCCCAACGGCGCGGGGAAATCGACGCTGCTCGGTTTGCTGTCGGGCGTGATCAGGCCCACGAGCGGCACCGTGACCGGTTCTCCGAGGTGTTCTGTCGTGCTGCAGCGTACGGCGCTGGATCACTTGCTGACCGTGCGCGAGAATGCGGCGCTCTTTGCCCGCGTCTTTGGGGTGCCCGCCACAGACCGGTGCGACCGGCTCACGCAACTCGCTGGGATCATGGGCCTTGGCGAACGTCTGGATGATCGCGTCGGCGCACTCTCGGGCGGGCTCGCTCGGAGGGCCGACCTGCTCAGGGCGATGATGTTCGGGCCGGAACTCCTCATCCTCGATGAGCCCGCGGCCGGGCTCGACCGTGAATCGCACAGAGCGATCCTGGATTCGCTCGACGAGCTCTGCCGGACTTTGGGCGTTGCGATCGTGATGTCAACGCACGATCTGTCAGACGCTGCCCGGGCGGGGCGGGTCCTCCTGCTCCGCGAAGGTGAGGTGGTCGCACAGGGATCTCCTCACGGGCTCGTTGCGGAGCTTGGGTACGACACCGTGCTTGTGCGTGCGGGCGGTGCCGGCGAGATCAGGTGCGACCGGGCCCACGCGAAAACGCACGCATCCGAGTTGCTCGAACAGGGCGTCCCTTATTCGGTGCGTGCCGCGTCGCTTGAGGATGTGTATGACGGCTTGATGGGTGTGACGCAATGATCGCAGTGGATGCAACGCTGGCGCTTGTCGGGCGGGAATGGATCCGGCTGATGCGTCAGCCGGCGCGGATCGTGGCGACGGTTGGCACACCGCTCGTGCTGCTGGTCGCGCTTGGATCTGGGTTTGCCGGCTCGATCTCCGGGCTGATGGGTGTGGAAGATTCGAGGGCCTATGGCGCGTTTCTGCTCCCGGGAATGATGTCGATGGCGGCGCTCTTTGCGTCGATATTCGGGGCGATCTCGCTCATCGAGGATCGCGAGGGTGGTCTGTTGCTCGTGCTGCTCGCAGGGCCGGCGCCCAGCGGGTCGATCGTGCTTGCCAAAGTCGTCGGCGTCGGGCTGCCCGCGTTCGCTCAGGCCATGCTGCTGCTGCCCGCTGCCTGGATACTCGGCATCGCACCCTCATTGACCCAGACCCTGCTTGCAGTCCTTGCGACGCTCCTGCTGACGCTCGGGATCGTCAGTGTTTCGCTCGCTCTTGCCTGGCGTGTCAGAAGCAGCCAGGAATTCCACGCGGTGATGAACACCTTGCTGATGCCGATGTGGCTCTTGAGTGGCTCGTTCTATCCGGCAGCGCAGGCCGCGCCTCCGATGCGATGGTTGACATCGATCAACCCTCTCACCTGGCCAGTTGAAACACTCCGAAGCGCACTGGCGGGGGAGCCATCTCCGCTGCTGGGTCAGCTTGCCTGGCCACTTGCGGGCGTGTTTGCGGTCGGTTTGTTCCTGCTTGCGATGGGTACGATCGGGCTGGGCCGACGGAGGGAACACTCATGAGCCGACCAATCCGGATTCTACTATTCCTTGCGGTGCTGGGCCTTGCGTGCAGCGCCGGCGCGATGTTCATGGTGCTCATGAACAAGCGCCAAGCCCCCGCGTATACCGATATCCAGCCGATCCCGGTGCGCGAAATGGGGCTCAAGATCCTGCCGTTTGCGTTGACCGATCAGGACGGCAATGCTCGCGATGAATCGCTGCTGCGAGGGCAGTGGACGCTGGCCGAGTTCATCTTTACGAACTGCCCCGGCGCGTGCCCGGTGATGACCTCTCGGATGGCCAGCGCCGCCCAGCGGCTCGGTGACACGCCTCTGCGGTTTGCGAGCTTCAGCCTCGATCAGACGCGCGACACGCCCGAGCAGCTCCGCAGCTTTGCCAAGGACTACGACATCGACCAGGCCAGCTGGACGCTGCTGACAGGCGACGATGCGCAGGTGCGCAGGATCGTCGAAGAGGGGCTCATGCTCATTGTCGACAGCGAGAGCACTTCGGAGATCACGATCGCCGATGGTTCCACGATGAAGAACATCACACACCCGACCAGGCTCTTTCTGATCGGACCAGATCTCGGCGTCGTGGAGATGTACGACTCGGGAAACCCGGACGAGGTGGACCGGATGGTCTCAGACGCCCGGCGGCTTGTCGGCGGCGAGTGATTCGATGACAAGCGATTGGCTCGTCACGTGAATGCGGAGCCCCCGGAGTTCAAAGGTCTTGGCGTGCATGCCACGCGATCTGATCCGCGTGATGATCGGCGCCAGCCGCTTCCAGCCGAGCGCGTCGCGATGAGTCTCACCCATGATCTCGCAGGCGAGTCCACGCAGAACCGCCCCCAGCACGACGCCTGGCTGATCGACAAGGGGCGCTATTGTCAATTCGATCCGGTCGCCCTGGCGGAGGGCGCCGGCTGTCAGGCTCTGGGCGGCAGCGTGGACCAGCCCCTGCGCATCGCTCAGGAGACCGCTCGTCGAGGCCAAGCGTGCCGGAAGGTCCGCGTCCGTGTGTTCGAGCAGTTCCGGGATCACGCGCCTTCTCAGCCATGCTCGACGGCGGGTCAGATCGTCGTTGGTCGCGTCGTGCACCGGGAGCCAGTCGGCGCTTCTGCAGATCGCCGCGAGATCGGCCCGAGTGCTGGTCAGGGTCGGGCGGATCAGGGTGACCTTCTCGGAGAGCGGACGGGTTGGCTTCATTCCAGCCAGCCCGCTCGGACCGGCTCCGCGCAGCAGGGCCATGAGCATCGATTCGAGTTGATCCTCGGCGTGGTGCCCGGTGGCCACGAATCGGCAGCTGGCTTCCTGAGCAAGATCAGCCAGAGCCCGGTACCGGTATCGGCGTGCCAGGGCTTCCCTGTTGCCCTGCGAGGGCAGCAGGATGTCACGGGTGACGAACGGGATGTCCAGGCGCCGGGCGAGTTCGGCTGAGGCGTCCCGGTCACGGTGCTGCTCGGCGTCAGGTCGCATGCCGTGGCAGATGTGGGCCGCGACGAGCCTTGCACTCTGACGCTTTGCGAGCGCGATGGCCAAAGCCGAGGAATCGACTCCCCCAGAGAGGGCGATGAGGGTGGGTCTGTCGTCATCACGAACAATCGCCCCGCCCGTGAGGCGACGCCAGTGCACGGTGACGCGCTTGATCGAGATCTGAACGCCGGTGGTCACGGAGATGATCGTACCCGCGGATCCTGCTACGCTGATGCCTTATGAGGGCATGCGACGTCATCCTGGTACTTGCACAAGAGGGCACAGAGTCGAAACCGGCGCTGGATTCGCTGCCCATGATGCTGATGGCAGCGGGTGTGATGCTGCTGATCGTGGTGCTCATGGGCAACCTCCGCAAGAACCTGCGTAAGCGTGTGCAGAAGGAGTCGATGGAGCCCCAGGAGCGGATCCAGGCGATCCGAGAGCAGGCCCAGACCTCTTCAACCGTGCTCGAACGCAGAACCGCACAGGCGGCCGAGCAGACACGCGAACTCACGGCTCTGCTCGACAACCGGAGCGAAAGAATCGAGATTCTGATCCGGCACGCCGACGAACGCATCGAGCGGCTTGAGCGGCTGGCGGCAGAGGCGGACGGGCGGATGACACCTCGGCACACCGCGCCGTCGCAGCCGGCGTCTGAGACCTCGTACGCCAACGATGCCCTCAAGCAGCAGATCTACGACCTTGCCGATCAGGGCCAGAAGCCCGGCGAGATCGCCCAAAGACTCGGGCAGCACGCGGGTAAGGTGGAGCTGATCCTGGCGCTCCGAAGGGCCTAACGGCCCACGGCGTCCAGCGCGAGGATCTCAAAGACAACATGCGCCGCCAGAAGAGCGGTGTTCCCGGCGACATCTCGATCGGGCAGCACCTCCACCACATCCGCGCCGATCAGGTTGATGCCCTTGAGTTGACGGAGCAGCGTGAGCGCCTCGGCGGAGGTCAAGCCCCCGACACAAGGCGTGCCCGTGCCCGGAGCAAAGACCGGGTCGACACAGTCGATGTCATAGGAGAGGTACACTGGATCGCTCCCGATCCGGTCCAGGACGCGCCGGATCGGTGCGAAGCCCTCACGCTTCCAGCGGTCGTAGGTCACCAACTCGATGCCCTGTGCCTTTGCATAATCCAGGTCTTCGGCGGTGTTGAGGGGGCCTTTGATCCCGATCGAGACCATGCGACTGGGATCGAGTACGCCCTCTTCGATCAGTCTGCGGAAGGGCGTGGCGTGGTTCCATTTCTCGCCCCAGACCGTGTCGAGCGTGTCCATATGGCTGTCGAAGTGAACGCACGCGAGGCCGCCGGCGGGCTTGCCCGCGCGGAGCCAAGCAGCTTTCATGCCCGCGTAAACCAGCGAGTGATCCCCGCCAAGGAGCATCAGCTTGGAGGCCTTGTCGGCGAGCGCGGTCAGATGATCGCAGACGCCATCGAGTGTTTCTTTGACGCTAAAGGGCTTGATGGGGGCATCGCCCGCGTCCGCCAGGCTGAGCACTCCCGGCACATCGACCTCGTGTTCGAGTGAGTAGTGCTTGAGGTACTGCGACTGTTCTCTGATCGAGCGAGGCCCGAATCTTGCGCCTGGGCGGAAGGTGACGCCCCCGTCAAACGGGGCCCCGACGATCGCCCAGTCGACCCGCTTGCCAGCGGAAATCGCGTCTTCGAAGCGTGGGTACCGACCGAACGTCGCGATCCCACCGAAGCGGGGCTGGATGCGGGCGTTTGGGAGTTCGGTTTTACGCTCGTTCACGCCTTGGCTCCAAGCCAGGTTGGATCGAACGTCATGCCCTGCGGGATCGGCGCGCCATCGGCCGATTCGACCATCGATGCGACCGGGTAGGCGCAGTAGTCGAGGCTGACCGAGCCCGCGGGTCGGTGATTGCCAGAGTAGCCAAGCCCTCCGAACGGGAGCTTGCTGCTGGCGCCGGCGGTGCCCGCGTTGACGTTGACGCAACCGGCGCGAGACTCGGCGATGAATCGGCGCTGCGCTTGCGGATCCGTTGTAAAGATCGCAGAGGCGAGCCCGTAGCGGGTGGCGTTGGCCTGCTGGATGGCTTCGTCGAGATTCCGAACGGAAGCGACGCGTAGAAGCGGGCCAAAGACTTCCTGATCGCAGCCGCAGTCGTCGGAATCGTCGGCGATGAATCGATCGACGCGGATCACGCCCGGCGTGATGTAGTGCCCGTCGGTCGAGCCATCTGTAGAGCGGGGCTCGCAGCGGAGGAGCGGCTCACCGCCGCCGGCGATCAGCTTGTCCTGGAAGGCCAGCACGGCTTCGCGAGCCGCGCCCGAGATCAGGGGGCCGATGAATACGGGTTTCTCAGAGCGAGGGTCCCCCACCACGAGATGCCTTGCGGCTTCGACAACCGCGTGCGTGAACCGAGCAGCGATCGACTCGTGCACGATCAGTCGCCGAGTGCATGTGCAGCGCTGACCCGTGGTGACGAACGACGCACGGACCACTTCGATCGCGGCCTGCTCGAGGTGCGCGTCGGGCATGACAACGGTTGGGTTGTTGCCCCCAAGCTCGAGGGCAACGATCCGCCCGGGGTGATCGAGGTTGGCCTCGAGGATCTTGCGCCCGACTGGCCAAGAGCCGGTAAACAGAATGCCGTCGATATCGCTGTGAGAGGTCAGCTTCACCGCAGTTTCGGCGCCGCCCTGGACGAGATTGATGACGCCCGGCGGGGCCCCCTCGGCCTGGAGGGCCTCGCTCAGCATCTCGACCAGCGCCTGCCCTGCGCCGGGCGCTTTCTCGCTCGGCTTGAGCACAATGGTGTTGCCCATCAAGAGCGCTGGCACGATGTGCCCGTTGGGCAGATGCGCCGGGAAGTTGTACGGGCCGATGACAGCCATCACGCCGTGGGGGCGGTACTGGCATTGACCCGTGCGCGAAGGCGTGATCTCGAATCCGTACGGCTTGACCCGATGGAAACCGCCAAACTCGGAATCATCGAGCGTGATATCGACCTTGCCAGCGAGTATGCCGGCCTCGGCGAGCGAGTCCCAGAGCGCCTTGCCCGTTTCGTCGCAGATCAGTTCGCCCACCAGCTGCTTGCGATCGGACGCGATCGCCTGATATCGGCGGAGCACCGCGATGCGTTTCTCGATGGGCCACTGCGACCAGATCGCCAGCGCCTTGCGTGCGCCGGCAACGGCTTCGTCCACGTGCGCCAGCACCGGGGTGCCCTGCCAGATCGTCTGCGATAAGCGAGCCGGATTCACAGACTTGATCGTGTCGCCGGGCAGCGCACGGAACTGGCCCGCAATCAGATCGCTTGGTTCGTGCTTGAGTCCCGGGTGCCCCATCAACGGCCACTCCCTGCCTTGGCCTTGCGCGAAGTCTTTTTCGTGGGCTTCTTCTTGGTGTCTTTCATAGCCTTCCCTTGTGGCCTAGCGAGAAAGTTCATGGGCGTGACCCCGACGGTATCGCCCTTCTCGATCTCAAGCGCCTTCATGAACTCGCTGGTGAGGCCGATCGAATCTTCATCGATCAGGCAGACCTTCTCGTGGATCGCGCGGAACTCGCCGTCGCTGTCGGAGCGGCTGACGATGCACATCTCGGTGCAGCGTGACGCGGGAACCGCTGCGGTCGCGGTGCGCCGGGAAGTGTGCGCCACGGGTAGAATGGAGTCTGTCAGTGCGTCAAGATGGGGCCCGCCATCGAACGGGTCGACGAAGTTGCGGTACTCAAAGCCGAGGCGCTCCAGCATTTTCCGGGCCGATTTGGTCTCGCTGTGAACCTCCCCGACAACGGCGCGGGCGTTGGGCGGGAGCAGAGAGAGGTAGATCGGTTCCTTGGGCAGGAGCGATGTGATGAACTCGCGGCTGTACTGGCAGAACCGATCGGCCTCGTCGTAGCTGAGCGGCACAAACCGTCGCCCAAGGTAATCCCAGAGCAGGCTGTCGCCCTCGGACGTAATCGGGGCCATCATCTCTGCGAGCACTCGGTCGGCAAACAGCGAGCGGTGCAGCCCGATCATGTGGAAGCGGACCATGCTGAGAAACAGGCCAAGTTTCTTCTTGTGACCACGGAATGAGGGCTGAAGGATGAGCCCGCCGATCTCGGTTGGGCTCGATTCATCGAGGTAGAGCTCCGCGACCATGTGCGAGGTGCCGGTCTGCAGGCTCTTGCTGAAGAAGTGCTTCTGCGAGAGCTTGAATGACACGTTCGGGCTGCCCTTGCCGCCCATCTTTGCGAGCACCTGGCTCGAGCCAAGCGGCTGGCCCGACTCCGTGTCCTCGAGCACGAACATGAAGAGGTCCGATTCGTGTGTGGTTGCGCCGAGCCCGCCGAGCGACTTGTTGGACTTGACGGCTCGGCTGACTTCCTCGGGCACGATCTCGGGGTCGTACCCCTCTTCGACGCCCGCGGCCTTGAGGAAGGTGTTTCGGCTGTGAACGATTTTCGCCTGGATGATGTCCTTGTCGGGCGGCAGGTTGATGAAATGGACCATCTTCGCCAGCTTGTGCAGCGTGGGCGTGTCGGTCAGTTTCGCGCGCCGAATGAGATACATACTGGCCTCCCGTGGCCTACGTGTCTTTCACATTGCTGCGGGGACACGCTTACCCGCGGGGTCGAATCCGTTTACCCGGCTACTCTGGCGAACGCACGCTCGATGCACTCGAAGATCTTGGGCCAGTGTTCGTCCTTCAGGACAGGCACCGGCGGGAGCATGCGGACGTGGTACGGGCCGTGCCCGCACCAGAAAAGGATCACGCCCTCTTCGAAGCACGCCTTGCTGGCGGCCATGATCTTATTTTTGTCCCCACCGAACGGAGTCATGCGCATCATCCCGCCCATGCCGCCCGAGAGGCCGGCCTGACCCGGAACCGCAGGGAACCAAGCGGGGTGCTTCTTGGCGAGCGTCTCGACACTCTTGCGGAAGAGGTTGTGATGATGGGCGAGCTTGCCCGAGGGGCCGTAGAGATCACTGTCGCGGAGCATCTCAAGGATGCGTGTGCCCGTCGCGAAATCTTGGCTGGCGCCGGTGAATGTGCCCGAGAGCAGGCCCGCTCTGGGGGAATATTCCTTGGTGTAGAGCGTCGCGCAGGCCTGCGTCATCTTGCCCACACAGAACACGTCGACATAGTCGCCAAGGTTGAGCGTTTCGTAAGCGAACATCTCGCCCGTGCGACCGAACGACTGGATCTCATCGTCCCAGATCGCGATGTTGTGCTCGCGACAAAGATCCATGAGTGCCACAAAGAATTCACGGGGGGCAACATTGAACCCGCCCTCGCCCTGCAGGAGCTCGAAAATGAAGCAGGCATGCTGGCGTGGGTAGCGATCGATGTACTCGCGGAGCTGAGCGCAGGATTGCTCGATGAACTTGGCCTCGCCGCCGGCGCGTGCGACGTTGGCCTCGGTCCAGAATGGCATGTAATCGATCTGGGTTGTCAGCGGGATGCCGTCGCGTCCGGCGGCGGAATCACCGATCTGAGCCATAGTGACCGTTCGCCCCATGAAGCAGTCTTTGAACGCGAGCACCCGGCTCGCTGGGGCGTGCTTCTGGTAGCAGACCTTGAGCGCACTCTCGTTTGCGACTGCGCCGGATGTGGTGACGAAGCATTCGGAGAGGCGGCTGTTGCGCCCGGCCAACTCCAGAAGCGTTTCACCGAAGCGGTACGCGTCGAAGTTGGACTGGAGGTTGCCGTGCTTGGCGGCGTCCTGGATGCTCGACTCGAGCGAAGCACGGACGAGCTCGGGGTGGCCGTGCCCGAAGAAGTGCACACCGATGCCGGTGATCATGTCCCACTTCACCGAGCCGTCGGCAAGCTCGACGAGCGGGCCGTTGCCGGCGCCGCTGCCGATGAGCGGGTAGAGAAGCGCCCGCCCCTTGACCTTGGCAGCCCTGTCGAGCAGATCCTTGTAGTCCCCCTTGAGGCCATCGGCGGGCGGACGTGCGTCGGTGATCGTCGACGAATGCTTCTGCACCTGGGCCACGATCGCATCGATCGCGCTCTGGATCGCGGGATCGGATGATGTCTTGGTTCCAACGCTCTGATTCACGGTTGTCTCGGGCATCGCTCTCTCCGGCTTCGTGACGGGAATCTGCCCGGATCATCGACCACAACGGGGGGTCAACTGAGGGCGTAACCGCCAACGGACGCTCGGGGCGAGCGCCCTTGTGTCATTGTTGGCAGAGCCGCATCACAAGGACAGCGAGCAACTGGGAGCGTTCGACAAGGCTCGAAAGGTCGATCCACTCGTCCGGGGTGTGAAGCCCCCCACCCCGCACCCCGAGTGTGTCGATGGTGGGCAGCCCCGCGTCCTGCATGATGTTCCCGTCGCAGACCCCGCCGGTCTTGGCAAAGGGCAGTTTCTGTCCAAGAGCCTCAGCGACCGCCCGCGCACGCTCTGCGAGCGCTCGCGTGGACGGGATTTCGGGCTTTGCGGGTCGGTTGAAGCTGCGATGAACCTCGACTCTCGGGAGGCTCTCACCCTGTGTCGAGAGCTCATCGAGCATCCGCCCGAGCTCGTCGGCAATGGCTTGGTCTGGGAATCTCACGTTCCCAAAGGCCGAGGCGTAGTCCGGAACGGCATTGGCGGCCTTGCCCCCCACCAGTGGTCCGACATTGGCAACCATCCCACGCTCGGGCTTTGGCATCTGTCCGATCTTGACCAGGATTTCGCCGAGCTTTGTGACCGCAGATATACCCTCGGTGAAAGCACGCCCGACGTGCGCCGCCTTGCCGTGGACCTCAACAAGAAACTGCCCCGAGCCGACACGCTCGATGGCCAGCTCACCGTTTGCCAGCGCCGGTTCGATCGCAAGGCCAAAGTCGTGCAGCTTGGCCGCCTCCCGGAGGGCTTGCTGCGAGTGATAGGTGCCCGTTTCTTCGTCTGCGTTGAGAAAGAACGACCAGGAGCACTCGATGCCTGCTTCGGCGATCGCTTCGAGCGCCGCGACCGCGATCACCAGCCCGCCCTTCATATCCACGCATCCGGGCCCGATGGCGGTCTTCCCGTCGGCTGAGACTCTGAGCTCCTGGAACGGGCCCTCCGGGTCGTGGACGGTGTCGAGGTGCCCGGCGATCAGGACCGAGGGCATGCCCGCTTGAATCTTCGAACTGAGCGACGAGGGCGGGATCTGAATCTGCTGCCCGAGCCAGGCGGGGCGATGTTCGCCCGGGGTGACAACAGTCGAGGCGCCGATCGCTTCGAGTCGGGCTGTCAGGAGTGAGCGGGACCGCTCGATCGCCTTGAGATTGCCCGGGCCCGTGGGTGTGCCGACGTGGAGGCGAAGGTCTTCGAGGAGCGCTTCTCGCTTCTTGGCGATGATGGCGCATACGCGTTTCTCGCTCTCACTCAGCATGGATCGATCCGTTCCTCAGGAGTTCTTGGCGGGGCGTTTGATCTCGCCGAGATCGAGCACGACGCCATCGGGCTGATAGAGATCGACCCCGAGCGTTTCCTCATCAATCGCGGTGAACACAACGCAGGCACGCCCGTATCTGGCGGCATAGGCCATGTCGCCGTCACTCGGGCCGGCGTATCGACCGTTGCTGACACTCTGCACATGGAAATGGTAGTGCGCGAGCGCCATCGAGCTTTCCATGAGCATCTCGGGCGAGGCAACGAAGCTCGTATCGCTCTCACGCATCACGGGCTTGGGTTCGTACAGAGCGGCGACGTAGGTGCTGGATTCGGCGCTGCGGATCGAGATCCGAATGATCCCGCCGTACTCAGTGGTCTTGTCGTTCCGGTCTGATTCAGCCTGCTCAAAGAGAGCGCCCCGGATGCGTTCGGTCTGGATCGCGTCATCGAGCACCAGAGCGGTCAGGAGATCCGGCCACGCCATCGCATCCTGGTGTGACTTGAGATCCTCCGAACGGAATCGGATGACGTCCACGGCCCTTCTGCGGTGAGTGCGTGTCGCCAGCCGCGAATCAAGCTCGGCGAGCAGCTCCGTTCGTGAGGCTTTGCTCCACTCGGGTCGGCTCTGGCTCGCCCAGCGCAAGGCCTCAATATGCCGCATTCGCAGGCCGCGACGCTGCGTCGCATCCAGCGCGCCGACCGCGGCGCGGGCTTGCGCCCACCAGTCGGTTGCGGGCTTGCCCTTGGTTTCATGGAGCTGCGTAAGCCATTCGAGTTCCTCACCCGTGAGCGGGATGGCTCGCAATTCCACGAGCCCCCGGCGGAGCGCGGCGAGCATCGGGTCTTTTTCGTAGGGAGGCTGTTCGAGGAGGCCGCTGAGCAGGCCCACGCGCATTTCGCCCGTCGCGTCGAGTCTCGAAAGAAGGTTCCAGGCATCCCGGCGGATACGTGTCCCAAGCTCAGCGTCGAGCTGCGGGCTGTGCTCGACAAAGGTGTCGAACACGATCTCCTGGATGTCTTTCTCTTTGTGCAGCTCGAGCAACGCCAGATGCTCCGGGCGAGCGTTGTCCGGGATCGTCTGGTCGATCTTGGAGAAAGAGCGAACCAGAGCCGGGGTCGCTTCCACCCAGTTGTGCCGAACGATGTGCTGGGAGAGGGCGTGCCGGACGATCTGATCGGTCTCGGTGGGCAGCAGGCCGACGACCAGCACGAGCCCCTGGACTTCGCTGAGCAGCTCACCCTGACCGATCAGCTGCTCCAGAGCAGCCACGCGGAGCTGAGTGGGCATCCGGCGCATCCACGCGATGTCCTTGAATGCCTCGACAGCGTCGGCTCGCTGGATCGTCCCATCGCTGATGGCCTCCGGGACCTTCTCGGTCATGGCAAGACGAGTCGAGACGGCTATCTCGGGGTTGCGGAGGTCTTCGAGCAAGTCGCCAGAGATCTTGGGCGACTTGCTGGCGCACGACACGAGCAGCACCGCCCCAAGCAGCGAGAAGGCCATCGGGCCTATCATCCGGCGAACCCGTGATCCGGTGCGATCGGAACGGGCAGCTTGAGACCAAGGTTCAACTGTCATGCAGGCAACCCTTCCAATCCAGGACCGTGTCGTTCGGATCCTCAACCTGATCCGACCCGCTGTCCAGTCCGACGGCGGCGATGTCGAACTCATCGACATTAGCGACGAGGGTGTCGTGAAAATCAGACTCCACGGCGCCTGTGTCGGTTGTCCGTCCAGCAGCGTGACGCTCAAGCTGGGCATCGAGCGGAATCTCAAGGAGCACATCCCTGAGATAACCTCTGTTGTGGCGGTCGATTAGCTTACCAGAAAAATCTGTTTTCGGACGCTGGAAGGGTGTCGCATCCGACAGGGAGTTCCGCTATGCTTGCTTCGTAGTGGAACGGCGGGGCTCGTAGTCGCCGGGCCGGGGGAAGCAAGGATGTTGGTCATCACGCGCCGGGAAGGCGAAGAAGTTGTCATCGGTGATCCGGAAAATCCCATCGGGATTGTTCGGATTGCTTCGATCAAGGGCGATCGCGTCCGCGTTGCCTTCGAGTTCCCCCGGGAGATCTCGGTGCACCGACGGGAGGTCGCGGACCAGATCATCGCTGATGCCGGTGGCGTGCCCATTGAAGTCACGATCACCGTGCCCGTGCGACCCGGAGACGAACCGGTCGAGCACGCCCACACGAACGGCTCGGTCCGCCCAGCGCGCAGCACGACCGCCGGACGTCACGCGGACGCTGCCAGCCGGTCGCACTGACTCAGTCGTAAAGGATGTCCGGATTGCATTCGGAGCGGAAGCCGATTACTCGGCCTTGCCGCCCGACATGTCGTAGACCCAGGTCTCGACCGCGCGCTTGTAATCCAGTACCTCGCCGTCCTTGAAGAACAGCTTGAGTTCGCGGGCCGCGGCCTCTGGGCTGTCCGAGCCGTGGATCAGGTTGAAGCTGTTGGAGACGCCAAAGTCCCCGCGGATCGTGCCACCCTCGGCGTTGCTGCCGAAGGTCGCGCCCATCATTTTCCGGCTGACCGCGATCGCGTTGTTGCCTCGGACCGCCAGCACCATGACGGGCGAACTGGTCATGAACCCGACAAGACCCTTGTAGAACGGACGCTCCTTGTGCGCCTCGTAGTGGGTCGCGGCCAGATCCTGGCTGATCTGCATCAGCTTGCAGCCGACGATCTGAAGACCCTTGTCCTCGAAGCGGCTCATGATCCTGCCCATCAGGCCCCGCTGGACGGCATCGGGTTTGAAGATAATCAGTGTGGTTTCCATTGCTTGTGCTCCTTCCTCGGTGTGGGGTCAAGGATAGGCCGCAAGGCTCTGTCATCACGCCGGTACACCTTCCTGGCGACGCCGACGCAGTACCAGTGTTCCGGGCAGCGCGATCGCAATGATGGCTCCCGGAGCAGGGATGAACAAGACCGAGTTCGGCCAGCGGAGCCCGGTCGTACCGTCGATAAAGACCTCGGCGCTGCCCGCACCGAAGTCATAGCGGTAGATCGAGTTTGAGCCGTAACTGGCGGCGTAAAGCATTCCGTCGGGCCCGTAAGTCAGGTCGTCGACAGCCGTGCCCGCCTGGAAGAGCTGCCCTATCAGAGCTCCGGTGGCGAGGTCGAACTCGTTGATATGGCCGTTGGTGAAATTGGAGACGAAAAGCGATGTCCCATCGGGGCTGAGTTCCATGCTCGCGGGCTGGGCGAGGATCGGATCGACGGAGAAGGTTCCGTTGTGCGTCCCGTCCGAGGCGAACCGCTCGATGGAGTTGGTGATGATGTCGGTCACCAGCATCTCTCCTGAATCGAGCCACAGGACAGTGTGCGCCCCACTGATAATGCCCTCTTCGACGAGATTCCGTTTGTACGCGCCCGTGGCAAGGTCGTAGACACCGATGGCGCCGTTGTTGGAGCCGCTGACGATCAGTTCGTCATTCCGGATGGTTAGGAAAGTCTTGCCCAGAACCACGCCGTCGTTTGCGACGAGATCGCCCAGGAAGTTTCCCTGCAGGTCGAATCGGGCGACGCGGTGGGTCGTAAAGGAGCTCACATAGAGCACCCCGTCCGGGCCGATCGCCCCGTACTGGGGCGCCGAGAAGGAACGGGCGGGGATGACGTCTCTGACGTACGCCCCCTGGAGGTCGTATTCCTTGATCCAGCCCGAGGGCGGGCCCGCGAATATCAGCACGGAGGTCGGCTCGCCCGATGCGGTCTGGGCGAGACAGGCTGCTGCGATGGCAAGTGTTCTGCGAATCATGCTGTGCTCTCCTGCGCCCACTGAAGGAAATGCGGGTCCTCAATATGACCTGAGTTCTCCAGAGAAGTTCCAGGAGAAACGACAGTTCTCTCAAATCAGGGCTACTGATTTCGCTTCGGCGCGTTCTTCGCGGCTGAATCGGGCATTCTGACGTTTCCCGGGCTCCTGATCGCCTCGCCCGCTATCCTTCCCCCTCAAACCCGTTTCCCGGATCTCTGACCCACCACGGAGGGTGGCATGGCCAAGAAGTCGTCAACGCCTCGTGCCAACGCTGAATCGATGGCGACCAAGCAGCGCGAGATCTCTGTCTCCGAGTTCTTTGCCAAGAACCGGCACCTTCTCGGATTCGACAACCCACGCAAGGCCCTGCTCACCACGATCAAGGAGGCCGTGGACAACGCACTTGATGCGTGCGAAGAGGCGGAGATCCTCCCCGATATCGAGGTGAAGATCGAGGAGCTCACCGCCCCGCCCTCGCCCACCAAGCCCGGTCGGTACAAGGTCACGGTCACGGACAACGGGCCGGGCATCGTGCGCCGGCAGGTCGAGAACATCTTCGGGAAGCTTCTTTACGGCTCCAAGTTCCACCGGCTCAAGATGTCCCGCGGTCAGCAGGGCATCGGGATATCCGCCGCCGGCATGTACGGGCTCATGACCACGGGCAAGCCCATGGTCATCCACACCAAGCCCAATGCCAGGAAGCCCGCGCACCACATCGAACTGGCGATGGATACCTCCAAGAACCAGCCGGAGGTCACCGTCGATATCGAGACGGACGATTTCCCTGTGACCAGTTCGGGCACGGGCACGATGGTCGCTATCGAGCTCGAGGCCCGGTACCAACGAGGCAAAACCAGCGTCGAGGCCTACCTCGAGCAGACGGGCATCGCTAACCCGCACGCGAAGATCACGTTCATCCCGCCCGACAAAGCGGGCGAAGGCCCCGAGTTCGAGGTCGACGGGGACGAAACAAGCCCCCCGCGCAAGCAGGCCGATGATCTGAACAAAGGCGAAACCGAATCGTCCATCGTCCGCACAATCGAGCGCGCTGACCGGATCGAGTACCCACGAACGATCGACGAGCTCCCGCCCGAAACCAAAGAAATCAAGCCCCACCCGCACGGCGTCGAACTCGGCACGTTCCTTGGCATGCTCAAAAAGTCGGACGAGAAGCAGCTCTCGGGCTTTCTGACGAATTCGTTCTGCCGGGTCACGCCTGCAACGGTCAAGAGCGTGGTCGAGACCGCAAGCGCCAAGAGTAAGACGCTCACGCCCCGGTCATACACGTCCTCGATCGATACCACAACCGCTGAGCGCGTGTACAAGGCGCTCCAGGACGCCAAGCTCAAGAACCCCCCCACCGACTGCCTCGCGCCCATCGGTGTGCGCCAGATGCTCGCGGGCATGCTCAAGGGCGTGCAGGCCGAGTTCTACACCGCGAGTATGCGGAGCCCATCGGTGTACCGGGGCAACCCGTTCCAGATCGAGGCCGCGGTCGCGTTCGGAGGCGACCTGCCGGGCGATCAGCCGGCGCGGGTGATCCGCTTTGCCAACCGTGTGCCCCTGCTCTACCAGCAGTCAGCGTGCAGTTCATTCAAGAGCGTCGTGGACACATCCTGGCGCAACTACAACATGAGCCAGCCCCGGGGCGGTGCGCCGGTGGGCCCGCTGGTCGTCATGATCCACATGGCCAGCGTCTGGGTGCCCTTTACGAGCGAGAGCAAGGAAGCCATCGCCGACTACGACGAGATCCGCAAGGAGATGAGGCTGGCGCTGCAGGAATGCGGGCGCAAGCTCGGGCAGTACATCCGGCGTCGCCAGAAGATGAAGCGCGAGGGCGAGCGGCGCGACATCTTCGAGCGCTACATCGGCGAGATCGCCAGAGCCTGCAACGCGCTGACCGGCACGGACACGCAGGAGCTCTATGACGCTCTTCTCAAGCAGGCCAAGCGACGCACCGAGATCGCGGACGCCCAGCTCGACGAAGATGGCAAGTTCGTCAAGGACGAGCATGGCAGACTCGCCAAGGACGAGGACGTGATCATCGTCCACAACGGCAGGATCGCCCGCGACGAGGACGCGGAAGCCAAGCAGCAGGCCGAGCCCAAGCCGTCCAAACGCGAGGGCAAGAAGGTCGTCAAGAAGAAGGTCGTGAAGAAAGTGCGGAAGAAGTCAGGCGAGAAGGCGACGCTGTTCGAGGGCTGATCCATGGCGAAGAAATCAACCACCAAGAAATCAAGCCCCAAGCAGCCCAGCGGCAAGAAGCTCACCAAGAAGGCGGGTCAGAAGGCCGTGGCTGCGTCGCGCGCGGATCGGGATGTCGTCACCGCCGAGCGTCTCCAGCAGCTCGCCGAGGGGATCGTCAAGTCTGCGCTCTCGGGGCGCGAGCCCAAGCTCGAGGTCCCCACGCGCGCCGCGTCGAACACAAAGTGGAACAAGGGCCGGGGCATCCTGGAGATGGGCAGCGCCGCCCAGGAACGCCAGCTCTTCAACATGGGCCAGGCCCGCAAGTTCATGCAGACACTCCTGCACGGGCAGGGCATCAGCAAGCTCATAGAGCAGGACAAGACCCTCAGCCTTCGCGGGATGTTCTACAGCGGCCTGCACACCATCGCCGGCACGAAAGAGAAAACCTTCCACGACCAGACCGAGTCCGACGGCATCCTCGAAGACCTTGAGGTCACCGTCGGATCGCTCCGCGAAGAGCTGCACATCTTCGCCAAGAAGCGAGGCACGATGGTCGGCAACATCACCGTCATCGACTCGGGCGACACGATCGACTGCCGGCGCATGGGCTCGGGCGGGTACGCGATCCCGAGCATCTGCGAGCCCGACGTCATCCAGTTCGAGAATGTAGACGCCGACTTCGTCCTGCACGTCGAGAAGGACACGGTCTGGCAGCGGTTCAACGAGGACAAGTTCTGGCGGACGCACAACTGCATCCTGACCGAGGGCTCGGGCCAGCCGCCGCGCGGCGTGCGCCGATTGCTCCACCGCCTCAACAAGGAGCACGGCCTGCCCATCATCTGCCTGCTCGACTGCGATCCGTGGGGGCACTACATCTACAGCGTCATCAAGCAGGGCTCGATCAGCCTCGCCTTCGAGTCCGAGCGCCTGGCAATCCCCGAGGCCAAGTTCCTGGGCATCCGCAGCAAGGACTACGAGGCGTGCGACCTCTCCGACGATGTCAAGATCGACCTGAATGACCGCGACATCACCCGCGCCAAGCAGATCGCCGAGTACCCGTGGTTCCAGGACAAGAAGGCCTGGCAGAAAGAGATCCAGGGCATGCTCCGCAACGGCTTCAAGATGGAAGTCGAATCGCTGATCACCAAGGACATCAGCTACGTGACGGAGACGTACGTGCCGGAGAGGCTGAAAGCTGAGGATTGGATCAGTTGATCGCGATTTAAGATTTATTGCCAATCACGAAATACAGTATCATCCCGATCACCGGAAGCAGCAGGACCAGAAGAGTCCAGAGCAGCTTCCAGCCGACGTCCTTAGAGGCGCCCAGGATGCTGACGATCGCGATAATATCGAGAATGAGGACAAGAAGTCCGATGCCATATTCCACTGTAAGCTCCATCTCTTGAGTTACAGCAGACTATGACTTACCTAGATAGCCTCAAGAGAAACGCATGTATCGCGATCACAATATAATAGCTTTCAGTGCGGAGGTCCCTGATCGGGGTGATTACTCTTCGATCACTCCCAGCTGCCTCATCATAAAGATGCGCCGATCCGCGATGTCGCGGACGCGCTGGTCGAGGCTCTTGCCGCCGCCGTGGCCCGCCTCGCGGTCGACCCAGAGGAGCACGGGCTTCTCCGACGGACTTGCCGATGTGCTCGCCTGCATGATCGCTGCCATCTTGCGTGCGTGCATCGGGTGGACGCGTGAGTCGTTCTCGCCCGCGGTCAGGAAGGTCGCGGGGTACTCGACGCCCTTCTTGATGTTGTGGTAGGGCGAGTACGCGATGAGCGTCTTGAACTGCTCCGGGTCCTCGGAGGAGCCGTACTCGGGCACCCAGTAGCGGGCCATCAGGAAGTCCTGGTAGCGGAGCATGTCCAGCAGCGGGACGTGGCACTCAACAGCCGCAAAGAGATCGGGGCGCTGGGCGAGCACCGCGCCGGTCAGGAGCCCGCCGTTGGAGCCGCCGGCGATACCGAGGCGTTTGGGGTTGGTGTACTTGTTCTGGATGAGGTACTCGGCGGCAGCGATGAAGTCGTCGAAGGTGTTCTGCTTGTTCTCAAGCTTGCCCCCGTCGTGCCAAGTGGATCCGTACTCGCCCCCACCGCGCAGGTTCGCCACGGCGTAGACACCTCCGGCTTCGTACCACGGGAACATGGTGGAGCTAAAGCCCGGGGTCATGCTGATGTTGAACCCGCCGTAGCCGTAGAGAATGGTCGGGTTGTCGCCGTTGAGTTCGAGCCCCTTCGGATGGACGATGAACATGCTGACGGGCGTGCCGTCCTTGGACTCGTACCAGACCTGCTTGACCTCGACGAGATCGGGGTTGACCTTGACATCCGGGCGTGCCCAGAGCTGGGGCTCAGCGTCGGCGTGCGCCAGATCGATGTGGTAGATGCTCGTGGGCATGTTGTAGCTGGTGAAGGTCAGGAATGCTTCGGTGCGATCGTCTTTGGTCGAGAGCCCGGCCGAGCCGATTCCGGGGAGCGGAAGCTCGCCGAGCGGCTTGCCCTTGGTGTCAAAGAGCGAGATCCGAGTTTGGGCTGCATCGAGGTAGTCGGCGGCGATGATCCCCTTGGCAAAGCCCGAGGCGCTCAGAACGAGCTTGGGATCCTCCGGGATGATGTCCTTCCAGTTCTCATACTCGGGATGGTGCAGGTTGATCGCGACCACCCGCCCGTTGGGCGCACCAATCGTGGTTTGCAGATAGAGCGTGTCGCCCGCAAAGTCGGCCGAACCCGGACGCCCGGACATCCCGATCGCCGCGGGGACCAGGTTAAGTTCGCCCGTTGCGAACCAGTGTTCGAGGTCGGTGACCCACATGTCAAATCCGCTGGTGCCTGTCCAGTAGCCGACAACGCCCCATCTGCCGTCGTCGGAGGGCATGATCCAGGGGCCCCAAGTTGTAGCGAACTGCTTGAGTTTCTCTTCGGAGTAACCCATGTCGCCGTAGAACGCTGTCAGATCGTGCTGCCGGAAGAGTGTTCGATCCTGTCGGTGGTGCGTGCCGAGCTTGTGGAACCGGGTTACGCCCGAGTACGCGTCCTTGAGATCTTCGAGCGCGGAGTAATAGAAGCCGGAGGAATCGGGGAGCCATTCGTCGAGCCGGACCTTGCCCGGGATCTCCTCGGCGAGCCATTCGCCCGAGTGGACGTCCATGACGAACAGCGTCGAGTTCTCGTCGCCGGCGCGGTACATGCCGAAGGCCATGAGTGAGCCATCGGGGTTGGGGGCCGTCCACGAGATGGTGGTCAGCCCGGTCTCGTCGATCTGCTGCGGATCGAGCAGGACCCTCTCCTCGCCGTCAATGCCGCGCCTGGCGCAGACGATCGACTGGGGCATGGCGCCCTCTCTGCGGTTGTAGAAGTACATCTCGCCGTACATGCTGGGCGCCGAGACAAGCGGTATCTCCAAGAGTTCCCGCAGACGCGCCTCAAGTGCCGCGCGTCCCGGGATCGAATCGAGCGCCAGGCGCGTGTAATCGTTCTGGGCGTCGGTCCAGGCGCCCAGCTCGTCGGTCATGTTGCCCTTGTCGTCGCCCTCGAGCCAGCGGTAGTCGTCGCGGATCTCAGTGCCCTGCACTTCTTCGGTCACCGTGCGGATCTCAGTTGCGGGTGGCTCGCCGACCTGAGCGAGGCACGGGAAAGCAATGGAGCTGGCAAGGAGAAGTATCGGGGTCACTGTTCGGGGCATCTGTGGTCTCCTGAACCGGGCGAAGTCGCCGGCGCAAGATGGTACCACAAGCCGCGGAGTTGGATTCAGCTGTCCCTGATTACTGCACGATGCCCTGGGTGAGGCGCATAAAGGCTGTTTCGAGGTTGACGGGCTCTTCGCCGTAGCCGTTGATGCGGTAGCCCGCGTTGACGAGCATGCTGGGGATGTCGCTGGGCGAGGTAGGCGTGTTGTCCTCGAAGATGACCTCGATGACGTTCCCGTCCCCCGCCGCCTCGACTTCCTTATCCTCGGCCTTGCGGAGCATCACCTTGCGCACGCCTGGCACCTTGGTCAGCATCTCGGCTGCCGGTCGCGTGCGGTCGGTCAGCATCACATGGAACGTCCGCCCCACCTTGGCGCGCCGGATGGCCTCGTTGACGTTGCCCGAGAAGAGCAGCTTGCCCCGCTCGATGATTCCGACCTGATTACAGAGCTCCGCCAGCTCGTGCAGGATGTGCGAGCTGATCAGGATGGTCTTGCCCATCCGGCGGAGCTCCTTGAGGAGCTCGCGGATCTCAATGCGGGCGCGGGGATCCAGGCCGCTGGCCGGTTCGTCCATGAGCAGGACCTTTGGGTCGTGCAGCAGCACGCGTGCGATCGAGAGGCGCTGCTGCATGCCGCGGCTTAAGCTGTTGACCTCGGCCGTCGCCTTGTAGGTGAGATCGGTCAGCTCCAGCACATCGAGCACCACTTTCTTGCGCTGGTCACCGTTGATGTTGTAAGCGGCTGCGAAGAACTCCAGGTATTCCTGGACGACCATGTCCTCGTACGCGCCCATGAAATCGGGCACGTAGCCGATCCTTGGGCGGATCTCTCGGTTCTGGTATCCGATCGTGAGCCCGTTGACGTTCGCCTGCCCGCTAGTTGGCTTCAGGAGTGTCGCGAGGATTTTGATCGTCGTGGTTTTGCCCGCGCCGTTCGGGCCGATAAACCCATAGCACGAGCCTTCCTCGATCGTGAGGTTGAGGTTGTCGAGCGCTACGAGGTCGCCGTAACGCTTGGTGAGGTTGATAGTTTCGATCATCGCCATTGAAGAAACGCCTCTGCTTCAGGGCTGTGCCCGGGGAGTGCCGCGGCCTAGGGATTCCAGCGGGGTGGGTTTGGTTCGAGCGGATAGACCCAGCGGACGACAGTTTTGCCCGACCAGTCGAGCTCGTTCCAGTTGCCGCCACGCTGCAGATACACGGGGATCGGATTCGTCGCGTCCTCTCCTGCTGGGGTTTCAACGACGCCCAGAACAATGATGCATGGCTGTGTGAGCCACCTTCCAAGGTCAAGGCTGTGTGTGAGCCTTCGGACACCTGCGATCTGGTCGCCCTTATCCGCATCCATTGGTGGGCGCAGCTGGGAGACGAAAGCGGATGCGATGAGCCGATCGTTGTCCGAGCCCCCTGGGCGAGCGGTTCCAAAGCCGGGCGAGAGCGTCTGAGCTCTGCTGATCAGGTCATCGAAATACTGAGAGGCGCTCTGCTTGGCCTTTGCGTCTTCACTGACGAGCGTCGAAAGATCGAGCGCCGATCCCGGGGCCCATCCCCTGCCGCTCGTGAAGCGATAAGCCTCATAGTGCGCCACCTCCGGCTGGCCCGTTGCGGTACCGACCGATCGCTGCTCACGGACAATGATGATCACCGCGTTCTGGAGAATCCCCGGGAGATCGTGCACGAGGCTGCCGATCGGTCGCCCGGAACTGTCCAACCGGATTCGCCCGGGCGACCCATCGTCGCGGATGGCTCGTGGCATGCTCCATCGGCGCTCGCCCGTCCAGTCCAATCGGAATCGTTTCTCGGTCGCGCGTGCGGGGAACCGCATCCGGTCCGGGTCCCTGGCAGAGACGCTGTAGCCTCTGGCATCGGGGAACTGGGCCGACGTGAGAATCGAATTGAAATGCTCTGACCAGTGCGTGACGGTCGGGTGAAACTCGGTGTACTCAGATTCCGCAGGCGAACCCGCGCGGATGCCCGCGTCGCTGTACCCCGGGATGAACACGCTCCCGTACGCCCGCACGCGCTGGTAGACGCTCCCCTCGACGGCGTCGAGGAATGCGATCTCCTGGATGTTGGCGTTGCGAGGTCGAAGTATGGTCACGCCGCCCCACCCGATGAGCGTAAAGAGCCCGATCGCCGCGACAAAGAGCATCCAGGAGTGCTTCTTGATGCCGATCTTGCTGAGCACCGTGTACCCGACCGGGCCGGCCAGCGCCCAGTAGAGACCGAAGACGGCAAACCCGAGCAGCAGAGCGGCGCCCGCCGATCCGCTGGAAGAAATCGCCGAGCCGATATCCGCGTCGAACGCACGGATCTCTCGGCTATTCAACAGCGGCGAGTTGGGCGTATTCTGGGTCATGATCCGCCCGCGCCGACCGAGGACGCGGTGCCAGAAGGCATCCATCGCGGGCAGGCTCCGGTCGATCAGGTTGCGGTTGGTGACATCGATCCCGATGAGCGTGACCATCCCAAGATCCACAAGCCGACGCGAAACAACGACACGACCTTGTGCATCGGTCAGGATCGCATCCGCATGGCCAAGCTCGGCGGTCGCGTTCGTTTCCAGGCTGTGCACGACCAGCGTGTCGGGCAGCGTGGTCGTCTCGTCGTGCGTCAGCAAGGCGCGCACGTCGGACGTTCCAGGTTCGAGCCGAACCGGTGTGATGTCGGGAAGGAGCGGCGCGAGCCTGTTGCGGTCCTTGTCCTGCCAGATCTGCCCGGTTGCGGGAAGGCACACGATCAGATGACCGCCCCGGCGGACCCACTCGATGAGCGCATCGCTCCGCGCCGTCGTCAGGTCCGCGGGGTTGGCGGTCGTCCAGATGATAGTTTCAAACTGCGCCAGGCCGGCCCAGCGATCGGGCAGGTCGTCGGGCTCGAGATCGGTTGCAAACTCGAAGACCTCGTGTCCTGCGGGCAGGTACAGCTCGGTCCCCTGGTTGCGCCGGGCGTAGTCGCTGATCCCGCCGATGCGCCGACCGATCACGAGACCCGTCGCGATCTCTGCTGGCAGATAGCCCCGTCCTGGGGTGATCTCCTGGCGCCCAAGCAGCTGTCCCCGCTTGTACGAGACACCGGTGCGTGCCGCGGTCTCGGCGTCGACGTCGATCGCCTCGTAGGCCGACACCTCCAGGGGCTTGCGCGATTCAAATCGCCCCGGGATCCAGAGATAGAGCCAGGTCCGCTGCGTGACGCCTGGGTTGCTCGTGACCGTGCGCTGATAGAGCGGGGTGTCCCCGTCCGAGTCGTGCCCTTCGATCTGGATGATCAGCTCGCGCTGCGTCGGGCCGGAGTCGGTGAATTCCACCTCCACGCCCGTCCAGTCGCCAAGACGGGCCATGCCCCCTGCCCCGATCGTGCCCGCGGCGAGCTGGACCTGCTGTGCCCATACCGACGGGATCCCGACGAGCGCCAGGCCCAGGAACACACAAAGCAGTCGGACGAATCGGGTCATGAGGCGGATTCTACGGGCATCGGGCAGGGTCCGTTCAGATCCCCTGAAGATCCGCCCCTTTCGGCCCGATCTGCCCGATATGCAGAGCCTCTCCACGCTGGACATCCTCATCGGCTTGGTCATCCTCGGAGCCGTCATCGCGGTTCTGCACGCCATCGCGACGGACATCCGCCATACACACATGAGGGTCGATCTTGCACGAAGAGTCATCGATCGGCGCGAGCGCTACCTCCGTGAGCTCAAGGGCGACTTCGAGGTCGCCGAGGTCGAGATCTACGAGGAAAACAACCCCGTTCCCGTTGCGGAAGCCGCCGAGATCGAAGTTGAGGCTCCTGCTGCAGCCGCATAAACCCGGCTTGAAGGTTCCCGGCTAGCTGACTTTCCAGAGCTTCTCGATCAGCCTTGCGTGTGCCTCCATACCCAGGCGGAAGCAATCGAGCTCGAACTTCTCGTTGGGCGAGTGGACCCGGTCGTCCTCGAGCCCGAATCCCATGAAGATCGTATCGAGGCCGAGCATGTCCTTGAGCATGCCCGCGATCGGTATCGAGCCTCCAGATTTGATGAGCGCTGCCTCGCTCCCGGAACTGTCCTTGAGCGCCGAGACCGCCGCCCTGAGCGTGGGTGAATCCGTGGGCGTCGTCGCGGGGTGCCCGCCGCCCATGTTGGTCAGCTCCCATCGGCAGCCCTCGGGCGTGCGCTGGCTCAGCCACGCAAAGAAAGCCTCGGCAACCTTCTCGGGCTGTTGATCCGCGACAAGTCGGAAGCTGACCTTCGCAGTGGCTTTGGCCGCGATCACGGTTTTGGCGCCCTTGCCCATGTAACCGCCGTAGATGCCGTTGATATCGCACGTCGGGCGGGCCCACTCGCGCTCAAGCGAGGTGAACCCGGCCTCTCCGACGTTGGCATCGGGCTTGAGCCCGATCGTCGCAAGAGCCGCTGCCGGATCGACACCCAGCTTCTTCCACTGCGCCCGCTCGTCGTCTCCGATCGGGCGCACATCGTCGTAGAAACCCGGGATCGTCACGCGCCGGTCTTTGTCCCAGAGCTGCGCGAGCACCTTGGAGAGCTCGTTGACCGGGTTCGGCACGCGCCCGCCCCAGAGGCCCGAGTGCAGGTCCTGGTCCGGGCCATGGAGTGTGATCTCGGTGTAGACGAGCCCGCGCACGCCGTACGTGATCGCGGGCTTGCCCCGCCCGAGCATGCCCGTATCGGAGATGACGCACACGTCGCACTTGGCGAGCTGGGCCTTCTGCTCCTCGACGAATCGCTCAAGGTTCGCAGAGCCCGATTCTTCTTCGCCCTCGATGAGGACCGTCATCTTCACGCCGCCGGCGGCTTTGCCCGAGACTTCTTTCCACGCCAGCATCGCCTCAAGGAACGTAGCGACCTGCCCCTTGTCGTCGCACGCGCCGCGGGCCACGACCCGCTCGCCGACGGCGCCCTTGGCGGGGCGGATGACCGGCTCGTAGGGCGGGCTCTCCCACAGATCCAACGGCTCAGCGGGCTGCACGTCGTAGTGCCCGTAGAACAGCACGTGCGGGCCCTTGTAATCGTCGTCGCCCGGGGTCGTTGCCAGCACCACCGGGTGCCCCGCGGCCATCGCGGTGCCGGTCGCCATGACGTTCGTTTCGAACCCAGCCTCGCGCAGGCGTGCGGCGCACCACTCGCCCGCGCGGGCAACGTCCTCGCGATACGCGGGGTCGGTGCTGACCGAGGGGATGCGGAGCCAGTCCATCAGGCGGTCGATCGCCTGCTTCTCGTTCGCCTTGAGGTGTTCGACGACTTTGGAAGTCTGCATCGAAGAGTCACTCCTGATATGAAAGCCGCCCGACGAGCGGGCGGAGGTGTGTCCATGCAAGATGGGAGGCGGAGTTACGGGATGATGAAGCCCTGCTTGCCGTCGAGTGTGCCGGCTTTCAGATTGTCATCAACCCAATCCTGAGCAAGCTGTGTCAGGCCGCCCATCGCACTCCCATCGACAAGGCTACCCGAAGGAGCCCATTTGCCCATGTCGGTCCAGACGTCTTCCTTCTTGAGATTCTCAGTGTGACCGTCAAAGAACACGGCGTTGAGAGATTCATTCGGATGACGGAAAGAAAGTTCCTGGTTGAGAGGAGCACCCGGTCCATTGATGCCGTACGCGGTATTGCCTACCCACTGAGGGGTGCCCGAAGTAAAGGCACCAAATGTGCGAGTATTGGGGGAAGCGTCAAAGTCCAAAGATCTGTCGGTATCAACATACCGCGTGCCGTCGGCAACCATGATCTTCTGCGAGGGCGTACCAACTTGATCGAATCGATTTCGGAATCCTCTCGGAGTTCGAACCTGAGTCGCTGGACCACCCTTCCAAGTTACCGGGATATTGCCGTAAAGTGCGTCGTAGCGGTCTTCGTCGCCACGTGTAATACCCGAGCCAGGGATGAATCCGCCCGCAGCTGGAGTTCCCCAGGCTGAGAACGCCCCGGGCATGAGATAGCTCATCTGCAAATAACCCGCCCGGCCAATCAGGTATTCGTCAAAGTCGCTTCGATCAGGGACCGTCGAGCCGGGGTAAATCGATGAAAGCGTACGAGCTGCGGGGTCCGCAAAGTCGTTGAAGATATTCCCCATTCGGTGCGCACGCACCGAACCAAAGCTCAGTTCTTCGCCAAGTGTGGGGCTGATGAAGTCGAAGTACTGTGTCGGTGTCACAGCCGAAGTAGTCCCGACATAGCTCTGAGTGATATTGACATTGCCGCGTTTCTCGCCGACCGAGCCGGCCCAGCCTGAAGTCGACGCACAGGCGTAATAGTCATTGTTCGATGAGCCGTAGAAACTCTGGCCCTGACCGAGCGTGCGAAGCTGAGACTGATCTACGAGCGAGCGGGCCGCGCCTCGGGCTGCACCGAGTGCAGGCAGCAGAATTCCGATAAGCAGCGCAATAATCGCAATCACAACGAGCAGCTCGATGAGTGTGAATGCTCGGTGATTTGTCAGTCGGGGAGCAGTCATGTTTGTCTCCTGGACAACGATAATTTCGGGCGTGTTCATCAGTCAATGACCTTGGGTTTGGTGCCGCTCTCGACGGAAAGCCGACCGGATTGCGGGTCGATCTTTGACGAAACGGGCTTGATATCAGTCATGGCGCTCAGATATCGCGATTTGATGTGCCACGACGAATCAGTTTCATTGAATATGGCCGGCAAGAGCGAGGGTTCATTTGTTTCAGGATGGCGGTAGGGCAAAATGACGCTGCGGCCCTTGGTAGACACCGCGAAGAGATCTCCGGTCTTGACATCGACCAAAATCATTTTGCCAGCGATATCGGGTCCGGCGTTCTTGCTCAATGCGAGCACGATGCCCCCGATACCCACAAGAAGACCGATGACAATGATCGCAATCTGGACCGGCTTGGCCTGCATGCTCTGCTCCGGCGACGACCCCGACGAGGGCCGGGGGATCGAACCACTACCCAATATACAGTCCCCGCTCGCACACGGGGGCGCTGTGTAGCGTACCCGGTCAGAGGCCAGAAGGCTTGTGAGGAAACCCTGTTTACGAAGCCCTGACGCGGTGTTCGGGAAAATTTCACAACCACCGATTCGGGCCCCCCGGCAACCGACAGGACCCGCCCCGTCATAGCATCCGCAGGAAACCGCCAAGCCAAGCCCGTTTATGAGAATCATCCTGCCCAACCCGAGAGGCTTCTGTGCCGGCGTTCGCATGGCGATCGACGTCGTGGATCGCGTGGTCGACCTGTACCCCGGGCGGACGGTCTACGTCTATCACGAGATTGTCCACAACAGGCACGTCGTCGGGCGTTTCAAGGACAGAGGGGTTTCCTTCGTCGATGACCTCAGCGAGGTTCCTTCGGGCTCGGTCGTGGTGTTCAGCGCCCACGGCATCCCGCCCCAGATCCGCCAGCAGGCCGAGGAGCGCGGGCTCATCGCGATCGACGCGACCTGCCCGCTGGTGACGAAGGTGCACTCCGAGGCGATCCGGTACGCGCGCAAGGGCTACCAGATCCTCCTGATCGGGCACGCGGACCACCAGGAGGTCGTGGGCACATTCGGGGAAGCGCCGGAGGCGACACTGGTGGTCGAATCGCCGAGCCACGCCGAGACGATCGAGGTCGCCGACTCCGAGAAGCTCGTCTACCTGACACAGACCACGCTCTCGACCGACGACGCGGGCGAGATCATCCGGGTGCTCAAGCGCCGTTTCCCGCACATCCACGAGCCGGGCGAGCCGGACATCTGCTACGCGACCACCAACCGCCAGCATGCTGTGCGCCAGATCGCCCCGGAGGTGGACGTCGTGCTGGTGGTGGGCAGCAAGAACTCCTCCAATTCCGTGCGTCTGACCGAGATCGCCGGGAATGTCGGCACACCCGCGTACCTGCTCGACGACGCGAGCGAGTTGCTCGATGAATGGCTCCCGCTGGGCCCCGAGACGAAGGTGCTCATCACGGCAGGCGCCTCGGCGCCCGAGGATCTCGTCGCAGCGATCTGCCGGAAGCTCCTCGAGCGTTTCGGTGGCACGCTCGAGGAATGGGACATCGTCGACGAATCGATCGAGTTCGCTCTGCCCGTGGCGCTCCGCAGGATCATGAAGGCCCAGGGCATGGACGCGGGTTCGGGCGTGGTCACGGTCGAGAGCGGCATTTCGCCCAGCGAGCTCTACGGGGCGGTGCCTCTGACGGTCTCGGCCAAGAGCGTCCCGCCCACCCTTTCAGAGAAAGTTGGCCAGTGAAAAACCCAGAGTCCCATCTCTTTGCGATGACCCCTGAGGAGCTCTCGCAATGGTGCGAAAGCCGGGGGATGAAACGGTTCCGGGCCAAGCAGATCCTTGAGTGGGTCTATCAGCACCGAAGCGCCGAGCCGGGCGAGTGGTCGAACCTGTCCGCTCGAGACCGCGAGTGCATCGCAGGCGAGTTGACGATCCTCTCGGGGCGGACCGTGACGCACCAGCTTGCGACCGACGGCACGCAGAAGCTGCTCATCCAGTGGGAAGACGAGGCGACCAGGTCAGGCGATTCGCTCCGATTGAGCGTGCTCCAGGATGATTCCAGCCGACAGACCGAGTGCGTGATGATCCCCTCGCTCGGCGCGGACACCAACCGGAAGACGGCGTGCATCTCCAGCCAGGTCGGGTGCCCCGTGGGCTGCAAGTTCTGTGCGTCCGGTCTCTCCGGGCTCGACGGCAACCTCTCGGCGGGGCGGATCGTCGAGCAGGTCTGGCGCCTCGGTCAGCTCGAAGGCGTCGGGCGGATCAGCAATGTGGTCTTTATGGGCATGGGCGAGCCGCTCAGCAACTTCCGCCCGGTGGTGAGCGCCGTGCGCCGCCTGACGGCCCCCACGCCTGAGGGTCTTGGCATCAGTGCCCGCAAGGTCACGATCTCGACCGTGGGACTGCCTCAGGCGATCCGCAAGCTGGGCGAGGAGCTGGACCTCCCGATCACTCTGGCGCTCTCGCTGCATGCGCCCAATGACGAGCTCCGGCGCCAGCTCATCCCGTGGGCCGAGTACACCACGGTCGAAGAGCTGCTCTCGGCCTGCAACGCATGGTTCGAGAAGACGGGGCGCGAGATCACACTGGAGTACACGCTGCTGGGCCAGCTCAACGACCAAAGCGACCATGCCCGCGAGCTTGCCCGGCTGGCCAAGACACTCCGGGCCAACATCAACCTCATCCGCTACAACGAAGTCGAGGGTCTGCCCTACAAGCGTCCGCGTGACAGCGACGTGACGCGCTTCCAGACGATCCTCCGCGAGGCGAATGTCAACAGCCACATCCGTGCCAGCCGAGGGCGCGACATCGCCGCCGCCTGCGGCCAGCTCCGGCACGAGCACCGGGCTGACTCGGCATGAACGCGTCAGAGTCCTTCGAGAAGGGGACGCTGACACACGGTGCGGTCCTTGTGGTCAGTGTGGCGCTCGTCGGGCTGGTGGTCCTGACCTCTCGCAGCCTCCGTGTCAGAGACCCCAGGCGCGCCGATTCGCTGCGATGGTGGATGGGCATCGCGGTGCTCCTGTTCGAGATCCTGCACAATCTCTACTGGCTTGCGCTCCGCCAGGGCGGGTTTGATCTCAAGGAGAGCCTCCCGCTTCATATCTGTGACGTCGCGGGCCTGGTCGCAGCGGCTGCGCTGCTCTTTCCGAGCCGTCGTCTGGTCACGATCCTGTACTTCTGGGGGGTCGGTCTCTCCTCGCTCGCGTTCGTGATCCCTGTGCTGACAGAGGGGCCTCTCTACGTTGAGTTCTGGACATTCTGGGCGAGCCACCTTGTCATCGTGGGCGGGGCGGTGTTCTTTGTGCTGGCCGAGGGCTACAGGCCCGCGCTCCGGGATCTCTTCTTTGCGCTCGCGGTGACGTTCGCATACATCATGCTGCTCCTCGCGATCAACGTGGTCATCGACGCCAATTACGGCTACGTCGGCAGGGAATCCGAGGCGACCGCCTTCCTAGGCGGCTGGCCCTTCCCGAGGCTCCCGCTGATCATCTTCGGTGGCGTGCTGCTCGAGACAGCAGCGTGGTTGCCGTTCGGGGTGCTCGCCCGGCAGCGAACGCGCCAAGCCGCTCGCCCGTAGGATGCATTGATGCCCCTGGCGCTTACCGGTTGCGTACTGATCTCTCTTTTCGTTTCGCTCATCGCGACGGGGCTTGCGCGCAGAGTCGGCGATCGCTTCGCGGCCCATGACAGCCAAGGCGTTGCGGGACAGGTCAAGGCGGAGATCAGGCGCGTGCCCAATACGGGCGGCATCGGGATCGCCCTGACGCTCATCCTCATGCTTGGTGGCGTTGCGATCGCGGCCCAGTTCTGGCCAAAGGCGACCAGCGAGAGCGACATGCTCGGTCAACTCGCCTGGGGCGTGCGCGAAAGCATGACACTCCTGATCGCCTTCCTCGGGGGCCTGCTCGTCATCCACTTTGTCGGCATTGTCGACGATCGCAAGCCTCTGCCCTGGCAGCCCAAACTCCTGGCGATGGTGCTCGTCCCCGCGGCCGTTGTCTGGCTCACCCAGACCCGCGTCCTCTCGCTCCTTGACAGCCACGTCGGAGGGCCCTGGCTCTCGGTGCTCATGACAGCCTTCTGGTTCGCGATCGTTATGAACGCGATGAACTTTCTCGACAACATGGACGGCCTCGCGGGCGGGCTCGGGGCGATCCTGAGCGCGGGGCTGCTGGCTATCGCTGTCTTGAATCAGCAGTGGATCATCGGAGCCGGGGGCGCGGTCCTTCTCGGGGCATGCCTCGGCTTTCTCCCCCACAACTTCCCCAGGGCCCGTGTATTCATGGGCGATGGCGGCTCGCTCGTGCTCGGGTACACCCTGGCGTTCCTCACAGTGCGACTCAACTACGTCGACTCCACGCAGGGCCAGACGCAATGGCACCTGCTCTTTGTGCCGCTGGTTCTGCTGGCGGTCCCGCTCTACGACTTTGCCAGCGTTGTGCTTCTCAGGCTTTCGCAGGGCAAGTCGCCATTTGTCGGCGACCTCCAGCACTTCTCGCACCGTATGTCCAGACGCGGGCTGGGCAAGACGGGCGCGGTGGTTGCGATCTGGATGCTCGCTGCGATCACCGGCGCAGGCGCGGTGGTGATGTCCCGCTCGAGCCCCTGGCAGGCGGCGCTGATCGCGGGACAAACCCTGACCGTGCTCGGGCTGATCGCGTACCTGGAGCGTGGCGTGCCGGAGAAACAAGCGTGAGCCGGGTCCGTCTGGATTGGATCGGGCTGACTCTGATCGCGTGGTCCGTGCTTGCGCGGGCGCTGGTGATGGCTGAGCCCATGCCAGGCTGGGACGCGGACCCAACGCGGATCGCCATCGCGATCATCGGGATCGGCCCGACCGGGTCGCTCCTGCTCGATGCGTTGGCGTGGCTCGGCGCAGGGCTGGTCCTTTCGAGCAGGCGGAGCAGGCACGTCGAGCCGCTGGCGTTGCTCGCGATCGTCGGGGCGGTTCTTGTGGTGTGGCGCACGCTTCTGCTGGATGCCCAGAACGTCGAGGCGATCCGCATCGGGTCGAGCTGGGCTGCGGGGTGGGCGTCACTTGCCGCGATGGCGAGCGTGGCTCACCGCCCGTTGGTCCGATCCGTGCTCGGCTCGGTCCTGATCGCCTTTGTTCTGATGCTGGGCGCCAAGGCCGTGGTTCAGGTCTTTGTCGAACACCCGCTGATGCTCGAACAGTTCGATTCAGACAAGCCAGGCAACCTGGCGGCACAGGGATTCCAGCCCGGCAGCGAACAGGCGCTCATCTATGAACGCCGACTCCGCCAGCCCGATCCGACGGGATGGTTCGGGCTCAGCAACGTGCTGGCGACATATCTGGCCCTGGGCGTCGTCACACTATTTGCAGCTGGGCTTGCCTGCAATTCAATGCGAAGAACAGTGCTGGTGATCGCCTCGGTCGCCATCGGTTGCATCCTCATGCTCACCGGATCCAAGGCGGGCATCGGGGTCGCGGTGCTCGGGCTGTCGGCATTCGCAGCCTCGCGACTGCTGCCTCACAAGCTGGCATTCCCTGCGATCCTGGCTTTCATCGCGCTGCCCACGGCTGCGGTGCTTTTGCGTGGGATGACAGGCTGGCCCGAGGGCGAGAAATCGCTGCTCTTCCGCTGGTTCTACGCGCAGGGGGCGGCGGGTGTTTCGCTCGACGCCCTGCCATTTGGCACCGGGCCCGCAGGCTTTCAGGACGCCTACATGCTCAGCAAGCCACCCATGGCGACCGAGGATGTCTCCAGCCCGCACATGATCCTCTGGGACTATCTGGCCACGATGGGCTTCTTCGGGCTGCCGCTGATCGCGGCTCTGCTCTGGGCGACCGCTCGCCTGGCACAGAATGCGATGGGCAAGACCCGGCACGCAGTCTCAAGGACGCGTCTGCTTCAGATCAGGCCTGTCATGGTCGTCATGCTGATCGCGCCGATATTCCTGAGCGTCTGGCTGGAGTCCCAGGCGACGACCCTTGAAGGCGCGCTGGCACGCCTGGTCGGTGTCGTTGCCTGGGGCGGGCTGGCCATGCTCCTGGTTTCTATCGGGCTTCCAACCCGGCGCATACTGGCATTGGCCGGGGTTGTCTTGCTCTGTCACGCGCAGCTGGACATGGCCCTGACGCTGCCCGGCTCGGTCCCGCTGGCATTGGCTCTCATCGGTCTGGCGGTCTCAACGCATCGCCAGTCAGCAATCAAGGCAAGTCGTGCGATCCCGATCGCCATTGCGACCGCGGGGCTTCTGGGCACCTGCTGGTTGTCGCCCGGTGTCTGGCGCTGGGAGTCGTACCTTCGGGGTTCGAGCCAGAGATTCGCCGAGATCCTGACCGCCCGCGATACCTTGCTTGCTGGTCCCGCAACGCCGGCGGACCTCCGCGATCTCGACCAGCGGATGAAGGGCGCGATGGAGCGGGCCTTCGAAGACCTCTCGGAGGCTTCGAGGATCAAGCCGTCAGACGGCAGAGCCGCCATGGAGGCGGCCCGGATCGGCGTCGCCCTCGCCAACGCTCTCAGGCAGGCTGGTCGATTCAGGGAAGCAGACGATCTCATGAATAGATCGCAAGACCTCCTCGACCGCTCGTTCAACGCACGCCAGCGTTCGGGTCTGGCGGCTCAAATCGGGAATTTGGGGCTCATCCGGGCTGAGTGGGCTGAGGCCGCTGGCGAATCCGCAGAGAAGGTCCGCATGCTGCGTGACGAAGCGATCAAAAGCATCGAAGAGGCGGCGCGCCTCGCTCCGTACTCACCCCGGCACCCGACCAGGCTCGCATTGACGCACTTTAAACTCGGAGAGACCCAGAAAGCCGCCCAGTGGGCCAGGCTCGCGCTGGATCTGAACGATTCGATGTCCCTGGACCCTCTCTCGGCTCTGCCCGAGAGCGTTCGGGCCCAGGTTGAGCGGATCGCCGGGAGCCCTTGAATCGGTCCCGGATGGGCCTAGCATACTCCGAGTCCCCGTGCAAGCGGATTGAGGCTGATTCGGGCATGCGCCCGAAAGCCTTCCCAGAGCGGGGTTTGTGCGCCAAGCCGAAGCGGATACATGCGATGGATGACGACGAAGACACGCCGACCCAACGCTCCTGACCTTCGGCATATTCACGCGCCTCTCACCGATCCAAAAGCCGGTGCCTGCTCCCGGGGGCCGGATTCACAGAAGTCATAGACCAAGAGGAAACGGATGCTCCACCCGCCGAGGCTGGATCGAGCATCGAGGCTGAACCAGCAGCAGTTTGAAGGACCCCAGCAATGGCGATTGAAAAGAAATACATCCGAAACATCGGTATCGCGGCTCATATCGACGCCGGCAAGACGACCGTTACCGAACGCATCCTGTTCTACTCCGGCAAAAACTACAAGCTGGGCGAGGTGCACGAAGGCACCGCGACGATGGACTTCCTGCAAGAAGAGCAGGAACGCGGCATCACGATCCAGTCGGCAGCCACGACCTGCCCCTGGAAGAAGGACGGCCATGATTATAAGATCAACCTGATCGACACCCCGGGGCACGTGGACTTCACCATCGAGGTGGAGCGTTCGCTCCGCGTGCTCGACGGCGCGGTCGCGGTGTTCGACGGCAAAGAGGGCGTCGAAGCCCAGTCCGAAACCGTCTGGCGCCAGGCCGACCGCTACAAAGTCCCCCGCATGTGCTACATCAACAAGATGGACAAGCTCGGCGCGGACTTTGAGTTCAGCTTCAAGTCGATCAAAAAGCGCCTCGGCGCCAACCCGATCGCGGTGCAGATCCCGATCGGTCACGGTCACGACCTCCAGGGCATCATCGACCTGCTCGGCATGAAGGCCTACTTCTTCGACGTGGAGAGCCAGGGCGCCACGGTCACCGAGAAGGACATCCCCTCTGAGCTTGTTGAGACGGCAAACAAGTGGCGTCACGAGCTCATCGAATCGGCAGTGGCCCTCGATGACAACCTGATGGAGCAGTACCTCGAGGACGAGGACTCCATCACGGTCGCGCAGATCAAGGCCGCCATCCGCAAGGGCACGATCGCCCTGCAGTGCAACCCCGTCTTCTGCGGCTCGGCGCTGAAAAACGTCGGTGTGCAGCGCCTGCTCGACGGCGTGATCGACTATCTCCCCAACCCAACCGAGGTGCCCGAGGTCGAGGGCGAGAACCCCCGCGACAAGGAAGAACGCTTCAAGCGCCCCCACTCCGACGACGCCCCATTCTCGGGTCTTGTCTTCAAGGTGGTCAGCGATACCCACGGCGACCTGACCTACCTCCGGGTCTACTCGGGCGTGCTCAAGAAGGGCTCGCGCGTGATCAATCCCGGCAACGGCAAGAAGGAGAACGTCAGCCGCATCTTCGAGATGCACGCCAAGGACCGAATCCCGCTCGACGAGGTCGGTGCTGGCAACATCGTCGCGGTCGTGGGCATCAAGGACTCGATCACAGGCGACACGCTCTGCGATCAGGACGAGCAGATCATCCTCGAGCGCATGGACTTCCCGGAGCCCGTGATCTCGATGTCGATCGAGCCCAACACGGCCGACGACAACCGCAAGCTGGGCGAGGCTCTCGTCAGCATCCGGCGCGAGGACCCGTCGTTCCAGAGTCACTTCGATGATGAAACCGGCCAGACCATCATCGCGGGCATGGGCGAGCTCCACCTTGAGATCATCAAGAACCGTCTCGTCCGCGACATGAAGATCGGCGTACAGGTCGGCAAGCCCCGCGTTTCGTACCGCGAGGCCATCAGCGGCTCGGCCAAAAACGTCCAGGGCAAGTTCAAGAAGCAGACGGGTGGTCGCGGCCAGTTCGGCGACGTCACCATCAACATCATGCCCTACTCGAAGGAAGAGGCCGAAGAAGCCGGCATCAACTTCAAGGACAGCATCGCCTTCGAGAACAAGGTCATCGGCGGCAAGATCCCCAAGGAGTTCATCCCCTCGGTCGAGTACGGCATCCGCCAGACCGCCCTCAGCGGCATCTCCGCGGGTTACCCGCTCATCAACGTCAAGGTCGAGTTGATCGACGGCTCGTACCACACAGTGGACTCGAGCCAGATCGCGTTCGAGCAGGCCGCGCGACTGGCACTGCGTGAGGCTGTCAGCAAGGCCGGCAGCGTGCTCCTCGAGCCGATCATGAAGGTCGTGGTCATCACACCTGACGAGTACCTCGGCAACATCACGGGCGATATGGCCAGCCGGCGAGGCATGATCACCGACACCGAGGATCGCGGTCACATCAAGGCGGTCAACGCCGAGGTCCCGCTCTCTGAGATGTTCGGCTACACCACCGTGCTCCGCGGCATGTCGCAGGGCCGGGCCGCCAACACCATGGAGTTCCTCGCGTATCGTCCGATGCCCCCGAGCCTGCAAGCCGAGCTCGTCAAGAGCGGACGCTGATCTCGTTACAACAGTAAGTCCCTCATCGAGGGGTCCGAAAAAACACCTCCCGTTCGGCCGTGCCGGGCGGGTTTTTTCTTGGTTGGGACATATCGTTATCAATGCCCCTGCGCGCCGGCCGATAGAGACACCCGGTCACTTCTGACCGGCCCTTCGGAGAACAGTGATGGACAGAGAGCGGTATCAGACAGTCCTTCTCTTCGGCGCTCCCGGGGCCGGCAAGGGCACGCAGGGTTCGATCCTCGGGAGAATCCCGGGTTTCTTCCACCTGTCCTGTGGCGAGGTCTTCCGCTCGCTCGATATCCACTCCGAGCTCGGCTCGATCTTCTACGAGTACTCGTCCAAGGGAGAGCTCGTGCCCGACGAGATCACCGTCCGCATGTGGGCCGAGAACATGCACGCCCAGACCATTCTGAGCCTTTACAAACCACACGACGATCTCCTTCTCCTCGATGGCATCCCTCGCAACGTCGAGCAGGCCAAGCTCATGGATGAGTACATCGAGGTCCTTGGCATCGTGCATCTTGTCTGCAGAGACAAAGAGGCGATGATCAAGCGACTCCGCAGGCGGGCCCTGAAAGAGAACCGCATCGATGACGCACAGGAAGACGTCATCCGTCGGCGCTGGGAGATCTACGAGCGGGAGACCGCGCCGGTGCTCAGCTACTACCCGGATGAGCTCATCATCGAAGTCGATGCGGTTGGGTCACCTGCTTCGGTGCTCGAGCACGTGCTGCAGGTGGTGGTCCCGATTCAGGACTCGCACTTCAACAATCCGATCTCGGGCGAGAACGACTGAGATCCGGTGGCACCGCGACGCGGGGGCCAACTGCCGGTAGGGTATGGGCCATGAGAAACGCCCGTGCCTTTACGCTCATCGAGCTCCTGGTCGTCATCGCGGTGATCGCGCTGCTGATCGGGATTCTCCTGCCCGCGATGGCTGGGGCGCGCCTCTCGGCGCGGAGCCTTGCCTGTGGTGCCAAGCTCAAGCAGATGGGCATCGCCACTTCGATGTATCTGGATGACTTCAACAACGCCTTGCCGCAGGTCATCGTGGAGGTGGCGCCGGGGTTCAGTTCGCCGATCGGGGCGCTCTTTGGGGGCAAGAAGGGCCAGCTGCCATTCCTGGGCATCGACGAATTCGGCGCTGAGCGCCGCCCGCTGAACAGCTACCTCGTCGACCGGGAGCCGCTCCCCGATTCGGAGCCGGGCGTGCAGGAAATGCCCGAGTTCGAATCTCCGCTCGACCGCGGAGCCGACGACACGGGCCTGCCCATTCCCCAGTTTGCGCGCACAGATTCGATGTACGATTTGATCGGCTCGAGCTACACACTCAACGACCATGCACCGGATGACGACCCGTCCAGCGACGCCTTGCCCACGCTGGTGCCGCAATCTGGCGGTCCGATGCCATACATCATCGATACCTCGCGCACGCTGCTGATTGCGTCGCAGACGATCTACAACTACGACGACGGGGGTGACCGCAGGCAGCACTGGTACGCCAAGCCCGGGCGCAAAGATGCGGAGATCTCAGCGAGTGTGCTCTTTGCTGATTTCCACGTCGGTGTCCGGCTGCATGTGCCGGACGATCGCAGCGCTACGACCCCGGAATACACGTTCCTTCCGAGGCCCAGCTGGGATACGCGGCTTGGATCGGCTATTGCCCACGCCCACGCCGTCCCGGTTCGGGATCGCCGGGTCGACGCGCAGGCGACGTCGCGGTAAACGTCAGCACCTGATCGATGCCCTGGGGCGTTTCGGGCACAATGTTCCATCCCCAGATCGAAGGCCTGGGCTCGCGTTTGCGCCCGATGGACGCACCGTAGGAGCTCGCGCCCATGCGGTGCGGATGAAGGTGGAAAGCGATGGGGATGATCTCGTTGAGCTGCTCGCTGGTTCCGAAGCCGGGCCAGGGCTGATCGAGCTTCCGACTGAAAACGCGATCCGCTCTGATGCGGAGGATATCGACAGGCACCCATGTCAATTGACGCTTCGGGTCGGCCTGCTTCTCGTCATAGAGCGCGACTTCGACCCAGACGTACGGGCCGATCTCGGCGCGATCGTTCCGGCGGAATGGGTCGTCCCCCCCACCGGAGCTGCCTCCGACGTACCCAAAGACAAGACGAGCGGGGAGTCCGACATCGCGGTAGACCGCGGTCAGCAGGAGCGCCATGTCGTAGGGTGAGCCTTTGCCCCGCTTGGCCGCGTCCTCGGCTCCGACGATCTCGTAAGCGCTTGTCGCGCCGATCGACTGGCCCGCCTGGCGAGCTGTCGCCGGGCGGACATCCGGAATGATCCCGGAGCCCGTTGGCTGGAAGCTCTTGGCGACCTCGCCCGCGAGCCATTTCGCGACCACCATCGGCGGCTGGCTTCTGGCCTTGCCGCTGGTCCAGCGATCCGCAAGGCGGTGCACGAAATCGGTTGTGTACGCCCCATCGAAGCCCTCGTTGATGAAGAGTTCCGGCTGGAGAGTCGAAGCGGCTTCCGTTGGCCACTCACCCGAGGGCCAGGGCACCTTCATCGCTTCGGTGTCATTGAATTGGGTGTTCCAGCAGGTGACACGGGATTCCACTTTGAAGAGCATGTTGAGCGCCGCTTCGACGTCATCGAAGACCCATGTGCCGTAGGCCTCTCCCGAGTGGAGCGGGTTGCGACCCGAATCAGAGTTGATCAGGCTGTACTTCAGAGGAACCTCGCGCCCCTCGAAAGTGAGCGTGGCTTTGATCGATCCGTTCTCCCGGTCGTGACTCGCACTGACGGGGGGCATCGGAAAGAAAATCGTGCCCTGCTGGATCTCGAATTCCTGATCGGTGAGCAAGGGCCCGTCGTTGCCCGGGGCCAGGTTGTTGGCAAAGAGCCCGATGGTCGTGGTCAGGACCCATTCCTGCGGCTCGACGCGGGTCAGATAGGGGGAGAGCTCTTCTTTGACGCCCTGAGCCGAGACGGACCAAGGCGCCAGCGCCCCGAGCACTCCCGCGATCAGTCCCAAACGCGTTGCTGTCCGCATTGCCTGCTCCTTCAAGACTCGTCCCGCCCCACGCGTATTATCGAGCGTACACGCCCCGCCCGCGTTCGGGTGTATTTTCTGCTTCATTCCGGAGACGCCGATGACGACCGCAGAGACACGGATCGAGAAAGACTCCATGGGCGAGATGCCCGTTCCCGCCGACGTGCTCTACGGGGCCTCGACACAGCGAGCGGTGCTGAACTTCCCGATCTCTGGTCGACCTGTGCCGGAAGCGGTCATCAAATCGTACGCGGTGCTCAAAGCCGCCTGCGCGAGCGTCAATCACGGGCTCGGTCGTCTCTCCGATCGACGGATGAGGGACATCCACGATGCCTGCGGGCTCATCGGAAGCGGGCTGACCGACTTTGGGGGCATCGCCCGGCACTTCCCGATCGATATCTACCAAACCGGCTCGGGCACTTCGACCAACATGAACGCCAACGAGGTCATCGCAAACCTCGCCTGCATTGCCCACGGCCAGCCCATCGGTCGCACGAAGGACCCTAAATGGATCGGTGACGAACCCGAGGGGCAGGGAGGTGTGCACCCCAATGACCACGTCAACATGGGCCAGTCGTCCAACGACACCTTTCCAACCGCGATGAACATGGCGGTCGCGATCGAGATCCAGACCAAACTCCTGCCCGCGATCGAGCGCCTCGAATCGGCACTCGCAGCCAAGGCCAAGGCCTGGGACCACATCGTCAAGATCGGGCGGACGCATCTTCAAGACGCGACTCCTATCCGGCTCGGGCAGGTCTTCTCGGGCTATGCGAGCCAGATGACACACGCCAAAGCCCGTGCCAAACAAGCGCTGGCGACGCTCGGTGAGCTTGCGATCGGCGGCACCGCGGTCGGCACCGGCATCAACACCCACCCGGACTTTGGACGCCTGGTCGCTCAGGAAGTTTCCAGGAAGACCGGGATTTCCTTCAAAGAAGCGGACAACCACTTCGAGGCGCAGGCCAGCAGGGATGCGTTCGTCGAGGCTTCGGGGCATATGCGAACCATCGCAATCAGCCTGACCAAGATTGCAAACGACATCCGCTGGCTGGGGTCTGGCCCCCGCTGCGGCATCGGGGAACTCAAGGTCCCTGCGGTTCAGCCGGGCTCTTCGATCATGCCGGGCAAGGTCAATCCGGTCATCTGCGAGGCGATGATGATGCTCGCCTGTCAGGTGATCGGCAACGACGCAGCAGTCACCGCGGGCGGCGCAGGCGGGATCGGATCGCTCCTGGAGCTCAACGTTGCCATGCCCATGATGGCGGCCAACCTGCTCGATTCGGCCAGTCTGCTCGCCAACGGACTGGATGTCTTTCACGACAACCTGATCGCCGGTCTCGAGCCCGACGAGAAGCGCTGCGCCGCTCTGATCGAGGGGAGCCTTGCGATGTGCACCTCGCTCGTTCCGGTCATCGGATACGACGCCTCGGCGAAGCTTGCCTACGAGGCGTACGGCTCGGGGCGGACCATCCGGGAGCTGGCACTTGAGAAGAAAGTCCTGAGCGCCGAGCAGCTCTCAGAGCTTCTGGACCCGGATTCCATGACCCGACCGAGTTAAATCGGCTCGATTCTCGGTCGCTGTGAATTGTGCGTGCCATCCGTAAGTTCTGCTGTACACTATGACTATGCGCCAATACATGATGTTCGCTGTCGCAGTTCTTGGCTTGGCTGGTGCTGCGCAAGCGCAGCAGGTTGAGTATGTCACGCGTGGCTCCACCGGCGGGCACGCGATCCGGTTCGGCTCGAATCCGATCCGGGCGACGCTTCCCCGGGCGTATGTCCGGGTGAACAACTCGGCGCACGCGATCCGCACGGATGCCAGACCGAACAGAGTCCCGGTGAATGTCCGGTACATCAAGGTCCACAACTCGAACCATGTGATCCCGACGGTCGCCTTGGACCAGCCCATCAAGCGGGCTGATCGGCAGGGTCGTGAGCCAGCGCAACCGACAGCCAAGCCCAAGGCGGAGCGTCCGGCTCCGAGTCGGCACGATCTGATGATCCACGCGCTGATGCGGAACAAGCTGGAATGCCACCGATAAAGGGCAAGACCTGTCAGAGAGTCACCCGTATGCTTACACACCGAGCCCTTCGGTGTGTGGTCGGGCAAACTGGGCGAAAGCCATAGACTGACCGCGACGACATTGAGGGGAACCGCTGATGGATTGGCGGGTTCACTGTTGCCGGAGCGCGCCGATGGTTTTGCCGATGACTGTCCATTCCTTTCCCCTGGATGGCCCCCGATTGCATTCCGCACCCCATGAATTGTTGATTGATCTTTCGGTTGTGATCCCCGTGCACAACGAGGAGGACAACGCGGTCCCGTTGTACAACGAGGTCAAGAAAGAACTCGACAAAACGGGGCTGGACTGGGAATGCATCATCGTCGACGACGGGAGCAGCGATCGCACGATCGAGCGGTTGACCGAGGCGTTTGCTGGCGATGAACGGCTGTGTATTGTAGGGCTTCGGCGCAACTTCGGGCAGACGGCTGGCCTTGCGGCGGGCTTTGACCGGGCCCGGGGCAGGTTCATTGCCACGATGGACGGCGACCTCCAGAATGACCCGGCAGATATTGTCATGCTGCTGGAATCGCTCAGCGAAGGACGCGGGTACGACGTCGTCAGTGGATGGCGCAAGCAGCGTCAGGACAAATTCTTCTCCAGGCGCATGCCCTCGATGATCGCCAACCGCCTGATCTCACGGCTGACCTGGACCCCGATCCACGACTTTGGCTGCGCGATGAAGGTCTACCGGCGTGAGGCGCTCCAGGATGTTCAGCTCTATGGCGAGATGCATCGCTTCCTGCCAGCGCTCTGCGTGTGGAAGGGCGCTCGCATCACGGAGCGTGTGGTCAACCATCGTGCCCGCGTAGCCGGGCGGAGCAAGTACGGGCTTGTGCGCACGGGCAAGGTCATCCTCGATCTGATGACGGTCAAGTTTCTCAACGACTACCTTTCCAAGCCCCTGTACCTGTTCGGGAAGCTGGCCTTTCTGTGCATGGCTGTTGCCTTGGGGGCGGTCGGGATCGCATTGCTGCAGAAGTTTGGCTTGTTCTTCGGCGCCGAGGTCCGGCTCAACAACAACGTGCTTGTGACGTTCTCTGGGATGATGGTCCTGCTGGCTGCCCAGATGCTGGTCTTTGGCGTGATGAGTGAGCTGCTCGTTCGGATTTACCACGAGGCTCAGGGCAAGCGCCCCTTCGGCGTGCGTGAGGTGATCTGGACGAAGGATCTGCCCACAAAGGACGCTCAGCGTGACGGCTGAGGCCGATACCCCGCTTGCACCACTGACACGCAATCTCGAGAAAGCCGAGAGTGCCCATTTCGATGTGATCATCGTGGGCGGTGGGATCCAGGGCGCGTGCCTGCTCTATGAGGCTTCGAGGCGGGGGCTCAGCGGGCTTCTGATCGAGCAGAACGACTTCGGAGGCGCCACGAGCTGGAACAGCATGCGGATTCTGCATGGCGGTTTCCGGTATCTGCAGTCGCTCGATCTCCGCAGGTACATCGAGTCGGTACGCGCCAGGCGCTGGTTCATGCGGATGTTCCCGGGGATGGTTGAGCCGCTCAATTGCGTGATGCCGCTTTACGGCGAGGGCCTGAAGCGACCCGAAACCTTTCGAGCTGCGGTCTGGATGAATCGCAGGCTTATCGGCTTTGAAGGCCGTCACCCGAGTGAGCCCAAGCTCCACGCCGGGGCGGTTCTGAGCGCCAGCGATGTGGTGCAGGACTGGCAGCAAGTTCCCACTACGGGCCTCAAGGGCGGGGGCATGTGGACGGATGCGAGGATGCTCGCGCCGGAGAGGTTCCTTGTGCATCTTCTTCGCGTGGCTCAGGGACGCGGGGGCTCGTCGCTGAATTACGTGCGTGCCGAATCGCTCGTTACGACAGACGGAGCGGTCAATGGTGTCGTGGCGATCGACACTGAAACTGGGCGAGAGCATCGCTTTTCGGGGGATACCGTGATCAACGCAGCCGGCCCTCAGTGCAGGCTGGTCGCGGACCGGTTCGGACAGGATCGCAAGGATCTGTTCATCCCGCTCCGTGCGTTCAACCTTGTGCTGAATATTCCTCCCGTGAGTGAGTCGGCGATCGCGGTATCCGGGCGTCAATCGGGCTCGCCTACGTACTTTCTTGTTCCCTGGGGTGATCGGCTTGTCGTGGGCACGTCGCAGGTTCCTTGCGATGAGAACGACTTTGGATCGACGCCGAGCCGAGAGAGTGTCGAGGCGTTTCTTGGCGAACTGAATGAAGGCGTTCCGGGACTCGATGCTGGGATCGGTGATGTGCATAGCGTCTGGTCTGGTATGGTACCGGCGCCGTTTGCGGGCGCGGGTGTGTCGAGCGACCGAGCCCAGATCGTCGAGCACGGGCGTCAGGGCGGGCCAGACGGGTTCATGAGTGTTTCGGGTGTGAAGTACACAACGGCCCCGATGCTGGCCCGGCGCGTGATCGAGAGGATCCCCGGACCACCCATGTCACCGTTTCCAGATGTTCCGCTCTGGTCCGGGGTCCAGGATGTACCCGGTTATGGTGGGGATATCTCCCGGCTCGTCCCGATCGCACGCAACGAAGGCGTGGTTCACGCCGATGATCTGGTATTGAGACGGACGGGTTTGTGGCAGGATTCAGGGATGGCCATGTCGGCAATCCAGGCGATAGCCGCTGCGCTTGGCTGGGACCATCCGAGAGTTGAAGCCGAGACGCTCCGGCTTTCTGACGCGTTGCATACGCTGGCCAGGCCTTGGGAACAGGGCGGAACGAGGGACTGATGGGCGCGATCAAAGACAGTGTCGTTGACGGCAAAGGCTCGGCGCTGAAGAAGTACCAGCACGCGATCGTCGGCTCGGGTTCGCTTCTCTTTTTGCTTCGCTACGAATTGACACAGGTGCTCCTGTCCGGGCTGCCAGGCGCGATTGGGCTGCTGCTGCGACAGAAGCTGACGAGAGGGCTGCTTGGCTCGTGCGGGAGGAAGCCTGCATTGGGCAGGGATGTCGCTCTTCGTCATCCGAAACGCATCTCACTCGGTGACGGTGTGGTCATCGATGACGGGTGCTGCTTCGATGCGAATTCAGGCGAGCCAATTGCCATTCAGGTCGGATCGCGGTCGATGTTTGGAAGGGCAACCAGGCTTTCGAGCAAGCTGGGGAAGATCCGAATCGGCGACGATTGCGGCTTTGGTGCCGGGATCACGATCCACAGCGCGGTGGGCGGCTCGGTTTCGATCGGGAACAAGTGCATTGTGGCGGGTCACGCGTATATCGGTGGCGGGCAGTACCACACGGAGCGGGTGGATATCCCCATCGTCGATCAGGGCCATGTCGAGGGTCTGCATCTGGTGATCGGTGATAACGTCTGGATCGGCGCGGGGGCGGTGGTCGTCAATGGTGTTCGTGTCGGTCGAGATGCGATCATCGCCGCGGGCGCGGTTGTGACGAAGGACGTGCCCGACTTTGCGGTTGTCGCTGGCGTTCCGGCGCGGGTACTCCGGGTGCGGACCGCGGATGAGATCGAGGAGCAGAGCCGTGCCACCGGTTGAGGATGGGATCAAGAAGCGCCCCTGGGTCAAGCCGGCATTGATCACGGCCAAGCTTTTGATTTCGTTCGGTCTTCTTGCCTTTCTCATCAGCAGATCTGAAATCGACATGCAGTCGCTTCGCGCCTCACTCGCCAAGACCGATCCTGTCTACGTTCTACTGGCGTTGCTGACGCCTTACATTGGATTTCTGGTGACATCGCTCCGCTGGCAGGGGCTCTTGCGGGTACAAGGCGTGACGATCCGCCAGGCCTTGCTCTTTCGGTCCTGCATGGTGGCGATCTTTTTCAATCAGATCATGCCCAGCACGATCGGTGGCGACATGATCCGGATTTACGATTCCTGGAAGGCCGGTGCGAGCAAGGGCGTCGCGATCTCGACGATCGTGGTAGATCGTGTGCTCGGTCTATTTGCGCTTGCGATCTTTGCTGTGCTGGGTCTTTTCTTTGTGCGTACGAACATATCCGACTTCGGGTACGTCCCCCTTGCGATCGTGACGGTCGCGTTCGGGCTGGCCGGGTTTATCGCACTGGTCTTCTCGCCCTTTCGGTTTATGGTCGAGCTCTCACGCGCGATCTACACGAAACTGCCAGGGCCGTTCGGAAAATTCTTTGGGAAGGTTGATCGGGCGGTCGAGCCGTTCAGGGGGCAGCATCGTTCGCTGCTTCGGGCGCTATTCTTTTCGCTGGTCCTCCAGCTTAACGTGGTGCTGCTGCATTACCTTCTCGGGCTTGCTGTGGGCATCCAACTGGGTTTCCTTGAGTATTTCTATATTGTGCCCGTCGCGCTCTTTGTGATGCTGATTCCGATTTCGATCAACGGTATCGGAGTCCGCGAGAGTATGTTTGTATTCATGCTGGGGAGCATGGGTGTCCCCAAGTCCGATGCCTTGGTACTCTCTCTCCTGGCGTTTACAATCTTTCTTGTACATGGGATCATGGGCGGGATTGTTCTTGCCGCCCGCGGTATCTCGCCGAGTAAGCTCGCCAAGGAAGCGGCGATTCCCGCAGCCGGAGGCCCAGCGTGATCAGCGTCGACCTGGAATCAGCGGGGCATCTGCGTCCTCGCACGTTTCTGTTCTGGCTTTTGGCCGCCACGGCTCTGGCCTTGGTGCTCCGGGTCATCAACCTTGGTCAGACGAGTTTCTGGGTCGACGAGATCTACAGCGTGATGCACGCGGCTCGCCTGGGTGAGGGCAACATCACCAAACAATTTGGCTTCATTCCCACTTTCATTGTGCTCAAGCTGACAGGCTCTCTGCCTTCGCCGGCGGCTGCGATGGATCCGAGTACCTGGGCTTCGATCGGTGTCACCGAACAATTGGTCCGCCTCCCGAGTGTGGTCATCGGTGTCGCCACGATCCCGATCCTTGGGTGGCTCGCAAGGCCTGTCGTCGGTTCACGGGCAGCGATCATCTTCGCAATCCTGCTCGCGGTCAGCACGTGGCATCTGCACATGTCTCAGACGGGGCGTTTCTACGCGCAGCAGATGCTTTTCTACAACATGGCCTTGCTGCTGTACTTCCATGCCACGACGATCGGGAGCCGGGGGAAGCTGGTCGCATCGATGGTGTGTCTGTTCGCTGCGGTCATGTCACAGCCTCCGGCGATCCTGCTTGGGATCGTTCTCGGGTTCGATTGGCTCCTTGGTGTTCGATCGACGGATCACAGAAGGCTTTCGCGTGCTTCGGTCGTAGCAGGCGGTGCCGCGGCGGCGTTGTGCGTCGGGCTGCTCGTTTACGACATCTCACGCAACACCGAGAATTGGGCTCAGTTCGGTCAGACGACTTCGCAGTCGGCGCCCGTGATCCTCGCGGGTGCGGTGTGGTACCTGAACCCCGCGGTGGTGCTCGCCTCGGCAGCCGGGGTCATCTGCCTCTTTGCGCGGAATAGGCGTCTTGCGATCTACCTGACACTCGCAGCAGCAGCCCCGCTGCTCGTGATGGCGGGGCTGGCGCTCACGGAGAACTTCGTGCACGTGCGGTACACGTTCATCGTGTTGCCGGCGTGGCTTCTGCTCGCGGCGGTCGCGCTGGATCGGGTCTCACGCCGTTCGATGGGCGAGTATCCTTTCTGCTTGCGGGGGCTGGCCATTGGGATTGTTTGCGTTGCGTGTCTCTATCAGGATTTCGAGTACTACACCGCGGGCGGCGGGTACCAGCCTGCTTGGCGGGAGGCATTCGCGGAGCTTCAGGCCAAGCGACAGCCGGGCGAGGTGGTTCTCGGTGATTTCCATTCGCAGCTGCTTGGGGCGTACTACCTGCAAGAGAACGCGGTCGAGATAGTGGCTCGAAAGACACTGATGCCGAGACTCGACGAGATGACAGAACCCTGCTGGGTGATCGACAAGGTGGGCACATCGGGCGGGCTGAATTGGCCGGCGCTGCGAGATCGCGCCGATCTCATCTGGGCGTTCGATCGGCACATCATGCAGCCGTATTCTTCGATCAAGCTCTTCCGGTATACGCCCGACACTCCTGTCTCAGAGTGATCGCGTCCGCCCCCACTGCTCATCCAGGATTCTCTCCGAGACCTTGATCGCGGCGCCGAGCTGCTGGGCAAACTGCGAGACGCGGTACTCCTCGATCATCCAGCGGTATTCCTCAAGTTCATGGTCGTGCAGGCCAAGCGCGTGCATCCGTTTCGCGTGCTCGATGCATCGGCGCCAATGGGGCATGATGCGGGCGAGCAACTCGGCGTCGCGCCGGACGCCGCTGCCGCGGGCGTTGGAAAGCCGGATAGCGATCGCCTCAATATATCGAGGAACATGCCGAAGGCGTTGTGCGCGGACGTGGGTCATCGTCCCCGCGTGCACAAGCTGGCTCAGCTGGTAGCGGACATCGGCAACGATCGCAGCGTGCTCCGGGCTTCTCATCTCGGCCAGCTGGATCGTGACTTTCTGGTACGAATCGATGGTTCGAACCAGCAGAGATATCGTTTCGTTGAGCAACGCTGCGAGCTGCTTGCGTGCCTCGTCAAGATGCGAATCAAACTCATCACTCGTCCGGATTGCTGATACATCGCCGGCCATGTCCGCCAGGATGGCGCCCAGCTGGGAATCAACTGACGGCGCGCCGGGCACGATCGCCCAGCCCAGTCGGGCTCGCTGGATGAGCGGGGTGTGGGGCAGGAGCCTGCGGATCTCTTGCCCGAGCTGAATGCCTGCGAGGCGTCTGACCCCGAAGGCATGGTTGTAGCTTGCCGTTGCCCGGTCGTCGTAGTCGTGCAGGCCGGAGGCCTCGCCAAGATCGATGAGCGCGGGATAGCGCCGAAGTCGAGTGCCACCGACTTCTCTTTCGAGCTGGATTGGCAGGTCACATTCTGGCCATTTGGTCAGGCGCTCTGTGTGCTCTTTGGGAGCCACGATCGCTCGCGAGCCCGCGACAGACCGGGCGGCCTGAATCGCTTCCCTGGCATCGCGGCTCTCCTTGAGAACGCGATCCGAGTCGGTCACACGGATCAGCATGCGGTGATGGTCTGCGATCTGGACAGATCGACACATCTCCGGGGTCACTGTCACGCTTGTTGCTTGTGTGATCGCGGCTGCGAGCTGGGTATAAAATCCGCCTTTGCTCTGATCGAGGCGTTCGGTGACCTTCGGCGTGACTGTGGCCGTATCAAACTGCCGGCGGATCTCGCGTGGGAGGCCCTTGAGGATCGATTCAACCTTGTGTTTCAGCCAGCCTGGGATGAGCCAATCCGCCTGATCGGGATCCAGAGATGCGGCGGTGTGGACAGGGAGCGAAAGGCAGATGCCGTCTGTGGCTCCCCCGGGTTCGTGCGCGTATTCGAGTCTCGCGGAAGAGCCTCCGGGTAGCCGGAATGAATCAGGGAATGATTGATCGTCCGGGTTGTCTTCGAAATGCCCTTCGAGATCGGAAGGGGTCAGGTAGAGCAGCTTCGGATCCGTGCGTTCGGCGACGCGTCTCCATTTGACGAACGCTCGGTTTGTGCTGATCTCCGGCGGAAGCACGCGATCGAAGAATCGGATGAGAATGTCGCTGTCTGGGATCCTGCCGCTCCGCAGCTTGGCTTCGTTCCGTGCGGCCTTGGCAAGGAATTCTGCGTTGTGCTTCTCAAAGGGTGCACCGGCTGTGTAGAGCCCCTCAACGAGTGCTTCCTCGATGAATATGCGCCGGGCACCGGGGCGATCGACCGAGCCGAAATCAACGAGTCTGCCCTGCGAGATGACCAGATCCCAGAGCTTGATCGTGGCCCTCGCTTCGACCCTGCCGCGTTCTGGGATATACGCCGGCTCGGCGTATTCTCGGGTGATCAGGTGTTTGGCGACTTCTTCGATCCAGGTTGGATCGATGCGCGCCACGGAGCGGGCGTAGAGCTTTGTCGTTCGGACGAGTTCCGCTGCGACCACCCAATTTGCTTCGCGTTCGGGGACAGCCGAGGCTGGATGGATCCAGAACCGTCCGGCGCGTGCACCGCTCAATCCGCCTTCCTGATGCTTTTTACCGATGCCCGAGAGACAGCCCGTCAGGATCGCACGGTGCAGGGCCTCGGAGTCGTGCTTCTTCGAGTCGCTCCGCAGTCCCGATTCCCGGCAGATGTCACGCAGCTGACGGTGCGTGTCCGTCCATTCGCGGAACCGCTGGTATGAAAGATACTCCTTCGCGCACTGCTTTCGGAGTTGAGATCTGGAAAGCTTGTCCTTGAGCGTGTGGTAGTGCTCCCAGAGCTTGAGCACCGTTGCAAAGTCGGATGCCTTGTCGACAAACCGAGCGTGGAAGTTGTCCGCGGCATCTCGTTTCTCGAACGGGCGCTCGCGTGGTTCCTGGACTTCAAGGAACGATGCGACGATCAACGCATCGCCGAGCACGCCCTCGCCAGCCGCGGCGTGCAGGATGCGTCCGATGCGGGGGTCCACGGGGAGCCGGGCAAGGATCTTGCCCTCGGGTGTGATCGTGCGTTGCTCGTCGACGGCGTTGAGTTCGTAGAGCGTGTCATAGGCGTCGTTGATACGTGCCGGGATCGGGGGCTCGATGAACGGGAAGTCTTGCGGGCGACCGAGGCCAAGCGACTGCATCTGCAGGATCACGCCGGCGAGATTGGTGCGCAGGATCTCCGGGGGCGTGAACTCGTCGCGTGAATCGTGGTCCTGTTCGCGGTAGAGGCGGACACAGACGCCCGGCTCCGTTCTTCCGCAGCGCCCGGCCCGCTGGCGAGCGGAGGCCTGGCTGATCGGTTCGATCTGAAGAGATTCGATCTTTCGCCTTGCGGAATAGCGATTCATCCGGACGAGGCCGGAGTCGACGACGTACCGGATGCCCGGGACGGTGAGCGAGGTCTCGGCGACGTTCGTCGAAAGGACGATGCGCCGACCGGGATGGCGCTTGAAGATACGCTGCTGATCGGCGGGCGAGAGGCGGGCGTAGAGTGGAAGGACTTCGCAGCCGCGCAGCGAAGGGCTCATCTCGGCGGCGTTACGGATCTCGTGCGCGGCTTCACGGATCTCCCGCTCTCCGGGCAGGAAGACGAGCACGTCGCCCGGGTTTCCTGGTCGGTCGAGGGTTGCCAGTTCTTCGATTGCCGACACGATCGCCGAAGAAAGCGTGGCGTCGTCCGGGTTCTCGGCTTCGTTGATCGGGCGGTACAGCAGCTCGACCGGGTAGGACCGGCCCGATACCTCGACGATCGGAACACTCGCCCGGGTGGCGGACGCGAAATGCTCGCTGAATCGTTCGGAGTCGATGGTTGCCGAGGTGATGACGACTTTCAGATCGGGCCTGCGGGGCAGGATCTGTGTGAGGTAGCCCAGCAGGAAATCGATGTTGAGGCTGCGTTCATGGGCCTCGTCGATGATGATCGCGTCGTATTGCTCGAGGAGCCTGTCTGAGCGAGATTCGGCAAGGAGGATGCCGTCGGTCATGAGCTTGACGAGCGTCTTGTCGGAAGTGTGGTCACCGAAGCGAACCTTGTAGCCGACTTCATTGCCAAGCGCAATACCCAGTTCGCTGGAGACTCGATCGGCAACGGCTCTGGCTGCGAGCCGCCTTGGCTGCGTGTGCCCGATGACCCCGGTGATACCCAAGCCGAGATCGAGCAGGAGCTTTGGGAGCTGCGTTGACTTTCCGGATCCGGTTTCGCCGCTGACGACCACAACCTGTGATCCCGTGATCGCGGCTCGCAGCTCGCCAAGATGGGCAGTAAAGGGGAGGTCCTGCGGGTACTGAATGCGAGGAATGATCTGCTTTCGGCGTACGACTCGATCGATCGACTCGGAGATGAGCGTTTCAGCCTGATCGATTCGTTTCTGACGCAACAGCGAGCGGATACGCCCACGGTCCGGGCCGAAGCACTTGGAAAGGTCGCGGCCCTTTGGGCGGGGCGCACCGGAACCGCCGAGGCTCCGGCCCCGCCGGCGTCTGCGCTTGTCTGGCTGGCCATCGGACATGAACGACAATAGTTCGGACAGATCGCCGACAGGAGATCAGGCGGTCTCGTTGCGGACGATCAGATCGAGCCCCGACTCGTAAAGATGGGCGTATTTCCGATAGGTTGGCTCAGCGATCGCGTTGAAATGCTCACGGGCAGCCTCGACGCCCATGCCTCGCTGCCCTTCGAACTCGATCCGTTCCCAGCGTTTCCATCGGGTCAATGGGTCGGCATCGATCAGGATGCGCAGGGTGGTCAGGTGCGCCAGAGCCGGATGAAGCGCGAAGATGCCCTCGCAGATGACCGCCCCCCGCGCAGTCACCTCTTGCTCACCGATTCGGCGGTGAGTCTGGAAACACCACTTCGGGATCGTGGATGTACCGGTGTCGCGCAGCCGGGCGAGATCCCGGGCAAGCCTTGGCAGGTCCGCATGGATGGGCTCATCGCGTTCGTGCTCTGCGAGGCCTTCGTAATCGGGGAGATACTCGTCGGTTGAGAGAACCAGGCCGCCAAGGCGGTGTGCGAGCGTGGACTTGCCGGAACCGACGGGCCCACCAATGACGATCACCTGGCGGGCATGGCTCTGGGTCGCGTTCACCATCCGCTCAATGTGGGTGACGGCGTCTGTGATCGAGTGGAGTATGGTCGTGTGTTCAGGCATACGTCTCCCAGCTTCCTCGGTTAGGCTCATGCCCATTCAAGCTCCTGAGGAACGCATCGTATGGGCGACTACACCGGTCTGGTTGGCATTCTGATCCTGCTCGGTGTGGCATGGATGCTTTCGACCGCTCGGCGCAGGATCAATATCCGGATCGTGCTCGTTGGGCTGGGTCTTCAGATGATGCTCGCGTTTCTGCTTATCGGCTTTGCACCGGTGCGGGAGACTTTCGAGTATCTGGCACAGGGCGTGACGAAGCTCCTGAGTTTCTCCCAGGCAGGCGGGCAGTTTCTCTTTGGAAACCTGACGGATGGATCGCAAGCCTGGGGGTTTATCTTTGCGGTTCAGGTGCTGCCCACGATCGTGTTCTTTGCATCACTTATGGCGATCCTGTATCACCTCGGCATCATGCAGCGTCTGGTGGCCTCGCTCGCCTGGGTGCTCAGGCTCACGCTCGGTGTCAGCGGAACCGAAGCTCTTTCAGCAGCGGCGAATATCTTCGTCGGGCAGACGGAGGCGCCGCTCTGTATCAAGCCCTACCTGCCCAGGATGACACGATCGCAGATCATGCTCGTGATGACGGGTGGCTTTGCGACCATCGCGGGGTCCGTGCTGGCAGCCTTTGTCGGCATGCTCGGCGGAGCAGACGAGGCCGCGCAGGTCGAGTTTGCAAAGCATCTGCTGACCGCAAGTGTCATGTCGGCGCCCGGCGCCTTTGTCATTGCCAAGATCCTGATGCCCGAGACCGAAGAGCAGATGAACGAGACCGAGATCAGGGCGCTCGGCTCAGGCGAACGCACGACTGTCAACATACTGGACGCGGCTGCCGCCGGGGCAACCGACGGACTGAAACTCGCTCTCAACGTTGCCGCCATGCTCGTCGCTTTCGTCGCGCTGATTGCGCTCCTGGATTGGCCGCTCGGCGCTCTGCACGGCACGATGCTTGGGAGCTGGTTTGAGGGCATGCTCGGGCTTGACCGGCTTTCGCTCGTCGGGCTGCTGGGTGTCCTCTTTTCGCCCGTCGCGGTGCTCATGGGGATCAGCGGCGCAGACGTCTTTACCGTGGGAGAACTGCTCGGTACATCGATGGTGGCGACGGAGTTTCTCGCGTACATCGGCCTGAGTGACCACATCGCGGCCGGGACGATCGACCATCGATCGGCGGTCATCGTGACCTATGCGCTCTGCGGCTTTGCGAACTTCCCTTCGATCGCGATTCAGATCGGAGGGCTGACGGCGATCGCTCCGGAGCGTCGCTCGGACTTTGCGCGCATCGGACCGAGAGCGATGCTGGCCGGGGCGCTGACCTGCTGGATGACCGGGTGCATCGCGAGCCTATTCATCGGCTGAGTGTGACACGTCGAACTGGATCGCGTCCTCGATCATCTCGGACATGGACATCACCGCGGCCCCAGCGACTGCGATGACCGCACCGAGGACAGCGGCCTTCGTGAGCTTCTCGCTGTAGAGCCTGCCAACGAATGGCAGGATCATCACGGGCGAGAGCGAGAGCAGCGTCTGTGCGATTCCCAGTTCGACCGAGCGAATGGCGATAAGCGAGAGCCAGACGCCAAGGAAGGGGCCAAAGACGGTTCCCGCCAGCGTAAAGAGCAGGCCGGGCGTCCAGCGGAATTGCGATGAGCCGGGCTCGCGGCGTTTCACCATGCGGTAGCTGATCAGCACAATCGGCGTCATGCAGAGCAGCCCGAAGATCATCCTGACCAGAGTGGCCGCGAGCGGGTCCACCGCTGTCTCGCCCGAGCTCATCCCGATCTTGGCGAACATCGCTCCCAGGGACTGGCAGACCGAACCAAAGAGCGCGAGCGTGTATCCCCGGGCAATGTGCTTGGAGTGCTCGTCTTTGGATTTGGACTGGCGTTGAAGTACAACCCAGACGATGCCCGCGATCGTGATGAACATTCCGGCCAGCGCCACAAGCCCGACGTTCTCTTGCAGGAAGAAATACCCGAACATGAGGCCGAAGATCGGCGTCGAGGTCATCACGAGCAGAGCGCGTCTTGGTCCGATGTCCAGGAACGCCGCGAAGAGCGCCTGGTCGCAGATGGTCAGCCCGATGAAGCCCGAGAGCGCGAGCGCCCCCCACTGCATCGAGTTCGGGATCTGCGGGAAGACGGTCTTGAACAGTACGAAGTGAGTCGCGCCGAGCAGGATCACCGCGAAGAACATGCGGAGGGTGTTGACCGCGGTCACGCCGATGCGTTTGCTGCCGGCGGTAAAGAAAATAGTCGTGAGCACCCAGAAGGCCGAGGTGGTCAGGCCAGCGATGATCCCGGCGGTTTCGGGTGAGATGGGCACCGGCTAGCGTAGTCGCGAGTGGTGCACGAACAAGCAATCAGCGGGCTTGGATCAGCGACTTTGCCCGCTCGGGGTCGACGGGATTGAACCATTTGGCGTCTTGTTTGATCCAGGACCCGACGATCAGGGCGTGAGCGTGCTTGAGGAATTCACGGACCGATTCGGGGGTGACGCCCGAGCCAACGAGGACCGGGACGTCCGAAGCTTGCCGGGCAGCTTTGAGGTCCTCGATCGAGGCGGGCTTGCCCGTGGATGTTCCCGTGATCACAACGCCCTCAACGCCAAAGAACTGGGCGGCCTCAACCGCTTCGGCGATGTCGATGTCGGCGGTCAACGCGTGCGAGGCATGCTTCTTCTTGATATCGGCGAACACCGCGACCCGCTCGGCGCCGATGTGCTTGCGGTACCGGAGGAGTGGCCCGGCTTCGGCCTTCGGAAGAAGCCCTTCGTCGGCGACATGGGCAAAGACAAAGTTCTCGCACCGGATAAATGAGCCGCCGGTTGCATAGGCAACAGCCAGGGCCTGCTTGTTCCCGCCTGAAAGGATCTGCACCCCCACCGGGCCTTCAAACGCCTCACGCACGGCCTGAGCGGCAAGGGTCATGACCGCGGTCTGCTCCGGGCCGAGGTCTTCGCCGTGGACGTAGGGCGCATCGTGCATGTTTTCGACGATGAGGGCGTCGAATCCGGCGTCCTTAAGGATCAGGGCTTCTCGGACAGCTTGCTCCACAAGTTCAACCGGGGCCATGGCGGCTCTGGGGGTACCGGGCGTGGCGCCGACATGAACCATGCCGATAAGCCGGTTTCCTCGCTCGAGAAAGGCCGATCCTGGGCAGTTGTTTCGGGGGTTGGTCATACCGGATAGAGTGTACGCCCCGGAGTTGGAGGACTGATGATGTCTTCGCTTTTGAGTCTCGTTGCCGCCGCCATGACGCTGGTTTCCCTGCCTGGATGCGCGGCCCAGCCGGGCGTGGAGTACACGGTCAGGCTCGACCGGGCCCGGAATCAGATCGTCCGCGTGGAGGCCACGGTCCGTCAGCCGGGCGAGCAGGCCGAGTTCGTGCTGCCGACGTGGCGTCCCGGACGCTACGGCATCCTCGACTTTGCGGCCACGGTTCGCGCGTGGGATGCGAAGGATCAGTCCGGTCAGGCGCTCGAGGTTGAGAAGATCCGCAAGAACGCCTGGGTTGTCAGCTCGGCTGGCGCTGAGAGCGTGACTTTCGGGTATGACATCTTCACCAATGAGCTCGGTCTGCGGACTCGGCACGCCGACGATTCGCATGTGTTTATCAACGGGTCGAGCGTCTTCGTGATGAATCCGCCCTCAAGAGAGCTGCCTCACCTCGTACGATTTGGCGATTTACCCAGCGGCTGGCGCATCTCCTCGGGGCTGGCGGAGAGCACTGAAGCAGGCACGCTCATCGCGTCAAGCTTTGACGTGCTCGTGGATTCCCCAATCGAGCTAGGCACCCACCGGGTTGTGTCGTTCGATGTGCAGGGCGTTCCCTATGAGATCGCCATCTGGGGCGAGTGCGCCAAGAGCGATGAAGAGCTGGCCGAGGACTTTGGGAAGATTATCGAGGCCTGTTTGGGCGTCTTTGGTTCGGTTCACTTTGATCGCTATGTCTTCCTGGTGCACAGCGCTGAGGGCATCGGTGGCGGGACAGAGCACCTCAACTCAACGATCATGCAGACCAGACCGGGCTCGTTCGAAAGCGAGTCGGCATACCGTGGGTTTCTGAGTCTCGTCGCGCACGAGTTCTTCCACACCTGGAATGTGAAGAACTTTCGCCCCGCGGGCATCACGCCCTACGACTACGACAAAGAGAACTACACCACCTCTCTCTGGGTCGCCGAGGGCTGCACGAGCTACTACGACGATCTCCTGCTGGCCAGGACTGGTCAGCGGAGCGTGCGGAATTACCTCGACTCGGTTGAGGGATCGATCGGGAGTGTGCTCTCGAACCCGGGCAAGAGCGTGATGAGCGTCGAGCAGGCCAGCTACGACGCGTGGCTCAAGTTCTGGGGCCCAAGCAGCCCGGACCATCGCATCACCACCGTCAGCATCTACACACACGGGGCGATGGTCACTCTGGCGCTGGACATGCTCATCAGGCGTGAGTCGGATTCTCAGCGGTCGTTCGACGACGTGATGCGGCTGATGAACGAGCGGTATCCGCTCTCCGCGGGCGGGTACACGCCCGAGCAGTTCGAGCACACCGTCGCCGAGGTCGCGGGCATCGATCTCTCCGAGTTCTTCGCCAGGTATGTTGCGGGCACCGACGACATCCCCTTTTCGGAACTGCTCGAAGTGGTCGGGTTGGAACTGAGCCTCCGCGACCCCGATCCGCAGGCGTTCTCCGGCCTGACGCTCCGCGACTCGGGCGGTCGAACCACGGTCAACCGCGTCCTCGACGCCAGCCCGGCTTTCGAAGCGGGACTCAATCTCGATGACGAGATCGTCTCCGCCAACGGCCGACGCATCGATTCCGGCGACTGGAACAGGCTCGTCGACGACGCCTCGCCCGGCGATGTCATCCGAATGGGCACATTCCGGCGAGGGCAGTACCGCGAGATCGATCTGATCCTCACCGGCCTGATCCAGCAGAGCTTTGACATCGACTACGTCGACGAGCCCACCGAGGAACAGAGAGTCAATTACGAGAACTGGACGGGCCAGAGCTGGCCCGGTGAGTAAACACACATGAGTACAGCGAGTGAATCGCTCTACGAGAAGTGCATCTTCGATACCGAATGCACGCTCGAAACAGCTTCCATCGTCATTGTCCCCGTCGGCTACGACGGCACCGCGAGCTACGGCAAGGGCACACGCATCGGGCCCGAGATCGTCATGCGGGCGATCCCCCAGCTCGACTACGTGGACCCGCGGTTCCCGGAACCGAAACGATTCAACGTCTTCGTGGACCGCCCCGTCGCGTTCGACGCAAAGGCCGAGGCCAACGCGATCGGGCAAGAGATCCGCGAGAAGACCGCCGATCGTGCCAGAGAGATCCTTGAGCGGGGGCAGATTCCCGTGATCCTGGGCGGCGAGCACAGCGTGCCTCAGGGCCAGATCGAGGCCTGTGCCCTGCACGCGGGCGAGATCGGGCTCCTCCAGATCGATGCACACCTGGACCTGAGGCCCGCCTACGAGGGGTACACCTACTCACACGCCTCGGTGATCAGGAACATCGTCGAGGGCTGCTCCGCGGTCACCAGGATCGTTCAGGTCGGCATCAGAGACTGCTGCCCCGAAGAGATCGCCTTTGCAAACTCAACCAACGGCAGGGTTCGGGTTTACGGCGACGACGAGCTCTTCGGACGCACCGACGAGGGGCTCTCCTGGAGGCAACTCTTTGAGGAGGTCGTTGGCCAGCTTCCGGACTCCATCTACATCACCTTTGACATCGACGGACTCGAACCAGCGCTCTGCCCCGGAACGGGCACGCCCGTGCCCGGTGGGCTGACATTCAACCAGGCGACGGCGCTGCTCGAGGTGGTTGCCAAATCCGGCAAACGCGTTGTCGGTGCGGATCTGGTCGAGGTCGGGCCCTCGCCCAACGGGAGCGAATGGGACGCCAACGTGGGCGCACGGATGCTCTACAAGCTTTGCCGAGCCGCGGCCCCGTCAAGCCGGTGAGGGCTGCGGGAAGAGGCTCGCGATGAAATGGATCCCTTCGTCGGCAGCATCGAACCCGAGGGGCACGATGTGCTTGCCTCCGAAGAGAAACACGATGATGAAGAGCCCGGACGCGACCCAGCGGGCGTTCTCGCCGTACCAGAGCTGCGCGTAGCCGGGTGAGAAATCAGCCAGGATCCGGCTGCCATCGAGGGGCGGGACCGGGATCAGGTTGAAGATCATCAGCGTGATGTTGAGCATCACCCCGAGGCGAAAGAACATCCACAGATTCGACGCGAGCGGATCCCCGATCTGTCGGCTAAGGGCGACCACAAGACCGCCGGCGACCACGCACACGCATGCGATGACCAGATTCATGGCTGGTCCGGCTGCCGCGACGAACGCCCCCGCGTGCTTGCCCCGAAACCGGTTCGGGTTCACTGGCATGGCGCCGAAGGCGAAACCAAAGACGAGAAAGAGGATCAGGCTCATCTGGCCCATGTGGACCAGAGGGTTCCACGTCATGTGACCGAGTTCGATCGGGGTGCGATCGCCGCGAGAGATCGCGGCCCAGCCATGGGCGAGTTCGTGGAGAACGATCGAGCCGATAATCAGCACGACCCACGACACAAGCACGACATGCCCGTTCGGCATATCGAGAACAGAAGCCACCCACCATGATCCGAGCATGGAAGTAGCCTAGCAGGCTTGTTTCGAAGAAGTGGTTTTCGGGCGGGATTAACCGGCCTTGGCGGGCGTCGCGGTCGAGACCTTGTTGGCCATCTCGACAAGCTTGTCGAAGGCTGCCGGCTCCTCGATGGCGATCTGGCTGAGCATCTTGCGGTTCAGCAGAACACCCGAGAGCTTCATGCCGTTGACGAACGCGCTGTAGCGTGTGCCACGCATCCGGCACGCAGCCGTGATGCGGGTGATCCAGAGCGAGCGCATGTCGCGCTTGAAGTTGCGCCGGTCACGGTAGGCGAAGACGCCCGAGCGGATGACCTGCTGCTTGGCGAGCTTGCGGTGCTTGGAGCGCGAGCCGTAGTAGCCTCGTGCGGCTCTGAGGATGCGCTTGCGGGACTTGTTGCGTGCGGGGCCGTTGGTGGCGCGGGGCATCGTGTGCTCTCCATTTCATACCAGGCGGGGCGGCGGTTCGGCCGGCTTGGAACCCGACGGGCGATGACTCAAATCGGACGGAACTTACTTGGCGGCTTTGGCAGCCTTGGCGGCTGCCATGCGGGCCTCTTTGCGGGCTGCGGGCGAGGGGCTCACACGGATGGCGGCCTTGGGCTGGGTGCGACCGCGCAGGCGGCGGTACAGCAGCTTCTCGAAGCGCTTGGCGTCCGGGTTGGCCGCGTAGCGGTCCTTGCGGAGCTGGCGCAGGCGCTTGCCGCTCTTGTGCGAGCTCAAGTGCTTGTGGTATGCCGCACGGTGGCGGACCTTGCCGCTCTTGGAAATCCGGACTCGCTTGAGGAGCCCCTTGTGGACCTTGTTCTTCGGCATTTCAACTCACCTCAATCGCACTGACCACGGGACAGCCCCGCCCGCCTGTCGGCAGAGGGGGAGCGTAGGCCTCAAGAAGCCCGCTGACAACGCCAGATGGCAGCTTATGGCCCGACGAAGGCGTCCGAGTACGAACCCGGGCGTTCGATGCCCTGCAGGGGCATCATCCCCGTCTTCCGCACGCCGGGGTTCACCAGGCGTTCCATGAACCGGGGGAGGTAGATCTGGTCGTTGTGAGGCAGCCAGGGGCTGGTGAGCCAGTCGACCGACCCATCGCCATTGAGGACGTGCTGCCCGCGTCCGTCGTGGTTGGGGGAGTTCTCAAAGGGGTCGATGGGGAGCCTCTGGTAGGCCTTGATCGTGACCGGCGAGCGATCGGTCAGGATGACCAGCCCACGCTTGGCCCAGCGGTCCTCGTCCTCGGCGCCCTGGATCACCCGGTAGCTGTACGAAACGTCGTTGAATTCGCTCCAGTCCACGGCGTCTTCGCTCTGAGGCTCTGAGACCGCGTGGACATTGCCGGGGCTGGCGAGCGACTCGAGCGAGGTGTATCCCAGCCGGGCGAGCGTGTAGAGATTGGCGGAATTCGACTGCAACGGGTCCCGCCCAACGAGCCACCACCTGCGGAGCGTACCGGCCGACTGGTTGATGATCTCATCAGAGGGCGTGTAAACAGGAAGCCTTCCCTCGTTGTCGCTGGCATATGAACCGAGTGCGACCGAGGCCACGGCGAAGTTCGCTTCGTTGTGCTTGCGCATCGATTCGAAACGGAACGTCGAGAGCACCGGGAGAACGACCGAAATCCCAACGATGAGAATCGCTGCGATTGAGGCCAGGTCCGCGGGCCGGAGCCTGATCGGAAAGACAAAGCCGCGGGGCTCCTCGAGAGAAACGTAATCGCCGATCATCCCGAGGGTGCGATCAACGAGCGCGTCCGAAGCCTCGAGTTCGTCGCGCTGAATCGACGACGTGATCAGCCTTGCAAACGCCTCGTGCCTTTGGGCGTGATCGCGCAGGCCCCTTGGGACACCGCTGGCGCTGTAACCCGAGAGGCTCCACATATCCAGCGCGTCTGCGGATTCGTCGCTCAGCGCGGCCTCGGCGAGCGGCTCGCTCAGGAGCTTGCGGATCGTGGCCTCGATCAGTTCGGGCGCCGCTTCGGGCGTGACATCACACGCACTCCCGAAGTTCTCGATCAGGTCCTGGGCGCACTTGCGGTACTCAGTGGGCACTCGGTTGAGGGTCCAGCCCGACTCGATCAGCGCATCCAGCGCCGCCTCGGCTTCGGGGCACAGCTTGGTCGGGTGTCCGGTGCGCTGCGTCACGAGGGCGTCCCTCCTGCTCGTGTCTCGCTCTCGCTCCGGCCTTCGTGTTCCTGGATGAGCTTGGCGTAGTTCTTGGCGAACGTGGCAACCGCGCTATGGAGCCTGCTCTTGACCGTTCCAAGCGGGATATCCAGGTCCTCGGCGATCTGGGCGTAGCTGAGCCTCTGGAAGTAGGCCAGCAGGAGCACTTCTCGGAGTGTAAAGGAGAGGGAATCCATTGCCTTTGCGACCAGCTCCTGCTGCTCTCTGGCGTCCAGGTCGGCTTCGGGCCTGGGGCCGGGCATTTCCATCAGATCCACGAATTCGATCGAGGTCCCGCCGGCGTTTCCGCCAACCGGGGCCGAGAGACCGAGAGCCGGCCTCCTGCCCTTCTTACGCATCGCATCCCGGGCTTTGTTCGCCGCGATCGTAAAGATCCAGGGCTTGAATCTCCGGCTGGTATCGAAACGCCGCGCCGAGAGGTGGAATTGCAAAAAAGTCTCTTGAAACGCGTCCTCAGCAGCGTCCCGATCGCCTGTCAGCCTTGTCAGGAATCGCAGCAGGTCGTTTTTATGGCGCTCGATGAGCGTCCGAAGAACGGTGCGGTCGCCTTTGACGTACCGGGTGACCAGAGTCTCATCGCTTGGTTCGGGCAAACGGGGTCCCTTCGACGGCCCGAGAATGGGATTCTATCAGGGAAAGACCGCGACAACCCCGCCCAGCGTTCGACGGAATCGGACCGGATGTTCGGACTTGGGACCAAACAATGCGATGCCCTCAGCTCGCAGAGACACCGCGGGGCCCCGTTCGTAGGCCTCAAAGGCTTCCTTTGATGCAAACATGTACCGTACTTCTGAGACGTACAAGCCCTGATCCGTCGGCTCGTGCATGGTCAGGACCCCTGAGAGGGCCCCCGCTTCGATCACATCGTTGATGTGCCCGTTCATCAGCCAGCGGACATACGCTCGCAGAGAAGCCTCGGATTCGGTCTCGGCGATCACGGTGTATGCGAAAGTGCTCACGGATCGATGATATCGGTCGTTGGCCTGGCGTGTGAACGCAATCGGAGACGCCTGCAGGCGTTGTGCCTTCCAGAGGATGTCGGCTGTGAACAAAGACATCACCGGGCGAGAAATCGACGCTCAGCCCCAAGCTGACGAGCCCGGAGCAGCCGGCCATCTTGCGGCTCTGGTTGCAGAGGCCGCAGCGGGTGACGGCCAAGCCTGGTCGGAACTCATCGAGCGCTACGCCAGGCGGGTCTACGCCCTGGCAAAGAGTCGGCTCCGGGATCCGGATCAAGCCGAGGAGGTTTCACAAGCAGTGTTCGCATCGGTATTCCAGCACGTTTCAGCCGGACGCTACACGGAGCGCGGTCAGTTCGAGCCCTGGCTCTTTCGGATCGCGATGAACAGAATCCGCGATCATGTCCGCCGGAATGCCCGCCAGCTGCGCATCGTCAGCGACCTTGCCGACCGTACGCCAGCCCCGCGTGCATCTGACCTCGAGACGCACGACTTTCGTGATCTTCGTTCAGCGATCGACAGCCTGAGCGATGCGGACCAGGAAATCATCGGCCTCCGGCATCAGGCGGGCATGGAGTTTAAGGCGATATCAGAAGTCCTCAACGAGCCCGTGGGCACGCTTCTTGCGAGGCACCATCGCGCTCTGCACAAACTGCGGAAAATGCTCGGGAACGAGGAGTCGGCGGGAGTCAGCTATGAATGAGCACAGCGACAGCACTACTGAATTCGATCAGCGGCTCGATCAGATCGCTCGCGAAGATCGTTCCGAGCCCGATTCGGCCTTCGAGGATCGGATCTGGCACGCCATGCAGCAACCCGATCAGGATCGCATCCCGGGACGCCGGCGCAAATCCACGGCGTGGATCCCGTTTGTGACCGCTGCGTGCGTCGGGATCATGGGCTACATCGTTTGGATGCCAATGATCAATGTGGACATGGGCAGCAAGACCGCTGCCGTTGCGTCAGCAGAATCCGAAAGCTACTCAACAGAGATCCTGCTGAGCTCGTTTGATGCCATGGATATGCTGATCGCAGACGTCGATGACATGGACGAAAGCCTGAGCCTGATCCGGCTCCAGATCGATGCGGCCGAGATCGGGCTTGCATCGGAAACCGACTGGCAGGATCTCGGAGGCGCTCTTTGAAACGCATACTGCTTGCTAGTCTTGCGATGGGAACGCTCCTGGTAACTGGCGCCGCGGCGCAGCAGGAGCCGCCCCGGCGGGCGCCTGATCGCGCCCACCTGCGACAGGAGCTTCAGGACCAGCTTGAGCGGGTACGCATGCGTGAGCTCTGGCTGACGCGCCAGATCGAGGCAATGGAGAAGGGAGAAAGACCGGAACAGGCCGGGCCGGGAGGGGAAGGCTCAAGACCCGACCGGGTTCTGTCGCCCGAAGATCGGCGCAAGCTCTGGTCGGTGCTGCGTGATCTGCAGGCCGATCCGGCGCTGGCCGGAAATGACTCACCCTTTGCGCACATCGTGGACGCCGAGGGCCCCGAAGCAGACCGCCTGCTCCAAAGGCTTGCCCCGAGGCTCCGCAATCTCGTTGAACTGAAAGAGAATGACCAGGAGCGATACGTCGCGGCGAGGCAGGAGATGGTCGCGGGCATTCATATCGCTCGCGCTGCGAAGCAGTACGGGCTCATGCTCCGGGACCCGGAAGCGAGTGAGGACGACCTGAATCAGGCCCGGCGCGTGCTCAGAGCCGCGATTGCCGATGGCTTCGATGCACGTGCAACGATGACGCGATATGAGCTCCGAGACGCAGAGGAGCGGCTTGACAGCCTGAAAGCTGATATCTCAGAAGCCGAGTCGCAGCGTGAAGCACGTATCGATGAGCAGCTTCGAGGCATGATTCTCCGCATCAAATCGGCTGACGAGGGGAGGGGGCGCGATCAGGAGCAGCCGAGCAGGGACAGGCGTCCCAAGCCGTCACGAGACGATTGAGCCGGGTTCGAGCGGGCTCATCAGCGTCAGAACAACGACGTCGCGTTCTCCGCCTTCGCCCTTGGGTGCGTTGCTCGCGGCGAGCATCATGCCACGGGATTCCTCGCCCCGGATCGTACGCGGAGCAAGATTCGCTGCGACGATAATCTGCTTGCCAACGAGGTCTTCGGGCGTGTAGTAGGCTTTGACTCCGGCGCAGATCTGCCGTGGAGATCCAGTGCCGTCATCGAGTTGCAGTTTGAGAAGCTTGTCCGCGTTCGGATGGAGCTCCGCAGCGACGACCGTGGCTACACGGAGGTCGAGCTTCGCGAATTCCTCGAAGGTAATCTCAGGCTTTGCGGGGATTGTTTGCGGCGTTGCTTCGGACATTGTGGCACTCCTCTGTTTCGAAACTCTATTCCTTGCCCGCGTCCAACGCCATGAGCTCGTCCCCGTCGAGCCAACGCCCTGCCCGGAAATACACCTTGGTCGGGTCGATGCCCATGTTCGGCGCAATCTCCGATGGCTCCGGATCGAGAATCGGGCGACCGAGTCCGACTGCGAGCTCGGCGGCCCATGATTTCTGGGTGCCCTGGAGGAGGAGCGATTGGTATCCCAGATAGGAGATGTGTGCCTCGCGTGAGATCACCGGGCCTGGATTGCCTCGGCACGTCGAGCACAGACGCCTGACCTGACCGCCCTCAGAACGATCGGGGACTCCCCGCGCGTTGCCGCACTCCGGGCAGGGCCAGATCTGGGCTTCACGCTTGATGGCGACCGACGAGGCTTCGTTCCCCAGTCGATCGAGGATGTCGCGTGTCTGCTCGAGAAGAGCAATGACACGCGGGTCATCGAGTCGTTCCCGTGCCAATGAGCCGTCACCTGAGAGCATGAGCCCGATCGCCTCGGCAAGCAGGAGCGTGGTCTCGTCCGCCTGATTCGTTCCATCGGCGGCATCCCATCTGGTTCCCGCATACCGGCGATCGATCCGTCCGGCCAATGCACGCAACCAGCGCTTTCGGTCTTCGGACGTTTCCAGGTGAGCGAGCGCGATACAAGCGCTCGCACGGATCGGAAACATCTCGGAATTGTCCTGGGAGGCTTCTCGTTCTGCGAGCACAAAGGCGAGCACAAAGAGCCTTCGGGCGAGAATGACATCCTCATTCCTTTGAGCGCCGCTGGCGATGTCCTCGGCGAGGAGGTAATAGCTGGCTGGATCCGCAGGGGCGAGCGCTTCGAGTCTCTGCTGATAATCGTCCTGAGCGAGAGCGCAAGAGCAGAGGTACGCCGCCAAGAGTTTAGAACCGAGGCGAACCGCAAATCTGTTCATGGAGCACCCCTCAGGAGCCGGAGTTTCCAGAGCCGGACCGAGGCTTCTTCGCACGCAACGATCTGTTCGAGCACCGTGCGTGACGCTCGCCTTTGGGCTCTGAGTGCGTCGGTAATGGCCTGAACGTCATTCTGATACTGAGGCATCTCGGCGGAGACGAGCAGGGCCATCGACTCAACGGCCATGACTTGTTCGACAGCGAACTGATCAAGTGAGCCTCTGGCGAGCAGCTTTCGGCCCGCGTGGCGCCGATCGAGCTCGTCGAGCTGAGCGAGCAGCGCGATGTCTTCGATCTCCTGCGACGCACTCTGACGCCAGAAATCAGCCAGGCGCATCGCGACTCTTGCGAGCTCGCTCGCGTCAGCAGCAGATCGTGACGAGGAGCTTGTACCCGGGAGTCGGTCCTTGTAGCTTTCTTCGAGCGATGCCACAAGAAGATCGATCGCCTGACCCTCGCCAAACCCCGAGACTCGGCGGAGCAGTTCGTCAACACAGGCCTGGCGCGCCCGGATACTCCATCTCGGGTTGTCAACCGCGGGAAGCCGCGTATATGCCACGGACTCGATGAGCTCGCTGCTCGACCTGATCTTGGGAATACGCGGCAGATACTCGAGTACGGCGTTCAGTATGGCGGGGCTGTCTGCATAGAGGACCACGATCTCGCGGGCTTGTGCGCGGACGGTCGCTGGTGTTCCAAGGAATGCGTCGCGGACGATCATCTCAGCAGCAACGGGGCCGAGGATGCGTTTGCCCCTTGTCAAATCAGAGAGCAACGCCTGGCGGATCGGGATATTCTGACGCGCATCGATGTACTTGATCGCCCATTCATCGGCGTTGTTGCCCCCAAGGAACCCTGACTGGTCGTCGGAGATGTCCTTGATGAGACGATCGATGTCGTCGGTCAGGTTCGCAAGGATCGAATCGGCTGTTTGCCTGTCTCCCCAGAGCGTGGCGTGCGCCGCTGCGGAGAGGCGGCTGAGCACCAGCGATCTTCCGACAATCTCAACCGGTCGAATCCCGGGCGAGCGGTCGAGTTGCTGATCGGCGATGCTGACCCAGGCCGCGACGGCTTCGTTGGTTCCGGAATCGATCCCGAGCAAGACGCTCTCAAGCTCGGCCCGCAAGGCCATCCGCTCGCTCTGGTTCATCCCGGGTGAAGGGATCATGCTCGAATCGAGCTTCTCGATCCGTGATCTCGTGATCAGCGGGCGCATAACGCTGGACAGGTCCGATGCTGTGATGCGATCATCGCTGAACCAGCTCACGATCCGAACCGCGACTGGCCCCGATGGCTCCAACTTCAGAGCGCCCGTGAGCGTCTCGAGTGCCTGAAAGGTTTCTCTCGACTGGCTCGGGTCCGGGCCTTCGACCAGAATGCTTTCGAGAACATCCAGAACCGCGGTGTTGTGAGCGACTGAGTGCGCCGGGACGACCGCTCCGAGCTGCTGGAGCCATACCGCCCAGAAGGTTTCGAATGGAGCCTTGCCCGCATAGTCATCGCCAGACACTCTCAGAGCATGCACGACGGATTCCTGGAAACTCTGGTTCCCAACCGGGACTTCGCTTCGGAATGCGTTCGTCAGTCCGCTGATGACTGCCGAATCGATGGAAGTGGGCAGGTTGCGTTCCATCGATAACCGCGACAATGTCCCGGCGCTCCAGACCCAGCGGCGGAATGCTTCAGGCGACACCGGCGTTCCAGAGAATGGCTCGTTGATCACGCGAATCAGCGAGAGAGCGACATTCTGACTCGACACATTTCGATACAGAAGCTCAACAATGGCATTGTGAATCGCTCCACGCTGGTCAGAGTCGAGATCGTCCCAGTTCGATGCGACCGAGTTGTACATCGCCCGAAAGGCTTCGAGATCGGAATCACTGAGCGGGGTGTTCCGCTGGGCGAGGGCCGTCATTCTCCGGGCCGAAGCACGCACATCGCCGGGTGCGGATTGATTCGCCGCAGGAATCGGTGGTATCACGGGCCCCTGCAACTGACCTTCCGAGATCGATAGCGTTTCGTCGGGAATAACATCTTGGAGCGCGACACCCTGGGAGGGAACCGCCGTGAGTCTCATCCAGACCAGAATCAGCATGACGAGTGTCGCCGAGCCGATCAGCCAGGGGATCAGCCTGCTCCCGACCGAACGCCTGCGTGCGCCGCGAGCATGTGCGGAGGGACGGATCGAGCCGACGCGTTCGGCGGCAGGCTCTGCACCCGGCGCCAATTCGTGGCGAACGGGGATATGGCGTGCCGAACCGGCGAGGACCTCGGTGATGACGCTCGGGAGTTCAGACGAAGCGATGCCACGGGCATGCGCGAGCATGGCAAGCCTTCGCATCGCACGAGAATTCCAGCCGCCGCAAGCCGCCGCGACCAGGAGCACGTCGTGCGAGAGAGCGCTTGGCACACTTGCTTCAGATGGAGCGGTGGCGACTGGTACATCGTGCTCCACACGGGAAAGTATCTCACTCGTCGGAGGAGGCACCGGGGGGGCGCCCTGGCTCAGCAGGACCTGCTGCAAATTCGGGTCGAGGAGTTGCGCCGCTGCGGCGTGGACCGCCAGCCGGACTTCGTTGGCCTCGTGGGTTTGCCCACGCGGATGGCTGGCGATCGCGGACATACGTGCCCCCAGCGCCTGCAGGACTTCAGCATCGTCGAGCGGACGCCGCGGCAACCCAAGCAACTGAAACGGGTCAACCGAAGTTGATATGCCGAGAAATGTGTCTCCAGGGTCGCCATGATGCGTCATCGGCTCACCTGCACATTCAGAGTTCGCGCAAGCTCAAGAAAGTGATTACGCCAAGGGGCGGGGCCGAGTGCGGGGTACAGCGTCGAATGCTGCCGGAGCGCAGTTCGCGCGGCTTCGGGGTCCAGCTCAGCCAGGAGTCGGATCGATTCGTATCGCGCTTCGTACCATTCTTCTGACTCGGCATCAAGCCCGGCAACGAGCCGCCTCCAGATATCAAGGGACCGAGCATCCAGGCCCGCGATGTCCAGGAGCCTTGCCTGGCGTATGAGAATCCGCGCCGAGCCGGCACCGGATTCGATGAGACGGTCATTGAACGCGACCGCGCTCTCGAGCATCGCACGGTCGTTCTGTGTTTCCCACAATGTTTCGGCGGCCTGCGCGACCGTTTCGAGAACACCCAGGAGCACACGCGTCTCAGCGTTGTCCTTCTCGAGCTGCGAGATCACGGACGAGCCCTGCCGAACGATCTCGCGGGCTGCGGGTACATCCGCGGGATCGTCAAGCCATCTCGCCACGGCGTCGCGGTAAAGCAGACGCTGAGAGGTCTTCAGATAGCCGCCATCGAGACGCTCAACCTCGGCGTACCACCTTTCGAGGGCCGCGTGATCGTTCATCGCAGAAGCGATCTGGAGCCTGCGAAATGCGATCTCGGGCATCAGATGGGTGAGATCGAGCGAGGCGAAGCTCGAAACGCGATCCAGGAGCTCGAGTGCATACGCGGCTCGTTCGGTGTCTGGGGGAGACATCCCCAGCGTGACATCGGCAACCTGCCGGGCGATCAGCACCGCGCTGTCCGCAGCACGCTTTGCAAGCTCAACATCCCCCGCCCGGAGTTCGAGCAGTTCCTGACGGATCAGAAGCGTCGCGATCTCTACAAAGCGCTGTCCCGCAAATACCTGCTGGCTCGGAGCGGACTGGCGGTAGATGCGATACAGCAGCTGGCAAGCCTGACGCCGGGCGGCAAGATAATTCGGAGAGGCGGGCTGGATTGCAAGCAAGATCTCGGCAGCATCGGCGTCAGGGAGCAGGCCCGTGCTCGAAGGGCGCATGAGAAGACGTGCCGCTCGATCCGTGCCCGCGTACACACTCAAGTAGAGCTGTGAGAGCTGGTCCCGGCGTGATTTGAATGATTGCTCCCCCGATTCAACGGCCTCATCGAGCGCGACAACTGCAAGCCAGTGCGCAGGCTCCGCAGTTTCGGGGTTCTTCGACTCGCCGATCGCCCGTTCGAGTATCTCCACGGCCAGTTCGGTATCACCCGAGAGATAGAACGCCGATCCTGAAGACGTGAGAGCGCGGATCCGTTCCGCGGCATGCAGAGTTGCGTCCGGCTCATCAACGGAGGCAAGGAGCATATTCCCGGCGCTGCGGTACATCGAGGCAACGGGGGCGTCCGATGTCGGACCGGTCGACGTATCCCCGCTGGCCTTTCTGGCTTCCTGCGCGGCGTCCATTCCCAGGAGCCCTTTGACATAGAGCACGACAAAGCCGTGATCACCGAGGGGCTCCGTGCCAAAGACCCGAACCAGTTCGAGAATATGGCCCACTTCGCTCTGGGCCACAAGGTCGGCAAGGCCCGCGTCGGCAAGACGACGGATCAGCTCCCTGCTCCTGCCGCGCCCCTCCGGCCCGGCCAGCGCTTCCATGCAAGTCACGACAAGCAGGCGAGCGCGGATGGGTTCAAGCACGCCGCCGGATGCTCGCTGGCGCCGAACGATCAGCTCCAGATCCGCCCAGAGACCAGCTTTGGCGAGCACGTACAGCCTGCGATCTTCGACCTGCGAGCGAACATCCTCCGGCACATCCGGGGCGCGATCGACCGCGTCGAGCCAGGCGACCGACTCAACCGATCGGCCCTGGAGCGAGCACGCGAGCGCAGCGCCGAGTGCCGATCTTGCGACGTGCTCGTACCGCATCAGCCCCGGCTGGAGTCGGTCGTAAGACGCTTCCTCGCCCTCTCGGGAGTTGAGAAGCCATCCGAAGTGTCGGAGCGAGCGCCCAGCGCGAGTGGTGTCTCCAGTCAAGAGGGCGAGGTAGTACTCGCTCCACCCTGCATAGTAAAACCCGAGTGAGCGACTCTGACGTGCCGTAGCAAGCGCAGCGGTGACCTCCTGCTCGGCATCCTGATCGAGACGCTCAGACAGACGTTTCTCAAGACGCTGCGCATCTGTATGAGCGGACTGAGCGATATCCAGAAATGTCGTAGCGGTATCGCGGAGCACACGCTCGGCCTGCGCTGTCTCTTCGGGCGTGCCCATTCGGAGGCGGTATTTCTCGGCAACCGCTTCGGCACGCATGTATGCGGCCTTGGAGAGATTGATCCGCAATTCCGGGGAATCGGCTTCCGGCACAAGGCGGAGCAGATTCGAGGCGCGCTCCGACCAGAGTCGCCGATCGCTATCACTCTCGGCCTGGTCGAGCAGCCGAACGTATAAGCGCCCAAGCTGGCGCGCCGTATCCGTACGCTCGGGCCCGGCTTGCGTAGTCAGCTGCTCGACGAGATGCTCGGCCAGGAGATCGTCGAGCCCGCGTTCTACCAGGTACTTCTCGATCAGGCCCGATTCGCTCTGCGCAGCGACAGCACCGGTCATGGTAAAGAGCAAGAGCAGCAGGATTGAGCGACTAATCCTTCGTGACATACGTCAGTTTCTCGTACCCGGAATCGTGACAGGCCTGCAGAGCGGCGGCTGCGGCCCAGACCGGCGCATCGTCGTTGACTTTCAGAAAGACACCCGCTTCCTTTGGAAGCTCGCTGAGCACCTCGACGAGTTCCGTCTGCGAACGCAACACCCGCGACCCGACCTTGTACTCCGCTCCGTCAAGAGCGCGACGGACCTCAACGTACTGGGGCTGCAGATCGGTCGCCGAGGCCTGGACACTTTCCTGCCTGAGCGCTGCGGAGAGCTCGTCTTCGGGCTGTGCGATGGTTGCCGACACCACGAAATAGACAAGCAGAAGGAAGAAGACATCGATCATGCCGATCAAAGGCAGCCGCACTGGTTTACGGGAGGAATTGGCTCCCGAGGTGAATTTCATCCTTCGCCTCCATCAAGAGGCGCGGTCGCGATGCGATAAGCTCGCACGCCGGCGCTCGAAAGGCGCTTGCAGAGCTTGTTCAGGTGGAGCGCCGGTCCGTTCCGTTCCGGGCGGATGAGCACCTGGGTCTGTGCGTTTCCGTGGAGGAGTTCGGCGCCGACCATCGCGATAAAGGCGTCCATGGAGATCATCTCGCCTTCGAGTCGGATCGAGCCGTCCGCGAGCAGATCGACGACGATGTCACCGGATGTATCGGCGTCGATCTGCTGGCCCAACTGCTTGGGGAGATCGATCTGAGTGCGTATCGATTGCGAGAATTGTGAGGTCACGAGGAAGAAAATGATCAGCAGCATGACCACATCGATCATGGGCGTCATATCGAACCCGTCTTCTGCGTGCCCCTCGCGTCTCATGCCTTGGCTGCGCCAACCGGAGACATGGCCGCCCGGCGAGCCGGCTGTGCCTGCTGTGTTCGCTGCGCATCGGATTGATGGCTTTCGACCAGGCCAAGGAGCTCTTCGGTCATGGTCGCGACCTCGCCTGTGACAGAGTCGATCCGGTTCCGAAAGAAGACGAGCGCCGCAGACACTGGGATCGCCACAACTAGGCCGAGCACCGTTGTAATGAGCGCCACAGCGATGCTGCTGGCCAGTTCATCAGGCTTGGCGAATCCGCCGCTGGATGTGCCGAGGGTGTTAAACGCCCCCACCATGCCAAGGACCGTCCCCAGAAGCCCGAGCATCGGCGCAACGGTCACGATCAGTGAAAGTCCCTCGGTGCTGCGGTAGAGCCCTGCCACCTGATCCTTGCCGGACTCTTCGAGGGCGCTGCGGAATTCGAGCAACCCAAACGGCGAGCGAGCGCAGCGGGTGAGCGCCGAGCCAATAACGCGTGTCAGAAAGGAATCGTTGCTGTCCGAGTCACAATAGGCTCTGGCACTATCCAGCTCACGCTTGGTCAGAAAGTCTCGGAGCTTGTCGAACTGCTCTGGCGGCGCGAGCTTGATCAGCCGGATCTGGATCGAGTGCATGACGACAAGCGCCACGGCTGCAAAGGAAATCAAGATGATGAGCAGCCCGATCGGTCCGCCCGAAGCGATGTGCTGGAGGATCGATTTCCCGCCGTCGGATTGCGCGAGAAGGAGCACGTCGGAATCAAGAACGGCAAAGTTCATGCATTCTCCTTGCGAGGCGTGGCTGCGTTGGCCGTATCCAGGTATTGCTTGATCAACTCACGGACGATGGGATGCTCGGAAGCAGGATGTTCGGGATAGTCGTGCGCCAGTTCGCCGGCCAGGGCAGCCGCGGCTTCGCCCCTCCCCATTTCTGCGAGCCTGATCGAAGCCTGAGCCAGGCACACTCCGGCAAGATAGGGCTGATCGCTGTTGTACATCGCGGGAACATAGAGCAACTGCACGATGCCGAGACGGGAAGAGTGATCGTCACCCTCGACCAGGAGCGAGAGTCCGATGGCGGCGTGGATCCACGCTTCCTTCCAATCCGGCTGAACCGATGCAAGCCTTTCTCTGAGCAGTTGCCGCGCAATACCTCGCTCACGCTCGTTCCCGACCCGTGCGTGGACGATCTGCTGGACAAGCATGACGCCGTCGTCGACGGGAATCAGCTGAGTCGGTGGTGCCTGCCCGGTGATCTCAAACAGCGCTGCGGTCGTATAGAGCTCGGCAAGCTGCCTGGCGCGCCCGGAAGTGCCCCATTTGGTAAAGTTGTTCCAGGCGATCGCACTGACCGCGGCCGCCAGGCCGCTTTCGGTCACAAGAACAGGTGGTAACGCGGGATTGAGCGCCGTCTCCGGATCGAGAATCTCGCTGCCCACATTAACCTGGTTGTTCAGGACCAGCGTGAGATAGGGCTCGATCGCAAACGATTGGGCTCCGCGAGCGATTCTGCAGATCAGCAGTCCCTCTGATACCGCAGCGGCCGTGGAGCCCGATTTCCCGGCGAGCTTGGCGAAGGCTCGCTCAAGGAGCGGCTCTGCTGCAACACGGTCGCCCCGCGCAAGTCGTGAGAGCCCACGCCACGAGTCATCCGCCAGCGCGAGATATTCGGCTGTTTCAGCGGACGCTCGGCCCTTGATGGATCTCACTTCGTGCCAGCCGAACACCCGGTCGGTGCCTCCAACCGTGACCTTGAGCGAGGCGTTCGAGGCCAGCACCTCGCTGGCCTGGAGAACCTGACCGTTGCGCAGCACAACCGTTCCGGGTTCGGCGCGGGCCTGACCGAGCACGCATGTTGCCAGAATGGTCGCGAGCGCTCTGATCATTTACCGACCTTCTCGATATGCGTATACGTGCCGCCCGTCTCTCGTGCGATGCGCCGCATGACTGTCTCACCATCACGAGAGACAAAGGTGATGCAATGCACCGGGAGAGGCCTCTCCTTGTTCCGGCGGATGATGATGTCCGCGATGCTCTCGTTAAACTCGCCGTCGGTCATGAAATAGATTGCGTCTGGTCTTGGTCTGATGTCGTACACCGCCTCGAACGCAGGCAACGGATTCGTCGCCCCAAGCGGCGTGAGCCTGGCGATCGACTCGCGGGCCCATCTCTTGCCAGCGCCGTTCGCATCGGTCCATTTCCGTCGATCGCCGAGAGGGAATGCGGTATCGGCAAAGAACACGACGAAGAAGCCCACGTGCTCCGGCATCGCGCTGATCGATTCACTCAATTCCGCCTGCATGCCGGCCATCCGGCCCTCACGATCCATCGAGCCCGAGACGTCCACGATGTACGCAAAGCGATTGCCCCGTGCTTCGATCCCAAAGAAGCTCGCCGAGCCCGCGCCCGACCCGCCCGCCGCGCCGTCGCCCGCCGAATTGAGATCGCCGCCACCAACCGATATCTCCGCTTGAAGCTTGCCGGTGGGTTCGAGCAGATCCGCGATCGGTTTGTCCAGGAGCGGGTCCGTCGCGGTCTCGGTGAGTTGTTCGAGCAATTCATCCGAACTGGGCTGCTCGACAGAGAGTTCCTCGGCCTGGAATTCATCGAGATCCGATTCGCTCTGCACCGCAAACTCAATCGCAGTCGCTGGGCCCGGGCTGCTCCCGCCGCCGCCACCGGTTGTGATCAGTGAGGCGAGCAGAAAGAGCGCGATGTGAACGAGCAGCGAGAGGATCATCCCCGCGATGGAGGCGCGCAGGAACCACCGCCGAATCGTGTCGCCGAGCGTGGGCTCGGCGCCTGGGACCATTGCTTCGGGATCCGTCCCGTTCGTGCTATCGGCAAGCTGGCTCATCAGCGGGTTGCGTCTCGCTTCAGACCCGGAGCGTCCTGTTGCCCGGGCTGGGTCGCCTTCATTGTCCCTCTACCTCTAGACAGCCGAGTCTGGCTCGGGTTCCCGCTCCAAGCACTCGAATCGGCCCTCTCGAACCCTAGCCCCGATCGTACCATACATCGATTCCGGGGCGGGAAGGGGTCTATGCTCGCTCTGGAAGCTGGGGACCCCACATATGCCTGCCAACCAACCGACCCGAATCCTTCTGAAACTCAGCGGCGAGGCCTTTGGGGGGCCCGATGGCTTTGGGATCGATCCCAAGCAGCTCAAACTCATCGGCGAGGAGATCCGCAAAGCCGCAGCGCTCCGAGTTCAGCTGGCCGTTGTCGTGGGCGGCGGGAACATCATCCGGGGGGCCGAATTGGCCGACTCGGGCGGGATCGAGCAGGGCGTCGCCGACTACATGGGCATGCTGGGCACCGTGATCAACGGCATGGCCCTCCGCGAGCACCTCAACTCGATCGGGGTCGATTCCAGGGTCATGTCGGCTCTTGAGATCCGATCGGTCGCCGAGCCCTTTATCCGGAACCGGGCCATCCGGCATCTCGAGAAAGGCCGCGTCGTGGTACTCGTCGCCGGCACTGGCAACCCTTTCTTTACAACAGACACCTGTGCGGCGCTGCGGGCCACCGAACTCGGCTGCACCCAGCTGCTCAAGGCGACCAAGGTCGACGGCATCTATTCCGCAGACCCGAAGCTCCACCCGGACGCGACGCGGTACGAACGCATCAGCTTCAACGAAGTGCTCGCAAAGGGCCTTGCCGTCATGGACGTGACCGCCTTTGCCATGTGCCGGGAACGCAATATCCCGATCCGCGTATTCCGGTTTGATGTCCCAGGAAATATCGAACGCGTCATCTCGGGCGAGCCTATTGGCACACTCGTTGACGCAACCGCCAAAGAGACCGCGGCCATCTGAGTGCCCCCGAAGGAACCGACCATGAACGATCCAGACACCATCCTGCTCCACACCGAAGAGCTGATGTCCAAAGCCATCGACTATCTCGACCACGAATTCCTCGGCCTCCGCGGCGGGCGGGCCTCAACCGCACTCGTCGAGTACATCAAAGTTGACTACTACGGCACCCCAACCGATTTGAAGTCGATCGCGGGCATCAGCACCCCCGAGTCGACACAGATCCTGATCAAGCCGTTCGATGCCGGTTCACTGAAAGATATCACCAAAGCGATCGAGGCCTCCGACCTTGGGCTCACTCCGCACGTTGACGGCAAGCAGATCCGCCTGAACATCCCCCCGCTCTCGACCGACCGGCGCAAGCAGCTTGTCGCCAAGGCCAAGAAAATGGCCGAGGAATCCAAGGTCGTGATCCGAAACGCCCGGCGTGACGGCAACAAGCACGCCGACGCTCTCTCAAAGGGCACCCAGAACATCTCCGAGGACGAGGTCAGCAAGCTCAAGAACGAGGTCCAGGAGCTGCTGAAAAAGTACGAATCCCAGGTCGACTCGAAACTGGATAGCAAGTCCAAAGAGATCATGTCTGTCGACTGATCACTGAATCGCTCTCAATGAAAAAGGCCCAGGGATCCGAGTCCCTGGGCCTTCTCTTTCGCATCGTGTAATAGTCTTACTTGAAGATGAGCACCGTCGGATCCATGAGCATGACCGGCTGGTTGCGGAGCATGATCGCACCGTCGATCCGCTGGCGAACGTTCGGCCAAGCCTGTGGTCCGACAAGGGTCTGTACGATCTCCTCGAAACCCTTGACGGGAGAAGAGACCATCCCACCGGTGAACTGTTCCATCAGGTCCTGAAGGCTCATCGGGCCCGGGTAATCGAGCACGTCGTAGCTGGTCAACTCGAGTTCGTCGGCAAGCGATTCGATGGTTTCGGTGAGTGTGCCGATCTCGTCGGCCATCTTGAGACCGATGGCCTTGTCGCCGGTAAAGATGCGACCGCGGGCTGTTTCGTCGAGATCGATGCCCTTCCGGCCCGCGGTGACGCGGCTCGTAAAGAGGTCGTACGTCTCCGTCATCATCTCACGAACCGCGGCTCGCTGCGAAGCGTCCCAGGGCTTGCTGCTCCCAAAGAGCTCCGCACGCGGGCCCCGGCCATAGCCGACCACGTTGACATTGAGCTTGTTGAACGCGCCTTCCATCGCCAGCTTGCCGCCCACGACACCGATCGAGCCAACGATCGATGATGGGTTGACGAAGATCTTGTCGCCCGAAACCGCGATGTAATACCCGCCTGAGGCGGCCATATTGCCCACGCTGATATAAACGGGCTTGACCTCAGCGACGTCCCGCACGGCCTGCCAGATCACCTCGCTGGCCGTCGCCGAACCACCGGGCGAATTGATCCGCATGACGACGCCCTCAACGAGGTCGTTGTCCTCGAGATCCTTGAGCACGCCGCGGATGGTGCGGCTGCCCACGGACTTGGATCCGAAGAGCCCGCCCTCAGAGGAGTCGCCGTCCATGATGACGCCGTCGATATGCACGACCGCGATGGTCGGGCGGATGGGCTTGTTGCTCGGGTCCTTCGAGAGCATCGAGAGCATCGCAAACGGGTTGGATGCATCGAACGAGCTGCCCGAGCCCTTGTCGATGAGGTTGGAGTCCCAGCGGACCTGGGCCCCTAGGTCATCCTCGAGCATGCTCTCGAGGCGCCCAAGGTTTGTCGAACGATCCAGAAGACCGATCTCGACACCGGTCTCGGCGCTCGTGTAGAACGCTCTTTCCATCGCGGCATCGAGCTCCGCGTCGTTCATCTTGTTGCCCTTCTTCAGGACCGAGCGCACGTTGGCGTACATGCTGTCCAGAAGCTGGGAAATGTTCTGCTCCCACTCAGGGCTTGGTGCGCTGCGGGTGTAGGTTTCGTCCGCACCCTTGTATTCGCCGACCTGCTCGAAGCTGGCGTCGATGCCGACCCAGTCGAACATGTCCTTGAGGTAATACTGCTCCATATAGAGACCGGGCAGTGAGATCGGGCTGCCGTGATGGACGATCGATTCGTCCGCAGCAGCAGCGAGCATCAGCCCGGTGGTGTTGTAGTTGTCAGCCACGACATAGACGGTCTTTCCGGCATCCTGCGCCGCTTCGATGGCGCCGAGCAGCTCCTCCACCTGTGTGGCGCTCATCGCTGCGTCGTCGAGCTTGAGGACGATCGCCCGCAGACCGTCGTTGGCCGCAGCCTTTCCGATACCCTGCACCAGTGTTCTGAGTGTCAGGGTCTTCTCACCCGAGAGCCAGTCGAACGGGCCCGGGCGTTCCGCCGGCATTCCCGAGATCGTGATGACCCCAACCCCAGCCGAGTCCAGATCGATTGAACTGGACCTCTTCATCCCCTGAGCGAGAGAGGGCTGAGCGACAGCCACCAGACCCGCAACCGCCAACATACGACCGATCGTTCGAAACATGTGATTCTCCTGCTGCCTGTGCCAGAGCGTACCGGCCTGGGAACTCCAGGAGGCGGTCAACCGTAACCGAGATCGTCCAGATCCTGTTCCTCAAGCCCGAAATGGTGCCCCAGCTCGTGCAGAATCGTTATTTGCACTTCGCGATCCAGCGTTTCAGGGTCCACACGACCCGCCTCGTCCAGAGCCATCCCGATGAGCCCCCGCCGGAAGAGATGGATCACTGTGGGCAACTCGGCGGAATGCTCGACGCTGTCCTCGGTGATGGGTATCCCCGTATGCAGCCCACAGATCTCATCGAAGGCATCGGGATCGTTTGGGTCGATCCCAAGGTCCGCCAGCATCTCCGCGGTCGGGTGGTCGATCAGGACGATCGGGACCTCCTCGATCAGTTGGCTCAGCGGATCGGGGAGCCGATCGAGGGCTCGCTGGACCGCCCTGTCGACGAGTTTAAGGTCCTGCTCACGCATCGCCAGGTTCACTCTGGATCATCTCACCGAGGGACCTTGGTCCGGTGCGGATGATCGGAAAGAGCCTGATGGTGTCCCAGAAGATGCCAACGACCCCGGCGGTCACGAGGCCGGAGCCGATCGCGATCAACACGAGTGAGATCGTGCTGACGAGCACGCTTTCTTGCACATTCCACGCCATCGCCGCGGTCAGGACGAGGTCCCCCGCCAACGCAATCGAGAGCGCAGCGATGATCGCCAGCATGGTCTGCCGGGTGAGCTGTCCCGTTCGCATCAGCACGGAACGCTTGGCAAACTCCCGAACACTGGGGCGCTGAAAGAACGCGATCAGGATGAGAACGATCCCGATGCCGCATCGGAGTTGTGTCCGCTCGGCTCCGCGCAACGCAGCCGTGAAATACGGCGACCCCGCCATGATATCGAGCCGACCGTGCAGGAGATACAGCATCCAGACCAACGGCACATAGAGCACGGTCGCCAACGCCGGCCCCACTGTTTGCGCGAATGTAGCCCCGCGCTGCGGGTGAATCAGCACCACGCTCCCAAGCCCGCTCAGGCCCGCAAAGATCGGCACAAGAACACCAAGAAACCCGAGTCCGATTGGAACCGCAAACCACAGCTCGAGCGCATCGGTGATCCGGCAGAGCCAGATCGAGAGCACCGCGATGAGAGCCGCACCCGTCCAGAACACAAGCCCCACAGCCGCGAGCTTTGGCATGCGAAGGGGTGCAAAGCTCGCCGCGGCGGGATCCACAACCGCAAGAAGCGTGGTCCGCACCGGGGTGGCGCACTCCGGACAGACACTCGTGACCGAGAGCCCGCTCAGATCGTACTTGCAGACCCAGCAGGGCAGACGCCCAGAAAGCACGTCAATGAGCTCGTCAGCCCGGTCCACGGTATCGCCATCGGGTTGAGCGATCGCGCCGGCCGAGATGTGGTCGTCCTGGGTTCCCATGAGCTGCCGGTGGGCATCATATACTCTGGCCCCCTCATCGCGGGGCCACCACGAGAGGAACCCAAGACCATGCAGGAAGCACTCCATTCACTCCGCGAAAGCATCGCACGGGTCTACTTTGGCGACCCAAGGGCCATCGACAAGGTCCTCTGCTGCCTTCTCGCTCGCGGGCACCTGCTCCTTGAGGATGTCCCCGGGGTTGGCAAGACCGTTCTCGCCTCAGCTGTAGCGCGATGTGTCGGGGGCGATTTCAGGCGTATCCAGATGACACCGGACATGCTCCCATCGGATGTCCTGGGCGTCAGCATCTACGAGGAGAACACCCGGGAATTCCGCTTCAGGCCCGGGCCCGTCTTTGCCAACGTGCTCCTGGCTGACGAGATCAACCGCACACCGCCCCGCACCCAGAGCGCCCTGCTCGAAGCCATGAACGAGGCCGCGGTCACGATCGATGGCATCACCCGACATATCAGCCCACCCTTCATGGTCGTGGCGACGCAGAATCCCTCATCCTTCCATGGCACCTACCCGCTCCCGGAGAGCCAGCTCGATCGCTTCCTGCTCCGCACGAGCCTCGGCTACCCGAACGCCGAGAGCGAAATCCGCGTGATCCAGGAACGCCCCTCCATGACAACGCTTGGCGACCTCAGACCCACGCTCACGCTCGAGCAGATCCTGGTCCTGCAGGAGACCACCGACAAGACCCGCCTTGAACCCGCAATCGCTGCGTACATCCAGCAGCTTGCGCAGAAAAGCAGATCAATCCCGGAACTCTCGCTCGGTCTTTCTACGCGAGGAGCGCTCGCGATCGCCCAGGCGGCCAGGGCAACAGCCCGCCTGCGGGATCGTGATTACGTCACCCCCGAAGACGTCGCAGAGTACTTCGTGGCAGCAACAGCGCATCGCATCACACCCGGTGACCCGTCGCTGATCGACCATTCCGCAGCGATGGAGCAGATCGCCGAGGATATTCTCAGATCGGTCCCCGCACCGATCTAAGACCGGGCAAAGATCGGCGCCATGCCGCTCTCGTCGCTCTGAGAACGCCAGACGAGCTGGCGGCGCAGCAACGAGACAGGATGAATCGCCTCGGTCTGCACACCGTCGTGGATCTGGTGCCTGCAGGACGTCCCCGTTGCAACAACCAGGTCCTCGTCTGCCTTCTCTCGGACCGCGGGGAAGAGCACGAGTTCTCCGATTCTCATGGAGAGTTCGTAGCGAGCTCTGTGCATCCCAAAGCTCCCTGCCATGCCGCAGCAGCCGGTATCGAGCGGGGCGACGCTCGGACCGAAAGCGCGGCTCAGAATCGCTGTGGATGAATCGCTCTCCCACAGCGCCTTCTGGTGGCAATGGCCATGAAAGAGCACCTTGCCCGGCGTCGGCATGAATTCAGGCGTCCGCGGGTGCTTGCCCCAGTTTGATTCCAGGAATTGTTCGATCAGGCTGCTCATCGAGGCCAGGCGACTGCGATCTTGATGCGAACTCTGACACCGCAAGCCGAGCCAGTCGTCCTTGATCGCTGAGAGGCACGACGGCTCAAGGACAAGAATCGCCTTCGCCCCGGTCTTGTCCGCCTCTGCGAGCAGCCTGGGGACGAGCTTGTCGATGTGCTTGATGGCCTGAGGCAGGAGTCCCATCGAGATCGCGGGGCGCTGGCAGCACCCAGGATCCGCGAGCTTGACGCGATAGCCGAACGCCTCGAGAAGCACCTTCGCGTCGAGCCCGAGCCCCGGCTCCGTGAACATCGTAAAGCAGTCGCCAAGCAGGAGAACCGTGGGCAATTGAAGGTCAGACTCCTGCTTCCACGACGGGTCCTTGCCGAGCGAACGCACCGGGACAGGGAGCGAACGCTCCGTCGGCAACTGGAGGACCCTGTCGAGAACATGACGCACCAGGCCCGGGCGACCGGCTCGAGCCGACAGACCCGGCGTCAACGAGCCGAGTCTGTAAAGCGTGCGCACCGAAGCCATCGCCCTCGCAAGTATCGGCGTGCCTCGGTGCTTGTAGCGCTGCGCGGTGTACTCGGCTTTGAGCCTGGCGACATCCACATTGCTCGGGCATTCGCGTTTGCAGCCCTTGCAGCTCAGACACAAGTCGAGTGTCTCGATCGTCTCTGCGTCTTCCCAATCGAGCGAATGCCCCGTCGCCTGTCCAGAGAGGGCCATGCGCAGCGCATTGGCTCGCCCGCGCGTCGCGTGACGCTCGTCCTTGAGAGCCATGTACGAGGGGCACATGGTCCCCCCCGCCTGCTTCCGGCAGACACCCGCGCCGTTGCAGAGCTCCACCGCATGCCCGAGCCCGTCCTGATCGTCGAACGTGTAGTACGTTTCAACCGGTGGGATCGAGGTTTGCGTTTCATTGGGCTCGATGCGCGTCCGCTCAGCGATCGAGGGGATCGGCCCTGGCGCCACGATGTTGCCCGGGTTCAGCAGATTCTCCGGGTCAAAGAGCGCCTTGACCTCGCGGAACGCGCTCATGAGCTCGGGCCCGAAGTGACGCTCGAGCAAGGGCCCGCGAGCCCTGCCGTCGCCGTGCTCACCGGACATCACGCCGCCAAGCCTCCCCGCAAGGTCCGCGGCTTCCTTGGCGATCTCGATCATCGCCTTCTTATCTTGCTCATCGCGAAGGTCGAGCAGCGGTCGCACGTGCAGCACGCCCACAGACGCATGCGCGTAGAACGCAGCCCGTGTGCCGAAACGCTCGACGATTCGGCGCAGCTCGCGTACGAACTCACCCAGGTGCTCGACGGGCACGACGTTGTCCTCGATAAATCCCAGCGGCTTGCGATGACCGGGAATCGCGTGCAGGAGCGGTTCCCCGGCCTGCCTGAGCCGCAGCGCACGGGCGATCGTTTCCGGGGTGGAATAGAGCTCGGTTCTCACACCCGGGAACCGCTCGTGGATATCGCTCAGTTTCTGCTCGAAGACGCCCGGCTCACTCGCCTCGAACTCGACGTAGAGCACGGCCATGAGCGGCCCGGCGCTCGGCTTCGGCAGGCACTCCACCGCGGCGCGGTGCTCGAGATTCGCAAGAGCTGTCTGAATGATCATGTCGTCGAGCAGCTCGACAGCACTCGGATCCAGCTTGAGTAGACCGGGCACGCACTCGATCGCCTCGTCAACGCTCGCAAATGCGAGCACGCAGAGGGCGCGGTGCTTTGGGATTGGGTAGAGCTTGAGCTTGGCCGAGAGCGTCAAGGCGAGCGTGCCCTCGGAGCCACAGAGGAGCTTGGCGAGGTTCATGTTCTCGAGCGGCTCGCCCGGCGATCGGAACTGCTTGAGCATCGTGTCAAGCCCGTAGCCCGCGTTGCGCCGAAGCGTCTTTGGAAATCTCTCCCGGATGAGCTTGTCGTGCCTGCGAACGATGTCGATCACGCCCTCGGTCAGGCGCCGAGCGACCGGATCGCGCAGAGCGGCCCCCTTGTCGAACATCACCCGCGTCCCGCCCGCCAGAAGGGCGTCTATCGCGATCACGCTCGCCGAGGTCCGACCATACTTCACCGACCGCGTGCCCGCGGCGTTGTTGCCGATGCAGCCCCCCACCGTCGCCTGGCGCACCGTCGCCGGGTCCGGCGCAAAGAAGAGCCCAAGCTCTGCGAGCCCCCGGTTGAGCATGTCGATCGTCAGCCCCGCGTCCGCGACGCACGTCCGCTGTTCCGGGTCGATGCTCCGAAGCTTGTCGCAGAACGCAGAGAGATCCACGACGAGCGCCTCACTCGTGCATTGCCCCGCAAGGCTCGTCCCGCCTCCACGCGGGAGCACGGGGATCCCGCGCCCGGCGCAGAAGGTCATCACGCGCATCGCGTCTTCGATCGAGTCGGGCACCGCCACGCCCAGCGGCTCGACCTGATAGATCGAGGCGTCCGTGGCGTAGAGCTGGCGGTCGTGCCTGCCGAACCGGACCCGCCCGGTCATCACGCCCGCCAGCGCCTCGGCGATCTCGTGGCGCTTCTGGCGAAGGGTCTCGTACTGATCGGGCGTAAATGCGGATAGACGTGTCATGGCTGTATCGATCCTATCGGTCACCCGAATCTGCTGGCTGGCGAACCGGGACCGCCGATGAAGAGTCGAATAGGCTGATAGACACCAACCCGGAGATCGCCATGCACCTCTGCACCCTCTCGCTCATCCTCGTCAGCGGCCTCGCCCTGCCCGCCCTCGGTCAGCCCGATCAGGTCGCCCAGCTCCCCGTGACCGCCGTCACCCTCTACCGCTCGGGCGTCGGGTCCTTCGAACGCTCGGGCTCGGTGACGGGCGATGCCAGCGTCCGCCTCTCCTTCGAGGCCGATCAGATCAACGACATCCTCAAGTCCCTCGTGGTACTCGATCTCGATGGGGGCAGGGTCGGGGGTGTCAGCTACTCCTCCGACGAGCCCATCGGAAGGCGCCTCCAGGCCCTCGGCTTGAACCACACCGGCCAGCTCACCCTCGGTGTGCTGCTCGGCGAGTTCCAGGGCGCCCGGATCGCGATGACCACCACCGACAGTGAAGTCGAGGGACGCATCCTGGGTGTCGAGTCGTACGTGGTGCAACTCGAAGACGAAACCACAACCCGTAGACGCCTCAGCGTCATGACGGGCGAAGGTCTCTTAAGCGTTGAGGAAATCGACATCCGGCGCGTGCGACTGCTCGACCCCGCGCTCCAGGCCGACCTCAACGAACTCCTCGAAGCCCTGGGCGCCCAGCGCACCGCCCAGTCCCGCTCCATCGAGATCGACCTTGTGGGCAAGGGCGAGCGCAGCATCATGGCTGCTTATGTGCAGGAAACACCCATCTGGAAAACCAGCTACCGCCTCGTTCTCCCCGAGAAAGCGGGCGACAAGCTCCACATCGAGGGCTGGGCGATCGTTGAGAATACGACCGACCACGACTGGGAGGAGATCGAGCTCTCTCTCGTTGCAGGCCAGCCGGTGGGATTCCAGATGGACCTCGCTGAGCCGCTCTATATCTCGCGCCCGACACTGCCCGTGCCCGTCGAACTCGCAGCGGCACCCAAAGCATTTGATCGCGGAATCCCAGCAGCAAACTTACCAATGGAGCTCGTTGAAAAAGAGTTACAGGATGCAAGAACCCGCGATTCGCGCATATCCGGCAGAAATGAGAACAGCTGGGAAGCGGACGAGACAGCGAACTTTGCACCTACGCGCCGAATCGCCTTAGGTTCTGCGATGGAAAGCAGCACTACCGCTCTCGCATCCGGCGCCGAAGAGGGCGAGGTCTTCTTCTTCAAGCTCGACAACCCCGTCACCGTCGGCAAACGCCAGTCCGCGATGCTGCCCATCATCACCGGCGCCATCGAAGGAAGACGCGTCAGCATCTTCTCGCCCAGCACGCAGGGCGAACACCCCTACCGGGGTGTCGAGCTGACCAATTCGACCAAGCTCAAGCTCATGCCTGGCCCCTTGGCGGTCTTTGACAGCTCTGTCTTCGCGGGCGACGCCCAGATCGGGCACATCGGGCAGGGCGAACGCCGGATGCTCGCCTACGCGGTCGATCTCGACGTCGACGCCAACCGCACCACGAACCAGAACTCGACCGTCCGCAAGGTCCGCATCGTCGACGGCACGTTCATCCAGACACTCAGCGTCCGCCATGAGTACGCCGTCGAACTGACCAACCACGACGCGAGCCGGGACCGCCTCGTGGTGGTCGAGACACCCCGCCTCCAGAACTGGGACCTCAAGTCCGAAGCCAAGCCCTACGAAACGACCGATGACCTGTACCGCTTCGAGGTTAACATCGATTCAGGCAAGTCGAAGAAGCTCTCGGTCGCTCAGGAGCAGACGCAGGAAACCCGGATGGGCATCACGTCGATGAACCTCGACACGCTGCTGTTCTACCAGAAGCAGGGCGTGGCATCCAAAGGCGTGGTCGACGCGTTCAAGGGCTACGCCGAGCGCAAGGCCAAGGTCGAGGACCTGCAGGCGAAACTGAACCAGAACGACGCGGACGCCAAGCGGGTCGCCGACGACCAGCGCCGGATCCGGGAGCTGCTGTCAGCGATCAACCGCCAGGACGCGCTCTACGCCCGCTACATGCGCCAGCTCGAGGACCACGAGAACACGCTCGACACGCTCCGCGCCGAACGCCAGGGCTTGGCAGCCGAGCTGAATCAGGCGCAGGAATCGCTGAATCTGTACGTGCGAACGCTGCGGGTGGACTGAGGATCAGTCGCCGCCGCCCTGGCCATTCGCCCGGTCTGTGATGTCCCAGGGCGTGGCATTGATATTGCCAGCGGCGCTGACCGTGACGTTGTACCAGGGGCGGAGGTAGTTGTTCACTCCGCGATCCGGCAGAGTCCGGTTCGCGGGTGAGCCTGTGTCACCCTCATTGACGAAGATGTTGTCCGAGATCTTTTTGCCGTTGGTGGTCGCAACGAGGCCCGCGCGTTCCGGGTCGGGCACGCTGGAGAACTCGACGGAACCATCGACGTAGCCGATGTTCCCGCCCCAGGAATTGCTCGGGTCGTAGAACTTGAGCGTGTTCGACAGGTTGCCGTTGGATCCGACACCGACGGCGCTGATCTGCCACTGGTCTCCCGTTCCGAGAGAGTAGATCGTGCCGCGGTTGCTTACGACCGCGGTCGAAGAATCCGCGTCGCTCCGCCAGAGACCGCGTCGGGCGCCGAACGGGGGCATGTTCGCGTAGGAATTATTGCTCTTGGCCGAGTTGCGTCCGTTGCCCGTGCCCGTCAGGCCCGTGGCATTCTCGCGGGAGACTCCGGCAAGCCCCGGGTCCCACGCCGCGAACTCGGGATTCTCGGCCTGCAGGGGGTTCTGCTTCTGGTACCCCTCGTACACCTCGACCTGATCGTTCGTTTCGACGGGGCTCACCAGATCCTCGACGGAGATGGCGTCCTCCCAGACGAGCAGACTCATGATGTTGCCCGTGTTGTCCTTCTCCTGAGGCTTGTCCGTCTCGACCGTGGAGTTGGAGATATCAATCTGGCTGGGGATCGGGAAGCCGCTGTCGTTGTTCCCAGCCTGGATGCTCAGCCCCTGGAGGACTGAGCGTATCTGAGCCCCGTCCTTAGCTCGGCGCGCTGTATCGCGGGCCTTGCCCAGGGTCGGCACCAGAATACCGATCAAGAGCGCGATGATCGCGATCACCACGAGCAATTCGACGAGTGAGAATCCACGGCGGCTCAGAGCGGACATATGCGTTCTCCCCGGTGATTGGCACCATTCTGGCTCATTGAGCATACGCGAGGCAGGTTGGCCCTGTTGCCTCAAAAAAGAAGGACCCCGGGGCGAAACCCGGGGTCCTCGAAGACTTCAGATCAGAACTGCGTCAGTATCAGTCCTGCCAGGCGTCAGCGGCCGTGACCGTGGCGCCGTTGGTGCCCGAGGTGCGGACCTCGGAGACCATCTTCAGCAGAGCATTCCGCTGATCGAGCGCACCGCTGTTGTTGGTCGAACTGGAGCTGAGGGTGATCTTGCTGCCGGTGCCAGCACCCGTGGTGATGGGCTCGCCGGTCTGATCGTTCTCAGCCATGAAGATGTTGTCGTTGCGGGTGAAGGCCTGCGAAGCGCCGCCCGTACCGGAGACGATCGAGAGCGTGATGTTCTCGGGATCGGGGCGCTGCTCGAAGGCGACATGGTTGTCGTTGTACGCAACGTTGCCTTCCCAGGTGGTCTTGCCGCCGTGGATCAGGAGGGTGTTGGAGCCAAGGCCCTGGAGGTCAGAGGTGTCGCCACGGAGCTGCCAGATGAGCTGGGCACCGGTGCCGGTGGCTTCCCACATCGGGCCACGGTTGGCCAGGACGGCCTCGGATGACTTGAAGGTGCTGCTCCACTGACCCAGACGACGGGCGTAGGGAGGGGTGTGAGCGTACGACATGTTGCCGATGCCGGTGCCCTCGTTGTCGATTTCGACGTCAAGCGGGGTGCCGTGGAACTTGGGGTCCCAGAGTGCGCGATCTTCGTTGACGGCGCCCGAGGGCTCTTCGACCTCGTAGTTGTCGTACACAACGATCTGAGCGTTGTTGGTCTCAGCGGGGCTGACCATCAGCTCAGCCGTGACGAAGCCCTCGCCGATGAGAGGCGAGAAGAGGTGCGCGGTGCGATTCTTGGCCTGACCAAGGTCAGCGATCGTCTGGTTGGCCCGGTCGATCTTGCTGGGGAGCATGTACTCCTCATCGTTGTTGCTGGCCCAGGTGACCATGCCCTGCTGGATGCCACGGACCTGGGTGGCATCGCGGAGCTGACGAGCCGATGCGCGGGCCTTGCCCAACGCCGGCAGGAGGATGCCGATCAGCAGCGCGATGATGGCGATCACCACCAAGAGCTCGATCAGCGTGAATGCACGATTCATGCGGGTTTTCATTGTCCATTACTCCATACAGTGGCTACACGACGTAGCCCGACAATCCTAGCTGAAACCCAACTGGGCTCAGCATCTCGAACAGCAATCAGATCGAAACCTGAGTGCACCCGCGCCCGCGAGTCGCTACAAACACTGCAGCATCCTCACGCGGGATTTTCGAGTTGTCGGTGGAGAACAGGGACCAAGTGACTGGTCATCATCGGCGGAAACCCGCCAGCATGAGTGCATCGAAAATCGTCCGATCAGCCCCAATTCTGCACCCGCTCTGAACGTTCAGCGAGCATTCTACTGTCCGCCAGAACCATCGGGATGGTTGCGGCTTCGATGTGAGTTTAGGATGGTATCGCCTCGCACGCAAGCCCCCAGACCCCCAACACCCCATAAACAGGGAGTTCCCTCACCATGCAGCCGATTCAGGTCCACACCCGCTCCCATGTCGAATCTGTGCTGGCCGAGCTTGGCCTGAGTCTGCCCACCCCCGCAAAGCCGGTCGCTGCGTACATCCCGACCCGTCGAACGGGCCAACTGGTGGTGGTGTCAGGGCAGATTCCGGTCGTCGATGGCAAGCTGATCGCTGAGGGGCTGGTGCCCTCTCAGGTCACCGAGGAAGAAGCCCAGAGGTGTGCCAGAAGATGCATCCTCAACGCCCTGGCGGCCGTCTTTGCGGCGATCGATCCGAACGAGGGAATTACCCAGATCGTCCGGGTTGGGTGTTTCGTAGCCAGCCCCTCTGACTACGCCGGGCACCCCAAGGTGGCCAACGGCGCCAGCGAACTGCTGGTTCAGATCCTGGGCGAGGAAGGGCGCCACGCCCGGGCCGCGGTCGGGTGCTCCAGCCTGCCGCTCAATGCGCCGGTCGAGATCGAGATGATGGTCGAAATTGGTCAGAGCGGCTGATGCGGTCGGCCTGAGTCCCTCAGCCGAAGGCCTTGTTGTAATCCTCAAGGAATTTCTTCAGGCCGACGTCCGTCAGCGGGTGCTTGAGCAGCTGTCGGATGACGCTCATCGGGACCGTCGCTACGTCAGCCCCGGCGAGAGCGCACTGGACCATGTGGAGCGGGTGTCGTACCGAAGCGGCCAGGATCTTGGTCTCAAAGCCAAAGTTGTCGTAGATCGCACGGATCTGGGAGATCAAGTCCATGCCGTCCTGGCTGATGTCATCGAGGCGACCGATGAACGGGCTGACCAGGTACGCGCCGGCCTTGGCGACGAGCATCGCCTGCATCGACTGAAAGCAGAGCGTCATGTTCGTGCGCATGCCCTCGTCGCTGAGCGTCTTGCAGGCCTTGAGGCCGTCGATCGTGCAAGGGAGCTTGACGACGATATTGGAAGCGATCTTGGCGTGCTCACGTCCCTCGGCGACCATTGCTTTGTGCTCGAGGGCGATCACTTCCGCTGAGACGGGCCCGGAGACAACCTTGCAGATCTCATCGAGACGCGCCGAGTACTTGACGCCTTCCTTGGCGATCAGAGAGGGATTGGTTGTGACGCCGTCGAGAACGCCAAGGTCGTTGGCTTCGCGGATCTCGTCGATGTTTGCGGTGTCGATGTACAGCTCCACGGCGACTCTCCTGGAAATGGTGTTTCGGACGCGAACGCGGCAGACGACTCTAGTCAGGACTTCTCGCAGGGAAGGTGCGTTCTCAGTTCCTTGCGCATGATCTTTCCGACCGGGTTGCGGGGGAGCTGGGCCAGGACATGGATCTCCCGCGGGCATTTGTACCCAGCCAGGCGATCCCTACACCAGATGCGAAGCTCATCGGCTTCAACCGACATCCCCTCTCGCGGCTCGGCGAATCCCACGATCACTTCCCCGCGGATGGAGTCTTTCACACCGATCACGCCCGAGGCGCAGACGCTCGGGTGCTGGTTGAGCACCTCCTCCACCTCTCGAGGGAAGACGTTCTCCCCGCCAACGATGATCATCTCCTTGAGGCGCCCCGTGATCGAGAGATAGCCCTCCTCGTCGATCTTGGCGATATCGCCCGTTCGCAAGTAACCCCGCTCGTCGATCGTTTGCCGGGTCGCTTCTTCCTGGAGGTAGTAGCCCGCCATGAGATTCGGGCCCCTTAGGCGCAGTTCGCCTTCCTGGTTGGCCGGGAGTTCCTGGTTGGTATTCGGGTCAACGATCCGCTGCTCCACCTGAGACAGCGGCTTGCCCACCGAGTGCCTCTTGTTGCATGTTGGCAGGCTGACGTGCGTTGCCGGGGACAGTTCGGTCATCCCGAAGCCCTCGCAGATGCGGACCCCGAATTTCTCAAGGAAGCGATCGAACGTTGCGTCGGGCAGGGGTTCGGCTCCCGAGACCATCAGGCGCATCGAGGCGAAGTCTTCGGGCGTCCCGCCCTTGGCATTGAGCATGGCGCCGTACATGGAGGGGATGCCGATGAAGACCGTCGCTTTGTGCTCGCGGGCGAGCGCAAAGATCTTGCCCGGGTTGAAGCGGGCGGTGTAGACGACCTTGGCACCGATGGTCAGAGGCGTGAGCGTGAGCTGCGTCACTCCGAAGCAGTGGAATTGCGGGAGGACCCCCAGAAAGACCTCTCGCGGAGTGGCCTGCATGCCCAGCGCTCCCTGCCAGATGTTGGCGGTCAGGTTGCCGTGGGTGAGCATGACGCCCTTGGGTCTGCCGGTGGTCCCGCTCGTGTAGATCAGGATCGCCAGTGTGTCATCGTCGGCGATCGCGGGCCATCGCAGCTCGGGGACAGATCGAAAGTCGATGTCTTCGATCAGCGAGAGATTCTTCACCTTTGGCGTGCGTCCGATGGCGTCGAGGAGCGGCTTTGCGGTCAGGACGAAATCCGTGCCGCTGTGGTCGATCACATAGTCGAGTTCCTCGGGCTTGAGCAGGTAATTCAGTGGCACGACCACCCGCCCGAGCATCCAGGTCGCCAAAGCGGCGATCGGGAAAGCGGCGCTGGTGGGGAGCATGAGGCCGACCTTGTCCGTGCTGCACCGACGTTCGATTTCCGCCGCCACGTGCAGGGAGGCCACGAGGATCTCGGCCCCGGTATACGAGCGCCGGTCGTCGACCACGAGTGTCCGTCGGGCGTTTCTCAGGAGTGATCGGAAGATCGGCCAATGGACACTCATGAAGCCCCCTCACGCAGCCCGGCCAGGAGCGGCGCGGGGCGATACACTGATAATTATTGGCCCGCTCGATGTGGACCCGATGTGGAGATCATGAGAGCCATGCAACGCAACGCTTCGCCCCTGACTCTGGTCCTCACATTGATCCTGCTGGGCCTGCCTGTCATGGGCGGCTGCCAGACTTCCCGCTCGGTCCACGCGACCGGCAACCCGTCGTATGTCAGCCATTACCGAGCCGGAGCCTACAACGAGGCTTTCGAGGCAGCCAAAGCTGTCCCAACGACCCCCCATGGCAGCGAACGCCTCATAGCGGGGATGTCGCTTGCGGCTCTTGGGCGCGGCAGTGAGGCCAAAAGCTGGCTGACTCCCCTGACCACTTCACCCGACAAGAACATCCGTGGAAGGGCCGAGGCAACGCTGGGCCTGATCTACGCGGACGAGCAGAAGCACTCCGAGGCAGCGAGATTCCTGCAATCCGCATCGGAAAGCCTGGCCGGCCCGATGAAGGGCTGGGCGGCTCATTACGGCGCGCAGGAATTTGGCTTTGCCGGAGACAACATGCGGGCCGGGCGCCTGCGGACAGTTGCGGAACTCCGCGGGCAGGGTGAGATTCCCGCATCGGCTGCGGGTCAATTCACGGTGCAACTCGGATCGTTCTCGTCCCGTTCGCTGGCCCAGTCTCGGGTGAGGGCCACCTCGCCGGCGGCTCAGAACGCGGGATTGGATCTGCCCAGGGTCGAACTGACGATCGCCGGCGATCGCCCGCTCTATGCCGTGCGTGTGGGTCGCTTTGAGACTTCTGCCGATGCCAAGCAGGCTTCACAGCGGTTTTCGGGCGATACGGCGGTCATCCGCACCAACTGACCAAATTGGAACCACACGCCGGGACATGCGTCAAAGAAGGGTAGTCTGTCCCCGGTGGAGGCCTCCCGATGAGCTTGTCACATATTGCGGCGGTATTCGCGCTGACGGTCCTTTGCGGCGGTGCATGTGCTCAGGTTGAGCCGGAGCCCGAACCCGCGGAGGCGGTGACCGATCTTGGACCGGCGCTGGGGCCGCTCGATGAGGCGGAGCGGGAAGTCCGCCTCATCTACACCAAGTTCTTCAAGCGCACCCGCAACCCCAGAATGCACGCCCAGGGATGGGACCAGCTTGCCCTGCACATGCACGACCCGCGTCTGTATGACCTGATGTTCGAGCTGTTCGAGGACAAGCCTTTTGAGATGCGGCGCGATCTGGTTGAGCTCTTTGTCGGAGCCGAAACCGATGACGCGGATGTGGCGATCTGCTGGGCCGCGGTCTTCGACGAGGACCAGCGGATGCGGACTTGGGCCTCGGGCAGGCTTGTCGAGCGCGTGGGCGATGGCGAGCCATCGGAACGCATCCAGCGTGTGCTCGAGCACGGCCTGACCTGTGGCAAGGACGATCCCGCGGTCGCCTCGTCCATACTCGTTCGTCAGTTTGGGCTCGTCAAGGCGATTCCGTACCTCATCCAGGCGCAAGCCGAGCCACGTCGGCGTGAAGTGCGCAGCGGCGCGATCGCGCAGATTGTCGTTGGAACCCAGCAGGCCTTCGTAGCCAACCTGACCCCGGTTGTCGCCAACAACGCCGTGGGCTACCAGCCAACCATCGGCATTGTTTCCAGCGGCGTTGTGCTGCGCGTCATGGACGCGGCGGTCTGGGCGTATCGCACAGAGGTGCACAGCAACCTCGTGGGCATGACCAGCGACGCATGGGGACGCTCGACCGCTGATCTGGGCTACGACCAGAAGGCCTGGTACGACTGGTATGAGAAGGAATTCAAACCCACGCTCGCCGACGGCGCGGGCGGCGGCTAAAGCCTTACGCCCCGACCGCGATCACCGATGCCATCGCGTGCGTTGACGTGTGCGAGAGCGAGATGAGCATCTCGGCAATGCCGAGTTTCTGCGCAAGCTCTTGGGCCTTGCCTTGGAGCCTGACCGAGGGCGCTCCGCTTGGAGCGAGGACGACCTCGACATCCGTCCATGCGATCCCATCGGACCAGCCCGTGCCGAGCGCCTTGAGAGCCGCTTCTTTGGCTGCAAACCGAGCCGCGAATCGCTCGATGTCCCGCGGCGCACGCGCGCTCTGGCAATAGCTCGCCTCGGCGGGTGTGTAGATGCGGGCAATGAATCTCTGACCGTGTTCGTCGTAAGACCGTGCGATTCGCGCGATCTCGACGAGGTCCACGCCGTGAGCGATCACGCGGGACATCAGGCGGGCTCAGCGGCGATGACAACCTTGGCCGGTCTGAGAACGCGGTCGCCCATCTTGTAGCCCGACTGGAAAGCATCGATGATCGCGCCGGGTTCAAGATCAGGGTCGGGATGGCGCGTGACGGCTTCGTGGATCGCCGGGTCGAACGTGTCTCCACGCTTGGGCTTGATCAGCCCGACGCCCTGCTGCGCGAGCGCCCGTTCCATTTCGGTGCGGACCATCTCGACACCGCCAAGGAGTTGCTCGGCGCTCATGCTGGAAATGTCCTGACCGAGCGCCAGATCGAAGTTGTCCATCACGGGCAGGAGCGAGGTGATGATGCTCGTGATCCCCTGGCGCCGTGCCTCGATCTCGTTGTTGGCGGCTCGCTTCTGGAAATTCTGGAAGTCCGCCAGCGTGCGCAGAGCCCTGGCTTCGGCTTCGGCGAGCTTGGCTTCGAGATCCGCGATCGGATCGTTGATCTCCATCTCCGCGGGTTGCTCTGGATCGCAGCCGCAGTCGTGGTGTCCGCCGCAGCAACCGGAGTTCTTCTGGTCTTCTTTGTCGTTCATCGGTGTGCCTCCGGCATCAGGCGCCGAGCATGTCGCGGATCTTGTCCATGAAACCGTGTGATTCTGGGAGCACGCTCTTGTCTTCGGTCGCAGCGTACTCGCGGAGCAATTTTTGCTGGGCCTTGGTGAGCTTCTTTGGGATCTCGATCTTGATCAGGACCACCAGATCGCCCCGGCGTCCCGATCGGAGATTGGGCGTGCCCTGCTCGCGGATGCGGAAGAGCTCGCCGTGCTGGGTGCCCGCGGGGATCTTGAGGTTGTGCTTGCCCTCGAGCGTTGGGACCTCGATCTCGGCGCCGAGTGTCGCCTGTGAGAAGCCTATGGGCATCTCGAAGACGAGATGATCGCCCTCACGCTGGAAGAGCTCGTGCTCCTTGATGCGGACCACGACATGCAGGTCGCCCCGGACGCCTTCGCCTGCGGGCGAGATCTCAGCGGGCGGGGGCTCGCCCTCGCCCTGGATGCGGACGACCTGGCCTTCCTGGATGCCCGCGGGGATTCGAACGGCAAGCGAGCGGTTCTTGGAGACACGCCCCTTGCCCTTGCACGTGTCGCACTTGTCCTTGATGAGCGTTCCACGCCCACGGCACGCGGGGCATGCGGTGACCATGCGGAACATCCCGCCCAGGCCCGCCTGCTGGACCTTGCCCTGCCCGGCGCAGGTGGCGCAGGTTTCGGGCTTTGAGCCGGGCTTGGCGCCCGAGCCCGTGCAGGTGTTGCAGACATCCAGACGGGTGAACTCAACGTCGCGCTCGGCACCGGTCAGGACGTCGTTCAGATCGATCGTGACTTCGGTCTCGAGGTCGTAGCCCCTAGCGACCCGCCGACCGCCCCGGGTGCGACCACCGCCGCCTCCGAAGATGTCGTTGAACATCGAGAAGATGTCCTCGGTGTTCATCCGCGTGAAGTCGTGGGCCGCGGCCCCGCGCCCGCGCAGGCCCTCGTGCCCATACTGGTCGTAGATCTGGCGCTTCTGCGGGTCCGAGAGGACCTCGTACGCCTCGGCGCACTCCTTGAACGAAGCCTCGGCGGCCTCATCCCCCGGGTTGCGGTCCGGGTGGTACTTCATCGCCAAGCGCCGGTAGGACCGCTTGATCTCATCGCCGTCGGCGGTGCGCTCGACGGAGAGGACCTCGTAATAGTCGCGGGTGGTGGGCATGTGGGGCACTTGGCATTAGGCACTAGGCACTGGACAAACACAATCGCGATCATCCACACATGGACAACTAGTGCCTAATGCCTAGTGCCCAATGCCTCGAAACAAAGCAGCGCCCGAGCTTTCACTCGGGAACTGTGTAAGCGAATCTCTTACGAAGTCGCCCCGACCTCTGCCTCGCTCTCGTCCTTGAGGTCCGTGATCAGCACATCCGTCGTGAGCATCAGGCCCGAGACGGACGCGGCGTTGATCAGCGCCTGCTTGGCGACCAGCGCCGGGTCGATGATGCCGGCCTTGACGAGGTCCTCGTAGTCGCCCGTGGCGGCGTTGAGGCCCACGTTGCCCGACTCTTCCTTGACCGTTTCGACCGCGAGGTCGCCGTCGAAGCCGGCGTTCTCGGCGATCTGGCGGAGAGGGGCCTCGATGGCCTTGCTGACGATCTCGTAACCGAACTTCTCGTCGCCCTTGGCCTTGGCCGCGGCCTTGGCGATGGCGCCCTGTGTGCGGAGCAGCGCGACGCCGCCGCCGGGGACGTAGCCCTCTTTGGCTGCGGCGCGTGTGGCGTGGAGCGCGTCGTCGACGAGGTCCTTGCGCTCTTTCATCTCGATCTCGGTCGCGCCACCGACGTGGATGATCGCGACCCCGCCGGTCAGCTTGGCGAGGCGCTCGGCGAGCTTCTCCTTGTCGTAGTCGCTGGTGGACTTGTCACGCTGGGCCTCGATCTGGGCGATGCGTGACTGGAGGTCGGCCTTCTTGCCCGCGCCCTGGATGACCGTGGTGTCGTCCTTGGTGACGACGATCTTCTTGGCCTTGCCCAGCTCAGAGAGCTCGATCGACTCGATCGAGCGCCCGAGGTCTTCGGAGAAGAACGTGCCGCCGGTGAGGACGGCGATGTCGCCCAGCATCTGCTTGCGCCGATCGCCGAAGCCCGGGGCCTTGACGGCGCAGACCTTGAGCGTGCCGCGCAGGCGGTTGATGACGAGGGTGGCCAGCGCCTCGGCCTCGACGTCCTCTGCGATGATGAGCAGGGGCTTGGAACCGCCCACGATCTTGTTGAGCAGCGGCAGAAGATCGGCCATGTTGGCGATCTTTTTCTCGTAGATCAGGATGATCGCATCTTCGAGCACGGCTTCTGCGGTCTTGGGATCGGTCAGGAAGTAGGGCGAGAGGTAGCCCTTGTCGAACTGCATGCCCTCAACGAACTCGATCGTGGTCTCGGCGCTCTTGCCGTCCTCGATCTCGACGACGCCATCGGCGCCGACCTTGGCGATGGCGCTTGCGATCAGGTCCCCCACGGCCTTGTTGTGGTTGGCGCTGACGGTCGCGATTTTCTTGTAGTCGGCTTCGCCCTTGCAGGGAGTGGCGATGCGGTCGATCTCAGCGGCAGCGACCTGGGCGGCGTCGTTGATTCCGCGCTGGAGTTCGACAGGGTTGGCACCGGCGGTGACATGGCGCAGGCCCTGGGTAAAGATCGCCTGGGCGAGCACGGTCGCGGCTGTGGTGCCATCGCCCGCCTTGTCGGCGGTCTTCTTGGCGACCTGGTGGACCATCTTGGCGCCCATGCTCTGGAAGGGCTCTGCGAGCTCGATTTCCTTGGCGACGGAGACGCCGTCCTTGGTGACGGTCGGTGAGCCGTACGACTTCTGGATGACGACGTGTCGCCCGCTGGGGCCCATCGTCACCTTGACAGCGTCGGCGAGTCGGTCGACGCCCTTTTTCAGCTCGGTCAGTGCCGAGTGATCGAACATGATTTGCTTATTGCCCATTTGGTGGGATCTCCGTTGAAGGCACTAGGCACTGGGCACTAGGCACTGGGAAGACAAAAGTCTGCGCACATTCCGAAGCCTGGGCCTTTCCTAGTGCCTAATGCCTAGTGCCCAGTGCCTCCCATCAGCCCCCGATGACACCGAGGAGCTCGGTCTCGCGGAGGATCAGGTGCTTGACGCCCTTGATCTCGATTTCGTTGCCCGCGTACTTGCTGTAGACGACGGTGTCGCCCTTGCCAACGCTCATCTTGGCGCGCTGCCCGTTGTCGAGGAGCTTGCCTGGGCCTGAGGCGACGACCTTGCCCTGGATGGGGCGCTCTTTGCTCGCCTCGGGCAGATAGATGCCGCTGGCGGTTTTGGTCTCGGCTTCATCGGGCTTGACGAGGACGCGGTCTTCGAGGGGTTTGACTGCCATTGTGTATTTCCTTGGTCAGATCGCGGCTTGAACCGCGAGTGTGATTGCGATTGTGAAACGATTGATTAGAAGCCCATGCCACCCATGCCCGGCATGCCGCCCATGCCACCCATTCCGCCCATGCCACCCATCGGGTCGCCGTGACCGTGTCCGCCTCCGGCGGCTTCGGGCTCGGGGTTGTCGGTGATGATGCAGTCGGCGGCGAGCAGGACGGTCGCGACGCTGGCGGCGTTCTGCAGCGCGAGGCGGTCGACCTTGGCGGGGGTGATGACGCCCGCCTTGACGAGGTCCTCGTAGTTGCCGGTCAGGGCGTTGTAGCCCATGTTGCCGGCAAGGTCACGGACCTTGCTCACGACGACAGTGCCCTTGACGCCCGCGTTGTCGGCGATGGTGCGCAGGGGGACTTCCAGTGCGTTGTAGACGACATTGAGGCCCGCTGCGAAGTCGTACTTCGTCGCGCCGATGTCGCTCGAGCTAACGGCGTCGTCCTTGCCGAAGACGGCCTTCCACTCGCGCATCTTCTCGATGGCGCCCTGGGCGCGGATGTAGGAGACTCCGCCGCCGGCGACGATGCCCTCGTCGAGCGCAGCGCGCGTGGCGTGCTTGGCGTCCTCGACGCGGTCCTTCTTCTCTTTGAGCTCGGCCTCGGATGCGGCGCCGATCTCGATGGTCGCGACACCCTTGGTCAGCTTGGCGAGACGCTCTTCGAGCTTCTCGCGGTCGTAGTCGCTGGTGGAGTTCTCGATGTCGCGCCGGATCTGAGAGATGCGCCCCTCGATGTCCTTCTGCGAGCCGGCGCCCTGAACGATCGTGGTGTGATCGGCGGTGATGTTGATTTTCTTGGCCATGCCGAGGTCCTTGATCTGGACCTTCTCGAGATCGGAGCCGACGTCCTTCATGAAGGCGGTCGCGCCGGTGAGTGCGGCCAGATCGCCCAGCATCGCGGTGCGGCGCTCGCCGTAGCCCGGGGCCTTGACGGCGCAGACCTGAAGGGTGCCGCGGAGCTTGTTGATGACGAGGGTCGAGAGGGCCTCGCCCGTGACGTCCTCAGCGATGATCAGGAGGGGCTTCTTGGCCTCCATGACCTTCTCAAGGAGGGGGACGAGCTTGGAGATGGAGTCGATCTTGTCCTCGTGGATGAGGACGAGGCACTTCTCGAACTCGGCTTTCATTTCGTCGGGGTTGGTGACGAAGTTGGGCGAGAGGTAGCCGCGATCGAACTGCATGCCCTCGACGACCTTGACGAAGGATTCGAGGCTCTTGCCCTCTTCGATCGTGATGACGCCGTCCTTGCCGACCTTGTCGAAGGCCTCGGCCATGAGCTTGCCGATCTCGGTGTCGTTGTTGGCGCTGATGGTGGCAACGTTCTGGACGTCCTTGGTGGTGCCGATCGGGGTCGCGGCTTCGTCGATGGCCTTGGCGACGGCTTCGACGCCCTGCTTCATGCCGCGGATCAGGGCGTTGGCATCGACGCCCGCGGTGATGTAGCGGAGGCCCTGGCGGAAGAGGGCCTCGGCAAGGACGGTCGCGGTCGTGGTGCCGTCGCCCGCGTCGTCGGAGGTCTTGCTGGCGGCCTGCTTGACGAGTCGGGCACCCATGTTCTCGGCCTTGTTGGAGAGTTCGATCTCCTCGGCGACCGAGACGCCGTCCTTGGTGACGTTCGGGCCGCCCCAGGACTTGTCGAGGACGACGGTCCGTCCCTTGGGACCGAGGGTGCTCTTGACGGCCTTGGCCAGCTTTTCCACGCCCGCAAGGAGTGCCTGGCGTGCGTCGGTATCGAAGGTGAGCTCTTTGGTTGCCATCTGGTGTCGATCTCCGCCTGGGGCCCTTTGCCGGGCCTGTGTGTCGTCTGAAGAGGGGCCGGTCGATGGACCTTGCCGTGGTATTCGGATGGCAAAGCCCGTGCCAGCGGATTTGAGAGCCTCAAGGGGGATTTGGGGGGCATAAGCCTGACAGGGTCTGGCTGAATCTGCGTGCAGGACTGTCAAGCTGGCAGGCCGCGAATCGGGCGGCTGTGGGCTATCATGGGGGCATCATGACGACCCTTGCCGCCACGGATCTGGCTAGCTATCTGCCCATCGCTGTCATAGTGCTCATGGCGATCACGTTCAGTGTCGCCAATGTTGCGGGAACGCTGCTGCTCGGTCCGAGACGGGACGGCAAGGTCAAGAGCATCGCCTACGAGAGCGGCATGAACCCCGTCGGGACCGCCCGCAAGCGGTTCAACGTGCGGTTCTACCTGATTGCGATGGTCTTTCTCGTCTTCGACGTCGAGGTGATCTTCCTGTACCCGTGGGCGGTGACCTTCCCGAACATCGATCGCATGGCCCCGGACGCAGCCGAGTGGCTGGTGCGCATCCTGTTCTTCCTGTTTACGACGGTGGTGGCGTACCTCTATGGCTTCCGTAAGGGCGTCTTCAAATTCGATTGATTCCCGGCTGGGATCGCCCCACCGACTGCTTGCGGGCGGATGCTGTGCCGTCGCAGCAGTCGTGCTGTGTCTTGCGGCATGGATGAGCCCCTCGTCGGCCGGGCACGGCACGCACGAGCAGATCGGGCTACCAGCGTGCGCCTGGGCCCAATACTTCGATGCTCCGTGCATGACCTGCGGGATGACGACCGCTTTTGCCTTCGCGGCCGAGGGGAATCTGCTCAATTCGCTCCTGACGCAGCCGATGGGTATGCTGCTGGCGGTGGGCACCTCGCTCGGATTCTGGTTCGCGTTGTATGTCGCGCTGACGGGATCTCGAGCGGGTGCGATGGTTGGCCTCCTGCTTCGGCCAAGGAGTCTGTGGATCATGGCGGCCCTTGCCGGGGCGGCATGGATCTACAAATTCGCGACCTGGCACGGGCTCGATGGCTGAGTCGGCTTCAATGACACACAACGGCAAGGAGCACGCAGTGACCAGCAAAGGCTTGCGACGATTCGTGATTCCTGTGCTCCTGGCAGCGAGCTGCTTCACTAGCTCGGGCTGCACGATCGTCGGGTTCCTTTTCATGGCGGGGGAGGAATTCCGCAAGTCGGGCTCGCACACCGAGAAGGCGACGTACGAAGGCCTGAAAGAGAAGAACTTTGCGGTGTTGGTCTCGGCGGATCGCATGATCCAGGCGAACTACCCAGAGGTCGTGCCTCAGATGGCTACGGGGATCAGCTCACGTCTGTCTGAGAACGTCGAGGCTGCGGGGTACGTCCCGGGCGAACGGATCCTCAGCTATCAATACAACAATCCTTCGTGGTCTTCGAAGTCCTACAGCGATATCGCCAAGGAGCTTGGCGTCGAGCGCCTCGTCATCGTGGACATCCAGGAGTTCAGGCTCAACGACCCGGGCAACCGGTACATCTGGGACGGCGTCGCCGCGGCAACGGTCGGTGTGGTCGAAGCCGACGGGCCCTTCCCCGATGACCTGACGCACGAGCACTTCGTACACGTCACCTTCCCAGACTCAGGCGGCTACGGACCCGAGGACTATTCGCGGATTCAGATGCTCTCCGTCCTGAAGACTCGATTCGTCAACCGGGTTGCCTGGCCCTTCTATGACGCGGAGATCCCAAATGACCTTGCGTACTGAGCAGACCACGCTTCGATGGTTCCTGGCGCTGGCTCTTGCGTGTGGATGCCTTTCGGGCACCGGGTGCAATTATCTCGGCCCGATCATCTTCTTCATCGAGGGACCCCCCAAGATTGACGCGGAGTTCAAACTGCCCAAGGAGCGGACCGCAGTTGTCTTTGTGGATGATCCTCGCAGTGAGATCCCGAGGCGCGCCATCCGCGTTGCGATGACAGAAGCAGCAGAGCAGGACATCCTCAAGAAGGGCCTGGTCAAGGATCTCGTCAGCGGGCAGTCAGCGCTGCGTGTAGCCCAGGCGGATCAGTCGGCTGGGCAGCTGAGCGTTGCGGAGATCGGGCGTTCGGTCGAATCCGAGGTCGTGATCTGGGCCACCATCGATGGTTTCACACGAGCGGATGTTTCCCGAAGCCAGGAGCCCGAAGTCGCCTTTCGGGTTCGGGTGGTCGATGCGACGAACAACGAGATTCTCTGGCCCGAAGATTCCGCCGGTTTCCGGCTGGTCGTGACGCTGACGCCCCGTATCGGCACGGTGGCCAGTGACGCGGGCGCGAGCACGGCCTCGGAGTTGAAGCTGGCACAGAACGCGGGCAAAGCGATCGGGCAACTCTTCTACGAGCACCTCGTTTCCGCGCATATGGCGGAACGGAGGAACTGATCGCATGCGAGCGATTCTGCTGGATCTGCCGGACCACTGGATTCCCGGGTGCGCCTGTGAGCACGATCTCATTGCGTGTCTGGAGGAGAGTGATCCGCTTCTTTTGATCGCAACGGCTCAGGGCAAGCACAGAGCGCGGGCGTTCGGACTCGATCCGGTGGCGACAATCTGTCCGGTACGGGCGATGCCCTGGATCACCACTCAACAGCTCGACCGAGTGGTGCGCCGACTCGGGGTGACCGAGCTTTCCTGCCGATCTCAAGAAGCCCAGCATCTGGCATCGGGGCTGCATGTCATCAGCATCTCGATCCCGGAGCACAATGAGCAACCCGCCGAGCCGAGAGATGCTGAGCGGGCTGCGCTTCGCGCGGAGCTCGGAGTCGCCGAGGATGACCGACTTCTTGTCCCGCTGGCGTGCCATGCTTCGCAGATCGATTCATTGACCCTGGCCATGGCCGCTGCGGCGCTTTCGATCGCAGAGCTCTCAGCGGTGATGCTCATTCCCTCGGGGGGCGCCAATGTACGCCGGGCCCGTGCCTTTCTCAGTGGAGGGGATCGGGTGCTCGACGTCATCGCGACGGACCTTCCCACGATGCGCTACGCCCAGGCAGCCGACGCCATGCTCTGGGGTCCCCATCACAGCCAGAAGAGTTCGGATGAGAATGCCCGGCGAACGATTCGCTGGGCCAGAGGGCTCGGCGTGCCCGTGCTCTGCCCGAGTGCGTATCTCGATCTCGAGAAAGAGGGACCGGGAAGCGAGCTCTTTTCCTGCAACGGCTCGGGCGGCGCGGACATCGCTTCTGCGATGCTGGCGGCCTTTGGGAGCCCCGTCGAGTGAGCGATCAGACACGCCTGCTCTTTGTGTGCCTTGGCAACATCTGCCGATCACCGATGGCCGAGGGAATCTTCCTGCACCTCGCGCACGAGAAGGGGTTGGCCAACCGATTCGTCGTGGACTCAGCGGGCACCGGCGCCTGGCACGTTGGGAAACGCCCGGACGCGAGAGCACTCGTCACTGCGAAGCGATTCGGGATCGAGCTCCCGTCGATCGGACGCCAGGTTTCGCCGAGTGATTTCGAGGCCTTCGATCTGATCCTCGCGATGGACCGGTCCAACCGCGACGACCTGCTCAGTCTCGGCGCAGTCAACGTCAGGCTCATGCGGAGCTTCGACGCAACGCTCGAAGGCGAGCACGACGTGCCCGACCCCTACTACGGCGACGGCGATGGCTTTGTGAAGGTCTACGAAATGCTCACCCGCTCCTGCGAGGGGCTGATTGAGCATCTAGGTTCGTAAGTCAAATCAGAGATCGAGCAGGATGCGCGTCGGGTCTTCGATCGCTTCCTTGACCGCGACAAGGAACCGCACGGCGCCCGCGCCGTCGACCACGCGGTGGTCGTAGCTGAGCGCGAGGTACATCATCGGACGGATGACGACCTGGCCCGGGTGGTCCGGGTCCTCGATCGGGCGGTTCTTGATGGCGTGCATGCCGAGGATGCCCGACTGCGGCGGGTTGAGGATGGGCGTGGAATTGAGGCTGCCGAAGATGCCGCCGTTGGTGATCGTGAAGGTGCCCCCGGTCATCTCTTCGAGGGTGATCTTGCCGTCGCGGGCGCGAACGGCAAGATCCTTGATCCCGCTCTCGATCTCGGCGAAATTCAAGGCGTCGGCGTTGCGGAGCACGGGCACAACCAGGCCCTTCGGGCTCGAAACAGCGACCGCGATATCGCAGTAGTCGTGGTACTTGACCGCCGGCTTGCCGGCCTCGTCCTGGACGATGTAGGAATTGACCGCAGGCTGAGCCTTGAGCCCGCGCACAACCGCTTTGACAAAGAACGACATGAAACCAAGGTTGATGTCGTGCTTCTTGCTGAACTCGTCCTTGTAGGCCGAGCGGAGTTTCATCACGGCGCTCATGTCGCATTCATTGAAGGTCGTCAGCATCGCGGCGTTGTGCTGTGCTTCGACGAGTCGTGAGGCGATCTTCTGGCGCATCGGGCTCATGCGCTCGATCCGCTCCGAGCGTGCCGACCCTGCGGCCGGCGCTGCGGAGGGGGCTGCAACCGAGGCGTGCCCGTTGCTCTGAACGGATGCGAGCACGTCCTGCTCACGGATGCGCCCGCCCGGTCCGGTCCCGACAATGCCCGTGAGGTCGACGCCGTGCTCGGTGGCGATTTTGCGAGCGAGTGGCGTGGCGTTGGCGTCCTTGGTTGAAGCTGAAGCGGGCGCAAAGTTCGTGGGCGCCGGCTTGGTCGCAGTCGCGGCAGTCTTTGCCGGCTCAGCCTTGGCCTCGGCCTGTGCCTGAGCTGGCTTTGGGGCAGCCCCGCCAGCGGGCTTGGAAGCGGTCTCGTCGATGCTGGCGACGGTCGCGCCGACCTCGACGGTGTCCCCCTCGGCGAAGTTCTGCGCACTGAGAACGCCGGCAGAAGGAGCCGGGATTTCCATCGTGATCTTGTCGGTTTCGAGTTCGAGGAGCGTCTCGTCCTGGTCGACCCACTCGCCTGGCTTTTTGAGCCAGGTCGCGATCACGCCCTCGGTCACCGATTCGCCCACGTTCGGAACAACGACTTGAACTGCCATCTCCGTGCACTCCGATTCTGGTTTGCGAGGGCGTTATCCTGCCGCCAGCGCTCGTCGGTCGTCTGACCGGCTCTGCTTGTTGTCCTGATTCTTGGCGTCATCTTCGGGCTTTGGACCGATGGAACGCGTGATGAGCGATTCCTGCTGGGCCCGGTCCTTTTTCTTGGAACCCGGCGCGGTGCTGGCGCTCGTGTCACGACCGATGTATTCGATGTTCTGGATATCCATCTGCACCCGGAACTGATCCGCAACAAACAGGAAGGCGCCCATGTTCCGGGGTTCTTCCTGGACCCAGCAGATCTCGGCATCCTTCGGGTACTTGGCGAGCATCTCACGGACCATTTCCGTGTGGAACGGATAGACCTGCTCGATCCGGATGATGGCGATGTCCTTTCGCCCGATCTCGTCGCGACGGGCAGCGAGCTCGTGGTAGATCTTGCCGCAGCAGAAATTGATCCGCTTGACGCCCTTTCGTTCGCTCTCGTTTGCGATGAAGCGAGGGTCGTCCATGATCTCGTGGAACCGACCGTTGGTGAGCTCGCTGACGTCGCTGGTTGGCGTGCGGAGCAGGCTCTTGGGCGTCATGACGATCAACGGCTTGCGGAAGGACCGCTTCATTTGTCTGCGGAGCGCGTGGAAGATCTGCGCCCCCGTCGAGGGGTGGATGATCTGCATGTTGTTGTTGCCCGCCAGCTGCAGGAAACGCTCGAGGCGCGCCGAGGAGTGCTCGGGGCCGGCGCCTTCGTAGCCGTGCGGCAACAGAATAGTCAGACCCGACCATCGCTCCCACTTGACCTGCGCCGAAGCGATGAACTGATCGAACATCACCTGAGCGCCGTTCGCAAAGTCGCCGAACTGGGCTTCCCAGCAGACGAGCATGCTCGGGTCCGCGAGGGAATAGCCGTACTCGAAGGCGAGGATCGAAGCCTCCGAGAGCGGGCTGTCGTAGACGCAGAACTTCGACTGACGCTTGCGTCCGTCTGGCGCGATCGTGCCCGGGCCCTTTTCCGGATCGCCGAAGATACCGGGCTCGGAGATGTGATTCAGCGGGTTGTAGGACTCGGCTGTCTCGGCGTCGTACAGGACCGCGTGGCGGGAGCTGAACGTGCCTCGCCGGGAATCCTGTCCCGAGAGGCGCACCGCGTTGCCCTCGGCAAGGAGCGTTCCGAACGCAAGGATCTCGCCGTCGGCGTAGCTGATTTTCTGGCCGTCCCAGAGATTGGCTCGGCTGTCGAGGAGCTGCTTGAGCTTGCGGTTGACCTGAAAGCCTTCCGGTACGGTCCCGAGCGTCTTGCAGACGTGCTTGAGAAGGTCCTCGTCCACGGCGGTTTCGGCGGGGACATGCGAATAGGCGTGCTCGAAGCCCGCCCATCTCATGCTCCCTGGGTCGATCACGGGGTCCTTGGGCGAGCTCTTTGCGGTTTGTTGCGCCTGGTCGAGCATGTCTTCCACACGCTTCTTCAGGAGCGAGTGGTCGTGCTCGGTGATGACTCCCTCGTCGCGGAGCTTGGCCGCGTAGGTGTTCATCAGGGGCTGCATCTGCTTGATGAGCTTGGCCAGGATCGGCTGAGTGAACGACTGTTCGTCCTGCTCGTTGTGCCCGTACTTGCGGTAGCACCACAGATCGATGAAGACGTCTTTCTTGTACCGGTTTCGGTAGTCCGCAGCGAGGCGAGCAACCGTAACAACCGCCTCGGGGTCTTCGCCGTTGACATGGAAGATCGGAGCCCCGATCGCCTTTGCGATGTCGGTGCAATAGGTGGTGCTGCGGCTGTCCTCGGGTCGTGTCGTAAAGCCGATCTGGTTGTTCACGACGACGTGGATGGTCCCGCCCGTGGTGTAGCCGTCGAGCTGTGAGAAATTCAGCGTTTCTGCGACGATCCCCTGGCCCGCGACAGCGGCGTCGCCGTGCATGATGACCGGGACCACGCGCTGGCGATCTTTGTCGTTGCGGAGGCGCTGCTTGGCGCGGCAGCGCCCCTCGACCAATGGGCCCACGGCTTCGAGGTGGCTTGGGTTGGAGGCCATGGCCAGATGGAGCATCTTGCCGTTGCCGAACTGGCGCGCCGCGGAGTATCCACGGTGGTATTTGACGTCGCCGCCCTCGTCCATGAAGTATTCGTCGTTCCAGGTATCTTCAAACTCGGTGAAGATCTGCTCATAGGTCTTGCCCATGATCTGGTTGAGAACGTTCAGGCGACCGCGGTGGGCCATCCCCAGGACGACTTCTTCGGCGCCGTGCTCGGAGAGGCGCTCGAGAAGCTGATCGAGCAGCGGGATGAGCGATTCGGAGCCCTCGAGGCTGAAACGTTTTTCACCCGGATAGCGCTTCTGGAGGAAGGACTCGAAAGCGCCGGAATTCAAGAGCAACTCGAGGATGTGGATCTTCTCGCCCTTGTTGAGCTCGACACGCCCATCGATGGCTTCCCACTGATGGACGATCCAGGCCCGTTCCTCATAGTCCTCGATATGCAGGAACTCGACACCCACGGTCCCCAGATAGAGCATCTCCATGCGCTCGATGATCTGGCGGATCGTGAGCGAACCAGTCTTTCCGACAACGCTCGCGTCGACCGATTGCTCGAGGTCCGCTTCGGTGAGCCCGAACCAGTCGAGGCTCAGCGCATCGGGTCTGGTCCGCGGGCGGTCGTGCGGATCGAGCTTGGCACCCAGGTGCCCACGTCCTCTGTAGGCGACAAGGACCTTCTCGAGGTCATACTGGCCCGTTCCTCGGGACGAGGGGGACTCTCCCAGGGCAAGTTCGTAACCTTGGAGAAAGGCTCGAACATCCGCCGGCACCGACATCGGGTCCTTGAGATAGGTTTGGTACTGAGAATCGAGGTACTCGGCGTTCCAGCCGTTGACACTCGGACGTTGAGCCTTCGGCCCGGTGCTCATGGGATTCTCATCGTCAAGCGCTGAAAACGTCTGCCAAACCCCGCCCAGCGCCGGCTATGGGTGGCACTACCTTGATGTTATGCCTGAAGGTCGGCCATTTGCCCGCCCAGATCCAACTCGGAAGCCTCAAAAATCGGACCTTGGTCGGATTCCCGGGTTCTTAGCCGAACCGCCCTGTCACATACTGCTCTGTTTCGGGCAGGTGCGGGTTCTGGAAGATCTGGCGGGTCGTGCCGTATTCGACCAGTCGGCCCAGATACATGAAGGCCGTAAAGTCGCTCACTCTTGAGGCTTGCTGCATGTTGTGGGTCACGATCAGGACCGTATAACGGCTCGAAATCTCGTGGATGAGTTCCTCGATCCGGGCCGTCGCAATCGGATCCAGAGCCGAACAGGGTTCGTCCATCAAGAGGACCTCGGGCTCCACAGCCACCGCCCGTGCGATGCAGATGCGTTGCTGCTGACCGCCCGAAAGGCCAAGCGCCGAATCGTGGAGACGGTCCTTGACCTCATCCCAGATCGCGGCCGACTGGAGGGCCCTCTCGCAGGTCTCGCGGAGGACGGATTTTTTGCGCTCGCCAGCGATGCGGAGCGAGTAGACCACGTTCTCGAAAATGGACATCGGAAAGGGGTTGGATTTCTGGAAGACCATCCCGACTCGTTTGCGGAGCGCGATCACATCGACTCCGGGGTCATAGATCGAACGGGTGTTGAGGAGCATCTCACCGGTGGTTCGAACGGATGGGACCAGGTCATTGAGTCGGTTGACGGAGCGGAGAAGCGTGGACTTGCCGCAACCACTGGGTCCGATGAGTGCCGTGACCTTGCCCCGCGGGATGTTCATCGAGATGTCATAGAGGGCGCGTTTCTCGCCGTACCAGAGCGAGAAGGCGTTGATGTCGAGCACCGATTCGATCGCTGCCACTTCCTTGTGCCGGGCGGCATTGAACGAAGCGCCTTCCAGCACCGCTTGGGAAATAGACGGCTTCGTCGGCTTGGTGGGTTGTGTCGTCATGGTGATCACTAGAACTGTCCCGACTGGTATCTGGCCTTGAGCTTCGTGCGGATCCGGATTGCGGTGAGGTTCATCAGCACAACCAGTGTGACAAGCAGGAGGGTCGTTGTCCAAACGTAGCCACGGGCGGCCTCAGAATCCGGGCTCTTGAACCCGAGATCGTAGATGTGGAACCCAAGATGCATGAAACTGCGATCCGCGAAGATGAAGGGGAATCGAGCCTCGAATGGGAGCTGCGGGGCCAGTTTGACCGCCCCCACGATCATCAGAGGTGCCACCTCGCCAGCGCCGCGAGCCATCGCCAGAATCGCCCCCGTCAGGATGCCCGGCATCGCCCCCGGCAGAACGACGCGCTGGATTGTCTGCCATTTCGAGGCACCGCAGCCGTAGCTGCCCTCCCGCAAGGAAGCGGGCACAGCGGCGATGGCCTCTTCGGCCGACACGATGACCACCGGGAGCGTCAGGAGCGCGAGCGTGAGTGAGGCCCATAGCAAACCCGAGGTGCCAAAGGTTGGCGAACCGTCAAGCAGCTTGGCGCGGAAGAAGCCTTCGAAGTACGGCGTGGTGAATACGGCAACGATCGCAAGCAGCGCCACGACGCCCCACGCAACGCCCCCCCACATGCTTCGTTTGTGCCGAGGGCCGGAAGAGGAGAGCGTCATCGCAACAAACGCAAAGCCAGAGGCGATCAGGAGAAGAACCCACCACTGGCCGACACGCAGGACGAGCGATGGATCGGGCCCGCCGTCGATGACGCCGCCTATGCCATAGCAGAAGAATCCAAGTCCAAAGACGCCATAGACAATGCTCGGGACGCCCGCGAGATTGTTGATCGCAACACGGAGAATACTGATGATGAATCCCTGCTTCGCGTACTCACGCATGTAGAGGGCCGCCATCACGCCCAATGGCACCACCGCAACGGTGAGCAGAAGCGTGACAAGCAGTGTCCCGATGATCACAGGGAAAACGCCGCCCTCTGTGTTCGCTTCGCGTGGAGCTGCCGAGACAAACTCCCACCAGCGTGCGGCATACAGCCGGAGTTTTCCAGCGAAACCCAGATTGTTGGCTTCGGCGATGCGGATGATCTGGGAGATCTTCATCGCTTCGTTCGCTTGGCTCTGAGAAATGGCGGCAAACTGGCCCGTCTTCGGATCGACGATCTCGATGCGGAAGCGGGCGTCCTCGGTTTCGATCTCGGCGACGCGCTGGGTCAGCTCAGCAAACTGCTGAGTCAGCGCGACTCGCCTTTGAGCGGTGCTCTCGAGCAACTCTGTGAGCCTCTCCTTGGAGAGCGGACGGTCGGTCCAGGGCCTTTCAACGAATACTGCTACAGCCGAGAGGACGGCTACGAGCAGTAGCACTCGCTTCGCCAGCGGCGACCGCAGCCGGGGAGCGACCAGGATCGAGCCGAGGCACGCCGCGACGAGAACGCCCCACAGAATGTAGCCGATGCGCCCATTCTTGTCGGTTTCACGCGCCCGGAGCCTGGCGTTGAGTTCTTCCAGCCTGAGCTGCTCGAGTTTGCGGTTGAGGTGAGCAATCTTCTTGCTCCGGATCTCCTCGGCCATCGCGTGACGCTCGTGGGCTTCGCGTCTGTATTCCGGGAGCTTTGCCAGCACCTCTGCATGCCCCTCGGCGACAACGTTCTCGTTCCCCGCATCGTCGATCTCGATGAGTCGGGACGGGATCCCCAGCCAGATCCCCCACTCGTATCTTTCAACGAGGACGACCTCATCGGGTGTCGAACGACTCGTGATCTGGTTGTTGTCGACCCATCGGAAGGGCTGCTGGCCGAGGTCGCGATTGCCGACCCGGAAGAGCGTGCGTTGGCCCATCTCCGGGTTGCTCTCTGAGCGGAAGCTCATACCCAGGAAGGTCTCGCCCGACTCGAGCGTGATCTGCTGGATGGGCTTCTGCCAGAACGTGCCGGCGCCGCTGAAAAGGATGAGTCCGAGGAGGCCAAGGATCATCGCGATGCAAGCGATCAGAGCCATGCCGGTCAGCCAGGTGCCGGAAGTGCCGCGGGCCCGCAGGGGAGTCGGCTGGAGCTCAAGAGTGTGTGTTGCCTCATCGCTCACAGCAGGGCGCTCCGCTTGCGGAAGTGCTGGCGGACAATCTCTGCGGACGTGTTGACGACAAAGGTGATCGCAAAGAGCACAACCCCGCAGAGAAAGAGCACGCGGTAGTGCGTGCCGCCCCGGTCGGCCTCAGGAAGCTCGACGGCAATATTTGCCGAGAGCGTGCGCAGGCCACCAAAGATGTTCCAGTCCATGACGGGTGTGTTCCCAGTGGCCATCAGCACGATCATGGTCTCACCGGCAGCCCGACCAAGCCCGATCATGATGGCACTGAAAATGCCGCTGGCGGCTACTGGGAAAACGATCCGCATCGCTGTCTGCCACTGTGTCGCGCCGGCTCCGAGGCTGGCAGCCCGGAGTGCGTTGGGCACGCTCTGCATGGCGTCGTCGCTGAGTGTGAAGATGATCGGGATGATGGCAAAGCCCATGATGACGCCAACGACGAATGTATTGCGCTGAGTGAAGGTGCCAAGAATCGATTCCCGAGCGTCCCAGCCAAGGGCGACACAGATCCGAGCCAAGACGAATGCGAGCGGGACAGCGATCGCGATCGAAACCGCCACACGTGTGAGCGGCATCCAACGCGCGGCGCTCTGTCGCCGGATGCTCATCGCGAGCAGTCCCGCGATCGCCAGCGATGGCACGAACAGGACCGCGACCCAGCCGGGAACGGGCGAGCCGATCGTGCCGGTCAGCCAGACTTTGAGGGGGGAATGCACCGAAGCTGAGGCGATTTCAATGTTGTCTCGAACAGGCGTGACAACACGGTCATTCTGGACAAACAAGCCCTCTGCCCGCAATCGATTGCGCTCCGAGAGCGTAAAGGATTGTTTGCTCTCGGCCCATTCCGGGATCTCGGTTGCGGGCTCAACTTGCCCGGCGAGCACGGCCTCCTCCGCTGAGTTCAGACTAAACATCCCACGGTCGATGACAGGTCCGACCGCTGCGGAGACCCCTATCCCGATCAGGCAAGCCAAGAGCATGAACCCGAGTTGAACCGACTGCGGGAGCCGCCAGGCGAGGTTCCCGGGAAGGAGTGGCCAGACGCCCGAGACGAGCAGGACCGCGATCGGGACCACGACGAACCCGACGAGAACGGCCGAGAGGTGATCTCGAACGAATGGTGCCAGGATCATCGCTGCGATAAACCCGAGTACGACCGAAGGAAGCGACGCCATCATTTCGATCGCGGGCTTGACCTTCGTGCGGAGCCGTTTGGACAGGAACTCACTCGAATAGACCGCAGCCATCACCGCAATCGGAACGGCAAAGAGCATCGCGAAGACCGTTGCTTTGAGTGTGCCGAAGATGAGCGGTGTCAGGCTGAGCTTCGGTTCGGCAGAATCGTCCGCGGCTGTCGACTGGTAGACAAGGCTCGGGCTCTGATCACCCTCGTACCACACAGGCAGAAAGAGCGACTCAAGAGTCACGGTCGGGTGGCCCGGCTCCAGGTGCCAGCTGGATATGCCGTTGTTTCCGATCGAGAGGAAACCATCGAGCTTCGGGCTGATCACGACGGCCTTTGCTGTGTCCGGCCCCTGCGCCATCCCGACGAGCTTGCCCGATGTCGCGTGCCAGAGCCGGATCTGACCCTGGGTATCACTTGCGATGAAAGTCCGATCCCGCAAGCTCGTGGCGAGCCGTGTGATCGGAGACTGCCCGATCTGGAAGTTTCGGACATTGACGAGCGTGCGATCGCCGCCCGCGGAATCGCCGCGGGTCAGCATCCAGGTCCTCACCTCGCCAAGGCTTGTTCCGATCAGGATTGAGTTTCGGCCAAGCAGGGGCAGGACCGAAGCCACTTTCGCATCGGCGTCGATCAGCTGCACAGACTCAGCGAACTCATACGATGAGTTTCCTCTGGCGTAGCGATCTGCCCGGCCATCTGGAAAGATCAGTACGAGATCATTGCCGCTGTCGAGCAAGGTCACCCACGCCGGAATCTCTGACGAGTCCGCCCGGACTATGGCCAGCGTCCGAACTTTGACGTCGCCCGAGTTTCCAACGAGGGATCGGCGTGCGGTCATGATCATGACGCTGCCGGTCCCATCGGCATACATCGCGGCGACAACCTTGTCGCGGCCGAACTCCTCGGCGTCGATGGCGATAATCTTCGAAGGGATCTCGGTGGCTTCGATCAGACCGGCTTCTTTGTAGCTCAGCGTGATCTTGCGGTACTGATCTTCTCCGGTACGCTCAAGAACACCATCTGCGATCGTCAGGACTTCTCCGATCTCGAGTGACGGGAGTCCGCTCTCGAGATTTGAACGTCTCAAGATCGCTGTCTGATGCGAGAGCGATCCCACTTCGACGGATGAATCGGCCCGAGCGAAGGCAAGGAGACCCGTCGAAGGCGAGTACATCGCACTCTCGAACGGGCCAAGGTCGATCGCCTCGGGGATCATCTCGCCGGAGTCCAGGGAGAGTGATCTGAGTTGGCCCGTGGGCTCGGCGATTGTGACGAGACGCTCGTACTCGTCGATCAACACAAATGATGGGTCAGAGTCGATAGCGACCTGCTTGGTCGACTCCACCTTGCCGGGCTGAGTCAGGGGATACACGACCCACAGCAGATAGGCCATGATTCCGAGGACAGCTGCGAGAACAGCAAGGCCGCCGAGAGTGATGATGCTCTCGGCGGCCTTGTCGATAAATACTACGCGTCGGCGCGGGCGGAATTGCTCGTGGAGAGGACGGACGAGCTGCTCTTGCGAGTTTGGCAAGTCGTCACTCTCCCCAGAGAAAGGCTTAGAGCCCGATGCTCTCGAGTTCCTCTGCCGCCATGGTAGCAGGGAGAGGGAAGTAGCCATCTTTCAGGACTGCTTCCTGTCCCTGGCGGGAGAATATCAGCTTGATGAACTCGGCGCGCAGGGGCTCGAGCGTGCGACCCGGGTTGTGATTGATGTAAACGTAAAGGAAGCGTGCCAGCGGGTATTCGCCTGTATAAGCGTGCTCGATTTCGGCCGAGAATGCTTCGCTCGATGAGTCTTCCGCGAGTTCTAACGCCTTGACGTCCTGGGTGGCATAACCGATTCCCGAATAGCCCATGGCGTACTGGTCGGTGGCGATGGCCTGGACAACCGCAGATGAGCCGGGTTGCTCCTTGACGGTGTCCTTGAAGTCATTGCCGTCGAGGGCAACCTGCTTGAAGTAGCCGTAGGTACCCGATGCCGAGTTCCGCCCGTAAAGCGTGATCGGCTGGTTACGCCATCCCGAGTCTGTAATGCCAAGATCACCCCAGGTCATCTGAGGGCCCGAGACGGAGAAGATGTCCGCGACCTGCTCCAGAGTCAGCGACTCCAACGGGCAGTCCTTGTGAACAAAGACCGCAAGGCAATCGATGCCGGTACGGATGAGCGTCGGCTTGTACCCGTGAACCTCTTCGAATCGGTCCATCTCGGCTGCCTTCATCTCGCGGCTCATCGGTCCAAACTGGGCCTGCCCCTCAGTCAGAGCAGGGGGCGCCGTCGAAGACCCCTTCCCGATGACCTCGACCGAAACGCCCGGGTAGGCCTTCATGAACAGCTCTCCCCAGAGCGTCATGATGTTGTTCATCGTGTCAGAGCCCATGCTCTTGATCGAGCCTGTCACACCCTGAACGGCCTTGTAGTTCGGTAAATCCTGATCAAGAGGGCTTGCCTTGTCCTGGGCTGTCACATTGCCGACCAAAAAGCCGGAAGCAGCGATTCCGAGCATCACTCTCTTGAGCATGGCTGATCTCCAAAGCAGGTATTTCTGCTCAAGAAGCGTTGGCCCGTGGAGGCCAAGAGTCTGTTAAGGCTTTGCAAAGACTCAGCGGAGAACCGACATCCAGGGCAAATCCCGGTGCCAGGCCTGGGTTCGCTCTCCGGTAGGTTCCTCGAAGATGCACTGAACCGTGACGTATTTCTTCCGGACAGGCTCGGCGTCGATCGGGACACGCAGACGGAACCGGTATACGGGTCCGACCTGGGCCCGCATCATCTGCTGCTGCAATTTGCTGCCCTCGAAGGACCAGGTATGCAGCGGCGTCTCATCGCTCTCCGCATACATCATGATGGTCATCTTCCCAGCGATCTCAACAGGGAGCTGATAACGTTCGTCGAAGATGTGCACACTCGCGATGAATGTATCCGGCGTGGTATCGCCATCGGAGTCCGTGGGCGGGCCGAGGTTCAGAAGCAGAACGTCCGCCTGCGAGTTCCGAGGCTGCGGCCCGATGCTCGGCTTTGTTCTTGGCTGCGGACCATCGGCAACGCAGCCCTGAAGGGCACAGATCGCAAGGACGATGCTCGCTCGAGCGATGCCCCTAGACCGATTCACTGTTTCTTTACTCACTTGGCGGAGTCGTAACCGCTGGTTCGGCCTCGGGTTCCTTGGCATGCTCGGCGTCAACATTGGGCTCCTCGGCCTTCTCGGGACGGTGATTCTCAAGGAGTTGCAGGAGGCGATCCGGATCGCTGTAATTCCGGAGCGTGCGATCGGTATCGATATCAAGCAGATGAGACCCGCCGTTGACGCCCCCAAATATCACCTGCGGTGTCAGTATGACCAGCAGCTCGGTCCGCACGTTCTTGATGTCATGGCTTCGAAATGGTATCCCGAGGAAAGGGATGTCGCCCAGGAAGGGCACCTTCGTTCGACGGTCTTCCTGGGTCGTCTGGATAAGACCGCCGATGACCACCGTTTGGCCGTCGCGCACCGTGACCGTCGTGTCGACTCTTCGTGTGCTGATGATCGGAGCCTCGAAATCTTCAGAGATCTGAGTCGTTCGCTCGCTGACCACCGAGATCTCGGGCTGAATATCGAGACGGACGAAGCCGTCGGAGCTGATCGAGGGTGTGACCGAAAGCAATACGCCGACGTCTTCCCGGCGGATGCTGGCACGTGTCCGCCCGTCGTTGAGCGTTTCGACCTCATCGGGCAACGCGACATTCTCGCCGACCTGAATCGAGGCCGACTCGTTGTTGTTCACGGTCAGACGCGGGTTCGAGAGAATCTCCAGCTTGCCCTGCGCCTGGAGTGCCCGGACCAGGAGATTGAAATCCGTCGACGAAACGGAGAGGTTCGGTACACCCAGTGCGGTAGCAAGGGACGCTCCCGCGCCCAGGAATCCGATATCGTAGTTGTCACCGCCAACGTCGAACACATCAGAGGCGATGCCCCACTGATCCGAATCATCGAGTGTGACCTCGGCCAGCAGAACCTGGATGATGACCTGAGGGGGAGCCGCGTCGAGCTCGCGGACGATCGAACGGACAGTCTCGATATACCGCGGCGACGCCGAGATAAGCACCTTCTGGCTCTTGGGGTCGCCAACAACGGTGACTTCCTGCTCCAGCTGCCTTGTCAGCGATCCGCCCTGGCCTGGAGAGAGAATGTCACGGATGCGTGCGGCTTCGGATTCGAAATAACTCTGGAGCGTGGATTGCACCGTTTCGGCCTGTGCGTACTGAAGATCGAAGACGATCTGCTCTCGCTCGGTCGCGATGATCGAATCGAGCTCTTCGACGACGTCCCGCACGAGTTCGAGGTACTCCTCGGTCGCGGACACGATGAGCGTATTGGTTCGAGCATCGATCGTGATCGCAAGCTGCTGGCGATCATCCGGGACGGGCGTGAGCGACTGCGAGCCAAACTGGCCTTCGGGCTGGTCCTCAGCAAGCACGCTTGCATCAACCCCAGACGTCGGGACGAGGAACAGGCTGTTGCTTCCGCTCTGCCTGAGGCTGAACAGGTTGCGGAGCACATCGGCCATGGCACGCGCATCGGCATTGACAAGCCTGAACTTCTCGATCTTTCGGGTGCCGGCAGACGTTGTATCGAGATCCGAAATCATCGACTCGATAAAGGCCATGACGTTCGGTGGCGCAGAGACCAGCACAGAGTTGGTTCGCAGCTCAGGCGTCAGCGCGACCTGCTCGCGAACGACCGCGTCGATCTCTGTTTCCGTGTACTTCTCGGTGGCTTCGAGGTCCTCGATCAGCTTCTGGCGGTAGAACCGAAGCTTGACAGCCTGTCCCGAACGCGTTCTGGCACCAGAGATCGCCCTGCCCGAGAGCACCTCGTCGAGGAGCTGAACAACCTCGTACGCATTGGCTGTCTTCAGCTCGATCCTTCGCACATTCTGGACCGCCAGAGGGCTTGCGGTATCGATCCGAGCAACCAGTTCGCGAACGGCTTCGATATCACCCGCTGTGCCGCGAACAACGAGAGCATTGAGTCTCTCGTTGGCGATCACCCCAACAGAGCCCGGGCCCCGGCGCTGGTTCTCCGGAGTGACATAGAACTCGGTCACCGCCTGTGCGGCGTCCGACGGACGTGTGCTCGTCAGGACAATTACCTCGACGGTTGATCCGCGCGAGAGGGCCTGCGTCTCTTCGCCGGTCAGGGCGGTCAGGAGCTCCCGCACGAGCACGAGATTCTCTTCGCTGGCGGCAATGATGAGGCTGTTCGTCGCTGCTTCCGGTTCGATCGTGAACGTATCGAGCGGCGAACTGACACTCCCGGATCTCTGGGTCGCGGCAATCCGTTCTCGCATCAGACGCTCGATCTTGGGCGCCAGCTGGACGGCATCCCCGCCCTGAACCGTGATCACATGAAGCCCGACCGCGTAATTCGGATCCGCAGAATCCAGTGAGGCCAGAAGAGCGTCAAGCACTTCGAAGCTCTCATTGCTGGTCGAGACGATGAGTGTGTTGGTGCGAGCATCCACCGCAGCGAGAATCCGGTCTTCTTCCCGGAAAGAAGGCAGACGTGATCGCTCGTTGAAGAGCCCCGTCACAATGCCCAGGATCCGATCGGCCGCGGCATGCTCGAGCGGGAAGAGGCGAACACGGTTCGATGCGGCGGCGGCCTCGATGTCCATCATCGAAGCAAGCCCGCGAACGACCTCGATATTGGCTGGGCTTCCGAGCACAAGCAGCGCCCTGAGGTTGGGCTCGGGCTCAATGATGAGTGTGCCCGCGGCAGTAAAGAGATCAGCGTTCCTGATCGCTTCGCCTTCGGCACCCGTGCCGGCGAGGCGAATCCTGCCGGCCTGCCTGCGGAGAGCTTCGGACTCGGGCGTATCTGTCAGCCCGTTCACCAGCACAGAGTTGAGACGCTGGGCCAACTCGCGAGGATCGGCGTGCTTGAGCATGACCAACGCGGGCTCTACCCAGCTCGACGATTGCTCACCATCAAGATCACCGATGAGAACCTCGACGAGAGCAACCGATTCCTCCCGCCCCGCAACAATCAGCGAGTTGCTGCGCTCATCAACACTCATCGCAATCTCGTTGAGGAGCGCCTGGCCGGTCGCGGTGCTCGGCTGAGTACGCCGATTCGTGCCGGGGATATTGCTGAGCTGAGCGCCCTGGCGGAAGAGATCTTCGATGATTGTCCGCACTCGGTCTGCAGAGGCGGTGTTCAGTGGGAAAACCCTGATAAGCACGGCCTCTCCAACTGGAAGTCGGTCCATCATCTTGGTCAGCTCGCGCACACCTCGGACATTCGCATCGGTCGAAGCCACGATCACTGAATTCGTCGCCGAATCCGCGATGATTCGCAGCGGCGCCGCAAGGTCGAGCAGCAAGGGATCCTCGGCACCATTGGAGACACTGATGCGGCGCAGATGCTCTGCGGCCGCTAGAGCCGGGGACGCTCCCGTCGCACCGCTGGCCGGAGTCAGTATTTCACGGAGCGTGCCGACAACTGTGGCGGCGTCAGCGATATCCAGGGTGATGATCGCAGCAGCATGAGCGGGAACGATCGCTTCCTGATCGAGCGTTGGGATCAGTCTTGCGACCGTTTCCACATCGGCGGGATTGCCTGTGACTGCGATCGCTCGGCGCGACGCGAGAGCGCTGAGCAATACCGGGTCGGCAACAATGCTCGCCTGCTCGGGCGAAGCGGGCCGTGTGACGCCGAGCTCTGTCAGCAGCTGGATCACGCCAGCGGGATCATTGTTCTGGATATCGACGATGCGGACTCCCCCGAAGACACCGGGTAGATTGTTCTGCTGCCCCTCGGGTTGATTGTCAAGCTGGCCGTCGAGTTCCATTGCGGTCAGGCTGATTTCCTGGAAGAGCTCCTCAGTGCTGGCGATCACGAGCGCGTTGCGAGTGCGATCGACCTGGATTGAGAGCGATTCCCCTCTTGTCTCAGCGGTACGCTGGTACGCATCAAGGAGGGCCGTGCGAATCCTCGCGGCGGGGGCATGCTCAAGAGCTAAGACGCGGACTCTCACGCCTCTCCTGTCGCTTTGCTCCTGAACCGCCTCTGCGAGCGCTTCGATCTGTACGAAAGTCCGATCGTCCGAGCGGACGATCAGAGTACCGCTGGCATCGTCGCCAAAGACAAGAACAGATCGCTTGCCCTGAGCCCCTTGTGTCTGGCGCCCGTACAGCTCGCGGACGGCTACTGCGATCTGACTGGGCCTGCCCTGCGTGACCGGGATGATTCGGGCTTGGGGATACTCCGCGAATTCCGCCCTATCGATCTGCTCGACGATATTCCGGATGCGATCGAGATCCTTGCGAGAAGCAAAGACCACGAGTGAGTTGGTCTCGGTCTCGGCAGAAACCGTTGGCAGATCTTCGGCTCGGATCAATACCGGCGGTGCTGGCGCCTGGTTCTCTCGATTGCCTTGTTGCCGGCTCTGCTGTCTCGCCTGATCGCGCCGGAGCTGCGCGTCGATTGTTGCTCGGAAGCCCTCATCGAGCGCGCCGGCGACGCTCGAGGCGTCTGCGTACTCGAGCTTGATGACCGCGAGCTGACGCGACGTGTCGTACGACTCGTTATCGAGCGTCGCAAGGAGCTTTAAGATACTCTCCCACTCGCTCTTGTCGGCGCTGATCACGAGCGAATTGGACGCTGCGTCCGGGACAATCGTGACGCGCCGAGCACCCGGAGTCGTAGCCGCGATCGCGTAAGGCCCAAAGAACGTGTCCAAGGCCTCTGCGATCTGCGTGGCGTTGGCAAACTCCAGCGGAACAAACTCTGTCTTTCGTTCGGAGTCGCTTGGCATATCCAGCTGAGCAACGATCCCGAGGAGTTCGTCGAGCTCGTCGGCGAATGCGCTGATAGAGATCGTGTTGTCGTCCGAGTTGTAATCGATCCCCGAACGCGATCCGCCGGGGCCGGCAGGCCGAGAACGAGTAATCGTGCGGAGCGTGCTCGCCACGTCGAATGCGTCAACGTGTGCGATGCGGACGCGCCGGAACTCCATGAAGTTCCGCGTCGGCTCGGCGTCCAGCTCTTCGATCCGCTGCATCACCAGCTTGATGGCCTCTTCCGAACCCGTCAGCAGGAGAGAGTTGCTGCGCTCAACCGGCGTCACCTTGACCTGGACATTCTCGGGGAGAGCGAGCCGAAGCGATTCTGCAACATTGACCGCAAGCGCTGACTTGAGCGTGACGGTCACGATCCTCGCCTCTTCGTCCGTTGGCGGTCTGTCCAGCTCAGCAATGAGATTTGCAATCGGCGCCTGCAGCTTGAGCGGAGCAGAGACAATCAGCGACCGCGTCTGTGTCTGCGGCGTGACGATCACTCGGTCCTCGGATCGGCCCCCTGCCGTCGGGAACATCGAGGTCACCGTGCGAGATGTCTCGGTCACGTTCGCATTGCGGAGCGAGTAGACCTCGATCTCCCGGTCTTCGCCGAGCTCGGGCTGATCGATGTCGGAGATGAGCTGCTTGACAAGAGTTGTGTCGCTCTCGTTTGCGGCGACCACGACGACATTCCCATCGGATGATCCGACCACGGTGACGCCCGTCGTCGATATGCCCTGGGATCTGGCTCGCGAATCAAAGAACCTGGTGATTGCCTGCGCGGCGCGGTCAGCTCTGGCGTGTTCCAGGCGGATTGTCGAGACCTGGTCGCCGCCCTCGACGCCAGCACGTTCGATCTCATCAACGAACCCGGTTGCGAGCTCGACACGCTCGCGCTTGCCAATCAGAAGCACAGCGTTGCGCGTGCGATCCACCTCGGCGACGACGGCTTCCGGATCACGCCCCTGCCAGATTCGCCACCCAGGAGTTGCGGTAGATTCGCGGATGACCCGCGCAACGGCGTTCGCATCGGACTTCTTGAGGACGATCGCTTTGAGTGTCATCTCGCCCATCTCACCGGTCGGAACGTCGAGTTCTGCGATGACGCGCTCGATGGTGTCCATCCGGTCTGGCGAGCCAAGAACGACTATTGCATTCAGACGATCGTTCGCTTCGACGTAAAGCCTGTTCTGGTTCGATGCCTGCTGATTTGCTCCGTACATGCGCTCGTACTGGAGCTCCCAGGAAATACTCTGAACGATGCCGCCCAGATCGGATGCGCGTGCGTGCTCAAGGCGGAACACCCTATAGAGCAAATCCTTCGCCTCCGGCGTGCCGTCGAACGTCTCGACGAGCGATTTAATCTGTTCGAAATCATCATCGGTGGCGGCAATCACAATCGCACCGCTCCGGCTATCGGCGGTAATCGCAACACTCGGAGTGCTTCTGCCGCCGGCTCTGTTCAACGCACGATCGCGATCGGCAAAGAAGCGAGACACCGCACCGGCGACCTGAGAGGCATCCGCCTTCTCGACCATCAGCGTATGGATCGGGAGATCCTGCGCACTCGTGGTATCAAAGTCGGCAATAATTCTGCGAATCTCAACCAGCTGCTCTTCCGGCGCACGCACCATGAGAACGCCAACCGTGTCGTCAGCGCTGATGCGCACTTTGCTCCGAAGGGTCGGGTCATCCGCGAGAACGAGCTCGTTGAGTGCTCTTGTCACCGAAGAAGGTCTGTTCTTCGTGAGCCTGAACAGTTCCAGTACTTCGCTCTCTGAATCCGTTTCGACATCAAGCGTGGGCAGGAGGGCCGTGATCTCTTCGTGCTGGGCGGTGGTTGCCGTGACGAGGAGCGTATTGCTCCTCGCGTCTGCGATAATGGCGGGGCGTGGCAGATCCGATTGAATCTGGCGCTGGGCATTGAAGAGTTGCGTCAGAGATTGCGCAAGACTCCTCGCCTCGGCCGTCTTGAGTGCATAACGCCGAATCCCCAAGTGGATGTCGGAAGGCGTCTGATCGATGAGTGCGATGAAATGATCGAGTGCGGGGAGCGCCGAGCCAGGCGCAGAGACGATCAAGGAGTGATCCCCCGGACCCGCTGTGACGCTGATGAGGGAGGCGTCGATGTCCGCAGTCATCTTCGATCCGTCCGCACCGGTGATCTCGACCGAAGCCGATCGGATCCGTCGTGCCTGCTGTCCGCTCGGTGCTGGGGAGATGAAATCCCGGACCGCGCTGAGTGCTCTGCTCGCTCGCACTGAGCTGAGGGGATACACCTTGACGACGCGTGATTCGGCGGAAGTGGGCTCAGCCATCGCCCCGATAAGCGGTCCGAGAGAAGCGAAATCGGTGTCATTCGACCAGACGATGACGCTGCTTCCCGCAGTGTCCGGAGCGATGGCAACGCGCCCCGTAAATCCGCCGGGATTCGACTCACTCCGCGATCCGATCTGCTGGACCGTTCGAGCGAGTACCGAATACACCGCGTTCGGATCGACACCATCGGGCAGCCGAACGACGCGAGCCTTGGTTGGCTGGATCGGTGCGAGCTGCTGGATCTCCTGAGCGAGCTTCGCGATGCGATCGGTCATCACGGTTGAGCCAGTCACAATCAGCGAATTTGTTGTGGGATCAACGGTAATCAGGATTTCTGGATCCGCCTGCGATCCATCCTCCTCCGGCTGATTCACGGGTTTCGCAGCAATATCGCTGTTTTGCGCTGCCGAATAGAGAATCGTTGACGGAATGATCTGTGCCTGCACCGCTCCGCCGACAGCCGCTGCGATGAACTCAAGCGGGTGCCCGCCGGGCGACATGAGAAACGCGCCTTGCTTCGATTTCACGCCCGATTCAGGCTTTCCGAGCTGAGTTGCGTCGAGCACCTCAACACTTGCCCCGGAACTTTCCCGGATCATGCCGCGCAAGATTTCGGCGAGTTCACCCGCATCCATCCTCGAAGGATCAACACTGATGCGCCGAAGCTGCCTGCTCGAAAGCACGGCGGCAGCGTCGAGCTCCTGGACCAACTGATCGATACGGGCGAATTGCTCGAGATCAGCACGGATCACCAGCGCGTTCGAATCCGGATCGACTCGAACGACCGGCTGCGGAGATGAGGCAGAATCCTCGGCAAATACGGCCTCGATTGTCTGGGCCAGAACCGCAGCGTCGGCATTACGCACAGGAAGCACACGAACAGGACGCTGGTTGGAAGCAGTCTGGCTCGAAGAGTCAAGCTCTGCGATCACCTGCTCGGCAAGATCGAGCACCGGTCCGGGTCCGGTGATGATGATCGCATTGAGCCTCGGCTCAGCGACGACCCGAGCCTGCTGGCGGACCGAGCCGCCCTGCGCCAGGTATGACGCCATCATCCAGCTTGGGAGCATCTGCGTCGCGTCTTCGCGCCGGACTATCTCATCAACAATCGGAGCAAGAGCCTCGGCCCTGGCATTTGTTAAGAGAATCGTGCGGACTGAGACACCATCGGTATCAACCGCCTCGTCCATGCTGCGGATCAGCGAATCGGCCAGCGCGACCTGCTCGGCATCTCCGACAACAACAACGCTGTTGCTGACAGGCTCGGCTGTCACAGTCGCCACCGGCTGGCCCGCTCGGCTCGCGGCCTGGATGGCCGATCTCACGGCGGAAGCGATCGACTCGGCATCACCCTTGCGGAGGTTGTACACCTGCGTATCGCGGGAGATATCCGCTTCAGATCGATCGAGTGAGCCGACAAGCTGCTCGGCAAGCGCCTGGAGCGGCGCCGGCGCGATCATGAGAATCCGGTTCGAGTTCGACTCCGCAGTAAACGAAGGGGCACTGACCGCGATCCCAGCTTCCTCGGCGCGGACAAGGTCAGCCGGCCACCGAGAGCGATCGCTCAGTACGGTTGTCAAGGTGCGCGCAACCGATTCGGCCGATGCGTTCTTGAGATCAACCATCTTCATCGACGTTTCCGGCAGCGCGATCGCGCGGTCGTCGAATTCTGAGAGCAAGCCCACCGCCCGCGCGACCTCTTCGGGCTGGCCGGTCACGACGATCGTCGCGCTCGCCAGTTCGACATGCAACTCTGCGGTAGGTGCGCTCGGCGCTCGCGTCTGGGCGAGCACCCCCTCCACGACCGAAGCGAGCTTCACGGGATTGGCCCGTGTCGGCGAGAAAGTCATCATCGTCGGTTGCTCACCCGTCGGCTGATCGAGCCGCTCAACGATGACGCGAGCCAACTCGATCGTCTCCATCGGCGCCGACACGATCAGAGCGTTGGTCCGCTCGTCGGCTTCGACTCTTACCTTCGGTGCGGGAGGAGCTGCATCGCGGATGTATCTCAGCCTCGAAGCCATCACGCGCGGATCGGTTTCAAGCTGGTTGGCGAGCAGGCGCTCGACCGTCTGGGCGATCTCGATCGCAGACGCATGCGTGAGTGCAAACGTTTCGACACCGGGGGACTCCGAATCGACAGGGCGGACATCCAGTGAACCGATGAGGTCGACAAGCCGATCTACATCGGCCGCAACACCTGAGATCACGATCGAGTTCACCCCTCTCACCGCTGAGATGAGAGGGCGTTCGCCCGCGGCGATGTCCATCGCACCGGCGGCGGCTGTGATCGTGGGCGCAACCGAATTCGCATCGGCGTAGGTCATCGATATCACGCGAACGACATGCTTCGAACTCGCAGACGCCTCGCTGTCGAGCGCCCTGACAAGCTCCGAAGCAATCTGCTGCACGACCTCGGGCGCAAAGATAATCAGCGTGTTCGATCGAGCATCGGCCGAGATGTTGAGCACTTCGTTCTCTTCGTTGAGTCCGGAGCCAAGCACCTCTCTCGCTTGATCGATAAGTGCCTCACGGAGCATCGGGGCCAGCAGGTCAGCTCGTGCATGCTCGAGGCGGTAGAGCCGGAGCACTCGCTCGGGCAGGTCGGGCTGGGCGTCGAGGTCACTGATCAGTTTTTCGACCGAAGCAAATATGTCGACTGGCCCGCTGACGATCAGACTACGCCCGCGTGCTTCGGTCGTAATCGTGACAGGAGTGCGACCGGCTGAGCCGAGCGCGCTCCGATCCGCCAGCTCACGCAAGGTGGCTTGAACGGACGCCAGATCGGCTCGCGCAAGTGTATACGTCCTGACTTCGATGTCCTCAGTGGCTTTGGCGCGATCGAGCTCGCGGACGAGTTGCTCGAATCCGGGCAGGCGAGCAGAGGGCGCATCAACGATCAGCGAATTGGTCGCCACATCTGCGCGAACCACTATTTCTTTAGGCAGGCGTAGGTCGGGCCTTGGGCGACCCCGTGAGTCCACGGGCATCGGGGGCTCCGGGTACATCTGATCGATTGTCTTGGCGAGTTCCTCCGCACGGGCAACACGGAGAGGGAAGATCTGGATGCCCCGGCCTTCGCAGTCAATCGCCTGTGCGTCGTTGAGGTCCGCCACGAGGCTTTCGATTTCCGGCATGACATCCTGGTGCGCCGAAACGATGAGCGTATTCGTCGCAGAATCGCTCCGGATATCGACCGGCAATCGCGCTTTCTCTGCAATCGATCTCCTGTCGAATGACTGCTGGAGGACAGAAGCGATGCCGTCAGCGTCGGTCGAACGCAGGCGCATGATCCGCAGCGGCGGGCGCTCCTGTCCGTCGGCGGTGTCAAGCGATGTGATCAGCGGGTTGATCACCGCCCAATCGTCCTGCGAGGCCGAGATCAACAGTGAGTTGGTGGACTCAATCGGCTCAAACGTGGGCATGGGCCCGCCATGCTGCTTGATCGCGGCGCTCGTGCTGAGCAGTTCGCCGAGGAAGCCCGCGACGTCGACAGCCGCCGCAGACCTGAGTTCGATCAGCCTGATCTGGCGAGCAGGGCCTGTCTGGCTCTGCAGCTCGTCGAGCACGGTGAGGAAGCGCTGCATCGACTCCGTCTCTGCGACGATTTCGAGCGTGTTCGAATCCTCGTCCACACGGATCTCGATCGGCTTGGCGTCGGGAATGGTCTTCGTCTGTGTCTCATAGATCTGCTCGGCCCTGCGGGCAATGTCCGCTGCAAGCTGCCCTTCGATCGGGACCACCCGCAGTTCTCTTTCAACCGGGACCGCCGAGAGGTCGGCGAGCATCTGCTCGACTTTCTTGAAGGTCACCTCATCGCCCGCGACAATCAGAGTCTTGCTTCGTGGCTCGGTCTCGATCAGGACCTGCACCGCCTGACGACCAGCCTGCGCGGGTGAACTCAAGATGCCGCGGCTGGCCAGGCCTGTGAGCGCCTGCGCGATCACCTGCAAGTCCGCATTATCGACGCGGTAGGTCCGAAGCTCCGCGGCTGCGGGCACCTGCACCCGGTCGAGCTGCTCGGCAAGCTCGGTGAGTGATTCCATGCGGTCCGCTGGCGCATCGATGATCAGTGAATTGCTGTTCTCTTCGGACGAGACGGTGACCTGCTTGGGCTCACGAAGCCACGGCATGGGCACACCACGCCTGTCAAGGGGAATCGGGGGTTCCGGGTAGAGGCGATCCATCGCGAGTGCGACATCAGACGCTCGCGCCACACGGAGCGGGAAAAGCTTCGTGACCCGTTCCGGGCCGTCACCGCGTGTGGTGTTCAGGTCTTCCACAAAGGCCTTGATGTCGAGGAAGAGGTCCTCGTGCGCCGCGACGATGAGAGTGTTTGTCGCCGCGTCTGCACGGACTTCGACCGGCTGCGCGGTGCGTTCGGTCTGCGGACGCTGGCGGTACTGATCCGTCAGCATCGTCGCGATGGACTGGGCTTCCGCGGTCCGGAGCTGCAAGAGTCGCAGGGGCGGGAGGTCCGTCTGCTCGAGCACATCAAGCCGATTGATGTGGGCAGCGATGATGTCGTGCTGAGCGGGCTCGGCGACTACCAGCAGGCTATTAGTTCTTTCGACCACCGAAATGGTCGGCTCGGGAACGCTTCGCCCCGGATCGATCGGGTCAGCGGAAGCCAGGAACAAACGCAAAGGCTCGACAAGGTCCGACGCGTTCGCACGCTGCACATCTACGATGCGTGTCGTCCGCGCCGGAGGCGTGAGCGCCTGCGCCTGCTTGAGGCCCTCGCTGAATGCCGCTACCGACTCGGCGCCCCCTGTCACGATCAGATTTCCAGACGTTGTATCGTGCTGAACATTGGCGGGCAGGACATCCTGATGAGCGAGCTTGGCCATCGCCATCGCACGATCGATCAGGCCCTGAGCGTCCGCTGAGCGAAGGCGAAGAACCTCGACGTGCACCTCACTCGAACTCTTCTGCGTGATCTGCTCGATCAGGCTGTCGATGAGCTGGAATTGCGCGGGCTGAGCTCGCACAAGAATCTGGTCGAGTTCGGGAATCGCCTGGATGCTGGGCGTAGCGCCCTGGCCCCCGAGCACCAGAGTCGTAATCCTTCGGAGACGGTCCGCAAGCTGCTCGGGCGACTCGCCCTTGACGTCATACGTACGTGTCTGGGTCGCAAGCTGCACGGCGCGCTGGGCCTCGCCCAGCAGGCGCACAAATTCTTCGATATCTTCGCGAGCACCGATGAGCGTGACGGCCCCGGACTCGGCGTCAAGCGATCGCTCGAGTCGCTCGTGTCCCTCTTGAGCCGTCCTGTAAAGATTGTCTGTATTCGCATACACAGCCGTGGGGTCCGCGGCATCGATCTGGATCAGGCGGACCTCTCGCGCGCCGCTGACCGGGCGATCGATGCCAGCAAGCAGCTGCTCGAACCGTGTGATGTCCTCAACCGGACCCGCTACGACCAGGGATTTGGCATCCGGGCCGGGTACCATCCGGATCACAGCCAACTGGCGCGGGGTCAGAAGTTTGGCGGCGATGGCGCTGGCTGACTGTGCCGTGAGGTGCTCCAGGGAGATCACCCGGGCAACTTCCTGGTCGTCTCCTCCTGCTTCAGTCCGTCTGGGGTCGAGTTCGTCGATCAGAGCGGTGATCTGGACGAGCTGCTCGTCCGAGCCGACCACCGCGACCTTGCCGGCTTCTTCCAGAGGGACGACGGTCGGCCGCTGCTTCTGATCGACTCCGGCAAAGAGCTGGGCGATCCTCTGCGAGGCGATCTCAGGCGTCACTGTCCGGAGGGGGAGCGTCACGAGTCGTCGGCCTCCGATGGCGCCCGACTCGTCCGCATCGAGCAGCGCGATCAGTTCTTCGACCGTCTCGATGCGAGACTCCGGCCCAACCACGATCACCGCATTCGTGCGCGTGTCGGGCTGAATGCTCAGACCCCCGACATCGACATCCTCAACGACGCGCTGCTGACCATCCTTATCGATGATGATGCGCTGCACGCGAGTGCCAACGAGACCCTTGAGCGCATTGACGACGGTCTCGGCTTGAGCATGGCGCAGCGGAAAGAGCCGGTACGATGAATCGACAGGTCTTCGGTCATCGATCGTCTGGATGACCTGAGAGATGCGCTCGATCTGCGCTGCCGTCTCAACGACGATGACCATATTCTGCTCGGGCACCGCGGTCACAGAGCCGTACGCATCCAGGAGCGGCTTGATCTGCTCTGCGACAAGAGCCGCGTTCGCGTTGCTCAGCGGAATCGTGATGGTCACGATCTGATCGGGAGTGACACCCTCGGGGAGTTGGTTCTCATAAGACTGCCCCGCTCGCTTGGCCGCTTCGGGGAGCGTTGACAGATAGAGGAAGTCGCCCTCGTGCCTCAGGTAACGATCGTGACGGTGGAGCGTGAGGTTGAGCACGCTGATCGCCGCGTTGAGTGTGTACTCGTTGGCGGAAACAAAGGTGAGCGTCCCGGCTGGCGGGTCTGCCTCAAAGATGATGGGAACACCCGATTGCCTTGAGAAGAAATCGAGCACCGTATCAAAGGGCGCGTTCTTGAACGCGAACCCGATCCTCGGCTCGACTGCGGTTGTTGCATCCTGCGCGCAAGCGGGGACGGCGTGGTTCGCCATACCCAGAAACATGCCGACCGTGGCACTCGCACAAAGAACCCGTAGAAGGGCCCGACTCGCTCGACTTGGCATCTCCGCCAGCTCCTGTCTCGCCACACTCCGCGCGGCGTTCACTTCCGTGTGGTTCAAGTCTACTCGATAACCGGCTCGCGTTCAGCGAGCGTGCGACCAAGCGCAACTCGATACCCTGACTCACCTTCCATCATCACGATCTCAGAGACCAGGATCGTGGATACCTGCATCCCAAGCAACTCGGCGCCCGGGATCAGTACCCGGCTCTCGCCCGTTTTAGTATTGCTCAGGATCGCCTCGCCCCCGCCGGACGTCCGCATCAGACCTGTCACCATCCAGTCACCCAGAGGCTTCGGCTTCGCCCGTGTCGGCTCAGGCGCGACCTCGGCAACCGCGGAAGCGGGCTCCGGCAACGGCGGCGCGACGACAAACGGATTGCGGGCAATGACCGAGGCCCACGCGCTCGGATCAACATCAACAACCACCGCGCTGTCGCCCGTGTGATCGCTCGCGAGGTCCGGCATCAGCACCGTGACCAGCTGCGCCGAGAGATCGAACTGAACCCGTTCTTTGCCACGGGGCTGGAGAGAGACGCCGCTCACTCGGTGGAGCCAGGGCTGACTCTCAAGAAGCGCCACCGTGCGCATGCACGCATCTAATGATCCACTCCCCGTCACGGAGGTTTCGATCACAAGAAAGTCCGCCTGCCGGCGCATCTCGCGGCTGAACTCCATCGGGTTCTCGTTCGCCGCGGGGTTACCGACCGCCTTGGGTTCTCGGCACGCGATCACATACTCTCTGAGCCCGCCCGACGTGCAGAGGTCTGTCAGCAGCGCGCGGAGCCGATGCTCTGCGAGCTCGCCAGTCGGACCGAGCGCGGTCTCTTCGATCGCAACCAGCGATCGGTGAACCTGCGCTGCGTCTGCAAGACTGCGCTGCATCAGATCTTTACCCTCGTGCCAGCTCTTGAGGGTCTTACGCATCTCCGACATCGGTCTGATGTACACAGTCCGGAAAGCAGACAAGATCACAAGGAAGGTGATCCCCACACCTACCGCGAGCAGAACCCACTTCTTCATCGTGGCTTCTCCTCTGTTGACTGACTGGGTTTCTCCGGCGTCACAGTGACCCGGAAGACAAACCGATCGGGAAGCTCAGGACCCTTGGACTCAACCTCGAAGCGAGGATCATCGATCAGCCGCTGGCGAACCTCCTGAACCAGATTCCTGTTCTCAACGCTCGCATGGAGATCGAATTCGGTGAGCGCGGTGCTCGTCCACTTTCCACCCTCATAGCGACGCCCCTGCCCCGTGCGAGCCGCTGAAAACGAAACTGCTCGGGACTCTGTCCCGATGAGCCTGTCGACCACGACGCCCCGCTCGGGCAGGATCTCGGACAAGGATGCAATCTCATCCGTCCACTTGGAGTCAGACTCGATGAAGCTCTGAAGGTGAACCAGCCTCGCTTCTTCGCGCAGGTGCTCCCGGTTCTTGCTCTGCAGCTGCGAGAGCTCGTTGCGAAGCGTCGCAACACGCTTCCGGAGCGCATCCTTCTGGCCCGAGAGGACAATCATCGATCCGATGAGCAGGATCGCCGCCAAAGAAGACAATCCGATTGCGATCCGTACCGCCGGAACGCGAAGCCCCTTTGCCGGCATGACCCTCCGGAGATTCAGGACCGCTTCGCCCCCGGCCTGCGCCAAGGCCATCAGAGGCCATATCTCCGCGGGAACGCCCCGCTGTGCGGGTTCATACTTCAGAAGCGGGATCGACAGCTCGGCTTGAACCTGCTTGCTCAGTTCGGGACCGATCGCGCCGTCGGCGTGCATCACTATCCGCGAGAATGGCTCGATCCCCGTCAGCATGCGAGCGCTCGTCTCGGCGCGATGCGCCTCGGAGACAATCTTCGCCGCGTCGTTTGCCATATCGCCGTTGCGGTTGAGCTGACGCGTCAGGATCGGGACGCCCCCGCTGACCACCGCCAGTTCCACCTCGCGCTCGCCCGCAAGGATCATCATCTTGACACCATCGATGCCCGCCATGACCCCGAGCCCGGCCGAGCGTGTGGTCATGCCCGCAATCGATCGACCCGCGGACCGCAACTCCTCGCGGGTCCGATCCGCAACGTCCCCCGGGACAGCGCACACCGTATAGCTGCTGCCAGATGTGTGGACGACATCCATCACGCATCTCTGGGCATCGATCGTGGACTGAGTCCCAAGACGCACACGGGCCATTCCGTGAAGGTCGGCAACGCTCGCATCTTCTGGCACCTCGATGTCCAGCTGCACCAGCACCGCTTCGCGCCTCGGGAGAACCAGCAACACCTTGCCCGAGGGCATGCCGCTGTCCTTGATGGCTGCGCGCAGCCACTCGCCTCGTGCTCTTTCGTCGAGCTCTTCAGGGATGGATTCATCGATCCAGCCCGGGCGTTTGCCGGACCACGCCGCGACGAGGCGATTCCGCCGAAGCTCGACCACGCTTGCGAACCTCATGACGTGCCCCTCCCTGCGACAAACCGCCCCCAGGCCCCGGACGCGTCCTGCATCTGGGGCTGCTCTTGATCGATGTCCTGATCCGGTGTGTCGCCGCCCGCAGGCAGATCCTCGGGGAACGAATCGAAGTCCTCCGATTCATCCGAAGGCTCTTCTGCGCCCTTGACCAGCCTGACCCCGCCTTCCCAGGACTCATATGTGGTCTCACGGAGATACACAAACCGCGGCCTGGTCCCTGAGAGATCAACAACACCGTGATACTCAATCTCGGGCAGATCGGCCTCAAGCCTCGGCGCGTTGAATTCCGCGTTCACGCCGAGTTCTTCGGGCTCGGAGACCACCCGAAATCTCACGCCGATCTGCATCGACCGAACCGTGAGCCGGTCTACGAGCTGTGCGTATGTATCGAGATCGACGACGCCATCTCGCACGGGCCACGAAAGCCCTGAGCGGTCTTCACCCGAGAGCGATTCCCGTCGGTCCACGATGGCTCCGGCAAGGACACTGTCCAGACCGGGCAAAGATGCAAGAACAGTCTCGTCGGCATGATTCAGATCGATCAGCCCTCGCCTCGGCTTGTCATTCTCGATGTAGACCGCGTCGAGGAGCAGGTCCCAGTCCTCCTGTGGAATGCCCCGTGCCGAGGCCTCGCGCAGGATGTGACCCAGTGACGAGGGGCGCCACGAACCATCCGCGATGCCATCAAAGAGCGCCGCTCCTTCCACTGACAGCCCGATCGGTGTCGACGCGCCGGACTCGATCCCGATCCGAGGCGTGCCACGCGAGCCCGCCGGCCCTCCGGCGCCGCTCCGCAGCTGAGGATCGATACTAAAGAGCGTCAGTCTCTCGATCAGCCCCGAATCGTTTTCGGATTCCGCATCATCATGCTCGTGATCGAGGATCTGGCGCAAGGCGCCCGGAGTCCGAATCGGCGAGGCAGCGGTCACGGCCTCGGCATCATGGGGCAGCAGCGCAGCGAGCATCTCATCCGTGGCCACATTCACGTCCAACCGACCGGCCAGATTCTCAAGTCCGCCAGAGCCGTCGTCCCCGCCGAGCGACCACCCCCAGCCCGAGCGATGCTCGGCGCGGATCACACTCTCATTCGCCGCGATCTCGGGCAATTCACCCGCAAGGATCTGCTCTCGCGCCGCACCGAGCTCCTGCGCGATCGCATAAGCCGCCGAACGCGCCGCGAGCCTCTGTTCATGACGCTGGGCGATCGAGAACACCGCCTCGCTCTGCCCGCGCACGCCCGAGAGCATCGCCGTCAGCCCCGCCGCCAGAGCAACGGTCAGAAGCAGGACAGCGATGAGCACGAGCCCACGGCGCATCAGACTCCCCCACCCATCTCGGCCTCGGAGCCCGATTCCGGATCAAAGACCGCAAACACACGCCGCCAATCCGGCTCGCGTTCTTCCTGTCCGACTTCCTCAGACTCTCCCGCTTCCTCTGTCGTGAGCTCGATATCGCCCCGGCGAAGCCAGATCGAGACCGCCACCGCGCCGGGCATTCCGCCGGATCCATCGAACGAACCCGCCCAGCCCTGACCGGAGCTGTAAGCAAACGCCCCCTTCTCGATGCCCGTCAGTATCACCTCGCGCCCGCTGTTGCCCTGGCGGAGCGTCAGCGAATCGCCATTGAATGCGAACTCCATCGTCTGAATATCATCCGGCGCACCTGGGTCTCTCGGAACAAGCGAGACGCCGCACGCCGCCAGCCGGAGGACTGACTCTTCTCCCGTAAACGCTTGCCGCCCAGAAGCATCCTGCGCAATCGCGGTGAGCATTGCACGATCGAGGAGATCCGAAAAGAGCGCGAGCTGCGCAAGCCTGTGGTTCCGGTCCGCCGCAGCTGTCGTGCTGGTCATGATCCGACTCGCCGTTGGAAGCAGGACGAACACCATCGCGATGATCAGCGCCAGCGCGATCAGCATCTCGATCAGCGTGAAGCTGCGCAAACGGTTCATCCGCCACCTCCCCGGGAGGGGATGAGCTGGGACACCCGGTACAAGGCCTCTTCATCCTCGGCGCTGAGCACGACCACATCGACCTGGACAAGCCCGGCCCACTTGCTCGGCGTCGTTTCGATCTCGAGTCGGTACTTCGGTTCGCGGACCATCACCCCCGCCTCGACATTTTCGAGCGAGATGACTCTGCGGTGCAAAGAGCCGTTGAGGTTCTCCGGCGTCGCAAGCCCAGACTCCATGAGCGCGAGCGCGGAGCACGCCAGATCTGAGGCCTCAAGACGCTGGCTCGATTGGCTGACCCGCCCGCTGACTCGATCAAGCAGCGCGTAACCCGCGATCGAGACCATCACCGCGGCCGTCACCGAAAGAAGTATCTCCAGCAGCATGAATCCGCGCCGATTCATGACCCCTCCCCTTCGTTCAGAGGGATTGCACGTTCGCCAAAGGGATCGTCAGAAGCATCGCCCTCGTCACGTAGCGAGAACGCAAACCGAGCCGTCCAGCGGGCGATGGAAGGCGCGAACACCCGATCCTCTTGCGACAGCGTCCAGGCGAAGCCGGGGAGCACCGCCGAGCCATCGGGCAGGAGCCTCATCAGGACGATGGGCTCTGACCCCAATTGGCCCTGCGGATCGAAATCGACTGGATCATCAACCTGGATCCGCATCGCAGCCGGCAATTCATAGAGCACCCGCATCCGGCTCTCGGGCTCTTCGACATTCACTTCAAAGTCGCTCGCCAGGAACTCGGCGTGCTCGTGCGTTTCAATCATTCCGATTCGGAACACGCCGCGATCGCTCTCCTGAGCGACGAGCTCGAAGGGGCGCTGCAACGCGAGCGCTTCCGAACGCGCCTCGAGGGCCGCCGAAGACAACCCCGTCTGGACCGCCTCGAGCTTGTCCTTGTCGGTCCAGGTCACGGCGCTCTTGAAGGTCAGCGCACCGATCGCCAGCGCTATTGCCAGAACAATCAGCAATTCGACCAGCGTGATGGCGCGCCCGCCTGACGTCATGTTGTCAGCTCCACTCAGCCGCCGGAAGATGGCGTCTCAAAGTCGAACGATCCCTCGCCCTGTTCGGAATCGGACCAGGACGTGATGTCGTCGTCCGTGCCCTCTTCTTTGTCCGGGCCGAACGACCAGAGGTCGTACTTGGACTCATCGCCGTACTCGCTGATCTGGCGATAGCCCCACTCGCTGCCCCACTGGTCCGCCCCGATCGGGTCGGTCAGGAAACTGGCCCATTTGTCCTCGTCCTCGGGGTTCTCGAGGTTGGCCGACGACCAGAGCACAGAGAGGCCCTCCTCGTCGGTCGGGTAGCGGTTGTACGTCAGACGGAAACTCTCGAGGGCGTCCTCAATGTTTTTCATCTGGATCTTGGTGATGCTCTGCTGAGCCTCACCGAATCGGCTGAACACCGCGAGCCCGATGAGCGAGGCCAGGGCCAGGATGATCGCGATCACGATCATCACTTCAACGAGCGTGAAGCCCCGACGGGCTGTCCGAAGTCGGCTATATCCGGTACGCATGGATCGATCCCCCTGGGAATGGACAGGCCGGCGACTGCCGGTTGGTAAAGACTAGCATAACCGAGCAGGTTCCTGCAACAGGGAAACCCCCTCGACTGAAATCACCTAAAGCCCCGAGCTCAGTTCTGCCATCGGCAAGAGCAGGGCCGCGGCAACAACCGCCACCGCCATGGCTATCACCACGAGAAGCAAAGGTTCCAGGAGCCGAACAGAAGTGGTCAACAACCGGTCTACGCGCTTGTCGATCGTGTCGGCAATCGTCACCAGGACCTCACCAAGGTTGTTGGCGGTCTCGGCGACCGTGATCATCTCCACCACGTCCTGGTCAAAGAGCCCGCTGTCCGCCAGGGGATCAGAGATGCTCCCCCCCTCTCGGACCGACTCAATCGCCTCGTCGATCACCCGGGCCATCACCGGGTGCCCGGCCGCCTGCCTTGCGATCTGCATCGCCCCGATCATGGGCACCCCGTTGTCCAGGAGCGTCCCGAGCAGCCTGCAGAACCGCGCCGCCGAGAGTGTCCGCACCAGATGCCCGATCACCGGCAGCTTGAGCTGCATCTCCGCCATCGCCTGCTTCACCCGCTCCTGTCGACGGAGCATGACTACCCCGATGGCGATCAAAACCCCAGCAACCACTGTCACACCGATGTACTTGCCCATCAGATCGCTCACGAAGAACACCACGCTCGTCAAGGGCGGCATGCTGTCTTCCAGTCTGGCGAGCAGCGGCCTGAATCTCGGAACAAATGCCGTGAAGATCACCACAAGGATGATCCCGCCAAACCCCGCAAGCACGCTCGGGTAGATCAGGCTCCCGAGCACCTTGCCCCGGAGCTCCGCCTGAGCCGCCAGCATCGACGACAGCCTTGCGAGCACCGATTCGAGGATGCCCGCCTTCTCGCCCGCGCGGATGAGTGCCACCTGAGCCGTCGCAAAGGTATCCGGTCGTCGACTCATCGCCGTGGAAAGTTCAACGCCATCGGCAACTTCGTCGGCGAGCTGATCAAAGATCGCTGCGACCTTGGGCGATGACTTCTGCTTCCCGACCAGGCGGAGGGCTCGCAGCAAGGGAACACCGGCTCGCAGCAGATCCGAGAGCTGCTGGTAGGTCATCGCAAGCCGCCGAACGGGCAGCTTCTTTCCCGCGGGCCGCCGCGTCGAGGCCTGCTCGTCGACCTGGATCGGTGTCAGCCCCTGGCGCTCGAGCTCTTGCGCAGCAGTGCGCGCCGAGACGCTCTCGAGGAGCCCTCGCACACGTTTGCCCCCGGGATCGAACGCTGTGTATCTGAAGCTTCCCACGCCGACCCGATCAGCCTGCGTCCTGAGCGAGCAGCTCATCGATCGCAGCGATCACCTTGGGGTCGTCCGGGCTCGTCCGCGTATCGAATCGGTAGACCACCTCGCCCTTGCGGTTGACAAGAAACTTCGTGAAGTTCCACTCGGGCTCGCCCCCGATGGGCTCTGGCTGTAACGCGAGCTCTTTGAAGAGCGGGTGCGCGTTCTCACCGATCACATCAATCTTGGCGAACATCGGAAAGTCCACGCCATACGTGGATCGACAGAACTCGGCGATCTCCTCGTTCGTCCCCGGTTCCTGCCCCTTGAAGTTGTTCGCCGGGAAACCGAGCACCACGAAGCCGTCACCCTTGCGCTCGGAGTACAGCCTCTCGAGAGGCTCGTACTGGTTCGTAAACCCGCACTTGCTGGCGACGTTGACAACCATGATCACACTGCCCTTGTACTTGGACAGATCCTCGGATTGACCCGTAATCGTCTCGGCGGTGTGATCGAGCACATAAGCAGCTTGCATGCCGGCCTCCTCGGTCGTTGGTGCGGAATGGTCGTGATCGTGATCGTGGCCATGATCAGAGTGAGTCTGCTGCGATGGATCTTTGGTCTCCTGAGAGCAACCCATCAGGAATGCGATCGCGATCAAGCCCGCCGCGGCACTGGGAACTTTCATCGTTGAGTCTCCTTGCCATCGCCCGCTCGCGGTACGATACAGGCAATGGTAGAACTCAGAAGGACCGTTCGAGCAAACCTGGGCGGGGGACACCCTCGTGACCTACCAGCGGGTCCGAACGGACACGCCGGTCAGCCCGCGATGCTCGGCCTGGGGACGTATTACGAGTTCGAGGTCTGCTGCCAGGGCCAGCCCGACCCGGACACAGGCTACCTTGTCAACATTAAGCACATCGATCAGGCCGTACGCGCCTGTGTCTTGCCCCGAGTCCACGAAATCCTGTGCACGCACACGAACCGCGACCCGGGTTCCCTGCTCGCTGAGCTGGCAAACACGCTCAACGGATCACTCGAAGTCAGCCTGATCGCGCTCCGCTGGATGCTCTCACCCACGTACAGCATGGAATTCCGGATGAATACGCAAACGAATGTTCTTATGCGCCAGCGATTCGAATTTGCCGCGGCTCACCGCCTGAACGTGCCCACGTTCTCAGCCGACGAGAACCGTGCCGCCTTCGGGAAATGCAACAACCCCTCCGGCCACGGGCACAACTACGAGCTCGAGGTCTGCATCCAAAAGACCCTCACCGACCAGGCCATGCAGGTAGCCGAGCTGGAACAGCTCGTCGACGAAACAATCCTCCAGCGATTCGACCACAAGCATCTCAATCTCGATACCGCCGAGTTTGCAATTGATTCGAGCCTGAACCCCTCCGTCGAGAACATCGCCCGGGTGTGCTACGAACTGCTTGCCCCCGTCATCGCCCGAGGGTCCGGAAACCCTTCGCTCTCCAGCGTGACAGTCTGGGAAACGCCCAAGACCTCATGCACATACCCGGCTTCCTGAACTCTTTGAGAGTACCCACAAACCAGGGCTGGCCATTCGCTACAATCTCCGCATGGGTATCGGAACTGTCCTGCTCGACCGGGAGCTGATCACACGCGAGCAACTCGACGACGCCCTCCAGGAGCAGGCCCGCTCGGGAGAGCGCCTCGACCGCGTCCTGATGCGGATGGGGGTCATCGACCGCACGCAGGTTCTCCAGGCCGTCGGCGAGCAGCTCCGTCTGCAGGTTGTCGAACTGACCGACCTCTCCGTGCGACAGGAAGTCCTCGAGTCGCTCCCCGCCAAGCTCGTGTTTCGGCACCACTGCGTCCCCATCGCCCTCCACGAAGACACACTGACCGTCGCCACCAGCGACCCCTTCCAGCTCGTCATCCACGACGAGCTCTCCATGCACTCCGGCTGCGCGATCGAACTCGTCCTTGCCGACGACGAGGACCTCAGAGCATTCATCCGCTCGCACTACGGCGTCGCAGGCGACACGCTCGACGCCATGTCGGGCGATCTTGAGGACATCATCTCCTCCGACTCCGCGGCCGATAACGAACTCGAACAGGCCCAGGAAGCCAGCGTCATCCGCCTCGTCAACGACATCCTCGCCGAGGCCCTCGCGGTTCGCGCCACCGACATCCACATCGAGCCCTACGAAGGCGAACTCGTCGTCCGCTACCGCGTCGACGGCATGCTCCACCGCGCCAACCTCCCGACGACCGTCCACCGCTTTGCTGCTGCGATTGTCAGCAGGCTCAAGATCATGTCGAGCCTGAACATCGCCGAGAAGCGCAAACCCCAGGACGGGCGCATCACCTTCCGCCACCGCGTCGACGGCAAAGGCATCGAAGAATTCGATCTCCGTGTCAGTGTCATCCCGATGGTGTTCGGTGAGGGGCTCGTACTCCGCGTGCTCAGCAAGTCCGCCGTCAAGATGACACTCGACCAGCTCGGGATGCCAATGACCGTCGAGACCCCCTGGCGACAGCTCATCGGCCGCCCCCACGGGATCCTGCTCGTCACGGGGCCGACCGGTTCCGGTAAATCCACGACGCTGTACGCGTCACTGAACCAGATCGTCAGCGAATCGATCAAGGCCATCACCGTCGAAGACCCGGTGGAGTACCAGGTCACCGGCGTGAACCAGATCCAGGTGAACCACAAAGTCGGGCTCACGTTCTCCTCGGGGCTTCGCGCGATACTCCGCCATGACCCCGATGTCATCATGATCGGTGAGATCCGAGATCTCGAAACCGCCGAGACCGCGGTCCAGGCCTCGCTGACGGGCCACCTCGTTTTCTCGACCCTGCACACGAACGACGCCCCCGGCTCCATCACGCGACTGCTCGATATGGGTGTCGAGCCATTTCTTGTGTCATCCTCGGTCGAAGGCGTGCTTGCCCAACGCCTCGTTCGGAGGCTCTGCCCTCACTGCAAATCGCCCTCTGAGCACACGCCCGCGGACCTGCCCAAGGACTTCAATCCCGGAAAGAACGCGACGCTGTTCAAATCAGGTGCCTGCAAGGCTTGCCTGCATCGTGGGTTCCTTGGACGCATCGGCGTCTACGAAATCCTGCGCATGAGCGAGCACACCCGCGAGATGGTCATGGCGCGAAAGAGCGCACCGCAGATCGCCGCGGCTGCCATCAAAGAGGGCAACCTCTACTCCTTGCGAACCGACGCTCTCGAAAAAGTCCGCCAGGGCGTGACGACCATCGAAGAGGCCTCACGGGCCATCGCGACCTGAGAATTCACTCAGCCCGAGCGCCGAGAGAACACCCTCGAGATCGGATCTCGTCGGCGCGACGACAACGACCGCGACGTCCCCGTCCTGAGCGATCACGTACTGCGGACTGACACTCCGGCCTCCGATCGTGATAGCAGCGACGCCGTCCGGGACGATCCGTGATGCCGCTCGCTCAAGCGACTCCGGCTTGACCGCAGGATCGAACCGAAACACCAACGCCGAGCGCAGGTCAGCGGTGATGGCAAGCTCTGCCCGAACAGTCGAGCTATCGAGGGATCGCAAGAGCGAGCTCCGCGCCCTGAGCCAAAAATCCCACATGGCCCAGTCGCTCGGTGCACGCTGCCCGGGCTCGAGCGCAAGCCCGGACCGATACGCACCAGTGATAAACATGCCGAGACCAAGACCATCAAACCGCCACACCTCGCACAGCTCGGATCCCTGCTCGTTGCGGCTCGCAAGAACTCGGTCGTACATCGGCGCTGTCGCCGGATCCTCTCGGCGTCGATCCCAACTCGCTGTGAGTGACCGACCGCCCTTGTCAATCGATAGCACAATCGCCCTTGCGTCGGCGATCCCGACGACGCCCAGGATCGCATTCATCGGCCCGGGCTCGAACGCGTCGGGAACAACGCCCCGCCACGCGTTCACATCGATCTCGATCGAGATCTGCCTATCTCCCTTTGGAGGCTCGATATCGCCAACGGATGTGTACGTGCCAGCACTGGGGTCGAACACAATCTCAGAGCCAGCGCCGGGCACACGTGCCAGACGCCCGATGAGCCGAGAGAGCCGGGTCTGGGTCGCATCTTGCTCGACGAAACGAATCTGCGCGATCGGTACGGATTCCTGCCCGAGAGCCGAACCCATCCAGAGCGTCAAGCCAAGCACAACCCATCGCATGGGGGCATCCTACTCCAACGGTCTCTGGGCGATAATGTTCAGCCGTGACAAGCCCGGAACGCATCCTGATCATCCGCCCGAGCGCTCTTGGCGACGTCTGCCGATCTGTGCCCCTGGCAGCCGCTCTCAAGGAGGCAAAGCCCGAGGCCGAGATCCACTGGCTCGTCAATGCCCCCTTTGCGCCCGTTCTCGAAGCGCACCCCGCGATCGATCGAGTCATCCCGTTTGATCGCAAACACCTGGGCAAGCACTCCAGTAGGCTGAATCTCGCGCCGATCCTCGGCTTCCTGCGCTCGCTGCGAGCAACGCGGTACGACACGGTCATCGATGCGCAGGGCCTCGCCCGCTCCGGCCTCTTTGCCTTTGCGACCGGGGCCCGACTCCGCATCGGGCACAGAGACGCTCGCGAACTCGGCTGGCTTGGTCTGAACCGACGCATCAAGCCCACCCCAAACGAACACACCGTCGACAGGATGATGGCGCTGCTCAGGCCGCTCGATATCCACCCGGCAGAGCCCGACATGAGGCTCTATACGAGCAAAGCCGATCGCGATTGGCTCGCTTCGAAACCCGAACTCACCCAGCCTTACATCGTGCTGGCCCCCACCAGCATCTGGCCCGGCAAGCGATGGCCGATCGAACGCTTTGCGGAATTGGCGAGGCACCTCACAGGCCAGGGCCACAGGATCGTCGTCATCGGCGCTCCCGGCGAAGAGCCCCAGTGCACCGAGCTCAACTCGCTTGCCCTTGAGGGGCTCCCGGTTGTCGACCTCGTCGGGAAGACCGGCATCGGTCAGATGCTCGCGGTTCTCGAAAGCGCCCGGATTGTGGTCGCCAATGACTCCGCTGCCCTGCACATGGCGGTCGGGCTCGAAACGCCAATCGTCGCCCTGTTCGGCCCTACCCGAACGGAACGAGTTGGACCGTACCGCAAGCCCGAATCCGTGATCCAGCACATCCGAACCGATGACCGCCTGAATCACAAAGACAACGCGGGTTCCAGTGAACTGATGCGCCGAATATCACTCGCCGAAGTCCAATTGCGAGTCGAAACTCTCCTCGCTCGCTCATCCGCATCGCTCGACACCGCCGCGCCGTGATCCGACACCATTTCGAATTCGACTTTCAATTCCACCCTCATTCGGTGCGACGTCACGCTCCGATTCGCCCAGCTCGGAGTCAAGATCGAAGCATCACGCCTGCGCAAGGTCACCTCCGGGCAGGCAAGCTCTTCGGACCTGCTCGACGGAGCCGCGTAAACACCGCTTACATCGCATCCCGATCGGACTCGGAACGCCCGGTCATCGCGGACATCTCGTGCGCAAATCGACCGATGTGAAAGAGCACACTGTCGAGCCAGATCATCGCATCGATGGCGTCGGCCCCGGCCTCGGGCATCACCTCGCCCGCGCCGATCTTGCTCAGTATCGCGACGCGCCCCTCGCGCCTCATCTGAGCAAGCCGGGTCGAGAGCCCGATGAGAACTTCCGATTCCGCAGAACCCTGTCCGCCGCTGCTCCAAAGCGCCGCGGCTTCGAGCCCCTGTGTAAATGCCTCGACCGGCGCCTCGATGAGAGACTTATCGAGGCGATGCCAGCTCCCAAGATCATCGGCGCACAGCTCTGCGAGGTCGGTCAGGTGATCAATCGCATGCAGCAGATGCAGCTCCGCCTCAGCCTCGGTCTGTGTCTGGGGAAGCTTGGTCAGTTTCCCGATGAAGCCCAGGATCTCACGGATCGCCAGCCCGGCTTCCTCGGGAACGCGCCTCCTGCCCGAAACGCTCTGAGACGGACCAAAGCGATGCCGAAGATCGACGCTGAGCACATCAAAGGTATCCAGCGCCGAAGCGCGTGCGGCCTGGAGTCCTACGGAAGCAAGCTTGGCGACATGGATATCAAGGTGGCGCGTCAGCCTCGGGCCATGTGCAGGCGTGATCGCCGTGACAAATCGCCCAAACGGGCCGAGCACCGGCAGCATGACGAGCACACCCGAAACGTTAAAGAGCGTGTGGAACGTCGCAAGGGCTGTCACGCTCTGATCGCCACCGAAGACACCTGATACCCAGAGCGAGATCGACGCGAACCAGGCCAGGCCCACGAACGCAATCAGCCCGGTGAGGACGTTAAAGAGAATGTGCGCCGCCGCGGTGCGCTTGGCCGGCGGCGAGCCACCGATGCTGGCAATGAGCGCCGTCACGGTGGTCCCGACGTTCTGCCCGATGACCATCGCCGCGGCTTGATCGAATTCAAGCGAGCCAGCGTTGAGCGCCACGAGCGTAGTCGCGACCGCAGCCGATGAGGACTGCATCACCACCGTCATCCCAAGCCCGATCCCGACCAGCGCGAGCCTGCCCAGGAAGCCGTCTGCCGCAAGGCTCTCGAAGCTGAACCGATCGGCCAGCCCCTCCATCCCCGACTGCAGCACACCGATGCCGAAGAAAATCAGCCCAAAGCCCGTCACCGCCAACCCGATCGCCGCGACACGATCCCTGGTCAGGAGCCGCAGCATCATCCCAAGAAAGATCAGCGGCGGCGAGATCGCCCCAAGGGATATCTTGAGCCCGAGCATCGACACGATCCATCCCGTGCTCGTCGATCCGATATTGGCGCCCAGCACCACGCCGATCGCCTGCGGGAAGGTGATCAGCCCCGCGCTGACGAACCCGATCGTGGTCAGCGTCGTGGCGCTGGAGGACTGCACCAGAGCCGTCACGCCCGCTCCCGTTGCGATGCCAGAGATCGGCCCACGCACGAAGCGCATGAGCAGGTCGCGCAGCGCGCCGCCCGCGAGGGACTTGAGCCCGTCGGTCATGAGCGTCATCCCGAGCAGAAAGAGCCCGAGCCCGCCCATCAGGTTGACAACCATATTACCCAATACGGGGGGATCCATAAATCGGCACCATATCATGGATTTTACGCTCAGTCACCGAACCCCGTCTCGCGTGGTTGTGTAGAAGTGCCCAATCGAAGACCGCACCACGATTCCCCTGACGAGGAGAGCAGCCGTCATGAACGACTTCAAGAGAATCTTGTACGTTAGTCACGGCTCCGGCGATGACCTCGAAGCTCTGAAACAGGGTTTGTCGCTCGCGCGCAACAACAACGCCTTTCTCTCGATTGTTATCGCAACCCCATCGCTCCCGCAGAGCATGGATGGGTATAAAGATGCTTACGAGCGATCGCTCTGTGAGCACTTTCAGGAGACGCTCCAGAGAGCTCTCGAAGCCCTGCACCTCGATGCTGGTCATGAACTCGTCATCGCGGTCGAGAGTTCTCCGACGCCAAGTGTCGCTGTAATCCAACGCGTCCTGCGCGAGAAATATGACCTCGTGATCAAGGCTGCGATTCCATGCGAGGAAGGCAAAGGCTTCGCGGCCTTTGATATGAATCTCCTCCGGAAGTGCCCGTGTCCAGTCTGGCTCTGCAGGCCTATTGAACATTCGCGTGATCAGATCACCCTGGGCGTCGCCATTGACCCGGACGCCACTCGACCTGTCAACGTCGAACTCTCGAAGCGGCTCCTGATGCTCTCTCGCAATCTCGCGGATACATGCAGCGGTGTCCTGAAGGTCATCGCCTGCTGGGACCATCACTACGAGGGCTTCCTCCTCCACAATCGCTGGGCAGGTGTGAAGCCCGATGAGGTCGAGGGTTTGATCCAGGCGGAAATGAATCGTCATGCGAATTCGCTTCAAACCATCATCACAGACTCTGGCATCGGAGGCGATATTGAAATACACCACAAAAGAGGAAGCCCGGACACCATGATCCCACGCATCGTCGAATCTGAAAGAGTCGACATCCTCGTCATGGGAACCGTGGCTCGAACCGGGATCCCGGGATTCTTCATCGGGAACACCGCCGAGAATGTGCTTCAGAAACTCTCATGCTCTCTTGTCGCACTGAAGCCCGACTCGTTCTATTCGCCTGTCACCGCGTGAGAACACAATCGTTGACTCTCAACCAAGAGTTGCTCTGGAAAACGATAAGAGCCCCGGATACTTCCGGGGCTCTTAGAAGCGAGGCGGACGGGAATCGAACCCGCAACCTTCGGATCGACAGTCCGATGCTCTAACCAATTGAGCTACCGCCCCGTCACCGCGGGCCATTGGCCGTTGGTAGGGCAAATATAGACCCGGGCGTAATCGAGTCAAGCTCGAAACAGACGCCCGAGAATACGTCTTACTTAAGATTCGGGAGTTTCACCTGACCCGATTGCTGCAGCGACAGAGGATTGCTCTCCGGGCTGACCTCGACCGCTGCGAAATACATGAGCGTTGTCGCGGTTGCCAGCACGAGCACCGCCAGGAACAGCAGGCCCGTGTAGACATCCGGCCCGCCCGAACGCGAGCGCCTTCCGCCGGGCATCTTCATCGCGAGTTGCTTCTTCTGCTTGGCCATCGCCAGATCTCCTTCGCGAAACTCAGCGGGTCAAGCTGCTCAGCACCATGTCGCCCGGACGAACCTGAACGCTCGGATCACCGACGGTGTCCACGCGTCCAACCGACGACTGCAGATCCGTGCGGATCACGACGAGGTTGGCCACGAAATCACCGTTGCGGGTGATGTGGAGCTTGACGTTCTCACGCATCCGGTCCCGCGTGCCAAGGTCAATCTCAGCGTACTGCTGACCGTTGTTGGTGCGAACCTCGCGGACGCGCCCGACGATCAGATCGCCCGAGAGCGCCTGGGGCCCGGATGTGCCCGCGGACGTCGCAACGGCACCACCGGAATTCTCCTGAGCCTGGAGCTCGGCGATCGTCACCTGAAGCGAGCGGTTCGACTGGATCAGCACCTCGTTCTGGCTCTCGAGATCGTTGATCCGATCCAGGAGCGCGATGTTCTCGTTGCGGATGCTCAGAGACTCCTGGCGGAGCTTCTGGACCTCGCTGCGGTAGCTGGTGATCAGCTCGGCCTGAGTATCAACCGTCTTGCCGAGGTCCGCGATCTGGCGCGTGACCGAGTCGGCACGGTCCGCTGCCGAGCGAGCTTGCAGGCGGAGGTCCGCCAGCTGACCCTCGGTTTCCCGCTTCTCGTTCAGAATCCGCTGCAGATCGTTGTTGAGCTTGGAAATGTCCGTCTGGAGCTTCTGACGCTCCTCCGCAAACTGGCTCGACTGCGTGTTGTAATTCGCCTTGGCCTTGTCGCGATCAGCGACGGCGTTGTTGTAGCCCTCGGTGATCGCGTCTCGGTTCATCGCGTACGAAGAAGTCAAAGCCGCAAGAGCAAGGCTCAACACGGCTGCGAACACGACCAGGATCTTGGTGAGGATGTGCACTACTCGCTCCAGTTCTTTGACAACGCCGCGCGGCGCGGCAAGCCGTCGATCCGAGACCAACCCGGCTCACGCCGGACCGCCTCAATATCCTTGCGCTATCGAGCTATGGCCGTTTCAGGCCTCGCCGGGGACCCCGCTGGTCTCCCGCCGGCTTCACCGATCAAGCCCGCCTTGGCCCGATGGGTGATGCCCGCTCAGGGCTGACGGCATCCCAGCCGTCCCCGTCAGTGTAGCGTCACCCGGACCACTTCCGCCAGCCCGCCTCCCGGGCCCTGGGGATTATTTGAGCCGACGGACCAGACCAGCAGCAGCAGAGACCCGAACGACCTCCTCAGGGTCCGAGAGCATCCGCTCCAGCTTGGCCAGATCCTCGACCCGATTTGTCCATCCGAACACCGAGGCCGCATCTGCCCGAACCAGCGTTCGCTCGCTCTCCCAGAACATCTCCGCGAGAAACCACCCATTCTGGTCGCCAAGCTTGGCCATCGAGGTCGCGATCGCCAGCAGAATCTCGGGGGGCATCAGCTCACCCTTCGGGCCGGCCCGCTCTGAGAGCTGGATCAGCATCCCCCTGCTCGAGCGATCCCCCACCTCACCAATCGCCTGAATCGCCAGAGCCGTCGCCTCCAGATCCGAGGGCTGGGCTGGGAACAGAGCCGCCCGGAGGGGCTCGAACTGGCTCTCGTCGCCCAGCTTGGCCATCGCTTCGCTCAACTGGAGTTCAAGCAGCTTCACGCGAGAGGTCTCAGCCCTTGGCATCGGAGCGCGGGCAGCATCTTTGATCAGTGGCAGAGCCGACGGGTCTCGCATCTCGCCCAGCAGAAACGAAACATGCGCACGCAGCCCCGGGTCCTCTTCCTGGAACAGGTACTTGGCCAGCGGGCCGCGGTCGACCACTTGCCCGGTCTGCACGAGCGCGAAGATTGCAGAGGTCTGCACAAACGGCGACTCGTCCTTGAGCAACCGGCGAAGCGTCGCCGTATGCCCCTGCAGGCGAGATCGCCCGATCGCCATCGCCGCGATGCTGCGGACACCAAGGTTGTCATCGATCAGCCCGCGTTCGACAACACGATCGAGCGCCCTGGGCAGGGGCACGAGGCCTTCGAGTGCGTGCGCCCTGATCTGCGGATTCGCCGAGAGCGTGGAAGCATCGAGCAACCGGACCGCCTTGTCGCGGAGTTCGTCCTGCTTGGAAAGCGAGCCGTACACCCTGGCGATCTCGCGTGAAGATCCGGTCGTCACCGCTGGCTCCGACCCTACGCGCACGACACCGTCACGCTCGACGGGGCGTGCGGGCTTGCTCGAGCACGCTGTGCCCCCGATCACACCGAGACCCAGCACCAGTGCGAGACCAAGCCGAGCATTCCGAGTTCCGTTGTTCATGAATCGCTTCCCACTTTCCGAGCCCGCCGATCACGCAGCGCCGCTTTCATACAGATCAATGCCAGCACACCCAGCCCCGCGAGGCAGATCCACGCGACGGTGTTTCCGATCACACGATAAAGAGTCCTGGCCCTGCCCGCCTCCAGTGCCAATACGAGCACGCCGGGCTCTTGCGGGCTCAGGACCGATCCGATCCGCCCCCGATGGCTGATTGCCGCAGAGATACCCGTGTTTGCCGATCGAACCATCGGCAGCCCGAGCTCCAGGCACCGCCACCGGGCCAGCATCAGATGGACCCGGCGCCCCCGGTCGGACGAGGCGAACCAGCCGTCGTTGGTCATGACCACCATCAGATTGGTGCCCTCGCCCGCGTTGGCGAGCCGGCGCACAACCCGGGACATCGAGCTCTCAAAGCACACCGGGGCTGCGATCTCAAGGCGATCGCCTCCGAGATCGAGCGTGAGTGTCCTCGGCCCATCGCCCGCTTCCAGCCCGAAATCCATCCCCGACGCCCCGAGTCCGATCCTGAGGATCATGCGCTTCAGCCAGGGCCAGCTGTTGATGTAGGGCAATGTCTCGCCGAAGGGCGTGGGCGCGATCTTGTCGTACCGGTCTTCTCGCACGCCTCCGTCCCGGATCACATAAACGCTGTTGTACGTCGCGTCACTCTCGAACCAGAACCGGTCATCATCATCGACAACGCGCAGGTTCTCCGCGGTCGTCGCGCCGACAAGCATGGGGATGCCGATCTCGCGCTGGAACGCGAGCAGTTCGTCACGCATCCCGTTGAATCCCGAGAGCCCCGCGTCGTCGAGCACGCGGGAACCCGCATCGTCGAGCGCAAAGCCCGGGAACATCGTCTCGGGCCAGATGATCAGGTCAGGCTCCCCAGTCAAGGTCTCCCGCGTCAGCCCGAGGAATTCCGCAAAGTCGCGCCGCCTCGCCTCGATCGTCCAGCCGATTTTGTTGTCCTGGGGTACGTTCGTCTGCACCACAGCCACACTCAGCGTTTGCTCTGAGTGAAACTCCCCTGCCGTGAACGAGGCCGTCGACCAGAGCGCCGCGAGCACCACGAAAGCGGAGATCGCTCGCTTCTTGCCTGTCCGATCGCAGAGCCTCATTTCAAGGGCAATGCCGCTGAGTGCGACCACCATCAACGTGACGAGATAGACGCCCCCGATCATCGCAGGCGCTGCGAACCGGGCGCTCTCGATGAGCGGGTGGCTCACGAAGTACCACTCGAAGCCGCCCCCGATCACCTCGCCCCGGAGCGCATCGAGTCCGACCCAGACGATCGGCGCCAGAACCCAAGCGGGCAGCCTGGACGCCCGTCGATGGGCCATGCCAAGGAGCCACACGAACGCCCCGGGCCAGGCAGCCATGAACACGAGCAGCGGCGGGAACCCAGCGACCGTGATATCCGCGATGTATGAAAGATGCACCGCGTAGAACGGCAGCGCCCCGATCAGCACGCAGAGCCCGTGTCGAAAGGGCCGGGGCGAAACCCAGCCGAGCCACACAAGCGGGATCGCGGCAAGGAAAGCGAACCCCCAGAGCGACACCGACGGGAACGCGAGCAGCATGAGCCCCGAATGCAGGAGCCCGGCGCCGAGCGCGTGCCACCACCGGATGCGCAGCGGAGCCTGACTCTGGGCACTGTGCTCAGTCATCGTGGATTCTTGGGCTGGTTGATCGGCTCTGCGACTCACCCGCCGGCGTAGTCGACGAGCCTTGCGATCTGGTTCCGCAACTCGTGCCTGGGCACGACCTGATCGACCATGCCGCACTCGAGGAGGAACTCGGCCCGCTGGAAGCCCTCGGGCAGGTCCTGACGGATCGTCTGGCGGATCACGCGCGGGCCAGCGAATCCGATAAGCGCCTCGGGCTCAGCGATGATGATGTCACCAAGCATCGCGTAGCTCGCCGTCACGCCGCCCGTGGTCGGATCGGTCAGCACGGAGATGTAGACACCGCCCGCGTCGTCGAATCGAGCCAGCGCTGCGCTCGACTTGGCCATCTGCATCAGGCTCAGCCCCGACTCCTGCATCCGGGCGCCGCCCGAGCAACTGACGATCACAAGAGGCAAGCCTTCTTTCGTCGCGTGCTCGATCGTCCGGGCGAGCACCTCGCCCACGACCGAGCCCATCGAGCCCATCATGAACGTCAGGTCCATGCACGCAAGCGCCACCTGGCGTCCCTTGATAAAGCCCACGCCCGCGATGATCGCGTCCGTCTGCCCAGTGCGGATCTGCTCAGCCAGCAGGCGGTCGCGGTACGACTTGAGATCGCGGAAGTTCAGCGGATCGCCCGACTCGATGTTGGCAAACATGCGCTCGAACGTGCCCGTGTCGATCAGTTGATCCACACGCGTCTGCGCACCGATGCGGTAATGATGCCCGCATTCGGGACAAACAGACAGATTCGCTTCCATCTGCTTGCGGTAGATCATCTGGCTGCAGCCCGGGCAGCGCAGCCAGAGTCCCTCGGGAATCGAGCTCTTGGCTTTCTTACCGGGTTCCACCTGGTTCCATGTCCGCGTTGCGGCTCTGGTCATCTTCTGCTCCAGCGGCTCGGCTCCTGCCGGCCTGCGCGGCTAGCTCCCAATCCGGCTTTCCTCGCGTGCTTGCTTGAGCTTCGCACGCGAGACCTCGTGCCATTCGGCTGCGGGGCCATCCATGACTTCCCACAGCTCACTGACGGGTCTGCCCGTCAGCCAGCACCGGATCAATCCATAAGCCATCGGACGAAGAACCACGCCAACACCAGGATCAGGTGCTCGCAGCTTCTCGATCGCCCGCGCCAGACCAGCCGAGATCCTCCCGCTGGCTTCCATCACCGACTCGCCCTGGGGCACCTGGATGTTCAGCGGGTTCTCCCGCCACTCCCGGTAAGCCGTGGGCGCTTTTTCTTCCAGATCCTTGCCTCGCATCCCTTCCCAGAGACCAAGGTCCATGTCCGTCAGATCTTCGACTTCTCGCGTCTTCGATCCCGTTACTCGAGCGTACATCGCTGCCGTCGAAGTCGAGCACTGATCTTCCGCATGGAGCACGACGCTCAGGTCTACGCCATCGAGCAGCGTCGATGCCTCAGCGAGGTCGAGCTTGGCCTTCTCGCAAAGGGGCAAGTCCGCCTTCCCGACAAGTCTGCCGGTGCGGTCCCATTCGCTTTCACCGGAGCGGATCAGCAGCACGTTGATTTGTTCGGGCTTGGCCATGGTCGTTTCAGGCATCGGCGGTCGGAACCGCCAGCAGTCGTCTACCTCCGAGATCCCTGTTCAAGGCCTCCGGCCTATCCGGCCCATGGGTGCAAATACTAGCAGCAACCGTTGCCCCGGAACCTCTGGCAAGGCCCTTCTCGGAACGTTGCCCTGTCCGAGAACCCACGGATCACCCTAGCATATTCCTGACTGCCTGGGCACGCTTCTCATCCTCGAGCCCAAAGAGAGCCGAGCCCGCCACCAGGATGTCACAGCCGGCTTGGATGCACGATGGCCCCGTCGAGGGCGCCACTCCTCCATCGATCTCAACAATGAGCTCCGTGGGCCCTTTCTGTCGCCCGAGCCGGACCTTTTCGAGCACATCCGGAATGAAGCTCTGCCCGCCAAAACCGGGGTGCACCGACATGACCAAAAGCATGTCGAAGGCTCCGAGCACGGGCTCCACCCGATCAAAGGGGGTTTCGGGGTTGATCGCAATCCCAGCCGTGCATCCGAGCTGGCGCGTTCGATCGGCGAGACGAACTGCTTCGGCGGGCTCGAGCACCTCGATGTGGAACGTGATGTGATCCGCACCGGCGCCGTGGAATGGCTCCAGATACGAAGCCGGGTCCTCGATCATCAGATGCACGTCGAAGCAGACATCAGGCAGAGACTTTCGAAGGCTGGCGCACAGCCCCGGCCCGAAGCTGAGGTTGGGCACGAAATGCCCGTCCATCACATCAAGGTGCAACAGCGCCCCGCCCGAGGCGAGCGCGGATCGCGCATCGCTCGCCAGATCCGCAAAGTCCGCGGCCAGGATCGATGGCGCAACCACAGGAGCAGCCGGTCGGGTTCGCAGCAGGTCTCGGCCCATGTGCGACTCTACGGCCACGCTTCGCTCCCGGGCCAGAATCGCCCGGTACCATCCGACTGATTTCAGAGAGGAATGAAAGGGAACCGATGCCCATCTCAAACGAGCTCAGGATCGCGCTCCAGAACGCCGGTCAATCACACCTGAGCGAAGTCGCTGACACCCTGTCTGGCCCGGCCTACGACGGCTTTGTCGCTCAACTCCGATCGCTCGATCTGGGCAAGATGAAGGATCTCGTCGAAACCTACGTCAGATCGACGCCGACGTTCGAGATCCCCGAGAACACCAGGCCCGCCAGCTACTACCCCGCAGACCCAGCCTCGTCCCGCAGGGCCTACGAGCCATCGACATTCAAGAAGGCGGGCGAGAGGCTGCTCGCCGAGGGTAAGGTTGCGTGCTTTACCGTCGCAGGAGGGCAGGGTTCGCGTCTAGGTTACGAAGGGCCCAAAGGCTGCTACCCCGCCGGCGCCATCTCGCGCAAGCCGCTGTTCCAGTTCTTTGCCGAGGGGATCCTCGCTACGCAGCGCAAATTCGGTGGCAACGTCCCCTGGCTCATCATGACCAGCCCGCAGAACCACGAGCAGACCGTCGCTTTCTTCCGCGAGCACAGGTTCTTTGGTCTTGGCGAAAGCGACGTGATGTTCTTCCCCCAGGGCACCATGCCCTCGTTCGATCTGAAGACGGGCAATGTCCTGCTCGCCAGCCCGCACGAGTTGACCGCGAGCCCCGACGGGCACGGCGGCTCGCTCAAGGCGCTCTACGCCTCGGGCTCGCTTGAGAAACTCCGCGAGCGCGGCGTCGATCACATCAGCTACTTCCAGGTCGATAACCCGCTTGTGAAGGTCGCCGACCCGATCTTCCTCGGGCTGCACGCATCGGCGCCCGATTCCTCGGGGCAGATGTCCTCCAAGATGCTGCCAAAGGCGTACGCGGAAGAGAAGGTCGGTCTCTTCGCCGAGATCGACGGGCGCACGCAGGTGGTCGAGTACTCGGACATGCCCATGGATTTGCAGCGCCAGACCAACGAGGACGGCACGCTGCGGTTCCTTGCGGGCAACCCCGCGATCCACGCATTCAGCGTGGATTTCGTGGAGAAGGTCAACACGAATCCGGAATTCGAGCTGCCGTACCACAAAGCCGTCAAAAAGATCGCGTACTTCGACCGCGCCACTGGAGCCATTGTCACGCCCACCGAGCCCAACGGCGTCAAGCTCGAACGGTTCGTCTTCGACGCGTTGCCCTTCGCAGAGCAATCGATCATTCTTGAGACTTCGCGGGTGCAGGAATTCGCCCCGATCAAGAACGCCGAGGGCATCGACAGCGCCCAGTCGAGCGCCCAGCTTCAGACCCAGCGCGCAGCGCTCTGGCTGGAATCGGTTGGCATGCGGATCCCTCGCAAGAGTGACGGCACGATCGATTGCACCATCGAGATCAGCCCGCTGACGGCGCTCGAAGCCGACGATCTCAAGATCAATGACCTCCCGCCTTCGATCGGGGCCGGCGAGCGTCTGGTGCTCTGATGGAGCACAGAGAGATCGAGCCCAGGTTTGCGATGTTCCCAAGCCATCTCGCTGAGCGGGCGCGGAACATCGAACTGGCGGGCGTGCCGACACTGCTGGCACATCCGGACTGGGAGAGCCCGGCACCGGTCATGTTCTGGATGCACGGACGGACGGTGACCAAGGAGCTCGATCCGGGTCGCTACCTGCGCTGGATCCGCGCAGGGATCGCAGCGGTCTCGGTCGACCTGCCCGGGCACGGGCAGCGCCAGGGGCCCCGTCTCCACGGCCCGGACACGACTCCAGGGGTCCTCGAACAGATGCTGGGCGAGATCGACCGCGTGCTCGCGGCTCTTGGCGCCAGCGAGCACGGGCATCTCTTTGACCTTGACCGAGTCGGTATCGGAGGGATGTCCGCGGGTGGGATGGTGACCCTCCGCAGGCTGTGCGACAAGCACCCGTTCAGGTGCGCCGCGGTCGAATCCACGACGGGCTGGCTCAGCGAGCTCTACGACCCGCAGGAAACCGCGGGTCGCCCCTGGCCCGCGGCTCACGATCCGGAGCAGATCCATCGGCTCGACCCGATGCTGCACCTTTCGGGCTTCCGCCCGATCCCGTTGCTGGTGCTTCACTCAGAGGCCGACGAGATCGTGCCCTTTGCGGGCATGGAGCGCTTCGTGCACAGACTCAGGGAGCGATACACACAGGCGAACGCCGATCCGGGTGCGATTGTTCTGAAGACCTGGGCGACAACGGGCGCGCCTTCTGAGCACGCGGGTTTCGGGAAAGTCGCGGCGGAGGCCAAATCCCTCCAGGTTGAGTTTCTGACGAAGCACCTGCTCCCGGGCTGATATGCTCCCGCGCCGATGAGCGTGATCCGCAAGCTCAACCCGTTCTCAGGCCTGTCCAACCCCAAAGAGGTCTGGGCCTGGGGCATGTACGACTTTGCAAACCAGTCCTTTACGCTGCTGATCAACACGCTGCTCTTTGCGGTCTACTTCAAAGAGGTCGTTGTCAACGACGAGGCCCGGGGCGATCGTCTCTGGGCGATTCTGTTCTCATCGAGCATGTTCCTTGTGGTGCTCGCCTCTCCCGTGATCGGCGCTATCGCCGACGCGCGGTGCTGGCGGAAAGAAGTGCTGATGATCTCGGGCATGTTCTGCATCGCAGGCACGTGCGGGCTCGCGCTCGTCAGGCCCGACATGATCTGGCTGGCTGCGCTGCTTTATATCCCCGCCAATTCCATGTACCAGATCGGAGAGAACGCACTCGCATCGTTCCTGACCGACGTTGCGACGAGCCGGAACATCGGACGCGTCAGCGCGATCGGGTGGACGATGGGATACATCGGGGCGCTCTGCTTGCTTGCGATCACCTTCGCGGCGATGCTCCTGTTCGATCTCAAGGCGGTCGGGAGCTGGAGGCCCTTCTTTCTATTCGCTGGAATCTGGTTTCTGCTCGGGATGATCCCCTCGGCCATGATCCTGCGAGAGCACAAGCGTCCGATTGTGCGGTTGCGTGAGAACGTGGTCGCGGACGCGTTTGTGCGCATGGGTGAGACGGTCAGGCACGCCGCGAACTATCGCCAGCTCTCGATGTTCCTGATCGCGTTCTTCGTCTATGCGTTCGGCATCCAGACTGTCATTGCGTTCGCCTCGATCCTGGCCCGCAAGTTCGGGTTCGAGGACACACAGTTGGTGCTCTTCGTCGCGCAGATTACGCTGACGGCAGGCATCGCGTCGGCGGCGACGAGTTTCTTCCAGGACCGCATCGGCGCGAAGCTCACGATCCAGATCTATCTGGTCGTGTGGATCGTCAGCACGGTTTCGCTGGCCATTCTCAGCGGCGTCAATGGGTTGCCTGAGTGGCTTCTCTGGGTCATTGGCAACGGCATCGGGTTCGGTCTTGGCGGCACGGGCACCGCCAGCCGCGCGATGGTTGCCAGATTCACGCCCAGGCACAAGTCGGCCGAGTTCTTCGGGCTGTGGGCGGTCTCGTTCAAACTCGCCGCGGCGATCGGAGTGCTCAGCTTCGGGCTCGTCAAGTCGGGGCTTGGGGACACCTGGGCGCTGGTCCTGCTGGCGGGGTTCTTTGTCGTTGGGTTCGCTCTGCTGCTGCCCGTCAACGAAACGCGAGGCGTGCGGGCGGCTCAGCGCGCCACCCGTGAGTACGAGCGTCTGGCCGCGGGCGCGGACTAAGGTTGACCATGACACGCATCGATGACCCGCCGACCGGCTTTCGCAACCAACCAAACGACCGGGGTTATTTCGGCGAGTTCGGGGGCGTGTTCGTCCCCGAGACGCTGACCGCGGCGCTGCACGAGCTCTCTCGCATCTATGCGGCCGCGAAAGCGGACAACGCGTTCTGGAACGAGCTGAGCGAGCTGAACCGGACGTTCGTGGGCAGGCCCACGCCGCTGTACCGCGCCGCGAGGCTGACCGAGCTTGCGCGCCACCAGGCGGGGCCCGGCAGCGGCGCCACAATCTGGCTCAAACGCGAGGACCTGGCGCACACCGGCGCACACAAAATCAACAACACGCTCGGGCAGGGGCTGCTCACCAGGCGGATGGGCAAGAAGCGGATCATCGCCGAGACCGGCGCGGGACAGCACGGCGTCGCTTCGGCGACTGCCGCGGCCCACCTCGGGCTCGAGTGCGACGTCTACATGGGCTCCGAGGACGTCAGGCGTCAGAACCTCAACGTCATCCGCATGCGGGCGCTGGGCGCCAAGGTGATCCCGGTCGATTCCGGCTCGCGCACGCTCAAGGACGCGACGAACGAGGCCATGCGCGACTGGATGGGCTCGGTCGAAACGACCCACTACATCCTTGGCTCGGTCGTAGGCCCCCACCCGTTCCCGACCATCGTGCGGGACTTTCAGAGCGTGATCGGTCGCGAGTGCAAGGAGCAGTGCCTGCTCTCGATCGGTCGCCTGCCAGATGAGATCATCGCCTGCGTGGGCGGGGGCTCCAACGCAGCGGGGATCTTCTACGACTTCATCGACGACGAGGTTGCGCTCACGGGCGTCGAGGCGGGCGGACGCTCGCAGAATCGGGGCGACCACGCGGCGCCGCTCTCGTTCGGGCATCCGGGCGTGCTGCACGGCTCGCTGAGCTACGTGCTCCAGGACGAGCACGGGCAGACCGCGGATGTGCATTCATGCTCGGCGGGCCTCGATTACCCGGGCGTCGGGCCCGAGCATTCGTACTGGCACGTCACGCAGCGCGTGCGGTACACGAGCGTGGGTGACCAGCAAGCGCTCGATGCGTACCAGCTGCTGGCCAGGACCGAGGGCATCATCCCGGCGCTGGAAACATCGCACGCGATCGCCGAGGCGTTTGTGCGGGCGCAGCAGATGTCGGAAGACACACACATCGTCGTCAATTGCTCGGGGCGCGGCGATAAGGATGTCATGGAAGCCGACCGCCTGATCAACGGCGCTTAGCGAGCCCGCCCGGATGACCGGCGTGATCGGCGAACGAAAAGACCCAGGGCCTCGTACACCGATCGCATCGAATGGATCCGCAGGTAGGTGCGCAGGCGCCGGAGGCCTCGGTCGTCCGGCTCGATCGCCAGCCCCTGGCGGACCCAGTACCTTGCGCGGCTGATCTCACCCCGGCGGAGGTGCGCCACAGCAAGGTTGTGCATCGGCGCGACATAGCCCGGGCGGAGCCTCAGAGCCCGACGGGACGATGCGACACCCTCTGCGACCATGCCCATGCCGAACTGCGCCACGCTGAGCTGGTGGTGGCTCGCCGCGTCGCCCGGCTTGCGATGGACCATGAGCTTGGCGACGGCGAAGGCCTGCTGGGCGAGCTGTGCGTCCATGAGCAGGCCAAGGAGCTCTTCGAGCTCATCGTTGTCGAGATTCTTCTCATCCTGCTGCGCCCAGGAAGCCTCTTCGCGGAGGAGCACGGCTGCCCGGTCGAAATCGCCCCGGTCACGCTCGTCGAGGAGGACCTCTGCGAGGCGCCGACGCGAGCCGGCATACGTCGGGTCGAGGCGAACGACCACGTCGAAATGCCGACGCGCCAGATTGCGGTCGCCCAGCATCTGTGCCAGTTCGCCAAGGCTCATGTGCGCTTCGGTGTAATCGGGCTCGATCTCGAGCGCCCTGCGGAGCTTCTCTCCCGCCTCAGCGAGGCGATTCATGTCCATCAGCAGGCGACCGAGATCGACGATCGTTTCGACATCGCCCGGGTTTCGCCGGAGCTCACGGAGATAGAGCTGGCGGGCGCGTTCGAGTCGCCCGGTTTCCGCGCACGCCTTGGCCAGCCTGGCGTGCACGCGCGAGAGCTGCGGGTCGAGCCGGGCGGCCTCGCGGAGGCACCAGACCGCGCGGTCGAATTCCTGGCGATCCAGCAGCGACTCAGCAAGCGCCGCGTGCGCCGGGGCGCAATCGGGCTGGAGCTGGACCGCCATGTAGAAGTGCACCTCGGCCTCATCGTGGCGCTCGAGCAGTGCGAACGCGTCGATCAGGTGCACGTGCGCATCGACATTGCTCGGCGAGAGCTCGAGGCTCTTCTCAAGCCAGGTGATCGCTTCCTCGGCGCGGTCGAGCTCGATCAGGGTGGAGCCGAGAATCATCGCAGACTGCGGGTCGCCCTCATCGCTCAGATCAAAGCACGAGCGGAATGCGACCACGGCGTCATCGAGTCGTCCCGCCGCTTCGAGGGTCAGACCGAGATTAAAGAGCCATTCGGGCTGGTACGGATTGACAGCGATCGCCCGACGGAGCGCCGCCTCGGCCTCGTCCCAGCGCCCGGCCTCGTAGAGTTCGTGGGCGCGTTCGACTTGTTGTTCGGCCTCATGCCAATCGTTCATCGGGGCACCCTGGCTCTCCGAGCCTTCCATAGCCCAAACACGCCTTACAACGTCCCGGATGTCAGAACCCGGGCCTCGTGCGCAGAATAGTATCGACGCAGAGGCCCTGTTCACCCGAAGAGTACAGAAATAGGTCAAACCCCATTTCCAAAGGCAAGGCGTGACCATTCTCAGACCCACATCTTCACATTGGCTTCCCCGTTGCGGGGCGGTCACGGTTCTTTCGCTTGCTCTGCTGGCCGGCGCCGCTTCGGGTCAGGACAACTCCCCCATCGACGTGCTCACGGCGATGACCGCCACGGACGCCTCACGCCTCGAAGCCGCCTCGACGATCCTCACCCAGGAGATCTCCAGCCGGACCATGCGCCGGCTGATCGGGATCCTCGGGCCTAACACCGAAGACCCTGTCGCCCAGAGGCTCCTGCTGCTTGCGATCGCGGCTCGCCCGGTGACGGTGCCCGATTTCGAGAGGCCGCTGATCGATCTGGTCGCCCGGGGCGACCCGTCCGTTCGTCCACAAGCGCTCCTGGCACTGGCCTCGGCTGGTTCGTGGGAAGCGGCCCGGGTGCTCGTCAATCACGCGGCACCCTTCCAGGCGCCCGAAGTTTCCAAGGCCGCGGTCGAATCGCTTGTGCGTATGACCGGGCGAGACGACCTTGGGCACGATGTCGAGGCGTGGCGCCGGTGGCTCGACGAGCGCAGCCTGATGAAGCCCGAGGAGTGGCAGGCGGAGCTCATCCGCGGGCTGACGTTCAGACTCGATCGCCTTGAGCTCAGCGAGAAAGACGCTACCTCCCGAGCGGTCGACGGCTTCCGCAGGCTCTTTATGGTCGCGCCCTACCAGGACAAAAGCCCGCTGCTGGCCGAGCTCCTGCTGGTCGACGGCGACCTGCGTGAGCTTGCGATCGAGCTGATCAACCGCGAGCTTGCGCAGGGCAACCAGATCGACGCGGTCGTCGGAGCCGCGGCGATCAAGCTGCTCGAGCACAACAAGCCCCCGGTGCGCGCGGAGGCGGCGCGTCTGATCCAGACACTCTCGCCCGCCAACGCGGGCATCCCCGTGACCGAAGCGCTCGTTCGTGAGGTTTCACCGATCGCGGCTGCGGGGCTCTTGAATGCCGCTGCCAAGTGGCCGGGCGTCGCGGTCATCTCGCCCGCCCTGCGCTGGCTTGAATTCGGAGCGTCGACACGGGACCCTGCTTCCAAGCTCCTGCTCGCGCTGGACACGGAGGGCCTGCTGACAAGCCCTGTTGATCGTCGGCGGATCGCCTCGGCGCTGCGCGCTGCAGGCCCGAGCCGCCTGACGACCGACGGCGTGAGGCTGATCATCCGCATGGGCAACGACGACGACCGCGATTCGGTCGCCGGGCTGATGATGTCGGGCCAGCGTGACCTCCAGGCGGCCGCGGCCGTGGAACTCTCACGTCGGCCCGAGTTCTTTGACCGCGTGATCGCCGCGGCCGAGCGTGATCCGTCGCTCTACCAGTCGGCGGTGACCGCCGCGATCAACCACCGGCGCACGCCCGATGGGTATGCGCTCATCCGCAGGCTCGCGCCCAACGAGAATGCCAGGCGTTCGGGTGTGCTCTCGATGGCCCGTTCGCTCGAGCCCAGAGGCGTGCTCGAGGTTGCCCGTGTCCACGAGACCGACCCGGAGCTTCGCATCGCGGTGCTCTCCACGATCGCCCGGGCCGCGACATCTCCCGAAGAAGTCCGCGACATCGATCAGGCCATGATCCTGCTTGCCGAAACCAACCTCGAGCGGGAACGCCCCGAGAGCGCGCTGACGGCGCTGGCCTCGGTCTCGAGCAACCCCGACCCCACTGACGCGGCCAACGCGGTGGCGCTGCGCACCGTGGCCCTGCTCTGGCTCAACCGGGTGGACGAGGCGCTCGACGCGGGCGCCGGCGTCGATGTCTGGCTCTCGGCTCTGGATCGCATCGGGGCGGAGCCGCACGCCGAGATCGTTGCGCAGACCGCGCTCGATCGCTTCGGCAACGTGCTCAGCGTGCGCGAACGCGACCGGCTCCAGTCGATCATCGCGGTGACCAAGAACGAGGTCGACACGCCAAAGCCGACCGAGGGCGGGTAAGCGAATCACAACTCAGTTGGGGTTTCGGATCAGGTGTGCCTGGGGGCGGCGCTGTTGCGGCGCAGGCGTCCAAGGCCGAAGGAGTTGACCGTGCGGACACGGATCTCCGGGGCGTTCGCGGCGCTGCGTCGTCCCGGGATCGAGCCGAGCATCTCTGCAGCGGTCGCAAAGCCCGCAGCCGGGTCCAGAGCCTCCGCGAAGAAGGCATTCCAGGCCGTGTCGAGCTTGGGCACGAGCCTGTTGGGCTCGATCAGGAGGTCCTCGCTCGCGTCGATGCCCGTCAGCAGCTTGTAGGCGATGACCGCGATCGAGCGGAGCTCGATCTGTCGGAGTTCGTCGGTGTTCACCTCGCCCTGCATCGCGACCGAGATGCCGTACAGTTCGATGCTCAGCGAGCCCGCGCGATCGACGAGGATCTCATCGATACGGACCGGGCCGTTGACCACGCCCGCGCCGTGGGCCGCTCCGACCGCTTCGAGCAGGTGCTCGAGCACGCGTGTCACTTCGAGGGCTTCCATCTTGCCGCCCTTGACGCCCAGGAGATCGCTCAGCAGCATGAGCCCGTCGTGATTGCCTGTGTAGGGCGAGATCACCCACGCCTCGCTCTGCGAGGTGAGCGAGAACTGTTCCACACGGAGAATGTGCGCGATATCAAGAGCCGCGGCTTTCTCGACGGCTTCGAGGAATCGCCGACGCTGCGTGCGCGGGTGATCGAATCGAAACCGATAGGCGACGTGGTTGGTCAGGAGTTCGGGGTGCAGGGCGAGATGGCGCTCTGCGGATTGAGCGGGCCTGAGCTGTCGCACCAACTCGTAAGGCCCGAAGGCAAGAGAAGATGCGCGCTGTGCGTCTTTGTCGTAATCCCGAGCGAAGCTGCTCATGAAACCTGTCTCCGACGTCCGATCGGCTGGAACTCCGTTCCGCGAGTCGATCCGTGTACGAACCCGACGCCCGCCTGTTGCGGACTCATCCCTGGTGCCGGGCCGCGTTCTGACGCTGGGCCCATATCCTATACATCGGCCCACCCGGTGTCATGGCTTGGAAACTCGCCCACCCAGAACAGGGCCCAAACGGTCGCGGCCCTCTCACAACCGTTCCAATTCACCCGGAAGAAATCAGGGTTTCTGCTCAGGCACGACAGCCAGCCGATAACGAACTAGGAATACGCTTATCCCGTAACAGCGTTGCCCGTTTGGCCAATCGCCCAGGAGAACCACATGAGGACCGCCAACCCAGTCTTCAACAGCCAGACCTTCCAGCAGGCCCCGACCTGGCAGAACATGCTCGGCTCAGTCGCCGAGCGCCCGACCACGATGTCCGTGCGGGGCACGACGCTCAAGACGCTCTATCTGCTTGCGATCACCGCAGCCAGTGCCGCGGCGAGCTGGGGGATGTACAAGAACAACCCCGGCGCGATCTTCCCGACGATGATCGCCGCGCTCGTTGGCAGCTTCATCGCGGGCTTCATCATCATCAAGAAGCCCAAGATCGCAGGCTTTGTTGTGCCCGTCTTCGCGTTCGGCGAGGGCCTCTTTGTCGCGGCGTTCTCGGCCGCGACCGTGTACTTCTCCCCGCTGGCTTCCAAGGTCGGTGGTGACGCGGCGGCTTACGCGATGATGGGACAGGCCGCGGGCCTGACCATCGCCATCGCGGCTGCGATGCTCTTCGGATACGCCTCGGGCGTGCTGCGACTCAACCAGTTCATGGTCAAGATGATCGTTGTCATGACCGCGGGCGTTGCGATCTACTACGTCGGCGCTTTCCTGATCAACATGATCTTCGGGGGCCTGATCCCGCAGCTGGGCTGGCAGGGCGGCGCGATCGGCATCGGGTTCAGCGTCTTCGTCGTCGCCCTCGCCTCGCTCAATCTGCTCCTGGACTTCCAGTTCATCGACGACGGCGTCCAGCGCGGGCTGCCCAAGCACTACGAGTGGGTCGGGGCCTTTGGCCTTCTGACCACCCTCGTCTGGCTCTACATCGAGATGCTCCGCCTGCTCGCCAAGCTCCGCTCAGACTGAGCGGGCACACCATCACAAAACCCCCAGTGGCGGAGGCTTCCAGCCTCCGCTTTTTTGCGCCCAATCCAGATCCGGGCCTGTTAGAGATCCAGCGTTGGGCATGATCGACAAAGGGCACTAGGCATCAGGCACGAGGCACAAGTCTGATGCATCGGCAAACTCCCCACTTCGTCCTAATGCCTTGTGCCTGATGCCCAGTGCCTCACACCCCTCCCAGCACGCTTGCGCTACGCATATACTGTTTCAAGGGACCTGGGCTCCCTGAACTGCCCAAGATCTGGAGCATCACCGTGACCACGGCTTCGACTCAAACCAGCCAGACGCTGGCGACGGATCCTCTTGCGCTCATCGACGTCGACCACGTCCGCTTCTACGTCGGAAACGCCAAGCAGGCCGCGTACTTCTACGCGCACACCTTTGGATTCGAGATCAGCCAGGTCGCCGACCTGACCACGGGCAGCCGGACCGAGGCGGACTACCTCCTGACGCAGGGCAACATCCGCCTGCTCCTGACCACCCCGCTCACCAAGGACCACCCCGCCGCCGAGGAGATCAAGCTCTACGGCGACGGCGTCAAGGACATCGCGCTGACCGTGTTCGACGCGGAGAAGAGCTGGAAGGCCGCGGTCGCCAACGGCGCCGAGTCCGCCCAGGAGCCCCGGACGCTCAGCAACAAGACGGGCAGCGTCACCGTCGCCTCGATCAAGACCTACGGGCGCGCGATCCACACCTTCGTCAGCCGAACCGGCGCGTACGACCTGCCCAGCATCAAGAAGGGCGCGCCCTTCATGCCCACCTTCAAGCCCATCGAGTCGCCCGTCAACGAGTACAACCGCAAGAACCCCTGCGGCCTCAAGTACGTCGACCACTGCGTGGGCAACGTCGAAGAGGGCAAGATGAACTACTGGGTCGAGTGGTACGAGAACGTCATGGGCTTCAAGATGTTCAAGCACTTCGATGATGCGGACATCTCCACCGAGTTCTCGGCGCTCATGTCCAAGGTGATGGCCTCGGGCAACCACCTCATCAAGATGCCCATCAACGAGCCCGCCGAGGGCAAGAAGAAGAGCCAGATCCTCGAGTACCTCGAGTGGCACGACATGACCCCGGGCGTGCAGCACCTGGCGCTCCGCACCGACGACGAGCTCGCATCGGTCGCCGCCCTGCGCAACCGGGGCGTCGACTTCCTGAGCCTGCCCGACAGCTACTACGAGCTGGTCTGGAAACGCGTCAACAAGATGCTGACCGACAACGGGCACGAAGCGGTCAAGGAAGACCATGAACGCATCAAGGAGCTTGGCATCCTGGTCGACGCCGACGACGAGGGCTACCTGCTGCAGTTGTTCACCAAGCCCCTGCAGGACCGCCCGACGCTGTTCTTCGAGATCATCAGCCGTCGCGGCAGCCAGAGCTTCGGCAAGGGGAACTTCAAGGCGCTGTTCGAGGCGCTGGAGCTGGAGCAGGAGCGCAGAGGAAACCTGTAAACTCTCAGATCCAATCCAGCAACCACTGGTTATCTCTTTTTAGTGTTTTTCGTGCTTACGCATTTTCTGATTCGCTTCTCTTTTGTTCTGTTACTATGGCGCCCAGATAATAACTCTCGTTTTGCAGTCCCCTCGGAGTCGGGTATGAAAACAAAATTTATCATCGGCCTCGTCCTACATATAGTTACGCTTATTTATATTGACAATACGGCGTACTCACAACTCATTTCTAGCCGTAGAGTATTTCATTCTCACCAGGCTGAATTAGCGAGAGTAAAGTATAACCGAGCTATTAAAGACGCCACCGAGGAATTTTCCAGCAGAATCGCCGAAGCCAGGCATAATTATCTTGAATCGCTAGCTACAACACAAAAAGACTTGGCGTCAAGGGCTTATCCCAACTCTGCCGAGTTGCTGCGCATTTCGAATGAACAGAAACGCATCGCCGAATTGATCGCCGCTGCTGAGCCCAGAGCTGAACAAGTAGACAGACTCCCGAGTGCTATTGCAACAATAAAGATCTCCGCAAGGCAGTACGAATTAGGGCTATTTCGCGACGGAGAGCTGACGTATCGAAACCACAAAGATCAAATCCGCTGGAAACAAATCCCTATTGAGCTTGATGGATGGGAGTTCACTAGATTTACACGCAGTGAAGCACCTCAAGTCTATGTGACGGCAGTCACAGCGGGATTTGTTTTTGTCGTTACTAATGCAGACGTGGCCAAGTATCCAGAACACCCCTTGATGAAAGCTGGATGGAAACCCCTAAATTACAATCAACTGAGTTCAAAAACCACCCGGTCGGAAAGAGTCGTTTTGGACGACACAGCCAATAACCCAGCAAAATGGATGGTATTTTACCATTACTTTGAGCAAGGCGAAGAAGCTCAAATCCCTCAAGATGGCTACGCAGGGGCACCGATTGTCGTACCGAGTTGGCACTTAGTGAGGGAATAAGCGGCCGGTGGCACACTCCACCCGTGCCACTGACCCCGTCTGCGGGGTCAATGCTCCCAAAGCATCAACGTCCACACACACACCGACCCCGTCATCGGGGTCGGTGGCACTTTTCGTTGACCTTTACGGTCCCGTCATCCCCTCAGGAATTCGATTCTGTCTGGCTCACCACTGTGTGCCGGACAGAATCGAATTCCGGGTCACATCCCGGAAGCGGATGTGAAAAAAGAGGGGGCTGACTTTCATATATATGATGAAAGCTCGCCAGCGCTCTGGATGCACGATTCTAACGCGGCAACCCGTCGTGTCGGCCTGCGCCGGGCGCATGTCGCGCTTTCTGCGCCACGGCGCGTCACTCCGCGATTGGCGGGCTGATCTCGTGTTCGGATTCGTTTCTCCCCGGCCCTCAGTCGAAGGGCCGGGGAGAAACGAATCCCGGAGCTGTATACAAAGCTCGCGCCGTACCCGCTGCCGTCGATCAACCCGAACGCATGGGCACTCTCTCTGGCGGCTTGTCATGCGCTGCGAGCCTGGCTCCTAGGATACCCGGGCGTATTGGTGTATCCCGTGACCGAGAGGACTCGCGCATGAATCCCGTACCCACAGGCACCGAGGCCGGACGGGGCCTTGTCTGCCCTTCGATCATCGGCCTTGGGCACTATCTCCCCGAGGGCACGATCACCAACCTCGACCTCGAATCGATCGTCGATACGAGCGATGAGTGGATCACGAGCCGGACCGGGATCCAGGCCCGCCATCGCGCGGGCGTCGCTGAGGCGACCAGCGACCTTGCGATCGTCGCCTCGCGCCGGGCCCTCGCCGATGCGCAGATCGACCCGCAGAGCATCGATCTGATCCTGCTTGCGACCGCAACGCCCGATGCGCCGGTGCCCGCTGCCGCGAGCATCGTCCAGCACGCACTGGGCGCGGAACGCGCGGGGGCGATGGACCTCAACGCGGGGTGCTCGGGGTTCCTGTACGGGCTGCACACCGCCAACGCCTTCATCCGATCCGGGGCCGCGGAATGCGTGCTCCTGGTCGGCTCCGAGACGCTGACGCGCGTGACCGATTACAAGGACCGGAGGACGTGCGTGCTGTTCGGCGATGGCGCCGGCGCCTGCGTGATCACGGGGCGACCGGGATTCCTCAACATCATCTATTCCAGCATCGGGTGCGATGGTTCCCAGGGCGATCTGATCCGGATCCCCGCGGGCGGGAGCCGATCCCCGGCCTCAGAGCAGACCATCGCGGACCGCCAGCACTTTCTCCAGCTCGACGGGGGCAGGGTCTTCCGCCAGGCGGTGAGGCGGATGGTCGAGGCGGCCCGTGAGGCGCTGCTCGCGACGGGCCTGACCGCCTCGGACATCTCCTGGGTGATCCCGCACCAGGCCAACGAACGGATCCTGTCATCGGTTGCGGAGCAGCTGGGCATCCCGGTGCCCAAGGTCATCATCGATGTCGCCGAGACGGGCAACACGTCGGCCGCGAGCGTCCCGATCGCTCTCGATCGCGCCCGCGAGAGCGGGCACTTCCAGTCCGGCCAGCTGATCCTGCTGGTCGCGTTCGGGGCGGGGCTGACCTGGTCGTGCCAGATCCTTCGCTTCGAGGGCGAGGGCGGGACGCGGGCCCGTAGGGCAGAGCATCCCTGACGCCCACCCGCAAGCCCCGAGTACCACGCTCACTCAGACCTTGGCGATTCCCCGAGCTCGATCACACTGCCAACCTCGAGCGCGATCCCGTCCAGCACAGACCGCTGGCGATCGATCTTCGCCTCAAGCGTCGTGACCTGCGCCTCAAGGGCGCTGATGCGGCTCTCAAGCTGCTCGCGCTGCCCCTTGATGATGAAGAACACGCCGACCAGAACGACGATCACACCGAAGCAGCCAAGGCCTGCTCGGCGAGTCTCCGTGTAGACCACTTTCTCTGCCATACCGGTACTCCCCTTTCGCGGGAGTGTATTGGGATTCGGCGCCCGTTCCTTGCAGCCTCACGGACGCGTGAGCCGAATCCGACTTTCTCCCGGCGTACGCAGTGGCGCCTGACGCTCAGATCGCCCCGGTCACGTGCGCCACGTGCAGCGTGTCGGCGTGCTGCTGGAACTGGACCACCTTCCCATCCTTGAGGCGCCAGACATGGGCGATCTGCGTGCGCTGGGGCTTGCCCGTCGCCTTGTACGTGCCCAGGTAGCGCCCGAAAGCGACGACCGTGGCGCCGGCCTCGACGATCTCGTCGATCTCCACCGCAAAGCTGTCCCATTCGCCGCCGCAGCGCGCAAAGACGCCGTTCAGCACCGCCTCGGGCCCGACGTACGGGTTGCCGTCGGCGTACGGGAAGTTCTCCGCCTCGTTCCACACGATTTCCGCGTGGAAGTGCCCCAGCACGCCAGGGATGTCCCCGGCGGCAAAGGCGTTGTAGATCGAACGAACGACATCGGCATTGCTGGGCATGGTTGCTCTCTCTGCTCTGAAAACGAATGGGTCCAGATGACGCTCCGGGGAGCATAGCAAATCGTGGGGACACGCAGGGCTGCGGGCCCCGGACCCGAGACGCCCCGACTCGTCCGGTCCTTTTGGTGGCACACGTACTTATGGGGTGTAGGTTGGGTGTAGGCCGGCGCGTGGGGTGTCGGCCAAGCGTTCGCGGTTTGTTTCTCGTGCCGACCGCAAGCGGGTGTGTGCAGACTCTCTGCGCCCTGCAACGCGTCGATTGGGCGACGCCTCAGCGGTCGGACCATCTCGTAGGGGGTATCTCATGCGCATCACTGCAGCACTCATGGTCGGTCTGCTCGCCGGGTCTGCGTCCGCAGACGTGATCATCGGGAACATCGAGGACGCCGACAGCAGCGGAACCGTCTTCGGCCCTTCCGGCGTCAGCACCACGGTTTACAAGGCCGCCGGATTCACAATGGGCGCCCAGGCGTTCTTTCTCGACTCTGTCGAGATCGACATCTCCAGCACCAACCCTCCGGGCACGTTCGACGGCGCCATCTACTCCGACGCCGGCGGCGCCCCAGGCGCGCTGCTGATCAGCCTGAGCGCACCGGCCCTCGGAGGCGACGGGCAGTACGCCTTCACGCCAAACGCCCAGTTCACACTCGAGGCCAACACACGCTACTGGTTCTATCTCAGCAACAACCAGACCGCAGAATTCCTCTGGGATGCCTCGGCCTCCGCGCCCACCGGCGCTCACGCGACGAGCCTCGGGTATCACTTCAACGGCGGCTCTTCCAGCTTCATGAACAAGTACCAGGTCAACGGCACCATGGTCCCCGCGCCCGCTTCCGCGCTGGCGCTCGGCGTCCTGGGCCTTAGCGCCACGCGTCGTCGCCGCTGAGTCAACGCCCGACGTTTACACCTCCACTCAGTCGCGCCGCCCCCGGATCACCCCGGGTGCGGCGCTTTTCATTTGGCCTATCGCCCGATCGAGCCCGTGAACACGAACCACCCGAAGCCCGTGAAGAACGCCCACCAGCCGTAGAGCGCGTGCTCGATCGTCGCCGCCAGCGTGCTCTTGGTTTTCTGGTACGTGATGGCAAACAGCACCCCTCCGGGCAGGGTGAGCATGAAGGCCTCGTGGCTCCAGAACGGCGCGTGGAGCCACATGAAGGCGACCGCGTTGACCGCGATCAGCCAGGCACCGGGCAGGATGCAGCTGTACCGGTGAAAGAAATACGCCCGATGCGTGATCTCCTGCGGGTACGCGCTCAGCCACGGGTAGCCGACAGCGATCAGCACCAGCACGAGCGGGGCCTCTCTTGGCAGACGCAGGAAGGCGGTCATCTCCTCCCCGTCACGCCCCGGGAAGCGAAAGACGTCCGTGTACATCTCGAGCACGAACCCAAGCGCAAAGAGCCCAAGCCCCAGCACGACAAACAGCAGCAGCACACGGCGCAGATCGGGCTTGGTCTCCCGCCAGCCCCAGAGCCTGCGGTTGTCAAAGGACTTGTCCATGACAAGCGCAAGGCCCGCCACGAGCCCGATCGTGATGAGCACCGGGAAAAGAAACCGGATGCCGCCCTGGGCAGAGTCGTAGAGGGACACGGTCCCAAGGCTCTGCATGAGCGGGCGGACGCGCTCGGCTGGATCGGTCACCTGCGCGACAAGCCCGGGGAGAACAAAGAAGATCCCGAGCATCTCCGCCCAGCGCCAAGCTCGTTGAGATCGGCTGAGGTTCGTGTACGTTCCTGTTCCCATCACGCCGATCGTACGGACATCGATCGGCAAAGTCCGATCATGCGTCAACGGGTCTTGGCGCGCTCGACCCCCGATATACTCGCCCACAATTGAGCTCTCTCCCGGCACAGATCGAATCCACCGACCGCACACCCACCCGTGTGAGGTACTTTCTGCTCTGGCTCGGCCTCTTCTACACCGCCTGGCTAGCGGTCCTCATCGGCGGGCAGCACCTGGGTGTCTTTGGCGAGCACTGGGGCATCGGCGTCGCCATGGCGATCGGCTCGTACTTTGCCGGCTCGACGCCCATGGGCGGGGGCACCATCGGCTTTCCCGTGCTGGTCCTGCTCTTCCACGAGCCCGCTTCGATGGGGCGCGACTTCTCGATGGCGATCCAGTCCATCGGCATGGTCTCTGCGAGCATCCTGATCTTCTGCCTGCGCGCCCCCCTGGAATGGCGCATGCTCCGCTGGGCGATCCTGGGCGCCACCTTCGGAATGCCCCTGGGGCTCGCGTTCGTGGCGCCGCACATCCCGGGGCTCTACGTCAAGCTCACGTTCGCCACGCTCTGGGCCTCCTTCGGAATGCTCCACTTCGCCAAGGTCGGCGAGATCGCACGCATGACCGGGCTGACCAGCATGACCGAGCGGTTCGATGTGCTCAGCGGCCTCTCGATCGGCCTCTTCGCCGGCGCCCTGATCGCCTCCACCACGGGCGTCGGGATCGACATGCTCATCTACATCGTTCTGGTCCTGATGTGCAGGGCCGATCTCAAGATCGCCATACCGACCTCGGTCGTCCTGATGGCCTACACCTCGGTCATCGGGATCGTCACGCAGTACGTGCTCGCCCGGACCATGCCGGGTTCGTACGGACTCTCGACCGGCTTGCTCGCCAACTGGCTCGTCGCGGCCCCGGTCGTGGCTCTGGGTGCCCCGTTCGGTGTCATCGCAGTCAGGCTGATCCCGCGCAAGATCACGCTGCTCGTCGTGTCCGGGCTCTGCATGATCCAGTTCGCCTGGACTCTCTTTCACGAATGGGCTCACCTGAACGCGGTGACACTGGGCGGGGTGGTCGTGGCGCTGCTGGCGCTCAACCTGATCTTTATGCTGATGTACGACGCCGGTCGGCGCCTGGCTGCCAAGCGAGATCCATGATTCCGAATCTCACACCCTTGCCAGATGGTTCGAGGATTGCGCAGGATTGAGTGTCACGCGCCGAGGATCTCACGCTGTTTCTTTTTCGACAGGCCACCCACCACAAGACGGTGACTCTTGGAAATCAACGCCTTCATCTCTTCGACCGGCAGCATATTTGCACGATCAACATTCACCCAGCCATAACGCCCGATGTGTGAAGAGGGCGCGATCCCCTCGTGCTCGCAGAGGGCATCGAAGTCCTCGTCATCGCATTTGAAGCGGCACTGGGCGCTCGAATCGTCCACATCGAAAATCGCGAACATCTTCGTTGCGACACTAAACACCAGGTGGTCGCCCCACTTGATGTCCTCAGTCGCCCCGGGCAGCGTTCGGCAGTGGTCCATGAGCCGGGCTTTGGCGGAGGACGGGCTTATGGCATGACGGGCTGGGCGTGACACGCACCCAGGATACCGAAACGCCCCCGGAGCGATATGCGCAAGAAACGACATGCCCCACTCAAACGTCTACGATTTCACGGTTTTGAGCGAGGATCCGCTTGAGCCGAACCCGGATCCCGGATCCCCCGCTACACTCTCGCTTCAACCAAGCCCCAAGGAGAAAGCGTCATGGAGGACGTAGGCGGTACTGTCGTACGGATTCGACCCCAGGCCCGGGCCTTTGCCCAGCCCGATCTCTCTCGCAGCCGATGGACGCCGCTGGTCGAACTGACCGGCCTGGACGCCGGGTGCTGCCGGGTGCTGGGCAAGCTCGAGAACATGAACCCGACGGGCTCGGTCAAGGACCGAGTCGCACCCGAGCTGATCGCTGATGCTGAGCGGGCCGGCAAGCTCCGACCGGGCATGACCATCGTCGAAGCCAGCAGCGGCAACGCCACCATCGCCCTCGGATCGATCTGCCGGGACAAGGGCTACAAAGTCCTCGCGTACGTCCCCGCTTCGATGAGTGAGGAGAAGAAGCGTCTGCACCGGGCCCTTGGCGTCGAGATGCGGTTCTTCACCGCCGACCCGAACCGCCCGTTTACGAACATCCGACGCGATGCCGCGATCGAGCTGGCCGCCAGCGACCCGGTAAACTACGTCACGCTCGACCAGTTCTCCGCCCCCGCCAATGTCAACGCCCACCGAAAGTACACCGGCGTCGAGGTCTGGGAGCAGCTTGCCGATCTTGGCGGCACGATCGACCGCTTCTTTGTCGGAGCAGGCACAGGGGGCGCTCTCTGCGGCCTTGGAACCGCCCTTCGTCACCCGGACCGCAACCCGTCAATGGGCATCACCATGGTCGACCCGGAGGGCTCGGTCCTGGCCGCGATTGTCCGGGGTGAGAAGCCCTCCGCGGATCAGATGAAGGCCCCCGACGGCCTCGGCGAGCGGTTCGTACCAAAGAACCTGGACCTGACCATGGTCGACGACGCCGCCGTCGTTGCACGGGCCGACGCCGTGGATTGCTGCGCTGATCTGGTCGCCTCGACCGGCATTCTCGGGGGCCCCTGCACCGGGTACACCCTCAAGGCCGCCCTCGACTGGTGCAAGCTGCAAACCACGCCCAAGACAGCCCTCGTGCTCGTGTGCGACCGGGGAGAGAACTACCTCTCCGATCCAATGTTCGCTGAGGCGATCGACCGGGCGTTCGAGCGAGCCGCTGCCCGCCCAGCCAAAGCCGCGCTGGCAGCGGGCTAATCCGGGTAGGCTTGGGCATGCTTGCCAAGTCCATCATCGAAGCCCACGAGGCTCTGGCCGTATTCATTGCCGACCGCTCGAACCTGGAGCGCCTGGACATTGTCTCGGCAAAGCTCGCAGGCGTCCTCAAGTCGGGCGGCAAGATCCTTGCGATCGGTAACGGCGGCTCCATGTGCGACGCCATGCACTTCTGCGAAGAGCTCACCGGACGCTTTCGCAATGACCGCGCCCCGATGGCCGCCCTCGCCTGCTCCGACCCCGGGCACCTGACCTGCGTCGCCAACGACTACGGCTTCGACGACGTCTTCGCCCGCTGGGTGCGAGGCCTTGGCAAACCGGGCGACGCCCTCGTGGCTCTCTCGACCAGTGGGAACTCGACCAACGTCATCAAGGCCGTTGAGGCCGCCAAAGAAATCGGGCTGGAGGTTGTCCTGCTCCTTGGCAAGGGCGGGGGCAAGCTGGCGGGCACGGGCGATCACCAGTGGATCGCCCCGGGCGAGACCGCCGACCGGATCCAGGAGATCCACATGCTCGTGCTGCACACAGTGATCGAGGGAATCGAGAAATCGATCTGATCAGCAACCCGCGTTGTAGTTGGCGATCCAGGCGGTGAAGTCCGCCGGCGTGCAGCCCCCGTCGCCGTTCTGGTCGCACTCGGCAGCGCCCGCATTGAACGCCGCGATCCACGCCGTGAAGTCCGCCGGCGAGAGCATGCCATCGCCGTTGGTGTCCGCAAGGCACGGGGGCTCAAGCTCGATGATCTCGATCCTGCCGGTCATGCTCGGATGACCGGTAATCGTGCACGTGTAGTAGTACACACCGACCTGCGCCGACGTCGGCGTCCAGCTGATCAGGTCCGTGGTCGGCGCGGGATCCGCTGTAAAGTCATCGACCGGATCGAGCGTCGCCATGGTGATGACCGCGCTGTCGAAGGTGGTGCGGAAGTAGTCGCCATCCGTACCGGTAACAGGAAGCGTGTCGTCGCAGATCGCAAAGGGATGCGACCCGTCCTGCCGCTGGAAGGTATAAGTCTGCCCGACGACCAGTTCGAGCGTCGGATCGCCAATCCCATCGAACATGCCCGAGCTGTCAGACCAGGCAAAGAGATAGTCGTTGACTCCGAAAGTCAGGAGCTCGATCGCAACGCCGTTCTCTATCCGATAGCGGTCGGGGCCGATCTGGGTGGTCTGGGCGCTGACGGTGCCGGCGATCATCAAAGCAAAAGACGATTTCATGAAATAATGCAAAAACACGCTCCTTTTCTCGTGAGAGCGTAGCAGATTCGCCTGCCAAACCCAACCGTGTATCTCAAGATGATGACTCAGCCGCGCCAGCTCAAATGGCCCAGATGACCGATTCAGATGCCTGCATTGACGATCACACGGTCCTTGATACCCGACCAGATTCCCATCTTCATCGTGAATGACAGCACCTTTCCAACGGGTTTGTCACCGTCGGCGCAGAGCAATCGTGGCGCCAGCTGCCGATTGGATCTATCAGATCCTCATGCGAGTTCTGCCCACGGTGCTAGAGGGGATCGAGCACCACACGACGAACTGACCAGAGAAGCTAAAGAATGCAACCCAACTGGTACAAACTGACCCAGGCGGTAAAGTCCGCAGGCGTGCAATCCCCGTCGAAGTTCTGATCACACCGACTCGACCCGGCGTTGTATTCGGCAAGCCAAGCTGTAAAGTCGTCCGGCGTCAACACGCCATCGCCGTTGATGTCGGCATAGCAAAACATCCCGCCGCACGTGTAGTGTATATTTTCGAGACGAAACGGGATCTGGCCCGGGTTGCCGTTGCTGTGCTGATAGAGAAAGACAATTGGAAATTGCCCGCCCGGCGGAGTGGCATAAGCGCCGCTAAATAGACCCTCCACTTCAAAACTCGACAGGACCCCATCCTCCTCTAATTCAATCGTAAAGAGATAGAGCGGGTTACTCGAGTCCGGCCCATCCGCGTTATTGAGTGGCGGGATTACATTTGATCCACGAAAATCGATCGTCGTTGAAGTGACCTCGACATCGGCATCACCAAAGAGCTCACTGTCGAACGCGGGGTTGTATGTAAACGCCCTGATATTCACCCCATCGACGTGAAAGGCAAAATCCGATACAACCGCGAGTATGTCGTGCTCGGGGTTGACCAACTCTGCGGTAAAATAATAGAGACCAGGCCTTCCTTCACAATAGTTGATATTGAGTCGTGTCTGCGCAAGAACGGTGCCGGATACACAGAATCCGCAAGCCAGACCAAGTGCTGCTCTTCTCATCGCACAATTCCTTCCCAGATGACTCGGCCGCACTCACGAATTCACGGTCACGAGCTCACCGCGAAGCCCGGACGCCAGCCTACCGGGTCAGGCCCGCTCGCCCAATGCTGGCGTGTGAATATCACGTATACAATGCCCAAGCATTCACCCCCTCCCCCCGGCTCAGCCCCCGGCGGGGAAGAACGAGGCCCCGGGAACGATGCCGTATTACACCAAGCTCGGAAAGCTCCCAAAGAAGCGTCACACCCAGTTCCGCAGGCCCGACGGCGCCCTCTACTCCGAGGAGCTCTTCGGCACCGAGGGCTTTGTCGGGCCCTCGAGCACCCTCTACCACGTCCACCCACCCACGCAGGTCTCGGGCTGGACCACGCTCTATTCCACCAAGCCCGAGTACGTCGAGATGGACGTCATGCGCATGCGCCACACGCAGACGCAGCACATCAAACCCAAGGGCGACCCCGTCACCGGTCGCGTCGTGCTCTTCGGCAACGCCGACGTCGAGATGGGCATCTGCAATCCCGCTGACCCGATGAAGTACCACTTCAAGAACGGGCAGGGCGACGAGTGCATCTTTATCCACTTCGGCTCGGGCACGCTCTACACCATGTTCGGCACGCTCAAGTTCGCCCGCAAGGACTACATCGTCATCCCAAAGGGCACCATCTACCAGATGGTTTTCGACGAACGCCCGGGCGACGGCTCCGACAACGAGGCCTTCGGGGGCTACGCCAAGGACGACATGCCCTACGGGAAGTTCCTCAACATCGAGACCGTCAACGGCAGCCACATCCTGCCGCCGCCGCGGTACGTCTCCAATAAAACCAGCCAGTTCCTCGAGCACGCCCCCTACTGCGAGCGCGATCTGGTCATCCCCATCGAGGATGACGATCACCCGCTCTGCTACGACGAGGCGGGCGAGTACGAGGTCCGCATCAAGGCTCGCGACCGTGTGCACAACTACATCTACGGCTACCACCCGCTCGACGTCGTGGGCTGGGACGGGTGCTACTACCCGTACATCTTCAACATCGACGACTTCGCCCCCATCGTGGGCAAGCTGCACATGCCGCCACCGATCCACCAGACGTTCGAGGGACACAACTTCGTGATCTGCTCGTTCTGCCCCCGGATGCTCGACTTCCACCCCGAGGCGATCCCGGTGCCTTACAACCACTCGAACATCGACTCGGACGAGATCCTGTACTACGTCGAGGGCAACTACAAGGCCAGGCGAGGCATCACCTCGGGCTCGATCAGCGTCCACCCCCAGGGCATCCCCCACGGCCCCCACCCGGGCACCGTCGAACTCAGCCTCGGCAAGAACTACACGGATGAGCTGGCGGTCATGTGCGACACCTTCCGCCCGATGTTCCCGACGAAGGCCGCCCTGGAGCTGGACGACCCGAAGTACCCGGACAGCTGGCGCGCCGACCACCACGCCCCGCTCCAGAACGGCAAGCCCAAGACTGCCGAGGCGCCGGTCAATACCTGGGACTGACTCAAACGAGCCCCTCGCGTAAGCGAGGGGGCATCACGATGCTCACACTCACCCCGCGAAATGCGGGGTTTTTGTTACGCTCAGGCCTAATGGATATGCAGGAACCCAGTTCATCCCCGCCGGAGTCAGGCATTGAACGCTTCGAAGACACTCCCGATGTCATGAACTCAAAGGTCATCTTTGTATGTTTGTTCATTGGCATTATTCTCATGTGTATCTTCACCGTGCTCCCGCAAGTGCAGAACGGAACGTCAATCAATAAAGTGCTGCTGATGTTCTTCTTACCGATCGGGATCGTCGGTCTGATCTTCGGGCTCACGCTCGTAGAGCTTGCCAAACCATCTGTCGAACTCGATTGGGAGCGACAGATCATCACATTCAGAAACTGCTACAGGGACAACTGGTTTTTGGCGGCAAGAGCCATGCGGCATGCAGAGAAGCCGATGCGGAGCCTCGTCCGTGCAGACGAGACGACTTACAAAGGGAACCGCTCCCTTGTCGTGAAGTTCTTGCGCGGCGAGGCACATCTCCAGGCACATCTTTCGGATTACGAGAGCCTTCGCGATCGCCTCGATCAAATTGCACTCAGAAATAACCACTCTGGCCTCGATGTCACTATGTCTCAGCTCAAGTGGCGTCGGTTCGGGCTCACTCTCGTAATTGGCCTGCCGCTGCTGATCGGACTCATCGCAGTCTGTGTGTGGTTTGTGTCGAGCTGAAGACGGTACTACACCTTCAAACCGAGGGCTTCCCCTCCCCCTCTCACGCCCCGGAATCCAATGGACCGATCAACTCCAGAGAGAATCCGGATCTCACGTTCCCAATCACTCTGAGAACAGGTTGACAGCCCGTGGCGTACCATGTACGCAAGCCCAGAGGACCTTCCCATTCCACATCACAACAATGACGCTCCACGGATGGACCAGGAATCGCACGCTGAGTGTGCGATCCCCTCGACTCCCGCTTTCCCCGAGGGGTTCAAAACCCCAGTCAAGCTCCGCATCCTCAACCTGATCGGCGTCGTCCTGCCCTTTGCGGGCGTGATCGTCGCGATCTCGCTCCTGTGGAACGTCGCGTTCAACTGGCAGCAGCTCGTGATCATGCTGGGCATGTACCTCGCCACGGCCGTGGGCATCACGGTCGGGTACCACCGCTACTTCACGCACCGCAGCTTCCAGACCTCAAAGCCCGTGGCGGCCCTGCTTTCAATTCTGGGCTCCATGGCGATGGAAGGCCCGGTGCTGCAGTGGGTCGCCCAGCATCGCTGCCACCACCAGCACAGCGATCACGACCACGACCCGCATTCCCCCCACGGGCACGGCGACACGTTCTGGGGCACCATCAAGGGCCTCTGGCACGCGCACATGGGCTGGTTCATCTACAAGCAGCCCAAGAACCTCGACAAGTACACCAAGGACCTCAAGCAATCGCGCCTGATCGTGTGGATGAGCCGACTCTTCCCCGTCTGGGTGCTTGCGAGCCTCCTGATCCCCGCGATCCTGGGCGGGCTGCTGACCATGACCTGGTCGGGCGTGCTCTGGGGCTTTGTCTGGGGCGGGCTCGTGCGGATCTTCCTCGTCCACCACGTGACCTGGAGCATCAACTCTGTCTGTCACATCTGGGGCACGAGGCCCTACAACAGCCACGACGAGAGCCGAAACAACGCGATCTTTGGCGTGCTCGCGCTGGGTGAGGGCTGGCACAACAACCACCACGCCTTCCCGACCAGCGCCCGTCACGGCCTGCACTGGTGGCAGATCGATTTCAGCTACATGATCATCTGGGCCATGTCCAAGGTCGGTCTCGCCAGGGACATCCGTGTCCCCTCACGCGAACGGATCCTCGCCAAGCGCTCCGGGTAACCTGGCCTATTCAACCGCCCGCAGAGCCCCGCTCGCGCCCGGATCCGTTGTGCGCGATATGCTCTGCCCGCACGGATGCAGCACACGCTCGGATCCATCCCGGCTCTGATTCTCGCCAGCGGGCTGGCCGCCTCGGCGCTCGCGCAGAACGACCGGTTCGCGGACATCCAGCTCCCGATCGAGCCCGTTTCGGGTGAGATTTCCCTGTCGGGCCTTCGGGCCTGGACCTGGACCGACAGCACGGGCCCGGTGCCCGTGCACCGCGTGGTCCTCGACGAGGACGTCCGGGTCTACCTCGCCGGCTACGACATGAACGCCAAGACAGCGGTCCTCTGGCTCAGCCCAAGGCCCGAGCTGGGCCCCGACGTCGTGCAGGTCTTCGCCCATCTGACGAGCGTCACCACCCCGGAAGCCGATGCGACCGTCGCCCTTGCTGCCGATGTTCTGAGCGTGCAGGGCGTGATCCGCCTGACGACGCCGGTGGATCTTGCCGCCGACGAAATCGTGCAGAATCCGATCAACCTGCCCTCAACGCTGGTCGCCGAGGTCGCGCTTTCGGGATTCCTGGACACGGTCGAGACGAGCCCGATCATCTCCCCGACCCCGCTGGACCAGCTCGCCCAGGATCGCCCGGGCAAGCCCATCCGGCGCATCACCCCGGATCTGGATTTCACGGACGGGCTGCCTCGAGCCGTCGCGGGTAGCCCGATCATGACCGCCCGGGGCATCGTCAGTCTGGCCGCGGGCCGGGTGATCCGGACGATCTCCGATGACGAGCAGTCCGTGGTCCTCGAAGACGGCGTGAACGTCACTTACCGCGAGCCGGGCACGGAGCGTGTGCTGGAACTGAGCGCCCAAAGGGCCGTGGTCTTCTTCGCACGCGATGTCGGCGCCAGCACCACCAGCGTGCGTGCCACCGACATCGACGGGATCTATCTGGAAGGCGACGTCGTTGCCAGCGACGGCAGCTACAACCTCCGGGGCCCCCGCGTCTTTTACGACGTCCGCAACGACCGGGCCCTTATCCTCGACGCGGTCTTTAGCACCTTCGATACCAGGGTCGGTTTCCCGCTCTATGTCCGTGCTCGCTCGGTCCGCCAGCTCTCTGAGAACGAGTTCATCGCCGACCGCGCGAGCGTCTCCAACACCGCCTTTGCGCGCCCGAACCTGACCATCGGCGCACGCACGGTCACGATCCGCCAGGAGACCCGCGTCGCCAACGACGGCTCGGAAGATCCGTACCTCATCGCTGACGCCAGGAACATCACACTCAACGGCTTGGGCCTGCCTGTCGGATGGCTCCCGGCGTTCGAGGGCAACCCCGAGGAGATCCCGCTCCGAGATGTGCGCTTCGTCACCAGCTCGCGCTCGGGCGAAGAGATCCGCACCCGCTGGGATCTTTTCCCGCTGCTTGGTATCGAAGAGCCCAAGCAGCTCAGCGGTAGCCTCCTCCTCGACGCGCTCTTTGACCGAGGCCCGGGCATCGGGCTCTCCTCGGATTGGGCGGGCGATGACTTTAAGGGCTCGCTGCTGACCTACTGGGTGCTCAACGACACGGGCACCGATGCGCTGACAACCGGGGCCCGGGTCGAACGCGACGGCGAGTACCGCGGACTCGTCCGCGCCGAGCACATCGCCAAAGTCGGGGGCGACTGGACCGTCTTTGTCGAGGCAAGCCACGTCACCGACGAGAACTTCGTCGATTCGTACTACGAGAACCTCGCCGAGACCGGGCGCGAGTTTCGCAGCGGCATCACCGCCCGCAGGCTGGGTGAGAACACTTCGCTCACCCTGGAAACCTCGGGCAACTTCGATGACTTCACGCCCAACGAGTACATCCTCCAGTCCGACGGCTACACCGTCGACCGTCTGCCCGAGGGGACGTACACCGTGATCGCAGAGGACCTCTTCCCGCAGACTGCGCCGGGCCTCTTGCTCTACTCGGGGGAGAGCAGGCTTGGGAGACTCGGACTCAATCTGACCGACAAAACACCCGCCGAGTACGGGCTGCGGAGCAACGCCCGAGCCCAGCGGGGCCTTGGCCTCAACGCCAACCAGAACATCGCAGACGCGCTGCGCAGCGCGGGCTATCCGGACCGCGACATCCTCCGAGCCGACACCCGCCACGAGCTCTCGATGGATCTCGCCGCGGGGCCCATCAAGGTCCTTCCCTGGATCGTCGGTCGTGGCACGCTCTACGACACCGATTTCGAGACCTTCGCGGGTGACGACGACAACAAAGCACGCGCCTGGGGCGCCGCGGGTGTGACGCTGGCGACGACGATCCAGCGCGTCTCGAGCGATTTCTACAGCCGCGCCCTCGATGTCAGCCGCGTTCGGCACCTGATCCGCCCGAGCGCCACGGCTTTCTACGCGGGGAGCAACGTCGATCAGGACGAGCTGCCCGTCTACGACGAGAGCGTCGAATCGCTCGCCGACGGCGCCGTGCTGCGCCTGGGCCTCGATCAGACCTGGCAGACCAAGCGGGGCGGCCCGGGTCGCTGGTACTCGGTCGACTGGATCACGCTCGACTCCGAGCTGGTGTTCGCGGGCGACGACGCGATCGCCGACGACACCATCGGACGCTACTTCGACTCGCGCCCCGAGAACTCACACCTCTCCAACTTCGGCACGCTCTCGGGCTCCGTGCAGGCGACCGAATCGCTGGTGTTGGTCGCGGGGACCATCTTCGATTTCGACGATTCCCAGCAGGCCTCGTCGAACGCGGGCTTCATCCTCGAACACTCACCCGTGTTCTCGAGCCGACTCTCTTACCGCTACCTGAACGATCAGGAATCGACCCTGCTCTCGGCGGGCACCGACTACCTGCTCTCGGATAAATACACGCTCAGCACCGACGTCACGTACGACACGATGCTGGGCGATATTCAGAGTGTCCGGGGCGAATTGCTCCGCGACTTCCAGAATGCCGTCTTCGGCATGAGCTTCACCTACAACAACATCAGCGAAGAAACCAGCTTCGGCGTGCTCTTCCAGCCGCTGGGTCGGGGCACCGCCGCCCGCGTGGGGGCCTCACCGCGTTCCGCCGCCGCACGCGGGACGGACGGGCTTGGCAGCTGATCCGCAGGCACCCCTGATACCCACTACGATGTGTCCGTTGACCGAAGAAACGCACACCATTTACGTCACAGGCACCACCGGCTACATCGGCGGGCGCCTCGCCCCAAGACTGATCCAGAGCGGCTATCGAGTGCGGTGCCTGACTCGCAGTGCCGCCAAGCTCCGCGCACGCCCATGGGCAAACCACGACATGGTCGAGATCGTCGAAGGCGATGCGGGCGATCAGCAGCGACTCACCGAGACGATGCGCGGCTGCAGGGGCGCGTACTACCTCGTCCACTCCATGAATGCCGACGTCGCCCAATACAGAGAACAGGATCTGCATCTCGCCCGTACGTTTGGTCATTCGGCACACGCGGCAGGCGTGGAGCGGATCATCTATCTCGGCGGGCTGGGCGGATCCGAAGACATGCTCAGTGAACATCTTCAATCCCGGCGCGAAGTCGAGCGAGCGCTCGCAGAGGCTGGTGTTCCTGTCACGGTGCTCCGCGCCGCGATGATCATCGGATCTGGCTCAGCATCGTTTGAGATCCTGCGGTATCTCGTCGAACGCCTCCCCGTCATGATCACGCCGCGCTGGGTCAGCACCGAATCCCAGCCCATCGCGGTGCGCGACGTGATGCACTACTTGATCGCGGCACTGGAATCACCGGATACCAAAGGCAAGGCCATCGACATCGGTGGGCCCGAAATCCGCTCATACCAGGAGATCATGAGAGAAATGGCGCGCGCCCTGAAGCTCCGGCGCAGGCTCGTCATCCCGGTCCCTGTACTCACACCAAGGCTCAGCTCGCTCTGGATCCATCTCGTGACCCCGCTCCACGCGAGCATCGCACGCCCGCTGGCCGAGGGCCTCCGCAACCGTGTCGTCTGTCGGAATGACGATGCCCTTGCGCTCATGCCCCACCCGGAGGGAGAATCAAGGTACACCATCCGTCAGGCCATGGACGCGGCGCTCATCCGCATGCAGTCGGGCGAGGTCGAAACCGCCTGGTCAGATGCGGGCGCCATGCCCGGCGACCCGACCTGGGCGGGCGGCACAGAGTTCGTCGATCGTCGCCAGATGCTGACAACCGCTTCTCGGGATTCGATCTGGTCCGCAGTGTGCTCTCTGGGCGGAGATCATGGCTACTTCGCCGTGGACTGGCTCTGGCGTCTGCGAGGCATCATGGACCGCCTCGCCGGCGGCCCGGGCCTCAGGCGAGGAAGACGAAGCCCCGGCAAGCTCATGCTCGGTGACGCGCTCGACTTCTGGCGCGTCACCGCCATCGAAACTCCAGAGTACCTCGAGCTCACCGCCGAGATGAAACTGCCGGGCGTGGCACGTCTTCGCTTTGATATCGAGTCTGCTCCGCCCACGAAAGCGGGAACACCTCAGCATCGCCTGAACATGACCGCCCGGTTCCGGCCCCGAGGCCTACTCGGTATTGCGTACTGGTACGCGGTCCTGCCTCTGCACGGCTTTGTCTTTCGAGGGATGCTCAAGGGGCTCAACAGAGATGCGCTAGAAAGATCTGCAAGCGAGGAAAGTGGATAACTCGAGACTCTGCGATGAATCAATCCCCGTCATTCTTGAACAGACTCGAATACGCGATCCCGATCATCATCGTGGGCGGCAAGATCATCGCCCCTGCCTCGCCTGCCACCTCGTCGAGGTTGCGCAGGTCCCCCGCTTCGATTTTGGCCTTGAGATCGACCGCCGCGTTCTCCCACGCTCGCATCAGGTAGCCCGCGATCTCCCACTGCTCCTTCGTGCGTGGTCGGTACTTTGTCACGATCGGCAGATCCATCGGCAGCATGATGTACCACTTCCCGTCCACGTCCTGGCGCATCATGATCCCGAACGGCGGCAGAATGGGCTTGCCGTCCCAGAGGAGCCCTTCGAATTCGTCCGACACGGTGATCGTGGTCAGGCGGTCGGTCGCCTGCTCGAACGAGGCGTACGGGTTGGAGAGCAGCTGGCGGAACGCGAGGTTGAACGCGTCGCCCGGGTTCGACTGTCGCTGGCGCCCGCGGTTGCGCTGGCTCTGGAACGCGGACTGCGAGAACCGCGAGAGGATGTTGGTCGCCTCGCCCCTGGCCGCGGCTTCCTCGGTCTGCTTGCGGAGCTCCTCGACCTCTTCGGGGAAGGTCTCCCCGATCGTCTGCGCCAGCTCCGCGAGCCGGCCGCACATCCGTCCGAAACGCCTGAGCGCCAGACGCATGTTCTCGTCCTCGGCGTAGAAAAGCTCGTGGAGGCGCCGGGTGTTGCCGTCCTTGACCATGGCCTCCATGCTCTGGATCACCGCCTCGGGCGTGTCCTGCTTGTACTCCTTGGGGCCGCGCCGACACCCTGGGAACACCAGCGCCATGAGCAGGAGCACGCAAAGAAAGCTGCGGATCATGGCAGATCCTACCAGCACCGGCCCCAAAGGGTTCGGCATACGATCGTCCATGGAGATCGATCTCAACGGCAAACCCCGCCAGATCACGGGCGGCACGACGGTTTCGGCGCTCATCCGGGAGCTCGGGCTCGCGGATCAGGCCTGCGCCGTCGAGGTCAACAAACGCCTGATCCGCAAGGCCCAGCACGACGAGCACGAGCTGGCCCAGGGCGACCGCGTCGAGATCGTCACGCTGGTAGGAGGAGGCTAAGCCATGGCAACCCAGACACCCGATACCGACACGGGCAGGCTCACGCTTGGCTCTCGCACCTACGACTCACGCCTGATCGTGGGCACGGGCAAGTACGCGTCGATGGAACTGATGCGCGACGCTCTGGACGCCTCGGGAGCGCAGGTCGTGACCGTCGCGGTCCGGCGCGAGCGACTCTACAACCAGGAGGGCCAGAGCCTGCTCGAGTTCCTCGACCTCTCTCGGTACACGGTCCTGCCCAACACCGCCGGGTGCTTCAGCGCCGAGGACGCCGTCCGCGTGGCGAGGCTTGGGCGTGAACTTCTTGAACAGCTCGGCAACCCCGGCGCCAGCTGGGTGAAGCTCGAGGTGCTGGGCGACAAGAAGACGCTCCTGCCCGACCCGGTCGGTACGCTTGAGGCCGTGCGCGAGCTCGTCGCCGATGGGTTCGAGGTGCTGTGCTACACCTCGGACGATCCGATCAGCGCGATGCGGATAAAGGACGCTGGCGCGACGAGCGTGATGCCCGCCGGGAGCCCCATCGGCTCGGGCCAGGGTGTCCTCAACCGCAACAACATCGTGCTGTGTCTGGAACTGCTCAAGCAGGGTGACCCGACGTACCCCGTCATCGTCGACGCGGGTGTGGGATCGGCAAGCGACGTCTCGATCGCGATGGAACTCGGCGCCGACGGCGTGCTCCTCAACACCGCCATCGCCCACGCCCAGGACCCCGTCCTGATGGCCAGCGCCATGCGCCACGCCACCCTCGCAGGGCGCCAGAGCTACCTCGCGGGACGCATCGCCAAGAAGCTCTACGCGACCGCCAGCAGCCCGATGGAGGGGGCGATCAGTTACATTCCGGGAGAATGATCCTTCCCGACGAGCTGGAAGCTCCAAGCGCAGGGCGAAGGCGGACCCCACGCATTAGCGTGAGGCCCGCCCAAAGTTTGCCTAGTCTGCCGACGCGGGCAGTGTCGAGGTGTCCTCGATCGTGTCCACGTCTTCACCCGCGTTCTTCGCGAGTCCCTCGAAGACAGCTTTGCCGAAGTTCGCGGGCACGACGCCCAGACGCGAACGCCTGATGTCGATCACCGCGCACTTGCCGTTGGTCCTCGTCACAAAGACCAGCGGCACCGCTACCGCCTCGACGCGCAGGATCACCGGGCCCCTCGGGGGCATCGTGACCACCGTCCTGATCATCGGCCCGTCCTCGGGCATCGTGCCGAAGAGCGAGCAGCGGTTGATGAACTCGTGCACACGGCGCAGCTCGACCACATAGGTCCCGACCGCGATGTCCTCGGGCGCGACCGCCCGAACAATTGTGATGTCATTCTCCATAGCTGCACCGCCGACCTATCCGGATCGGCTCGGAAAGGGCGCGGAACAGCCGCGCCTGAATTGAAACATAATTGACGCTGTATTGTGGGAAATCCGGCCCGATCAGGCGGATTGGAAGCGGGCGAGCCGCGAGCGACTCGATCCGAGATCGTGTTCGCCGAGGTTCGAGATGTGTGCGTTCATCGCAGACATATGGGTGCTCCGGGGGCGAGCATTGCAACCCGCCCCGCAGGAGTCAACTCACAGGCACACTCTTTCTTGCCTCAATTCGAAATATTTGTGCATACTCTGATACGTCACCCGGAGCCATTCAATCCGTGTTGCAGAGCGAATGCCACAGCATCGCCAGCGCCGCAGTTGCGGAGCGCTGACGGACGATGGCGCGATCGCCCTTGAACAGAAACCGCTTGGTCGTAGTGCCGCCCGGAGTCGACAGCCCGATCCAGACCGTGCCCACAGGTTTCTCGGGTGATCCGCCACCGGGCCCTGCGATGCCCGTGACACTGATCGCGTAGTCCGACCCGCTCCGGGCGCGTCCGCCCGTTGCCATCGCCTGGCAGCACTCCCGGCTCACCGCGCCGTGCTGCTTCAAGATGTCCGGGTGCACGCCGACCTCGCTCGCTTTCATCTCGTTCGTGTACGTCACCCAGCCCCCGAGGTACGCCTCAGACGAGCCGGGGATCTCGGTCAGCAGCTCGCCGATCAGACCGCCGGTACAGGACTCGACCGTCGCGAGGGTCCTGCCCTGGTTCCTAAGCTGCTCGAGCACGACCTCGGCGAGCGAGACATCCCGATCCGCAAAGACGATATCGCTGAGTTTCTCGCGCACGAGACCGACCGTCTCGTCGAGCCGACGCTCGCCCTCGGCTCGGTCGGAACCCTCGTACCGGATCCTGCACGTGACAATGCTCGATGACGCCGTCGTCCCGACGAGCGGGTTTCGCCCTCGGTCCATGAGCGGGCCGAGCACGTCCGCGATCGCGGATTCGCCCATGCCCACGGTCTGCAGCACGCGCGTCAGCACGACGCGGTCGGTCCGGAGTGCAGGGGCGACGAACCGCTCGAACATCGGCTGCATCTCGCGCGGCGGCCCGGGCATGCAGAATACATCCACGCCACCCACACAGGCCTGCAGGCCCGGCGCGGTTCCCTTCTCGTTTGGCAGGCACATTGACGACGCGGGGCGGAGCGCCTGCACGCGGTTCGCCTCCGGCATTACTCGCCCGGTTCCTTCGTACCACGCGGCAATCTCTGCCAGCGCCGATTCGTCCTCGATGACCGGCTCACCCATGGCTTGGGCGAGCGCGTGCCGGGTCAGGTCGTCGGCCGTCGGGCCGAGGCCGCCGGTTGAGATCACGAGATCATGAAGCGATGTTAATTCTTGCAGGCGCGACGCGATCACGCCCAGATCATCGGGCAGCGTCATCTTCACGGAGACCGAGATCCCCGCGTCTGTCAGGCGCTCGGCGATCCATTTCGAATTTGTATCCAGCTTCTGACCGAGGGCGAGCTCGTCGCCGATGCTCAGGATCGCGGCGGTGCGATGGGGTCTGTCCATAGCCCAGCGTACGCTGGCTTTCAGGCACCCGGCTCGCGCACCACATGCGCCACCACGCTCGATGTCGAGTGGGGCGTGCCGAAAGGCTCCCCGCCCAGGATCACGATCTTTGAGCCCGGATGGACCCATCCGATCTCGAGCAGATCCGCCTCGACCAGTTTGACAAACTCAGAGAACCCGCCGGGTGGGGCGCGGTGGAGCGGGCTGACGCCGCCCAGGATCGCCATGCGCCGGGTGAAACGCTCGTCCGAGGAATACGCCACGATGGGCATGCGGAAGTTATTCTGGCTCAGGAACCGTGCGCTCGTTCCCTGCTGCGACCAGCAGACCACCATCTCGGCGCCGAAGTCTGTCGCGATGTGCCACGCGCCGTGAGCGATCGCGGCGACGCGGGATTTCTGCTGCGCGTAGACCGGGGGAGGCGTCGCGCGGTGAGGCAGTGCCGCCAGGCGATTCTCCGCGGCCCGGATGATCCGCGTCATCGTGTCCACGACCAGGTCGGGATGGGCACCCACGGCCGTCTCGCCAGAGAGCATCACCGCGTCAGCGCCGTCGAACACCGCGTTGGCAACGTCGGAGGCCTCGGCCCGGGTCGGGCTCGAAGCAGTGATCATGGTTTCGAGCATCTGTGTCGCCACGATGATCGAGGTCCCCGCTCGCCTGCACGCCTCGATGATCTGCTTCTGCGCGACCGGTGTCTGGGCGATATCCATCTCGACACCGAGATCCCCGCGGGCGACCATGACGATGTCGGCTGCCTCTGCGATCTCGTCGATGTTCGCCACGGCCTGGGGCTTCTCGACCTTCGCCACGATCGGGATGCGCGAGCCGCTCTGCTCTGCTGTGCCCTTGTTGATCGCGCAGATCCCCTCGAGTCGGCGCCGAAGGTCTCGCACCTCGTCCGCCCTGCGCACAAAGCTCATCGCAATGAAATCAAGATCGTGTGACACAGCCCACTGGCAGATCTCCCAGTCACGCTCACCCACCGCGGGCGCCGAAAGATTGGTCTCGGGGAGGTTGATCCCCTTGCCGCTGGTGATGAGCCCGCCCACGGTCACCTGGCAGTGCACGCGTCCGTCGCCCTCGCTCGTCACCAGCATCCGCACCGCGCCGTCGTTGAGCAGCACACGCTGCCCGACATGGACCTCTTCGGTCAGCTGCGGATACGTCGTCGGGAAATAGGCCACGTCGCGTCCGCCAACATGTTCGACACGGGCAAGATCGATCTCGTTCGTAAAGACAACCTCCTGCCCGACGTGCAGCTCGATCCCTTCACCGGGCACTTTGCCGCAACGGATCTTGGGCCCGGGCAGATCGGCCATGACCGCGATCGGCCTGTCCATGTCGCTCGCGACTTGGCGGACCACTTGGAGGCGCTTGAGATGGTCCTCGAAGCTGCCGTGCGAGAAATTGAACCGGAAGACGCGGACACCCAGCGTGATCAGCCTTCTGACCATCTCGGGCGAATCGGAGCTAGGCCCGATGGTCGCAACGATGCGTGCGATGGTGGGGTATCGGGTCTGACAGCCTTCGTGAGTCGGTGTCATTGGACATTCCCCGCCTTGTCGAGTGCCTTGGTGCGCGAAAGCCGGACAACCCGGCTGTAGTTCTCTCGGAAGAATTCGACGTACGCGATCTGAGACTTGACAGCCCAACCCGGATGCTGCGGATCACGCCATGAGTTGCGGATCACGCCGTAGTTCTCGGGCGTCAAGGGCAGAAGCTCGCCCGGTTTGCCCGCCTCAACCGGTGGCATCTCGTGCACGGGCAAAGCGTAAAAAAGCCGCTCCATTTCAGCCAGCACCTCGGGCGGGAAGCTCTGGTCAGCCCTGGCCTCGGCAAGCGCCCTCCAGGCCCGCCTGAGTTCGTCAGCGGTGTCGATCCCGAACGCCCCCATCATCGGCCCGATGGCGCTGCGCCAGGGCGAGGGCTTGTCCGTCCCCGCCTGAAGGTACGGGTTGACCTTGTCCATCAGCCTTGGCATGTGCTTCTCATACATCAGCCGGCGCGCCGGCATCCGGCGCAGCGCATAGATCGATGGCCCAAGCAGCGCTCCCGATTCGTCGTAGGCCCGCAGCTCGGCGCTTAGCTCCGCATTGGGCTTGAAATTCCAGATCGACTGCCCCTGCTCCGTCAGCAGATACTCGACGAATCGCTTGGCGAGTTCTGGCTCGGGCCCGCCTCGCAGGATCGAGACCGGGTCCGGATCGATGTACACACTCCCCGCGGGGTCGACATACCCCACGCGCCCATCGCTGTGCGCCTGGCCCGGCGCAAGCGCCGACTGAGCCTGAGCTTTGCCATAGAAATCGATCGCAAGCCCAGCCGCGGCTTCGCCCGAGGAGACATCGATCGGGGGCTTGCCCGATGAGCCGCTGAAATACCGCGCGTTCGCCGAGAGCCCACGCAAAAGCTTCCAACCCTCGTCCCAGCCCTCCTTGGCGAGGATGTAATCGAGCGTGGTCGTGATCGAACCCGACTGGCGTGGGTCCGCAAGCGCAACCAGCCCGATCAGCTTCGGATCGGTCAGGTCATGAAAGCTGGTCGGCGGGCTCAGCCCGAGTTCCTCGTACACCTGGCGGTTGTACACGATGCCAAAGCTCGAGAGCGCCGTTGCGATCCAGTGCTGGTCCTTCTCGTACAGGGGCTGCGAGCCGATCGCATTTGGCCCAAGCCACGACTCCAACTGCGCAGGCGAAAACCCCGCGGAGACCGACATGGGCAGCGTCACCGTAGTCGATTTCCCGTCCGTGTCTGCGTGCCTGACTTTGAGAGCCGTCATGAGTCGCCCGTGGTCGTAGGACCCGCCTCCGAACATCACGTCGATCGACACGGTCCCGGGGAGAGCCTCGAACGTTTCGGGATCGATCTTGCCCGCTTTCCAGGCCGCCTCGTACTGGGCCGAGAGCTGCTTGATGATCTCGCTCGTCCCGCCCGGGGCCAGATACTGGATCCGGACGGGCTCCCCGAACTTCGCTTCGTGCCAACGCCTGAATCCGGCATCGAACTCTTCTCGAAGCTGTGCCAGGTGGGGCGTGATCACGATCAGCTGGCGCACATCGCTCGAATCCACCTTGGTGTCCGCGGGACGCAGCACCAGGGGAACCGCCACGAGGCTCACGAAGACGACCGCAAAGAGAATGCGTGCAATAGGCATGGGCAGAAGTCTATCGTCCAAAGGCGCGCCTCAACCACACGAAGGAGAACCACCCATGGCGGATACCAAGGTCAGCATTATCACCGGTGCCAGCTCGGGGATCGGGCTAGCGACCGCTCGCATGCTCTCAGAACTCGGTCACCACGTGGTTCTCGTCTCGCGCACCGCCTCTGATCTCGAGCGGGCAGCTGAATCGCTCCCGGGCCCGAGCACCGTGATGCCCTGCGATATCGGTGACCTGGCGCAGGTCCGCGCCGTCATCGACCGCGTCAGATCCGAGCTGGGCCGGATCGACGCTCTTGTCTCCAACGCCGGCTGGGCCGAGCTCCACGCCATCGCTGAGACCACCGACGAGACCCTCGAACGCGCCTTCCGTGTCAACGCACTCGGCCCGGCTGCCATGATTGCAGAGGCGTGGCCCGCGTTCGCCGCCCAGAAATCGGGCTGCGTCGTGTGCACCTCATCGATGGCGACGCAGGACCCGTTCCCGGGCTTCTTCGCGTATGCGTCGTCCAAGGCCTCGGTGAACCTCCTCGTCGCCAGCTGCGCCAAGGAAGGAGCAAGGCTTGGCGTGCGTGCTTTCTCCGTCGCGCCGGGAGCCGTTGAGACCCCACTGCTCCGCTCGATGTTCGACGAGAGCGCTCTCCCGACCAACGCCTGCCTGACGCCGGAGAAAGTAGCCTCGATGATCGTCGCCTGTATCCAGGGTGAGCACGACACGGAGAACGGGCGGGTGATCTGGATGCCCAACTGAGCGCAAGCTCTTTGTGCACCTCGCGAGATCAGATCATCACTTTTCGATCTCCACCTCGCGCACATGCAGTTCCTTAAGCTGTTCCTGGCTGACGGCGCTGGGCGCATCGGTCATGAGGTCCGCGCCGGTCTGTGTCTTGGGGAAGGCGATCACGTCGCGGATGTTGTCCGTGCCGGTCAGGTGCATGACGAGGCGGTCGAGGCCGAAGGCGACGCCGCCGTGCGGCGGGGCGCCGAGCTGGAGCGCTTCGAGGAGGAAGCTGAATTTCTCGCTGGCTTCCTCGGCTGACATCCCGAGCAGCTGGAACACCTTCGACTGGACTTTCTGGTTGTGGATACGGATCGAGCCGCCGCCGATCTCGGAGCCGTTGCAGATCACGTCATAGCCCGCCGAAACAATGCCCTCGATCGTGTCCACGTCCGACGGGTCGGCAGCCAGGAACGCCTCGAGCTGATCCGTGTTGGGCGCCGTAAACGGGTGGTGCATCGCGTAGAACCGCCCGGCGGCCTCGTCGTACTCGAACATCGGGAAGTCGACGACCCAGAGGAAGTCCCACTTGCTCTCGTCGATCAGGTCGAGATCCCGCGCCAGCTTGATCCGCAGCTCGCCCATCGCCTTCAGACAGACCGAGCGCGAGTCCGCGCCGAAGAGCAGCGTGTCGCCCGGCTGGGCCCCGCAGCGCTCTGCGATCTCGGGCCAGACGCTCTCGATGAATCGTGCGATGCCCGTCTCGGGCTTGGCGTCGGCGCTGACCTTGACCACGGGCACGCCGCCCGCGCCGAATTGCTTGACGAACTCGCTGTACCCATCGGTCAGCTTGCGCGTCAGCTTCTCGGCGCCGCCGGGCACACGGATGACCTTGACGCACCCGTGGCGCTTCGTCAGCGCTCCGGTAAAGACCTTGAAATCGCACTTGGCCGCGATGTCCGAGATATCGACCAGCTCAAGCCCGAAGCGTCGGTCCGGGCGGTCGATGCCGAAGCGGTCCATCGCCTCGCGGTACGTCATCCGGTCGAGCGTGGGCACCTCGACGCCCATGACTTCCTTGAAAACGCGCCTGACCATGCCCTCCATGGTTGTCATGACGTCCTCACGCTCGACGAAGCTCATCTCGCAGTCGATCTGCGTGAACTCCGCCTGGCGGTCCGCGCGTGGGTCCTCGTCGCGGAAGCATCGGCAGATCTGCAGGTACTTGTCGCACCCCGAAACCATGAGCAGCTGCTTGAAGAGCTGGGGCGACTGGGGCAGCGCGTACCACTCGCCCGGCTGATGGCGGCTGGGCACGATGAAGTCCCGCGCCCCCTCGGGCGTCGACTTGCAGAGGATGGGCGTCTCGATCTCGAGGAAGCCCTGCTCGTCGAAGTAATCGCGCACGACCTTCGTCACGCGGTGACGCGTCTTGAGAATCTTCTGCATCACGGGACGCCGGAGGTCGATGAACCGGTTCTTGAGCCGGACCTCCTCACGCGGGAGCGAGCCCTTCTCGTCGCCCGGCAGGAAGGGCGGCGTGCGGGATTCGCTGAGCACCTCCAGCTCCTCGACCACCACCTCGACCTCGCCCGTCAAGAGCTTGGGGTTAGGCCCACCCGAACGGATCTGCACAGTCCCCTTGGCCGCGACAACGAACTCATTGCGGAGCTTATCGGCGCGGGCCAGGAGCTCCTTGGAGGCGTCCTCGGTGTCAAAAACGAGCTGCGTCAGCCCCTCGCGGTCGCGAACGTCGACGAAAATCAACCCCGTGCCGTGGTCGCGGTAGGCGTTGACCCACCCAGCCAGGACGACGGATTGGCCGATATCGGCGGTGGTGAGTTGGTTGCAATGGTGCGTGCGCTTGAGCATCTGTCTCTCCGGGACCTCTGGATCGGCGTTCTTGCGCGGCCAGTCTAGCGCGGACAACTCCCATTCACCGGTGAACAGGGGTGGTTTGCCGAAGACGGACCGTGACCAGCAGCGGCCCGACGGTCAGCCTGAGCCTCCTTCGGGTGCGGGTCAGGCGCAGAAGGCGGGCGACCTCTCGCTCGCGGGGGGAAGCCAGTCGGCTGCTGTGTTCCAGCTTGTAGCCTGGCCAGTTTCTCAGTTCGTTGTGTTCCACGTGAAACCTCATCTCTGCCAGCGTGCGCGCACCGGCGGCGCTCGGGCAATGCCCGCTGAACGTGAACGTGCGGAAACAGTGATCACCACCCCCGTCGAGCGGTCATACGCAATCGGTGCGCAAGACAACCAGTGGGATGGCTGGGGTTACTTGTTGTTGTTTCGGAGCGGCCCGGTCGTCAGCACTGATACGCGACGGACATCGCAATCGGCCTGAGCTCACCGAGCCCGGTATCCCGCAGGAGATCCGAGACAACAACGTCGGTATTCGTTACGTTGAGCATCGTGAGCTCCTTTCGATTCGCGGCTTTGGGCCGCAAAGCACGGGAATTGGCGCTGAAATCGGGAAACACCCCGAGCGCCGAGTGACGAGTATACAGAAACACCATCGGACGTCAAGCCCGATGGCGTTCAAGATGTCTCAGATTATCGGAAAGAAACTCGTTCTCAGCTGCGCTCGGAACCGAGCTTTACACCGCTTCCACGACCATCGCGACCGAGTTGCCGCCGCCAAGGCACAGGCCAGCAAGGCCCCGCCTGGCGCCGGTCCGCTTCATCTGGTGGATGAGCGTCGTCAGCACGCGCGTGCCCGAAGCGCCGATGGGGTGACCAAGCGCGATGCCCCCGCCGCAGATGTTGAGCTTGTCCTCGGGGATGCCCAGTTCCTTGATATTGCAGAGGACCTGAGCCGCGAACGCCTCATTGATCTCGAACAGGTCGATATCGCTCAGCTTGAGCCCCGCCTTCTCCACGGCCTGGCGCACGCCGGTGATCGGGGCCGCGAAGATGTCCTTCGGGGACACGCCGCTGGTGGCGTAGCTGACGATCTTGACGAGGGGCTTGAGGCCCAGCTGCTCGGCCTTGGTGTGACTCATGACGATGGTCGCCGCGGCTCCGTCGGAAATCTGGCTTGCGTTGCCCGCGGTGACCGTGCCGTCCTTCTCAAAGACGGGCCTGAGGGCCGCAAGGCCCGCAGCGGTCGAATCGGCGCGGATGCCCTCGTCGGCCTGCACGCCCCCGTCGGGTCCCGGGTTCTTCCGGTTACCGACCTGCTCGCCCGTGATCGCGACGATCTCGTCCTTGTACCAGCCCTCGGCGGTCGCCTTGGCGGCACGGACATGGCTCTGGGCGCTGAAACGGTCCTGATCTTCGCGGCTGATCTCGTACTTCTTGGCGATGTGGTCTGCCGCGTTGCCCATGGCCCAGCACTCGAACGCGCAGCGGAGGCCGTCGTACTGCATGTGGTCTTCCATGGACGCCGGGCCGAACTTGACGCCCTGACGCATGCCCACAAAGTGCGGGGCGAGGGTCATGTTCTCTAGGCCACCAGCAACGACGCACTCGTTGTCGCCCGCCTTGATGGACTGTGCGGCGAGCATGACAGCCTCAAGGCCCGAGCCGCAGACTTTGTTGATGGTCTTGGCGCTGAGCGTGTCCGGGAGACCGGCACCGAGTCCCGCCTGGCGGGCAGGGTTCTGGCCCAAACCCGCCTGAAGGACGCAGCCCATGATGCACTCGTCGATATGGTCCTTGGCCGATGGGGCGGCATCAAGGGCGGCCTGGATCGCAAAGCTGCCCAGCTTGGTCGAGGGGGTCCGGCTGAATCCGCCGAGGAATCGACCGATGGGGGTGCGCTTGGCGGCGACGATCACGGGCTGGGCTGCGGTCACTTCGGCTCTCCTGGATTCAGTGGCGGTCAACGGGTCTTCGGGCCGATTCTAGGCCTGTATACACGACCGCTTTCGCACCCGGATCATTCCCGGAGGGGCGCCAAATGGCAGCAACGCAGCGCATCGAGCATGTCCCCCAGCGTGACATCCTGACGATGGACACGGCTCACGGGCCCATCAAGTTCCTGGCCGACACCGGCATCCTCAAAATGCGGGCTGAGACGCTCCTGACCAAGGAACCCGACACCATCGCCTGGCTCGACCGGTTCGACCCGGGGGAAGTTTTCTGGGACATCGGGGCGAACGTAGGCGTGTACTCGCTCTACGCAGCTCGGGCGGGCAAGGCGTCGCGGATTCTGGCGTTCGAGCCCTCGCCCTGGAACTTTGCCGCACTCGTGCGCTCGGCTGAGCTCAACGGCTGGACCGATCGGATTGCGCCCTACTGCCTTGCGATCTCCGATCAGACCAAGCTGGACACACTGCACATGAAGCACGCGTTCTTCGGCTCGGCGCAATGCAGCTTCGGCGAGCCGGTCAACCAATGGGGCCAGAGTCTCGAAGTGGCGCTCGAACAGGCAGCGATCGGGTTCTCGATCGATTCATTCATCGTAACGTTCGACCCGCCGTTTCCGAACCGGATCAAGGTCGACGTCGATGGGCTCGACGGAGCCGTGGCGCGGGGCATGGCCCGAACGGTGCGCGACGAGCGCGTGCGGAGCGTTCTGATCGAGATCGATCAGGCCCGAACGGGCGAGCTCGACGAGGTGTCACGGATCATGCAAGAGGGCGGGCTCGAACTCACCAACCCGCCGCCCGAGGGCGGCTGGCTTGCGTCGAACAACTTCTGCTTCACACGCCCCGGTTTCTAGCTGGCCACGCGGGTTTCCGCTCCTCGGCTGGGTGCATAGGCTTGTCTCCACAGGTGCAAACACCCACTCGGAGCCAGCCCAATGTCGAGCGATTTCGTCCAGCTTCCCGCCAAATCCAACCAGGCCCTCGGCATCGCGGAGTACGCGATCGACTTTATGAAGTCGGGCAACCCCGATCAGAGCGTGCTCGATCGCACCCGCATGTTCCACACTGACGCCTGTCTCTGCGGGCTTTCGGCGCTTGCGCTTGGCACGAACGCCCCCACCGTGCTCCGTAACGAGGCCCTTGGCTACCCGGTGAGCCCAGAGTCGCCCAAAGTGGGCTCCGCGGAACAAGCCGGCGCGACGGTGTTCGGCTCCTCCAAGCTGGTGGCTCCCGAGAAAGCGATTCTGGCCAATTCCTCGGCTGTCCGCGAGTGGGACTCCAACGGCACGAACTTCGGCTACGACCCCGAGCGCGGCAACACCGCGGGCGAATTTGGGCACAACGACTTCTACCCCGTTGCCCTTGCAGCGGCGCAGATGGCTGGCAGAGACGGCGCGTACGCGCTGCGCGGAATGGTTCTGAGCGATGAGATCCGCGGTCGATTGGCCGAGGTGTTTAGCCTCAAGACCTACAAGGTTGACCATGTCGTGCACGGAGCGATCGCATCGGCGGCGACGTTCGGCGCCATGTTGGGAGCATCGGCTGAGCAGATCGAGAGCGCCATCGGCATGGTCGTGGCGCACGCGATCCCGTTCCGGGCCATCCGCGCGGGCAAGCAGCTCTCGGATTCCAAGGGTGCATCCGCCGCGATTTCGACCGAGTTCGCGATCACCGCGGTCAAGCGCTCCATGAACGGGTTCATGGGGCCCCGCGACATCTTCCGTAACCCCGAGGCGATCTTCCGGATCTTCGAAGGCCCGGGCCAGATGTTCACCGCGGTCGGCAAGAACGCGCACAACACGGAAAAAGCAGACGCCTCGCCGTTCGATCTGCATCTGGCCCGGTCGGGCAGCGACTTTACAGTCATGGGCATGCACTTCAAGCTGGGCCTCTACGAGCACCAGTCCGCTGGGGCGCTGCAGGCGATGCTCGATCTGCTCGAGAAGTGCCCGTCGCTGCTCGACGACAAGGACGGCGGCAAGATCTCCAAGATCCGCATCGTCGCCTACGAGCCCGCGTTCGGGATCATCGGCGACCCCGCCAAGCGCAACCCGACGACGAGGCAGAGCGCCGATCACTCGATGGTGTACATTGTTTCCACGCTGCTGCGCAAGGCGCTCACCACACAGAAGGTCGGCTGGAAAGAGCTCATGCTCGAGCCGGCGGATTACAGCGACTCGGCGATCTACGACTCGCGCACGCGGTCGCTCATGGACAAGATCGAGTTTGCCCACGGCGGCAATGAGTATGACAGCAAGTACCCCGACGGCATCCCGACGAGTGTCCAGATCGCCGACACCGACGGCTCGGCGTACGAATCGGGCCTTGTCATGTATCCCGCGGGACACGCCCGCAACCGCACGGCGGACCTCGAGGGTATTCTGGCCCACAAGTTCCAGCTGCTGGGCAAGCTGACGTTTGAGAAACCCGAGCCCATCATCGATCGCTATAACAGCATCGACAAGCTCAACTCTGGCGAGCTTCGCAAGATCAACGACTACGAGATTGTCAGCCGCGGCACGTTCCGATGAGCCTGTCCGTCTGCGTGTATCTCGGTGCCCGCGCCGGTCACGGCAGCCAATGGGCCGATGCCGCGCGAGATGCGGGACGGGCCATCGCGGATCGCGGGCACACGCTCGTCTACGGCGGCGGTCAACTCGGGCTCATGGGCATTCTGGCAGACAGTGCGCTCCATGCCGGGGGCCGGGTTGTCGGAGTGATCCCCCAGGCGCTCGTCGATCTCGAGCAGGCCCACCCGAGGCTGCACGAGCAGCACCTTGTCGCCAACATGCACCAGCGCAAGGCGAAGCTGACGGAACTCGCCGACGTCTTCCTCGTCCTGCCGGGCGGGTTCGGCACGCTCGACGAACTCTTCGAAGCGATCACTTGGCGTCAGCTGCGATTCCACACCAAGCCTATCGGGCTGTGGAATGTGGACGGCTATTACGACAAGCTCTGGGCGTTCCTGCAGCAGGGACGCGAGCTCGGGTTCATGCCCGACGCAACGTTCGAGGGATTGACCATCGGCGATGATCTGGGCGCGTTGCTTCAGTCTCTGGCCGCGATCGGGAAGGCCACGGGCGAGCGATAGCCGTCGTGGTCGTAGGCGCGAACACCGAAGAACCAGTTGTCCTTGCTCAGATCGACCGTGCCCTCGGTGGTGTTGCCGACATCGACCGAATGGTCCCACACGGGGCTTGTCGTCTCGCGATAGACGATCTCGTAGCCCGCGACATCGCTCTCGGGCGAGGCTTCCCAGCGGAGCGTGGTGTCATTGGTCAGATCCGCGACGATGATGCGGGCGTTGCCGGGGATGCTGGGTGCGCTTGCCAGGTGAACGGTGGTCACTGCGTTGAGCCTGGCGATATCGGCAATGTAAGCCGGGTCGACGTATTCGGGCAGATCGCCGAACTGCTTGCCGTCTTCGGTGCGGACGTCCTGGTGCTGGTGGTCGTAGTTCTCGTAGACCTCGGTAAGTCTGACCGCAGGGAATCCCGCCTCGTTGAACGCGGTGTGGTCTCCTCCGCGGAGGAACCGGTCCGGGCGGAAGACAAGCATTGGCCTGACCGGCAGGCTGTGTCGATCGGCGACCTCTGACATGTACCGCGCGAGCTGTCGGGAGGAGCTGTCGGACTCGGCTGAGAGCGAGCGGATCATCCGAACAGCGCTCATGGCCCGGCCTTCCTCCGCGAGCAGCGCCGTCGGCACGCCCTCGGAAAAGACCCGGACGCGATCTCGGGCTTCCTTGCCGCTCGGGCCGGTCGGATCACCCACGATGTCGCAGCTCAGGACGCCTCGCACGTCCTTGCCCATCTCGGCGGCCTTGGCCGCGTGCATGCGGGCACCGTAGAGGCCCTGCTCCTCCCCAGCGACGGGCATGATGATGACCGTCGACTCGAGACGCTCATGCATCAGCGCGCGTGCGACGGCGAGGCAGACTGCGGTCCCGGAGCCGTCGTCGTTGGCGCCGGGCGCATCGGATTCCGTGTCGTTTGCCTCGCTCGCTCGCGAGTCGTAGTGCCCGATGACGTAATAGAGGCGATCGACGCACGCGGGATCGCTGCCCGGGATCGTGCAGACGACGTTGACCACCTCCGCGTCCTGCAGAATCCGGCGCCCGTCGGCTTTAACGGTGTGAGATTCGAGTTCGATCGTGACATCACCTCGCCCCGCCTCGTCGGCGTAGCTCTGGAATTCGTCCGCCAGCCAGCGCCTCGCGGCTCCGATGCCCTGGGTTTCGGACTCCGTTTGAGAGAGCGTGTGACGCGTCCCGAATGACACGAGCCTGTCGATATCCCGGGCAATCCGCTCGGGCACGATGGCCCGCTGGACGCGCTCAACGATCTGCTCGGGCGGCTCGCCCGGCATGAACTGAGAAGCAAGAGCAACAAGGGCGTGGATGATCATGGGGTCCAGTCTACTGGAATCCGTGCCCCTAGAATCCGCCATGACCAAACAGCACCCGGGAGATGCCCTGCGTTCGCTCATGAAATCCGGCCCCGTCGGGGCCCCCGGCGCTTTCAACGGGCTGGTCGCCAGAGCCGTCAAACAGGCCGGTTTCGACGCGTGCTACCTCTCAGGTGGGGCCCTGTCGGCCTCCTCGGGCGTGCCGGACATCGGGATCCTGAGTCTGGATCGTTTCAAGCAAGCCGTCCGTGAAGTGGCGCTCGGATCGGGCCTGCCCGTGATCGCCGACGCGGATACGGGCTTTGGCGAAGAAGAAATGGTCCGTCGAACGGTGATCGAGTACAACCACGCCGGCGCTGCGGCGTGCCATATCGAAGACCAGGTCTTCCCGAAACGCTGCGGGCATCTGGCGGGCAAGGCGCTCATCCCAATGGCTCAGTCCGTCGCTCGGATCCAGTGGGCGGCCAAGGCCTCGCAGGATTGCTCGGGCGGGTCGTTCATCGTGTGCGCCAGAACCGATGCACGATCGGTCGATGGGTTTGGCGCCGCGGTCGAACGTGCGCAGGCGTACGTTGAGGCCGGCGCTCAGATGATCTTCCCCGAAGGGCTCGAGTCGGAAGACGAATTCGCGCGGTTCGCTGACGAACTCGGCAAGCGGTGCAAGAACCCGCCCTACCTGCTGGCGAACATGACCGAGTTCGGCAAGACCCCCATCATCCCGCTCGCCCGTTTCGGCGAAATGGGCTACCACGTCGTGATCTTCCCGGTGTCGACGCTCCGCACGGCGATGGGCGCAGTCGTGAAGCTCCTCGCCGATCTCAAGGCCACCGGCAGCGTTTCAAACTCGATCGATGGGATGCAGAACCGCAAGGACTTGTACGAGCTGCTCGAATACGAACCCTCGGGCGAGGGCTGGCGATTCCCGGCGTAATGAAGCCACTCTGCTGGCTGCATACAATCGCTGCGGGCCGACCGATTTCGGCAGCCTACGGACACAAACGCAGCGGGAGGCAGACGTTATGACAGCAACCAAACCGGCGGGACTCGAGGGCGTTGTGGCGGGCGATACCGCGATCTGCTCCGTTGAGCAGGGTGCGCTCATCTATCGCGGCTACGAGATCCATGATCTCGCCGCCAATGCCTGCTTCGAGGACGTCGCCTATCTCCTGCTCCACGGCGAAAAGCCTACCAAGGAGCAGAGCCGGTTCTTCAAGGACGAGCTCATCGCCAATCGCGCTCTCTCGACCCAGTCGATCCAGACGCTCAAGCTCTGCGGCCCGCTGCTCAAGCAGGGCTCTGCGGTCCCGATGGACGTCGTCCGCAGCGTACTTTCCGTGTCGGGCAACTGTGACCCCGATTGCCAGGACAACTCTCCCGAGGCGAACCTGCGCAAGGCCAAGCGGATCGTTGCCAAGATCCCGACCATCATCGGGCACATGCAGAACATCATCGACGGCAGGGACATCATCGCGCCCGACACGGGCGGCGACGCCAAGCTCTCTCACGCGGCGAACCTGCTCTACCTGATGACGGGCGAGCGCCCGACCGCCGAGGCCGAGAAGGTCATGGATGTCTCGCTCATCCTGTACGCGGAGCACGACTACAACGCCTCGACGTTCACCAGCCGCGTGATCGCGGGCACGCTCAGCGACATGCACGGCGCGATGGTCGGCGCGGTTGCCGCTCTCAAGGGCCCGCTCCACGGCGGTGCGAACGAGGCGGCGATGGTCATGCTGGACGAGATCATGGCGTTTGTCGACGCCGGCAAGGGCAGCGTCGACGACTGGATGCAGGACGCCTTTGCGACCAAGAAGAAGCTGATGGGCTTCGGTCACCGCGTCTACAAGAACGGCGACCACCGCGCCCCGATCCTGCACAAGCTCGGGCGCAAGGTCGCCCAGCAGAAGGGCGGCAAGTTCGTCCAGCTCTTCGACATCGGCGAAGAGGTCCAGAAGATCATGGCCGAGCAGAAGACGATCTACCCGAACGTCGACTTCCCCTGCGGCATGACGTACTTCACCATGGGCATCCCGGTTCCGCAGTACACGCCCATCTTCGTCGCAAGTCGAGTCACGGGCTGGGCCGCTCACATCATGGAGCAGCACGCCAACAACCGCCTGATCCGCCCGATCGCCAACTACACGGGCCCAGCGCTTCGGCAGTGGAACGGCTAACTCAGCGTTCGAGCAGTTCAGAATAGATCGCATCCACTGTCGTCACGTGCTCGGGGTAGCTCATGAGCCTGGTGGCCTTGTGGACATCGCTCGGCGACGGGATCGCGATCTCGCCCCGGACGAGTTGCGTGATGCGATCAGCGAGTTTCTCGGGCTGCCCTCCGGGGAAGAAGAGCCCGTTGCCCGGTTGCCCGTGCGGGTTGTCGAGGGGTGTGATCGTGTCGGCGGCGCCGCCCAGGCGCGCCGCGATGATCATCTTGCCCGCGTGCAGGTGCTCCCACATAACCAGCGGGGAGTTGTCGAACCAGATATGCGGCAGGATCCCGACGTCGTACTCCCCCGCTGCTGCGATGAGCTGGATGAGGTCGTACCCGCCGAGGAAATTCACCTCGGGATATCTGGCCATGCGCTTGCGGAAGGGCCAGTCTCCGCCATGGGCGCGGAGCACGAACTGGCACTTCTTGCGGGTCTCTGTATCGAGGTGCTCGATCGCGCGGACAAGAACTTCCAGCCCCTTGTTGGGGCGAACCGTGCCAAAGAATCCAAATCGCAGCGGGCGAGTCGCGTTACTGGCGTCCCAAGGGGAGCTGTCGTAGAAGGGCGAGCGCCTGGCGCGCCGATTGATCTGATCGAAGTGAGGCTGGCCGTACGGAACCACGCGGAGCTTCGACGGGTCAAGCCCCATCGAGGCGTGCAGCTGCGCATTGAATTGACTCGGTGGAGTCACGAGATCTGCCGCAAGGAGCGATTCAATCCCCGCGATGCGGCGTCTCCCGTAATCGTTCAAGACTCTCAGATGGACTTCGCGGCTCTCAACGAATCGTTCGTTGGCATCGTTCGGCAATGAGACGGGCTGTCGCGTGCCCTTGGCAGACTCCGCCACGAAGGACTGCTCGATCAATGTGTCCGATCGCCCGGCGATATCGTGCCCGAGTGCCAGCTCGGAGCCCGGCTTTGCCTGACGCTGGATGACGCCGGGAGTCTCCTCGCCGTTGCGAGACTTGCGGATCACGCGCCGTGTCTTCAGCTTGATGAGCTCGGCCTGCTTCGGACCCAGCGATCGCTCTGCGATTCGCATCGCGATGCGTTTGAGCTTGCGGACGTGCGGCCCGGATTCGTTCAGACAGCCCACGCACCGCCGACCGCCCTCGTAGTCGAAGCACAGCTCGTGCTCGTTGTGGATCAGGTCTACCTGCGGGCAGACGTGCCAGTAGTTGTGGAGCGTGACGACGACGGGGATTCCAACGCCCTTGATCGCGCTGACCAGATCCAAACCTTGGCCTTCGAGCGAGTGCGAGTGCACAAGCTCGACGCCCTGCGCCTGCAGGAACGAAACAACCAGTTCGGACTGCTTGCGCGATTCGGTTTCGCGCCGAGGATTCCGGAAATTGGCGGCCGATGGGGAAAGATTCGGGCTGTTCACGAGCTCATGGCACTCGATGCCCCGCCAGGTCTCACGCGGGCGAATGCGCATGCCGGGAATCAGCGAATACTGGATCCCGCTCGACAGATACAGCACCCGATGGCCCATGAGCGCAAGCCCCGAGGCGAGCTCGGACGCGTTGAGGTTGTACCCGGTTCCTTCGGATGCCTGCAGCGCCAGCCGCGCCCATCCAAGGATCGCGATCGTGCGAGGATGGCTTGCGGTCGGCCAGCCGGGCGGGATCGGCTCCGACTCATTCGAGCTTGGCTGTCGCGACATAACGGCTCCTCAGCTCGAATGCGATGGGTGCGGCTGGAGCTGCCATGCGTGCCAGACGGACCGAAAGCCGAGCAACGCCCAGCGGCTCGCTCGCCCGAGCTTTGGCATCGCCCCGTCCCGCTCGATCATCACGTGCTCGTTGTTGCCGTCGAGCACGTGCAGCGTGTGCTTCCCGCGGAGCATCGGGAAGTCGCACGTGCGATCGAAGACCACCACCGCCCTGGGTGGCCGGCGCAGCCAGCGGATCTGCCGGAGAATCTTGTCGCGTCTCCTGGGGCGGTAGACGACCGCCGAAGGGCGGTATGCACCCGAGAGCGGCGGCTCACCGCCATGCTTGGGCGAAGCGGCGGCTTCTGAGATCAGCATGACCCATCGCGGCAATTCCTTGCTGTGGCCCGCGGCAATCAGCTCGCGCATCACCCAGGCACGGAAGCTCTCAGCGGCGTTCTTGGCTGCCTGGGTCGGGCAGACGAGCACCACTTCACCGAAACCACCAAGCGCCCGAGCCTGATGCAGGGCATCGATCGTTGGCGTCAGACCCACGTCGCTCTCTCTGAGCTTTCCGCCGATGCCCGCGATGCTGTCGCTGACCGCGCCCAAGAGCAGATCCGCTTCGTGCAGTCGGCGGTTGAGGATCGCGGACTTGGCCTGGCTCATCAGCTGTGCCGACCAGCGCAATCGCGCCCGGCGCAGCCCGGGCCTGCGGATGTTCTTCTCGATCATCCAGCCCATATTGCGGTTGAGGTAATAGCCACGCTGGGGCGTCAGCTTGTGCGTCCAGGGCGTGTGGAAGACGATCGCATCGAGCGAGCACACCACGCGTTTGCCTCGGCTGCGGAAACGCAGACACCAATCGGCGTCATCGCAATAGATAAAGAACCGCTCATCCCAGAAACCAACCTCGAGCACATCGCTCCAGCGGGACAGCAGCGAACACGCGCTGACGATGTCCACGTCGCGGATGCCCGAGTACACCGGTCTGCCCTGCTCGTCGCGGGCTTCCTCGTTCCAATGTCGGTAATCCTCCGCCAGCGGGTTGTTCGGCGAAGGCTCCGGCCCCATCAGACCGGTCTTGGAATCGAAATAGATCGTGCTTTCGATCGTGGTCCGGCGGTCGCCAAGGTCAACCGTCCTGGAGCCGACAAGCGAGATCTCCGGGTCCAGGGCCGCCGCCGAAAGAAGCCTCGAGAGCGCTTCAGCGGGCAGATCGATGTCGTCGTCGAGGAGCCAGACGAAGTCCGGCGTTTCCTCGTCCTTGAAGCGATCCTTGACGAACACAAAGCCCGTGTTGAAACCGCCGCAACCGCCAAGGTTGTGCGCGTTTCGAACGATGGACAACGAGGCGAACCCCGGGGTGTTGATCTGGTGTCCGATGCTGAGGCGGTCCCGAAAGTTCGGCTCGAGCGCCCGCTTCGTCTCGTTCTCGACGATGCGTTCGGCGCCGAAAGCGCGGGCGAGATGATCGGTGGTCCCATCGGTTGAGTTGTTATCGACGACGACGACATGCAGCGCCGAGCACGCCCGGGTCTGGGCCACCAGCGCTTTGATCACGCCCGAGACCATGTCCTTGCGGTTCCAGGTGACCACGACCGCAACTACCCTGGCGGCTCGCGTCTGGATCCGGGGCTCGCCGACAGCCAGCGATTGCGACTGGATTGGCTGGGTGCTCGTTTCCTGCAATTCAACTCCGTCTGTCGGGGCCTGGCCCCGTCGCGGGCGGCGTGGGTGACTTTAGCGTGCGCTCATACACATCGACAACCTCTCGGGCATGCTCGATTGGCTCGGGCCCCGTGCGGACACCTGACCAGAGCCTGGCGATCAGTTCGGGCTCGGCCATCAGCCGCTGAAGCTGGAGGGAGGCGTCATGCCTGTCGTTGCCCCGAAAGAGAAGGCCATTCTCACCGTGACGGATCAGGTCCGGGATCCCGCCCAGTCTCGCGCCGAGCACGGGCAGGCCCGCGTTGAGCATCTCGATCAGTGTCTGCGGCCCGTTGTCCCACCAGACCGATGGCACGATCCCGATGTCGCGTCCGGCGAGCAGCTTCGGCAGATCCGCCGGGATGTACGCACCGCCGAGATCGAGCCCTGCCAACCTTGGGCGGATCGCTTCGGCTCGCTCACGGATGCCCAGGCAACCCGGGCCGAACGCGGCCAGGTGCACCCGGTGTCGGAACTCCACCGGGAGCATCGCGATGGCATCGATGAGCATGTGCAGGCCTTTGTAGTAGTTGTTGAATCCGAGGAAGACAAGACGGAGCTGGCCGTCGGATCGATCTCGCAGGTGCACACGATGCCGGTGGGTGCAGGCGATGCGCTGGACAATGATCCGCCCGGATTCGACGCCCATCGATTCGGCGAGCGATCCGACAAAGTCAGAGACCGCCAGGATGCGATCGCAGCCGTTGAGCGCTTTGACCATCGCCCGCCTGCGTTCGCCGAGCGGATGATCGACCGCGACCGAGAGTCTTGCATCGGGTGGGCAATTTTCGAGAGGCTCCCACCACTCGTGACCGCATTCCAGCAGTGTCCCTGTTTCTGCGGTCGGCTTGCCCGTCTCATCAAACCGCAGGATCGGGGGCAAAGGCGGAGGCGGGATGCTCGGCGCACCGCCCTGAGACAGACCTGACCTGCGATCCTTCTCTCGGCTCACATCGATCTCCGCCTCGCAGTCGGCGCACCGCAACCCACCCTGGTAGTCGTGGCAAGGAGTCCGCCTCTGGTGCATCAGATACACCTGCGGACAGAACGGGTGATGATTGTGCAGACTCATCACCACGCGCACCCCGGCGGCCTTGATCGCGCCGATGCACGAAGCCGCCAGACCTTCGAGCGAGTGGATGTGCACGACATCGGGCTCCCAGGTGCTCAAAGCCTCGTGCATCAGGGCGTTCAATTCGGGGGAAGCCGATTCACGACCGGCCTGAGCGAAGTTCCAGATCGCGGGAGCCAGGAAGGGCGAATTGACGATTTCAAGGCGATCGATGCCCTCCCAGGGCTCAAGCCGCCTCAATCGGGGTGAACCAGGAGCGTTGATTCCGAGCTGTTCGTACACACTCCCGCTCGAGAGAGCCGCGACCGAAAGTCCGAGTTTGCGTTGTTCCCGGGCGAGTGTCTGTACGTAACCTGCGATCCCGCCCGCCTCCCCCGGGGAAACACCGATCGGCGCGAAATTGACGTGAAGCACCCGCATTCAGTTCATCCCAGGCCATCGGCTCTTTGGAGTGTTCGCCCCATACCCGGGGAGACGATACAGTGTGCGGAGCCCCATCGAGGAGCCACGATGCTTGGAGAGTGGATCAAATCCAAACGTCTCGCGGTCGAACGCCAGGTGGCGTACCTGCACAAGCTTCGCCTGAGAGCCCTTGGGGTTCTCGTCGGGCTGGGGCTTGCGGTCTTTGGGATCATCAGCATGACAGCCGCCCCGGCCTGGCCGGTTGTGGTCGGAGCGGTCGCCGTCGCGGCTCTCGTGGTCAACAAGGTCGCAGCCCAGCTCAGCCGGACGGTCTGCATCGGTTGCGGCCAGCGGATCGACGCGGAGCCCATCGGGCAGTACGGCGTCGTCTGCCCGAAATGCGGCACAGTCTCCGCCTCCTCCAAAGCCGATCAGCACGACACCCTTGTTGCACTCGACGAAGAGCTCTCTCCGATCGACTCGACGAATGGCGAGCCGACCGACGCCTGAAAGCAAAGCCGGGCACCCAAGGGCGCCCGGCTCGTGTGACTCATCATGCATATCGAAGTCTGACGCCTCGGCTTACGAGGTCTTCTTCGCCTTGGCGTAAGCATCCCAGTCGGCCTTGGAGACCTCTTCGACCTCGGCGGTCGAGATGATCGCGTCCAGAGCCTTATGCTCCAGGATCTGCTGTACGACGGTGCCGATCTGCTTGTTCTGGATCAGATGCTGCCGGAGCTGCTCGGGGCGGACACCCTGGCGGAAGGCCATCTGGGCGATGGCGCCCTCGACCTCGGCCTGCTGGATCTGCACGCCGCGGTCCTCGGCGACTTTCTGAAGGATGAAGAACAGCTTGGTCTCGTTGATCGCCTCGCCGGCGGAGGCCTGGCGGAGGGCGGCGATGTTCTTCTCGATCTCCATCTGATCCACGCCGCGGTACATCAGTTCGGCGCGCTTGCGCCCGAGCATCCGCTCGGCCTGCTGAGCGGTCAGACGCTTTGGAAGCTCCATCTCCACATTCTTGAGCAGATGGCTTGCGACCTGCTGACGCATCAGCATCTGCTGCTCAACTGAGGCACGCTGTTCGATGCGGTTCTTGATCGCGTCCTCGAGCTGCTTGCGGCTTTCCATGCCCATGCGCTCGAGCAGTTCCTCGAGCTTTGCGGGGATGATGCGGTCGATGCGCTCAACCTTGAACGTGATGACAAGGTCCTGGCCTCGCACGGCCTCGACCTCGTGATGCTCGGGGCCCTTGGTTTTGACGGTGATCTCGTCGCCGGCCTTGGGTTTGCCGAGCTGCTTGGAGAAGTCCGAAACAAGCACCCCGAGGATCATGCCCTCATTCTCAGTGGGAGCCTGGATCACGGCGCCTGGGATGTCATGGATGATGGTGTCGCCGGCCTTCATGATGCCGTGACCAGAGATGTAGTCGCCGGGCTCCGGTGACTCGCGTTCTTCCAGTTCGCCCTCGGCCAGGCAGATCTTCTCGACTTCGTCGGAGATCGCCTTCTCTTCAAGATCAAACTTGGGCTTCTTGATCGAGAGCTTGTCGAGCGCGGGCATCTCGAATTCGGGGAGGACCTCGACGTCCACCTCGAAGACCAGCGGCTTGCCGGACTCGAGCTCGGCTTCGGGCAGCGTCTCAGAGATCGGGCTGCCCACAACGCGGAGCTTGTGCTCTTCGATGGCTTCTGAGTACGCGGTGGAGACGAGCTGGCTCTTGGTCTCGGTGCGCAGTGTCTCGCCGAAACGCTTCTGAAGAAGCGACTTTGGCGCATGGCCCTTGCGGAAGCCGGGCAGCGCCGCCTCGCTCGCCAGAGCATTGAGGGATTCATCGATCCGCTCGGTGACCACCTCCGCGGGCACCTCGATCCGGAGCTTCTTGAGGCAGGGCCCCGCGTCGGTCACGGTGCAGGTGCTGGTTCGCTGAGCGGTAGTCTCGGACATGGATGCTTCCTTCGGCTATGGAACGACACATGGACACCCAGCCGGACGCCAATCCGGATGGGCAATCTGCGGGAGTAGAGTGTAGAACCCACCCGGCGTGAGACCAACCCGGGCGGGAATCGGTTGACCGCCCCACCATCGGCGGTCATGATCGACCGCAGGCCGGAGTGGCGGAATGGCAGACGCGGCGGATTCAAAATCCGCTTCTAGAGATAGAGTGGGGGTTCAAGTCCCCCCTCCGGCATTTCTCAGCACCGCCAACATGTGACCCAGATTGTCCTACACGAAGTCCGAGGAGGAGCACACCATGAGACTTCTGACCCGATTTGTGACCGCCTTGTCCCTGCTGGCCATGGTGACCGGTTCGTTCGGTCTTGCCGCCCAGCCGGGTGTGGAATACACCGGGGTCTCGAGGCCCTCGACGACCCGTGATCTCGCGTTTGCCGTCCGGGGCAAGGTCGGTCAGGTCATGGTTGAGCCGGGCGATCGAGTCACCGTCGGGCAGGAGCTGATGCGCCTCGAGGACGAGGTCCAGAGAGCCACGCTCGAGCTTGCCAACGCGCAGTTGGCTGACGATACCCGCCTGGAACTGGCTCAGATCACGGTCGAATTCAACGCCGAGGAAGTCCGCCTCGTCGAGCAATCGATGAGAGACGGAGGCGCAAACGATCAGGACGTAAGATCCGCCCGCTTCGCCCTCGCGCGAGCCAGAGTGGAACAGCGCGCAGCCGAATCCGAGATGCTCCAGCGGGGGCTGACCCAGAAGCGCGAGCAGGCCCGCCTGAACGAGATGCGGATCGTTTCGCCCATCGAGGGGGACGTGATCCGCGTCGACAAACGCGAAGGCGAGACGGTTGACGAGCAGACCTCGGTCATCACGGTCGTACAGGTCGACCCGCTCCGTATCGATGTCAGCGTTCCGGTGCCCATTTCTCAGCAGCTCAGGATCGGACAGTCTGCAAGCGTCCGTTGGCTGGACATCAAAGCCGAGCAGCCCTCGACCGGGAAGGTGATTTTCATTTCACGGGCAGGCGAGGCGAGCGTGCGAGAGGTCCTGGTCCGCATCGAAGTGCCCAACGACGAAGGCCTACCCAGCGGCATGCACGCCAGGGTGAGCTTCGCGGGGGATTGAGACACCGGGACTTTGAAGTTGGTCCCGGGGGATGAGACGTATAGGCTTCCGGCCCGGGAACGGCGCACCCGACAGGTGCGACCTTGATCAGCCGACGCGGCTGCGGAACACATACCCGGACAGAGAACGAACGAAAGGCGACATCACATGGCCGACGAGCAGCAGCAACAGCAGATCCAGCTCCGCATCGACGAATCGAAGATGCAGACAACCTACGCCAACACGATCCGTACCTCGACGACAGCCGACGAGGTCGTGCTGGACTTTGGCATGAACCTCCCCGTCCAGGGACCCGACGGCCAGGCTGCTCTGCAGTTCGGCGTGGGTAGCCGGATCGTGATGAACTGGTCGGGCGCCAAGCGTCTGGCGATCACGCTCGGGCAGGTCATCCGCCAGTACGAAGAACGCAACGGCGAGATCGTGATCCAGCGTGGCGCCCCCGCTGCCGGTGGCGAGAACGCCCCCAAGCTGGCCGACTAACGCCCGCTGACAGGCGCCGCTTATGACGAGTGAACAGGAAGTCAGCGACCGTCCGGAACAGATCACGACGGGCCAGGAGCCCGGTGTGAGTCGAGCCAGGGCCGGTCGGCACGCCGCACTGCGGGAATTCCTGGGCAAATTGCTGGCATTCCAGTGCAAAATCACCGGCGCCGAATCGGGCGCCGTCTTTCTGCGCGCCGGCAAGGGGCGACCGGGCGGCATCTTTGTCGCCTTCCACTCCGACAACGAGGGCGCGTTCGACGAATCCACCTCGCGCAAGCTCGTCACCCTCGGTGAGAAAGCGGCTGCCGCCCAGCCAACGGGGCTCGTTGAGCCGATGACGCTCACCTCGGCGCAGGATTTCTACGCGGCCCGTTCCACGCACCACGCACTGGCCTCGCCGCTGCTCGCCAACGGGAAATCCGAGGGGGCGTGCATCGTGCTGGTGCCCTCGGGCGATCAGGAAGCCCTTGCGATCAAGCAGGACCGGCTCGCGCTGAGTATCTCACGCTTTGAGGCCTTCCTCTGGCAGCAGTCGTTTGTCACCGAAGCCGAGCAGAAGGTGATGCTCCGCGAGACGCTCGAGTTGCTCGATCAGGCTCAGCGAGGATCATCGGCCAAGGCGATGGGATCTCTGCTATGCGACGAGATGCGCCGGCGATTCGGGTGCACCCGGGTCTCGATCGGCATGATCCGGGGCGATCAGCTCAGGGTGATGTCGGTCAGCGGAGCCGACGATCTCGATCGGCACGCGCCCACGGTCGAAGCGCTCGAATCGGCGATGGAAGAAACGGCTCTCCAGGACGCCGAGGTACTCTTCCCGCCCTCGGTCGCACTGGAACAAGAGCCCGGCAGCAGACGCGTGACGCACGAGCACGCTCGGCTGAGCGAGGCGTACGGGCCCTCGTCGATCGTGAGTCTGCCGCTCCGCATCGAGGAAGACACGGTCGGGGTCCTCGTCCTTGAACGGGACGCGTCGGACCCTTTCCCCGACGCGGTGTTGCCGCTGCTCAGGCTGGTCGCAGAGTTCGTGGGGCCGGCGGTCTATACACGAAGGCTCGCGGACAGGCGCACGCCGGCGGTGATCCGCGACGACCTGCTCGACCTCGGAGCGGGGATCGTGGGCCCGAGGCACACCGCCAAGAAACTGGTGGCTCTGGCGGCGATCGTGATCCTCGTCGTGATGGCGGCGCTCCCGATCCCTGCGAAGGTGAAGGGCTCGATGGAAATCCGGGCCGAGATCGGGCGGGCGATCGTGCCGCCCTTTGCCGGGTACCTCAAGAGCTTCGACGTCAAGCCGGGAGACAGGGTCACAGAGGGCCAGATCGTTGCGCGCATGGAGACGCGGGACCTCGAGATGTCGCTCCTCCAGCAGGAAGAGAGCATGAACACGCTGCGGACCCAGCGGGACAACGCGCTGTCGCGCGGTGAACTGGCCGAGTCACGCAAGTACGAGGCGGAGATCGAGGAGAAACAAGCGCACATCGACCTGATCAAGGAACGCATCTCGCTCTCGGAACTGCGTTCGCCGATGGAAGGCGTGATCAGCCGGGGCGATCTGGAGAAGCTCGTCGGCGCGCCGGTCGATGCCTCCAAGGCGCTCTTTGAGGTCGTTGGCAGCGGTGTGCACGTGATGATCGAGGTCGATGAGCGCGATGCCGGTCGCGTCGCCGTGGGTCAGAAGGGCTGGATCTCGAGCAGGGCCCGCCCGGGCAGGCAGCTTGCCATCACGGTTGACCGCGTCAACCCCGTTGCCCAGCCTCGCGAGGGCGCCAATGTGTTCGTGATCGAGGCAACGCTCGACGAGCCGCAGGACTGGGTGCGCCCCGGGATGACCGGGACCTCCCGGCTGCGTGACGGGTGGAGCACGCCGCTCTGGGAACTTTCGCGCCCGCTGGTCGATGCGTTCCGAATGTGGTCCTGGCTGTAACACCTAGGAGAAGCGTGGATTGGCGCTTTTCAGCGACAACTCGACCGGGACGTTTGCAGACACGTGGTACCGCGTCGCAGACCAGAAACCTCGCGTGAGCGTGCACGCCCGGTTTGTGCGCCAGCGCCACGGCCCGACCGTCAGCTATGTGATCGATGACCCCGCGGGCGGTCACTACTACCGCCTGACCGAGTCGGCGCGATTCTTTCTCGGGCTCCTCAACGGGCGACGGACCGTCAACGACGCGTGGGAGGCATGCCTGGCGCAGCTCGGTGATGACGCGCCGAACCAGAAAGAGTGCATCGAGCTTCTCTCGCAGATGCAGCTCTTCGGGCTGCTGATCGGGGACCAGCCGATTGCGCCCGACATGGTGCCCGAACGTCTGGCACGCTTCAGGCAGCAGCGCCTCCGCCAGCGCACAGGCAACTGGATGTTCTTCAACGTCCCGCTGATCAACCCGGAGCCCGTGCTGCGCGCGCTCGAGCCGTATCTCCGCGTCATGTGGGGCTGGCCTGGCCTTGCCGTCTGGTTGGTAGTCGTGCTTGGGGCCATCGGTGTCGTCGTCGCTCACGCCAACCAGCTCGGCAGCTCCCTCAACGGGATCCTGTCTCCTTCGAATCTCGCCTGGCTCGGCGTGCTCTTTCTGCTGATCAGGGCGGTCCACGAATTCGGGCACGCGATGGCGTGCAAGGCGTTGGGCGGGCGGTGCACCGAGATCGGCGTCATGCTGATCGCTGTCCTGCTGCCTCTTCCTTACTGCGACGCAACCAGCTCCTGGAAGTTCCCCGAATCCTGGAAAAGGGTGCTCGTCGCCTGCGGCGGCATGATCGTCGAAATATTCTTCGCCTCGATCGCCGTGTACATCTGGGCGTTCTCGGAGCCGGGCCTGCTCAAAACTCTGGCCTTCAACACGATGGTCATCTCGGGCGTCTCGACCATCATCTTCAATGCCAACCCGCTCCTGCGGTACGACGGCTACTACATCCTGAGCGATGTGATGGGGTCCCCGAACCTGGCGCAGCGCGCCCGGCAGACGTGGCTCTACCTGATCCAGAAGCATGTCTACGGCGTCCCGACGCTCCGTGCCCCGTACATCCGTGACAAAGCCGAGCTGCGCATGATGCAGGTGTATCACCTGCTAGCGATGCCCTACCGCCTCTCGATCACGCTGGCGATCTTGCTTCTGATCTCTTCGCAGTACCTGTCGCTCGGGCTCGTGCTTGCGGGTGTGTTTGGTGTGATCTGGTTTGTGTGGCCCGTGATCAAGTGCGCCTGGTTTCTCATGACATCGCCCGTGCTGCTGGGTCGGCGCACGCGAGCGCTTTCGATCTCGTTTGGGGCGCTTGGCGCGGTTCTGCTCCTCGTGGGGATCGTCCCGCTGCCGGCATCCAGTACGCTGCCTGGGGTCATCGAATCGGTGGGGATGCAGGTCGTGCGCGTGGATTCGGCCGGGTACGTTCAGAGCGTCCTTGCCACGCCCGGGCAAACCGTCACAGAGGGTGACGTGCTGATCGAGCTGAGCAACCCATCGCTCGAGGCCGATGCCCGCGCAGCCGCGGCCCGGGCCGCCTACGCAAGAGCCGCCCTCGACGACGCCGCCAGCAGGAACACGGCTTCGCTCCGAATCGCGGAAGTCATCCTGGAACGAGCCGAAGCCGAGATACTCGAGTACCAGCGAAGGCTCGAAGCACTCCGGATCACCGCGGGGACCTCGGGCGTGTTCACCGCCGCCGGCGGGACCGGCCACGACATCGAGAACCTGCCCGGGCGTTACCTGGACCGCGGGATGATCATCGGGGTGGTCATCCCGGAAAAGAGCATGATCGTGCGCGCCGCGGTGACCGACGCCAAGGCGGGCGCCGTTCTTCCGGTTCTTGCGAGCGGGGATCAGTCAGCCGAATTCCGCCTGGTCGGCGAGGCCAACCGCACGCACAAGGGTTCTGTCGAGCGTATCTGGCCCGCGGGAACGCGCGAGCTCGAATCGATCCAGTTCTCGGCGGTCACCGGAGGCGAGCTGATGACCAATCCCCGCCAGAACGATCAGACCCTCGAAACGTTCACACTGCTGGATATCAGGCCGGAGTCTGCCGAGGGCATGCTGCCCGGGCGCCGCGCCAAGGTGCGTGTACGAGTCGAACCGAGCACCCTGCTCGCGCGTGTCAGCCGACGGGTCCGACAGTTTGTCGATGGCAGGTACCAGTGAGTGTGTTCGAACAGGAGTACGCCCCGCTCTCGCGCAGGCTCTGGCCGCAGCTTTCGCGTCCGATCCGGCGCACTCCCCCGCCCCAGGGACCGGACATTCTTGGCAGCTGGGTGCGGGGTGCCATCGTGCGCCGGCAGTATCGGCAGGATCGCACCGCTCGGGCGCAGGCGATCATCTCACGGTCTGAGGCATTCCGCCACTTCAGCGATGCCGCGCTGAGCGAGGCGATCGATGAATCGCGCAACGCGGTACTTCTTGGCAGGGACCATCGCGCAGCGGTCGATGAAGCCTTCGCGGTGACGCGTGAGTGCATCCGGCGCGAGGTCGGGATCAGCCTGTACCCGGAGCAGATCATCGGCGGCCTGATCATGTCGGAGAACGCCTGCGCCGAGATGGCAACCGGAGAGGGCAAGACCGTCACCGCGATCCTGCCAACCGTGCTCCACGGCTGGTCCGGGCGGGGCGTGCATGTTCTGACCGTCAACGACTACCTCGCCAACCGTGACACCGAGATCACCTCCCCTGTGTATCGGCGCCTGGGTCTCAGGGTGGGCGTCATCCTGGAATCAACGAAGCGCGACAAGCGTCGCGCCGCGTACGACGCGGACATCACATACGCCGCTGACAAGCAGATCGTTTTCGATTATCTCCGCGATCGCCTCGAGGCCCCGCCCCGGGCGTCGCTCTCGGAAACGCTCCTGCACCGGATCTCCGGCGAGGGTGACCCTGAATGGATGTCCAAGGTCGTTCACCGCGGCTTCAACGCGGTCATCATCGACGAAGCCGACAGCGTCCTGGTCGACGAAGCGGTCACCCCCGCGATCATCGCGGCCGAGGAACTCGATGAGGGCAGCGGCGAAGACCCTTCCGGGAAGCACCACAAGCTTGCCTCTGAGATCGCACGCGATCTCGTTCTCGATGAGGACTACAAGGTCGACCGCAAGCTCCGCCATGTCGAGATCACACCCGAGGGGCGCCAGAAGCTGGCGATGAGAACCCAGCAGCTTCCAATATTCTGGACCGGCCCGAGACGCAGCGAAGAGATCGTCCGGACCGCGCTGATCGCCAAGGAGATCCAGGTCCTCGGAGACGACTACATCGTCCGTGACGGGAAGATCGAGATCGTCGATCGTTCGACCGGGCGTGTGCTGGAAGGGCGTCAGTGGCAGATGGGCTTGCACCAGGCGGTGGAAGCCAAGGAAGGCCTCGATCCGACCAAGGCACGGCGCACTTCGACACGCATCAGCTACGCGCGCTTCTTTCAGCAGTATCGCTCCGTCGCTGGCATGAGCGGCACACTCAACGAGGTCGCCAGCGAGCTTTGGCGTACATACGGCCTCGCGGTCGTGCGGGTGCCGACACACAGGCCCGTGATCCGCCAGGAGCAACGCGACAGCGTCTATGCCAACGAAGAGAGCAAGCTCATCGCGGTTGCCGATCGTGTACAGGAGGTGCACGCGTCCGGGCAGCCGATCCTGGTCGGAACCCGCAGCGTGCTGACCTCGGAACGTCTTGGCAAGATGCTCGGCGAGCGCGGCGTGCCCTGCCGGATTCTCAATGCCGAACGCGAAAGAGAAGAGGCCAGCATTGTTGAATTGGCTGGCAAGGTCGGCGCGGTGACGGTCGCCACGAATATGGCCGGACGGGGCACGGACATCAAGCTCGACCCGCAAGCCCGAGAGCTGGGCGGTCTCTTTGTCATCGGAACAGAGCGACACAGCGAACGCCGGGTCGACCGCCAGCTCTTCGGGCGTGCCGGGAGACAGGGCGATCCGGGCATCGCCAAAATGTTTGTTTCGCTCGAGGATCAGCTCATCCTCGCGTCGGGTCTGCCTCCCCTCATCTGGCTAGCCAGACGGTTCCCGACACGACTGACACAGGCAATTCTCTGGAAACAGGCCCAGTGGCTTGCCTCAATGAGGGCGGTCTCACACCGCATTTCGACCGCCCGTTCGGATGCGTGGCACGAGATGGCCATGCACTCACTCGGTCGATAATCGACACGTTCATTGGTTTTTGTTAGACTACAGGAGCCCAAAGGAAAGGAGGCGCCGGCATGCTCGAACCCAAAGACAACATCAACGCACCGATCAAGCGCCGATTCGTTCCGAACGCGCCATACCGAGTCGCCCACGACCTGCACGGCGACTGGTGGATCTGGAAACGGTCGAACACGAATACGTGGACCACGTTCCAGCGCTGCGACTCAGAAACCGAAGCTCAGATCCTGTGCGATGAGCTCATCGGTTGCGATGCGGACAAGCACTCAAGCATCGATGCGAAGAGTCACTGAGACTTCGCCGGAGCGGTCTGCTCCGAATGGCGTCGGGCCTGAGATACAGTGTAAAAGAGCGCCGAAGTGCACAGCAGTGCCGCGCCCGCGAGTTCGGTGATCTCCTCGAACAGATTCACCGTCTCGATCTGCGGACGCCAGTCGGTTCCGATCGCCTGAGTGATCCACGTCGAAGCGTCCAGCGATTTCCCTGCGATGAGCAGGATCAGCCCGATCGCCCCGCAGACGACCCAGCGTGTGCGGTAACGAAGGGCCATGAACAACCGACCGGCGCTTCCGGCCAGGAATGTCAGCACCACATACGCGATGGCGAGCAGAACGAGCGTAACCAGGACCCTCTCGATGATCGGGGCGCTGCTCTTGAAGTAGTAGCTCGTCCGGAAGATGCCTTCCGTCGTGAATCGGTTGTGGGAGTCGGCTTCCCGAGCGGCAAAGAACCCCATGATCAACGCCCATCGCAGAGCGAATCGGCGATCACCCAGAAACAAAGCCGAGAGTACCAGGACGAGCACCGAACCCAGATGGAAGAGAATGCTCGCCGTCTCGATCGGCCCGGATTCAGCAACCCAGCGGGCATGGGAAGCCGAATCGACCGTCAGAGCGACAACCAACGAGACCAAGACAGATGCGAACAGAAGGATCGCCGCGCCCAGCAGGGACATCCCCCTCGGTCGTTCCGGCTTGAGACCCTGATTGGTTCCTGGCAAGGCGCCTGTGCTCGTTGGCATATGAGCTCCAAGGGATTCGGGACGATTCTTACTTCGGCAAAAGTGCTCGGAACGTGTGAAATGTACGACGGTTGCATGCCAGCCCCGCTTCGGGGATGATCCGCCCCATGACTGATACTTCTGAACCCAAAGCAGGGCGTAAGGGCATACTCGACCTCATCGAATGGATCGGCAACAAGCTGCCGGATCCTGCGGTGCTCTTCCTGCTCGGGGCGGCCCTCGTCATGCTCGCCAGCCAGATCGCCGTCTGGAGCACATGGGAAGTCCAGCCCAAACAGGCGTTCAGTGTCGTGGATCAGGCGACCGGAGAGGCCCAGATCGAATTCCGGGATGTCGGGAGCAAGATCGAACCGATCAGCCTGCTGACCGCGGACGGGCTCTATTGGTGCCTGACCAGCATGGTCAAGAACTTCATGGGCTTCGCTCCGCTCGGAGTTGTGCTGACCGGGATGCTAGGCATCGGCGTGGCCGAGCGGACCGGCATGATCGGAGCCATGCTCAAGGCCTTTATGAAGATCGTCCCTGAATCGCTCCTGACCCCGACGATGCTGTTCCTTGGGATCATGAGCTCGATGGGGCTCGACGCCGGCTACGTCGTGCTGCCGCCCCTTGCCGCTGCGGTGTACAAGTCGGTGGGCAGGTCTCCCCTCGCGGGCATCGCAGCCGTCTTTGCGGGTGTGTCCGCGGGCTTCAACGCAAACCTCTTCGTGACAGGCCTGGATCCGATGCTGGCGAATCTCACGCAGATCGGCGCCAACGTCCTCGATCCCGATTACTCCGTCGCAGCCACGTGCAACTGGTGGTTCATGATCGCTTCGACGTTCGTGGTCACCCTGATGGGCTGGGGCGTGTCGTCCTGGTTTGTCGAACGCAGGCTCAGCAAAAAATCGGCCGAGGACGGCGGACCGACACCCGTGGACAAAGGCGATCTGGAGTCTCAGAGGCTGACCCAGCAGGAGTCGACGGCTCTGAAATGGGCCGCCGCGACGATGGGATTGTTGCTGGTCGCCTTCGCGGCCACGGTGCTGATCCCGGGCATGCCCATGCACGACCGCACGATCCCGGTGCCGGGCCACCCCGGAGAGACCTGGCTCGCCGACATCTCAAGCGCCCAGGTCGACATCGACCCGGCTCTGCCCGCACATCTGACGATCGAGGGGCAGGGCTCCTACACGGACGCCTCGATGACGACCTTTGTCACGACCGACAATGAAGTGCTCGTCAAGCGGGCTCCGCAGTTCCAGCGCTGGGTCAGCGTCGTGACACCGCTGATCTTCCTGGGTTTCATCATCCCGGGGCTCGTCTATGGCATCGCAATGAAGAACGTCTCGTCCAGCAAGGACGCGGCAAGGGTCATGATCGAATCGATCGCCGCTATGGCCCCCATCATCGTTCTGGCATTCTTCGCGGCTCAGTTCATCGAGTACCTGAAGTACAGCCAGCTCGACCGGATGATCGCCTTCGAGGGCGGCATGATGCTCGCGGACAACGAGATGAGCAAGGGCAGCCTGATCGTGGCGTTCATTCTCGTCACGATGCTGTTCAACCTCTTCATCGGGTCGATGTCGGCGAAGTACACGATGTTCGCTCCGATCTTTATCCCGATGCTCATGTTCGTCGGGATCAGCCCCGAGCTCACGCAGGCGGCTTACCGGATCGGCGATTCGACCACGAACATCATCACGCCGCTCAACGCGTACCTTGTGATCATCCTGGTCTTCATGCGTGAGTACGCCCCCAAGGGCGGCATGGGCACGCTGGTTGCAATGATGATGCCGTACACCGTCGTGTTCACGATCGGCTGGACGATCATGCTGCTGCTCTGGATGACATTCGGCTGGCCCCTCGGGCCCTCGGGCACCGGCCCGCTCGAGTACACGGTCCCCACCGCAACGGCAACGACCGCAGCTCCGTAAACAGAGGCCTGCGGGTTCACCCTTGAAAAAGAAACCGGCCCACGGTTTGAGCCGTGGGCCGGTGTGCTGTGAGGAATCTGGTTGCTCTGGCTTAGCAGCCGGCGTTGTAGTTTGCGACCCAAGCCGTGAAGTCGGCAGGGGTGCAGGAGCCGTCGTCGTTCTGATCACACTCAGCCGACATCGCGTTGAATGCGGCAACCCATGCGGTGAAGTCGGCAGGGGTCAGCGAGCCGTCACCGTTGACGTCTGCGACACAATCAAAGATCGCTTCCGGACCGGCGCCGGGGATGGCGAAATCGTTGGTCGCCGACGGGATGAACATGCCAAGGACCGTATCAACGTTCTCGGGGGGTGAGTCGGCATCGAAGCGGAAGTTGTAGACCGTGCCCCAACGTAGAGCGTTGCTGTTCGGATCGACCGTGTACGTGTTGGGCGAGTTCCAGGTCACGCTGGTGGAGCTCACGGTGGACGACCAGTCGGTGTTGTCGAATGGCTCGCCGGAGTGGTAATCCACATCGTGGAACCCGACATTGGTCACGGTCACGCCAGCGCCGATCGGGACACTGAAGCTGCCCGCGGCGCGGTTGCTGTTGAGGTTCTGGATGGCGTACTCGTAGTGCCATGTGCCGTTGCCGTTGTCGGTGACTTTGTATCCGACAATAAAGCGCCCGTCGAAGGGAACGTCGTAGTAGGTGAGCGCTACTGCGGGATCGAAGTCCTGCCAGGCCTGGATCGCCGGCTTGCCACGCTGGGTGGAACCGGTGAACGAAAGGTTGTAGCCCCCGCTCTGCAGGCTGCCGACGAGGATGCGACGGTAGGACGCGTTGTTGTCGTCGTTGCCGGCCGCAGCGTCGTCGGGCGTGATGTACTGGCCTTCGCCGAAGTACAGCGCACCCGAATTGAGCGACGGGTTGAGATCATCGTTGCGAACCTGGATGCGCTTGTAGAGGGAGTTGCCCGTCTGCCCGTCACCGGTGAATGGCCATGGGTACTCGCCCTTGGTCGGGTTCACCTCGAACTTCGGGCCAAGGCCTGACTGAGAGCCGTTGAGACCTGCGCTGTAGGGATCGTTGCAACCCGGGCCGAGGGCATTGTTGCCCATCGACGAGGGCATGCAGTTGTTGCTGCAAAGACCGTTGTTGTTCAGCGCGAGGAAGGCGTGTTTCAGCCAGCTCTGTCCGAGCTGCTCGAAGCGACCGTCCTTGAGCCGGAAAATGTTCTGCGCCATCAGCGGGTGCAGGTTGGCAGGTGTGCCGTCGTTGAGCTCGTCGTCCCACAGAAGGTCTTCATCTCCGATGTTGCAGGATTCCGTACCGATCGAGTAGCCGGTCACGCCGCCGATGGTCCCCCAACGCTGCGGGCCCGTGATGGACCCTGCGATCACGTCGGGACCGATCGATCCCTGACCGCAAGCCGTTCCTGCGATCGTCGTCAAAGCGGCAACGCCTACCACTGACATCCGGTTTCGTATGCTCATGTCGCTCATTCCTCATTTGAAGTGCTACTACCCCCCCACAGGACAACCCGAGGCGGATTCGATCGGCACAGTGCGGTGATTCTGTCCAAGTGTAGCGTTTTCTGCATGATACAAAACCCTAATTTTTAAACAAACACAGCTTGGTAAAGTAGAGAAGATGGCTCTATCGTCGCCATTCTCGAATGAAATGTCCGTATGTTGGGGGCTTGTTTATGGTCGCCCGAGTCGCTCCCGAGCCGTCTCGAGAGACGCGCGGATGGCGCCGTTTGTGGGCGATAACTGCGCCGCATGCTCGAGTCGAACCAGGCCTTCGCTGCTCATTCCGCATGCGAGAAAGGCGTTGCCGAGATCGTGCTGGATCAGGGGCGAATCCGGCGCGAGTGCAGCCGCTCGACGGAGTGCACCGAGCCCGATCTCTCTTAATGCTTCGTCGCGTGACTGAAGACCCGCAATGGTGATCGTCTCGCCCAGCGAAAGCAGCACCCAGGGACTGTCGCCAGCGCACTCGATCGAACGCTGGAATGCCCGAGTCGCACCCTGCGTATCGCCTCGTGTGAGCGCAACCTGAGCGATCAGCTCATAGGCCCCGGGGAGTTGCGGCTGACGCTCCGCCAGCCCCTGTGCGACCAACTCGGCCTGGTCAATCTCACCCAGAGCGATCCATAAAGAAGCGAGCAGGCGAGCCGATGTTGCGTTGAGACCTTTCTCGTCCGATATCGCGCGGAGCAGTTCGCGGGCCCGGTCACGCTCGCCGAGCTTCATCGCGACCCGGATCCCAACGATGGCGCCATCGGCATCGGCTGGATCGATCTCGCCAGGGATCAGCTCCCGGGCGCGATCTGCCCGGCCCGTGGCCAGAAAGTACTCCGCGGCCTGCAAACGAACGCGATCACTCTTCGGGTGCTGTGCGAGCAATCCATCCCAGAATCGATCCGCACGCTCGACAGACCCTCCCTCACCCGAAGCGAGCCGAAGAGCAATATCCGGAGCCAGGCCGACGAGTGCAGGATGGAGCGAGATCGCTCGCTCGAGTGCGTGAAGCTGCTCATGATCCGATGCGTTTCGAAGCGACATCAGCGCGAGCTGCTGACGGACAAGCTCCTCGGTGGGCTTGCCCTCTTCTACGATCTCCGCAAGGAGGGACTCGGCCTTCGCCCGATCGCCCGCGACCAGTGCGAGATACGCCTGCTCACGCTTCTGCTCGGCGTTCAGAGCCCAGCCGATGCGAGCGGAGCGTTCGAACCGCTCCATCCCGCGCTCGGCCACATGCGCAACCGCAGGTGTCGAGTCATACGCGTCGCGCAGAACAGCTGACACCGGGACATCGATCCGCTCGTGGTCCATCCGCCCGCCAAACCGGTACGCCGCCACGGCGCCGCTCCACACCGCCGAGAGCGTGACCACGACCGAGATGATCGCCGCAACGATCCCGAGCGCGCGAAAGTGTCCCTTCTTCTTGAGCACGAGCGACTGCACCCGGACATTCGAACGGGCGAGCAGCGACCAGCCCTTCCATACGATGAAGGTGCCGATCCCCGCCATTCCCGCGGCCATCAGCATCGGCACAAGGTTGAACATCCCGCGGTATGCGAGGAACATCCCAACAAACACGCAAGCCAGCGCGATCTCTTCAGGCCAACTCAGATCATACCGCTTGGGGTTGCGTTTGATCTTCGACTGTCGATTCTGCGCTTCGCTGTTGACCGGCTTTGCCAGCAGCGTCGGCTTTGCGAAAGCAAAGCTCAGCGCGTCGTTCGGGCACGCGCTCATGCAGTCCATGCACTTCATGCACCCTGGATCGACGACCATCCCATAGTCGCGGATCTCCTCGTGCACACGCACATTCGAGCTGCACACCGCGGTGCAGTGCCCGCATTGGTGACAGCTGTCATTGACAACGATCCGACCCGGGCTGACACGATCAACGACCCCAAAGATGCCCCCGTACGGACAGCCGTAGGTACAGAACCCTTTCGAGCCGAGAAAGTACACCGCTGCGAATCCGATCACGACAAAGAACGGGATCGCAACATACCAGGGCGGGAAGGTGGCCCAGAAGTCGGTGACGATCAGCTCGGAGCCGAGGCCGTGGAAGTCAGCCACCTCACGCAACCACGCGGGCCTTTCGATGCCGATCGCATCAAGACCCGGAAGGAGCGCCACTCGCTTGAACGTGGGCCAGACGAACATATAGAGCCCGAATCCCAGCGGCGCCCACACGAGCAGCCGCGACCGGAAGGGCTTTGGCCGCACACCGATCCGGTTCATCAGCCATGTGCAGAGATCCTGCAGCGCCACCACATGGCATCCCCACCCGCAGAAATAGCGTCCGAAGAGAACCGTCGAGAAGATGGCGAGCACAAAGAAAACAAACCCGGCGTTGATGTCGCCCATCTCGAGCGTCTGCATGGCCTCACTCGGCTCAACCGGCGAAACGGTCGAGCCCGTCACGACCCATTGCAGTATGTGCGCAAGAATCAGCAAATGCACCGCGATGAGCACCGCGGCCCGCCATCGTCCCATACGAGAGCGCGGCTTCTTCTGCTGTGTCGGACCATCGCTCAGAACGGGCAGCGAGACCCTGACGCTCCTCTCGCTGCTGCACCGATCTGTTTGTGAGTCCTTTGTCATTGATTACGCGTCTCGCCCTGTGACCTGGAATAGATTGTATACCCGGGCCTATCCGTTCAATCGGCGATTCGCTTCGTGCACTCAGACCTTGGCTTCCAGTTCTTCCCATCGCGCGTAGAGCTTGGCTACGGCTTCCTGCGCCTCACTCAACTCCTGGCACGCCTGTGTCATGCGGATGTGGTTCGAGGCGACATCGGGCCGCCCGAGTTTCTGCTGGGCATCGGCCACGAGTTGCTCAGCCGCAGCGATTCGGCTCTCGATCTCGGTGTACTCGCGCTTCTCGTGGTAACTCAGCCCCGGCTTCTGCGTTTTGGGTTTGATGCCCCCGGAAGACTGCTTCACCGGCTTGACCGGCTGGGCGAGCGTCGCGTCGAGCGCCTGCTGGAGGCTCGCGTACACACCGCACGCCCCCCTGCCGTCGAGCGCGATATAGCTCGACGCAAGGCGATCCAGCATCGCGCGGTCGTGCGTCACGATCATGAGCGCGCCGGGGAATTCTTCGAGCGCTTCTTCGAGGATCTCAAGCGTCGGGATATCCAGATCGTTCGTCGGCTCGTCGAGCACGAGGACATCCGCGGGCTGGAGCATCACGCGTGCGATATGGATGCGGGCCAATTCGCCGCCGCTCAGCGATTTGATCGGCTGGTCGAGCTGATACTCCTGGAACAGGAATCGCTTGGCCCAGCCCGTGACATGCACGGACTTTCCGCGGAAGCTGACATTCTCCGCACCGGGCGAGAGTGCATCACGCAGGAGCGTCTCCGGGTCGAACGACTCGCGGTACTGACTGAACAGGACCATCGTGGGCTTCGGGTCCGCGAGCTTGATCGTGCCCTCGTCCTGCTCGAGTTCCCCGGTCAGGATCCGGATCAGCGTCGTCTTGCCGCTGCCATTTGGGCCGAGCAACCCGACGCACTCGCCCGGCGAGAGCAGCACATCAAGATCAGTAAACAGCCGCTTCCCGCCCAGCGATTTGGTCAGCCCCTTGGCTTCCAGCAGCTTGCGTGTCCGCCGACCCGATGCGTTGAAGTCGAGGCTGGCCCCGCCCTTGCCCGCCGCCATGTTCCTCGCCCGGACCTGCGCAAGCTGTGCGATCCGCTCGTGGCTCGAATCGATCCGCCCCTTGGCCTTCGTCTGGCGCCCCTGCGGCCCACGCGAGAGCCACTCCAGATCCTTGCGGACCTGGTTGCTGAGCACCTGCTCGGCCTTGGACTGCGAGTCAAGGTACTCCTCTTTGCGGCGCAGGAACTCGGTGTAGTTGCCCTTGACCGCGAACATATGACCCGGGTACGCACCGCTGATCTCGATGATGCGCGTCGCCACGCTTTCAAGGAATGTCCGGTCGTGTGTCACGAAAATCGCGCCGCTGGCCGAAGCGTCACCCGCGGACCTGCGGACCAACTCTTCGAGCCAGCGGATCCCGACAAGGTCGAGGTGATTCGTCGGCTCGTCGAGCATGATCAGATCGGGCTGGCCCGCAACGGCACCGAGCGCCCGAGCGACCGCGAGTCGCTTTCTCCAGCCCCCCGAGAGGCGGGACGCCTCGATATCAAGGTGGGTCTGATCGAAGCCCGCGCGCCCGAGCAGAATATCGGCCAGGATCTCCGCCTCATGGTGGTCATGTATACCCGGGGCCTTGAGCGCGGAAGCCGTCACAATCTCGCGAGGCGATCTGCCCCGCTCGAATGTGTCGTCCTGAGGGACATAGACCGCGCGGAGCCCAGGCTGGGAAACCACCCGTCCGCCATCGACCGGCATCAGCCCGGCCAGAACCTTGAGCAGCGTGCTCTTGCCGGCCCCGTTGGGTCCGATGACGCCGACACGATCGCCCGCATCCACGGTCAATGAGATGCCCGAAAAGAGCGCCTTGAGGCCCAATGTTTTCGAGATGTCTATCGCGGTCAGCAGCACTACGTATCCCTGTCAGGCGTCTTTGCCGAGCGGATGGTAGTGCCTCCGATCAGGCCGACTCCCGCTGGATCGGCTGGCGTATCAGCTCGAGCGCCGTCCCCTCGGAGATCGCATTGACGATCTCCTGGGCGTACTCGATGCTCCTGGTGATTACCGCGAACGTCGATTCGAGATCGGTGATCTCGTGCATGACGATCTCCTCGAGCAGCTCTGCCCGCACTGCCAGCGGCTCGAGACTGGGGCCATCGAGCATCGCAATCAGATCGGTGAACATCTCACCCAGAGCCACAAGGCCAGGCAAATCAAGCGGTTCAACCATCGCTGCGGCTTTGGCGAGCTTCTGGACTTGGGTCTCGATTATGGAATGGTGCCGCTCGAAAGAGGGTGTCTGAAACGATGACCCGAATTGGGCAACGAGATCCTCATTCGGCGAGATTGCCAATCAGCATGAACCAGCCGGAAGGCGAGTGAAGAAATGGATTCCGGATGGATTGTGGCTCGCAATGTCCACTATGCCGGCTTTGCTCTCAAGATGAACCGGCTTTGGATGAAAACAACGAGATCCGCAGGTCAGACGCGGAAACCTGGGAGGTTCTCCGTGACCTTCCCTACCTTGTCGGCCTAAACTAGCCCCGTCGGCTCGGTCGGTCGCCGACGTCGGATTGCCCCCTTGGATGGGGTGGCTTGTTCCGATTTGTACATCAGAACCCGCGGGCCCCCGCCCGCATCACAAGCGCCCTTGCGCGGTGCCCCGGGAAATATCCCGATCGGCCGAGCATCGCCGGTGTCGCTGAGACTGGAAAGAACCATGGCAGACAACTCCGGAAATTCACTCGTTCAAGACCTCATCGAGGCAGGCATCCACTTTGGACAGCGCGCAAGCGGGTGGAACCCCAAGATGGGGCCGTACATCTACGGCAAACGCAACGGCATCCACATCATCGACATCAAGGAGACCGTCAAGGGCCTCCTCCTCGCCAAGAAGTTCATCAACAAGACCGTCGCCGGCGGCAAGGACGTGTGCTTCGTCGGCACCAAGCGCCAGGCCCGCACCATCCTTGAGCAGTACGTCCCCGACGTCGGCATGCACTACGTCACCGAGCGTTGGCTGGGCGGCACCCTCACGAACTTCCGCACCATCCGTGCCCGCCTGAAGCGCCTCGAAGAACTCGAAGCCATCGAGGCCCAGGACAACTTCCAAAGCTACTCCAAGAAGATGGAAAGCCAGCTCCGCCGCGAGATGCGGAAGATCAAGCGCAACCTCGATGGCATCCGCAAGATGGACAAGCTCCCCGGCGCCCTCGTCATCATCGACGTCACCAACGAGATGACCGCGATCAACGAGGCTCGCAAGCTGGGCATCCCGACCGTCTGCCTGATCGATACCGACGCAGACCCCGTCTACGCAGACATCCCGATCCCGGGCAACGACGACTCGATGCGATCGATCGACGTGATCGTCCGCGAGATCTGCAAGGCAATCGCAGAAGGCAAGCAGAACCGGACCGAGACCACAACGGCCGGGCGTGACACCGAGGCAGGACAGGGCGATCAGGCCCCCCGCCAGCGCAAGGGCTCGTCCCGTCGGAGCTCCGCCCGAGGCGAGGCTTCCGCCTCAGCCAGCGACGAGAGCCCCCGCGCCGCCGACACGGTCTCTGCACCAGCCGAGTGATCCGACCCACCCCCGAATCACCCCTGAACTCGTCGATATTCACCGGGCGCCCTGGCGCCCGATCCCCAAACGAAAGCCGCGCCGGAGGATCCGGCGCCCAGATCCCTGGAGCACCCAGACATGGCCGAGATCAGCGCCAAAGACGTCATGGCCCTGCGTAACCGCACAGGCCTCCCGATGATGGCCTGCAAGAAAGCCCTCGCCGAAACCGGCGGCGACATCGATGCAGCCGAGGACCACCTACGCAAGACCCTCAAGGGCAAAATGGAGGCCCGCACCGAGCGTGCCGCTGCCGAAGGCCGCGTCGCCGTCGCAGTCAACGGAACCGCCGCTGCGATCGTCGATATCCGCGCCGAGACAGACTTCACCGCCAAGAACGACAAGTTCATCCTGGCGGCGGACAGAATCGCCCAGCTCGCCCTGGCTCAGCCCGCCGGCAGCATCGCTCCGACGGACGAGATGACCGCGATCATCGACGAAATCCGCATCTCGACGGGCGAGAACGCCGCCATCGGCCGAATCCACAAGATCGAAAAATCCAACGGCGAGAGCTTCAGCTCCTACGTCCACCACGACGGCAAGACCGGCGTTCTGATCCACGCCACCGCCGGCGCTGCAGACGACGTCCTCCGCCAGATCTGCATGCACATCACCGCCGTGGTCCCAAGACCCCTTGGCATCAGCGCCGAAGACATCCCCTCCGACATGGTCGAAAGGGAGCGTAAGTTCCGGATGGAGCAGGCCATGGAGTCGGGCAAGAACGAGGAGATCGCCGCCAAAATGGTCGAGGGCGGCATGAAGAAGTTCTACGCCGACGTCGCCCTCAACGAGCAGGACTTCGTCGTCGACCCCTCCAAGAAGATCAAGGACCTCCTCAACGGTGCCGCGATCAAGAAGTTCTTCCGCTGGGAAGTCGGCGAAACGCTCTAATCACCGATGCAAGACTGCAACCCGCGACCGGGGCCCTTGGGCCCCGGTTTTTGTTTGCATATTGATAGGCTGCCGACCGCTCCAGGAGGCACAAACCAGAGAATCATAAAAAGTTCTCCAAGTTCCTGGCACGTCCAGAAATCGATGGCATATTCCGAGGGTCTTGTCTCTCTCTTCCCATGGCTCGACTGATGGCTAACGCTCTCAGTCGGGTTTTCTTTTTGGGCCAACCCATTCCTATCTCCGTGGCGGAGGCTTCCAGCCTCCGCCAAACCAACCACTGTTCTCAAATGGTTTTGGCCCTGGTCCCTTGAACCCACACAGGCGAAAAGACAGCGGAGGCTGGAAGCCTCCGCCACGAGGTCACCTTTTTCAAACTTAGACGGGTTTACATCCGTGCCCAGCAGGCAATCGCCCTGCCGTTGACCCGCATCTCCAGCGGCGGCATCTCAGTCCGGCAGCGATCCATCACCTCCGGGCAACGTCCGGCAAACGGACACCCGGGGGGCGGGTTGATCGGGCTCGGGACATCGCCCTGGAGCACCGTCAGCGGGCGACGCTCGTCGGGGTCGTCGATCGGGTTGGAACCGAGCAGCGCCCGCGTGTACGGGTGCTCGGCGTGCTCGCGAAGCAGATCGCTCGGGAGCTTCTCCATCACCCGACCAAGGTACATCACCATGACCTGGTCGCAGAAGTGCTCAACCACCTTGAGATCGTGGCTGATGAACATCATCGTCAGCCCGAACTTCTCCTTCAGGTCCTTCATGAGGTTCAGGACCTGAGCCTGGATCGAGACATCCAGCGCCGAGACCGGCTCGTCAGCGACAATGAACTCGGGCTTGAGCGCGAGCGCCCGGGCGATCCCGAGACGCTGACGCTGACCGCCGGAGAACTCGTGCGGGAACTTGTCCTTCGACTCGGGGCGCATGCCCACGGTCGCGATGAGCTCGTCGATGTAGCTCTCCATCTGCGCGGGCTCGACGATGCCGTGGAACGCGATGGCTTCCTTCAGCAGCGAGCGAACGGTCAGACGGGGATTCAAGGAGCTGTATGGGTCTTGGAAAATGATCTGCATCCGGCGCCGGACGCTCATCATCCGCTGATGATCAAGGCCTGTGATCTCCTGGCCGTCGAGCGAGACCTTGCCCTGGGTCGGCTCGAGCAGGCGGATGACCATCTTGCCCAGCGTGGACTTGCCGCAACCCGACTCGCCCACAACCCCGAGCGTCTCGCCCCGGGCGATCTCGAAAGAGACATCGGTGACCGCGTGGACATGCTTGACGACGCGGTTGAGCATCCCGCCTCGGACCGGGAACTTCTTGACGAGTCCCTCGGCGCGGAGAAAGGGCTTGGCGCCCTTGGCGGTCTTGATCTGATCTGGCTGCGTCGCGGCGGCACTCATCCCGTGGCTCCCGTAGACAGATCGACTTTCTGATTGAGTGGGAAGTGGCACCGCACCGGGCGCTCCGGGAAGTCATGCCCGATGAGTTCGGGCTCGATGTCCACGCACTTCTGCTCTTTGAACTTGCAGCGGTCCTGGAACCGGCAGCCCTTGGGCAGCTCAAACAAACTCGGAACAATACCCTTGATCGTTGGCAGCTTGCCGTCCGCGCTCCGATGGCCCGCCTTGGGGATCGACTCCAGCAGCGCCTTGGTGTACGGGTGCTGGGGACGCTTGAAGAGGTCCGAGACCGGAGCCTGCTCGATCACCCGCCCCGCGTACATGACGATCACCCGGTCGCACACCTGCGCCACAACGCCGAGATCGTGCGTGATGAGCATGATCGCGGTGTTGAGCTTCTCCTTCAGGCCCGCCATGAGCGCCAGGACCTGCGCCTGGATCGTCACATCGAGCGCGGTCGTCGGTTCGTCCGCGATCAGAATATCCGGCTCGCAGCAGAGCGCGATCGCGATCATCACGCGCTGACGCATGCCGCCCGAGAGCTGGTGCGGGTATTCCTTGTACCGCTGCGCCGGGTTTGGGATCTCAACGAGCCTGAGCATCTCGATCCCGCGGGCCCTGCGCGCCTGCTTGTTCAGATCGGTGTGGTATTTGAGGGCCTCATCGAGCTGCCAGCCGATCGTAAAGACCGGGTTCAGGCTCGTCATCGGCTCCTGGAAGATCATTGCGATCTGATCGCCCCGAACCTTGCGCATCTCGGGCTCGTCGACCGTCGCGAGGTTCTGGCCCTTGAACATGACCTTGCTGGTTGGGGCAATGATGCTGTTCCGCTCGGGAAGAAGCCGCATGATCGACTTGCTGGTCACGGTCTTGCCGCAGCCCGACTCGCCCACGATCCCAATGGTTTCGCCCGGGTAGACGTCAAAGGAGACATCATCAACAGCGGTCACGACGCCGCGATCGGTGCGGAACTTCGTCGTGAGCCCGCGGACTTCGAGGATCGGCTTGTTCTGCTTCTGATTCATCTCAGTTCACGTGCTTCGGATCGAACGCGTCCTGGAGCGCGTCGGAAAGGATATTGAACGCGAGAACGAGCACGAACATAAAGAACGTCGCTGCGCCGATCTGCCAGAAGAACCCGCTGACCACTTCCGCCTTGGCCTGACTGATCATGATGCCCCAGCTGGCGCCAGACCCGAGCGGGAGTCCGAGCCCAAGGAACGTCAGGATGACCTCGCCTTTGATCGCGCCGATAAACAGCAGCGAGAAGTTGATGAACATCAGGTGCATCGTGTTGGGCAGGATGTGCCGCATCAGGATGTAGAACCGCCCGAACCCGATCGCCGTCGCAGCCTGAACATACTCAAGCTCTTTGATCTTCATCGCCTCGCCGCGGATCACACGGCACGGCCCGATCCAATACGTCATCGCAAACGCGAAGTAGAGCGAAGGCAGACCGCGGAATCCCGAGAGCGCGTCGGAGAGAAACATAAAGCTCAGGACCGCGAGCAGAACAAGCTGCGGAATCGAACTGAACGTCGAATAAAGCCACGCGACGAGGTGATCGACCCACCCGCCAAAGAACGCAGCCGCCGCCCCGAGAATGCTCCCGAAAAAGACCGCCGTGAAACCGACCACCACACCCACCTGGATCGCGATCTTGGCCGAATAAAGCGTGCGGAGAAAAATCGATCGTCCCTGGCGATCCGTTCCGAGCAACTGCCTGGCTTTGAAAGCCGTCCCCGCAAACCCCTTGGGATGCGGGAAGATCTGATCGATCACAACCTCGGCCTGCTCGACGAACTGCATCGCGCCGCCCTGCACCTCAGCGACCGCGGCCTTGCCCGCCTTGCGTACCTCGCTGAACGCATCTCGAACCTCGGGCGATTCGCCCTCGGGGTCCATATACGCCGCCGAAGCCGCGTCGAGCGTCTCTAAAAGCTCATCGCTGAAAGCGACCGACTCGAGCGCAAAGCTCTGGAAATCCTCGATCGCATAGCGGATGTCGTCGATCGCAAAGCCGACATTCTCACGCAGATAGGCCGCGTCCTCACCCTCAGGCAGATCCTTGAGCGCCCTGATCGCCTTCTCGGCATCGGAGATCTCGATCTCGATCGTCAGCGCCGTGCTCTTGATGTCGCGGACGACATCCATCTCACTGAGGATCTGCGTGACCTCGTCCACCATCGCGCGGATCTGCGGGTATTCAGCGTCTACGAGCTTTCGCTCCATGACGCTCGCATCATCCAGAACCTCCCGGATGCTCTCAGGCGAAATGCCCGGGATCGCCTCGATCGTGTCGACCGCAGTCTTTGCTTTGAGGTAATAGAAGTTGACGCTGTTCGCCCGCCCATCAGCGCCCCAGGGCCGACCCAGCCCGCTCAGATTGGGCGGCCCCACCTCCATGAGCATGCGCTTCGGGAGGAACGTGCTCATGACGGGCACGCGATACAGATCGTACGCCCCTGTCTTCTTGCCCATCCAGAGCAAGGCGTCCATCGCCATCATCCAGAACGCACCGACGAAGAAAACTCCGATGACGCCAAGCGACGCCATCGCGAGCTTGTTTCGCCTGAACTTGCCGGCGCCGCGGGATTTGAGAAGCTTCTTGATCATGAGAGCCTCACCCGCGGGTCAACGATCGCATAGAGCACGTCCGTCAGGATGACCGTTCCGATCACGACCGCGGCAAACAGCGCGGACATGTACTCAACCACAGGAAAATCCTTGGCGTTGATCGCCGTGATCAGGGCCCGCCCCATGCCCGGGATGCCGAAATACACCTCGAGCAGAATCGAGCCGACAATCAGGAACGGAAGGCTGATCATGACCCGCGTGATGATCGGGATCATCGCGTTTTTGAGCATGTGCACGAACATGATCTTGCGGCCGGTGGCGCCCTTGGCCCTGGCCGTCACGATGTAATCGCGCCCGGTTTCTTCGACCATGACGGCTCTGTAGAAACGTGTGTCGTAGCCCATCGCAACGAGCACGGAAATCAGCACAGGAAGACCGCAGAACTTCAGCCAGCCCCCGATCGCATCCAGCGGGGTCCGAAGCCAGAAACTCGCCGTCGAAAGCCTCGTGTCGTAACCCTCGACCTCAAAGGGCAGCAGGTTTCTGTTGTTCGCACCCAGCAGGTACCCGCCGACATACTGCCCCACGATGATGTACACGAGGAAGCTGATGCTCATGCCCAGCACCGCAAGGATCATCAAAGTCTGATCGATCTTCAGCCCGCGGTAGAACGCGCAGATCAAGCCGATGGATATCGAGATCGCCGCGGTCAGAAAGAGCGCGGGCACCGTGATCATCGCCGTCGCGGGCACAGCGTTCGTGATGATGTCCTTGACCTCACGCTCCTGCTCCCAGGATCTGGCCGTGAAATCAAGCGTGACGAGCTTGCCGACGAACGAGAAATACTGCACCACGAACGGGCGATCGAGGCCCATGTTGGTCCGCTTCGCCTCGATCTGCTGCTCGTTGGCGTTCTTGCCAAGGAACGCGTACACAGGGTCGTTGACCCGCAGCGCAAGCATCACGAAAAGCAGGATGCCCAGGTACACGGGTATGTTGTAAAGCACTTTCCGAACAATGTACGCCCACATGCGGACGATCCCCCCGTGAAATCAGGTCAATCACGCTGACCTCACGGCCGCTTCGAATCGTCCACGTCCAGGAACTTGAACCACGACCAGTACCGCTCCGTGGGCTTGCAATTGAGCAGCCACGGGTTGATCAGGTAATGGCGGGTGCGTGCCATCGAGCCCACATACGGCGCGTCCTCGATGATCATGTCACGCATTTTCTCGTACATCGCAGTCCGCTCGGGCCCGGGGGTCATCACGCGGATCTGGCGGTACATCTCGTCATACTCGGTTCGCTTGTAGTTGTAATGGTTCGAGCCGGGGGCCTCGTTGGGGCCGTAGAACAAGGCGAGGTTGTTCTCCGCGTCCGGGTAGTCGCTCGACCAGGCAAACCCGAAGAAGGCCGCCTTCTTGTTGTTGATGAACTCGATCAATGTCGAGAAATCGACCAGGTTCGGCTCGATGACAATGCCGACGCGTGCGAGCTGACGCTTCATCAACTCGACCTGCTCCGGGTTGTTCGCGCCGCCGCTGGTGTAGAACTTGATCGGGGCCAGCCCCTCGCCGTTGGGATAGCCAGCTTCGGCAAGCTTCTGACGCGCAAGCTCGAGGTTTGCGCCGCGATAGCTGACCGGCGCACGCCCGCCTTCCGGATGCCCGTCGAGGCCGGGAGGGATGGGGCCGTCGTACTGGACGGTGTTGCCCTTGTAGAAAGTGGTGCTGAATTCATCGAGATTCATGGCCAGGTTGATCGCCTGGCGGAGCGCCCGCTTCTCGGGGGTGTACCCGCCGACGACCTTGTCCTCCATGTTGAACCCGCGGAAGATGAAGTCGAGCAGCGCGTTGCTGTGCCCGCGGACGCCTCTGCTCCGCATCTCGGGCTTGAGGCGCTTGGTGCGCGAGTCGAAGGCCTGCTCGAAATACTCGGCCGGAACCTCGGTGTAGCCGATCGTGCCCTCGCTAAAGCGGAGCCACATCGGCTGATCCTCGACGAACATCGTGAACTCAAGGCGATCCAGGAACGGCACACGCTGTCCCGCGGCGCGGTGCAGGCGGTCACGCCGATCGTCCGATGTCCACTCATCCTCGGAGGGGTAGTACACCTCGTGGTAATTCGGATTGCGGACGAGCTTGAGGTGCTTCTTCGGGATGAAATCGTCGAGAAGGAAAGGCCCCGTCCCGACCGGGTTGAACGAGAAATCATCCCCATACTTCTTCACAGCCTCGTGAGGCACGATCGATGTCTGGAACATCCCAAGCACATACAGGAAGCGGTACACCGGCTCGACCAGAACAATCTCGAACTCGTGATCGTTGATCTTGCGGAAACCCTCGATCGGATCGTCGTAATTGAAACCACTCTTGCCGACGTAGCGGTCCTTGTACTCGTTAAAGCCGAGGATGGTGTCGTCGATGATCCACCAGTTCTCGTACTCGTACTTCGGATCGGCAAGCCGACGAATAGAATAGAACACATCGTCGGTGACCATCTCGCGGCCCTTGCCGCCAGGGAAGCAGGCGTCATCGTGGAACATGATGCCCGGCTTGAGCGTGAACTTCCAGGTCAGACCGCCGTCCTCCGACGTCGGCATCTCCGTCAGCAGCAACGGCTCCATCTTCATCGGATCCGTGTACTTGTTGATCATCAACGTCTCGTAGACCTGCGAGCACGCCATGTTGTCGTAGGTCGTCGAGCCCTTGACGGGATCGAGGTTCTTCGGCCCGTCCGTGCGGATTGGAAGAACCGCAACCCTTTCTCCGCTCTGCGCCAGAGCGCCGGAGACTGAGAGCAGCGTCGCGACCGATGCCGCAAGGATCCCGAAAATTCGTGTTGGCCTCAGCATGGAAATGCCTCCGCATTACAAGGAAAAACCGACCCCAAGTTCCGCATCGGTCGCGGCCCGGGGTCCGAGAGAGTTTAGCGTTGCCCCGTCGGTGCCTCAATGTTTCTCTGGGCCCGATCTGGCTGGTTGGCATATTCGATCAGGCGCGCCAGATCCACCGAATCCAGGCCGACAGGGCGAATCGATTCGATCAACCCCTTACGGAACCTGACCGTTTCGGTCTGCGTCATCCCGAGAGTCTCGGAACCCGCAGTGATCGCCCCGACAAGCTGCAGCGCCCGCCACGCGTCCGCGTTGGCTGTGCGCAGATCCGAGTACAACGCAAAGTGCTGCGGATCAATGAACTGCTCGCCCGAGGAACGCTTGTACTGCTGCACCGCGACACCCAGAACCGAACGAACTCGCGCAAGTACCTCGTCGCGGTTTGAATCCTCAACCCCGACTGCCTCGGAGAGATCACGCCAGGCGCGACGGAAGTCAGCGACACCCTCCGGGTTCAGACGCGACGCCGCGATCCGGAAATCACCCAGACCGGGCTTCGGGCTCTCGGCGAGGTCCACATGCCAGATCACACCGTCACGGGCCCACTGGCGCTCCTGCGCCGTCGTCCGACGCAGCAGGATGCCGCCCTGGTCGCCTTGAGCCAACGCTCCGGACTCCGGGTTGGGCGCGAAGATCGACTCGGCAGCCCCATACGTTTCAGCGCTTTCCAGTCCCTCGGTCGGAAGGTTCCGAGCGAGCGCCACAGTCGTTGAGCCCGTCGCGCGAACATCGAGAACAGTCGTTTCGTCCGTGGCCGCACCACCGCCCGTGCCAACTCTGCGGTTGAAGTAAGTCTCCTGGAGTGTGAGACCGTTCGAGGCGCGAGTCTGGATCCCACGGATGTTCGCCTCGCCCGTCGGATCGGCGATCTCTGGCTGCGTGCCGCTCCCGATGACGCGAATGTCAGAGGAATCAAAAGTAACCGAGACGCCAGAAACGATGTCCGTCCCGTTGTCCGAGCGCCCAGCCGCATCGAGCAGGACCTCGGGCTCCTGAGTCGCATCGACCGCAAAGAGTGTTCCGATCGAACGCGTCAGAACATCGATCCTGGGTGCGTTGACACGCATCGCGCCGACCGAAGTCAGATCCCCAACCGTGACGACCCCGCCGAGCGATTCGATGAGCAGCGATCCGAGCGCCGTCAGCTTCTCGTTCTGCCCCATCGAAAGATCACCCGTGGTCCGGATGGTGAACGAGCGGTCTGCCACGGGCTCGCCATCGCTGTCAAATTCCGCGAAGACTACGCTGGCGACCTGCGGCACTACGGCCTGCCCATCGCCAAGCGTCAGCGAGGCGAGGCTCTGCGCCCCACCGATATTCGAGGCAAAGCGGATCACCGGGATATCGCTCCCTGCCGATGCAGGCGCTGCGGCAATGGTCACGTTCGCCGGGCCGTTCAGCGGCCCGTTGAAGACAACGTCACCGCCCGACGAGCGGAACGCCTTGGCGCCCGCAAGCATCTCAATGCGATCCCGCCCGAGCATTTCCCCGAGCACGAGATCGTTTGCGGTTTCGATGTTCTGCGTTCCACCGTCGAATCGGGCCGTACCGTTGACGGTCAACGCATCGAGGATGAGACTCCGCTCGAAGCTCACAAACCCCGTCTCGGTGTCGACAGCCAGCTGCCCCGCGCCGCCGATGAGATTCCGGAACCGAACGACGCCGCCAACCGACTCGACAACCGCATCCGTCTCGATCGAGACCCGCGATTCGAAGTCGATCTCACCGCCGCCGCTGACCAGGAGATCCGGCAGGAACACACGCTCGCCTGCGTAGGTCTGGTCGCCCGTGGTCGTCACCCGCGGGAGTGTGTAGATCCCCCCCACGATGGAGAATGAATTCAAAGGCGTGGTCGCCCCGACCGGACCACGAAGATCCAATATCCCCGCGCTCCCTCCGCCGTCCGTGAGATCCAGTACCAGCGAACCAGCCCCGTTGATCGCAGCCAATCGCACGTTGAGATTCGCGCCGTTCGTCAGGATGCGCACGTCATCCGACGCGATCCGAATCCCATCAACACGGAACAGGTCGAGATCCGTCTGGGCATCGATCACACCCGTCAGGCGGAGCGTGCCGCCAACAAGCGTCAGCCCGCCGAGTCGTCGATCCCCGCCGATGTTGCCAAGCTCAATTAAACCAGACGCGTCCGAGGTATCGGGTTCTGTGTTGATCACGAGCCGCTGAACGCCCGCATCCATGGCCCGGATGGTCGTGCCCCCGAGGAAGACATCGCCACCCGGCGCGTCGTCGACAAGACGATCCGTATCGATGCGGACATCTGTCGCCAGCGTCACCAACTCGGTGTCGCTCAGATCAAGCCGCCCGCCGAGCCCGCCGCTCGCGTTCGAGAGCAGCAGGTCCCCTGTCAGAATGAGCTCTTCGGTCGCGGTCACCTCGAGCGCCGACAAGCCGTCGATCGTGGGCAGCGTGAGCGTGCTCGCAACGAACCTCAGCCCGCCGGGCCCGGTGATGCTCGTCGATGGATCAAGAACGATCGCAAAGGTATTGGCACCATCAACCGCGCCGATCGTGTACATCTGATCGCCCACGCCAGAATCGATCGACGAGAGATTCGTCAGATCCAGCGCCGACCGAGAGAGCAACGACCCGCCGAGCGTCAGATTCTCAGCATCGATAAAGATCGAATCCGCATCGACACCAGTCAGAATCACATCGCGGTTGCTCCCCGTCGAATCGATCGACAGAGCACCGATGTTGGTCATCGCACGGACAATCCGGATCTCACTCCCGGACTCGAGCAGCAGGTCCCCACCCGCGGTATCGATCGCCGGGAACTGGATGCCATCGACCGCCCGGATCTCGACGTTTCCGCCATTGGTCGTAATCCGGTTCACACCCGCCATCACAAACAGACCGCCTGCGTTGAACGTAAACGTGTTCCCCGCCGACACCGGCAACGCAAGCGAGCCGTCCGAGAGATTGCCGACCGCGATATTCCCGGTCGCCGCGATCAGGATGTCCGTATCGTCGAGCGCCTCGATCGTGCCATCGGAGATCTGAACGTCCATGCCCGGGGCATCGCTCGCGGGAAGTTGGTTGTCGTCGAGCAGCGCATCGTCGGCGCCCGAGCCTGCGACCCCACTGACGATGTTGATGTTGATCGGATCGAGCAGGAGCAGCCCGTCCTTGCCGTTGGGTGCGCCGGTCGAGACGTGCCCGAAGAACCCGAGCCAGCCGGCGCTCGACACCTCGACCAGCCCCCCGTCGCCGCGTGCCGCGCCGCCACGCGCCGAAGCACGCCCCGTAAAGAGCGTCGCGTCATCGGACCAGAGCACGATCTCGCCGCCGTCGCCGCGCTGCGTCGCGTCCGCGCTCAGCGTGCTCTGCCGATCCACGTTCAATCTGCTGGCGTGCGCGATCGTCGGGTCGTTGCCCTGGAAGCCGCCGCCGATGTGGATCTGGCCGCCGCCGCCGGCGCCACTGGCGTCGATCCTGGCGCCAAGGACCGCAACGCCCTCGCCGGTGATGACCACATCGCCGCCCCGACGCCCAGGCGCCGTGTCAGAGACATCGATCACGCCAGAAACGGTCACAATCGAACCCGCACCGCCGCGAATATCAACCTCGCTGGCCTTCGTCACAGAGCCCGGCCCGATCGCGATGGAGAACATGTCCCCCGCGCCGACCAAGACCTTGCCCCCAGCCGCGTCGATCGTGCCCTTCTGCTCCGCGATCCCCTGAGATCCGCTCGCATTCGCGCTTACGAACACATGCCCGTTGCGCTCGCCCACGAGCACACGGTCGCCGACACTCATCGTGACCAGCCCGTCAGGCGAAACGATCGCGCCAAGGTTCGTCACCCGCCGACCCGCAAGGTGCACCTCACCGCCCCGGATCTGACCTCGGTTCTCAACCGCGCCCGTCAGGTTCGTGAACCGATCGATCCCGCCAAGGAAATCCGCGTCGGTCATCTGCCCCGCCGCGGCATGGATTCCGCCCACATCGACAATCGCCCGGCTGCCAAAGTACACGCCCTGCTCGTTGACGATGTAGACGCGACCGTTGGAGATGAGCGAGCCGTCAATCCGCGTCGGATCCCGCCCGAGCACACGGTTGAGCACCCGGGCGTCAGCGCCCGGCTGAACAAACCGGACCGTCTCGTTGGCACCGATGTTGAATGACTGATAATTGATGATCGTGTTGTCGCCCGCGGTGATCTCCGTCAGATTCCCTGAGCGAGAAAACGACGCCTGGCCCGCGACGACCTGCTCACCGGCTGGCTGACCGGCTGCGGTTCCCGCCAACAACGCCAAAACGAGAGGGCGAGCGGTGGATCGTGCCATGTTCGAACAGATCATCGGCTTCTCCTGAGATCAGAATGCCAGCGTGGCGACGATGTGGAACTCCGAATCGCCGCTCTCAACGCTCCCGTTGTCCAGATCCTGGAGCGCAAAGCCCCAGTCGGCCCGGACGCGCAGGTATCTGCGGTACTCGAGCCCGAGCCCGATGCCAGCACCGAGCAGAGACTCGTCGAACTCTACAGAGTCCGCATCTTCGACCATCGTCTGACCGTAATCGACGAATCCTGCCAAAATTAGGTCCCAGTCTGCAGACCCGTACGCACGATCGGGCTTGACCCGGAAGGGCTCGCCAAAGAGCGAACCCGCCTCGGACGAGATGCCAAGCAGCTGCGGGATGTGCAGCCGGTACTCCGCGGAAACCACGAAGGCCGTGTCACCCGAGGCCGCCGACTGCGAATACCCACGCACGGAATACAGCCCGCCCACAACCTGCTGCTGCTGAGGGATCAGCCGATCGCCAAACGAGTACTGCCCCCGGAAGCCCAGCGCCATCTCATTGGCAAGCGTGCTCCCGAATCCGTCTTCCTGCTTCCAGCCATCCGGCGCCAGGAGCGGCTCAAGATAGAACGATGCGCCGGTGTCCCATCGCAGGAGCGTCCACTTGTCCTCCGCACGCAGCCGCCCAAGCCCCGGGATCTCCGTGCGCGAGCCGCCGTCGAGCGTGAAATCGAGCGCCACCTCGCTGTACACCGACCGGGTCGGGACGCGCTGCTCGGACCTGAGCCCGACGCTGCCGATCAGAAAGTCCGTGTCGCCCTCGGTCGCTGCGAGGTCATTGGTCACCTCGATGTCCTCGCTGCGGATGCCCACAAACGCATCGACGAAGTAAGACTTCTTCTGGTAGACCGTCCCGATGATCTCGCCGCCAACCGTCCACGTCGTGCCCGAGAGATCCTGCCCAGGCAGACCGATATCGCTGGCCGTGTAATCGCTCCAGTTCCCGAACACCTTGCCCCGGATCAGATCCGTCCCGATGAAGGGCGCTTCGTAGCTCATGATCGCGGCGTAGCTGTCGTCGAAACTCGCGGTCACGACATCGGCGCGGAAGATGTCATCACGCCCGGTCACCTGGTTGTGCACAAAGCCAACCCGCTCCCGCCACTCATTCGTCGCGTCCGTGCCGGTGTTCGAGATCTGCGCGTACGCAAGCCATGGCTTGCTCTCGTGCACCAGATAATCCATCGCAACCGAGTTCGGCTCCTGCCCCTCGTCTGTCGCCGCCGAGACCGCAAGGTCCACCCGCCTCGACGGATGCCGATTCAGGCGGTGCACGTACGCGTCGAGCACGTCCTTGCGGATCAGGTCACGCCTGGCGCCCCGGTCGTTCTCACGCCAGGGACGCGCGGGAGAAAGGCCAGAGATCCTGCGGTGAGCCGGGTGATCGATGACCTGCTCGTCCCCGAAGCGATCTCCGGTCCCGATGGTCCGAAGGCCCGAAACGACACCCACCCAGACCTTGATCCGAAGGTCCGCTTCGTCCACCCGGATGTCGGCCGCCGTCGCGGGTTCGATCTGAAATGGGTCCGGCGCGACCAGCACGCCCACGATGCCCCTGCGGTTGAGTTCCTCAACAATCGCCCGCGAGATCTCATTGATCGCAGAAACCGAGATCTGTCGGTTGCGCAGCATGAGCACCTGTCCGATCGTGACGCCGGGCGTCGTCGGGGAGACGTCGATCGTCTCCCCGGTCGTATCCAGACTCACCCGGAGGGAGTAGAACGACTCGATCAGCGGGAGCTCCGGGTGAACCCGGTCATACTCAAGCCGGAGCGCCTGGAACGGGTACCCCTGGATCATCCGCCCGGCGACTTCAGCGTCCAGACTGGGGACCACAACGTCCTCATCCTGGGCGTAAGACTGAGACGCCAGGGCCAGGCCAGAGGCCAGGACGAGGGCAGACAGCGCTTTCGGCGCGACCGATTCACACACGTTCTTGACTCGCATCGATGCCCTCGAATCAATTGCCCGATCGCCCGGACACTGGCTGCACGATAGCCGAAACAGGCCGACCAGGGCGGGCCGAGCCCTCAAACATCCCACAGGCGAAGCCCAGGGCAACCATCGGCAATTCAGGGTGAAAGTGGCGAGGGGGGGACTTGAACCCCCGACCTCCGGGTTATGAATCCAGCGCTCTAAACCAGCTGAGCTACCTCGCCAGACAGATCCGCCCTTCCGGGCGGCTTCAACTTTAGGCCCACTCACGCCCGAGTCACGGGCTGACCGCGTCTGATCGACTCACCGTCGATGAAGCCGACTCTGTTTCCGAAACCGGCTTGGGAGCCTCGGCCGCCTGCTTGGGCAGGCTCTTGGCCTCTTTCGAAGCATCGTCGATCTCGTCGGTCACATCACGGAGACCCTTCTTGAATTCAACGATGCTCTTGCCCAGACCGCGACCAACCTCAGGAAGCCGACGCCCAAACAAAAGCAAACCAACAAGCAGAATGATCCCGATCTCTACCGGGCCGAGGTTGGCAAACAGTCCAAGCGTGGTCATCGCCGTCCCTTTCGCAGAGCCTGTCGGCTCTACATTCATACCCAATGACGCCCAGAGGCGCCCCCAAACAAACCATCCTAGCCGATTCAGTCGACCGGGCAGCGATGCCTGGCCGAAGCTTCGACCGCGTTGCTGAGCAGGGCCGCGACCGTCATGGGCCCGACGCCCCCGGGCACGGGTGAGATCCAGCCGGCCACCTCGCCGACCTCCTCATACATGACGTCTCCAACAGTCACCGTCTGCCCCGACGCATTGGTCACCCGATTCACGCCCACATCCACCACGATCGCCCCGGGGCGGACCATGTCCTTGCTGATCAGCCCCGGCACACCCGCCGCGGCCACCAGCACATCCGCCCGCCTCGTCAGTTCTGCCATCCCCTCTGTGTACTTGTTGCACGAGATCACGGTTGCCTCGGCCTGCATCAGCAGCACCGCAAGGGGCTTGCCGACCACGTTGCCCGCCCCCACGACCACCGCCAACTTGCCCTTGAGGTCAACCCCCGTCGACTCGATCATCCGCATCGTCGCCAGCGCGGTGCACGGGACGAGACTCGATCGCCCGTAGACGACATTCCCGATATTGGCTGGGTTGACGCCCTCGACGTCCTTGTCCGGGTCGATGAGGCGCTGGATGCGGTAGGTGTCGACCCCTTCTGGAAGGGGCAGATGGACCATGATGCCGCTGACGTGGTCGTTCTCATTGAGCAGCAGCACCCGCCCTGCGATGTCGTCGTACTCAGCGCCAGCCCGGATTTCGTGGAGCCTGTACTCAAGCCCGAGAGCCTGGCATTCCTCGCCCTGCCTCTCAGCGTACTGACGGGCGGCGTTGTCCTCAGAACCGACAATCACCGCGTCAAGACGAGGCAGAATCCCCTGAGCCCGCAGCGAGGCCGCACGCCTGCGGACCTGCTCTCGGAGCTGCGCTGCCAGCGATCGGCCGTCGAGGATCCGGGCGGTCTGGGTCATGGTCCGATCCTATGCGCGTGCCGACGGTTGTCCCGCTCTGTACCATCCAGGCGTGGGCAAGAAACACACATCTTCAAAGAGCGATCCCGCCGGACGGATGCAAGAGCTGGTGACCCTGCTCGAATCGGCCAACCGGGCGTACTACGTCGACGCCAACCCCATCATGCCCGACGCGGAGTTCGATCGCCTGCTCAAGGAGCTCGCCGATCTCGAAGCTCTGCACCCAGGCCAGGCGAGCCCCAACTCACCCACCAGGCGTGTCGGGGGCGAGCCGATCGAGGGCTTTGTCACCCTCCCCCATGACGTCCCGATGCTCTCGATCGACAACTCCTATTCCGCCGACGATATCGGCGCGTGGATCCGCTCGATCTTCCCGGATATCGACCCGGAAGCCCGGAAACGCAAGGGCGCACTCGACGCAGCACTCGCAGGCGATACCGGAACAGGTACCGGGCTCTTCGGAGAAGCCGGGCCCAAAGTCTCCAAATCCAAACGCATCGAATCCCTGCGCGCCAGCCTCCGCGAACGACTCGATGAAGCTGAGCGCGAAGGCTTCCCGGTCGAACTCCTCTGCGACCCCAAAATCGACGGCGTGGCGCTCAGCATCCGCTACGAGCGAGGCTCATTCGTCCGCGCACTGACCCGAGGTGACGGCAGGCAGGGCGACGACGTCTCGCACGCCGTGCGCACCATCCGGGCGCTCCCGCTCGAACTTGGCAAGGACGCGCCAGAGGTGCTCGAAATCCGGGGCGAGGTCTTCATTCCAAACGCCCAGTTCGAGCGCATCAACGCGGAGCGCGCCAAGGCGGGCGACGAGCTCTTCATGAACCCCCGCAACGCCTGCGCGGGGACGATCAAGAACCTTGATCCGAGTATCGCAGCGAGCCGGAACCTCGGCTTCCGTGCGCACGGGCGCGGCACCATCTCAAGCGACCGCTTCGCACGCACGCACTCGGAACTTCTCGAACAATTCGCCGAGCTTGGCATCCCAATCCCCGACCGGACGTGGGCATGCAGCGGGATCGACGAAGTGCAGGCCGCGATCGACGAGCTCGCCGATCTGCGCTCCGAGCTGCCCTACGCGACCGACGGGCTCGTCATCCGCGTCAACAGCTTCGCCGACCAGCAGCTCCTCGGCTCAACATCCAAGAGCCCGCGCTGGGTGATCGCGTACAAGTACCCCGCCGAGCGCAAGACTACGACACTTGTGGACGTCGACTGGCAGGTCGGAAAGACCGGCAAGATCACACCCCGCGCGGTCATGGAGCCCGTGCTGCTGGCCGGCACGACGGTCAGGCATGCCTCCTTGCACAACTTTGGCATGGTCCGCAAGAAGGACATCCGCATCGGGGATGTGGTCGAGGTCGAGAAGGCCGGCGAGATCATCCCCTACGTCGTGGGGCCCGTCGCCGAAAAACGGATGAAAGGATCAAGGAAGATCAAACCCCCCGAGACCTGCCCGGTCTGCGGCGGCGTGGTTGAGATCGAACCAGCCGAGGCGAACGAGAACCCCGAGCTCGAAACCGCGCGCCGGTGCATCAACCCTGAATGCCCGGCGCAGCTCCGCGAGAAGCTCGTCTGGTTCGCCGGGCGCAAGCAGATGGACATCGACGGGCTGGGCGAATCAACCATCGATCTGATTCTCGCTGACGAGGAGATCCCGCTTTCGGGTTTCGGCGACATCTACCGCCTCGGTGCGCACGCGGAGCGACTTGTCGAGCTCGAACGCATAGGCAAGAAGAAGGTCGAGAACCTCCTGGTCGGGATCGAAACGTCCAAGGGCAGGGGCCTGGCAAGGGTGCTCGCCGGGATGGGGATCAGGCACATCGGAGATTCGACGGCTCGCGCCTTGTGCGCGAAATTCGCGGACATCAGCGAGCTGATGGCAGCGAGCGCTCAGGAGCTGGAATCGGTCGAGGGCATCGGCGCGATCACCTCCGGCGTGCTGCACGATTACTTGCACTCGAATATCGCGAAGCACACGTTTAAGGACCTCGAATCGGTGGGTGTCGATCTGACCAGCCCGCGCGCGACGGTTCCTGGACATTCACCGGTTGCGGGCAAGACGATCGTGCTGACCGGCACGCTCGAAGAGTTTTCGCGGGACGAGGCGGCGGACCGTCTTCGGGCGCTTGGCGCCAATGTGGCGGGTTCGGTGTCGAAAAACACCGATATCCTGATCGCGGGGCCTGGCGCCGGCTCGAAGCTGGCCAAGGCAGAGAGCCTCGGGATCGAGATCTGGGACGAAGCGAAGATGCTCGCACTTCTGAACGGGTAGGCTGGGACCATGCACAACGTGGAGTTCAAGGCGGAGTTGCGTGACCCGGCGCTGGCAGAGACGATCTGCAAGGCGATGGGGGCTGCTCACGCGGAGGTTCTGGAGCAGACCGATACGTACTACAAGGTGCCCTCCGGTCGGCTCAAGCGGCGCGAGCAGACGGGGCACGAGACGGAGTACATCTTCTACGACCGCGCGGACAAGGCCGAGGCGAGGCTGAGTCATTACGTGATCTACGACGAGGTCTCGGCGAAGCAGCGCTTTGCCTGCGACTCGCTGCCGGTTTTGGTCGTTGTGCGCAAGAAGCGCGCAGTGTACCTGATCGAGCAGGTCCGGATCCATCTTGATACGGTCGAGCACCTCGGCTCGTTTGTCGAACTGGAGGCGGTGGTGTCTCGGGCGCACAACGTGCGAGACTGCCACGAGAAGGTGCAGGAGATCCGGGCCAAGCTGAAAACAGCGCTTGGCGAGATGCTCAGCACGAGCTACTCGGACATGCTGATGGGCGAGCAGGGGCTGGATACCAGCGGCATCGATCCGGTGCCGAGCCCGACGACCTCGACCGATCCGATCTAGCGGTGGCTTGGCCTTGACCTTGGAGGGGAATCGATGCTTTCTCGAAGAGTGGTCCTTGGTGCGGGCGTTCTTGCGGCCTTGATGGCTGGTGGCTTTGCGGCTGGTGTCGGTCGATCGGCGCAACCTGGGGGAGAGATCCGGACGGTCTTTCTGGTGCGCCACGCGGACACGAACCCGCAGCCGGGCGAGCAGGATCCATCGCTGACCGCTGACGGGGTGGTTCGCGCTTCGAGGCTGAGCGAGGTGCTGCGCGACGAGCCGCTGGGTGCAGTGTTCGTGACCCGGACCGCCCGTTCCTTTGAGACCGGCACGCCTACAGCGGAGTTCAACGGCATCGAGCCCACGGTTTATGCGCCCACCGGGTACGGCGACCTTCGGGCGAAGCTCCTGGCTCAGCCTGGGGGTTCATCGTCGCTTGTGGTCGCGCATTCGAATACGGTCCCGGGGATTGTCCGGGAACTGGGCGGGCGCGAGATGGCGGAGTTACCCGAGAAGGAATTTGATCGGCTGTTCGTCTTTCTCCTTCGGGGCGAGACACTTCTGCGGACGGTTGAATTGCGGTATTGATCCGATTCGCGAACCGCGCTTTCGGGGGCGCCGTCTGAGGGATGAACCCATAGTGGAGCATCCCCATGAGATACCGGACGGCCGCAGCTGCTCATTTGTTTGTCTCAACCGCTTTGACCCCGACACTGTTGGCACAGGAGGCTGTGACGCTTCCCATCCGGGAGGTGACGGCTTTCAAGGACGGGCACGCCCTCGTCATGCGGGCGGGCAAGGTGCCCGTCGATGCCCGGGGCGATCTGGTGCTCACGGAACTCCCAAGGCCCGTGCTCGGGACATTCTGGGCTGATACATCACAGCCCGGGGCGAGGCTGTCGTCTGTGCGTTCTGAGCGCATCGAGTCACAGCGCACCAAGACTGCGGGAACGGTCGAGGAGTTGCTGCGAGCGAACGTTGGGCGAGAGATTGCGTTTCGGACGGTGTATTCGACGGATAAGCAGGGCACGCTGATCGATATCGTGGAGCAGCAGGCACAGGCAATACCGGTGGCGCCGTTTGGAACGCCCCATTTCAACTCGTACATCCCTCCTGCCCAGCCCACGCAGCGCGTGGCGCTCTTGCGGTCTGATCAGGGCGTGTCTGCCATCCCAATCGATTCGATGCTCGACGTGCGTTTCCTGGGTGACGGGATAACGCGCGAGCTGACGGAACGTGCGGACGAGGAACGGATGACGCTCGACCTGGTCTGGGACAGCGGGCCCGAATCTGAGGCGTCGGCCTCGCTCCTGTACCTGCAGCGCGGGCTGCGCTGGATCCCTTCGTACCGCGTCACGATACTGGATGACGAGCGTGTGCGGATCGAGCTGCAGGCGACGCTGATCAACGAGCTTGCGGATCTCGATGATGTGATGCTGCACGTGGCGATCGGTGTGCCGACGTTCTCGTTCGAGCATACGCCGGATCCGATGGGACTCCGCGAACACATGGACAGCCTCGGTTTGTTCTTCCAGAATGCTTCGGCGGGGCAGACGGGCGCGATGCTCTCGAACGCGCTCATGGCCCAGAGCGCACGGATGAGCGAGCATGCGTATGCCTCTTCGGGGCACTTGAATGCGGGCCAGCCTTCGGCGCCGGAGCTCTCGGGCGCCGAGCGCGCGGAGGATCTGTTCGTGTTCAGCGTGGACCATGTCACACTCGCCAGGGGTGCGAGGATGGTCGTGCCGCTGACGAGCACAGAAACGACGTTCGAGAGCGTGTACACGCTCGATCTTCCTGCGAGCCCCCCGACGCAAGCGCTTCGGAATCTTGGTTCCGAGCAGCACCGCCAGATCGCTGAGATCCTGAGCAGGCCCGTCGCGCAGCACGTGCTTCGGATCTGCAACGAGAATACTGAGGGGCACCCGTTTACGACGGCTCCGGCGCTGATCGTGCGCGAGGGGCGAGCCCTGGCACAGGGGCTGATGACCTACACACCCGTGGGAGCGAGCTTGGATCTCGCGGTTGGCAAGGCGGTCGATCTCGGCGTGAAGACGGATGAGATCGAGAGTGCTCGTGTGCCCAACGCGGTGAAATGGGACGGGCACGACTACATGCGAGTGGACATCGGATTCGAGGCTCAGCTGACGAATCGCAAGTCTCACCCGGTGCGGGTCGAGGTGCGCAAGTTCGCCTTTGGCAACCCGGTCGATGCGACTGCGGAGGGCCTGAGCGAAGCCGTGAGCGTTTTCTCCGCAGACGCGAGCTGGGACTTTGGAGGCTCGCCCTGGTGGCAGCACTACAACTGGCCCTATTACTGGCACCGCTTGAACGGCGCGGCCCGGTTTACCTGGTCCGTGGAGCTCAAGCCGGGTGAGACGATCGGTTTGGGCGCGACGTGGCAGTACTTCTGGAACTGAGATCCGGGGACGCCGGCGCTCAGCAGCCCGCGTTGTAGTTGGCGACCCAGGCGGTAAAGTCCGCGGGGGTGCATGAGCCGTCGGCGTTCTGATCGCACTCTGAGGCCTGAGCGTTGAACGCGGCGACCCAGGCGGTGAAGTCCGCGGGAGAGAGCGAACCGTCGCCGTTGGTGTCCGCGGGGCACGCGGGCGGCTCGATGCACTCGAACGCCTTGAGCGAGATCGCATCGATCCCGGCCTCGACGATGTTCCCAGAGCCCGTGTCCGAGGCGATGTATCGCAGGCGGAGCGTACTCGTCGCGGGGATCTCGCCGGCGGCACCGACTGAGATGGTTTCCTGACGCCACTGGTTGAACGCGTCGGTGTAGGTGCGGAGGGTGACCCAGTTTGTGCCCGCGGCATTGGTGGCGAATTCGACGCTGAGGAAGTCTTCGTCGCCGATCGAGCCGGTGGCGGTGTCGTTGAGCCAGTAGGAATAGGTCAGCGTGCCGCCGACCTGTGCATCGATGGCGGGGCTGGTCAGGATGGTCTGGCCGTTGTCGACATCGGAATTGCCTGCGACATTGTCGGTGAGCCATGCCCGCCCGGAGCCGTCGGCGTCGGCGGAGGGATCGCCGCGGCCGCCGTTGACGGGGATGCCTCTGACCCAATGGCCATCGGAAGCGTTGCCCGAGACGGAGTAACCGAGGTCGGTCTCGGCGTTGTCCTCGAACAACGTCGTCAGGCTGGTTGCGACGATGGCAGACTCGGTCTGTGTCGGTGCGAGCTGGGGCCAGGAGTATGTCTGCCCGCCCACGGACTGGGCCGAGAGCCACCAGTCGAACGGCTCGAGGCAGTCGAGCCGTGGCGTGACGAAGCTGAAGGATTTCGGCTGTCCGGTCGACGTTCCTGAGATCTGAGTGATGACGCCCTGGCTGTCGCGGAGGTTGAGCCTTGGCGTCGCGGGATCGAGCGAGACGTTGCGTTCGCTGATATCGACGATCACCTCATCGCCACCGGCTGGGTTGAGCGTGGCGCCGAGCGCCATCGAGACGTTGAAGCTGAGTGTGTCCAGTTCGGGGCGGACAACGACCAGGCCCTGCTGGATGTCGGAGATGATGACAGTGCCCGAAGGGAAGAATGGGTAGTTCGACCACGAGCCGTCGTAGCCGGTCGTGTCGTCCGCGGGGTATGTGTCGATCCATGCGACTTCGGCTGGGTTCTCCGGGTCGGAGATGTTGTAGATGCGCAGGCCCGAGCGGTAGTTCGAGGCGTAGATGTAGTTGCCCTTGACGTAGAGATTGTGATCGCGCGAGGTGTTTCCGTTGGTCCAGCCCTTGACCCAGAATGGGTTCTCCAGGTCTTCGACGTTGTAGATATGCGTGGTGGTGGTCGCGACGGTTCGCCCCTCGTCGAGCTCGTCGTTGACGTAGAAGTATTTGCGGTCTTCGCTCAGCCAGCCCTGGTGGCAGTAGCGCCGTCCCGGGTGCTGCGCGGAAGAGATCTCGAACATGTTGGCTTTGTTGGTGACGTCCCAGATCCTGACCTTTGTGTCAGAGTCGCCGTTGCCGTAGCCCGAGCAGAGAAATGCGATCTCGCGTCCGGCGTACGGGCCGGTGGTGTAGGTGACGACCTGGGCGTCGTGGACGTAGAAATCGGTTTGGACGGCCTGCTGGGATGGGCTCGTTGCGGACCCCGGAGCGCCGTTGACGCCGACGCCGTAGGCGCGGAGTCCCATGTTGTTCCCGCCTCCGACTCGGTAGATGTATCCCGAGTCTGGGTTGGCCACGATGTTGTGCGATGCGCTGGAGCCCGAGTAGGTCGAGTAGCCCAGGTTCTGGATCGAACCGGAGTCGGCGTTGGCGAGCCCGAACTTCTGGATGTGGTTGCCGCCTTCGGTGACGACGTAGGCGTACGCGCCGATGACCTTGATATCGCGCCAGAGACTCGATGGCCCCGCGTACGCGCCGATGATCTGAGGATTCATCGGGTCTGTGATGTCGACGAAACCGGTGCCGGTCTGCAGACCGATGATGGCGATCTCTTTGCCCTGCGGCGTCACATAGCCCCAGCAGTCGTTTGCATCGGCAGCGCCGAGGCCGAACGCACTGATGGGTACCTGCGAGAGGAACGTGACATTCTGGGCTGGGAAGTTCCCGAATCGGACGTCGAGTGAGTCGCCCTTGCCGAGGAGTTGCTCTTCCTCGCCGCCCGGATGGAGCAGCGTAAGAGCGGATGTATTCGAGGAGGCGGAACCGGCGCAGAGCATCAGGCTTGCGACACAGGCTGACCACTTGGCGGCTTTGAGCATCCTCTTCCCCTTTGGTTGTCCCGGGCCCCCACTGCCCGGAGTCAGGATAATCGATATCGCGGGGGCGTGGGGTTGAAAGATGAGCAGTCCCTAAATGCATTATTCGATAGCACGAGCCAAGGGTGCGGGTCGTGAGTTGCACTCAATGGAACGGGCACCCTTTAGGGCTGGAGACCCCGGTCCTGCAACCGTTTGTCCGCGGGCCTTTCTGTCTCAAGCACCTTGCACCTCCACGTATCCACGAGGGATGCGATGGCGATGCTCTCGTCGTGACCGACCATCGGCCAGACCGGTTCACTGCCGGAGGTCGAGATAAGCCTGGCTACCTCGATCGCCTCCATCGAGTAGCAACAGTGGTCGGAGGCGAGGCGTTCGGTGGTGCGGCTGCCCGCGCTGTCCGTGATGGTGATCTCCCCAAGCGTGCCCTCGCGGTCGCCTCCCGGCAGGAAGGCTGAGGGGAGCGAGATCGTGCCCGCCTCGCATTCGATCTCGATAAACAGCCCGAGCGCTCTGCGGAACGAGCAGCTCACGCGCACCGGGATCTCGCCCGCGATGGAGAGCGAGGCCTCGGCATCGATCTCGACACCCGTGTCGATGAGCTGACCCTGGGCATCGCCGAGCGCGACCGATTCGAGGCCGTGCCCCAGTGCCCGGACGAGCATCGTCACCGCCGAGAGCGGGTACCCGCCGATGTCGTAGATCACACCCCCGCCCAGCGCCGGCGAGCGGAGACGCTCTGGTGTCCGATCCTCGCACGCGACACCGAAACCGGCCTCGATGCGCCGAACACGCCCGATTACGCCTCGCTGCACAAGCTCGATCGCCCGCGCGATCTGCGGGTGCGTGCGGTACATCCACGCCTCGACCAGCGGCGTGCGCGTGGCTCGAGACAGCGACACCAACGCCCCGGTGGCCTGGGCGTCCGTCGTCATCGGCTTCTCACAGAGCACCGCCCGGTACGCCTTCAGCGCCGCACCGGCGGCTTCGGCGTGCATCGGATGGGGCGTGGCGATGTACACCGCCCCGATGTTGTCCATCGCCAAGAGATCATCGAGCGAACGCGCCACCCGCCCGCCATACCTGTCCGCGTATGCCTGTGTGCGTTCCTGCGTGCGCCCGAGAACACCCTTGATCACTCCAACGCCGCTGCGCGCCAGGGCGCGTGCAAAGACGCCGGCGATCTCGCCCGGCCCGACAACACCCCAGCCGATGGGGCGCGGGGCGACCAACTCGTCAGGGCACGCCATGCGTGTCCTCGATGATGTAGCTGTTCGAGAGCGCGTTCCCGAAACGCTTGAAGTCGACAAACTTCCAGACGAGTTGCTTGTCGGGCGTGACTTCGATGATCTGCGGCTGGTCTTCGCCTGCGTGACAGTTCCCGATCACCGTGTTGCCGTTGGTCAGGCGCTGCACGGTGGTGACCCACGCGAGCGTGATGCCCTCGATGTCGTTCTGCGCCACGCTCCAGACGATCTCGCCCTCGGGGTTGACCTCGATCACGCTGTGACCGTTGCCCGTGCCGATGAGCGTGTTGCCATCGCCCAGCCGAACCGCCGAGAAAGCCGCGTCGCCCTCGCCTTCGTGCGAGGCGCCGGTCGCGGGGTCGGTCCAGTTTATGGGGACGTCGTACGACCAGAGGACGTTGCCGGTGCTGTCGTACTCGCGGACGACGCCGTCGTTCTCGTGCGCGACGAGGTAGGTGCCATCTTGTGTCGTTCGTACGAGCCGCGTGTCGCGATGGGGGTCGGGGTTGTCCAGGGTGAGCGGGATGGCGTAGAGCAGATTGCCCTGGAGGTCCACCTCGATGATCCGCGCCGGCCCGCTCTCGGCGATCATGGTCGAACCGCCCGTCCTTCGCTCAAAGGCATGCACCTCGACGCGCTCGCCCGGCTTCTCACGGTTCATCGTGCTCGCGTCGTACGTCCATACGGTCTCACCCGACCGCGGATCGACCTCCACCAGCTGCGTCCACGAGGTCTGAAAGAGGATGTTCCCGCTCGGCAAGAGGTGCAGGTCGTGGATGTCTTCGATCTCGTGCTCCCACACGGTGATCGGCGCGCCAAGGGCGATCTCGCGCATGAGCGCGATGCGTTTCGTTGAAGAGTCGGCCGCGAGAATCAGCCTGGGCCCGCCGCTGACGGTGAATGCCTCAGCGAGCGTTTCACTCGTCTCAACACTGAGATCGGCACGCCCGGCTTTCAGCAACCGGACCGCCTCTCCCGAGACACCAGACCCATACAGCACAATCATTTCGAGCGACTCAGCCTGCCCGATGGCTCCGATCACCCCGTCCGTCACAGCGGTCGAGTGCAGATTCAGCTCGCGGAGCCGGGGCGATTGTTCGAGCATCGCACCCACGAATGCGTCGGTCGCGTCCGATCGTTCGAGCTTCAGCCTTTCGAGACGATCGAACGACACACCGCCCGGCTCGCCCGTGATCGTGCGTCCCGAGAGCGAGAGTTCGATGATGCGGGACGCGATCGGTGTGAGTTCATCGAGCATGGCCGCGTCGAAGGGGCCATCACCGAGCGAGAGATCCACGACGAGGTCGCCCCCCGGGAGCTCCGAGACGAATGCGCCCAGTCGATCGCGGATCCCATCAAGGGTTTCCGCCTGGACCAAACCCCGCGTTTCTTCTGGATCGTCCGCCTCGCTCGCCGATTCCTCGGCGGGAGGTTCCGTCGTGGCCGGCGCGATTTCCGCGCCGTCACGGATCCAGCGCATCACCGCCAGCACCTGGTCGTCGGCAAGCGGATCACCCTCGGGCGGCATGATGTCAAAGTCATCCGCTGGCAACGAGATCCGTCGGAATAGTTCGCTGGCCGACGGGTCGCCCGCGACGACAACCGTCCCGATACCCTCAGGCGTGTCAAGGCGCAGGCGCCCTTTCTGCTTGCTTGCGCCGTGACACTCGTAGCACCGCGCCTCGAACATTGCCATGACGAACTGCGCATCGCTGTCCTGCTGGGTCACCTCGCCCGGCGCGGGCGCCTTGGCTTCTTCACTCGGCCCGAGCAGGTTGGCGATGAACGGCGGCGCGTACCGGGTCAGGTATGTCTCGCCGTGCGTCATCGTCCCACCCATGTGTCCCGCGACCGTCATCAGCCCGAGCGCCAGCGAGAGCACGATGAATCGCACGATCACCGACGCCCATCTCGGCGTCAGCGCGATGACTGCGCCTATGAAAAGCACAGACGCAAAGGCGATCCCGAGCCAGCGGTGCCAGAAGAGCAGGCCTTCCGGGTATCCGCCCTCATCCGCGAGGAACCAACCGGCGACGACCGAGGTGATCGCCGAGATCGCCGTCGCCCAGACCAGCAGCCTGCGTGTCGCGGTGATCTTCTCTGGCTTTTTGAAGAGCGTCATCGTCTCAACGATGACGAGCGCCACGATCATTCCGATGGGCATGTGAACGAGCAGCGGGTGGAGCCGTCCGATGAATTTGATCCAGTCGGTCTCGGCGAGTGTGTGAAGCATCATGCAAGTATCTGCCCGATGTGCTGTGCGCCTTCAACGCCGACGAGACTTTCGTCGAGCCCGTTGAAGAAGTAGGTCAGCCCGTTTGGGTCCATACCCATCAGGTGCAGGATCGTTGCGTGCAGGTTCTTGACGTGGAAGCGGTCCTGCACCGCCTTGGCGCCCAGCTCGTCGGTCTGCCCGATGCTGACGCCGCCCCTCACGCCGCCGCCGGCCATCCACATCGTAAAGCCCCACGAGTTGTGGTCGCGTCCTGTGCCCTCGGCGTACTCGGCGGTGGGCTGGCGTCCGAACTCGCCGCCCCACACGACGAGCGTCTCATCGAGCAAGCCTCTCTGCTTGAGATCCTTGAGCAGGCCCGCAACGGGGCGATCGGTGCGCCCCGCGTGGCGTGTGTGGTTGAGGACCAGATCCCCGTGCGCGTCCCAGTTGTCGTCGTTGTGCCCGCCGCCCGAGTAGACCTGGATGAACCGCACGCCCCGCTCGACGAGCCTCCTCGCCATCAGGCACTTCTTGCCGAAGCTGTGCGTCTCTTCCTGATCGATGCCGTAGAGCTCAAGGGTGCTTTTCGATTCGCACTCCAGATCCACCGCCTCGGGTGCCGCTGACTGCATGCGGTACGCCAGTTCGAACTGGTTGATGCGCGAGTGCAGCTCCTGGTTCCCGCCTCGCTGCGCCGCGTGCGATTCGTTCATCATCCGCAGGCGATCGAGCAGCTTGCGCTGCACGCCGCTTTGCAGGTGCTTCGGTGTGTTGAGGTCCAGGATCGGCACGCCCTCGGAGCGCAGCTGCACGCCCTGGTGCGAGGCGGGCATGAAGCCGCTCGTCCAGTTCTTCGCCCCGTTGATCGGCCCGCCCGTCTCGTCGAGCATCACGACATAGCCCGGCAGGTTCTCGTTCATCGACCCGAGCCCGTAGTTCACCCACGACCCGAGGCTCGGATGCCCGCTGATGATCCGGCCTGTGTTCATGTTGAGCAGCGCCGAGCCGTGCACCGGGCTCTCGGCGTACATCGAGTGGATGAACGCGATGTCGTCGACGCACTGACCCAGGTGCGGGAAGAGGTCCGAGACCATCTTGCCGCACTCGCCGTAGGGCCTGAACTTCCAGCGGGGCCCGACGACGCGCCCGCCGGCGCGTTTGCCCTGCCTGCCGAACGTGGGCACATCGATCGTTTTGCCGTCGTGCTTGTAGAGCTCTGGCTTGTAGTCGAACGTATCGACCTGGCTGGGCCCGCCGTACATGAAGAGGAAGATCACGCTTTTGGCCTTGGGCGCATGCGTGAGGAACCGCTTAGGATCGATGCCCGCCAGGGGGTTTGCCGAGAAGCCGTCGGCGGCCTTGGCCTGGCTTGCCATCCAGTGCGTGCCGAGCAATCCTGCCAGCGCGACGGACGTAAAGCCGCCCCCCGCTTCCCAGAGGAACTCACGCCGGGTCCTGCCGCAGAAATGCTCGTTGTGTCCGCTCATTGGTCGCATTCCCGCAAACTCAGTCGACCCACATGAATTCGTTCGTATTCATCAGAATCAGGCAGCACACCCGCATCGCGCCGTGTTCGTCCAGTCCGTCTTTGGTCATCAGCTCGCGTGCAAAGTCGGCCAGCCCTGCCAGTTCCTCGCCCGTCGCCCCGCGCGAGAGCGCCAGTTCGATCGCTGAACCGATCGCTCCCTCCAGCGAGTCGGTCTCGCTCAGCACACGCTCCGCGAACGCGTCAGCCGCGTCGTTCATGAAGTCGCTGTTGAGCGTGATCAGCGCTTGCGTCGGCACGTTCGTCGGGAATCGCACCGGGCAGGGCGTGTCCGGGCTCGGCTGGTCGAGGCTCTCCAGGATCGGCATGCGCAGCGAACGCTTCGAGAAGACGTACACACTCCGCCTGTTCGCGTCCTCGTCCGTCGATGTCCCCCAAGCCTGGTCGGGGCGTGAAGCCGTCTCCAGCACCTCGCGGGGCATGGGCGGGAACACGCTTTGCCCGTACATCTTGTCCGTTTTGAGCCCGCTCACACTCAGCGCCGCGTCTCGGTACTGCTCGGCCGTTAATCTGCGCGGATCGGTGCGCCAGTACCACTCGTTGTGCCCGTCGCGCGCCGCCAGCTCCTCGCTCGGGACGGAGCTGGTGCGATAGAACCGGCTCGTCATGATTTCGCGGTGCATCGCTTTCATGGACCAGCCGTTCTCGATGAGCCTCGCTGCGAGGTAATCGAGCAGTTCCGGGTGCGTTGGGCGCGTGCCGAAGCGTCCGAAGTCGCCCGAGGTTCGGCACAGCCCTCGCCCGAAATGGAACTGCCACAGGCGGTTGGCTATCACACGCGAGGTGAGGAAGCTGCCCTCGTCGACCAGCCACTGCGCGAGCTCCAGGCGACGGCCCGTGGTGTCCGCGCCGTACCACGTGCCCGATGTGTCCGACTCGCCCGCCCAGCGGAGCACCGCGGGCACGGCGGGCTCGACGACCTCGCCCGGCGCGTGGGCGCTGCCCCGCCCGAGGATGTGCTGGGCGGGGGCTGTATTCCCACGTTCCACCACGACGAGCGCTTCGTAAGGCTCTGTGACGGGCAAAGTCCCGAGTCGCTGGATTTCATTGGCTGTTGGGCGCAGCTTCAGCACGCCTATGGCTTCGAGTTCTTCATCGGTCGCGAGTTGAACGCGCATGGCGAGCGCTCTCGGTGAATCGAGCCACCCCGATCGCAGGCCCGCATCGATGTACTGGCCGCCGATCGACTGTGTGCAGGTGATTGCGATCGTGTTCGAACCCACGACGAGCGCGCTGTGTGCTTCACGGCCCAATTGGATGTCGGTGTAGTCGGTGGTGTAGCCGGTGCGAGAGGCGACGTGGATGTTGTTGATATAGACCTCCGCGTCCTCGTCGTTGTGGATCGAGAGGATCACGCCGTCTGGGATTTCGGCCAGGCGGAAGTCGGTGCGGATGGTGATCTGCCTGGTATTCCACTGGGTGCCGATGATTGCTCCGGGCGTGCCAGCTGTCCCGAAGCCGCCCTTGCTTTCCTGCCAGGCTGAGTCGTCGAACGCCTGGAGGTGCCAATCGGTGGGCGGCTCGCCTTCGTGGAACAGCCACGCGCTCCCTCCCGCACGAGCGTCGGCGAGGATCGTTTCGCTCGGGCTTTCGGGCCATTCGTACTGGCTCGCGTATGCCACCAGCAGCGAGCGGAGCTTGTCGCGCTGGAGTTCGATTTCGTCCCGTTTGAATTGACCCTCGGTCGGCTCGTCGGCAACAAGACGTGTCGTTCCGCCACCGGATTTCGTGTCGCCCTCGCCGCCGAAGCTCACGATGTTGTTGAAGAACGCGGTGAACGCGTAGTAGTCCTTCTGTGTGATCGGGTCGGCCTTGTGGTCGTGGCAGCGGGCGCACCCGAGGGTCATGCCCAGCGCCAGCTGCCCAGTGGTGTCGACGATGTCGGCCAGTTCGTCAGCCTTGGCCTGCACGGCATCGGCGGGCCCGTCGTCCCACACGCCGAGGCGGTAATAGCCAGTCGCGATGAGCGACGCATCGCTCGCGTCAGGATCTCGCGCCAGTTCGAGGAGCTCATCGCCCGCCAGCTGCTCGACAAGGAAGCGGTCATACGGCATGTCGTCGTTGAACGCGCGGATCACCCAGTCGCGATACCGCCAGATGTTGGTCTTTATCCCGTCGGATTCGTAGCCGTTGGTCTCGGCGTATCGCACCTGGTCGAGCCAGTGGCGTGCCCAGTGCTCGCCGTAGGAGGGCGATGCGAGGAGTCGCTCGATGAGCAAGGCCCACGCTTCTTCCGGGTCTTCGCTGTACGACGCGACGAATCGGTGCACCTCCTCGGTCGTCGGCGGGAGACCGATCAGGTCGAACGTCGCTCGGCGGATGAGCGCCTCGGGCGTTGCCAGCCCGACGGGCGCCAGGTCTTTCTCTGCCAGCTTGGCGCGCACGAACGCATCGATCGGGTGCGCGCTCCACGCTTCGTCACTGACGCTTGGCACCTCGGGCTTGGTGAGCGGCTGATACGCCCACCAGTCCGACGTCCCGTCAAATGTGCGCAGCTTGATCGGGTGTTTCGCCGCGTCGGCGAGCACGCCCGACTCCCCCTCGGGCCAGGGCGAGCCGGCGAGCACCCACTGTTCGAGCAACCTGTACTCTTCCTCGGGCAGTTGCCCCGCAGGCGGCATAGCCAGGTTTGGATCGGAATACCCGATCACCTCGAGCAGACGGCTCGATTCCAGATTCTCCAGATGCACTACGGGGCCGCGATCTCCACCCTTGGCAAAGGTATCGGCGTCGGCAAAGCTGAGTCCGCTCTCGCGCTCGTCGCCGCCGTGGCAATGCAGGCATCGCGAGACAAGCACCTCTCGGACCTCTGCCCAGGGCGACTCGGGTTGTGATCGTGTTCCGTGGATTTGGTCTGTCTGCCCGGCAGCCCCGATCAGAAAGAGCGAGACGGTCATCAGGGTCAAACTGGAGCCCCAAAGCCATTCCGCCTGTCTTTGCATGATCGAAACCCTCAGCGGTCACTCGGACTCCACCCTATCAATGTACATGTTTTTGGGATGTCTGTCACAGAGCATCCACGCTCTCGTGCGTGGGTATCGGTTTGAGACCGCGCAAGGTCTTGGGTGGGCTCGTCGGTGGTGCGCACGCGAAACCCGGAGCGGAGTGTTGGGCTGCGTGCGAAAGCTCGTCAGTTGGCGTAGAGATGGACGAGGGCCGGCCCGAACCTTTCAGCCCATGCGGATTCGTTGTGTGTGTGCCCCTCTCCGAGCAGGAGCAGCACGCGTGAGCCAGCGGCCTTGGCGTTCTGGGCGAGGCGTTCTGCGGCTGCGGCGTACCGAGTGTTGAGGCCTTCGGCCTCTGCGGACGAGCCCGCTTCTTCGGTGCCCATGCCGAGGAAGACCGTCTTGGGCCAGTTGAAGCCTGCGCCGCCGAAGTGAGACATCATGTACCCGCCGGCGCTGAGGACCGAAGGGCTCTCCACGATCACGGCCCCGAACAGGTCCGCCCTCTTGCCCGCGGCGTAGAGCGCGAACACGCCGCCAAAGCTTGCCCCTCCGATCGCGGTGTTCTCGGATCCAGTCCGCACACGGAATGACCGCTCCATGCGCGGCATGACGGAACGCTCGATCCAGCCGATGAATTCGTCGGCTGAAGGCTGCACACCATCGATGAGCGCGGCGGGCAGGTACTCATCCGCTCGGCTGAAGCCGGAATGAGGGATGCCCACGATGATCAGCGGTTCGATCGATCCGGATTCGATGAGGGCGGTCGCGGTTTCATCGGCTTTCCACTCGCCCGGGGTGCCCGGCTGCTGCAGAAAGACGTTCTGCCCGTCCATGAGATAGAGCACGGGGTACGAGCGGTCGGTTTCGTCATAGCCGGGCGGGAGCCAGACGATGGCGTCGCGCACTATGGCGCTGGCGCGGCCAGCGCCTCCGACGAGTTGCAAACGCTTTGCGGTGCCCGTGACATCCAGGGGCAGGGTCGTGTCCTCGACGCCCCGCTGCAGCACGGCGCCGGGCTTCTGGTCGTCCCACTTCGCGACGGTGAACTCGATGATCGGGCGCGAGCCGTCGGCGTACTTGGATGCATCGATCGTGGGCAGCACACGGTTCTGGATCTGCTCGCCTTTGGCATCGACCTCGACCGTTTCCCATGTCCCACGCGTGAACTTGAACTGCATCCGTCCGGGCTGGGTGGGCTGATCGAGGATGATCTGCCATTTGCCATCGGAACGGGGCGACATCAGGAATTCCGGGTTGCCGGGGTGCCAGTTGCCGTGGTTCGTGCCGATGTAGATCGGCTGGCTCTCGGAAGCGATGCGCTCGGGGTCATCGACAACGATGATGAATCCCTGAGCGAGCGTCTCGGGCTGGGCTTGCTCCTGCGCAGCCGCGGGCAGGGCGAACGCCGAGAGCAGCATCGTCACGATCAGGGTCACAGCATTCGAGCGAGCGGCGTGCATGTCGTTCTCCGGATGGGCCTATCGGCCCGGGAGGCGCCGATGCATCGATCGTATTCCTTATGGGCAGCCTGCGTTGTAGTTGGCGAGCCACGCGGTAAAGTCCGCGGGGGTGCATGAGCCGTCCTGGTTCTGATCGCAAGCCGGGCTCATGGCGTTGAACGCGGCCAGCCATGCTGTGAAGTCCGCGGGTGACAGCGTGCCGTCGCCGTTGACGTCCGCGGGGCAGAGGTTGACAAAGAAGCTGTGCGTGACGGCGTTGCCCCGCCCGGATTCTTCGTACGCCACGACGGTCACGGTGTTCTGCCCGTGAGGCAGGCCCAGGAACGAATACTCCCAGTCGTACCGATCTTTGCGGATCGCAGATGGCTGCGTGCGCCCGAACTCGATCGGGTCGATGCCCTGTGCGAGGTTTGCCAGCGCGACGACGTTGACCGTCGTGCGATCGGTCGCCCGGAAATCAAACGTTGTGCCGCTCGTGCTGATCTGGGAGGGCGGGCTGACAAACTGGATCCCGGGTGGGTTGTTGTCGAGGTAGATGACCTTGCGGAACTGGCGGAAGATCGGATCGCCCCCGTCGCTGCGATGGCGGAATGCGTTGACGGTGATGTAGTTGAATCCGTCTTCGAGAAGCGAAGCGTCGATGATCTGTCGGTAGGTTCCCTGCGCGTTCCCCGAGGCGAAAAGGGGCTCGTGCTGCGTGACGAACTGCTCGAAGCCGCCCGTGATGGTCTGCTCGGAGGGGAACTCAAGGACGCCGTTGTTGTTGAAGTCCTGGAGCCCGACGGGGAAATCGACCGAGCCGTTGGCGTTGAAGTCCTTGTAGCCCTGGTTGATCTTGAAGAGTGCGTTGTCGTCTGTGTTCGGGTCCATCGGATCGGTCTGGGTCGTGATGAGCTGGATGTCGAACGTGGTGCCCTCGACAACGTCGATGCGGTTGACCCGCTTCTTGTGCTGGGGCAGGAATGGGAGTTCCAGCGGGAGCAGGCCCGTCACATTCGAGATCGTCAGCGTGCCTGAGGGGAGCGCGGGCGTGTAGACGACGAAGCCCTTCTCGTGCGAGGCGGCGCTCGACACGTTGTTCGGGACGTTCACCGTGACTCTGCCGTTGCCGGCGACGGTAATGATCTCGGGGATCTGATTGGACGGATCGATCACGGGATCGGCTGCGTTCCCGGTCTGCTCGTGGAGGCGTGTGCCCGGGGCGAAGTTCGTGGCGACGTTACGCGTCTGGAACCCGGCATCACGCCTGTCGCTGACGGCGACCAGCGCGTTGGCGGGGCCGCCCGACTTTCGGCGTTCAAAGATAAAGACATCGTCGATGTTGGGGCTCGACGGGTCCGTGTAGGACGTCACATCGATATCGCCCCGTCCGACCTCGTTTGCGAGGCGCACGAGCGTGGTGATGGTGCTGTCGGGCTGACCCGTGGCGCGGTCGCGACCGAGCGCGAGCGGGACGCCGTTGCGAGGGCTGAAGTTGCCCGAGGGCCTGGTGATGCCCTTCTCGTTCTGGTAGATCTCGCCTTGTCCGGGTCGGAGCAGGACATAGGCGTTCATGGGCAGGGCCATCTGTCGGCGAGTGGGGTCTGCGGGGACGGAGTTGCCGTCGCCGACGCTGCCGTTGTCGTGGCTGAAGACGTGGTTCACCCCGAGCGTGCCGTCGTTGAACCCGTCTTCGTTGTCGAGGTGCTGGTTGAGCACGCTCTGCCAGGAACCAAATCCGTTGGCGTTGTTGAGATCGCGCAATTGTCCGGATCCGGCAAGGTCGAGCGCGTCGCGATTGCCCCAGGTGTCGCCCTGGCGGTTGTTATTGTTGGGCTTGCGGATGTACTGGTCGTAGATGAAACCGTTTCCTGCGACGGATTCACCGAAGCTGTAGGCGGTGACCTTGGTGCCGCTCGGATGGGTCCATGCGTTGTAGACGGCGTTGTCCCAGTCCTTGTCCCAGAACGTCGAGGGGATGTGCTTGGCGGCGTCCAGGCGGAAGCCATCGACCCCGATCTGGCTCATGAGCCAGCGGGTGTGACGGATGAGATAGTCCGAGGCGTTCTCGGGCACAGGATCACCGTTCATGACATTGAACGGATTCCATGGGTAGCGCGTGAACTGCTCGCTTCCCGTGTTCCGGAATGTGCCGGGGTTGGTGATGGTCTCGCTGGAGAGGTTTGTGTCGGGATAGAAACGCGCGTTTTCCGGGTCGGGGATATTGCGGAGCGTGCCTGCCGGGATGTTCAGCGGGTTGCCGGCTGTCGTGGGATGACGGATGAGCTGGTTGTTGGACGCCTGGTCTATATCGCAAAGAGCGACGAGGTCGCCCCGGTGCAGGTCGTAGAGCGCTCCGCCCGGATCGGTCGATTGCAGATACCCCGAGTTCGTGAAGGAATTGTTGAAATCGCCCCAGTCATCGGTCGGGAGCAGGTTGCGCCCTGCGGGCGGGTTGGCCCAGAGGCCCACGTACCCGCCTTCGGTGTGGAACTGCTGATCGGTCCGCCTGAATCCGGCGTGGTTCATGATCAGGTCGATGTACACAACCGCGTTGGCTCCGTGGAACTCGGCGATGGCGGCCTTGAGGTCGTCCTCGGTGCCATAGGTTGTGTTCCCTGTCGCCCCCCCGCCCAGGTTGAAGAGGTCGAGCGGATCAAAGCCCGGGCTCTTGGCGGTGCTGGGCGCGACCGCTTTGGAGATCGGGGGCAGCCAGGTCGAGCCGTAACCGGCGAGGAAGAAGTCCGGGATGCGGTGCTCCATGTCGCGCCACTCGAGTTCGAACCACTGGAGCATGGGCGGGTACTGATCCTGGGCCCAGGCGCCTCCGGCGAGAAGGCTCAGCGTCAATGCTGCGAAACAGCGGGTCGGTTTGCTCATCGAACGGGCTCCGAGGGTCGCAAGGTGGGAGTCTCTGAATCGTCGAAAGGAGTATATGGGTCCGCCCCCGGCTCCCCAAGTGAAACTGTCGCAATGCTCGAATGAATCGTTGTATACCACGTCGCCGATTCTTCCCGGACCCTGAGGGAGCCTACAAATCGAGCCGGAAGACCACCCATTGCCCCACGCTGGAGAATTCGCGATGCAAACGAGACTCTTCGGACTGCTCCTGGCTCTGGCAATCGCAGTTGCTCCAGCAGCCTTTGGGCAGTTGGTGTCCGAATCGATCGGGGACAACATCGTCCGGTTTCACGCGTCGGCTGACGCCAGGCAGCACGCGCTTCCCTCATTCGCGCTGCTCGATCCGAAGATGCCCGCATCAGGCGCTGCGCCCTCTGACTTTGAGGTGACGCCTCGCTTCTTCGTCGATGACGAGGGGCGCAACTCATTTACGATCGAGATCGAGCCGGGCACAAGCCTTTACGGCACAGGCGAAGTTCCGGGGCCGCTGCTCCGCAACGGGCGCAAGACCGTTCTCTGGAACTCAGACTCGTACGGGTACAAGGAGAGCACGCAGTCGCTCTATAAGTCGCACCCGTGGGTGCTCGCTGTTCGCCCCGATGGCTCGAGCTTCGGTGTGATGGCCGACTCCACCTATCGCATCGAGATCGATCTGACCCGGGGCATCACGTTCCATGCAGATGGACCGGAGTTCCCGGTGATCGTGATCGAGCGCGACGGGCCGCAGGAAGTTGTGCAGACGCTCGCGCAACTGACTGGGACCATCCCGATGCCGCCCAAGTGGGCGATCGGTTACCACCAGTGCCGGTACAGCTATTACCCGGACGAGCAGGTGCGCGAGATCGCCAAGGGCTTCCGCGATCGCGACTTGCCGGCTGACGTGATCTGGATGGATATCCACTACATGGACCAATACCGGATCTTCCGGTTCGACAAGGAGCTCTTCCCGGATCCGAAGGGGCTCAACGCGTATCTGCTGAACGATCTCAACTTTCACAACGTCTGGATGATCGACCCGGGCATCGGTTCTGAGACGGAGCGGTTCCCCGCTGAGGGGTACAGCGTCTACGAGGAGCTGATCGCGGGCGATCACGCGGTCAAGACCGCCAAGGGCGAGATCTACAAGGGCGAGGTCTGGCCCGGGTGGTGCGTCTTCCCCGACTACACGCAGCAGAAGACACGCGACTGGTGGGCAAGCCTGTACAAGGACTTCATGGCGCAGGGCATCACCGGCGTCTGGAACGACATGAACGAGCCCGCGATCTTCAACGTCCAGTCCAAAACCATGCCCGAGGACAACCTGCACGCGGGCGACCCCGAGATGGGCGGCCCGGGCGATCACGCCCGCTACCACAACGTCTACGGCATGCTCATGATCGAGGCTACACGCGAGGGCGTGCAGGCGGCCAACCCGGACAAACGCCCCTTCGTGCTCAGCCGAGCGACGTATCTGGGCGGGCAGCGCTACGCGGCGGGCTGGTCGGGCGACAACTCCGCTGACTGGTGGGATCTTGAGGGCTCGGTCCCGATGGTCTTAAACATGAGTCTCTCGGGCTTTCCTTTCTACGGCCCCGACATCGGCGGCTTCATCGGCAACGGCGACGCACAGCAGTTCGAACGCTGGTTCGCCTTCGGTGTGATGTTCCCGTTTGCACGCGGGCATACGGCCGTCGGAAACGTCCAGAAGGAGCCCTGGGCGTTTGGCGAAGAAGTCGAAGCGACCGCCAGGCAAGCGCTCAACAACCGGTACCGACTTCTGCCCTACTACTACACGCTCTTCTTTGACGCCCACACCACGGGCATGCCCATCGCGCAGCCCGCTTTCTTTGCCGACCCTGCCGATCCGGCGCTGCGCACCGAGGACGACATCTTCCTGATCGGTGAGGGCCTGCTCGTGGTTCCAAAGCTCACGCTCCACGGCGACCGCGTGCCCGCGATGCCCCGCGGCATCTGGAACCGGCTTGCCCTTGAGGGGGCGGACAACCCCGACATGCCTGAGTTCTATCTCAAGGGCGGTACGATCATCCCATCAGGGCCCATCATGCAGCACACGATGGAGAAGCCGCTCGACCCGCTGACGCTCATCGTCGCGCTCGATGAGAACGGGATCGCTTCCGGCACGCTCTACGAGGACAGCGGCGACGGCTACGAGTTCCGGGATGGCGATTTCCTGCTGAGCACGTACGGCGCCCAGCGTGAAGGGAATACGGTCGCAGTCACGCTCACCGGCGAGACGGGCGAAAGGGCTCGCCCTGAACGAGCCTTGCATGTCCGTGTCATTCTCGAAGATGGAACCGAAGCGACCGGGAGCGGGCGCGACGGCGATGTCATCAGGATTGCCCTGCCCGAGTGATCAGGCCGCCCCGACCTCGCGGGTTGCCAGCGTGAGAATGTTCTTCTGCGTCATGTCTTTGCCCTCGAGGGTGCCCGTGCAGAGGCCATCGGCGAGGACCATGATCCGGTCGGAGAGCGCCAGCAACTCGGGCATCTCGCTTGAGACGAGTACGACTGCGAGCCCCTTGTCCACGGCCTCGCGGATGAGCTTGTAGACCTCGACCTTTGTCCCAACATCGATGCCGCGGGTCGGCTCGTCGAGCAGCAGGACCCTGGTTTCCTGGCCCATCCATCGTGCGATGAGCAGTTTCTGCTGGTTGCCACCCGAGAGCTCGCTCGGCTTGCTGCTGGTGCTGGCGGCTTTGACGTGGAAGGTCTGGATCTTCCCGGCGACGACACGCTTCTCTTCCTGCTCGCGCCGGAGCCCGAACGGGAACTTCGCGTTCGCAAGCAGCGGCATGCGCGGGGCGATGATGTTCTCGTCGACACCGAGCTGGAAGAAAAGCCCCTCGTGCCGACGGTCCTCGGGCACGAGCCCGACACCCGCACGAATCATGGCTCGCACGTCGCCCATGGGCATCGGTTGGCCATCCACTTCGACGGAACCCGTTGCGTTCGGGTCGAGGCCGAATATCGCGGCCAAGAGTTCGCTCCGCCCGCCGCCGACGAGGCCGCCGATCCCGAGCACTTCGCCCGCCCGAACTTCGAGCGAAACATCGCGGAGCTTGCCGGGCGAGTCGATCGATTGCACACGGAGCACGACTCTCCCGGAGTGCGGGTGTTCCTCGGCAAGGCCCGAGACCTCGCGCAGCGCGCTTGCTTCGGCGCCTTCTGATCGCACCTTGCCCGTTGGTGTGACGACTCGGCGTCCGATCATCTGTTCAACGAGCGTGGCCTCGTCGAGACCACTGACATCGTTGGTCGCGACGAACTTGCCGTCACGGAGCACAGTGACCCGGTCGCAGCACGAGAAGATCTCGCCCATGCGGTGGGAGACGTAGATGATCGTGAGCCCCTGGTTCGCCAGATCGCGCACGATCTCTCCCAGTCGATTGGCCTCGGCGATCGAGAGCGAGCTCGTCGGTTCGTCAAAGACGATCACACGGGGCGCAGAGCCGCCGCGGTGCGCACCGTCTTCGAGCGAAGCCGCGATCTGGCAGATCTGTCGCTTGCCCGGGCTCAGCCTGCCAAGTGGCTTTCGAACATCGATCGTCGGGTCGAGCCTGTGCACGAGATCCGCGGCACGCCTGGCCATCTCCTCGAAATCGACCGTGCCAAGCTTCCCGCGTGGCATGTCGTGGAGACAGAGATTCTCGGCCACGCTCAGGTTCGGGCACTGCGCCAGCTCCTGGTGCACGATCCGAACGCCGGCGGCGAACGCGTCGTCGATCGAGCCGAGCCTGAGCTGCTTGCCATCGAGCGTGATCGTGCCCGTGTCGGGCTTGTGCAGCCCCGCGATGGCCTTGCCCAGCGTGCTCTTGCCCGCGCCGTTCTCACCCATCAGTGCGTGCACTTCGCCCGCACGGAAGCTGACCGAAACATCGCTGAGCGCCCGCGTGATGCCGAAGCGTTTGGAGACGCCCTCGACACGCAGCAGTACGTTGTGTTCCGGTTCAGACAAGCGGGCATACCCCGAAAGAAATCACGACCGGCGGGCTCTCACCGACCGGTCGCGGAATGTTCAGATCACTTCCCGCCTGGGCTCTGCCATTCGGCCCATTTGGCGGCGAATTCGTCCGCGTTCTCTGCGGTGACGATGTCGAACTTGGCGTAGTTGTAAACCACGTCCGGGTCCTTGCCGTTGTGGACCTTGTCGAAGAGCATCATGACCGACTCGTAGCCCCAGCCGAAGTATGGCTGGCCGACCAGAACCTGGACCTGGCCCTTCTTCACGTATTCGAGCGGGAGCGGGAGCGGGTCCATCGAGACAATCTTGGCGTTCTCGTAGATGCCGTCGAGCGCGTTGTCGGTATAGAGAGGCCATCCGCCCACGAGTGCCCAGCCGGAAATGTCCGGATCGCTCGTCTGCACCTGCTGCATTTTGGCTGCCATGTCGTTGGCGGTCTCGGAGGGAACGTAGTAGACGTCGCGGACGGTGATGCCCGCGTGCTTGGCGGCTTCTTCGCGCACGCCGTCGACTCGGGCCGAGAGGTTCGTCGAATTCGGGTTGCCCGAAAGAACCGCGACGACACCCTCTCCGCCCATCTGAGCGGCGAGCTCTTCCATGACCTTGGCGCCCGCGGCCTTGTCGTCGACGCCGTAATAAGCGAACCGCCCGCTCTCGGGCGCGTCGGAGTCAAAGGTCGCGACAGGCACGTTCCCTGCGACCGCTGCTTTGAGCGAGCCGGTCAGGAGGTTCGCGTCGGAGCAAGAGATCGCGATGCCGTCCACGCCCTGGCTGACGAGCGTGTCGACAAACTCGGCTTGCTTCTGGGCGTCCTCGGTGTTTGGCGTGCGCCAGTTGATCTCAACGGACAATCCGGGATTCTGCGCATTCAGGTCTCTGGCCGCGGCCAGAGCGCCAGCGTGCGCGGCCTGGAACACCGGGTTGCCCTGCGACTTAGCAATCACGGCGAACGTGTAGCTCTGGCTGGCTGCGGGTGTATCCGAGGATGCGGAACCCTCCCCACTCGTTGCAGCTTCGTTGCCGCCCTGGTTTCCGCAGGAAGCCAGCAGTGCCAAGGCCCCGAGGCCGAGCATCATCGAGATTGAATTTCGTCGAAACATGGGTCATTCCCCCTGTGTCAGAGTCTCTGGTCGGATGGAAGGCTCAGCCCTTGGGCGAGAACCTCGTTTTGGCCTGGTCGATGACTACCGCGATGATAATCGCGGCACCCATCACGATCTGGTTGTACGACTGATCGATCCGCAGGATGATCATGCCGTTGTCGATGAGCTGGATCACGATCGCCCCGAGGACCGCGCCGAAGGCGGAGCCTCTGCCCCCCATCAGCGAGGCTCCGCCGATGACTGTCGCGGCGATGACCTTGAGTTCGTACGTCGTGCCCGCATCGGTCGCGGCAGCTCCGAGATAACCCAGGTAGACAGCGGCGCTCAGCCCCGCGAGCAACCCGAGCATGGCGTACACGATGACTTTGACTTTGCCGACCGGGATGCCCGCGTATTTCGCGGCGGTTTCGTTGCCCCCGATCGCATAGACCTGGCGTCCGACCACGGTCTTGGCGAGCAGAAACATCCCGACCGCTCCGACGATCAGCATCACGAGCACGGGCACGGGGTACGTCCCTGCGACCTCGGCCTTGAAGAAGCCGCTGGTAAAGCTCTCAGGGAAGTTGCCGACCGATTGCCCGCCGCTGATGACAAAGATCAGGCCGCGGTACGCCGCCATGGTGCCCAGCGTGATGACAAAGGGATGGACACGCAGTCCCACGATCATGACGCCGTTGACAGCACCGCAGGCCAGGCCGACGAGACAACAGATCCCGACGCCCACCGGGAGCGAGAGCAGCAGCCCGGTTTCATCGTTGGTGAATTGCTGCAGCGCCATGGCGCCGATCAACGCCGAGAGGCCGTAGATCGATCCGACCGAGAGATCGATCCCCGCCAGGATGATGACCGCGGTCATTCCCACGGCCATGATCGCGATAAAGCTCGCGTCCTTGGCAACGAGGACGATGTTCTCGCTGTCGAGGAATTTGCTCACCGTCTTACGCCCGAAGAATGCGCTCTGCGCTTTGTTGTAGGAATACCCGGACGCGCGTGAATACGACGTCGTCGAGCCTTCTGCGGACACTTTCCACCCGGCGACCTGCTGGAGCGAGAGTGTCCCGGCTGGTGACTCTGTGCCGTTCGCGTCGAATTCAACAACGCTGGCGCCGTCGGGAATCGCGATCCGGAACTGTTTTTCTTTGGTCCCGCCCAGGACCGTCAGGAGGGTGCCCATGATCACGATGACCAGCACGAGGCCCGCTTCCTGTGCACCGGCGAGCCGACGAACGAACGATGGTCGGGGCGCCGAATCTGGTTGGGTTGCGTTGCTTTGTGTCACGGGGGCAACTGTAGCTGCAGATCAACTCCCCGTGCGACCGGGCCGGGGATCAACCCTCCGTGAAGGCAGATTGGACGACCGTTCCGTCGGTCGACCGAGCGATTCGGTCAGGCTCGTTCAATCGATCGTCTGGAGCGTCGTCGAGCGGTTCGAGCGGAGTGTGTTGATGCTCTGCGGGTTGCCCTTGAGCTCGGGACGCCCGTTGGGGCCATCGTCCGAGGCGAAGAAGAAGTCGTGGATGGAGATCTCGATGCCCTTGTACGTCTGCTTGTTGCTCAGGAACTCGGCATGCCCGTCGGAGTACACGAACATCCCGCCGTCTTCGCCGTAGGTATCCAGCTTGGAGTAGAAGCCGGGTTTCGTGCCCGCGGAATCGGCGAGTGCGTTCGAGGCTCCGCCCGAGCCGCCGCCGTACCAGGCTTTGATCCCGATGTCGGGGCCGACGGTTTCGGTGCCCCAGAGCGGCACAGGGTAGACGACCGTGGGGTCGGCTGACTTCAGCCCCGAGATATACAGGTAGCTGATGTTGTAGGAGATGACATCTTCCGGGCTGCCCGGAGGCGTCGGCTTGACAGGCTTGCCCTGGGTGATGCTGTTGATGCTCGATGCGTTGATGATGGGCGGGCCGTGGTAGTCGTAATCTTCCTTCTGCGCCGGTGAGGTGAGCACCTCGAGTGAGTCGACGTACGAACCCATGATCGGGTTTGCGTTGCCCGCCCAGTTGCGCGAGTTTCCCGGGGTCCCGCCGAGGCGTGACCAGCCCTCGGGCGCCGCAAGTGTGCCCTCCTGTGTCCCGACCTGCCAGTGGCTGAACATGCCTGCCACACCCCCCATCTTGTGCTGGTCGGCGAAAACGTTCGCGTTGTTGCCCGGGGTCGGCAGCACGGGGTACCAGTCCTTGAAGTCGTTCGAGTACGAAGCGAACGCAAGACCCATCTGGCGAATGTTCGAGAGATCCGCGGCCTTTCGTGCGGCCAGGCGCGCCTTGCCGAGTGCCGGCAGAAGAATCCCGATCAGCAGCGCGATGATCGCGATCACCACGAGCAGCTCGATCAATGTGAATCCACGCTTGCGACAATCGTTCGATTTCACTTTCAGTCCTTTGTGTCCGCTCATCCGATCGGCATCGCGGCAGTCAACAATCCGGAGTGTGGTGAGCGGCGCTGGCGCCAAACTCCACTGGAGGACCCGAGCACCGGATCCATTATGATTCTATCGATTCCAGCAGGGGATGGCCATGATTTCAGCCTTGGCAGCGGTCAATTCAGGCATGCTTCTGGCGCCGCTGGCTGCTTACGCAATCTGCCATGGCTGTATACAGCCCGAATGCGTTGTCGTTCATCGAGGCCTTGGGCTCGTCGATGTCGTGTATCCGAATATGAAAGGCGTCCTTGAGAGGTCCTCCGGCAAGCCCGGTGTCCCGATCGATGGCATCGAACGCCCCGTCAGACTCATGCTCGCCCCGGATGAACGGATCCGCATCCGCTGGTCGCCCGATGGTGCTTCCGACTGGCACGATCCGATGGCTGGATCCAAGATCGGCCCGGCAGCCGATCAGACGCCCGCATGGGCCTTGGGAGCCGTCTGGTACAACATCTTCCCCGAGCGTTTCGACAACGCCGAACCCCGAAACGATCAGGGCTGGCCCCACGGCACGGCGCTGGCTTGGGATCACGCCTGGTTCGAGGTCTCGTCAGACGAATTCGAGGCTTCGGCCAATCGTGCGATCGCAGCGCCGATGCGGTACCGGGACAGCGACAGCAGGGAACGACAGGCGCTCAGCGAGGTGGTCTTTGAGCGCCGATTCGGTGGCGATCTGCAGGGGGTTACCCGCCGACTCGATCACATCGCAGCGCTGGGAGTCTCCGGGCTCTGGCTGTGCCCGGTTTTCGAGTCCGTCAGCCTGCACAAGTACGACGCGACCGACCATCGGCACATCGATCCGTTCCTGGCCTGGCCCGGCAAGCCGCCCGATAAACGGAAGCCGTTTTCGCACGATCCATCCGACTGGGTTTGGTCCCCCGCGGATCGCGTCTTTCTCGATGAAGTCCTGCCATCTGCCAAGAGCCGCGGCCTGCGCGTCATACTCGATGGCGTCCTCAACCACGTTGGCACCGAGCACCCTGCATTCAAGGACGCAGCCAGGCGGGGGCCTGCGAGCCCCTACTTCGACTGGTTCGATTTCAGGCAGGACTCTGCAGGGCATGTCGTTGGCTGGAGAGCATGGGATCGATCCAACGGCAACCTCCCGGCCTTTCGTCAGCTCAAAGGCGATCTCGCGCCTGGGCCAAAGGAACACATGTTCGATATCACCGCCAGGTGGATGGACCCCAACGGCGACGGCGACCAATCCGACGGGATCGACGGGTGGCGATTGGACGTCGCCAACGAGGTCGGGATGGCTTTCTGGGAGGGTTGGAGGTCCCACGTCCGTGCCATCAACCCCGAAGCGCTCCTGATCGGGGAACTCTGGTTTGATGGTCAGGATTACTTTGAGGGCAGAGCGTTCGACGCGCAGATGAACTACCCGCTGGCGTTCGTGCTGCTGCCATGGCTTTCGGGGATCTCGAATCCCGGCATCGCGGGCGATCTGGCGGGAGTGATGAGCCACCATCCCGCGACCGAGCTGGCACAGATGAACCTGCTCGCTTCTCACGATACGGCAAGGCTCGTCTCGCTCCTTGCCAACCCCGGGCTCGGGTATGACCAGGGCGCTGGCATGACCGCCAAAGGTTTCGATCGCAACCGCCCGGGATCACAGGCCTACGAGCGGCTCGAACTGGCCTATGCAACGCTTGTTTTTTTGCCTGGTTCCCCGATGATCTTTGCGGGCGATGAGCTGGGGATCTGGGGCGCGGATGACCCGGAGAACCGAAAGCCGCTGCCCTGGCCCGACCTGATCAATGACGTGGTACTCGAGCAACTTGCCCAGACTACCACCCAGAGCATCGGTCAATGGCTGCGACTGCGCACCGATGCTGAAGTAGGCGATGTCCTGAGGTACGGGGGCTGGCATTACGAATCGTCGGGATCGCTGCTGATCATCGAACGCAACCTCGATGGACGCTCCCTTCGCCTGTATGTCAACGCAGGAGATGCCGCGGAGCCGAGCCCAATCGGGGAAATTGGGGCGCGATCTGCGAGAATGGGCAGGCTCGTACAAGATCGAGGGGTGGCATTTGAACTCCCGTCCGAGAAAGCAATCGCGCCCTGAGGCATCTTACGGAAATGCTGTATACAGCGGCACTTTCGTCCACTGTAACCGTACGACATCGGCTAAGATCGGTCGTGCATTTCCCGCTAGTCTTGCGGGCAATCGTGAATTCGAGAGGGAGGCCCGCCAAGGCGGGCACGGGAGAACTGAAGAATGAAAACCTCAATCACAGCGGCTCTGCTCGCAACCGTTTGCGGGCAGGCGCTCGGCCAGGTCACTGTCGACGGCAAAATCGGGGCCGCGGAGACCGGTCTGTATACACGCGCTTGGATCCAGAATCAGCCCACCAGCTTCGGCGACAACCTGCCTCAGATGGGCAATCCGGAGGACAACTCTGACGCCATCAATGTCACGACCGGCATCGAGGTGCGCATCCCGCTCTCGAATTTCGCTCTCAGCGACGCGGTCCCGACCGGTCAGATCCGTGTTGCCGGCTGGGTGATCAGTTCGGGCAATGACTTCATGTCCAACCAGGTCATCGGCGGCCTCGGCGGTCCGGGCGCCAACCTCGGCGATCCCGCGAACGTCAACTTCAAGGAGCCCAGCGGCTCGAATCCCAGCGGCGTTCCCGGCAACCAGTTCGCCATCGTCCCCACGACCATCGTCAACGGGGCACCGACCATCGACGGCACCGCCGATTCGTCTTATGGCCCCCCGATCTTTGTCAGCGACACCGGTACCGGCTTCGGTGACGCGACCAATGGTGATCCTGTTCAGACCAACGGCGGCATGGGCGGCGGCTCAGAGATTTCCAATCTCTATGCCCGCCTCGTCGACGAAGACGCCAACGGCTCGGCCGACGCGCTCTACGTTCTCGTGGGCGGCAATCTCGAAGAGAACTTCAACAAGCTTCACCTCTGGTTCGATGTCGACGCGAGTGCCATGACCCCTGCGGGCCAGAACGTCGTTCGCGGCGACAACGTGGACATCAACTTCAACGCGATCAACCGTCAGGCAGGCCTCGAATTCGACGACGGATTCACCGGCGACTTCATGTTCATCTACGGCTTTGGCAACACCGGCACGATGTTCGAGTCCTTCGCTGACATGGCGACCACGCCCACCGCCGGTGGCGGCCTCGGTGCCTTCCTCGGCGCGGGCACGCCCGCTCTGCTGACCTCGAACACGACCGGACTTGGTGAAGGTGTCACCGTTTCGGTCAACAACTCCAACACCGGCGGCGTCGGCCCCTCCGGCTTTACGCCCACCATCCCCGATGTTGACGTCGCGGTCGGATCCGAGCTCGACGCGGTCTGGACGTACCTCGATGTGCCCGGCAACCGCCTCAACGTGCTCTTTGCTGGCAACCTGCAGTCCAACAACAACCGCCTGGTTGTCTTCCTCGACGGCAACCCCTCCGATGGCCAGAACACGCTCCGCAACGACAACGTAGACATCGCCTTCCGCACGCTCGATCGCCTCGGGCTCAACGACGGCACCGACCCCAACGACGTCGAGCCCCTCGGCGACGGCCTCACGTTCGACGCCGGCTTCACCGCTGACTACGCCATCCTCGTCAATAACAACGGCTCGACCAGCAGCACCAACACCATCTTCGCCAACGCCGCGGTGCTCCGGCTTAACGGCCCAAACATCGTCCAGGGTTTCAACACCGACTTTGGCGCCTACGACGGCGGCCAGAAGTCCGCCCCGGGCAACAACCCGATCCTCTTCGACGGCGACAACCCCCCTACGGGCGTTGACGTCGAGCCCGGCACGGGCGAAGACATCTTTACGAACTTCGCACCACGTGATGCCGCGGCGGCATTCCTTGCCAATGGCGTGCTCGGATTCGAGACCCCGGGCCTTCTGGTCGTGGGTCTGGACAACAGCAACGTCGGCGGCGTGAGCGATGTCGCTGGGAACGATGTCAGCGATGCCTGCAACGTCACCACCGGTGTCGAGCTGAGTATCGATCTGACCGAGCTTGGCTGGAACGGCAGCGCCCCCATCAAGATCGCTGCGATGCTCACCAACGGCGACAGCGCCTTTGTGTCCAACCAGGTCGCGGGCGGGCTGCCCACAGCCGACCAGCTGGGCGAGCCTCGGGACATCGATTTCTCGATGATCGCCGGGAATCAGTTCGTCACGGTTGGCGACACCGCCGACTGCCCCGCTTCGAGGCTCTGCGCGGATCAGAACGGCGACGGCATGGTCACCCCCGCTGACTTCTCGGCGTGGATCGCCAACTACAATCTGGGCAGTCTCATCGCGGACGTCAACCAGGACGGCTTCGTGACCCCAGCCGACTTCTCGGCATGGATCGCCGCCTTCAACATGGGCCTGAACGGTCCGACCTGCAACCCGTAATCGCTTGCCCCAGCCGGGGCAGCCCCAGATTCAGATCAATCCGGCCCCGCTTCGGCGGGGCCGGTTTCTTTTGGCATACATCATGCGTGCTGGAAGGGTGGAACGCACCAAAGAAAATCGCCCCGCTGCGTGTGCAGCGGGGCGAGAAAAGTCAGTGCAATCGGGTGATCGCGGCTTACCGGCGGCGACGTGTCGCGGCCAAGCCTGCCAGGCCAAGCAGCGCCACCGAGCCCGGAGCCGGGACTTTCAGGGTGACGTACTGGTCACCTGCGAAGTTGTTGAAGTTGATGCCGCTGACGGTGCCGGTGAAATTGCCTGCGCCGTCGCCGCCGAGGTTGCCGGTGCCGGGGGGGAGACCACCGACGACCTGGTTGGCAAGGTAATCGTGCGATCCGCCGTTGATGAACGCGGCCAGGCGGAGCATTCCACCTGTGTAGCCGAGCTCACTGAGCGAGATCGCCAGTTCGAGGCCCGTGGTGACGAGCGCGGGATCGCTGTCGGGCGCGTTGTCGAAGTCACCGACGCCGCCGGTGTTGGACTGATCCGACGCGAGCGTGTAGCCGAGGCCATTCGCCCCGGGAGCGACGATCTGCGAGCCGTCGACGCGACCGGCGCCGCCGCCCTGGAATCCGCCCGGGCCCATGCCGCCCGTGTTGAGCTGGGCCGCACCGGTGTAGTGCTCGGAGCGATCGCCGCTGACGGTGTAGGTCAGGAAGTAATCGGCATCGAAGCCTGCATCGAAGGTCAGCCCGCCCAGTTTGTCATTCAGCTGGTTGAAATCAACGTCGGCGTTGTCGTTGCGAAGGACGTTCTGACCAGCCCCGGCGACACTGTCAAAGAACAGCTCCAGCTTGTTGAAGTCCTGGACGTTCCCGGTGATCCCGAGGTACAGGGTGGTCGCATCGCAATATGCATAGACGCCGTTGATCTCGCTCCGGTTGTTCCCAAAGCCTGTTCCGAGGTTATTTGACCAGATCAGCTGGTATCCCGCCTCGTTCATGATGCCGTCCACCTGAGCCGTCGCCGAGCCGGCGAGGCCGATGAGCGCCATCGCGCACACGTATCTCATGTCTGTCTCTCCGTTCCCATGTTGTGTCTCGCCCCCGGATCGCACCAGAGAGGCGGTGTCTCTTCCAACGTGAGTATACAGATCTCCACGCCCGGGTGGAATCGGTTTCATCGCGAATCTGATGCCTGTCAAACTGCGCAAGATTGGGGTCGAAGAGCCCGCTGGGAGGTCTGCCCAAAGGGCCAACCAAGGCGCGATACGCTCCCGGGATCCAGAATTTCAACCCACACCATTGAATCCGGTACCGCCGGGGGTTCACTCCCTGCCTTCATGCCAACTGGAATCCAATGTACTTTGTCCTTGCGTGGATCGATTGGTCACCCTGCAAGTCATGGGCTCTGAGAGCGATACCCGTGCAGGCTATCGGTCCTGATCGCTCAGCAGCCCGCGTTGTAGTTGGCGACCCAGGCGGTAAAGTCCGCGGGGGTGCAGGCTTCGTCTGCGTTCTGGTCGCACGCGGGGTCCGAGGCGTTGAAGGCTGCGACCCAAGCGGTGAAGTCCGCGGGCGTGAGCGAGCCGTCGTCGTTGACGTCGGCTGGGCAGCCCGTCAGCGAGATCCCGAAGCAGGACGAGAACTCGCTGGTCGCGCCGACCGCAAGATCGGTCGCGGTCGCGGTGACGAACATCATCCCCGCGGGGATGCCCTGGACTGTTGCATCGACGCTGGCGTTGCCGCTGGCGTCGGTCGTCAGCTCGATGGCGCCCAAGAAGTGCTGCCCCTCGCCGAAGCCGGTCTGGTCGCACTCTTCGTTGGCGAAGAACTCCAGTCGGAAGTCGCGTCCGGGCGTGCTGTTGAATGTGCCCGTCACGGTGGTCGTCGCGCCGCTGCTGGTGACACCGGTGATCTCGGGGTAGTTCTGCAGGCCGTTGCCGCCCGTGTCGGCGTCGCCCGGGTCGTTTGGTGTGACGCCCCGGTCGTTGATCCCGATCTTGAAGAGGTCGATGCCCATGCCCTCGTGACCGAAGATGCTGTTGCCCAGGATCGCAGCGGACTGGACGATTGCCGAGACGGTCACGCCGCGGACCTCGGTGTAGGCGATGGTGTTGGCCTGCCCGGGCTGAGTGCCCCCGATGACGGTATCGTGGACGGAATAGATGCCAGTCGATGGCGCCACGAGGATGCCGCTGCGTGTCTGGATGGGGTTGAGCCCGGTGGCGTCGGTCCCGATGAGGTTGCCGTGGATCGTGGTGCGGTAGGTGTGCTCGTTGATGGAGCCGACCTCGATGGCGTTCCCGAAGATCTGCCCTGCGGAGTGGTTGGACCCGAGTGCGCGGATGCCGGAGATCAGGTTGCCCCGGATCATCGTGTCGAAGGCGTCGTAGACGCGCACGCCCGAGGTCCCGATCTGGTTGACGCGGCTCATCCCGTCGGGTGTGACGCCGATGTAGTTGCCCTCGACGAGCGTGTCTTTGGCGTAGGTGACGAGTACGCCCTCGCCGGAGGGGTAGCCCTCGCCGCTGCGCCGACCAAAGCCGAAGATGACGTTGCGTTCCTCGGGCGTGGGCCCGCCGATGCGGTTGTTCATGGGGTACTCGTTGCCCGGCTCGCAGTACTTGCTTCCGACGACGCGGACCTCGCGAACGGTGTTGCCCACGACGACGTTGTTGCTGGCGCCGCAGTAGATCTCGATCGACCCGAGCGTGTTGCCCTCGCCGGGGAGTGTGCCCCCGATGATGTTTCCCGTGGTGGTGCCCGGGTTGGGATCCAGTTCGATGCCGTCGGTCGTGTTCCCGATGAATCGGTTGTTGTTTCCCGCCTGCACCGTGACCGAGAGCCGGCGCTGGTACACGGGCCCGAGCCCCTTGACGGTCGTATTGCTCGCGTAGATGAAGATCGCCGGGTGCCCCCAGCCGTTGACCTCAAGCCCGTAGATCCCGACCTCCCCGCCGTTGGGGTTGGTGTCGCCCGTGAAATCCGTCTGCGAAGCAAAGTCCAGCGTCGTCCCGTCGTCGGTGATCAGGAATGGCCCGTCCTGCAGTTCCAGCAGCGCGACATCGTCGAGCAGCCACCACTCGGATTCTGGGATCGCAAACTCGACCGTCTGCGCCCCGGGCGCATTGTTTGTCGCCGCGACCGCCTCGCGGAACGACACCCGCCCGTCGGGCCCGGGCAGATCGCCCGGCAGCACACTCGCCAGATCCGTGTCCGAATAGTCGTAGAGCGTCGTGACGGTCACGACCTCCTGCGCCGAAGCCGTGACAGTCCCGGCCATGATCATCAGTGCGATCTTGCGGTTCATCGGGTACCTCCGGGATGCGTTCGTCTCTGCAAAGGGAACTGCTGCACGCACAGGAGCACGCACACAGGACTCGGATACAACGCCACTCAACGGACATGGTCGCTCACCGCCTGTGAGACATGGTGCCGGGCCCCGCGGTCCTCGTGCGCCCGACGAGAGGCGTCGGCGCTCATCGCACGCTCGGGCCTTGTGCCCTCGGCATCGCGAGCACGCAGCTGCTCGTACAGACGGCTCATCTCCTTGGCGTGAGCCGTAATCGACTTTGGAGCCTCGACCCGCGAGGGCCAGCTGGACGTCCCGAAGCACTCCACCGCGTGACAGAGCATGGACCGCAGCGACGCGGGGTCGTTGGCACGGAACAGGAATCCGCTCTCGCCGTCACGCAACGCCTCGGGAATCCCGCCCGCCTCGGCGCCAAGCACGGGCGTCCCGTGTGCCAGCGACTCGAGCACCGTCTGCGGCAACGGGTCCCACCACGCGCTGCCCACATAGCACAGATCATGCCCGCTGAGAATCCCGGGCAGATCCGTTGGCTCGTACCGATCCCGGATGTGCAGCTCCGCCAGCGGCGGGCACAGCTTGCGGAACTCCGGCCCGATCGACTGCACACCCGGCGCGTAGACCGACAGCCCGATCCGCCGAAGCTGATCGCCCGACATCCCGCGCATCGCCGTCAGCAGCAGCGGCAAGCCCTTGTTGAAATGATGGAACCCAAGGAACACCAGGCGAAGGTGCGAAGCCGATCGCCCCCGCGCGAACACGGGGCGGGCCAGCTCCGTCGCGGGCGTCCCGATCCGCATCGTCCCGATCCGCTCGGGCAAAACACCCTCGGCCTCGAACTTGAGACGCACAAAGTCCGACACCGCGAGCACCCGATCGCACCGGTTGAGCATCTCCACCATCTTGGCGCGGCGACGCGCGTGCGCACCGAGGAGCCGCCCGCTCGTCGGATCACGCCTTGGCACGTTGGCCAGAGGCGGGCCAGCGCGCTCGGCGAACGACGCGTCCAGCTGCTCCACCGAGAGCACCGGGAGCGAGAGCGATTGCTTCGTTTCCGTGGAACCCCTGTCGAGCGCCAGGTCCGCGATCGACTCCGCAGGCCTCCCCGGCGGCTGGCGATGGCCCGCAGCCCGATCCCGCTGCAGAAAGGCGGACCGCGTACGGACCGTTCGGACGCCCCGGGTGAGCAGACGCTTGGGCCAGCTCAGCTCGTGCTTGAGCTCCGCCAGCGCCCGTTCGTACGCCTCGCGCGACGAATCCCCCCTGCGCCCCGCGTACTCGGCCTGCCTCCGCTGACGCTCGCTGAACGGGTCCGGGGACTCGACGCACGTCGAGCACGCATGACCCGATTCAAAGTTCATGCAGGGCTTCTCGTGCCCCTTGCAGAGCGTGACCTGCGAACAGAGCGTGTGGTAGTTGTGCAGCGAGTACACCACGCTGGCCCCCGCAGCCCGGCACACATCGATGCACCCCGCCGAGAATCCCTCCACGTTGTGCCAGTGCGCGATGTCGGGCCTGAGCAATTCCATCAGCCGACGCAGCTCCTCCTCGAGCTCGGGCGCGTGGATCTCCGATATCGGCTCGCGGAACTGCGCCGCCGATGGCGCCAGCACGGGCGAGTTGATGATCTCGATCACGCGTACGCCTTCGAAGTCATCGTGACGCCTGCTGAAGCACCCTCTGGGGCGCTCGGTGTGCAGCAACCCGGCAAAGACCGACGTCACCTCATGCCCCTGCGCCGCAAGCTTGGGCGCCAGCGCGTGCAGGTACCCGTTGACCCCGCCTCCCAGGTGCGCCCCCTTCCAGATCGGGGCCCAGTTGAACAGCACAACTTTCATGCGATCACTCCGCGCTCTCGAATTTGAATCAAACAACACGGCGACGGCGCTCTCGCACCGTTGCCGTGGGAGAAAGTTTCTGTCTGGAACGCCAGGCCCAGTGTGGTCAATCCTGGCGCGATTTCCGCGCCCGCGATCCGCTTTGGATGTGCTATCGCCGATGGCATCCAGAGCAGGAGTCACCGCGAGCTCACGAGATACCCCGAAGCAGGGAATTCGGAGAATCCCGTCGCAACCGACACCGCCGCACCCGTCAGGTACACTTTGGGGCAGGCGTTCCGACGAATCCAAACAATGTCCGATCAATCACTCGCCCAACTCGTGGACCGATGCCTCGCCGGCGATCAAGCCGCCTGGCGCACGTTCGTCGACCAGCATTCCAGGCTCGTCTACTCGATCCCCCGGCGCAATCGCTTCGATGATGCTGCGTGCGACGACATCTTTCAGGAAGTCTTCCTGGCCGCCTTTCGTAACCTCGACAGCCTGCGCGACGCCCAGTCCGTCCCCAAGTGGCTCATCACCACAACGGTCCGGGCATGCGCCCGCTATGCCCGCAAGAACAAGAAACAGGGCCTGCCCCCCATCGACGACTCTGTCACCGAGCCCGAGCTGGACCGCCAGGAGCAGCTCCACGCCCTCCACCGCGGGCTCGACGAGATCGGCCAGCGCTGCCGGGAGCTGCTGCTCATCCTGCACACGCGCACCGTGAGCGCCGGGTACGACCAGATCGCCGAGGAATTGGGCATCCCGCGCGGCAGTATCGGACCCACCCGCCAGCGCTGCCTCGAGAAACTCGCCCGGATCATCACCGAGCAGGGCGGAGATCCCGCCTCGGAATTGTGAGCCCAATGTATCCTGACCGACGCTGCCCGCTCCTGTCTTCAGCCAGACGGACGCGAGGACCATGCCCATGAAGCCCGAACCCAAGCTCTTCGAACTGCTCGCCAAAGAGGCCCTGGGCACGCTCGCCAAGGACGAGACCGCCCGCCTGGCGGAACTTTGCGCAAGCAGCCCCGCCTCGGCAGCCATGCGCGACCGCTTCCTGGCGATCATGGCCTCGGCCAAATCCGACGACACCGCCGACGCCCCGGGCCAGAGCCTCCACCGGGCCTACCGCATCATGGCCCAGGAGCGCAGCACCCCCGCGCCAGAGGCGACGCCTTCGCTGCTCCGCCTCGTCTACGACAGCCTCAAGCCCGCGGTCGGCCTGCGCTCGACCGCCTCGGCACGTCGCCAGCTCATGCTCGAGGACGACCGGATCAGCGTGGACGTCTTCATCGATCAGAACGCAACCGGGTTCGTCCTCACCCTGCTGTTGGAGGGTGCCGAACCGACCGGCGTCACGCTCGTTGGCAAGGCCCAGCGCACCGAGATGACACACACCGCGGGCGAGTGGAAGGCGACCGCACAGCCCGGCCAAGCGCACCTGGAAATCCGCACACCCGAACGAACGATCGTCTCGGAGCCATTCGAGATTGCCTGAACCCGTCCACCCCGAGTTCCATGAGATGCTCACGACCGAACCAGCCGAGCTGATCGATGCACTGCGCGACTGCGTGAGCGCGGACCACACGATCGAGGGATGGATCGACCAGTGCCGCGAGCTCACCATGCAGGACCCCGACCGCGGCGTCCCCACCTCGGCCAAGCTCGTCGAACTGGCAGAGAAAGCCGCGACCGCGCGAATCAAGGCCAGAGCCTTGAGCGCCCAATGCCATGCGCTCTCGTACGCGGGCAAGCTCAAGCAGGCCATCGCCATCGCAGAGCGTGCGATCGAACAAGCCGAGCACTCCGCAGACGAGGGCGCCATCGCAGAAGCATGCCTGACAGCCGTGCAATCGCACAACCTGCTGGGCCTGCGCGAGGAGGCGCTCCAGCTCGCCTCGCGTGCGGGCGAGACGTTCGAACGCCTCGGGGATCGGGACCGGGCAGCCACCGCGATCATGCTCGCCGGGGTCGTCCTCCGCATGCTCGATCGACCGGGCGACGCGCTCGCCCGCTTCGACTCGGCCCTTGAGCTCCTCAGCGAGAACCCGAGCCTGCGGTCCCAACTGGCCAGCAACCGGGCTGAAGCGCTCCTGGATCTTGGGCGCTACGCGGAGGCCAAGGCCTCGTTCGAAGCAGCAGCCGATGGCTTCCGCTCGTGCAATCAGACCTTCGGCGTCGCGATCGTCGAGGGCAATCTTGCGGACCTTGCGAGCCGACGAGGCGAGCTCCGCGAGGCGCTCGGGCTGTTCCTGAGCGCCAGCGAGAAGTTCCGTCGAGCCGATGACGAGCCCGAAGCCGCACGCCTCGAGGCAGAGGCCTCCGAGCTCTTCCTGTCCATCGGCGACACCCGCGAAGCGCTCACGCGCCTGCCAAGGGCGATCCGGACGCTCAGCCACGCGGGCATGCAGACCGAGCACGTCCGCGCACTGGCAACCCTTGGCATCGCGCTCGAACGCGACGGGCAGATCGAGCAGGCCATCGAAGCGCTCAAGCAGGCCGAGGCCTTCAGTGCCGCGCACGACCAGCCCCAGGCCGTCATCCGGGCCCGATCGCTGATGGGCGCCATGCTCCTCCGTCAGGGGCGCCAGTCCGAAGCCGTCGAGCAGTTCGCCCTCGCGCTTGGCGACAAGCCCCTCGCCCCCTCCCGCGCCCGGCTCCTGCTTGATCTGGCGCGGGCGTATCTGGCAACGGGCCAGCTAGCGTTGAGCGCAACATCACTGGCCGAATCGAACACCATCGCAGACGATCTCGGATTGTCCGATCTCGAAGCCGAGCGCCACGCCATCGCGTGCGCCATCGCTCGCGAATCAGGAAACCACGGACGCGCCCGATCGGCCCTGGATGCGGCGCTCGCGTCGGTCGAGTCACGCCGATCGCTCTTTGCGGGCGATCGACTCCGAGCCGCGGCTCTCGGCGGGCGAGCGGTTGTTTTCGACGAGGGCATCAGGTTTGCGCTCGCCACCAAAGACGCACACCTGGCACTGCGTGTTGCTGAAACCGCCACAGCCAGATCGCTCGGAGAACGCCTCGGCACCGACAGCCAGTGCGTCCCGGATCCGGCTCTCCGCCAGATCGAAGGTGACATCGCCGCAACGCTCGCGGCCATCGAAAGCGCCCGCTCCAGCGGACGCGGCGACGCCCACATCGCAAAGCTCCGCGCCCAGCTCCGCGAGCAGGAAGTCCTCTCCGCAAGATCCGAGATCCGATCCGACGCGCCCACGCAACCGGGCCGATCGATGGGGCCTGCGTTCGATCCCCATCGGCTCGTGCGCTCGATCCCAGAGAACGCCGCGGCCGTGGTCATCGCCTCCGTGGGCGATGCGTTTGCCCGGATCACCATCGCCAGCGGCGACACCACGCTGAAGCGCCTCGGGCTCACGCAGAAGGACGCAGCGCACCTCATCGCGTCGCTCATGACGGACATCGACCGGGCCCTGGTACGCCTCACGCTTGGCCGACCGGTCAGCCCCGCGCTCGATCGGCGCATCACGGATGCGCTCGAGAACCTGGGCAGCGCCCTCCTGGGCGATCTTGAGGGCGAGCTGAACGCTGTCGAGCGGATCGTCCTGGTCCTGCCCGCGTCGCTCTCAAAGCTCCCCGTCGCGGCGCTGCGTGTCAACGGGCGGTACCTCGTCGAACGCTGCACGCTGGCGCTCGCGCCGAGCCTGACCTGGGCAATGTCCGTTCACAGCATGAAAGAGAACACTCGTGAGGGCTTCCTGGCCGTCGGCGTGCCCGACGAGCTCACGCCCTCGATCACGACCGAGCTCGATGAGATCGCGCGCACCAACCCCGGCGCACAGATCCTGCGTGATCAGCACGCCTCGCTGCAGAGCGTGCGCGCCCTTGCAGCCAACGCGTCGACAGTGCACCTGGCCTGTCACGCGGAGTACTCACCCGCAGACCCGATGGGTTCACGATTGCGTCTCGCGGACGGCTGGGTCTCGGGGAGACATCTCGCAGAGTTCGACCTCAGCGGCGCAGACGTCGTGCTGGGCGGCTGCGAGACCGGATCGGTCGAATCCGCACACACCGGCGAGCAATTCGGGCTGATCCGCGCCACGCTCATCGCTGGCGCACGATCGGTGATCGCCAGCCGATGGAGACTCTCAGACTCGACCGCAGCAGCGTTGTTCGCAGAATTGCACGATCCAGTCAACCTCAAGCGTGATGACCTCATCTGCAGGCTTTCAGAGATCCAGTCCAAGGCCGCAGAAAACGCGCAACATCCCGCTTTGTGGGGCGGGCTCTACGCGATAGGATCATGGAGATGAAGATGCGGCACCGAAACACAGCCAGAATCACGGCATTGACGCTCATCGCGTTCGCAGGATCGGTGCACGCCGACGACGGCGACGAGCCCATCAGCGATGAAGTGATCGTCCGCCTCGTCCCCGGCGCCAGCATCGACGACTTCAACGCCCGCTACGGCACCGTCACGCTCGACGCCATCTCCGGCAGGCCCATCTACCTCCTCAGGCTCCCGCAGAAGCTCACGCACGATCAATTCGAGCTGCTCGTCCTGGGCGACCTCGATCTCGACAAGGAAGAACTCAACTTCACCGCAAGCGATCCCGGGGGCGATACCCGCAGCTTCTACGGCAGCCGATCCACCAACGACTACCAGCAGCAGATCACCGCGACGCATCTGAATCTGCCCGAATCGCACCTCATCACGACCGGCTCGGGCATCACCGTGGCCGTGCTCGACACGGGGACCGACTCGGACCACCCGACGCTCTCGGGCAGGATCGTCCCCGGCTGGAACTTTCTCAGCGAGAGCAGCAACACCGACGACATCGCCCAGGGCGTGGACACAAGCGGTAACGGCGCGCCCGACGAGTTTGTCGGGCACGGGACGATGATCGCCGGCATGATCCACCTCGTCGCGCCCGATGCGAGCATCATGCCCGTCGTCGTGCTCGACAGCGACGGAGAATCGACGTCGTGGCGTGTCGCAAAGGGCATCTACTACGCCATCGACCGACGCGTCAACGTCATCAACCTCAGCCTTGGCACGTCCGTCGACACGTTCGTGCTCCTCGACGCGATCGATGAAGCACGGGATCACTGGATCACCGTGGTCGCCTCGGCGGGCAACTTCGGGCACAACGGCGCCGAGCAGTTCCCCGCCGCGATGCAGGACAACAGAACCATCGCGACCGCGGCGAGCGACCTGACCAATCGCATCACCGACTTTACCAACCTTGGGAGCCACATCATCGTGTCCGCTCCAGGTGTCGAAGCGGTCGGCACGTTTGTCGGTGGCGGGTACCAGATCGGCGAAGGCACCAGCTTCTCGACCGCGTGGGTCTCAGGCGCTGCCGCCCTGCTCCACACCGTCGGATGGGACCACTCGCCCGGCAACCTCTCCAAGGTCATCGAACGATCCGCTCGGCCTTACCAGGACCTGCCCACCCAGCTCGAAGACCTCGCCGGGGGCGGCGTGCTCGATGTCGAAGCCGCGCTGCTCAGACTCATCGAGGACCCCGGGTGCCCCGCGGATATGAACGATGACGATGTACTCTCCGTCGCCGACTTTACCGCGTGGATCGAGAACTACAACGACGGCGATTTCTCCGCAGACCAGAACCGAGACCGCCAGCTCACGCCGGCCGATTTCACCGCCTGGATGATGAACTACAACCTGGGCTGCCCGCCGATGTGAGTCCGCACGATCCGGCTGCGAGTGATCGCGATATTCTCAGGACCGATGGCTCGATGCCATAAAAGAGCAACCCGCGCCGCGGGGCGGACACGGGAAGCTCTGGGGCTTGAATGAGCTCGAAGACTTCGTTCAGCAGCCCGCGTTGAAGTTGGCAAGCCAGGCTGAGAAGTCCGCGGGGCTGCACTGGGCGTCCGCGTTCTGATCGCACGCCGGAGACATCGCATTGAACGCGGCGACCCACGCCGAGAAATCCGCGGGCGAGAGCATCCCGTCGCCATTGGTGTCGGCGAGGCAGTCGCTGCCCGGCAACGTCTGATCCCCGACGTAGACGCCCGCATGATCGATCCAGATCGAAACGGGGACCTCAACCCGACCGCCCGGCAACCCCGTGGAAGTCTGGATCGTCAGCAGCATCGCCCCGACGGGGCCTGTGGCAAAGTCCGGAAGGTCGTTGCCGGTCCCACCGTTGACATCCTCAAACGCGCTCAGCGGGATGTTGTACACCGCAAGCCCCGGCTGAAGCGGGATCGCTGCACTCGACCATTCGTCATCGTCGTCGGCCGCGATGATCAGGCCGTCGTTGTTGTCGTCATCGCGGAGCGTCACAATCAGCTCCAGCCCGCCCACGCTCGGCTCGGGATTGCGGATCGTGATGCTGAACGTATCGCCCGCAGGATCGGTCAGGAAGCCCGCGGCGCCCGTATTGAGCACGCCGACCCCGACGCTCGAGAACATGAATATCCCCGAGGCATTGAAGGCGATATCGAGCCTGTACGAATCGCCTTCGTAAACAACCTCGTCCGAGAGCGACACCTGGAACGATCCGACTCCGCCGAGAGTAAAGAGCCGATCGAGAGAGGCACCGGGCGTGTCGAACTCGGACGGGATCGTCGCCTGAGCGTGTGTACTTGATGCGAGTGCGAGCGAGAGCGTCAGCGCAGCAATGGCAGCGTCTTTCATCGTCATTCTCCGGTTCTGTGGGTTGAGGAAACCGCACGCGCCGGATGCCTCCGGCGTGGCGGTGTGTGTGACCCGCGCTGGTGCGCGGTGGTTGCTTAGCGGTCGACGAACGAGCCCTTCAGCGGGCCAACCGAGACCGAGTCACCCTGCTGAAGACGCGGGAAGTCGGTGTCGATCGGATCGCCGTCACCGGGATCGTCGATGAACGCGGCAGTGCGGAGCTGGAGTTCGCCGACGCCCAGGGCGTTGACGAAGATCGTGCCAACGGTCATGCCGTTGACGGTCACAAGCAGCTCAGCGCCCGGCTCGAAATCCTCGACCTCGACGTCGAAGCGCTGCTCGAGGGTGCTGCCGCGGGCGCGATCACGGTAGCGTGCCTTGGCCTGGGCCTGGTCGTTGCCCGCGGACATGCGGGCCTCGACTCGGATGGGGTCCACGCCGCCGGCAAGCGCCGGGGCCGTGACTGCAACAACTGCAGCGGCGGACAAAACTGTGGCGAGCTTCCGAAACATGACATTCTCCCGGCACGTGTCGTGCCGCCCCGCAGACATCCCGGTGATTTCACGCCTTGCCAACCGCCGGGACGCGATCGGAAGGTTTCGCACCGGGCCGTCGTTCCCCAACGACTCTGTGACCAGGCACTCTGAGGAGACGCGTCTGCGAGATGTGATACAAGCGAGCTCAAGTATTTTGAGTTCTTCCCCAGAGCTACATTCCGGGTCCTGGATGCGGATGACCAGGTGCTGCGTCGGTGTGGTCTGGCCCATCGCCTCGATTGAGAGCATGTAGCGCGGATAGACCCAGGCGAAGGTCATCGCGATCCAACCATCGTGCTCGGAAGCTGTGCTCGCAATGGACAGTTGAGATCGAGAGCAGGCGAAGTGCGCCAAATAGGAGAGAAAGCGGGCGAACGGACTCGAACCGTCAACATTCAGCTTGGAAGGCTGACGCTCTACCATTGAGCTACGCCCGCAGACGACCCATCTTAGCCCCCTGCTGGCCTCCAGGTCTCAACTCCGCGGAGGCGGGTCTCAAAGAGCCGCAGGATCCGGCGGTACTCATCGAGCCAAGCCGAGGGTTCGACAAAGCCGTGGGCCTCGAGCGGGTAGAGAGCGACCTCCCAGTCCTGCTTCCCCAGTTCGATAAGGCGTTGCTGGAGGCGGATGGTGTCCTGAACAAGGACGTTGTCATCGAGCACGCCGTGACAGATCAGAAGGCCCCCGCGAAAGCCCTCGGCGAATTCGATCGGACTCGACCGCTCGTACGCCTCCGGGTCCACATCGGGCGTGTTCAGGATCGCGGAGGTGTAGCCCTGGTTGTAGTGTGCCCAGTCGGTCACGGGGCGCAGGGCTGCGCCGGCCGCGAATGAATCGGGCGCTTTGAAGACAGCCATGATGGCCAGAAACCCGCCGTAGGACCCGCCGTAGGTTCCGATCTGAGATTCGCCCACGCCCCGCTGGGCGACCATCCATTTGGCCGCGTCGACCATATCCTCGAGCTCGGGCTCGCCCATGTGTCTGTAGATCGCTGTGCGGAAATCGCGCCCGTACCCGGCCGAGGCGCGGTAGTCGAGATCGACCACGACGTAGCCCTTGTACGCCAGCAGCGAGTGGAACATCATCTCTCGGAAGTAGTAAGGCCAGCCCCGGTCCACGTTCTGCGTGTAGCCCGCGCCGTGCACGAAGATCACGCCCGGGCGATCGCCTACCTGTCCGCCTCCCGCAAAGTCGTAGACACGTGCGCGAACACTCCTGCCCTCGCGGCATGGGATATCGACGAATTCGGGCTCGATCCAGGGCAGATCCGTGAACGCGGTCGAGATCGAATCCGTCAGGCGCCTGGCAAGTCCTGATCCATCCAGCGCCAAGACGAACACCTCGGCCGGATGGTCGAGCGACGAGACCTCGATCAGCACACGCTGGCCGTCGTGACTCGTTTGGAATCGCTCAACACAGGCACCCAACTCGGTGAGGAGTTCGAATCCATCGTCGGCGAGCGTGATCCTTGCCAGCTCGTAGATGGCCGGATCGGGCTTGTTCGTGCGCGCCAGCAGCACGCCGGAGGTGTCAGTCTCGGAGACGTCCCAGACCTCAAACTCACCCGAAGTGATCTGCCTGACACCCGAACCATCCCATGCGTGCACGTGCGAATACCCGGGCGCTTCGGAGAGGAACCAGAACTGGCTCGCGTCCCGCGTCCACCCCGCCTGTCCGACACGCCAGTTGATCCAGGCCTCGGTCGATTCGCGGAAGATGGATTGTACAGTCGGCTCTTCACCCGGCTCGACCGAGACGATCCACCGGTCTTTGTGGTCGTGGCTCCATGCCTGGAGCACGAGTGTCGGCTTGCCGGGTTGCCAGGCGAGTCCCCGAAGATCCAAGGACCGCGGCTTTGGGTCCTCCTCGGCTCTTTCGGCCTCTTCAGAGTCGCCCTTTTCGGTGCCATCGTTCTTTGCATTCTTGAGAAATGCGAGCGGATCGTCGGTGATGCCGGGCAGGCTCGAGAAATCGATCTCGGTGAAGGTCTCCCCCTCGATATCGAGCAGGAACAGACGCTCGTCCGAATTGCTCCGCACCCCCACCTTGTGGCGCACGCGGCTGGTGTCGACGTAGCCGTCTTCGGTCACATAGGAAGGCATCACGTCCTGCTTGGCATCGGGTGTCGGCTTGGAGGCGACAACCGCCAGGAATTTCCCGTCGTCGGAGAGCGCCCAGCCCCGGCGTTCGAGCCCCTTGCCGAGATAGAAAGGTCCCGGGACATCGCTTGTGTCCGCCTTCTCAATCGCGCGGCGTTGGTCGCGGCGCTCGTTGTCTCTCTCTTGTCGCTCTGCGATGGTGCGAAAGAGCCTCTCCTGCTGCTGATCGAGGTAGTCCTCGCCGTCCTCGTCGTCCTCGGGTTCGTCTTCGAAGCGCACGTCGGCAACCTGAAAGATGCCCAGGTCATCCAGGTCCATGACGTACCACTGCCCGCCCGATTCGTAGCGAATGCGGGTCTGGTCGCCCATGAACTCGGGTGAGCCCTCGTGCGCCGACGTGCGTGTGAGCTGGCGCTGCTCACCCGTTGCGACATCGCTGAGCCAGAGGTCGCCGCCCCGCGAGCAGACACGACGTCCTCTATTCCGGTCGTAGACCCAGCTGGTCTGGCGCATCGCTGTTCGCTCGGCGTCGCTGAGCACACGATCCTTGAGTGTCCCGGGATCCAGCTCGATCAGGTCGCTCAGCGATGATCCCGCCCTCTTTCGGCTGAATATCACGCGCTCACTGTCATCGGACCAGTACGCGTTCTGCGGGAAGAGCCCGATCCATTCGGGATCGCTCATGATGCGTTCGAGCGTGATGCCGTGGGTGTCATCACCCGGCTGAGCCAGCGTCGCGACAGCAAGGAGCGAGAAGACCAGTGCCAGAAGAATGCGCATGGCAGAGCGTACCGGCGTCTGCCCGGTTTCGCCAAGGCCTCTTGATCTGGAGATCGGGCTTAGCCGTTCTTCTGCGCAAAGTCCTTGAGAAACTGAGCCAGCGCGTGGGCGCCTTCCATGGGGAATGCGTTGTACATGCTCGCACGCATGCCGCCGATCGAGCGATGACCCGGAAGGTTTGCCATTCCCGCCTTCTCGGCCTCGTCCAGGAACTTGGCATCCAGCGCCTCGCTGGGGGTCTTGAATGTGATGTTCATGAGCGATCGGTCCTGCTTGCGCGCATGAGGCGTGTAGAAGGGGGTCGAGTCGAGCATGTCGTAGACGACCTTGGCTTTCTCGTTGTTGTACTTCTCGATCGCCTTGAGCCCGCCCTGGCGGTCGAGCCACTTGAAGACCTGTCCCATCAGGTAGATGCCGAAGGTCGGGGGCGTGTTGTACCGGCTTTCCTTGGATGCCTGGAGCTTGTAGTCCAGCATCCAAGGCAGCTTGCGGACCTGGCGTTCGAGGACGTCGTCGCGCGCGATGACGAGCACCGTGCCCGCGGGGCCGAGGTTTTTCTGCCCGCCCGCGTAGATGAAGCCGTACTTCGTGACGTCGATGGGCCTGCTGAATATATCGCTGGACGCGTCGCACACATACCACGCATCGCCTGGAAGGGCCGGGGGCATGCGGTGCCACTGGGTGCCCATGATCGTGTTGTTGCTCGTAAAGTGCGCGTACGTCGGGTTCGCGGAGTACTTGATCTGCGAGTCATCGGGGATGCGATCGAACTTGGAATCCTTGGACGAGCCCGCGATGTGCACTTTGCCATACAGACCAGCCTGGTTGATCGAGTCCTGGGCCCACTTGCCCGTCTCGAAATAGTCGGCCGTGGCGCCATCGGCAAGGAATGCCATCGGGACCTGGTAGCATTGCGTCGTGGCGCCGCCCTGGAGGAACATGATGCGGTAGTTGGCTGGGATGTTCGCGATCCGGCGGCAGTCGGCCTCGGCTTCAGCGAGCACGCGGTCGAACTCCTTGCCCCGGTGGCTGTGCTCGAGGATGCCAACGCCCGAGCCATAGAGGCTCCAAAGGTCCTGCTGCACGATCTTGATGACTTCTTCGGGCACCACGCCGGGTCCTGCGGAGAAGTTGAACGCGCGGGGATCGGTGTTGAGCCCGCTTGCTGTTTTGGATGCCTGTGCCGTCGTCATCGCAGCTTCCCCCGAATTCCTTAGGCGTCAGCCGAAGCGGTACGCATCGCCTCGGCGTTGACCACATTCTCGCAGTTTCCGGTCTCTTTGTACACCTTGACAAGCCGAACCACTTCGTCTGCGACTGCGTTCTGGGCCTGGTCTGTCGACGCCCCGCAGTGATGAGAGCAATAGATGCTGCTCTCTGCGGCCAGCGCGGGCTTCCAGTCGCACTCGGGCGTCGCCGGCTGGTCGCAGTACACGTCCAGCCCCGCGCGGATGCCTCTGGTCCTGCAGGCCTCGACCAGCGCCTCCTCGTCGACGACCGGGCCCCGGCTCGTGTTGATAAAGTACGCTCCGGGCTTCATCGCACCGAAGAACTCGGCGTTGCAGGAGCCCTTGGTCTCGTCCGTGACAGGCACGTGCACCGAAACCGCGTCCATCATCGGAAGCTTGGCCAGCAGGTCGGCGCGATCGGAACCGATCAGCGTCGCACCCAGGCGTTCGACCTCTCCGGCGCTCAGGTGGTGCGATGTCGTAAAGACATGCATCCCGAATGCCTTGGCACGGATTGCGACCTCCTGGCCGATCGCGCCGAAGCCGTGGACGAACAGGTTCATCCCCTTGAGCCCGCGGGCCTTGCCGAACTCTTTCTTGTTCCAGTGCCCGCCCTTGAGCGCTGCGTCCTGCTCGGGCAGGCGTCGGTCGAGGTTGATCAGATGCCCCATCGCAAGCTCAGCGACCGCGACCGCGTTCATCCCGGGGCAATTGCTCACGCTGATGCCCCTGCTCCCGGCAGCATCGCAATCGATGTTGTCGTAGCCCGAGCCTGCGCGGATGATGTATCCGAGGGATTTGGCCGCGCCGATCGCGGGTGCCAGCACCTTGGTGCTCCGAACGATGACGACAGCAGGATCGATCCGGGCGATCGCCTCGGGCATGGTCTCGGGGGTCACCCCCGGCTCGTGCACGACCTCGCAGCCCAAAGACCGGAGCCCCTCCACGCCATGAGATTCGAATTTGTCTGCGATCAGCACACGCACCATCGGCCTCCAAATGACGAACGGCTCAAGCCTGTCAAATGGTAGGCCGATCGCCGGTCGGCTCGTGCGATTCGGGGGTTCCCGGACGCCTCAGTCGCCCGAGGAAGCCGACCGGGACTGCCCGATCCGGACCACGGGTTCGCCGCTGACGTCGATCCCGTTGAGGCCCCAGCGAGTGTGCTCGTAGTACATGGGCACCCGCCCTGCGACGGCACCGGGCGGGTCCCACCACGTCACCGGAATGTAGTTGTACTGAGCCGAGACCTGGTCGGGCCTGTCCGCCCCGAAGATCGGGTTGTTGGGCCAGGAGCCGAAGTTGACGTCTTCGGTCTTGAGTGTGTCCGCCCGCCCGTCGTAGAAGAGCACGGGCACCTGTGAACTTGTGAACGCGTAGTACTGGTCCTGCTGGAAGCTGGTCCGGTCGTAAGAGTCGTACATCAGGACCTTGTTGGAGGGGTACGCAACGTCACCGAGCTTGCGTCGACCGAGCACGTTGGGACGATTGGGCATGAGATACTGGCTCTGGTTCTGGTAGCGCTGGACGGTCAGGGGCCACCGCGCGGTGCCGGGGTTGTTCCCGACGTCGGGCGAGAAATGAGCCGTCGCGAGCTGGTAGCTTGAGCTGAAAGCCCACCGCCAGAGATCCTTGAACGCGGTCGCGGTGCTCGGCGGGCGGTACGCGTTGCCCTTGGGGTCGTCGAGATACTCGTCGATGTTCTTCTGCCAGTAATTGCGGGCCTTGTCACCCGGTGAGATCACCATCTCGGAGGGGAGCTGCTCGCCGATGTGGTCGTTGATGACAAGGTGGTTGTAGAGGATGTAGGGCGTGTGGTTGGCGGGAGCCGTCCCGGGCTCGGGCGGGAGCCTGCTGTCCGCGAATCGGCGCGAGACGATGTCCAGCTGCTGGAGCACGGCTGCCTGGCTGTGGGCCGCGGCGTTCAACGGATTCAGACCCGCGCACGCCTGCGCGAGCGCGGAATTGGAAGTCTGGGGCACGTCTCCAGGCTTCCATGAGAAGGTAAAGGCCCGGTCGTTGTTCTCAGCCGCGTAGGACGCCGAGGCGATGCCGTGCTGGCGGAGGTTGTTCTGGCTGATCAGCCCCTGAGCCCGCTTGCGGGCGCTGCCCAGCGCGGGCAGGAGAATCGAGATCAGCAGCGCGATGATCGAGATGACGACCAGGAGTTCGATCAGCGTGAAACCGGTACGGATGCGGATGGGTCTCATAGCTTCATTCTACCGAACGAAACGACCCGCGCCTCAGAGGAGACGCGGGTCGCAATTGAAAGCGATATCGAGTGATTAACGGATTCTGCCGGACTGGCCTTCCTTGGCGACGGGATCGCCTCCAAAGTCGACGCCCTGCAGGCCCCAGCGGGTCTGGTCGTAGTAAACAGGAACGGGTCCGCGGGGTGCTCCGATCGGATCCCACCAATTGACCGGTGAGTAGATGTATGTCTTGGAAACTTCATCCGGACGGCTTGCACCAAAGCTCGGCTGATTGGGGCTGAAGCCGTAGTTGGAGTCTTTCGTTTTCACATTGTCGGCATGCCCGTCATAGAAGAGCGCGGGCACTTCGGAGTCTTCGAATGCGAAGTACTGATCATTGCCCGTGAACCGCTGGTACTCCTCGTAGAGCAGGACTTTCTTGCTCGGATAAGCCACGTCTTCGAGCTTGCGCCGACCCAAGACATTCGGATTGGTCGGCATGAAGTACGTCGAATTCGTTGTGGCTCGCTCAACGGTGTTTGGCCAGCCCGCGGCAAAGTTGCCACCCGCATCGGGCGAGTAGTGTGCCGAGATCGTCGTGTACGACGAGCTGAATGCCCACCGCCAGAGGTCCCGGAATGCGGTCGCGGCGCTCGGCGGGCGGTACGCGTTGTTCCGCGGATCCTCCAGATACTCGTCCATGTTCTTCTGCCAGTAGTTGCGGGCCTTGTCGCCCGGCGAGATCACCATCTCGGAGGGGAGCTGCTCGCCGATGTGGTCGTTGATCACAAGGTGGTTGTAGAGCACGTAAGGCGTGTGCCCGGTTGGTGCGGTGGCAGGCACCGGTGGGAGTTTCTCGTGAGCGAACCGACGCGTCACAATGTCCAGCTGCTGAAGAACCGCAGCCCGGGTGTGTGTGCCGCCATTAGTCGGATTCAGCGCGGCGCAGTTCTGGGCAAGCGCTGTATTCGTCGTCTGAGGGACCTCGCCCGGCTTCCAAGAGAACGTATACGCACGGCTGTTGTTCTCCGCGCCGTAAGAGGCTGTTGCCACGCCCTGCTGACGCTGGTTGTTGAGGCTCAGCAGTAGCTGAGCTCGCTTGCGTGCGCTCCCCAGTGCGGGTAGCAGAATCGAGATCAAAAGAGCAATGATCGCGATGACCACCAGGAGTTCGATGAGCGTAAATGCACGGCGGGTTCTCTTTCGAACCATGACACTCCCCTTGTTTTCGTCTCGCACAATGCCGGCAGAACACCGACACCAACGATCAGACTCCGCCAGGAAGAACGCCCGACGGAATGGTCAATATATCGACTCTTCGCTCGGAATGCACGAAAGGTTCGCAGGATGTGGAAAGTGGCTAGTCCCCATCGCGTCCGAGGCGGATCTGCTGGGCCCTCTGGAGCCAGGATTGCCTGAGCGCATCCCTAAGATCGGACCTGACGCTCTCTAATCGTGCCTCGAATTCCGATTCATCCAGCGTGCCCTGCGCGATCCCTATCAAAATACGATCATACGCGAGGCGCTGGGGATCCTGGGATAGGGCACTGGTTTGATCCGTTGACGCTCGAGGCGGCGCTGAGTCTGCATCAGTCGTTGCGGCTTCGGGCGGGGATACCTCTTCTGAGGTGTCCGGTTCGGGCGCCAAGGGCTCGGCCTGCTTCACATCAATGGCGGCACGATCGCCCGTGGATGCGACCCCGTCTGGAGCTTGAGTTTGGGCAGGTGCTGATTCACCCCTGGTCGTCAGGTGCAGCCACGCCCACACGCCCGCGCCGCTCATCATGACCACGACCACAAACAAGGCGATGAAAACGCCGAGGCGATTCGACGCGTGCTCGGGCGCCTCTTCTTCTTCGATCCACTCGGGTTCTTCGACCACGACCTGGGGTTCGGGCAACGGACTCGGTCGAATCGGCTCGGGCGCCGGAGGGGGTACCGAGTTCTGAATCGGCTCGGCGGGGCGGGGCGGGATCGGCACCTGACTGCCAGAGAGCGAGCGGGCGATGGTTGCGGTGTCCGCATCACCCGGGAGCAGATGCACAGGGCTGAGGCCCAGCAACTGTCGATCGTCGGAGACAAGGAACGAAGCCCTGCAATTGGTACAGGCATTGGAGGTCGGCAGGACCTGCTGGTGACAGGAGTGGCATTCGCCAAGCAGGTGCGCCACGCCGGGCGTCTGTCGGGCGAACGACCAGAATTGGCGCGTCGAAGGTCCTCGCAAAACGGAATCGGGTTTGATTTTGCCACGCTGAGCCATGCGCACGAGCGTGGCGTACGAGCAGCCCGGCTGGAACGGCTTGGAGAGATCGCGGACAAACCAGGGGCCCATCGCGTTCTGCGAGCGTTGGCGTGAGAGCAGATCGAAATAGCCCGAGCAGATGTTGCACTGCTTGGCCATGGTGCTCAGCGAGCCGCAATAGGGGCACAGGATCATCTGCGTCGGCGAACCCATGGCCGCGGGGTGCTCTGGCCTGTCTGGGGGGCCCATCTGACTCACGTATGGCTCTCCGCTTGACGTGCCGCAGCCCGGGGGCTCTGATCGCCCATGACCACACTCCACGCTCGGCCCCGGCTCGGTGCTGCGATACTCGTCTCGGTTAGCATATGCGGATGCGCCTCGGACCGGGGAGCCTCTGCGTTGCAGCCGGGAATCAGCCCAAAGGCTGAGCGAACGGATATCCGTCCCGTGCTCCTGGTCGGCGGGCGTGCGATCTCGCGAGACGCGGTCTGGCCCATGCTTGCCGAGTACGGCGGGTCCGATGTGATCCGCGAGATCGTGCTCGACCAGGCGGTTGCCGAGGAGCTGGCAAGGGCTGGGCTTGGGATCACAGAGGCGGACATCGAGACCGAACGCACCAGACTCATGACGCGTCTGGCCCCGGATTTGAATACCGAAGAATCGGCAGAGATCTCGCGTGCGGTGCTCGAGAGCCGGGGGCTCGGGCCAGAACGCCTCAGGGGACTGCTCACACGCAACGCGGGCCTCCGCAAGCTCATCGGAAACGAAGGCGCGCCGACACAAGAGACGATCGAACTCGCCTACCGCGTTCGCTACGGTCCCAAGCGCGAGGTCCGGCTGATCACCACGAACACCGCGGCTTCGGCGCAGTCAGCCGTCGCGGAGATCCGCATTCGCGCGGAGGAAATCGGTCTCCTGTCTGCATTCGCCGAGTTTGCGACCCGCAAGTCCACGGACACCACCGCCAACTTGGGCGGGTCACTCGGAGCGATCAGCACCGAGGACCCCGGCTTGCCCGTTGCGATCCGTTCGGTGCTCAGGGATCTCAAGCCGATGACGCTCTCAGCGATCATCGCGATGGATTCGGGCTACGCGGTGCTGCTCGTCGAGAAAGACGTCCCGCCCGAGGACACCACAATCGAAGAGATCTACGCGGAGCTCGAGGCGGACGTGCGCGAGCGTCATGAGAGGCTGCAGATGGAGACACGCGCCAGGCAGCTGCTCGACGAGTACCGCCCCAGCGTGCTGGACGGCTCGCTCCGCTGGAGCTGGGATAAACGGGGCGAGCTCGGGCCGCGCTAGCGGGCGATCTCGACGGCACGCGTCTCGCGGAGCACGGTCACGCGGATCTCGCCCGGGAAGGTCATCTCGGCGCTCACACGCTTTGCGATGCGGTCGGCCACGAAGTAGGCCTCGTCGTCGCTGATGCGTTTGGCGTCGACCATCACGCGGACTTCCCGGCCCGCCTGGATGGCGTAGGCCTCTTCGACGCCCGACTCGCTGAGTGCGATGTCCTGGAGCTCGTTGAGTCGCTGGATGTAGCGTTCCATCGACTCGCGCCTGGCGCCGGGGCGGGCGCTGCTGATCGCGTCGGCGGCCATGATGATCGGTGTGTAGAAGGTTGTCGAGGGGATGTCTGCGTGGTGCCCCCCGATGACGTTGAGGATGGGCTCCTGCTCGCCGTGCTGCTTGGCGAAGGCCATGCCGATGGCTGGATGACCGCCCTCCTGCTCGTGGTCCATGGCCTTGCCGATGTCATGAAGGAAGCCGGCGCGGCGCGCGATCGTGCCGTCGAGCCCGAGTTGGTCGGCGATGATCTGGCTGAAGAAGGCGACCTCGATCGAGTGGCGCAGCACGTTCTGCCCGAAGCTCGTGCGGTAGTGCAGCTTGCCCATCGCCTCGGAAATCTTGGGATGCAGCCCCCGGAGATTGACCTCGATCTCCGCTTCCTTGCCCTTCTTGATGACTTCCTGGGCGATCTCGGAGCGGACTTTCTCGACGACCTCTTCGATCCGGGTCGGGTGCATGCGCCCGTCCTTGATCAGCCGCTGGAGCGCTGTCACGGCGACCGCCTGGCGGATTTTGTCGAAACAGGAGACAACGATCACGCCCGGGGTGTCGTCGACGATGATGTCCACGCCCGTTGCTTTTTCGATCGCGCGGATGTTCCGCCCCTCGCGCCCGATGATCCGGCCTTTCATGTCGTCCGACGGGATCTGGACCGAACGCACCGTCGAGTCCGCGGTCACCTCGGTCGCGAATCGCTGGACTGCATGGACCAGGATCTCGGTCGCCTTCTCGTGCGACTCGGCCTCGGCTTCTTCCGAGATTTTGCGCACGAGCTTAGCGGCCTCCATCCGGCTTTCGGACTCGATCCGGCTGAGGACCTGGACCCGGGCTTCATCGGCGCTCATGCCTGAGATCGAGAGCAGACGCTCGCGCTGCTCGGTCAGGGTCTGTTCGATCTCGCTGTGCTTCTGTTCGATTTCCTGCTCGCGGACATCCAGTTTTTTCAGGGACTCATCGAGACGGACCTGATCGCGTTCGATCGAGGCCTCGCGCTTATCGAATTGTGTCTCTCGTTTGTCCAGACGGCGCTCGGCCTCGCGGAGCTCCTTGCGGCCCTCGTCAAGCTCCTTCTCGAGCTCTTCGCGCCGACCGCGGATCTCTTTCTCCAGTTCGAGCGCCCGTTCCTGGCTCTGGGCTTTGGCCTTGAGCTCGGCCGTCTCGACGATCGCCGCCGCTTCGCTGCGCGCCTTGCCGATCGTCATCCCGATGAGCATGCGCAGAGCCAGCGCCCCGATCGGGCCACCAATCAGAATGCCGACCAGAAACCACACCCATCCCAGGCTGCCGGTGCTACTTGTTTGTGCGATCCATGCGTGCATCATCCCGCGGCCCCTTTTGGCAGCGGGTCGGTTCGTGAGTGCTATCCGTACTTTGCCGCCGAGAGCGCGTGAAGACCCAAATGCAAATTACAGAACCCCAGCCCGGGAAGGCGGAACTCTGTTCGTCGCCCACTGGTGGGCATCTCGCATACTCCGGGCAACTGGATCAAGGCCCGGCGGGGTCAAATCGGATTCGGCGGGTCGGTAGAGATTCGCAATTCGAGCCGACCTCGGACCTGATTCTTAGGCAGGTTGGCTCACAGAATCTTGTTCGGGTCTCTAAGCCGCCCGACGACCCCCTGTTTGGGGCTTCTGAATCTCGGCGATGTACCGACAGATCTGCTCGGCGACAAAGGGCTCGTAGTCCTTGTTGCGGATGAAATCGAACGCGAAGCCGGCGTGGATGTCGCCGCTGGAATCGACCCGGGTATGGGCGAGGCGAGCGCTCAGACTCAGGGGCACCGGGATCGCAGGTGTGAGGTCGAGCCGCATCCAGAATGGGCCGTGCTGATTCAGGACGCTTGCGTCCTGACCCGAGACCAGCATCCCCACGCCGCCGCCGCCGATGTTGAGCATCGTCGAGGCAAAGCTGGACCCCAGATCGGGCATGAAGATCTCGAACGGGTCGCTCACGGGTCCTCCGGCGAGGGTCTCGATGATCGCGGCCCGAGTCGCGAGTTCAAGCGGGATCGCGGAATCGGAGTCCTTGAGGTTCCAGACTTTCATGGGGGGCAGGTTCAAGGCGTTTGTTGAGGTTCTGTAGAAGTTGCGTCGTTGGCAGCGTTCGACGGTTGTCGGCATGGTCAGGCGAAGCGCGGGCACGACACCGAACGGAGCACGGAAGTCCTGGTGATCGACGACCCGGGTCATGAACATCCAGCGGTTCTGGCCGATTGAGATCCCGCCGATGAGGTCGGTTGAGTTGTGCAGAGGGATCTGGCGGTGCAGGGTGATGGGCTGTTCGACGATGAGGTGCTCGTTTGAGATGTCCAGGAGCCTGACGCGCCAGATCAGGTCCGGGGACTGTCCGTCGCCGAGGATGCTGATCTCGATCGGTCCGTTTCGCTGAGTCAGGCTCTCGAGCGATTCTCGCCATTGTTCTGTGCGTGAGCGTCTCGCGGGCATCGAAAGCCTCCAGTCCCAAAGAGATACAAGGGATGGGATCGTCCTGAGCCAGGAATCTCTTGAGGTTGTTCGGTTTGGTTGCAGGCAAGCTGTCAAGCTGAAGTGGGAATGAGAACCCATTACGGGTGTGGGGCTCGGGTTCTCGGACTGGCTTGCTTGTGTGCGAGTTCGAGCTCATCGAGTATGTCATGGGCTCTTCGAGTTTCGGTCTCACCCCACGAGCGGTGTCCGAAGGCGGTTGCCGTCAGCAGTTCAGCGAGTTCCAACTCGAGATGCGCTCCGGAGTGCGCGACCAGACCGGACCATGTGGGTCGCGGTCGGCCCGAGTGTTCCCAGAATCGGATCAGCCGCCTGCGCGCGAGCAGCGCCGCGGCGGGGAGCTCGAGTCGCTGCGAGCCGATGCGCAGGGGGACCGGCTTGCGGTACCACCGGAACACCAGGAGCACCGCCAGCCCCGCGATCAGCAGCAGGAAAACGACTCGCATGATTTTCTTGCCGCGATTCATGAGCTGGCGATCGGCGAGCACGCTGTCGCGTGCAAGGTGTTCCATGCCGAGCAGTTTCATCTGGCTCGATTCGTCGAATGAGACAACCGAGCTGAGCCAGAATCCGTCCACGGCATCGAGCAATTTGCGGAGCAGCCTCATGTTGCCCGCATCGGGCACGTGCATCGCGGTGACATTCGGAGTCGGATCGAAGGTGGTCCAGATCCCCGGAGCGATTTCGATCTCCACCCAGGCGTGCGCATTGGAACGCCGGACGATGTAGCGCTCACGGCTCGTGTCGTACTCGCCCAGCATGTAGCCGGTGATCACCCTGCTGTTGATACCGACGGCGCGGCACATCGCGGCCATCGCCGAGGCGAAGTACTCGCAATGCCCTGTCTTTGCATCGGTCAGGAACCACTCGATCGGGTCGCGATCGGGGTCGGCGATGGGCACATCGAGTGTGTAAGCAAAGCCGCCATCGAATGCGAGCCATTGCTCGATCGCCTCGGCAGCGAGCCGATCGTCCGCAATCGAGCGGAGCCATGGGTCGTTCTCGATCCCTGTACTTTGCAAAACCCCCTCAGCGATGGCTCGGATCGCTTGGTTCTCGAATGAGGCCGGCGTCCGTGTGAGGGTGCCCTCCAGCCTGCGACCCGTGGTTGCCCTGGAGAGCACCTCGTACTTGGTGATGCGGGACTTGGAATCGGTAAGGCTCGCGGTGCGGGCGCGGTTGTCGACCGCGATCTCGCTTGCGATGGCTTCCGAGAAACTGATCCGGAGCGGCGTCCAGACCGAAAAGAGGATGCCGCTGTCGGACGCGTTGGGAGTCAGATGGATGATCTGCTTGACATCAGCTTGCCCGATGTTTCCTTTGAAATCATACCTCAGGCCGGCCTGCCTGACGGTGTAGTCATCGAATCTGTCCTGCCCCTCGGGTACGAATCGCGTCCAGTTGCCGTTGTCATAGGTGCCAAGTGCCGTGCCCCTGAGATGGAAGACGCGCCCGGTCGCGCCCATCGAGTATCCGGTGCGTGGATTCAGGATCTCCACTTCCATCACGATGGTCTGATCGTTTGAGATCAGTCCGCCTCGACCAAGCTCAACGGTGTTGCGAAACCCGGTCGCCCGTCCGATCACCGGGCGGGTGAGGCCGCCGATGGTGTCGCTGCCGATGCCGCGGGGGAGCAGCACAAAGGCGACCACCGCGATCGAGAGGATGAGCACGAACGATGACGTAAAGATTCCGACGATCGGCCCGAATCCCGCGCCCCGCTCTTCGGTGCGCCGCACGAGTCGCGAACGCTCGATCCTGTCGGCGTCGGGATCGCCAAAGCTCAACGCGCCCTCGATCTGGAGGGCCATCGTGCTGAAAGTCAGCAGGGGCACGAAAAGCAGGACGATGAGTCCAACGAGCAAAGTGCTGCTCGCGACGATCGATGCGAGGACGAGGAAGATCGAGACCAGGATGATCTGCAGGTCATCCCGAGCGGACCAACGCTCAAGCGACTTAATCACCGCCAACACCGCAACGAACTCGGCGAGCACCCAGATCTGCGGCCCGCTTGCGAGCACGTGGAATGCTGCGTAAAAAACGGCAGCAAACGTGAGGACCGCGACCACCCAGGGCGGGGCCAGAGCGCCAACTTTCTGGTAGCCGAAGAACCGCACACCCGCGGCGACCGGGATCAGCAGGAGCACCAGGTCGCTCTCGCCAGCCGAGAGCACGTACATGACCATCGCGGTCAGGAGCGTTGCGGTCGTCAGCCAGGCGGCGCGAGGGGTCATCGACCGGCCTCGTTTCCTGCGACAGTCTCGGCGCCCAGTGTGAGCGCATCCTCGCGGGCCGGATCGAGCACGACAGTCGCGCCGGGCGTGGTCCCGGGGCCGACTGCGACGACGCCGTCGATGCTCGAGACGGAGCGTGAATGTCCGAGCTTGTTCTGCTCATCGCCCAGCGTGGCCAGCGCGGTCAGCCAGATCGGCTCGGGTGTGTCCGTAAAGTCCGGAGGGATGGAAACGGCGCACGAGGGCACGCTGAGCCCAGGCGCGACCCCGAGCTCGCAGAGCCTTCTGCCCGCGGCCTGTGCGAGACGGACCGCGGCCTCGGCTTCGGGTTCGCGGTTGTGAAGGCTCTCAAAGGAGGCCTCGATCACGATCCAGACCCGGCGCGCCCGTGGAGCGGCTGCCTCGCGGCTAATCATCCGCCCCCACTTGGCCGAGGCTCGCCAGGCGATCGAAGAAACCGGATCGCCCCGCGTGTAATCGCGGAGCGCAAACAGTTCGGCCCCCTGGCCTCGGCGTCTTGGATCCGAACGCCCATCCTCGCCCGTGGTTTCAAGATGCCCGAGCACGCCCGGCCTGAGCCTGCGCCGCGCCGGAGTGACGAGCAGCGAGTCGCCCGTATCGAACCGCATCGACTTCTTGGAGATCCCAAAGGGAAACATGGTCATGAGGCGGCTCGGCCCGAAGCTCCAGCGGCCCCTTGTTGGAAGGGTGACGAAAGCGCTGATCATCCGGTCGCCTCGAGCGGCAATGCGATCCGTGCCGATGCGGATCGGGATCGTGCTGCCCGCAGGCCCGCGGGCGGTGTCGGTGATACGGATCGCGTAGGCGGAGATGACCTTGTTGCGGTTCTGGGTCATATAGCCGACGCGCACCGTGGCACCCGCCTCGGCAACCACCGGCAGCCGGCGCGCCAACCGCAGGCCCATCATGGAGCTGCCGGCGACAAAGCCGCTGACGATCACGGTGGCCAGCGCCAGCCCGACCGCAGCAAAGAGAAGGTTGTTTTGGCTGCTCATCGCGCCGAGCAAGAGGAGAATCGTGGCGCCGATATAGAGGACCGCAACAAGGTGAAGATGGTCACGCCGGGCGTCGGGGGCACGGAGCTCGAGTTGCCGCCCGAGGGTGGTCATGCCTTCTTATTCGCTCGAACTCCGCAGCGGCTTCAAAACAACAAGAAGTCGCTGCTGTGGTGTCGGAGTGGGCATCTCGACCTGGACCGGGAGATAGCCCTCGCCCTCGATGCTGAACGTCAGGTTCTGGGCCAGCCCTGCGTCGCCCTTGAGCGGGATGCGGAAGTCGCCGTTCTTGTCGGTGACAGCCGAGATCGTGCGATTGTTGTTGATTTTCTGTGTCGCGATGACACGCATCCCGGGCACGCCCGGCTCGGCGAGACGCGGGTCGCCCGTTTGCACCGCGGCGATGACGCTCAGCTGCCCGGCGATCACCCTGCCTTTGACGGCAACCGGCGCACACGCGGTCAGAAAGACGCTCAGGCAGAGTGTCACAAAGGCCGCGGTCCGTGCGTGGGTCATGATTCGCTGGTCTCCATGGCCTGCTCGGCAGGGGCGGGCTCTGTCTCTACATCGGCCGAATCCTGGGAATCCCGCACATTGGCGGGTTTCGTGCGCACGGCGCTGACAGCGTGGGGGTCAGTCATCTCCGGCAAATCGCGGATGTTCCCGAGGCCAAACTGGGTCAGGAAGTCCCGTGTGGTGCCGTAGAGCATCGGTCGCCCGAGCTCCTCAGCCCGCCCGGCGATGGTGACAAGCCTGCGATCCATGAGCGAGCGGAGCACCTCGCCGCAGGCGACGCCGCGGATGTTCTCGATCTCGGCCCGTGTGACGGGCTGGCGGTACGCGATGATGGCCAGAGTCTCTAGTGCGGCCCGGCTCAAACGGGTCGAAGCACGCTGGCCGTGGAATGAGGCCAGAACCCCCGCAAGCTCGGGTCTTGCCATGATGCGGAGACCCGATGCGATCGTCTCGATCGTAAACGCCCGGCCTGAATCGGCGTAGGACTCGTTGAGCACGGAAGCCGCCTGGCGGACCTGATCGGCGTCGACGGGCTGGCCGAGGGATTCGGTCAGGGCGTCGGCGATCTGCGCGGGGCGGACTGGTTTGTCGCTCGTCAGCAGGACCGCCTCGACGGCCTGCTCGATCGAGACTTCTGCATCCGATACCGATTCACTCACGGCTGGGCCTCCTTGCCGGGTTGTCCACCATGCTAGCAGGAACCGCAAGCCCGGCTAATCTTGGGCTATGGCCCATCACGGCGACATGCTCCCCAGCCAGCAGCACCGATACCACGATCTGCCCGAACTGACCCCGCGCCAGCTCCACGATCGACGCGAGGGGGTCTTTCTCGTGCTGGCAGGCCTGTTCCTTGGGACGCTGGCGATGCTCAACATCCTGGGTATCTCGCGGTTCATCAAGCTGTGGGGTTACGACTTCGACGGCGATGGCGTCGACACCATCTTTGCGGTCGCGGTCGGCGTGCTCCCGTACCCGCTTACATTCCTTTGTACGGATTTCATCAGCGAGCTCTACGGCAAAAAGCGAGCCAATCTGGTCGTCTGGGTCGGGCTCCTGCTCAACATCTGGGTGGTGTTCATTCTCTGGATCGGGGGCGTGCTGCCGGGCTTCGAATCGATCGACCCGGCGGGTGAGATCGTTCGAGATTCTGCGGACAGAGAGCCGGTGTTCTTTGAAATCCGGACTCTGGCGTTTGGGGCGGTCACCGCCTCGATGATCGCGTACCTGATCGCTCAGCTTGTGGACGTGCATGTCTTTCACTTCTGGAAAAGCCTGACACGCGGGCGGTATCTCTGGATCCGCAACAACGGCTCGACGCTGGTGAGCCAGCTTGTGGACACGGTCGCGGTGATCCTGATCACCCACTTCTACGCCAAGGCGTTGCCCGTGGACCCCGAGCGGACGATCTGGCCTCAGCTGGCGGTCTTCATTCTGACCGGGTACGCGTTCAAGTTCGTCATAGCGATGCTGGACACGATTCCGTTCTACCTCGGCGCCAGGAAGCTCTCGCGGTATCTCCGCCTGTCGCCCCCGGGGCACCAGGGGGATACGGACACGTCCGAGAATCCGTCGTCCCGCTGATTATCGAATCAACTTTGTGAATTTCGGTGTCGGGGGACGTACGAGGGTCTTTATTCGACCCTTCGGGCGAAATTTGGACCGCCTGACGGTCGATGTTCCGTTGTTGGGATTCCAGCACACGGAGCCAGAAACGATGGGTTGCAAGCGACTATTGCTGGTTGACGACGAGCCGCATGTCACGCTCGTGCTCTCGCGCAAACTCGAGCGTGAGGGCTACGAAGTCCGGACCGCTCGGGACGGCGAGGAGGGCTTCCTCACCGCCAGAGCATTCCAGCCCGATCTGATCGTCTCGGATCTGCAGATGCCCCGCGTCGATGGGCTCGGGATGGCCACGATGCTCGCGGGCGATCCGGCGACCGCCCACATCCCGATCCTGATGCTCAGCGGGCGCGGCTTCCTTCTGGACCAGCAGCTCGCCGCGACGACGCGCATCGTCCGAGTGCTTGAGAAGCCATTTGCCGCCAGTGACATTCTCCGGAGCGTGAGCGAGATCCTGGACGACAATTCATCGCAAGCCGTACAAGGAATCGCCGCTTGAGCAGCCAGACGACACTGGAATCGGATATCGACAGCCGGTGCCTGGCGCACGTGGGCAGCGAGCTGTCCAAGCGCTGCGAGGCGCTGGGCTTGCGGTGCGTGACGGTTGCTGCGGATCCGTCCTTCATCGAGTGCTCCCATCAGTCAGGTGCTCAGGCATTCGGATCGGGCGAGTGGATCGCCCGGCTGGTTGATCGATCCAGCGAATGGGGCGAGCCGGTATTCGAGGGCGGAGCGGGAATCTCGGTGATCGCCATCTCCGTGGTGCGCCGGAGCCGAACGGTTGGAACGGTCTTCGCCCACGCCAGGACGGGCGATCTCCCGGACGATTCGCCCCTGGCCTCTTGCCCGCTGCAGAACAGGGAAGGGCTCGAGGTCATCTCCGGCCTTCTGCGCCAGACAGCAGCCGATCTGACGGCGCTCCACGAGCTTTTCAACGACACCGATGATCTCTCGCACCGCCTGGGCGAGGCATACGAGACGCTCGAGCTGCTCTACTCGCTCGGGCGGGTGATGCGGAACATCGATCACCCCGAGAAGTTCATCGTGCACGTCTGCCACAAGATCCGCGAGACGCTCAACTTTGGCTTCGTCGCGATGAACGTGGGCAAGGACATGAATCTGCTGCCAGCGCGGACGTTCTGGGATGGGAACGCGGACGCGGGGCCCGATGGATACGCCGCTCAGGATCGCCTGCTGAACGCGATCAAGAACAATACTTCGCTCGAAGAGTGGAGCGACACTTTGGGCGCGATCGTGCGCTCGCTCCCGACGGACTATGGCACGGACGCGATCATCGTCGCGGGTGACAAGCAATCCGATGGGGGCGTGATCTCGAGCTACGACACGAAGCTGATCGAGGCGGCCGCGAGCTTCTCCTCGATCTTCCTGTCCAACGCACGCCTCTTTGATCACCAGAAGAAGCTCTTCGTCGGGATCGTCGAGTCGCTCTCGGCGGCGATCGATGCCAAGGACACGTACACCAACGGTCACTCGCAGCGCGTCGCGCATATCGGCGAGCAGATCGCCCTGAACCTTGGGATGACGAGCCAGGAAGCCGAGCGGGTGAAGATCTGCGGGCTGCTGCACGACGTGGGCAAGATCGGCGTGCCCGAGGCGGTGCTCTGCAAGCCGGGGCGCCTGACCGACGAAGAATTCGATGAGATCAAGAAGCACCCCGAGATCGGCTTTAGGATCCTCAAGGACCTGACGGGACTCGAGGACGTGCTGCCGGGGGTGCTCCACCACCACGAGCGGATCGACGGGCGGGGCTATCCGTCTGGCCTGGCTGGCGACGAGATCCCCATGATCGCCAAGATCCTGGCGTGCGCCGACACCTTCGACGCGATGAGCTCCAACCGGGCGTACCGAGATGCGATGCCCAGGGCCAAGGTGCTGGCGGAGCTGGAGAAGTGCAAGGGCTCGCAGTTCGATCCCGCGATCGTCGATGCCTTCATGATGATCGACCTTGCGACGTTCGACGCGATGGTCGCCCAGGCCAAGGCGCAGCGCAAGGCCGCGGCCTGAACCCTGACCCGGATTCAGTTCACATTCCGCTGCCAGCTTCCGGCCTTGACCCGCAAGGATTCGGGAACATTGAACCCTTCTGGGGGGCCGGCGGTCGCCGATGGGTGATCGTTGATGCTGACATAAGTCGTCTTCACTGTCACATTGCCGGTCGCAATCATGGTCCCGACCATCATGTACTCCCGGACAAACTCGACAAACCCGTTGACATACATCAAGCCCTGACTCACCCCGGCCGCGAATCCGGTATCGAATGAGGCATCGCCATCGACGATCAGCGTCGGGCCGCCATTGGCACCGAAGCTGAACCGGCACGCTTCGAGATCGAGAACCTTGCCGCCCAGATTCTTGACGATGAGCGTGCCCTGGATCTGGCAGTAACGCATCTCGACATGCTTGGCACCCCCGTCGATGACGTAGATCCCGTCCGGATTCGGGGTGATCCCATACGGCGCCGCGGTCGAAGAGAACGTCGCGGATTCGATCTTGTTCTTATGAAGCGCGGCAGGGATGACGGTTCCCTTCTGGACCCAGATATCGATCAGCGCTGGATTGGGGAGATCGACTGGGTTCGATATGGTTACTGTTGGAATAACATATGGGAGACCGAGTCGATTGTATTGCGACCTGGCTGTACCGCCGCTCTCGAGCGTGAGCGTACCCGGATCAACTTCGAGACGTCCGCCCGCGGTCAGGGATTTGTCCAGCGACGGGTGAGCGGCCCCGACAGGGATCTCAAGCGACACCGAGTACGTCTGGACCGCGTCGCCGATCGTGCCGGTGCCGGTGATCGTGAACTCGTCGGTCTCGCTGTCGGCGAGATCGCCGTCGACTTTGTCCGTGATGGTGACGCTGATCTGGCCCTCGCCGAGATTCATCGTGCGGATTTGCGACCCCGAAGTGAGCGAGACACGCCATGCATCGTTGAGTGAGACGAGGTGGATGCCCCACTGCACCGCGGATTCGGCGAGCGCCGCGGCTTTGTCACGCTGGGCGTGGATGCGGGCGACGCGCGCCTGGGATTGCACCATCCGCTGGGCCAGGATGCCGATCAGCGTGACGATGATCGAAACGACCAGCACGAGGACATAGATCGCGCCGCGACGGGTTGGAGTGTTCCTGATCATCATGGCTGCACCGGCTCCCACTCCGAGCTCCGGAGGAACGTTGTCGAGGCCACCGTCTTGCCCTGATAGGAAGCCGTGACGGTCACCCGACGCAGCCCGGTCTCATTCGCTGAATCCGAGTTTGGTGTCGCCATCACCGCGGGGCTGACCTTGACCGTTCGGGTCCATCCCGTAAAGCCCGCGATATCGTTGCCGCCTTCGGTTTTCGGCGGGCTCTCGGTGTAGTTGGAGTACTGGTCGATGGTCGAGAAGGTTGTCCGGTTTCCGGTGCCGACGGTGATGGTGACACCCTTGGAGTCGATGCCGGAGACTTTGAATAGGCCCACGTCCACTTCGATATCGATCGCCCCTTTGGACCAATCGAGAACGGGCCTTGTGGCGATCTCCTCGGCGAGCGATCTGCAGAGCATCTGGCCCCGCGCGATGTTTGCCGCGTTGGCTTTGTGGGCGGATGTGGACGCGACGAGCGTGAGCGCCCCCACCGTGAGCCCTGCGATAATGGCGGTCGACATGACGACCTCGATCATCGCGAATCCTCGTGCGCGATGGATCATCACGGGGCCCTCGTGTTGAAGAGTCGGAACTCGGCCTGGACGCTGACGGTCTCGGCCGTGCCGACACCGATCGTCACGCGGAGGCGGTCCGAGGGTGTGGTCGTCCGCTCATCGGTCGCGATGCTCGACCGGGTCAGGCTCACGATCTTGAGGTCCGTCACTGAGGTGAGCAGCGTGCTTGACTCCGCGTTGTATGTGCGTGTGAACGGATCGCCCGAGTTCCCTGCCCAGGCATACGTCACGGTTTCAGCCGATGCGTCCCCGGTCTGATCCGGGATGGTCAGGGTGAGCGTGCGATCGTCCGGCATCGCGACAGCCGATGCGAGCCGGACGTCGCTACCGATGATCTGCAGCGCTCGCCCGGCGCTGGCCTGGGTCTCGAGCCCGCCGCTGGCGGTGGGCAGCGCCCGCATGCTCAGCGTGATGGTCGAGCCCATGGCCATCGCCAGGACCCCGACGATGCCGAGGCTGACGACAAGCTCGATCAGAGTGAATCCTCGGCGTTTCATCACCCCCCCATCGCCTGAGCAACGCCTCCGACATCGAACTTTCGAGTCGGGCCGGTATCTTTGACATCGATCGTTTCGTTGTTGGTCGGCTCGTTGAGCGTGAGGTCCACGACGCTCGCCACGGTCGATCCCTGCGTGAAAGTGATTCGGCGCGCGTTGCGTCCGGACGCGACCGTCAGCTGTCCCGATTCGAGGAGCAGGCCATACCCGGAGATCTGCAGCTCGCTGTCGCCCCCGAAGGAGATCTGCAGGAGATTGGCGCCAAAGGGTTCGACGCTCAGATCGACCACCTGATTGGCTGCCGGATTGTTCAGGGCTTTCTGGGCGACGAGCGTATAGGTTTCCGTCGAGGCGTCGAACTGGATGAGGCGTGTTTCCGAGGCGAGGTTTGCCACGGCCGCGGTCGTGTTCACGTCGGCGATGATCTGCTGGACCGCGGCGTCAACGCGGTACCTGGAGGCCGCAGAGGCAAATCGCGGGACCGCAACGGCAGCCATGATGCCCATGATGACGATCACGACGACCAGTTCGATCAATGTAAACGCACGCGGCCGGTGCAGACCGGCCGGTGCGAGCGTGTTGCATTCAGATGGGGAGCGATGCATCATACGACGCCTGCTCTAAGTGGTTTAGAACGAATTCCACTGCTTGCCGGTGCCGTTGACTTCGGCGTTGGTGCAGTTTGCGGTGATGGTGCCGGTGGTCTGGTCATAGATCCAGCCGACGTTCGCGGCGTCTGCGGCAGCGACGAGAGTGCCTCCCTGCCTGGCACCGACGGGCAGAGCGGGGATGGCACGCAGGTACGGGCCGTAGATGAACGCGCCGGTCTTGGTGGCGCTGGTACCAGCGGAGGCGTTGGTGTAGAGCAGGAGTTCGTCGCTGAAGTTGGCCACGGTCGGGAAGGTACCGCCGTGCTCGGCAGCGAAGAGCTCGATGGAGCCGCGGAGTGTGGCGAGATTCGAGACGAGCGCTGACTCAGCAGCACCCTCGGCGCCTCGGCTCATGCGAGGGATCGCAACGGCGCCGATGATACCGAGAATAACAACCACGATGACGAGCTCGATCAGACTGAAAGCCCGGCGTGAATGACGGTGATGTGAGAGCATCGGACAAATCCCCCTTGTAAGATTCACTGCTCCTCAATTCGGCAGCGACGGAGCGTGACTTGATCACGCTGACACTGAGATTTGGGTTTTTCTCCTGCGGAGACCGATTATCGGTCGAACCCCGGCCTTGCCAGGGGCAGACGGATCGTCTTGCCTTCGGATTCGAAGTAGACGCCGTCGTTCTCGATCTTCGTCAGCCGGAGTCCTTCGACCTTCTCCCCGATGCGGAGCAAGAGCCCGTCGACGACCGCGAGGTCGCCGCTCGGCTGGCTCAGGACAGCGGTGAGTCTGTGCCGGGAGGCAAATCCGACCCCAACGGATTCCCCTTCGGTCGACTGAACCGGCTCGGAAGAATCAAGGTTTGGCTTGCTGAACCCATCCAGGCGACGGAACGCCGGCGAAGCGAGCAGGGCCATGGCTTCATCGAACCTCTCACCGAGTGGCTCGTTCTTGACCATGACCTTGGGCGCACCGACCGATGAGGTCTGGGCGTCGGCTTGGTTCTCGGTCGTGACCGCTACGGTGCCGGCATCGGCGCGAAGGATAAAGGTATCCACCGCAAGACCGACCCCGGCGACTCCGAGGATGACCACGTACAACAGATTAGGTTTCTTTTTTCCCGCCACACCGTGAGCATGGGATTGGAAACGGGCCTTGCCAACCCGTTTCGCTCAATTCGTGGGCCGGGCACCCTTGCGATCCGCAGAACCCGCAGAAGCCGCAGGTGCCGCGTACCAGACCATCTCGATCTGGAGCCTGCCGGTGGCGTCGTTGCCCGACACGCGCTCGAGTGTGATCTTCTGCAGCCCCGTATCGGGGAAGTTCCGTCGCAGGCTGCCCAGGAAGTCGGAGACCTGGCCGTAGCTGGCGCGTCCCACGAGGGAGATCACGACCGCTCGGTACCTCTCCTCACTGAGCTGCTCGCCCGGCCTGAACGATTCGATCGTCAGCCCGGCTTTCTCGGCAAGGCTAGTCAGCCCGGCGAGCCTCGTATTCATCTGATCGATGTTGTGGAGATTGATATCGAGCTGTTCGAGTCGATCCGTCAGCTGCTGCGCGGCTTGCGAAGCCTGGCTCTCCGTGAGTCGGCGCTCTTTCAGTGTGCCGTTGGCGAGCCAGAGGTCGGCCTTGTGCTTGACCGTATCGGCGTGGGCGTTCTGGAGGGGACGCACACCGGCGATATACAGCAGCCCTGCGACCCCGAGCACCAGCCCCACACCGATGGCATCGATCGATTTCATGTTCATTTCGTCTTCTCCGCGACGAGCCCGATCTCGCAGATAATCTCGAAACCGACAGCGCGACTGTTGATATCGGGCCTTGGCTGAGTCGCAACGAGGCGCACGGAATCGAAGAGCTTGCAGCCCTCGAGATAGACGGCGTACCGCGTCGCATCGCCCTGGAGCAGGGTCACGCCGCGGACGGTGACTCTGTACGGGCCAGCTGCCGCCGCCGATGGTGGAGCCACTTTCTGATCACGCCCAAGGACCAGCGCGGTCTGCACCTGCTCGAGATAATCGCCGTCGGTCAGGCCCGCAGCCAGTACATCAAGAAGGATGCGCCAGTCCGGCTGGCCGGCGATGTCTTCGGCGACTCCGAGCTCGTGCGTGCCGGTCGCAATCCTGGACCACGCTGCAGCTTCGGAAGCCTCGAGCTGGGTGATGATCGATCGAACTTCCAGGAGCTGCTCGCGCACAGGTGCATTCATGTCACCGAGATAGAACCCGGCGACGACGCAGCCAGCGACACCAAGAAAGCCGAAGGACCCGACGACGCGCAGCCAGAGACCGAGCCTCCTCTTGCGGACGATCCTTTCCTTGATCGGCTGGGGCAGGAGATTGGGCTGGTTCATGCAGCCACCTCCGCTTGCTGAGGCCGAGTCGCAAGACCAATCGCGGTCGTCCACCTCGCATCGAGCTTCGTATCCCCGAGCCAGGCGGGTAGCCTGAGATTGTGCTGGAGCTCACGCTGAATCTCTGTGTCATACTCGCGCAAGAGAGTGGCTGCGATCCGTTCGATCTGCTGATCGTCGCCAAGCACGAAGACCGAACCGTCTTCGAGCGCGGGGAATCGAGCCGCGACATAGTCGATCGTGCCTGTCATGACCGCCCGAACACGGTCTGAGTCGAGGGCGTCCCCTGAGAGCTCGACATGCCTGAAGAAGAGCGTCCTGCTCGCTTCGTACGCGTAGATGCAGAGGCTGCGCGTGCCGACATCGAGAATGATCCGTGCGTTGGCGCCCGTGATGCGCTCCAGCGCGGTCACTTCCGGCTCGATCGCCTCGACAGTCAGCCCGGCCTGCAGGAAGGGGGCCATCAGCTCCATCGCAACAGAGTGCGCCAGGCCGATCGCGAGATACTCGCTCGCCCGTGCATTCCGCCCCGGGGGAAGATCCCAGACGAACACCTCAAGGTCGCCCGTGACATTCTTGTTCAGCTCGGTTCGTGCCAGCGTCTCGATCGGCGCGCCAGACGAGCGGGGTGGCAGCTCCATGATGGCGTTTGCGAGCCGGTCCGAGGGCGCGACGATCACGACAGAGCGCGTTTCGACTCCCTGGCGCTGGAGGGCGTGAATGAGCCTTTCAACGTCGAGCAGAGTCGGCACCGGATGATTCGGGGCTCGGACCGTTTCCACAGCAGCGAGCACCTCGTGCGTGCTGCCGCGCTGCCTGAGCGCAACGCCACGCAGGACCGTGGCCCCGATATCGATCCCTACCGTTACTGGTGAGCCAGCACTCAGCATTACCCGGCCCCCGTAGATGCAGTCAGATCGAACAACGGCAGGAACAGACTCAGCGCGATCACACCCACAAGGACCCCGAGCACCGACAGGATCAGCGGTTCGAGGATGCTCGTCAGCGATCGAACGACGAGATCGTTGTCCTCGTCCATCAGATCAGCTAGATTCATCAGCACCTCACCGACCCGTCCGGTCTGCTCGCCGTTCCTGATGGCCTCGCACACGGCAGGCGTGATCAACGGCGATCCGCTGAAGGCGTCGCTCATAGCCTCACCGCGCTCGACACGCTCCTTTGCCGCATCGATCAGCGATGTGTAGTGGAGATTGCCGGCGCTCGTGCGGGCGATCTCGAGCGATTCGAGCAGCGGCACCCTCGCTTCCAGCAGCACGCCCATCACGCGCGCGATCTTTGCGGTTTTGAACGCTCGGATCACGTGCCCGAACAGGGGCATATGCAGCTGGAACGCGTGCACTCTGAGGCGACCTCCATGGCTGCGCATCCAGAAATGCAGACCCGTTCCGGCAGCGCCGAGCCCGATGAGCACGAGAAGCCAGTAGCTCTTGAGGAACTCGGCCGTTGCCATAATGAAAGCCGTTGATGCGGGGATCGGAGCGTTGAGCGTCTCGAAGAGCTCGCGGAATCTGGGCAGAACCGTAAACGCCAGGAGCACCATGACGCCGCCGGCGACGGTCACCAGCAGCGCCGGATAGACCATGGCCCCGGTGACATTGTTCCGAACCGCCATTTCCTGGCGGACCAACCGAGACAGGCGTGTCAGGATTTTGTCGAAGCCGCCACCGGATTCACCCGCTGCGATCATTGCGCGGTACACCTCGTCAAAGACATGCGGGTACAGGGCCATCGCATCGGAGAGCTGGTTGCCCTCTTCGACGTGTGATTGCAGGTCTTCCAGCAGCGCCTTCCATCGAGGATCGTGGGCCTGACGACTGACGGCTTCGAGTGACTGCACGATCGGTGTGCCGCTACTGGTCAGGACCGACATCTGCCGCGTAAAGCTCGACACGTTCTTCAGCGTGCTCGGCGCCAGGAGCGAACGACGACGAGCGCCCGAAGCCTTTGTTTGCCCGGATTCGGTGATCTCGCCGACGTAGAGCCCCTGCGTCTGGACGAGCGATCGCGCGTGCTCGATCGAGTCGCCCTCGATCGTCCCGCTCTTCCGCGAGCCATCCTTGGTAAAGGCGGTGTATCTGTAGTTCATGCCGCGACTCCCAGCTGATTCTCAGGAGGCTTCCTGACGTCAAGCTCGTGGTCATCGCCGTCGCCGTGTGTGACCCTGAGTGCTTCTTCGAGGCTTGTCACGCCATCGAGCGCGAGCCGGACAGCTTCTTCTCGGAGCGTTGGGATGCCATCCTGGCGGAGTTTCAGACGCAGCTCGTGCGAGGGCGCACCGATGTGGACCAGCCTACGGATTTCCGGGGTCACATCCATCAATTCGTACACACCGAGCCGTCCGAGGAACCCCGAGTCGTGGCACTGCTGGCACCCGGCACCTTTCCGGAAGGATCGGCTTCCCTGCAGTGGCAGCCCCGCATCAATCATGGCTTGCTCGCCGGGGTAGTATTTCGAAGCACAGTGCGGGCAGATCCGCCTGAGCAGACGCTGCGCCACCGACCCGATGATCGCGCCCGAGAGCAGGTAGGGCTCGATGCCCATGTCCAGAAGACGCGCAACGGCGCCGGGCGCATCGTTCGTGTGCAGCGTTGCCAGCACAAGGTGACCGGTCAGCGATGCCTGCACAGCGACCCGCGCCGTATCCTCGTCGCGGATCTCACCGATCATGATGATGTCTGGGTCCTGTCGCAGGATGCTCCGCAGCGCCCGCGAGAAGCTCAGCCCGATCTGATCGTTCACCTGAATCTGGTTGACAAGGCTCACCTGGTACTCGACGGGGTCTTCGACCGTGACGATGTTCCGCTCGGGCGTGCGTAGCTGATCCAGAGCCGAGTAGAGCGTCGTGGTCTTGCCGGAACCCGTCGGCCCGGTCACGAGCAGAAGCCCGTGCGGCCTGTCGAGCAACGCGCGGAACGTCTTCATCGCGTCGGGCCTGAATCCGAGCTCTTCAAGGCGGACGCGCAGATTGGACTTATCCAGTACACGCGCCACGAGCTTCTCGCCCAGCAGCGTGGGCATGCTCGAGACACGCAGATCGATCTCGCGTCCCTCCGCGAGGATCCGGACTCGCCCTTCCTGAGGCAGCCGCTTGACGGCGATATCCATCTTTCCGATGACTTTCATCCTGCTCACGATCGCGGCGTGCATGCCCGGAGGCGGGTTCATCAGATCCCGCAGCATGCCGTCGATGCGGTAGCGGATCCGTGTGCCCCGACGATCGGGCTCGATGTGGATATCGCTTGCGCCGTCCTTGACCGCGGTCAGCAGCGCGATGTTCACAAGGTTCACGATGGGGCTGCCTGCCACCATCTTGTCCAGGTCGGTCTCGGGTCCCTCGTCGATCGCTTCGCGTTCGACGACCTCGAGATCCTGGTCGCCAAGCGACATCAGGAACTCGTCGACGTCGACGTTGCCGCCCTTGTACTTGCGCACGAACTCGAGGATGTTGCTCTCGAGCGCGAGGATGGGCCGGATGTCGCAGCCCGTAATGCGACGAAGGCGATCGATTGTTGGGAGATTCTGCGGCTCGGCCATCGCCACCGTCAGCGTCGATCCCACCTTGAACATCGGGATGAGGATCGATTTCTCGCACTCCTCTTCCCCGACTTCAGAGACCAGCGCAGGATCGATCAGGCCGTGCCGGAGGTGACACCCCCGAACACCCAGGCACTTGGCCAGCGAGTGCACCAGAGTCTGGCCGGACACGATCCCCTGGTCAACGAGCAACGCCCCGAGCTTCTCGCCCGTTCGTGCCTGCTCGATGAGCGCGCGCTGCAACTGCTCCTCGCTGATCGCGCCGTCTTCGATCAGCGTCTCACCGACCCGCTTTGTCCGCCTTTTCAGACTCATGCAAAGCTCCGGACGGCAGTGGTCACGTCATCGAACTGCTCGCAGACCGCACCGACTTCGGTGATCGCGAGCACTTCCCGGATCGTTTCGTTCGCGCCGGCGAGCTTGAAGACTCGCCCCGCGCTGACGAGCTCGGTCCCGAGTTCGTAGATCATCTCCAGCCCCTTGCTGTCGGCGTAGGGCACCTTGGAGATATCGAGCACGACTCTCCCGAGGTTGCTTGCGATCGCCTCGCCAACGGCTTCACGCACTTGATTGGCGTCGCCCGCAACCAATGGCCCCTTCGGGACCAGGACGGTGACCGCGGCCTGCTGTTGGATGTCGATGTTCATGATTCGACTCCACTACGCCGCCAGCTTTGGCTTTGGCATGCTGAACGTGAACGTGCTTCCGTGGTCGAGTTCCGAGTCGAGAGTGAGCTCGCCGCCGTGCATCTGGGCGACCTGCTGGGCAAACGCAAGCCCAAGCCCCGTTCCCTCGATCGCGCTGACACGCTGATCAGCGGAACGGAAGAACTTGTCGTAGACACGCGTCTGCTCTTCGGGCGTAATGCCGATGCCGGTATCGATGAAGACAAACCGAAGGACGCCCTCTTCGTCGTCGAGTCTGACCGTGACTGAACCGCCCGAAGGGGTGTACTTGATCGCATTGCCGAGCAGGTTGTGCAGCGCGCCGGCGATCTTGTCCCGGTCGCCCTGGATGACGGGCAACTTCGGCGGCAGCTCGAAAACAAGCGCAACGTCCTTGCTCTCGGCCATCGCGACGTAGTCGGACTTGATCTGCTCCATTAGCTGATCGATCCGCACGTCACCCTTGTCCATCACCCTCGCCCCGGCTTCGAGCTCGGAGATGTCGAGCAACTCCGAAACCAGCCTCTCAAGACGCAGCGACTCGTGGGAGATGACATTGAGCGCCTCGGAGCGCGCGTTGCCCTCGTTCTCGCCCGCGTCGATGGCTTCTTCGACGTAAAGGCGGATGTTCGTCAGCGGCGTTCGCAGCTCATGGGTGGCTTGCGCGATGAACTCGTGGCGCGACTTCTCCGCGAAACGCTGCCGGGTGACGTCTTCAACGGTCACGACCGCGTAGACTCCATCGATCTCGCGTGTCGGGATGACCGTGAGCCGGAGGATCTCGTCGCTCTGGCTGGACTCGCTCTCTCGCTGGAAATCGACGCTGTTGCGGCGCTGCACGCGCCCCATCATGACATCATCGAACGTCTGAAGCGGCTCTTCCTCGAGCAGAGGCCGGAGAGGGGCTCCGTGCATCTGCGAAACATCTCTGCGAAAGAACCGGTCTGCGGCTGTGTTCGCAACGAGAATATTCCCCGCCCGATCAACGCCACAGACCGCAAGGCTCAGCGAATTCAGTATGGTCCCGGCACTCAGCGAAATTCCAGTACTGACCGCGGACAGCTCCCCGGTATCAGAGGTTCGTTCGGTCAGAAATGCTCTGACGATCCCATTCCAGCTCCGGCCTGGGCCTGCTTCGTGTTCGGAGATCAGCAGCTCGGTTGCCGTTGCCTGTCCGGAAGCCGCCAGCTGAACAGCCTCGGATACCGAGGCGATCTGCTTGAGAGCCTGTCTCTGGCGGCGGAAGAGCAGAATCGAGAGAACGACAGGGAGAATCAGGATCAGATAGTGGACCGGATCGCTGAGCGTGAAGCTCTGGTTCCGCCAATACGTATACCCAAACATCGCGCCAGGCGCGAGCAAGGGAACGCATGCGATAGCCAGCAAACCCGATGGAACACCAGGTGCTTGCCGCTCGAGCACACTGGAGCGGCGCTTCGTATTCATCTTTTTCACGATCGACATACGCGGGACCCACCTAACCCTTGACAGCATTTGGTCTCGGTGGATATCGGTCTCTTGTCAGTGAACTTCAGCCGCGAGTCCCGAATTCACCGCCTGAGGATGGTAATTCATGGAATCACCTATCACGCGGCAGTTATCCGGACACTCCGCGAGCAATCTAAAGCATGTTCTCAGACCTTCGGCGCTGCCGGGGGGCGGGCTCTTCAGCGGGCGCCAGGAGCACACGGATGTTGACGAACTCGAAATCGTCGTGATCCGAGCCCGAGCTCACGCGGCTCTCGATCTCGACGGTATTGGAACCCGGTCTGAGCCATGAGGCATCAAAGAGTGCCTGGAACTCGCCGAAACTCCCGTCCGAAGGCGAACGGTCGAGGCGCCTTGGGACCTCGTGTCCGTTGATACGGATCAGATTCCCGGCCTGCAGCCCTTTTGCGAACAAGACGACCGCCGCTCGCTCTCCAAGAGCGCGATGCTGATCACCCGATAACTCGAACTCGGCGCTGAACTGCGTCCCCTCGCTCTCTTTCTGGAACTGGCTGTTGATCCTGCCTCCGAATGCGTTGTCCCCCAGATGTCGCACCACAGGATCCTCTTCGATCGCGATCACGGTGTCACGCACGGGATCGAGCCTGATTTCACGGACGACGCCCCGCTCCAGATCCTTGATGGGCAGATTCATCGCAGAGGGTGTGTAACCCATCCTGGACGCAGTGACAGCGACGAAATCCGCCTCGAACCTCGGCTCGAGCACAAACGTCCCGTCGGAATCGGTGCGGGCCTCGACGAGGTCGCCCTGATCCGAGTCGATGCGGACCAGCGCACCGTCGATGGGCTGCCCGGTGACGTCATCGAGGACGATGCCCGAGAAATGTCGCGGCAGCGCCACCTGCTCGGGCAGGGAAACACCCTCGGGCAGAGCGATATCGAACTCAAAGAGGCCCGGGTCGGCCATCGTCAGCTCGTTCGAGTCTGTCCTGACGGCGCGCTCGCGTGCCTTTGGACTCTCGACGGCGAATTCGTGCACAGGGATCTCGATCGCATTCAATTGAGACGCCGAGGGGCTCAGCTCACCGACCGCTTCCGGGGCAGCGAGCGCCAGGGCGCCCTGCTCGGCTGACTCGAATGCGCTCATCGCATCGGCAACACCGATTTCAGCCTCTGCCGCCGTTCCACGCTGCTCCGATGGCACCGCAGAAGGGAGCGTCGGCTCGAAAGTCTCGACCGCGATGGCTTCCGCAGATTCGGTCAGGTGCGCTGCCCTCGGTTCACTTCGTGTCTGAGCTGCGATCTCGACAGTTCCCGGCGGGAGATCATCGACGGTCTCGATCGGGCTCGGCGCACCGAGTGAAGCCTCAACCGAGCTTGGCATGCCCAGCTCGGTGTGATCGGGCGCATCGGCTTGCTCTGGCGCCACGATCGAGGGTGAGCCTTGCGCGAGCGTAGTTTCCTGTGTCGCTCGACGGGCGCTGTGCTCAGGCAGTGCCACCTCGGTCTCTCGGTTCAACTCTGGAGTGGGCTCATGCGCTTGAAGCGTGGTATCGGTGCGCGAACGAGGAGCCGAGGATCTCAGCTCGACCTGCTGGGGCTGGAGCGTGTCCTGCACAGCGACAGTCGTAGGAGCCTCCAGCCGGACATCCTCGGCCGATACGTGCTGCACCGATAGCGCCGGCGCCGAGAGCTCGCCCATCTCAATCGGCTGGCTCGAGGGGACCGGCGTGATTTCGCCCAGTATCTGCGACTCGATCCCGCCCCCGACCGCGCTGGAGACGAGCGTCACCTTGGATCCACCGGGCGACCCGATGAGCCCGTCGAGATGCGTGCTGACCTGCCAGAGCGCCAGCAGCATTAAGATCAGCATGTGCACCAGTCCCGAGACGAGCAGGCACTTGGCCATGAGACCCAGCCTGCGCCAGCGGGCCTTCCATCGCTCGTCGGTAGCGAGCCAGCGGAGCAGCGCCAGGAGCGCAAGCAGGAGCGCCAGGAGCAGCAGCCAGGGCAGGACGAGCCGGAGCAGTTCCGCCCATGTCATCCGCGCCGAGAGCATCTGCGTCTCGCGGTAGACTTCGCGCGATTCGGTGCGGTAGAGGTCGTACTGTCGCCCAGCTCCGAGGTCTCTGTCCGAGCTGAACACGAGCCCGAACCCGCCCATCTCCAGCGCCGGGTCGAGCTCGTTGGCCTCGGTGTTGACGCCAAGACTCAGGTGCTCGAGCGGGAAGTATTCCTCCCCGACCATGCGCGCCCGGTAGAGATCGAATCCGCCCTCGCCGCCGGGTCGGTCAGAAGCGAAGTAGATGAAATCACCCGCGGGGCTCACCGAGGGTGCGCCCTCGCTAAAGACGCTTGAGAGCTCCTCGACAAGTTGCGCCTGACCGATCCCTCGCTCACCGATCGGTGACGCGTAGATGTCGTAAGGCCTGTTCTGGAACGACTCGCGGATCGTTGCGGGCCAGGACGCAGCAGGATTCTCTGGGATTGCCTCGCCGTTGCGAGGCCGATTGGATGCAAAGTACAGACGCTCGCCATCGGGAGTCACGGCGGGCCCGTAGTCGTTGTACGGGCTATTCAGCTCGGTCCCAAGGTGCTCCGGCTCGCCCCAACGATCGCCCTGGCGTTTGGTCAACCAGATGTCGTACCCGCCGAGCGATCCCTCGCGGTCGCTGTAGAAGTAAAGCCCACGCCCATCGGGCGTGAACGCCGGGCCGAGTTCATCGCTCTGGGTATTGAGTTCCGTGACAGCCTCGGGCTGCGTCCAGCCCTCCGGAGTGCGTACGGATTGATACAGATCCGCCTGGCCCCCCGGCTTGCCTCGCACGAACAGCATGGTCAGCCCGTCGGGGCTGAGCGTCGGTTCGTACTCGTCCTGCTCAACGGTGCTCAACGGACTGGACAAACGCTCCGGCGGCTGCCAGAGGATGTCGCGGAGCTGCGCGTTCTCTTCGGATGCCCGGATGGTGTCCGCGTCGGTGTAGAAAGGCTGAGTCCGAGGGCTCGTGAGCCAGAACGCGACCCCAAGCAGGACCGCGCCCGCAAGAACACCCGACAGCACCGAGATGTTCCGCCCCTTGCTCATCGCAGCGGCACCGTGTCAAGATAGGGCTCCTGGATCCCGGAAGACTTGCACACGTCCAGCACCCCCACCACGCGGTCGTAGGTCGAGTTCCGGTCGGCGCGGATTGTGACCTTCTGCTCGGGATTGGCCTCGACCGCTTCGGTGATGATCGCCCGCAGGTCTTCGACGCTGACGTTTCGACCGCTCACAATGATCGCCCCATCGGCCTGGATGTTCACCACAAGCTCTCGGAGCGAAACCGAGATGGGCCCGCCGCTCTCGGCCTCGGGCAACGCGATCTGCATCTCGCGTTCAGATTGCTGGAACGTGGTGGCAACAAGGAAAAAGATCAGGAGCAGAAAGACGATATCGATCACGGGTGTCAGCTCGATGGCCGGCGACGCGTCGGTTGCTCTGGCTTTCAGCAGCATGGCTTGTTCCCTTAGCCGATCGCGCCGCCGCGGACCGGGTACGAATCGACCGACGCCGATTGACGTGATTCTTCGTGCTCATCCAGCTCGTCAGCGTGCCCCGTGGCCGCGGCGATCGCTTCGACCGCCTGCACGCAGACGCCATCCATCAGACGCGTCAAGTTCTCGATGCGAGAGGCAAACCAGTGGTGCAGCACGAGCGCTGGGATCGCAACCACAAGCCCCGCGGCTGTCGTGATCATCGCTTCATAGATCCCCTCGGCCAGCAGCTCGGTCTTTCCGAGCGCCTCGCCGGACAGCGCCACGGTCTGGAACGCCTTGATCATGCCGAAGATCGTGCCGACCAGCCCGAGCAGCGGCGCAACCGCGGCGACCACCGAGAGCGCCCGGAGTCTTTTCCGGAGCGTAAAGATCTCGTGCTCGCCTGTTGAGGCCATGTGCTTCTCTATGGTTTCCATCGGGCGCCCGATCCGCTGGACACCCGCCAGCACCGTTCGCCCGATGGGCGAGGTGGACTGCTCACAATAAGCCTCGGCGTCGCGCTTCCCGCGCACACCAGCTTCGAGCTTGGGTGTGAGCCCCTCCTCGAACCCGTCAGGGATGACTTCTTTGCGCCGAAGTACGATCGCTCGCTCGACGGAGACCGCAAGCACGACGAGCGAGCAGATCCCGATCGGGACCATCATCCAGCCGCCCTTGAGGACAAAGTCCCAGACGGACCCAACGGCCATCGACGCACGATCAGCGTTCTCGACCGACTGCGCGAGTGTGAGCATGACTGATTCCACCGGCTTGCCTCCCTCTGTGCTTACCCACCCTGCTGCATCGACGACTGATTACTCCTACTCAGCCTGCGCTGAGCCAGCTCCGCCCACTGCGTGTCCCCGAACCGCTCGATCACCTGCTCGAACTGGGCCCTCGCGTCCGCAGGGCGATCGAGCTCCTCGAAGCACCGCCCGGCTTCAAAGAGTGCCCCGGCGCTCCACTGCGGATAGGCATAGACGAGATCGACGCGGAGCAGCTCTCGCACCGCGTCCTCGTACTTCTTCTGCGCGTACAGGCACTCTCCGATCTGGAACTGCGCCCGGGCTGCCGTCTCGCCGTCGTGCCCGGCGATCACTTCGCGGTAGCCCTTGATCGCGGCGTCGTGCCTCGACTGGTTCTCCAGTGACCACGCCCTGCCAAAGAGTGCCAGGTATGCCCGCGGATCGGACGAATAAGCCGACAAGAAGCGTGAATAAGTCTCCTCTGCGCGGGGCCAGTACTGGAGCCCGATCTGAGCCTCACCCAGGCGGAGCAACGCCACGGAAACGGTCGCATCGTCGCCGGTTTCCACGGCGATCTCAAGCATCTCGATCGCTCTGCCGAGGTTGCCCGATTTCGCAAACGACTCGCCAGCAATCAACGCCGCAGACGCCGAGAGCGCATCGGGGGGTGTACGCCTCGCGAGATCGATCAGCACCCGCGCAGCCGCCTGATCGTCCCCAAGCGCACGTGCGCAGACGCCCAGGCGATAGGTCGCCTGCTCACGGATCTGACCGCTCAGACCGTCGCTCTTGCGAAGGATCTGATTGCAGAACTCGGCCGCCTCGTCGTACCGCTCGCCAGCTGCAGCGATCGCGGATCGTTCGAGCATCGCACTCGGAATCAGGGCGCTCGCCGGGAATCGCTCACAGAGCAACGCAAACGCTCGTTCGGCGTCGCCATCACGCTTGAGTGAACGGAGCGACCGACCACGCTCATACAGAACGGACGAAGCCGTGCTGGCGTCGAGGCTGTCCAGGAGCTCCTGTCTCTGGGCAATCGGCTCGGATGATGCAACAGCCTGGTCGTGCTGACCTTGCCGGGCGTACGCCAGCGTGAGCAGCCCCGATCGCTCCGCGGCGATGTCGCGATCGAGCGATCCCGGTTCGAGGCGAATCAGGGCGTCTGCTGCCTTGCTGTACGCCTGAGCCGCCAGATACGCCCGAGCCTCGTTCAACACAGAGCGGGCGCTCTCGCCAGCGGGCGCCAGCTGCGCGGCATTCTCAAAGCACGCCGCTGCGTAACCGTGATCACCCCGCTTGCTGGCCAGCACACCGAGCTGCTGAAAAGCATGGTGTGCAATCTCAGAGTCTGCTGCACGCGTCGCGGCTTCGAACGCCTCTGCCGCTCGTGAGGGTTCATCGAGCGAAACGGCGATCATGCCGATCTCATACCACGCGCGGGGAACCTGGGCCGACCCGGGCTGCTCATTGGTCAGACGCTCAAAGGCAACTTGTGCGCTCCGCCGGTTGCCCGCATTGGAATGTGCCAGCCCGAGGCGCAAAGCCGCGGAGTCCCAGGATGGCGCTTCTGCGCCCAGCTTGACGTACATCTCAAGCCATCGCACCGCCTCATCCCAGTCCTGAGCGGCAAAGGCCAGATCGCCGAGCGCCAACAGACCGGGCCTGAAACGCTCGTCGGTGACGCCATTTGCAAAGAGCGCCTCAAGCGTGCGACGGGAATCGTCGTCCTGGCCGAGCTGCTTCTGGCTCAGCCCGAGCCGGTAGCGCACCGTGTGTGCCCGCTCGTGATCGTTCGGCAATTCGGAGAGCAAACGCGAGAATGCTCTTGCGGATGCTGAGTAGTCCCCGCGTTGGTACGCGGCTTCGGCGCCAAGAAATGCCGCGTCGATCGCGGCTTCGCCCGTGAGATCCCCCGAGGCCTGCTGTGAGAGCCGCTCCGCCAGCGCCAGATCACCTGCCCGCTGGGCGATGGAGGCCGCTGCCAGCAGCGCTTCGCCCGCCAGGAGCTCGCCTTGGCATTCCCTTGCGAGTTCGCTGAGGACCTGGCACGCTTCCTGATGCTTGTTGTCGCTGCCGAGTGCCAGGCCAAGCTGGTACATCATCTCATGCCTGAGCGCCGACTCGGGGTAGTCATTGAGCGCACGAACAAGAGTCAGCGAGGCCTCGTCGTGCTGCCCATCGGCGGCCTGCGCTCGTGCAAGCCAATAACTCGCGTTGTCTCGGATCGATTCGGGGCCTTGGCTTGCAATACGCGCGAGCGCACGGCTGGCGCCGGACTGCCGGGCATCGCCTCTGAGCACAGCCAAGCGACCCTGCTCGAGATCGACAAGCCATCGCGCATCCTCTGAAAGCTGGTCGCTCCGGATCGCGTCCAGTTCGCTTTTGGCCTCGTCGAGTCGCTGCAGGTCGATCAAGACCTGCGCCAACCCGAGCCGGGCGTCCACAGCCTGCTCATTGCCCTCGCGCCCGATCGCGCTGCGGTAGGCCGCTCTCGCGGCATCAAGATCGCCAAGCTGCTGAAGCGTGCGTGCCAGCATCAGGCGCGATGAAGCCGCGATCGAGGAATTCCCGCTCTCGAGCCGACCGAACCGCATGACCGCGCTGCGGAGCTCACCTCGGGAATACTCAGAGAGAGCCGCGAAGTAGCCCGCACGCTCGGCGGCCGAACCGGAAAGGAGCGACTCGTGCTCTTCGAACGCATCGATGGCATCGTCATACTCTCTGGCGCGGTAGAACGCCTCGACACGCAGCGCGCCCGCCTGGCCCGACAAGGAGTGCTCGCCATGGCGCCGAAGCACGCGGCTGAGCACCCTTGCGGCTTCGTCGGCCCGGTCCAAGGCGAGCATGGAGCGAGCGGTCAGGACCGTCGCTTCGACCACGAACTGGAACCTGTCGCGGGAAAGCAGGGGTTCGAGCGCGTCGATGGCCTCCGCGTGCCGACCCAACCTGCTGTGCGCGACACCCAGCCCGTAGCGAGCCTGATCGCCAAGCTCGTGCCCCGGAAACGCCTGAAGGAATCTCTCGTACTCGTCAGCAGCCAGATCATCAAGCCCTCGGGCGAGCATGCCCGACGCGGCGTTGTAGGTGTCAACGGCTCTGACAGAATCCTGCGCACCCGAGGCGCACACAAACGCCAGAGTCTGCGCCACGCCCAACAGGATCCCGATGAGGTGTCTGTGATTCATGGAGCACTCCCGGGCCACTCGATGCGCGTCTGTCCGCCGGCCGTCACCGGCGGACAAAGTTGTGCGAGAATCTGGTTGGGCAAGACGCCAGCGGCGTTGCGTGCGTTTCGGTTGAATCAGAAAAGAATTTGAAATCGACGTTTTTCCAGCGCACGCAAACGCCGGCCATGCTGGCCGGGAATGCGTGCGTGAGGCGTCGTCTTGGAGTGGCTTTCCCACCTGGCCCACCGGGGTACACCCCAATCCGACGAACGCAAGATACACGCTCAAGCAGGCTCGTAGGACGCCTGGATGCAAAGTCACGCCCAATCGCTTCTGAATGTGCCAAGACGCCCCCAACCCGGGGCGTCTGGCACGCGATGCTTGCGCTTCTGAATCGGGCCACACCGAACAACGCCCTTTTGCGCAGGATCATCTCCTGCGTCGCGTTGCCCCCACCCCCGCAAACGCAACGAGTGCGAGCGAAGCCGGCGCCGGAACCGGGCGGATCTGCACACCGTCGAGGCCCATGTAGGCCGCGGTGTCGACCCCGCCCGCGCGCCGCGAGGCGATGGCCAGTTCAAAGTCCGCCGCGGGTGCGACAAAGCCCACGGTGCCGAACGACCAGACGATGTCGTCGGTGCCGAGTGCTTGTTTGGTGAGCGTGACCGAGTCACCGATGGCAACACCGTCCAGATAGAACCGCCAGAATCCGTCGGCTCCGGTCCAGGCGCCCCCGCTGCTTGGCTGCTGGAATCCGAGATTCGTCGAATAGAACTCGATGGTGTAGCTCTGGCCCGGCACAAACCCCGTCAGGTCTTGCGCGATGGCCTCGTTGACGCCCGTATCCGTCGCCCCGCCGCGAACGAAAGTGCCCCCGTTGGGCGAGAGCACCCAAGGGTTGCCCGTGTTGTTGAACGGCCCGGTCGTGTCGCAGGTATCCGCCGAGCCTGACCAGGCAAACCAGTCTGTTGGGATGTTCCCCGCGCCAACGGGTCCGGTCAGATCCGAGTTGAGAATGACCTGCGCCGAAGCAGTGGTCGTGAGTCCGGCCGCAAGAGCGCCAATGACGGTGAGTCTCGTGTTCATCTCTCTGTCCCCTGCGTGAGTGTGTGCTGCACCGGCTTCGCTGCCGGCTACAGAGCTATCCGCAGCCCAGACCAGAGGCCCGACACGATCAGGGAATCTTTCTCTGCTCGATCAGCACTCGATCACACGAACGCTGACGTTCAACGCCAGCCCGCCCTCGGCGGTTTCCTTGTACTTCGTGCCCATGTCCTGGGCGGTCTCCCACATCGTCTTGATGCAATCGTCCAGCGAGACCCTCGCCTCGGACGGATCGCAGCAGATGGCGATGTTGGCCGCCGTGATCGCCTTGTTCGCCCCCATCGTGTTGCGCTCGATGCAGGGGATCTGCACGAGCCCGCCCGCCGGATCGCAGGTCAGTCCGAGGTGGTGCTCCATCGCGATCTCGGCTGCCATCAGGCACTGCGCCACGTTCCCGCCCAGGCAATGCGCCAAGCCCGCCGCGGCCATCGCGCTGGAAACACCAATCTCAGCCTGGCACCCGCCCATCGCCGCCGAGATCGTGGCGCCCTTCTTGAACAGGCTCCCGATCTCAGCCGCTGTCAGCAGAAAATCAACGATGCCGTCCTCGGTCGATTGATCGTAGAAGCACCAGTAGTACATGAGCACGGCCGGGATCACTCCCGCGGCCCCGTTGGTCGGCGCTGTCACAACGCGCCCAAAGCAGGCGTTCTCTTCGTTGACCGCCAGCGCAAAGGTGCTCACCCACCGGTTGATCTTCGTAAAGTCGTTCGTGCTCTTGGCGATGCTCGAAAGCCACTGCTCGATGGTCGATTCCTGCGCGCCCGGAACGCCGCCCAGAATCTGACGATTCATTCGCCCCGCACGGCGCACGACGTCCAGCCCGCCCGGGAGAATGCCGTCGGTGTGGCACCCGCGGTAAATGCTCTCGAGCATGGTGCGCCAGAGTTTGAGCACGCCCGAGCGGGTTTCCGCAGGGGTCTGCCAAGCGGTCTCGTTCTCCATCACGAGCTGCGGGATGGTCCAGTTGTTCTGGGCGCAGATGGTCACGATCTCCGACGCCCTTTCGATGGCGTAGGGCAGGCAGACCATGCGATGCTCGCTGGGCGTGTAGTTCTCCTGAACCACGAACCCACCGCCGACCGAGAAGTACGTCTCGGCGTGCTCGGTCCCGTCCGCAAATGACGCGGTGAACCGGATGCCATTGGTGTGAAACGCAAGGCGCTCGTCCATGTGATAGACAAGGTCGCTGCCCTGCTGGAACGCGATCTCTTTCGTGCCGCCCAGCCTGAGCTTGCCCGAACCCGCGATCGCCTTGGCCCGCGCTTCGATGTTGGTCGTCTCACAGGTGCGGTAGTCCTCACCCGAGAGCGCCAGGATGACCGCGACGCCTGTGCCGTGCCCGCGCCCGGTCTTGGCCAGAGAGCCAAAGAGATCCGTGCGGACCCGCGTCGTCTCGCTGAGCTTGCCGAGCTCGCCCAGCTTGTCCACGAACCTCTGGGCGGCTCGCCATGGCCCGAGCGTGTGCGAACTGGACGGGCCGACGCCAACTTTGAAGATATCAAAGACGCTGATGGGTTCCATATGGGTGATTGTTGGCGGGCATCGAGCACAAAGTGATGCGCCCGCGAGCCGATCTCACCCGCCCGCGCACTTACTTTGCATACAGAGAAGCGAGAGCCAAATCGAGCGTCGGGAACTCGAACTCGAATCCCTCCGCCGCGAGCCGGCGCGAAACGCAGTACCTGCCAGAGAGCGCAAGCTCCGGGTCTGTCCGCATCAGCAGCGGCGCCCCGAAATCGCGCCGATTTCGGGAACCTCCTCGCTCATGCCTCATCGACACCCGGCAGCTTGCACGCCTTGGAGATCCGGTACCGGTTGTCGGCAAACTTGCGGTAACCCCAGTCGAACACCCCCCGCACGCCCGGCAGCGTCGAGATCACGTAGAGGGGCACGAGCCACCACACCCGGCGCATCACGTAGCGGTACACCTCGGCGCCCCGGATCGTCTGCCCGCTCTCGAACATCAGATGAATATCCGTCAGCAGATCCGCCATCGGGACCGTCAGCCTGTCCTTCACCTTTGGATTCTGAAGTGGTGTCACCTCGATCCCCTGCTTTCGGACCACAGGACCGAGCTTCGGGATCCACGACCTGCAGAACCCGCAGGTGTCGTCGTACAGGATGTGACCGATCGTCTGGCTCACGGGATCCCTCACCGGGGAAGCAACACACGATTGTACACCGCGACCTGCGACCCATCGGCAAGAAACGCCGAAGCGGGCGATCTAAGCACGTCCGCAAATCCACCGCCGTAGAGTCCCAAAGCGTCGCAATCCAAGTCCGATGCGCTGGCCTGCCAGATCCGCCAGCGCGGGTGCTCGACGCGGTACTCCCCCGTCCGCCCGCCCCGCGTGCGGGTGTACCCCCAGTAGTGCTCGGAGATGAACTCCTCCAGACTCCCGGCCTCGGGCTCGCACGCCTCGCCCCGCACCCTCACCCCGAGTCGGCATGCCTTCCCGCGATACCGCCACCCATAGCTCACGCGCCGCTCGTCGCCTTCCTGGGTGATCGCATGGCTCATGGGCAGCGCGAGGTAGTTCTCGCCATAGACCACCCGGGCGACCAGGGCCACCGCGCGCCTCGGGACGATCTCCTTGACAAACACCACCGCCCTGCGCCACTGGGCGTCCTCTGCCTTCCGGCGCACATAGAACCGAAGATTCAGCTCCTCGAACGTCCGGTGCCCGGGGATCGGAATCCCAAGCACCCGTGTGTCCTCAAACATGAACCCGACGAGGCTGACGAAGGTCCTGCCGTTCCAGTCGTCGAGTTCCGTGCCCTCGGGAACCAGCGGCGCCAGCAGCGCCGGGTCCACGTCGTAGCTGAGCATCACGAGGTGACGCCATTGGGCAGTGAGGAAAGTGCGTCTGTGTCTTTCTCGAGCCAAAGATTCACCCCCTCAGCGGGTTCTTCCCCTTCGCCTCTCTTGCTTCGTTGAGCGCGACGAGCGCCCTGGGTTCCTTGGCGATCAGCTTGATGAGCTGGCTCCGCGTGCAGAAGAGGCGCAGGCTCGTGCGTTTCATATCAAGCTCTGCGTCAGAGATGACGTCGAGCGCCTCGGCGAGCATCGCGGGGTAATCCCGGTGGTCGTGATTCACCGCGATCTTGGCGCCTTTGACCCGCGAACGCCAAAGCGCCGAGCCGATCTCGCCCAGAGGGACCGGCGCCCGAGCACAGATCGCCAGCTCGGTGCGGAGCCTGCGGAGCGCGACGCGTTTGTTCTCTTCTGAGCTCCGCCTCTCGCCCGCGTGCGCCTCGAGACCGGTTGGTGTGTGCGTGAGCTCGACGAGCGTCTGCACGCGGTTGCGGTGCTGCCCGCCCGGGCCCGAAGTTCGCCCTCTCCCCAGCTCGCACTGTTTGAGGAGTTCTTCATCAGGAAGCGACGCCGGGTGTGGCGCCGGAACAAAGATCGGCCTGATCAACGCCAGAGGTCTCATCACGCCGGGCTCATGCTGGGCGAGGCCCGCAGTGTCAGGTCGTCCCGCTCGCCGCTGGCCAATCGGTACTGCCCAAGCCCCGCGATCATCGCTGCGTTGTCCACGCAGTACCGCAGCTCGGGCAGGACGAGGCGAATCCCGTGCTTCTTGGCGAGCGCTGCAAGCTCGCGCCGGATGCGAGAGTTCGCCGAAACGCCCCCGCCCACCACGATCGATCTCGGTTTCTCGTCAAAGGTCTCGATCGCTCGCTGCATCTTGATCGCGATCGCGCGCGCTGCCGCGCGCTGGAAACTGGCCGCGAGGTCGCGTTTGCGTGTCTCCGTCAGCTCGGCGTTCGTGCGCGCAAACACCCCGCCCGGCCCGGGCACCCCCCGCACCTCGTACAGGAGCGCCGTCTTGAGCCCCGAGAACGAGAAGTCCAGCGACTCTTTGCTGAGCCGACTGATCGGGAGATCCACCGCGCGGTCGTTGGCTTCCGAGTCCTGCGCCAACCGATCGATCGTCGGCCCGCCCGGATGACCAACGCCAAGAATCGCCGCGGCCTTGTCGTACGCCTCGCCCACCGCGTCGTCGATCGTCCCGCCCAGCTTGGTCAGCTCGGTGGGCGAGGCGCACCGGAACATCGCTGTATGCCCGCCCGAGATCACCAGCCCGAGCGCCGGAAAGACATCACCCAGCTCAACATCTGAATCCAGCAGCCCCGCCCACAGATGTGCGCGAACATGGTCCACACCAACCAGCGGCACACCGAGCGACCACGCCAAGGCCTTGGCCGCCGACACTCCGACCAGAAGCGCCCCGATCAGACCCGGGCGATGCCCCACCGCGACAGCTTCGATATCAGAGAGCCCGCACCCGCCCTCGGCGAGCGCCCGGTTCACAACGCCCGTGATCCGCTCCGCGTGCGCCCGGCTGGCGAGCTCGGGCACCACGCCGCCGTACTCCTCGTGGATCTCGTGCTGACCCGCGACGACACTCGACCGCACGCGCCGGCCCGTCTCCACCACCGCGCAAGCCGTCTCATCGCACGAACTCTCGATCCCAAGGATCAGCATCGCCCGATCCTACACCCTCTCCGGGTCAAACCGCGCCCTAGGATGCCCGGACGAGAATCTATGAATACCACACACCGAAGCGACGTGAAAATCCAGGCCGAACGAGCCGTGCTGGCCGCTGTCCGACTCCCGGACTCGCGATACAACCAGGCCGATCCCTTCGGGGAACTGACCGCCCTGGCCGAACAGGCCGGCGCCAGAGTCGTCGGAACGCTCGAGCAGCACCTCCAGCGCCCCATCGCAGGCACATACATCGGCTCGGGCAAGCTCGAAGAACTCAAGGCCCTCTGCGACGAGCTCGACGCCAAAACCGTCATCTTCGACCACGAACTCAGCCCGAAGCAGATCGCCAAAATCGAGGAAGCCGTCGAACGCAAGGTCCTCGATCGTTCCGAGGTGATCCTCGATATCTTCGCCTCACGCGCCTCCACCCACGAGGCCAAACTCCAGGTCGAGATCGCACAGCTCGAGTACACCTACCCACGCCTCCGCGCGATGTGGTCCCACCTCGAACGCATCACGGGTGGCTCACCCGGAGGCGTCGGCACCCGCGGCCCGGGCGAGCAGCAGCTCGAAATCGACCGAAGACTCGTCCAGCAGCGCAAGGCCCACCTCAAGCGAGAGCTCTCCACGATCCAGGCGCGCAAGGCCCGCTCTGTCGAGAAGCGGAATGTCGACAGCTACACCGTCGGGCTCGTCGGCTACACCAACGCCGGCAAGAGCACGCTCTTTAACACGCTCACAGAGGGCGGCGCCTATGCCGACGATCGGCTCTTCGCAACGCTCATGACCCGCACCCGCAAGTGGGACCTGGGCGGCGGTGTCAACGTCATGCTCTCCGACACCGTCGGCTTCGTCCGCGACCTGCCCCACAATCTCGTCGCCAGCTTCCGCGCCACGCTCGAGGAAGCAACGCACGCGGATCTCCTGCTCATCCTGCTGGATGTCTCCGATCCCGCAGCCGAGCTCCAGTACAACGAAGTCTGCCGCACGCTCGACGAGCTCTTCGAGGATGTCGGGCGTGAGCACAAGCGCACAGCGACCAAGGGGGCAGGTACAGGAAGCGTCACGCCATGGAAACAGCCCGAACGTCTCGTCCTGCTCAACAAGGTCGATCGCCTGAAAAACAACGCGGACGTGCTCTTCTGGCACAGCCGGATCCCAAAGTCGATCCCGATCTCCGCGCTGCCCGGCACACCTGAGAACCCGAGCCGGGGACAGGACGAACTCGCCGAACGCATCCGCCAGGCGGTGCTCGGCGACGTCCGCGAGCTGACGCTCTCGCTCCCGCTCCGCGACTCGCGCACGCTGCACACGCTGGAAACCAAGGCTGAGATCCTGGACCGCCAGTACGAGGCCGACCGGGTCACCCTCCGCGTCCGCGTGGGCGACCGCCTCCTCGCGCAGCTCCGCGCGGGCGGGGCGCCGATCACGCTGGATCCCAAAGACGACACCCAGGAAAGGCGCCCCTGGAAGCCGGCGCCAAAGCCCGACGACTCCGAGGTCTGGGGCTTTTAAGACCGATCGAAAAACAACGCAGGCCCGGGCAGATGCCCGAGCCTTGCGAATCAGAAGTGACCCCACGGGGATTCGAACCCCGGTTTTCAGGATGAGAACCTGACGTCCTGGACCAGGCTAGACGATGGGGCCATCGCTGGCCAGAATGGTAGCCCCAACTCACGACTGTTCAAGACCGGCTCTGCAACCACGATCGCCTCAGGCCAGGAGCTGAACCGTGCCGGCGGCCCGTCTGGCCTGTGCCAAGGCGTGAATCAGCGCTTCGTCCGCGCTGCCCGCGATGCACCGACCTGATTGATCGTTCACGTTCCAAGACGCGGTCACGCACCCAAACTTCTGTGCCTCATCAACCGCGATCGTCGCGCCAAGATCCTCGCACTCGCGGCTGATCCGGCTGCGCGTCGGATACCAGCGCCCCTGAGAGTCGCGGGCGCACCCCGACGTGTCCAGCGGCAGCCACCCGGTTGTGTAGAGATCATCTACAGCGAATTCATTGCTCATGGCTGGCTCCTTCCAGAACTCGGTCGTCGTTCGCCTCGGGCCCTTTAAGCAGGGCCGCTATCCATCGCAGGCAGGGCGACCAGAACGACTAGATCATAGATCGCGTGTGCCCCCGCCGCGACCCCTAACCCACGTCCGAGAAAGAGGCTCCCCAGGTAGATCCCCGAGGCCATAAAGAAAATCAGGGCCGGCAGCACGATCTGCCCACCCACATCGGAGCGGTGATAGGCCGCAAAGACGAGAGCAGAAAAACCCACCGCCACCCAATCACCCAGCTTCTGCCTCATGCCTGAGAAATCAACCAGAACGGTGTGAACCACGGCAATCAAGGCAAAGCGAAACACCAGTTCCTCGTAGACCCCGGCACCCACCGCGATCGTGGCGCGCGACCCGGTCGAGAGGCTCGCGATGCCTCCCTCGCCACCACCGCCACCCAGCAGGCCCGTCATCCCCGCCAGCACGACAAGCGGGAGCGCCCACACGACCGACTCGATCGCCATCAGACCGAGCCCGCGCACATCGACACGCCAAGGCTTGCGTTCGATCAGCTGCCAGGAGATCAGCACCGCGATCAGCGCCGCCGCGGGCAGGTGCACACCCACCACGCCGAAGATCTCAAAGAGCGTGCTGAGAATCCGGCGCGCTTCCAGATTGGTCGCGCCCAGCTCGCTCATCCAGATCAGCGAGCCGATCTCGTAGAAAATCACGAATGGCAAAAGAAAGACCAGCACCTGCAGCGGGCTGGTCGAGATCGTCCAGTAGTTCTCAAGCTCGGCGTCATCGAGAAACGGCGCATCGGCTTCTTCTGAAGCGCCCATCACCGACTCCCAAGACGCTCGCTCAGGAAGCGGCCTTGCACTTGGCGGCCAGCCGGCTCTTGCGACGCGCGGCCTGGCTCTTGTGAATCACGCCCTTCTGCGCCGTCTTGTCGATCACCGAGCACACGCTGCGGAGCGCTTCCTGCGCCGAGGCCTTGTCGCCAGCGGACAGCTTCGACTCGAACGTCTTGATCGCCTCGCGCATCGCGCGCAGCCGCCAGCGGTTGCGGGCACGGTGAGTGGCATTCTGGCGAACCCTCTTGCGAGCAGAGACCGAGTGAGCCATAGGACAGTCTTTCCTTCCAGCGATATCAAGCGACAGCCGCCACCGAACCCACCCGGGCCCGATCGCCGCTGAGGGCAATAATTGACCGTCGGCCACCCCGGATCAACTCCCATGCCCCCCCGACTTGCCAGACGCCCCGGTCCTTCCCTATTGTCACGCTCGCCACGCGGGCGTAGCTCAATTGGATAGAGCACCTGACTACGGATCAGGAGGTTAGGGGTTCGACTCCTCTCGCCCGTGCTTCTCGCGGCCCCGGAACCCCCGGGGCCTTCTTTTTGGGGTTTCCCCCCTTCATCTCCGACTTCACACCCGAACAGGTCAATGTGCAACCAAGTCTGAAGCTTCCAGCCTTTCGAATCGGTCATCTCACGTGAACTTTCGGTGAGAAGGACCCAAGTTCAGCCCAGAAACATGACCCGCTCTGACCCACCCCAGACTGTACGAACCCGCATAATCGACCACTCTCGTACAGATTCGCTCCCCGCGTGTCGAATGCTTGAGTCATGCACCCTTCGAGGGCACTCCCCGCACTAGTCTGGTCCGCGCTCGGAGCCCTCGCTCTGACAAGCGTCACCGCGGCTCAGCACGCCCACCATGCATCCCCATCTGCCTCGACTCACTCGTGGGATTTCTTCACCAACTTTGGCAGCTACATGCCCCGTACGCACTGCATCGTCGACGCCGAAGGCAAGACAGACTGGCCCTGGATCATCACGCTCATCACACTCACGCTGGGCGTGATCGTTTCGTACCTGCGGATCTACTACTTCTGGATCAAGACCCACCGCGAACAGGAATCACGCGATCGCAATAAGAAGATGTTCGAGCTCGCCAACATCTTCTTCTGGTGCGCGATCTGCGGCTATGCGTTCAGCGTGCTCGCCTTTGCATGGCCCGCGTACAGACTCCTCGCCGGGGCGCTCCTGCTGCTCAATATCTGGTCGTGGAAATTCGTGCTCACCGATCTGGGTGAATTCAAGCAGTCCCTCTGCAGCAAGGCGATGGAGCGCGAATTCCGCGAGCAGCTCGAGCTCCGAAACCGATCGCTCGAGCAGGAAGTCAAGGATCGGACCGCAGAACTCGAAATCGCCCGCACACGAGCCGAGGACGCCAACATCGCCAAGAGCCACTTCCTGGCGACGATGAGCCATGAGATCCGCACTCCAATGACCGCGATCATGGGCTATGCCGAGCTGCTCACCGAGGAACAATTCACCCAGGACCGCTCCAAGCGGTTCCGCGAAGCGGCCGAGATCATCCACAACAACGGGCAGTATCTTCTCCTGCTGATCAACGACATCCTCGATGTTTCCAAGATCGAGGCGGGTCGGATGGATGTCGAACGCATCGCAACGAATCCCATCGAGATCGTCGAGAGCGTCGTCGCACTCCAGAACGCAAAGGCCTCGGCGCAGTCCAACGAGTTGGTCGTTGCCTATCGATCCGCCATCCCGCAGCGGATCGAGTCGGACCCAACGCGTCTGAGCCAGATCCTGCACAACCTCGTGGGCAACGCGATCAAGTTCACCAGCGAAGGCCGCGTCACCATCGCGGTTTCTTACGATCCCACGCGAACGACTCTGACGTTTGAGATCACAGACACGGGCTGCGGGATGAATTCCCAGCAACTCGAACGCATCCGCAGGTTCGAGGCATTCAGCCAGGCCGAAAGCACGACCTCCCGCAGATTCGGGGGGACCGGGCTCGGCCTGAGAATCTCATCGGAACTGGCACAGCTTCTCGGAGGATCGCTGACGCTCGAATCCACCCTCGGTCAGGGCACCCGAGTCATGCTCTCGCTTGCAACCGACGCCATCGCGCTGAGCGATTGCATCGATCCCTCGGATATCTTCACGGAGACACGCTCGAAGGACGGGCCCTCGCAGCCAGAGTCGCAGGAGTCCCCCGGCGTTTACAGGATTCTCAATTCCATCAAGGTCCTGCTGGCCGAGGACGGGCCCGACAACCTGAAGCTCATTACCTTCCTGCTTCAGTCACGAGGCGCATCGGTCACGCTCGCCAGCAACGGCCAGGAAGCCATTGACACCATCCAGAAACTCGGGCACGACGCGTTCGATATCGTCCTGATGGACATGCAGATGCCCGTGCTCGACGGCTACAGGGCAGCCGCCATACTCCGGCAACGCGGTTTCACACGCCCCATCCTCGCGCTGACCGCTCATGCGATGAACGGCTCCCGCGAGCGATGCCTGGCCGCCGGGTGCAACGAGTACCTCAAGAAGCCAATCGATCGCCAGGCTCTCTACAAAGCGATCACCACGCACACCGCGAACCAAAGCAATCACGAAGCGGCCTGAGCCCGATCAGAGTCGTGTGTAGGCCGCCTCCATAAAGGGCACCCACACACCGTTCTCGTCGATCAACTGCGAGGTCAGCGTTCGCCGCCCATCGCCGACGAGCCCGATCACGTCCTGATACCGGGCCATCGCTGTCGGATCCTTGAAGCTCGGGCCCGTGGTGTTCAGCGGCAGCACTTTCTGCGACGCATCGAGGACGCCCTCGTACACGAACATGTGCGCCATCGGTGAACCCGTCCACGTGCCCACGAAAGCGTTCACTTTCGGATCGAAACCGAGCAACATGACGTAGCTCATCTCCTCGCCCCCGGGCATCGGGCCACCGCCCTCGAAGACCGCCCAGAGATCCCCCATCATGCGGACCCGCTCCCGGCCCGACAGCTTCACCTTCGGCTCGCCCGCCCCCGGCGAGAACTCGTGGTCGAACTCCCATTCACCAACGAGATGCTCCAGCCAGCGATGCTCAGGGCTCGGGTCGTTCCTCATGACAGGCTCTCCATTGGGTGAAGGAACCGCTCACACTCTCCGCTGAGAGTACCACGCCTGTTCGGATTTCGAAAGGGAAGCCGCATCGACAGCCCGAAACACCGCCGCTACCATTGAGAACCAGTCTCAACCAGACGGAGCACTCGATGTCACGACTGTCCATAGCCGCCCTTTTCGCACTGGTGACCTTCGCCCTGCCGGCGCTGGCCCAGCCGGTCGAGTTCCGCGACGACCTCAACAGGCTGATCCGTCTGGACGCCCCCGCTTCGCGCATCGCGGCCCTCTCCCACTATGCCGTCGACCCGCTCATCGAGATGGGCGTCGAGCCCGTCGCTCGCGGCGATGTGAAGTACGAGCTCTCCGAATCCGCTCAGAAGGTCCACGCCGTCAGTGTCCGTCACAGCGCCGGGCCGAACCTTGAGCAGCTGGCCGCACTCGACACCGATCTCATCATCGTCTCGATCGTCCACGCCGGGTTTGTTGATGCGATCGAGAAGACCGTTGGTGCGCCGGTCGCCGTGCTCGATCCGACCAGCTTCGACGATCTGCTCGCTGAGATCCGTTTGCTCGGGAGGATCACGGGCAAAGCCGATGAATCCGAGACCATCGCTGCGACGCTCGAACTGAACGTGACCGAGCTGCTCACGAATAACGCACAGTCGAACCCCCGCGTTTATGCACTCTTTGGCGTCCCCGGCACATTCTTCGCCTTTATGCCCGAAACCTACCTGGGCGACGTGATCTCCCTCGTCGGAGGCGAGCTCGTCAACTCGGGCGAGGAGAGCAAGCTCTTCCGGGGCTATTCCGCGTTCAGCGTCGAGTCAGCGCTCGCCGCGGACCCGGACGTGATCGTTCTCATCTCCCACATGGCAGCAGACCAGCAGCTGGCGATGCTCGCGACGCAGCCTGGCTGGAACGCGCTGCGGGCGGTCAAGCAAGGGCGGGTCATCGTCCTCAAGGAGCACCACTTCGTCTCCGCCCCGGGGTACCGCCCCGCCGAGGCGATCAAGCTGCTCCAGGGTGCCCTTGGCGGGTAAGGCGCCCCCCGATTCACCTCAAATCCCCCGGACTTCCGATCTCTGTGCAATGTGCACCTACATTCAGCGTTCAACTCGCGTGAATAAACGCGCCTTCTCCCTCATCGAACTCCTGGTGGTCATCTCCATCATCGCGGTCCTCCTGGCGATCCTGCTGCCCGCGCTCCCGCGGGTCATGGACGCGGGCCGACGCTCCGCCTGCTCAGCAAGCCTGCGCGGCGTGGGCCAGGCCATCGAGCTCTACAAGGGCGACTTCAAGGAGATCATGCCCGTGGGCACCTATATGCCGCGCCCCTGGCTGAATTTCCTCAACCCCGACGGCTCGTGGCCCACCTCGCTCAACCAGGCCATCGACGACTACTTCGAGATCGACTCCATGGCCTGGCGCTGCGCGGGTGACAAAACCGTCTTCAGCGTCACGTACACCGACAACAACGGCACCGAACAGCTCGGCAAATCCTCGTACATGTACATCTCCGCCCTCGGCGGGCAACGCATCGAGGAATCCTTCTTCTACACCCGCCTGAACCTCCAGCCCGTCCGCATCCCGGTCGCCAACGACTTCGACGGCAACACCTACGAAACACAGGACGGCAGGCTCATCCCTGTCGATTTCTTCCACGACACGCGCAACCTTCTCTTCGGAGACGGGCACGTCGGAAAGTATGATCAGGACGGACCGAGACAGCCCAACAGCTAAGTCTGCCTCACCGGAGCACGCCATGAGCAAGTCATTGATGGACGGGATCGATTTCTCCGAGAAGCGCAAGGCGGTCGATGCGGACTGGACCAAAGCCCGCAAGGTCGCCGTCGGCTCGATCGCAACGATCCTGGCGGTCGGTGCACTCGGCGCCGGCATCTTCTTCGCGTGGGACAACCGCCCCGTGCGTCTGCCCAAGACCGCGGCAGAAGCCGTCTCGGTGATCAACTCCGGGCGCGTCGAAAGACTCAACACCGATCGCCAGCGCCAGTATTTCGCAGAGGCCTCGCGCCTGATGCAGGACATCCCGCAGGAAGAACGCCGCGACCTCTTCAGCGACGAGAAAAGCCGCGACGCGATGCGTCAGGTCATGATGGAGCAGATGGACAGCTCCATGCGCGAAATCGCCAGAGGCAACGTGACCTTCGAGGAATGGGCCACCCAGATGCGCGAGCAATGGGCCAACCGCCGACCGCCCGAGGGCCAGCGCCGACCCGAGGGCGAGCAGCGCGCCGAACGCCCAGAGGGCGATCGACCCGACGAATCCGAGAGACGCCAGCAGATGGTCAGCCGAATGGAATCCGGTTTCCAGAACGGCGACGGACAGCGCATGGGCCTCATGATGGCGTTCCGCCAACAAATGGGCAGCGCGATGCGCGGAGGCCCGGGCGGCGGAGGCGGTCCGGGCGGAGGCGGAAACCGCAACGGCGGCAACTAAACACCGCTCCCAACTCTGCCGGTGCCATCACCCATCGCCGATGGGTGATGCATGCAGCGCGCGATCCTTTCAAACACCACGCATCGATGGTGCGTGGTGGCATCCCCAAACACCCCCTATAGTCGCCCATCATGGGCAAACCCGCTGCAGCACTCGACATCCACGATCTCAAATTCCGTTACCCGGTCAGCGCACAAGATTCGCCCTGGATCGTTGACATCCGTTCGCTCACGCTCGCCCCGGGCGAGCAGGCACTGCTCACCGGCGCCTCCGGGCGGGGCAAGAGCACGCTCCTGCAGATCATCGCCGGGCTCATCGAACCGACCACTGGCGTCATCCGCGTCCTCGGGCAGGACATCCACGCACTTTCCGGCGCCAAACGCGACCTCTACCGCGGGTCCAAGGTCGGCATGATCTTCCAGAACTTCAACCTCCTCCGGGGCTTTAGCGCCCGCGAGAACGTGCTGGCCGCACTGATGTTCTCCGAGGTGCCCCGCAAGCAGCACAACGCACGGGCGCTGGAGCTGCTGGAGCTGGTGGGCATCCCCACACCCGAGCGCGACATCGCCGAGCTCTCGATCGGACAGATGCAGCGCGTCGCGGTCGCCCGGGCCGTTGCGACAAGCCCCGCGCTCGTGCTCGCCGACGAGCCGACCGCCAGCCTGGATCCCGAGAACGCCGGGGCCGCGATGGATCTGATCCAATCGACCTGCCAGCGGGTCGGGGCCGCCCTGCTCTGCACCAGCCACGACCCATCGATGGCCGACCGCTTCACCCGCCGCGAGTCACTCGACCAGCTCGTCACCACCTAATCCAAGGAACGTTCCGTATGGCCATGACCGACTGGACCATCATCCGGCGCAGCATGTCGAGCCGGCTCTTTTCCACGGTGACCACGGTGCTGACCGTCGCCATCGCGGTCGGGCTGATGCTCACACTCCTCTCGATGCGCGACTCGGGCAAGAAAGCCTTCGAACGCGGCTCGGGCAACATGCACCTGCTGGTCACCGCCGACTCATCGCCCCTCGTCTCCGTCCTCAACGGCATTTTCTACGCCAACGCCCCCGCGCGCCCCATCACGCCCACCAAATTCAACCAGCTCACCAGCAGCTTCCCATCCGAGTACGCCATCCCGACACAGCTCGGCGACCAGTACATGGGCCTGCCGGTCCTTGCTACAACGCCTGAGTTCTTCACGAGTTTCAGCCCGAACCCCGACTTCAAACCCGGCTCGGCCAAGCTCGGCTGGGCAATCGCTGCGGGCCGGATCTTCGAGGCACCCTTCGAAGTCGTCATCGGCGCACGAGCCGCGCGCGAGGCCAACGTCAGCATCGGTGACGAGCTTGCGCTCACCCACGGCATGGGCAAGGAAGCGCACATTCATCGCGACTTCCTTTACACCGTCGTCGGCATCCTCGAGCCCACTGGCGCCAGCCACGACCGTGCACTCTTCACCGATCTGACCAGCTCATGGATCATCCACGCCTTTGACCGGCGCAAGGAAACCAACCCCGACGCCGGCAAACCGACAGAGGCCGACCTCACCGACGCCGACAAGCTCATTACAGGCATCTTCCTCCGCCTGCCAACACGGGGCGACTCGAATATCAGCTCGCTCCTGCCCTCGGTCGGTGCGCAGCTCAGGGCAGACCAGACCATCACCGTCGCCCAGCCAAGTGAGGAGATCCAATCGCTCTTCCGCATCGTGGGCAACATCGACCAGATCCTCGTCGCGATGGCCGGGGCCGTGATGGTCTCCAGCGCCATCGCGATCATGCTCGCGCTCTACAACTCGATGGAGCAGCGCAGGCGACAGATCGCCGTCCTCCGCGTGCTGGGCTCGAGCCGCGAACGCATTTTCGGTCTCGTCGTGACGGAATCCGCGATCATCGGCATTCTCGGAGGCCTCGTGGGCTTAGCGGTCGCCTTCGTCGGCACGCGCATCGTCGCGGGAGTCCTCAAGGAAAGACTCGGTCTCGTCGTTGAGCCGACATTTGAGCCACAGATCACGTTCGTGGTCCTGGTCTCGACGCTCGCACTGGCGGCCCTTGCAGGCCTGATCCCCGCTGCAGCCGCATACCGGACCTCCGTAGCCCGAAACCTCCGCCCGACCGACTGAATCCCCGGGGCTCTGGCCGCGTACAACCGTGTACGATACGAAAGGGCGAATGGCCCGAAAGGAGCATCGGACGTGCGCATCTTCTGGATCGTTCTCATCATCTTCATCGCCGGCACAGGCTTTGTGGTCTTCTCCGATGACAGCAAGCCCACTCCGACCCCTGCGCTCCAGACCGCGGCGCCCGCGCCATCGCCAACCGTTTCAGATGAGCCCGCCCGCCAGGAGATCGTCGACGAACTTCCAGAATCCGCGCCCGTCGCGACCGAAGAAGCCATCGAGATCGCCGACGAGCTTATCAATGAAGCACCAGAGTCCGCTTCAAACGAGCTCGCAACCGAGACCCCGGTCCCCGCGCCGGTGATCGAAGAATCATCGACCGAGATCGCAGAGGCTTCCGAAGGCGAAGCCGTCGAAACCGACGCCATCGAAGAAGACGACGAGCTCGCACTCGTCGACCTGACCGCTGAAGATATCGCCGAGGCATTGACCGAGACTGCCGCAGATCCCGCGCCCACCGGCTGGGAAGAGCTCGCAAAGACATCCGACGAAGAAACCGCTGCGGGCGACGAAAGCCTCGAAGCCCCGGCCGTCGTGCATCTGACCGTCACCGAGACAGAGGAAGGCACACTCCGGATCGGTGACAAGTTCACCATCACCGGCAAGGGCACCAAGGAATCACCCTACGCCCTGCCCTGGGACTTCCTCGTCACCATTCGCGAGGCCTACAGCCCGCGCGAGGGCAAGAAAGCCATCCCCGATCACTTCGCATTCTTCGACGGGAAGTACATCTCGATCGCCGGCTATCTCCAGTTCCCGCTCGCCAAGCCCGAGCCCACCGAGTGCCTGGTCATGCTCAACCAATGGGACGGCTGCTGCATCGGCGTCCCCCCCACGCCCTACGACGCGATCGAGGTCGCGCTCTCGATCCCCGCGACACAGAGCCAGAAATTTGCCGTCGAAGGCCGAATCGTCGGCAAACTCGACATCGACCCCTATCTCGTGGGCAACTGGCTCATCGGGCTCTACCTGATCGGCGACGCCACCGTCGACGTCTCCGGCTCGCGCACCGCAGAAGAGCTCTACGGCAACACGCCCTCGCAGTTCCTGCCCGGGCAGTGATCCCCACTCCGATTACTTGTAGAAATCAAGCTCCGTCGCCCCGCCGCCCGTGAAGGTCTCGACAAACTCCGGCGCTGCCTGGAACGAGATCGCCCCGCCCGCGACCGCCACGAGCACTAACCTGATGGCGAGCTTGGCTTTCCAGCTCAGCTTGCTGCGCAGCTCCGGTGCGATCAGCAGGAAGGGCATCGCCGCCAGCACGCACGCGTGCCACAGGGGCATTTCGCTGTAGAGGTGCCCGACCACGATCACGCCGCTGAGCCAGAGAACAAAGAGCGTGCCCACGGGCGAGCCGAGCGACCGCCCTCTGAGCAGAAGCCCGACAAGGCCCATCCCAACGAGCGCCATACCGACACCCATCGCGATCTGCCACTGCGCAGTCGCGCCTGAATCAAAGATCGCCGGCACCGCCAGCATGGGGACCGCCGCCATCGACAATCCAGCCGGCGCCGCGCTCGCCTTGCGCTGCAAGAGATCCATCACGCCAAACGCAAGCACAAGCCAGAGCCCGAAACCAGCAGTCCACACGATCGCCTGCGTACCTGCATCCCACTGGTTCTTCCGCGCCGATGCGAGCTGGAACCACAGCACCGCTGCAATGATCACGAGCCTCCCCACCCAGCGCACCATCGGCTGCTTTGTCGCTCGGGTGGTCATCGCCTCGGCGCACACAAGAACAAGCCCGACCACGCCGAGCAGGAACTGCCAGTGCGAGGCCGAAATCGATCCCGGCTTGAGCGTGGGCGGCAAGCCCTGGATCACCCAGAGCACCAGCACGAACGCAATCCCGAACCCCACCGCCGGGCCCAGACGTTCAGCACGCCCCGCCAGCCGAGAGTGATCGTCACGCCTTGTGAGGTACGAAGCAATCCAGAACCCGGCAAACGCGCCGAGCGCACCGATCGCGCCCGGCGCCGCGATGCCAAGAAGGCCGTCGCGGAGCTGTTCCTGTGTCACGCGGGATCCCCTTTACGAGAATGGTGAGCTCGATGTGCGATTATTGACGCATGCCCGTGATGGCGACCGTGATCGTGGTCTTGTCGCCCAGCGCCCCGTTCTCGACGCCGTAGCTCACGCCGTAGTCCGAACGGTTGATCTCGAGGACGGCTTCGAAGCCCGAGCGGAACCCGCCGCGCGGATCCTCGCGCCCGCCGATCCATTCGAGCACAGCTGTTTCTTCCTGAGTCACGCCGCGCAGGGTCAGCTCGCCCGTCACCTTAATCGTGCTTTCGCCGGCAGCCTCGAAGCTTTTGCCGACAAACCGGATCTCGGGGAATTCCTTGGCGCTGAAGAAGTCGCCGCCTCGGAGGTGCTTGTCCCGTCCGTCGTTATTGGAATCGATGCTCTCGGCTTTGACCGCCACGTCGAGCATGCTCGCGCTCGGGTTCTCAAGGTCGATCGCGTACTCGCCAGCGACCTGCTCGAACGAACCGTAGAAATTCGTCACGCCCATGTAGCCCACTTTAAAGACAACCGAAGAGTGCGTCGCGTCCACACCGAACGCGTCCGCCCGGCTGGTCGCGAACATCGCCGCGTCGCCCGAGTTGATGTTGGAGTTGAAACCGACCATCGAGCCGACCAGAGCCGCTGCCCCGACCGCTGAAAGCAATACAAACTTCGTCTTCATTGGAAACTCCTGAGGGTGCTGGTGCGGGTGCCTCCCGCCGCTCGAGTATCAAATCCTAGCGGCGGGCAAACATTCCACGCCTACCTCGAATTATTGTTGCAACAATAAACAGGCCTGCCCCAGAAGAGAGGTCCCTCATCCAGCTCGGTTTCTTCGTCGCGCCTCAGCCCCGGGGCTGCGAGAGACCCGCAAGATCCGCTGGGAGCGTCACCACCCCCGGCATCGCGGCCTCAAGCTCCGAAGCCAGAGCCAGCCCGCTGGCCTGCCAGGCGTCGAGCAGGTCCGCAAGCGCCACGCTGGCGTTCTGGCCCAGCGTAAGACCCGCAAGCTCCCCTTCATCCACGCTGATCGCCCGCTTGGCCGACCACTCGGCCCGACTCACGTCGCCCATCTCAGCGCTCGCAAGGGCAAAGCCAAGCTTGGCAACCGCATCGTCAGGGGACTTCGAGGAAGCCATCGCAAAGAAGCCCTGAGCCCGGTTCGCCTGGCCCTGCTCAAGCAATTCCCAGGCCTGAGCGAGGCGATCATCGACCGCCATCGTGTCGGTCACCGCGGGTGTGCGGTTGACCGGTCTGTCGTGCGTCGACGCAACCGTGACCGCGGCTGGGCTCTCGGACCCGGAATCACACCACCGGTTGTAAGAACCCGAATGCCCGCGATAATGCCCGTGCGACCGGCGCCGCGGCTCGTAATGCCGATAGCTGTGCCCCCAGCCATGCCCGTAGGACCGGGGCTGGTACCAGCCTGTATACCCGCCGTACCCGTAGCCGCAGTCATCCCAGCGGTACGAGTGCCTGGAGTGTCCCCAGCCTGTCCCGAACGAGATGCCGCTGTAGAAACCGATCCCTGAGCCACAGAAGCCGAAGGACGAGCCGATCCCGATGCTGAATCCAATGTCGCCAGACGCACTCCCGGCAATGGAGACCAGAGCGACAGCAGCGATCGATGCGAACTTGTTCATGGTCAGATCCTCCTATTGGGGCCGATCTGTTCGTAAGTATAGACTAACATATATCGGTTCGCAAGCCAATGTTCCTGACCAACAAGGTCTTATAAATTTGCAGATCAAACCCCATTCTGGTAGGCTGGGGCAAGTTGGTCGGGCACCACTCGGTGCCGCCATTTCCGAAGGGAGGTCCGCAATGGGCGATCTACCCAGTCGTGCAGAGGCGCCGTTGTCTCTTGAAGCCGCGTTGTATGACACCAAGTCGGGGCGCTTCAGCCCGACCGTCATCAAGCAGCCTTCGCAGAGCACGAGCCAGAAGCCGGTTGCTGGTTCTCAGCAACCTGCACAGAAGAGCCCCCGCTCGTAACGGGGCCATACATCGCATTGATTGACCTATGAGCGTCGTGCTTGACGGGCGCAACGCTATCAGAGCAGCTCGACAATCTCGAACTGCTTCACCCCTCGCGGCGCGTCGACGCGGACGATCTCGCCCACGCGGGATTTCAGCAGCGCCTGACCCATCGGAGAATTGACGGAAACCTCGACATGCTCGGTCATGGCGTTGCCCGAGAGCTCGCCCACCAGGCGATAGGTGTCGTCATCGCCCCTGGCTACATCCTTAAGTCGCACGATCGACCCGATGAAGACGACCCCATCGGCCTGCTTGGCCGTGTCGATCACCTGAGCGTGGCTGAGCTTCTCTTCGAGTCGACGGATCTCCGCCTCTTCGAGCCCCTGCTGCTCCCGGGCAGCGTGGTACTCAGAGTTCTCCTTGAGGTCACCCAGAGCCCGAGCCTCGGCGATGCGCTCCGAGATCTTGTGACGATTCTTCTGCAGATCCGTCAGACGCTTCTGCAGCTGGGCCTTCTCGTCGGGTGTGATGAGTTCCATGACCTGTCCAGCTCCCTTCGCAGCGGCCCCCCAAAAAGGAGATCCGCAGCGGTCAACTTAGGCTGAATCGGGTCGAGATGCCACTCCCCCACGTGAGGTGGAGCGCCAGATCGCCACCAGGATCCACCCAGAGACCGCCAGACAGGCCGTCATCCAGGCTGCCCGCCAGTGCGCCGCGCCAACCACCGCGTGCCGACCCGTCCAGATCCGGTTCGAGAGGAGCTCCCACGGCGCGGTCCAAGGCGAACTCATCCGGAGCAGCAGCTCCAGGTCTTCCGACGTCGTCCCCCCGATGGCCTGGATGCACATCAGAATCATCGGACCGGCACCCACAACCGCCAGGATCGAGACCATCCAGAGCGTCCGTTCCACACCGGGAACCACCTTCCGGTCGGCATCGAGCGCCGTCTCGAAAGTCCGAGTCGCCCGACCCTTTCCAAGAGCCACCGCGAGCATCGCCCCCACGATGAGCGCCCAGGAGACGGTCACCACCGCTGTCGCAGCGACCGAGGTCACTGTCCAGCCCGTGATGATCGCCTGGGGCCAGAGCACCGCCTGGAGCGGCACGAGCATGATGACCAGGTCCTTGACCACGACGACAGGGCCGCCACCGATCGCGGACATCTGGCAAAGCCTGAGCATGGGCCAGAGCACCGTGATCCCGATCGAAATCACGGTGATCAGCATCCGGGCCCCCTGGCGGTAGCCCTCGGCTGTCACGCGGACCGGGTCACCCAGGTTCATAAACACAAACAGCGTCGAGACAAGCAGGAAGATCATCCAGAGAACTGCAAACCCGCGTGGCTCGCCCCGTCGGTGCGCCCAGCGATCGGGCGCGTCCTTTGGCGCCAAGAGCCCGATGTGCTCAGCCCACTCGCGCAGGGCGCGACGGTGTCCCTTTTTCTCAGGTCGTGAGTGCTCGGTTGATGGCTGGTCGTTCACCTTGGTGAATCTTGGGAGCCCTGCGCGCGATCTTCCACCAGAATCGGACCGGAACTGACGTCCAGAAGCGATCGCCCCGCGTCGATGCGCCGTCCAAAGTCCGGGTGCTGGCGCAGATACGCAAGCTGACGGAGCTTGCCCTCGGTGCTGACAGCATCCGGAACAGGGTCGCTGGGCATGCGCCCCCAGATCACCCGGTTGCCCGTATCGGTCAGAATGATCAGGCGACGAAACCGCGGAAACTGAGAAACATCGATCCCGCGGACCTGATCCGCCCCGCGTGTGCCGGGCAGACGCTCGTGGATGAGGTTCAGCAGTTCGACGCCCGCAAGGATCGATTCGCTCTGCCAGACCTGTCCCGGCACGACTGCCAGAGGCTTGGCTTCCGGTGCATTGAGAATGACCGGGAAGGGCGAGAGGTCGGCCCGCCAGCTCGCCTTGAGACGGCGCCCGTCGGTCGCGATCAGATAATCATGGGCGCCGTCACGGACAACCGCGCCGGGCGAACGCCAGCGGGCGTCGATCTCGATCACACCCTCGTCGAGGCGGTTGATCGAATCGATCTTGCTGACCCAGCCCGAGCTTGCGAGCCAAACACCCAGCGCGTCCAGCGTGCGCGCTGAGAACGGGCCGGAGTGCTCACCCACGATCGCGTACGCCTGGTCGAGGAGCTCCCGCTGAACCGCTTGCGGGGGCCATGTCACATTCTGTCCGCCCGAAACAGCCTCGGGCCAGTGGATGCGGACTGTCGGAGGACCATCGGCTGAGATCGTCGCGGCCTGGGTGTCGGCAAAGCTGATGCCAACGCCAAGCCCAACGGTCAGGACGATCCCGGTCACCACGATGCTGATGACATCAGCAGTGATGCGGTCGTAGACCCACTCGGTGATCCGCTCGCGCGCGGACAGAGGCTTCTTGCGCTTGGTGGCCATATGGACCAAAAGGTCGGGTCAGAGGGGCTGCGGGCTTGAATGGACAGCCCCAAGGTGCCCTCTGGAGCCCAGAAGGCACTGCTCGACGAGGTGGGCGCAGAGCCTGTGCATGGGCCATCCGGTCCACGCCGCGGCCTGGGGCACCAGCGAGTGCGAGGTGAATCCGGGCATCGTGTTGATCTCGAGCAGCCAGTGACGCCCCGCTTCGTCGATGATGAAGTCCGCCCGGCAGAGGTGCCGGACGCCGATGGCATTGGCGAGTTTCAGAGTGTCGCCCTGGATTGGGGTGGCGTCGATGTCCGCGGGCTCGACGGTGTAGACCGTGTCGTCACGCTTGTACTTGGCCTGATAGTCGTACACGCCCTCGGCTGGACGGATCTCGATGATGGGCAGGGCGACGAGCTTGCCGTCCTTCTCGATGAGCGGGGCCGAGACCTCCCGCCCTTTGATCAGGCGCTCGACCATCGTGACCTGCCCGGGATGGATCGCAAGATCATGGCGCGCCGCTTCGACGGCGCGCGTCACATCTTCGCTCGTTCTGCAGATCGAGAGCCCGACGCTGGAGCCCTCCAGCGCGGGCTTGATGATCAGGGGCGGGTCCATCGCGACGCGGTCGTTGTGATTGAAGAGACACGCGGGGGGCGTGCGGATGCCCAGGCGGGCAGCTTCGAGTTTGGTGGCGATCTTGTCCATGCAGGTGCGTGCCGCAAAGGGCCCGCAGCCGACGTAAGGGCGCCCGTCGCGTTCGAGGATGTCCTGCAGCGGGCCGCCCTCGCCCCATCTGCCGTGGAGCGCGGGAAAGACCACATCTCCGGGGATGTGCGCGAGATTCTCGGGCTGATCGATGAGGTGCAGCTGGGCCAGCAGACCCGCATCGCAGAGGGCTTTGGTGATTGCGGTCGAGCTCTCGATGGAGACTTCCCGCTCCATATCCGGGCCGCCGCCGAGGACTGCAACGCGTGTCACTTCGATCGCCTCCAGATGACGACCTCGGTTTCGAGCACGAGATCGAACCTGTCGTAGACCAGATCTCTGACCTTGTCCATCAGGCGGAGGATGTCCGAGGCGCTCGCGCTGGGCGCTGTTTCGAAGAAGTTGGCGTGGCGCTCGCTGACCGAGCAATTCCCAATGGCTACGCCCTTGCCCCCCGCAAGATCGATCAGCTTGCCCGCGCTGACGCGCTCGTGGGCAGCGCCGAGGCCTTCGATGTCGTGCCGGAGCACCGGATTGCGGAAGACGCACCCACACGTCTTGGCGGCCAGCGGCTGGGTGCGGGCCTTCTGGTCCATGATGTCCTTGAGCCTGTTTCGCGCGCTCTCCGGGTCGCCCGGCGTCAGCTGCAGCTCGACCTCGGTGATGACGAGATCGAACAGACCGCTGGTGCGGTAGGCGTAGGCGATGCTCTCGCGCGGAATGTGGACGAGCTCGCCCTCTTTGTTCAGAGCCGTGACCGAGCGCACGACGTCGGCCATCTGCCCGAATGAGCCGCCCGCGTTCATGAATGCCGCCCCACCGATGGAGGCAGGCACACCGATCAGGCCCTCCAGGCCCGTCAGCCCGGCGCGGACAGTTGCGTGGATCAGCTTGGCAAGGTCCGACCCGCCGCCAGCGGTGACGATGCCCGTAGATTCGTTGATCTCGACCTGTCGAAAGGCGCTGTGATCGAGCCTGATCACGAGCTCGGAAACACCCTTGTCGTCGACGAGGAGGTTGGCGCCGTCGCCGAGTATCCGAAGATCCGGGTCGGCCTGGAGGCACGCACGGAGTTCATCGATCGATGCCGGGTGCGCCAGGCGATCGGCGCTGCCCCCGACGTTGAAGTACGTCGGGATCGGCGCGTGGCGCTGGATCTCGGGGAGTGTCGCGGTTTGGGGCATCAGACTGCCGCCCCGATCGAAACCGGACTGGGCGCCCGCTCCATGAAGCTGCGGGCGATGGTCCAGACGGGCCCGGCGCCCATGACGACGAGCAGATCGTTCGGCTGGGCGATGTCGTCGAGGTGCTCGACGATCGCGTCGAAGGGGTAGAGGTGCATCGCGCGTGTGCCGCGCGAGCGGAGGCGGTCGACAAGGTCGCCCGCCGAGACTTTCTGCTTCTCGGCCTCGGAGTCGCGGACAAAGTAGATGTGCGGGACGATGACCACGTCGGCCTGGCTGAACGCGGCCGCGAAATCGTCGAGCAGGAACCGCGTGCGCGAGTGCTGGTGAGGCTGGAAGACACAGATCAGTCGACCCCCGCGGTCCTGAGGGCGTTCGTGCTGGCGCAGGGCCCGGAGCGTCATCTCGACCTCGGTCGGGTGGTGCCCGTAATCGTCGTACACTCGGACGGCTCCGCCCGTGACGAGCGGTCGGTCACCGATGAGCTCAAGCCGGCGCCCAACGCCCCTGAAGTTTTTGAACGCGCGAACGATCGCTGTGCGATCGGCGCCGAGCGAGTCGGCCAGCGCGAACGCCATCGCGGAGTTGAGCGCCGAGTGATCGCCCGGCATCGGGCACGTGTACTCGGCGGCGGTCTCGCCCTTGTGGCGCAGATGGACGCGGCTGGACTCGGGATCGAATGTGATCGACCAGTCCGCGGCGGGGTTGAAGCCGATGGTCTCGATCTCGCAGTCCAGCCCGCTGGTCACGTCGCGCCGGTGCGCGTTGTCGTGCCCGATGATGAGCTTGCCTCCCAGGCCCGGTCGTGTCGAGGCCGGCGGGATGAGCTTGGCGAATTCGTGGAAGGCCTGTACGACCGCGTCGATGGAGCCGTAGATGTCAAGGTGATCCGCCTCGACCGAGCCGATGCCTGCGATGCGCGGGGCGAGGTTGTGGAAGCTGCGGTTGAATTCGCACGCCTCAGCGAGCAGGAGCCCCGGCTGGCCCTGCCTTGGCCCGGAGGGGATCCGGCTGGCGCCCAGCCGAAACCCGGTTTTGTTGCCCTTGCTGTCGAGCAGGTGCGGGCAGGTCGCCCCGACGATCACGGTCGGGTCGAGCCCGGCTTCGATCAGAGCGGCTGAGAGCAGCGCCGTGGTCGTGCTCTTGCCGTGGGTGCCTGCCAGGGCGACACCGGTCATCGTGCGCATCGTCTCACCGAGCGCTTCGGCGTAGGTAAAGACCGGGATGTCCTTGGCAGCGGCGTCCAGCACGATCGGGTGATCGTGCTTGACCGCGGCCGAAATGATCACCGATCCGGTGCCCTTGGGCAGCTCGGTCACGACCTGCTCGGTGGTCACCGGGATGCCCTCGCTGACGAGCGCATCGGTCGTTGTGGTGCGAGTGGAATCCGTGCCCTCGATCGCAACGCCCAGGGCGCGGAGCAACCGGGCGAGCCCGGACATGCCGCAGCCGCCGATTCCGATCATGTAGCACGATCCGCTGGCAGCTGCGAGCGAGTCGAATCCGATATTGAGTGGTGTATTTTGCACGGCAGAGGAGCGTATCGGCAAACTCGGCATGATCTCCTGAGCGAGCGTGGTTTGCGCGCAAACGACAGGCGCTGCATACGATGGTGCTTATGGATTACCCGGAATTGCCGTACAAGCTGGCGACGCTCTGCGATATCCGCGACTCGAAGGGGCGGATCCTGCTCCTCCACCGCCTGCGCGAGCCCAACAAGGGGTTGTGCTCGCCAATCGGCGGCAAGCTGGAAATGCCCACGGGCGAGTCGCCCGCCCAGTGTGCCCAGCGCGAGATCCGCGAAGAAGCGGGTCTGGAGATCCCGATCTCGCGGCTGCACCTGATGGGTCTCATCTCGGAGCAGGCGTTCGAGGGCAAGGGGCACTGGCTGCTGTTCTATTACCGGGTTCTGGGGTCTGTGGAGTTCGAGGCCCACGACATGCCCGAGGGGCGTCTGGAATGGCATTCACCCGAGGAACTCGACGCGCTGCCGCTGCCAGAAACGGACCGCAAGATCATCTGGCCCATGGTTCGGCGCCACGAGGCGACCGGGCCGGGCGGGCGCCCGGGCTTCTTTGCGGTCCATGTTGACTGTCGGGGTCCAGAGATGACCTGGACGGTCGAGGAGCAATTTGACCCGCTAGCGGCCCCTCGGGCGGACCTGACGGGGCTGGTGTGAACGGATCGGGCACCCAAACCCGTATACTCAGTGATGATGGCGATCGCTCAAAGGAATGAGCCGGGACTCTTGAGCCAGGGAGGGTGGACGTTTCGGCGTGCCTTCCTCCTGCTGCTGTCGCTGATGCCCCTGGCACTGACGGCCCAGCCCGCGAACACTCCGAACCAGCCGGTGACCATGCCCGCGTTCCGTCAGGCCGACCGGGTCGCGATCATCCCGATCCACGAGCCCATCGACCGAGTGACGGCCTTTAGCGTCAAACGACGGATGGAGCTTGCGATCCAGGGCGGTGCGCAGGCGCTGGTCTTTGACATCAACACGCCCGGCGGCGAGGTTCCCTCGGTGCTGGAGATCTGCTCGGCGATCAAGTCGTCCAGCGTCCCGAACACGGTTGCGTGGGTGCATCCGCAGGCGTACAGCGGCGGCGCGATCATCGCGCTCGCCTGCAGAGAGATCATCGCGTCCGACGCGGCGGCGATGGGCGATGCGCTTCCGATCCTGATCGGGCCGGGCGGGATCGACGTGGCCACGCAGGGCGAGCTGCGTAAGAAGCAGGTGCCCCCTGTCCTGGCGGAGGTCGTGGATTCGGCGCGGGTGCGAGGCTGGGACGAGTTCATCGTGCAAGCGATCGTGATCGACCGCGTCGAGCTCTGGTGGGTCGAGGAGATCAATGCGGACGGCTCGCCCGGCAGGCGGCTGGCCATCAACGAGTCGGAATTTCGGATGCTCTTTCCAGGGCAGGAACCGCCCAGGGGTTCGCCGGGGATTGTCGCGGCGTCGAGCGAGGGCCTGTCGGGCCTGACGCCCGAGACGCGCGATGGATCCGTCCTGCCCAAGAGTCCCGAGAGCGACACGGCTTTCCGCCCGGCAACCCCGGCGCTGGAGGATCTGTCGCCGAGCCTCTCGGGCGAGACGAGCGCGGCCTCGGTGCAGGACCTCGACATGCTCAGCGCGATCTCGGCGCGACCTGTCCTGACGCCCGCAGACGCGGGGAAGTACCGCGTGGTGCGCTACCTGACCAATGGAAGCGGGCCGATCGTGATGTCGGGGCAGGACATGCTCGACTACGGGTTTGCCAACCGGACCATCAACACGGACGCGGAGCTTCAGGCTTACTTCGGCGCCAAGGAGCTGGTGCGGATCAAGCCCACGTGGGCGGAGAGCGTTGTCAAGCTGCTCTCGAACATGTGGGTCCGGATGCTGCTGGTGGCGGTGTTTCTCCTGGCGCTCTTTATCGAGATGGTCAGCCCCGGGCTCGTGGTCCCGAGCGTGGTTTCAGGGGTGGCGCTGCTGCTGGTCATGGCGCCGGCCTGGATGCTCGGGCTTGCAGGCTGGTGGGAGGCGATCGCGATCCTGTCGGGCGTGGTGCTGATCCTGATGGAGATCTTCGTCATCCCGGGGTTCGGTGTGGCGGGTGTTTCCGGCCTGACGCTCCTGTTCGGCGGGCTGGTGATGTCGTTCGTTGGCGCCTCGGGCGGGCTCTTTCCGAGCTCACCGGCTGGGCAGGCGGACCTGACGCGTTCGCTGGTGATGGTGCTCCTTGCGGGCTGTGTCGCGGGGGGCGGGATCTTCGTGGTGATCAAGTACTTCGGGACGCTGCCCGTGCTGAACCGCCTGGTTCTTGATTCCACGCGAGATTCTGACGAGGGCGAGCTGAGCCTGATTGATGCGATGGATCCGGGCGACGGGCGCCAATCGCTGATCGGGCGCACGGGTGTGGCGCACTCGCCGCTTCGCCCCTCTGGGCGGGTTGAGATCGACGGGACGCTCTACGACGCCAGGTCGGCGATGGGGTATGTTGATGCCGGCGCGGGTGTTGTGGTCACCGATGTCGAGAGCTGGTCGATCGTCGTCGAGCAGAGCGAGGGAAGTGCCTGATGGATCCGATGCTTATCTGGGGAATGGGGCTGCTCGCTCTGTCCGTCCTGATTCTGGTGATCGAGATTTTCGTGCCATCGGGCGGAATTCTTGCGATCACATCCGGAGTCGTCGGCATCGCGGGGATCGTGTGCCTCTTCATGATGAAGGAGCAGGGCACGCTCTGGGGCACATCTGGCATCCTGATGCTGCTGATCGTCTTTCCGAGTGCGTTTGCGTTCTGGGCCAAGGTCTTTCCGAATACGTCGTTTGGTCAGCGCATGATGGGTGTGCTCCCCGACGAGGAGATCTCCGAGCGTGATCGCCTTGAACGCGAATCGCAGGAAGCGCTCCAGGCTCTGATCGGACGCGAGGGCGTGGCCCGGTCCGCGCTCCGGCCCGTGGGGACGATCGAGATCGACGATGAGCGGTACGAGGCGCTCGCGGAGGGCGAGGCGATTGAGCCGGGTCAGAAAGTTCGGATCACGTCGATTGTGGACGCGAAGATCAAGGTCCGACCCGTCGCATGAGCGGCTCGCCCGGGTGTGTATACTCCCAGCGTCTCATGAACCGAAACGCAAGCAAGGAATTCCAAGCGATGCGCAACGCAAAGGCTCTCTCGGCTCTGGCTCTTCTGGGAATGCCCGCGGGCCTGGCTCTGGCTCAGGCGGGCGGCGGCGGCGGCGGGCTCAAGCCCTGGATGATCGTGGTGGGCGTGATTGCCATCCTGATCGTTCTGATCCTGCTGTTCGTGCTCGGGCAGTATGTCGCGCTCTACATCCAGGCGATCATGTCGAGCGCCCGGGTCACCATGATCGATCTGATCGGGATGCGCCTGCGAAAGGTCGACCCGCGCGTGATCGTCCTCAATCGCATCCGCTCGGTGAAGGCGGGCATTGCCATCTCCACGGCTCAGCTCGAAGAGCACCTGCTCTCGGGCGGGCGTGTCAAGAACGTGGTCAGCGCGCTGATCGCGGCGAAAAAGGCACGGATCGAGCTCGACTGGAACACGGCGTGCTCGATCGACCTTGCGGGTCGCGACATCTTTGACGCCGTGAATACCAGCGTAAACCCGAAGGTGATCGACTGCCCGAATCCGGCGCTCGGTCGCTCGACGATCGACGCGGTCGCGAAGGACGGCATCCAGCTCAAGGCCCGCGCCCGTGTGACGGTGCGGACGAACCTGGCCCGGCTCGTCGGCGGCGCGACCGAGGAAACGGTTGTGGCCCGAGTCGGCGAGGGCATTGTGTCGTCGATCGGCTCGGCGGAGTCGCACAAGGCGGTGCTTGAGAACCCGGACCGGATTTCAAAGGCCGTGATGGCCCGCGGGCTGGACTCGGGGACAGCGTTCGAGATTCTTTCGATCGATATCGCGGACGTGGACGTGGGCGAGAACATCGGCGCCAAGCTGCAGGCGGACCAGGCCGAGGCGGACAAGCGCCGGTTCCAGGCCGAGGCGGAGCAGCGCCGCGCGATGGCGGTGGCGCAGGAGCAGGAGTTCAAGTCCGAGGAGCAGAAGAACCGGGCGCTGGTCGTGCTCGCTGAGGCGGAGATTCCGCGGGCGATGGCAGAGGCCTTCCGCAACGGGCGTCTTGGCATCATGGACTACCAGCGGCTGCAGAACATCGAGGCGGACACCGCGATGCGCCAAGCGATCAGCGGGCAGGACGCCAGGAAGCCCGACGAGGGTTAATCAAAGAGCCAGATTGGCAGATGGCCAGAAAGCCAGATCATGACCTTGACAATCGAAGGTCTGATCTGGCTTTCTGGCCATCTGCTCTTTGGCGAACTCTTTAGTCCTGCCAGGCGTCGGTAACGATGCCGTTCTTGATCTCGATGTAGGTTCCGCCTGCGGACTTCTCAGAGCTTGAGCCCCCGATAACGAGCAGGACCGAGCCCTTGCTGCGTTCGGTGCGTTCGTACTCGTAGGCCCAGAGTGAGCCGCCCTCGATGGGGGTCTTGCGTGTGGGCGAGCCGAGAGCCGCGGCGACCCACGACTCTTTGGTTTCCCCGATCTGGATGCGTTCGAAGGTGCCCGCGCCGATGTAGTTGCCATCGAGCGAGGAGTAGGAGCTGCCGTGGATGCACCCGCCAAGGGCGGTGCTCAGTAATGCGGCGGACGTGACGATCGCGAGCTTGTTCATTGTGGTACCCCGGTGTATGCCCAATTGAGGAGCCTGCCTCCCTGATGTGGTCATACGGAATCGATGGGCCAGCGTTTCACGCGGGCTCGGCAGCGGACTGAAGGAGCTGGGCGATCCGGACGCGTCGGTAGATCTCGTTGGTGACGATGGCCGGTGGCCCGGGGATGGCCTCGGCCTCTGGCGTGGGTCGGCTCTGAGCGGGCTCCCGGGCACTCCCCTGAGTCGATCGCTGGACGCTGTGATCGATCCGGTTGGGCGAGGCGCTGGGCGTCACCTTGGGGGCGCTGGATGACTCCAGGAGCTTGGTTGCGCCGATGTGGAAGACCATGTTGGGCGGGAAGAGGGCATCGCCCTTGTTGGTGTACTCGGAACGAGAGAAGACGGCGGCGATGCCGTTGTCGACGCGGACGTATGCCTTCTTGCCGTCGGGGGTGGTGATCTCGTAGACCTTCTCGAAATCGGTGGGCCTACGGAAGTCCTTGGGATCAAGCCGGGTGTTTCGGGCCAGCGGCGAGACATCCTCGAAGCCCTGCTCGACGGTGCGCGCCTCGGGCTGAGCCGATGCACAGGCCAGCGCTGCGAGGGAGATCCAGATTGCGGGCGTCATGGCAGGCTCCAGCAAAGGGGTCAGAAGAGAATCTGGATCTCGACGGTCACGGTGGCATCGGGGTTGTTTGGCAGGTTGTCGAGGTCGATACCGGAGGCTTTCCAGCGATAGACGCTGTCGAGTATCGGCTCGTCGATGGTCGCAACGCCCGTCGCGGTGCCGGGCTTGAGCGAGGCGGAGAGCACCTTGCCGGCCTTCGTAAACCTGATGACGGCGGTCACACGCCCCTTGCGTGTGCGGAGCTCGAGCTGCTTGGTCGTCGCGTCGAACTGCGGTCGGAAGGTCTGGATACGCAGGCCCTGTCGCGCAAGGACCTGTCCCAGATCGTCCTGCCTGATCGTCAGCTCGGGAGTGGTCGCGTCGGACTCGCGGTCGTCGGGGATCGCGTTGTCTTTCGGCTGACTGGGCTCGGACTTTGAAGGCTCAGTGGCCTGCTCAGGGACTTTGGCGGCCTTGGCCCGTTCGGAGGCGTCTCGGGCGGCTTCGAGCTTGGCGGCGAGCTTGGACAGCTCGCTGATGCGCTCCAGGACCGATTCACTCAGTTGCGACGCCGAGGCGGAGGCCTGCTCGACGGCGCGCGAAGCAGAGGCGGCGATCTCGGGTGAGAGCTTGGGCTGGAGGGTCTCGGCATTCACTCCTGAGTGCGGCGTCTCTTTCTGGAAGCCGATCCACGCGATCGAGACGCGCTGGCTTTCTTCGATGCCAAGGCGCACCTTGGGAGTGTCTTCCTGGACTGGCGCGATCAGGACTTTGGCGAGGACCGATTCCGGGTCGGCCAGGGCGATAATGCCCGCCGCGTGGATGAGCAGGCTCACCAGCACGCAGGACCAGAGGATCCATCGCCCTGATCGACTCGGCTGCATGCCAGAACGGTAGCATGTCCGGACAGGGATAGGCATTTCGGAGAATCTAAGCCATGAGCATGCGGGGTCCGGTTCGGCTGGTTATCTCGGTAGGCGTGGTTGTCCTCGTTGCGGGGCTAGGGTGGGCGCTGATGCCTAAGGGCGCCTCGCCCACGCCATCCAAGCGGACGAACTCAGCCACGACACGAAGCGCTGCTAGCGAATCGCTCGCTGAGGAGGCTCACGATTCTGCTCGGAGCGAGCCGGTGTCGTCGATGGCGGAGCGTGAAGCATTCGTGCCGGGGCGCCTCCTGGTGGGTGATCCGGCGCCGGCGCTCTCGATCGGGCGCTGGTACATCGGCGAGCCCCGTGAGCGACTTGAACCGGGGTATGTGCACGTGGTTGATCTCTGGGCGACGTGGTGCGGACCCTGCGTGCGCGCGATGCCCGAGCTGACGGTGCTGCAGGCCAAGTACAAGGGCAAGGGCCTGCGTGTGCTGGGCGTGAGCATCGACGAGGCGCGGAACGCCGAGGAGCAGGTCGAGCGTTTCATCGAGAAGCGGCGCGAGACGATCGGCTTTGATATCGCGCTCGATGACGGACGCACGGTGCAGGACTGGCTGACCGCGGCGGGACGCTCGAGCATCCCATCGAGCTATGTCGTCGATCAGCACGGCACGGTCGCGTGGATCGGGCATCCGCAGGAGCAAGACCCGGGCTCCGATGAGACGCGGATGGAAACGGTCATCCGTGAATTGCTCGACGGTACGTTCGATCTGGACTCAGTCACGCGTGAGGCAAGGAAGGAAATCAGGCGTGAGCAGGAAGCCGCTGCGGAATTGGAGCGTGTGCAGTCGCTCATGGACGAGATGAGCGCCGCGTGGGCCGAGGGTGAGCGCCTCAAGGCGATCGAGGTGATCGACCGGATCATCGCGATCGATCCCAGCGCCGGCGCGGAGCTTGCGGTTCGAAAGGCAGAGATCCTGCTCTACGAGCTCGGGCAACCCGCGGATGCGACGGCCTTTGTGATCGAGATGATCCAGGGGCCTTACATCGGCGACGCGGAAACGCTCCTGCGTCTTTCGACGCTGCTCTCGGGTGACCTCGATCCCGGAGAGGAAGGGCGCCAGGCGGCGGTCGCGGCGGCTCAGCTTGCGGTTGGCGTGGTTGGCGATGAGCCCAACGTGCTGGCCCAGCTCGGGCATGCGCAGTTCATCGCGGGCGAAACCGACGATGCGATCGAGACGATGATCCGGGCACGCGATCTCTGCCAGGAGGGCAGCGGCATGTACGAGGTGCTCGATGATCTCGTGACCCACTACCAGCGGTCGGGCGACTAGCGGGGTTCCGGAGCCGGTTCGGTCTGGCGATCGCTCCCAAGGATGCTGAAGCTTTCCACACCCGCGGCACGGAGCTGCTGGACGAGCTCGATCATCCTGCCGCTGGCTGAGTCGATATCGATCTCGAGCACAACGGGGGCGTCCGGGTTCTCGGCTCTGGCGTTGTTGACGGCTTCCGGAACGGCCAGGTTCTCGAGGAAGACACCGTTGACGGCGGTGCGGTCGTCACTGGTCAGCGAAACCACGATCGGAGCCGGGCCGCTGGCGGTGTTGCCTGTGGGGTCGATGATGGGCAGATCGACGTCCACGACGTCGGCTCGGACCATCACGAGCATCGCAAAGGCGAAAAAAGTCAGCAGCAGGAAGACGACGTCCAGCAGCGGCGTCATCTCCAAACGCGGCTCAGAAAGACTGGAGCGGAGCTTCGCGGGCATGCATGAGCGTAGTCGGATCGGATCGGGGCCGCACGGGGCATACGATCGAGGGAGTGACAGGCAGGAGCGAGCCATGGGCGTCCGAATGGAGCTGTCGAGAATCCTGATCCGCGAGCTGTCGGACTTCCAGCTCATCGAGTTGCGTGAGGTTGCCGAGCCCGGGGAAACGATCGAGGGCGAGCCCCGGTCGTTCCCGATTGTGATCGGGCTGCCCGAGGCGCAGGCGATCGATCGCAGGCTCCGGGGCATGCCCATCGACCGCCCCCAGACACACGACCTGCTCGCCTCGGTCATCAGGGCACTCGGGGGCGAGCTGGAAAGGATCTCGATCACGCACCTCTCCGACAGCACCTTCTTTGCGGAGCTGACGGTTCGGAAAGTGAACGGCGAGCTCATCCAGATCGACAGCAGGCCCAGCGACGCGATCGCCCTGGGCGTGGCGTCGGACACGCCGATCTACGTCTCCGAGGACGTTATCGAATCGGCCACACGGGACGTACCTTGATACCCAAGCTCCCATACCTCACCCACGGCATGCCCGGGATCGGCGGCGAGATCCGCCAGAGACTCGAGGACTTCTTCGTCGAAGAACAGCCCCTCTACCGCCCCTGCGGCGAGGGCGAGCACATCTACCTGATGATCGAGAAGCGCGGCATCGGAACGCCCGAGATGGTCGATATCGTCGCGGCTCATTTCGGAGTTCGGCGCAGCTCGGTCGGCACAGCGGGGATGAAAGACGCGCTCGCGGTCACACGCCAGATCGTCAGCGTGCACACCCCCGGCAAAATACTCGAAGACTTCCCGATGCTCCAGAACCCATCGGCCGGTGTGCTGTGGGCGGACATGCACACGAACAAGCTGCGCACCGGGCACCTTCTGGGCAATCGATTCAGCATCCGCATCCGCAACGTGTCGATGACCGATGCGCCCGCGGCCCTGCGCGTGCTGCGCGAGCTCGAGAAGCGAGGGTTGCCCAACCTGTTCGGGCCGCAACGATTCGGGGCCAAATTCGACAACCACGAGGTGGGCAGGCAGCTTCTGCTCGGTCAGCTGAGGCGCCGGATGCCCACTCAGAAGCGGAAGCTGATGCTCAACGCGCTGCAGTCGGCGATCTTCAACGAGGTCCTGACGCGCCGGATGCTCGATGGCACGATGGATGTGATCCTGCCGGGCGATCTGGCGTTCAAGCACGACAACGGCTCGATCTTTGCGGTCGATGCGGAGCTTGCGGCATCTGATGAGACCAGGGCAAGGCTCAGCGAGATGCAGATCAGCCCGAGCGGGCCGATGTGGGGCGAGAAGATGATGCGGGCGTCTGGCACTGTCGATGAGACGGAGCTTGCGGCGCTGGCCAAGTTCAACGTGACGCTCGAAGACTTTGCCCAGAGCCGTCAGGCGGGGCTCGTCCCGGGCGTGCGTCGGCCCCTGCGTGTGGCGGTGACAGACACCGACCTCGAAGGCGGTCAGGACGAGCACGGGCCCTATGTGCGCATCACGTTCGATCTACCCGCTGGCGCGTACGCGACAACGGTGCTCCGCGAGATCATGAAGAACGACTAATTCGGCGCGTCGATCGCGACGTCGAGTTCGACCGTGACGGGCTCGAGGCACTCGGAGTCGCTGCAGGCCTGGAAGGTGACGGTCACGATCGGTCGGCCTGTCACTTTGCCCTGTCGATCCAGGACGATGTCGAATTCGATCTCGCCCGTGTAGACGAGGAGCTTGCCATCGAGCCCTTCGATGGTGTACCGCTCGCCCTTGGGATAATCGGCAAAGACAGAGAGGCCCGCGCCGCTGGTGAGCCCGACACGGAGCGGGACGAGCCCCTCGAACGCTTCTGGCCCGGGATCCGCGGCGACGAGGTGGAAGCCCTCGGCGACCGCCAGACGCACGCGGAAAGTCGCTGGCTCATCCGAAGTGATACTCACCCGGTCGGTGTCGGCAAAGACCTCGACGACGCCGGGGAGATCCTCCGCTGCTTTCTGATCCGGCTCGATCGCGCCCGCCCTGGCGAATGCATCGGCCAAGGGCAAATCGCGGGAGAGCCCGCGGAAGAGTGCGCGGACAGAGTTGATGTGCCCCACTGGCGAGCGCGCGATGTGCGTGCTCGTGCTCACCAGACCCAGGGAGGCTCGCTCAGCGAACCGGCGCTCGCCGGTGAGCTCGTAGAGATCGATGAGCACGTTGAGAAAGACAGAAGTTGCGCTGGGGACCGCGCCGTCGTACACGCTCTGGGCGCGGACGAAGAGGTCGGGCTGATCCTTCAGCGTGTCCGAGAACCCGCCCGTGCCTGGGTTCCCGAACAGCGCATCCGCGCGATCGGCGATCTCGATGGCCCGGGCAAGGTGCGAGCCGTCGCCCGGGCGGGCTCGGTGGAGTTCGATCAGGCCCGCGGCGAGCCACGCGTAATCCTCGAAGAATCCGGGCGTCTTTGCCTTTCCGTCTCGTGCAGCGCGGAGAAGGTCGCCCTCGGGCGATCTCATGTGCGCGTCGATCGCCCTCGCTGCACGTTCGGCGGCGTCGATGTACTTCGACTCTCCCGTCACGCCGCCAAGGACTGCAAGACCCGCGATGGCGTTCCCATTCCAGGCGGTCAGGACTTTGTCATCGAGGCGGGGCTGCTTGCGCTGGTCGCGAATGGAAAGGAGTTTGGCGTTGATCGTGTCCAGTTTCGAATGAAACTCTTCGACCGAGAGGCTCAGACGCGCCGCGACGCTTTCGGGCCTGTCGGAAAGTCGGAGAACGCTGCGCGCGGGTTCTTCGGGATGGTGCGGGTCCTGGAAGTTCGGGCCATCGGCGAGGCTGTAGACATCGATGACAAGCTTCGCATCGGCTTCGTCGAGGGCGCTTCGGATCTCGTCCTGCGTCCAGAGATAGTTGAGCCCCTCTTTGCCTTCGACCTCGGCGTCTTGAGCGCTGAAGAATGCCCCCGATTCTGCGGTCATTTCGCGTAAGAGATACTCGGCGATCTCGGTCGCGGTGCGTGTGTACTCGTCGTCGCGGTACACCGCCGCGGCCTTTGCGTAAACAGACAGCAGCTGGCCCTGGTCGTAGAGCATCTTCTCGAAGTGCGGAACAGTCCACGATTGATCGACGCTGTAGCGGTGGAATCCGCCCCCGACGTGGTCTCGGATGCCGCCGACGAGCATGGCGTCGAGCGAAGCCCGCACGGCTGTGTCGATGACTTTCTTTGTGTCTGCATCGGCTGATGTGCGCACAGCCAGGAGAAACTCGATGTACGTCGGCTGGGGAAACTTTGGTGCCCCGCCGAACCCGCCGAAGCGTTGATCGAATGTGCCCACGAGACCCGAGACCGCCTCGGAGATATGCGCTTCGCCCACAATGACCGGGTCTTCGTTGTGCTGGAGCTGGTGCGTGACGGCTCCGGCGAGCGCGTCGGCCTGCTTGAGCACTTCCTCTCGCTGGTTTGCCCACGCGTCGGAGATGCCCGAGAGCAGCTGCGTGAAGGCGGGCATGCCGTGGCGTGCCTCGGGGGGGAAGTAGGTGCCCGCGTAGAAGGGCTTGAGGGTTTGCGGCTCGAGCCAGACGCTCATGGGCCAGCCGCCCCGACCGGTCAGCGCCTGCGTCGCGGCCATGTAGATATCGTCGATGTCGGGGCGCTCCTCGCGGTCGACCTTGACACAGACGAACAGATCGTTCATGACTCTGGCGGTTGCTTCGTCCTCGAAGCTCTCGCGTTCCATGACGTGGCACCAGTAGCAGGTCGAATAGCCGATCGAAAGAAAGATGGGCACGTCCCGCTTGCGGGCCTCTGCGAATGCTTCTTCGCCCCAGGGCCACCACTCGACGGGGTTGTGCGCGTGCTGGAGGAGGTAGGGGCTCGTTTCGCCGGCGAGGCGGTTGGTGTGCATGGGCGCGTTCTCGGGCTGGGCCGGCGCAGTCGCGGCCGAAAGTGCAAAGAAACAGATGGATGCGATCCGCATGTGCGAATGCTAGCGCCGGGGCGAGCGCCCGCCGATGGGCGTGATCTGCATCACACGGATCGAATCGGACCGTGTGCTCTCAAGATCGGGCTGTGTGTGCCCGAGGAGGCTCGCCGCGGCGAGGCTGCTGGAAGTCAGAACGGCATCGACCGGCTGCTCGCTGATCGTGATCGAGACCAGCCCGATGATCACGCGCGGGTCATCCGGGTCCTCGACGCGTGTCAGCTCCGTTCGTTCGCGTTCAACACCCGCGCTGATCGCATCGGCAACGGCGCGTGCGCGGGACTCGTCGATCGCCTCGATTGCTTGGCGCAGCATCGTGAGCTCATCGCCCAGTCGCTGGCGGAACTCGATCAGACGCTCGGCTGAGCCCTGCAGGATCACGGGCAGTGCGCAGCGAACAAGCGGGCGGGCGAGCCTGGCTTCGTATTGCTGGGCCTGCGAGCGGCTGTGACTCCGCGCTGCGATCAGCCCGTGGCGGTGGGCAAAGCGATCCAGCCCCGCGGTCACGGGCACGCTGATCGCCGGGTCCGGGCCCGTGCGGATCACGTCCCGGCTGACCGCACGCAGCACCGTGTCGCCCGACTCTTCAAGCACGTTCCGCATGAAAGGGCGCAGGCCGGCGTAGCTGTCGTTCTCGTCGATGTCACGCGTCACATCGACGAGTTCATCGAGCGGGTCCTCGCCCGCAAGAGATGTGCCGCAGACACCGGTGTCAAAGAGCGCTCTTGCCCATTCCCACGAGAGCAGGAGCTCTGAGTACTGCGTCACCCGCTCGGCGGCCCGTGTGACCGCTTCGCGCGAGGCTACGCCCGCGGGCGTGGGCAGCGCGGTGACGACATGCTCGGCGAGCACGAGCGACGCCATGGCCGCGGGCTCGCGGGTGGTCATGTGGTATGGGCTGACGAGCACGATCAACAGCGGTCCCTCATGGATGATCCAGCGTAGGTTTATTCGGGATGAAAGACACTTCTCTCAAGACAAAGACCGCCCTTTCGGGCGGTTCTTTGAGGCTCGGATCGGTCAGTGTTTCGATCAGCAACCCGCGTTAAAGTTCGCGATCCATGCTGTGAAATCGCTCGGCGTGCACATCCCGTCCTGGTTCTGGTCGCACCCCGGGTCGGCGTTATTGAATGCGTTGATCCATGCCGTGAAATCGGCGGGCGTGAGCATGCCGTCGCCGTTGACATCGGGCAGGCAGGGCTCGGGAACGGGCAAGATCTGCCCGCGGATTTCGCCGCCACCGAACGCCGAGGTGTGGAAATTGGCATAGAGCCCGCCGTTGAACAGCGCGGTGACATTGGCCGCCGAAATGTTGGTCCAGGTTGCTGAACCCGAGAGCGGCCAGACCCCGCCCGCGCCGTTGAACCCGAAGACGACGCCCCCGTTGGTGCCCACGGCACCGGCGTGGATGTGTGCGCCTGCGGTCGGTGTTCCGCTCAGGTTGTCCGTGATGACCCAGGAGAACGTGAATGTATTGGCGACATCGTCGTATGTGCCGGTGAGCGTCCCGGTCGCGATCGAATTGGTCGGCGGGTTCTCCTGTGCCCCGTTGATCGTCGCAGTAAACTCGAAAGTATCTGCAGCCGAAGTCACGCAGAGCCCCGCTGTGATGAATGCGATACTTGCATTTCTGATCTTCATGGCGATTCTCCTCAAACTGGCACACGTTCCGTCTTGCGCACGCGGCAATGGGCGGTACAAGTGAGCATACTGGCTGCTTCAAAGGAGACGCCAGCCGGATTCAAGATACACAATGACAAACCGACGGCACACCATCAGGTACACGCAATCGAATTCGGGTTTGAATGTCTTATTCTTTTGAGGCCGTTTGCGCATCGATCCAGTCGAGGATCCCCACCAAACGGAGGGGGATCGCCGCAAAGACGAGTTCGTGCCCGACGGGCATGACCCAGCGTTCGACCTTGCCAAGACGCTCCCAGAGCAGGTCGCCCGAGTCGCTGGGCACGGCGGTGTCGGTCGAGCCGTGGATCATGAGTGTGGGGATGTGCTGCATGGCGCTCGCGGTATGTGCGCCGTCGAGCGTGGAGTGCGCAAGATACGCGTCATCGATCGCAGCCAGCTCGGCGTTTGTCGGCGCAATCGGTGTGAATTCGAAGCCCACAGAATCGATCCAGTCGCGATACGAGCTGCGCCGGGCGATGCTGAAGCTGTTGGCGCCTCCTGCGATGATGACCGCGGCGTCGTAGGCCTCCGGCTCGTGAGCGACGATGGTCGGAAGCGCGATGGCGGACCCGCTCATCCCGATGATGACGCGCGGGGCGCCGGGCAGGGTCCGGCTCCCGCGGACGACGTGGTCCGCTGCGGCTTTGACGGCGTAGGCGCACTCGGCAACGCGGTTGTCGAGGTCCCGAGCGATCCGTCGCATCACCGCGGAGTTGTCGCGGTCCAGCGGGATCGAATAGACGGTGCGCTGGGTCATGCGCGAGGGAGGCGAGAGCATCCGGAGCACCGCCCAGCCTCGCATGAGGAGCCCACGCTCGGCGCGGTCGCTCACCTCGCGGGGGGTCGCGAACATGCCGGGCATCAGGATCGCCAGGCCCCTTGGCCTTACACCCTCGGGCTCGGCGAACGTGAACCACGTCCGCTGGATGGCCAGCGAACTGGTCAGGTTGTCGCGCTCGCCCGAGACGAACGCCAGATACTGCCGGTGCTCGCCCGGTGCGCTCGCGTGCTGGCCCTCCAGCGGGCGAACGATGAATCCGCCGCCGATTTCCAGTTGAGGCGTGAGCTCCTCGGGCAATGGTTCGATGGCGGATGAAACCAGGAGCTGGATCTGCTCGAGGTCGATCTCGTCGGGCGGCAGGACAAAGTCATTGGGGATTCGCCCCGATTGCCAGTCGTAGAGAATGCGGATGTCCTCGTAGACGACGCCCTTCTCGTTGTGCTCGAATGCGCCGAAGCGAGCGGGCCATTCGAATGCGGCTTCCGCGCGGCGCTGAGGTGTCGGCTGCACGAACGCAACCGGGGCACACCCAGCCATGACGGGCAGGAGCACGCACAGCAGAGCGAGAAGGGGCCTGGTCATCCGGCGTATCCGTTCGGGTGCTTCGAGAGCCAGTCCCACGCGGTACGCACGATCTCGTCGATGTCGGTGAACGCGGCGCTCCAGCCGATCTCGCGTTTGATCTTGGAGGCATCGGCGTACAACGCCGCGGGATCGCCCGGGCGGCGCTGGACCTCTTCGACCCTGAAATCCTTGCCCGAGACGCGCCGGACGGATTCGATGATCTCGCGCACCGAGTAGCCCTTGCCGATGCCAAGGTTGTAGAACCGTTCGTCGCCCGGCTTGAGCGTGCTCATGACCGCAACGTGCGCATCGACGAGGTCGCTCACGTGGATGTAGTCGCGGATGCACGTGCCGTCGGGCGTCGGGTAGTCGGTGCCGAAGATCTTGATCCGGTCGCGCACGCCAAGCGCCGCCTGGATGATCACGGGGATCAGGTGCGTCTCGGGCTCGTGGTCTTCGCCGATCAGGCCCTCGGGGTCGGAGCCTGCGACGTTGAAGTAGCGGAGCGCTGCGTAGGCGAAGGGCTTGCCGGCGAGGCGCTGCGCCTCCGCGTAGTCGCGGAGCATGTGCTCGACGTGCAGCTTGCTCATCCCGTAGGGGCTCATGGGCGACTGGGGTGTGGACTCGTCCATGGGCACGCGGGGCGGCTCGCCGTAGGTCGCGCAGGTGGAACTGAAGACGAGCCGGGTGACGCCCACCTCGTCGCAGGCTTCGAGCAGTGTCAGCGCCGAGGCGGCGTTGTTGCGGTAATACCTCAGGGGCTCGGTGACGGATTCGCCGACGTAGGCCAGTGCCGCAAAGTGCATGACCGTGTCGACGCTATGCTCGCGCATGAGTTTAACGAGCACCGCGTGGTCCCCGATGTCGGCCTTGGCAAAGCTCAGCTTGCCGGGCCCGACCGGGCGCAGCGCGTCGATGGCCTCCTCGTGCCCGCGGAAGAGGTTGTCCACGGCGATGACGTCGTGACCCTCCTGGAGTAAACGCTTGACCCCGTGAGAGCCGATGTAGCCTGCACCACCTGTGACCAGAACCGCCATGAAACCTCCTCCGATCGGAGCGAACCCGTGAGCCAGCCCGCAGTCGATACTATCGGCCAGCCCGACCCGAACGCTGAGCAAGCCGGCGCCGGATTGCTCGTCAGGGCCGCGGTGGGCGGCGTGCTGATGGGGCTCGCCAACCTCGTCCCGGGCATCAGCGGCGGGACGATGCTGGTCGCGGTGGGTATTTACACACGCTTCATCGACGCAATCAGTTCGGTGACGCGGTTCAAAATCACAAAGACAACGATCCTGCTCCTCGGGACGGTGGTGCTCTTTGCTTTGATTTCGATCGCCGGGTGCTCGGGGCTCATCGCGGGCCTGCTCGAGACGCACCGCTGGGCGATGTACAGCCTTTTCATTGGATTGACTTGGGGCGGCGCACCGCTCATCTGGCGGATGATCCGCGAATCCAAGACCAATACGGGCAAAGTTTTCGATGCGCCTGTGACCGCTGGGCTGCTCGCCGGAGCGGCTGTGATGGCCACGATGGCTCTGCTCCAGAACCGGGGTGCCGAGGGCGACTCAGGGAGCGCGGGGTTTGTGTACCTGTTTCTGGGCGGCATCGCGGGCGCGAGCGCCATGATCCTGCCGGGGATCAGCGGTGCGTACCTGCTGCTGCTGCTGGGAATCTACGACACGATCATCAACGCGATCAAGGATTCGGTCACTGCCGCCAAGGACGCGGACATCGGGGCGATGATCGAACAGCTCAGGATCGTCGTGCCCGTGGGCGTTGGTGTGGTTGTTGGTATCGCGGTCGTGGCGAACGTGCTGCGGTTTGTGCTCCACCGCTACGAGCGCGCCACACTGGGCGTGTTGCTGGGCCTCCTCATCGCAGCGCCCGCGGGGCTCTATCCCTTCCGCGAGGGCATCCAGCCCCAGGTGGGCGATGTGATCAAGGGCCAGACGATCACCACGCCCGAAGAGGCGGCGGAGGTGAAGCCCAAGGACTGGCCCCAGCGGACCTTCACCCCCACTGCGATGCACCTGGGCGGCTCGCTGGGGCTGGTCGTCGTCGGGCTGGGACTGACGCTGGCGATCGACAGGCTCGGGCGGAAGAAGAACGCGTGAGATTTTGCTTGCAGCTGCAATTCGTTAGGGTAATATACGGTTCATGCCCGAACCGCACGATCCGCCCCTGAACTGGCTCTTTGTCGACATGAACGGCTATTTCGCCTCGGTGGAGCAGCACCTGCGCCCCGAGCTTCGGGGGCGTGCCGTGGGCGTGATCCCGGTCGAGTCGGAGGGCTCGTGCGTGATCGCCGCCAGCTCCGAGGCCAAGCGCAAGGGGATCAAAACGGGCACGGGGGTCCGCGAGGCGCGGAAGCTCTGCCCGGGGATCGCGCTGGTTCGGGCCAGGCCCGACGTGTATGTGCGGGTGCACCACGCGGTCGCCCAGTCGATCGAGCGCTGGGCGCCGATTCATAATGCGTACTCGATCGATGAGTGGGCGATCCGGCTCGGGCGGGGCCAGCGCGAGCCCGAGCAGGCGGCGCGCCTTGGGCGGGACATCAAGAAGCAGATCTCGACGGACTTCAGCCCGGCGCTCTCGTGCTCGATCGGGGTCGCGCCGACGCGCCTGCTCGCCAAGATCGCAAGCGATCTGCAGAAACCCAACGGGCTGACTGTACTGCGCGCGGCGGACCTGCCGGGCAAGCTTGAGCACTGCGAGCTCCTGGATCTCTGCGGCATCGGTCGCGGGATGGTGCGCAAGCTCGAACGCAACGGCATCCGCACCATCGCCCAGCTCTGGGCGCTCAGCCGGCGCCAGGCGGTCGCGGTGTGGGGTTCGGTCGTGGGCGGGCACTGGTGGGCGGGGTTTCACGGCGTGGACGAGCCCGAGCTCTCCACCCGCAGGCACTCGATGGCGCACGAGAACATCCTGGAGCCCCGCCTGCGCACCGAAGCCGGCGCGCGGGGGATCCTGATCCGCCTGACGTGCCGACTCGGGGTGCGACTGCGGACCGAGGGCTACCTCGCGGGCGGGCTCGCTCTCGGGATCGACTACGTGGGCGAGGGCGAGTTTGCGGGCTCGATCGAGCTGCCGCACGTGCAGGACACGACGACGCTGCTGGAAACGCTCGACCGCATCCTGTCGCGCTGCTCGCCGATGGCAAGGGCGCCGCTCAAGGTGGGCGTGACGGTCTTCGGGCTGGCGCCCGCGTCGCAGATCGCGCCGAACCTGTTCGAGCAGGCCGACCGACCCGTGCACCTGTCGCGCACGATGGACCTGATCACCAGCCGCTGGGGCATGTCGTCGCTCTATTTCGCCTCGATGCACGACTACCGGCACCACATGGACGACAAGATCGCCTTCGGACGGATCCCGTCGATGATGCGGGCGGTGGACAAGGACAGCTATCTACGAATCAAGAGGCTTGGGATGCAGTGATCGGTGCCACCACCCATCTCCGATGGGTGGTGCTGATGTGCGCTGCTCAATGGAGGAGCACTACCCATCGGAGATGGGCAGTGGCACCGGGGAATCAGTGCTTCGTCGTTGCAGCGGTAGACCAACCGGGCGCTTTCGGAGCTGATCTCTTCTGGACAAAGACCAGCAGCCCGAGGCCCAAGAGGATCATGGCGGCGCTAAGGATCTGACCGCGCGAGAGACCGGCAAGGCCAGTGACGCCAGGATCTGGCAACCGGACGAATTCGGTCGCGATGCGCAGAAGCCCGTAGCAGATGAGAAAGAGCGCCATGACCACACCAGGCCTGCGGGGCCTCCGCGCGGCGAACCAGATCACGCACCCGAGGACAACGCCCTCGGCGAAGGCCTGGTAGAGCTGCGAGGGGTGGCGCGCCGAGAGCAGGGGCTCGAGGCGCTGTGCGATATCAGTCGAGCCCGCCTGGAGCTTGGTGATCACGAGCTCGAGCGACTCGCCCGGTGTGTGGCTCGGTAGCGTGTAGTCCTGGATGAGCTCGTCGAGTGCGAATTCCTGCGCCGGCGTGCGCAGGCCCGCGTCGTGCCCAGAGCCGATCTCCTGCGGGAATCGCACGGTCCACCAGGGCGCCTCCTCGCCCGGCAGCGCGACGACCTTGCCCAGCAGCTCGCCGTTGATGAAGTTGGCGATGCGTCCGAGCAGGAGCCCGAAGGGGGCGATGAGCGCGTAGAGGTCAAAGACGTGCAGCACGGGGACTCTGCCCACGCGTTCGCCGGATTCGGTGCGTGCGCCGCGCGAGATGAGAATGCCCGCGATGATGACCCCGATCATCCCGCCGTGACTGGACATCCCACCGTGGTTGAGCATCAGGACGCCCCAGAAGGGCGGGGCGCTCTCGAACATCCAGAGCAGATCGGGCTGGTAGAAGACGATGTACCCCAGCCTGCCCCCGAGGACCGCGCCCATGGCGGCGAAGATGATCGCATCGGTGATCCGCTCTCGCGGGATCAGCGCCAGGCCCCGCTTGTGGAGGAACTTCAGCGCCAGCCAGCCGAAGAAGAAGCCCATCGCGTAGCTGAGCCCGTACCACCGGATGCCGAAGCTGCCCGAGATGTGGATCGCAAAGGGATCGAAATCGTGCAGCCACGCGGCGAGTGTGAGCGTCATGCGCGGGCTCCGTGCGCGTCGATGCCGAAGAATCGGGTCGTGTTGTCGTTGATCGCGTGGTGGAAGGCGTCCCAGTCTTCGCCCCGCAGCTCGGCCAGGAAGCGAGCGGTCAGCGAAGTCATCCAGGGTCGGCAGGGGCGTTCGCCCCGTTTCGGCATGGGTGAGAGAAACGGTGCATCGGTTTCGACCATGATCCTGTCGATCGGCACGATGCGGGCCGCGTCCTGCACATCCTTGGCGTTCTTGTACGTCACCACGCCCGTGAAGCTGATCATCGCGCCAAAGTCGAGGATCATCCGGGCCTCGTCGGGGTTGCCCGTAAAGCAGTGGAAGACGAACCGCGACGGATCCAATGCGCTGGCTCTGAGGATCGGGATGAGATCCGTAAACGCCTCCCGGCAGTGGATCACGATGGACTTGGCCAGCCCCGGCTCACCGGCGGCGGATTTCTCGCTCTCGATCACCGCCAGCTGCTCGGCCAGCACCGCGTCCTGGATGGAGCGGACCGGTTCGTCGTAGTGATTGTCGAGCCCGAGCTCGCCCCACGCGACGCACTTGGGATCGCGCGCGACGCGCCGGATGACGCCCCAGTCGTGCGGGCCCTCGTCGCTGTGCAGGGGGTGCACGCCCGAGGTGCACCAGACGCGCTCGTGGGCCCTGGCGAGGGCGAGGGCGTGCTCGCAGTCGATGCTGGTCGTCGAGATCGTGACGCAGCCCGTCACGCCGTGATCGGCGCACGCGGCCAGCTCGGCGTCCGCTTTGCCGGCAAAGTCGCGGAAGGTCAGGTGGCAGTGGGTATCGATCACGAGGGAGGGTATGAAGCCTGTGCCCGCCGGGGCGGTAGACTGGTTGTATGAAGCACACTTCCTTGCCGATGGTCCGCTGGGTCGCCCTTCTCCTGATTCTGCTGGCGGCCCTGCCCTCGCTCGCGCAGGACCGATCAGACTGGGAGCGGTATTACGTCGTCGAGCTGGCCGGCCAGCGGGCGGGCTGGATGTACGGGAAGCACTACCGCACCGAGGACACTCTCGTGTCCGATGTCGAGATGCACTTTGAGATCAAGCGGGGCGAGACGAGCATCAAGATCCGGATGCAGAGCCAATTCGTCGAGACGCTCGACCACAGACCCGTCAGCATGGAAGCGACACAGGAGCTGGCCGCGTTCCCGATCACGACGCGTGTCACCTTCGCCCCGGAGAGCATGGAGGTGACCACGCTCAACGCGGGCAACAGCACGACGCAGACTCTGCCACTGCCCGAGGGCGAATGGCTCACGCCCGGCGGCGCGGACGAATACGTCCGCAGGCGCCTCGAAGCCAAGGCGGACAAGATCGTCGTCCGATCGCTCGACCCGCTTGCCGGCGTGCGCCCGGTCATCACGACGTACGAGGGGTTTGGCGAGGAAACGATCGACGTATTCGGGCGCGAGGTCCTTGCGATCAAAGCCACGCTGACCACTTCGGAATCTGCGGGGCTCAAGACCATCGAGCACATGGACCAGAGGGGACGGATGCTCCGATCCACAACGAATCTTGGCGGCATCGAGATGACCCTGCTCGCGGCGGACAAGGAGCTGGCGCTCTCCAAGCTGGACGCCCCGGAGCTGATGCAGTCCACGTTCGTCGAACCCAAGGGCAAGATCCGCAAGCCGCGCGAAGTCACGAACGCGTCCTACATCCTGAGTGTGCCAGACGGCAAGCTCGACGATCTACCAACGCTGCCCTCGCAGAAGACAGCCCGCATCGATGAACGCACGATCCGCATCGAGTCTTCCATGGGCGAGGGCGCACCCGGGGAAGACGAGCCCGGAGCGGAATATCTCGAGGCGAGCTCGATGCTGGACATCACCGACCCGGTGATCGTGGAGCTCTCACAGAAAGCCCGCCCCCAGCACGATGCGCCCCCGAGCCTGGTCGCCGAGGCGCTGCGGCGGTTTGTTTTCGACCACATCGATGAGAAGGGCCTTGGTGTTGGCATGGGCTCGGCATCGGAAGTCGCGCGGAGCTGCTCGGGAGACTGCTCCGAGCACGCGACGCTGCTGGCGGCGATGCTCCGCGCGCAGGGCATCCCGTCGCGCACGGTCAGCGGGCTCGTCTACGTCAACGACTTTGAGGGCTCAAAGGACATCTTCGGCTACCACATGTGGACACAGGCATGGGTCGAATCCGAAGGCTCGCACCAGTGGCTCGACTACGACGCCACGCTCGGGCCCATGGGTCGCTACGACGCGACGCACATCGCCCTGAGCGTCAGCGCCATGCAGGACAACGAGACCAACAACTCGATGATCGCTCTGGTTCCCCTGCTCGGACGCCTGCAGATCGAGATCGAGTCGACCAAGTGAGCGGGATCGATACGAGCCCGGTGCCGAAGCTGCCGAGGCGTGACCCTTTGGGGCACAAGGGCTCCTTTGGCACCGTCGCCGTCGTCGGAGGGTGCGCCAGGCGCCAATCACCCATGATCGGAGCGCCCGTGCTCGCGGCGCGAGCGGCGCTCCGCGCCGGGTGCGGGCTCGTGCGCCTTTTCATGCCGGAACCGATCGTGGTCACGGGCCTGTCGCTGCTTCCCTCGGCGACGGGCGTGGCGATCGCAACCGATGGCGAAGGCCTGCCGCACTCCGATGCCGGATTCGTCGGCTCGCTTGCGCTTGCGAGCGCGCTGGTAGTTGGCCCGGGACTCGGTGAGGACGAGCACAAGAAGCGCCCGATCGCCGAGCTCGTCCGAGCCGCGATCGAGGTCGGGCTCCCGGCGGTCATCGACGCTGACGGGCTCAACGCGCTTGTCACGGGCGAGATGCTCCACAGGGTGGACCTGTCCCGCTGCGTGCTGACGCCCCACCCGGGCGAGTACGCGCGCCTCGCATCGGTCCGCGGCATCGGCGCCGATGCGGGCGTCCAAGGCGAACGCACCGAGGCAGCGACACTGCTTGCCAGGAGCCTCGGCTGCATCGTGGTGCTCAAGGGCGCGGGGACCGTGGTCTCCGATGGCGAGCAGGCGTGGGTCTGCGAGCGCGGGCATCCGTGCCTGGGCACCGCGGGCACGGGCGATGTGCTGGCGGGCTTGATCGGCTCGCTCATCGCCCAGCACAACAGACACGCCTTCTCGCTTTACGACTGTGCGCGCGTCGCGGTCGAAGCGCACGCGCTGGCGGGCGAGGGCTGGGCGCAGGCCAACAAGGCCCCTGCAGGCCTGCTCGCAGCTGAACTGGCGGATCTGTTGCCGGGCGTGCTCGCCGGGCTCACAGCCGGCGGGGCGTCGCCGAGCCGACGAGCCTGATCGGCTCGTTGTTGTTCTCGTTGCGTCCCTCGACACCGATCGGATCGAGGTCGTCGTTCGGGCGAATCAGCAGATCGATCGTGGCCCTTGCGAGCTTGGGTCCGACGTCGTACTGCAGCTCAAAGCTGGCGTCCTCAACGTTCGGGATCATCCGCGCCTCGACCGGTTCCCCCTGCTGCACGCCTGCTTCGAAAGTAAAGAGCACGAACCAGAGTGCGCCGAATTCCTCGCCGTCGCCCGCCTCGCGGAACTCGATGCGGGTCACCTGGCGGATGCCGGTGTCCTCGTCCTCGAGGCTGACAAACTCGATGAAGGCCGAGTTGATCGGGTTCTGGGCCGGGTCGAGCACGTCGCTCGGGAATGGCCCGAACTCGGTCCCGTTGCGGATCATCGCCACCACGCGGTGCATGACGATCCTGCTGACAACGTGCGTCGAAGCCGAGTCAGTCGTGGCGCGGTAGCCCTTGAAGGCGGCGTCGAGCGCAACCATCGCGCTGGTCAGGACCATGCTGACAATGGCAAGAGCCATCAGCAGCTCAACCATGCTAAAGCCACGGCGGACCGGTGGGCGTCTCATTTGCGGATTCCCTCTCGGTATGTTCCTCTGAGCTTCTTGCTCGACAGCGGCAGCATCAGCCCGTCGGGCATCACCATGTCCGGGTTGAACCGCACCGAGATGCGCCCATACCCGTGGAAGGGAACGGCTGTCGCGCCGGCTGCGATCTGATCGTCAGAGGGCGGCGAGTCCGGCCCCAGGTCGGCAAGGCCGTCGCCGTTGAGGTCCCAGCCGACGATCTTGACACCATCGACCTCGGGCAGCGTGGAAGGATCGAGCGCCTCGGCGTCGCCGTCGTCTGGACCGAAATAGCCCAGCGTCGCGTTGAAGTCGGCGGGATTGCCTACGGGCACGCCGAAGGCGTCCACCAGCGGACCGGTGCCTGACTGAGGGTTGAACGTCAAGAGCAGCGCGCCGTCGATGCTCGCGTTGCCACGCACGTCCAGGACGCCCGCGACGACCGCGCCGCGGAGCTGCACGTTCTGCTCGGGCGGGCTGTTGAACGTCCCGATGTCCACCGAGTAGTTGGGTGTCATCAGCGAGCTCTTGGCGATCTCCGGCAGGTCCGCGGCGTCCGGATTCAGCGCGTCGTTGTTCGGCTCGCTGGGGTGGACATTCGTGAACCGACTTGCGCCGGTCAGCTGGATCTTGTTGCGGGTATTGGTGTAGCTGCCCGGCACATCGGCGATCAGCGAGCCGACAAACAGCGTGTCGTGGAATCGCACGTTGTTCGACCAGTTCTTCGTATCGCGCGCGGTGCCGATGCGGACCTCGCCATCGATGAATGGCGGATCGGGGAAATCGTCGTAGTTCGAGGGCCCGTCGGCGACGTTGCCCGTCACGTACCGATCGAAGTCGCTCTTGTCCAGGGGGTCGTCCTTGGGCGATGGCGGCAGCACGCCTTCGCCCTCGAGGGCGCCGTACAATGGCCAGTTGATGTGGCTATTGGAAGCGTAGCTCTCGATACGGGTCACGCCGACCATCGTGCAATTGTCGAAGAGCCCGTTCAGGCCCCGGGGGATCACGACGTCCTTGAAGATCATGTTCTCGAACACCGGGCGGTAGTACCAGTCCGACTGCGCCGGGGAGTTGAAGGGCATCTTCTCCCAGTGGGCGGTGATGAAGTTGTCGGGCAGTGTGTCGCCGTCGGAGTCTGCGTCCAGGCGCTGGAATCGCGGCGCGTCGGCGTCGGTGCCGGTCTCCACATAGGTCGCCAGCGCCTCAACGCTCACGCCCAGATTGTTGGCAACCTGGGTCCAGAACGGGCCGCCGTTGGCCGCGGCGTACAGCGCGCTACGGCTCTCGGTGAAGCTCGCTGCGTTGATGTTGGGCAGGAGATCGCTGGAGGCGTCGAACTCGACCGGGGACTCGCCAGCCCCGGGGCGGATCGAGCCGTTGATCGCGTCGTAGATATTGCCCTGACCGGCCGCCCACGCGGTCGCCGTGGTCAGGAAGACCAGGCGCCCGTTCACCTTGACGTACTGGTCCTTGTAATCGATGAATCCGTCACGCCAGCCGAGAACCTGATCGGCCCAGGCGCTGTTGGCGGCGTCGTAGTCGGCGGCATCCTCGCTGCCCGGGCTCCAGATGCCGTCACCGTTGGAGTCGTAGAACCCGTAGACACCGTTCTTGTTGCGATCGGGGGAGGAGTTGTCGATGACATAGGCCAGGTCGGCATCGATCGGGCCAAAGGCGCCCATGAACTCCGGCGTGACAAATTCTGCAGGTGTACCCACGGCCAGCCAGTCGCCGAGCGCAACCTTGCCGTCGCCGTTCTCGTCGAATCGGTGGATGAACAGATCAAACTCGTCCACGAAGCCATCGCCCGTGACATCGCCGAACGCGCCATCGGGTGAGCCGTCGCCGTTGTAATCAACGCCGCTGAGCGGGTCACCGTCTGGATCGCCGCCGACGTTGAGCCCCGCGCTCTCAAGCGGGTGTCCGACGCGCAGGCGGTTGTCGCCGTCGACATCGTGCAGCGCGAGGTTGGCGTAGAAGTCGTCGATCTGTGCATCGAGCGTGTCATCGAGGCCGTAGAAATCGGAACGCATGAGGATCGGGTCGCCGTTCTCGACGTCGACTTCGCTGAATCGGCTTCCCACGTCGCCCTCGATGTGGACGTTCTTGCCGATCATGATCCTGCTGTTGCTGACGATGGCGCTTGCGACACTCTTGACGATGCGGAAGTCCTGGCTGATGACGCGAGTCAGCGGCCTCCCGGGCCTCGTCGGGTCGTAGTCGTAGCCCGTGACAAAGACGCGCACGTCCGTGCCGTTGGCCAGGGGCGCATAGGTAATCTGGAACGCGGTGGGCAGATCGTTCGTGCCGACCGATTCGCGCAGCGCGATCGCGGGCGTGGTCACCCAGCCCTCGGCGGCGTACTCCGTCAGGTCTGTGCCGGTCGGCGCGGGCCCGATGATCACCGTGTCGATGCCGTTGACTTCGACGATGTTCTGGTCCGCGGCGTGCCGATACGCAAGAGCCTGGGCGACGCCGGATGGGTTGCCCGGTTCGCTGTGCCCCGACGGTGCGGGCAGGATCACGACCTGGCCGTCGCCACCGCTGAAGGTGCCGTTCCAGAGCCGCGTGCCGAGGGTCAGATCGATCTCGCCCCGCTCCACGATGAACCGGCTGGAACATTCCTTGATCCGATTCTCAGCGATCCGCATGCCGGTTTCGGCGGCCTGCATCGAGCGCATCACGTGAAGATGTGTCACGGAATTGCGCAGGTTCCCCTGCGTGACCGTGCCCATCGCAACCGCTAGAGCGCCAACGAGGATCGCCATCATCATCGCAAGCACGCTCGAGACGCCCCTGCGGTGCGCGCGGAGCCACTTGCGGAGCTTCCGCGGATTCTTTGCAACATCCCCCGCCCCGGTCTGCGTCGTGCCAGCGGCCTCGATTGTCATCCGGGTAGTGTGCATCGATTACTCTCCTGCTCGCCGCGAACCGCGCCGCGGCATACTTCAAACACCCTTGACACAGCGATGCCGGTCAGGGCACGATCCAACTCGTCGTCGTTATGTTGTCGGGCTCCGCGTCGAACAGACCCTGGTAGCCCACGCTCACCGTGATTCGGAGCGGGTACTGATCCACGCGTCGACCATTGAAGTCGCCGCTGGGATCCTCGCTGAAAGTCACCGCGAGCTCATCGGCGTAGTCGAAAGGATTCACCTTTGTCACGCTGATGGTCTGCACCCAGCCGAACTGGACAGCATCGCCACTGGTGCGGTCGGTCCCGTTGAGCACGTACTGGTTGATCACGTTTCCAGCCGCGTCGATCGGCCCGGGCATCTCGTCGTTGGCGAGGTTCGCACCTGAGAAAACGAACCGCAGCCCGTCGAGATCGTCGAGGTCGTCGATATCGCCCGGGTTGACCTCGCCCGCCTCAAGACCCCAGCCGTAAACGATCCCGCCCGCACCGACGCTCAGCCCCGTGACCGGGTCGTGACGCGGCAGATCCCTGGTGAACTCTCGGATCTCGTTGGCGAGCAGCTCGGCGGTCGCCGTCCGGCTCGACCACTCGTTTGCGATCGTAAACGCGCTGTACGAATCGAAGACCGCGGCCACACCGACCGAGATGATCACGAGCGTGAGCATCGTCTCCAGCAGGGTAAACCCGCCGCTGCGTCGTGCATGGCGCCTTGGCCTTTGCGCCCTGGTGTCCATCGGATCCCTCTCCGTAATCTGTCCTGTCTCAAGCATCGCATTACTTGACGATCGCGGACATCTTGAAGATCGGCAGGATGATGGCCATGGCGATGAAGCCAACGACTGTACCCATTAGGATGATCATGATGGGCTCGATCAGTCCTGTAACCGTCTTGATCGCCTCGCGCAAACGCTTGTGGTAATACTCCGATACCTCGTCGAGGACCTCTCCAAGCTTGCCCGAGTCCTCGCCCGCAGAGATCATCTGGACCACGCTCATCGGCAGCAGCTTCGTCTTGCGGAGCGGAGCGGTCACCTTCTTGCCCTGCTTCACGCTCGAATAGACGGACTTCCACATCCCCTTGTAGAGACGGTTGCCCGAGATATCGCCCGTGATCGCGATCGTGTCGAGCATCGGCACGCCCGCGTTGATGAGCTGGCCCATCGTCTGCAGCGAACGCGAGATGTACAGCGCACGGAACATGTTCTTGAGCACGGGCAGGCGCAGCTTCATCTTGTCGACGAAGAAGCCGCCCACTTCGGTCTTGGCAAAGGCAAAGCTGCCCGCGAAGATCGCGACGGCCCCGATAATTAGGTAGTACTTCTGCGAGACGACGAAATTGCTCAGGCCCATCAGGAACTTGGTCGCCCAGGGGAGGATGTCTTCCTTGCCCTCGAACACGACGTAGAACTTGGGCAGCACGAACGTCAGCAGGAAGACGGTCACGACCACGGCCATCGTCCCGATCACCGCGGGATAGATCGCGGCACCGATCACCATGCGCCGGGTTTCCATCTCCTGCTGGATGTACGCCGCGATCCGGTCCAGCATGTCGCTGAACGAGCCTGACATCTCGGAGGCCCGGACCATGTTGACGTACATCTTGCCGAAGAGCTTCGGATAACGGGCCAGGCCCTCGGAGAACTGCTTACCGGCTTCGACGTCAGACTTGATCTGGAAAACGACCTTCTTGAAAGTCGCGTGGCTTGTCTGCTCAGCGATCCCCTCAAGGGCGGATCGCAGGTTGATACCCGCTCGCATCATGACCGCAAGCTGGGTTGTAAAGTCGAGGACGTGCGAGGTCTTGGGCTTGCCCGCGTTGAGCTCGCTGAGCTTCTGGAAGAGCCTGTCCTTGTCGATGCCGCTGACGACCGGGGCGATGTTGACGATCCGCAGGCCCTGGCCCCGCAGGATCGCAGCGGCGGCTTCGAGGCTCTCCGACGAGAGCGAGCCCGACTGCACCTTTCCCGATCCGTCGCGTACTGAGTACTTGTAATTGGCCATACTGCTCCTCGGGCTCTTCGACTACGCAGACTCAGATACCGACTCAGGCCGCCAGTTCACGCTCGAGCTTGTCTGGGTACGCGGCCTGTGCGATCGCGTCGTCGCGACCGATCATGCCGTTGAAGTACAGCTCCGCGATCGAGCTGTCCAGGCTCTGCATGCCCAGGTTCCGGCTCGTCTCGATGACGTTTGGAATCTCGAACGTGCGGGCCTCACGGATCAGGTTCCGCACCGCGGGCGTGCAGAGCAGGATCTCGCACCCCGGGCACATGCCCGGCTTGTCGATGCGGGTAAACAGCGTCTGGCTCACCACCGCCTGCAGCGTGTTGGCGAGCATCGCCCGGATCTGGTTCTGCTGGTTGGCGGGGTACATGTCGATGATTCGCTCGACCGTCTGCGAGGCGTTGACCGTGTGAAGGGTCGACAGAACCAGGTGACCGGTTTCCGCCGCGGTGATCGCAAGGGCCGTCGTGTCGAGGTCTCGCATTTCGCCCACGAGCACGATGTCCGGGTCCTGACGCAGGGCGTGCTTGAGACCCGAGGCGAACGTGGGCATGTCGGCGCCAAGCTCGCGCTGCTCGACGACGGACTTGTCGCTCTCGAAGGCGTATTCCACCGGGTCTTCGAGGGTGATGATGTGCTTGCGGTACCGCTGGTTCATCGTCTGGATCATCGCCGCCAGCGTGGTGGTCTTACCCGAGCCCGTGTCGCCCGTGACGAGCACGAGGCCCCGGGGCAGGTAGGTCAGGCGACCGATGACGTCGGGCAGCCCGAGGCTCGCCAGTGGCGGGACCTCGGTCTTGATGGCACGCATGGCAAAGCCGAGCACGCTCCGCTGCATGTGCGCATTGACACGGTATCGCCCGATCCCGTCGACCTGGTACGAGAAGTCCAGGTCCTTGTGCTTGTCGAACTCCTTGACGAGCTCGCTGGCGACCATCTGCTGGAGCACCTTGCGTGCGTCCTCGGGTGTGATCACGTCGAATTCCATCGCCGTCATCACCCGGTGAACCCGCATCATCGGGCGGTGGCCCGCGACGAGGTGGATATCGGATGCGTCGGCGTCGAATGCGGCCTGCAGGATGCGCTTGAGATCCACGTCTGGTTCCTCCGGCGAGAAGTCTCTCACTCGTCTGGCCAGAGATCGGTTCAAGCTGTAACCCGGTTGACGGGGGCGTTGCGCTCCGATGCACGGTCGTCACAGACATACCGCTTAAGACACTTCTGCCGGTCGACCCTCGATACCGGTGGAGATCCGCACCCTACTCGGACGCTACGAGCTGTTCTCGGGCCAGAACCGCGAGCCGATCCGCCCGCTCGTTCTCCGGGTGGCCCCGGTGCCCGCGGATCCAGTGCATGCGGACCTCGTGGTTCTGCGCCAGCTCATCCAGCCGCGTCCAGAGCTCGACGTTCTTGACGGGCTTCTTATCGGCCGTCTTCCACCCGCGCCGCTTCCACGACGCGAGCCACTCCTTTAATCCCTTGAGCACATACTGCGAGTCCGAATACAGATCCACGACCGAGGGCTTCGTCAGAAGCGTCAGACCCTCGATCACCGCCGTCAGCTCCATGCGGTTATTGGTCGTCAGCGGCTCGGCGCCCGATCGCTCGATCTCTTTGCCCGTCGCGGGGTGCCGAAGGATCAAACCCCAGCCGCCCGGCCCTGGGTTGCCCGAGCAGGCGCCGTCTGTATAAAGCTGAACGGTCGGCTTGGCGTCGCTCACGTGCGGGATTCCTTCTGGCTCTGGACTACTCGGGTGCCACGGCTTGTACCGAGGAGCAAGCCGTGGTTCCCCAACCGGGAGTGGGAGCCAGGCAAGCCTACGTCTTCACACTCGCACATCGGACCATCGCCCCTTGGTTCCCTAGCATCGCCCATGACCACGTCCGATACCCTCGCCGCCCCCGGAGTCGTCCGCGTTGTCGTCCGCAAGCGCGAGGGAGCGCCCGATCCGGAAGGCCGCCGACTTCTCCGCGAAGCCAAGGCCCTCGGCATCGCACTCGCCGACGTCCGCACCGCGAGGGTCTACCTCCTCGAGGGTCCCATCAACCCGATGGACCTCGAGAAGATCGAGTCCGACCTGCTCCTTGAGCCCGTCCTCGAAGAGCTCGGCGAGCAGCCCGCCGACGCGGTCATCGAGGTCCACCCCCTGCCGGGCGTCATGGACCCCGTCGCCCAGTCGGTCGAGAAAGCCATCCACGCGATGACGGGCCTTGCCGTCCGCGTTCAGACCGGGCACCGCTACGAGCTTGTCGGCATCGCTCAGGACCAAGCCCACGCGCTGGCTGAGCGTCTGCTCGCCAACACCGTCGTCCACCACATCCACGACGGCTCCTTCCACCCCGAATCCCTCCCCGTCGGGCATGAACGCCCCTTCGATCTCAAGCACGTCACAATCACCACGCTCGACGACGCGGGACTCGAAAGACTCAGCCGCGAGGGGCACCTCTTCCTCGACCTGCACGAGATGCAGGCCATCCGCGCCAAATACCAGGAGCTGGGGCGCGAGCCGACGGACATCGAGCTGGAAACCCTCGCCCAGACCTGGAGCGAGCACTGCGTCCACAAGACGCTCAAAAGCAATATTCACTACACGGGCCCGGAAGTGGACACGATCGGCTGGTCCGGCCGTCCGGGGCACACCGTCAACGCCGACGGTTCCGTCACGATCAACAACCTGCTGAGGTCCACCGTGGCCGCCGCAACCTTCGAGCTGATCGAAGAAGGCATCGACTGGACGCTCTCGGTCTTCGTCGACAACGCTGGCATCGTCGCGTTCGATGACGACCACGCCGTGTGCATCAAGGTCGAGACGCACAACCACCCCTCAGCGATCGAGCCCTACGGCGGCTCGGCAACAGGCATCGGGGGCTGCATCCGGGACATCATGGGCACGGGCCTTGCCGCCAAGCCCATCGCAAGCACCGACGTCTTCTGCGTGGGGCCTGCTGATATGCAGAACGTCCCCGCAGGCTGCCTGCCGCCCGACCGCGTCCTGAAGCAGGTCGTCGCGGGCGTGCGCGACTACGGCAACCGCATGGGCATCCCCACCGTGAGCGGCGCCGTCTGGTTCGACGAGCGCTACGTGGGCAACCCGCTCGTCTTCTGCGGCTGCGTGGGCATCATGCCCCGTGAACTCATCGCTGGCTCTGCCGAGCCGGGCGATCTGATCGTCGCCTTGGGCGGACGCACGGGGCGCGACGGCATCCACGGCGCAACCTTCAGCAGCGCTGAACTGACCGACACGCACGCCGACGAGTTCAGCCACGCGGTCCAGATCGGAAACGCCATCGAAGAGAAGCGCGTCCTCGACGCCACGCTCCGCGCACGGGACTCTGCGGGCGGGCCGCTCTTTACAGCAGTCACCGACTGCGGCGCCGGCGGGTTCAGTTCCGCCGTGGGCGAGATGGGCGAGAAGGTCGGCGCGACCGTCCATCTTGACAAAGCCCCGCTCAAGTACGCGGGCCTGACCTACTCCGAGATCTGGATCTCGGAGGCCCAGGAACGCATGGTCTTCAGCGTGCCCAAGGAGAACCTGGCGAAGTTCCAGGCCATCTGCGACGAGGAGCACGTCGAGCTCGCGGTGCTTGGCGAATTCGGGCAGTTCACCGACAACGACGAGCCCGAGCTGGTTCTCAACTTCCACAACACCGAAGTCGGGCGCATGCCCATGCCCTTCCTCCACGACGGGATCCCGACGCCCACGCGCGTCGCAAAGTGGTCTCCCTCCCTCTCCCCTCCGGGGGAGAGGGCCGGGGTGAGGGGGGCTTCCTCTTCTCCTTCCATCAAAGACGCCCTCCTCAAGCTCCTCGCCCACCCCAACATCGCCAGCAAGCGCGCGATCATCCGCCAGTACGACCACGAGGTGCAGGGCAACGTTGTGCTCAAACCGCTCGTCGGCCCGGGCGGTATCGGGCCGGGCGACGCCGCGGTCATCGAGCCCGTGCCCGGCTCGGGGAAGGGCCTTGCCATCGGCTGCGGGCTCGCGACCAACATCGGCGACCCGGCTCTCGGGGGCGACCCCTACCAGATGGCGCTCGCCGCCATCGACGAGTGCGTGCGCAACCTCGTGTGCGTCGGCGCGAACCCGGACCGCATCGCGATCCTCGACAATTTCTGCTGGCCCAGCTGCAAGAAACCCGAGAACCTCGCCTCGCTCGTGCGCGCCGCCGAGGGCTGCTACGACGGCGCCAAGGCGTACAAAACGCCATTCGTCTCGGGCAAGGACTCGCTCAACAACCAGTTCACCACCAAGGACGGCAGGACCATCGAGATCCCCCCCACGCTCCTCATCACGGGCATGGCGATCGTGGACGATGTGAAGGCCTGCATCACAAACGACTTCAAAGCGCCCGGGCGGGGTGTGTATGTCATCGAGCCCAAGGCAGGCAGGCAGTCCGAACGCCTGGGCGCCTCGCACTACGCAAGTCTCTTTGGAGTGCCCGGCGACGCAGACCAGCGCATCCCGGAAGCCGACCTCGATGCCGGCCCGCAGATCGCTCGCGCACTGGCCGAGGCGATCAGGCTCGGACACATCGCTTCTGCGCACGACGTCTCCGATGGCGGTGTCGCGGTCGCGATCGCCGAGATGCTCATCGGCGCGGGCGGTCAGCTCGGATTCTCAGGGGGCGATGCGAGCGTCGCGCATTGGTTCAGCGAAGCCCCGCACCGCTCTGTCGTTGAGATCCTCGACGAGAAGAATGCAGTCGCACTCCTGCGCGCCAGCGGGCTGACCTGCACTCGGATCGGCTCCACCGACACAAGCGGAGCGATGCAGATCAGCGGCGACAGCGTCCCCGTTTCGGACCTCATCCGCGCCTGGAACCGCGAGATCATCTGATTCCGTTTACCGAGCCGAGGTCGTCGGGTCCCACTCGGCATCGCCCCGACGCCTCGCGTAGTCCGACCAGAGCCTGCGGTCCTTGAGCTCGTCAGCGGTCAGCAGCCCGACGTGCCCGTCGAGGAAGCCCACCACGGCCTTCTCCCCATACCGCGGGTCCGAGTGCCCCCAGTCGTCGGCGCGGGTGTGCTCGTCCCAGTCAAGATTCAGCGGCGGGGGCGTGACCGTAAAGTAGCCCTCGACGTCCTCGCCGTTGCCACCGAACGCGGCGGACTGCGTGCCATAGGCGGAGCAGAACGCGATCAGCTCGCTCGGGACCAGCGCCTCTCCGAGTCGCTTCGTGTAGCGCCCCTTGTCGAAGACCGCGCGCCGGAGGGCCGACGTCGTGTTGTTGGTGCCGCCCACATAGAGCCCGTTGTACCCGAAGGACGGGAACACGCTGATCTCGTACGCCCAGCTCTCGAACTCGTTGCCCAGGAATCCGCCCCCGGCGAGCACCTCTTCACGCTCACGCAGGAGCCTTGCTCTGCTGTTGACGTGCGTGGTGCCCGCCCAGACGTACTCGAAATAGGACGCCAGGCGGTACGGGTACCGCTTCTTAGCCTCGGCAAACCCGATGGGCCTGCCGAACTCGTCGAGAACAGTGAGCTTTGCCGCCTCGAGCGTGTCGTACCCGCCCCGCAGCAATTCGTCGTTGTAGTCATTGGCTCGCCCGTGGAGCGACTGCACGAGCGTCCTTGACGCGGCCAGCTCGATGCACTTGCGGGCCTGCTGTCTCGCCTTGCCAAGCGCCGGCAGCAGAATACCAATCAGGAGCGCGATGATCGCGATGACCACCAACAGCTCGATCAGTGTGAATGCCCGGCGCCCTCGCATCGAATCAGCACCCCGCGTTGTAGTTGGAGATCCACGCGGTAAAGTCCGCGGGCGAGCAGGCGCCGTCGCCATTCTGATCGCATCCGGTGGCGCCGGCGTTGAAGGCCGCGATCCAGGCGGTGAAGTCCGCGGGTGTCAGCACGCCATCGCTGTTCACGTCGGCGACACAACGGACCAGGCTGATCGTGTCCACCTCGAGTTTGTCGAGGCTCATCGAGAGGTCCGTCGCGTCGAAGGTGATCGTCAGCGTGCCCGTGGCGGGCACCTCGAAGCGCCAGAGCGCATCGACGAGGTCGCCGCCCAGAATGTCCTTGGGCCCGAGCGTGAAGCGGTACAGCTCGACGTACTCGGACGGCGCGATCCCGTTGCAGAACAGCGTCGCGTGATCGACCTCGCGCCCCTGCGTCCGGGTCTGCAGCAGGACCGTCGTCGTAGCGCCCGCGATGGGCTGGGCCGGAACGTTCACCTCGAATGAGAGCTGTGTTGTAAAGGAATACATGTTCCCGGTGCTGGTCACGAACGCGGTCCCGGTGGTCTCTCTCACGCTCGGGCTCGTCCACCCCGCGGGCAGCGGCATCGGGAACGCCCCAGCGTCGGGCGCATTGGGCTGGGTCGCTGAGGTGAAGTCATCCCAGGCGAAGTAGCTCGTATCCGCGTCGCCCCGGGACCAGCCGAAGCCGTCGGGGGTCACGAAACCCTGAGCGTTGACCTGAGCCACGAGGGTCATCGCACAGAAAGCCAGGGTCGGTATCCGCATGGTGTCCGCCTCCGTCGTCCTGCCGGGCCGGAATCATTCTGGCCAAGCAGGCAACACTATCGCTATTGAGACTCAATCTCAATGAGACAATGGCGAATTTTCGACTTCCAGGCGTGACTCGGGCACCCGTTCACCGGAGCCCGTATTCCTTCAGCTTGCGGTACAGCGTCCGCTCGCCGATGCCAAGGAGCTTGGCCGCCTGCTCGCGGTTGCCCCCGGTCAGGCGGAGTGTCTCGCGGATGGCCCGTTTCTCGAGCTGGTCCAGGCTCGTGCCCGCCAGCGAACCGCCACCGGAGGTGTCATCGAGGTCGGCGGCCGCGCTCTGGCGGACCTCCTCGGACAGATGCTCGATGCCAAGCTGAATGTTCTTGCCCGGCTCCCGTTCTGCCAGCCCCATCACGACCATGCTCTGGACCGTGTTCAGGAGCTGGCGCACGTTGCCGGGCCAGTCGCACGAGGTCAGCCTCAGCATCGCCGCGTCCGAGACCGTGGGCTCGGGCTCGCCCGGTGCCATCGTGTCGGCGTACTTCTTGACCCCGAAGATGACCAGGGGCGGGATGTCCTCGCGCCTTTCACGCAGCGGCGGCAGATGGATCCGAGCCGCGTTGATGCGGAAGTACAGATCCTCGCGGAAATCCCCGGACTTGATCGCTTCGGATAGATCCCGGTTCGTCGCGCTCACGAAGCGCACATCCACATTCCGCGAGTCGTTCGTTCCGAGGCGCACCACCTCGCCCGATTCGAGCACGCGCAGCAGCTTTGGTTGCATTGCCACGGGCATATCCCCGATCTCGTCGAGAAAGAGCGTCCCGCCCGAGGCGTACTCGAAAACGCCCTCACGCTCCTTGTCCGCGCCGGTGTACGCCCCGCGGACGTGACCAAAGAGCTGGTCTTCCAGCAGGCTCTCGCTCTGCCCCGCGCAGTTGAAAGTGACGTAGCGCGCGGCGCTGCGTTTGCTGTTGCGGTGCAGCGCACGCGCAATCAGCTCCTTGCCCGTCCCGCTCTCGCCCGTGATGAGCACGGGGATGTCGCTCTTGGCGACGGTGCGCACCAGCTGGAGCACCTTGCGCATGGGCTCGGAGACCGCGATCAGGCCCTCGAATCCCGACATCTCCAGCTCGTCGCGGAGCTCGGCGTTCTGATGGCGCAAGAGCACCGTCTGGGCGGCGCGGTTGACGAGATTGCGAAAGACCTCAAGGTCCAGCGGCTTCTCGATGAAGTCGTATGCGCCCTCTTTGAACGCCGACCGGGCCGTCGGGACGTCGCCGTGCGCCGTCACCATGATCGTCTCGATGGTCGGCTGAAGCTGGGATGCCGCCTTGAGTACGATCAGACCCGCGTTCGCGCCGTCTGAGGCGACCATCGTGCCCTCGAAGCTCGCGCCCGCTGAGGTGGGCATGCGCAGGTCCGTGACCACTACATCGAAGACGCCCCCCCGGAGTTCCTCGATCGCGGCCTCAACGCCCGTCACGATCGTGCAGACGTGCCCGGGCTTGCGCAGGGCGTCGGCCATCACATCGGCGTGCGCCTCCTCGTCCTCAACGATCAGTACCTGTGCCCGGTTGTCTTTGGCGTCGATGCTCATCGGGCGATCGTATGCCCCTTTGACCCCAGACCCGAGGGCATCAGCGCCCGCTGGCGTGCCGCGATCGCGATCGCCAGGGCGTCCGCGATATCAGCGGGCCTCGGCGGCTCTGGCAGGCGCAGAATCCGGGCGATCGAGGCCTGCATCTGCTCTTTGGTCGCCCGCCCGGAGCCCGTCATCGCCCGCTTCACATCCGCAGGGGGAAGTTCCATGATCGGGCAGCCGTGCTTCTGAGCCACCAGCAGGATCACCCCGCGCGCGTGCCCCATCAGGACAGCTGTAAACGGGTGATCCTTGTGTGAGAACAGCGATTCGACCGCGATCAACCCGGGCTGGTTGCGCTCGATGATCTCGGTCAGATCGCGCTCGAGCTCTGCGAGCCTGGGCGCGACATCGGGCGTCGGACCCGAGCTTGGCACGAGCCTGATCACACCCGCATCGACCATGACCGGGGGCACCGCGATCTGTTCGGGGCCCTCGACGCAGCCAAAGCCCGTCAGGCGCAGACCGGGATCGATGCCAAGGACTCTCATGCGTCCGTTTCCTTGGCGTAATGCCTGAGATAGTGCACGACCGTGCGAGCCAGGATGTCGGTCTCGATGTTGCAGACCTCCCCCACTTTGGCCGCGCCGATCGTGGTCTCCTGAAGTGTGGTCGGGATGAGCGCGACCTGGAATGTGCCCGCCGATGGATCGACGTGCGCGATGGTAAGGCTGATGCCGTCGATCGTGATCGACCCCTTCGGGGTGATGAATGGCATGAGCGATCCGGGCGGCTTGAGTGTCACGACCCAGCCCGGGCTCGTTTCGATGCTTTCGATGGTCGCCAAGCCCTCGACGTGCCCCTGGACAACATGACCGCCCAGCAGCGTGTTCGGCGTGCAGCTGGGCTCGATGTTGACCCGACTGCCTTCGTTCAGCGAGCCCAGCCTGGTCTTGCTGAGCGATTCGGGGATGACGTCGAACGCCATGCTCATCTCGCCCTTTACGAGTTCTGCGGGTTCGGCCAGCGTCAGGCAGCATCCCGAGACGCAGATCGAGTCACCCGGGCATGGCTTGTGGTCCCAGCCCCGGGTCCGGATCAAAAGCCTGACGCCCGAACCGACCGGCGAGAGTGCCCGGATCGACCCGACTTCACCGATTGTCTGCACCAAACCCGTAAACATCGCCCCAAGGACTCCTTCATAGACGCCCCGGCTTGACCGATGGGCGGCCCGGCTCGATACTCCATCGCGGCCCAGGAGCCGACCCGAACCAGCCTACGCCGAGCGCACCAGCTGCGCAGGCCTGTCCAGCCCACAACCGCCCAAGAGGTGACCTGCATGCGTTCACACCGCCCCCTTGCCCTCCCGGTCGCACTCATTGGTGCCCTGCTCGTCTCCATGCCGCTGCTCAGCGGCTGCGCCAAGCCCAAGGGCCTGACCGCCGACGAACGCTCCAAGAGACTGCCGATCGTCCACAGCGACTGGCGCCGGATGGGATTCCGGTGGGACTGGAACGCCTTCCCCGTCCTCCTCGACGGCCAGGGCCCGCTCTTCAGCGAGGCGCACGGCAACGTCGTGGTCTTCCAGGAAACCGGGGGCACCGTCACCGGCATCGATGACGGCGTCGGCGAGTCCATCTGGTCCAACAAGCCCGCGGGCGACCTGACCAAGTTCGTCGGCATCGACCGGCGAGACGAATTCATCTTTGTCTCGAGCGAGTCCGAGCTGTTTACGCTCGATGCCACCACGGGTGAACTCGTCGATCGTCAGAGCTACGAGAAGCTCGTCGCAACCGATTTCGTCATGTTCGGCGACCAGATCGTCGTGGGCACCAACGCGGCCGAGGTCATGGGCCACTACCTGCCCGCGGGCATCCGCATCTGGGGGCACGACATGCCCGGCACCTTCGACGAGGACCTCATCGCCATCGGGAACACGATCGTTGGCGGCGTCACGTCCACAGGACGCGTGATCTGCGTAGATTCATCGACGCAGCGCCAGACCGGTCTCAACTCGATCTTCGAGGGCCCCGGCGCCGCGCTCGCCGCAAACGAAGAGCTGATGTTTGTCGCGAGCCTCGATCAGTCGCTCTACGCCTTCCGCGGCTCGGACGCCCGCCTCGCCTGGAAGCATCTGACCCCAAGCCCGATCACCGAAGCTCCCGTCTACCACGAGGGCGTGCTCTACTGCTCGCTGGCCGACACCGGGCTGACCGCGTTCGACGCTTCCTCAGGCAAGGTGCTCTGGGTCTCCAAGGGCCAGTTCGGAGAAGTCATCGGGCTGCGGAACGGAAGGCTCATGGTCTTCGACGGGGTCTCGCTCGTCGCAGTCGAACCCCAGCGCGGGAACGTGCTCGACAAGATCAACCTCTCGAATGTCCACAGCATCTCCTGTGCCCCGTTCGCCGACGGCGCGATCTACCTGACCAGCCGTGAGGGTGTCGTCGCCAAGTTTGTGCCGGTCAACTGATGGGCACGAGCCGCACGAAGCCTCTCGCACTCATCTCGGTCAGCGACAAATCGGGCGTCGCCGAATTCGCCCGCGCACTGAGCGCCAAGGGCTACGAGCTGATCTCCACGGGCGGCACCTCGCGCACGCTCGCCGACGCGGGACTGGATGTCACGCCCGTCGAGAACATCACGGGCTTCCCAGAGATGCTCTCGGGGCGCGTCAAGACGCTCCACCCGCTCATCCACGGAGGCCTGCTCGGGCTCCGCGACGACGCGAGCCATCAAGCCCAGATGAACGAGCAAGGCATCCGACCGATCGATCTGATCGTCATCGATCTCTATCCGTTCGAAGCGACCATCGCCCGCGAGGGAGTCACGCGCGAAGAAGCCATCGAGCAGATCGACATCGGCGGCCCCGCCATGATCCGCTCGGCGGCCAAGAATCACGCCTCCGTCACGGTCATCACCGATCCTCGCGACTACGACGCCGTGCTCGGGGACATGGACGCCGACGGGAAGAACTCCGTCCCCTTCCGCCAGAAGCTCGCGGCCAAGGCATTCCAGCGCACCGCTTCCTACGACGCGACCATCGCGACGTACCTCTCGGACGAGACTGAAACCCTGCCCGATGCGATCACGATCCCGCTCCGCAAGGGGCGCTCGCTCCGCTACGGCGAGAACCCGCACCAGCAGGCAGCGATCTATCGCTCGGGCGAGAACGAGGGCGGCGTGCTCGACGCGACGCAGCTGCTGGGCAAGGAACTCAGCTTCAACAACCTGGCCGACGCCGCGGCCGCGTGGGCACTGACCTGCACGCTGGCCAAGCTCGAGCCGCGCAAGATTGCCTCGGTCGTCGTCAAACACGCCAATCCCTGCGGCGCAGCGGTCGCAGACGATGTCTTTACCGCGATCGACGGCGCGATGGCGGGCGACCCTGTCGCGGCTTTCGGCGGGATCATGGGTGTCAGCGCCGAGATCGACGAACATTCAGCCGAGCGTCTCTGCGAGCAGGGCGTCTTCCTGGAGGTGCTCTGCGCCCCCAGCTTCTCCAAGGCGGCGCTCGAGATCCTGTCGAACCGCTGGAAAAACCTTCGGCTGCTCGCGACCCAGCCCGTCAAAGAACCGACGCGTCTGATCCGGCTTTTCCCGGGCGGCGCTCTCGTGCAAACGCCCGACGCGCTCTCGCCCGATTCGAACGCGTGGGAGCTCGCCGCGGGCGAGGAGCCGGGCACCGAGCACCGGCGCGTGGCGCACGTCATCGAAGCGATCGGGCAGGCGCTCTCGTCCAACGCGATCGCCCTGGGCGGGCTCGATCCCAAGCGCCCGGGCTGCGTCAGGCTCTTTGGCGCCGGCGCGGGCCAAATGGACCGCCTGACCTCCTGCAGGCTCGCGTGCGAGAAAGCGGGCGAGCTCGCGCTGGGCGCGACCGCCGTCAGCGACGCGTTCTTCCCCTTCGACGACGGCCCGACGATCCTCGCCGACGCGGGGGTCAAGTTCATCGTCCACCCGGGCGGATCCAAACGCGACGAGGACACGTTCAAGCTCTGCAACGAGCGCGGGATCGCGTGCCTCCTGACGGGGCTGCGTCACTTCAGGCATGAGCCCCTGAGATAGCCCAGATTTACATCAGGGTTCAGATGCAATGGCGAGTCACAGTATTGCTCTTATTCCTTGGCCGCAGTACGCTCATGAGTCCTTCGTATCCGCTCCCGGCTGGGGATTGGACGTCGGGTCTTGCTGAGGGGAACTGCAGAATGAAGTATTCACGAAACACCGCATGCATGGCCAGTGTTCTTCTACTCCTCGCCGGGACTGCGTCCGGCCAATCTATCTGGCAGAACGATCTCGGCGGACTCTGGTCGACAGGCGAAAACTGGTCGACCGGCATGCCGCCCGCTTCCATGGGGACAGCCATATTCCCCGACCTTGGCATGCCCTACTCGGTCACAATCGATGCAAGCCCGTCACTGGCCACGCTCTCGATTGATATCGCCAATGCCGCTCTGGCGCTCCAGCAGGGCAGTGTGCTGTCCATGAACTCGACCGGCGGCATCGTCAACGAGGGCACCCTGACCATCAACGACACGGGCGTCAACGCGATCACCCGGCTCCAGACTGCTGTCAACAGCTCGATCACAGGCGCGGGGACCGTCCGGCTCAACCAGATCAGCGGCAGTGTTCTCACCGCGGAACTCCAGGCCAACTCGGGCACGACCCTGACCATCGGCGCCAACCAGACCATCGCCGGAAGAGGCCTGGTTGACGCCGTGGGGACCATCTTCATGAACGGCACCTTCGATGCGGACGTCCCGGGAGGAGATCTCCTCCTCGACGGCGTCATCGATATGACCGGCGGCGGAATCGCCAGGGGCACGGCCGGCTTCGTCAACATCGGCACGGGCGCCAGCATCATCGGCGGGCAGCTGACCGGCGGCGTCCATATCACGGCTGGCCGGGTCGGGGGTGGGCTGCTCATGACCGGCAACAACGCCCAACGCAACGGCGCAATTGGCCAGCTCGATGCCGGTGGCATCGTCAACGACGGCACCCTGACCATCAACGACACGGGCGTCAACGCGAGTACCCGGCTCCAGACCGCTGTCGACAGCTCGATCACCGGCACGGGGACCGTGCGGCTCAATCAGATCAGCGGCAGTGCAATCACAGCGGAACTCCAGGCCAACTCGGGCACCACCCTGACCATCGGCGCCAACCAGACCATCGCCGGAAGAGGCCTGGTTGACGCCGTGGGGACCATCTTCATGAACGGCACCTTCGATGCGGACGTCCCGGGAGGAGATCTCCTCCTCGACGGCGTCATCGATATGACCGGCGGCGGAATCGCCAGGGGCACGGCCGGCTTCGTCAACATCGGCGCGGGCGCCAGCATCATCGGCGGGCAGCTGACCGGCGGCGTCCATATCACGGCTGGCCGGGTCGGGGGTGGGCTGCTCATGACCGGCAACAACGCCCAACGCAACGGCGCAATTGGCCAGCTCGATGCCGGTGGCATCGTCAACGACGGCACCCTGACCATCAACGACACGGGCGTCAACGCGAGTACCCGGCTCCAGACCGCTGTCGACAGCTCGATCACCGGCACGGGGACCGTGCGGCTCAATCAGATCAGCGGCAGTGCAATCACAGCGGAACTCCAGGCCAACTCGGGCACCACCCTGACCATCGGCGTCAACCAGACCATCGCCGGAAGAGGCCTGGTTGACGCCGTGGGGACCATCTTCATGAACGGCACCCTCGATGCGGACGTCCCGGGTGGAGATCTCGTCCTCGACGGCGTCATCGATATGACCGGTGGCGGAATCGCCAGGGGCACGGCTGGGTTCGTCAACATCGGCGCGGGCGCCAGCATCATCGGCGGGCAACTGACGGGCGGCGTCCATATCACCGCAGGCGGAGTCGGGGGTGGGCTGCTCATGACCGGCAACAACGCCCAACGCAACGGCTTTACGGGCCTGCTCGATGCCGGCGGCATCGTCAACGACGGCACCCTGACGATCAACGACACAGGCACCAACGCGATCACCCGGCTCCAGACCGCTGTCGACAGCTCGATCACCGGCACGGGGACCGTGCGGCTCAACCAGATCAGCGGCAGTGCAATCACCGCGGAACTCAGAATATCGACCGGCACCACGCTGACCATCGGTCCCGACCAGACCATCGCCGGACGCGGGAACATTGATTCCGACGGCGCCCTCGATCTGCTCGGCACACTGTCCCCGGGTGTCGATAACGCCATGCCTGAGACGATCTCTCTCCAAGGCGCCATGACGCTGGGCAATACGTCACGCCTCGAATTTGACTTCGTTTCAGCGAGTTCATTCGACCGTCTCAACGGCAACAACGCTTCGATGGCACTCGATGGCACGATCGAACTCAGACTTCCCACCGGATACGTACCCGTGCTCGGTGAGCGTTTCCTGATTCTTGATGCCGCTGCTTTGAGTGGATGGTTCGACTCGATCGTCACGCCGCAGGTTGGGCTGCGATACTTCAAGCTCGTCCAGACCGGTGGCAACATCGAGGCCGTGTGGACTTGCCGTGGCGATGCCAATGTCGACGGCGTCCTTTCACCGGCCGACTTCTCCGCCTGGATCGCTGCGTATAACGCGCAATCCTCCGAGTGTGACCAGAATAATGACGGGCAATGCACACCCGCGGACTTCTCAGCCTGGATCGCGAATTTCAACGCGGGCTGCCTCTGACAGTAATGCACCCGTCGAGGGCTTCAATTCGTAAGCACGTCCTGCCTTCGAAACGGGCAGACGCCCATGACCGCAATCTCGTCATTGATACTCGACTGACAATCCGATATCATACATGCGAACACCGAACAGGCACAGCGGCCTTGCCCGCGGCCGAGAGGTATGGACGCGTATGGCCGGGCACGGCAAGACATCTCCGCAAACCGCTCACGAGGGCTCGATCCCCGAGGGTGTCGCTGCCGAGGCCAGTGTCGGTCCGAGCTGCGGCCTCGGGCTGGATGCGAAGGTCCTCGTCCTGAACAAGCTCTACATGGCGATCCGCGTCATCCCCGCGCGCCGCGCGTTCGGGCTGCTCGCGTGCGATCTGGCCGAGGTCATCCATATCGACGACGGGGCGTACCTGAACTACGACTTTGAGTCGTGGACCGAGGTGAGCCAGGCCGCTGCGGAACTCGAGCGCGAGCACCACGACTGGGTGCGCACGGTGCGTTTCGACATCGCGGTCCCAAGGATCATCCGTCTGCTCGGCTACGACCGCTTGCCCGCTCAGTGCGTCAAGCTCAACCGGCGCAACCTCTTTGCACGCGACCGGAGCCACTGCCAGTACTGCGGCTCGCATTTCCCGACAAGCGAGCTCTCGATCGACCACGTCACACCCAAGAGCCAGGGCGGACGCGACACGTGGGAGAACCTGGTCTGCGCGTGCATCCGCTGCAACGCGAGGAAGGGTGGGCGGACACCCAAGCAGGCCAACATGAAGCTGATCACCGTGCCCAAGCAGCCCAGGCGCAATCCACTCATCTCGATGCGGATGGGGCACGATCGGTACTCGTCGTGGAAGCAATTCCTCGACAACGCGTACTGGTCCGTCGAGCTTCGGTGATCGGGATCAGGCCTTGGCGAGCGTCTCGGACTCGGCCGCCAGATCGAAATCTTTCTGCGTGATCCCGCCCGCGTCGTGGGTGGAGACGGTCAGCGTCACCTTGTTGTAGCGGATCAGGATGTCCGGGTGGTGCTGCATGCGCTCGGCGTACTCAGCGACGCGGTTGACAAAGGCGAGCGAAGCCTTGAAATCGGTGAAGAGGTAGGTCCGGGTGATCTCGCCATTGACCGCCGACCATTCGGGGGCATCGGCAAGATGCTGCTCGATCTCGGACTCGGTGAGCTTGTCCATGTACATCTCCAGTCATGGGCAGCCCGCGATCGGGCCTGGGTGTGAGTGTAGTCTTTCAGCGATGCAGCGTCGCCCGGACCCCCACACAACTCTCCGCCCGCCGATCACTCGGCTGGCACCCTCGCCCACCGGCGCTCTTCATCTCGGAAACGCGCGCACATTCCTCGTCAACTGGGCCCTGGCGCGCCAGAACAGCTGGAAGGTCGTGCTCCGCATCGAGGATCTCGACACGCCCCGCGTCAAATCAGGTGTCATCGAGCAGACCATCCAGACACTCCGCTGGCTCGGCATGGACTGGGACGAAGAGGCCCCGCTGCAATCGGCGGACCTTGAGCCCTACCGTCTGGCGATGTCGAAATTGGCGCAAGCGGGGCGTGTCTTTCCGTGTGCGCTCTCGCGGAACCAGATCAGCGAGGCCGCCGGTGCGCCGCACGAGGACTCGGGCGAGGTGCGGTTCGACCCGAGTCTTCGTCCCAGCGAGATGCCCAGCGCGTTCGGCGATGAGCTGACCAACTGGCGACTGGCTGCGCCGGACGAAACGATCACGTTCGAAGACGGCTTTCTTGGCGCCCAATCCGTCAATCCGTCGCGCACAGTGGGCGACTTCGTGGTCTGGACCCAGAGAGGCCAGCCCTCGTACCAGCTGGCCGTCACGATCGACGACGATCGCCAGGGCATCACACACGTGGTGCGCGGGAATGACCTCGTCGATTCGGCTGCGCGACAGACGCTCATCCGAAGGGCGCTTGGGATCGGGGTCGATCCAACATACGTGCACCTCCCGCTCGTGCGGGGCACCGACGGCAGGCGCCTGGCCAAGCGTCACGGCGACACCCGCATCGATCACTACCGCCAGCGGGGTGTCCCGCCCGAGCGGGTGATCGCGCTCGTCGCCCGCTGGAGCGGATTCGAGGGCGCCCCCGAGCTGCTCTCGGCGCCGGAATTCGCCCGGGGCTTTGGGCTCGGTACGATGTCCGGAGAAGATGTGACTTTCCTGCCGGAGGACGATCGATGGCTCTTGGACGCCGGATCCCGCTGATCATGGTTCTCGTTTCGAGCGTGGTCGCGGTCGCGACGGTGCTCTCGCTGCAGAGCTGCTCCGACGCGGGGGGCACGGGCGCAGCCAACGGGCTCGTCCGCGTGGACATCCCAAACAAGGAAGGCAAGGCCCAGTCCTTCTTCCTCGAGCCCGCGATCAACAACGACACACGGTTCAAGGGCCTGAGCGAACGCACCTTCATCGACGACGACGGCGGGATGATCTTCGTCTTCACCCGAGCCGACGTCCGCAGGTTCGTCATGCGGGACTGCCCCATCCCGATCGACATCGTCTACGTCGACAACGGCGGACGCGTCATCGCGGCTCACGCGATGGTCCCGGAGGACCCACAGGGCGAATCAGAGTCCGATCGTGATTATGAGGAACGCCTGAAACGCTACTCGAGCCGATACGCCTGCGACGTGGTTATCGAACTCCAGGGCGGCATGATCGAGAAGCTGGGGCTCGAAGAGGGCACGGTTGTGGACATCCACGGCCTGAAAGACCTGAAGGCACGGACCAAATAAGTCGATGCCCCAGAGGGAAGCCGCCCGAGGGCGGCATGGCCCGGGGGCATTATGTCTATACACCGACTCCGCCTGTTCGCCTCGCCGAACTCGATCGCGGCTCTGCAGAGCCGCGTCGAAGCTGTGTGCGAGTTCTGGCCCGAGAAGAATGCCAAACCAAAGGTCGTGGCCCAGCCCATCGACGCGATCCTGCTGACCGAAGCGGGCAGCGAGATTGCCGTCGACGACGGCTCCGTGCTCCTGATCGAAGTGCCCAAGAACACACCCGCCCCGGCGATCTACAAAACGATCGATCTGCTCCGCGCCGCACGCATGTCCGCGGTCCTGCTGCTGCCCGAGTGCTGCCCCTGCGAGGGCATCGCCACCGGCGGTGTCATCACCACCTCGTGCAAATCCAGCGACGAGATCCTCGCGGTCCGGCTCCATGCGCTCTCTTCGAGGCAGGAAGCCATCAACGACCTGGCCAGGGACCTGAGCATCAGCATCCGCTCCTCGGGCGGCGTACGTGAGCAGATGGAACGCATCAGCCAGGAGCTCTCGCTGGCCGCCAACATCCAGCGCGAGCTGATCCCATCGGAGATGCCAAAGGTCGACGGGCTCGAATTCGGTGTCCTCTATCGGCCCGCCGGCTATGTCAGCGGCGATATCTACAACATCCAGATGATCGACGACAAACGCATCGGCTTCTTTATCGCAGACGCCATCGGGCACGGCGTGCCCGCGGCGCTGCTGACGATGATCATTAGCCAGTCACTGCCCATGCGAGGCGGGGTCAGCGCAGGCAGGCTCATCTCACCCAGCGATGCCCTCGCTCGGCTCAACGACGACCTCTGCGATGTCAGCGACGGCACGCCGAGGTTCGCAACCGCGGTGTACGGCATCCTCGACATCGAAACCGGGTTCGTCCAGATCGCAAACGCCGGGCACCCTTCGCCCATGCTGATCGGAGAGAGCGGGAACTACGAGATCGAGGCGGGCGGGCCGCTGCTGGGCGTCTTCCACGACGCACACTTTCCGGAAGAAACCATCCAGCTCCTGCCCGGGCAGACGCTCCTGCTCTATTCCGATGGATTCGAGCTGGCATTCCCCGAAAAAGCCGACGCCGTCTCATCCAAGCCCGCCGGCGCCTCGGCGTATCTCGACCACCTGCTCGCACTGGCAGGATGGAAGGGAAGGAATAAGAAATCACTCGCGTCCGCGTTCGTCGACCTTGAGCGCAAGCTCGACGAGGCCAGCGGCTCGCTCCACCAGGAAGACGATGTGACGGCGCTGGCGATCTCCTGCAGGTTTACTGCGGCTCGCGCTGCGGCCTGACCCTGGGCGGGTTCTGCACGTCCGTCTCGACTAGCCCGTCTCGCAGACGCACCACGCGCTGGCAACGCTCCGATACCTCGTTGTCGTGCGTCACCATGACGATGGTCTTGCCCTCGTCGTGCAACTCATCGAACAGATCCAGGATCTGATCGCTCGTCTTGGAATCAAGATTGCCCGTCGGCTCGTCCGCCATGATGACCACCGGATCACCCACGAGCGCACGCGCCACCGCGGCTCGCTGCTGCTGACCGCCAGACAGCTCACGGGGGCGGTGGCCCAGCCGATCGCCCAGCCCCACCTTCTCCAGCGAGGCGTACGCCCGCCTCATCCGCTCAGCCTTGGGCACGCCCTGGTAGAACAGCGGCACAGCCACGTTCTCTTCGATCGTCAGCTGCGGGATCAGATTGAACGCCTGGAACACGAACCCGATCGTCTGGCCCCGGAACACCGAGAGCTCCTCGTCGTCCATCGTGACGACCTCCCGCCCAGAGAGCAGGAAGTTGCCGTGACTCGGGCGGTCGAGGCAGCCCAGCACGTTCATCATCGTGGACTTGCCCGAGCCCGAGGGCCCCATGATCGCGATCGACTCGCCTTGGGAGATCACCAGGTCGATGCCTCGGAGCGCCTCAACCATGACCGAACCGTCCGGCTTGTAATAGACCTTGCGCACGCCTCGCAGCTCTGCGACGGCTTTGGACACGGGTTTCGAGTCGGTTTCCAGATTCTCAGTCGTCAAAGTAGTCATCGCGTCCTTGTACCGAGGCATTGCGCTCCGGGTGCGTCCGAGGTGCTCGATCCGTCCGCAGGCCCGTTCGAAGGACACCGCCGACACACGCAGCGCCGCCCCTTAGCGGGTCGCCTCCGCGTCCGAGTCCGAATCACCGATCTGGATGCTGGCCAGCGCCGTCATCGGGTCCGGGGCGACGTTGAAGAGCTTGTCGAGCCCGGTGACCATCATGACCGACCAGACGCGGTCGTCGACAGAGCAGAGGACGAGCTCCCGCCCGACCTCGTGCAGGAGCTTCCGCAGTCGGATGAGCTGGGCCAGGTTCGAGCTCTTGATGTAAGCGACCAGGCCCATGTTCAGGACCACGTTTGGCACCTGATCCGTCTCGGCCTCGGCAATCCGGTCGATGATCGCCGTCAGCTCATCGCTGAGCTGGGGATCGTCGGCAAGATCGACTACCACGATGTCATCGGACCAGTCCGTCAGCATTGCCAGCCAGTCTACTCGGGTTCCGGGGTCGATGCCGCTCCGAGCTCGGAATCACCCACGTCGGCGACCCTGGCCAGGGCGACCACGGCGTCGCCGTTGTTCACGCCCACGACCTTGACCCCCTGCGTGCCCCGCCCGATCTGGCTGATATCGGAGGCTGCCATCCGCACGAGCTGCCCGTTGCGGGTAATGACGACCACATCGTCCGTATCAGCGACGATGCAGGCAGCCACCGAGGGCCCGTTGCGGGTGGTGGTCTTGATGTCGGCCCGCCCCTTGCCGCCCCGGCTCTGGCTCCGCATAGGGCCTGATTCGGGCTGGACGCGGTACTCGTCGACAAGCGTCCGCTTGCCGTAGCCATTCTGGGTCACCGTCAGCAGCGACAGGCTCGGCTCGATGGTGACCGTGTTCTCGTCGTCCTTGGGATCCAGTTGCATCGCCACCCGGTCGGCGGCGATCGCGGTCGCGACGTCGCCCAGCTCGATGCCCTTGACGCCTGCCGCCCCTCGGCCCATGAGCCTCACATCGCCCTCGTTGAAGCGGATCGCCATGCCTTTGTCGGTCACGATGAGCAGGTCGTCGGAGCCCTCGGTCAGCAGGACGTTGAGGATCTCGTCCTCTTCCTTGAGACCCACCGCGATCAGGCCCGAGCGGTTGACGTTCTGATACTCACGCAGCGGCGTGCGCTTGACGATACCGCCCTTGCTCACGAACGTCAGGTACTTGCCCTCGTCGTCGAAGTTGTCGACTGTCAGGTAGACCCGCGCCCGCTCGCCCTCGCGCAGGTTGATCAGGTTGACGATCGAGCGCCCCTTGCTCGTCCGGCTCATCTCGGGCAGCTCGTAGACCTTCAGCTTGAATACACGCCCCTGGTCCGTGAAGACCAGGAGGTTGTCGTGCGTGCTGGCGACGAAGACGCGCTCGATGAAGTCGTCGTCCTTGGACTCCGACGCGCGGATGCCCTTGCCGCCCCGCGCCTGCGAGCGGTACGTGTCCAGCGGCAGACGCTTGGCGTAGCCCTGGTGGCTGATGGTCACCGTGACCTCGTGCTCCTTGATGAGCGACTCGAGATCGATGTCGCCCGCGGCGTCCTGGATCTCGGTCTTGCGATCGCTGGCGAACCGCTCACGCATCTCCAGGCAATCCTCGCGGAGGATGTCCAGGACCCGCTGGTGGTCCGACAGGATCAGCTCGTAGCCCTCGATCTCGCCCGCAACGTCGGCGTACTCCTTGACGAGACGCTCGATCTCGAGACCGGTCAGCTGGATCAGGCGCATGTTCCCGATCGTCTCAGCCTGCACGCGCGAGAGCAGGACGCCCCCAACCGGGTCCGCGGAGCGGACCATCTTCATAAGCCGATCCGGGATCTGCGGAGCAAACGGGTGCCCCGCGGGGATCTGGAACCGCTTCTCGATGAGCTTGGTGATCGCTTCCTCACGCGTCTTGCTCGCGCGGATGATGCGGATCACCTCGTCGATGTCGCAGACGGCAAAGATCATGCCCTCGAGCACGTGGGCCTTCTTGCGGGCCTCGCGGAGCAGGTGAGCCGTGCGCCGGCGCACGACGTCGGCGCGGTGCTCGACGTAGAGGTGGATCATCTCGAGCAGGCTGAGCGTCTTGGGGCGACGCCCGACCAGCGCGATCTGGATCATGCTGAACGTCTGCTGAAGGGGCGTGAACTGGTAGAGCTGATTCTCGACGACCGCCGGGTCACCCGCTTTTTTCAGCTCGATCACGATCCGCGTCTGCGCGTTGCGACCCGACTCGTTGCGGACGTCGCTGATGTCCTTGATCCGCTCGTCCTTGGCGGCTTCGACGATCTTCTCGACGAGGTTGTTCTGCACGAGCGAGTACGGGATCTCGTCGATCACCAGCTGCTGGCGCCCGCCCGATTCCTCGACGTGGCACTTGCCCCGCACCGTGACGCGCCCCCGGCCCGTCTCGTAGGCGTCCATGATGCCCCGGCGCCCAAGGATGATGCCGCCCGTGGGGAAGTCCGGGCCCTTGACGCCTAGGCGCGTGACGTTGCCCGCCTCGTCGACCTCGTCGGTCATGATGTCCACGAGCGAGATCTCGGGGTTGTCGATCACCCGGGTGATCGCGTCGAAGATCTCGCTCGGATTGTGCGGCGGGAGGCTGGTCGCCATGCCCACGGCGATGCCCATGCCGCCGTTGATGAGCAGATTGGGAAACTTGCCCGGGAGCACGGTCGGCTCCATGAGGCGATCGTCGTAGTTGGCCTGAAAGTCGACGGTATCGAGCTTGATGTCAGCGAGCATGTCCACGGCGGCGTGGGTCATGCGGGCCTCGGTGTATCGCATCGCCGCGGGCGGGTCGCCCTCGATGGAGCCGAAGTTACCCTGCGGGTCGATGAGCGGGACGCGCATCTTCCAGCCCTGGGCCATGCCGACCATGGTCGGGTAGATGACCGACTCGCCGTGCGGGTGGTAGTCGCCCGAGGTGTTGCCCGCGATTTTGGCGCACTTGAGGTGCTTTCGGTTGGGCTTCAGGTTCAGGTCGTTCATCGCGACGAGGATGCGCCGCTGCGATGGCTTGAGCCCGTCGCGGACGTCGGGCAGGGCCCGGTCCATGATGGTGCTCATGGCGTAGGTAAGGTAGCTGTCGCGGAGCTCGTTCTCGATCTCCAGGTCGACCACTTTGCCCGTGATGATGGGGCCTGACTGACCCTCGGAAGAGGGCTGGTTTTCGTCGAATTCGCTCATCCCGGAAAGACTCCAGAGAGGCCGTGTCGGGCCCCGATTTTGCGCTCAGCAATGGTAGGCCCGAGCCCGTTCATCGGCCTCTTTTTGAGGCCCTCAGCGCGCTCGATTGGAAGGGTTTTTGGAGGCCCTAACGGGCGTCAAGGCGCTCCAGACTCTGGATCGTCTGGCAGACGCAGATCAGGGTCATCGCGCTGGTCTCGACGGGCATGGACTGGTCCCACGGCGCGGGGCGAACGCCCCACCGCCAGCCCCCACCGGCGGCGAACATGTGCCCCTCGTGGTCGCCCGCCGAGAGCTGCCTGAGGAATCGCAAGGAATCGAACAGACGCGACATTTCGGAAGGCAGCTCGCCCGGTCCCGTCAGGCTGGGCTCTGCGAGCATCGGGGCGATGAAAGTCAGCGGGCGGGAAACCTGCCACGTCGGGAGCCGGGTGAGCGAACGTGAGAATACCACTCCGCCGATCAGATCCGCGTCGCTCGCCATCACGTCCGCCCGGGTCATCTGCTGGCGCCACATCATCTCGCGCATCTCGCGCAAGGCCGGCGCCGAGGGAACGCCCTCGGACCCGACCAGTTCCAGTTCAGCCAGCCCGAGCCAGGGCATCCGCTCGACGAGCTGCCCGGGGTGGCTCGATCGCCGGCAGACGGGCATGATCGCCCGGGCCTCGTCGAACCGCGCCAGCTTCGCCAGCGCCCACGCAACCATGGGCTGCTCGGGCACGGGCACCGATTCGATCGTGCCGACGAGCCTGGTCAATTCCTTGGCGACGCGCGCTTCCGCCCTGGCCCGGTCCGCTTCTTCAAGCAGCCCCGCACGCAGGCTCACACCCAGCAGAGACACGACCGGCGCCGAGATGGATTCGCCGGCGTCCCACGCTCGCAGGATCGCGTCGGCGTCGTGCCACGCCTCGGTCAGGGCCTCGCCCGTGAGCTCCGCGTCGTTGGTCGTCTCGGCGAAGCACACGAGCGCGTACATCCGTAGCGCCCGCTGCAGCGGCGAGGGCGCCGTGCGGACCGAGTTGTTGACAGGCAGGTAGATCCCGACGTCTCGCTTACCGATCAGAAACGTTCCCACGCCGTCGCCCCAGTCGCGCAGGGCCTGCATCGAGCGGACCTCGGCGCTCTGGATGACCCTGCCGCCGCGCTGGATCAGTCGCGCCTCGCCGCCCGGGACGAACTGCGCGACATGGCGTGTCCGGAAGCGGAGCACCCGCATCTTGGCGCCCTCGAGCACCTCCTCGAGCGGTCGCATCGACAGCGCCTGATCGCCCGTGATCCCCGCGATCAGCCTTCGCACGGCGCTCGGGACATCCTGGCTCGTCCAGAGCATCTCGCCCGGGTAGATCGCCGCGGCGAGATCGCCCATTCGGAGCGCTACGCCATGGACACCGGGCGAGAAATTCACGATCAATTCGGTCTGCGAGGGCGTGTCCTGGGGCACGCCTGGCCCCGCGATCTCAAGCCCGATCGTCAGCTGCTCAGCCGTCAGACGCAGGCGCTCGGCGTGCATCGCATCCCGCGTCACCGGGAGCTTTTCCTTTGCCTGCGCGATCGCGATCAGGGTCGCCTGGGGCACCGAGAGCGTGCCCGCACCGAAGATCGTCCCCTGACCAACAACTCGCCCCTCGAAGCGCAATGTCACGCACGCCCCGACAACCTCCGGCCCAAGAGCCCCCTCGGGCACCGAGAGCTGACGCACCCAAGGTTCGATCAGCTCGTACGCATCGAGGGTCTCGATCAGGCTGGGCGGCTCATCTGAGGGCTGGGCCATCGCCCGGCTCCCACAGATTCCCGGTCCGAGAACCGCAAGCAAGAGGGCCATCAGCGTGACAACTCGGGTGTTGCCGTGGTACAACATCCGCATCACGGATGAGGCCCCGGGGCACCACGTCCGCCCCACCGGCCCGGAATCGGCTCCGCGACGGATCGCGAGCGCCAAGAAACGCCCCTGGCACGGGGGTTGCCTTGGTGTTTGGTAACTCAAGAGGTGATCCGCCATGAACCAGACAATCCTCACGCCGCACCGCCAGCGACTCCTGACCCTTGCTGTCCTGTGCTTCCTGGCCCTGTGCTAGTAGCCTATCACGCCGCGACTCAGCCGACGCCCCCGGCCCTCATGCGGTTCATGAAGGGGCACTGACCGATATCCGCTGGCCCTTCGCCCGAACCGCTGCCCTGAGCGGGCACTGTCTGCGCGCGCGCCACAGGGATCTCGATCGGTTCGTGGTCCTTCCGGGGCCAGAGGTCCACCAGCACGCCGTCGAGGGGCTTGGTGGACACGCCCGCACGCGCCGGGTTCTCCGTGTGCAAAGCCTCAAACTTGAACAGCTTGACGCACGCACCGACCACCAGCGCGACCTCAAGCTGTCCAAGGTTCTTGCCCGGGCAGAACCGGGGCCCGTGACCGAAACCAAAGTGGAGCAGATCCCGCTTGGAGAATCCCTCGGCCTGGGGCGAGAGCCAGCGCTCAGGGCGGAACGCCTTGGCCGGGAAGCCCGTTGACGCGACGCCCCAGATCTCCTCGCACCGGTTGGCGTGCCAGACATCGAGGAGGATGTGCGTATGCGCGGGGATGTTGAGCGAGGCGCCACCGGTGGTTTCGACGAGCGTGTCCGTGACGGCCCGCCTCGGGTGGAAGTACAGCGAGGGCGTCAGACGAAGCGTCTCGTCGAGCACCGCGTTCAGGTACATCGCGCCCGCCAGTGCCTCGGGTGTGTACGCATTGATGTGCGCGATCTCGGCGTAGAGCTTCTTCTGCATGTCCGGGTTGCGCGCCAGGTGCGAGATCGCCCAGCTCGCGTAGGACGTCGTCGCCTCGAGCGCCCCAGCCAGGAACACGCGGATATTGCTGCGCAGCGCCTCGTCGGGGGCGTTCGACTCGAACCGCGCCCAGAGGCCAACTTTCGACTTTCTCGGCTCGAGCACACGGGTCGTCAGTTCCTCGAACGCCGCCTGCGCGCGCTTGGTCTCGGCGATGCCCCGCGTCCAGTTCGGGAACCGGGCCAGCGGGATGCCCAGCTTGTTGACGACCGTGTCGCGGACGATGTGATCGATCACCCGGTCGAGCGCGGGGACGTATCTCTCGCGGATCTCCGACGGATCGACGCGGGCGCCAAAGAAGTTGCAGACCAGCATCTCCAGCATCAGAGCCTTGACCTCGGGCTCGAGCCGGATGCGCACGGGCGAGCCCTCGCGCTCGATCCGCCTGCGGAGCATCTCCAGCCTTTCGCGCACGGTCGCGCGCAGCGTCTGCTCGAACTCGTCGAACTTCTCGGGCTGGAAGAGCGCAGCGCGCGCGAAGGGGGGCGTGGAGACTTTTTTCTGGTGTTTCCAGCGCGGGCCGTTGGCGTAGAGGAGCGTGTCGCCCCCGGTCGCGCGGGCGATGCCGGTCGAGGGCAGCGTGTCGCGGTCGAACATGCCGGGCTTCTCGCCCGTCGCCTGCGAGATCGCTCGGATCAGCCCCGGGTCTCGGGTGACGAGCACGGGCGCAAAGCCGGGGACATCGAGGTACCGGGTGTGTCGGCTCGGTCCCTCGCAGCGCTCGGAGCCGTGGAAGAACGTCTCAAGGATCTTGAGGGGCTCGTTGTAATTCCAGGGGTGCGGGAAGGGCTGCGTGGGGCGGGTTTCGGTGAGGTCGATCAGGGGCACACGCTCGGGCTTGATCGAGCCCGTAAAGGGCGATCGGCAAGTGACTTGGCGGGGGATCTGGCGAAGACGGGGGTATTTAGCGCGGGATCCCGGAGGGGCTGTTTGGCTGGGCTCAGGCATGGCGGGCTCCGGACCGAGTGTAGCAAACACTAACATATTCGGATGCCCGGTTGTCCGGTTTCAAGAAATCAATGAGATCCGGGTGCCACCACGCATCTCCGATGCGTGTTGATGGTTCGCCAGCGTTGAGTGAGCATCACGCATCGGAGATGCGTGATGGCACCTGAGTTCTTGTTCTTCTCTGTCTTCGTAATCAGGGTGCTTTCATTCATACCGCGGAGCTACGCGAATGCGACTACATCGTCAACGATGGCCCACGGTCACGCACGCGGCTCCAGTGTTCGCTGTCAGCATACAAAGAAAGCCCCGCAAGGAGATCCTTGCGGGGCCTGATTGAGTTCAGATTGTCAGAGCCGCTTTATGAGAAGCGGATCTTGTCGGTGCCCATGGCGCCGTGGTCGTCCATGCCGCCTCGTGTGGGGCCGAGGTCCGGGCCGCCCGAGAAGTCCTCGCCGCCAGCGGCGGAGGTATCGCCCCACTGCGCCCGCTTGAGCGAGAGGCCGATCTTGCGGTCGCTGGAATCGACGCGGAGGATCTTGACGTCCACCTCTTCACCCGGCTTGACGACGTCGAGCGGGTTGTCGACCTTGTGGTCGGCGAGCTCGGAGATGTGCAGCAGGCCCTCGAGGTCGTCCTCGAGCTCGACGAAGACGCCGAAGTTGGTGACCTTGGTGACGGTGCCTCGCACGACCATGCCCGGCTTGTAGTGCTCGGGGATGAGGTGCAGCCACGGGTCCTCGCTGAGCTGCTTGACGCCCAGGCTGATGCGCTGCTTTTCCTGGTCCACTTCGAGAACGACGGCCTTGATCTCGTCGCTCTTCTTGTAGAGCTCGTTGGGGTGGGTGACCTTCTTGGTCCAGGACATGTCCGAGACGTGCAGGAGGCCATCGATGCCCGGTTCGATCTCGACGAACGCGCCGTAGTTGGCCAGGTTGCGGACCTCGCCCTCGATGATCGTGCCCGGGGGGTACTTCTCGGCAACGAGCTCCCAGGGGTTGACCTCGATCTGCTTCATGCCGAGGCTGATTTCCTGCTTGTTCTTGTCGATGTCGAGCACAACGACCTCGACGGGGTCGCCCGGGTTGACGAGCTCCGACGGGTGGTTGACGCGCCGGGTCCAGCTCATCTCGGAGATGTGCACCAGGCCCTCGACACCCTCGGCGAGCTTGACGAACGCGCCGTAGGACATGATCGAGACGACCTCTCCCGTGATGCGGCTGCCCACGGGGAACTTGGCCTCGATCTCTTCCCACGGGCTGGCCTCGGTCTGCTTGAGACCCAGTGCGATCTTCTCGCGCTCGTGATCGATGTTGAGGATCTTGACCTTGAGCTCCTGATCCACCTTGACGAGCTCGCTCGGGTGGTTGATCCGGCTCCAGGACATGTCGGTGATGTGGAGCAGGCCGTCGATGCCGCCAAGGTCAACGAACGCGCCGAAGTCGGCGATGTTCTTGACGATGCCCTTGACGATGTCGCCCTCGTTGATCTTCTCGAGGAGGCGCTTCTTGGCGGCGCCGCGCTCGTCCTCGACCAGCTTGCGCCGGCTGATGACGATGTTGCGGCGCTCGACGTCGATCTTGAGGATCTGGGCCCGGATCTTGCGTCCGATGTACTCGCCCACATCGCCCGGGCGACGGACGTCGACCTGGCTGGCGGGGAGAAAGACGGGCACGCCGATATCGACGAGCAGGCCGCCCTTGATCTTGCGCATGACGGTGCCCTCGACCACGTCACCCTCGTTGGTCGAGTCGGTGATGCGGTGCCAGGCGATCTGGCGATCGGCCTTTCGTTTGGAGAGCTGGATGAGCCCCGTTTCGTCCTCGAGTGCCTCGAGGAGCACGTCGATGACGTCGCCCACGCGGACCTCATCGTCGCCGAACTCTTCCTTGTTTACCAGGCCTTCGCTCTTGAGCCCGACTTCGATCACGACATCGTCACCGGCCATGCCGATGATCTTGCCCTTGATGAGCTTGCCGGGCTTGAGGTCTTCCAGAGCATCGCTGAGGAAGCTCTCCATCTCGACATCTTCACCCATCGCGCTCTTGAGAAGTGCATCCGCCTCGGCTTCATCGAAACCGAGCGACGCGATCAGCGTCTCGTCAACCATACTTGAACTGTTTCCTTTCCCGATCGCCCTGCCTGGCTCTGCGCCCCGTCGCGAATGGGTGCGCCGCCTGTGGGCTCTCGGCGTTTCGCCGGCGTTTGGATCCGCCGTCGGCCCCGCTGGGGCGGTAAGAGGAATCCGGACCCGTTCATCCCTCGGTGACGCACCGAGGGAGCCCCCGGCTCGCGAACCGGGGCGGGGAGCCAACAGTAGCCCGCAAACCCTTTGATTCCAAGCCGGTTCCGCCCGAGATCGGATCGGGCGGCGCCCGACTTTGGCGACCCCCCGCTGTTTTGTATACAAAGCCGGTGAATACCGATTGAGGGTTGAGACAGACCGCGCTAGCGTATCTGCCCACGACGTCTGATTTGGGTTCAGCACGCCGTCGAGAGAGAAACGGGCCGGGCAATCTGCCCAGATGGGCCCTCAGACGCGCACAAGGGCAGCCGCCAAGGCCCCGTACGGAGTGTGTTTTCCAATGAGCACGACCGCGACCGACATGAATACAAGCATCTCAGACGCCGGGGGCACGGAATGGGACCCCATCTTCGATGAAGTCGGGCTCCCAAAGGACACCAACAACATCTACACCCAGACCGTTGCCTCGATGCTCAAGGCAGCCGAGATGGTCAACCTCCGCCACCGTGTGCGGATCATCCTCGCCCAGCCCAAGAACGAGATCATGGTGCACTTCCCCGTCCGCATGGACGACGGGCACCACAAGCTCTTCAAGGGCTATCGCGTCCAGCACAACAACGCTGTCGGCCCCTACAAGGGCGGGCTCCGCTTCCACGAGGACGTCCATCTCGACGACGTCAAGAGCCTCGCATTCCTCATGACCATGAAGTGCGCGCTCGTCCGCGTGCCCTTCGGCGGCGGCAAGGGCGGCGTCAAGTGCAACCCCCGCGACCTCAGCCCGGGCGAGCTCGAGCGCGTCTCGCGCCGGTTCACCGCGGCCATCGCCAACGACATCGGGCCCGACTACGACATCCCCGCGCCGGACGTCGGCACCAACTCCCAGGTCATGGCCTGGATCGCTGACACCTATGCCGCGATGGCCGGACGAAGCAGCACCAACCCCTTCGCGGTCGTCACAGGCAAGCCCCTGTCGATCGGTGGCAGCCTCGGGCGCGAGAAGGCCACGGGCCAGGGCGTCGTTGACGTGCTGCTCGAGATGCTGCCCGATCTGAACATCCCCATCGAGGACATGCGCGTCAGCATCCAGGGCTTTGGCAACGTGGGCTCGTGGGCGGGCAAGATCCTTGCTGACCTGGGCGCCAACGTCATTGCCGTCCAGGACCACACGGGATGCATCCGCAACCCCGAGGGGCTCGACGTGCACGCGCTGGCCGATTACGTCAAGCAGAATGGCGGCGTCAAGGGTTTCGAGAAGAAGGCCAACACGGGCGGCTCGTCGCGTCACAGCGGCAAGGGCTGCGAGGTCATCAGCGTCGACGACTTCTGGGAGACCCCGGTGGACGTCTTCATCCCCGCAGCGCTCGAGGGCATGCTCAACGAGAAGCGCGCCCACCAGCTGCGTGCCCGCGTCGTCGCCGAGGCCGCCAACGCCCCGACCACGCCCGAGGCCGACCAGGTGCTCGCCTCGCGCGGCATCGAGGTCATCCCCGACATGCTCTGCAACGCGGGCGGCGTGACGGTGTCCTACTTCGAGTGGGTCCAGAACCGCTCCAACGTCATCTGGGACGTCGATCAGGTCGACCGCGAGCTCAACCGCATCATGTGCGCCGCAGCCCGGCGCGTGATTATGGCCAAGCAGAAGTACAGCACCACCATGCGGACCGCCGCGTACATCTCGGTGCTCGAACACATCGGCGAGATCTACGACAGCCGCGGCATCTGGCCGTAAATCACAATTGGCATTTTGCGATCACCGAGCCCCTTGCGCAAGCGAGGGGTTTTTCATTTGGTGCCACGACCGATCTCCGATCGGTCGTGCTTTCACACCTTTCGCTCAGAGCACCACCCATCGGAGATGGGTGGTGGCACCGGAGGAGCATTCAACACGGAGCTCCCCGCATTCTCGCGGGGGCTCCGTGGATACGTTGCGTAGAGAGTCGGCTTACTGCCTGCGCCGCACGGCCACGATGCCGCCCAGGGCGAGCAGCGCCGCGGTGCCCGGCGCCGGGGTGATGATCGTCTCGATGCCTGTGAGCTCGAAGTAGGCCCGCTCGTTGGTCTGAGACGAAGAAACCTGGAAGATCCGACGGACCGCGTCGACCACGTTGAGGTTCATCTTGTCCGGGAGATCGACCGAGTCGAGGAAGACGTGCTCGCCATTGACGTAGTCGGTGTCAAAGAGCACGAGCGTGGAGAGGTTGTCCAGTTCGCTCGGCTCAAGAAAGAGCGGCGCAACGAAGTAGTCCGAGTGCGATGGATTCCCAAGTCCTGGCGATTCGTTCCCGATACCCAGCGATCCGGGAATCCCGCTCGTCGGATAGACGCTCGAGAAGCCCCCAACGGAGAAACCGCCCGCAGAGACTCCGACATCCAGCACGCGGTAGTTTCGGTCGGTATTGCCCGTGCTCGCGACGACCGTGTCCTCGACCTCGACGAAGACCCTGCCCGTCGTACCGAGCGGCATCGTATTGAACACGCCCACGTGCGCCGAACCGAACATGTTGTTCTCGATCAGCACCATGTTGAACTCGTACCGATACACATCCTGCGCCGAGGCGGAGGTCACGCACCCACCCGCGAGCACAAGGGCCACGGCTACCTTGGATCTGGTCATTGACATTCGGTTCGCTCCGTACAAAGCCCCCGCGAGCGGACTGGTCTGAATGTACAACAAACCCCAATCAGTGGCAACCCAGTCGAGGCACTGGCCAGCGATTTCATGCGATTTGCATACAGCGAATCTGAATCTGAATCAAAGTCGAAAACTGGGGCAACACAAAGGAGCACGCGATGCAACTCACTCTCGCAGCAGCCCTCGCCCTGAGCGGGCTTCTGACTATCGGTTCGAGCCAGATCCAGCCCGAGGAGCCGCCCATTCCCGGCGTCGAGGCGATGCTCGGAACATGGGACGTCGATCTCCGCCCCACGCCCGACTCGGACGAGTACCTCATGAAGCTCACGCTCTCGCGCAACGACGCGGGCGAACTGGAGGCGACGTTCTACAACGGATCCGTCGCGAGCAACATCGTGACCAACGCCTTATTCGACCGCCCGCACGTCGCGTTCCTGACCACCGACGGCGCCGGCGACTATCACACTCAGCTGAGCCTCCTGCCCGACGGCACAATCGAGGGCACCACGCACGCGGTCGCGCGGGACTTTCTCTCGGTGTGGACGGGGAAGCGGGCGGAGTAGCTCAAATAAATCTCTTCGTAATAATTGCACGATTAAGCCCTGCAGTCAGAGTTCGACCTCTGCTTGTGAAAGCCAATCACTTCCCAAAACAGTTCCGATTCGACGTTGCATGGCCGCAATTTTCTGGTTGAAAACTTGATTTTGTGAGTCAGACTTTAATGCTCTAGTCTTGAGATGCTCAAATGAAGCTGCAAGAGTCATTTCCGGCTCTTCTGCTTCAGTATCCGATCGTCGATAGTGAATTTGCTGAGCGACTTCAATCGTATCGTGCATCACCTGATGCGCATCAATACGACCTCGACCCCATACGCAAATTTGTTCACCGAGCAAGTGCACTTGCTCACTTAAATTATCGAGCCGATCAGCGTTGCATGACAGCTGGGCTGCTCGAACAACGCCAACCCAACTAACCATATACGAAGCTAATTTCTGTTTGCTGTCTGACACACGAATGATCATTGTCAATGCTACAGATAGCAAGAAACCTACAACTACACCGCCAAGCCCGCTCCAAAGTTCAGTCAATTCTCACCTCCAAACGGGCTTTACGGATACTCCTGCTTCGTCGGTTTGATCAGTATGTCGCTTTCACTACATCCGACGGCGCAGATCGTTAAGCAATCGCTACACACTAGGGTCTGTCAAGCCTGCTGGGTTAGCTAGACACCATCGATCCGCCAGTCATATTGCCTGACTTGTGAACACGACGATTGGCTTACCAAAAGCAGTAATTAATCGTATCCTGTGGGCCTCTTTAGCTTCTTACTGAGTCGCAAGTCCTTCGGCTCAATTGATATTGCCCTTGCTTTATCAAAAAATTCTATTAAATTTTTAGCGATCAGCTCGACACCAGTTACACATTTGCCATTCGAAATGGATAGGGTTTGCCTTCTGATTCTAACTAGCTCAATGTCGTCTCGTTCTTTTTCAAATTTTACAAAGTAAGGATTTTCGAGATCTCCATCAGATGCATCGACACTCACTGCGACTGCAAAGTATCCCAAATGATTTACATCCATTCCGGGCATGACATCATATGTTTCAAATAACATCTCGCTAGGCGTAGCCCATTGCAAAAGTGCTACATCTGATCCGATTGGATACCCCCACGCACTACGACAAAGCGGATATTCGTGCAATGCCTCAAAATACCATTTGGCAACTGGAGTGCGAACACTAGCTCGTAGGGACCTAACGGTTCCCTTGGCTAAACGCTCGCCATAACCATTTCGAAATGTCGCCTGAAGGGCAAGCTTTAAAGAATCTGGAATCATACATTTAGCATACACCAATATGCGAGAATGCTCACGGATACTCCTGCCTCGTCGGCCTGATCATCACGTCGCACACGTGCACTGCGGGGGGCTGGGAGACCGTGAACAGGATCGAGCGGCTGATGTCGCCCGCGGTCAGCACCGGGCCCACGCTCTGCATGAACGCGCCGAAGCCCTCCATCTCGTAGCCCGCGGCCTCCTGGAACTCGGTCCGCACGATCCCCGGCTCAAAGAGCGAGACGCGCACGCCGAACTTGGCCATCTGGCGGCGCAGCGCCTCCGCGAGCGAGCCCACGGCGAACTTGGTGGACCCATACATCGAGCTGAAGGGGCTGATGTGGCGCCCAACCGTTGAGCCGAGGACGACGATGTCGCGCGCGGGCCCGCCTGCTTCGACGATCCGCTGCCACGCGGCGCCGAACGCCTCGGGGTCGGTCGTCGGGTCGGGCAGGTGCCTGGCCATCCGGTTGGCGGCCTCGCGCATCAGGTAGCTGGCGCCCAGGATGTTCGTGCGGACGACCTCCTCCCAGTCCGCAGTGTCGGAGTCGGTCACCGAGCCCCGCAGGCCGCGACCGGCGTTGACGATGACCAGGTCCGCCTCGCGCCCGAATCGGGCCTTGGCCGAGTCGAGGAGCCTTGCGGGCAGCTTGGGGTCCGCGGCGTCGCCCGGGACGATCTCGATCGCGTCCTCGCCCAATTCTTCGGACAGTTCCTTGGCCAGTACGCGGAGCCTGTCTTCGCGCCGGGCGTTGATCACGAGCCTGGCGCCCGCGCGGGCCAGATCGCGGGCCAGCGCTTCGCCGATGCCGGCGCTGGCGCCGGTGATGATCCCGATACGACCAGTGAGTGTGCTCATGCGGGAAGGGTAGAAGCGGTTCTGACGTGCCGCGACCGTGACGGGCGAGATGCCCGTCCCACCGGGGACACCTATGGTCGAGCATGTTCGGATCACACCTCTCAGTCGCGGGCGGCATGGAAAGAGCCATCGTCGAGGCGGAAACGCTCAAACTCGACTGCGTGCAGGTCTTTACCAAGAACCAGCGCCAGTGGAAGGTCAAGCCTCTGGAGCAGGCGCAGATCGACGCGTGGGCAAGCGAGCTCAAGCGGGTCGGCTGGGGCGGACAGAAAGGCCCGCATCGCTCGGTGAGCCACGCGAGCTACCTGATCAACCTGGCGAGCCCGGACGACGAGCTCTGGGAAAAATCGATCGCGCTGATGCGCGAGGAGATCGAGCGCTGTGATGCGCTGGGCATCCCGCTGCTCGTGCACCATCCCGGGGCGTACACGACCTCGGACGAGACCAGCGGGCGCAAGCGGATCGCAGGGGCGTACAGGAAGCTCTTCAAAGAGACCAGGGGCGCAAGGGTGATCTCGTGCCTCGAGAACACGGTGGGCTCGGGCTCCAACATGGGGCGGACGTTCGAGGAACTGGCGATGCTTCGGGAGATGATCATCGAGGCGACGGGTGAGGCGGAGCGGGTCGGGTTCTGCATCGACACGTGTCACGCGCACGCGGGCGGGTACGACATGTCCTCGCGCCAGAGTGCTGATGAGGCCCTCGATCTGCTCGACCGGACCTGCGGCCTTGCCAACGTCCGGTGCCTTCATCTGAACGATTCGATCGGGGATCTGGGCTCCAGGAAGGATCGGCACGCACATATCGGCGAGGGGACGCTCGGGCGAGCCGGGGGGTTGACGGGCGGAAAGAAGCTCCAGATCGGAAAAACAGGCTTCGCTTCGGTCGTGAATCGACCCGAGCTCGCTGGAAGGCCGATGATCCTTGAGACGCCAAAGGGCGAAGATCCCAAGGGAACGCCCTGGGATACGATCAACGTCCGCAGGCTCCGCGGTCTGGTGGAATCACCCGGCGCCTGAATCAGACCCAGTTCAGGGGATGGAGTCCCCGCATCCCCTCAGGACACGCCGCGTGAATTTGAAGCTTCGTGAACTGATGCCTGTGCTGGTGCTTTCCGGCGCGCTCGCCCTTGCGGGGTGCAGCGCGTTCGACGGCTCGGGCTCGTCGAACGGCAACCGCACCTCCCGCGCGAGCCTCGAGGCCGTGCTCGCCGCTGACGAGGCGACGCAGCGCGCCAAGCTGCTGATGGCGTCCGGGCGGATCCGCGAGGCGCTCACCGAGTTTGAGAAGGCTGTCGAGCTGGACCCCCGCGCGGTCAACGCGCGGATCGGGATCGGCGATGTGTACAAGCAGGAGGGCGACCTGCCCCGCGCCGAGCGCTGGTACGGCCAGGCCGCCAACGTCGGGCCCGAGGTCTTCGAGGCGCAGTACGCGCACGGGCTGGTGCTGCAGCTGATGCAGCGCTATGCCGAGGCGATCCGCGCGTACCTGCGTGCGCTGCAGATCGATCCGCGCAGCTTCGACGCGAACATGAACGTCGCGCTCGCATTCGTGCAGATCGGTCAGCCCGAGCAGGGCTTGCCTTATGCGGTCCGCGCGGTGCGCCTCTCCCCACAGAGCGGGCCCGCAAACTACAACATGGGCGTCGTGTACGCGGCGCTCAACCGTCACGAGGAGGCGATCACCAGCTACCGGCGCGCCTCGGAATTCATGGGCACAAGCCCGCAGCTTCTGATGGGCATCGCCGACAGTCAGTCAGCGCTGGGGCTCTACACGGATTCGGCCCGCACCATCGAGCGCCTCGTTGCGACGGACCCCTCCGCAGACGCCTATCACAGGCTCGGGTCGGCCCGGTTCCGCAACAAGGAATACGAGGCCTCGCTCTCGGCGTTCCGCTCGGCGCTCGAGATCGATGATCTCCACTACCCCGCGCTCAACGGCGTGTCTGTCTGTCTGCTCAACAAATACCTCTGGTCGGAGAAGACCGACACCCAGGCGCTCGATGCCGCGGTCCGCGCGATGCGCACGAGCCTGCGGATCAAACGCGACCAGCCCAAGATCGTTGAGCTGCTGACGCGGTTCGGGTGATCACGAGCCCCTCGCGTGAGCGAGGGGCCATGCTTGAAATGGTGCTCTTGGGGCCCCCTCGCTCACGCGAGGGGCTCGTTTGTATTCGCCTCGGGCCTAAACTCGCCCATGCCCGACTACGCGCTACTGGAATCGTTCCCGACCCCGTCCGAGACGCCCTTTGTCATCGAGCACATCGCCGAGGAGTTCACGAGCGTGTGCCCGGTCACGGGTCACCCGGACTTCGGTGTCGTCAAGCTGACCTTCCAGCCCGGGCCTCCCAGCGCGGGAGGGACCTGCGTCGAGCTCAAGAGCCTCAAGCTCTACCTGCAGAGCTTCCGCAGCGAGGGCATCTATTACGAGGCCGTCACCAACCGCATCCGCGACGACCTTGCCCAGCTCATGAGCCCGGCGTGGATGGTGGTGACAACGGACTGGCGCGGTCGCGGCGGGATCCGCTCGGTCATCCGCGCAACGTCGGGTGATGTGCCGGCGATCTGGCAGAAATAGGCACTGGGGGGAGGCATAAGGCACTGGGCACTAGGCATTAGAAAATGCAAAGAGGGACAGTCTCTTCTTCCTCCCTAATGCCTAATGCCCAGTGCCCTTCCCCTCCTAGCATCCCGCCCGGGGCCGGAGCGGTCCCCGGGTCGGGAGTCAATCGCATGGGTGCAGATGGGGCGAGGCGTTATATCCGGGAGTTTGGGCCGCAGGAGCGTGTGACCGGCGCGTTTTCGATCTCCAACGCCCAGCTTGGGCGCACGCGGAACGACAAGCCCTATCTGCGGTGCCTGATCCGCGACAAGACGGGCGAGGTGGCGGCCCGGATGTGGTCGTTCGACGAGGCCGCGTTTGCGCGGCTGCCCGTCGAGGGGTTCGTCTGGATCGAGGGTGAGACGCAGCCCTACCAGGGCGAGATGCAGCTCATCCTGCACGCGATCGACGCGATCGAGCCCACGCCCGAGCAGCTCATGGAGCTCCTGCCCGCGACGGACAAGGACGTGGGCAAGATGTTCGCGGAGGTCAAGCAGATCCTCTCGGAGCTTCAGCACCCGGCGGTCAAGACGCTCGCCGAGACGTACCTGGCTGACGAGTACCTGATGGAGCGGTTCCGCACGGCCCCCGCCGCCAAGAGTATGCACCACGCCTATCTGGGCGGATTGCTCGATCACACACTGAACCTGATGCGTCTGGCGCGGGCGGTCTGCCCGCTCTACCCCAAGATCAACCAGGATCTCGTCGTCTTCGGGCTCTTCATCCATGACCTGGGCAAGACGCGCGAGCTGGTGTACGACCGCGCGTTCAGCTACTCCGACATGGGCGAGCTCGTCGGGCACATCGTCGAGGGCGCGCACATGCTCCGCGACAAGGTGCAGGAGATGATGGTGAACACGGGCCAGCGCCTGCCCGCGGGCGCGGCGCTCGTGCTCGAGCACATCATCCTGTCGCACCACGGTATTCCCGAGTACGGGGCCGCCAAAATCCCTGCGACCCCCGAGGCGATCCTGGTCTCCATGCTCGACAACGTCGACGCCAAGACCACCATCGCCCTCGACGCGGCAAGGCCCGACCGGGCCAACAGCTACGACCTTGGCGGCAACTTCACGCAGAAGCAGTGGGCGCTGGACACCAAGATCTACAGGCCCGATCCGCTGAAGTGAGCGTGCGATCGCTTGACGAGCCCCTCGCGTGAGCGAGGGGGCACGAAACAGCTGAGAAGTTCACGGGCCCCCCGCTTACGCTGGGGGCTCGTTTACTGTGGTCATTGCGGTACACTCTCATCATGGAATACGAGCACGCGGTCCGGGTGAACTTTGGCAAGCCGATGCCGGTGTTCCCGCTCTCGACGGCGGTGATCGTGCCCCAGCAGGTGGTGCCGCTGCATATTTTCGAGGACCGGTACATCCGCATGGTGCGAGACGTGCTGGACAGCGCGGGACAGATCGCGATGGCGGTCTTTGCGGGCGACGACTGGAAGTCCGGGTATGCGGGTCGCCCTGCGGTTCGTCGGGCGGTGTGCATCGGGCAGATCATGCAGCACGACGAGCTGCCCGGGGGGCGGTTCGATGTGCTGATGCAGGGCGTGTGCCGAGCGCACCTGAAGCTCGAGCTTCCCGACGACGGGAACATGCCCTACCGCATGGCGCACCTCGAGCCCATCGAGGGCCCCGAGCCCGATGAAGCCGAGCTGCAGCCGATGCGGGACTGGTTCGAGCAGGAACTCCGATCGGGCGAGCTTGCCGAGTTCGAGTCAGCCGGCGATCTGCTCGAATACGTGGGCGACGAGCGGATCAACACCTCGACGCTCCTGGAGCTGATCACCTTTACATTGCTGAATGATGCGGAGCTGCGCTACCTGCTGCTCGACGAGGGCGACGTGATCGCCCGCTCGAAAATCGTGCGCTCGGCGCTGGAGCAGACGTCGAAGATGCTCCGCCTTGCCAGGCACCAGCACCCTGAGAACTGGCCCAAAGGCATGAGCTGGAACTGAGTCCGGCTCCCTCTCCCCAGGGGAGAGGGGCGTTTCCTCAAGCATTGAACGCCCACTGAAGACCCCTTATCCGTCTGCTATGCAGACACCTTCTCCCAGAGGGGAGAAGCAGCAGATTCAGAACGAGTACGGATCGTCGTGCCCGCGCCTGCGGATGAACTTGGGGGCGGGCTCGAGGAGCGCTTCGTGGCACGCCTTCTCCAGCGCCTGGTGGAGTTTCTCGTGCTCGGGGAAGGCATCGAGGCGATCGATCAGGTCCAGCACCCGGTGGGCGCCGGGCTCTTTGGGGTCCACGCTGGCGATCGCGGCGTCACCGAGCGCTTCGGCGGCGGCTTCGAACCAGCTGACCGGGATCGCCCGCGTGATCTCGTCTCGTGTCATGCCCGACTCCCTGGCGACGACGCCCTCTGGTGGCTGGACTTTCACGCGGATCGAGAGCGCGCCGACGGCGCTGATAGGCCAGAGGCCCGCCTTGGTCATGGGCTCACGCGTCAGGACAAAGAGCTGCACACCCCGTCGGAGCCAGGACTCGCGGTAGGCCCGAGCGTCAGCAGCGATCAGCGGGGGCTGGAAAAGGAAGCAGCCCGTCTCGGGCTTGATCCGGATCTGGGCCTGCGTGTCGATCAGGCGGACGCTGCCCGTGTCGGTCGCGTTCTGTCGGCGCAGACGCCTGGATTCCTGCAGGGGCAGGACAATGCGGGCGGCTCGCTCCCAGTCGCTGGCTCTCACCGCAAGATCCAGGGCGCGCAGGCAAAGAAACTCGGCGTCGATCGCCTTGGTCATCGCCAGTGATTGGCTGGCTTGCTCCATGATCTCGTCGATGCGGTTCAATGCTGGGGGGTCTTGCAGTTCGGGCAATGTGGGCTCCGATCGTGAAACAGATTCGGATTGGGCGCCTCACGTTTCCGTGACCGCCGACGCGGCGTGATTCAGCACGCTCGCCCACACCCCCGCTAGAGGCTCTAATTCATACCCGATCGTGTCGGCCAAGGCTGCAAGATCGTGGTCTTCCAGGGATCTTCTGACCTCGCGGAGCTGCTCGCCCAGCTCACCGAGCAAGACGGTGACATCCTTGCCCTGGGCGACAGACTCTGGGAGGTTGATCGAGGCAGGGTCTCGCCCGAGCAGGGCATAGCCCCGGGCCAGAACGTCCTGCACGCCCTGCCAGACACTCAGCGTGCCCGAGAGCAGGCTGAGCGCTTCTGCGGTGTCGGCGCCGGACTGGAGCTGGCTTGCGATATCGGAGTGCGAGCTCCTTGAAGACTCCAGAGCCGAGGAGGCGTCCAGGAGTGACTGCCTGACGAGCTCGACGGGGTTGGCGGTGAATAGCTCGATTCTCGCGTTGGGGATCGGCTCGGTGGAGGCGTCGATCAGCTCGTCGCCCCGGATGGCCTTGCCATCGATGAGCACCTCGACGACAGCCCGTCCTTCACGCTGGGCGATCTCGACCCCGGCGGACATTGCCGCGGCGAGGGTCTGATCTTCCACTTCGATGGGTGTGTCATCCAGAAGGACGTTCATGGGGTTTGCCTCCGCTGGCGGCTCTTCCCCTAATCTCGGCCTTCTCTGGCTTTCTGCTTGTGAATCAGGCGCAGATTCCGCGCATAGATCACGATCCCGGTCGATTGCCCGAGCACCCCCACCGCGTCGACGCGCCAGACGAAGTATGTAAACAGGAAGATCGCGCCCACGAAACTGAACCACCAGAAGAGCTCGGGGACCTGGCTCTGGCGGCTCTTCTCGCTCACGACCCACTGGATGAACATGCGCCCAAAGAACGCACTCTGTCCGACGAGCCCGATGGCGACCCACCCGAAATTCAGCCAGCTGGAGATGTTGAAGAAGCCCATCAGGGCGCGTTCCCAGGCGGGGCGCCTGTTCCACGAAACGATCTCCTCGCGGATGATCCGGTCCTTCTCGGCGCCGGGGACAACGCCCAGGCGTTCGAGTTCGTGAGGGTTGACGAAGAGGTAGCCCTCGTCGAGCTGCTGGAGTCGGAACTGCGTGGCGCCCACGCGGATCTCGAGGTCGTAGCTTTCGCGCGAGAGCGCTGGCTGGAGGACGAGCCACATGCCAACGACGATCAGCGCGATCATGGCAATCACCGGGCCCGGCTTCATACGTGGGCCTCGACGGGCGTTTCGGCGCTGGCGGGTGAGTGCTCGGTGAACAGGATATTGGTGCGTCGGCGGCTGCGCATCCAGCGGACGGCAAAGCAGTCGACGAGCCCGGGGATGGCGCGTTTGGCGATGCCCATGCCGTACTTGGGCACGCCCGCGTGGCGCTGGCGGTGCGCGACCGGGAGCTCGACCACGGTGTACCCGAGCTGGCGCGCCGTGACCGGGATAAACCGGTGCAGGCCCTTGTACTCGAGGGGGAGCTGCGTGGCGATCTCGCGTTTCATGACGCGGAGCGAGCAGCCGGTGTCTCGGATCGTGTCGGCGAGGATGAGCCTTCGGAAGAGGCGCCCGATGCCCGAGGCCTGCTTGCGGACCCAGGCGTCGCCTTGCTGTCGGGCAGCCGACCGATCGCCCTGGACGAAGTCCGCGCCGGTGCGCTCAAGCTCGGTGAGCAGGCGCTTGAAGTCGGCGGGGTCGTTCTGGAGGTCGGCGTCGAGCGAGCCCACCAGCTCGGCGCGCGCGGCGCTGAAGCCGGCCTTGAACGCGGCGGACTGCCCGTTGGTACCCCCGCCAGGCGGGCTCGCCAGAGAGATCAGACGCAGGTGCGGGCGGGATGCCTGCATCGCGCGGACGCGGAGAGCGGTGTCGTCGGTTGAGGCATCGTCGACGATGATGATCTCGTGGTCCACGTAGGCGAGGGCGGCCTGGATCTGCTCGATCAGCAGATCCATGTTGTCGGCCTCGTTGTGCGCCGGCGCGATCACCGAGAGCAGGGGCGATCCGGGCCTGGGGCGTGCTGGATTGGAATCGGTCATCAATGGCAACAGTATCGTCCCCAGACGCGGCTTCCCGGCAGGATGGGCCCGCAGGTGGACTGCGGACCTTGCAGGTCACTATATTAGATTGTTTCCAAGATGGTTTTGACACGGAGCCCGACATGCACCTTCGCCATTCTGACCACGACCACGGCCCCAAAACCGTCAAGGTCATCTACCACCTTGAAGACCCGCACTCCCTGACCGGGGGTGACCAGAAGACCATCGAGCTGATGGCCTCCAAGGGCGAGCATCTGCTCGAAGTGGCGGTTGAGAACGGGATCAACATCGAGCATGCCTGCGGCGCGGTCTGCGCGTGCTCGACGTGTCATGTCTACATCGAAAGCGGCGAGAGCTCGCTGAGCGAACCGACCGAGGCCGAGGACGACCGCGTGGAAGAGGCCCCGGGCCTCCAGCGGAACAGCAGGCTCAGCTGCCAGTGCGAGATCGAGGGTGACGGCCCGATCGAGGTGCGCGTGCCCGCGTGGAATCGGAACGCCGTGAAGGAAGTCCCGCACTAGCCTGGCTGGCGGATCGGTCGCGGTAAACCGATGCCGGGCTCAAGGGACCTCGCCCAAAGCCTGCTCGCGGTCCGTGCCTCAGGTTCCTGTGACGTCCTTGGCGTGCCTGATGAGCGGGCACGAGACACCCGAATCCAGAATGCGGGAGTGCGGTTCGACCGGGACGGATCGCAGTCGATGTGCCCCGCGGGTCGCCCGATCGGGCTGATTTCATGGTGCGTCATGGTCGAATCGGGGATCAAGATCGTGCCTGTGCGTTCCCAGAGCGCTTGTGAGGGGTTCCCCCGAACGCCGGGTCAGCGTTTTCACCTTCTTGCTGTCTTTATTCATGCGGTTGCCCCCGGAGATCGTCGAAAGTAGCTCTGTCGAAGGGCCAGAGTGCTCTCTGGCTGGTTTGCGGTGTAAAGGTCTCCGAGGGCACGGATGGGATCTGAGAGCGGCAATGACTGTGAGCAGGACGAGACCCAACTCGAGGTCGAGCGTCTGCGCGCCAAGGTCGCTGAGCTGCAGGGCATCATCGACGCGATCCCGGTGTACATGTTTTACAAGAACGACCGGAACACCATCCTCGATCTGAACGCCACGGCAGCGGCCTCGATCGGTTTGCCGCCCGACAAGATCCGAGGGAAGCAGACCGAGGCATTCTTCCCGCCCGCGGATTCCGCGAACTTCCTGGAAGACGACCGTCGAGTCATCGCCAGTGGCAAGCCCAAGCTCGGGATCGTCGAGTGCTACGAGACCGGCGAAGCAGGCCAGCGTCGGCACATCCGCACGGACAAGATCCCGCTCCGCGGGCCCAGCGGGGAGTTCGATCGGCTTGTCGCGATCGCAACGGACACCACCGATGCGGTGCGTGCGCTCGATCGCGCCAACTACGCGGAGCAGCGCCTCTCGCTGGCGATGAAGGCGGGCAAGATCGGGCTGTGGGACTGGAATATCCGGACCGGCGAAACCTACTTCAGCGACACCTTCTTTACGATGCACGGGTACGAGGTTGGCGAGTTTGCATCGCACGTGAGCTCCTGGGAGAACATGTGCAACCCCGATGATCTGGAGGTTGCTTACGACGGCGTGGCAAGGCACATCCGAGGCGAAACGCCCCTGTATGTCAACGAGCAGCGCATACTCCAGAAGAACGGAGACTGGCGCTGGGTTCGCGCCGTCGGCGAGGTCGTCGAGCGAGACGAATCGGGCGAACCCGTCCGGATGCTGGGCGTGCACGTTGATATTCAGGAGATCCGCGAGGCGCTGGAGCGAGCCGAGAGCGCGAGCAAAGCCAAGAGCGACTTTCTTGCGAACATGAGCCACGAGATCCGCACACCGATGACCGCGATCCTTGGCTACTCGGATCTCATGGTGAACAACGATTTGATCGCGAGCGACGCCGACGAGCTTGCGGAGATGGCCAAGTCGATCCACAGCAACGCGAACCACCTGCTGGATGTGATCAACGACATCCTGGACGTGTCCAAGATCGAGGCTGGTTTCCTGAGCATCGAGCAGATCGAAACGAGCCCGCTCTGTCAGATCGAGGAGGTCGCCTCGTTGCTGCGCCCTCGCGCTCAGAGCAAGGGCATCGAGCTGCGTGTCATCTACGACACCAGTGTGCCCAGCGTGATCGTCACCGATCCCACGCGCGTCAAGCAGATCCTGTTCAACCTCGTGGGCAACGCGATCAAATTCACCGAGATCGGCACGGTGACCATCCGCTTCAGGCACCTGCCGGACGAGCAGATGATGGCGATCGATGTCATCGATACGGGCATCGGCATCCGGCCCGAACAGGTCCGGGTGCTGCAGGAGTTTGAGCCATTCATGCAGGCGGATGCCTCGACCACTCGCAAGTTCGGGGGCACAGGCCTTGGGCTGCACATCTCCCGCTCCCTGTCGGCGATGCTCGGGGGCGGGATCGAGATCGAATCGGAGTTTGGCAGAGGCACGACAGTCCGGGTACGCCTTCGTGCCCGAGTCAGCCCCGAAGCGGAGTTCATCGACGCCGCAACTTCGGGCCTGGTCCTGAACCAGATAAAGTCGCACCAGAAGCCTGATGGCGCGAGACGGTCATCGGCGAAGGTCCTTGCGGGCACGCGGATCCTGCTGGCCGAGGACGGGCCTGACAACCAGCGGCTCATCTCATTCAACCTGCAATCGGCGGGCGCCGAAGTGACCGTGGCCAAAACGGGCGTCGAAGCCATCGAGCTGGCAAGGCAGCTTAAGCCGCACCTCATCCTGATGGACATGCAGATGCCGGAGATGGACGGCTACGAGGCGACTCGCAAGCTGCGCGAGAACGGGTGCGGGCTGCCCATCATCGCGCTGACCGCGCACGCCATGGACGGCGACCGGAAACGCTGCATCGATGCGGGCTGCAGCGAGTACCTCACCAAGCCGATCGACAAGTACCTGCTCATCCAGACGTGCGTGGAATTGGCGGAAGCATCGGCCCGCATCACTGGATGATCGCGAAGGTGCCCTCGGGCAGATCCGGGTTCGGCTCAAAGGTCGTGTAATCCTTCGCAGCATCGAGCGGCTTGCCGTCGATGCTGAGCGTGTAGGCGACCGGGAGCGTGATGCCTGCGGCGGTCGCCATGCGTGTGTAGGTGCGCCGGATCAGCCCGACCGAGGCGGTGCCGTCACGACCAACGAAATCGAGGGCGATCGGCTGACCCGAATCGCCATCGATCCAGAGCGTCGAGGTCGCGCCGTTCATGGCCAGCGCCACTCCCTCGACCGGTTGGCCATCGATCTCGGTTTCGCCCGCTCCCGCGATGTGCAGCGAGGGTGATTCGCCCTCGTGGTCGGCGCTGGCGTAGGCGTGGAGCAGGACGAGTACTTCACGGGCCATCGATCGCTCGAACGCGTGTCGTCTGCTCTCGGCGATGCGCTCGATGCCCTCGGGCCTTCCCATCGCGCCGCCCTTGGGCGTGCTGATGGTGGTGTAGCGTTTCTCGTTCCATTGGTCGGCTTTCATGTAGCGATCGGGGAACGAGATCGCGAGTTCCTTTGTCACCTGCCATTGCTGATCCGAGTGCGTCTCGGTGCGCGAGTCGACGAGACGGACCGCATCGAGGCCCGCGATCGCGTCGCGTCCGCCTGCCCATTGGATGGCTTTGTCCATCGCGGCGATGGCCCGCTTCGTGCTCGGCTCGTCGGTGCTTGGCAAGGGGTTGTCCGTCTCGATGCAGCGCTCAGGGTTGCTGGTGAATCGCGCCTTGCAGGCGTCGGAAGCGAAGAAGTAGACACGTCCCTCGTGAACCGCAAAGCGTTCGGGTGACCCGAGCCCCGAGAGCGGGCCCATCGAGCCGCAGGCGCCGCCGTCGGCGACCTCGTAGCGCGTAGGTTCGGCCCTGAATGCGGCGAGGCTGCTCTCGTCGGCGAAGTGATACACGATCCCGTCGTGCTCGACGAAGAGATCGGGACGAGCTTCGATCTGCTCGCCCTCGACGAGGCGGACGATATCGAGTTTCAGCGCCTTCTTTGCGATCGCCTGAGCACTGGCCCCGGTCGTGAGCAGCGCCAGCAGGGCCACGAGTGCGATCGACATTCGGCTTGCATGCATCTTGATCCCCCCCGAGGATGGCTTGAACGCCAACGGAAAGTATACAGGCAAACTCGGGGGCGATGCCGAGCGGGCTTCGAACTCTGTGGGACGGGATTCCGGCGCTCAACGCCTCGGAATGCGGCTCTTCGACCGTGAAAAGACACGACGCCGCCAACAGATGTCGGCGGCGTCATGATCTGATTGGGTGTGTCGACTCGGACGCCCTTCGGATCGGGCTCAGCAGCCGGCGTTGAAGTTAGCGATCCAGGCGCTGAAGTCAGCGGGTGTGCAGGAGCCGTCGTCGTTCTGATCGCAGGCGGGCGACATCGCGTTGAACGCAGCGATCCAGGCGCTGAAGTCGGCGGGGGTCAGCATGCCGTCGCCGTTGACGTCGGCGAGACAGACGGCGCCCTGAGTCAGCTCGATGTCATCGAAGAAGACGGTGCCGGTCGAGGCGACAGGCCCGAAGCGGAGCGGGAGGACCGTGACCGTGGTGGCGAAGGGAGGGAACGCGCCGGCCGCGTCCTGCATCTGCTGGTCCGTGACGGTCATCGAGAACTGGACCCACTGGCCGTTGGTGTGCCCGGTGATCGAGAGCACCTCGAACGCGGTCGCGATGGAGCTGTTGGGGCGGCGGAATTCGAGCTTGATGCCGGCGTTTGCGGTCAGGGGTGTGGCGCTTGGGATGTTGTACCAGCCGGTGACCGTGACGTCGCCGCCCTGCCAGGTGTAAGCGGGGTCGTAGAAGGCGAGTGTGTTGGGGTTGAAGACGTTGGTCGTCGCGCCGGAGAAGTCTGTGCCGGAAGGGAACTCGATCGAGGCGGTGCCGGTGCGGACGAGCGCGGCGGGCGAGAGGCCATCGCCAATAGTGCGCAGGCGAGCGGTGTTGAAGAACCCCCAGCCCTCGGGGGTGGCGCCGTCGTTGGTTTCGAACGAGCCGTTGAAGACGAGGTTCTGAGCGCTGGCTGTCGGAGCCAGAGCGAGACAGCACGCTGCAATGACGAGACGGTTGGCATTCATGGGGAGGCTCCTGAGGTGATCTCTCATCTGTTTCCGGAACGGGTCGAGGCCCGAATGTAAGCGTTTCCATCAGTCTGACAGATAGTCCTGGGTGTGTCAAGAGAATCTGTACGACCAGGCTTGCCCGAGGCTTAGCCCTTGACCGCGCCTGACAGGCTCGAGCGTGTGAACATGCGGTTCGTCAGTACGAACACGAACAGAACAGGCAGGACCGTCAGGGTGCTGGCGGCCATCAGCAGGTTCCATGGAGTCTGGCCCGCCTTGGACTGATAGAGCTGGAGCCCCAGCATGAGTGTGAACTGCTCGCGGTCGACGATGAAGACCAGGGGCGCCAGGAAATCGTTCCACATGTAGGTGAAGTGCAGGAGCACCACCACCGCCAGCGCGTTGCGCGAGAGGGGGAGCGCGATGTGCCGGAACGTCTGCCAGTGGTTGCAGCCGTCGATCCGCGCGGCTTCGTCGAGCTCCTTGGGGAGCGACTTGAAGAACTGGTGCAGCAGGAAAATGCTGAAAGCATTGCCCAGCCAGAACTGCGCATAGAGCGGCAGGAACGTCCCGATCCAGCCCAGCTTGGCATAGAGCATGAAGAGCGGCGCCATCAGCACCGGGAACGGGATCAGCATCGTGCCCACGGTGACAACGAGCAGCACGCGTTTGCCCGGCATGGGCACGCGGGCCAGCCCATACGCGACGACGATGCTCGAGATCGCGCACCCGACGACGCCCAGCGCCACCACGATGATCGTGTTCCGCATGTAGAGCGGGAAGTCGACGGTCGGGTCGTCGAGGACGGCTTCGTAGTTATCAATCGCCTGGGATGGCGCGGAAGCGGCTGGATCGGGCAGGAGCGCAAAGCCCTGCGACATCGCCTGCGATTCGGGCTTGAGCGAGGTGGATGCCATCCAGACGAGCGGCATCGCAAAGACCACCGCGACGAGCACCATGCACGCGATGCGGAGCGCTCGGAGTCCCGGGTTTGGGCCTCGCCCGATCATGACGAGGTACTCCAGAGTTTGCGCGTGACGGCGTAGATGCCCATGATGCACAGCGCGATCAGGAGCAGCTGCACCCAGGCCATGGCGCTGGCGTAGCCCATGCGCTGGAAGAGGAAGGCGTTGTCGTACAGGTAGTGCGAGTAGAAGTAGGTGCTGCGGTCGGGGCCGCCCTCGGTCATGATGTACGGGGCGGCGAAGACCTGCCACGCGGTGATGGTCTGGATGATGACGTTGAAGACGACCGCGGGCGCGATCGAGGGCATGGCGACGTGGACGAAGCGGCGCACCGGGCCCATGCCGTCAAGTTGCCCGGCCTCGTAGAGCTCACGCGGGACGTCCTGGAGAGCGGCGAGGTAAATCACGACGGGCTGTCCGATGCTCCAGAGTGCCATGACGATCAAGGCCGCCATTGCGAAGCCTCGCTCGCCGAGCCAGTTGGGCCCGCTGACGCCGAAGATCGCCAGAGCCGCGTTGATGAGCCCGTGATCGCCGTTGAAGAGCCAGAGCCAGATCATCGCGGAGGCGACGAGCGGGACGACGGTGGGCGCAAAGACGAGCACGCGCACGAGTCGCGAGAGCCGCGAATCGATGTCGAGCAGCCCCGCGACCGCGAGCGCCAGGACGACCGAGAGCGGGATCACAACCCCGGCGTAGATGAGTGTGTTGTACACGGCCTTGCGGAAGACCGCGTCCTCCCAGAGTGCGCGGTAGTTCTCGCCCCCGATCCAGATGGGTGGTTCGAGCATGGAATAGTCGGTCATGCTGTAGTACGCGCCCAGGCCCATCGGGATGAGGAAGAACACGCACAGACCCAGGAGCCATGGCGAGACCCAGAGGAGGCCCGCGAATCTCGATCGGCCCGCGCTCTTCATCCTTGACGCCTTGCGCGGGAGGCCTTGGCCTGATCGAGCGCGGCCTGCGCGCGGGAATTGATGCTGGCGAGCATGGACGCGGGCTCGTCCTGCAGGAGCCAGAGACGCTGGAACGCGGCGTCGAACTCGCTGACATATCTCGGCCAGACGCGGGTCTTGGGGAAGCGGAACGCGCGGGGGCTGGCGGCGATGGCGTTGTGGGCCGCGATACCTCGGTTGGGGTGATCGGCGATGAAGTCGGGGAAGACTTGCGCGAGCGGCGAATTCTTGGCGTGCGCCGTCGCAATCTCTTCAATCTGCTTCTGCTGCTGCATCCACAGGATGAACGCGAACGAGGCCTCGGGCTCGCGGGCGCCGGCGGGGATGGTGAGCATGTCGCCATCGACCAATCCGACCGGGTTGGCAGCGTCGGTGATGGAGGCGATCGTGGGCATGGGCACGACACGGTAGTTGAGATCGGGCGCGAAGGCGTGGATGAGGTTGGCCATCCACGGGCCTTGGATGGTGAGCCCGACTCGGCCCGTGAGGAAGGGGGCCTGCGCTGTGCCGTAGAATCCGACCCCGGATTGGAACTTGCTCAGATCGCGGGCGCCGAATTTCTTGGGGTAGCTCTGCACCCACTCGTACGCGCGGACATTCTCGGGTGCATTGGCGGTCGCGGTGTTGGTTCGTTCATCGAGCAGGGATCCTCCGAAGTGGTAGCCCCAGAGCCAGGACCACCAACCGGGGTCGGTGTGGATGAAGCCGAGTTTCTCGATGTCGCCGTTGGGTCGGCGCTCAAGCAGCGCATCGCACAGCGTGTCGAGCTCCTCGATGCTCGTGGGCGCGGCAGCGCCCGCGAGGCCCGCTTCGCTCAGGCGGTCGTCGTTGATGTAGAGGGCGACGGTGCCGCAGGTGCTGATGAGGGAGTAGAGGCGATCGTGGTGCGTCATCATGGGCCAGACGGCGCGGGCGTAGTGCTCACGCGAGAGGCCCGCCTTCGAGGCGAACCCGTCGAGCGGCATCAGCGCCCCCGCCTCGGCGAACGCTGGGATGTTGAAGCTCCAGAGCCCGAGGATATCGGGCGGCGAGCGTCCCGCGACCGCGATCATCGCCTTCTGGTCGATCGACCCGATCGAGAGGTAGCGTACGAAGATGTCCGACTGCGACGCGTTGAACCGGTCGACCAGGCGCTGCATCGCCAGGCCCTCTGCGCCCGTCCACTTTTCCCAGTAATCGAGGACGATGCGGTCCGTGGGTAAGTCCGCACGGGGGCGTGGGCCAAAGAAGGCGAATCCCGCGGCGCTGGCGGCGATGACTCCGAGCGTGGCGCGGCGGGAGATGTCCAGAGCGCCCGTGAGCGTTGGACGGGATTCACTCACTTGTCGCGGCTCTGACGCATCTGCTCTTTCTCGGCGTTGATGCGTGCGATGACCTGATCCCAGTCTTTCGCGCGGCTAGCGGGGAATCCGGTGGGCTTTCCGGTCTTGGGGTTGGTCAGTCCCTGATTTGGATCGAGGACGCCCGGGCGTGTGTAGAGCTCGCGCTCGAGCATGCCCCGGTTCATCTCCCATTCCTCGCCCGTGTCGTCGCACCGGATGGTCAGCTCGGTCGAGAGATACTCGACGCTGTCGCGGGGTGGCTCAGAGGTGAGCGATCGCACGAGGAGCCACCCAGCCAGCACGATCGCAACGACCGCGAGAATCACGGTGACTCTGTTCCGCTTGCCGTCAGCCATGCTTACCGTCCCCAGCGATCGAAGTAGAAGTGGCCCCAATTGTAGAACGGAGCCGCCCCGTATGGATCCTTGGCTTCCGAGCTGATATATTCGCGGCGCTCGAGTGCTTTGATCGCCTGATCACCGAAGAGCACGTTGCTTTTGGCGACGTCCTGCCCGGCTGCGTTGATGCTTGCGCCGTCAAGATTGCTCCGCCCGGCGTGCCTTGGGAACCAGTCGACCGCGTCGATCGCCCAGACGACCAGTTCCGGATGAGGAATAGCGCGGATCTTCTGGCCTGAGACACCATAGCTCTTGCTCGGGCTTCTGGTGTAGGTCCCCGGGTACGAGTCGTTGAACCAGTACTCGGTGAATTCCTCTTCGGGCTCGCGCGAGTCGCCCCCGGGGGGGATTCGGTACGGATCGACCCGGTCGATGTCGAAGACGTTGAAAGTCGTCCCGCGTTCCATGTCGCGCCGGGTCAGCGGATCGCGGACGCTGGATTGATTTCTCGCCGACGGGCACTCGAATGTGCCGCCCTCGACATTGTCGTTCATAAATGGTTTCAGGAGGATCATCGCGTTCCAGTGATCGCTGGCGAGCTCGCTCCGGGGATGGATGTCAAGAAACGCGGGGTCTTTCTGGTCGTCCAGATACATCTGCGTCGCCAGCCCGATCTGGCGGAGGTTATTCTGGCAGAGGATGTTTCTCGCGGCGTCGCGTGCTTTGGCGAGCGAGGGCAGCAGGATTCCGATCAGCAGCGCGATGATCGCGATCACAACCAGCAGTTCGATGAGTGTAAAGCCTGAACACAAGAGGCCACGGCTTCGGTGTCGATTCATCGTGGTGCTCCAACTGGCCTGGTGGGCCTGGGTTCGAGGTCGCTCGCTGGGAGTCTGGTCCAGCGGATCTGAACGTCGAGCGTTCCACCGGCCTCAGGCAGCATCTCGGGCGTGATCAGACCGCCCTCGATGCCCTTACCCCCGATGGTGATGGTACTGCGGGCGCCGGGTGTGTGTTCGCTCGCGTCGGCGTCGATGCGGATGGTCGTGCCCCGCCAGCGTCTCTCGGCGGTGAACCGCCCCAAACCGGCGATCGGGCACGGGTCGATGCGGAGCGCGCCGAACTCGGGACGGATGCCCAGCACGCGCGTCAGTGAGACGTTGGAAAGCCACGCGGCGGAGCCCGTGTACCACGTCCAGCCCGCGGCGCCGGGGGTCGCGGAGTCGGGGCCGTCGACGTTGCCGGGCGTGACGTAGGGCTCGGCGATGTAACTCGTCTGATCGCGCCCCTCGCGGGCGGGGGAGATTGCGTTCCAGATTGTGGTCGCGCTCTCGGAGTCCCCGATCTTGCACGCGGCGGCCAGCGCCCACGTCGCGGCATGCATGTACACACCACCATTCTCGCGCGAGCCGGGCGTGTAACGCGTGATGTAGCCCACATCCGTGTCCGGAACCGAGTACGCGGGTGCGAGCAGGAGCGGGCCCATCTCGCGGATGAGGTGCTCCTTGACCGAGTTCCACGCGGCGTCCAATCGGTCCTGCGGGCCCGCGTCGGCGAGGATCGCCCACGTCTGCGCGTTCAGGTAGATCCGCCCGGCGTCGTTGGTCTTCGTGCCCAGCCAGTTGCCATTGTCCATCGTCGCGCGGCGGTACCACTCGCCGTCCCAGGCGTGCTCGTTGGCGGCCTTGATGTACGCCTCGCGCTTCTCGATCAGCGTGTCGGCCAATTTGTCGTCGCCCACGAGCCTGAGGACTTGTGCGTAGTCGCGGAGTGTGAAGGCGAGGAAGAAGGCGAGCCAGACGGATTCGCCCCTGCCCTCGATGCCGCAGGCCGAGAGCCCGTCGTTCCAGTCGCACGCGCCGATGTGGGGCAGGCCCCTCTCGCTTGTGCGCGCAAATGCGCGGTCGAGGGACTTCTTGCAGTGCACGCGGACGGTGTCCTGCCCGCCGTCGACGTAGGGCGTCACTTCGTCGAGGATGGTCAGGTCGCCCGTTTCCTTGATGTACTGGCTGACGGCAAAGGGGAGCCAGAGGTAGTCGTCGCTGCAGGAGGTGTGGTTGACGATGAGGGAGTTTGGGTGCCACCAGTGGTGGACGCTGCCGTCGTTGAACTGCTGGTGGGCGTGGATGAGAATCTGTCGGCGCATGCCCGCGGGGTCGAGGGGCATCCAGACCTGGGAGTCTTGCAGCTGATCGCGGAATCCGAAAGCGCCAGACTGCTGGTAGTAGCCCGTGCGCCCCCAGAGCCTGGCGCTGATCGCCTGGTAGGGGAGCCAGTAGTTGTTGAGGTCGTTGAAATCCTGCTTCTTGGTTCTGACGCGGATGCCCGAGAGTCGGTCTTTCCAGACCTTCTCGGCAACGGGCGCCACGCGGAAGGCGTCGTCGATCGCGGAGTACCGATCCATCTCAGCGGTGAGCTTGTCGCCAGTCTCGCTGACGCCGATGAGGTACGCCATGCGCTGGGTTTCGCCCGCCTGCAATGTGAGATCCGCGCCCAGCGCCGCGCAGGCGTCAGAGAACCGCCCGAAGCTCGGCTCGCGGACGCCCGGTCCCTGAAGAAGAGCGCCGGGTTTCTCGCGTGTGCCACGCCCGATGAACACCGCTTTATCCCCCACCGCGAACGCGGCGTGCTCGCCTTCGACGACGCACTGGTGAGCCGCGACAAAGGGCCAGCCCTGATTCCAGTGGTCCTTCTCTTTGTTGCTCGGGACGTCCCACATGACCTTGCGTGCGAGCATGCGGGCGTTTGACTGGTCGTACTCGGTCCCGATGAAGAGGCGGTGGAACTCGCGTTTGGAGTCGGGCGCAACGCCCAGGCACCATTCCATGTAGCTGACGACGCGGAGCGAACGCGGACGCCCGGATTCGTTGTGCAGCTTGAGCGTCCAGACCTCGATCTGCGCATCGGGCGCGACGGTCATGGTCCACTGGGCGCGGATGCCCGCATACGTAGTATTGAAGGTGGTCGAGCCCGGCGCGTGTCGACAGATGTAGTGGTCATAGTTGACCCGACAGGGCGAGGGGGCGGCAGACCATGTCTCGCCCGACTCGGTGTCGTGGATATAGAGATGCTTGCCGGCGCGGTCCTCGATGAGGTCCATCTCCCAGCGTGTGAGAACGTTCAGCTGGCTGTTGTCCAGCCAGCTGAACCCGCCCCCGTTCTGACTGACGACGAATCCGTATCGCCCGTTGCAGACCACGTTCGTCCAGGGCTTGGGTGTCCCGGAGTCTGTGATCTCGTAGGCGAATCCGTCCTCGATGAACCGGCCGTAGGTATGGTCGTTTCGCATTGGATTCTGGTGGCTTCCTGCCAACTGGCTGGTGTCAGAGATACGAGGGAACGAATGGGGACAGAGCCGTTAGGCCCTGCGTCGACGCGAAGCGATGACAAGCCCACCCAGCGCGAGCACGCCAGTGCCGGGCGCCGGTACCAGGAGTTTGAAGTTGGTAAAGGCGACATTGGACGATCCACCCGGGTTGCCCTGGCTCTGGATGCCCACACCGATCTTGGCACCGAAGCCGCTGGGAATGCCGCCCTCGTTGTTGTTGAATGCGATCGCGCCTGAGCTGACAGGACCCGAGCCCGTGTCGAAGATGTACTCGATGGTGGACACGGGCATGAGGCCTTGGCCGGCGCCGGGGGTGTAGATCATGCGCAGGTCCACGTCGGTGCCGTTGGTGTAGACATTGCCGAAAGTGTGGAAGGGCAGGAACGAGCCGAAGGCGGCGATCTCGCCGTTGGGCAGTGCGCCGAAGAACCCGAAACCGAAGAGGTCGGTCATGAACCCGGCTTCACGCCCGTCGACGGGCGAGGCATTGAGGTTCATGGTGACGCAGAAATCGAACCCGTCCTCGTAGTCGAAGCTGCTGGCGGTGGCGCCCGCGTCCTCGGAAGCGAATGCCATGTGCCGGTTGGCGAAGTTGCCCGAACCGAAGTTGCTCTCCTCGATGGTGAGCGAAGCGGGGTAGGCGTTGACGATGTTCAGCGTGCTGCCCGGGAAGTCGTTGAAAACACGGGCGTTGACCTGCAGCCCGTCGTACGGCTGCGCCGTCGCGGCGGCTGCGGTGAGCATCGCCATGATTCCGATCGTTGTCTTTTTCATATCTCTCTCCATGTCTCTCCGGGGCGCCGGTCTCCCTGCGATACCCGGCCCATGATGGCCTCGCAGTGCGGCGCTCCCGAATGTAAGCGATTTCATTCTAATGTGTTCTTCACACTCTCACAACCGCCTGTATACGCACGGAGACGATTTATTTCGCCAGGACCCGCTCCAGGCCATCCCCTCTCAGGGGCGCTCAGAGGGCTTCAGGCCCAGTTTGCCGTACGCCCTGCGAACATACGGGTGGCGCCCGAAGGTCTCCCAGATCAGCCCCGTCCGGGCGTTCTCGATGCAGACCAGCAGCGGGCCCGCGTCGATGGCGACCCGGTCGTGTGCGACCCAGTCAACGCCACCCTTCGCGCCGGGTCGGAAGGAATCTGCAAACCCGTAACCGCCTGTGGTCGGGTCAGCCCAGAGCTCGGGCGCCTGCGTCTCGGCGAGCTTGCGGTAGTGCCTGAGCGCATTGAGCGCCGCACTCGGGTCGAAAATGATCGCGCTGCCCGCGGTGTAAGGTGCGACGGTGCCGTCGCGCCAGTCGTCCTGCATCTGGATCGTCAGATGGTCGTCGTCGGGACGACCGAGCTGGTTTTCGCTCAGTTTCGGGAAGTAGCCCGGCACGAGATACCCGTGCTCGCCGTCGCACGCGGAGAGACCCCAGACGTGCTCGTTGAATCCCTTGAACGGGCGTTCGGAGTCGGTTGCCTTCTGCCTGTGGAGCTGCACGAGCCCATACGCGTTTTCCCACCAGTCGGTGGGCTTGCGGAACTCCACGCCGTGCGCTTGCGGGTCGTCTTCGCCCATCGAGGCGTAATCGATCCAGCAGTGCGCAAAGAACGTCGTAAAGAGCGCGCCAGACCACGGGAACCAGACGACTTCGCCCACGCCCGGCACCTCGCCCAGCGTGCGCCGCGGCTTGTAGTACGTGCTTGCGGGCAGGCGCTTGGCTTCATCGTGAGGCGTCTGAGAGAGGAAGTACACGAGGCGCTGCTCGTCGCCCGCATCCGCCCAGGTATAGGGCAAAAGCCCGTCTTCGAACGAGGCGTTCACTTCCTTGGATTTCTCCCAGCCGAGCGAGAGAAAGCCCTGCTCGAACGGGCGCTCGTGGGCGCTTTCGACGAACGCGCCCCAGTTTGCCCCCGCGACCATCTCGTCGGCGAGCGTTGCGATCTCGCCCCCAAAGTGCGCACTGGCGGTGAGCAAACCGGCAAACAGGATGCCCGAGTCGATGGTGCTCGCGACCTGCTCGTACGCCCCGCCGCTGGGGCCGGCGGTCTTGGGCGCCAGGAAGTGGTAGAAGATCCCAGCGGGCCTGTTGTCCGGGTTGCGATGCAGCGCTCTGACGATGCGGAGTGTGCGCTCCTGGGCCTCGTCGTGCGTGACCCAGCCCCGCTCGTCCCCCACCACGATCGCGGCCAGCTGGTACCCCACGCCCGCGACGCTGATGAACTCGGCGCTCGTGCGATCGCGGACCATGCCTGTTTCGGGGTCGACGGCGTTCCAGAAATAATTGAAGCACCCGCGCTGGACCTCCTCGAGGAAGGCCGAGTCCGCATCGCTGAAGGCATAGGGCGGACGCTTTGGCGTGGGCGAGGCAGAATCCTGGGCACGGGCGCACCCGAGCGTCATCGCCAATGCCATCGCGATCGCCACGGGGATCAGGAACCGGTCGGTGCGCATGGGAATCTCCTTGATCGCTGGTCCGATCACGCTCCGATGGGAACAGGGCGGACTCGGCTGAGCGTATACTCGGCCCGTGGGCGATGACCAGACTGAAATCACGAACACCGGCGCCGAGCACAACGGCTACGACGCGCACAAACCATCTCTCATCACCGATGTTGCCAGGCTCGCCAATGTTTCGACCGCGACTGTCAGCCGAGTCCTGAATACCCCCGAGGTCGTCGCTCCCGCGACAGCCCAGCGCGTCCGCGAGGCGATGAGCGAGCTGCGCTACCGCCCAAACATATTCGCCAAGGGCCTCGTCTCGCGCACCAGCCGGGTGCTGGGCATCATCATGCCCGACTTTCTGGGCGAGTTCTACACGCAGCTTCTGCAGAGCGCCGACCGCGTCGCGCGCGAGCACGGCTACCACGTCGTCATCACCAGCGACACGCGGCTGGGGTCCGACGACGCGGTGCAGAGCCTGCCTCTGAACTTTCTCGACGGGATCATCGCGCTCCTGACCTTTCCCGATCGCAGGCTGACCAAGTCGATCGTGGACCTGAACATGCCAACGGTGCTGATCGATTCGGAGGAGGAGATCGCGGGGATCGACCGCATCCGCATCGACAACGAGCCTGGCACGACGCAGGCGGCGCTGCATCTGCTCGAATCCGTCGAGCCTGGCGACTGCTTCCACGCGGGCGGACCCGCGACGAACTTCGACGCCAAGGCCCGCGCCGAGGCCTTCGGGAATGTGCTGCGCGATCGCATCGGAAAGCCCAAACCCGGGCAGATTCTCTTTGGCGACTTCTCCGCAGACTGGGGCTACGAGTGGGGCATGACGCACCTGCCCGCGCGCGAGGGCAAGGTCACGGGCGTCTTTGCGGGCAACGACGAGATCGCCCTTGGCATCATGAGCGCCGCTGCGGAGCTGGGCATCCCTGTGCCCTCGGGCCTGCGCATCGTCGGGTTCGACGGCACACGCATCTGCGACATCATCCGCCCCTCGCTCTCGAGCGTCGCGGTGCCGTTTGATCTGATCGGACGCTCCGCGATCGAGCTGTGCCTCTCACGCATCGCCGAGCCCGGCAGGCCCGCAGAGACGGTGCCCGCAGAGACACACCTGGTGGTGCGTGAGAGCTCGACGCCCTGAGTTGGCACGAGGCATTAGGCATAAGGCATAAGGCATAAGGCATAAGGCATTCGGAAAGAATGAGGTCTTGTAGGTCGTGTCGACTCTTCCATACTTCTCATGCCCAGTGCCCAGTGCCTAGTGCCTAGTGCCTAGTGCCTAGTGCCTAGTGCCTAGTGCCTAGTGCCTCGTGCCTAGTGCCTCGTGCCTTATGCCCTGTGCCCTTTCCCTCTTGATTCCGCTATCATGCCCCCTTGCCCCGAAGGAGCCCGAGCGTGTCCAAGGTTGAACTCAGCGGTGTGTGGAAGATCTACGACAAGAACGTCGAGGCCGTGCGCGACGTGAACCTGGAGATCGAATCGGGCGAGTTCGTCGTTCTGGTCGGGCCATCGGGCTGCGGGAAGTCGACGACGCTGCGGATGATCGCGGGGCTGGAGACGATCAGCCGGGGGCAGATCTCGATCGGCGATCGCGTCGTCAACGACGTTGCCCCCAAGGACCGCAACATCGCGATGGTGTTCCAGAACTACGCGCTCTACCCGCACATGTCGGTCGAGAAGAACATCGCCTTTGCGCTCAAGATCTCGGGGATGGCCAAGGACGAGATCCGCAAGCGCGTCGAGCGGACGAGCTCGATCCTCGGGCTCGAGGCGCTCCTGAAGCGCAAGCCGGGGGCGCTCTCGGGCGGGCAGCGCCAGCGCGTGGCCCTCGGTCGGGCGATCGCCCGCGACCCGGCTGTGTACCTCTTCGATGAGCCGCTCTCGAACCTGGACGCCAAGCTGCGCGTCAGCATGCGCTCGGAGCTCAAGTCCCTGCACCAGCGTCTCGGCACAACGACCGTCTACGTCACGCACGACCAGGAAGAGGCGATGACGCTCGGCTCGCGCCTGGTTGTGATGGCCGAGAGCGCGGTCCAGCAGATCGGCACACCTCTCGAGGTCTACCACAGCCCCATCAACAGATTCGTCGCGGGGTTCGTGGGCAGCCCGACGATGAACTTCATCGAGGGGCACATCGTCCGCAGCGGCACCGCGTCGGACTTCATCCCGACGCCCGGGGGGCTCAAGATCGCGCTCCCACCGAGGGCGCTCGGGGGCGAGCACCCCGAAGGGACGATGGTCCTTGGCTTCCGTCCGCAATCGGTCACGCTGGGCACGGGCCAGTCGGGTGAGTTCGAGGCGCGTGTCGTGCTCACGGAGCCGCTGGGCGATCAGGTCGATCTGCGACTTGATCTTGGCATGGGTGAGATCGTCAGCGCCCGCATGCCCATGCAGAGCGTGCCCAAGGCGGACGAAACCATCCGCGTGCGCCTCAACCCGGCGGACCTGATGCTCTTCGAGCCGGGTGAATTCGGACGCCGGCTGGGGGCGAAGAAGCCCGCCAGCGCCGTCAAGGCGAGCTGAGCCCGGATATGCAATCGGCGATCTGGATCGCGTTGAGGGCTGCGCCCTTGCGGAGCTGGTCGGCGCTGACCATCAGACACCAGCGGCGCGTCCGCTGCCCGTCATCGAGTGGCTCGCACGGATCGGGGCGGATGCGCCCGACGAGGATTTCGTCCCTCCCGGTGGCCTTGGCGGGTGTCGGGAAGCGGTTGCCCGCGCGGTCGTCAACGATGTGAAGACCCTTGCCCGAGGCGAGTGCGTCGCGGATTTCTCTTTCAGTCGCAGGAGCTCGCAGCTCGACCGAGATCGCCTGCGTGTGCGCCCTTGGCACGCCCACGCGGATGCAGGTGGGCGAGACACGGATCGCTGGGTCGTTCCAGACTTTGCGGGATTCCTCGATCATTTTGCGCTCTTCGGCGTTGACGCCTGTCTCTGGCTCAACGGGCGAGTCGTGGCTGAACACGTTGAGCGCGCAGGGCTCCTTGAAGAACGCGGGCGCGACGGGTAGGCCTTGGGCGTGGGCCTGTGTCTGGAGCGCCAGCTCGTCGAGCCCCGCCTGCCCGGCGCCGCTGATCGCCTGATAGGTCGCGACATTCACCGAGCGGACGCCGAAACGCTGGCGGAGCGGGTGGAGAGCCGTCAGCAGGATGATCGTCGAGCAGTTCGGGTTGGCGATGAGCCTGGTGTGCGCTTCAAGCAAGCTGGCGTTGATCTCGGGGATGACCAACGGCACATCGGGGTGCATGCGGTACGCAGAAGAATTGTCGATGACCACCGCCCCGGCGCGGATCGCGGGCGCCGAGAGCGTCAAGGCGATCTCAGCCGACGCGCAGAAGATCGCGAGACTTACGCCCGTAAACGCGACGGGGTTGGCGTGTCCGAGGGTGAGCGAGCCATCTCCGAACGGGACAGATTGACCGATCGAGCGTTCGCTCGCGAGCGCCCGGACGTTCGAGGCGGGCACGCCCCGCGCCGCCAGGATCGCCAGCGCTTCCTGCCCCACGAGCCCCGTGGCGCCCACGACCGCGAAGATCGGCTCAGCCGGCACAGACCACCTCCTTGTCGCACGAGTGCCAGGCGATGTCGCACTCGCCCACGACGGAGACATCGTCGCACCCCAGCGCCCCCACCTCGAACGACTGGCGGTGGGCCTTAGCGAAGCGGACGGCCTTGTGCTGGACGATCTGCCCGTCGAGCGTGAGCGCCTCGTCGTGCGAGAGCGTGCGGTACCGCCTGGGCGCGGGCCCGGGCAGCGCGGGGTCGCGCTCGTACAGCCCATTCACGTCCTTGATGAGCCGGCACCGGGCGCGCAGCTGCGCCGCGATGAAAAGGGCTGTCAGATCCGAGCCGCCCCGCCCGAGCAGCGCGTACTGGCGGCTCGGGCCCACGCCCACAAAGCCCGGAACAACCGCGACGCGCGCCTGGTCCAGCGCCCGTGTCAGCGCGAACGCGTCGATCGAGGCGGGGTCCGTGTCCGCGCCCTGCCCCTTGGTCCTTAGCCCCAGCGCGTGCGCACCCAGCACGCACGGACGCAAACCCTGTTCGGCAAGCGTCATCGCCATGAGCGACGCGGTCGTCAGCTCGCCCGTCGCAAGCAGCATCGCCAGCGCCTCGTCATCGGGCGATCGACAGACCGAACCCGCCTGTGCCAGAAGCGCATCGGTCGTGCCCGCAAACGCGGAGACAACCGCCACGACCCGGTGCCCGCGTTCGACGAATCGCACGATCTCCGATGCTGCGATCGCAAGGTCCGCCTGCGACCCGAGCACCGAGCCGCCCAGCTTGAGAACAACGGTCGACGCGTTTGTGTTCGCATCAGACATGCGCCACCTCCCTAGGGGCGTTCGTGCCCGCGGCGATGGCTTGCTCAAGATCTGCGATGATGTCGCCCGCGTCTTCGAGTCCGACTGAGAGCCTGACGAGCCCGTCGGTGAGCCCGAACTTCTCGCGCTGCTGGCGCGGGACGTCGGCGTGGGTCATGGTCGCGGGGTGGGTGACGAGGGTTTCGACGCTGCCCACGTGCTCGACGAGCCTGCAGAGCGCCAGCTCGCGCAGAAAGACGCGCCCCGCCTCGATTCCGCCGGCGAGTTCGAAGGCGACGACCCCGCCGTGCGCGACGGTGCCGTCGAACCCGAGATGCTGGGCGTTTGCGAGCTCTTTCTGCGGGAAATCGGGCAGGCCCGGGTAGCACACGCGCGTGACGCCGGGCAGATCACAGAGCCACCGGGCGATCCTGAGCGCCTGCTCGGACTGCTTCTGCAATCGCAGCGGCAGCGTCTTGAGACCCTGGAGCGTGAGCCATGCGTTGAAGGGAGCGATGATGCCGCCCGTGCACTTGCGGACCCAGCGGAGCTTCTCGTTGAGCGCCGCGTCGCGCGTGGTGATCGCGCCGCCGAGCGCCGCGGAGTGCCCCTCGATGTGCTTGGTGGTGCTGTAGACGCTGAGATCGGCACCAAGCTCAATCGGCTGCTGGAGCACGGGCGTGAGGAAGGTGTTGTCTACCGCGCAGAGCGCGTCCGCGCCGTGCGCCAGTTCGCTGACGGCGCCGATGTCCGTCACCGAGAGCGTCGGATTCGCGGGCGATTCGATGAAGATCAGCTTCGTGCCCGGGCGGATCGCTCGCTCGACGGCCTGCAGATCGGTCGTGTCGACGAACGTGGCCTGGATCCCCAGCCCGGGCAGGAGCTGCTGGAAGAGGCGTGTGGTGCCGCCATAGACCGCTTCGCCGATCACCGCGTGATCGCCCGCCTTGAGCGTTGCCAGGAAGAGCGCCATCTCGGCGGCGAGCCCGGAGCCGAAGGTCACGCAGGGCGGCGCGTTCTCGAGCCCGCCCAGCACGCGCTCGAGTTCGTCCACGGTCGGATTGGCGACGCGCGAATACGTTGGCCCGTCGTAGCCCTCCAGCGCGGGCTGGATGTAGGTCGTGGACTGAACGATGGGCGCCACCAGCGGGCCTGTGGCGCGCCTGGATTCGGGCGGGCCGTGCAGGGCGCGGGTGGCGCTGGGTCTGCTGGCGGTGAAGGACTGCTGGAAACGGGCGGATGACGTGGACATAACCGTGAACTCCTCACGGCATCAGTCGGGCCAGCCTGCAAGCGGGGACCGCACCGAACGTCGGTGCATTTTTGCCTGACTGACCCGTTGGTCCGCCGGCCGCATCGCTCCCCCGCTGGGGGCTGGCCTCGGCACCGCGACCTGTCAGAACAGGCTCGGTTGCCGCCCGGGAGATGGCCTACCCGGGTCTCTTGATGCTGATCGGAATGTAGCAGGCCCCGCCTATGTGTCAAGCGGGGGCACCCCGATCGCCTGCCGCAACGCCCGATACCGATGTCAAGGGGCCCAAACCAGGCGCCGTGGTTTCAGCGGTGCCCGTGATCCGGTAGTCTGCGGATTGCACACTTGTGAAAGGATCCGCGATGTCGATCAGGACCCACGCTCGCCGGGCATGCCGATGCGTTGCACTCTCACTGGCGTTTGGCGCTCTGTCATCGCACGCGCTGGCGCAGTTGAGCGACGCCCCGATCACGCTGTCGGCGAATGCCCCGATCGATATCGCCCCGGAGTGGAGCACTCCCGGCCCGCGCCCGGCGCGCGCCACGCACGCATCGGTCGATCTGGAATCGCTCCGCCAGACGCTCATCGACGCACCCATGTACCGCCATGGCGTCGAGCTGAACCGCTACGCGATGACGCTGATGCTCCCCCACCCCTCGGGTGTCCTGATGCCCTGCTTCATCGCCGAGTCGCCCGTGATGGAGCCCGCGCTGGCGGCCAAGTACCCGGGCATGAAGACCTACATCGCCCAGTCGCACGACGCGCTGGCGACCGGACGCATCGAGGTCACCCAGCGCGGGCTGACGGGCATGCTCCGCGAGCCCGCGGATATCGCCGGCGCCGGGGGTACGTGGATGATCGACCGCTGGCGATCGGGCGATGACACCTCGGTCCTGGCGTACTGGCTCCGCGATCTGGACGCGACCTGGGATTTCCAGTGCGAGACCATCGAGAATCCGGACGAGCTCGTCGTTGAACCCCGGGGCGACGGCGCACAGAGCAGAGCCGTCGGCGAAAGGCACGTCGCAAGGCTCGCCATCGCATGCACGGGCGAGTACGGCCTGCACCATTGCACACTCGAGGGCAACCCGCCCAACCCGAACGACCCGATGGCGGCGCTCGTGACCGTCGTCTCGCGGACCAACGTTGTCTTCGAGGCCGACCTTGGTGTGCACTTTGACATGGTCGCCAACAACGATCTGATCGTCTACTACGACCCGCAGACCGACCCCTACCCCGACACCTGCGACGGCACGGGCGGCTCGGACTGCTCGAGCCCCGTCCTGAGCGTCAACCGCACCCACGTCCGCGACGTCATCGGCACCTCCAACTTCGACATCGGGCACTGCATGACACGCATCGCCGGGGGCGTCGCCTACCTCCGAAGCGTCTGCAGCAGCAACAAAGCAGGGGGGATCTCGGGCATCCCCAGGGGCGGCGACAACGACCCCTTCTCCGCGCTCGTGCTCATCCACGAGTTCGGGCACCAGTTCGGAGCCAACCACACCTTCAGCGGCACCCGTGGGCGCTGCGGCAACAACGCCCGACTCGCAAGCGCCTGGGAAGCCGGCGCCGGCTCCTCGCCCATGGCCTACGCGGGCGGATGCCCCGTGGGCGATGCGCCGCCCTCGGATAACCTCGTTCAGTTCGCAGACCCCTGGTTCCATCACGGCAGCATCGAAGAGATGCAGGCCTTCCTTGACGACAACAACTCCTCCTGCCTCAGCCCCATCGCAACCACAAACAGCGTCCCAGAGATCGCGTCCGTCTCACCCGACGCAGCGATCCCGCCCGGGACGCCCTTTCGGCTCGTCGCGGTCGCGGCTGATGCCGACAACGACACGCTGACCTACTCGTGGGAGCAGTTCGACAACAACGCCGCACGCCCGCTCTCGGGCGCTGGCTCGGAAGACAACGGCGAGGGCGCCCTCTTTCGTATCTTCCCGCCCGTCACCGACGACACACGCACGTTCCCGCAGTGGAGCGATGTGCAGAGCGCCGTCCCGACGCCCGGAGAGCGCCTCCCGACCGTCACCGGTGTCACGCGGACCTTCCGCGTGATCGTCCGTGACAACGCCCCGGGCGCGGGCAGCACCGCCACCTCCCAGCTGGTCAGTCTCGAGATCGCTTCGGGCGCCTCGCCCTTTGCGGTCACCGCGCCCACCGACGGGCAGTCGCTGGGCGCAGGCGTGGCGCAGGTTGCCTGGGACGTGGGTAACACCGACAGCTCGCCCATCTCCTGCGCCCAGGTCCGCATCCGTCTCTCGACCGACGACGGCGCCACCTTCGCCTACGACCTCGGCACGCACCCCAACACCGGCGTCGCCAGCGTCACGCTCCCGAGCGCCACCGCCAGCGACGCTCGCGTCATCGTCGAGAGCGTGGGCAACGTCTTCTTCGCTCTGTCACGCCCGTTCAGCCTCGAGGGCTGCATCGCGGACGTCAACGGGGATGGTGTTCTCACCCCCGCGGACTTCTCCGCCTGGATCGCCGCCTTCAACACCCAGTCGCCCGCGTGCGACCAGAACGCGGACACGCTCTGCACCCCGGCGGACTTTACCGCCTGGGTCGCCAACTACAACGCGGGCTGCTAGGGCCCAGGGATGACCGGATCTGTGCGCCAATGGTCGGCGCAGAACTCGTCCGCGAGCGTTGCGCGCAAGCTTTGACGAAAGGAACACGCATGGTCCGTCGGGCTCAGCAGGTGTTGTTTGTGATCGGGCTGGCCGCGTTTGTCGCGGCTGCGGTGATGTACCAGCAGTACGAAGGCCTGACGCTCTGGCGCGTCGGCATCGCGGGCATGCTCACGAGCATCGCGCTTGGGATGGCCTTCCCGAAGAAGAACTGACCTTCCCTCCGCCGCTGTGGCGTCTGCTCAGCACCCCGCGTTGTAGTTGGCGATCCACGCCGTGAAGTCGGCGGGCGTGCACATGCCGTCGGCATTCTGATCGCACTCGGGCGACTGCGCGTTGAAGGCGGCGATCCACGCGGTGAAGTCGGCGGGGGAAAGTGTGCCGTCGCCGTTTGTGTCGGCGGGGCAGGGCGGCGCGGGGTCGCAGAAAGCTGCGGGGATCTGGATCGCCATCGCACTCTGGATGAACCCGGGCAGCAGCAGCTCTGCCTGGCCCAGGGCGCCCATCGAGACATCGGGCAGGCCCGCGGAGTTGGGCGTGTACGAAGGGTCGATCGCGGATCGCCGGTAGAGCATGCTCGCGCCCGAGTCGTATGCGATCCGTGCGCCGTCGCGGTAGGCCTGGTAAGCCGACCACGCGGGCTCGCGGTCGCCCGTGGCGGCAAAGGCCAGGAGCGCGGTGAGCGTGGTGAGATCGCCCGGGTGGTTGCTCAGGCTGTCGGCGTTGTAGCCGCCCCACTCTGGCTTGGTCGTGCCCGCGCTGAAGACGGTGAAGTACCGGGGCCCGTTCTCGTCGGTCCACGCGGCATGGCTGACCAGCGCGTTCCGCGTGTGCGTCTGCCATTTCATACTGTCACCAAAGGGCTTCTGGAGTATCAGCGAGTACGCGGTGATGAACGCGGGGAGATAGTTCCCGGCGCTCTCTCCCGTGACCGGCCTGCCTAGGACGAATGTTGCGGTGGGCCAGAGGTCGCGGTTGATCCATCGCGTCCAAGCGTTCTGCGAGGTCGCGCCGCCGAAGGCGTTGGCCAGTTCGACGAACACGAGTCCCTCGGTGAACGCGGGGTTCCATGCGGTCGGGTCCGCGCCGCCCGGGCCCAGCGACTTGAGGAAGACCTCGTCGTTGTTGGCGCGGAAGTAGGCGTCCCAGTTGGTGATGGCGCAGACGATGGCCTCGGACGCCAGCCGGATGTCCGCATCGTTGGGGTAGTACGCCGACGCCCTGATCGCGGCGTGGGCGATCTTCATCGTGCTGTATGTCGCATACTCGGCGCCCCAGCCCGCCTGCGTGGCGCCGGTGTTCGGATCGATCCAGTGGGTGAAGAACCCGTCAGCCGATCGCGCGGGCGCGGGGCCTGGGAGCTGGCCCGCGTAGCGCTGCAGGATCTGGCGGATCATCGGCTGCGCGTCCGGGTCGCCCGTGACCGCGTCGCTGGCGATGAGCGTCAGGATCACCCAGCACGCGCCGTCGGGCGTAGCGGGATGGAACCGGGTGGCGCCCTGCACGACGTCCCCGTCGATGACCCAGCCCGCGGGCTCGCCGTCGGGCGCGATCAGCCCCTTGGCGAACGCGACCTGCTGCTGGAATTCGTCCTGCATCCAGGCCTCGAACGAGAGCCTCGGGTCGGACGCGTCGGTCACGCGCAGCGCCTGCGTGGGCGTGGCAATGATCAGCTCGCCCATCGCCGACGTCGCGAGGTCGTGCGCATCCTCCGCGATCGCTGCGTACACCGATGGCGTAAAGAACGACCCGCCCCGCACCTGCTGTGCGGTGGCAAAGAGCACGCTCGGCCCCGTGAGCAGGTAGAGCCCGTCGCCCTGCCCGTGGTGCGCGCTGTAAGCGATCGCCCGGATGCCCGGCGCGGTCGTGACGAGCTCGAACACGGGCGCCTGCTGCCCGACCGAGGCGCGGTAGAGCCCGAGCGAACCCGTTGCCAGGATGAACCCGCCACGCTGATCCACCGCCAGCCCGCGCACGACCGAGCCGTCCACAAGCGAAGCCGACCAGCTCGGTGCGGACGTCGCCTGGTTGCGCTGCGCGCTGAATCCGACGATCTGGCCCGCGGTGTTGCTGACGTACAGCAAGCCCCGGTGATGCAGCGCCGCCAACCGTTGCGGCACGGATTCGTTCGACGAGAGCTCGAGCCGGGCAAAGCGCACCAGCGCGTTCTCGTACCGGTCGTAGAGCAGCACCACATCCGAGGGCTGCCCGTCGGTCGCGGGCGAGGCGTCGGCGACCGCGATGTACAGCCGGCGCCCGGAATCCGAGAACGCCATCGCCACGGGTCCGTCGTACGAGGTGTCCAGTGTCATCCAGGGCGCCAGTGCCGCGATCTGGGCGCGCGTGATTGTGCGGATGACATCGCCCGACGCGTCACGCACAACCACCGTGTCGTTCGACGCGTCGGCGAATGCGGAATACCCGCCGAGCCTTGCCGAGGCGACAGCGACCGAGGGCCCGACGCCCGGGATCGGCTCGACAATGGCCTGGGCGCACGCCAGCCCCACGGGCCAAACCAGTGCCACAAGCGTCAGTACGGAGCGGATCGATCGCAATGGGGGTCTCGCAGTGCATGTGGGACGATGCAAACGCTTGCATCATCCTACAGGTTCAGAGCCTGCGAGCATAGCCCGAGGCTTCATTCACTCTGTATACCGGACCCGTCCTCGCTCTCGACCGTCTCGATCCGGTCCACCTCCGTCAGGCGGAACGTCATCGGGGTCTCAAGCTGCCCAACCACGACCACGAAGGTCAGCTTGGCCGTCTCCGGGTCGGGCACGGCCCGCCCCCTGAGTGTGCGACCGTCCTTGAGGTGCAGCACGTGCGTGATCCCGGGGCTCGCTGCGTTCGGCTCGGGCTTGCGGTCCTGGCGGTCGAACTGCTGATCGCGCCGCTGGATGTACTCGTCGTAGGACATCACGCGGAGCGAGACGGGCGTGCTGCGCCAGGTCACCTTCTGCACCCACGGGCCGTAATCGCGCAAACGGCGCACGAGCGAGGTGCCGGGCATGGGCTCGGTGTAGTGCGTGACCGACCGGGTCCGATCCGTGTTGGCGGAGTGGTTGCGGAGATTGACGCGGTTGTTGGCCGCGGCGCACGCCAGCTCGATCGGTGTCGCGCGGAGGTCCTCGTAATACAGAGGTACGTAGAGAGGCAGCGGCGAACGGTCCCAGTACTCGCGCCGGCTCTCCGCTGTTTTGCTCAACGGCCAGAGCACGCATGAACGCTCCAGGTTGCTCCCGGTCGCAAACCGCGCCCCCTTCCTGTGCACCGCAAGACGCTGAGACACGGGGCGCCCGTCCTGCTCGACGTACCCGATCAGCCAGTGGTCCGTCTGCTGCACGACGCGGAAGCTCTGCTGCTCGGGCGAATCGAGCCTGGAGCCGAGCAGGACGTATGCAGCGGTCGTATCGGGCTGTGGGCGGAGAGGAAGCTCGTAGAGAGGCGGGAGCAGGTTGTACACGAATATGGTGTCGCCCTCGTCGGCTCGCTCGGTATCGAACTGCGAGTAGCTGATGCGCCCGTCGGCGAATCGCACCGTGACGGGACCCTGCGGGGCCAGCTCGTCGTAGTCCCGCTCGATGCGGTCACGCGTGCTGGCGGTTGCCGTCCGCATGCGGTCTTCGATCTCGCGCATCGCCAGCGCCCGGTACGCATCGATCACGTCGCCGTTGGGCATCACGAGATACCGCGACGCGGTCTTTTCCAGCGCGTTCAGCTGCGACTGCGGCACACGCTGGGCGATCTCCTTGCAGTCCACCGGGGGCTTGCCGATCGCCGGCTCCTTTGCCAGGATGTCCCCCTCGCGGTCGAGCTCTTCGACCTGTGATGCGGGCAGAAAGTCGCTCTGGTTCTGAGACTGTGCCGCGGGCGCGATTCCAAGCAATGCGATCAGAGCGAGAGAAGCTCGTACATGGCTCATAAACATCTCCTAGAGAACACCAATATGAGACGCAGCCAGACCGGATCGGTTCGCGCGGCACCCCATATTCGCCAAACCCCGCGTCTTAGCCCGTGGACTGCATCGCGGCCGCGATGCCGCTGATCGTCGCCTGCAGCGCCGCTTCGAGTTCATCAGATTCTCCCTTGCCCGATCGGAGGCGCACGGTCAGCTCGATCTGGATCAGATTCAGGACGTCGGTCCAGGGGTTGCGTTCCTCGATCGCCTGCTGGATCGCCGGGGCGTGATCGAGCAGGCCCTTGCGACCCGTCAGTCGGAGCACGAGTTCCCGCGTCGATTCGTACTCGCGCAGGATCATGTCCGGGATCGGGCTCTTTGGGTCCGCCAGCGCCGAGTACCGGCGCACGATCGGCATCCTCGCCCGAGCCAGCTCCGCGCACGCGTTGTCCAGCAGCGTCGAGAGGAACGGGTGCTTGGCGTTGGCCAGCGCCTGCTCCGACGCGGCCCTCAATCCGGGATCGTCGCTTGCAAACGCGGACCCGATCCCGAACCAGCCGGGCACCAGCGCGCGGATCTGGATCCACGAGAAGCCCCACGGGATCGCACGCAGGCCGTCGAACGTCATGCTCCCACCCTTGGCACGCGAGACGGGTCGGCTTGCGATCGGGAGCGATGCGATCTGCGCGATCGGGGTCGACGACACGAACCACTCCCAGAACGCCGGGTGATCGATCAGCTGGCGGTACGCGCCCATCGCCCGGTCTGCGAGCGGCATCATGAACCCCCAGACGTCCGATTCGTCGCCGGCATCGCGCGTCGCCTCGCAGATCAGCGCCGCGTGCACGATCTGCTCCAGGTGCCGACGCGCAATCTCGGGAAGCGCGTAGCGGAACGAGATCACCTCGCCCTGCTCCGTGAACCGGAGCGATCCCGAGCGGGCGCGACCGGGCGCCGCGAGGATCGCGCGCCCCGCGCGCCCCCCCCCGCGACCGACCGTCCCGCCCCGCCCGTGGAAGAACCGGATCCGCACGCCCCGCGACGAGCCCGCCTCTGCGACCTCGGCCTGCGCCCGCTGGAGCGAGCAGTTGGCCATGAGAAACCCGCCGTCCTTGTTCGAATCGGAGTACCCGAGCATGATCTCCTGCATGGGCTCGGATTCGCTTGAGGTCGAGCGCACGTGCTCGAGGAAAAGCGGGTCCTCCAGCATCGTGCCCACGATCCCCGGCGCGTGCGCCAGATCCTCGATCGTTTCAAACAGCGGCACAACCTGCACGCTGGCCACCAGCCCGCGTCCGGGCTCGTGCCAGACCAGGCCAGCTTCCTTCATCAGCAGCAGCACCTCGTACAGATCGCTCAGCCCGTGCGTCATGGAGACGATGTACGCCCGAACCGCCTTGGGATCACGCTTGAGCGCCTCGCTCACAACGCCAAGCGTCGCAAGAAGCTCCGCCGCGTCGGGCGAGAGCTCCGCGTGCACCGGTCGCAGGGGCCTTGGCGAGCGCAGCTCGCTGCGGAGGAGCTCGAGGCGCTCTTCTTCGTTCAGCGACAGATAGTCCGTGTTGCTCCCCGAGAGCTTGAGCAGCTCGGCGACCGCGGCTTCGTGCACCTGGCTGTGCTGTCGGACGTCCAGCGATGCGATCCGCAGCCCGAACGCCCGCGCCCGAACGATCGCGTCGGCGATCGGGCCGAGCCGCGCGTTGTCGTTGAGCCCGAGGCGAACCAGCTCGTCGCGCACCACGACCAGATCGTGCTCGAGGTCCGCCGATGAGTACGTCTCATCCCGCGCGATCGCCTCGCGGATCGCCTGGATACGGATACGAAAGGGCTCGAACCGCTGATGGGCGGCGCTCGGGTACTCGCCCCGCAGTTCGCCGCAACGACCCGGGGGGAGTTGGATGTCCAGGAGTTTTTCAGAGAGGCTCAGCTCGCGCTGCAGCGCGTAGAGCGCGGTGTCCCAGAGCCTGCCCGCTTCGCGGCGCATCGAGGCGAAGGCCTCGCGCGTGACCTCATGCGTGACGCTCGGGTTTCCGTCGCGGTCGCCCCCGATCCATGTGCGGTAGCTGAGGAACTCATCGAGCTGCGCGGGCGAGCACTCGGGTCCTATCGCCCGCGCCAGATCCCGCGCCAGCCACGGGATCGTGTCCCAGATCGTCGTCGTCAGGAAGTACAATCCGTTGCGGATTTCGTCGCCCACCTCGAGGCGCTTGGTCCGAACCGAATCCGTCAGCAGCAGCGAGGTCACCAGCTGACGCACCCGGCTGTGGATCTCCAGGCTCTCCTCGGGCGTCAGTCGCGTGTCGTCGAGCTTGGCAAGCTCGCGCGCGATCGCGACCTGCTTGTCCAGCACCGATCGGCGTCTGGCCTCGGTCGGGTGCGCCGTCAGCGTGGGCGTGATATCAAGGCGACCCGCGGCCTTGGCGATCGCCTCAGCCGAGATCCCCTGGCTGCCGAGCCGGACGACCGCCGCTTCGATGGACTCGGGCCTTGGCTTGTCGGGCGTGGCGTTCCTGGAGCGCTCGCGGTTGATGCGGATGATCCGCAGCTGCTCGACCTTGTTGAAGATGTGAAAGCGTGCCGTAACGTACCGCGTGATCGATTCGAGGTCGTCCGTGGAGAGCTTCCCGATCGACTCGGCGGCCTTGGCCAACGCGTCGTCGTCTCCCCCGGCGCAAACGCCCACAAGCTCGCCCGTGACCGAGGCGACATGCGCCATCGATCCACGGGTCACCGCCTCAAACGCAGACTCAACCGCACGCCCGTAGGAACTGTTCATGACCAAGCATAGAGCGCACCCAGCCCGCGACCGGGGTGAGAACCTCAAAGTGCATCAGTCCTCATCTGGTGAGACACGCTCGACAGGCACCTGAACTTCCCACCACTGGTCGCCTGCGGGGATGTTCGGGCCGTTGTACCCGAGCGTCCGAGGCATGCCCGTGCGTTTCCACTCGGGATGCTGGGCGAGCCAGGCGTCGAGCGTCTCTGCAACCGTGTCGATGTCCGACCATCCCTGTCGGCCTTGCACTCCGATTGAAAGGAAAGTCTTGGGGGCGGTATCCACGATCGTCACCGCGCCATCCGAACCCGTGGGCCCGTTCTCGGTTGTGTGGTAGAGAAACGCCATCGTCCACTGATCTGCCCGGGCGTCCTCGTCGAGATCGGCATACTCCATCTCCACCGGCGCGGTCATAGCGATGTCGTTGCGGCTGATGTGCTGAAAGAGAGGCCAGAACCCGCTCTGACCCATTCCGCCCGGCGACGAATCCGACGTGAACTCCGCCCGTCGGATGCTCGGATAGTGCTTCAGCTCGATCGCGCCAGGGGGTGTCGGGGCCGGATAGCCAACTGGCAACTTCGTGTCCGTGCGTACCCGCCCGGCGGTATAGAGCGGGCCCTCCTTGCCCTCTTTGGTTTGCATCTCCGCCTCGGGCTCGCCCCCGACGCGCATCACCCAGGCCCCGGATTCCATCGAAGCAGCCCCTTCCGGAACAGTGTCTGGATCGGGCTGGATGCCGAGTATCGGTGTGCAGGTGAGCGAGAGAGCGGCGACAAAGGCAGTGAGCATGTGGACCTCCAGGCCCTCTTCGTCACTGCATACCGGGTAGATTCACCCGAACGCGGCGTCATCGATCACCCACACCGCACGCTCCCCCGCTGACACCAGGCGTGCGGGCAGGTCTTCTCCCGCAAGACAACGCGAAACCGCGTCCGCCTTGCCCGCGCCAAAGCCGAGCACCAGCACCAGCCTGGCCGACCGGAGCACACCCATCGTCAGCGTGATCCGCTCGCGCGGCGGCTTGGGCGAATCCGTGATCCCGATCACTGTGCCCGACGCCTGCAACTCGTCGGCGCCCGGAAAGAGCGAAGCCACATGCCCGTCCTCGCCGATGCCAAGGAGCGCCGCATCCAGCGTGCCCTGCTCGCCCAGCACCGATGCCAGTGTGTGCGCGTAGTCCGCGGCTCCCTCGTCAGGGCCGAGCTCGCCCTTCATCCGGTGGACCTGCTCGTGCGGGATCGCAAGCCCGGGCAGCACGTCCCGCGCAAAGGCGCCGTAGTTGGAGTCTGCGTGCTCGATGGGCACCGCGCGCTCGTCAACCCAGAGAAGCTGCGTCCGGTTCCACGGGAATTCACCCGCGAGAAGGAGCTCTCCAAAGACCGTGCGCGGGCTCGAGCCCCCCGGGATCGCGAGTGTAAAGACGCCCCGTTCGTCGACGACCCTCTTCGCGATCTCGCGAAGCAACAGAGCAGTCACGCGCCCGCCCTCGTGGGCTTCACGCACGCGGCGCACATCAAACCCCCGCTCTCCTACGCTCACAGCTTGCAGCCCGGCTGGGCGCCCTCGTCGTCGTCAACGAACGAGCCCCACTGCTCGTCCGGTTCGCTCGCGGCCAAGCGCGGGCGGAAGATCCGCGAGGCGTCCTCGGGGCCGCTGGAACCCGCGGCGTAGTTCGGAAATGTCGGCGCCGGCAGCGCATCGAGCCCGCGGAGCACCGAGTCCGCCCAGACCCACGAAGCCTCGACCTCGTCCTGACGGATAAACAGCGTCGGATCGCCCTTGATCGCATCCAGCAGCAGACGCTCGTACGCCTCGGGCAGTTCCGCGCCGAACGCTTTGGCGTACGTGAACTGCAGGTCCACGTTCTCGATGTTCACGCCCGGCCCCGGTCGCTTGGCGCCCACGCTCAGGCGGATCCCCTCATCGGGCTGGATGCGGATGCGCAGAATATTCGGGCACGCGGGCGTGCACTCGTTCGTCTGAAACAGATGCAGGGGCGGCGTGCGGAACCGCACACGGATCTCCGACATCCGCGCGGGCAGGCGCTTGCCGTGACGAAGGTAGAACGGAACGCCTGTCCATCGCCACGAGTTCAGATGGATCCGCGTGGCAACGTACGTGGGCGTGACCGAATCGGGCGCGACGTCCGGCTCCTGGCGGTAGCCGATGACCGGCTTGCCATCGATCGTGCCCGGGCCGTACTGACCGCGGACGGTGCTCTGGGCGACCTCTTCGGGCGTCTTTGGCGAGGTGATCGAGCGGAGCACGCGCACCTTCTCGTTGCGTACGTCGTTCGGCGCCAGGCTCAGGGGCGCTTCCATCGCCGTCAGCGCCAGGAGCTGCATCATGTGGTTCTGCATCATGTCGCGGAGCGCACCGGCGGAGTCGTAGTACCCGGCCCTCTCGCCCACGCCCAGCGTCTCCGACACCGTGATCTGCACGCTGGCGATGTGGTGGCTGTTCCAGAGCGGCTCGATCATGCCGTTGGCAAAGCGGAACGCGACGAGGTTCTGGACCGTCTCCTTGCCCAGGTAATGGTCGATCCGGTAGACCTGATCCTCGTCGACGAACCTTGAAAGGTGCCTGTCCAGATCGCGGGCGCTCGCAAGATCGTGACCGAAGGGCTTCTCGACGACGACGCGCGACCACGGGCCGCCGTTGTTCCCGTTGGCCCGCGTGAGCATCCCGGACCCCGCGAGATTCTCCGTGATCCCGCCGAACAGGCTCGGGGACACGGAGAGGTAGAACATCCGGTTGCCCGAGAGTCCTCGCTTGGTTTCGTGCGCCTTGAGCGCCTCGCCCATGTCGCGGAACGACTGCTCGTTCTTGGCGTCGAGTCGGAAGTACTCGATGAACGCCTCAAACTCGCCCCAGGCCTTGGGATCCCTCGCGGCTTCGTCGACGTTCTCGCGCAAGTACGACAGGAACGCCTCGCGGTCGGGCTGACTCCGCCCGGTCGCCAGGATCACGTAATCCTTGATGAGCCCCGATCGCCAGACGCGAAAGAGCGACGGGAAGAGCTTGCGGTGCGCCAGGTCACCCGTCGCTCCGAACAGCACGAGCGCGAACTGCTTTGCTTCTTTCACAGGCGATTCCCCGGTGTGTCTGGCTTCGTCGTACTCGGCAAACGGTAGTCCATGCTCGGGTGCCATGGGGTGCCGAAGTCGGACAAGCCATGGCACCCTACTTACTACAACATTTCTTTGGTCGTCTGATCGCCCAGCCAGTCGGTGTGGAAGACCCCTTCGCGGTCGATCCTCTTGTACGTGTGCGCCCCGAACGCGTCGCGCTGGGCTTGCAGCAGGTTGTGCGGCAGCCTCTCGGCGCGTGACGTGTCGAAATACGCCAGCGCCGAAGCCATCACCGGGCAGCCGATCCCGCTCGCCGCCGACGACGCCACCGCCTTGCGAAGCCCGGGCATCGCGCCGTCGATCCGCTGGGCGAACCATGGATCCAGCAGGAGTCTTCCCGCCCCCTCGCCCTTCATCGCCTCGCTCATCCGGTCCAGGAACGCGATGCGAATGATGCACCCGGCACGCCAGAGCTTGGCGACCCGGTCAAGCCGCACCCCCCAGCCCTGCGCTTCGCTGGCAGAAGCGATCAGATCCAGTCCCTGCGCAAACGAGATCACCACCGTCGCAAAGAGCGCGTCCCGCAGATCGTTCGGCTCGATCCCCCGCACACTCCCCGCATCGCCCGTGTGCGCGTGCTTGTATGCCAGAGCTTTGCGGAGTTCGCGTCTCGACGACACACCTCGCGCAAACACCGCCTCGGCGAGCGTCGGGCAGGGCACGCCAAGGTCGAGCGCCATCTCCGCCGTCCACTTGCCCGTGCCCTTCTGCTGCGCCTCGTCCAGCACCGAATCCACGAGCCAGCCCTCGCCGTCGCGGACGCGGAAGATCTGCTCGGTGATCTCGAGGAGGAAGCTCTTCATCTCGCCCGTGTTCCATGAGCCAAACGTCTCAGCGAGCCGGTCCGGGCCCATGCCGTCGAGCCGCCGGAGCAGCGCATACGTCTCCGCGATCGCTTGCATGAAGGCGTACTCGATCCCGTTGTGGACCGTTTTGACCGCGTGCCCGCAGCCGCCACCGCCCAGCCAGTCGCAGCAGGGCTCACCGTCGGGTCCGGGCGCAGCGATCGCGCGCAGCACAGGCGCGATGTGTGCCCATGCCTGCTCCGATCCGCCCGGCATGATGCTGGGGCCTCGCCTGGCGCCCTCTTCACCCCCCGAGACGCCAGAGCCCACGTACAGGACGCCCTTGGTCGCGGCTTCCTTGATCCGTCGCTCCGTGTCGCGGTAATGGCTGTTGCCGCCGTCGATGACGATGTCGCCTGGCTCGAGCACACCCATCAGGTCGCGCAGCACCGCATCGACCGCGGGACCCGCGGGCACCATGATCAGCGCCTGCCTCGGACGCTTGAGCGCCAGTGCCATGTCCCGGGCCGAGCTGTAGCCGATGGCCTTGCTGCCGCCCTCGGCGGTGAAATGCCCGACGAAATCGCTGTTGAGATCCGCTCCGCCCACGGCGAATCCGTGGTCGATCATGTTCAGCGCCAGGCTGCGACCCATCACACCCAGGCCAACGACCCCGATATCCAGTGTTTGATCCATTCCTCGGGCTTCCTTCCGCAGAGCTGATCTCCACCCATGCCGCGGGCCCTCGCCCGCAAGAGGGCCGCCGGTGGTCGCTGCGCTTCGCGTGGTTTCGCGTCGCAGCCGAGCTTACTTTCGGCGCTGAGGCACCTCCCGGTGCAACTCTCTCAGCCCGTCCGCGGGCTTCAAACCGCCCCAGCCCTACCGAATCGAGGGCCAAAAGAAGCTGGGCAGCCCCTGTTGACTGCACATCAAACAGACGATAGTGTATCCAGATGTCCACCATTGGCCCTCCCCGAAGGCTCGCATGATCTCGCAGACTTCCGAATACGCACTCCGAGCCGCGGTGTACCTCGCCGCGCGCAACTCCGAGAACCCGGCCTCGGCGATCGAGATCTCCGAAGCCACCCGGGTCCCGGTTGGGTATCTCCAGAAGATTCTGCGTATGCTCGCCAAGCACAGCATCCTGACCGCCCATCGCGGAACCAACGGCGGGTTCAATCTCGCAAAGCTCCCCACCGCCATCAGCGTCATGGACGTGCTCCGGGCCTCAGATACCGTCATTTCACGCATCGAGAACTGCCCGCTGGGCATCAAGGGGCACACCAGCCTCTGCTCGCTTCACAGGCTCTTGGATCGGGAAATCGCGCGCTCGGAGAACACCTTCGCCTCCACGTCCATCGCCGACCTCCTGGACGGCGATGGCGGCATCCGCCCGCTTTGTGACCCCTCGGGCAAGCTCCCAGTTTCAGTCAAACTCACCACCGGCGCCCGCAAAGCAAATACCAAAGGCAAAGGCACCTGAAATGTGGATGATCCACACCATTTTCTGCTTCCTCGGATTGATAGTGTACTTGTGCATGCACTAGTATCACTTAGAAAGGCGACTCCATGACACACATGAAAGCAGCTCACGGAAACAACGCCAAGGGCCCAAAGAGCGACCCGAACCGCCTGTTCGCGCTTTCGCTGCCGGTCCTGATGGGCGCCACGGGCGTGGGGATGTTCGCCCTCGTCGCGATCGCGCTGCCTCCCGAGCCGGTGCACCCCTTTTCAGAGATCGCCCAGGCCGCGGGCGTGAGCCCGCTGCTGCTGGAAGTGGGCACCAAGACTTTCAGCAACTCGTGCGCCCTGTGCCACGCGCCGGATGCGACGGGCATCCCGAGGCTGGGCAAGCCCCTTCGCAACAGCGCGTACGTCCAGAATCATTCCGACAATGAGCTGTTCGACATTATTGCTTCCGGGCGTATGTCTGACGACCCGGAGAACACAACCGGGGCCGCGATGCCGGCGCGGGGCGGCAGGCCCATCCGCGACGAAGCCGTCAGGGCCGTCGTCGCCTTCCTGCGCTCGATCCAGGACCCATCGCAGCCGGTCGCCTCGGTGGACGCGTGGGTGGTCGATCGCACCACGCAGGTTGCCCAGGCGGGCGACATCGTGGACTCCGTCGGACACGAGCTTTTCGTCTCGTCCTGCTCGGCCTGTCATGGCCAGGAGGGCGAGGGCATCCCCGGGCTTGGCAAGGCGCTCGACACGAGCGAGTTCGTCGGGGGACTCGACGAGACGGGGCTCATCAAGTTCATCAAGATGGGACGCCCGATCTGGGACGCAGACAACACCACCGGGCTGGATATGCCGCCCAAGGGCGGCAACCCCGCGCTCAGCGAAGAGCAGATCGCCGACATCGCTGCGTACATCCGCAGCATCCATGAATGACCGTTTCTTCTGACATTGACAGCAAACATACCTCTAGCAAGGAGAACTCGATGGGACGTCTCATCATCCAGAAATCGTTGGGCACGCTCGCCGTAGCATCGATGGCAGCCTTCGCCGGTCTGGCGCAGTCGCAGTCCATGAACGATGTCCAGGCCATCGCCAAGGAAAGAGGCCTCTCCACGGCCGATCTCCTCGCAGCCGCGAAAACCTACACACCCAGCGGCATGCTTGACGAGTTTGTCATCTTCTCGTCGGGCGGGCACAGCGGTCAGGTCCACGTCATCGGCGTGCCCTCGATGCGTCTGCTCCGCACGATCGCTGTTTTCACGCCCGAGCCATGGCAGGGCTGGGGCTATGGCGTCGGCAACGACGTGCTGGCACAGGGCGACGTCGCCGGCAAGCCAAACCTCTGGGGCGACACGCACCATCCTTCGCTCTCTGAGACCAACGGCGACTACGACGGCCAGTGGCTGTTCATCAACGACAAGATCAACGCTCGCTTTGCCGTGATCGATCTGCGCGACTTCGAGACCAAGCAGATCCTCAAGAACCCGCTGACCGTCAGCAACCACGGCCTCTGCGTCACGCCTAATACCGAGTACGTCGTCGAGAGTTCGCAGTATGGCGTCCCACTCGGCTCGGGGTACGCACCGATCGAAACCTACAAGGAAACACACCGAGGCTCGGTGATCTTCTGGAAGTTCGACCGCAAGAAGGGGCGGATCAACAAGGAAGAGTCCTTCGCCATGGAACTGCCCCCCTACTGGCAGGACCTCGTCGACGCGGGCAAGCAGGTCAGCGACGGCTACCTCTTCATCAACTCGCTCAATACCGAGATGGCCACCGGTGGCGTACAGGACAAGAAGCCGCCGTTCGAAGCCGGCGTGAGCCGGAACGCGACCGACTTCATGCACATCATCGACTGGCACAAAGCCGAGAAGGTCTTCAAGGCCGGCAAGGCCGAGATGGTCCACGGATTCCCCGTCATCTCGATCGATACCGCCGTCGCCGAGGGGCTCCTGCATCTGACGCCCGAGCCAAGAAGCCCCCACGGCGTGGACATCGCGCCCAAGGGCGACTTCATCGTCGTCTCGGGCAAGCTCGACCCGCACGTGACCGTCTACTCGTTCGACAAAATGAAGAAGGCGATCGCCGACAAGACCTACTCGGGCAACGACGACTACGGCATCCCGATCCTCGACTTCGACACCATCGTCGAGGCGCGCATCGAAGTGGGTCTTGGCCCGCTACACACCCAGTTCGGTGACGACGGGTACGCGTACACCTCGCTCTTCCTGGACTCGGCCGTAGCGCGCTGGACCATGGGCGGGCAATACGCCAAAGGCACGCCCGAGCCCGACTGGACGCTCGTGCACAAGACTCCCGTTCAGTACAACGTCGGTCACATCGGCGCCGTGCACGGCGACACCGTCAGCCCGCAGGGCAAGTACCTGATCGCGTACAACAAGTGGTCGGTCGATCGCTTCATCAACCCGGGCCCGCTGCTGGCCCAGAACTTCCAGCTCATCGACATCTCGGGCAAGGGCACCGAGATGCCCGTGATCTACGACATGCCCATCGGCTTCGGCGAACCCCACTACGCGCAGATCATCAACGCCGACATCCTCAAGCCCTGGAGCATCTACCCCGAGATCGGCTGGGACCCGCACACCCAGACTCTGGACCCGATGGCCCCCAAGAAGGGCTCCGAGCGGATCGTCCGCAACGGCAGCACGGTCGAGATCAACATGTCCGTCGTCCGCAGCCAGTTCAACCCGGATCAGATCTCCGTTAAGCAGGGCGACACCGTGATCTGGCGCATGACCAACATTGAGCGAGCCGTCGACGCGGTCCACGGCTTTGCCGTCCCCGCGTACAACATCGCCGCCAGCCTCGAGCCGGGTGAGACCATCACACTCGAATTCGTCGCAGACACCCCCGGGACCTTCCCCTTCTACTGCTCCGAGTTCTGCTCGGCGCTGCACCTTGAGATGATGGGCTACTTCATGGTCGAGCCCGAATAGATCCGTTTCCCCGGCGCGTACGCGGAAGCGTCCGCGCCGGCTTCAAACCCGCCTTGCGCCACGCGCGCCCCAACCGAGCACTCGAAGGAGATCCCCGTGAGCACCGGCATCATCGAACGCATCCTCGGCCCACGCGTCAGCAAGGACGAGCTCAGCCAGCACCGAATCCGGTACACCACACCGGGCCTGCTCTTCCTCTTGGCAAGGGTTCTGCTCCTGGTCTCGCTCTTCCTGCCCTACTGGCACATGGAACTCCAAGCGCCGCAGTACCCCGAGAGTCTGCACATGACCGCGTATCTCAATTCCCTGACGGGTGACGTCGTCGAGATCGACGGACTCAACCACTACATCGGCATGCGATCGCTCTTCGAGGCCGCTCAGTTCGAGCGCAAGGTCGGCGTTTTCATCATGATTCTGTTCGTCGTCTTCCTCGAGCTGGCCGCGTTCATCCACAGGCGATGGGCCGTCCTGCTCGTCGCGCCAACGGTCTTGTTCCCCGTCGTCTTCCTGGTCGACCTGCACCTCTGGATGAGGCACTTCGGGCTCAACCTCGACCCCGATGCGCCGCTCTCAAGCGCGATCAAGCCCTTTGTCCCCACCGCGCTCGGCAAGGGCGGCATCGGGCAGTTCGTCACCGTCGCAACCCCGGGCATCGGGCTCATCCTCGCCTGCATCGCCTCGGTCGTCATTGTCATGGCGCTGTTCTTCCACCGCCGGGCGTATCTCCCGCTCATCAAGGCTCAGCGCGCCGAGGCCGGGACCCAGTCATGATCTCAGCTTGTCGCCTCATCACGGTCCTTGGCGTGGCGCTGCTGGCAAGCCTTGCGTGCGCCACGCACGCGCAGCAGCCGGCCTCTGTCCAAGCGATCCACGATCTCATCGACAGTGCCGAACCGGGCGACGTCATCACGGTCCCGCCCGGGGTCTACGAGGGCAACCTGCTGGTGCGCAAAGCCGTCACACTCGACGGCCGGGGCGTCGCAACGATCGACGCGGTCAACAAGGGCACGGTCGTGGAGATCCGGGTCCCGAACGTTACGTTTAAGGGCTTTGCCGTCCGGGGGTCGGATCAGAACATCACCAACGAATCCGCGGGCATCCGCGCCCTGACCGGGCCGGTCGTCATCGAGAACAACACGGTCACCGACACGCTCTTTGGCATCGACATCCGCGAAGCGCCAGACTCGGTCATCAGGGGCAACACCATTCAGTGCAAGGCGCTCGAGCCCGAGCGCCGAGGAGACGGCATCAGGCTCTGGTGGTGCCACGGCGCAGTCGTCGAGCACAACACCGTCTCCGACTCCAGAGACATGGTCTTCTGGTACTCCGAGAGCCTCACCATCGCGCACAACACCGTCTCGGATTCCCGCTACGGCCTGCACTTCATGTATTCGCACAACACGACGCTCGCCAACAACACGCTCACCGCAAACTCTGTGGGTATCTACCTCATGTACAGCAACTCCATCCACCTGACGGGCAACCAGATGGTCAACAACCGCGGTGCCAGCGGCTACGGCATCGGACTCAAGGACTGCGACGACATCACCATCGACCACAACGCGCTGCTGGCCAACCGCGTCGGAATCTACCTCGACAACAGCCCCTCCTCGCTCGGATCGACCGGGCTCTTTGAGGGCAACCTCATCGCTTTCAACGAGATCGGACTCCTGGCAACGCCCAACACGCACGACAACGTCTTCACACGCAACGCGTTCATCGAAAACGAGCAATCAGCCGCAACACACGGACGCGGGCAGCTGACCAAGAACGCCTTTGCTTTAGAGAGCCGGGGCAACTACTGGTCCGACTACGCGGGAATCGATCTCGACCGCGACGGCATCGGTGACATGCCCTACGAGCCGCGGAGTCTCTTTGGCGCCATGCTCAACGCGGAACCGAACCTTCGGCTCTTTGTTCACAGCCCCGCACAGCAGGCCATCGAGTTCACCGCGCGTGCGCTGCCAGAGCTCCGTCCGGAGCCCTCGCTCGTGGATCCCTCGCCCCTGAGCCAACCCCCTGTCTTTGCGCCCCGCGCAAGCGCCGAGCCCAGGTCAGCCCTCGGCATGGCGCTGGTCGCGGGCGCCCTGCTCGCCTTTGGCCTTGGCGGAGCCGCGCTGCTCGGACGACAAAGGCTCCCCGAATTCAACCGAAAGGCGCACGCCTCATGATCACCGCAAAGCACATCACCAAGCGCTACGGGAAGTACGCCGCGGTCAACGACGTCTCCTTCGAACTCGAAGACGGGCAGGCTCTGGCCCTCTGGGGCAGCAACGGCGCGGGCAAGACCACGCTCATCCGGTGCCTGCTTGGCATCACCCGCTCGCGGGGGGCTGCCTCAATCGACGGGATGAACGTCCGCCGCAAGGGAAGGCACGCACGCGCCCGGGTGGGCTACGTCCCGCAGGAGCTGTCGTTCCACGACGACGTCCGCCTCGCCTCGGCGATGGGCTTCTTCGCGGGACTCCGCAGAGCCTCGCACGCCAGAGCCCATGAGGCGCTGGACACCGTGGGTCTGACCGGGCACGAGCACAAACGCGTCCGCGATCTCTCGGGAGGTATGAAGCAGCGCTTGGCGCTGGCGATTGCGCTCTTAAGCGACCCACCCCTGATCATTCTGGACGAGCCCACATCCAACCTGGATGCAAGCGGACGCGCCGAGGTCGTTCAGACACTCAGCGCCCTCAAGGAAGCGGGCAAGACGCTTCTCTTCGCCTCGCACAGGCCCGACGAGGTCATCTCGCTGGCCTCACGGGTGCTGGTGCTTGAGAAGGGCGTGATCCAGCGCGACACCACGCCCGCAGAGCTCTGGCCCACAGAGAAGCCCGTGCAGGTCATCCGGCTCCACCTCACCATGGCCCAAGAAACCGACGCCGCCGATGCGCTGCGCAGAGAGGGGCACGCCGTGCATCTCAACGGTCACGGCCTCTGCGTCGCCGTCCCGCGTGATCGCAAGGCTGAGCCCGTTTCAGCGCTGGCCCGTTATCAGATCGATGTCCGCGACATCGAGGTCCTCGATGACGTCACCATCCCGGAGAACGCACGATGAGCACCCTCACCGCCCCCACGTTCCGCCCGAGCGCCACGGGCTCAACGCCCGCGCCCAAGTACCTGGCAGGCGTCCTCGCCTTTGCGCGCCGCGACTTCCGCGATGCCATCTCCAGCCGCTGGTTCCTGCTCTACACGCTGGCGCTGAGCGTGATGGCCGTGGGTGTCTCGTTCCTCTCGCTCAGCGGGGTGGGCTCGCACGGATTTGCAGGGTTTGGGCGCACCGCCGCGGGCTTGCTCAACCTGATCATGCTCATCGTCCCGCTCATGGCGTTGACCGCCGGTGCCGGGGCGATCGCGGGCGAACGCGAGCGCGGCACGCTCGTCTACCTCATGGCCCAGCCCGTCTCCCGCACCCAGATCATCCTGGGCAAGTACATGGGCCTGGCGCTCGCGCTTGTCTGCTCGCTTGCCATCGGCTTTGGAATCAGCGCGATCGTCCTGGCCTGGCGTACAGGCTCCGTGGGCAGCGCCGACTACCTCCTGCTTGTCTGCTTCTCGGCGCTCCTGGCACTGGCGATGCTGGCGCTCGGGCTGCTGATCTCGGTGCTCTCGCGCCGGTCATCGGTCGCCACGGGCCTGGCTTTGTTTGTGTGGCTCACGCTCGTGTTCCTCAGCGATCTCGGGCTCATGGCAAGCTCCATCATCTTCAAGCTCCGCGTGCAGGAGATCTTCGCGGTCGCCACGCTCAACCCGCTGCAATCGTTCAAAATGGGTGTGATCGTCAACCTCAACGCGACGCTAGACGTGCTGGGCCCGGTTGGGGCGTATGCCTCGATTACGCTTGGCGGGGCTCTGCCCTGGGTACTCGGTGCGTCGCTGGTCCTGTGGATGCTGGTCCCGTTGGCACTGGCCACACTCCTCTTTGCAAGGAGCAAAGCATGAACGTACGGAGCGCACTGCTAGTTGCACTTCTTGTCGCCCCGCTGACCGCGTGCGACGACGGACTTGAAGATGGGCCCCCTTCGGTCAGGCTCGCCCACGACGTCTGCGACGAGTGCAACATGATCATCAGCGACGCCCGCTGGGCCACGGCGACCATCGTCCAGGGCCCGCGCGGGCCCGAGCCAAAGCTCTTCGACGACTTCAACTGCCAGGTCCGCTACGAAACCGAGCACTCCGATCTGCAGATCCACGCCCGGTGGTCCAACGACCACGCCTCGCCCGAGTGGTTCGAAACAAAGAATGCCACGTTTGTCCTCTCCGAAGGTCTGCGCACCCCGATGGGCTCGAGTATCGCGGCATTTGCGAACAAGCCCGACGCCGACGCCTTCCTCGCGGGCACGCCCGGGCGGGCGATGACGTTCTCCGAAGCGTGGGCTGCCCTTGGGGCCAATGGCAAGTAAGCGCAGGGGCGACCGTCAGGTGAGGTAGGACAGGACGGACGAAGCGAGCGTCAGCACAATAAAGAAGCCGCACATGTCGGTGACCGTCGTCAGGATCGGTCCCGAGGCGAGCGCCGGGTCGGCCTTGAATCTCTTCATCAAGAGAGGCACGAGCCCGCCGATGCAGACAGCGATCACGGTGTTGAGCGCCAGAGCAGACCCGACCACCGCGCTGAGCACCAGGTTCCCCTTCCAGAGGTACGCGACGCCCCCGATCAGGAGCCCGAGCGCCGTCCCGTTGATCAGCCCGAGCGAGCACTCCTTGAAGAACACGCGGGCGACGTCCTGCGGACGCGTCACGCCCAGCGTCAGCTCCCGCATCGTGACCGCCACGGCCTGGTTGCCCGAGCAACCGCTCATGTCCGAGATGATCGGCAGGAACACCGCCAGCGCGATCACCGCTTCAAGCGTGTCTTGATGCAGAGCGATCATGCTCGCCGCGATCATGTTCAGCACGATGTTCGCGCTCAGCCACGCCAGACGACGACGCGACCGGAGCATCAGCGGCATGCTGCGGAGTTCCTCGCCGCCCACGATGCCCTGCGACTGACGGTACAGCTCGTCGGCGTCCTCCGCGTCGGCCTTGGAGACGTCGCCCGCCTCGATCACGCCGACGATCCGCCCCTCGTCATCGATCACAGGCAAGCCCAGGAAGGAGTGCTCCCGGAACACCGCGCGCACATCGTCCAGAGGGCTCGTGTCCCGGACGGAGATCGGGCTTGGGATCATGATCTCACTGGCAACGGTCGCTCGCTTGGCCAGGATCACGTTCCGCAGCGGGAGCACGCCCTTGAGCCGACCCTCGTCATCCACGACGTACGTGTACTGGATGTTGTATCCCGCGTAGCGCTCCGCATTGCCCTCGATGTCTGCCAGCAGCTCCCGGACGGTCCAGCTCTCCGGGAACGAGAGGTACTCCGTCAGCATCAACGAACCGGCCGAGTCGTCCTCGTAGGATGCCAGCTTGCGGATGTCCTGGGCCGTGGGCGCATCGATCTCGGTCAGGATCGCCTCGGCGTCCTCGTCATCGAGCGCACGGATGTAGTTGGCCCGCTCGTTGCTGTCGAGTTCCTCGATGATGTTCGCGGCCACAGACGCGGAGAGCTCTTCCAGCGCATCGATCGCCTGCGATTCGGGTAGCAGCTCCAGGACGTCAGCGGCGTCCTCTGGGCTCAGCAGCTCGAGCAGCCGCGCCCGCTGGGCGTCCGAGAGCCCCGAGAGGATGTGCACCGCATCGGAGGTATCCGTGTCCGCGTACCACGCGGTGCAGGCCTGCGCGTCGCTGGCGTCGATCACTTCCTCGAGATCGATCTCTTCAACCACAAGCGGCTCGGCAGCCGGTGTCGTCTGCACAAACTCTTCCGGTGGTGTCGGCGTGTTGCTCATAAGTGTCCACATAGTAGCAACACGCCCTGCGCGCCTGCGAAGCGGGAGTACGACACCGATACCTGCGCGCACCGATCAACGGATCGCGCACGATGTCCTGCGCACGGGCGAGAGTGCAGGCAACCCAAGCGAGAGACCCGCAAAAGCCGATTATGTCCGACGCCGGCAAATCGAGTTCAAGCCAGTCAGAGCATCCACGCCGGGATCGCTCCTAAGCGGAGTCTACTGCCTCGAACAGGGTGCGATCAGGTTGCCCCGGCAAGCCAGCGAACCGTTCATGTTCGCGGTTCTCAGGCATGACCCATGAGCGTGAGTTTATTTCTCACTCGGATCCCGGCTCAGGATCATTCAGGACTTTCTGGTCGTCGATAGGGGCATCCTGGACGCCTGTAAGCGTCACACAATCCGCCCCGCTGAGTACCTGCAATGCAACATGTTTTTGCGGCTCTTTCCACTGCTTCATTGCTCGCGTGGGCGACTCAGGGCCTTGCTCAGGATGACCATCTGGGCGAAGACCTCCCGCCCGAATCACGCTTTACGATCGAATTCGGTGTTGACGTCACCTCAGCGTACTACTGCCGCGGTTTCCTCTACGAAGACTCCGGACTGATCACGCAGCCCTACGCCGATGTCTCCCTCGAGGTGTATCGCGGCCAGAGCACCACACTCCTGGCCCTGATGGGCACATGGAATTCCATCCACAGCGAGGCCACCGACGCAGGGACAACGGACTCGTTCCTCAAGGACTGGTACGAGAGCGACATCTACACGGGCCTGGGTGCCGAGCACGGGCCATGGTATTTCGAAGCGCTCTACTACCTGTATACAAGCCCCTCGGATGCGTGGAGCACCATCGAGGAGCTGTACTTGAGCGCTGCACTGGACGACTCCGAACATATGGGTCACATGGCGCTCCAGCCCTCGGTCCTCATCGCGATCGAAACCGGGGACAACGCCAACGACGGCGGGCGACCGGGCACGTATCTGGAACTAGCGATCTCGCCCGGATATGCGATCGAGGACGGGCCCCTCGAAGGCGTTGAGATCTGCTTCCCCGCCTCGGTCGGGTTCAGCCTGAGCAACTACTACGAGGGTGACAACGGCGAAAACGACGTGTTCGGCTTTGCCAGCGTCGGGACGAGCATCTGCATCCCGCTCGCCCTCGATGATTCCTGGGGTTCCTGGAGCATCTCTGCGGGCATCGAGGTGCTCTTTCTAGGCGATGCTGCAAGCACGTACAACGACGACAACGAAACCGAGGCCATCTTCACAGCCGGGATCTCTGCCGAGTTCTAGGGCTCACAAGGGAATCGACCAATGAGCATCCGCTTCAAAATCTCAGTCCTGATCGTGGTGCTCATGTCTGTCTCGGTGCCGACGAGTTATCTCATCCAGCGCTTCGCTGTCATGCCCAGCTTCTTGGCGCTCGAGAGCGCTCACGCATCGGAAGACTGGGACCTCTGCCAGAACGCGATCCTGAAGGACCTCGATTCGCTCAGCCAGCTCTGCTTCGACTGGGCGTCCTGGGACGATCCGTACCACTATGTCCAAGGGAACAACCCCGACTTTCACGCGGGAAACCTTGACAATCCCCAGTGGTTCATCGATCAGCAGATGGACGTGCTCTACATCGTCAAGACCGACGGCAGCGTCTACTGGAAGCACGTCGCCCAGCTCGAACCCGGCATTCCGATCACCCTCGAGTGGCTCCCGCCGGACCGCCTACCGCCCGACCACCCTCTGATGGGCGTCACGGCGCATAAGGACAGCAAAGTCGAAGGCGTCTTTCGGACCAAGCTCGGTTTCATCCTGCTCACCTCGCGACCGATACTGACGAGCCAGTACGAGGGGCCGATGGCGGGCGTGCTCATCTTCGGGCGCCGTCTCACCGACGAGCGCATCGACGAGCTCAAGGAGCAGGTCGGGGTTGAATTCACGATCATCGATCCGAAGAGCAAGAACCTGACCGAACACGACAGAGAGGTCATCGCCGGAGCGGGCAAGTCTCTGACGCCCACGCAGACCCTGACCAGCTCGGAGCAGCTGTCCGTCACCGGGTACTTCAACGACGGACACAGCGAGCCCGTCATGGTCATCCAGACCACCGGCGACCGATCGATCTCGCTCCAGGGACGGCATGCTACCAAGATCGCCACCTGGTCTCTGGTCATCGCGGGCTTCGTCTCGCTGCTGGCCATCCTGATCGTGGTCGGCAAGATCGTGACGAACCCGCTGATGGCCCTCTCGGAGCACGCCAAGCGCGTCGGTCAGAGCGGCAAGCTGAGCGACAAGATCCAATGCAACCGAGATGACGAGCTCGGCATCCTCGCCTCGTCGTTTAATCAGATGCTCGAAAAGCTCGAGCAGCTCCGCGTCAGCTCCATCAAGCTCTCCCGCCAGGCCGGCAAGGCAGAGGTCGCAACGGGCGTGCTCCACAACGTCGGCAACGCGATGACCAACGTGTGCGTGATCGCCGACTCCATGGACAACAAGCTGGCCCACACGCACCTGCCCAGCCTCAGGAAAGTCTCCGGCCTGCTCAGCGAGCACTCCGACAATCTGCCCGCGTTGTTCTCTCCCGGCCAGAAGGGCACACATCTGCCGGCTTATCTTGCCACGCTCACGGAGCAGCTCACCGCAGAATCGGCCCTGATCCAGCAGGACCTGACCAGCCTGCGCGACGGGCTTGGTCACGTCAAGCTGATCGTGGCCTCTCACCAGGGCATCGCCAAGACCGAGAACTTCATCGAAAGAGCGTGCCTGCTGGACATCGTCGGCAGCGTCTTGCCTCTGGTCGAAGCTTCATACGCCAAGCACGCGATCGAGATCGATCTGAACAGGAACATGGAGGTCGATGTCTACTGCGATGCTTCCAAGCTCACACAGGTCATCATCAACCTGCTGACGAACGCCAAGGACGCGCTCACGATCGCTCAGACCGCGTCCCCCCGAGTGGAAATCTCAGTCGCCGGCGCCGAGAACGGATCGGTCTCGCTCGAAATCACCGACAACGGCCCGGGCATCAAGCCCGAATACATCGACCGACTGTTCACGAAAGGCTTTACGACGAAGTCCGACGGCCAGGGCATCGGGCTGCACTACTGCTGGTTGGCGATGAAAGAGATGAACGGCTCTCTCACGCTCGTGCGCTCCATCAATGGCATCGGAACCACGTTCAGGCTCGACATCCCGACTAAGGCTCAGGCCAAGAGGAAAGCAGCATGAAACAGGCGCACTCGGCACCGTACAGAATACTTGTGATCGACGACGAAGCATCGATCCACACCGCTTACCTCTCCATTCTGCGCCCGGCTTCGGCTGCGAACACGTCGCTCATGGCCGCTGAGGAAGCGCTCTTCGGAGAGCGCCCGAGCGCCAAGGCTGCGAACCGGACCTCGTTCGAGGTCGACACCGCCACACAGGGCGAACGGGGTCTGGAATTACTCAAGGCCGCGATCGCCGAGGGAAGGCCTTACAAGATGGCCTTCGTTGATATGCGCATGCCACCGGGCTGGAACGGCATCGAGACCGTCAAAAACCTCTGGAACGTCGATCCCGATCTCGAGGTGGTCATCAGCACAGCCTATTCCGACACGCCCTGGGATGAGGTCGTCGAAGAACTCGGGCAGACCCACAAGCTCCTGTTGCTCCGCAAGCCCTTCGACTCGGCCGAGGTCTGGCAGATGGCCGACTCGCTGTCCCAGAAGCGCACACGCGACGAGAAGGCCTGCGAGTACCAGAGCGAGCTGGCCAAGACGAACATGTCGCTCAGCAGGGAAGTCCAGGCGAGGCAGAGCATCGAAGGACTCTTGAAATTCGACTCACTGACACAGCTTCCGAATCGTGTGCTGCTCTATGAGCGCATCGAGATGTGCATCGAGCGCGCCAAGCTGGACCCGCAAAGCCAGTACGCCGTGATCTTTATCGACATCGACGACTTCAAAATGATCAACGACACCTATGGCCATGCCATGGGAGATTTCCTGCTGGTCGAGGTGGCCAACCGGCTCAAGAGCTGCGTGCGATCGATGGGGCATTCGATCCGGACCCGCGGCGACATCCCCGCCCGCCTCGGTGGAGATGAATTCGTTCTCCTGCTCGACAACCCGCAATCCGCTCAGAATATGCTTTCGATCGCCAATCGCATCCAGGAGCTGATGCGCCAGCCCATCACGCTCGGCGGACGCGTCATCTCTTCTTCGATCAGTCTCGGCTGCGCGATCGGAACGAAGGAGCACCTGTTCCCCGACGACGCGCTCAGAGACGCGGACGCCGCGCTCTACCAGGCCAAAGCCAACGGCAAGGGCCAGATTTGCGTCTTTGATGACTCGATCCGCCAGAGCGTCATCACCCGCAAGAAGCTCCGCAACGACCTGAAATCGGCGATCCACGAGAACCAGATCCGGCTCGTGTACCAGCCCGTGATCTCACTCGAGTCGGGCATCCCGGAAGGATTCGAGGCACTCGCACGCTGGTGGCATCCAACACTCGGTGTCATCAGCCCGACCTTGTTCATCCCCATCGCCGAGGAATCCGGATGCATCCACGAGATCGGCTACTGGGTGCTCAGAGAGAGCTGCCAGCAGCTCATGGTCTGGCGGCAGCAGTTCCCCTCGCTCACCGATCTCTCGATCAGCGTGAACGTCTCGACACGCCAGCTCGCCGAGCATCAATTCGCCCATACCCTCGGCGAGATCCTTCAGGAGATCGGGCTCCCCGGCGAATACCTGAACGTCGAGCTCACCGAGAGTGTCTTCATCGAGAACGTAGCCATGGTCTGCCAGCAACTGGATTCGATCCGCAAGCTGGGCGTGAAACTCCACCTCGACGACTTTGGGACCGGTTACTCCTCGCTGAGCACCTTCCACACGCTCCCCGTCGATGCAATCAAAATCGATCGCTCATTTGTCACCAACATGCTCCTCAACGGCCAAGTCGCCAATATCGTCAACGCGATCCAGCAGATGGCCAGCAACCGAAACCTCCGAGTCATCGCCGAGGGCATCGAGACCAAGGATCAGCTCTCGCAGCTGCAGGCGCTGGGTTGCCAGAGCGGCCAAGGGTTCTACCTGTCACGCCCGGTCGACTCGGTCAAGGCTCAGGCTCTTCTCACCGAGAGCGAACGCCGACTCCTCCAGCCCATCGCCCAATGGCCCCAGAGCAAATCCGCCTGAACGAAAGCACCGCCGGTGCCATCGCATTCTCCAAGGCCTCCCGGCGACCAGTCACCCGGGTTCTTTGGAGGCGTGCAGTGCGCCTGCAACCATTGGATGCCGAATCGGATTTCGAATCGCCTCAAGCATTCCATCGGTCAACGGACTGCCCGGCAATTCGCACCAAATTGCGGGCGCGTCGCAGCGAACGACACCAAAGACGGATCACAGGTTGCATAGACTCCGGCACAATGGAGGACTGGTGCTGTAAGCTACGGCACTCGTACCCCCGTTCCGGGAGCGCCAGTGCCCACAGCATACACAAACCTCATCAACGGCCAGTGGACAGCCTCCAAGGACGGCGCCACGCTGGATGTCACCAATCCCGCGAGCGACGAGCTGATCGGGACCGTCCCGGACGTCGGCGCCGCCGGTACGACTGCCGCGATCGATGCCGCTTGGGCTGCGCAGAAGCCTTGGGCTGCCTTACCCGCGGCCGCCAGAGCGACCTATCTGACCAACCTCTCGTCACTCATGAAGCGGGACATCGATCGCCTCGCCCGCCTGATGACCCTCGAGCAGGGCAAGCCGCTCGCTGAATCGAAGGGCGAGATCGGGTACGCGGCTTCCTTCCTGGACTGGGCCGCCGAGGAAGGCAAAAGGCTCAACGGCGACATCGTTCCCGCATCGTCAGCCGACAAGCGCATCCTCGTGCTGCGCCAGCCGGTAGGTGTAGCCGCGATCATCACGCCCTGGAACTTCCCCGCAGCCATGATCACCCGGAAGCTGGGACCCGCGCTGGCCGCCGGCTGCACCGTGGTCATCAAGCCCGCAGAAGAAACCCCGCTGTCGGCCCTGGCGATCGGTCAGCTCGCCTGCGAGGCGGGCATCCCCGCGGGCGTCGTCAACATCGTCACGGGCAAGCCCGCAGCGATCGGAGACACCATCTTCAGCGACGACAGGGTCCGCAAGCTCTCGTTCACCGGCTCGACCGAAGTCGGCCGGATGCTGATGTCAAAGGCCGCGACGAACCTCCTCCGTCTCTCGCTGGAGCTGGGCGGGCACGCGCCCTTTATCGTCTTCGACGACGCGGACCTCGACCTGGCAGTCGCTGCCGCGGTCGCCTGCAAATTCCGCAACGCGGGCCAGACCTGCATCTGCGCCAACCGGTTCTACGTGCAGAGCGCCGTGGTCGACGAGTTCTCCGCTCGCTTTACGAAGACGATCCGCCAGTTCGGTGTTGGCAACGGCCTCACCGAAGGCACCGTGATCGGCCCGCTCATCAACGATGCCGCGGTCGAAAAGGTCGAGTCGCACGTTGAGGACGCTCGCTCGCAGGGCGCCAAGGTCCTCATCGGCGGAAGCCGAGTCCGTATCGACGGTCTCGCCGATCGCTTCTACGCCCCCACGATCATCCAGGGCATGACTCCCCAAATGCAGCTCTGCCGGGAAGAAACATTCGGGCCGGTCGCCCCCATCGCCGGTTTCACCGACGAACAGGAAGTGATCGAACTCGCCAACGCCTCAGAGTATGGTCTGGCCGCGTATTTCTTCACACGCGATGCCTCCAGGCTGATGCGCGTTGCCGAGGCATTGGAGTACGGCATCATCGGCGCCAACGACGGTGCGCCCTCCACGGCCCAGGCACCGTTCGGCGGAATGAAACACTCTGGGTTCGGTCGTGAGGGCGGGCGTTACGCCATGGACGAATACACCGAGCTGAAGTACGTGTCTTGGCGCCTCTGACGCCAAGCCAGCCAAGGACCCAATCATTATGTCGTCCAGTGAGGAACTCATCAACCGTCGCGAGCGAGTCGTCTGCCGCGGCGTCGGCCGCCTGTCAGACATGACCGCCGCATCAGCCAACGGCGCGACGCTTGTCGATGTCGAGGGACGCGCATTCATCGACTTTGCCGGCGGTATCGGCGTGATGAATCTCGGGCACTGCGACCCCGAGGTAGTCGAAGCGATCCGCGAGCAGGCCGGCCGATTGATCCACGCGAGCATCCATGTCGCGACGTACGAGCCGTACGTCGCGCTCTGCGAAAAACTCGTCGAGATCCTGCCGCACGGGCCGAACACCAAGGCGCTGCTCGTCAACAGCGGGGCAGAGGCCGTGGAGAACGCGATCAAGATCGCCCGCCAGGCGACCGGGCGCGACGCGATCATCTGCTACACCGGCGGCTTCCACGGGAGGACGCTCCTGGCCACAACGCTCACCTCCAAAATCTCCTACAAGGTCGGGTGCGGCCCCTTTGCGCCCGAGGTCTACCGGTTGCCATACCCGGTCGTCCGGCTGCGCACTGGCGAGACCGAGCAGCAGGTTGTCGACCGAGAGCTCGCCCGGCTGCGCGGAGCGATCCTGGACACCGTGTCGGCAACCGATGTCGCGGCTGTCATCATCGAACTCGTCCAGGGTGAGGGCGGATTCAACGTCGTCCCGGCCGCGTATATGCACGGCCTCCGGCAGATCTGCGACGAGCACGGCATCGTGCTCATCGCCGACGAGGTGCAGACCGGATTCGCACGCACGGGCTCATGGGGCGCGTACCAGCAGCTCGGATTCACGCCCGATCTCTCGACCTGGGCCAAGTCACTGGGCAGCGGACTCCCGATCTCGAGTGTCATCGGGAAGGCCAGCGTGATGGACAAAGTCACGCCTGGCACGCTCGGTGGCACCTACGGCGGCAACCCCGTCGCGTGCGTCGCGGCGCTGGCCACGATCAAGCGAATGGAAGAACTCAAGCTCAACGAACGCGCTGTCCATATCGGCAAGATCATCCGCGACCGACTCGATGCGATCGCATCGAAAGTCATCGAAGTCACCGACGTGCGAGGACTCGGCGCCATGATGGCTCTTGAGTTCAACGAAGGCGGCAACCCCGCACACCCAGCGAAGCAACTTGTTGCGCAGATCATCGAAGAATGCCAGCGCAACGGGCTCTTGATAATTCCTGCCGGCGTAAACGGAAACGTCATACGTTTGCTCGCGCCTATAGTTATCAGCGATGACGCACTCATTCGCGGACTTGATATACTCGAACACGCGATCCTGTCATCCTCGTCCAATCACGCTCAATCTCTGAGCTAACGGAGCAATTGACACATGCGTCCATTCGCAATCGCTGGCCTCCAGCTCAATGTTTCGGGGCGTCAGTCGAATCTCGAACACATCTGCGATCGCATCGAGATGCTGATGCTGATCTACCCGTGGGTGCAGATGGTTGTTGTCAGCGAACTGGCCACCTTTGGCGGCTGGACCGGCAACGCGCTGCCGATCCCAAACGACATCGAGAACAGATACTGCGCCCTGGCCGCCAAGCACAAAATCTGGCTCATCCCAGGCTCTCTCTACGAGAAAGCCGAAAGCGGCATCTTCAATATGACGCCGGTGATCAATCCAGAAGGACTTGTGGTCACGCGTTGCCGCAAGATGTTCCCGTTCATGCCCTACGAAACCGGCGTGGAATCCGGCACCGAGTTTTGCGTCTTCGACGTCCCGGAAGTCGGGCGATTCGGCGTCAGCATCTGCTACGACATGTGGATGCCCGAAACCACTAGAACACTCGCCGCGATGGGCGCCGAGGTCATCATCCACCCAACGCTGACACCAAGCATCGACCGTGATGTCGAGCTGAGCATCGTCAGAGCTTCCGCGGTCATGAATCAGTGCTTCGTTATCGATATCAACGGCATCGGCGACGGGGGCAACGGCAGATCCATCCTGGTCTCCCCCACCGGCGACGTGCTCTACCAGGCGGGCACGAACGAAGAAAGCATGGCCATCGAGATCGACATCGACCGGGTCCGCCGATCACGCGAAGTCGGGCTCAAAGGACTCGGCCAGCCGCTCAAGAGCTTCCGCGATCGGGCCGTCGAGTTCAAGGTCTACGACCGCGCTTCCGGGGTCGCGGCGTATCTGGACACCCTCGGACCGCTCGAGAAAATGACACGCGGTTCGACCGCGGGTCTCTCAGTCCAACCGAGCCCGAAGCCCGCGCCCCCCCCGACAGCACCGCCCGCGATCGGGGGCCTATGAGCAGCGATGGACCAACCATATTCTCTGACGACGAGTCCTGGGGCGCGTACACCGTTCCCCAGCTCCGGATGGATACCTGGAACAACCTCCAGTCGCACGCGGTCTGGCTCCTCGATTTTTCCCGCTCGGGCAGGGACATCTCCGAGCCCAAGGCGCTGATCCAGAAAAGCCTCAACGATCTCCGGGATTTCGAGTCCTACTGGGCGTACCCGGGGCTGGACCGCGTCCACGCGCTCATCCAGCTCTTCGACCGCGGCGCTTACGCCGAACTGGTGACGGAATCGCGAGAACTCGCCCGCCAACTCGTCGGCGACGCCTACCGACTCCACGAACCGGGCAACCACGAATCAAAGGCACGCGGAGGCCTGGGGCGCGACCAGCGCAGCAATCAGGCCCCGGACCAGTTCTCCCGTGACGGCAAGCCCTATTTCGAAGTCCTCGTCGTTGACGGCATCGACGCGTACGACGAGGAAGAGCTCCGCGACGGCCTGCGCGCCTGCAGACGAGAGACCGACGATTTCGTCTACGAAGTCGTGACCGTTCCCTCGGTCGAAGACGCGATCATCGCGGTGCAGTTCAACTGGACGATCCAGGCGGTCTTTCTCCGCTACAACTACACCTTCAAAACTTCGCACCGCCACGAATCGCTCCAGCGATATCTCAATGTTCTCCAGCGTGAAAAGCTGCCCATCTGCTTCGGGCTCCAGCGGAGCGTGGAGCTGAGCAAGCTCCTCCGCAAGCTCCGCCCCGAGCTCGACCTCTACCTGGTCACCGACGCCCCGCTCGAACGCGTAGCCGGTAACCTCGGCACAGACTTCCGACGGGTGTTCTACCGCCTCGACCAGTTCATGGAGCAGCACCTGAGCGTGCTCAAATGGGTCCAGGCGCGGTACGACACCCCGTTTTTCGATGCGCTCCGCAGATTCAGTGCCAAGCCGACGGGCGTGTTCCATGCGCTGCCGATCGCGCGCGGCAAATCCATGAGCAGCGGGCACTGGGCCCGCGACCTGCTCGAGTTCTACGGATCGAACATCTTCATGGCCGAGACCTCCGCCACCAGCGGCGGCCTCGACTCGCTCCTCCAGCCGCGCGGACCGATCAAGAAAGCACAGGACCTCGCCGCACGCGCGTTCGGAGCGCGGCAAACCTACTTTGTCACCAACGGCACATCGACCGCAAACAAAATCGTCTCTCAGGCGCTCATCCAGCCGGGCGATATCGTGCTCGTCGATCGCGACTGCCACAAATCCCACCACTACGCGCTCGTGCTCGCCGGCGCGATGACGGTCTACCTCGACTCGTACGCCCTGCCCCAGTACTCCATGTACGGCGCCGTTCCTGTCGCCGAGATCGAACGCCAGCTGCTGGAACTCAAGGAAGCAGGCAAGCTCGATCGCGTCCGGATGCTCATCCTGACCAACTGCACCTTCGACGGGATCACGTACGACCCCGAGCTCGTCATGGAACGCATCCTGGCGATCAAGCCGGACATGATCTTCCTGTGGGACGAGGCCTGGTTCGCCTACGGCAGGTTCAGCCCGACACTCCGGCGCCGGACTGCGATGGAAGCCGCCGCCAAGCTGCGCGCGAAATACAAATCGCAGGAATACCGGGACAGCCACCGAAACGGTCACGCTCAGAGCGATGACGAGAACGGGGCCACTGGCAAATTCGCTGTCGATCCCGATCGCGTTCGGATCAGGGTCTACGCGACGCAATCAACGCACAAGACGCTGACATCGCTCCGCCAGGGTTCGATGATCCATGTCTACGACGAGGATTTCGAGCAGCGAGCCGCCGATTCGTTCCACGAAGCGTTCATGACGCACACATCGACCTCGCCCAACTACCAGATCGTCGCCTCGCTCGACGCGGGCCGACGCCAGGTCGAGCTCGAAGGATTCGAGCTGGTCGAGCAGACCATCGGCCTGGCAATGACGCTCCGCCAGCGGATCACGGAACACCCGGATCTGGCGCAGTTCTTCTCGGTCCTGCGACCGAAGGACATGATCCCCAAAGAACACCGCCCCTCCGGCGTCAAGTTCTACTACGACACCGACAAGGGCTGGGGCCCGCTCGACGAGGCCTATCACACCGACGAGTTCACGCTCGATCCGACACGGGTCACGCTCTACATCGGTGCCACGGGCCTCAACGGCGACCAGTTCCGCCATCTCCTCATGGACAAGTACGACATTCAGATCAACAAGACCTCGCGCAATACGGTCCTCTTCATGCCCAACATCGGCACGACCCGCGGGGATATCGCGTACCTCGTTGACGTGCTCGTCGAGATCGCCCACGACATCGCCGATCGTCTCTCGGTCGAGAGCAGCAACGGGCTGGCCAGGCATTCCGCCAAGGTGGACTCCCTGACGCAGGGCCCGCCGCTGCCAAACTTCTCGTACTTCCACGCGTCCTTCAAGCCGGATCAGATCCCAACAGCCGAGGGCGATCTCAGGCGTGCGTACTTCCTCGCCTACGACGACCAGAATATCGATCTGGTCGCGCTCGACCGGGGACTGCTCGCAGAGATCAGGAGCGGACGCGAGTACGTCTCCGCAGCCTTCATCACCCCGTATCCTCCCGGCTTCCCCGTGCTCGTACCGGGCCAGGTCATCAGCCAGGAAATCATCTCTTATCTGCTCGAACTGGACGTCAAAGAGATCCACGGGTACGACGCGACCAAGGGTCTCCGAATCTTTACCGATGCAGCGCTCAGGGCTGCAGCTCCAAAGCAGATCGCCAAAGCAACAACCAACAAGGAGTAGACCATGGGCGGGACTCGACCAGGCACAGCCAACAAAGCACCTCAATCCAATCCCACAAAGCCCACCCGGGCCGCCCGTCCGCTCACCTCCGACCGGCCCACCTCAAAGAAACCAAGGGCGCTCAGGGGCGTGTCCGACGTTCGGCGATTCTTCTACCGAAACACGGAGCCCGTCTACTTCATCAGCGCCACGCCATTCAACCTGCTGGGCATGGACGAATGGGTGCGCAGCTTCATGTTCATCAGCGCGATCGACTGCTTCGACGGCGAACACCCGAACGTCTTCGTGCCCCCGGAGATCGAGCACGAGCCCTGGACCTCGATCGAGGACATCAACAACTACCTGCTCTCACACCCGGCCGTCAAAGAACTCATCCGCCAGCGCGGCCCGGGCGGCAAAGCCGTCTTCCTGATGTTCGACGAGAAGACCGAGAAACTCTGCGAAGAAATCGGCCTGGAGGTCTGTTTCCCGGCTGCCGAGCTCCGCAACCGCATCGACGACAAGGTCGAAACGACACGCATCGCCGACCGCGCCGGTGTCCACTCGGTGCCGAACGTCCTGGGACGCGTCGAATCGTTCGCGGCACTCCGCAAACTCAGCAAAAAACTCGGCGACGATCTCGTGATCCAGACCGCCTACGGCGACTCCGGACACACCACCTTCTTCGTCTCGAACGAAGCCGAGTTCGAAAAACACGCCGAGGACATCACCTCCGCTCCCGAGGTGAAGGTGATGAAACGCATCAACTGCCGAGGCGCCGCCCTCGAAGCCTGTGTGACACGCCGGGGCACGATCGTCGGCCCGCTCATGACCGAACTCGTCGGATTCAAAGAGCTCACCCCCTACAAGGGCGGCTGGTGCGGCAACGAGGTCTTCGCCGGCGCGTTCAGCGACGAGATCCGCAACCGTGCCCGCGAGTCAGCGATGGCATTCGGGAACGAACTGAAGCAACTCGGGTACCGGGGCTACTTCGAGCTCGATTACCTGATTGATCTGGACAGCAACGAGGTGTACCTGGGCGAGTGCAACCCCCGTATCACCGGCGCAAGCTCGATGACGAACCTCTCATCGTTCGCACACGCCGATGCACCGCTCTTCCTGTTCCACCTGATCGAATGGATGGGCATCAACTACCACGTCGACCCCGGCAAGCTCAGCAACCGCTGGTCGAATCCCGACAACATCGATTCGTGGTCACAGCTCGTCATGAAGCACACCGGCGAACAGGTCAAGAGAATCACCTCCGCACCGCAATCGGGAATCTGGGAACTCCAGGATGACGGCAGCGTCATCCACATCCGCTCCCAGACCCACCGCCGGACCGTGCAGCACGAGAACCGCGCCTTCTTCCTGCGAATCTCGAGCGTGGGCGACTACTTTTACGAGGGCGCCGACCTCGGCATCCTCGTCAGCCCCGGGCGATTCATGGACGACGATTTCCAGCTCACCGACCGGGCCAAAGCCTGGATCAAGGGCATTCAGTCCCACTACGTCGGCGAGGCCGTCCCCAAGATGGAACACGCCAGGATCGGACTCGAGGACAGCTCCTTCAAGCTCCTCTAGGCGTATGACTCCGTATGGAAATCGACTTTCAATTCATCGTGGACGGAGCCCCGAGCAAAGGCCTCGAACGCACCTTTGAAAGGCACTGGCCCAGCTACCAGAGGTGGATCAGAAAGTCGAACACCGCGGACAACACGTACTGCGTCCATCAGCTCGAAAGGCACATGCCCGAGCTGCGGGACACGCACCTCAACCTGACCAACCGCTTTGGCGCCACCGAAGAGATCTCCCGCTTCCTCACGCTCTTCGATCCGCCCAGAGTCATCCGTGCGTGCACCCAACTCATTCTCGACACCGACCGAGGCCCGGTGCTGCTGCGGTCGTACGACCATCACCCGCGGCTCTTCGATGGCATTGTGCTCAGGAGCTGCTGGGGCGCCACTCCCACGCTCGCCGTGACCGACTGTCTCTGGGGTGCTCTCGACGGCATCAACGAGCACGGTCTGGCGATCGCTCTCGCCTTTGGCGGCCGAAACGTCATCGGCAGCGGGTTTGCGGCTCCGTTGATCTGCCGATACGTGCTCGAAACATGCTCATCGGTGAGTGAAGCAAAGAGCGCACTCCAAAGACTCCCGGTCTACATGCCATACACCTTCGTGGTCGTTGATGCCGCCGGCGATTTCGTGACAGCCTTCCTCGGACCAGATCGAGAGCCGTCATTCGTCAAACGCAGGGCCTCGGCCAATCACCAGGGCGCGGTCGAGTGGCCCGAGTACGCGCGGTTCTCCAACTCGCAGAATCGGCTGGAACAGGCCGAGTCGCTTACCGGCGATCGAAAGAACATCACCGAGGCGCGCCGGTCCTTTCTTGCCCCGCCGCTCTGGTGTTCGGACTACGCAACCGCAAGCGCAACCCTCTACGTTGCCGAGTACGCACCCTCGACCCGGTCTCTGGATCTGCGCTGGCCCGGATACTCGGAACGGCTGTCACTCAGCGATTCGCACGAGCACGCCTTCACCGTCTCGCTCCCCGCTCAGGTCCTCAGGTAAACCCTCCCAGCACCGACCTGATCCCGCTGAACCCGCGCGACCACCGTGCCCCAATAGTGAACTACCCAAAAACGAAAAACCCCCGTAATCCTCAAGGCGGGGGTTCGCGTTCCTTGTGATTCTGTGACTTGCGAATCAATGGGCAGAGGCGGACTTGAACCGCCGACACCGGCATTTTCAATGCCGTGCTCTACCAACTGAGCTACCTGCCCGGTAGTCGCCAACTGTAGCAACCCCCGATGACGCGTCAAGAAGCCCCCTCCCGCTCCCATACACCAACCTCGCACACACCCCCAAACCTCTATACCATCACCCCATGACCACCGACCAGGCCAAGACTCCCCTCGTCTCCGTCCGCGACCTCGCCGTCCACTTCCACTCCGGGGGAGGCCTCCTCGGAGGCCAGGCCCGAGTCGTCAAGGCCGTCGACGGCGTCTCCTTCGACATCCCCCATGCCAAAACCGTCGGCGTCGTGGGCGAGTCCGGCTCGGGCAAAACCACCATCGGTCGAGCCATCCTCCGCCTTATCCCAGCCACCGCCGGCAGCGTCACCTACAACAACGAAGACGTCCTCGCCGCCAGCGGCTCACGACTCAGGCACCTCCGACAGGAGATGCAGATCATCTTCCAGGATCCCGCCGGCTCCCTCAACCCCCGCATGCGCATCCGAGACATCGTCGCCGAACCCCTCCTCATCCACGGCCTCGCCAAATCCTCTGACGTCATGGACCGCGTGGGCGAACTCCTCGAACGCTGCGGCATGCCCCGCAATGCCATGGACCGGTACCCCCACGAATTCTCAGGCGGACAGAAACAACGCATCGGCATCGCCCGCGCGCTGGCCGTCAAACCCAAGTTCATCGTCTGCGACGAGCCCACTTCCGCCCTCGATGTCTCCATCCAGAGCCAGATCATCAACCTGCTCCGCGACCTCCAGCAGGAGTTCGGGCTCAGCTACCTCTTCATCAGCCACGACATGGCCGTCGTCCGCCACATGTGCCAGCGGATCGCCGTCATGTACAAGGGCAAGATCGTCGAAGAGGGCGAACGCGACCAGATCCTCTACGACCCGCACCACGAGTACACCCAGCGCCTTCTCGCCTCTGTCCCACGCACGGACAAAGCCAAGGCGAGCTGAACCCAAACCTCAGTGGCGGAGGCTTCCAGCCTCCGATGCATCTCCCCTCCCCCGTCGCCGACGGGGGAGGTGTCCGCGCAGCGGACGGAGGGGGTCCGCCTTGATCCTATTCATTTCCAATTTCATTTTTTGAATCTCAGCGGAGGCTGGAAGCCTCCGCCACTGGATCGATCCCGCTCACCCCAAAACCAACCCACCCCGCGCCGGCTTCACATCCAGTATCTGCTCCATCTGCGAGCTCTTGCCCCACCACCGCTCGCCCCACAGCGCCAGGTTCATCATGGGCCACGCCAGATTCCACAGATTCTCGGTATCACCCACCACCGCGTGAACCGCCGCGGGCGTAAACGCCTGCTTGGCAAAGCCCGACTCCGTCAGCACGCCGCCCGCCCTGGCCATCCATTTCTGGAAAGGCAGCGGGAAGCTCGCCTTCTCGCGATCCATCGCAACATCGCTCACACGCCCGCGGTACGCCTCGCGCAGCGCCCGCTTTGTCCGCTGGCTCATCGGCTCCGCATCCGGGTCGTAGAGCCGCGCCGTCGGCACCGACTCCGCCACCGCCAGCACCTCGCGGTCCGTCAGAGGCGTCCGCCCCTCGACCGATTCGAGCATCGTCATGCTGTCAAGCCGGCGCAGCAGCCCCGTCAGGTTCACACGGCGCTGGAACCGCAGGTGCGAATCCAGATCGCTCGTCGCGTGCGTCCGCGATTCAGCAAAGAGCCGCTCGAAGATCGCTGCGATTGGCTCGTCGCCCCCCATCTGACGGAGCACGCCCGGCGCAAGCACCGCCTGCTTCATCTGCGTCGAGAGCCACGCGTTGGATTCGAGCTGGAAGAGCCCTGGCCGCGCGTTGCCCGAGGCGATGTGCTCGCACGCCAGCCTGAGAGGCAGCTCATACCCGCCGAACAACTCGTCAGCGCCCTCGCCCGTCAGCGCCACGACGTGCCCGTCGGCGCGCAGCCGCCGCGAGATCAGCCGGATCGCCACCTCGTTGGGCGTACACATGGGCAATCCCGTCGCGCCCACAGTCTCACGCCACGTGGTCAGGAACATCTCGCGATCGATGATCGTCTCCGCGTGCAGCGTCCCGAGCTCCCGCGCCACCTGACGCGCCGCGAGCGGGTCGCCCTCATCCGCGTCCGAGCCCGCGCAGTACGTCCGAAGCCCTGGCAGCGCCTGGCTGGCAACGCCCGCGATGATCGTCGAATCCAGTCCGCCCGAGAGCAGCGAGCAGATCGGCACATCCGTCCGCAGATGCGCCAGCACCGACTGCTCGACCGCGTTTCGGATATCAACCGCACACGCCTCGCTCCGCGCAGGCGGCGCTGGCACCGCGCTCCGCACCGGCTCTGCCCGCCAGTCGTCCAGATCGAACTCCAGCACCTCGCCCGGACGCAGCACTCGGACACCCTCGAACATCGTCCGGTCGTCCAGCTCCACCCGCGCCGTCGACAGATACGCAGACACACCCAGCATGTCGGGCCGAACCGCAAACTCCGGGTGCGCCAGGATTGCGCCGATCTCACTCGCAACCGTCACCGACTGACCCGTCCTGGCCCAGTAGAGCGGCTTGATCCCAAGCGGGTCCCGGCACGCAATCAGCCGGCGCCTGTTCAGATCCGCCCAGACAAACGCGTACATCCCGCGTAGCGCCCGCAGCGCCTCCGGCCCGCTCGAGGCGAGCAGCTCAACCAGCGTCTCCGTGTCGCAGCTCGTCCGGTAGCTCGAAGGCTCACGCCCCAGCGCCTCGCGCAGCTGGTTGTCGTTGTACATCTCGCCGTTGTACGCAATGACATGCCGACCGCACGACGAATGCATCGGCTGCAGCGCCGCGTCACGCGTATCGATCACCGCAAGCCGACGGTGCGCTAAAACGACGCCCGTCCCTCGCCAGAGCCCCGCGCCATCGGGCCCGCGGTGCGTCATGGTCTCGCGCATGAGCAGCACAGCGCCGTCACCCGGGTCCCGTCCGATCAGCGCAAGAATGCCGCACATACTGGGCTTATCGACCGTCCAGCCCCGGCGCGTCCATCATCCGTCCAGCGTCAGGAACCGCCAGACCTCGCCCCGGACCTCCCGACCGACGAACCGGATCACGCGACCATCAAACCGGGCCGTCAGCACGAGCGAGCCATCCCCCCACGCGCCTTCCACCACCACGCCAGACGCGACCCTCTCCACACGCCCCCGCCCGCCCGAGACCTCGCCCTCGTAGTCCAGATAGTGCGCCCGGTGGTCCCCGATGCGCTCGCCTTCGAATGAATCGGCGCCCGGATCATCCGGTCGCGTGTGCCCCGTCCGCCACGTCGGGATCTTCTCGATGCCCGACCGCTCGACCAGCCAGTCGTGGTGCCAGGAGCCGTCCGGGAGCGTGTGTCGGAGAATCACGGTGCGCACACCCAAGACTACCCGGCAGGCCGGGCGGCGGGCCGCTAGACTGGCCCCTCGAAAGCAACGGAGGACCGTTCATGCGCGCACAAGGATTGGCACTGGGTGTACTTCTCGCACTGGCCCTGTCGGCTGTCGGTTGCCAGAGCACCCCATCGACCCGGGCTCTTGGGATCTACGGCGACAACGCCATGGAAGCCGGCAATTTCGCCGAGGCGGCCGAGTACTACGAGCAATACGTCGCCAGGCGCCCCATCGACGCCGAAGGACGATACAAGCTCGCAACCGCCTATCTCGGCGCCGAAAGGCCCACGCTCGCCCGTGAGCAATTCATCCTGGGCATGGAACTCCGTGATGACGGGCGATTCATCGAGGGCGCGGCCGATTCATTGGTCGAGATCGGCCAGCAGGAAGAGCTCTTCAAGCTCCTGCGGAGCAAGGCCGAGGAAACCCGCTCGATCGAGGATTACACCCGCCTGGGGCGGTTTGCCGCCCGAGTAGGCGACGCCGACGAAGCCGAGCAGTCCTTCCTCTTTGCTGCCCAGCTGGACGAAGGGCGAAATGTCGAACCCCAGCTCCAGCTGGCTCGTTTCTACGGCACTCTGGGAGACGATGCCCGGCGCCTCGAACGATTGCGGATGGTCCTTTTCCTCGATCCCGAGAACAAGGAAGCCATCGACGGGATCACCGATCTCGGGGAGGTTCCCGGACCTGCGTTCGCGATCCCGCCCGCTGAACAGGGGTAACTGGGGGTCTCTTTCATCCAGTTCTTGACATTGACTGGATGAATCGTACCATTCATCCGGAAGAACGGATGAAGAACGCCCCTCCTATCCAGCCCGTGTCCTCGGCCCTCTCGGCCTTAGCCGAGCCAGTGCGCCTGCGGATGCTCCGTGTTCTTGAGAGCGAAGAGCTCTCGGTGGGCGAGGTGGCCAAGGTTGTTCAGCTGCCACAGAGCACAGTCAGCCGGCACCTGAAGACGCTCAGCGATGTCTCGCTCGTAGCCAAGCGCTCGGTGGGGACGGCCACGCTTTACAGCCTGATGCTCGATGACCTGCCCGATGAGCTGAGGCCCCTGTGGCTGGCGATCCGCGCTCAGCTGATCGGCTCGGGTGAGTTCGACGACGACACCCGGCGACTCAAGCTGGTGCTCGCGGAGCGGCGCCTTGATAGCAAGGACTACTTCGGGCGGATCGCGGGCGACTGGCACGAGATCCGGCACGCGCTCTTTGGTGAGGGTTTCACGGCCCCGGCGCTCCTGGCCCTGGTCGATCCGACGTGGACGGTCGCGGATCTTGGGTGTGGGTCGGGCGATGTGTCGCGTTTGCTGGCGCCGCACGTTGAGCGTGTGATCGCGGTGGACCAGAGCGAGGCGATGCTCAAGGCGGCGCGGGCGCGGCTCAGCGAGATCCCGAACGTTGACTTTGTCGTGAGCGATCTGGAATCGCTCACGCAGATGGGCTCGTGGAAGGCGGACGCTGCGGTCCTCTCGCTCGTGGTGCACCACATCGATGATCCTTCGGCGGTGCTCAAGGAAGCGGCGCGCGTGCTGCGGAGCGATCGCGGGGGCGGCGTGCTGCTTGTGATCGACATGCTGGCGCACGACCGCGAGGAATACAGGCGGACGATGGGGCACCGGCATCTGGGCTTTACGCGAGAGCGAATCACAGAACTCATGACGAACGCTCGGCTTGGCAGCGTGCGTGTGCACGAGCTGCCGACGAGCACGGATTCACGCGGGCCGGGGCTTTTCGTGGCCTCGGGCCGGATTGGCAGAGATTGAGAATCGGGCGGGCATGAGGCCCGGCCCAGGGAGAAACACCGTGACGACAATGGCAACACCGATGATGCGCGTCGAGAAGGCGGGCCAGATGGATTTCAGAGTGCGCGATCTCGAGCTTGCTGAGCTGGGTCGCAAGGAGCTGACGCTCGCCGAGTACGAGATGCCCGGTTTGATGGCGCTCCGCGAGAAGTACGCGGGCAAGAAGCCCTTCGCGGGCGTCAAGATCATGGGCTCGCTGCACATGACGGTGCAGACGGCGGTCCTGATCGAGACGCTGGACATCCTGGGCGCCGATGTGCGCTGGGCGAGCTGCAACATTTTCTCGACACAGGACTCGGCGGCCTCGGCTGTCGTGGTCGGTCGCCCCGAGACGGGCGGCACACCCAGCGATCCCAAAGGCGTGCCCGTGTTCGCGTGGAAGGGTGAGACGCTGGCTGAGTTCTGGTGGTGCACCAAGCAGGCGCTGACCTGGCCCGATGGCTCGGGCCCGGATCAGATCGTCGACGACGGCGGCGACGCGACCCTGCTGATGGTCCGCGGGCTTGAGTTCGAGAACGCGGGCAAGGTCCCGGAATTCGACGAGAACAACGACCCCGAAGAGTACAAGCACATCCTGGACACGATCCGCACGACCATCAAGGAAACCCCGGGCTGGTTCAAGACGATGACGCCGGCGATCAAGGGCATCAGCGAGGAAACGACCACGGGCGTGCACCGTCTGTACCAGATGGAAAACGCCGGGACGCTCCCGTTCCCCGCGATCAACATCAACGACAGCGTGACCAAGAGCAAGTTCGACAACGTGTACGGCTGTAGGCACTCGCTGATCGACGGTCTCAACCGCGCGACGGACGTGATGCTCTCGGGCAAGATCGCGGTGATCTGCGGTTATGGCGACGTCGGCAAGGGCTGCGTTCAGTCGCTGCGCGGGCAGGGCTGCCGGGTTCTTGTGACCGAGATCGATCCGATCTGTGCGCTGCAGGCCGCGATGGAGGGCATCGAGGTCGTGGTGCTCGAGGACGTGCTCGAGAAGGCGGACATCTTCATCACGACGACGGGCAACAAGGACATCATCACGCTGGACCACATGCGCCGGATGAAGGACAAGGCGATCGTTGGCAACATCGGTCACTTCGACAACGAGATCCAGATCGAGAAGCTGAGCAAGGACAAGCGGACGAAGCGGGTGAACATCAAGCCGCAGTTCGACGAGTTCCGGTTCACGGACCTGGACAAGAGCATCCTGGTGCTGGCCGAGGGACGCCTGCTGAACCTTGGCTGCGCGACGGGTCACCCCAGCTTCGTGATGAGCGCGAGCTTTACGAACCAGGTGATCGCCCAGCTCGAGATCCTTGAGAACCTCGAATCGTACGAGAACAAGGTGTACGTGCTGCCCAAGCACCTCGACGAGATGGTTGCGAGACTGCACCTTGACAAGCTTGGCGTGAAGCTGACGAAGCTGACGCCTGAGCAGTCGAAGTACCTGAACATCCCGGTCGAGGGCCCTTACAAGCCCAACCACTACCGGTACTGAGTCAGATTCGCCCCGCGGAGGAGAGATCCTGCGCGGGGCTTTGCACGGATCAAGGAGCCGACGATGCACATGCGGGACGTGTTCAAGAGGCAGAAGACGACCTTCAGCTTCGAGTTCTTCCCGCCCAAGTCGGAGAAGGGCGCCGAGTCTCTTTTCCGCACGGTCGCGGAGCTGGAGAAGCTCGAGCCGACGTTTGTGAGCGTGACGAGCGGCGCGGGCGGCTCGACGAAGTCTCTGACGAGCGAGTTGGTGGCGCGGATCCGCAAGGAGACGAAGCTCAGCCCGATGCCGCACCTGACGTGCGTGTGCCAGAAGGCATCGGAGATCGAGGAGATCCTCGAGGATTACAGCGCGCAGGGGATCGGGAACATCCTGGCATTGCGTGGCGATCCGCCCGCGGACAAGCCTAGGCATCGGCACGATGACGACGACTACCGCTTTGCGGCCCAGCTGGTCGCAGCGATCAAACGCTTCAACGAGCGGGGCAGGCACCCGAGCGGCAAGGGCTTTGGGGTAGGCGTGGCTGGCTTCCCCGCGGGGCACCCGGCAACGCCCAACCGCCTGATCGAGATGGACCACCTGCGCGCGAAGGTGGACGCGGGCGCGGACTTTGTGATCACGCAGCTCTTCTTCGACAACCACACGTTCCTGGACTACCGGGATCGGTGCAGGCACGCAGGGATCGATGTGCCCATCATCGCGGGGATCATGCCGGTGACCTCGCTTGGCGGCATGCGCCGGATGGCGGAGCTGGCGCTGGGCACGACGTTCCCTGCCAAGATGCTCAAGGCGCTCGATCGCACGAATGGGGACGAGGAAGCGGTCCGGCGCGTGGGCGTGCACTGGGCGACGCAGCAGTGCGCCGAGCTGCTCGATACGGGCGTGGACGGGATCCACTTCTACACGCTCAACAACTCCTCGGCGACGCGTGAGATTTATGCGTCGCTGGGTGTGAACACGTCCTCGCAGCTGACGAGCTGAGTAGGACCCCCTCCGTCCGCTTCGTCGGTACATTCCCCCTCGGCGACGGGGGAGGGACAATCACCCTCACCCGCCTCGCTTTGCTCGGCACCCTCTCCCGCGGGGCGCGCGAGAGGGAGGCATCAAATCGACGCAATGAGTTTTTTGAAGAGGTCGCTTCCGAGCGGGGCGCATGTCGTGCGTTCGGGGTGCCACTGGACGCCGAGGTAGAAGGATCGCGTTGGGTCCCCCACGGCTTCGATAAGGCCGTCGGGTGAGGTGGCGAGGACTTCGAGCGAGCCGGGATCGCTGATGGCCTGGCGGTGGCGGCTGTGGACGCTGCCTGGGCGCATGAGCTCAGTCGAAGGGATGATGTCGTGGTCGCGGTCCCAGTGATCGGCGTGCGAGGTGTGGGTGTCGGGCAGGTGCTGGTTGAGTGTGCCGCCGGCGATGAGCGACATCATCTGCATGCCGAGGCAGACGCCAAGGACCGGCGCATCGGGGCGAGAGATTTGCAGGGCGCGGAGGAGGAGCGTTTCGTAGCTCTGGCGATCGGGATGGACGCGGACGGCTGCGGGATGCGTGGGCACGCCGAAGGGCTCGGTGACGGGGTCGTCGCCTCCCGTCAGGACGAAGGCGTCGCAGAGTGCGAGGTGGGTTTCGATATCGCTCACGACTGGCGGGAGGATGATGGGGATGGCGCCGGCGTTCGTGACGGCCTGGGTGTAGGCGGAGGTGATGGTGTGACGCTCGCGGTCGCTCACCACCTGGACATCGGCGGTGATGCCAACAACGGGATGTGGGCGGGCGTGTGCGATGCGAGGGCTCCGGGTGCGCTGACGCGAGGATGGTAGACTTTCGGCATGAATGGACGCACGGCTGCGATCTTGGTGGGGATTCTGGCGCTGCTTGCGGCACTGGTGGTGGTGACGAAGCCCAAGACAGGCGCGGCGCGGGCTGGGCAGGTCTTGCCGCTGGTTGGGGTGCCGGCGAGCCAGATCGGGAGCGTGTCGGTGACGCAGGCGGATGGGCACGCGGTGACGGTGGCTGGCAACCCGATCTGGAATGGCTGGGTGGTTCGCGAGGAGCGAGACGGGGTCGAGGTGAGTGTGTGGCCCGCGTCTGAGACGACGCGATCGGCGGGCGTGCGCGTGCTGGCGAACGCTCAATGGCACATGGGGGGTGGTCAGGAACACTTGAACGGGCGCGCTGTTTCGATTCGTGCTCTCGACGGATCACCGCTTGCGTCATTCGATGTCGCGGCACAGTCGCTGGGCGGCAGAGCCACGATACAGAACCAAGAAGGAAGCACCGGCACTGTTGAGCAGGGACTCGCCAGCTTTCTGAACCCGCAGTCGCTGCTGGGGTGGCGAGACGCGGCGCTCCTGCCCGGGCTGGATGCGGGGGTGGTGAGCCTGTCGTTCGATCGGGGCGGGGATCTGCTGGCGATGCGCCGGGTGGGGAATGCGTGGTCGGTTGAGCTGCCTGTCAGCGAACCGGCGGATGCCTCCGCGGTGCAGGGGCTGATCGAGAAGCTGATCGCGGCGCGATCGCAGCGGTTTGTGGATGCCAAGCCTGCGGACGGGATCGTGACGCTCGTGATTGAGTCGGGGACGAGCGGGGACCGGAGGCGCTACACGGCGGTGATCGACACGGTTTCGCTCGTCGCGGATGTGACGCTCGCCAGGACGGATGGGGAGACAGTGTCGCAGGTGGCGCGGGCACAGGTGGAGGTTTCGCCCGAGTTTCTGGCGGAGGTGGATGTGGGCGTGACTGATCTGGTGGCGCGCCGATCGATCGCGATGCCCGCGAGCGAGGTCGCGGCGCTCACGCTCGGGTGGAGCGACCGTGAGCTGGCTCGCACGAGCAGCGGCTGGGCCTCAGCGGATGACGAAGCTTCGGCTCAGGCCTGGCTTGATCTCCTGACCAAGCGCAACGCCGACGAGATCGCGCTCTCTGCGGGTGATGCCGAGGCGATCGGTGTGATCGAGCTGACCGGGTTCGGCGATCTTGCGATGGGACGCGTGCAGGTCCGACAGCGTGATGGGATGATCTGGGTCGCACGTGATCGGGTGTGGCGCGGGTATCGCGTGGGTGAGGAAGAGTTCGCAAAGCTTGGGGTGAGGTAGATTCGGAGATAGTCGGCGGGACGGGCCCCCACCGGAGGCTACAAGCCTCCTCCACTGTTATTGATTGCCGATGTCGGTGCGGAGTTGCTTGCCGGGGAAGTTGATCTTCTTGGCAGCCTGATAGGCGAGGTCCCGAGCCTGCGCGGCGGTGTCCGCGATCGCGACCACGCTCAGGACGCGCCCGCCTGCGGTGACGATGTTGCCCTTGGCGTCGAGTTTCGTACCCGCGTGGAAGACGGAAACACCCTCGATCGCCTGGGCATCCTCGATGCCCGAGACGACATCGCCCGTGACGGGCTTCTCCGGGTAGCCCTTGCTCGCCAGCACCAGGCAGCAGCTCGGGCGCGGGTCGAATTCGATATCGATGTCGCCCAGCTTGCCGGTGCAGGTGGCGATGCAGACCTCGAGGAAGTCGGACCTGAGTCGGGGCAGGATGGCCTGGCACTCGGGGTCGCCGAAGCGGACGTTGTACTCGAGCACCTTGGGTCCCGAGGGCGTGAGCATGAGGCCCGTGTAGAGCACGCCGCGGAAGTCGATGCCTTCGCGTCGGAGCGCATCGATGGTGGGCACGAGGATCTCGCGCTGGACGAGGTCCATGAGTTCTTCGTCGACCTTGGTGCTCGGGCTGAAGGCGCCCATGCCGCCGGTGTTTGGGCCTTCGTCGTTGTCGAGGAGTCGCTTGTGATCCTGCGCGGTTTCGAGGACGTAGATGTTTCTGCCGTCGACGAGCGCGAGCACGGAGACTTCGGGGCCTTCGAGTCGCTCTTCGATGAGGACCTTGCGCCCGGCGCCATCGAATTTGTTGCCCTCGAGGCAGTCGGTCAGGAACGCGACGGCTTCTTCCATCGAGGCGGGCAGGACAACGCCCTTGCCCGCGGCGAGACCCGCGGCCTTGAGGACGGGCGATTCCTCGCGCGTCTGAAGGTAGTTGACGGCCTGATCGAGCTTGGAAAAGACACGGGATTCACCCGTGGGGATCGAAGCCCCACGCATGAGCTGCTTGGCCCAGGCTTTGTCGGATTCGAGGATCGCGCCGTTGGCCTTTGGGCCAAAGACGAGCCGGGTGTCGGAGGCGAGCTTGTCGGCGTAGCCCTCGGCGAGGGGGCCTTCCGGGCCTATGACGACCAGACCGATCTTGTGCTTGTCGCAGTACTGAACCAGGCGATAGATCTCGCCTTTGGAGACCGGGACGTCGACGGGCAGGCCGAGCCTTGCCAGCCCAGGGTTCTGTGGGTGGGTGACGTGCAGGGAGCCCAACCTTGGGGATTTTGCGAGCGCATCGGCAATGGCATGCTCGCGGCCGCCGCCACCGATGAGAAGGACGTTGATGGGTTGTTTTTCGGTCACGCGGCGATAGTAGGACAGGCGGGCGGGTGGCCGCTCGGTTGACGATTGAGAGGGGGCGGCCTAACGTCACCTCCTGATTGCGGGGTAGAGCAGTCTGGTAGCTCGTCGGGCTCATAACCCGGAGGTCGTTGGTTCAAATCCAGCCCCCGCTATTTCTTGTTTCAAAGGGACTTGCGTCAATTCGCGAGTCCCTTTTCTTATGCCCATGTTGACCGGTGTTACCTAAATCGTCACCTATCAATGTGAACACTGAAACGAGACTCGCCCAGCAATCAGGAGGCACGCCATGGCGAGCCTGATCAAGCGCGGCAAGACGTATCAGATGCAGTGGTACGAAGGCGAGAAGAAGCGACGGGTGAGCCTGAAAACGGACTCTCTCCAGATCGCCAGCGAGAAGCTCCGGCAGTTCGAGTCGGCCAGGTACAGAGGCGACACCTGCCCCCTGCCCACCAAGACACCCATCGGCCAGGTCGTCTCGGCGTTCGTCGCCCACATGAAAGCCCACCGGCCCGAGAGCTCGTGGTCGAAGGACGTTTCGTATCTGAGAGAGATGTTCGGGCAGTGCTGCCCCGAGCTCGAGCTGAGCACCAAGCGAGCCAGGCGGTGCAGGCAGATCCGGTGCCCCGAGGACCGACGCAAGAAGCTCCACCCGATCTCGGCTCCATGCTTCGAGGAGATCACGACGGGGGCGATCAGCAACTACATCGCCGGACGGGTCCGCATCCTGGGCAATGCGCCCAAGACCGCCAACCGCTACCGAGAGGTGGTCTGCAAGCTCTTCAATTGGGCGATATCCACCGAGTTGGTCCGGATGCCACTGGACCGGAACCCTGCGGCCAAGGTCGAGCGGTACCGCGAGCCGGCACCCGAGATCCGGTATCTGACTCTGGCACAGATCGAGGAGCAGCTTGAGGCATTGCAGGGTGAGCCGCAGCTGCGGGTCATGGTGGCAGTGCTGATATACGCGGGGCTCAGGCGTGAGGAGCTTCTATGGCTCCGGGCGGCGGACCTGGTCCCACCCTCGGCCCAATCGCCAGGTGGGCTGATCCGAGTACAAGCCAAGACCGTCGATGGCGTGAGCTGGCAGCCCAAGACCAGGCGGAACCGGGTGGTACCGATCAGTCGAGCGTTGCGGCAGTATCTGGACGAGTGGACTCCCACCAAGATGGAATCGGGCTGGGCGTTTCCGAGTCCGAGGGGAACGAGGTGGGACAAGAACAACTTCTCAGACGCCCTGCGACGGGCCAACGAGGCCGCGGGGTTGGGGTGGAGTTGCCTGGACTACCGGCACACATTTGGGAGTCAACTGGCTCAGAACGGGGTGAGTCTGTTCCAGATCTCCACGCTTATGGGGAACAGTCCGGAGATCTGCAGAAGGCACTACACATCATTACAACCAGAGCAATTATATAAAGTAGTTGACTTTCATTCTGTTCAGTTGTCGTAGTATTTTTGTCATTACTATGGTGCACATCACACCTAACGCAGCTCACCCAACGCGAGGGAATCATTCGCCTCGGTACCACTAGCCCTTGGCCACCACGAGGCGCGGTTAGCCCGAACATTTAACCTAGTACTCAATGCTTTAAGAGAACCGTATCGAGCACCTTCAGACGAGCCTCGTGGACCGCTCGCCGAAAATGCTGCAGTCTTCTAGGAAAAAGAACACCATAGCGATCATCGTCAGGGCGAAGGCCGATCAGTCTGCAACTCCATTTCGGGCGGCGTCGTTTCTAAGGATTCGTTCTTTTTTCGCTTGACTTGGAAGCTGAGTGGCTGGATAGCGGCGAGGCTCGTCAAGGCTCGCTCCGATACGTGTCGATGAGTCGAGGTCCACCTTTGTCATACTGATACAGCATCCGTTTCAGAAAACCACTAAGCTTCTCCCCCTTAAGAACAAAAGCGCCTGAAAAGCGTAGCGTTGGATGGTGCGGACCGTTGCCCTCTGCGCTCAAAAGTTTTTTCTCACCGAGGACAGCCCAGCACAGAGTGAGTTGCTCGCGCTGCTGCAGATCCTGCAGAGCGTCTCCACGAATGAGCAGCGCACTTGGCCCAGGAGCGTTTGCCGTTGGATCCTGGACAACAAGCTCACCCGATGACGTCGTGAACTCGGCACCACGACCCGTCCAGTGAAGATCGAGCTTCGTGATTAAATCCTCGGCGGGGAGTTGAAGCGTGTACCCGTCATCCACTGAACAATCGAAGCCGTTGCCCTCCTTGAGATACTCAACCGCGACTTGGCGAAGCGTCACTGGGCACTTGTGGCCTGGCGTACAGCCACCGTCGCGGTAATACTCATCCAGAAAGTAACGCGATGCTGGCGCCCAACCATGCTCACCTATGAACAATCGGTGGACCTGAGGCGGGTCTGGCATCCAGCGACCGTAAAAATCGACCGTTTCCGACCAATTCAGGAAGGTTTCCACGTCCACCGTGCGAATCAGATAAGCGTTCGTGATGTACCAGAGTTCTCCTCGCGCCACGTCTGCTGGACGCTGATCCGGTGGCGTTCCCTCCTTCCAGTTGAAGTAGCCGTGCCCGTTCAGCCAGCGCGACCCATCTGCGGGGTTTACACAATCGAGCAAATCTTCGACCCTCGGCAGGTCCTCTGTCTTCGCAACCCATTCTCGCGGATCCGCGTCATACCTCCATGCCACGAAGGGACCGGCTCCCCACCATGCTGGTACATGTCCTTGCCACGACGTGCCGCCTGGGATGGTTCTCAAAGTGCATGAAGGGTCGATGTCGCGCAGGTGGCTCTGCCACGGGCCCTGGTATCTCTGGTCGCCAGCATCACGGAAATCTTCCCAATACTGGAAGTGGTCAGATAGGAGCGCCATGATCTCGTGGTAGGCGATCCACTGGTATTTCTTGCCCATGCGTTCAGGCTTCGATGCATCACGTCCATCGTGACGCACGACGAAGCGGTCAAAATATCCGAAGCGCTCCACGGTCCATCCAAGATCGAAGACACGCTTTAGGACGTAGGCCTGCACCTGCCCGAGATCGAATCGTGGTGCTCGACCAGTAAGGTGTTTGCTCTCTTGGGCCTCCCAGATTTCATTCAGGTGTTTCGCGTGCTTAGGAGAAAGGGCCGTTTCAAGCGCTTGCACGGCGGAGTCTCTAACGGTTCTGCTCTCGGTCACTTCTGGAAGACACTCCTTCTTGAGTTCCGCCTCAAGTACCTCGCGGCCGAAGAGGCTAAATACACCCCACTCTTCGCTATCCTCTCCATCTCGCTTAGCTATCCACTCACGAACGAAAGCGGACGATGCCTCTAAATAGGCACGCTCGGCCTGCTCGTACACCTGCCACGCTGACCGCTCATCATCGGAGAAGTCGGCGATAAGCTCGTTCAGTTGCTGGCTGGGACTTGGCGGTGGCGTCCACGCCTTCTCATCCAGGCGTAGGGAGAGCCAAGCACTGGAACTCGACGATATCACATACTGGCCGAAATCGCCCATGTCCATCACTGACGCGCCGATGATGTTGCGACTCCATTCAAGATCTGTGCTGTCGTGGGAGCCCCTTGACCAATCAGGGAGCAGCGGATTGACATCCTCCTCTGTTGGCATAGATGGCAGTGTGCTGTTGTAGGGGGGACGAATAAACTCTGCGTCGAGCTTGTTCGTCGAGCCCAGATGGAAGGCTCGTTCCACCACGCCTCGCGCGTAATCCCGCAAGAGGACGTGCGGTGGCGGACTACCAGACTCGAACACGTGACGATACACGGTGGAGGCGAGGTTACCAACAGCCTCGACATCATGGCTGCGCATCGCGACACCATACGCGACGCCGTAGATCCGCTCAGCTACGTACGGGTCATCAACATCCGCGAAGCAGTCGACCAACCGGACCATGCCTGCGAGTCGACCCGTGTAGAGGTTGACGAGTGCCTTTGTTGCGCGGTCGCGTAGATAACGGTGAGAGGTCGTGAGCATCCACGCAAGGGCAATGCCACAGAGGTCAACCGAGTCATCGTCAATAACAACCGTGTTACCTACAGCCCACGCCCAGTCAACAACTCGATCGACCGCTCCGTGATCTCCCCACGCGCTGTATAGGTAAGTGCTCCACCACGCGTCACGATCAGCCATCATTTCTTCGCGCAGCCGCCGATGCAGAAAGGTCGCGTTCAGCGGGTGCTCAGGAACGATCGCGACGGTGAGCATGACCTCTAGCGTTTCGTGCAGGTCATGATCATCCCCGCAGAGCTCGTTGAGTACTTTAAACGTGGCCTCCGAAAAAGCCGTATTGCTTCGCCAGATGAGGCTCTGGCGAAATGCGTGGCCGGTTCCCCAGCGTGTTTTCAGCTGCGGGACAAACATCAGCAGTTCAGTGTTGGTTTGCTCGGCGACCTGAATGAACAGGGCCTCAAGTAGTCCGGGCGGGACGTACTCGTCTGCAGATACAGCGGCGAGGACGCCATTAGCGGAGAACGCGGCGGCCCAGTCCTGCGGCGCGGGCACTTTGTCGAGGAGGGCTTTCGCAACGACGTGATCAGCAAGACGCTCATACGCGACGTAAACGACGTCGTGCCGGGTCGTTCCCTCGCGAAATAGAGAATCTTCGACAATGATACCTTCTCCGACTAGGCCACGAAAGAGCGAACGCTCGAAGTCTCGGTTCGGAAGAAGCTCGTCAATAATCTTGGCCGCTATTTCACGCTGCAACCACCTCTCTTTTCCGCCTACCATTGCTGCCGCAATAGCATCAACGGCGCGGCGCACGAGCGGCATTCGCACATCGTAGTCGAGTTGTAGGGCCAGTCGGGCGTTGATCGAGTCGAAGTACAAGTTGAACACGGCCGAAATTCCATGGAAACCTCGCGGCAACCGCTGGTGTCCATTTTCTTTCAAGCCTTGGCAAAGCGTCTTCAGGAATAGCGGGTTTTGGAACTCGGGCGCGAGGAGCGGAGTCGATGGAAGCTCCAACCCATAGTGGACGAAGAATGCCTTCGTGGCATCGTATTCGTGCTCGCGGAAGCCATGATGTGTCACGAGCAACGCTCTGTCGCGCACCTCTGTTGGAATTACCACATCCTCGTACGAACTGCGCACCGAAAGAACAACACCAATCCAAGGAGAACGCTGCACCTGAGCTAAGAATGCAGCCAAGTGAGTCGGCCAAACTGTGCGTCCGGTGCCCTCGTTGATTGCGTCGATGACGATAAGTGCCCGATCGCCACTTGCCTGCGCAGATGCCTCTAGCGCCCCGACGAACTCCTCGGCAGAGAGACCGGCAAGGTCGAGGTGCTCCAACACCTGGGACCACGGTGTATTGTTGCTCACGAAGCGTTGCCCCATCAGCAGGACAGTCGGCTGGTGCGCCTCGACGCGGCGTTTCACTACATCGCAGAGGAGATGCGTCTTGCCTGTGCCCGCATTACCTCTCAGTATTAATGTACTGCTTGCGGCATACTCGTCGGCGCGGCGCAACGCTTCGGACGCTTTCCGCAATTCGTGATCAAGGCGTCGCAGGGTGTAGCCGCGCTCTCGAAATGGGTTCGTACGGGTTCGACCGTGGCCAGTCTCGTCCTTGGGTTGCTGCGCGTCATGTTCCTCCGCACGCTTCTCTATGTGCGCGACAAGCGCTTGCACTAGCGCACTTGTAGCTTCGATCTTCTCGACGACGCTCATGAAGGGCGTTGGTCCGGCAGCAACTTGCGAAATAGCACCGAGCGCGTTCAGAACCGTCCGAACGGCCTCGGAGAGACTGGTTGTCATCGCCGCAGTCTCGGCGTCGGTGGTTGAGTGCTCCGAGTACCGGGCCATCTGAAGGGCTTCCCGTACTGGGATAGCCAAGGCCCTGACGCGGTTGAAAAAACTTTGCGTTCTACCAAACGCATCAAAGTCTTCGGCGATCGGCAACTCGACGTGAATTTCGGGCGTGTACCTTGGCCCAGCCGCCTCAAGGGCCTCATCGAGACGAGCAGTGAACCACGTTACGTCGAAGCCTCGCTCGTCGAACCAGAATCGAACCCGCCCTACATTCTCAGTTCGGGTGAGGCGTTCGAGCATCTCGCTGCTACCCCACCAAACGAACTCGATATTTCGATTTTTATCCTGCGCCCACTCTCGCCACTTCTTTACATGATCATCCCATTGATTCTTCGCCGTCGTCCATTGCGTGCCGGTCTCCTTCCCGACAATTCGCGCGTCGGCTAGGTCCAGTGGAACGCAGATGTAGTAGCGAACGAGTTGTGGGTGCTTGTTGATTGCTGTCTTTACGGACTTATCAAGCTGCTTCCACTGCGAGGCTCCTACAGTTGTGAAATACTTCGACTGCCAGCCCCATTCCGTCCCATCTGCAAGTACCAAGTAGCACTCGACACCCGCATCCGGAGTTCCCTTTCGGACGAATCGCGCCCCGCCAGGTGCTTCCGCGCGAGCAAGTTGTGAACAAAGTTCCTCGAAGCCATTCTCTCGTCCACCGTCGAGCGGTCGAATAGCAGTCCAGTCGAGTGTTATGCCGCTCATTATGTGCCCATCCCACGGTTCGGGTGCTCCAGTTTCTACTGTGCCATTTCAGCTCTGTCCACCCATCATTCGATTGAACGGTATTCCGTATATCCATGATTGTGACCATGCAGTGCTGAATTCAGTATAGCGGAAGAATCGCTATGCGCAACGGAAATGGTGGTGCCCCAACAACCACGCCGACCACCTGAAACACCATCGGATTGACGCGAAGGCAGTCATAATCGTTGGCACCCTCGCAGCCGGTAAGGTGGCTGTATATACCTGATACACCAAGGTTTTATGCTGTGCTGAGTGCTGCGTCCGGTACGGAAGTTGAGCAGCTCGGCGGCAGCCAATTCGGTGAGCTGTTCTACGTTGTCGTGGTCGTAAAAGGGGAAAAGACCACCGTCCGAACTGCTGACCGGGCCGGGGAACATGAGCTTGACCATGCAGTCGATGCCCACCCGTAAGTCACCCCTATAAGATTCACATTACGTGCGCCAATTGTCCTACTCATCATTGGTTATAAGTAGCATATGTTACAGGCTCTAATGTGTGATCAGTATACTACTTTGTAACTTGGAATTCGGACTTACAATTGGGTCCTGTGAAATGGTTGGCAACATTACTTAAAACACCCACCCCAACAGGACTTGCAAGTGTTGGGGCGGGCCATGTTTCTTATTATCAAGCCATCACTCTATTTTCGTAGGCGACTACCTCCTCTCGTAAGTAACGAACCATGCCCTTTATGCCACCCCCAAGACATACTCTGTGGAGTCCGGCACGGCGGGCTATTCGATCGACACTCGATCTAGCACAGGACCACCGCTGGGCTAGTTCAGCCGGGGATATGTACTTCGAATTCGGGTCAGAAGGGCGCCGGGGCTTCATGGTCGGGCTCCTGGGGCTGGGATTCGGATTCGGCGGCACGCTGGGCGAAGACATTGGAGCGGATGAGCTGATCTCGTTTCCGGTCGATGAGCTCGGCTCTGTGCTGGCTCTCATTGCTCGCGTCTAGCTCGTCACGGAGCTTTTTGAAGACGTCTCGGGGCGGTGTGTTCTTGGTGGCGTAGAGCACCGGCCGATGCTCGGTGCGTGTTGATTCGGGGTAGATCTCGGTGACTTTGGCCACAGTAACTGGGGTATGGATCTTGCCCTCACGAGCAAGCATTGCCAGGCGTCCTCCATTGGCGTCGATCGTCCCAATCCATTCCCGGTTCATTGACCCCGTTGTTTGGTCAGGCGTGATGAGGACGGCATTGGCGGCCGTTTCACAGGCTGACATCCTTTCGATAGGTGGCCGCATCTCTCGGCGAGTAGTTGGCTTCTTCGCTTCGGCGTCTCGTCCTGGGATATCGCTCGATTCCAGATCAGGGAGCTCGTCCATGGGATGGTCAGGAGCAATTTTCCTGCGATTCACAAGAGGACCGATTGCTTTGCTCGCCTGGAAGAAGCGGATACGCCTTGGAAGTTCGATGACCCATGGCGGGTATCCTTCTTTGGGATGCTTGGTCAGATACTTGGTGATGTAGAAAACTGCGTGTCTTTCATTTTTGAACTTGCTGCGGGCACGGACGTCAATAGAACCGATCCCCCACTTATCTCTCCAGAGGTGCCAGGCGAGCTCTAGATTGATCTTGCGAGAGTTGAGGCCCGAGGCATCTAGAAGAACGTGCCAGTGAGGCCAGCCGAGTCCGGTCTTGCCCTGGAACTCGAGCACCCAGACCCACACTTTGACACCGAGCCGTTTTAGCAAACGCCCGATGTACTCCTTTTCTGTGATGATCTCATGAGCCGCGAGCGGGTCGTAGAAATGAGACCGATCAACCGTCAGGGTCAACATGAGCGGGTGTTGAAATTGAGACGACTCTTCGAGAAGCCTGTCCCTGACCTTGTTGCCCTTGATAGGGCCGCACTTGGGGCAGGTCCTGCAGGAGCAGCGGCAGTTGTAGAACTCAACACGCTGGAGTTTTTCGTTTATCGACTTATAAGAATCTCTTTCAAGACTAGCGTCGGGCGTGCCGCCCGCCGCGTTGCCGCGTGAACGCGGCTTCCGCGTCGGAGTGGGCAACAGGACATCATGGAAGAGTCCAGATACAGATACAGCCATGGAACTTCTCCTTTGGGTGCGATGAACACCGGTTGGAGACCCATGGCTGGCTACCGCTGGCGTGAGCTTGGCTGGCTACCGGGTCGGGATGGAATGAGTTACGGACGACGGAACAGGCGTTGGATCGATTCGGGCAAGCCTTGGAGGCATGCACCGAACTTGTTCTTGCCAGCTGGCCGGAGCTCGTAGTCCTTGTGAGCGCCGTCGCTACGGGTCAGGCGGACAAGCATCGGCAGTTCTTCGATCTGGACGCGGATAGCTCCCACGGGCAGATCGGTACGGTCGGGTTCTTTCATCGTTCCTCCTTCTTGCGTGGTTTGGTGGAATGGACCAGGACTTGACCAGCGTTGTCACCATCACCCCACTGGAGCGATTTCCGTTCCTCGTAACTCAGGCCTTGCATGAGTTTGGCCCATGCCTTGCACTCGGTGACGGGGATGTATGTCACAGGCCGACCATCGGTGGTGATGACCTCACGCTTGCGAAACTTGGTGCGCTGAACTGACTCTTGATGGAAACAGAAGGCGGTAAGACGCCCTTCTTTGAGACGCTTATGGACCGCTGCCCGAGATGCCTTAGCGAACATGGCAACGCCGCCAGGTGAGACTGCTCCGTCCTCGCCGCAGATTTCGCATACGGCTTTCCACCACTCCGGGAAGGCATCTCTGGGCCCATAGGCACGGTAGAGGCGGGTCCCCGGATCGGCGAGACCGATCCGCGGTATCAGGTGATCGGGCACCTCGGTATACGGGAAGGTCTCTGTGGTCATGCGGACAGAATAGAACAAGTAGACATTATGTCAACCTTCAAGTAGACATTTTGTTTACCTCCCTCAACGCTCGCTCACCACCGATCCCCCTCCAGACCGCGGCGAGGTCCGTCTCGGGAGGTTTGGACCCTGCCCGCGGGGGCTCGTCGGACCCGCGATGCGAGCGGGGCCTGGGGGCGTGAACCCACTCGCATCGCGGCTCCGCCGATCCCCCTCCAGCTTGGACAGCAACGAAGCAGCAGGAGCTGCGGGGCGGGGTCATTTTTAGATTTGATACGTTGAAATTCGGAGTACCATGACTTGGCCTAGTGCATTGCCGGGTTTTCACCCCGGAGGTCTACCCACTCAAAGATGTCACCTACGACGTCACCCACCAAGTGCAAACATGGGTACATTCGGGTATCATGGACACCAATGGCGGATGGCGTATCTGCCTGTCAGATCGCAAGTTCTGAAGATCCAAGATTTTGCGGAGAAGCCGGGTTTTTCGCTCATAACCCGGAGGTCGTTGGTTCAAATCCAGCCCCCGCTATTTTCAGGTCGGTTGCAAACGCAGCCGGCCCCACGGTTCACGATCGACGCCGCCGAGAGACCTCGGCGGTGTTGTCATTGGGAACGCGGGGATTCGCGAGCATCGGATAGGCGGAGATCTCTGATCGCCGACATGTCATAACCGCGATCGGCTCCCGAGCCCCGCTTCGGGGCGATTCGAAGCTCGAATCTCTTTGTCACTCTTCGAGACACTCGCCCCGGTTATTGGAGGGTTGCCTCTGCTTGGGACGTCGCAACCCTGAGGCTTGCGATCCGAAAGCGATCGCAACCCAGCTATTCGAACGAATCCGTTACTGATACGCTCTATCCCATTGTCCTCAGCCCCGGAACGAAGTCGGAGTTCGATTGTCGATGTAGGTGGTATGTACATCGGGGGCAGGGCAGTGTCGCATTGGAGGACTCGGATGAGCACCGGTTTCCTCGCATGGATTGGCTCCGAATTGGGGACACTCACAGAGAGACTTTGGGCTTCCGAATCAGGGTGACGGTTTCTTGGGAGAAGGACCATGATGAGGCAACTCAAGTTTCTGGTCAGTCGTTTACGAGAGAAGCTGTGGTTCAGACCGCTTCTGATGTGCATAATTTCACTGTTCGGCGCATTTTTGGCGAAGGGCATTGAGTCGACCGCACTCGCCAGCTACGCACCGAGCGTTGCAAGCGAATCAGTGGAGACGCTACTGATGACCCTTTCCGGGAGCATGCTCGTCATTGCCACCTTCGCGGTGGGATCGATGGTGTCTTCGTTGGCGTCTGCTGCCAGCACAGCGACGCCGCGGACATTCCCGCTCGTCGTCTCCGACGATATGTCGCAGAATGCGCTGTCGATCTTCATCGGCGCGTTCATCTTCAGCCTGGTTTCGATCGTCTTTCTAAAGAACGATTTCTACGAGACGCCTGGTCTATTCGCGCTCTTCGTGCTCACGATTATCACATTCACCGTGGTCATTCTCACATTCGTTCGATGGATCGACAGCATTGCCCGACTCGGGCTCCTCGGGGCGACCATCGACAAAACGGTGGCGATCACGGCTCGTGCGCTCGAGCAGCGACGCCGTGCGCCGACGCTGCGTGGTCAACCCTCCAGGAGCAATACCGACACCGGTCAAGAAGTTGTCTCCCGATCCATTGGATACATCCAACGCGTCGACATGGCTTCTCTGCAGAAATGTGCGGAGCAGGCGCAAGTGCGGATCGCGGTCCGTTCGCTGCCAGGGACATTCGCCACAGAGAATTGTGTGATGGCAACAATATTTTCAGATGGCGGCGATTCGAAATTGGTCGACTGTGAAGCCATCGAGGCGGCGTTTACCGTCGGTGATCGTCGTACGTTCGATGAGGATCCTCGCTTCGGCCTCATAGTACTATCTGAGATCGCAGGCCGCGCCCTGTCTCCAGCGGTCAATGATCCGGGCACGGCAATCGATATCATCGGAGCGCTCGTGCGGATCTTTACAGCGTGGACGAAGCCGCTAGAAGACGACGAACGTCAAGACTGCATCTACGACAGGGTTGAGGTTCCAGAACTGACACTACCAGACATGTTTGATGATGCATTCACTGCGATCGCCCGCGATGGCGCGGGATCTGTGGAGGTCGCAACAAGGCTTCAGAAAGCGTTGTGTTCTCTCGCCTCGCTTGGCGACTCAGCCACGCAGGAAGCTGCGATGGAGCACTCCCAGATGGCGTTTGCTCGCGCAACCAATGCGTTGAGTTTGCCGAAGGACTTGGAAAAGATCCGTGCACTGGCTGAGTTCTCGAGCCACGCCTGAGATTCCGATCGTGTCAACAGACCGTCCGGCCCACTGGTGGGCGAATGCCAGCTCTCTTGGCGCTACTTTCGCCCGGTCAGTGATAGCCAGAGACCGTCTGAACCTGCCGGCATCGCAAGCGTGCTCGTCTCGCTGTTTGAACCCCGAGACTCCGTCCCGAGGATGGTTGCACCCGCACTCTTATTTGACTCACTAGAACGGGAGAGAGGCCGATGCGGACTCGCTGAGAGTCTGGATCGGCCTCTCTCTCTTTGGTGGCGAGCGTGATCGGACGCATCCGAGTGGGATGCGCTTACTTGTAGTACAAAGAAACGACGGCACCCATCGTCATGGGTGCCGCCGGGGACTGGGAGGAATCAGAGAATTCCTGCCCGGGTTTTTGGGGTACTTAGTTGCAGTTCAGCGGGGTGCCGGCCTGGCTGGCGTTGAATGCCGCGATCCAGGCGCTGAAGTCGGCCGGAGAGACGGAGCCGTCCTGGTTGACATCCGCGAGCGGGTTACCGCTGTTGAAGTTGGCGATCCAGGCGCTGAAGTCTGCGGGGTCGCAGGTGCCGCTGTTGTTCTGGTCGCAGCAGTCGCGACCCGTGGAGCATGGATCTGACGCCGCCCCGGTGATGATGTCGAGATCGGACTGCGTCACGGTGCCGTCGCCGTTGACGTCGCCATCGGCCCAGCCGCCGGGCATGCCGAGGTTTCCGCTGGCGATACTCGAGTCGGTCGCGTTCACGACGCCGTCGAGGTTGACGTCGCCGGTGGACGTGCCGAGGAATGCGAGCGTGGCGCACACATCGTCCTGGTTGACCAGAAGGTCGCCGTTGACGTCGGCCGAGAGGTCGCGGACGAGGCCGAGCCTGTTGGCGGTGGAGACGGCGTCGGTGTTTGACCAATCGAGCTCGGAGCCGGGGAGATCGGCGAACTGTGCGTAGATGTAGTCGAGGTCGGCAGCGCCGATGACGCCATCGGCGCCGACGGGAGCGAAGCCCGGTGTGGTCCCGGTTGAGCCCGCGATGTCCGCGGCTGAAGCGCCAGCGGTGTAGGACGCACCGGTTGCGAGTGCGGTGCCGAAGGCGTTACCCGTGGCTGATGCGTTGTCAGCCAGGAGGAAGCCCTGGGCACGGTTGAGGAGGCCGGTGCTCGGATCCAGGGCGAGCCCGTCGGCGAAGTAGCGGACATCGACGATGTCGAAGTTGCCGTCGCCGTTGAAGTCACCCGTGAGATCCAGGACAAAGTCGCTGCCCGAGCCGACCACACCTGAGGCCGGGCTCCATGCGGGGCCGACTGCGGCGCGTTCTTCCCATGCATCGACCATGTCGGCCATGTCGTTCCAGTTGCGGAGTCCGTCGGCGTTGAAGTCGCCCTGGATCTTGTTGCGGCTGGAGATCGTAGTCGAGTACGAAACCACAGCGCCAGACTCGGAGATGTAGTTCGCACCGTTGGCGACACCGTCGGCGTACACGACCCCGGTCGTGCGGACCGGGACGCGACCGCGAGCCGTGCTGTCGAACGAGTCGTACACGGGATTCCCGAGCACGTTGGTCGCGGCGACAAAGTTCTGGAGCGTCACGTTGGTTGCGTTGATGATGGGATCGCAGGTGCCGTTGCCGGGGATGTAGTCGGTTGCATCGGTCGGGATGAAGTTGAACGCGAGGAACTCGCCGGGAGAGAAGAAGTCCTCGGGGGTGCCGGGGTCACCAGAGAAGGAAGCCACCGCAGCGCGGATGTTGTTGAGGTAACCGGCCGCGGCGGGATTCGCCATGGGCGGGTTCGTGTTGCCGGGAATGCCGCCGGGCATGGTCTCGTTGCGGGGGTCGCCGATCGAGGCGATGTCCGAAGGAGCCTGCACGACGTAGCCGGTGTCGCGATCGTTGTTCAGGACATTATCGATATTCGGACGGTTGTAGGTCGCGCCCGCGGTGCCGAAGATGTCGTTGCGGATAGCGAGCATGTCCATCTGACCCGAGCCGTTGTTCGCAGTCTTGTAGCCAGAATTGAACAGGCGCTCGGCACCCGTGTAACCAACACCCAGACGGGTATTGCGAACCGTTGCGTCCATCCGGCTCGAACCGCCCTTGTTCGAAGGACGGTAATTCGGTCCGATGAGATCGTTGGCCGAGCTTGAGGTCTCAAGGCCGATGTTCTCGCCGATACCGAAGGAGGGGTCGAGGCAGATGCCGTTGTTGAACGCGTTGCGGGTGCCCGATCCCGAGTCACGGGTGACAAAGGTCAGATTCTCACCACTCTTGAGGCGGCCGGTCGCAAAGCCGTGGCGCAGGCTCGACATGTCAACCTGCGAGTAACCGACGCCGTAATTCACGAGCGAGCCCACAACTGCGGTCGTGAACTGGGTCGAGTAGATGGTGTTCTGATCGGGGGCGGCAGTGTTGGTGTTGGTGTTGACAAGGGTCTTGAGCTTGTTGCTCTCACCTGCGGGCGTGCCGTCAGCGTTGAGGCTGATGACAGGATTATTGCCGTAGCCCGTGGTGTTTGGGAAGGCATCGAAGTCACCCATGCCGACCTGGGTGATGAACCAGGCAACGGGCACGTCGGTCGGGGCAAGGTCGATCTGCACACCGTGGGTCGCGTCGTTGGTGCTGGTCGAGGGGAGCTCGCCGCCAGCCACATCCGTACGGAAGGGATAGCCACGGGGCGTGTTGGGATTGGCCAGACCCACACGGGCACCGCCCTGAATGAACCGGACACGGTTCATGAAGCCGTCGGAGACGTTGCTGGAGACAAAGGAATCGTCGCCCTGGATGTTCCCCATGACACCGCTATATGGGTTGTCCATGGTCAGGAAGCTCTCGTCATCGACTCCCCGGAGGTAGTTGGTGATGCCATCGGTAAAGCCAGAGACGTGCTTGCGGCTCCAGCCACGCGAGTCCAGGTCGGCGATGCCGTTGCCCGAACCGACCGCGGTGTACTGGATGATGAAGTAATCGCTGTTCTGAGCGTTCGAGATGCTGTTGCCCGTGTTGGCGAGCTGCTCGTTGTTGAGGTTGACGCTGCCAGCGACGCCGTCGCCATCCAGGTCGATGAAATCGTTGGTCGAAGCCGGGGCAACGAGAAAGTTCTCGAGCAGCGTCGCGCCCGAGATGGTGACTTCGTACGGCTGGGAATTGGCAACACCCGCAAGGCCGCAGGCGGCCAGCAGACTGACGATTCTGATGTGGTTCTTCATGGAATGATCTCTCTCGTTTGGGTTCGTACCGAACACAATTCCACGCACAATCGGCACGCACCGATCGCGCCCCGGCGTTGCTGCCGGCTCTCCATCTGCTCTGAAGCCCGATCGGCTTCGTACGTTTGAAACCACCGGAGATGTCTTCCGACATCCCGCGGTGTACAGGGCTTAGTTGTCCTTTTTGACTTTCAGGCCCGTGCCGGTCAGGCTGTAGAATTTGTCGCCCCAGAGCCGTTTCTCAACGGTCTCCTTGACGGAGAACTTCTCGACGTGCCCGTCGACAAAGCAGAAGTTTCCCTTTCCGTCGTGGGCCTGCCCGGCCATGTTCAGGCCTTCCTCGAGCTGCGATCCCTCGCCTTTGTCCTTGTCTTCGAGGATGTCATCGATGTTCTGGTACTTGAAGCGTGCCAGAGCGGCGCCGGGAGAGCCGGAGGGATAGCTGGGCTCGTTGTACACGGAGTCGCCCGAACCCGCGGAGACTCCCTCGAAGGGTGTCACGGGGCGATGGCTTTTGATGAGGAACGTGCCCGTGGGTGTCGTGCCGCTGGGGGTGTCGGCGAGCGAGGACCACGAGAATCCGGAGTCGTAATACTCGCAGAGCAGGATCGTGGTCGAAGGGTAACGAACCTCGTTGTCTTTCACGAGACGGTTCAGGCGCTGACCGGGCGACGAGAGGAACTTGTTGCGCGGAAAGAGGGCGCCGTTGCCTGCGAAGGCGACGCGGGTGAGCTGGCGATCCCTCGGGAGATCGACCGCGTTGCCCGCGCCCTGCCCGAGATCGTTCTCCTGGCGGTCTTCCCAGTCTTCGGGATTCCCGCCCGGGTTGGAGCGGGGTGCGCCGCCGTTTCGGACAGCGGGGTTCTCGAACGCCTCGTTTGCGGTGCTGTCGCCGTCAAACAGGGCCTGGGACCAGTGGACGTAGCCGTTGATCGCGGTCGGGTTGCTTGTTTGCTGGTCTTCGATTTTCCACGAGAGACCCGTCTGCTCCGAGCCGTAGACATAGGAGGGCGGGATGTAGTCCTTGTTCCCGCTCCCGTACGAGACGTTCGCCTGAGCAACGCCCCTTTGATTGGCGGCGGACGCGATGGCCTGTGCGGTGGCGCGGGCCTTTCCGAGTGAGGGCAGCAAGATCCCGATCAGGAGCGCGATGATCGCGATCACGACGAGCAGCTCGATGAGCGTAAAGGCCGCCCCGCTCGGCGAACCCCGGTCACTCAGGTTTCGTTGTTCTGCGTGCATTTTTTCTCCAGTCCTTGGCAGAGATGTGTAACCCAGGCGTCGGTTCCACTACCGACGGGATCAGACTAGATCTGTGCTGGTTTTGAAGTATCAAGGGCGCATGCAGATGGCTTGAAGATCGTCTACACATCTCCTTTGCAGGTTCTTCACACAACGAGTGACGATGAGTTGCGAGCGGCTGCGCAGGCGAATGGCGCGTCGGGTGATGCGGCGGGGAGTGGCACCATGCTCAGTTCTGCGAGCGTGGGCGATTCAGCTGCGGGCGGGTCTGCATCGGGGCAGAATCCGCTCGAGAGTGGCGCGAACGAATGCGTTCATGCGCGGTTCATCGAATCATGGTGAGAAAAAGGCCGGCTTCCCTCTCAGGAAGCCGGCCCGGAAATTACATGAATTTCAAGAGAACGGTGTCTTAGCGACGCCTTCTCATTGCACCCATGCCGAGGCCGATGCCGAGCAGGGGCAGGGTTGCGGGAGCGGGGACGATGACTTGGTACTGGCCGACGACCTGTGCCGAGGCGATGTCATCGACGGTGTCAGCGGGGAAGTAGATGTCGCCGCTGGCGTTGCCGTTGAGCATGTCGTTGTATGCGGCCGCGGTGAGCGTCCAGGTGCCCGAGCCTTGGAGAGCCTGGGTGCCAGCGGTGAACGTCACGGTGGACGCGGTGGCATAGCTCCAGAGGTTCAGACCGGTGTCCGAACCGGCGCCGCCCCGGAAGAGCGAAGGCGTGTTGTCCGAAGGGAAGCCGACGTGGGTGATATTGCCCGAGACGAGCGTCGCCGACAGTGAGCCGCCAGCGCCGCCGTAAAGGTTGTGCATGTACAGGCCGATGCCGTCGGCACCCGAAGCTGAAACAGCCGCGAGACCGGTCGTTGAATTCAGCGAGACCTGGTTGGGAACGGACAGGTCGACGATAATGAGAACGTCGGCCTGTGCACCAGCCGCGAACATCGTACCTGCAACTGCTGCGATTATCTTGCTGTTCATGGTCATACCTATCATTTGTGAAACCCCCTCCGACTCTTCACGAGCGAATTTCTGGAGAAACCGGAAGTCGATACGACTACACCGTCGAACGACAGCCCACTCAATTTACCGCAGTCTGTAGGGGAAAGCTACCATAATCCCCCCAGAAGATAGGGTTGTTCTCTTCGATACCATCGTAACTACCGTTACAGCAGGCTCTATCGGCCCTCGGACGTGCGTTTGGACTGCCTGCAAGGGGCCCATTGGGCCTCCCAATCATCGATATTCGACCCCCGCTCGGTTGCAATCTACCCATTGTGACGCAGTCGCTGGTTGTGCTGCCCAGTGTTCGCATGCTCCTTACCTTGACGTCTGGCGAGGCGTTTGAACAAAGAACGAACGTCGGTTTCGCGTGCCAGTGGCAGCGCTGGCTGGTCCCGAAGGGCTTGGCACTCCCAGCGCCATGCACTGCTACTCGCAGACAGAGCTCGCGTTTTTGGTGCATGAAATGATGCATATTGCTTTGCAGTTCTGATAACTCGGGTTAGCTTGCGATTGTAGTTTCGTCGCGCGCCGGTTCTCGAGAGGGCCTCTCGGCCTTTGCCGTCGCGCGGGGGGTGGCAAATTCGTGAGGAGGTAGTGCATTATGCGACGTCTCTGTGCGCTCATTGCGGCGATGGCCGGTTCGGCCTCGGCGCAGCAATACATCATGATGCCCGACTCGACGTCGGACGCGGTCATGCTCTTTGACTCGTTCGACGGCAGCCTGGTCAACTCAAGCTTCATCGATCTGACGACATCCGGGATCGCCAGCACGCCCATCAACGCCAATGTTGTTGGCAACGAGATCTGGGTCTCCGATCAGCTCGGCGACGGGCTGATGCGCTTTGACATGCTCGGGAACCACCTTGGGAACATCGTCGGCGGGATGGACAACATCCGCGGCTTCGAGGTCGTCGGCAACACCGTGTATGTCTCGAATTCGGGGACCAACAACGGCGCCCCCGGCGACTCTGTGGTGACCATCAATACCGGGACGATGTCGATCACGGGCTCGTTCGCCGTGGGTGCCGCCAAAAACGGCGACCCGTTCGACGTGCTGGCCTTCCAGGGCGGGCTGCTGATCAACGACATCGCGGGCGAGGACATCGAAGTCCACAATCTGGCCGGCGGGTGGGTGAGCAACTTCCACAACTCGGACGGCTTGACCGGGATCGACTTCCCTGAGCAGATGAACCTCGCCAACGACGGGCAATCCGTGTTCGTTGCTGGGTTCAGCACGCCCGCGGGGATCTATCAGTACGACCTTGCCGGGAACCAGATGAACTACTACAACGTCGGCACCGGCGCCCGAGGCGTGATCCAGCTGGGCAACGGGAATCTGATGTTCAGCGATGGCAATGGCGCACACGTGTTCAACCCGAGCACGGGCGGGGTGAGCACCATCATCTCGGCCTCGGGGCGGTACTTCGAAGTTCTGGTGCCCGCGCCCTCATCGCTGGCGCTCATCGCAGCGGGCGGCGTGTTCGCCGGTCGTCGTCGACGCTGAGTCCGCTCATGATTTCTGACAGGTGACTCGTGGGGGGTTCATCCTGTCTCTCGGCGACCCCGGCTCATCGGCCGGGGTTGTCGTTTTTGGAGAGAGATCCAAGGGCGAATTCACAGAATGGGCGCCAGCAGCTGCGCCGCGTGCTCGACGAGTTTCCGGGTCCTCCCCCGATGCATCCACGCAGAGTCGGTGAGCCGGGAGCTCTGCGAGATATACCGGCCTTGGATCGTCCGGAGCGCTTCGACCGAACGCTGCCCGTGAAGGACGAGGCTGAGTTCGTAGTTCAGCCAGAAACTCCGGCGATCGATGTTGACCGTGCCGATGATGGCGATCTCGTCATCGACCGCGATCGTCTTGGCGTGCAGCAGGCCCTCGTTGTAGAGATGGACTCTGACTCCCGCGCTCAGGAGGTCGTCGTAGTAGGCCATGCTTGCCATTCGGACGAAGACGCCGTTGACCTTGGAGGGCACGACAAGCGTCACCTTGACGCCCCTGGTCGCCGCGGCGATCAGCCCCGAGGCGAACGCCTCGTCCGGGATGAAATAGGGCGTGGTGATCGTCAGCTCTTTCGTTGCGCCGTAGACCGCCGCGGTCAGGATCTGAAAGAGCGAAGCTGGCTGCTGACCCGGGCCAGAGGGGACAGCCTGAACCACCTCGTCGCCGGCGCGCTGGGTCGTTTCCGGATCGATCTGACTCCGGACCGGGTCGCTGGACTCCATGGCCCAATCGGCTTCGAACAGGTCCCCGAGCAGAGCCGCCGATGGCCCGGCAACGCGGGCGTTCAGATCGACCCACTTGCCGAAGCCTTCGTTTCGCATGAAGTAATCGGGATCGGCCATATTGAGGCTGCCCACGTGTGCGATCTGGTCGTCGATCACCGCGAGCTTTCTGTGGTTCCTGATGTCCACCCGGTGGAGCGTGCCCCGCAGAAAGTTCACGGGCAGCGAGGCGCGGACTTCGACGCCCGCGGCGCGGAGTTGCCTGCAGGAAGTGCTCCTCAGGAAGCCGCGGCTTCCGACGGCGTCGACGAGCACCCTGCAGTGCACGCCCCGCTCAGCGGCGCGGATCAGCGCGCGCTGAACCTCTGCCACTCTCCCGGCGGATTGCCAGATGTAGTACAGCAGATCGCAGCTCCGACCCGCGCTCTCGATGTCCTGGATCAGCCTCTGGAAGCTTTCGGGGGCATTGCCCAACAGCTCAACGCCGTTGCCACCCAGAGGCGGGCTGATGGCCGCGGCTCTTCCGAGCGCAGCGATCGCCACGGCCGCGGGGTGATGATCGTCGAATTCGGCCCCGAATTTGGCGTCGAGCGCCCGGACGGGTTCGACGAGTCTCTCGGCAGACTGTGCGGTGCGTCTGGTCCTCTTGCCGCACAGCCAGGTCTCGCCCAGCAGCACATAGAAGCACACGCCGACGATCGGAAACGCGACCAGGAGTGTGATCCATGCCATGGACACGCCCGTGGGTTTGCGCTTGGAAAGCACACGGATCGCGAGCCCCAGGACGATGGATGCGTGGAGCAGGAGCGAGCCGAGCGCCGTCCATGAGAGGATCTGTGGCATGGAGCTCAGTCTATAGTCTCGGCGCGATGCAGCCCGGTGGACCGAATCGTGAGCCCCGCAAGCAAGGACGTGTGAGGCACGCGTCTGCCGCGGTGCGCTCCGCGCTGCGCCGGTATCCGGCCGAGCTGGTGGCTTCGATGCTGCGCCCGAAGTCCGCGCCGGCAAGGCCCATCCGCGACCTCTTGACGGAGCTCGAACCCGAAGGCCTTGCGATGAGCTGGCTGGGGCACGCGTCTGTCATCGTCGGGCTCGACCATGTCACGATCGCGGTCGATCCGGTGCTCTCCGAACGCATCGGCCCGAGGGTGCGATCGCGGACACTCGGGCTGAAGAGGCTCGCGCCGGCACCGATCGATGCCGCCTCGATGAAGGGTGTCGACGCGATCCTGATCACACACGCACACTTTGACCATCTGGATCGCCCCACGCTCGAAGCGGTCGCGGATCCGAGGACAACCGTGGTGGTTCCGCCCAGGTGCGCACGGCTCATCCCGCGGGGCTTTGGACGGGTTGTGGAGCTGAAGCCGGGCGGCGACTTTCATCTCGGCGAGGTGCACATCCGTGCGATCCAGCCCAGGCACTGGGGAGCGCGGACGTGGTTCGATCGTCGGCGCGGGGCGTGCGCGTACGAACTCGGGCGGGACTCGGTCCGTGTGCTGTTTGCCGGTGACACGGCGGACACAAACACGTTCGATCAGCTCGAAGGGATCGACCTTGCGGTCTTTGGGATCGGCGCGTACGACCCGTGGGAGCACATGCACGCGACGCCCGAGCAGGTCTGGAAAATGTTCCTTGCGACGGGCGCACGATACCTGTTGCCCGTGCACTTTGGCACGTTCCCGCTCTCGGACGAGCCGATCGACGAACCGATCCAGAGGCTGCTCGCCGCGGCGGGCGCGGAACGGGACCGGATCATCGAGGCAACCCCCGGCGAGATCGACATCGTGCCGACGGATGCGGGCTGAAGGAACGGTCGCTCTTACCGGTTGTCGACGGTGCCCGCCCCGGATTGAGCGTTGGTTGGCAGCAGCACGACCAGCGGGATGGCGAGCAGCGACAGCATCGCCGTCGCGCTCAGACCGAGCCCATAGCCGAACGACCCGGCAAGGCTTCCCGCGAGCGCGACCGCCCACACCTCGCAGAGATTCGTCATGCCCATGAACGCGCTGAACTGCGTGCCGCCGATCGAGACCTCGCTGAGATCCATAAAGAGGGCGTAAGAGGAAGCCGTCATGCCCCCGATCAGCAGATAGATCGGAGCCGCCGAGACCATCAGCACGAGCGGGGGTACCCCGTGGATCAGCAGGATCGCAGAGAGCCCGGCGCTCTGCGCCGCGATCGCGAGGATGCACCATCTCAGAACCACGCGGTGCCCGAAGCGGTCCGCGGCCCAGCCGCCACCGAGCCCGCCCACGATCATCAGGAGCACGACCGGGATCGCATAGAAATACCCCACCGCACCTTTGTCCGCACCAAAATCGATCAGCAATGGTCCGAGCAGCCCGCCGACCGATTCGAACCCCGCGCCCGCGAACAGCGCGATGCCCAGGCCAAGCCACGTCGAGCGTTTGCGAAGGACTCGGAGCACAACCCGCATGAGCGGCTGGCGCTCCGCCTGCGCATTCGACGCCTGGACGATCTGGGCGTGAGGGATCAGCCACAGCACCAGCATCGTGATCCAGACCACACCGATCAGCACGAACACGACCGCCTTGGCGCCGATCCAGTCTTCTGCCTTGAGTGCCAGCCCGCCAAAGACCGCGCGCCCGACGAGCATCCCGGCCTGCATCCACGCCGTCGTCCGCGCACGCTCGGTTTCCGGGATCGTTGCCAGCGCGTAGGCATCGATCCCCACGTCCTGGGTCGCGGCCGAGAACGCGTGCAGCAGGAGCAGCAGCGCCGCCCACTGTGCGACCGTTTCCGAGTCGAGGAAACCGAACGGGAGCAGCGTCAGCCCCATCGCGATCTGGGCGCCGGTGATCCAGCCCCGGTACCCGAAGCGTGGCCCGCGGAGCCGATCGATCGCAGGCGCCCAGAGAAATTTGAACGCCCAGGGCAGGGTCAGGAGCGCAATCAGCGCGCTGACCTGCTCGATAGGCATCCCCGCCTGACGAAGCTTCGTCGGCATCGCCCACCACACATACCCGATCGGCGCACCTTCGCTCAGGTAGAGCAAGCCAAAGAACAAGCGTCGGCCGATCGGTTGTGACAGGCCGGGTGCGCCCACAGCGAATCAGACCTCCTGCGGACCCGTCTCCGGATCGTTGTACTTGACGCAGTAAAGGTCGGTCCGTCGATCGGTCCAGGGCCTGACCGTGCCGTCCATCCGGTTGCGCCGGAGGAGCTCGAGGTCGACGTCGTGCACGACGACTGTCTCGATGTTGGGCATGCTCTCGCTGGCGACCGCGTCGCGGGCGAACGGGAAGTCCGAGGGCGTCAGCACCGCGCACTGGGCGTAGTGCATGTCCGCGTTATCAACGAAAGGCATCATGCCCGCGCAGCCTGCGATCGCGACGTACATCTGATTCTCGATCGCGCGAGCCTGCGAGCAGTGGCGGACCCGGAGGTACCCGTACCGCTCGTCCGTGTTGAACGGCACGAAGAGAATCTTGGCGCCCTTGGCCGCAGCGATCCGGGCCAGTTCCGGGAACTCGCTGTCGTAGCAGATCAGAATCGCGATCTTGCCGCGGTCCGTGTCGAACACCTCGACCCTGTTGCCCGGGCTGACGCCCCACCAGCGGCTCTCGTTGGGAGTGACATGGATCTTGTACTGCTTTCCGATCGTGCCGTCACGGCGGAACAGGTACGAGATGTTGAACAGGTCTTCACCCTCGACCGCGAACTGTGATCCGCCGATGATGTTGACGTTAAAGCGGATCGCGAGATCGTTGAAGAGCTCGAGATACTTTGGGGTATATTCCGCGAGCTTGCGCGCCGCTTCCGAGGGCCTCTGGCTCTCGACGAGCGCAAGGAGTTGAGTGGTAAAGAGCTCGGGGAAAACCACGAAGTCGCTCTTGTAGTCGGAGCCGACGTCGACAATGAACTCGCACTGCTTTGCGAATTCGTCGAAGCTGCTGATCCGGCGCATCATGTACTGCACGAGGCAGAGTCGCACGCGGGTGACCGCCTGGAACCTCTGGTTCGGGTCTTTGACGTAGTCGAGGTTCGTCCACTCCAGGAACGTCGCGTAGCCGCGGGAGGCCTCATCGCTCGGGAAGTAGTTCGGGATCAGGCCCTTGAGCGCAAAGCCGTTTGAGATCTGGACCGTCAGAACCGGGTCGAAGAGCTTTTTGGCGATGACATGATCGGCGTACTCCGACGCGGACATGCTGTCGGCGTGAGAGCCGTACCCCGGGACCCGCCCGGCGACGATGATCCGTCGGATGTTGCGGGCCCGCGCGAGCTGCTTGCGGGCCTCGTAGAGGCGCCTAGCCAGCTTGAGCCCGCGGAACTCGGGGTCGACCATGATCTCGATGCCGTAGAGCGTGTCCCCGAGAGCATCGTGGTTCCGGATATAGCCCGAGTCCGCGATCACCTTCCAGTCGTGCCACTCCTCGTGCTTCTCGAAGTCGACGACCAGGCTGCTCGCCGAGGCGACGAGCTGGCCCTCGTACTCGATACAGAATTGCCCCTCCGGGAAGTGCCGGAGCTGGCTCTCGATCTGCTCTCTTTCCCAGTTGGCCATCCCCGGGAATGCCCGGGTCTGGAGGGCGACGAGTTCCTCGTAATCCTCGATCCGAAGCGGACGAACGATCAACTTCGTCTCGAACTCGGCGAGGTCAAGCGGTTCGATCTGGCGTGGTAAACGGTTGGATGTCGGTTGTTTTGTCACGCAGTGAGTGTATCACGCTGCGATCGGGAGCGTTGAATATTGGATTCCGCACTTTCCTTTCCCGTCGGCGAAGCGGCAAAGACCGGGCGCGCCACAACCATAATTTTGACAGGCATCGGGCCCACTCGGATCCGTCCGGTTTGGGCAACATACCCGTGCCCGGCGGGCGATAGCCAACACCCAACCTTTGGGCGAGTGCTCGGGACAGCCTCCCCCCACCCTCTGCTCCGTGCCCGGCTCAAACCTGACCGGGTGGCACCCGGCCAGAGCGGATCTATTCGATTGTATTCGATAATATTAGATTATTTAATGCCGCGGGAGCAGCCCGGTTACAGCGACCGATGCTTGGCGCCGATCTGCGGCTTTCCCAAAGCGACAACGCCCGGCACCAATCGGTACCGGGCGTTCCAAAGCGGGTGATCGGACTTGAACCGACGACATTCACGTTGGCAACGTGACGCTCTACCACTGAGCTACACCCGCAAATCAGCCCTTGGGCTGCGGAGCCAAATCTAGCCTCGGATTGCGCCAAGGTCAAACAAACCCCGCTTCGTGCCCTCTGGATCGGGCCTAACTCACCGAGGCCTCACCCTTTACCGGGCCGTGATCCGCTCGGGGCTGACGGCGCTGGCCGCCTCGATCGCGCTGATGACCTGCCCCGACCCGTAGGCGTTGGCGATCCAGGGCCCGCCCTCCTGCCCGGGGCCGAAGACCGCCAGTGTCGGGATGCCCGTCTGCCCAAGCTCCCGCAGCTTCTCCCAGCCCGGCGCCGAGCGCGAGGTCAGGTCCACCTCGAAGGCGACGACACCCTCTGACATCAGCAGCCCCTTGACGGGCTCGACGTTCAGGACCGCCGCCTTGAGCGCCTTGCAGTTGAGGCACCATTCCGCGGTGAAGTCCAGCACCACGACCTTGCCGTCGGCGAGCGCCATCTCAACGAGCTCTGGCGTGTACTCGTTCCACGCGCCGGTGACATACCCGCCCGTTGCAAGCTGCATCTGTCGCGCTGCTTCCTTCTCCTGCCAGCGGTCGTGCGATTGGACGGTTTGGTTGTTGGCGACCCAGATCCCCGCGGCACCGAGCAGCACCGCGAGCATGAGCATCGAAACTCTTGGCACCGGGTTCCTGGTGATGCGAACCGTGCGGTACACGAGCCAGAGCCCCGCTCCCGCGACGAACAGACCCGCGGCCCACCAGTGCAGCACCTTGCCAAAGTAGGGTCGCTCGGCCACGAGCGCGAGCATGCCCGCGCCGATGAAGTAAGCGCCCGCCGCCATCAGCAGCAGGCCCATCACCTGCTTGACCAGTTCGCTGGCTGGGCCAGTCCTGGGCACTTTCTTGAGCAGGCCCGGAAAGAGCGCCAGCACGAAGTAGGGCAGCGCCATACCGACACCCATCGAAACGAACACGGTGACCACGACCATCGCCCCTGCAGTCGCGGCAGCCGGGAGCAACGCCCCCACGACAAAGCCGAAGCAGGGCAGACCGAGCACGGCGGTCATCACGCCGAACATGAACGACCCCTGCGCCGAATCGACGCTCGGATTGATCATGTACGCCTTCTGGGGCAGCTTGATCTGGAAGAGTCCCATGAGCCCGGCCGCCATCACAATGACGACAAGCCCGATCCCCGAGGTCAGCCACCAGATGCCGAAGATGACCGAGGGATCCGCCATCCCCTTGATGAACAGGACCGGGATCGAAAGGGCGCTCCAGAAGACGATGACGCCCAGCGCCATCCATGCCCCGAGCACCATCGCCCGCGTCCGGCTCTCGCCGGCGTGGTGGGTCAGTGTCATGATCTTGATCGGAATCACGGGCAGCACACAGGGCGTCAGGTTCAGGACAAATCCTCCAACGGCACCCGCCAGCGCGATCGCGACGAGGAACCCGGACGACCCCGGCGCCGGCAGCGACACGAGCCCGAGGAACTTGGGACGAACACCAACAATCGCTTGTTCTGATTCGGCGCCATCGTTGGCTGCGCTCATTCCATTCGAATCTAGCCCTCTGGCCCTTTGCTCATCTGGCCAACTCGCGTCGAAGACGCTCGCATCGAAGCCCGCAAAGTCCGGGTCCACGAGCTGGCTCCCTCCCTCGGGGGCGATGTTGACGGTGAGCTTGCGGATTTCCTGCTGGGGGATGTAGCACTGCGTTTCGTCGCACGCCTGCAGCCCGACGCTGACCCTGATCTCGTGCGCCCCGATCGGCGCGTCCCTGGCGATCAGAAAGGGCACATAGACCAGCGCTCGCTCTTTATAAATCAGCGCTTCCATCGAGCCCGTGCCAGAGACGTTTGGGACCAGTGCCGGCTTGGGCTCTGGCCATTGCACGGGACCGGTGCCAAGCCAGGTCGGCGCCTTCTCGATCCCGACATCGGTCCGGATCGCAAATTCGGCCAGCTCCGGCGGCAGCACATCCTGAGCAAGGGAGGGCCACGAGTGCAGCTCTGGCCCGTGATCGAGCACCACCACCACAAAGCCCCGCTGCCCGGGCACGAACTGGGTTCCCGAGAGCTTCGCGGAGATTTCCACCTCGGGCATGTCGTCCAGCCCGGGCTGCCCAAGAACCGACGCTGGGAGCATCAGGAGGACCAGAAGCAGGAGATTGAGCATCGATTTCATGAGTTGACGCGTCCTTTGGGGCTTGTGAGTCACATGCCAATCTATCCACTCGGTGGGATTGTTCCCGGGATGGGCTCAGCGGGGCCGGGATGAGCGATTCTCGGCTCTTCAAGCCCGTCGAGGCGACCCCCCGATAAAGAGTTGGCATGGTCGCAGGCCAACGGCTTGCCCACGCGCGGAGCCCATCCAATGTTTGCTGACATCCTTGAACAGAACGAGATCGACGCCCTGCTCAACGCCGTCGACACCGGCGAGGTCGAGGAAGAAGCGATCCAGGGGCAAATTTTCAGCAAGCATCGCCGAAGGGGCGAGTCTGTCGAGGTCCGCCCCTACGACTTCAAACGCCCGGAGCGTGTCTCCAAGGACCAGATGCGGGCGCTGCAGACCCTCCACGAATCCTTTGCGCGAAACTTTGGCGCTTCGCTCTCGGGCTTCCTTCGGACGATCGTGGAGGTCAAGGTCGCCAATTGCGAGCAGATGACCTACGCCGAGTTCATCTCGACGCTCCCCAATCCGACGAGCTTCAACCTTGTGCAGGCGGACACGCTTGAGGGCCAGCTGTGCCTTGAGATCAGCCCGCTGATCATCTATCCCATCATCGATCGTCTGCTCGGAGGCACGACCCAGGACCTGTTTATCCCGCAGCGACCGATGACTCTCATCGAAACCAAGCTCATCAGCAACGTCACCAAACGTGGCCTGGATGCGCTCAGCGAGGCCTGGCTGGGTATCCGCAAGCTGGCCTTTCAGATCTCTGCGACCGAGAGCAACCCGCAGCTCGTGCAGATCGTGCCGCCCAATGAAGTGGTCGTGGTCGTCGGCTTTGAGATCAAGATGTCCAACCGGGCGGGCACGATGAATCTCTGCATTCCTTACAACGTCATCGAGCCCGTGATGGACGACCTGGCAGCCCAGAGCTGGTTTGCGATCGCGGATCAGACCCGCAACACGGAGATCCAGGAACGGATCAACAAGTCGCTCAGCCGGGCCTCCGTCGAGATCTCGGGGATACTTGCTGAGACCACCATGACCATGATGGAGCTGATCAACCTCCAGCCGGGCGACCTGATCCTGACCGAGAAGCAGGCCATCCGCCCGGTGGTGCTCCAGGTCGAGGGCGAGAAGAAGTACTGGGCCAGCATCGGCAAGATCAAGGGCAAGCGCGCCCTGCAGATCATGGACCCGGTCCGCCCCGGACAGAGACCGGTCTCGCGGAAGAATCCCCCCCCTCCAAGCGGAACGGGCAAGCCGACCGGGTCTTGAGGAAAGGGAAAACCATCCCCCCATCCGCCTTTGGGTCTGGCCCGGGCATTGATTCCTGTCTAATGTTCGGTGTGCAGGCGGCTCGGAGCCGGCTGACGCTGATTGACTCAACCCGACCTATTCGTCGGTCGCGTTGGGTGTGCCCCCCGGAGCGGTGCATGCGCTGAGAGTAAAGCCATGCTGTTCGTACCCAGCCCCGACAAGGGAAAGGGTGTGGCTTCGGGAGGCCACGGGCGTGCTTTGGGCGTTCGTGGCCTTGTTGCGTTCCATGCCGGGCCTGTGCCGGCGACATCCTGACAATTTCGGGCGGTGTTGGCCGCTCTTCAATCCCGGAGGTTCGTTCAGTGAACCCGCAAGAAATCATGAGAATCCTGGACTCGATCGCTCGCGATCGGAACATCGACCGCACGCTGCTGATCACCGATCTGGAGCAGGCGATGCTGTCTGCGGTCCGCAAGTACTTCGGCACCATCGACACCGACGAGTTTGCCTGCGAGTTCGACCAGCTCACCGGGCAATTCAATCTCTCCCGCATGGGCGAGCCCCTCGAGATCCCCCCGGGCGAGCTTGGGCGGATCAGCGCCCAAACCTTCAAGCAGGTCATGATCCAGAAGTTCCGCGACGACGAGCGGAACTCCATCCTCGACGAATTCTCCGGGCGTATCGGCGAGATCATCACCGGCACGGCTCAGCGGTACGAGGGCGGGGCGCTGGTCGCCACCATCGATCGCGCCGAAGCCTTTATGCCCCGCTCAGAGCAGATCCCGGGCGAGCAGTTCAACGCCGGCGAGCGCGTGCGGTGCCTTATCCTCGATGTCCGTGAGCAGGGCTCGCAGGTCAAAATCGTGATCAGCCGGGCGCACCCGGACTTCATCAAGGGCCTCTTTGAGGTTGAAGTCCCCGAGGTCGCCGAGCGGATCATCGAGCTCAAGGTCCTGGCGCGTGAGGCCGGGTACCGCACCAAGATCGCTGTCAGCTCGATCGACTCCCGCGTCGACGCCGTCGGCGCGTGCGTGGGTGTGCGCGGCTCGCGCATCAAGAACATCGTCGACGAGCTCAACGGCGAGAAGATCGACATTGTCCGCTGGAACGAGTCGAGCCAGATCCTGATCCAGAACGCGCTCAAGCCCGCGGAGATCCAGGAAGTCAACCTGTGCTTCGAGCTGGGGCGAGCCACCGTGGTCGTCCGCGACGATCAGCTGAGCCTTGCGATCGGCAAGCGCGGGCAGAACGTCCGCCTGGCTGCCCGCCTGACGGGCTGGGACATCGACATCCTGACGCCCGAAGAGTTCAACAAGGGCCTTGAGGTGCTCGCCGAGACGCTGCTCTCGGTCGAGGGCATCCAGGAGACGATGCTCGACCGCCTTGCGGCGCTTGGCATGGTCAGCGTCTTTGACATCGAAGAAGTCGGGGTCGACGTGCTCGTCAACGAGCTCGAGGTCGACGCGGTGACAGCTCAGAAGGTTGTCGAAGCTTCTGCGGAGCGGGCCAAGGTCGTCGCCGAGCAGCAGCAGAAGGACAAGGAAGTCGCCGCCAAGAAGCGTCTGGAAGAGGAAGCCGCGGGCGCTTCGCTCCTTGGCGATCTTGTTGGCGACGAAGAAGACACCGGCGCCGACGAAGCCGCCGCTTTCATCCTGGGCGACGAGCCCACACCGGATTCCGAGACACCCAAGGAATCCTGATCGGTTTGCAGTTGTGACGCACGGGCGTCGTTGTCAGATTTGATTCGAGCTGGAGCACGCATTGGCCAAGCGGGTATTTGAGATCGCCAAGGAAATGGGAATCGCCTCCAAGTCGATCGTGGCAAAGTGCCACGCCGAGGGCATCCCAGAGAGCGTGGTGAAAAACCACATGTCGACCATCTCGATCGGTCTGGAGGCGACCATCCGCGAATGGTTCAGCACCGAGGCTGGCGGTGCGACCGCCGTCGAGACGTCGGAGAAGGTCGATATAGAGAAGGTGCGCGTGGCGCCATCGAAGCAGCGCGCCAAGGCCAAGGCTGCCCAGACCCAGACGCCCTCTGTCGCGGACGACTCCGACTCTGGCAGCATCGCTGTCGCAGACGAGCCCGCTGCGCCGCCCCCGGCGCCGGTCACTCGGAAGGCCCCACCGCCGCCCCCGCTTGCGACCAAGGTAGCCGCGACGCCCAGCACACCCGCTGAGACCCCGGCTCCCGATCCGCAGCCCACCCAGTCGCAGGAGGCCGATTCGCCCGCCGCGCCCGTGGCTGATGCGCCAAAGGCTTCGCCGACAGCTCCGACCAGGCCGGCGCCCATGAACGTGCCCACGCGCCCGGACTCTGTTAAGCCGGCCGGGCCCATGCTCGCGGAGAAGCAGAAGGTCAAGCTCTCGGGACCCAAGGTTGTTCGTGTCGAAGCCCCTGAGGTCATCGACACACCGCGCAGACGCCCCCCCAGCGGGTACGGCGAGCCCGGCAGCGGTGGTGGCGGCGGCGGCGGCGGCGGCGGTGGCGGCGGCGGATATGGACCGCCCCAGCCAGGGCAGGACGCCGGCGGACCCGCTCGAAGAGGCGGCGCCAACCGCAGACGTGGTCAGACCACGGGGCGCAGAGGCGACCGCGACTTTGGCGGAGGCGGAGGTGCCGGCGGCGGTGGCGGCGGCGCCACGCCTTTCCGCGAGCAAGACCTCGTCGAACGCGAAGCGAGACTCCTCCGCTCCGGCGGCTTCATGAAGCGCCGACGCCAGGAAGCCAAACGCCAGGGCCAGGGCGCCGGTCGCCCCAGCCCCGCAGACTCCGGCGGCCCCGTCAAGATCACCGAGCCGTTCAACATCAAGGATCTCTCCGCCGCGACAGGCGTCAAAGCCGCCGAGATCGTCAAGAAGCTCTTCATGCAGGGCATCATGGCGACGATCAACTCGGGCATCGACGCCGAGAAGGCCCAGGAGATCATGATCGACTACGACATCGAGTTGGATGTCGTCGCAGCCCAGTCCGCGGAGCAGCGCGTCGCCAAGGACTTTGAGCAACGCGACTCGGTCGATCTCCAGCCCCGGGGCCCGGTCGTCACGATCATGGGCCACGTGGACCACGGCAAGACCTCGCTGCTGGACAAGATCCGAAACGCCAACGTCGCCGCGGGCGAGGCTGGCGGCATCACGCAGGCCACCAGCGCGTTCAAGGTCCCCGTCACCGTTGGCAACGAAGAGCGCGAAGTGGTCTTCGTCGATACCCCGGGCCACGAGGCCTTCACCGCGATGCGTTCACGCGGCGCCAACGTGACCGACCTGATCGTGCTCGTGGTCGCTGCCGACGACGGCGTGATGCCTCAGACGATCGAATCGATCAACCACGCCAAGGCCGCTGGCGTTCCGATCGTTGTGGCGATGAACAAGATCGACAAGCCCGAGGCCACCGAGGCCAACACGCAGCGCGTGCTGGGCCAGCTCGCCGAGCACGGGCTCAACCCCACCACGTGGGGCGGCGACACCGAGGTCGTCAAAACCAGCGCCCACACGGGCGAGGGCATCGAAGAGCTCCTCGAGCTCCTCGAATACCAGGCCCAGCTGCTGGAGCTTAAGGCAGACTTCGGCGGCGCCGCCCGGGGCACCGTCATCGAGTCCCGCCACGAGACGGGCCGGGGCGCGGTCGCCAACATCCTCGTGCAGGATGGCAAGCTCGCGGTGGGCGACTTCATCGTCGCAGGCCCCGCGTTCGGGCGCGTCCGTGACATCACCGACGACCGGGGCAACCAGATCAAGCTCGCCCTGCCGCCCATGCCCGTGCAGATCTCGGGCATCGATGAGCTGCCGATCGCTGGAGACAAGTTCTTCTGCGTCGACACGCTCAAGAAGGCCCAGGACGCCGCGGAGCAGCGCCGCATGCGCGACCGCGAGAAGCAGCTGGCCCAGCCGAAGGTCACGCTCGACACGCTCTTTGCGGCCAACAACGAGATGGAGATCAAGGAGATCCTCGTCGTCGTCAAGGCCGACGTGCAGGGCTCGGTCGACGTGCTCCGTCACGAGATCGAACGCATCGGCACCGACGAGGTCCGTGTCCGCGTGCTGCACGCCGCTGCCGGCGGCATCACCCAGAGCGACGTCATCCTGGCCGAGGCATCCAAGGCGATCATCATCGGCTTCAACGTCATCCCCGCCGCTGGTGCGCGACGGATGGCCGACGACAAGGGCGTGGAGATCCGGACCTACGACGTGATCTACCACATCACCGAGGACATCCACAACGCCGCCGAGGGCCTGCTCAAGCCCGAGCTCCGCCAGGAGATCCTGGGGCACGCCGAGGTTCGCCAGGTCTTCAAGGTCTCCAAGGTGGGCACGATCGCGGGCTGCTACGTCACCGACGGCAATGTCGAACGCGATGCGCTGATCCGCGTGACCCGCAACGACATCGTCATCGAGAACGATCGCAAGCTCGAGCAGCTCAAGCGGTTCAAGGACGACGCCAAGGAGGTCCGCGCCGGCATGGAGTGCGGCATGAAGATCATCGGCTACGACGACATCAAGGAAGGCGACATCCTCGAGTGTTACAAGCAGATCGAGATCAAGCGGAAGCTCTGATACCCGTCCGCCCGTTTCCCACAAGCCCCTGGCAGTCGGGGGATCTGTCCGCGTCTTTTACTGAAACATGATCATCGGTGTCCTCCAATTCGAGCTCGTGATCCACGACAGCCAGTCCCTCAAGGACAAGCGTCGTGTCGTGCGCTCGGTCAAGGACCGGCTCCACCGTGAGCACCAGGTCTCGGTCGCAGAGGTCGCGGCGCAGGACACGCTCAACCTTGCCGTCATGGGCCTGGCTTTGGTCGGGACGGACGGGCGCTACGTGGGCCAGACACTCGACCGGATCACCGAGAAGCTCCGCTCGCTCCACGACGCCGAGGTCGGCTCCGTCACGCGCCAGCTGCTCGAGGGCAAAGCGTACGAATCAACGGACGAAGACCCACTCGACGAGGAAGCCCTCGCACGCGAGCTGCTCCAGCACGCTTCGGAGCAAACACCATGAGCCAACGCACCCAGCGCCTCTCGGCTCTGCTCCGCGAAGCGATCCAGACTGTCATCTCCAACGGACTGCAGGACCCCCGCGTCCGCGGCCTGATCACGATTACCAAGGTCACCACAGCCGATGACCTGAGCCTGTCGACCATTCACGTCTCGATCATGCCGATCGAACACGCGGACCTGACGATGCACGGGCTCACCGCAGCCGCGGCGCACATCCGCAGGCAGGCGGGCACAAAGGTCAAGATCAGCCGCATGCCCACCCTGGTCTTTAAGCTCGATACCACCTCAGCCCGACAGGCGGGGGTGCTCGATGCGCTGGCGCAGGTCACGCGTGAACGCGAGGAGCGAGAAGCCGCCGCAGAGGGAACGAAGAAAGAAAGTACCGAGAACGCCGCGCCGAGCGAGGAATCATCCAGCGATGAGCGTTGACCATGCCTCCAACCTGCAGTCTCTGCTCTTGCGGATCGCATTGGAGCCCGACAAGATCGTCCCCCGCCCGGAGCTGGAGCTGGCGCCGGGCGATCCCATGACCGACGCTGTCTGCCAGGAGCTGGTCTGGGCGTACCTTGTCTGGGAAGCCGGCGAGAAGCGCGCCAGGGCCCTCACGGCCAAGCTGTGCGAGACGTTCGTCGATCTCAACGAGTACCGGGTCTGTCTGCCCTCGGAACTCGCGTCCTTCTTCGGTTCGACCTATCCCAAGGCCACCGAGCGAAGCGACCGGATGCGGGCCACGCTCAATGACATCTACAACCGCGAGCACGCTGTCTCGCTCGAGGCGCTCAACGCGATGAACAAGCGCGACGCCCGGGCGTATCTCGACTCGCTTGAGGGCATCCCGCCCTACGTCGCCGCCCGGACATTCCTGATCGGCCTTGGCGGTCACGCGTTCCCGCTGGACGAGCGCCTTCTGAAGATCCTCGCCAAGGAAGAGGCCCTCGCCGAGGTCGGTGATGTCGCGACCGCGGCGAGCTGGCTTGAGCGACAGGTCCGATCTGGCGACGCTGCCCCGGCACTCGTCGCGCTGGAAGCGCACGCCGACAGCCCCAGCGGGAAGAAGGGCACCGCACGCAAGGCCCCGACACGTACGAGTAAGAAAACATCGGCTCGCTCTCGCAAGAGCAGCAAGAGCTGAGATTCGTTTCACATCGAGCATCGGAGACCCACCCATGGCCGGTCACAGCAAATGGGCCAACATCAAGCACCACAAGGCCCGTGTGGACGCCAAGCGTTCCAAGATCTGGTCCAAGTGCGCCAAGGCGCTCATGGCGGCCGCTCGCGCCGGCGGGCCCGACCCCGACATGAATCTCACGCTGCGGTACGCCATCGATGAAGCCAAGTACGCCAACATGCCCAAGGACACCATCCAGCGCGCGATCCAGAAGGGCGCCGGGGCGGGCACGGGCGACAGCTACGAGTCCATCGTCTACGAGGGCTACGGCCCCGCGGGCACCGCCATCATCATCGACGCGCTCACCGACAACCGCACACGAACCGTCACCGAGCTCCGCACCATCTTCAAAAAGGGCGGGGGCACGCTGGGCAACGCGGGGTCGGTCGCGTACCTCTTTAGCACCAAGGGGCGCATCATCATCGACGCTTCCAAGGTCAGCGAAGAGCAGATCATGGACCTTGCCATCGAAGCGGGCGCCGAAGACGTGCAGGCACCCGAGGCCGAAGGCGACGACGCCGGGTTCTGGACGGTGCTCACCGAGGCGACCGAATTCCAGCAGGTCAAAGCCGCCATCGAAGAATCCGGCATCGAGATCACCGAGGCACAGATCGCCAAGATCCCGAGCGACACGATCGCGGTCACCGGCGAGGACGCCAAGAAGGTGTTCAACCTGCTCGAAGCCGTCGAGGACAACGACGACGTGCAGACCGTCGCGACCAACGCCGACATCGATCCCGCAGCTCTGGAAGGCTGAGCTAGATCAACCCTCCCGGGTTCGCTCGCGCCCACGCGTCGAGAGCCCGGGTGATCGTGTGCGCCGGGTCCGTAGACCGCGAGAGATCCAGCACCGCATCGCAGGGCTGAGTCCGGATTGCCAGCGAACTCGTGACCGAGAGCAGATCAACCCGGCGCTCGACTCTCGGACCACCCCAGCGCAGCTGCACGGTGCCCGCTGCGGTCAGCGCCCCCACCACGTCCGCGCCGGCTTCGTGCATCGCGTCCAGATCGATCGCGCGATTCAGTGGCGCGTGCGCACCGCTCAGGCAGGCGGCGCGGACGCCGCTGCGTTCGGATGCGTCGGCGATCGCCTGCACCACTCCCAAGGCCGGGTCATCGGGCAGATCGAGCGTCACCACGGGCTCGGATCCGATGCCCATCGTGCGCAGCTCGCCCGCCATCTCGATGGCGCCGAACACCGCTGCCAGGGCGCGGTCTGAGGTCTCGCCCGACGACAGGTGCGCCGCGGGGACAAAGACATCGATGCCCATCCACTGCAGCTCTGCTCTCCGGATCGAGGCCGCAAGATCACGCCTGGCGCTCCGCCCCAGCTCTCGGGGTCTGGTCTCCGGGTGGATGGCGTCGAGCACAACCCCCCGGCAGCCCTGCGATGCAACCCACTCGAGGAGCCCCCGCGCCGAGGTGGACGGCGCGTGCGCATGCGCCGCGAGCCCGCGCAGCGAGCACGCGAGCGGACCTGAACGGGATCCGAAGAGTGGCTCGGCCATGCCAATTAGTATCCCATTCCGCCGGGCGGTGCCCGGAAGCTACCATCCCACGCGATGAGCCCGATCCGACGCCTGCTCGAAACGGTCCACCTTACCTTCGTCGGGCTCTGGCTCGGCTCTCTGGCGATGGCCGGGGCTGCCGCGGCCATCATTTTCCCGACGGTTCGCGACCTGGACCCGAGCCTGCCCGCGTATGCCGCGTTCTCGGGCCCGCACTGGAAGCTCACCGCGGGTCACGTGGCCTCGCGGATCTTCCTCGTTGCCGACGCGGTCTCGCTTGGCTGCCTGATCGTTGCGGGGCTGACGCTTGGCGCGGTTGTCGCGTCGAAAGAACCCTGGCGCCGCCCGATCGCAACGAGCGTGAGGTTGCTTGCGCTCTTTGGCGCACTGAGTCTGCTGACCTATTCGTTCTTCTTTCTTGGCCCGCGCATGAACTCGAACATGCTGAGCTACTGGGACGCGGCCCAGCGGGGCGACAACGCAGCCGCACTCGGATTCCAGGACGCCTTCGACGCCGACCATCCAAGGGCCAGCACGGTCATGACCGCCTCGTTCGGCTGTGTGCTCCTCTTGATGGTCTCTGGCGCGTTGGCGGCAACGGGTCAGGCCAGGCCGAAGACGGGCGAGCACGCGCCGACGCCCGCTCGCCTCGAGCAGCCAACGCTGACCCGCAAGGGCAGCCTGCGATGAGCAAGAAGCCCGCCGCCAAGAAAGCCCCAAAGAAAGCCACTCAGAAACCGGCAAAGAACGCCGCCACCAAATCGAGCGCATTCCCGTTCGCACTCCCGCAGGTGGACGCGAGCGCCAAGCGCCGAGCCAGGCGCCTGCGTGATCGGCTCAAGGAGCACTACCCGGACGCGCATTGCGAGCTCGACTACACCGCGCCGCACGAGCTCTTGATCGCGACGATCCTGTCGGCTCAGTGCACCGACGTCGCGGTCAACAAGGCCACTCCCGCGCTCTTCAAGAAGTTTCCTCAGCCCGCAAGCTATGCCAAGTCCACACCCGAACAGATCGAACCCTACGTCAAAACACTCGGGTTCTTTCGCAGCAAGGCGAAATCGGTCCACGGCGCGATGACCGCCGTCACCCAGGAGTTCGGGGGCGAGGTGCCTCAGACGATGGAAGAGCTGCTCACCCTGCGCGGCGTGGCCCGCAAGACCGCCAACGTTGTCCTCTCCAATGCGTTTCACATCAACAACGGCTTCGTCGTCGACACGCACGTCATGCGCCTCTCAAGGCGCCTTGGTCTCATCGATCAGGCAGAAGAAGGCGACCCCGTCAAGATCGAGAAAAAACTGATGGCGCTCTTTGATCGCGAGGATTGGGGACTGCTCTCGCACCTCATGATTTTCCACGGCAGGCGCGCGTGCAAGGCCCGCATGGCCTCGTGCGCCGATCAACCGATCTGCCAGGAATTCGGCCAAAGCTGCGAGCTCTGCCGCGACTGACATTGGCTTAGTTCTTCTGGAACTTGCTCACGTCGATGTCGGGGATGTTTGCGGGGCGTTCGATCGCGGGGAACTCGATCCCGGACTCGATCTTCGAGAATTCGATCTCGAACATCAGGCTCCCGATGATCTCACGGACGATCTTGGGCGCCAGCACGCCGCTGCCGTAATCCGAGTAGTCCTCGTACGACCGGCGGAACTGCCCGACCTGGTCGCCCGAGATCGCTCGCGTCCCGATGACGCCGAGCAGGAGCCCGCTCTTCTCGCTGAAAAGGAACGCCTCGTTCCGACCCGAGAAGTGCTCGACCTTGACGACATACACCGCGTCGCCCTCGACGTCCTGCTTCTCGACGGTCTCGATGCTCTTGAAGTGGTTCTCGTAGTCGGTCTCGGCGTAGAAACGTGCCGCGACGACCATCCGCTCGAGCTCTTCGCCCTCGATCGGAGCGACGCTGCCGTCCTGACGCTTCAGCCAGGCCGCCTTGCCATCGAACGTCCGGACTTCGGTGCTCTGCCCGGGGATCACGATTTCCTGGATGAACATGTTGGGCGCTTTGGCGACCAGGCGCATGATGCCCTGCTGGAGCACCGTGTCCTGATTCCCCTGAAAGATTTTGAGCGTCCCCGTCATCCGGCGCGTCGTGATCGCCATGACCTTTTCCTTGCCCCCGATCGCCTCGACATGGCGGTCAAAGAGCGAAGAAGCGCTCGGCAGATCGGCCTGAGGCACCTCGGCTGCCGGCGCTTCGGGCGATGTTTCTTCCTGTGCGAAGGCCGCCCCGCCCGCAAGGGCCAGGCTCAGGGTCAGGACGCGACCGACAGTGGTCCAATCTTTCACGGGATCCCTCCGGCAGGCAGGTGTCTTGGAACAGGGAGTCAACGGGCTCGCCGCGATTCGAACGCGGAACCTTCGGCTTCGGAGGCCGACGCTCTATCCAGTTGAGCTACGAGCCCTGCAGAGCCGGGGTTCGCCCGGCCTCGGTCCGCGATCGTACGATCGCCGCACCCTTCAGGCAATGAATGGGCCAAAGAGCCGACCCCGGAGCCCAGATGTGACCAACGCAGCTCTTCCAGCACCCAAGCCAGCGCCCCTGGGATTTGTGCTGGGCGTCACATTCGTGCTCAGCGTGGGCACGGGCTCGCTCACGCACGGGCTTCACTTCATCGCCAAGGCCGCGGGATTCAACCAGATCGCGCTCTTCTCGCTCGGCTTCGCATTCGGGATCTGCTACATCGCCTCGGCGCTGCTGACCGGTCGCGTCGTCCGATTCCTCGAGACGAACCGCAAGACCGCGATCTCCCCGCGCACACTTCTGATCGCGATCACGATCGGCGCGGGGCTGCTCTCAGGAGTGCCGCCGCTGCTCAAGCTCCTGGGTCAGCCTTCGGACTGGGCCATCTGGGTAGTCGCCTCCGGGTACGGGTGCATCACCGGGCTCCTCTGGCCCATCGTCGAGTGGTACCTCAGCGGCGGGCGGCGCGGGAAATCGCTCCGCTCGGCGGCGGGCAAGTTCAACATCACATGGACGAGCGCCGTCGTGCTGGCTTTCCTGCTGCTGGCGCCGCTGCTGAAGAAGTACCCGATCGAAGCGCTCTGGGGCGTCGTCGCGCTGCACGCGCTGGCGGTCGTGCTCATGCTCCCATTCCCGCTCAGGCCTCCAAAGCATGTCACCGACCACCTCGAGACCGAGGCATCCGACGGCGAAGCCTCGCTCAAACTCCTTGCGACCGCGCGCACGCTCCTGCCCGTCAGCTACATGCTCGGAGGCGTTCTGGGGCCCTACTTCCCCGTCGCGCTTACGCGCATGGGCATCGAAGTTTCCTGGCAGCCGATCGTCGCCGCGATCTGGCTCGCCTCGCGCATCCCGACCATGCTCGTCTTCGAACGCTGGCACGGCTGGCACGGCAGAGCATGGCCCCTCACGCTGGGCGCAACGATGCTCGCGCTTGGCTTTGTCGGGTGCATTCTCTCGCCTCTCATCCCGGAATCCAACCTGGCGATCGGTTCGCTCGTGGTCTCGCTGACGCTCTTCGGAGCCGCGATGGGCACGATCTACACCGCGGCGATCTATTACGCGATGGAGATCGGACAGGGGGAGATCGATTCGGGCGCGATCCACGAGACCCTCATCGGTGTCGGTTATGCCCTCGGGCCGGCGCTTGGCATCGCTGCCTCACTGGCGGTCCGCTGGAATCTGATCCCGGATGGGGCTTTCAACGCGGCCCTGATCGGGGCGACCGTGCTCGCCTGCATCGCCCTTGCGATCCTCATGACCGCCCTCACAAAGCCCCGCAGGGCTCGCTAAACCCCTTCTCCACGCATCTGGAAGCAAACAGGGCGGTTCAATGTTCGAAAGAAGGGGTACACCTTGCGAACACACACGCGGGCTGTGCCGTCCAATATGCTGTGACCACCCCAAGGTTGGGATGGATCCCTCAGCCGGGAAGCTCTGCGGGCCGATGCTTGTATGAATCCCGATCGATGGGCGAGACGAACGGAGGCGATATGGGTTATCTGCAGGTGTTGAGTCGTGTCACGGTCGCCTCGGCGGCGATGCTCGCAGCCGTTCCCGGTGTCAGTGCGCAAGCTCAAGATACCCAGACCAAGCAGTGGTCCGACAGCGTCTGGACCGCCGCTCTGCACGGCAACCGCGCCGAGACACTCAAAGCCCTCGACAGCATCCCAGAAGGCGTCGACCCGGACAACGTGACCGACATCCGAAACGCGATCCAGCTGCTTCAGTCGAACTTCGAAAAGCAGCAGGTTGAGCGCGAGAAGCAGATCACCGAGCAGCGCGAAGAGCTGGCAAAGCTCCTCGAAGAAGCCCATGACAACGACCCGACCAAGCTCTCCGAGGCGCTCGCGGTCGTGCTCTTCCTTGACTCGATCGTGCTCGATCGTCACGAGCTGCTGCAAGAAGCCGAGATCCAGAACCTCATCAACCGCGCCGCCGAGACCGCGACCAAGGCCGAGGCCAAACAGGACTGGCTGACGGCGATGGAGCTCTTTGCACGCCTGAACCTCCTCGAAGAAGCTTCCCAGCGATTCAAGCCCGACATCGAACGCCAGCTCATTCGGCGCGAGATGCTCACGCTCTATGTCCCGGAACGCTACTGGCAGCTCCGCGACGAGAAACTCCGCGAACTCGGCGAAGAGGGCCTGCCCGCCTACAACGCCCGTGGCGACGACTTCCGCAAGAAGCTCGACGGAGTCACCTCCGAACTCGTCATGACCGCGGTCGCCCAGGGCGCCCGCAACCACATCTCGGGCACCGCGCTCAAGGACATGGTCATCGGGGGCATCGAGAACCTCGAGATGTTCGCATCGATGGACGATCTGACCGAAGCGTTTCCCAAGCTGAGCGATGCCAAAGCCCGCAATGCATTCATCGATCATCTCGCCACCGAGCGCGCCAATCTCAAGGCCGCCAACCGTGACATCTCGATCGTCGATCTCCGCCGGACGCTCAGCCGACTGATCGATGTCAATGTCCGCAGCGTTGGCCTGCCCACCGAGGTCGTGTTCCACGAGTTCGGCTCGGGCGCCATGGGCACGCTCGACGAATTCAGCCAGATCGTCTGGCCCCACGAGCTCCGCACCTTCTACAAGCGCCTCGACTCCACCTTCATCGGCGTGGGCATCCAGATCGTCAACGACCCCGTTACGGGCGACCTGCAGGTCTTTACGCCCATGCCGGGCATGCCCGCAGTCCGCGCGGGCATCCGCGCGGGCGACATCATCGCCAAGGTCGACGGCGAATCCACCGTCGGCATGACCACCGATCAGGCCGTCGAGGTCATCACCGGGCCAAAGGGCACCAAGGTCGTCCTCACGATCAAACGCACCGATGACGACGGCGAAGAGATCACCAAGGACATCACCATCACGCGCGACGAGATCGAGGTCGCCACCGTCAGCGGCTGGCGCAAGCGCAGCCCGGCGCCCGACGACTGGGACTGGTACGTCGACCGCGACCAGCGCATCGGCTACATCCGCCTCGACAAGTTCGCACAGGACTCTACCGACGAACTCGACGCCGCGATCACGCAGCTCCGGCGCGACGGGCTCAACGGGCTCATCCTCGATCTCCGCTTCAACTCGGGCGGCCAGCTCAACCAGGCTATCGAGATCAGCAACCGATTCATCGAGAGTGGAACGCTCGTCTCGACCGTCAACAGCAGGACCGAGCCCCCACGCTCGCACAGCGCCAACAAGTGGAAGGCCTCGCTCGCGGGCCTGCCCGTGGTCGTGCTCGTCAACGGCAACTCCGCCTCGGCCAGCGAGATCGTCGCGGGCGCACTCAAGGACTACGGCAACGCGGGCAACATTCACGCCATCGTGCTGGGCGAACGCACCTACGGCAAGGGCACCGTCCAGAACCTCCACCGCGTCACAGCCGACGCCGCGATGAAGGTCACGACCCAGTTCTACCAGCTGCCCAGCGGCAAGGTCATCCACCGCCAGGCGGGCGACGAGAACTGGGGCGTCAACCCGGACCTGACCGTCCCGCTTCTGCCCAGCCAGGTCAACGAGTGGCTCCTGCTCCGGCGCGACGCGGACGTCTTCCAGATCGATGAGTTCGGTCAGGCCCTGGACTTCAAGCCACGCAACCCCGAGGGCGACATCGTCGAGCGCCCCGACCCCCAGGATCTCATCGACAAAGGCATCGACCTGCAGTTGCACACCGCGGTCGTGCTCCTCAAGAGCCAGGCCCCGATGAACACCTCGGGCACCGCGATGCTGGGGGGCTAAGCCTCGAAATCCAAAACCGGTTCCGGATCAGCCCCGACCTGTGTCGGGGCTGTTTCTTTCGATCCAATTCTCTGTGGATGGGGCCTGTATACACCTATTTGAGTCATATGCCCGGTTTCATTGTCGTCACAAGTGAGCTTCCCTAAGATCAAGCGGACCCAGATCCGTCCTCCCGTGGATGGCGGATAGCTTTGCGCGCGTTTCTGGCCGATAAACGGGCAGATCCGCGTCCCAGACCGTTTCAGGGGAATTCGATGACCAAGGCCGCCACCGCCGCCCAGGGCAACTCCAAGCCCAGGCTCTCCGACAAGCTCTCCGATGTGCAACTCCTCGAATGGCTGCGCAGCATGCAGCTGATCCGCGAATTCGAGACCCGCACCATGCAGGCCTACCAGCAGGCCAAGATCGGCGGCTTCTGTCACATCTATACCGGACAGGAAGCCTGCGCCGTCGGCACCATCGGATGCGTCAACCACGACGATCCCGTTGTCCTCGCCTACCGCGACCACGGGCACGCGCTCGCGCGGGGCATGGACCCCAAGGCCTGCATGGCCGAGATGTACGGCAAGGCCGCCGGCTGCGCCAAGGGCAAGGGCGGCTCCATGCACATGTTCGACAAGCCCAACTGGCTCTTCGGCGGTCACGGCATCGTCGGCGCCCAGACCCCGCTGGGCGCAGGCCTCGCCTTCGCCGCCCGGTACGAATGGGAAGTCATGAGCAAGGGCGCCAAGAAAGTCGCCCTCTGCTACCTGGGCGACGGAGCCGTCGACCAGGGCGCGTTCTTCGAAGCGCTCAACCTCGTGGCCCTCTACTCGCTCCCGGTCATCTACATCATCGAGAACAACGGCTACTCGATGGGCACCGCCATCAACCGACACTCCGCCAACTCCGAGAACCTCATCGCACGCGGCGAGGCCTTCGGCATCAAGAGCGTCAAGATCGACGGCCTCGACATCCTCAGCGTCTACGACCAGTTCAAGCCCCTCGTCGACGACTGCCGCGACATGCAGCGCCCCGCATTCGTCGATTTCAAGACCTACCGCTACCAGGGGCACTCGATGAGCGATCCCCAGAAGTACCGCACGAAAGAGGAGGTCGACTCCTTCAAGGAGAAGGACTCGATCGCCAACCTGCTGAGCCACCTCATGAACGAGCGCGAGGCGATCGACGAGGACGGCTGGAAGCAGATGCGGACGGAGATCGTCGACATCGTCCGGGAGGCCGTGCAGTTTGCCGAGGAAGCCGCCGACCCCGATCCGAGCGAGCTCTTCACCGACGTGTACGCGAATCCCCAGCCCAACCTGAGCCCGACGGCCCAGTACCACCACGGCGAGAAGAACCCGCTGCTGTAACGATGCGATGGATTTCCTCCCCACCATCCTGCTCGCGATCCCGATCGCGGCCATCCTGATCGCGGTGAGAATCCTGATCGTCCTGCAGAACCGAAGACACGAGAGCCAGACACGCAAGCCCGAACGAACCATCACGATCGCCACTGATCGAAAAGAGCTCTGACCATGACGACGCTTGACCTGCACCCCGCCGCCATCGAGAACGTCCCCCAGCCGGACTTCGCCAAACCCTTGCCCCCGCGCGAGGGCGATCGGATCATCCAGTACCGCGAGGCGCTCCGCGAGGCCATGAGCCATGAGATGCGTCAGGACGAACGCGTCTTCCTGATCGGCGAGGAAGTCGCCCAGTACAACGGCGCGTACAAGATCAGCCAGGGCATGCTCGACGAATTCGGGCCCAAGCGCATCATCGACTCGCCCATCTCCGAGAACGGCTTTGCGGGCATGTGCACCGGGGCCGCGATGTACGGGCTGCGCCCCATCGTCGAGTTCATGAGCTGGTCGTTCAGCCTTGTGGCCGCCGACCCCATTCTCAACAACGTCCCCAAGATGCTCTACATGTCTGGCGGCCAGTGGGGCTGCCCCATCGTCTTTCGCGGCAACGACGGCGCAGGCGGTCAGCTCGGCTCCACGCACTCCTGGTGCGTCGAGGGGCTCTTTGCCAACGTCCCCGGGATGAAGATGGCGATCCCCAGCAACCCCTACGACGCCAAGGGCCTTCTCGCGACCGCGATCGCCGACCCCGACCCCGTCTTCTTCCTCGAGTCCGAGCGCATGCTGGGCGACAAGGCCCACGTGCCCGAGGAGCAGTACTACATCCCCTTCGGAAAGGCCCGTCTCTGCCGTGAGGGCGACGCGTGCACGCTCGTGAGCTTCGGTCGCCCGGTCAATTTCTGCATCGAGGCCGCCGAGAAGCTGGGCGCTGAGGGCATCGAGTGCGACGTGCTGGACATGCGAACGATCCGCCCGCTGGACATCGATTCGGTCATCGCCAGCGTCAAGAAGACCAACCGCGTCGTCGTGGTCGATCAGTCCTGGCCCTTCGCGGGGATCTCGAGCGAGGTCATCACCCAGATCTGCGAGCGCTGCTTCGACTGGCTCGACCACCAGCCGGTGCGTGTGAACACCGAGGACGTGCCCACGCCCTACGCCAAGAGCCTTGAATACGCGTACCTGCCCAACCCGGAGCGGATCGCCGCTGCCGTCAGAAACGTTCTTGCCTGATTCACGGACAGAAACGGGAGAGCATCAATGTCGATTTCAGTCACCATGCCCCGAATGTCCGACACCATGGAGCAGGGCACCGTCGTCAAGTGGCACGTCAAGGAGGGCGACACCGTTGCGCCCGGGGATGTGCTGGCGGACATCGAGACGGACAAGGCCACGATGGAGCTCGAAGCCTTCGACGAGGGACGCGTCGCCAAGCTGGCGGCCGCCGAGGGCGCCAACGTCAGCGTGGGCGACCTGATCGTCGTACTCGCCGAGGAGGGTGAGGACCTCGCCAAGGCCGCGTCCGCTGCGGGCAGTGCAGCGCCGGCTACCAAGTCCAAGGCCGAGGCCGAGGGCTCGAGCGACGCCTCTTCGAGCACCGCAACCGCGACCGCCACAACCACGAGCGCTCCGGAACCCTCAAGCAACGGCTCAAGCAACGGCGCCGACCGCGTCTTTGCTTCTCCCCTGGCCCGTAAAATCGCGACCGAGCGAGGGATCGACCTCTCCGCCATCGAAGGCTCGGGCCCGTCCGGACGCGTCGTCAAGAAGGACCTCGAGCAGGCCGGCGCCGCGCCGGTCGTCAGTGTGTCCAGCAAGCCCTCGGCAGCCGCCCCCGCGCCGCAGCCCATGGCGATCGCGACCACGCTCGAAGACAAGAACATCCCCCTCTCCAACATGCGCGGCACGATCGCCAAGCGCCTCGTCCAGTCCAAAACCACCATCCCCCACTACCAGGTCACCGTCAGCGCCCGCCTCGACGCGCTCATGGAGCTCCGCGAGCAGCTCAACGAGCAGCTCGCCTCGCAGGGCGTCAAGCTCAGCGTCAACGACTTCCTCGTCCGCGCCTGCGCCCTGGCGATGCACCAGCACCCCTTTATAAACTCCAGCTGGAACGACAAGGGCCCGTCCATCGACCTGCACAAGCACGTCAACATCGGTGTCGCGGTCAGCCTGCCGCAGGAGCGAGGAGGCGGGCTCGTGGTCGCCACCATCCGCGGCGCCGACGCCCAGGGCCTCCGCACGATCTCCAGCGAGACCAAACGCCTGGCGCGCAAGGCCCGCGAGAAGGGCCTGACCCCCGAGGAGATGTCCGACTCCACGTTCACCATCTCGAACCTGGGCATGTTCGGCGTCGAACACTTCACCGCGATCATCAACCCGCCCAATGCCGCGATCCTCGCCGTGGGCGCCGCGGTCCAGAAGCCCTTCATCGAGACGAACGACGAGGGCGACTTCGAGCTTGTCATCGGTCACGAGATGTCCATGACGATGTCCAGCGACCATCGCATCATCGACGGCGCGATGGCCGCCGAGTATCTCGGCACCGTCAAATCACTGCTCGAAAGCCCTGCGAGCCTGCTCGTCTGAGAATCGGGTGCCACGGCTTGTCCGTCTTCGGCAAGCCGTGCAACGCTCGAATCACACGGGTTGCAAGACAACCCGTAGCACCCTGAGCCTGTTTCAAGCCCGATAGCCGCCCCAAACACCAATCGGGGCGGCTTTCTTTTCGCTCCTGAAACATCCGGGCCCGTTTCCGGATTACCCTCTGTACATGGAGCACGAAAGGCCCCATCTCAGATACACCGGCGAAGCACGGCGCGTGCCCACGGGCGGTGCCTACCAGCCCGACAAGCTCGCCTACGACATCCCCGACGACCTGCCGCCGCTGATCCCGGTCGAAGAGACCGATGGCGGCAGACTCGCCAAGCGGCTCATTGTCGCCTTTGTGCTGATCGTCGCCATCGGTGTCGTCAATATCGCAGTGCTCCGGCGCTACGACGTGGATCTGCCCCCGATCGTTCTGCTCGGTGTGTTCGGCGTCATCCTCATTGCCAGCGTTGTGTCCTCGTTCGAGAACGCCATGCAGCGCCAAGACGACGATGCGGACGACGGCGCCGACGAGGGATGCGCTGTGGGCTGCTGCTCGGGCCCGCGCCCCATCGGGGAGCTGAGCCGGAAGGCACGCCGACACATGCAGCAGCACCGCCTGCCCGGTCACTCGCCCAGGTCATAGCCCATCGATCGCAGATCAAATCCGGTCAGCTCGGCCGTGCGCCGGTTGCTGTCCGCGTAAAGCCCACGCACCCGCTCCTCGATCGTCCGCTTCCATCGCTCGTTGGTGCGCCTGGACCAGGCCTTGGGCATCACGCGGTCGAGCCGCCAGTAGAAGCTCCGCAGAAACTTCAGGCGCCACGACTGCTCGGGACCGATCGGATTGGGGCGAGCAAAGCGATTCGTCACCGTGGACATCCGTGTCGCCAGAGGCGAGAGCCCCGCATTCTCAGCTTCCATCTCGGGCTCGATCGTTGCCCTGGCTCCCGTAAACGACCCGAGCCGTTCGAGGTAACTCTTCGGATCGTTCCGCATGAGTTCGAGCGGCAGCACGCACACGTTCTCACGCCCGACGCGCTCAGAAAGATGCGCGATCATCCGGTCGTACATCAGGTATTCAGGCCTGATCGTCGGCGCCCAGCCCGTGGGCTCATCGCCCGTCCCGATCATCTGCGTCAGTGTGTATGTCCCGCCCGAACGCACGGCTTGTCGGTAGAGCGCCAGCAGCATCCCCCGCTGCTCGCGGATCGTCAGAAGCACCCGGAAGCTGCCGAACGTTTCGAGCAGTCGATCGATGACGTCCGTGAAGTAGTACCCGCCGAACGAGGGATCCGAGCTCAGCCTTTCCTGCGAGATGACCGGCACGAGACCCTTGGCCCGCGCTTCATCGAGCAAGGGCTGGAACCGCTGCCTGGCCTGATCGGGATCGAACGCGAGCGGGTCCACAGTCACGAACGCGTCCGTCGCCTCGTTGCTCTGGCCGTTTCTGGTCGAGACATAGCCCATCGCCGCGTCCGCAAACACGCGCCGCTGGAGCCAGGTCGTGCCTGTCTTGTGCAGGCCGATATGGATGATCAGGTTCGAGTCTGGCAAGTGACCACCCTCGGCGAGCACGCTTAGCCTTTTTCCGTCCGTCGGCGCCGAAGCTCCGCGTCGATGAAGCCCTGCAGCTCGCCATCGAGCACGGTCTGAGGGTTGCCCATCTCAAAGCCCGTCCGGTGGTCCTTGACGCGGTTGTCGTAGATCACGTACGACCGGATCTGCGCGCCCCAGCCGCGGTGTTCCAGCTTCCCGCCCGCGGCCTCGGAGATCTCCGCGTCACGCCGCTCTTCTTCGAGCTGCTCGAGCTTGGCCATCAGGAGCGCCATCGCCTGGCGCTTGTTCTGACCCTGGTCGCGGTGGCTGCTGGCGACCACCATAAAGCCCGAGGGCTTGTGGACGAGCCGGATGGCGCTTGCGACCTTGTTGACGTTCTGACCGCCCGGGCCGCTGGAGCGCGCAAAGGCCGTGATCTCGAGATCCTTCTCGGGGATCTCGATCTCGCCAGACTCCTCGAACTCGGGCGTCACGTCCACGGTCGCAAAGCTCGTCTGGCGTTTGCCCTGCGCGTTGAAGGGGCTCACGCGTGCCAGGCGGTGCGTGCCTCGCTCGCAGTTAAGATACCCGAACACAAACGGGCCCTTGACGTGGAGCGTCACGTGGTCGATCCCGACCTCGGTGCCGTAGGACTTGCTGAGCTCCTCGACCTTCCAGCCCTGGCGCTCGAAGTAGTACAGGTACATCCGCAGGAGCATCTCGGCCCAGTCGTTGGCCTCGGTCCCGCCGTCGCCGGCGCTGATCGTAAAGAAGCAGTCGCGGTGGTCGTGCTTGCCCGAGAGCAGCGACTGGAGCTCGAGCTTGTCCATCTGCCTTGTCAGGTCAAAGAGCGCGTTGTCCGCCTCGACGAGCAGGTCGTCATCGCTCTCCTCGCGGGCCATCTCGTAGGCGAGCTTGGCGTCCTCGAGCTGGGCGGTCATCTTCTGGATGGGCTCGGTCTGGGCCCGGGCGAGCTTGAGCTCAGCGAGCACCTTCTGGGCCTCGGTCTGGCTGTTCCAGAAATCGCTCGAGTTCATCCGCTCCGTCAGTTTCGCGACGGTCTCGACCTTTTTGTCGTAGTTAAAGAGAGTCGCGGATCGTCAAAATCCGCGCCTCGAGGTCGTTGATGACCGGTGTATGAACCTGAAAGTGGAGCGTATTTTCGTCCATGGTGGCTCAGTGTAGCCGCTACGCTGGGGGTGAGATGAACCCCGGACCAACCGTCACGCTCGCCTCGTCGGACCAGCTCCTGGCCGCGGCTCTGCTGGCGATGGTCGTGATCGTCGTCGCCTCGGGCTCGCTCGCGCTTCTGCTTATCGTCCGAGCCCGATTCAAACGCAACCTCGGACGCAACCCCAGGAAACCGAAGCACATCCCCGACGCCTGGGTCGAAGCCGGTCGCAGGCTGGACGTCCCGCCGGGCGATCTCCCGCCCCGGGGCTCGCAGAGCGATGACCCGGATGACGACGGCGATGACGATGGCAACGACGACGATGATGACGACGACGACGGCGACATCGAGCCCAACCCCTCGACTCCGAGCTCGCCCGAGATCGCGGCAAGCCTCTGAATTCTGCGGGTGCAACGGGTTGCCTCGAAGAGCAACCCGTGCAGTATGGTGCCATCACCGATCTCTGATCGGTGATGCGTTTGCGTACGGGATACAAGAGGGAATCACCCATCGAAGATGGGTGATGGCACCGTTCAACCCGGTCCCGAGTCTGCCCCTCCCGCCAAACGCTCGGCCATCTTGCCCGCCAGCTCGTGACCGAGCATCTGCGCCATCTTGGCCTTGGCCAGCGCTGCATCTGTATTCCCCGCTCGCTCGTGCCACTGCGCGCCCTGGAATGCCAGTTCCGCGTCGGCCGGGCTTGCCAAAAGCGCTTCTTCGAACAGAGCCGCCGCGTCGGCTGGGCGCTGCAGAAGCCCCATGCACCCGGCGCAGATCTCCAGCACCGCGTGCTGATAGAGCTGATCCTTTGGGAGCGCGAGCATCAGCGTGAGCGCCTCTTCCGGCTTGTTGAGCCTTCGCAGGATCCTCGCCTCCAGAATCCGGTGCGCCAGTTGCTCCGGGTCGATCTCACGCGAGCGCCGGATGTACCGCAGCGCCAACTCGTTCTGGTTCTCGTCCAGCGCAATCTGCGCCAGGACCGCAGGCGCGATCGGGTTTGTCTCATCCAGCTTCACCGACGCCAGCAGGCTCGCCTTGGCCTCGCCCACCTGCCCGAGCTTGTGCTGCGTCACGCCAAGATAGAGGGCGATCTCCGCGCTGCCCGGCTTGGCCGCCCTGGCCATCGAGAAGTGCTCCAGCGCCCGGTCGGCCTTCCCGATCGAACTGGCAAGCGTCCCCGCGAGGAACTCGATCTCGGCATCCTGCGGCCCGATCGCCAGCGCCGCCTCGTACTGCTCGTACGCCTCGGGCACCCGCTTGAGATCGAGCAGCACCTCCGCGTACGCCAGCCGAAGGGCCTGATCTTCGAGGTGCTCGGAGACCGCTGCCCTGAGCACCGCCTCGGCTTTGGCGAACTCTTCGCTGCCCCGGTACGCCCGAGCCGCCCCGAGGGCCGCCTCGATCGCGTGCGCTGGCGTCGCCTTCTCAGAAGCCGAGGCGTCGGCCTGCTTTGGAAGAGCACCCGAGCCCAAGCCCAGCACGAACCACGCCCCCACAGCCACGATCCCGAGACCGACCACCGCGAGCAAGCCCGCCAACAGTCCCCTGGAACCCCGTTTCTCGTTGCCTGATGTCATCGGTGATGGTATCGGCCCCCATACACTGCTGGCTCAATGACCAAGCCAGCACCAACCGAACTTCCCGCCAAGTACGTCCCCGCCGAGCACGAGCCCTCGGTCAGCGCCCGCTGGGACGAGGCCCGCGCGTTCCACGCCGACCCCGCCCGGGTCCTCTCGGGCGAGGCCAAGCCCTACTGCATCATCATCCCGCCCCCCAACGTCACCGCGGCCCTCCACCTCGGGCACGCGCTCAACAACACACTCCAAGACGTCCTCATCCGCTACCACCGGATGCGGGGCTACGAAACCCTCTGGATGCCAGGCACCGACCACGCGGGCATCGCGACCCAGACCGTCGTCGAGAAACGCGTCCTCGCCGACGAGGGCAAAAAACGCACCGACTTCGAGCGCGACGAGTTCGTCGCCAAGATCCAGGCCTTCAAGGACGAGTACGAAGCCCAGATCACGCGCCAGTTCAAGGCCATGGGCTGCAGCTGCGACTGGGAACGCCAGCGCTTCACCATGGACGAGATCTGCGCCCGGGCTGTCCGCGAGGCCTTCTTCCGCCTTTTCAAAGACGGCCTCATCTACCGCGGCAAGCGCCTCGTCAACTGGGACCCCGTCACCCAGACCGCCCTCGCCGACGACGAGGTCGAGAACGAGGAGATCGAGGGCATCTTCGCCTACCTGCGCTACCCGCTCGTGGCTCCGTCTTCCTCCCTCTCCCCTCCGGGGGAGAGGGCCGGGGTGAGGGGGTCTTCTGCATCCCTCTCTCCAGACGATGTCCGCCCCGTGACCTGGTCCGAGCTGGCCGCCAAGGGCTACCCCGGCGCCGACCAGTTCCCCGAGGACGATCAGGCCTTCGTCACCGTCGCCACGACCCGACCCGAGACGTACCTGGGCGACACCGCTGTCGCGATGAACAAACGCGACCCGAGGCACAAGTCGCTCGAAGGCCTCTTCGTCGAGCTGCCCCTCGTCGGGCGGATCATCCCGATCATCGAGGACGACTACGTTGTGCTCCCCATTGCCCTCGGCGGCGACGAGAACGACGCCAAGGCCAAGATGGCGACCGGCTTCCTCAAGGTCACCCCCGCGCACGATCCCAACGACTGGGAGATCGGGCTGCGCCACGACCTGCCCAAAATCAATGTCATGGCGCCCGACGCCTCCATCTCCGCTGACCACGGCTGGGAGGACTACGACCCCCACCACGGCGCGCACGTCTTCATCGGGCTCTCACGCGAAAGCGCGAGACAGAAAGTGCTCGACGAGTTCAAGGCTCGGGGCCTGCTCGAAGCGGTCAAGCCCCACGTGCACAGCGTGGGCCACAGCTACCGCTCGCACGCCGCCATCGAGCCCTACCTCTCCGACCAGTGGTATGTAAAGGTCACCGACGACCGCCTCCGTGGCTCAGCGCTGCGAGCGATGTCCGAAGGCCAGCGCACGAGCAACCTGCTCCTCCCCCGCGAAAGCAACGAGCACGACGGCAAGCTCGAATTCACGCCCCCCCGCTATGCCAAGACCTTCGAGCAGTGGCACGAGAACCTCCGCGACTGGTGCATCAGCAGGCAGCTCTGGTGGGGGCACAGGATTCCAATTTGGTACCAAACTCAGACGGAAGCTCTTACGGAAGGTGTTAACCCAATCAAGTTGGGCGATTACGAAGGTTCACCAGTCAAGTTCGGTTTTCTCACTAATGAGCAGAATGAGGCGGTTGCTGTTCGTAGGCATAGCAGCACTTCGCCGTCTGGTGACGAGCTTTACAACCACATAATCGTCTGCGTCCCACCCGGTCGAGATGATATCGAACAGCTATTCCATCAGAATGGCTTCACCCAAGACCCCGACGTCCTCGACACCTGGTTCAGCTCAGCGCTCTGGCCCATGTCCACGATGGGCTGGCCCGATGCGAAAGCCGCTGGCCCCGAGTTCGCCGGCCTCCTCGACGCCTTCAACCCGAGCTCCGTCCTGACCACCGCGCGGGAGATCATCACCCTCTGGGTCTCGCGCATGGTCATGTTCAACCGCTATCTGCTTGCAGATGACGAAACCAAGGCCGGCGATGCACAACTCCCGTTCTCTGACGTCTTCATCCACGCCATGATCCAGGATGGCGAAGGCCGCAAGATGTCCAAGTCGCTGGGCAATGGCGTCGACCCGCTCGACATCATCGAATCCCACGGCACCGACGCCATGCGCCTCACCCTCTGCGAGATGACCACGCAGACCCAGGACGTCCGCATGCCCGTCGAACGAGACGAAACCACCGGCAAGAACACGAGCCCCAAGTTCGACAAGGGACGCAACTTCTGCACCAAGCTCTGGAACGCGACCAAGTTCGTCCTCATGATGCTGGGCGAAAAGTCCGGGGGCGAGCCCGCCTCCGTCAGCCCCAAAGACCTCGACGTCATCGACCGCTGGATGCTCTCGCGCCTGGCGCGGGCGACGAAGCAGATCGACGACTCGGTCGCGTCGTACCAGTTCAGCAACTATGCCTCCGCGATCTTCGACGTGCTCCGGAGCGACTACTGCGACTGGTACCTCGAAGGCGTCAAGCCCACACTGGCGACCAAGCCGGGCCAACGCATCGTGCTCCAGCAGGTCCTCGAGACGGTCGTACGACTCATGCACCCGGTCGCGCCCTTCATCACCGAGACGATCGCCCAGCCCGTCAGAGCCGCATTCGTCGGCAAGATCGAGGGTCTCGACCTGCCCGCGGGGCGCAACCCGGATCTCGTGTGCTTGACGGGCTGGCCCAAGGTGAGCGCAGCGCTCATCGACACGGACGCGGAGAAACGCTTTACGCGCATGCAGACGCTCGTCGAATCGATCCGCAAAGTCCGCGCACAGCACAAAGTCCCGCCCCGTCGCCAGATCGTGCTGCACGCGGATTCGGACATGGTCGCAAGCCTCGCGGGGCTCGGTCAGGTCACGGAAACCCTCGCGGGGCTCGACGCGATCACGACGGCAGCGCCCGCGGGCGAGGCGGTCGCGTTCGACTTCGATGGCGTGGAACTCAAGCTCTCCAACCTCGCCGACGCCGTGGACGCGGACACCGAGCGTGAGCGCCTGCAGACGGTGCTCAAGGAGCTCGAAGGCTCCATCTCGGCGCTCGAAAAGCGTCTGTCGAATCCGGGCTACACCGACAAGGCCCCGGCGCACCTCGTCGCCGAGACCCGCGCCAAGCTCGACCAGCAGATCGCCGAGCGCGACGCCACGCAGACTCGCCTCAAGGAACTCGGATGATGCGCTTTGCTTGCATCCTTGGGATCGCGTCGATCGTCGGCTGCGCGAGCGTTGATCGCTTCGAGCCCGTGCGAGAGCCCGCCGAGGCTGCGCCGAGCGTACGCACGCCCGCGTACTCGCATGTGCTCTCGGTCGAGCCCTGGAAGTTTGGCGACAGCGCCGGCTCGATCGTCCGCACGCAGCACTACCGCGTCTTTACGACCTCGGATCGCCCCATCATCCGCCAGGTCCTGCCCGGCTTCCTCGAAGCCTCGCTCGTGCAGTACCGCTCGGCGCTTGGCGACCTTCCGCCGCCACCGGTCAAGCTGGACACCTACCTCATGGACACGCGCCCGCAGTGGGCGGCCCTGACGCGCGCTCTCATGCAGGACCGCGCCGACATCTACCTCCAGATCGAGCGCGGCGGGTTCGCAGCCCAGGGGCGGGGTGTCTACCGCGACCTTGGCCCCCTGACCGACACGCTCAACCTGGCAGCGCACGAGGGCTGGCACCAGTACACGCAGCTGACCTTCAAGTCGCGTCTGCCCGTCTTCCTCGAAGAGGGCATCGCGACATACATGGAAGGCTTCCGATTCGACCCGGCAAGGCCGGACGTGCCGATATTCATGCCCTGGGCGAACACGGAGCGGTACGACCAGCTCAGGCGAGCCGTGACCGCCGGGCGCCTGCTCTCGCTCGACACGATCATGACAACCCCGCCGCAGGACCTGATCGCGACAGACCAGGAGCTGGCGCTCACGTGGTACGCGCAGGTCTGGGCGCTGGTCCACTTCCTGCACGAGGGCGAGAGCGGGCTCTATACGAACGCGCTGCACGCCATGCTCGCCGACGCGGCGACCGGCTCACAGCGTGGCGTTGCACGCCTGCCCATTTCCAGGTACATCAGCACGCCCGCAGACGAACTCGACGATCAGTATCAGGCCTTCATCCGCCAGATCACGGCGTCTGGCGCACGCAACCGGATCGTCGAGGGGCGCTCGCCCCTGCGCTGATCACTCCACGGCGCCAGCCAGCTCGTCGCCCTTGGTTTCCTCGATGATGTCGGGCTCGACACCGAGGTATTCCAGAGACCGCTCGAGCACGCGGCGCGCCACGGGCGCTGCGACCCAGGAGCCGTAGTGCTGGCGTTTGCGGATGCGCTCGGGCCCCGGGTCGTCGATCACGACCACGATCGTGAGCCTTGGGTGATCAAACGGCGCACCGGCGAGGAAGCTCGAGTTGTACTGTCCTTCGTAGTAGCCCACGCGCGCCAGTGGGTACTTGAATCCCTTGGGCGCGGGCCCGACGGGCACGTCCGCGGTGCCGGACTTGCCGAACATCGTGTACTTCCAGCCCGCCTCACCGGTTGTCAGCTTCAGGTTCGCCTCGGCCTTGGCCGCGACCTCGACGAGCGCTCCGCGCACCAGGTGCGAGACGCGCTCACCGAACACGCGCTTGGCGATCCTGGGTTCGTCCTCGGACACACCCGTCAATCGCAGATCCACGAGCGTGCCCGCGTACTCGCCCTCGCGCGCAAAGGCGCCGAACGCCCGCAGGATCTGCACGGGCGTCACGCCCACCTCGTGACCGAACGCGATCGACGTTTGTGTGTACTTGCTCCAGTCTTTGGCGGACGTGACCGCCCCCGCAGACTCCGTGCTCAGCCCGATCCGAGTGGGCCTGCCAAAGCCGAGATCGAGCACCTTCTCGCGGACCTCGAGGAATCCGAGTCGCTCGGTCGCCTTGATCATGCCGATGTTGGAGCTGTTGACGAGCACCTCGCGCCACGTCATCTCGTGGCGCCGTGTGACATCCTCGATGCGGCGCCCATAGCCCGTGCGCCAGACGCCGCCCTCGGTATTGAAAGATTCGGCTGGATCGGCCTTGCCCGACTCGGTGATCAGCGCCCAGACGAACGGCTTAAAGCTCGAGCCCGGCTCGTAGAGATGCTCCACGCACCGGTTCTTGGCCAGTGCCGGGTGCACGCCGAGGTTCTTGTCATCCGGGATCGTGTCGTACCGACCCACGGGCAACTGGTACCCGGGCTGGCGCTTCTGATCCTCGGGAATCAGCGGGATCTCGAGCAGCCCCGGGATCTCGCGCACGAGGTCAACGATCGCCAGGATCTCGCCTGTCGCCGGGTCTGCCATCACCAGCCGACCGCCCGCGGCGTCGGCTTCCATGATCCCCCGGTTGAGTTCCTCCACCGCGATGCGCTGGAGCTCCAGATCGAGCGACATCCGCACATCGTTGCCCGGCTCGGCCGGCTTCCACGTCCCCGGCTCGATCCAGAGCGGGCGGCGCGACGCGTCGCGCACGTACGCGCCCTCGCCCCGCTCACCCGTCAGCGTCTTGTTGAACGCGTACTCGAACCCGAGGAGCCCAGAGTGCTCGACACCCACCAGCCCGAGCAGATTGGCAAGCTGCTCCATCGCCGGGTACTCGCGGACGGGCACGTCCTCGAGATACACACCCGGGAGCTTGAGCTGACGCACGCTGGCAGCCAGATCCGGCTCGATCGGATCACCGATCGACACATACTGCACCAGCTTTGGTTTCTCACCGGTTTCCGCGGCCAAGGCGCGCGCCGCCTCGTTGGCCGCCATCCGTGAAACAATCCGCTGCCCGACCTCGCCTGGGTCGAGCCCGAGCGTCTCGGCGAGCTTGACGACTGACTCGCCTGTTTCATCAACGAAGCGCGTCGGGTCCACAAAGACACGATTGGCAAAGCGGGTCGCCGCGATCACGCGACCCCGGCGATCGAAGATCTCGCCCCGCACGGGCTCCTCGAACCGCACGCTCTGGCGCAGCCCGACGTTCCCGGTCAGCCTCTCATCGGGCTCGAGCTGGAGCTGAGCCACCCGACCGATCACGCCCAGGAAAACCAGGACACACAGCCCGAGCAGGAGCTTGCCCACGACCGATACCCGATCATTCATCGCCAGGGGTCTCCATCGGCGCTTCGATCACCCCGATCTGTTCGGGCGTGATCAGCATCGAGATCTCGGACCGCAGACGCCACAGTTCCTTGTCCTGCTGGGTCTGGCGGAGCCTGGCCGCGGATTGTTCATGAAAGGCCTGAAGCCGGAGCTGCCTGTATGACAGCAGCGAGAGCGAGATCACGCCGAGGCCGACGATCAGCACCGCGAGGCGGCTCGTCAGGCTCACGCCTGAGGCTGGGCCCTGCGTGTGATCGGCGCCTGTCATGCCCGCTGCCCGCGCGGATAGCGCAGCTTCATCCCGACTCGGATGTCATCGGCGTCCTGGATCTGATCCTTGTTGAGCTCGATCAGCTCGTTCATGCGCCGGATCGTGCCCATCAGCTCCTGAGAGATCTCGCTGAGCGTGTCGCCCTTCTTGATCGTGTACGAGCCGTAGGCGCTGGTCGATTCCTGCGAAGGAGCCCTGCTCGTCTGCGTCTGTGCCGCAGCCTGGGGGCGGGTCTGCGCCGGAGCCTGGACCGGAGCCCGGGCGATCACGGTGCCCTCGCGCTGGGGGATCACGAGACGGGCGCCCTCAAAGACACGCCCCTCCTCGTCGGCAGCCGACTTGTTCGCCTTGAGCAGCTCGGGCCAGAGATCCCCGTTGCCGTAGTACTTGGCCGAGATGCCATAGAGCGTCTCGCCCTCGGCGACCATGTGCGTGATCTGCTTGACGGGCGGGGTCTGCTGGAGCGCCGGGCGCTGCTCGCCAGAAGACTGGAGCTTCCGGGCCAGCTGCTCTGCGGTGGGTGTGATCGGGTTGTTCGCAGTCGGGCGCCCGTACCCCTCGACCGGTTCGAACATGGATAGATCGAGCGGGCTCGCCTGTGCCGTCCGCCTGACTTCGACAATACTGCCCTCGTTCGAATCGATGCCCATCGCGCGATCGACAGGGTCCGAAACCTTGGGCATCAGATTGGCGACACCGATGTCCTCGCGGGGCTGCTGCTGGTTCATCCCTGGCAGCGACTGCTGCATGGCAAGGCGGGTGCCGGGCCCCGGATCGATCTGCACCGCGTCACGACCGGCTATCGGCAAACCCGATTCGCCGATGCCCGGAGGCACGTCCGCAAGCCGATTCACAACCATCGGCTGATCGATGTCCGTGTCGGCGATGATCGTGTCCGTCCGCGCACGCGAAAGGTGGTCGCTGATCAGCACGCCTACCGCAAGAATCAGGCTGAACCCGATGATGAGGGCGAGTTTCTGTTCGCGTGTCACGGCGCTTCCCTGCTCAGTAAGGCACGCAACGTGCCCTGGAACAACAACTTCCGTGTCGTTGCCCCGTTTCGTCAATGGAACTCAGGCCCCGGACGCTCCGCCGGGTACGGGTTCATCGGCTTTCGTCCCTGATTTCCCTCAACACTTTGAGCACCCTGAATTTAGCCGAACGGGACCGAGGATTGGCCTCCTGCTCCGCCTCATCCGCGATCGCCGGCTTGCGCGTGATCCGCTGGGCCAGACGCTCGCTCGCCAGGGCCACGAACGCTTGCTTGACCGGGCGATCCTCCAGTGAGTGGAAGCTGATCACCCCCACCCTTGCTCCGGGTGCCAGCCAGCACGCCCGCGCATCCGCAGCGCTCTCGAACTGCTTGGCCGCCCGTTCGACGTAAATCAAAAAAGCTTCGAGCGCCTCGATCTCTCCGTTGACTGCGATCCGAAGGGCCTGGAAGGTCCGGGTCGCCTGATCGATCCGACGGCGTCCCCTGGGCGGCGGGCCGGCCGCTCGCCGAACCACCTCGGCAAAGTCCGCGGTCCGCTCGAAGCGTTGTTCCTTGCGCCGGCGCACGATCGCGCCCGCGATCCGGCGTGAGGCCCGCTCCTCGCCGAACTGATAGATCAGGTCCGCAAGCTCGCCCTCGTCCATCTCATTGACGAGCTGGGCAGCCGTGATCCCCTGCGATCGATCCAGGCGCATATCCAGCGGGCCATCGTCGCGGAAGGTCAGCCCGCGCTGCGGATCCTCCACCTGATTCGAGGCAAACCCGAGATCGCCCAGGACCATGTCCGCCGAGATCCCAAGCTCCTCCATCGCGCGCGGCAGGTCCGCAAAGCTCCCGTGGATCGCTCTGATCTGGCCCTCAAACCCGCTCTGCCGCAGGTGCGCCTCAGCCCGCGACAGATTCCCCGCGTCAAGGTCGTTGAGTATCACGGTCCCGGTCGGACCGAGGCGCTGAGCGATCAGCGCCGCGTGCCCGCCCAGCCCCGCGGTCGCATCGGCGTACACCTCGCCAGCCTGCGGGGCGAGCAGCTCGAGCACCTGTGTCGCCAGCACCGGGATGTGTGTGTGTCCCTCTTCGGTCATGCACCCAGCCTACGCGGCCTGTGCTCTTCCTATCCTCATCGCATGAGAACTCTTGCCATCACCGTCGCCCTGGCTGCCAGCTTCTCGCTCGGGTGCATGCCAAAGTCCATCACCATCCAGCTGAGCCCAGACCGGGGCAGGGTCAAGCAGCGCGTCGTCCTCCGCGACCAACTGGGCGGCCCGAAGGTCGCCCAGATCGACCTGACCGGCGTCATCACTTCCGCCCAGACCTCCGCCTTCGGCTCGCCAGCCCTGCTCGACGACATGGCGCTCATGCTCCGGCAAGCCCAGCACGACCCGAGCGTGTGCGCGGTCCTGCTCCGCATCAACTCCCCGGGGGGCTCGGTCGCTGCCAGCGAGACACTGGCCAACATGATCGAAGACTTCAAACGCCAATCCGGGAAGCCGGTCGTCGCGTCGATGGACGAGGTCGCCGCCAGCGGCGGGTACTACACCGCCATCACCGCGGACCGCATCATCGCACAGCCCTCAACGATCACCGGCTCGATCGGCGTCATCGTCCCAACCATGAACGTCGCAGACGGGCTCGCCCGCATCGGCATCAAGTCACGCTCGGTCACCAGCGGCCCGAACAAGGACATCGCAAACCCACTCCAGCCCATCAACGAGGCGCACTACACCATACTCCAGGGCATCGTTGACGAGTTCTACGCGGACTTCCGCGCCCGCGTGATCACCGCCAGGCCCAATATTCAGAATCCGGACAGCACCCTCGACGGCTCCGTCTACACCGGCCGAAAGGCCCTCGAACTCGGGCTCGTCGATCAGCTCGGCGGCATCCCCGAAGCGTTCGCGGAGGCCAAGCGCCTCGCGGGCGTCGATTCCGCGATCCTCGTCAAGTACCACCGAGGCGGGCCCGCGCCGCTGACGCCCTACGCCTCGGTCGCTTCCCAACCACTCCTGCCCGAGCAGCAGAGCACTCTCGGCTCGATCCTCGGCTGGCAGGATCGAATCCGTCAGACCGGCGCCAACGATCCGGGCTTTTATTACCTCTGGCTCCCGCCCAGTTCGCTCGGGCTCGAGTGAGCCGAGGCCCGACGCGCCGACGCCTCGTCCGCCATCGCGCCGAACCGCTCGCCCATGCGCTGCGCCATCAGGGCCTTGACGTGCTCCATGCTCGGGCACGCCTCGCCCATGAGCCGGCGCAGACTCGTCACGGGCCTCCCGTGCAAGCCGCAGGGCACGATCAGACCAAAGTGATCGAGCTGCGGGTCGACATTGAGCGCCAGCCCGTGGAGCGTCGCCCATCGGCGCACACGGACACCGATCGCCGCGATCTTGGCGAGCTCCGTCCCGTCGCGTGTCCAGACGCCCGTGGCGCCCTCGTCGCGCTGGCTCTGAACACCGAGATCCGCGAGCACTCCGATGATGATCTCCTCGAGTGCGCGAAGGTATTCGATGATCCGGCAGTTCAGGCGATTGAGGTCGACGATCGGGTATACCACGAGCTGTCCCGGGCCGTGATAGGTCACATCGCCCCCACGGTCGGTTTCCTCGAGCGAGACGCCGTGCATCGCCAGCAGTTCGGGCGTTGCGATGACATGCTCGCTCACGCCGGGTCTGCGGGTGACCGTGATCACAGGGTCATGCTCGACAAAGAGCACCCGCCCGATCGAGTCGCCCTCTTCGCTGCGTCCCTCGAGAATGGCGCCGTGTCGTGCGTTCTGGATGCCGTACGCCTCGGCATACGACTTCCGCCCGAGATCCTCGATGATCAGTCGAACCTGCACGTGGGATGGTAGTTCCATATCCCCGTCCGATCCCCTACCATGCACCCATGCACCCAAGGCTCCATCTTGCGCAGGAATCACAGCATGCCTGAGCCGGCAAAGCCCCTCAAGCTCTGCGTCCTGGCCAGCGGCTCGTCGGGCAACTGCTCCCTGCTCACGTACGGCCAGGGGCTGACCACCCGCGCGTGCCTCATCGACGCGGGGCTCTCACCGCGCAGAACGCGCACCTTCCTCGCAGACCTAGGCCTCCGATTCGACCAGCTCGATCACATCCTCGTCACACACTTCGATCGCGATCACTTCCATCTGGGCTGGCAGGCGGCCCGCCTTGATCACATCCGCATCCACGCCCACGCGGGGCACTCCCCTTCGGCGCACAACACCGGAGTTCGCCCGAGACACTTCTCGTTCTTCAGCGAGCCCTTCACGCTCTGGGATTCGCTCAGCGTTGGCTTTGCACGCCTGGCGCACGACAGCCAGGGCGTGACCGCCTTCCGCATCGAGAACGAGCTCGGTTCGCTCGGGTACGCCACTGACCTGGGTCGCCCGGCGCCCGAGCTCATCCGCTCGCTCCACGGCGTGGGAACGCTGGCCATCGAGAGCAACTACTGCCCCCAAATGCAGCTCGCATCCAGCAGGCCCGCGTTCCTGAAGAAGCGCATCATGGGCGGCGCGGGGCACCTGTCCAACCAGGAATCCGCCCTGGCGGTCCGCGATATCGCACCCGCAGCCCATGTCGTGCTCCTGCACCTCTCGCGTCAGTGCAACCGCCCGGCGATCGCGACCACCGAGCACGCCGGCACCGAGTGCGAGGTCATCGTTTCGGGGCAGTTCGAGCACACGCCCTGGATCGATGTCGCGCCCGCGCGAGCCGCGGCGCTGCCCGAGCCGGAGCCCGCGCAGCCCTCACTCTTCGCTGCGACCGCGTATCGATGAGCGAGCACGCCCACCAGCACGAGCCCGAGCGGCGCATCTGGCCGACGCAGCACTCGTCCTCGGCCAGCCAGCTGAGCCGGGCCTCGATCGGGCTGCGCCGGATGATGCGCCGGATCGTCGGATCGGGCTCGGTCACCACACCCGATGGCTGTCGGTATCGACCGGTCGGGCATCACTCGCTGACGCGCTCGCTCTCGAAGCGCGGCCCGGGATACAAGGACTACGACGTCCTGTTCCCCTCGGGCGAGCAGCTTCGCATCCGCGTCGAACCCCATCGCGTCTTTGCAGACCTGACGGGCTCACGATTCGCATTCGAGCAGGAAATGCTGGGCGGGCGGATCAGGCCTGGGAGTCGGGCTCTGATCATCAACGCGGGCACAGGCGATACCGCCCACTGGCTTTCGAACGAAGTCGGTCCCTCGGGCGCGGTTGTTTCCATCGAAGCCGACGATCCAAGCGCCCAGTTTGCCAGACTCAGGTATCCCGGGGACTCCATCTCGCACGAGCATGGCGACGGATCGCTCCTCTCCAGCGAGCCCAACGAGGCATTCGAGTTTGTCCTCGCCCCGCGAGCATTCGACCCGAACCAGGATCAGATCGATCTATCGCCTCTGTGTCGCCTGGTCGCGCCGGGGGGCTCGATCGCGGTCAGCACCGCCTCGGGCTCGGCGCTCGCCTCTGGGCTGTCAGAACGCCTGGCCTCGTGTCTGGAGCAGGATTCAAAGGTCCAACTGCTCGAACGCGCGGGCATTACCCTCGCCCTCGCTGCCAGGGCGAACTAGGCTTGCCCAGACATGACACAAACCAACGACCCCGATATCACTACCCAGAAACCCAGGCAGCGCGAGCAGGCCCGCACCTTTGCGGTCGAGGCGGCTCGATGCCTGAAGGACACCCAGTGCTCCGATGTGGTGGTGCTCGACCTCAAGGGGCAGAGCCCAGTGGCTGAGCTCCTGGTCATCGCAACGGGCACGTCTGACCGCCAGATGAAGAGCGCCGCAGACGATGTCTCCGAATTGGCGTCCAAGACCGGTCATGCGCTGATCCGCCAGGCTGCGGACACACGGCACACCTGGATCGTTTCCGACTTCGGCGACGTGGTCATGCACATATTCGAGCCCGACGCACGCGACTACTACGACCTTGAACGCCTCTGGGGCGCTGCGGAGAAAATCAGCTGGGCACGCGAGGAGTAAGCGAGCCATGACCTTCAGCGTTCCCGTCCAGACCGCATCGGCCAGCTATGACGTCTCGATCGGACCGGGCCTGCTCCCGGATCTCGGAGGCGTGCTCAGGAAGCACGCGCCCGACGCCAGGCGGATCTACGCCGTGGTGGACTCCGGCGTGCCCGTTGCGACCGTCGAGCCCGCAGCGGCATCGATCCGCAGCGCGGGGTACGAGTTTGATGCGCTGACGATCACCCCCACCGAGCAGGCCAAATCCGCCGAGACGTGGTACCTGATCCTGCGCGCTGCAGCCGAGGCCCGTCTCGACCGGGGCGATGTCTTCGTAGCCATCGGTGGCGGGATTGTGGGTGACATGACCGGCTTCGCGGGCGCGAGCTACCGCCGGGGTGTGGGCGTCATCCAGTGCCCCACCACTCTGCTGTCGATGGTCGATGCCTCTGTTGGCGGCAAGACCGGGATCAACATGCCTTCGAGCGACGGATTGCTCAAGAACGCGGTCGGCTCGTTCCACCAGCCGCTGGCGGTCGTCGCTGACACCGCCTCGCTCGCTTCCCTCTCACCCCGCGATTACCGCTCGGGCCTGGCTGAGTGCGTCAAGCACGCGTTGCTCAGCGCCGACTTTGGCGATGCGGAACTGCACACCTGGATGATGCATCACGAGAGCGAGATTCTGGCACAGGACCCGGGCGCGCTGACCGAACTTGTGCGCCGGAACGTGGCGGTGAAGGCCGCGGTGGTTGCCGGCGACGAACGCGAGAACGCACCTGGCGACATGGGACGGGCGCTGCTGAACCTCGGTCACACCTTTGCCCACGCGATCGAGACACTCCCGGGTGTTTCAGTCCAAGGCTCATCCGATGCCTGCCCGATCACGCACGGCGAAGCCGTCGGGCTGGGCCTGATCTGCGCGGGCCATCTGAGCGCTCAGCTCGGTCACACCAACGGGCTCGTCGATCGCTTGCGAGAGCAGCTTGGCGCTCTGGGACTGCCAACCCACGCTGTGGGCTTGCCAGAGGGCGACACGGTCCTGGCCCGGATGGCCCACGACAAAAAGGCAGAGTCGGGACAGATCCGGTTTGTGGTGCCCATCGACGAGGGTCGCTGCCGGGTCGTCCGCGAAGTGCCCGAAGAGGCGGTCCGGATGGCCCTGGACGCGATCCGCCCGGGCTGAGACAGACCCCCGTGTCAAACAAGGCAAACTTGGAGCGGCAGGCGAGGCCCGGACGATAACCCGTGCAGGACGCCCACGGGCCAGCGCCAAGCGGCGCGGCTGCGTGGCGGATCCAATTTGCGGGAGCCCAGCCGTGCGCACAGTCGTCATCGTCAATCAAAAGGGTGGCTGCGGCAAGACCACCACCGCGATCAACCTCGCCGGGATCTGGGCCAGCCGGGGCAAAAGAGCCCTGCTGATCGATCTGGACCCGCAGTCGCACTGCGCCGCGGGTCTTGCGATCCCCGAGCAACGGATCGATCTGGACATCAGCGACGCGCTCATCACCGATGCGCCGCTGGACCCGAATCGACTCGTCTGGAGCGCGGGACGCAATCTCGATCTGATTCCGAGCCGAACCAAGCTGGCGGGCCTCGAAGCCGCCCGGGGCGGGCTTGCGACCAAGCCAGACAAGGAACTCCGACTCGCCCGCGTCGTCAAGCGCTTCGAGAACGACTACGACGTCTGCCTCATCGACTGCTCGCCCTCGATCGGTCTGCTGACCTACAACGCGCTCGCCGCGGCGACGGACGTGCTCGTCCCCGTCGAAACCGGCTTCTTCAGCCTGCAAGGCGCACTCAAGCAGGCCAAAACGATCGAATCCCTCCAGCGCCGTCTGGGCGTCAATGCGCCCTTCTACCTGCTGGCCACACTCCACGAGCCGGAATCCGTGCTCGCCTGCGACCTGCTCCAGGAACTCCGCAGGCGCTTTGGCGATCAGGTCATCCCGACCCCGATCAGACGGGATCTGAAGCTCAAGGAGGCCGTCAGCTTCGGTCAGCCCGCGGTCGAATACGCCCCGGAATCGACCGGCGCCCGCGATCACTCGGATCTGGCACACTGGCTCGAGGCCAAGTGGCGTCCGACCGATCGACCGACGCATCCGGTGGCCCTGAGCGCCCAGCCCGCGGACTCGTTCCCGGCTGGACGCCCGGAGATGGACCTCGACCTCTGTGTTTCCCAGGCACCCGAGATCCGGGAGCAGCCCAGTGACTTCGGGTTCGGTCAGCCCGAGTTTGAGCCCGCGACCGCAGCAGCTTCGACCGCGGTCGCGACGGCACCGGTCAGCGAAGCTCGAATCAACGCCCTCACTCAGCCCAGAGCGGGCGACACGCGCGTCGCAGAGATCGCTGCACTCGCCAAGCGCCTGCGTGAAGCGACCCTCCAGGGCTCGCCTGCTCGCTCGGTGACACAGGCACCGACGACCGCGGTCCGCCTCGAAGAATCAAAGCCCGAGATCGAGCCCTCCGGTGCCCCATCCAAGACCAAGGAAGCCCTCGGCAGGGAACTGCTGGGCGTGCGCCAGACGCCCCAGGGTGTGCTCTTTGTCCAGCCCATCGCGACCGGTCGCCAGCTGGCGATCGCGGGCGACTTCAACGGATGGTCCATCCGGGCCAACCGCATGATCGCCGATCCGCGTCTTGGCGTGCACCAGACGTGCGTCCACCTGCCTCCGGGTCGACACCGCTACCGCGTCGTCGTGGACGGGCGGTGGATCGCAGACCCCCACAACCCGGTCATCGAACCCAACGAGTACGGTGAAACCAACAGCGTGGTTGTGGTCGAGCCCCCCAAGGGGACATAATCCCGCATCAGAACACACACCGGCGGCGGAGCCGCTGAACTTCCCAGGAGATCACGATGAGCTCGGAAGCTCCATCCGGTCGTCCGTCCAGCAGCGTGTCCGGTCTCGAAGCCTTCGATGACCTTGCGGACCTCTTCCTCGGCGAAGAGCCCATCGTCACGCCTCGCCAGACCAGCGACACTTCAGTCCACGTCAGCTCGCTCGTCGCCGGGCACCTGCCCGTGATCGCGGCCCCGTGGATCAGCCAGCACGCCCGCGACATCTCCCGCACGCTCGCGGCACCGATCGCGGTGCTGAGCCGATCGGGCGATCGCACCACGCTCGACCTGTACAACGCGCCCGCCCTCCAGGAACAGCACACGATCGAGGGGGCCATCGAGCAGGCGATCGCAGCCCGTGTGCGCCGGTTCCTGATCCGGACGGACGCGGTGAGCGAGCTCTCGGCGTTCGATCTCGACAGGGTCGACTCGGTCACGCTTCTGACCGGTGCGGACGACGCCGCGGTGGTCGGCGCGTACCGCGCGATCAAGGGACTTGTCGCGGACGCCTCGGAGCTCGACGAGCGCCCGATGGTCCTGAACCTTGCTGTCATGGGCTCGGATCGCACAAGGTCCCGCGGGGCCGCGGAAAAGATCCGCAAGGCGGCCCGTTCGTTCCTGCAGACCGGGCTTGCGGACGTGACGATGAGCGAGAAGATCGCCGCCGGTGGCTCGAGCGTGCGCACGTTCGATGGCTCAACGACCCTGCAGCTCGAAGAGATCATCGCCAGAATCCCGCGTCAGCTGCCTGCGGTCGCTCCGGCTCAGGTTGACACTGCGGGCCCTTTGCGTCTGGCGGGGCACGGGAGCAGCGAGAAGCCGACCGGTGAACCCAAAGCTGTCCCGACCGAGGCCAAACCGATTCGCCCGGATGTCAGCGCCTCCCGCCTTGGCCCTCTTGAGAGCGCCAATGGGACGAACGCTTCGCTGCTCGGACTCTCGCGGATCGAGGCTCGCTGCCCGTACGCGGACGACATCGAGATCGCTGTCGATCACGAGGGTCGAGCGCACCTGATCGCGGTGGCGGAGGGTCAGGACATGGCCCGCCCGCTCGAGTCGCTCCAGATCGCCAACGACTGGATCGGGGCGCACCTGACGCTGCTGGCGTCTGCGACCGGCGGGCGCGTGAAGGCCAACCCGCCTCTGGCGGCGGCGAGACACCTGATCGTCGACCACGCCGCGTCGGCGCGCCGCCTGCTCGACTCGGACCTGAAAGTCTACATCAAGGCCCGCGGGCAGCAGGAAACGCTCTGCGTGCCGCTGAACTAATCGACCGATTGAGAGTGACCAAAGAAAGAGCCGCGACCATACGGTCACGGCTCTTTTTCGTTGAGTTGAGTTTGTCGGTTCAGGCGGTCTCGGCCCGCTTGACGCGGATCTCGCTGAGCTTCTTCTTCTCGCGGATGGTCGTCTCGTCGACGACAAACTCCACGCCCTCGGCGTCCATGTCGGGCAGATCGTACATCAGCTCGAGCATGGTCTCTTCCATCACAGCGCGCAGGGCGCGGGCACCGGTCTCACGCTTGGCGGCCTTCTCGGCCAGCGCCTTGAGCGCGCCGTCGGTGAAGGACAGCTTGGCGCCTTCGAGCTCGAACTGCTTCTGGTACTGACGCACCAGCGCATTGCGCGGCTCGGTGAGCACGCGGACGAGCGCATCGACCGGGAGCGGACGCAGGGCCGCGATGATGGGCAGTCGCCCGATGAACTCGGGGATCATGCCGTATTCGACGAGGTCGTCGGGGGTGACCATCTGGAGCAGGTCGCCCTTTTCCTGGTCTTCCGAGTGCGTCGAGCCCGTATCGACGAAGCCGATTCGGGTCTTTCCGATGCGCCGGCGGATGATCTCGTCCAGCCCAACGAACGTGCCGGCGCAGATGAAGAGCACCTGCGTCGTGTCGATCTGGATGTACTGCTGCTCGGGGTGCTTGCGTCCGCCCTGAGGGGGGACATTGGCGACGGTGCCCTCGAGCATCTTGAGGAGGCTCTGCTGCACGCCCTCGCCCGAGACGTCGCGGGTGATCGAGACGTTGTTGGAGGTCTTGCCGATCTTGTCGATCTCATCGATGTAGATCACGCCGCGCTGCGCCTGCTCGACGTCGAAGTCAGCGGCCTGGAGCAGCTTGAGCATGAGGTTCTCGACGTCTTCTCCGACGTAACCGGCCTCGGTGAGCGTGGTCGCGTCGCCGATGGCGAAGGGGACCTTGAGCACGCGGGCCAGGCTCTTTGCGAGGAGGGTCTTGCCGCAGCCGGTCGGCCCGATCATGAGGATGTTTGATTTGTCGAGTTCGACGTCGCCGTCGTTCGTTCCTCGCTGGATTTCCTGCAGGCGCTTGTAGTGGCTTCGCACCGCGACGGCGAGCGGCTTCTTGGCCTCGTCCTGCCCGATGACGTACTCATCGAGGAAGGTCTTGATCTCAGAGGGCGTCGGCACTTCTGTGAACAGCGGCGCATCGGCGCTGACGCGCCGGCGTTCCTGCTTGAAAATGTTCTGGCAGAGATCGACGCAGTTGGAGCAGATGTAAACGTCGTTTGGCCCTTCGACCATGGGGCCGACGTCGCGGCTGGTTTTGCCGCAGAACGAGCACGTTGTCACGCGCCTCCCGCGGAAGCCCTCGCCCGTGGTGCCCGGGGTCTCGCCGGTGCCGTCGTTATCGCGACCTTTGGCCATGCGCTGGTCTCACTCATTCAAAGGACTGGTGCACCCTCAGGCCTGCGCCTCTCGCCCACCCAGGTCGGTGCCTCGGATAAGTGTATCGGCGCTGCGGTCTGCCGAATCAATACTTCTGGCACTTCCCTCGCTCTGGTGGGCCGTATGGGCAGGCGGGGCAAAGAATAACTCGCTGCAGACGTTCATTCCACGGACGTTTTGGAGCCCGGGGAGGCCGACATCTGGTCCGCCATCGCGTCCACGGCCCGCTGGTACTCCTCGGTCGACAGCAGCCCCTCGTCGCGCAATCGACGCAGGTCATCGAGCAGCAGCCCCTGAGTCTGCGCCGTGTCGCTCTCTCGCATGATCCGGCGCAGCTGCATGAGCACGACGCCGAAGACCAGCACGATCACGATCAGCACGGCTGCCCAGAGCAGAACATCCCAGACGGCACGACCGCTGGCCTGCTGCGCCAGCGTGCTCAGGTTGTGCGGGATCTTCGTCACCGGGAACACCTCACGGATGTGTTTCTCTCAGAACGTCGTGATCGCGCGACGGATCGGGAGCACGAGCGCCGGGATCATCGCGTGCTCGACCAGGTGCTCGCCCCGACGGGCCAGCTCCGTGTAGGTCGACGTCAGTTCGTCGAGATTCGTCAGTGGGCCGCTCTGCCTCGCGGTCAGGTAGATGCTGATCGGCTCGCCCGTGTGCTCGCCCTCGCGGGCGGAGCCGTGCTGACGCGTTTTGACTTCGTACTGGATCTCGGTGCCCGGGCTGTCGGGGACGTTGGTCGTCAGGACGGGCTGGCAATCGGTTACGGAGCAATCGTGCACGAGCAGATTGGCCAGGGGCGAGTCGGCGACCAGCGCCGAGTAGACCGCCTCGTCGTGGTTGCCGCTGGCGATCAGATCCGCGCCGAAGAGCAGCTCGATGGAATCGATATCCAGAGGGCTGATGTTGAGGTAATACGGGATGACCTCGAGGATGTGCCTGTGCAGGTCGTGCGCCGAGCGAAAGTCTGCGGGGTTGACGATGCCCGAGCGGATGTTCCGCGAGCGGACCGCGAGCCATCGGTAGGGCGACTCGCCTTGAGCGGTTTCGAGTGCCAGCTCCTCGCCGTGACGACCGAACTGGCTCATCGAGGGATACTGCCGGCGGACACGGTCGAATAATTCGAGCACGGTCTCGCGGCTCTTTGTCAGCTCGAGCTTCAGGCTGACCTTGAGATTGACGTAGGCATCGGAGACGAGAGCCTTGAGGCTGTCGAGCGTGTCGTATGAGGTGGCACCGGACATCTTGATCGCTCCTCCTTGAAACCATGATCGGCCGGGCCTGAAGGATACGCTGACGCGGGCGTATGCGTTCCGCCCCACCGCTGCATACAGGCGAACTTCTGTCGGCTGAGCGCGAGCGGCGTGTCAGCTGCGGATCTGAAAGCCCGCCTCACCGGTCAGGATTGGGATCGGGCTTTGCTGCGTGTCATCGACACGTCCGAACGTCCTTTGGGGAATCTGAGACAGGCAGCCGGCGAGGGCATGGTCGGGCCCCTGGATCTGCATCAGGACCGAGCCGTCGGTTTCGTTGCGGACCCATCCCGTCAGGCCAAGAGCATCCGCGACCGCCTTGGCGGTCATCCGAAAGCCCACCCCCTGGACACGCCCGACGAATCGCACCTGTAGCCGCTGCATCACGGAGCTTAGGTCCGAGATCCGCGTTTCGGGGCCAGAAAGCGTGTCTGTTAGGGCCTTGGATTGAAAGTCGATGGACGAAGCGGAATCCCGTGCTACCGTTTCCGTAGAGAAGCAGGCAGAGCGCGACCCCCATGGTCTGTGAGCCGGGAGCCATCAAGGCGTCCTCCGGCCCGGACAACCCCAAACGGCGCGCCCGGGCCCCTTTGAATCATTCGAATCGGCGTTGGCCGAGCCGGTGCGAGCAGGCACTGGTCGAACGCTGCATGGTCGGTTGAAGCCGTCGCATGCGGTCTGAGTTACGGATACAGGGATCCCGGGATGACCCCGGGCATTTGGGGCATGGATCGGCCTGTGATGCACGACACCTCTGGAACTGACGATGTCCAGCGCGTCCGCGACGCGTCGGACATCGTCCGCGTGGTGGGCGAGCACGTCGAGCTCCGCGCCAAGGGGCGCGAATACGTCGGGCTCTGCCCCTTCCACGACGACAAGAAGCCCTCGATGAATGTCGTGCCCACCAAGCAGATCTTTCATTGCTTCAGCTGCGGGGCGGGGGGCGACGTCTTCACGTTCGTGCAGGACTACCACAAGATGACCTTTCGCGAGGCGCTCAAGTTCCTGGCCGAGCGCGCGGGTCTCAAGCTCGAATCGCGCGGGCGCCGGCGCAGCGCCTCCGACGATGCCGACAGCGTGAACCGATCGGTCCTCCTGGAAGCCAACGAGCTGGCCGACAAGTTCTTCCGCTCGATCCTGCGCCACCCCGAGCACGGCCAGAAGGCCCGCGACATTATCGCACGCCGGGGCATCAGCCAGGACATGGTCGACGCCTTCGGGCTCGGGGCCGCTCCGGACCGCTGGGATGGGCTGGCGCTCTATCTCGCGGAGAAGGGGCACAAACTCGATCCGTTCCTCAGCGCAGGCCTGCTGAAATCCTCGGAGCAGGGCAAGGGCCCCTACGACGCGCAGCGGAATCGCCTTGTCTTCCCGATCCGCGATCAGATCGGGCGCGTCATCGCCTTCGGCGGGCGCCGGATCAACGACGAAGACGAGCCCAAGTACATCAACAGCGCTGAGTCGGCGGCCTTCGACAAGTCCGCGACGCTCTTTGGGCTCGACCTTGCCAGCCGGGCGATCCAGAAAGAGGGCATTGCGGTCATCGCCGAGGGGTACACCGACGTCATCGCCTGCCACCAGGCGGGGCTGACCAACGCGGTCGCGACGCTCGGAACAGCGCTGACGCCCAAGCACGCCAAACTGCTTCAGAGGCTCTGTCACACTGTGGTCCTGCTCTTCGATGGCGACGAGGCGGGCCAGAAAGCCGCGGACCGCGCGGTTGAGGTGTTCCTGACGCTTCCGATCGACGCGAAGATCGCGACGCTGGCTGGGTTCACGGACGCCAAGGACCCGGACGAGCTTCTGAAGCGTGAGGGCGGTCTGGGCGTGCTGCGCTCGGCGATCGCCGGCGCGACCGAGCTGCTCGCGTACCGAATCGCTCGGCTGCGCTCGAGGCTGGCCAGCGCGGGCCCCGCTCAGACCGAGCGGGCGATCCGAGACGAGCTCCGCTCTCTTGGCGCCCTCGGGCTTGCGAGCGCGGACAAGGTTCGCTGGCAGTTTGTCGTGCGCCGCTTGAGTGAGCTGACCGGGCTTGACGCCCAGACGATCGCGGATCTCGTCCGCGAGGGCGCCCAGCGCGGCACGCGCGGCCCGACCTTTCAGGACCTCTCCGAGGCGGAAACAGCGCCTGCTCGTCACCGGCACAAGTCGATGAATGCGGAGATCCTCGGGTGCCTGCTGTCGCTACCGGAGCGCTGGATCTCGCTGGGCCAATCGCAGGATGACCTCAAAGCCGCGACAGAGGGATCTCCTTACGAGGCGGTCTTCGAGGCGATGCGGGACGTCGCGGAGCACACCGGGCGGACAGAGATCGCCCGGGTGGTGGACCTGATGCGTGAGCGTGAGCAGGACCACCGCGTCGTGGTGCAGCTCGAGCAGGACATCTCCCGTCGGCTCGTTGGCAACCGCGAGCAGATCGCGGAGACGCTCACGATCTGTCTGCGGAATCTCTCGCAACACGTTGCAATCATCGAACCCAAACCCGATTCCGTGGCGGACAGGTTGGCTCGATTGAAGACCATGAAAGAGCAGTCGGGGCCCAATACGCGGCTCCTGCCCCGTGTGCCCGGTATCTCCGGGTCAGCGGGGAGCCCTTCCCGAGAGGGTTTGGGCGCATAACGTACCCGGCGCCAGGATCGGCGTCGGCTTGAGAAAGGGACGGAAGCGTGCTTCAGCAGTACCACCCAGCTCTGGACAACCTGATCCAACTCGGCAAAGACCGCGGCTGGCTCAGTTACGAAGAGGTCAACAACACGATCCCCGACGAGATGATCGAGCCCGAGGCGCTCGATGAGTTGCTCGTCACGTTCGACAGCAACTCCATCGAACTGGTGGACGAGCTGGAGTTCCGCGCCCGCATCTACCGGCTGACCAAGAAGAACGGACGCCCGGCCGTCAACGTTCCAAAGGGCGATCCGACGGCCCCCAGCTTCCGCGCGATGAGCGTGTCGGGAGGCGAGGACCGCGGTCAGCACCAGTGGCTCCAGGCGTACATGAACGCCTCGATCAAGCCGGGCACGGCGCCGGACATGCCTCGCGACCTCGAGCCCCTGCAGGACGATCCGACGATCACGACCGAGCAGGCCGAGACAGCCACCGAGACCCCCACCGACAGCACCGGTCGTCGTATCGACGACCCCGTGCGCATGTACCTGACGCAGATGGGCAACATCCCGCTCCTGACGCGTGAAGAAGAGATCCGCCTGGCCAAGAAGATCGAGACGACGCGGATGATCTTCCGTCGTCGGGCGCTCGAGAGCGACTACATCCTGCAGATGGCGATCGAGACGCTCAGGGCTGTCGACGCTGGGCAGCTGCCCTTCGACCGGACGATGCGCCTCTCGACGGCGGAGGACAACGCCAAGGCCAAGATCGCGGCGCGGATCCCTACCAACCTCAAGACGCTTGAGCGCCTGCTTGAGCTCAACCGCGAGGACTGGGCCGCCCGCGAGCGCGCCCTTGGGCTCAAGCACACACGGATCGCCCGCGACCTGCTCGAGCGAATGAGCGTGCGTCGGCGCCGGATGGCCGCCCTGACCGAGGAGCTTTGCCTGCGCACCGGGCGGATCGTGCCTCTGGTACGCAAGCTCAAGAGCATCAGCTCCAAGTGCAACGCGCTGGAGGCCCGGATCAAAGAGGCCCAGGCGAACCCGAGCAAGTACGACACCGAGGATGTCGAGGTGATGCACGAGGAGCTGTCGGGCCTGCGCTCGCTGGTTCTTGAGACGCCCGAAGAGCTCGCCAAGCGCGTCAAGACGATCGATACCGTGTTCTGGGAGTACGAGCAGGCCAAGCGGGACCTCTCGGGCGGCAACCTGCGCCTGGTCGTATCGATCGCCAAGAAGTACCGCAACCGCGGGCTCTCGTTTCTGGACGTGATCCAGGAGGGCAACACGGGCCTGATGCGCGCGGTCGACAAGTACGAGTACCGTCGGGGCTTCAAGTTCTCGACCTACGCGACGTGGTGGATCCGTCAGGCGATCACACGCGCGATCGCGGACCACGCCCGGACCATCCGCATCCCGGTCCACATGATCGAGACGATGAGCAAGCTGCGCAACATCCAGAAGGACATCCTCCAGAAGACCGGCACCGAGCCGACCTTCGAGGAGATCGCCAAGCAGGCCAACATGAGCCTCGAGGACGTGCACCGCGTGCTCAAGATCGGACGCCAGCCCATCAGCCTGGATCGCCCGGTCGGCGAGAGCGAGGACTCCTACTTCGGCGACTTCATCGAGGACACTAACCAGCAGGCCCCGCAGGACACCGCGGGGCAGGAGATGCTCAAGACCCGCATCGAGCAGGTCCTGCGCACCCTGACCTACCGCGAGCGCGAGATCATCAAGCTCCGCTACGGCATCGGTGACGGGTACACCTACACGCTCGAAGAGGTCGGACGCATCTTCAAGGTCACCCGCGAGCGCGTGCGCCAGGTCGAGGCCAAGGCCATCCGCAAGCTCCAGCACCCCGTCCGCTCGCGCAAGCTCCACGGCTTCGTCGACGAGCTGCCCGGCTCGGGCAATTCCTCGCGGTCGGCGTAGGTGAACCCGCTCGCGGAACAGGCTGTGTACGCGCAGATCGGCGAGGAAGGCTTTGAACGCCTAACCGCGGCGTTCTACCGGCGTGTCGCGACGGACGATGTTCTCAGCCCCCTCTACGAGCAGGCCCGCTCCGAAACCGGCGAGCCCGACATGGGCGGCGCCGAGCATCGCCTGCGCGAATTCCTGGTCCAGCGCTTCGGCGGGCCCGGACGCTATTCAGAGGCCCGGGGACACCCGCGTCTGCGGATGCGACACATGCCCTACGCGATCGACGAAGCCGCCCGCGACCGGTGGCTGGAGCTGATGGACGCATCGCTCGCCGAGGCCGGGATCGAGGAACCCGCCCTCTCGGCGATGCGGGCGGTCTTTGCCCACGTAGCCGAGTTCATGCGAAACCGGTAGCGGATTCGCTTTCTGAGTAAGCCGGTGTACAGTTGCGCCATGCCAAGCTCTGGCCAGCTCCGTGCGGGTCGGTCGGGCCCCATGACGTGGGCCCTGGGCTTTGTCCTTGTCGCGCTGACCTGCCTGGTCTCGGCCCGCCCGATGCTCGCACACGCGGGCAGCGCGCCCCTGTCCGATCGCATCTTCCGTTTGAGCCCCTCCGAGCGGACGCTCTCCTCAGCCTTCCTGCCCGGCTCGATGACCTCGACCGAGGCCAGGCGGATTGAGAAGCACCCCGAGAAGGAAACCCCTCTCGCCAGTGTCCCGGATCTCGCGCCCGAAACGATCCGAGTTCGGGTCGCGCCGAGTGATCGCTGCGAGATGCCCGCGCCCGTTGGCGTGCGCACCACGCGGGCGCGTGGGCCGCCCAGGGTCTCGCTCAGGTCATGACGCTGCGCGTTCTCGTAGCGCCCCACGCCCAGGCAACCCGCATTCCGTTCCAATCAACTCATTCGCCCGATGCCGGTCCGCTGTGACGGCAGGGCTTGTGCCCACACGGGCAGAGTGAAATCCATGAAAGTCGACACGATGCGCGATCGTTCCGTGCCCGCGCACAAAGGCCGGAAGATCGAATTCAACGACCGCAAACCCGAGAGCGCCCTCAAGCCCAGCGACCCGAACGCCCAGACGCAGTACCAGACCGCCAAGGGCTGCCTGGTGCTTGGAGGTCTCGTTCTGCTCATGCTCGCGGGGCTGGCGGGGATGGTCCTGCTCCTTGGAGAGCCGATGGCGTAAGGGCTGAACGCGGGATCTCTGGCGGTATACTGGGCCCTTTGCCAGGGAGCCCACCCATGCCAAGCACACTCACCGACGCGTACACCAAGCTCTTTGCGGCCAAGAAGGAGCTGCTTGAGGCGATCAAGGCCAACGGGCCCGAGCCGATCGAGGACTGGACGCTCCGCAACCCCGACGGCTCTGACGTCACACTCAGCGAGCTCTTCGGCGAGCACGACGAGCTGCTGATCGTGCACAACATGGGCTCGGGGTGCAGCTACTGCACGCTCTGGGGCGACGGCTTTAGGGGGATCGCGGGGCACGTCGAGCGGCGCTGCGCGTTCGTGCTCTGCTCCGACGACGAGCCGGAAAGGCTCGCCCAGCACGCCGAGCGGCGCGGGTGGAACTTCCGGTGCGTCAGCGGGCAGGGCTCGGACTTTGCCCGGGCGATGGGCTACCGCAACGAGGCGGGCAAGCCATTGCCGGGTGTGAGCGCACTGCACCGGAAGGCGGACGGCTCGATCGTGCGCACCGGGCACACGCCCTTCGGCCCGGGCGACGACTTCTGCGCGGTGTGGCCTTTCTTTGACCTGCTGGAGGGCGGGGTGAAGGGGTGGGTGCCGAGGTAGGGCCTGGTGCCACTACCAATCTCTGATCGGTAGTGCTCTCCGTGACCAAACCATAAAGCACTACCCATCGGAGATGGGTAGTGGCACCGTACAGATTCTTCAGTGAACTCGAAAAATCGACTCAATTCCGAAAGGTTTAAAGCTCCGGCGCAAACCCCCGCCTCATCGTGTTCTCACAGATCGCGCGGGGCTCGACGAATTGTAACAGATAGTCCGTCCCGCCCGCCTTGGAGCCGACGCCCGAGAGGCCAAAGCCCCCGAAGGGCTGTCGGCCCACGAGGGCGCCGGTGATCGAGCGGTTGATGTAGAGGTTTCCGACGCGGAACTCGCGTTTGGCGCGTTCGATGTGGGCGGGCATGCGGGAGTAGAGGCCCCCGGTGAGCTTGTAGGCGTGGTCGTTGGCGAGCCTAAGGGCCTCGTCGAAGCTGTGCGCGTGCATGACTGCCAAGACCGGGCCGAAGATCTCTTCCTGGGCGATGCGATGGGCGGGCAGGACACCCGAGAAGATGTGCGGTGGGATGTAGTTGCTGGGGATGACGCCCGCGGGATCGATCGAGGGGAAGTCCTTGTCGCCCAGGAGGAGCGTGGCGCCGTCGTCGATACCCGCCTGGATCATGCTGCGGATTTTGGCGGCGGCCTCGTCGTCGATGACGGGGCCCACGTCGCACGAGGGGCTCGTGGGCCGGGCGACGACGAAGGCGCGGGCGGCCTCGACGAGTCGGTTCGTAAAGCGTGTGATGTGCGGGCCGGTCGGGCCGTCGGGATCGACCACGATGCAGCGCGAGCAGGCCGAGCATTTCTGGCCTTGGAAGCAGAACGCGGAGGCGCGGACGCCGATGACGGCTTCGTCGAGGTCTGCGGAGATATCGACGATGAGGGCGTTCTTGCCGCCCATCTCGCACACGACTTTCTTGACGTGGTACTGGCCCTGAGGCGTTTTGCCCGCGGCCTCGATGATGTCCAGGCCCACGCCCTTTGAGCCGGTAAAGGCGATGAGCGCGGTACGCTTGTCGCGCACGAGCGCCGCGCCGACGATTTCGCCCTGTCCGGGCACGAGCTGGGCGACGTCCAGCGGGGCGCCGACTTCGCCCAGGGCTTTGCGGAGGAGATCGAAGAAGCGTTTGGCGATGCGGGGAGTCTGCTCGGCGGGTTTGATGAGGACGGTGTTGCCCGTGACGAGGGCGGCGACCGTCATGCCGCAGCAGATGGCCAGCGGGAAGTTCCACGGGCTGATGACGACGGAGACGCCCCGGGGCTCGTAGAGCACCTCGTCGAGCTCGCCGATGAATCGCCCGAGGCGCTGGCGCTTGAACAGCGCCGGGGCGAGGCGGGCGTAGTAGTCGCAGAAGTCGATGGCTTCGCAGACGTCCGCGTCGGCCTCGCGCCAGGACTTGCCCGATTCGACGATCAGCTCCGCGGACAGGTCGTCGCGGATCGCGCGCATGGCGCTGGCGACGCGGATGAGCACATCGGCGCGCTTCATGGGATCGAAGGTGCGCCACTTGGGCAGCAGCTCGGCGGCCTTGGCGACGGCCTTCTCAACGTCGGCCTGCGTGACATCCGCGGGCGGGTCGATCAGCCTGACGCCCGCGACCGCCTTTGCAAATGCAGCGCGCTGCTTCGCATCGGCAAAGTCGCGGATCGGCTCGGTGAAGAAACGCTTGCCGTTGCCCACGCCCGGCGAGACTGGCGTCAGTGCGTGTCGTTCGGCTGCGAGCTCGACGAGATCGGGCTTGGGGTTGCCATCGTCGAGCGAACGCGGATCGCCCAGCAGTGTCTTGGGGTCGGCGCTCTCGGCGAAGCCGGCCACGAGCCAGGATTCGTTGGATGTGTTCTCGAGCAGGCGGCGCACGAGATACGCCATGCCGGGGATCATCTCGCCCACGGGGATGTACTCGCGGATGCGCAGGCCCGAGCCGCTTTCTTTGTCGGCGGCGGCGTGCTTGAGCTCGTCGGCCATGCCGTGGAGCATCTGGAGTTCGATCGCGTTCGTGGGCAGGCTGCGTTTGGCAAGCCCCGCCAGCGCGTAGGCGATGGAGCGGACGTTGTGCGAGCCGAGCGCGAGCTTGATGCCGCCCTCTTCCTTGGTGCGGGGCATCGCGTCGAGGAAGATGTCGACCATGTCCTCGAAGCAGGCGTCGGTCTGCCACTTCTCGTTCCAGACCGGGCAGGGCCAGCCCATCTCCTCGGCGTGGATGGTCTCGAAGTCCCAGTACGCGCCCTTGATCAGGCGCACGGTAACTTGGCGCTTGTTCTCGATCGCCCACCGGGCGAGGTTGCGAGCGTCTTCGGGTCCGGACTTGAGATAGGCCTGGATCGCGATGCCCGCGGTAAAGGCGTGCTTCATGCAGCAGCGCTTGAAGAGCTCGATGGTCAGGTCCTTGAGGTTGTGCTGCTCCATGTCGAAGTTGATCAGCACGCCCTTGGCGGTCGCGGCCTCGAGGATCGGGTCGAGGCGCGTCATCAGCTCGCGGATCGAGCCCTCGGGGTCGATCGGATCCATCTTCGCAGAGAGGGACGAGACCTTGATCGAGACGTTGCACCGCGGGATTGCGCCGAGGTGGTCGCTCTCGATCTGCGGCTTGCTTTCCCAGCCCGCGACTTCGCCCGGGAGGTTGTTGATGAGGTCGAGGTATTTGTCGCGGTACTCGTCCGCCTCGGCGTCGGAGACGCACGCCTCGCCGAGCAGGTCGACCGAGAAGCCGATGTCGTTCTCCCAGAGTTCACGCAGTCGGGGCTGGGCGCTCTTGGCGTCCGTGCCCGCGATGAATTTGCCGGCCATGGATTTGATCTGCGAGGAGATCGTCTTGGTCATGAGCCCCTTGGCGATGCCTCCCGCCTTGAGACCCAGATCCATCCCGGGCGGCAGCGTGACGCCTGGCTGAGTGAGATAGTCCGCGAGATGCTCGTGCACCATGTCGGGCGTGGTGAGCATCGGGAACACGTCGACGAAGCGGAAGAGCTGGACCTTGAAATCCTGGTCCTTCATCGACCAGCTCATGAGTTTGTCGGAGTAGAACTTGGCGCTGAAGATGCCCGACTTGGTGGCTCGGGCGCGCGTGAGCAGATCATTCCCGATGCGGAAGACCTCGGGATCGGTAGCGATGTTGCGCCTGACCGGTGCGCTCTGCGGCCTTGGTGCGGGCTTGGTTTCTGCTGCTGCGGACTTCTTCGAGAACCACCCCATGCATCGCTCCTCAGGCCGATATTGTGAGAGTTTCCGACTCCCCGATCGGGGCCGATTCTAGACGGCCCACGGAGGCTCACAAGCCCTTCACTCGGCCTAGTCTTTGGCATGGCAAACGGGCCTTCGGTCGTGACTATCGGAAACTTTGACGGCTGTCACGTTGGCCATGCCCAGCTCATCCGCCGGGCTCGCGAGGCCGCTGATTCTGCCGGTGCACGCGTGGTGGTGATGAGCTTTCATCCGCATCCCGCCAGCGTTCTCCGCCCTGGATCGGAGCCTGAGCCGCTCACGACCTGGCAACGGCGCCAAGAGCTGCTCGGCGAGATGGGAGCCGATGAGATCCTCTGTCTGAAGCCTTCTCTCGACTTGCTCGGCCTGGAACCGGACGAGTTCATCGAGCGTCATGTTCTGGCGCTCTCGCCCGTGCGGATCGTTGAGGGCGGGGATTTCCACTTCGGTAGGGGCAGGCGCGGCGACCTCGGCGTTCTGGGCGTTCTGGGACGGGCGTTCGGGTTTGAAGTCGAGAAGGTCAGCGAGGTCCGTGTGAATCTCAACGACGAAACCGACATTCCCGCGTCCAGCACGGTCGTGCGTGAGCTTGTCCGGACTGGACGCATGCGGGACGCCCAGCGGGCGCTGGGCAGGCACCATCGCGTCGAGGGTGTGGTCGTCCGGGGCGACCGCCTCGGGCGCCAGATCGGGTGCCCCACTGCCAATGTCGAATGTGAAACCATGCCACCCGGTGATGGCGTCTACGCGGGCACTGCTACGCTCCCGACGGGCCAGTCACTCCCCGCTGCGATCAGCATGGGCACGCGACCGACGGTGACCGGCTCTCTCGAACGCCGATTCGAAGTGCATGTTCTTGATGCTGAGAACGACGGGCCCAAGATCGCGGGCCTGCCCGAGTATGGCTGGCGGATCGCCGTGGACATCCACGCGTGGCTCCGCGAGCAGATCAAGTACAGTGCCCTTGAAGACCTGATCGAGCAGCTCAAGCGAGACTGCGAGCGTGCGTACGAGACCGTGTCCAAAGTCCCAGTCTGAGAACCCACCCGATGAGTGCCCGCCCATGAGTGACTGGGAAACGAATACCACATTGGACGAAATCGCGGCGTTTCTTTCGAAGAAGGAGCGGATCGCGGTGCTCACCCATGCGCGCGTCGATGGCGACGCGGTGGGCTCGTCGCTCTCTCTCGTTCGGGCGCTCAATAAAGCGAGCAAGACCCGCAGAGCCAGCGCGTGGTATGTGGGCGGGCCCCCCAACTGGCTCTCCGCCCTCGCGGGCGATGCGCCGTTTCATGTCCTTGAGGGCAGCAAGCTCCCGGAATTCGAGCCCGACGCGATCGTCGTTGTCGACACCGGCTCTTGGGCGCAGCTCGATTCCCTCGCAGAATGGGTCCGCGCCCGGACAGAGATCACCAGCGTCATCGATCACCACCTCCAGGGCAACGCGGAGATGGCGCCCAGACGATTCCTGGCAAAGACGTGCGCCGCTGCGGCTCAGCCTGTGTGCGAGCTCTCGCTCAAGCTCCTTGGTCTACGGAGCGCCAGCGAGCTCCCGCTTGCGATCGCCGAGCTGATCTACACGGGTCTTGCGACCGACACGGGTTGGTTCCGGCATTCCAACGTCACCGCCGAGGTGTTCGACCTCGCCGGGCAGCTGCTCCGCGCGGGCGTTGATCACGTCAAGATGATGGCCCTTGTCGAGATGAACGATCGCCCGGCGCGACTGCGTGTGATGGCTGAGGCGCTCGGCTCGCTCGAGCTGCACGACCGCGAGCGGATCGCGTTCATGTCGCTGACGCGCGAGGCCATCCACCGAGCCCAGGCCGGCTCGTCCGACACGGGCGGGTTCAGCGATCTGGGCCTGAAAATCTCGACCGTGCGCGTCAGCGCGATCCTGACAGAGATCGACACCGCCGAGGGCGCCCCCGCGACCAAGATCAGCCTGAGATCCAAGTCCGGGCCAAGCATGATCGACGTCAACCAGGTCGCCCGCAAGCTCGGCGGCGGCGGTCACGCCAACGCCGCGGGCGCTCGCATCGGCCTGCCCGTCGAGCAGGCCAAGCCCGTGCTGCTCGATGCGATCATGCAAACACAGAAGGAATCCAAGTGAGCCAATGGCGTCCCATCAAACCCTCGCGCCCCTCGTCTTCGGATGATCGACCGCAGAAGCGGTCCTCGCGCCGCCCCCCGCTATCGGTCTTCCCGACCACGCTCTGGGAATACCCCAGCCAGCACTACGACGCAGCCGACGGCAGCACAATGCAGGGCAGCAAGCACTACACCGGCGCCACGCCCAGCTGGGTGATCTGGCAGCTCCTCCAGCGGTACACACGCGAGGGCGACTCCGTGCTCGACCCGATGGTGGGCTCGGGCACCACGCTGGATGTGTGCACGGACATCAACCGCACGGGCATCGGCTTTGATCTTGTCCCTTCGCGTCAGGACATCGGGCAGGCCGACGCACGCTCGCTCCCGCTCAGACCCGAGACGATCGACTTTACCTTTATCGACCCGCCCTACTCGACGCACATCGACTACTCCGACGACCCGGCCTGCATCGGCAAGCTCGACGCCGCGGGCGACGACGGGGGCAAGGCTTACTACGACGCGATGCGCACCGTGATCGCCGAGATCCACCGCGTGCTCAAGCCCAGGCGGTACATGGCCCTGTACGTGAGCGACTCGTGGCGCAAGAACAAGGGCAAGGCCAGCCCGGGCTCAGCGGTCAAGGGCGGCACATTCATGCCCATCGGGTTCGAGTTATTCTCGATTATGCGCGAGCACTTTGAGCCCGTGGACATCGTGTCGGTGGCGCGAAAGAACGACAAGATCGCCCGTGGAAACTGGCGCAAGTCGGCGATCGACGAAAACTTTTTCCTTCGGGGCTTTAACTACTGCTTCATCATGAAGAAGCCTTAGCCTGCTCGCTCGGGCACGCCTGCGCCACGCCGTCGTGGTACTTGACTCGGAGCGTGCCGTCGATATCGCGGATGCCCTGGTTGGGGTCGTCGCCCTTGAAGTCCACCTTGATGCGTGGTCTCTTGGGGTCGTACTTGCCGATCACCCAGCCGTCGATGAGCATCATCTCCAGCGTCGCCACGCACTGCTGGAGCGTGAGCGGTGAGTTCAGGTGCGGGTCCGCGTGCTTGAGTGAGATTTCGGCAGCCTGCATGAACTGCGTGATGTCCGAGTACTTCGCGACCAGATCAAGGACAGTCTTGAACTGACCGAGTTTGGGCAGGAGCTTGAGGCCCCGTCGGTATGCCTCGACCTTGTGGATCTCGCCGTTGTTGAAGAGGGGCACGGTTTCCTTCTTCGCGCCCGTCAGGTTGAGCTTGAAGGTGTTGTACTTCGTAACCTCCCACTCGAGGTCTTTCTCGTTGTCCACGCTGAGCCTGCGGGCGACTTCCTTGACCGCGACGAGATCCAGCCCACCCAGGCCCGGCAGGAAAAAGTCCTCGTCGGCGAACCCGCCCAGGCTCAGCCAGCGGAAGGCTTCTTTGGAGGTCATGTTCAGGCCCTCAGAGGCCGCGATCTCTTTGGTCAGATCCTCAAGATCCGTGAACTGCCCGTTGGCGAAGTACCAATAGTCGGCAAAGCGGATGTACTGACGGATGCGCCGCGTGGTCAGCTCTTCGTAGCGTCGTTTCAGCCAGGCGACCTCGGGATAGTTGTTGCGCTCAGCGAGGATGGTGTAAGCGACCTCGCGCGCCGTCGAGTGCGCCAGGGTCATGCCGCCGGCCAGGATCGGGTCGGCAAAGCCCGCTGATTCGCCCGCCAGGAACCAGTTGTCGCCCACCATTTTCTCGGCGACGTACGACCAGTCCTTCGTGGTGCGGACGTTGCCGTCACGCTTGGCGTTCTTGCACAGCTCCTGCACGCGTGGCTCCTGCGCCAGCGCGTGCTCGTAGATCTCCTCGGGCTTCATCTTCATCTTCTTGTAGTGCTCGACGGGGCAGATGTAGCCGATGCTCGTGCGCGTCGGCCCCAGAGGGATGAACCAGATCCAGCCGGCCGAGATCGAGAGGATCTCCACGCGTGTCGCGCCGACTCCGATCTCGATCGCCCAGTCCGCGTTGTCCCAGTAGTCCCAGACGGCCATGTTCTTGAGCTTGCTGGGCACGTCGATCTTGACGTCGTTCGCCCGGCGAAGGACGCCCGCGTACCCGGAGCAGTCGACGTAGTGCTTGGCCTTGACGCAGGTGCCGTCCTGCAGATAGACCGCGTTGACGTGACCGCCCGAGGCGTCGATGCGCGTGACCTGGGTCTCCTGGCGCACCTCGCAGCCCACTTCGGCGGCGTGATCGAGCAGGATCGTGTCGTAGATCGCGCGGTCGACCTGGAACGCTGTGAAGACGCGCTGCCCCTTGTACGAAGCGGGTCTCGGCTCGTCCTTGAATTTGGAGATCGGGAGAAACTCGAACGCCCAGAGCTCCTTGGAGGTGCCCCAGCGGTACGTGCCCCCGATCTTGATCGGGAAGCCGGCCGATTCAACCTTCTCCCAGCAGCCCATCTCGTTGAGGATGGGGCCGATCGCCGGGAGCTGGCTCTCGCCCACGTGTTCGCGGGGGAACTTCTCTTTCTCGACGATCAAGACTTTGAGATCGGGTCGATACTTCTTGACGAGCGTGCCAACGGTCGAGCCCGCAGGCCCCCCACCGATGACTAAAACATCCACTTCGACCGCGGCGCTTTCGGTAACCACCTCGACCCCCAGCATGATCTGTGGTCACGACCGCGGTGCTGCCAAGTACCGCTTGCCGCGAACCCTGCCCGGAACGAATGTCCAGGGTTCCCCATCCGACTTGTCGCCAAGATACCCGATTCTGAGAGGATCTACAAGGCTTCATGATGAGCTTGGGCGATCCAGCCTCCCCCCAGAACCCGGTCCGGATCGTCGATCGCGTGCACCACGAGCGCCTGGCCCGGCGTGACCGCCCTCTGGGGGGATTCAAATCGGACCAGGAATTCCAGACGGTCGGTCGTCGAATGGCGGAATTGAGCGGGAGCCAGCTCCCCGTTGTATCGAAAGCGGGCCAGGCAGGGCTGCCAGTGATCGCCTGACCCCGCGTCGGAAAGCCAGTTGGCGTCCTGCACCAGGCAAGAAGAGATGAGCAGGTCCTCTTCCGAACCGATCGTGACCGTATTGGTTTCCGGGTCCTTGTCTACGACATAGATGGGATAGCCCAGCGCGACTCCGATCTTTCGGCGCTGGCCGATGGTGAAGCGGTGCTGCCCGCTGTGCTCGCCCAGCGTGTTGCCACTGGTGTCGCGGATCTCGCCTCGAGCGGTCGCGAGCTCGGGTCTTTCGCGCTCGACGAACGAGGCGTAGTCGTTGTCGGGAACGAAGCAGATCTCCTGCGAGTCGGGCTTGTTGAAGACCGGGAGGCCGAAGCTGCGCGCCAGATCGCGGACTTCCTCTTTCGTCTCGTACTCCCCGATCGGGAGCAGCGTCGAGTCGAGCTGCTTCTGCGGGATGCCAAAGAGGACGTAGGACTGATCCTTGTCCGCGTGTCTGCCCGTCAGGAGCGCCGGTCGCCCCTCACGCCGGGCGATCCGGGCGTAGTGCCCGGAGGCGACGAAGTCCGCGCCGATCTGCCCCGCGTGCTCGTGGAGCTTGCCGAATTTGAGCCAGTCGTTGCAGCGCACACAGGGGTTCGGCGTGCGCCCGCGGGCGTACTCGTCGACGAAGTAGTCGATCACCCGTCGGAAGTCCTTGCGGAAATTGAGCACATACAGAGGGATGTCCAGCTGGGCAGCGACCAGTCTGGCATCGGCGGCATCGCCCACCGAGCAGCAGCCCTGCTTGTGGAGCTTCGGAGCGCCGCATGACGCGTTGTCGGGGACGAGTTCGTCGAGAGTTTCCCCGGGCGAACCCAGACGCATGAACGCCCCCACAACCTCGTAGCCCTGCTCCTTGAGCAGCGCAGCGGCGACCGAGGAGTCCACACCCCCGGACATCGCCAGCAGTACCTTGCCTCGCGTCTTCACAGAGGAGTGTAGAAGCTTGGTATCACTCGGGTTCCAACGCTCTTAAGGAGCATCTTCGGGGGCCAGGTCGTAGATCTCGTCGTCGCCCTCGGAGGCTTCGATCCGGACTCCACCCGTGCGATAGGTCGGCTTGAGGACCGTGGGTTCGTCTTGAGGCGGTGCGGGCTCGGGCGCTTTCGCGTCCGTCTGAAGCTGGCGCTCATAACTTTCGCGCGCTTCCTTTGCCCGTTTCTGTGCGATTCTGGCGTCACGCGCCTCGGCTGCTGCGTTGCTCGAGATCGCCAGGAACGAGATCGACGCGATCTGAACGACCGAGATCACCGCTACCACGACACACAGCCCGAGTACGACCGAGAGGATGGCGCCGATCACGGTCGCTGGCAGGCGGACCGGCCCGAGAAACTGCGAACCGTACACGAGACCCGGGCCCGCGATGCCGCAAAGGGCGATCCCCCACCCCGACGTGTGCAGACGCCCGGCCAGCGACGAATCGCCCGCCCACGTCGCCAGGGCATTGAGATGTGTCAGTGCCGGCACAGTCGCCAGAAACGCAAGGATGACCGAGAGATTGAGCGCCCCGAGGGCAAAGTCGAGCCCGTTGGTCGAGCCGCTGCGGACGATCATGAGCCTCCAAATCGCAAAGAGCGCCGGGAAGAGCCAGACGATCTGGACGAGCCGGACACCGAGGAGCCACGGCTTGTGGTCGAGAGCCGCGACGCCCAGCGTGGACTCCGAGAGCGGGCGTGCGCCGGCAAAGGCCGCGACGCCGGCGATCCAGAGCATCGATCCGAGCCCGAGCAGGCCCGGCCCGATTTCGGCTGTTGTGCTGCGGACGTAGAGCAGCCCCGCGGTGAGGAGGCACATCCCGATCGAAGCGACCCCGAGGCCAAGGCTCAGCTTCCGGAGGTATCGCACCGGGGCATCGGAGAGGTTGTCGCCCCCAAGGACGCGTCTTTTCGGGGCCGGGATGGGGGTGCCGCACTCCGGGCAGAGCCCGCCTGCGTGGAGGCCCTTGAGGGAGTAGTTGCATCTTCTGCACAGGCGGTCCTCGGTCAGGACCTCGCCAAGGAAGCGCGTGCTGTTGGTGCGTGAATGCTTTGGCATGCGATGGACAGTTTACAGGGCAGACACCGCGTGTTCAGCGGGCGCCGACTGAGCTGATCGCTTCGACCGCATTCCTGAACATGCGCAGCCCGATCGGTTCGCGGGCGAGCGCCTCGGCGCCGAGCCTGGTCCATGCGGGGTGACGGTTCCAATCCAGGAACCGCTCCGGGTGGGGCATCAGCCCGAAGACGCGCCCCGTCGGATCGCAGATGCCGGCGATCCGATCGACCGAACCGTTGACATCGTCGGTGTACCGCAGCGCGACCTGCCCGTTGTCGGCGAGCTTTTTGGAGGTGATTTCGTCGGCGACAAAGCAGCCCTCGCCGTGGGCGATGGGCAGGACACACGTATCTCTGGCCTCGTCTTCGAGCCCGCGGGTCCAGACACACCTGCTGCCCTTGTCGAAATCGACTCCGAACCAGTCGGAAATGAACGACCCGCCCGCGTTGCCTGTCAGCGCGACCCGGCGGCCTTCGATGCCCGGCAGGAGTCCGGTCTGGACGAGGACCTGAAACCCATTACAGATCCCGATGACGCTCGCACCTCGGTCGATGGCGCCCCTGAGGCTTTCCATGAGGCCCAATTTCGTGTGCATCGCAAAGATGCGACCGGAGGCGACGTCGTCTCCGTAGGAAAACCCGCCCGGGAAACCGATCAAATCAGCCTTCTCGATGGGCGATGGATCCTTGACGAGGGCCTCAAGATGGGCGAGCTTCGTCTCTGCACCTGCGAGCTCGAAAGCGCGGAGCAATTCCTGATCGCAGTTCGTCCCGGCGGTGCGAATGACCAGAGCGGTAGGCATGGGCGTACGATAGGCCGCGGGCCGGAGTCCGCCGCACGTCGAGGACGCCGCCCGATTCATTCTTCATGCATCCGCCCGGAGTGTCGCCATGCCAGCTGTGTTCCCGTTTCAGGCCATCCAGTACCGCAAGGGCACAGGCGACGTCACCAAGGAAGTCGCGCCGCCTTACGACGTGCTCGACCGGGCTCGCAAGCAGAAGCTGCTCGATCGCGAGGCGCACAACATCGTTGCGATCGACCTGCCCCACACGCCCGCCAAAGAGCTCGGCCCCGTCTCCGCGTACAAGGCCGCTGGCGAGTCGCTCTGCAACTGGCTGACCGAGGGCGTGCTCACCAAGCGCCAGAAGCCGGCGATCTTCGCGTACCGGCAGACATTCGAATTCCGAGGCAAGAGCTACCAGCGCTGCGGCATGGCGTGCACCGTCGAAACCCAGGCGCTGGGCGCTCGCGAGGGCGGCGGGATCCTGCCCCATGAGCAGACCTTCAGCGGCCCGAAGGAAGACCGCTTGGCGCTCATGAAGGCAACAGCGACTCAGCTGAGCCCCATCTTCGGGCTCCACCCCGACCAGTCGGGCACCGCCAGCACGCTCGTCCGCACGGTCATGGAGTCGCGCAAGCCCGACATGACCGCGACCGTCACCGAGTCCGACGATCAGGACGTGCTGCACGAGGTCTGGACGATCGACGACGACGCCACGATCAACGCCTACCGCGATGCGCTGGCGGGCGAGGACGTCTTTATCGCTGACGGACACCACCGGTACAACACCGCGGTGAACTACCTGGATGATCTGGAAAGCAAAGGCAACGTTCCAGCAAACCACCCCGCGCGCCGAACGATGTTCGTGATGGTCAGCATGTCCGACCCCGGGCTTGCGATCGGGCCCACGCACCGTGTGCTCGGGGGCATGAAGGACTACTCGCACGAGCGGTTCATCGAGGCTTCTGCGGGCTACCTTCAGATCGATCCCGTCGTCAACGACCCCATGAAGATCGAGTCCGAGGTGGCTAAGGCCGCGACGCGTTCGAAGGAAGTCTTCGGGCTGATCGATTTCGCGACCGGGCTCTGCTGGGTAGCCAGCTGCGTCGACGAAGACCCGCTCAGCGAGAAGTTCGCGGACAAGCCCCAGCCCTGGCGCGAGCTTGACGTGGCGATCGTCCAGCATCTGATCGTCGAGGAGATCTGTCAGCCCGAACTCAACGGCGGCGAGGAAATCAAGTGGGCCTTCCCGCACTCGGTGGAAGAGGTCATGGCGATCGGCTCGGGCAACGAGACCGGCGCCGGAGGTGGGTCGGGCTTTGCGCAGATCGCGATCGTGGTCAGGCCGACACCGCTCGAAGCGGTGAGGGATATCTGCCTGGCGGGCGAGCTGATGCCGCAGAAGTCGACGTTCTTCTATCCCAAGCTCGCGACGGGGCTCTTCCTCAATCCTCTGAGCTGACGCTCTCGGGTGAGGTGTGCTCCAGGATGAACTCGGTCGTCTGCGCAGAGCTGAGCGCCCCGACTCGGGATGCGAGGATCTGGCTGTCTTTCATCAGGATGAGCTTTGGGATGCTCGTGATGCCCAGCATGCTGGCGGTCTCGCGGTGCTTGTCGATGTCGAGATAGACAGGAAGCGTGCGAGAGGTGATCAGGCTCTGGACTTCGGGATCGCTGAGCGCTCCGCGTTTGAATGACTGGCACGGGCCGCACCACGTGGCGGTCGCATAGACGAGCACGGGCATGCCCGATTCCGCGGACGCCTTGGACGCCGCGGGAAGGGTCAGATTCTGGGCGAAGATCGCGGGCGCATCGGCGGGGGCACGGCTCGAGCGTGCGTTGATGATCACAATCAGGCTCGCGATGATAACCAGCAGGAAGACGAGATCCGTGCGCGACCAGCACAGGCCCGAGCAGCTTGATTTCGTGTTCCCGAACATACGGACTCCTTCGGGACTTGGCGGCCCTAATGCCAGACTCCTTTGGGAGCGGTTCTATTCCCCGCTCACCAGGCCAGGAGCTCACCCGTCACGGGCTCGACGAGGTCTTTCATCGTCACCAGCCCTATCGGACGCCCGTGGTGGGTGACGACCGCGAGGTGCTGATTTCGGGCCCGGAGCATCCTCAGCGCCTGGCGGGGTGTTTCCGATGCGTCGATCGTGAGCGCCTCGGTCATCACGCTCTTGGGCGTCGCGGTGTCGTCGAGGAACAGGTCGATGACATGGACGAGCCCAACGACCATGCCTCGGCTGTCGACGACCGGCATGCGCGAATGCAGCGCCTCCGAAGCAACGCTTCGCGCTTGGGTGGCGTCGGAGTCCTTGCGCAGGCGCGTGACGCGTGACCACGGGATCATCTCACTGCGAAGAGGCGTGTCGCGGAACGCCACGGCTCGACGGACGAGCTCGGCCTGGGTTTTCGAAACGATGCCCTGCCCCACCGCTTCGCGCACAAGCCAGACCATCCGCTCGCGTGGATCGAGCGGGGCGTGCTCCTGCCCGCCCGGCGTGAGACGACGCATCAGGCGCGCCGCCCCGACGACGATCGGGAGCACGAGCAATCCTGTGAGCACCCATCGGATCGCTCGCAGAAGCGGCGCCAGCGTGTACGTCGAGTGCTCGGCCGTGACCCGGGCGTATTCCTTGGGGAGCGTCTCGGCGAAGATAAAAAGCGTCGGCGTGAGCACGACGGCGTTGATGATCGAGATCTGCCATGTGGGCAGGCCGGTCAGTTCGAGGAGCCTGGCCAGCGCCAGCACACCGATGTAGTTGCTCGAGTTATTGAGGATGAGCAGGCCAGCCAGCACGCGTTCGGGCTTGTCCAGTTCGAGCTTGAGCGTCTTCGCCCTTCGGTCGGTCGTCGAACCACCCGCGCGGGCCTCGAGCCTGGCGCGACCGACAACGTACGTCGCGGTTTCCAGCCCGCTCCAGAGGGCCGAGGCGCAGATGCCCCCCAACGCCAGCACAGACCAGAGAACGATCTCAAAGGCGCTCATTGTTCGCCCTCGCTCTCGGAGTCAAGGAGCTCGATCTCGATCCATTCGATCGCGCGCCCCTGGAGCTTGGATACGGTGAGCCTGAGGCGCCCGATCTGCACGCTGTCGCCGACATCGGGCAGTCGCCCGAGGAGCGTCAGGACCACGCCGCCCACGGTCGAGACCCTGCCCAGCGAGTTCTCGAGGCGGACGAACCCCGGATCGAAGTCGTGCAGCAGCGCGTGGGCGGGCATGCGTCCGGGAGCGCGGAACCGCCCGAGCCCCAGGATCTGGACCTCGCCCGAGCTCTGCGGGTCGCTCGCCTCGTCAAAGAGCTCGGCGACGACGTCCTCGACGCGCACGACGCCGACGAGTTCGCCCCGCTCGTCGACCACCGCGGCCCGCTCTTTGCCCTTCTTGCGAAGCTGGCTGAGCAGCGCGTCCAATCGGGTCTGCTCTGGGACGAACATGGGCGCTTCGAGTATGGATCGCAAACGCTGAGGGCGTTTCGTCAGATACTGCACGGTCCCGAGAAACCCCACGGGCTCCTCGTTCTTGTCGAGAAAGAGCAGTTGGTCGGTGCGGTGCTCGCGGATGTACTCGACGATCTGGTCCTGCTTGGTGTCGATGCTCAGCGTGTCCAGCTCGACGCGGGGCATCATAACATCGCGGGCGCGGAGCGTTCCGAGGCGAAAGACGTCCAGCAGCAGCCGCTGCTCGTCGGTGTCGATCGAGTCCTGCCCGTCGGTGTGGGTCAGCAGGTGCCCGAGGTCAGACGGGCTGACGCCATCATCTCGTGCGGCCTTGGCGGTCACGAGGCGGGTCAGGGGCGCCATCACGAAACGATCCACGCCCGACCAGAGCGGCCAGAGCGTCTGGATGACAATCAGCCAGAACGGGGCGATGAACCTGCAGACTGTTGGGCGCTGCGACGACGCGGAAGTCTTGGCGATCACCTCTCCGATCAGAACGATCGCAAGCAGTGAGCCAACTCCGAGGCCAGCGGCTCCGGCGTGGTTGCCTCTTTGCTCAAGCCCGATGATGACGACCGACGCGAGCGTGAAATAGAGAACGTTGACGAGGTTGTTTGCCAGCAGGATCGCGGTCAGCAGCGAGCGGGGTTTGCTCAGGAGTGCTTCGACGCACGCGAGGGCCGACGGCGCACGTTTATGGAGCGTGGCCCGATCGGCCTGCGTCAGCCCGAAGAGCGCGGTCTCAGAGCCGCTGACGATTCCCGAGGCCATCAGGAGCACGGGCAAGACGACCGAGAGCAGGATGAATTCAGCGGTGTTCATCGGTCAGGCTCGGTCATCGTCCTTCGGCGCTGGCTTGCTCGATCATGCGCTCGATGTATCGCCATGCGTTGAGCGAACGTCTGATCTCTCCGAGCACTTCCTTGTCGTTCGTGTCGCCAAACTTTCGAAAGAGACCCCCGATCTTCTTGATCCATTCTCTCCGGCGCTCTTCTGCCCAGCGTTGCCACCTGGTGATCTGTTCGGAGTCGCCCTCTGTGAACGCGCTCTCAAGGTCCATTCGGACCTCCATGATCTCCATGAGGAAACCGTCGGGGAGAGATTTGTCCTGGCTGGTATAGCCCAGTCTCTCCAGGAGTGCGGTCGCGCGGGATTCGGGATTCAGCAGCGTCACCCGGGCAAGGTTGAGCCCTGCGGAGACCTCGGAGCCCTCTTCATCACCCTCACCCAGATCCGGGTGGACACCCGAGACGCGAGCCAGATACGCCCGTTCGATCTGTGACGGGTCGAGCTCGAACGTCAACGGAAAGCCCAGGATGGCAAAGGGATCACTTTCGGGCATGGCGAGACACGATACGGCACGCCGGGCATCGGTTCTTGTTTGACACCACCGATGCTGGGCCTGAGGATGGAGACAGATTGAACAGCACCGGGCACATCGGGATCGTCGCAGTCAGCCCGGAAGGGGCTTCGCTGTGCTATCGCCAGATCTTCAGGCATGCTTCGAAGCTCTTTCCGGACCGTGAACCCCCTCGCATCACGATCCACAATGAGCCGCTGCCGATGTACATCGAGTGCGTCCGAGCCGACGACTGGGAGGGCGTTGCGGATCTGCTGAAGAAATCGGTCCGGGTGCTCCATCTTTCCGGGTGCGGATTCGTCCTGACGCCGGACAATGCGGTGCAGCACGGCGTGATGATCGCTGAGCACGATTCACCCCTGCCCTGGCTCACGATGACGGATCTCGTCGCCGACGCACTGGTGACCAATCAACACCAGACCGTGGGCATTCTGGGGACCCGTTATGTCACGCAGGGCTCTGCGTACCAGACCGCGTTAGGCCTTAAGGGGGTCAAGCTCCAGGTCCCCGATGGGGACGATGTGGACAGGCTCGACGAGATTCTCTTTCAGGAATTGATCTACGGCTCCCATTCCGTGGCCTCGGATCGGGCGTTCGTTGAGATCGCCAATCGGCTCCGTGATCGGGGCAGTGAGGCGCTCATTATCGCGGCCAGCGAACTCCGGTTGATCATCGATGAGGTGGAATTGCCCATCCCAACATTTGACGCTGCGGACCTGCTGGCGGTCGGAGCGGTCATACGAGCCGCTGAGGGCTGATTCGTCAGCCAGATCCTTGTCTGTGGGGCGTCGGTTGCCCAGATTCTCTCGGATCGGGGTCCCAAGTCACTGGACGGGCTGAAAGCGGGCGTGATACGCTGGCCTGTCGACTGCCTCGCGGGAGGCAGCGCCACCGGTCCGGATAGCCGACCAGATCGGCCTTTCGGAGAAAACAGGCGGGGGCTCTGCGCGAGATCGGACTCGGTTGCCAGGCAACGGGTTCGGATCAGGGGATCGCAGAGCACCGACGTGCAACGGAATGCACGCGGCCACGCCCTGAACCATGGCACGGACGAGTTCGGTACCCCGGCAGGGAGTTTTCACCCGGGGACCGAGGTTGGATTGGCACACGGGTCGCGCCCGGTGTGTACCTCTTTGGACGGAGCGAGTCATGCTCAAGCAGGATCTTGTGTCGCGGATTTCACGTCGTCTGAGCCTGGGCCAGTCAAAGGCCGGTCGCCTCAGCGCCAGCGCCGGAAAAGCCGCGGCCTCACCCTTGAGCGCCTTCGAAGCGCTCGAGCCCCGCATCCTGCTCTCGGGTGACCACCCGGGATTCAACGATGTCTTCGGGCCGACCAACACGCCGCCGACGGTCATCACGATCGGAATGGATGGCACCGGCACCGGCTTTGGTATGATCGGCGATGTCATGGGTGACACTGGGGACTTCTTCCAGTTCACCGCTTCGCAGGATGGCTTTGTCTCGATCCTGGCCAACACCTTCGGCGCAACGCTGGATACTGCTCTTGAGCTCTACCACCCCGATGGCACCAAGCTGTCGGGCGACAACGAGGGCTTCGACAACGGCACGACCGCGCGGGGTCTGGCCTCGGACGGCTGGCTCGGTTTCGTTGCAGAGGCCGGCGAAACGTACTACCTGCACGTCATAGGCGAAGACACCACGACCGGTTCGTACGCACTGCAGATCAACACCGCCAACAACGTGCTCACCCTTGATTCCGCAACCGGATACGTCAGAACTGGCAGCGCGACTGGTCAGGAACAGGACCAGATCAATACACTCCAGGAAGACGTCATCTATCGCTTTACGACTCCGAATCTTGAGAATTTCAACAGCCTCGGCAGCATCATGGCGGGCGACGTTGTCTTCGGAGACGATGGCAACGGGTACATTGCGGACGAAGAGGGTGTCCGTGACCTGATCGACACCCGAGTGGAACTCTACGACGCACAAGGGAATCTGATCGGCGCAGACTCATCCAGTGGCTACTCCTCTGACGGTTTCCTTCTTGCCCTATTCGAGCAGAACACGACCTACTACGTTCGTGTTCGTTCCGACGCATTCGAGGCCGTGAACGTCACGAACCCTCAGAGCGGTGCGCCAGACAACGTTGCGATCGGCGAATTCGAGCTCCGTATCCAAGCGGCAGCGACCGAATTCACCCTCGACAACATCACCCGTATCGGCGTGGTCTCGCGTCTGGGTGGGCCGAGCGATCCTGGCGTTGGACTCTTGCGCGACCAGCACTCTGCTCAGATTTACGCTTTCGATTCGCTCGGTACGGGCACAACGATCATCAACTTCACAACCTTCGACGGCTTCCTGCTGCCCAGCTGGGACGCGAAGCTTGCACTGTTTGATGGCACCTCGCTGACGCCCATCGCGACCAACGACTCTGCGATCTCTCTCGATGGCTATGACCGGGCCGAGATCAGCACGGTGATCCAGGGTGGCGAACGCTTCTACGTCGTTGTCGACGCCTTTGACGGCCCGATCGTCAATGTGACCGATCCGGCGCGTGATATCGCTGCAGGCGAACGGTTCTTCCAGATGGTGATCGAATCCAATGCCACGATCGATCTGAGCGACCCGGATCAGTCCATCGACGATCACATCGATGCGGTGACGGACGAAGACGGAATCATCACGAATCAGGATGTCATCCGCCAGCTCGCGACTCCTCTCGTCTGGGGCAACGCGTACGTGCCCACGGGTTTCAACGATCCCAATGTTGACGCTGTCGACACCAACGGCGACGGCATTCCAGATGTCTATGGATTCCCCGGACCTTTCGGGCCGGCACCGCGGTACTTCTCTGCGCTTGATTTCCCAAATCCCGCAACGGACCACAGCCTGGTCGTTGCTTCGATGGCGCTCGGCCGCCTCGACCGTGGCAACGACACCGACGTCTTCACATTCGTGCCCCAGGTCGACCATCTCGGACGATTTGCTGGCTCGACACAAGTGGACATGGACGGCAACGATATCGAGCCGGCGCTCTGGAATATCGATGGCCGACCCGCATCGCGGATCACGATCGCGGTCAACTTTGAACTCGAGTGGGTTCAGACCGGAACCGTTGCCATCCAGCTCTATGACTCAAACTTCAATCTTGTTCTCGAAGACTTTGAGACCCCTCTCCAATCGGTGAACACCGACACCGGCGGCCCCGCCGGTGTTGACAGCCCGTCGCTGCTCGGGCCCGAGCCCGATTCTCTGCGCAAGGTAGAGGCTGCGATTTCACTCGACGCAGAGTACTGGGGTGGTGAGTCGTACTACATCGTCATCTCCGCGCCCGGCTCGCGTACTCGGTACAACCTGACCATCCAGGCGGATGCCCAGGCGGACACTTACGGCGTCAACTCCGAAGCCCCGGAAGAGGATGATTTCGAGGACGCTGAGCAGCTCATCTTCGACAACACATCGGGCATTGCGACCACGATCGGCAACCCCGGATTCGTCACCGACAATCGCATCACTGGAGTAGACAGCGGGCTCCCGCCGACCGACCCGGGATTCTTCGATCTGATCGTTCAGAACGGCGAGCTCGGAAAGATCAGCACCATCAACGACACGGACGTTTACAAGTTTGTGGCGCCCAAGAATGGAACAGCTGAGGTCATCCTCAGCACAACAAATATCACGGATCTCTTCCAGGAACTCTTCATCAACAGCGGAACGGGGCAGGTTGTCAGCAACCGCGCGATCACCAAGACCTATTCGAGCCCGCTTGATGCCGCGATCCGCGTCTTTGACAGCAACGGCAACCAGATTGCTTACGTCAACGATTTCCTCGGTTATACCGCCGACGGGACGACCATCCCCTTCGCCAATGGGTTCAACAACAACGTCGGCAATGTTCAGGTCTTCCGCAAGGATCCGCGCATTGTTCTGAATGTCCTTCAGGGGCAGGAGTACTTTGTCGTCGTTGAAAGCTCGCAGCGTTACAGCAGCAACGCCAGCGCCGCGAACCCGGCTAATCGCGTCGCCGCGGATCCCGATGCGGGTGAGGTGGACTGGCGCGTCGCGACCGGCTCCTACCAGCTCATCATCAACGCGACGCCGCAGAGCGCCGCGGACGATCACGCGGGCTCCATCGGTTTCTTCCAGGAAACGGTCATCCCGTTCAACTCAAACCCGAACAGCCCCGCCAATGGCACGGGCTCGATCACGGGGCGTATCGAGGCTCAGAACGACTTTGACAGCTTCACGTTCATGGCGCCGGTCGACGGCCTCCTGACGATGACACTCGATCCGTCGGCTGCTCTCTCGGTCGCGATCACGATCTTCGATGGCAACGGCACACAGGTCTTTATCCCCAATAACTCTGCGATTCTGGGCGAGCCGCTGACCGTGAGCTTCGCGGTCGAGCAGGCCGAGCGGTACACGCTCCGCGTGTTCGGTCTGACGGGCACTGGCACGTACAGCATCGCGCTCTCGGGCCTGCCCGTTGCCGACGACATCGCAGACGACGGGCGGTTCTTCGCAGCGACGGAGCTCGATTTCGGTGAGTTCAGCAGACTCGCCGAGACGAGCGGCATTCTGAATCAGGGCGGTGACTCGGACATCTTCGTCTTCGATGCTGTGGTCACAGACCTCGCGACGCTGACGGTCGAGCGCCAGGCCGGGCAGGCCGCGATGACGCCCGCGGTCATCGTCTACGAACTCGGTCAGGACAACTACCCGACGCCCAAGCCGATCAATCACGTGATCGCGTGGGACTTCAACCCGAACGAGTCCGGCCGAGTTTCGGTGGACTTCTCCACTCAGGTTGGTCGGCGGTATTTCATTGTGGTCAAGGGCGCAGACCCGGTCGATTCCACGGGCATCTACGACCTGAGTGTCGAGTACGACCCGGACGACGACCACGCGGATATCGGCCAGCTGCTGGACGCCACGTTCATCAACATCGTTCCTTCGACGGGCAACGGCTCAGCGACGGGCATCCTGGAGCAGTCCAACGACTCTGACCTGTTCGTGTTCGGAACGCCGACGACGGGCCCGACCGACATCTCGCTCGTCTGGAACAACGTACCCGGGGCGACCTTCGAGCTGCGCCTGTACGACATCGATGGCAACCGGATCTACGCCAACGGCATCACCGCGACATACACCAGCGCCTCGGGCTTCCTGGCGATCCCGCAGTTCACGGCCAACACCGCGGACATCTTCTACGTCGCTGTGGTCGGCCCGACCGCCTCGCGCATCGATTACACACTCAACATCAACACCGGCATCGTGGACGATCACGCCAACGACACCGCCTTCGCTGAAGCCACAGAAATCCCGCTCGACTTCGATACCGGTGACGGCAGCGATACCGGACGCCTCGAGGTCGACGACGACACCGACTTCTTCACCTTTGAGATTCTCGACGAAGGCATCTTCACCATCGATGTCTCTCAGGGCAGCATCGGCACCCTCGAATTCAAGCTGTACAACTCCTCGAGGATGCTTGTCACCCACACGCAGGTCGATGGCAACACCATCCAGTTCGACAACTTCGCCGGCCCGCTCGAACGCTACTACCTGTCGATCGGGTCGACCTTCCCGGGCATCCGCACGGGAAGCTACACCGTCAACATCGATGGTCCGCCCATCGCGCCGTCACCCGGCGACGACCACGCCAACAACGGCAACCTCGCCGGCGCCACCGTGCTCGAAGTCAACGCGATCAACGGCAACGCTTCGGATACAGGCGTCATCGACAACATCATCGACACGGACTTGTTCCGCTACACCACGATCGGCCGGGGCGAGCTGTACATCCAGGTCTTCTCGCCCGACGCACCGACGCCCGACTTTACCGTTCGCATCTTTGATGCCAGCGGGAACGAGCTGACCGATCTTGCCAACGCAACCGGAGTGAGCGGCGTCAGGGGCGTGACCGCGGCCACGAACTTCATCTCGTCTGGCGCGGGCCAGACCTTCTACATCCTCATCGACTCCACCGGCGACACCGATATCGGGAATTACACCCTCCGCGTCGACGGGCCTGCCCTGACCACGCGCACCTATTACCCCGAAGGATTCGCCAACGCGAACATCCACGAGTTCATCTCGCTGGCCAACCCCAACAGCGAATCTGTCAGCTACAGCATCACCGTGTACTACGCAGACATGTCCCTGGGCTCAGCGGTGGTCGCCTCCGGCACACTGGCAGCGGGCGCCCGCGGCGGTACCACGCTCTCCTTCGGCGCCGATATCGACAACGATGGGAACGCCGACTTTGCGCCGGGCATCATCGCCAACAGGGCCTACGCCATCGTGGTCGAGTCGACTCTGCGTCTGGGCGCCAGCCTGAGCCACTACGACTCGAATCTGGCCCGCTCCGGCGCCATCGGCGAAGCGTTCACGGACATCACCGCCGACCGCTGGGACTTCCCCGATGTCACCCGCAACCCGGGCGTGATCGAAGAGTTCCTCGTCTGGTACAACCCCAACAACTTCGACGTCACGCTGACGATCACCGCCTACACGGGCAGCGGTTCGACGACCGTTCTCGCCCCGATGACCGTGGGCGCCAACAAGCGTGGCGGCCTCGAGATCCACAACACCTCAACGCTCCCGCTTGGCACGTTCGCCATCGAGATCCTCTCGACCCCGGTCGACGCGGCCAACAACGGCGCCAACATCGGCATCGTCGCCGCGCTGAGCCGATACGACCTGGTCAACCGCTTCGCCTTCGGGTACCTCGGTGTCCGTGACGGCGGCAGCACGACCAACATCATCACCTCGCTGACCCAGGGTACGGACATCACCAGCGAGTTCACGATCTTCAACTCCGGCACCACAACGGCCACGGTTGACATCGTCGGTTCCTATCTCGAGGATCCGGGCCTGCCCGATCTGATCCGCCAGGTCACCGTTGGCGCTGGCCAGAGGCTGCGCCTGACAGGCACTGCACTGGCGTTTGCCACCAACGAGCCGATCGGCCTCCGCATCGACTCGGACGTGAACGTCTCGATCACGGCGATCGAGCGCCAGCGTGGCGACGCGGATGCAACCGCAGCGTTCACCGAGGCGGGCACCTCGTTCTACTTCGGCGATGCCTTCATGAACCCCCTCCGGGCTGGAAACATCTACACCGAGACCCTCGCGTTCTACAACCCCAACGACGCCGACACCGACGTGACGATCACCTTCTTCTTCGCCGACGGCTCGGCCGAACGGGTCCGGATGGAAACCATCGCAGCCGAGGACTTCCTCCTGCTCAGGCTCGAAAACGTCGCTCAGGTCATCCAGAACAGGCCTCAGCTCAACTACTACGCCATGCGGATCGATGCCACCAGCGGCGTGGTCGTCTCCATGACGCACTACGACGGCTTCCTCGGCGGCGGCTGGGGCACGGGCGGCGCACCGCTTGGTCTCACCAGCTCGATCTCCTGATTCTCAGCCCAAGTACTCCACAAGCCCCCGTGCCCATGCACGGGGGCTTTTTCATTCCCCAAGTCGTCGGCGTGATACCCGTCGCAACCGCTCCAAACGCATGCCATACAACACACGCGGGAGTCTCTGCCCGAACGTTTTTTCGCCTCGGGCGTAAGATCCATCGTGGAACAAGGTTCTGCCCGTGCGAGTTGGCCCTGAACCGGGAGCATCGATGCCGAGACTCAGTGTCCGAAATGTGATAGCCGCAGGAGCCTCGATCGCCTTGGCTCATGTCGCTTGCGCACAGCCGGGCCTCGACGATGCCCCGGAGCGTTCCCGAGTCAGCCTCGTGTGCGAGTCCGACGCACTCGTCCCCGGCTCAACGACGATGCTCGCGGCCGTCATCGAGATCGATAAAGGCTGGCACACCTACGCGGATTCGGTGAACGATTCCGGCTCTCAGCTCATCGCGTCGTGGTCACTCCCGGAGGGGCTGGAGATCGGCGAGCCGATCTGGACCGCCAGCCATCGTTATGTTCAGGCGGGCGGCATTCTCGACCACGTCTACGAAAACAAAGCCGTGGTGATGTTCCCGGTCAACGTCACCTCTGCGGTTCCCATAGGTGACGACGCGGTCATCTCGGCGAGCTTCGAATGGCTTGTCTGCGACGCAAACCTGTGCCTGCCTCAGTTCGCCGAGGTCAGCATCGCGCTCCCTGTCCAGAGCAGAAACGAGTTCAGCTCACACGCAGGGGTATTCGAAGAAGCCCGCAAACAGCTGGGCAAGCTGGCGACCGGTGCGCGGGGCGATGCGATCCTGATCCAATGGCAACTCGACACACTGGTGATCAGCAACGCGCTCGGGTACGAGCTCGAATTCATCCCCGGCCCCGGGTGCGCCAAGCCGGAAGGCCTTCTCGAAAGCGGGCATTCCGACACGGGTACACTGGAGCTGACGTTCGATTTCGATGCACATCCCAGGGCCGAGGTCGTCGGCTGGGTTCGGCTCCTCCAACCCAAGGCCAAGCGACTCCCGCCCGTTGAAAGCGATCTGTATCTTGTCCGACTCGAGCAAGGCAAGGGCCCGACCCGGATCCTTGGCGGCTCCCGGACCTCACAATGAAGCGTTTGATTCGAATTGATCAGGCCCGAAAGAGGGCCGACACACGGAGGTTATCATGATTGGTATCGCACGCAAGCAGACCTGGACCGGCATCGTTGCAGCAGGTATTGGCGCTCTTGGGGTGGCCTTTGCGACCGGCGCCGGCGAGCGCCCTTCCGCATCCGTCGAGGGCGTCAAGGTCGGCGACAGAGCTCCAGAGTTCACCCTGACCGACATCCACGGCACCGAGCACAAGCTCAGCGATTACACCGCCGAAGGCAAGATCGTCGTGCTCGAGTGGTTCAACCCGGACTGCCCGTTCGTCAAGAAATTCCACTACTCCCACGACACGATGCGTACGACCTACGCCTCGTTCGAGGGCAAGCCGGTTGAATTCCTGGCGATCAACTCCGCCAGCGCACCCGGCAAGCAGGGCTGGGGCGAGGAGCGCAACCTCGAAGCCGAGAAGCAGTACGAGATCAAGTACCCGATCCTGCTGGACAAGGACGGCTCCGTCGGCAAGACCTACGGCGCGCTGCGTACCCCGCACATCTTCATCGTCGACGCCGAGGGCGTGGTCCGCTACATCGGGCCGATCGACTCGACCAACAGCGCCCGCGAGGTCGGCGACAATTACATCGAGATCGCGGTCAACCAGCTGCTCAACGGCGAGAGCGAGATCGTGACCGCCGCGATCCCGGCTTACGGGTGCGCCGTCAAGTACGTCAAGAAGTAAGCGCCTTTCAGTCCAGGACTCTTGCCGCGGCCCGGGCTCACCGGGCCGCGGTTCATTTTGATCCCCAGGCTCAGCACCCCCGACGACGCTGACCGATACCCTAAAGACGCATGGAACAGCTGCTGACAATCCTCCTCAAGCTGGGCGACGTCGCCCTGATCCTCGTCGGTTTCGGGCTGGTGGTCTTCATCCATGAACTCGGGCACTTCCTGGCTGCCAAGTGGGCCGGCGTTCGGGTGCTCGCGTTCTCGATCGGATTCGGACCGGCTCTGGTCACCTTCCGCAAGGGTCTGGGTTTCCGCAGAGGATCGAGTGAGGACGACTACAAGCGCTGGCTCGTGCTCAAGGCCGACGGAGCCGCGGCACCGGATTCTGAACTGAGCCCGACCGAGTACCGACTCAACGCGCTCCCGCTCGGTGGGTACGTCAAGATGCTCGGGCAGGACGACGCCGACCCCGGCTACCGAAGCAGCGAGCACGACAGCTACAACGTTGTCCCGATCTGGAAGCGGATGGTCATCATCTCCGCAGGCGTCACAATGAACGTTGCGACCGCGGTCCTGCTGTACATCGCTGTCTTTATGGTTGGCATCAAGACCGAAGCCCCGGTTGTTGGTGACATCGCCGAGGGCGCGCCCGCAGCGACTGCCGTCGCCCAGGGTGCCCAGCGCCTGGGCATCGAGCAGCCGGGACTCTGGCCAGGCGACACAATCGCGTCCATCGACGGCAAGGAACCCATGTCGTTCAACGACATCCAGCTTGCTTCGGCGATGGCCAAGCCCGACACACCGATGCAGATCCGGGTCCGCCGAGACGGGTTCGCCGAAGAATTGGAGTTCGAGATCACACCGGTCAAGAGCGCGATGGGCCTGCTCACGCTGGGTATCGCACCCTCGCAGACCAACCGGCTCGCAGTGCCCAAACGGGGCCGGGACATCAGGGCGACCGAAGCGCTCCTGGATCGGGAGGGGCTTGGGGGCGTTCCGCTTGGCTCATCGCTTGTCTCCATCACCGGCACACCGGTCACACGACCGAGCGATTTCACCAAGCCGATCAGCCAAGGCATGGGCGCACCAGTTGAGCTTGTCTTTGAGCACGCAGGCCAGACGGTCACACGCACAACCCACCCCTGGCCCGAACTCGACTACGAAGAGGTTGTCATCGCAGGACAGCAGCGATTCACACCGAGTCTGCTTGGCATCACGCCGGTGATGTGCGTGGGCGAGCTCAGCCCGGAGGCCCACCGAGGCTACGAACAGGGACTCCGCGAGGGCGACATCTTTGTCAGACTCGGCGCCGCAAGCTATCCCGATATCGCACGCGGCACGGCCGAGGTCGCGGCCCACTCTGGTTCAACGATCGAGGCGACCGTCTCTCGCGACGGGCAACTGATCGATCTCGCGCTCAAGGTCTCGCGACAGGGCAAGATCGGATTCCTCATCGATTGGCGACACGAACACACGGTCGTCGCCCAGTCTCACCCGAGCGACAACCCGCTCTCGATTGTCTCGACACAGCTCCGCCCAGGTTCGCGCGTGATCAGCATCGAGGGCAACGCGGTCTCGACCTTCTCCGATATCGCCCGCCAGCTCCAGCTCGCAACGGATCGGGGCGCGACGGAGATCCGGGTCACGATCGAACTCCCGATCACGGACAGCACCGGCCAGCCACTTCTTCGTGAGTTCGCCCTCGCGCTCTCGCCCGAGCAGGTTGAGCACCTGGCCCGGATGGAATGGACCCTCCCGGGGCTTGCCTTGCTCTTTGAGCCCGAGATGACCGTGCTCAAGGCCGAGGGCCCGCTGGCTGCCATCATCATGGGCGTGCACGAGACCGACCGGGTGATGCGTACGACATACGTGACTTTCCTGAGGCTCTTCCAGGGGTCCATCTCCCCCACCAACCTGAACGGGCCCGTCGGCATCGTGCACACGGGGACGATCCTGGCCGACCGAGGGTTCATCTGGCTGCTCTTCTTCTTTGCGCTGGTCAACATCAACCTGGCGGTCGTCAACTTCCTGCCCATCCCGATCACCGACGGCGGGCACATGCTGTTCCTCATCTGGGAGCAGATCACGGGGCGCCCCGTCTCGATCGCGGTGCAGAACGCGGCGACCCTCGCGGGGCTCGTGCTCATCGTTGCGGTCTTCCTCTTCGTGACGTACAACGACATTTCCCGGCTGCTGGGCTCATGACCGGGCTGATCCAGCTGCTGGCCCTCGGGCTTGCTTTGCTCTGGATCCTCGGTGTCGTCTCGACCGCATGGCGCCTGACGCACCCCAACCGGCGCACGTACGCCTACATGCTCAGAAGGAATCTCCCGGGCGATCCGAGCGAACTGCCCAATGGTGGGCGCGAATACTCGCAGTGGACATTCACCTCTCGCACCCGTGAGCTGCCCGTCTGGGATATCAAGGGCGACAACGCCCAGGGACCCATAGCCATCCTGACCCACGGCTGGGGCAACTCCCGGTACGACGCGCTGCTTCGGCTCGAACCCTTTCTTTCGCGCTGCTCGCGCATCATCGCCTGGGATCAGCCCGGTCACGGCGACGCCCCGGGCACCTGCGACCTTGGCGTCGGGGAATCCGACGATCTCGATGCGCTGCTGGCGCAGATCAACGCGACCGGCGTGGTTCTCTTTGGCTGGTCGATGGGCGCGGGCGTCTCGATCGCGTGCGCCGCTCACAGCCCAGGCCGTGTCGCGTGCATGATCGCGCTGGCCCCCTATCGCATCGCCTACACACCCGCCAAGGGCGTGCTGAGCGAAGCCTCACTCCCGTGGCGCGCCACGCTCTGGCCCGCGTTCTGGCTGATCGGCGCCGTGCGACGGCGCACGCCCAGATGGGCCGGCAAGTGGTCGGGATTCGATCGCGCCGAGCTGGCCCGATCGATCCGCTGCCCGCTGCTTGTCCTGCACGGCGAGGCCGACACGGTGTGCCCGCTCCAGGACGGACGCGAGATCGCCGAAGCTGCGCCGGATGGTCGGCTCGTCGTGCTCCCAGGAGCGCCCCACAACGGACTCTGGGCGAATCCGGAGTCGAAGGCCACCCTTGAGCGCGAGATCGGAGCGTTTCTGGATGCGGTTCTGCCGCAGTAGACCGGGACGTAGAATAGATCATGCCCAAAGCGATGATCCCGCCGAGCCCGACCGTTGACGCCATCATGGCCGCCGAGCGCGCCAAGTCGTTCACGACGCGGTCGATCAAGAAAGCGTCGAAGGAGCAGGCCCTCAAGCTGGCGCTCTCGATGGTGGACCTGACGACGCTCGAAGGGAAAGACTCGCCCGAGAAGGTGCGCTCGATCTGCCGCAAGGCTGTGACCCCGATGCCCGGGCACCCGGACATCCCCAGCGTCGCGGCCGTGTGCTTCTACCCGAGCATGGTCAAGGTTGCCGCCGAAGCATTGCAAGGGACGAACGTCAAGATTGCTTCGGTTGCCACGGGCTTCCCGTCGGGTCAGTACCCGCTCGACGTGCGCCTGCGTGACACGGAGAAGGCGATCGAGGACGGGGCCGACGAGATCGACATGGTCATCAACCGCGGCGCGTTCCTCGCGGGCAAGCGTGACGTGGTGTACGACGAGATCCTCGCGGTGAGTCGCCTCTGCCGGGATGCGTGGTCGGGCGATCGGCACGTGCACCTGAAGGTGATCCTCGAAACGGGCGAGCTTGAAACGCTCGACAACGTGCGCCTGGCGAGCGACATCGCGATCGCTGCGATGCTCGAAGCGAATCTGCTCGACGAGCCGGGAGGCGGGTTCATCAAGACGAGCACGGGCAAGGTCAGTCCGGCGGCCACGATGCCGGTGACGCTCGTCATGCTCGAAGCGATCCGCGATGCCCACCGGCGCGAGGGCGTCTTCGTCGGCATGAAGCCCGCCGGCGGCATCCGCACCGCCAAGGAAGCCTGGCACTACCTCTGCATGGTCAAGGAAACACTCGAAGGCATCGACAGCAAGCCCGGCTGCCACTGGCTGAGCCCCCACCTCTTCCGCTTCGGCGCCAGTTCGCTTGCCAACGACATCCTCCGCCAGCTCGCTCGCCTGCGAACCGGTGTGTACGCCGCGGGGTATGACTTCTCGGAGGCGTGATGGTCAGACGGTTGCTCGCATCGCTTTTTCTCGGCGCGGTGCTGACGATTTGCACCGCGTGGGCGTGCGTGATGTGGGTATCTGGCAGATGGGTGCCGCCGCCTACTCCGGAATCTTACAACACGAACTTCGATAACACTGCCACTATCGGTGTGTTTGGATTTTCAGGTGAGGAACTATGGGGTGCCCGCGGCTCCGATGATTACTTCAAGCAATGGTGGGGTTCCGGACTGAGCAAACGACGCGCTGGGTTCCCGTTCAAAGCGCTCCAATCTGAAGTGCAGGCTTTTCACGATCAGAAACTGGTCGCACTTCAGGGGTGGAATCTCCCCACATCTGAGCTATTCCGACGCGGCTACCCCACGAGCAAGCTTCCACCCTGGCTACACGCACAACGAGAACGTCGCCTCCCACTCGTTCCCATGTTCCCCGGCATTCTCATCAACACGATCTTCTGGGGCTCTTTCTCATGGCTCGCGCTTTCCGGACTTTATGTGCTGCGCCGCCGGAGCAGAACAAAGAGGGGCCTCTGCGTCAGCTGCAAGTACAGCCTCGCCGGTCTTGAAACCTGCCCCGAGTGCAGCACACCTGCAAAGCAGAAGTCCCCGGCATGAAACGCTGCGCCCTGGTCATCGCGATGTACGCATTCATTGGCGCAGGCCTCACGCTGATGGTTGCGTGGCTGTGCGAGACCTATGCGGGCGAATCGCTTGAAGTCAGTTATGAACAGCCGAGCAGTCCGATCCTGATGCCCGGGCTGTACGAACCCCCCGAGGGGTGGGACGTCCGAACATGGGTCAAGTTCGATGGCTTTGGGGTTGGCGGCGCCTGGGTCTCGGAGATGCCCTGGATGGGCTCGAAACTCGGCATGATCAGTGGATCCAAGAACAGAATCAGGATCCGCTACTTCGCAGGCTGGCCGATGCTGTGCATGGCCAAGAGCGACCGGTTCGACTCACAATTTGATTGGGTTGCCGAACAACGCGCCTGGGATGTGGGCATGCGATCTCCCTGGCGCAAACACATGGTTGGCGGATACAGAGGCGAACTGCTTGCAATCCGCCCAATGCCAATCCGATTTCTCGCAAACACGGCATTCTGGGGACTCCTCGCTTGGATACCTCTCCGCGGGCTCAACCTGTACCGGCTTCGACGCCGGATCCGCCTCGGCCTCTGCGTCCGCTGCGCCTACGAACTCGGATCGCTCGAAACCTGCCCCGAGTGCGGCACATCCGCCCAGTCGCGTAGAATGACCCCATGACCACCGCACCCCCACCATCGCGAGCCAGTGTCATCGGGCCAGCCACGATTGACGTCACCGGCCTCTGGGATTACGCCCCCGCCCCCGAGAGCGTCAAACCCAGGATCAGGACCCGCTACGGGCACTTCATCGATGGCAAGTTCGTCGAGCCCGTCGATGGTGCGTACTTCCAGACCGTGAGCCCCTCGACCGAGCAAGTGATCGCCGAGGTCGCCCAGGGATCGCAGGCGGATGTGGACCGGGCCGTGGCTGCCGCGCGGGATGCGCTGCCCAAGTGGACCGCCCTGCCCGCCATCGAGCGGGCCAAGTACATCTACCGGATCGCCCGGCGCATCCAGGAATGCGCCCGGGAGCTGGCGGTCGCCGAGTCGATGGATGGCGGCAAGCCCATCCGCGAGTCGCGCGACGTCGACATCCCGCTGGCGGCTCAGCACTTCTTCTACCACGCGGGCTGGGCGGACAAGCTCGAGTACGCCTTCGCCGGGCGCAACCCGAAACCCGTCGGCGTGTGCGGGCAGATCATCCCGTGGAACTTCCCGCTGCTGATGGCCTCGTGGAAGCTCGCCCCGGCGCTGGCCTGTGGGAACACGTGCGTCCTCAAGCCCGCAGAGACCACGCCTCTGACCGCGCTCATGCTCGCCGAGATCTTCGAGGAAGTCGAGCTCCCGCCGGGCGTGGTGAACATCGTCACCGGCGCGGGCGAAACGGGCGCTGCGCTCGTCGAGCACCCCGGCATCGACAAGATCGCCTTCACCGGCAGCACCGCAGTCGGCAAGAAGATCGCCACCAGCACCGCGGGCACGGGCAAGAAGCTGACGCTCGAACTGGGCGGCAAGAGCCCCAACATCATCTTCGAGGACGCCTCGATCGATCAGGCGATCGAGGGGATCGTGCAGGGGATCTACTTCAACCAGGGACACGTCTGCTGCGCCGGCAGCCGGGTGTTCGTGCAGGAGAGCGTGCGCGATGAGGTGGTCGAGAAACTCAAGCGCCGGATGAACCAGCTTCGCGTGGGCGACCCGCTCGACAAGAACACCGACGTCGGCGCGATCAACTCGGCTGGTCAGCTTGAGACGATCAACCGGTTCCTCGATGAGGGCAAGACGGGCGGGAGCACCTTCTGGCAGGCCGAGGGCGAGACGCCCAAGGCCGGCTACTGGTGCAAGCCTTGTTTGTTCGACCATGTCCAGCCGAGCGAGGTGATCGCCCGCGAGGAGATCTTCGGCCCGGTGCTGGCGGTCATGACCTTCCGCACGCCCGCAGAAGCGATCGAGCGGGCGAACAACACGCCGTACGGATTGGCTGCGGGAGTCTGGACCGACAAGGGTTCCAAGATCTTCGAGATCGCCAGCAAGCTCAAGGCGGGCGTGGTCTGGCTCAACACCTACAACAAGTTCGACGCGGCCAGCCCCTTCGGCGGCTTCAAGGAATCGGGCTTCGGGCGCGAGGGCGGCCTGCACGGCCTCCGCGCGTACACACGCCTCGACTGACCCGGTCCGCACACGCAAGCAAAAAAGAAGCTGGCCCCGCCTGCTCGCGGGGCCAGCTGTTCGATTCAAACTGCGAGTCGCAACCGGATTAGCGGCGACGACGGAGGGCGACGAGGCCGCCCAGGCCCATCAGCGCGGCCGAGGCCGGTGCGGGAACGACGGTGCCCTCGAAGCGGAACTCAGTGAAGTTCGCGCCGTCGAAGTGATCGCCGAGACGGAAGGTGCCGCCCGAGCTGATGGCGCCGCCGTTGGCGCTGACGCCGCTGTCGGCGTAGATGCGGAACTCAACCGAGCCGGTCAGCCCGGTGAGGCTGCTCATGTCAGCGATGTGGTTGCTGAAAGCGGTGCCGACCTGAGCGAACGAGTACAGAGGGGCGCTGAAGCCGTCGAGGCTCGTGTAGACCGAAAGGAAACCCGGTCCGGTGTTCGACGAGCGGCTGCCGAACCACAGGTTATCGAGGTTGACCGAGTACCCGGCATCGACGCTGAAGCCAAAGGTGAAGTAATCGGTGCCATCGAGCGTGTCCCAGCCGTTGGAGCTGATTGAGTTGCCAGCTGCCGAGGGGTTCAGACCAGCGCCACGGGTCAGCGGCAGAGCGCTGACGTTGGCGGCGACGGTGCCGACCGGGCTCGAGATCTGGTCGCCGGGCTGACCAAAGCTGACGTAACTTGTGATGACATCTGCCGAAGCAGTGCCAGCGACGACGGCCAGAACGGCCGCTGCTGCATAGTGACGCATGTCCTATCTCCCTCTCTTTTCGAAAATGTTTCGATCCCATGCCGAGCCATGACGCCCGGTGTCTTCTCTCAAGAGCAGTATAGAGACTTTCACGCCCCCGTGAAGCGGTGGAATGACGATCTTGCGAGGTTCCTACATTTTATTCGGCATATATTCGGGTTCTGCCCTTCGCTCCATCTTGCGTACGCTTGGGTATGACCCGAGAGCCCATCGACAAGACCCTCAAAATGTTCGTCGGCGGCGCGTTCATCCGGAGCGAATCCGGGCGGACGGCTCCCGCCGGAGACCGCCTGAGAGTCAACCAGGCCTCACGCAAGGATCTCCGATCGGCTGTCGAGATCGCCGCCAAGGCCCAGCCCGGCTGGGCCAATGCGACCGCGTACCTCCGCGGTCAGATCATCTACCGCATCGCCGAGATGCTCGAGGGACGACGTGAGGCGATGGTCAGGGCCATCGGGAATGAAGGCGAAGAAGAAGTCAGCGCCGCGATCGATCTGCTTGTTTCTTGCGCTGGCTGGGCGGACAAGCACAGCCAGATCCTCGGCACAGCCAACCAGGTTGCCGGCCCCTACCACAACTTCACCGTGTCCGAGCCCGTGGGTGTTGCCGCCCTGATCGCGCCCGATGCGCCGTCGCTGCTCGGCCTTGTCGCGCTCATGGCCCCGGCGATTCTCTCGGGAAACGCGGTCATTGCGCTCGCATCGCGCCTTCGCCCGCAGCCCGCAGCCGAGCTCGGCGAAGTCCTGGCAACCAGCGACGTGCCCGCCGGTGTGGTCAACATCCTGACGGGCGATCTGGCGGAGCTGGCACCGTACTTCGCATCGCACCGCGAGATCGGGAGCCTGGTCGCGTCAGGGATGGACAGCGAGACCCGGCGCACGCTTGAGCTTGGCGCTGCCGAGAATCTCAAGCGCGTGCACGTGATCGACGAGCCGATGTCAGTCAGCGACTGGCACGCACTCACCGGCCCGGGAGCCGTCGAACGCACGCTCGAATACAAGACGATCTGGCACCCGAGCTCGTCCTAACGCCTCACATGGCCGCGGCGAGTTTCAGCGGGAATCCCGCCGATTGTGCCGGCAGCTCTGCCGGGGCGCGCTCCTGCTCATCGTCTTTCCAGCAGACCTCCACTTCCGCACCGATCAAATGAAAGAGCGCCTCAAGGTGCTTGCGGATCGACCGCTTGGCCTCTTCGCGGTAGCCCGCGTCGGAGGTCTCAAAGAGCTGCGCCGCCTGCTCCTGCGCTTTCCGCATGAGCTGGCCCTGCGCGTTGGCCTTCATCTGGATGACGTCCAGAAGGCCGAGCACTTTGCCGTCCTGAATGTCGTAAGGCTTCACGTCGGTCAGACGCAACTGGCCGTCAACCGAGGGCAGGCTCAACCGGAATCGCCCCTCGCCCAGAGGCGTGATGTCCCTGGGACTGATCCGCCCCAGCTCCACCGAGTACTGCTTGTCGAAATGGAAGATCATCGCAAGCTGCGCCGGCGACATGAGCAGGGGCGGCAGCCAGTCCCAGCCCTTCTTGGCGGTCGCGATCTCTTTCGCCGTGACCTCGAGCCCGACGAGCTTGCCCGTCGCGCGGACACGCTCAGCGATCACCTCGGTCGTCACGCGGGCCCCGTCGAGCGAGTCCGTTGAACGGCGCTTGCGCAGCACCAGAAAGAGAACGACACCCAGCAACAGCCCGATGAACAGGCCAAGGCCAGCGGCAACAACAAGATCATTCAGGAGCATGGTGCCGACTTATTCGGCTTTCGCGTCCCCTGCTTTCGCGCCAGCTTCCCGGGTCATCTCGAACGCCCGGATCACAAAGTGCCCACCAGCGACCGTCAGGATGCCAAGGACGATCGCGATCGTCAGCCACACGACCATCTGAGCGACCTCGCCCATCTTCCCGATCGGGTCGGTCAGGGCCCCGGTTCTATTGAGGACAACCAGGCCCCCAATCGCGCCCGCTGGCAGGAGCATCACTCCCCCCAGAACCAGTTTCCGCCAGCAATCGCCTCGCACACCAAGCTTGACCACCCCGGTCAGGGCCAGGAGCCCGAGCATCAGGGCCAGTCGGAGCTTCACGAAGTTCATCAGCGAGGGCACCTGTTCGCTCGTGCTCTGGAGCATTGTGGCCCCCAGGAACGAGCCCACAAAGATCGCACCCGCCGCGCAGAGCATCGCAATGCCAAAGCCTTCGGTGTCCCTGCGGATCCCGAGCAGGATCGCGGTGATCCCCGCTGCGAGCGTCATGCCCTCGAACCCGGCAATCAGGAATTGAGGATCCAGTTTCCAGCTTTCGTAGCCAAAGAGCGTGATCCAGAGCCCCGGCGCCGACGAGAAAGCGGTGAGCGCGCCAATGACAACCACACCAAAGAGGGCCAGACGCTGGATGGGCTGGAGTTGGGTCACAGATCGTTCCGTACGGACGCGCGAGCGGTCCGGGTCGCGCTCCAAAGTTATCGGACACACCTCGCCCGAGAAGGAATCCTGACCGACTCGCCCATCTGGGTGCAGCGGGCCCCTCGGCATGGCCGATTCTAAGGCAGTGATCGGTCGGTGAGCCCGACCAAGTGAGCCAAAGAGATGCCTCAAGCAAACCCGATCCAGCCCGCGGGCGAACATCTCGCCCTGACCGAGTCCCGGAGGATGTTCCACCGGGTGCTGGCGACATGGGCGATCGATCTCTTTGAACTCCGTGCAAAGGGACTCGACCGACCCTGCGCCAGGCGTGGACGCCAGGACAAGGCTCTGGCCCCCTCGCTCCAGGACTGGGCTCAACGCCGCGCAGCGTAACACTCGGAGATCGGTATGAGCGGCATTACGAGCACCGTCGGGCTGATCAGCGGCATCGACACCGGAAACCTGATCGAACAGCTCCTGCAGATCGAGGCGAGGCCCCGCGCGCTCGCGCAGCGCCGACTCGTCCAGCTCCAGACCCAGCAGGCCGCGTATCTCGACATCAACACCCGCCTCGCCTCGCTCCGCACGAGCTCTGCGAGCTTCCGAATCGACAAGGTCTTCAGCACGTCCAAGGCCACGAGCTCCGACGAGGACGTCCTGACCGCCATCGCCACGACGAGCTCTCAGCCCGGCTCGTACCGGTTCATCGTCGACAAGCTCGTCACGACGCAGCAGCTGCTCAGCAGAGGATTCGCAGACCGCGACTCTTCGCCGCTGGGAGCGACCTCGTTCACGTTCGAGAGCGAGAAAGCCCGCCTCGATTCCGATGTGGGCCTTGCCGATCTCAACGGCGGCGCGGGCGTCAGACGCGGGAAGTTCAACATCACCGACTCCAGCGGCACCACCGGCGAGATCGATCTCAGCAAGGCCGCCAACGTCAGCGAGGTGCTCAAGGCGATCAACGGCTCGGGCATCGGCGTCAAAGCGAGCGTGGTCGAGGACCGCATCGTCGTCACCGATACCGCGGGCGGCCCCGGGCAGACCACCATCAGCGATGGCGTCGGCTCCTTTACAGCTACGGATCTTGGGATCGTGGGCACCTCGGTCGGCGGCGTCCTGACGGGTGAGCGCATCTACTACGCGACGGGTTCGACTTCGCTCGGACAGATCAACGGACGCAACGGCGTAGAGACCACCAACACCGTCGGCACCGGCGCATTCGACTTTACCGTCCGTGTCGACGGCACCGACGTCAAGGTTTTCCTCGGCGTCATCACCGAGACCGTCACCGACCCCGACACCGGCGAGGATGAAACCGTCACCACGCCCGCCGCGGCCACCATCAGCGACGTCATCGGACGCATCAATTCGTCGCTCAAAACAGTGCTGGGCGACACAACCACGCTCTCGGCCTCTCTCAAGACCGACGGCACCGGGCTGCAGATCATCGACTCCGCGGGCACCGCGGCGATCAGCGTGCTCGATCGCGGCGAAGAAGCCGGCGGAGCCGCGGTCCAGAAAACCGCACGCAACCTGGGGCTCAATGGCACCGGCACGGGCTCGATTGTCGGCGCCCGTGTCTTCGGCGGCCTCAACTCCATCCTCACCAAAACACTCAACGGCGGACGCGGCATCGAGGGTGACGGCAGCCTGACCATCACCGACAGACTCGGAACCGTCCACAACATCACGGGCCTCAACGCATTCGAAACTCTCAGCGAAGCACTGGCCTCTCTCCAGACTCAGACCGGCGGCGCGGTAAAGGCCGAGCTCAACAGCCTTGGCACGGGCATTCTGCTGACCGACACCACCGGAGGCCTTTCCAACCTGATCGTCGAGGGCACACCGGCTGATGACACCGCTGCAAGCCTCGGCATCGCCACGGACCCCGCGGGCGTCGCCGAGAGCACCATCAACTCGGGGAATCTCCAGAAGCAGTACGTCGGGCGCGGCACCCTGCTCAGCTCACTCAACAACGGCTCGGGTACCGGCACCGGCAGCTTCACCATCACCGATGCGCTCGGATCGACACAGACCATCACCGTCGGCGCCAACGACAAAACCATCGGGCACGTGATCAACGCCATCAACAGCACCAGCCTGGCGGTCAACGCACGCATCAACGACAACGGCGACGGCATCGTCATCGAAGAAGAGGTCACCGGCGCCCCGGGCAGCGTCAAGATCAAGATCGAGGACACCACCGGCAGCGTCGCCCAGAGTCTCCGGATCGAGAACGAGGCCTCGGGCACCGACACCGACAACTTCATCGACGGTTCATTCGAAACCAACATCGAATTCGAAGCGACCGACACGCTCGACGACGCCATCGCCAAGATCAACGACGCGGGCATCGGAATCGCCGCGACGATCGTCAACGACGGCTCGGGCACCGCACCCTTCCGCCTGAGCTTCACCTCGCGCCAGACGGGCTCCGCCGGGCGATTCATACTCGATACCAACGGGTTCGATCTGGCGATGCAGACACTCAGCCAGGGCAACGACGCCCGCGTGTTCTTCGGCGCGGACGACCCCGCGACCGCCCTGCTCGTCACCAGCTCGACAAACTCGCTGGACAATCTGATCCAGGGCGTTTCGATCGACCTGAACACGACCAGCGACGAAGCGGTCACGCTCACGGTCGGGCGCGATCTCACAGCGATCGAAGAGAAGGTCAACGCATTCGTCAAGTCCTTCAACGACATCATCGGGCGCATCGACACACAGACTCGCTACAACCAGGAGACCGAGGCCCGCGGCCCGCTGCTGGGCGATTCGCTCGCCATCTCGCTGCGCTCGCAGCTTTTCTCCGTCGTCCAGACCGTCGGGGACAACGTCACCGGGCAGTACAACAGACTCTCGGAAGTCGGCATCACGATCGGTGACGGCGGCAAGAGCATCAAGCTCGATGCCACCAAGTTCCGCGAGGCGTACGAGGCCGACCCCGCCTCTGTCGAGGCCCTCTTTCAGACCTACGAACTCGCGTCGTCCGACACGACTCAGGACCTCGGTGATGGCATCACCGTCACGGGCGGCACCGCGGATCGCTCGTTCACCTCGCTCGGTGTCATTGGCAAGGTCGAGGAACTCGCTCGCGATTACCTTGACTCGGTCGACGGCATCCTGACCCAGCGCAGCAAATCACTGACCACCCAGGTCGAGCTCCAGGAGAGCAGGATCGAAGAGTTCACCTCCAGGCTCGAAATCCGCCGGGAGAGGCTCCAGGCCCAGTTCCTGGCGATGGAACAGGCCCTCGGACAGCTCCAAAGCCAGCAATCGTCGCTTTCACAGCTCGCCCAGCTCGCTGGCTAAACCCAAAGGACTTTCACCAAGGACGGTTATTCTCGGGTCAAGTCCCCCCCGTTTGCGGCCGATCACACGCTTATGAGCAGAAGCCAGGACAACATCAACGCCTACCTCCGGACCCAGGTCATGAGCGCCACGCCCGCAGAACTGCGGATGATGCTCCTGGACGGGGCCATCAAGTTCGCAAGGCAGGGCCGACAGGGCCTGGCCGAGAAGAACCACGAGCTGGTGTACACGGGCTTTAGCCAGGCACGGGCGATCGTCACCGAGCTGATGACCTCGATGCGCCACGAGGTCGATCCCGACCTCTGCGAGCGCGTCCGCTCGCTCTACGCCTACATGTTCCAGGAGCTCGTCGCGGCGAGCCTCGAAAGCGACATCGCTCGCGCCGACAACGTCATCAACCCGCTCGAGTTCGAAGCCGAGACCTGGCGGATGCTGCTCGAGAAGCTCAAGACCGATGAGAAAGGCGCACCCAAGCCCGCCGCGGCGAGCTACGCCCCCGCTGGCGAGAGCAAGCCCGGTGCCTACACGCCGCTGAGCATCGAAGGCTGAGCCAGCTCCCCCGCGAGCGCCTCAAAGACCATCTGTCCAGGCACGTTTGAAAAGAGTCTGGCGCGTGCGCGTTCGAGCGATTCGATCCGCTGCGCGTGCTGCTCCATGAGCGCCGCATCGCCCGAAGCCGCGGCCTCTGCCATCTTCGTACGCAGGATCTCGCCGATCAGCGCCAGCATCCGGTCCGCGCCGGCCTTGCTCGACGCCTCCTTGCTCGCCCTCGCATCAGCGGCCACCCGCGCCGAGGCCCACTCGTCGACCATCGAAGCCATCGACGCGCCAAACTCAAGCGGGTACTGACCCGCCAGCAGGCGATCGAGCATCCCCTCGATCCGCTCGTGCCACGCGATCAGCCCCGTTTCGACGGCTTCCTTCACCCGGCCCGGCGAGCCCTCGCCGTAACGCCTGGCCCAGTTCATCTCCGCGTGCGCGTAGCTCTGCCGGGCGAGCCACGCATCCATCGCATCGCTGGGGATCGCACCGAACCGCACACGCTGGCAGCGCGAGCGGATCGTCGGGAGCAGGCGTTCCTCAGACGATGTCACCAGAATGATCAGCGTCCCGGGCGCCGGCTCCTCGAGCGTCTTGAGCATCGCGTTCTGCACGGTCGCGTTGGTCGCGGATCGATCCAGCAGCTCGGCCTCATCCACGATGAAGACCTTGCTCGCCGACCCGCCCGGGCCGACCTTGGCCGCAAGCGCCGAGGGGCGGAGCAGGTGCGTCTCGACGACGTCCTTGGGGATGCTCGCCAGCTTGGCCGAGCGGACTTTCGAATCCTCGCTGAACCGGGCGAGTTCCTTGGTGATCACGTGCAGGTCGGGGTGAGAGCGTGCCCTGAGCAGCGTCTGCACCCGGCTTTCGGGGTCAGCCGACAGGTTGCCCGACAGATCGGGCCCGGTGGTTTCGTCGAGCGCCAGCGCCGCCATCGCCAGGGCCGCGGTGAATTTCCCGACGCCGCGGGGCCCGTGGAAGATCCAGGCGTGGTGCATCCGCCCGGCAGTCAGAGCCCGCTCGATCTGCTCGATCGCGTGCTCCTGCCCCAGGATCTCGCCGAACGAGCCGGGGACCGGGTGCTCGAGCGCGTCGAGCTTCACCGGCTCCTCGGGCTTCTTCCGGCTGACCTTCTTCTTGGTTACCTTCTTGGCCACGAAGAAGAGTAGGTGCCACTACCCATCTCTGATGGGTAGTGCTTCATGACACAAATCTTCGCTGAGCGAGCGCACCACCCATCAGAGATGGGTGGTGGCACCGCTTTACACGCCCCGCAGCTTGTTCAGCCCGTTCATCGCCGCGACCTTGTAGCACTCCGCCAGTGTCGGGTAGTTGAAGACCGCGTTGACGAAGTATTCCACGGTCGCCTTGAAGGCGATGGCCGTCTGCCCGATGTGGATCAGCTCCGTCGCCCCCGCGCCGATGGCGTGGACGCCAAGGATGACGTGCGATTCCTGGTGGATCAGCATCTTGAGCATGCCAAATTCCTCGCCCAGCAGGTTCCCGCGGGCGATCTCCTTGTAGCTGGCCACGCCCGATTCGTACGGGATCCCGTCGTCGGTCAGCTGCTGCTCGGTCCAGCCGACCATCGAGATCTCGGGCACGGCGTAGATCCCGTAGGGCAGCAGCTTGGACATCGACTCGGCGCGCTCCCCGAACATGTGGCACGCCGCCAGCCTGCCCTGCTCGTAGCTCGTCGAGGCGAGGGAAGGGAAGCCGATCACGTCGCCCGCCGCGTAGATGTGCGCCACGCTCGATTGGAAGTGCTCGTTGACCTCGATCCGCCCCCGGTTGTCCGCCTTGAGCCCCGCCTGCTCGAGCCCGAGCTCGTGCGTGGCGCCCTGGCGTCCGATGCAGTAGAGCAGCGCGTCGGCCCGGAGCGTCTTGCCCGACTCCAGCTCCGCCTCAGCCATCCGCCCATCAACCGTCTTGGCCCCGTGGTTCGCGTCGACCACGCTGATCTTCGTCACCTTCTCGCCCAGGCGCAGCGTCATGCCCATCTGGCGCGAGTGGAACTGGAGCGCCTCGATGATCTCGCTGTCGACGAAGTCCAGCAGGCGGTTGCGTCCCTCGATGAGCGTGACCTTGACGCCCAGTGTCTGGAGCATCGTCGCGTACTCGGTCCCGATCACACCGCCGCCCACGACGATCATCGAGTGCGGCGCCGCGGTCATGCTCTGGATGTCGTCCGAGCTGAGGATCGTGGTGCCGTCGAATGCGATCCCCTTGGGCTGCGCCGGCTCGGTGCCCACGGCCACGAAGATGAATTCGCCCTGCACCAGGACCTCTTCGGTCTCGGAAAGAACCACAAGGGTGTTCGGGTCGCGGAAGCTGGCGATGCCCTGATAAAGATCGATCCCGTTCTTGCGGAGGTTGTTCTCGACCGTCGCGATCTCGTTGCCGATGACCCGCGAGCAGCTGCGCCGGAGGTTCGCAAACAGGGCGGTCCGGACGCTGGCAAAGTCCGACTGCGACGGACAGGCGATCGAGCGGTTGCCCACGTCGAGGATCGCCTCGCGCAGCGCCTTGGAGGGGATCGTCCCCGTGTTGACCGCCACCCCGCCCAGGGCGTGGCGTTTCTCGATCACGCAGGCCTTCTTGCCCAGCTTGGCCGCCTGGATCGCCGCGTGCTGACCAGCGGGCCCGGAACCGATCACACAGAGGTCGTAGCGCTTCATGGAACTCGGATGCCTTTCGGTTCGACGCCAGATGCCCACTCTTGGCGGGATCGGAGGAAAACCCCCCCTGCCCCTCTACCATGTCGGCAGCCTGACCCACTCTGTATGAGCGCGGAGCCCGCAAACCCATGTCCAACCAGCCCACCGCAGCCAAACCGACCACAGCCAGCCAGATCCGGCAGGCCTTTATCGACTATTTCGCCAATCTCCCCGGACACGGGCACACATTCGTGCCCTCGAGCCCCGCCGCCCCGATCGATGATCCCACCCTGCTCTTTACCAACGCGGGCATGAACCAGTTCAAGCCCTGCTTCCTGGGCTCGGTCGAGAAGGGCTCGCCCCTGGCGGGCATCAAGCGGGCCGTCAACTCCCAGAAATGCATCCGCGCTGGAGGCAAGCACAACGACCTCGACGACGTGGGCAAGGACACCTACCACCACACCTTCTTCGAGATGCTCGGCAACTGGTCCTTCGGCGACTTCTTCAAGACCGAGATCATCGAGTGGGCCTTCAAATTTCTCACCGAGGTCTGCCGCCTCCCCGCGGACCGCCTCTACGCGACCTATTTCGAGGGCGACCCCGCCCAGGGCCTCGCGCCCGACAACGAGGCCCGCGATCTCTGGCTCAAATACCTCCCAGCCGACCACGTGCTGCCGGGCAACGCCAAGGACAACTTCTGGGAGATGGGCGACACGGGCCCCTGCGGCCCCTGCTCCGAGATCCACTTCGACCGCATCGGCGGACGCAACGCCGCGCATCTCGTCAACCACGACGACCCGAACGTCCTCGAGGTCTGGAACCTTGTCTTCATCCAGTTCAACCGCGAGAAGACCGAGGAGGGCTCGGTCCTGCGTCCGCTGCCCGCCAAGCACGTCGACACGGGCATGGGCCTTGAACGCCTTGTCTCGGTCATCCAGGACAAAACGAGCAACTACGACACCGACGTCTTCACACCGATCTTGAGCGCGATCCACAAGGTCACAGGCTTTGAGCGCCCATATCAGGGCAAGCTGGGCGCCGACGACCCCGACCGCGTGGACATGGCCTACCGCGTGATCGCCGACCACATCCGCACGCTCGTCGTCGCGATCGCCGACGGCGCTTCGCCCAGCAACGAGGGGCGGGGCTACGTGCTCCGGCGCGTGCTGCGAAGGGCCGTCCGCTTCGGCAGGCAGAAGCTCGGCGCGCAGACCGGATTCCTGACCGACCTCGTCCCCACGGTTGCCAAATCCCTCGAAGCCGGCTTCCCCGACATCGCCAGAAACACGGCCAGAATCGCCGAGATCATCGCCGACGAGGAAGCGAGCTTTGGTAAGACGCTCGATCAAGGTGTATCAAGCATCAGGTCGGTTGTTACGAAGGAAAGTATTTCAGTACTTACTGAGCTAGCTGCAAAAAACCCTGACTTTGATTTAGTAAAAGCAGTTAAGTCATTTGAGCGATCTGCTACTGCAGCAGGCCGTAAAGCGATGGTCGAAAGCGTTGACAAGGGAACAGGAGATGCCGACGACTACGTGCTTCTCTTTTTGCACAGTAAAGGTTGGCTAAAACCTGGTTTCGGTTTCTATGGACCCGATGGCGTGGACTGGAGAGGCTATACAGGTCCTTTCAAGCCTGAAATCTCGGGCGAAGACGCTTTCACTCTCTACGACACCTACGGCTTCCCGCTCGACCTCACCGAGATCATGGCTTCAGAGCGTGGTCTGACCGTTGACGTCGCCGGCTTTGATCGCGCGATGGAGGAGCAGCGCGAGCGCAGCCGCGCGGGCAGCAAGTTCGGCTCGGGCGAGGGCGGCATGAAGCTCGAGCCCGATGCGCTGGCTCGCCTGGCGCATATGAACGTCCCCGCAACGGACACCGAGGGGGTCTATACGAGCAAGGAGCTGCGCTCACGGATCGGCGCGATCTGGGACGGCAAGACCTTCGAGGAATCCGTCAGCGCCTCGCAGACGGGCCTGCGCAAGATCGGGGTGATCCTCGAGGCGACCAGCTTCTACGCCGAGTCGGGCGGGCAGGTCGCCGACGTCGGGCGTCTGCACGTCGTCAACGAGCACCGGCGCGCCGCGGGCGCGGTCACCCAGAGCGAGTTCAAGGTCGAGGACGTCAGGCGCTTTGGCGACTACATCGTGCACATCGGGCACATCGTCAAGGGCCAGCTCCGCGTCCACGAGGAGGTCGAGTGTCACCTCGATCGCCCCCGCAGGCGCGCGACGCAGGCCAACCACACCGCGACGCACCTCCTGAACCTGGGCCTCCGGCGCACGCTCGGCGAGACCGTCGACCAGAAAGGCTCGCTGGTCGACCCCGATCGCCTCCGGTTTGACTTCTCCCACTCGGGGCCCATGACCGACCAGGAGACGCTCAGCGTCGAACGCATCGTGCGCGAAGAAATCGGGAAGAACCACGAGGTCAGCACCGGCTCCGGGCCTCTGTACCTTGCCAAGGGCATCAGCGGCCTGCGCGCCGTGTTCGGCGAGAAGTACCCCGACCCCGTCCGCATCGTCTCGGTCGGTGCACCCGTCCAGAGCCTGCTGGACAACCCCGCAGACGAAGCGTGGGCATCGCTCTCCGTCGAGTTCTGCGGCGGGACACACGTGAGCAATACCAAAGAGATCGAAGCATTTGCGCTCGTGGGCGAGACAGGGATCGCCAAGGGTGTGCGCCGGGTTGAGGCACTCACGGGTGTAGCCGCGAAGGCCGCGATCGAGGCCGCGGGAGACCTGCAAAGACGGATCAACGAGATGTCGAGCCTGCCCGACGCGGATCTGGCTTCAGCGCTCGCGGAGATTGGTGTGCAGCTGGACACCATGACACTCTCGCTCTCGGACAAAGCGGCGCTGCGTGAAAGGCTGGGCGGGCTCCAGGAGCGGGCCAAGGCCGCGTCAAAGCTTGCCGCGGCCGCTGCGCGGGACACAGCCGTGAGCGAGGCGCGGGTGATCGCCGATTCGGCGCTGGCGGATCTGCGTCCGTTCATCGTGGGCACGGTCTCGGCGGGCGACGACCGCGGGGCGCTGCAGGCGGCGCTCAAGGTGCTCCAGGACAAGTGCCCTAAGGCGGGGGCACTGCTGCTGAGCGCAGGCGAGGAGCGCGTGTCTCTGATCGCATGGGTGCCCGATGCCCAGATCAAGCAGGGCCTCAAGGCGGGCGACTGGATCCAGGCCACCGCGACCGCGTGCGGCGGCAAGGGCGGGGGTAAGCCCAACCAGGCCCAGGGCGGCGGGACCGAGCCTGGCAAAATCCACGAAGCCGCCAAGGCCGCGTCGGAGTTCGCGGCTCGTGCGTTGAACTGACATGACCCAGGATCCATCGAACCCGACCGACCCGCGCCCCGAGCCCCCAGAGGCCGACGATCCGCGACTGGCGATCCCGGATGTCCTCCGTGAACGCCCCGGGGATCGCAAGGGCCCCAAAGCCGAGCCACCAAGGGAGAGCTTCGGCGACACCGCCAAGGCCTGGGGCATGGCCCTTGACCTGGTCTTTACGACCATCGGGGGGTTCGCCCTTGGCTTTGGCTTTGATTACTGGCGTGGAACCGGGCCTTGGGGCGCGATCATCGGGCTTGGGGTCGGGTTCCTGCTGGCCGCGATCAGGCTGATCCGCTCGACCCTCAAAGCCGAGGCCAGGGAGCAAGCCGAGCGTGAACGCCAGCGGCGGTCCCCGGACTGATCAGATCGGCATTCCAGGCCTCTGTGGCTTGCTCATGCAACGCCGGCGGACTATCGTTTGCCCCCTCTTCCGAGGCCGGTCGTGCGGGACGGCCCCCAAGGTTTTTGGCCCTTTTTCGGAGCGTGAAGACGAGCGTGTCGGCGGTCACTGCCAACCAGCCCCCCCGGTCGCTCTACGCGGGCTTGATGCTCGTCGCGGGCGTCGTGGCCTCGGCCTGCGCGTTCGCAGCCGCTCGTGCTGGCGGCGGCCCTGACGCCCCCGCCCTTCAGATCGCTGCCATCGTCTTTGCGGTCTCGCTCATCGGTCTGCTCCCGGTCCTTGTCCGTTCGGCTGAGATCTTCGGGCTCGCGGTGCTGGGGGCCTCGGTCACCCGGTTGCTGGTGGCGATGTTCGTCGCGGTCGTCCTGACCCAGATCGGCACTTTCGAAGCTCGCCCGGTGTGGCTCGGCGTCGTGACCGGCGCGGGGCTGCTGCTCGTTGCCGAGTCCGTTGCCGCGATCACCATCCTTCTGTCCATCGAACGCAAGAAAGCCGGCAGCGCCGGCATGGAGCCCGGTTCGACATGCTGAGCAATCTAATCACCCTCGCAGCCTCTGACCCGTCGGCGCACGTCTGGAACCACGCGTTCTGGAAGTCAGACAGCGGCTACTGGCTCTGGTCGGGCAATCAGGGCAACCTGGTGCTCAGCGCCATCATCCTCATCTTCGGGATGATCTGGGTCGCCAAGCACGTCGCCACGGGCGATGTCAAGACCGAGGGCGCCGGCGCCTACGTCACCCGGAACAAGTTCGCCCACATGATCGAGGTCATCTGCGTCTACCTCCGCGAGGAGGTCGCACGCCCGCTGCTGCACGACCGCACCAACAAGCTGATGCCCTTCCTCTGGACGGTCTTCTTCTTCATCCTCGTCAACAACATCCTCGGCCTGATCCCCATCATGGACGCCCTGCACCTTCTCGTTCCCGCGTGGAAGGAAGCCCACATCACGCCTATCGGCGGCACCGCGACCCAGAACATCTGGGTCACGGGCGTGCTTGCCGTCATCGCCGCGGTTGTCTTCAACGCCGCGGCGATCGCTCGCCTTGGCATCAAGGGCTACTTCGGTCACATGACGGGCGGCGCGCCCTGGTTCGTCGCGTGGATGATCTTCATCCTCGAGTTCATGGGCCAGATCGTCATCAAGCCCGTGGCGCTGGCCATCCGTCTGTTTGCGAACATGACCGCGGGTCACATCCTTCTGGCGACGCTCATCGGCTTCGTCGGGGTGGTCTGGCACGAGGCCTTTTTGATCAAGGGACCGGTCACGATCATCTCGGTCGTCGGCGCGTTTGCGATCATGATCCTCGAGCTCTTTGTCGCCTTCCTGCAGGCCTTCATCTTCATGTTCCTTACCGCGGTGTTTATCTCACTTATGGATCATCACGACGAGCATGGTCACGAGCACGGGGACGACCATGCCAGCGGCCACGAGCACGCGCACGCGTGAATAACGGGCCCCGCCCGCAGCACGCGGGCATGTCACCCAACCCTGTGCACACAATCGCCCAAGACGGGCACTGAAAGGAAAGTAGAATGAACTTCAAGCAGATCACCAAGTCGGCTCTCTTCACCGCCGCCATGCTTCTCCCCGCCACTGCAATGGCCCAGGAAGCCGCACCCGCCAGCGTCGGCAAGGGCCTCGCTGTTCTTGGCGCAGGCCTGGCCGTTCTCGGCGGCGGCCTTGGCATCGGTCTCGTCGGCAAGGGCGCGGTCGAGTCGATCGCTCGTCAGCCCGAGGCTGCAGGCAAGATCCAGATCAACATGATCCTCGCGGCCGCTCTGATCGAAGGTGCGACCCTCTTCGCCGTCGCCGTCGGCTTCCTCGCCAAGTAATTCCGCACCGCCCCGCGCCCCAACCGGCGCGGGGTGGATTCCGTCAGACGAACACACGCGGGCATGACGCCCGATCACGAACCCGGAGACCACACGAATGGCCCGCGACCAGCTCCTTCATCTCTCCATCGGCATCACGCTTGCCGCCCCCGCGTCGCTCGCTCTGGCCCAGGAAGGCCAAGAGCAGGACTCGCACGCGGGCGACACGCACGCAGCGGATGATCACGCCGCGGACACGCACGCAACCGAGGGCGGTCATGGCGAGAGCCACGAAGCCGTCGGCGCGATCCCCACAAAGGAACAGGGCATCGCCACGGGTGTCACGGCTCTGCTCGTGTTCATTCTGGTTCTGGCTGTTCTTGGCGCCAAGGTCTGGCCCTCGATCAGCAAGGGCCTCGACGAGCGTGAGAAGAAGATCAAGGGCGAGATCGAAGCCGCCGAGGCCGCTCGGAGGCAGGCCAAGGACGCGCTCGAGTCGTACGAGCGTTCGCTGAGCGAGGCCCGCGCCGAGGCGCAGCAGATGCTCGACGCCGCCAAGGCCGACCAGCAGAAGCTCACAGCCGAGCTCAAGTCCAAGGCCGAGGGCGAGCTTGCAGCAATGAAAGAGAAGGCCAAGCGAGAGATCGAGTCTGCCAAGCGTGCCGCGGTCGCCGAGATCTACTCGGAAGCCGCCAACCTTGCGACCAGCGTTGCAGGCAAGATCCTTGCCCGCGAGATCAACGCCGGCGATCAGCAGCGTCTGGTGAACGAAGCCGTCGCGGAACTCAGCGGGTCGGGTCGCTAAAGAGCCCAAGGAGTAGCCCATGCCCCTCACCGAATCCAAGCCCGACGCGCTCGCCAGGATCTACGCCACGAGCCTCTACGAGCTGGCCAGCGAAGCCGGAGGCCAGCAGGTCGTCGAAAGCACCCTCGGCGAGCTCGAGGACATCCTCGAGATCGCCCGGAGCGATGCGCAGTTCAGCGAGTTCCTCTCGTCGCGCGTCCTCAAGCAGAAGGACCGCACGCTCAGCATCGACGCGATCTTTGGCGGCAAGGTGAGCGACCTGACCGTCCGCTTCCTCAAGATCCTCAACGAGAAGAGCCGCCTCTCGCACCTGATCCCCATCGTCGAGGCTCTCGACGAGATGGTCCAGCTTAAGCTCGGACGCGTCGAGGTCGACCTCTACACAGCCCACCCGATCGATTCGGGCGAGCTCGCCAAGATCAAGGCTCAGCTCAACGAATCGCTCGGCAAGGAAGCGGTCGTGCACCCGTACACCGATCCCTCGATGATCGGCGGCGTGCGCCTCCAGATCGGGGACACGCTCATCGATGCCTCGCTCCAGACGCGCCTCCGCAAGATGCGCGACCAGCTGGCCGACCAGGGCGGCTCATCACTCCGAGCCGCGGCGGATCGCACGTTCGACGACACACCCTCAAGCGAGGGCTGACACCAGACTTCGCTGCCTCGGCAGCTCTGTTCGATTGCAGGGAGAGCGGATCATCATGGCCAAGAAGTCAATCGCCTCGGTCGATGTCTCGGGCAAGCGCGTCCTCATCCGCGTGGACTTCAACGTCCCGCTCGAGGGCGGCAAGATCACGGACGACCGTCGGATCGAAGCTGCCCTCCCCACCATCCGCAGCGTCATCGACCGCGGGGGCAAGGCCGTCCTCATGAGCCACCTTGGTCGCCCAAAGGGCGAGGGTTACGAGGCGAAGTACTCGCTCAAGGTCGCTGCTGATCGCTTGGCCGAGCTGCTCAGCAAGCCCGTCTCGTTCCCGAGCCAGGACTGCACCGATCAGGCCGCCGCCGATGCGGTGGGAGCCATGAGCAACGGCGACGTGCTGCTGCTCGAGAACCTCCGCTTCCACAAGGGCGAGACCTCAGGCTCGAGCGAGCTGGCCGCCAAGATCGCATCGCTGGGCGATGTGTACGTCAACGACGCCTTCGGCACCTGCCATCGCCCCCATGCCTCAATGGTGGGCGTGCCTCGCGCGATGGCCGGCAAGGCGCACGTCACGGGCGTCCTGGTCGAGAAGGAAATCAAGTACCTCTCCGAGGCACTCACCTCACCCGCCAAGCCCTTCGTGATCGTGCTGGGCGGGGCCAAGGTCTCCGACAAGCTCGCCGCGATCGAGCACCTGCTGCCCAAAGCCGACGCCATACTGGTCGGCGGCGCGATGGCCTACACGTTTCTGAAGGCCCAGAAGAAAGACGTCGGCAATTCCCGCGTCGAGGAAGACCGCATCGCCGACGCCAAGCGCGCCATCGACCTCGCTGCCAAGCTCGACGCCGAGCTCTATCTCCCCAAGGACCACGTCTGCGGCAAGGCCTTCGACGAAGACGGCGGCGGCGACATCGAAGTCTTCGGCGAGCACATCAAGGACGGCTTCATGGGCCTGGACATCGGGCCCGTCACGCAGGGCGAGTACGCCCGCGTCATCCGGGGCGCCAAGACCGTCGTCTGGAACGGCCCAATGGGTGTCTTCGAGTGGCGCCCGTTCCGCATCGGCACCGAGCAAATCGCCAAGGCCATGGTCGACGCGACCGCGAGCGGAGCGACCACCATCGTTGGCGGCGGAGACAGCGCCGCAGCCATCGAGAAGTTCGGTCTCGCTGACAAGGTCAGCCATGTCTCCACCGGTGGCGGCGCCTCGCTCGAAATGCTCGAAGGGAAATCCTTCGAAGCCGTCGAGGTTCTCGACAACGCCTGATCCGGAGCCGGGATGCTTTCGGATGCGCTCGACACGCACACCCCTCGCTCGACCAGGATCGACCTGGTCCTTCTCACGCTCCTGTGCGCGTTCACCTACCTCTATGGCATCACCGACTATGGCGTCGCAAGCTGGCACGAATCCATCCGCCTGGTGACCGCGATCGACATGCAGGCCCGAGGCGACTGGCTCGTGCCCACCATCGGAGGCTCGCCCTATCTCTCCAAGCCGCCGATGCTCTATTGGACCACGATCGCCATCGCCGAGATCGCGGGGCAGAAAGTCTCTCTCCTGCATCTTCGCCTTGCGATCGCGCTTTTCGGCTGGCTGAGCGTTGTCCTGACCTATCTCGCCGGGCGATCGATTCTGTCCAAGACCCCTGGCTGGTCGCGTGCGCTGTCGGGCACCGCCGCGTTCTGGGCATCGCTCTTTCTGGCGACGGGGCTGCTGCACGTTCGTTTCTCGCGCACCGGCGCGATCGATATGGCGGTCACGCCCTTCGTGATCGGCGCGATCTGGGTGGGCTTTGAAAGCGGGCAACGCAAGGCGGGCTGGAGGCTCAGCATCCCGCTGGGCGTCGCGATGTTCGTGATCGCCGGAGGCGCAGCGCTCGTCAAGGGACCGCCCACGCTGCTTGCGATCATGACCGCGCTCGTGGGTGGCTCGCTCGGCTGGCTCGCCCTGAACGCAAGACCGATCGCCAGCCCTGTCCTGGCTGCGCTCCCATACGTCGGCGCACTGATCGCCTTTCTGCTCGGCTTTGGCCGGATAGAAAACGTCGGCGATCTCGGTGGCGCAACCGTCGCCGCACTCCTGACCGGCTGGGTTCTTTGGGCTCTGCTGCGCCTGACAAGCGTGAGGCTCGTCGAGATTATCCGGGCACTCTGGAAAATCCAGATCCCCGCCGCGGTTCTGGGCTCGGTCCTGCCCATCCTGATCTGGTCGCAGCTGGTCGCCTCCCGCATCGGCGAGCAGGTGGTCCAGGCCAACGCCGTCACCGAGATCAACGAGAACCTCGAGCTCTATGACCCCGATTCGACCGCAGAGCTGTTCTCCGCCCTCGGGTTCGGCGCAGGCTTGGGTTCCCTCTACGCGTTCATCGCCTGCTGGTTCATCATGTCCCGGCGCATCCGCCCCACTCCCGGCATCGCACTCATATGCGCCTGGGTAGGCGTCTCGCTCCTGGGCTTCGGCATTTTCAGCACCGGCTCAACGAGGTACATCACACCCATTCTTCCGGGCGTGGCGCTCATGGGCGGCATCGCCTGGGCCCATTTCCGCAATCAGATGAATCGCCAATGGATGACCCCATCGACCTGGATCGCGATCGTGGCCCTGGCGATCGGACAGGCCTGGTGGTACGGCGACGGGCGCGATCGGTTCATCGCTCACCACAACCCACGCGATTTCGTGAGCGAGCTCGTCGCGCGCGATGACGTCGATCCCTCACGCATCGCCGCCTTCGGTTTCTGGAACGGCGGCCTGCGTGCCTACGCGGGGCACGATGTCTGGTCGATCCCCCGAAAGGGCTTCGGCATGGACGCGCCGGGCGGCGTCTGGACGCTCGAGGAATTCGCCGACCGCGTGCGAGAGGACTCGGCTCCGTGGGTCCTGCTGATCTCCTTCATGGATCTGGACGAGGGCGAAACACCAGCGATCCCGCCCGAGATCGAATCGCTCGGTTTCCGGCTCACACTCATACCCATCCGGGCCCGCTACGAAGAACGCGAAGGGCGCGAACCCGTCAGGGCATACCGAGTCACACTCTGAATCGGTGCTCAGCGCCGGTGGAAGAGCTTCTCCAGATCGGTCAGCGTCAGTCGGATCGACGTGGGGCGCCCGTGCGGGCAGCTCGACGATCGCTCCACCTCGTCGCGCAGCTGCATCAGGCGGCTGAGTTCCTCGGCGCTGAGCCTGTCACCCGCCTTGATGGCCGCCTTGCAGCTCATCATGTCGACCACTTCCCGCAGGGCCTCTTCGCTCGTTGGGGGCACGGCGCTCTGCACGCCAAGCTCGAGCAGGTCGCTCAGGAAGGGCTGGATCTCCACCCCCCGATCGAACAGAAAGCTCGGGAATGCCGATACGCCCACCGACGTCGGGCCCAATTCCCTCGCCTCGATCCCGATCGTCGCGAGCAGCTCGCCGAGTGTGTCCAGCGCCGCCAGCTGCGCCGGCGAGACGTCGATCACCTCGGGCACCAGCAGCGACTGGCTCTCCAGCGCTCCGCGCCCGAGTCTCTCCATCAGGTACTCAAACATCACCCGCTCGTGCAGGGCGTGCTGATCCACGATCACGACACCCTCCTCATCCTGGGTCACCACGTAACTCTGGTGCACCTGCAGGTGCGCCATGGGCTTGGCCTCGACGACCCGAGGCGGAGTGTCCGTGCTCGGCGCGCCATCGCTTTCGTCACCCGGGTCGGTTGACGCCGATCGCGCTGGCTCCATCGCCGCGCGGAGGGATTCGTACGAGATCCGACCCTGCGTGGCCCTGGGCACATCCTCGCGGAAAAAGCCGACGAGCCGATCCTCTTCTGTCGCTGGACGCGCCCCGCCCGAACCGAGCAGGCTCTCCATGGGCGAGACCGATCGCCCGAATGAGCCGACCATGGGCGTCAGGTCGGCCCTGCGGAGCGCATCCTTGACCGCCCGGTGCACGACGCTGTGCACGTGCCCCGAGTCGCGGAAGCGCACCTCCGCCTTAGCCGGGTGCACGTTGACGTCCACGCCCTCGGGCGACATCTCCAGCATCAGCACAGCCGTCGGGTACCGGCTGTGCTCCATCAGCCCGCGGAAAGCCTCCTTGAGCGCGTGCTGGATCGTGCGATCACGCACTGGTCTGCCATTGACGAACAGATGCTGCGCGATCGCGGTGGGCCTTGCGATCGCGGGCAGTCCGACCAGCCCCCAGAGCGCGATGCCCCGCGCATCGTCGAACTCGTCCGCCGAAACCTCCAGCAGCTGCGCCTCAAGCTCCGTGCCAAGGACCGCAAGCGCCCGTGCCCTTGGGTCCTGCCCCGGGGGAAGGTCCAGGAGAACCTTGCCCTCGGACGCGATCACAAACCCGATCGCGGGGCTGGCCATCGCGATCTCACGCAGCGCGTTCAGGCATCGCCCCCGCTCGGTCTGGGGTGTCTTGAGGAACTTGCGCCGGGCGGGGGTTGCGAAAAACAGATTACGCACCTCGACCGTTGTGCCGATCGCCCCCGCTGCGGGGCGGATGGGTTCGACAGCGCCGCCGTTGACCCGGATCTCCGACGCGCCCCTTTCGCCCTCGGTGCGCGAGCGGATGGACAGGCGCGAGACGCTGGCGATCGAAGCGAGCGCCTCGCCGCGAAACCCCATCGTCGCGATCCGGTCGAGATCCGCGGTCGTCTCGATCTTGCTGGTCGCGTGCGCCTCGATCGCCAGAGGCAACTCATCACCGGGGATGCCCTTGCCGTCGTCGGAGACTCGGATCAATTCGATCCCGCCCGATTCGAGTTCGACCCGGATCCGCGATGCCCCCGCGTCGATCGCGTTCTCGACAAGCTCTTTGACCACCGAGGCCGGACGCTCGACCACCTCGCCCGCTGCGATCTGGCTTGCAACGGTCGTGGAGAGCTGCTTGATTGGGCGTCTCGGGGTCACGTGCGATTGTACGGCCAAGCGCGGTAGACTCGCGCCATGAGCGAGACAGTCTTTGCCAAGATCATCCGCGGCGAGATCCCCTGCCACAAGGTGTACGAAGACGATTTCGTGCTGGCCTTCCTCGACGTGGGCCCCCTGTCGGTTGGGCACACACTGGTCATCCCGAAGGAACCCGCGGTCACGCTGGATGGGCTCAGCGACGAGGCGAGCGCCGCGATCGGTCGCGTGCTGCCCCGGATCTGTCGGGCCGTGATGCGGGCCACGGGAGCGACCGCGTACAACGTGCTCCAGAACAACGGCACCGAGGCCCACCAAGCCGTCATGCACGTCCACTTTCATATCATTCCGAAACAGGACGCCAAGGGGCTGGGTATCAACTGGAATGCCGGCGAGATCGACCACTGCCAGGCAGCCAGGCTCGCCACCCAGATGCGGAACCTGCTCAGCTAGTTTCGTGCACCATGCTCGTGGTGAGCGCCGGAAGCCGAACGAGTCCAGACGTTGTGCGCACGATGAGCGTGGATGATGGGTCGATTGATTCGACGATGCCCTCGTAGCGTTTCCCGTCGTGCTCGAATCGCTGCCACGTGCCGGTGAGCGTGTCGCGGGCGTGCCAGCGCTGGGTCAGTGCTTCCGAGGTTTCCCCAAGGGCCCCGTCGAGCGCCGATAGAACCAGCAATGCCAGTTCGAGGCGATCGAACGACAGATCCATTTCTTTGAGCGAGATCGCGGTCTCGATCTTCGCATCGAGCCAGTCCTCCGCGTGCTGATGTGTATTGATCCCGATGCCCAGCAGCGTCAGCCCGCCTTGCTTCTCGATCAGAATGCCCGCGACTTTGCGCGAGGTGACGCGGTCGATGATGTCGTTTGGCCAACGCAGCCCGATGCGGTGCGCATGCTCGTGCGGGGCGAACGCATCGGCGAGGGCGACACCGGACGCGAGCGAGAGCCTCGAGTCGCCAATGCCTTCCGGGAGCGCCAGCGTCATCGCGATGCCCTTGCCGAGGTTGTCGAGCCAGCCCCGGCCCAGTCTGCCACGCCCCCCGGTCTGGCGACCGGTGATGCAGAGCAGGCCCGGTGTCCCCCCGGCGTGGCGCGCGGCGGCGTCCTGCGTCGATGCCGTCTCTGCGAGCACGATCACACGACTCAGCCCGAGCCTCCTCAGGCCCAGAATGTGCTGCTCGAGCTCGTCGGCCCAGCGGTGCAGGGGCGATTGGTCCGCGTTCATGCGCCAGGCTCGATGTCCAGGCGCACATCCGCGGTCACGGCCTGGTGCGTGATCGCCCCAACGCTGATGCGCTCGACACCCGTCCCCGCGATCTCGGCGATCGTGTCCAGTCGCACGCCACCGGATGCTTCGAGCCGGATCGAGCTGCCTCGGTTCGTGCGCATCTCCACAGCCGTGCGCAGCGTCGCGGTGTCCATGTTGTCCAGCAGCACAAAGTCGATAAGGCCAGCCGGCACGTCCAGCACACGGTCGAGCTGCGTGAGCGTGTCCACCTCAACCTCGATGAAGGCGGCCCGCTCTGCGCGCGCTTTCGCGCACACCTCCAAAAGCCAGGGCGTCAGCTGATCGGGACCCAGATGCGCGATGTGGTTGTCCTTGATGAGCACCGCGTCGTGGAGCCCGAGGCGATGCGAATGCCCCCCGCCGCAGCGGACGGCGTACTTCTCGAGCACGCGCAAACCCGGGGTGGTTTTGCGCGTATCGAGCACCGCGACCTTCCCCCCGGCTCGCTCGACAAACTGCGCGGTGAGCGAGGCGATCCCCGAGAGCTTCCCGACCAGGTTCAGGATCGTGCGCTCGGCGGTGACGATCTGATCGAGCGGGCCTCTGAGCGTGGCTACGCAGGAGCCCGCAGGGAGTCGGTCGCCGTCGTGCGCCAAAGCCTGGAATTCGATCGCCGAATCGAAGGCTCTGAGCAGGTCGGGCAAGACTGCAAGGCCGCTGACGACGGCTTCGGATCCGAGCATGACTTTGGCCTTCGACACTCTGGTCACGGAACCACAGACGAGAGCCGTCAGGTCTCGGCGTTTCTGGCCCAGATCTTCGTCGCGGGCGAGTTCGAGGAGACGCCCGACCAGGCCGGTCGCCGCGAGCGACGCGTAGAACGCTGGGAGAGACTGTTCCGTTGGGTCTGTCGTTTGCGAGGGCATGGCACATCCTACCCCCGTCTCTGGGCTCCTAGGATCGGTATTCACCCAGGCAAGGAGCGCACGCGATGGGACTATTGGACGGCAAGATCGGGCTCGTGGTCGGCATCGCCAACGACCGCTCCTACGCGTGGTTCATCGCCAAGGCCATGATCGAGCAGGGAGCGACCTGCGCGTTCACGCACCTTCCGGGGGAGAAGAACGAGCGCCGGACCGCCAAGGCCGTCGAGAGCCTGGGTGTCAAGGACCCGTGGCTTGTTCCGATGGACGCGGGCAGCGATGACGATATCGATGGGGTGATGACGAAGTACGCCGAGTCGTTCGACCGGATGGACTTTCTGATCCACTCGATCGCGTTCGCTGACCGCACCTGGCTTGCCAAGGGCAATTTCCATCAGACCCCCCGCCAGGCGTACCTCGATGCGATCAACATCTCCGCGTACACGCTTCTCGGCTTGGCGCGGGCTTCCAAGCCCATGATGGAGCGCACGGGAGGCTCGATCCTTGGGATGAGCTACTACGGCGCGGAAAAGGTTGTGCCGGGCTACAACATCATGGGCGTCGCCAAGAGCTGCCTCGAATCCACGATGCGCTACCTCGCCGCGGAGCTCGGCGAGTTTGGCATCCGTGTGAACACGATCTCGGGCGGGTACCTGCGCACGCTCGCGTCATCGGCTGTCGGCGGCGCGGACGAGATCTCCAAGCACAACGAGTTCCGCGCGCCGTTGCGCCGGAACGTCGAGGGCGAGGACGTGGGCAAGACCGCGGTCTATCTGGTCAGCGATCTTTCATCCGGTGTGACAGGCGAGAACATATATGTGGACTGCGGCGTGAACACGATCGGGGTCTGAGAACCACCCACTTTGGATGCTCTGAGCCTTCTGATCGACAGGCTTTGCCCAGATTGAAGGCCTGTTTGGGTGGTTTTTGGGCTTGGTTCAAGGCACGCGCAACGGTCTGTCGATGATGAGCTTATGAGCTCGATCGGATCCGGTCTTGCCGCGTCAGTTGCCGCACTCGGCTCAGCCGAGCGAGCGGCCGTGGCGCGCAAGGCGACCGAGAAGCGCGACGCCGAACAGATCCGAAAGAAGATCCAGGACCGGTTCGCCAGCGAGACCGCGGACGTCGAGGCCGTCAGCGCGATCGTCGAAACGCAGCAGGACGACGAGAGCCCCGCGGATGACCGTCGGGAGAAGATGCCCGACGTGCACGCGCAAACGAAAGAGCCGGGGGAGAAGCCTCGGGCGTCGCTGGATATCCAGGCCTGATCATGCATCCAGTGGCGGAGGCTTCCAGCCCCCGCAGGATTCTACTTATCAGAAATCAGAATGACAGCGGAGGCTGGAAGCCTCCGCCACTGCTGCCTTGACATTGGGTAGCTTACTTTTTGCCCGAGAAGAACGATGCGATCGCGTGGATCGTTGTGGCGCGTCCCATCGCTGAGATGGACTCGGTCAGCGGGATCTCCTTCGGGCAGACCTTGACGCAGTTCTGCGCGTTCCCGCAGTCGCCGACGCCGCCGGCTTCGCTGAGCGCCTCGAGGCGATCGCCCTTGAGGCGCTTGCCGGTCTCGTGCTCGTTGAAGAGCCGGGCCTGGCTGATGGCGTGGGCGCCGACGAAGGACTGATCCCACTTGGACTCGTCTTCTTCGATGTTGTACTGCGGGCAGGCCTCGAGGCAGCAGCCGCAGGACATGCACTCGGAGAGCTTGTACCGGGTCTGCTGGTCCTCGGGCGATTCCTTCGGCCCGGCTCCGAGCGCGTAGGTGCTGTCGATCGGGACCCAGGCTTTGACGCGTTTGAGCGCGTGAAAGAGCCTCGCCCGGTCCACCCAGAGATCGCGGACAACCGGGAACTTGCTCATGGGTTCGAGCGTGATGGTGTCGCCCTCCAGCGGGGCGTATTCGTCGATCAGGCAGGAGCAGGACTGACGGGTCTTGCCGTTGATGATCATCGTGCACGAGCCGCAGACCTCTTCGAGGCAGCCCGAATCCCAGACGGGTGGCGTGGTCTGCTTGCCGTCAGTCGTGACGGGGTTGGCGGCGATCCACTTGAGGCAGCTGATGACGTTCGAGCCCTGCTCCGTCGGAACCTTGAACGATTCCCATCGGCTCGGCTTCCCGGGCCCCTCGCAGCGCAAGATCTTGAAGATGACGGACCGCCCCACCTTGGCGCGTGACCGGTTGGCCTTGCGCTGCTGGGCTTCGTGTTCGCGGAGTGTTTCGGTGGAGCTCATGGTCGTGTCCCTCTCGCGGGCGGCTTAGGTAGCGGCGGCCGCGGTCTCCTTCGTCTTAGCGGTGTCAGCGGATTTGCCGTAGGTCCTGGCTCGCGATTGCACGAGCGGTCCGCGGATCGCGACAAACTCGATCTCGGACTTTCCGGTCGAGGGCTGGTAGTTGGCAACCGAGGTCTTGGCGAAACGAGCATCATCCCGCTCGGGGAAGTCCTTGCGGTAGTGCGCGCCGCGGCTTTCCTCACGGAGCAGGCCCGCCCGCAGGATCGCGTCGGCGATCTTGAGCATGTCGCCGGTGGCGCGGGTGAACGAGAGCGACTGATTCGTCCAGCTCGCGGCGTCGCCCAGCTCGACGCGATCGAACCGGGTCATCAGCTCGTCGATCTTGTCGATCGCCTGCTCGAGGCGTGGGCCGGTCTTGACGACGGTCGAGGCCGCGGTCATCTCGTCGCCGAGTTCCTTGGCGATCTGGTACGGGTTGTAGGCCTTGTCGCCCGAGCCGCCCGTGGCGCTTGCAACGAGCTTGTCGTGCTTGGCCTGCTCGGAATTCACGGCGTCGTCGAAGACGCGACTTGGGGTGTCTTCCCTGGAGTCTTTGATGTAATTGACGACGGAGACTCCGTTGCACAGACCGTCGAAGAGGCAGGAGAGCAGCGCGTTGGCGCCGAGCCGGTTGGCGCCGTGGTAGGCAAAGTTGACCTCGCCGAAGGCATACAGCCCGGGGATGCTTGTCATCATGTTGTTGGGTGCGCCGATGGTCAGACCGTGTCCGGGCTCGGCTCCGATCGGGATCGGGTTGCCCGAAATGTGACCGGCGAGCGGCGCCTCGGGCTTGTAATTGCCGGGGGTGTAGTCGGTCCAGAGGCCGCCCATCGAGTAATGGACCGCGGGGAAGATCTTCATGGGTGTAAAGCGCGGGTCGACGCCGACGAATTTCTCGTAGATGTCCAGGATGCCGCCCAGCTTGAGTGTGAGGTAGTCCGGATCGCGGTGCGTCAGGTCGAGATAGACCTGGTTCTGCCCGTCGACGCCCATGCCCTCGTTGACGCAGACGTCGAAGATCTCGCGCGTGGCGATGTCGCGCGGCACGATGTTGCCGTACGCGGGGTATCGCTCTTCGAGGAAGTACCAGCGTTCTTCCTCGGGGATATCGGTCGGGTTGCGCGTGTCGCCCTGTTTGCGGGGCACCCAGACGCGTCCGCCCTCGCCTCGTGCGGATTCGGACATGAGTCTGAGCTTGTCGGCGCCGGGAATGGCGGTCGGGTGGACCTGAACCATCTCGGGGTTGCCGTAGGCCGCGCCGGCCTGGTAGCAGCGGCTCGCAGCGCCGCCCGTGCAGATCACCGAGTTCGTGGATTTGCCGAAGACGAGCCCGCAGCCGCCGGTCGCCATGACAACAGCCGAGGCGCGGAACGAGCGGATCTGCATCGTCCGCATATCCTGGGCGACGATGCCGACGCAGCGCCCTCCGTGCGTGATGGGCCAGAGGAATTCCCAGAACTCGTACTTGTTGACCTTGCCTTCGGCCTCGTAGCGCCGGGTCTGTTCGTCCAGGGCGTAGAGCAGCTGCTGCCCGGTCGTTGCGCCCGAGAAGTGCGTGCGCTTGAACAGCGAGCCGCCAAAGAGGCGCAGGTCGCGGAAGCCCTCGGCGGTGCGGTTGAAGGGCACGCCCATGCGGTCGAGCAGGTCGATGATCTTGGGTGCCCAGTTGGCCATCTCAAGGACGGGGTGCTGGTCGGCGAGGAAATCGCCGCCGTAGATCGTCTCGTCGAAGTGCTCGTACTCGGAGTACCCCTGCTGGCGTGCGATGTCGTTGCAGGCGTTGATCCCGCCCTGCGCGCAGACCGAGTGCGAGCGTTTGACGGGGACCATGCTGAAGAGGTCCACAGGGACGCCTGCCTCGGCGATGCGCACCGACGCGGCCAGGCCTGCCAGTCCGCCCCCTACCACGATCACACGCTGCTCAGACATGGAACGGTTGCTCCTTCATTCGTTCTCTGGGATATGTGCCTCGGAGATGGGCGGGGCCTGAACGGTTTCCGCGCCATGGGCGGCGTGCATGTCGGATTCGATGGCTTTGGCGCTGTCGATGTCCAGCAGCAGGAATCCGATCAGCGAGGACCAGGCCAGGACCATCAGACCCGCTCCAAGGCCGGCGCAGGCGTAGCCCCAGCGGCGCTGGGCGGATTCGCTGACCGTCAGACCCCAGGTGATGGCTGCGGTCCAGAGGCCGTTGGCCAGGTGGTAAACGCTCGCGGTGACGCCCACGAAGTAGAAGAGCGAGACCAGGATGCCGCCAAGCCCGATGCCCTCGACCTGACCGCGCAGCGCGAGCGAGAAGGTCGAGGCCGCGGCGGAATGCGACCATGGCTCGTCCGTTGGCGACAGGAACGTCCAGCCCCATCTGAGCGTTGCGACGTGGTAGAAGATGTAGAAGATCGCGATGTAACCCGTCAGACGCTGGAGGGAATACCGCCAGTTGTCCTGGTAGGCGTAGCGTTTGGTGTTGCCCTTGCCTGTGCGGGCGTAGTACACGCCCAGCACCGCGTGGAATGCGATCGACGCCCAGAGCGTGACCTCGATCAGGATGAGGAACGGGAGCTCGTTGATGAACGAGACCTCGTGCTGGAACGTGCCGACGCGTCGTGCGGTCATCTCTCCCACGGCCTCGATCGTTCCGGGCGCGACGTTCTCGCTGGCGCGAGAATTGACAAGGCCCCACGCGATCGTGGAGTTGGTGAGGATGTGGTTGATGAGGAAGACGCCGATGGGCAGTATGCCCGAGAGAGAGTGAAGCCTGCGGAGCAAGAAGTAGTGCCGGTTCATGAAGCCGGAATCATTTCCCAATTGGGTGTCCTTTCCAGGGGCAGCCTTGCTGCGTCTGAATTCGCTTGGAATAAGCCCGCCGATGCAAGAAAGACCCGCATCGGCGTCGCTTTATGCCATCGGTCCGGCGGGGCCCTGGGCTGGACCTTTCGGAGCGTTCGGTCCGGGCGAGCCGTCGGGATTGATCAGCCCCTCGGCGACCGCCTTGTCGATCGACTTGGCCGTCTCGACGAAGATCGCCCGCAGCTCGCGAAGCGTCTCGGAGAGCTCGGTATTCTCTTCGTCGCTCAGGTTGCCCTTGGTCTTGGCTTCGAGCACGGCCAGGATGTCGATGTGCGTCCGGGCCATCTCGGGAGCGAGGACCCGCTGACCCGACTGGGGCTCGGGGATAATCCCGAGGTACATCGCGGCCTGCGAGGCCATCATCCGGACCACGTCGCTGAACTCCAGGGGGCGGCTGGCCTGCTCGGCGCGGGCCTTCTGGGCCTCCGCCTGCTTCTGGTCCAGACGCTCCTTCTCGCGGTTGGCCTCGGACTTCCAGTCCTCGTCGATGATCAGTTTCGGCTTCTCGTCACTCATGTCGTAGGTGTCCTTCCTTTCTAGGGTAGGCTACCGGGCAGCCGATGACCCCTTCACGTGCCGATCGGAGGATCCGAGGGTGAACAGCATTCGACACCGCGTGGGACTTGTCTCGCTCGCGCTCGCTCAGGCGTCTCTGGTCGCCTGCGCGGGCTCTCCGAACGAGCGGGTCAGCCTGAATCAGTTCGCTGGGGGCGTGGACACCTCCGCAGGAGCCGCGGCTCCGCGAACGGTCTACGCGCCGATCTATCAGGCCCGCCCGATGATCGAGACGATCGTCCTGCGCCCGATCGACACACAGGCCCTGGCCGGGTCACCCGAGGGAAGCGAGCCTTCCGAGGCGCCAAACGGCCTGTTCGTGTACGACGCCAAGATCGGTGACATCAACGGGCGCCCGATCATCGCCAGCCGGTTCCTCGAAGATCTGATGCCCCGTCTCCGCGCGATCGCGACCGAGCAGGCCAGCAACGGGCGCGGCGCCTGGCGGACCGAGGCCCGCTCGGTGATCGCTCGCAAGCTCGAGGGCATGATCCGCGACGAGGTGCTCTACCGGGAGGGGCGCGCCCGCAACCCGGATCTGACGCAGCAGGGACTGCTGTTCTTTGTCGAGAAGGTGCGCGAGCACATGATCCGCCAGGCCGAGGGGAGCGCGACGCTCGCCGAAGACCGGCTGCAGGAACAGGAGGGGCTCTCGCTCGACCAGTTCCTCGCCTCGATCGAGCGCCAGCGGGTGATCAAGGATGTCCTGGACATCGTCGCTGAGGACTACGCCCCGGTCAGCTGGCTGGACATCCAGAACGAGTACCAGCGCCGGTACGAATATTTCAACCCGGATCCGACCGCCTACTTCCGCCTGATCTCGCCGCCGGACGAGCTTGCCGCCCAGAAGGTCGCCCAGCGCCTCGCCAGCGGTGAGTCGTTCGCCTCGGTTGCCGCGGACCAGAGTGTCAACAGCTTTGCGCCGGATCGCGGCGGCCTCTTCAGCGAGGAGGGCACCGCCTTCAAGGGCGAACTGGCTGACGCCACTCTGGTCAACGACCCCGGGCTCAACTCAGCGCTGGTCACGCTCAAGCCCGGCGCCTGGTCCGGGCCTGTGGTGCGCTCCTCGGGGCGTGGCGCGTTTGTGATGCTCGAAAGGATCGACTCTTCGACCGCCTCGCTCGAAGACAAGGAAGTCCAGCTCAGCATCGAGCGCTACCTCAAGCAGCTCCGCAGCGAGAAAGCGACCGACGATTTCATCATGCATCTGCGTGAGAGAGCCAACCTCGGGACCGAACGGTTCGAGGAGCTGGTCGGGAAGATCATGGCGGTCGCCGAGACGCGGGTCTTCGAGCTGAACCTCCGGGGATGACTGGGCTTTGAAGCTCGGGCGATTCCGAAACACGGACCCGACAGGCCGGCGCGGCGAGCGCATCGCGGCCAAGTGGCTCCGCAGGAACCGATACCGGATCATCGGTCGCAACGTCAGTGTGGGCGTGGGCGAGGCGGACATTGTCTGCATCGCGCCGGACGGGCGGACACTGGTCATCATCGAGGTCAAGACGCGCAAGCAGTCTGACAAGGCCCAGCCGCCCCCCGAGGCGAGCGTTGGCGCTCAGAAGCAGCACAAGCTCAGGCTGGTGGCTCGCGCAATCGCCAGGCGCCCGGGCTTTGAATCCCGCCCGGTACGGATCGATGTCATCGGCGTGGAGCTACCCGTGAAGGGCAGGCCCATCGTTCGGCATCACGCATCGGCTGTAGGCGGCTGATCAGGATTCAGGTTCGGTGGCATCGTCGAGCTCGCCAGAGGCGAGCGAGCCGCGGAACCGGCTTTCCAGGGTGATCTCGGCGAGACGATCCTTGTCGAGCTTCTCTGGAAGGATGACGCTGAACATCGAGCCCGAGCCGACCTCAGAGACGAGGCGAATCTCGGCCTGGATGAGCGAGGCGAGTTCCTTGGAGATGGCAAGCCCAAGGCCCGTGCCGCCGTGCTCCCTGGTGTGACCGCTGTCGGCCTGCTGGAACTTCTCGAAGATTCGAAGCTGGTCCTTGGGATCGATGCCCGGGCCCGAGTCGATCACGCTGATCCGCACAGAGTTGCCCCCGCCCTGAGGCGTCCCGGGGAGGGTCTCGGCGCGGAGCGTCACGCGCGGGGCCTGCCCGCCTGGCTGGGGCTCGGTGAACTTCACGGCGTTGGCAAGAAAGTTGAACAGGATCTGCTGGAGCTTGCGCGAATCCGTCTCGACATCCAGCAGATTGGGCGCGACATCGATCTCGATCTCGATCCCCTTGCGGCGCGCCAGCGGCTCGATCAGGCTCGCGAGGGCCTCGCACACCTTGGCGATGTCGACCGTGTCAACGGTGATCTCGCTCTTGCCCGCCTGGATCTTGGCCATTTCGAGCAGGCTGTCGATCAGCTCCAGCAGGTTGCGCGACGAAGTCAGGATGTTTTCGATGTAGCGCACGCGTTTGCGGTGCTTGGTCGAATCATCGCCCGCGATCGCCTCGGCGTTGGCGATCTCCATCAGCAGCTCCGCGAAGCCGATGACCGAGTTGAGCGGCGTCCTGAGCTCGTGCGAGACGTTGGCGACAAACTCGCCCTTGAGCTTGGCGGATTCGAAGAGCGCAATGTTCGCGTTGGCCAGCTCCCCCACCTTGAGATCAAGGGCGGCGTTGATCGAGCGGAGCTGGTCCTGGCTCCGCTGGATGTGCTCGAGCATGGCGTTGAACGCCTTGCCAAGCTCCTCGAACTCATCGCCTGTGGTGATCTGGCTTCGGGCGCCCAGCTCCCCGTCGACCACAAGCTCCGCGGTCTGTTTCAGCTCCCGCACGGGTTCGAGGATCAGGATCGAGGTGATGAGATAGAAAACGAGCACCGCGAGCGCCAGCACGATCGCGCCCGCGCCGATGAGATAGATCAGATTGAAGATGAGCAGCCGGGCGGCTTCGGTCGAACGCCGATCCAGGATGATGATGGAGCCCCTCTCCGAGAGCAAGGGGGGCGAGGCGACGGAATTGTCCAGCCGGGCGTAGTAGTAGCGACGGGCTGTCCCGTCCCAGCCCGACCATTGATAATCGGGCGGGGCGTCGGCGCGCTCAAAGTAGGCGAGCGCCCGGGCGAGGTCCTTGTCCTCGCTGGCCCGCTCGGCGGCTTCCTCGAGGCTCATGCGGTCGACCCCGAACGCGGCTGAGGCCTGGCCTCCGGGGCTCTCACGCTCGGTGCGCTCCCAGGCCGAGACGAGTTGGCGTGAGAGCTCCTGCTGGACATCGCCCACCAGAGCGTTCATGCGGAGCCACGGCGCCAAAAGAGCGGAGAAAACGATCAGCACGATCGCGGCTCCGAAGAGCAAGAGACATTTGTTGGCCAGGGAGATGTTGCGCCACATGCGAGGACAAGTCTATCCGGACCCGGATGACGGGATTGACGCCTCCAAGTCCTTGCCCGGCGTAGAGTTGCCCCGCATGCCCGGCAAACGCGTCTATCTCGAGACCTTTGGCTGCCAGATGAACGAGCTCGACTCGGAGCTGGTCGCTGGTCGACTGGCCAGCCTGGGGTACACCTTCACCTCCAAGGCGGGCGAGGCGGATGTGGTCCTGTACAACACCTGCTCCGTGCGCGAGCAGGCCGAGCAGAAGGTCTGGAGTCGGCTCGGCGAGCTGCGCGAGCAGAAGGCCGACAAGCCCCAGATGGTCGTTGGTGTTCTGGGCTGCATGGCCGAGCGCGACGGCGCCAAGCTGATGGACCGCATGCCCGTGGTCGACGTGATGTGCGGCCCGGGCGAACTGGACAAGCTGCCGGCGCTGCTCGACAACGCCGTCCGGACGCGCGAGAGCCTTGTCGCCGAGGACCCGCACGCGGCAACCAAGTCGGCCAAAGCCATGGCGCTGCAGGGCTCAAACTCCAGGCGGAGCGCGACGCTGTCGGCGGCCGAGGATTCTCTCGAGCACCTGGATCTCTCGCGTTCGGTCAGCCCGATCGATCCTGTTGGATCGCTCCGCCGGAGCGCGTACGTGCGGATCACGCGCGGGTGCAACAAGTTCTGCACGTACTGCGTGGTGCCCTTTACGCGTGGCGCTGAGATCCACCGCCCGCCGAGCCACATCGTCGAGGAGTGCCAGCGCCTGTCCGACCAGGGCGTCCTCGAGATCACGCTGCTCGGGCAGACGGTCAACCACTACCGCTTCGAGCACGCCTCGGCGGTCACCGCGGGAGGCGTGACGCAGTCCCAGAAGGGTCGGGCGTTCAAGGGCGGGCACCGGCGCGATCCGCTCTCGGGCGAGAGCGTGACCACGTTCGCCGACCTGCTCTACCAGATCCACGAGAAAGCGCCGGGGATCCAGAGGCTCCGGTTCGTCACCAGCTACCCGCGTGACTTCGGCGATGACGTGCTCGAGGTCATGCGCGACTGCCCACGGATCTGCCGGTACCTGCACGTCCCCGCCCAGACCGGCTCTGACCGCATGCTCAAGATGATGAACCGGGGCTACACCGTTGGCGAGTACGACGAATTCGTCGGGCGCGCCCGCGAGCACCTGCACCAGCCCGAGATCGGTCGCCCGCTGATGATCTCGGGCGACATCATCGTCGGCTTCCCGACCGAAACAGACGAGGACTTTGCCCAGACCGTGTCGCTGCTCGAGCGTTCGCGGTACAAGAGCTGCTTCATCTTCAAGTACTCGCCCCGCCCGGGAACGGTTGCGTTCGACAAGATCCCGGACGACGTGCCCGAGTCGGTCAAGCGCGCCCGCAACAACGAGCTGCTCGCGGTGCAGCACAGGATCTCAGACGAGATCAGCCGCGAACAGGTCGGAAGTGCGTACGACATCCTGATCGAGGGCCCGAGCCAGCACGCGATCAAGGCCGCGGGGCTGAGCGGAAGGCAGGCCAAGAAGGCCTCGGGTGGCGTGCAACTGACCATCGGCGGCCAGAGCGCCGACGAGACACACGAAACCTCGATCGCAGCGGTGCTCGAACGCACCGCGACAGAGACCGTCCAGTTCTCTGGGCGGACCGATGGCGACCAGATCGTCATGTTCGACGCGCCCAGGGCCGACGCCTCGCTCCTGCCCGGGCAGATCCGGCGCGTCCGTGTCACGGACGGATCCGGGCTCTCGCTTTTCGGCGAAATGATCGACTAGATCGCAAACCTGTGCACAATGCAGACGAGGCTCATCGTCACCAGGCCGTCGGGCTCTGCGAAGTGCGCGTGCATCCGCACCATCTCTCGCTCGAGGCGATCGGCTTCGGGCCCTTGGTGCGGAACGTAGCTCGCCGAGCGAGCGCGACCGATCAAGCCCGCAAGATCGAGCCGATACGAGTAGTCGAACTCGAACCGCTCGCAGTCGGCTTGGTCCAGCGGCTCCGCGAGGCTCGGCTCCCACTGCTCGACGGCATGGATACCAAACGTCTCCTTCGCGCCCGGCTCCACGATGCGTCGGTACTCGGCGCTGGGCGCATCGCCCGGGCGATCGTCGTACCAGAGCAGCACCAGACGCGCACCGGGCCTGGCAATCCGCGAGATCTCCCTGCAGGTTGCGCCAGGCTCGAACCAATGCCACGCCTGCCCGCACACGACCAGGTCCACCGAGCTGGCGTCCAGCGTTGTCGCCTCGGCCTGGCCCTCGATCCAGCGCACATGCCCGTGGGGAATCGCAGCACGCTGCATCTGAGCGTTGGGCTCGACGGCGAGCACCCGGACCCCGCGGTCAGCGACAAGGCGAGAGACGATACCCGTCCCCGCCCCAAGATCCGCAGCGACAAGCTGCGCCGGATCGCCAAGCCCCTCCAGCACAGCGTCGATCGCCTCGGGTGGGTAGCTCGGGCGGAACTTGGCGTAGAGCTCGGCGCGGTCGTCGAAGCGTGCGGTCGGATCGAGCTCCCAGGGCTTTGGGATTCGCTTCTTGGTCATCCCTCTTCCTCGAATCGCTTCCGCGCTCGGCGCTTGGCCGCGAGGAGACCCGAGTCCGCTGCGTCTTGCTCCCGGGGCTTCGTCGTATCGGCCAGCTTCGTTGGCGCCGCGCCGGAGTCGGGCTTTGGCTGCGCACCCCGACGGGCCTGCATGCGCTTGAGCCTCGCCTCTGAAGCGATCTTCGAAGCATCGTCTGAGGTCAATCGGACCGCGGGCTCGCTCTCGGGCTTCGCTCTGGCGGCTTCGCGGAGCTGCCCGAGCGTGGCGCCCGCAGCGGCAGCGTTGGCTTTCAACGCCCTTGGCTGGCGCTCGGTAAAGAAGCGGTCCCAGGCGATGCGGCGCGTCGCGACATCCAGGAGCATCACGATCAATGTGAGCAGGAGCAGCGTTCGCCAGAGCGAGGCCTCGGCGCGCCTCGGTTCGATCTCGCCCCGCTGATAGAGCACCTGAGCGGTGAGATCTGAGAAATCCAGCATGCGCCCCCCGCTGATCGTTGCGATGCTCTCGAGCAGCGCACGATCGCTGCGCAGGCTGACATACTCGGCGCTGGCGGTCTGGGTCGCGCCGCCGAGCACGGGGGGGAGCGCTTTGGCGCCCTCGCGCGGGCGCACGATGGCGATGTAATTCCCGCTCGCCGAGGCATCGGCGACCGCTTCGTACTGCCCGGGCCCGCTCTGTTCGAGCATGACATCGAATCGGTCGCCCCTGGGTGTGTAGACCGTCGCAGGGACCGCAAGGCCATCGATCGGGTTTCCCTGGCTGTCCAGCGAGAGCATCCGGAGGCGGAGGCGACCGGCATCGATTTCGGTGGTCAACTCGACGCCGCGCGCCGCGGGGGCACGTGCGATGAGCCTTGTCAGCTGCGACCAGAATGTGTCGTACCCCTGCCAGCCGAGCCAGGGCTGGGCCCAGCTGTGCGCATCGGACGTAAAGGCAGCCACACGCCCCAGCCCCGCGGTCCAGTGCGAGAGCACGGGCTCGCCCGCGGGTGTGGCGATCGCGTTGGTCACGAGCGGATCGTCACGGAACGCGGTGAGCACAAGACCACCGAGTTCACGGAGCGACCCGAGCCCGGCGACCGCGGGCGAGCCGGTGGGCATCACAACGGGCTGAAAGAGGCCTTCCTTGATCAGCGGATCGCGCACGATGCGAACCGCGCGCACGAACACACGGGGCAGCACGCTCGGGTTTGTCACGGGGTAGTGCACGCCCCCGCCCTTGTCGGCCATCGCGAACATCGTCTCGGTGTCCGCGCCGTCGCCCACCGAAATCGTGGAGACGTTGATGCCCTCGGTTGCGAGCTGCTCGCACATGGCGGGCAGAAAGTTCGAGCCCATCGATTGGCCATCGGAGAGCACGATGATGTGCTTCACCGCGGCCTCGACGCCTAAGAGCGCTTCTCGCGCCAGCTCAAGGCCAGGAGGTATGTTCGTGCCCCCGCCGGGAGTGATGGATTCGATCGCCGCCGCGGTCGCGTCGGGTTCGTCGTTCACCGCGAGCGGGCGGACCCATGTCGCATCGCTTGAGAACTCGATCACGCCGACCAAGTCGTTCTCGCCGAGGCTTTTAACCGCGATCGCGGCGGCGGCGTTGGCGATCTGCTGCTGGGATTTGAACGAACCGCCCACGCTGGCGCCCATCGAACCCGAAGAGTCCAGAACGAGCACGATCGCGGTCCGTCGTTCGATGAGCTTCTCGCCGATGTCGAGCTTGACCGGAAGCAGCGGCTCGATCGGCGAGCCCATCCATCCGCCCGAGCCGAACGACGCGGGACCACCGATCATGATGAGCCCGCCGCCCATGTCGCGCACGTGCGCCGCGAGGTGGCGCTGCACCTCTGCTGAGAGCTGGTCGGCTGCGATGTTCTGCAGGATGACAAGGTCGTAGGGCTGGAAGCCGAGCAGGTCGGTCGGCGCGCTCTCGGGAGACACAAACCGGACATCGGCGCCGCTGCGTGTCAGGCTGGTCGCCAGGACGCCCCCCGGAGCGTTCGGGTTGCCTTCGCCGACGCCGTCGATGATCAGAACCGAACCAGAGCCCGGGCTGATCGTAAACGCTTCGGCCTGGTTGTTATCCAGATGCGTATCGCCCGCGAACCGCACGCCGTCGGGCGTGCGTGTGGCATCGGGCTCGAACGTCGCCTTGAAGCGATGGATCCGTCCCTGAGGCAGCGCCACATCCAGGAGTATCGCGTGGCGCCCCGGGGACAGCTCGAGGCGCCGGCCCTGCCCCGGTTCGGCGCCGTTGAGATCGATGCTCACGCTCTCTTCGGTCAGATAGAGCGTGCCTGTTGTCCCTGTGACCGTGCTGATGACCACGCGCACCGTGACCACCGATTCGGCTGCCGCCTGGGTCGGCACGATCACCGATTCGACGATGGTCTCGTCGCCGATACGGAATTCAACGGGCACAACATCGACCCCGAGCGATCCCGACGAGGAACGCTGCGCGATCTCGCGCGTCGCTTCGAGGGCGTCGCCGAGCGTTTGATTGCCGTCGCTGACGAGCAGAAGCCTGCCGGAGGCGTCGGGCGGGATCATCGCGCCGGCCAGCCTGAGCGCGCCGGCCAGGTCCGTGCCCTCCGAGAGCCGGACATCCAGGTCTCGCCCAAGGATCGAGGCCCGCGAGGGCGTAGCGATCGCCGCGGAGTCGCCGCCGAACACAACCACGCCGAGCAGGTCGTCGGGCCCGCGACCAGCGTCAAGCGATCGCAGCGACCGCGTCACGGCTTCGAGCACGTCGACACGGTTGCCCTCGGAATCCAGGCCCACCCAGCCGAAGCGGCGCACCGAATCTGAGACATCCACCACCGCGATCACGGCAACCTTGGATGTCTCGCGAATGGCGCTCGCCCCGGCCAGCATCGCCGCGATGAGCGACATGAGCATCGCTCGCATCGCGACCGCGGACCAGCGACGGACTCGCGCCATCGCGACGCACCAGCGGACAAGCATCCAGCCAAGCGGGATCGCGACGAGCGACATCGCCAGCCACCGGGGATCGACAAAGACGAGATTCAAGGCGCATCCTTCGCGTCGGTCGGAGGCGCCGTGCCCTTGGGTCCGGCTTGCTGCGCTCGCTCGCCGTAACGATTGAAGACGCGTTTGATCAGATCCGCGTGACGCCTCGGGACGGCCTGCTGCTCCAGCGCCCGCTGGGCCCGCTGCTCGGCCTGCTGCACGCTCTGGCTCGGATCGATCTGACCCGGCTTGGCAGCCTCACCCGGCTTGGCCGAGGGGTTGAACCACTCGGCGATGATGTTCTCACGCTCGGGGTCCGCTTCGTCCTGCGTGCGCGCATCGACAAACTCGGTCTGGCCTTCCCAGCCGGCATCCGGCGCAAATCGCTCGGCGGCGTCGCGTTGTGCGTCCATTCCCGGAGCTTGGCCGGTCAGTTCATCGGCGCGGCGCTGCAGATCGCGCGCGGAGTTGCCCGCATCCTCGGCGCGCTGCCTCTGCTCTGCCATCCTGCGGAGCGTTTCGCCGAGGCCCGGGCTCTGCCCCTGGCCGTCGCCGTCGCCCATGCCCTCTTGCTGCTGGGCGCCTTCGCCTGGCTCAGAGCCGGGCTGACTCCCCGGTTGCTCGCCAGGCTGTTGACCGGGCTGTTGACCGGGCTGCTGGCCTGATTCCTGTCCGGGTTCCTGGCCGGGTTTGGGCGTGCCGGCGTCGGACGGCTGACCTTGCTCGCCGCCTTCGCTTTCGGTTGGCTGTTGACCTTCCTTCTCCTGCCCGCCTTGCTCGGGCTGGCCTTCTTTGGACTCGCCTTCCTTCTGTTCGCCCTGGCCCTCGCCCTCGCCCTGCTGATCGCCGCTTTGCTGTTTTCTCTGTTCTGCTTCTGTTTCCGATCCCTGCTTTGGCTGCTCGCCCTGCCCCTGCTCGCCTGCCTGGTCCGAGTTGGAGGGCTGAGGCCTCTGCTGGCCCTGATCTCCGGGTTGGGACTGGTCCTGCTCGCCCGGCTGCTGTTCCTGCTGCTCGGTCGGCTCCCCTTGATCCTGCTGTTCCCCTTTCTCTTCGGGAGGGCTGAGTTTGTCGGCTTCGCGGCGCAGCTCATCCGCGACCCGTTTGGCCTCGTCGCGGGCTTCCTGCTCGGCCTGCTCGCTTTCGCGCTCACGCTGTTGCTGGTCGTGAATCTCCCGGGCCAGGCGCTCGGCGTCCTCGGGCGCGACGCCTTCACGCTCGAGCTGCTCCTTGATCTCCTCGGGCTTCTGAGGCTCAGCTGGCGGCTCCTGCTCCACGGGATCGGGTTGTTCGGACTCCTGTGGCTCGGGCTCAGATCTCTCGGAGCCCTGCGATTCCTGCTGCTGACGCTCGATCTCCTCGGCAAGCCGACGCAGCTCGTTGGCGAGCTTCTGCTGCTCCTCGGCCGGTGCGGATTTCATCTGCTCCAGCAGACGCTCCGCTTCGCTCGCGGCGCCTTCGAAGTCCCCCTCAGTAAGATCCTGCGCGAGCTCCTGCGCTTCACCGAAGCTCTCGGGATCGATCGATGCGAGTCGCTCGCGCAGCGCTTCGCTCCTTGCCTGCTCGCGCTGGGCGCGTTTGGCGGCTTCATCGGCGGAACGCTGCAACGACTCGGCGGCCGCGGCGACCGCCTCCTCTGGCTCGCGCAGGCCCTCGGAGAGCTCTCGCTCGAGCTCCTCGACCGCGGCCAATTCCTGCTGATTGATCTGCCCCGTCGACAGCGCGGTCTCGAGCGCTTCCTTGGCGCTGGCAACCTTGTCCGCCGCAGCGCTGATCGCTTCGGGGCTCTGCATCCGCACGATCGGTGCCGGGCCGGGCAGTGCGGGCTCGCGCATCGGAGCCAGCCACGCAAGCAATGCCGCCATCGCAACGCTGCCAACACCCACAACCCATCGCGGCCCATACACCAACTGGCCGACGTCCTTCGTCGCGGCGCGGCTTGCCGCGGATTCAGCCGCACTGATCGTCTGACGCTCGAAGAACCCGAGTTCGGAGCGCTGCGCGATTTCCAGCGAGGAGCCCAGCAGATCATGCGTGTCGGACGCCTCATCGAGCACCGAAGCCGCTGCGACAACCGAAGGCCATCGCCGGCGCACAGCCAGGATCGCCCACAAGCCCGCGAGCAGGATCGGCCCGGCAACGACACCTGTCCAGCCCATCCAGCCTGGTTGGCCAAGGCCGAGGTGGGCACCAAAGACCTTGACCGCGACCACGAGCAGCGCTGCGACACCCCCACCGATCGCCATCGCGGGGGCGAGTTGTGTGACGAGCATCGAGACACCGAGCCGGCGCCGAGCCGAGGCCACGCTCGCGTGGACCTCGCGTGGGGGCGTCCGGGTTGGTCTCGGTGCGTTCATCTCTCTAAGAGTGTATATCGGGCGGGCGCCCCACCGGTTCGCCAAGAGCCGCTAGGGTATGGCTATGAGTATCATGACACGCCTTGTCACGGGCGAAACTCTGAGCGATACGGACGCGGAAGCCCTCTTTCTGGATCTGCTCGCCGGGAAGCTGGACGATGCCCAGATCGGGGCTGTGCTCGCGTTGATCGAGGTCCGCGGCGCCACGATCGAAGAATTGATCGGCGGAGCCCGCGCGATGCGCGCCAATGTGCAGAACGTGCCCTATGCCTGCCCGCCGGGGGAGTCGCTCCTTGATACCTGCGGCACCGGAGGCACGCCCAAGGCCTTTAACGTCTCGACCGCCGCGGCCATCGTCGCGGCCGCGGCCAGCGCACTGCCCGATGCGAAGCGCCGCGCCCGCGTCGCCAAGCACGGCAGCCGCAGCCGAACCGGGCGAGGCTCCGCCGAGGTGTTGCAGGCGATCGGTGTCAACGTCGACGCCTCGCCCGAGATCCAGGCCCGCTGCCTCGATGAGATCGGGGTCTGCTTCTGCTTTGCGATCCATCACCACCCCGCGATGCGATTCGCCGCGGGCCCTCGGAAGTCTCTCGGCGTTCCGACCGTCTTCAATCTGCTCGGCCCGCTGACCAACCCGGCCAAGGCCGAGCGCCAGCTCATCGGCGTGTACGAACGCCGATGGGTCGAGCGCGTCGCGCAGGCGCTTGCTCGGCTCGGTGCGCACAAGGCCATGGTCATCCACAGCGCCGAGGGCCTCGACGAGATCTCACTGATGGGTGTCACGCACGCCGCGACCGTCGAAGCCGGCAAAGTCTCCTTGACCGAGATCGACCCCGCCGGTCTGGGTTTGTCCGCGACCCCGCGCGAGAATCTGATCGCAAGCGACGTCGCAGACGCGGCTCAGATCATCCGGACGATCTTCGATGGCCAGCCCGGCCCCCACCGGGAGATCGTCTGCCTGAATACCGCCGCGGCACTGGTCGTTGCCGACGCGAGTTCCACCATCGAAGAAGGCCTGCGTCTTGCGACACAGGCCATCGATTCGGGGAGAGCCAGGGAAACGCTTGAGAGCCTGATCCGGCTCTCGCACGCATCCGCGTAAAGCTCAGTCGGAGTCCTCGCCGATCGACTTCAAAACGCTGCTGACGACCTCTTCGATCGACGGCTCGGTCGACCACGCTGTGCGGTTTCGTCCGGCCATCATCGTGACGAGCTCATCAGGGTCTTCCGGGGAATTCTTGGGCGCCGGACCGAGCACAACCGCAAGGCTGTAGCCGTCATCCTGCGAACCGAGCCATTCCCAGATCGAATCGGCTGCACGCTCCGGGTCGCTCGGGGCCAGCTCGCGCGTAGTCCGCAGGCTCGCAAGCAGATCGTTCCGATCCGATTCGTCCAGCTCTGCCTGGCCCTTGAAGTTGATGTTGTCGACCGTATCAAAGCCGAGCTTACGCAGCGCCTCCAGGCTCTCTTCGACGCGGCTCTTGATCGACTTATCCATCGGGGGGCTGAACATATTCAGAACCACGGCACGCCCGCGGTCCTTCGACGGGAGCGAATCAAGCCAATCCGATGTCATCCCTGCGACGACCGAGGCATCGCCCGAGAGCTTGTGCGTGACGCGTGCATCACCGGTCGTTGATGTCACGCTTACCGAAGCCTCAGGCCCGGGCAGGAGTGCAATCGCTACAGGGATCGAGACCAACCCAACGCACACCCCTACCGCGACCGCGGCGCCGGGGTTGATGCCCGAGCGCGAACGCCCGTGGACCTTGTTCCGGTGCGCCGTTGCGCGCTGCTTCGCACGTGTCCTACGTTCGGTCGCGCGAGCACGGGCACTCTTGACCTGTTCCTGCGCGTTGCGGGCACGCGCGTGGGGCGAAACCGATCGCACGGGCGGGGGCGGGGGCATCACAGCCTCGGCAACCTCGGCCATCTGGTCCATCTTGCCCGCGCCGGGGTCATCGACTTGGTACTTGCCAGACCACCAACCCGTCACCATCAGACGTGGGCGCGAGCCCAGGTGCGATTTCGCATCGGGCCTGGGAGCCTCGGGGGTCCGCAATGCCGCGGGCCCGGGGTTGGCTGCGCGAGCCGCGGCGACCGACGCCAGGAATGCCTCGTTCTCGTCCATCTCCGGCTCGAGCGATTCGACGTGCCCACCCCGCATGCTGGGCAGCTCAGCGGGCTTGACCGCGAACGCATCGCTCGAAGTCAGGACGTAGTCCAGGTCCGCGAGCATCTCCTTCATGGTCGTGTAGCGTTTGTCGTACTCGGTCATGCCGCGCCGGATGATCCAGCGGACCGACTCCGGGCAACGTCGCGTGATTTGGCTGAGCCCGCCGTGCGCGGGGAAGGAGTTCTCGACCATCGAGTACAACACCGCCGAGGCGGCATAGATATCGAACTTCGCGCCATCGACCTCGTTGACCTTCACGCCCCGCAGCGCCATGCGCACGAGCTCCGGGTCACGGAAGTACTCCGTCCCGTGCGTTGTCAGTGTCATCGCCGATCGCAGCGGCGTGATGAGCCCAAGGTCCACCAGGTGCGCCCCGGTCTCGTCAACAACCACGTTGTCTGGCTTGACGTCCTTGTGCCACAGGCCTCCTGAGTGGTACAGGCTGAGCGTGCTGAAGAGATCGCGCCCGTGGCTGAGAAGCTTGCGCAGCTGGCGGTCGTTGAGCCCCTTCGGGCCGCTCTCGGCGTGGGCACGCTGCGCCACGATGGTGAGCTGATCGCCCGGCACGTACCGCATGACGTAATAGAAACGTTCGTCGGTCAGGTCGTGCTCGAGCACAAGCCCGAGCCTCTTGGCCGCGTCGAGCGCACGGTTCTCGCGGATGATCTGGGGCATGCTGCTGCCCTCGTTCAGATGAAACGCCTTGATGACGACCTGCTGCGCATCGGTGATGCCGCGACGCTCGTACGCAGCGAGCTTCAGGTCATCGGGCTCGGCGATATACAAACGGGCGCCGGACCCGCCCCCCGCGAGCGAGCCGACGATGGTGTACCCGTCAAACTGGTTCTTGCGCCCCTTGGGCTTGTCGCGACCCGGAGCCGCGGCGACGACTTCCGGGAGTCGCTTCTCGAACCCGTCGATCACAAGCCCAAGCCCGATCAGCCTGAGGGGATGCCCAAGCGCCACGCGGTAGAGATTCAGACCGGCCGACTTGATCTCGCTCGAGACCGCCCGCCCGTAGTGCCCCGTCGCAGACCAGCGCCCGATGATGATCGAGCCCACGGTCAGCAGCATGAACACCGGGATCACCAGGATCGACCCGACGAAACGCAATGCATCGGCGACGATGTTGACCAGCGTTCGGACGACATGGCTGACCAGCTTGCCCAGGAGCTTGAGCACCGGGATGAGTATGAAAACGAAGATGATCGCCGCGGCTACGGCCATCAGAACGACGGCGACGACTGTTCCAAGCATCCCCATGTCAGACTCCTCTGTCGGACGTATTGCAAAGCGACCATGCCATCAGGGGCCGCCGAACCGGGCCGATTCCTCGTCCCGCCGGCGGAGCTCCTGCTGCTGGAAGCAGATCTCCGCGATGGCCTCATCGAAGAGGCCGTCGTCCGCTTTGCTGGGATTCAGCTCCACCCCGTTTCGCTTCGCTTCTTCGAGTTCTTCATCCGTGAAGCTGAACTTCCCGATCACTTCCCTCATCTCAATCCGCAGCAATTCCCGGATCTTGGCCAGTCGCCTGCTGATCGTCGGCTCGCTCACCCCAACCTGCCCGGCGACGTCCTTGCCGGGCATCCCGTCGAGCACCCGCATCCGGTAGATCGAGAAATCCACGAAATCAGCCTTTTTCTCCACATTGCGAAGCGCGGCTTCGACCTTGGCTCGAAAGACCGCGGCCTCGTACTCCTCGTCGACGCCCATCTCGGGCGATGCCTTCATCCAGGCTTCCTCGAACGAGGCACCTCGCTTGCCAGAGCCCCGCTTGAGCGCCATGCGCTTGTCCATCTCGTCACCAAGAACGTGCTTGGCGATCGCCAGAAGCCAGGTGCTAAACCGCGCCCCCCGGCTCGGGTCGTACCGATCGATCGAGCCCGATAACGCGGCCAACGTCTCCTGCGACAGATCACGGACGGTTTCAACCCCGATCCGCCCCTTGCCCCATTTGGTCAGCTGGGAGCGCAGAACGGGCCCGAAGGTCTCCCAGAGCTCATACCAGGCGGCTTCGTCGTTGCCGCGCAAGCGAGCAATAAACCCCGTGGTCACGTTGGTCAGCATGATCGATCCCCGCTGCTATCGGGGGCAGCCCCGCAAAGCCCCGGCTTCGATGCCGGCGCTCTGTCTGCCCCTGACGGACGCTTGTTCCGTCCCGGGCCCGATTCCTTTCGTGTCAACACAGGTTCTGGGCCTGTCGATTGTACCTGATCCCGCTCTCAGGGTGGCCCAAGGTGCGATTTCTCAAATCTGAGCACCGACCGTGAAATCCAGCGGATTGGCTCCCCAAGAAGCGTCCAGTACCAGAACCAGACGGGCAAGGCAGAGGAAAGCCAAGACCCGGATCGCACACGTCTGAGAAGGAGGCCCAGTCATGGCCGGAATCGTTTGCAACGTCGTTCGCATTGGTGTCATCACGGCATTGGGCGCTGGAGCGGCTTTCGTGGTCGCCGAGGCGGTCAGCCCGGGCAGCGCCCGCGCTCTGGCCCACCAGGCTGGCACCAATCTCTCGCAGGCCATCAACAACAACGTCGATGACCCCATCGCCATCCGCGAGCAGCTCCGCTCGCTGGAAGCGCAGTACCCCAAGAAAATCGCCACGGTCCGCAGCGACCTGAGCGAGCTGCAGACCCAGCTCTCCCAGTTCGAGCACGAAAGGGCCGTCGCCGCCCGCGTCGTCGCCCTGGCCAACAACGACCTCGCAAGCCTGCAGAACCTGATCTCGCAGGGCGAGGAAGCCCGCGGCGACAGCTACCGCGTCGTCCGAGTCTGGCACAACAACGCCAAGCTCGACCTCGAAGAGGCCTACGCCAAGGCCGAGAAGATCCGTCGCCTGCGTGACTCCTACGCGTCCCGCACGGGCGAGCTCGACCGCGACATGGGCTTCCTGAAGCAGCAGGAACAGAACCTCGGCGAGCTGCTGACCACGCTCGAGACCGAGCGGGCGGACTTCCAGAGCCAGCTCTGGCAGCTCGACCAGCAGATCGACGCGGTCAGCCGCAACGAGCGACTGCTGACGATGCTCGAGAAGCGTCAGAAGACGATCGACTCGATCAGCCCCTTCCAGGCCGACAGCCTGGATCAGGTGACCAGCCGGATCGCCAAAATCCGCGCCGAGCAGGAATCCCGGATGGCCTCGCTGGCCACCCGGAGCGCGGACGAGCGCTACGTCGAGCGGGCCCGTGTCCAGATCGACGCCGAGATCCGGGGTGACGAGACCTACGAGATCAAGTCCAACCGGTTCGAGGACCTCGGCCCGATCGGCGAGATCGAGATCGGCGAGCAGCAGAGCGAGATCGAGCTCCCCTCGGTTCGGGCTCGCACGAACTAAGACCAGACCATCCGGGCAACCGACAGGTTCAACCCCGCTGCCGGCGGCGAACTCTTCCGAGTCGCCGCCGGCTTTGTTTCTCCCCAAATCGCTCAGAACGGCTCCGATCGACCGCTGTCGGATATAGTCATGCCGGATGACTGCTCGGGGGGGGTCGGCGTGGATTCGTCGAGGCTTGGCCGAGCATTCTGCGGAAGTAAGGGAGCGTGGAGCTGCTCGACCGACTACTCAAGTACTTCAGCCTCGACCTCGGGATCGACCTGGGGACCTGCAACACGCTGGTGGCTGTGCGTGGCCAAGGCATCGTCCTCAACGAGCCCAGCGTGGTCGCCGTGCGCAAAGGCACCAACCAGGTGCTCAAGGGCGGGCAGGCCGTCGGCTGGTACGCCAAGGAAATGCTCGGCAAGACGCCCGGCTCGATCACCGCGATCCGCCCGCTCAAAGACGGCGTGATCAGCGACTTCGAGATCACCGAGGCGATGCTCAGCTACTTCATCAACAAAGTCCGCGGCAAGTACAACTTTGTGCGCCCACGCGTCGTCATCAGTGTGCCCAGCGGCATCACAGCCGTCGAGAAGCGAGCCGTCACCGACTCAGCAGACCGCGCCGGCGCCAGCCGCACGTACCTCATCGAAGAACCCATGGCCGCGGCGATCGGCGCTGGCCTGCCCTTTGCCGAGGCGACCGCGAGCATGATCGTCGACATCGGCGGCGGCACGACCGAGGTCGCCATCATGTCGCTGGCGGACATCGCTGTGTGCGAGAGCGTCCGCGTCGCCGGCGACGACATGGACGAGGCGATCATCAACTACCTCAAGCGCACCTACAACCTGATGGTGGGCGAGCAGACCGCTGAACGGATCAAGATCGAGATCGGCTCCGCCGCCGAGACCGAGGGCCAGCTCGGCAGCATCGACGTCCGCGGACGCGACATGATCTCGGGACTGCCCCGCAAAGCCTCGATCAGCGACTCCGAAATCCGCGAAGCGCTGCAGGAACCGATCAACTCGATCATCGACACAGTCGTCCGGACGCTCGAACGCGCCGAGCCCGAACTGGCGGCAGACCTTGTCGAGAACGGCATCACCCTCGCCGGCGGCGGGGCGCTTCTGCGCGGGCTGCCCACGGTGCTCTACAAGGCAACGGGGCTGTCGGTGCGTGTCGCGGAGGATCCGCTGACGTGTGTCGCGCGAGGGACCGCCATATTCCTCGAGCACCTCGAGGAATGGAAGGAAGTGCTTGAGAACGATCTCGATCTCTAGCGCCGACCGTCGCTTGAACTAACCAAGGAGGAGCCGCGGTGTCCAGACGCGGTCTCGTCACAGCAAGCCGGATGCTCGCCCTCTCGCTCTGCGTGCTCGCGGTCACCACGTTCCTGCCCGCCCAGCGCCTGACCTGGACGCGCATTCCCGGACGCATCGTCCAGCGTCTGACCTCGCCCCCGGCGGATCTCGTCAAGGCGATCGGCGACTGGCTCGTCAGAGCAGAGCCCGCCCAGCACCCCGAGCCCCTGGTCGGCCAGATCGAGCAGCTCCGGTCGCTCGTGCAACGCCTCGAACTCGAGAATCTGCGCCTCCGGCGCGAGAACGACGAGCTCCGCGGCGCCCGTCGCACGCAATCAGACCCGATGAAGCTCATCACCGCCAGCATCATCGCGGGCACTACCGATCCGACGGGGCGCCTCCTGCGCGTAAGGGCTGGCCAGCGTGACGGGATCGAATCAGGGAGCGTCGCAACCGCGCGCGGCCAGCACCTGCTCGGACGCATCGTCAACCTCGACGACGCGATGTGCGACATCCTCCCCATCACCGACCGCAACGCCGACACCATCGAAGTCATCACCACGGGCGAAGGCGACAGCGCCGGCCTGCGGTTTGACCTCACCCCACAGGGCGACGGCACCCTCAAGGGCCCGGGGCGATACGTCACCGAAGGACTCGAACAGACACCCCGCACCTCAGAGGTCGGCCAGCACGTCGCGCTGGCCGATGAGAACTGGCGCGGGCACGAGGGCCTGATCGTGGGCGAGATCATCGCCGTCGAACCCTCGCCCCAGAGCCCGCTCCGCCAGGTGATCATCGTGCGCCCCATCATCGATACACGGCGCGTCAGCAGCGTCGTTGTCCGCGTGCCGGGAGCAGGGTCATGAGCTGGGGTGTCTTTGCGGTTGTGCTGTGGATCGTGATGGGCGTCGAGGTCGGCCTGCGCGGCGTGCTCCGCTTTGGTGATACCGGCGTGGCGCCCAGCTTCGTCCTGCCGCTAATCGTTTTCATCGGTCTCTACGCGCCGGCCCGCATCACAACGATCGCGGCCCTCGTCGCCGGATTGCTGATCGACCTGACCTCGCCAGTTTCGCTCCCGGGCGGCGGGACCGCGATGATCCCGGGACCCAACGCGCTCGGGATGGTCCTCGCCGGGCAGCTTGTGCTTGGGGCTCGGGGCTTGGTGTTCCTGAACTCACCCGTGACGCTGATCGTGCTGACGCCACTGGCCGGCATGGTGTGGCAGATCGTTGTCACCGCGGCGTTCGGCGCCAGGGAGCTCTACGACCCGATCGGCTTCCACGCGGGAGGGCAACTCACGCAGCGCCTCTTCATCGCGGCGTACTCCGCGGTCCCGGCGCTCATTCTCTGGTGGCCCCTGCGCCGCATCGGAACATTCTTTGGTTTCGATGCGCCCCACACCGGGCGCTACACGATGGGGCGGCGCTAAAGACTCCGCAGGAATTCAAGCGTCAATTCCGCGGTCGAACCGACGACCGCGTCGGTTCCGCTGAGTTCTTCACGCCCTACCGAGTGGCACACTCCCACCACCCTCAGCCCCGCGTCCTTCGCAGCCCGTGCGCCCCGCGGCGTGTCCTCGATCGCAACACAGCGCCCCGGCTCAACGCCCAGCAGCCTCGCGGCCATCCGGTACCCCGCCGGATCGGGCTTGGCCTGCGATACGTCGTCGGCGGACACCACACAACGAAAGATCTCTGCCGATTCAAACACCCGAAGGATCCGCTCGATCTCCACGCGGGCCGCGCCGGAACAGATCGCAACCGGCATCCACCGGGCAGCCTCGCGCGCCAGATCGAGCGAGCCCGGAAAGGCACGGACCTCGCCCCGGTCGATCCGCCCGAGCATGTCTCCCTGTTTGCCCGCGATCACTTCTGCGATCCGCTCGGGCGAGAGGTCAAGCCCCCCCATCTCCGAGATCACCCGGAACGTATCCCGATCGTCGAAACCGATGATCCGGGTCATGTAGTCCTCGTGCGTGAACGAAACGCCCAGCGCCTGGGCGGCCTGAGTGATCGCCCGCTCGTGTACCGGCTCGGAATCGGCGATCACGCCGTCAAAATCGAAGATCAGGGCGTCCATGCCACGCACTCTAGCGGCCCGTCGCCACCCGTGGACGTAGACTGATCGCATGCAGGTCTACCTCTTCGATGACGGCAAGGGCAAGCTCGCACCGCTGACCGACCTGCGCCCGGCGTTTGCCGTGCGCACCGGGGCGGTCACCACCATCGAACGCATCGAACAGATGCTCGGTGACGACGAAGACATCGCAGGCGTCTTTGTTTCTGAGCACCACAAGCCTCTCGTCGAAGAGGCGTACGAATTCAGTGTCAACACCATGCCCTCCGGCGTGGACTCGGTCCTGCTGATCAACGGGCGCTGCCCGCTCCCACCGGGCGACCTCAGCAAGATCAAGCCGGGCACCGTCATCGTCGAACGATCCAGCGAGAAAGACCCCGAGGCCTCCGTCGTCGTGGCGTGCGTCAAGCCCGAACTCGCGGCCAAGATCGTCAATGGCGAGATCCCGACCTCGGGCGTCACCACGACCAAAGAGCTCCACCTCCTGCGCAGACCCTGGGACATCCGGCGCTTCCGCGACGCCTGCATCAAGCACGACCTTGCGCGCCTGATTCAGATCCCGGGCACCGATCTGCCAGAGGGCTCACTCAAACGCGGCTCGCACCCCGTCGTCATCCGCAGCGGCGCCGACGTCTGGCCAGGCGTCACCTTCGACACCTCGCAGGGACCCATCGCGATCGCAGCCGGCGCCATCATCAGGCCCGGCGCCATCCTGGTCGGCCCGATCTACATCGGCGAAGACTCAACCATCCTCGACCAGGCCCTCATCAAATCCAACACCGCCATCGGCCCACGCTGCAAGATCGCGGGTGAGGTCGGGGGCACCATCTTCCAGGGCCTCGCCAACAAGGCCCACCAGGGGCACCTGGGCGACTCATGGGTCGGCGAATGGGTCAACTTCGGCGCGGGCACCAACAACTCCAACCTCCTCAACACCTACGCCGAGGTCATCGCCAAGGCGACCGCCAACGGCTCGCACGAGCGCACGGGCCAGACCTTCCTGGGCTCGATCGTGGGCGACCACGTCAAGTTCGCGATCTCGACGCGCATCATGACCGGGGCCGTCATCCACACCGGCGCGATGTGGGCCGCGACATCGCCCGTCGTCGGCTGCGTCGACCCCTTCACCTGGGCCACCGACGCGGGCGTCTCCGCCTTCCGCCTCCCCCGCTTCTTCGACACCGCCAAGGTCGTTATGGCCCGACGCGGCGTCGAACCGAGCGAGGCGTATCTGGAGCGGATCAGATATCTGCACGATGACGCTTCCGGAGCCAACGGGTCGTGAGCAGCAAGCCCACCCTCTACATCATCGACGGCTACGCCCAGTTCTTCCGCGCCTACCACGCCATCCGCACGCCCATGACCAGCCCCGTCACGGGCGAGCCCACCAACATGACGTTCGGCTTCGTGGGCATGCTCCTCAAGCTCCTCCGCGGACAGGAGGCCCGTATGCAGGACGTGGGCGGGCCGCCGACCTACGCCGCGGTTGCGCTCGATGTCTCGGGTGATCGCGGCACGTTCCGCAGCCAGCTCTACGCCGATTACAAGGCCAACCGCGACGCACCCCCCGAGGACCTCAAACCCCAGGTCGAGCGCTGCCTGGCCATGCTCGTTGAGCTGGGCATGCCCGTCATCGGGAGCGAGGGATACGAAGCCGACGACGTGATCGCGGCGATCGCCGAGCGGATGAAGAAGGAACACCCGGACATGCTCGTCCGCGTGATCAGCAAGGACAAGGACCTCAAGCAGCTCCTCGAACCGAATCAGTTCGAAATCTACGACATCCACCACGACACGGTGATCGACGTGGAGGCGCTCATGGCCGACACGGGCCTCACGCCCGATCAGGTCGTCGACATGCTGACACTCATGGGCGACAACGTCGACAACGTCCCGGGCGTCCCGGGCGTGGGCCCCAAGACCGCGGCCCAATTGCTCGTCGAGTTCGGCACACTCGAAGCCGTCCTCGCCGAGGCGCAGGACGAATCGAAACCCAAGAAAGAATGGATCATCAAGGGCAAGCGCCGCGAGAACATCGCCGCCGCGGCCAGCATGCTCCCGCTCTCCAAAGACCTCGTCACCCTCCGCGCCGACACACCGATCGAGTTCGACCTCGAAGCGTGCAGGCTCAGCAGCCTCCAGCCCAAGAAGATTGAGCCGATCATCCGCGAACTCGGCTTCAACCGCCTCCTCGACGAGGTCAAAGCCCTCACCGGCGCCGGGCCGGAACCGACGGCAGCACCCACGCGATCCAAATCGAAATCCAAAGACCCCGGCGGCTTTGGCGGCCTCTTCGATCAGACCCCCGCCGACGACGCGACCCAAACCGCCGAGGGCGACTACCGCATTGTGCGCACGAAGAAAGAACTCGAGGCGCTCGTCAAGGAACTCAGGGGCGCCAAGGCCATCGCCCTCGACACCGAGACCACGCACATCCGCCCGATGCTCGCCAAGCTCGCGGGCCTGAGCTTCTCGACCAAGCCGGGCACCGGCTGGTACGTCCCCGTCCGCGCGCCCGAGGGCGAGAAACACCTCGACGAGAGCACCGTCCTCGAAGCGCTCCGCCCCATCATCGAGGACGAAACCAAGCCCAAAGTTGGGCACAACCTCAAGTACGACCTCATTGTCCTCCGCCGAGCGGGCGTGAAACTCGCGGGCCTCTCGTCCGAGGGCTCCTGCGACACGATGGTCGCCAGCTACCTCATCGACGCTTCGCGCCCGAGCCACTCGCTCGACAACCTCGCCCTCGCGCTCCTCAATCGCACGAACGTCTCGATCAAGGACCTGATCGGCTCGGGCAAGAACCAGAAACGCTTCGACGAGGTCCCGCTGGATCAGGCTGGGCCCTACGCCGCTGAGGACGCGGACGTCTCGCTCCAGCTCGCGCACATCATGCTGCCCGAACTCGAAGAGAAGAATCTCCTCAAGCTCGCCCACGAGGTCGAGTTCCCGCTCGTCGAGGTGCTCGCCGAGCTCGAGTACAACGGCATCCTCGTCGATCCCTCCGAGCTCTCCCGACAGCACGCGCGCCTTGAGGGAGAGATCAAGCGACTCCGCGCCGAGATCGAGGACGAGGCGTATACCACGCTCAACCGAGGCTTCGATCCCGACTCACCCAAGCAGCTCGCGGGCATCCTCTTCAACAAGCCCACCGACGAAGACCTGGGCCTCGGGCTTCGCGTCATCAAGCGCGGCAAGACGGGCCCCTCCACCGACGCCGAGGTCCTCGAGAAACTCACGCAGGACGCCTCGATCGAAACCAAGCTCCCCCAGCTCGTGCTCGACTACCGCCAGCTCACCAAGCTCGTCAATACCTACCTCGTCAACCTCGCCGAGGAAACCCACCCCGAGACCGGGCGCATCCACGCGAGCTTCAACCAGACCGTCGCCGCGACGGGTCGCCTGAGCTCAAGCGACCCGAACCTCCAGAACATCCCCATCCGCACCGACGTCGGGCGCGAGATCCGCAAGGCGTTCGTCGCGCCCGAGGGCTTCGTCCTCATCAGCGCCGACTACTCGCAGATCGAGCTCCGCCTGCTGGCGCACCTCTCGCAGGACAAGGCCCTCATCCAGGCCTTCCGCGAGGGGCAGGACATCCATCGCGCCGTCGCCGCCCAGATCCACGGCGTCCCGCTCGATGACGTCACCAAAGAGCAGCGCAGCGGCGCCAAGATGGTCAACTTTGGGATCGTCTACGGCGTCACCCCCTTCGGGCTCGCGCGCAGGCTGGGCGTCTCGAACACCGAGGCCGCCGAGATCATCGACGGCTACAAGAAACGATTCCCCGGCATCACCACCTTCCTCGCCGAGTGCATCGTGCAGGCCCAGCAGCAGGGCTACGTCGAAACGATGCTGAAGCGCCGGCGCCCCGTCCACGAGATCGATGCGCGAAACCCAGCCCGGCGCGCCCTCGCCGAACGCATCGCGATCAACAGCGTCGTCCAGGGCTCCGCAGCCGACCTCATCAAGCTGGCGATGATCGATCTCTATCAAAGAGTCGGCACCCACGCAACGCAACCGAACCTCACTGACGTGCGCATGCTCCTGCAGATCCACGACGAACTCGTCTTCGAGTCACCCAGGGATGTCGCGGACGAGGCCATGAAGCTGATCGTTCAGCGCATGGAGTCGGCGATGCAGCTGGACGTGCCGCTGGTGGTCGACGCCGCGGCGAGCGGGAATTGGTTTGAGGGCAAGTGATCATCTCTCGTATACTGCACCCATGAAAAACCTCCTCCTTGCTGCCCTCGCCCTGACCGCGTCCCAGACCTGCGCTGAGCCCGACTTCGTCTTCGTCAACGCCCGTGTCTACACCGTCAGCGACCGATTCACGGTCGCGCAGGCGTTCGCAGTGGAAGATGGCATGTTCTCCGCGGTCGGCTCCAATGAGGACGTCCGCGCCACCATCGGAATCTCGACCAAGGTCATCGACCTGGGCGGACGGACCGTGCTGCCCGGATTGATCGACGCCCACGGGCACATGGCCGGGCTTGGGCAACTCCAGCTCGGTGTGCTCGACCTCGCGGGCACGACCAGCTACGACGAGGTCATCAAACTCGTCGTCAAGAAGGCCCAGGAAGCCGAGCCGGGCGAGTGGATCATCGGGCGGGGCTGGGACCACGAGAGCTGGCCCGACAAAGAACTGCCCACTCAGGAAAGGCTCAGCGCCGCGGTGCCCGATCACCCGGTCTGGCTGAGCCGCGTCGACGGGCACGCCGCGCTGGCAAACGCGCGGGCGATGGAAATCGCCGAGGTCTCCGCGGGCTCATCCGTCCCAAGCGGGGGCGAGATGCTGCAGGACGACCAGGGCAACCCGACGGGCGTCTTTGTCGACAACGCCGAGGCGATGATCCAGCGCGTCATCCCCGCGGGCGGCGCCAGTGGCGAGGACCTGATCCTGGCCGCCCAGAGGCTCTGCCTCGAGGCGGGCCTGACCGGCGTGCACGACGCGGGCGTCGGACGCGACATGATCGGGGTCTACCAACGCCTCGAACGCGAACGCAAACTCCAGGTCCGCGTCTTTGGCATGATCCCGGGCAATCAGGCCATGAAATGGTTCGAAGAACACGAACCCTACTCCGGCGATTTCTTCTCGATGCGCTCGACCAAGCTCTACATGGACGGCGCCATGGGCTCGCGCGGCGCGTGGCTGCTGGAGCCCTACGAGGATCGCCCCACCGACGCGATGGGTAAGCCCTACACGGGGCTGGCTGTCAGCGAGCCCGAGTTTGTGCGCGCCATCGCCAAGCACGCCCTGACCAGGGGCTACCAGGTCTGCACGCACGCCATCGGCGACCGGGGCAACCGCGAAGCCCTGGATGCGTACGAAGCCGGCGCCGAGGAAATCGGGTTCTCGCTCGACGTCGGCAACGCCCGGTTCCGCATCGAGCACGCCCAGCTGCTCGCGCCCGAGGACATCGGGCGGTTCGCCCGGCTCAATGTCATCCCCTCCATGCAGCCCACCCACTGCACCAGCGACATGCGATGGGTCGAAGAACGCGTGGGCCCCGTCCGCGCCGACGGCGCGTACGTCTGGCAGACCCTGCTCTCCACAGGCGCCCGCATCGCGGGCGGGAGCGACTTCCCCGTCGAGAGCCACAACCCGTTCCTCGGGCTGTATGCCGCTGTCTCGCGCCAGAATCTCGACGAACAACCTCCCGGCGGCTGGCACCCGTCCGAGCGCATGTCCCGGATCCAGGCGCTCCGCTCCATGACCATCGACGCGGCGTACGCGGGCTTCGACGAGAAACGCATCGGCTCGATCGAGGTCGACAAGCTCGCCGACTTCATCGTGATCGACCGCGACTACATGGACTGCCCGGCGCGCGAGATCGCGGACATCCGCGTCGTCTCGACATGGATCGAGGGGGCACCGGTGTACGTCAATCCGGACTTCCAGGAGTGAGACCGTCCGCAATACCCGGGATGTTCGTTCGTTCTACCGACACCATGAGACAAGCCTGCACCATCGCTCTTGGTCTCCTGCTCACACTCCAGATCTCCTGCGCCCGGGCGCAGCAACAGGGATTCGACGAGGTCGACCGCCTTGCGCAGAAAATGGTCCGCAGGCATCCGCTCATGGTCGACGGCGCGGCGATCTACGTCGCCCGCTTCGATGGCACCGTCCTGCACGAACGCTACTTCGGGGACTACAACAAAAGCACCAAGATCCCCCTCGCCTCAGCGAGCAAGCTCGTGTCCGCAGTCGCGGTGCTCACACTCATCGAGCATGGCAAGCTCGACCCCCACGCGCCGGTGAGTGCATATCTTGACGCTTTCGACGAAGCAAAGGTCGGCAAGGCCAAGGCGGGCATCACCGTCGATCAGATGTACTCCATGACCAGCGGCTTTGCGGGCGAGACCGGCGTCGGCACCGTGCTCGGACGGAAACGCCTCTCGCTCGAGCAAGCCGTCGACCACATCGCCTGCTGCGTGGATCTGGCCGCCAGACCCGGGACGCAGTTCCGATACTCGGGCTTCGGCATGCACGTCGCAGGACGTATCTGCGAAGTCCTCTCGGGTAAACCATTCGACGCGTTCTTCAATGAGGCCGTCAACAGCAAGCTCGGCACCGATATCACCTGGGACGGCCTCGGCGACACCCGGAATTACCGACCCTCGGGCGGCGGCGCCGCGACACTCCCCGATTACGCCCGCGTGCTCCATCTCGTCGCGAACAGAGGCACCTTCGGCGGCGTGACGCTCTACAGCGAGAATCTCGGCGAGACCATGCTCACCGAACGCACCAAGGGCCTCATACGTGACGACATGCCGCCCGATGAATCGGCGTCCGAATTCGGCTACGCATTCGGGATGTGGGTCGAGGAACGCGACGAACAGGGCAACCCCGTCGTCGTCTCCAGCCCCGGAGCGTTCGGTTTCACGCCCTGGATCGACTTCGAGGACGGCTACGTCGGGATCATCATGGTCAAGGGCCTCCGCCAGAGACTGCTCGGCGATCTGAGCGACATCCGAATCGCAGCCGACAAAGCGGTCCGGACGCTCCCGGAATCGGAATAGCCCGCCGCCGATTCCCTGGGCTCCGTACACTCTGCCCGTGGCACAGCAGACCCCAAAGCGCTGGACGACACGCATGCTCCTGGCCTGGATGAACGACGCGTTCACCCAGAAGGACATCGACGCGCCGCGCCTGCGGTCCGAGCAGATCCTGGCGCACGTGCTCGGGTGCGATCGCCTCCGCCTCTACATGGAGGCCGATCGACCCGCGAACGAGATCGAACGCTCCGCCCTCCGGGACATGGTCCAGCGGGCCATCAACCAGGAGCCCGTGCAGTACCTCACGGGCGAGGAGTGGTTCTTCGGGCTGCGGATCGCCGTCGACAAACGCGTGCTGATTCCACGCCCATCGACCGTCACGATCGTCGAAGCCGTCCTGCACCACTGCAAGAGCCGACCGGGCTTTGGCGGCAAGACGGGCGAGGGTGTGCTGATCGCAGACGTCTGCACCGGTTCGGGCTGCATCGCCCTGGCGCTGGCCAAGAATCTGCCCGGGGCGCGCATCGTCGCGACCGACATCTCCGCCGACGCGCTCGACGTCGCAAGGGACAACGCCAAAAGGCTGGAGCTGGGCGACCGGATCGAGTTCATCCAGGGCGACCTGCTCGGCGCCCTTTCCGACCACCCCAAGGCCGGGCATTCCAAGAGCCTGGATTTCCTCGTTTCCAATCCGCCCTATATCCCAGACGACGAATGGGAAGACGTCGAACCGAACGTCAAGGACTATGAACCCACGCTGGCGCTCCGCGGCGGCATGGACGGCCTCGCCCTCGTTCGCCCGATCCTCAGCGAAGCCCCGGCGCTCGTCAAACCAGAGGGCCTCGTGCTCGTCGAGGTCGCAGACTCACGCGCCAAGGAAGCGCTCGAGATCGCCAGGAAAGCGCCCCGCGTTGCACAGGCGGACATCTTGCAGGATTCGGATGGCCTCAACCGCGTCGTCAGGCAGACTCTGGGGGCCTGAGCGCCTTGTGAACCTCGTCGACCAAGCGGGACGCCTGGAAAGGCTTGTAGAGCACGTTCCGCATGCCCTCCTGCGAGGCGCGGACGATCGAGTGGTGCGGGTCGTACCCAAAGCCGGTCATCAGGATGATCGCCCGCTCGGGCACGATCCTTGAGGCCACGCTGAACACCTCGTACCCGTTGCGATCGGGCATCGAGATATCGCTGATCACGAAATCAAACGGCCTATTCCCGTCAGCTGCCGACGCCTCGAGCTCGTTGATCGCGTCCTGACCCGACTTGCAGAGTACCACTTCGCACCCGCGCCGACCGAGAACGTCTGCGATCATCGCGCCGATCCGCTCGTTGTCGTCAGCGACCAGCGCCCGCTTCAGGCTCAGCAGCTCGTCGGTCTTGTCGCACTTGACCTCGTCGACGCCAAGCAGCGTATTGGGACCCTCGGCAACGTTGCGCAGTCGGCTGCGGATCGACTCGACGTCCTCGCGGATCCGCGCCAGATGCGACGCGGTCTCCGGGTCCTTGGCGGTCAGTCCGAGCACCTCGGCCTCGCGGAGGATGTCCTCCAGCGGCGCCCGGATCTCGCCCTCGAACCGCCCGGAGATCGTCGCCCCCGTCGAGGACTGACCCACCACCAGCATGTCCAGCGTCTGGAGCGCCATCGCGACATAACGACCGAACAGAAGCACGTACTGCACGTCCTGATCGTCGAACGCGTCCACAAGGACCGACTCGATGTCCAGCACGCCGATGATCTTCTCGTCGATCTGCAGCGGCACCGTCAGCGAGCTCCGGGCCTCTCGTGCGCCGACGAGGTACCGATCGTCGGTCAGCGTGTCGTGACAGATGTAGGGCTTGCCCGTCGCCGCGACGTAGCCGATCGTCCCGTTGCCCTCCTCGGCCGGGTAGAGCTCCAGCTCGATCCCTTCCTGGGTGAACCCGACGGTGATGACGGGTTCGAGACGACCGGTGTGGTCATCGATGATGCGGATCGTAAAGTGGTCGTACTCCAGGATGTCCTTGGAGGACTTGGTCACGCGCTCCTCGAGGAGCCTGAGCCGCTGGGCTGCGTTCATCTTCGAGACCGCGTCCCGATCGAAGCGGTTGAGCCTGGCGCCCGCCTGCTCGACCGCCTTGATCTTCCGCCGGATCATGCCCGCGTGCGAGATGTCCCGCAGCACGCCGACCGCCCGATCTCCGTAGTTCGCTGAGCCATCGACGATCATGGGAGTCAGCCGCAGCTCGAACAGCTTGTTCGTCCCGAACTCGATCTCGCGCCGGACGATCGGTGGCTCGGCCTGTGCCGAGAACATCAGGCCCTGAAAAGAAACAGCCGCCTCTTGGGCGGCTTCGAGGACTTGTGATTTGAGGTCTGCGTCGATGACATCGAACATGCGGTTGCCCCAGAGGAGCTTGCCGCTGGCGGTCACGAGACAGAGCGCCTCACCGACCGAATTGAGCAGGATGTCACGCTCATGATCTCCAAGGCCGGTCAGCCCGAGATTCCCGGGATCGACCGGGATCAGGAGATACGATGCGTCGGAGTCTTTGGCCTGGAGCGAGTCGGCGTAGATCACCTCGCAGTGGTCAGCGAGCAACTCCCGAAGCTCTTCGGTCTCCCCGCCTGGGGGGGTCAGGAAGACAATCTTGGGACGCAATCTGGCCATTTCGTGAGAACCGCCGCTCATCTCTAAGTCTTTCGTGTGAGTCTAGCCTTGTGATCCCAGATTCCGGCCACTTCTTCCACGTTTGGTCCCAAATAGGTCTTTCGACCGATGCCAAACCGGGCTTGACATCGGCTTTCGAGGTCCGAGTACTGTGATCGATTCATGATTGATGTAGCTGACCTCCATCGCTGGTTCGGGCAGGTGCACGCCGTCCGGGGCGCCGGGTTCTCCATACCCGCGGGCCAGACCGTCGGACTGCTCGGCCCAAACGGGGCCGGCAAGACCACCACGCTGCGCATGCTCACGGGAATCCTGCGTCCCCATCGGGGTTCTATCCGTATCGCGGGCACGGATGCTCTAACCCACCCGGTCCGGGCCAGAGGACACTTCGGATACCTCCCGGAGTCCGCGCCGTCTTATCCAGAGATGCCAGTCCGATCATTTTTGCGCTACCGCGCCGGGATCACGGGTGTCCGAGCAACCCTTCGTAAGGACCGCGTGCAAGCCGTCATGGACGAGTGCCAGCTCACCGGCGTCGCGGGGCGACGGATCGGACAACTCAGCAAGGGCTACCGCCAACGCGTCGCCCTCGCATCCAGCCTGATCCACGACCCCAAGGTGCTCATCCTCGATGAGCCCACCAACGGCCTCGATCCCACCCAGATCCGCGAGGCCCGCTCGCTCATCGGCGACCTCGCACAGAACCGCACCGTCCTGGTCAGCTCTCACATCCTCCCCGAGATCGAACGCACCTGCCAGAGGGTCATCATCATCGGCGCGGGGCGAGTCCTCGCCGACGGCACACCCGAAGAGCTCATCCGAAACGCCGCACGGGGCGGATGCATCGCCGAGTGCAAGGGGCACGGGGCCGCGATCGGTTCCGCCCTGAAGCAGGCCTTGCCCGGCTGCTCGATCACGACCGATCCGCTCGAAGAGGGCTGGTGGCGATGCACCGTCCGCTCGGAGGCCAACGCGAGCACACCCGAAGCCGTCGGCGCCGCACTCAATGCAGCCCGATGCCCCATCCGCCTGCTGCGCCCCGAAGCCGTCGGCTTGGAAGAAGTCTTTGTCCGCGTGCTCGAGTCCGCGATCGGGGGTGAGGCATGATCTCCACCTTCCTGATCGCAAAGCGTGAGTTCGGCTCGCTCTTCCGCACGCCCGTCGGGTGGATCGTCATCGCCCTCTTCCTGTTCCTCACGGGCGCGGTCTTTGTCTTCGGTGCGCTCAACCCCGGTCATCTGGCCACGCTCCGCCCTGTCTTTGGCACCACCACCCTCATGCTCGTGCTCGTCGCCCCCGCGGTCTCGATGCGTCTTATCAGCGAGGAGCTCCGCACGGGCACGTACGAGCTCCTGGCTTCGAGCCCCATCACGAGCCTCCAGATCGTTCTTGGCAAGTACCTGGGCGCGCTCGGGTTCCTGGTCGTGATGCTCCTGCCCACGCTCATCCACGCCGGCGCGCTCGCTCTGGTCAGCGAGCCCAGCCCCGACCCAGGCCCGATCGCCGCGGGCTACCTCAGCCTCTTGCTCTTTGGCTGTCTTTGCCTCGCGCTGGGCACATTCGCCTCGACGCTGACCGACAGCCAGACGCTCGCCTTCCTGGGCACCATGCTCACGCTGATCTGCTGGATGCTGATCACCAACGTCGCCCCTCAGCACGTCTACCCCCCGATCGGGTCGAAGCTGGCCTCGGCCTCGTACTCGATCCGCATCGATGACTTCGCCCGGGGCACGATCGACACGCGACACGTCGTCTTCTTCCTCTCCATCTCCGCGGGACTCCTCGCAGCAGCGACCAGTACGATGGAGCTCCGCCGATGGAAATAACCGATCGTCCCCCATCCGGGTTCTCGCGCACGCTCGTGACCTTGATCGGGCTCCTGGCCATCGCACTGATCGTGATCGCGCTCAACGTGCTGGGTCACCGCTTCGCCTGGCGCGCCGACGTCACCAGCACGGGCTCGCTCAGGCCCGCCCCTCGCACACTTGCGGTCCTGGACTCGCTCCCGGCTGAGTCCGAGATTATCCTCGCAGCCGCGATCGCGGCCCCGACCCACGACCGCGCCTCGATGGCGCGCGTGCTGGACATGCTCGACGAGCTCGAGAAGGCGTCCCCAATGCTGCGCACCACCGTGGTTGATACCTCCACGGGCGCAGGCCAGCAGCAGTTTGAGCAGCTCATCGCACGCCTGGCCGACGAACGAGCCGGCGAGACCGAGCAGGCCGTCGACTCCACACAGTCGGCCATGGAAGCGCTGACCAAGCTCGCCGATCGCATGCAGGGCTGGGCGGAATCCATGCAGCAGCTCCCGTCGATGCGTGAAGCCGACGCCGGAGGTGTCAACCCGTGGACCACGCCGCTGACCCAGCAGGCCTCGTACCTCCGGGTCACCTCCGGGCAGGTCAGGGAAGTCTCGGCACTCGTCGATGAGCGCCTGAGCCAAAGGCTCGGCAGCGTCCGCGTCCCCGACGTCAGCCAGGCCCGCAGGGTCATCGCAGAGGCGCACAGCGTCATCAGCAACCTCATCCTGAGCACGATCAAGGACCTCCACGAACGCTCACAGGACGAGAAACTCTCCGCCGAGGGCAGAGCCCAGATCCAGTCGCTCATCCAGTCGATGTCCGGCGCGACCGATGCCTCAGCGCTCTCGATCGACGCTGCCCTCAACGCCCCGCTGCCCGTGCTCTCACGCGTTGCCCAGGCGCTGGCCTCGGGCGAAGCCGCGATCGTGATCGGACCGGACGGTCGATCGCTGACCGCGGTCGCCATCGACGACCTCGTCCCGAGCCCTGCCCCGGGCGCTGCGCGGATCGACGCGGGGCGCAACGCCGAGTCGCAGCTCGTCAGCGCGCTGTCCACCACGATGAACGCGGGCCCGCGCGTCACCGCCGTCCTCGTCCACGCGAGCGATACGCCCCTGCTCGAGGACACCGCGGCCCTCAAACAACTTCAGCGCAGCACCGCGATCCACGGCGTCCACTGGCTCGAATGGCCCATCACGCTCTCGCCCGAGCAGCCCGTCGAGGTCGCGATGGCCGCGAAGCAGCCAGGCACGGTCTTTGTGATGATCGGGCTGAGCACCACAGCCTCTGGCGGGCCGGAGCGAGCGATCAAAGCGGGCGGTGTGCTGAGGCGTCTCCTCGATGCGGGGCACCCGGTCATGGTCAATTTGGCGCCCTCAACTCTCCCGGGCGTAGGCGAGCCAGACCCGATCGCCGAGCCGCTCAAGGCGCTGGGATTCGATGCGGATACCGGTCGTCCGACACTCACCCAGCGCACGATCGGGGATCGACGCTTCGTCGAATGGGAACAGCTCATCGTGCCGAGCGAATCGGGGCACCCGCTCGCCGACGTCGTCAGCAAGCGATCGACGCGTCTGACCTGGCCTGTCGTGATCCATCGCACCGAGGACACCGGGCAAGCCTGGCCCTTAATCCGTGTTCCAAACGATTCGGCCTGGCTCGAATCCGAATGGGTCGGCTACTGGCTCACGCGCGACACCGATCGCCCCGGGATCGCAAACGCCCCCGCGCCCGGTGGTCAGCGCGACGCGCCGGTCGGGGAGGGTGTCCTGGCGTGGGCCCTGGAGAGACCCGTCGAGTCGGGCACGCAGCGTGTCGTTGTGGTCGGCTCGCACCTCTGGCTCTTTGACATGGTTGCGCGCCGGAAATCGGAACTCGAAGGGCGAATCGTCGAAACGAGTCCGGGAAACACCGAACTGGCACAGGCCTCGATCGACTGGCTGGCTGGTCAGGATTCGATGATCGTGCGTTCGGGCGACGCGGCGGCGCTTGCGATCGTTCAGCCGATGGACCCTGCGCGAAAGCGAGCCCTCGAATGGTTCTTCATCGGTGGCCTGCCCCTGCTCGTATTGATCACCGGCGGCGTGTCACGCCTGCTCAGGGGCTGAGCCAAGCTGAATCCCGGGAATCGGATCTGGAGCCTGCATGCTCCTGGCATGCCTGCGTCTGCGCGCAAGCCGCCGCCCTTTCCGCGTCGCAGCCTCGGCGAGCGTGGCGCCGCACTCGGGGCACGGATCGCCCCCCATCACTTCGACCTTGAGATCCGAGAGGTCATAGGTGCACGCCCGGCAGTGCAGTTCCCCCCGGGGCAGCTCGATCGGGAGCCACACCATGAAGAGACCGACCGAGCCGACAAGCACGATGTACGGATACAGAATCACGCGAAAGACGGGGACAAGGTGCTCGTAGCCGAACATCTGCGCCACGCGATAGTGGACCATGTTCACCGCAAAGAGCAAGCCCATCCCCGCGGCCAGCGCGGCAATGCCGCCAATCCGACGCCTCCCGGTGAAAGCGCCGTACCACACGAGCACAGCAAAGAAAACGAACAGCAACATGGCAAGTCTCGGTCCGATTCGCCGGTTCCCCCGGCAAAGATGCACCCCGAAGCCTACCGCCCCTGCTTGAAGAGCGTCCGGAGGGCGTCGTAGATGCTCTCCTTCCCGTCGATCCGCGCCGAGATGACCCGCGGGCCATCCTCATCGGGGAGCCCATCGGCAAAGGCATCGCTCAGGACATTGATGAAGTTGCCGCTGCCGTAGGCACTGGTCACCTGGCAGTACCCAAACATGTTCGCCTTCGGCAGCAGATTCTCAGCGATGAGCTCGACGCAGCGCCGGTTGTCGGCCTCGCTCGAGTTGTCGCCGTCGGAGAAGTGGAAGAGGTACACGTTCCAATCGTTGGGGTCGTAGTCCTCTTTGATCATCTCAGCGCAGAGCGCGTACGCGGAACTGATCCGCGTCCCGCCGTCCTCACGCATCGAGAAGAAGACCTTCTTGTCGACCTCACCCGCTCGCACATCGTGGACGATGTACCGGCTCTCGATCCCCTCGTAGTTCCTGCGGAGCCACGTATCGATCCAGAACGCCGCCAGCCTGACCAGCTCTTTCTGCTGATCACCCATCGATCCCGAGACGTCCATCATGTACACGATGGCCGCGTTGGATTGCGGCTTCTTGACCTCGTTCCAGCTGCGGAACCGCAGGTCTCTTTTGATCGGGATGATGATCGGGTCGTCCGGGTTGTACGAGCCGAGGGCCAGCTGACGCTTGAGCGCCTCGCGATACGTCCGCTTGAAGTGACGCAGCGAAGCCGGGCCCGTCGGGCGGATGCCCGTGAACTTGTCGCGTTTCGTCGTGACGTTGTGCTGCCCGCGCGGCTTGATCCGCGGGAGCTTGAGTTCGTCGGCGAGGATGTCCGCAAGCTCTTCGAGCGAGATATCCACCTCGGTCAGGTGCTTGCCCTCCTGATCGCCTCCGGCGTTGTCGCCCGACCCGCCCTGCTGCCCCACGCCCTCGCCCTCTTCGCCCTCGCCCATGCCGACCCCGGCGGAGTTGTCGCCGTAGCGGAACGTGGGCAGGTCGAGGTCGTGGACCGGGATGGAGACGTAGCGATCGCCCTCTTTGCCGATGAGCTCGTCTTTGCTGAGGAAGCGGCGCAGGTCTTTGCGGATTTTGCCGCGCACGATCTGGCGGAAGCGTTGGTGGTCTTGTTCGATCCTGCTGATCATGTCGCGTTCCGTGCGCCTTTCATAGAACCGTACGCAGAGATCCACCCAGAGGATCGGCACGATCGCCCTGCGCGTGCAACACGGGGGCGGAAATCAGCTCTTTGGGGCCGCTTGGTCCGGAGAACCCCCGGCTTTCACGCGTCTCCTGGCGATATAAGCCGATCCGATGAGCCCGCTGAGCACCGTCACAGGCAGCTCTGAGACCCGACTGACCAGCGCCGCGGCGATCCCGATCTGGGGCGTGGCGTCCACGAGCACAAACGTCGCGACCAGCCCCACGGCCCACTCAACCACACCAAGCCCGGCGCCCGTGAGCGGGAAGAGATACGCGATCTGCACCGCCGCTGCGATCAGGATCGCCGTGTGCAGATCGATCTGGGTCCCCACGATCGCAAAGCACACCCACATGCGCAGCGCCCACACCAGCATGTCCGCGTATCGGTAAAGCAGCGCATACCGCAGGTCCCGGCGCGGGACAGCGCCCGCAGGGCTGCGGTCGGCTGCAACTCCGGACAGGTAGTACATCCCCACCGTCGTCACCACGAGCACCGCAAGCCCGAGCGAAATGCCTCTGGATCCGGCGATGCCGATGGCAAGCATGTGCGCCGCAGCCAGCCCCGACATCATCGCCAGCGCCACCGAGACCGCCACCGATGACTTCAGGCTCACCTTATGAACGAGCTTGTGAAACGCAAGCCGACCGATCAGCCCGGGACGCATCGGGAGGTAGTTGAGCAGCCAGGACGTGCAGATGAGCGCAAACATGTCCGCGAACGGAACCGCTCCGTACCGGCGCATGAGCGTCCAGAAAGAAAGCGCGACCACGACCGCGTTAGCCAGCGGGAGTATCAGGGTAAGAGCGATCAGCCACCAAGGCGCCTGCCTGGCCGATTCGATCGCTGTACGAAGGTCTTCACGGTTGCGAGAGAGCGCATAGACCGCCGCCGCGATGAGAACGACACCGATCACAAAGCCCACGAGCCGGCGCACCGCGCGCGATCGCCCACTCTGAGTCTTCATCATTCGGGCTCGACGGAATCGGGATGCTCAGGGGCGTTCGGGCGGTGCGAGCCGGGCGACTTGATCAGCGCAAAGCACTTGGCTTCGTCGCCTGTCAGCCTCGACCGGTGGATGCGGGCCACCGTGGCAAGCCTGGCATCGTCCGACGCCTCTGCGCGAGCAAGGGCCGGGTTCGCGGCGCTTCGCACACGCGTGACGATCGCCGCGGCGAGGAGCCCCGAGTCGGTCTCCGTGAGCAATCGCTCGTCGAGCTGCTCCATCCCAGGGCAGAGCATCGCGTGCGGCGCGATCGCGATGACCGCGAGCTTGGTCGAACGTGACAACGTCGGATACCGCCCGGCAAGAACCGATGCCGCCCGAGCGATCTCGTCCGCTGGCGGAGCCCCCCCGGGCCTGTCCGGGTCAAGGAGGACCGATCGGAGACTCAGGAGCGTCGAGATCAGGCGATCGTCGTCGTAGATCTCCAGCTCCCGGATCAGGTCTCCGATCTGGGCTCGCACCCGAGCATCCGGACGGCGCGTCAGCTGGGGCGTCTCGATGCTCAGGCACATCGGCCCGGCGCGGTACAGCTGCTGGCGACCGATCTGAAAGCCCTGGATGATGTTCCAGCGGTTGCGCACACGGTGCGCCGACTTCAGATCCGCCAGCCAGCCCGAGAAACCCGGGTCGGGCCAGATCCGCATCGACATGCTCTCCCCGGGCGCCAGCCGGATCCGTCGCTGCATGTCCGCGACCTCGGGCGTCAGCGCCGAATCAACAGGGAACGACGAGACATCCATCGACGGAGAAACCATCAGCCGCGAGTTGATCGGGCGATCGCTCCCAACCGCAAGCGCGATCGGCGAGGTATTCCGCACGGTGAGCGTGATCTCGGGCTCGGAGTACGCCTCGATCGTCGCGTCTTTGAGCGTCGCCGTCATCGCCATAAAGCGGTTGGGATCGGTCGTGAGCGTGTCCATCCAGCGGGGCACACCCTTTGCGACGCGCCCCATCGCGTCCGTGTGCTCCGAGTACACCAGGCTCTCGCCGACGATCTTCTCGTACTTGGCTCGCGCGAACACACCTATCGGCGAGATCGGGGAGAAGAGAGCCGTTCTCTTGTAGGCCTCCGCCGCCTCGCTCTTCCTGCCCGCTTCCTCGAGCGCCAGCCCCAGCCCCACCGAGCCGAGCGTCGAGACATCGGACAGAGGCGTGAAGAGCTCGATCGCCTCCTCGACTCTGCCCTGCCTGAGCACGATCAGCGAATCGATCACTTCAAGCTGCGTTCTGGCTGCGGTCTCAAAGAGCGTCCTCAGCTGCGCGATCTCATCGGCGGCCGCCTCGGTCCCTATGCCCGTGACAAGCCTGGCAACAACGAGCTCCGAGGCGATCGTCGCGGCGCGAGAGACCAGCGCATTCATGAGCTGGGGATTCTCTGCAGCGTCGGGCGTGCGCATACGAGCGGTGATCTCTTCCAGTTCGGGTCGAACACTGTCGGCCAGATCCTTCAGCGAACGCTCGACCACGACGCTGTCTCCAACGGCAAGCGCCGCCAGCACACGAAGCCGCTCGCTGGAGATCGGCAACCGAACGTCTTCCGGCCCCTTGGCTCCCTCGGTCGGCTGGCCCGATTTGACGAGCTGATCGATCCGGATCCGGGCGCCCTCTCGCTGCACCAGCAGCTGGCGCTCGAACTCGCTGACGATCGTGCCCGGGCCTGTGTTGTGCCAGCGGAGGATCGTCCCTTCCGTTTCGATGCCTTCGTCGTACGTCACGCCGTCGGAGGCGATCAGCCTGCGTGCGTTGTCGTGGAATCGCTGGGATTCGTCGAAGACGCCGTGCTTGGCGAGCTCCGCGGCGACGCCGAAATGCAGGTTCGGATCGATCGGATCGGAACGCAGAAGATTGATCGCAAGCTCGAGTGTCGCAACCGGGTCGCTCCGGCGTTCCTGATAGAACGCGGACGCCATCGCCGCGGCTTCCTTGTTCGACGAATCCAGCGAGGTCGCCAGCGAGAGCAGCCTGACGAACTCCTTCTCGTTGCCCTCCTCGCGGTGCAGGAGCGCCGCGTCGAGCGCCAGCCGGCTGCGCACCGCCGGGTCCTTGATCGCTTCCTGGCCCTTGGGCCCGAGATAGGTCTCAAAGACCGCCAGTCGTTCGCCGACCGTCTGCTTCTGGCTTGCGTTCCAGGAGAGCAGGCGCAGCTGCGCAATCGAATCGTTCGGATCGAGACGGACCAGGTCTCGGGTCAGAAGCATGACTGCCCGCTCGTTGCCCGCCGCACGCTCGGACTCGATCTGTCGCCGGATGAGCTCCGGGTCGTTCGGTGTGATCTCCCGTGCGAGACCAAGGATCGCCGAGGCCAGCTCGTAATCGTTCGGGCCCGGGTCTGCCTGCTGTCTCAGATCGAGCAGCGCGATCCGGATCAGCTCTCGCGCCACGAGCCGATCGGTCTCAGGATCCGGCTCGCCCTGAGCGCTCGCACCCCCGGCACCGCAGGCGACCGCAAGGGCCATGATCCAGCAAAGAACAGCAGCACGCTTCATAGGAACAGCCCCGAAAGAACGATGACACCAACCATTGCAAGTGAGACCAGCCCGACGCCCGCGATCGCAAGCTCGGTCATCCAGATCCCGGGAAGCCGCCCCGCCCGGGGGCAGAGCCGATCGGCAACCATGAACATGAATACGAACTGACCGCCCACGATGCTCGAAAGCCCGAGCAGATTCCAGGCCGCGTCGGACAACCCGAACGAGCGACGGAGCCATCCCGCGGGCATCTGAGCCATGACCGAGAGTCCGAATACCACCATGGAGATCGCCCACGCTGTAGCGATGCTCGAGAGCAGGGTCATGCTGGCGCGTCTGATCAGGGGCAGTGTGGGAACCTCCGGCTGCCGACTCTCGGCACTCTGAAGGAGCCTATCACGCCCGATGAGCCAGGGCTTTCAGCCCGATCACCCGAGCGCCATGGTCATCAGGAACTCGGCGTTGCTCTTGGATTTGGTCAGCCGGGCCTTGAAGAACTCCATCGATTCGACCACGTTCATGTCCGCAAGGATCTTGCGGAGCTTGTAGGCCAGCTCCAGCTCCTTGGGGTCCATGAGCAGCTCCTCGCGCCTCGTGCCCGAGGCCGAGACGTCGATCGCCGGGTACACCCGCTTCTCGACGAGGCGCCGATCCAGGTGGAGCTCGGCGTTGCCCGTGCCCTTGAACTCCTCGAAGATGACCTCGTCCATCCGGCTGCCCGTATCGACCAGCGCGGTCCCGATGATCGTCAGCGATCCGCCGTGCTCGATCGCACGGGCGGCGCCGAAGAACTTCTTGGGGCGCTGCAGCGCGTTGGCGTCCAGACCGCCCGTCATGATCTTGCCCGAATGCGGGATGTCCGCGTTGTACGCCCGCGCCAGTCGCGTGATCGAGTCGAGCAGGATAACCACGTCGTCACCGAACTCGACCATCCGCTTGGCCTTCTCGATCACGACCTCAGCGACCTGCACATGCCGAGAGCTCTGCTCGTCGAACGTGCTGGCGACCACCTCGACCGACGGCGCCGAGTTCCGCTTGAAGTCCGTCACCTCTTCGGGGCGCTCGTCGACGAGCAGCACGATGATCTTGGTGTCGGGGTAGTTCTTGGAGATGCCATGGGCGATCTGCTGCAGGATGACCGTCTTGCCCGTGCGGGGCGGCGCCACGATCAGCGCCCGCTGCCCCTTGCCGATGGGGGTCACAAGGTCGATCACACGGGTCTCGATCCGCTCGGGTGTCGTCTCGAGGATGTACCGCTCCTCGGGGTGAAGGGGCACGAGGTCCTCGAAGTTGGGCAAGTCGCGGACGGCCGAGGGGTTCCGACCGTTGATCTCGTCCACACGAAGGAGCGCAAAGTAACGCTCGTTCTCCTTGGGTGGGCGGACCGCACCGCTGACCACCATACCCCGGCGGAGCCCGAATCGGCGCACCTGGCTGGGAGAGACATAGATGTCATCGGGCCCGGGCAGGTAGCTCTGCTCGGGTGCGCGCAGGAAGCCGAAGCCGTCCTGCATGATCTCGATCGTGCCCTCGCCGATCATCAACCCCTGCTTGGCAGCGCGCGCCTTGAGGATCTTGAAGATCAGGTCCTGCTTGGGCAGGTTGTGGAACTCGCTGAGCCCCTCCTTGTCTGCGACCGGGGCCAGCTCTTCGACCGTCATCTTCTGCAGCACGCCGATTGTGATCGTGTCGTCGATCTGGGTGCCCTTGATCTTGATCGCGGCCTCGAGCTCGCGGGCCTCGCGCTCGAGTTCCTCGTCGCTGGGCAGGATGTGACTCGGGTAAGCCGTGCTCCCGCCGCTCGGACGCAGGCCCGGGTTCATCGGGGTCATATTGGCGCCGCGGCGTTTCTTCTTACGCCGGCGCTTGTTGCTGTCGTGCCCGCCCTGGCCGTTGGGCCCGTTCGGACCCCCCTGACCGCCCTGACCGCCTTGGTTGCCCTGACCTCCAGGGCGCTGGCCCGAGTCAGCGCCTCCGTCGCCGCCGCCCGATCCAGTGTTGCCCGCGGGCTTGGTCTCGCCCTTGGATTCTGGCTTGGGTTCAGGCTTCGGAGCGGGCTTGGGCTCGGCCTTCGCCTCGGGCGCAGGCTTGTCAGCAGACTTAGGCTCGCCCTTCTCTGACGTCTTCTTCCGACTCTTGGTCGTCTTGGCGGTCGGCTCGTCGACGGCATCCTTGGTCTTGGCCATGAAAGCAATTCCTTGATCGATGCATGTGCGCCGCTCAACAGAGAGGCCGCACGCTGAATCAGAATGAGTGTGTGGTTGGGTGAATGCTCGCGGGCGCCACGCGCCGACGGAGTGTTGCTTGCTCTGAACCGCCCACGCCCGGATTCAGACAACGCTGCTCGGACGGCGGAGTATCAATGGGCGAATTGCTGCCGGTCGTTCCGGACCAATTCAGGTCCTGGGTGAGCCGGGGATGATCTCGTCGAGGAGGCTGAGGACGCGCCGCCGAAGTTCATCTGGGGCAGCGGATCCGTCAAGGGAATAATCGGACCCCCGGAGCTTGGCATCAAGCGGGAGCTGGGCTTTTTCTCGCCTGGCAAGCTCCGCCTCATCCCAGCCCGAACGGGCATGCAATCGCTCCAGACGAACCTGACGGGGCGTGTCCACAAAGACCACCACATCGCACTCTTTGTCCAGAGCCGCCTCAAACAGCAGGGGTGCATCCACTACCACCCCTTTCACGCCAGCCGAGGAGGCTTCCTGGATCATCTCCCGCCTTCGCGCATGTAACAGTGGGAACAACAACTTCTCCAGGCGATCCCGCTGGGACGCGTCCTCAAAGATGATTTTGGCGATTGTCGCCCGGTCGATCTCGCCATCAAGGACCGCCTCGTCCCCCCACCACGACCGGACCGTGTCCAGAACATCCTGACGCCGGTAGAGCGCCGAGACCTCGCGGTCGGCGTCGTAAATGACACACCCCGCCTCGCGCATCAGTTCCGCGACAAAGCTCTTGCCCGAGCCGATGCCGCCGGCGAGCCCGATCACCACGGGTCGGCTCATTCCGCGCTCTCCTGTGCCCCCGGCGCATCGATCAGCCGGCGCGCCTCGACGAACCGCTCGCCCGGGCGATCGATCAGGCGCCAGACCACGTCCTGCCCGCCCGTGCCCGCGGTCGCAAAGCCGAGCGTGCCAAGCCCGAGCACGCGCTCCGGGATCGACTTGTACATCGTCACCTGGCGCACGTTCCGGATCGGCGCATCGACCACCTTCTGGCGAAGGAGCCCCGCGATCGAGACCACGCGCCTCGAGGTCAGGACGTACCGGCGCGATGCGCGCTCAGCAAGCTGCCAGAGCAACCAGCCCAGAACCAGGAGCACCGCCGCGACTTTCGCAAGCAAGCCGTCGGTGAAGATCCAGATCCCCGCGCCCGCCGACAGCACAACCACCAGCACCGCGAACCGATCGATGAACACATACAGCCAGTGCGGCGAGAGCACCAGGATCACCTCTTCGCCCTCGGAAAGATCGATCCGCACCGCGCTGCCCGCGTCCGTCCGCTCGGGCGAGTCGATCCGTTTGGGCGTGATCGGTCGGCTGTCCATGGCCTAGAGCGCATCTTCGCGGAGCGTGACGATCTCGGGGTGATTGCGGTAATACCCGTCGTAGTCGAGCCCGTAGCCCACCACGAACTCATCGGGGATCGAGAAGCCCACATAGTCCGCCCTGGCGATGGGCGGCCCGTCGTTGCGCTGCTTCTCAAGCATCACGCACACCCTGACGCTCGCCGGGCCCTGCTCCTCGATGAGCGACCGGAGCACCGCGATCGTGCTGCCCGAATCGAGGATGTCATCGATGATCAGAACGTGCTTGCCCGCAAGGTCCCGGGGCAGTTCGCTGGCCATCATCGCCCCCTTGGAGGCCATCGACTTGCCCGGGTAGCTCGAGACCGCGACCAGCTCGAGCTTGAGCTTGAAGGGCAGGTGCCTGATCAGATCCGCCGCGAAGACCATCGCCCCGGTCATCACGGGCATCAAGACCAGCGGGCTCTGGGTGTCCTCGAAAGCGCCGTACTGGCTCGAAACCTCGGCCCCGATCGCGCGGACGCGCTCCCGGATCCGGTCCTCGCTGATCAAGACATGTGAGATATCACGCAGCATTGCCGGTAGGGTAGCTCATTGGCTCAAAGGGCACCCAAACGAGCCACTCCGGGTGCCACGAGGCATCTCCGATGCCTCGTGCCCGGCCCTCACCCCTTCGCACCACGCATCAGAGATGCGTGGTGGCACCGATTTACGCCAAGAGGCCCGTGATGCCGCCCGTCCGACGGACCGCTGAGTACCGCGCCAGGGCGTCCTCGATGATCGCATCCGCGACCTCGGCGGGCATGATCTCGTCGACCTCGACCTCCTTGCCCTCCAAGGTCTTGTAGTCCTCAAAGAACCGACGCATCATCCGGATCGAGTACTGCGAAAAGTCGCTCGCCTTCGTAAAGTCGGCGTACTCCGGATCCTTGCAAAGGACCGCAACGATCTTGTGGTCGGGCTCGCCGTCGTCGATCATCGTCATCACCCCCACCGCCCGGGCCTCGCACAGGCACAGCGGCGGGATCTCCTCGGTGCAGAACACCAGCACATCCAGCGGGTCGTTGTCCTCGGCGAGTGTCTGCGGCACGAAGCCGTAGTTCGCGGGGTAGTAGACCGCCGACGAGAGCACCCGGTCGAGCTTGATCATGCCCGTGGACTTGTCCAGCTCGTACTTGTTGCTGGAGCCCTTTGGGATCTCGATGATCGCGCGGAAGTTCCGGGGGAGTTCGAGCCCCTGAATGCCGGGGGTGACGTCGTGCCAGGGGTGGACCATCGAATCGGGCTCCGTATACAGCGGTGTCGTCGACTGTATCGGCCAGCCCGCTGCCCGTCTGGTGCGGGATGCGAAGGTTGAACATACGCTTCTCCCATGCTCACCATCGATTACGCCAACTGCCTGTCCCTCCGCGTCGGTGCCCACGGCCTCGACCCGGACCGCCTCGACCCCAAGGGCGACCTCGCCACCGGGGCCGCCGCCATGACCCGAAAGCTCGCCCAGACCCGGGGCACCGGCTGGGAACGCTGGCGGGAGCTGGCGCACGGCTCCATGCGGGCCGAGCACGTCCAGCCCATCAAGTCCCTCGTCGAGCAGCTCCGCCCCAAAGCCTCCAACCTCGTCGTCCTCGGGATCGGGGGCTCGGCTCTGGGCAACATCGCCCTCCAGTCCGCCCTGCGTCCCTCGACGTGGAACCTCCTGACCGATGAGAAGCGTCAGGGGCCAAGGCTCTTTGTGCTGGACAACGTCGACCCCTCCAACGTCGCAGCCGTGCTCGACTTCTGCAAATCCACCGGCGGGCTCGAGCGGACCATCTTCAACGTCGTGAGCAAATCGGGCGAAACCGCCGAGACCGCCAGCCAGTTCATGATCATCCGCGACCTGCTCAAACGCGAGCTGGGCGCGAATTACGCCAAGAACATCGTCGCGATCACCGACCCCGAGAAGGGGACGATGCGCCAGATCTGCGACGCGGAGGGGTTCGTCACGCTCCCCGTCCCCGAGGGCGTGGGCGGCAGGTTCAGCGTCCTCTCCCCCGTGGGCCTCTTCAGCGCCGCGATGTGCGGCATCGACATCGACGCCCTCCTCGACGGCGCCCACGCGATGGACCAGCGCTGCACGAGCGAGAAGCTCAGCGAGAACCCCGCGGCCATGCTCGCCACGCTCCTCGTCGAACTGGGCACACGCAAGGGCAAGCCCAACCACGTCATGATGCCCTACGCCAACGCCCTCTACCTGATGGCCGACTGGTACCGCCAGCTCTGGGCCGAGAGCCTGGGCAAGGAGAAGGACCTCTCGGGCGAGGAGGTCTTTGCCGGCTTCACCCCCATCAAGGCGCTGGGTACGACCGACCAGCACTCGCAGGTCCAGCTCTACCGCGAGGGCCCCAACGACAAGGTCATCGGCTTCCTCGAAGTCGACAGCTTCGGCTCCCACACCGGCCCCATCCCCACGGGCCTTGGCGTAGCGAACCTCGAATACCTCGAAGGCTCGAATCTCCGCGAGCTCCTGATCGCCGAGAAGCGGGCGACGGAGTACGCCCTCAACGAGAGCCAGCGCCCCAACTACACGATCAGGTTCCCCAAGATCGACGAGCATCACATCGGCGAGTTCATCCAGCTCTGGCAGATCACCACCGCCTACGCGGGTCTGATGCTGAATATTGATGCGTACGACCAGCCCGCCGTCGAACTCGGCAAGCGCGCGACGTTCGGGCTGATGGGACGCAAGGGGTTTGAGGAGTTCAAGACGAAGGTGGATGAGGGGTTGGCGGAGACGGGGTATCAGGTGTGATTGCAAACACAGGATCACATACCTGATCTATCTATTCACTCTGCTTCTCCCGACCTTGAATCATCTCAAGCAATTCGCCCGCCGCTTTATCTTGCAATTGTTTTTGCTCTGTATTTTGCTGAACTTTGAGACCTTGGTAATTCAAGTCTAGCTGCCCCATAAACTCACCCTTGTATTGCCCAATCATTTTGTAACCTAGCCCGTCTATAAAAACCCATCCATAATCACCATTCATTGCTATTGAGGGCATGAGACCCTTCGCAGAAAGACTCATCTGGGAAGGAACTCCATCCTTTCCGGACTTACCCAAAAGAGTCACGTCATTGACTGCAATGATTGGCAATGTACACCAAACCCCACTGTCACTAATCACATACTGTTCTTCCCCTAACCTTACTCTTAATCCAGTTTCAAATTCAGGAGATGCGCCAAAAACAAGCGATCCATCTGACTCTTTGTCGCCTACGGCAAGAAGTTTATTAACGGTTAGTACATCGACTTGCAGTTCCCCATTGCTAATACACGGAACAGTCGACCTACCCAATCCAAAACCCATAAAAAGCGCGGACGATGTAATGACGCCTATAGAGAATCCTTTGTAAGACATTTCAGACATGCCAATTCCCTTTCTATGATGCATTTACACTACAGCATTGATATGATACTAACTCCATGCACCCCACCCACATCCCCACCAAGCTCGCCAGCTTCTCCGATTGCTGGTCCCCCAAGATCGTCGCCTCGCTCAACGGGCAGGAGGTGAAGCTCGCCCGGCTCTCGGGGGCGTTCGTGTGGCACAAGCACGACGAGGCGGACGAGCTGTTCTACATCCTCGAGGGGCGTCTGCGGATGGAGTTCCGGGATGGGTCGGTCGTCATGGGCGTGGGTGACATGCTCGTGGTGCCCAGGGGCGTGGAGCACCGCCCGGTGGCGGAGGTCGAGCCCTGCGCGGTGATGCTCTTCGAGCCTGCGGGCGTGGTGAACACGGGCGATGCCCCCAGAGGCGAACTGACGAACGAGGCGGAGCGGATCTAGGTCTTTCCCCCTCCCCCGTCGCCGACGGGGGAGGTGTCTGCGAAGCAGACGGAGGGGGTATGACCAGCACAAAGCCTCAATGACCAGAACGAATCAGACCCCCACCGCCTCGCGTTGCTCGGCACCTCCCCCGTCGGCGACGGGGGAGGAGTAAGACAGCATCTCTCCCCTCCCTCTCCCCAATGGGGAGAGGGAGGGAATGCACATACCATCCCCCATGCCCCGCCCCACTCATCTCTTCGACGCCAGGGCCAAGCGATTGGTCGAGGACGCGATCTTCGACGCCGAGCAGAAGACGGGGGCGGAGATCGTGGTCGTCGTCGCGGCTCGCTCGGGCGGGTACCAGCGCGTTGCGGATGTCTTCGGGCTCTCGGTCGCGGTCGCGGTCACGCTCATCCTGATGTGGGTGTTCGAATCATCGGAGAGCCAGTGGATCTTCCCGGCCCGCACGCACCTGCACCCGGGGCTCATCCTCGGGGTGATGGTCGGTGTGTTTGCGCTCTTTGCGGCGATCGCGGACACGAACCCCGCGATCGTGCGCCTGGCCGCGGGCAAGGCCCGGATGCGGCGCCACGTCGAGCGGATGGGGCCCAGCTGGTTCCAGCGCCTGCGCATGCGCCGAACACAGGACCGCGTGGGCGTGATGATCTACATCTCGCTCTTTGAGCGCATGGTCGAGATCTTCCCGGATGACGCGTTCGAGTCGCTGCTGGCGGAGCATCGCCTCGAGCCCATCCGCGAGCGCCTCCAGCGGGCGCTCGACGCGGGGCGGCTCGCCGCGGATCTCGCCCCCGCGATCGCCGAGGCGGGGATGATCCTGTCTGAGGCGCTGCCCGCGCCCAAGAAGAACATGGACGAGCTGCCCAACGAGCTGCACCTGATCGACTGACATCTCCTCCTTCTCCCGCGCCCCGCGGGAGAAGGTGCCGAGCCAAGCGAGGCGGATGAGGGTCTTTGCTTTCCCCTCCCCCGTCGCCGACGGGGGAGGTGGCTGCGCAGCAGACGGAGGGGGCCCGCCTAGCACTCATCAGACCCCCTCAGTCGCTCCGCGACAGCTCCCCCACCGGCGGCGGGGGAGCGGAGACAATCCGCCCGGCACGCCGGTTGCGTTGTTCCCCGTGGGCTCTGCCCGAATCGGAGGGAATTGCGCGATGGTGCAGCGTGCGGAAACATCGAACCTCGGTCGTCTGCGGGGCTCGCAGGCAGCGGCATTACTCGCGCAAGGCACGCTTGGCGCTGAACTTATCGCCCGGGCCGAGGCTCTGGCGAATGAGGCCCGGCCCGAGGTGCGCCGGATCCTGCCGGACCAGGCCGAGGCCTTGCGCTGCGCAGTCGGTGCGCCCCAGTCATCCCGATTTGGGGGGGATGCGGCTTGAACTACGGCACGCACATCTCCGCGTCCGGCGCCCTGACGAGCATGCACCGCCTCGACGCGCTGACGAACAACCTGGCCAACGTGAACACCGTGGGCTTCAAGCCTCACACGCCCTTTACGCGCCAGCGGGATGTCGCCCGGATCGAAGACAACCTGTCCTTCATGGACTCCAATGCCCTTCTTGAGCAGCTCGGGGCGGGTGTGCAGCTGGCGCCCACCCGGATCGAGTTCTCCCAGGGCTCGCTCCGCCAGTCGGGCAACCCGCTCGATGTCGCGATCGAGGGCGACGGCTTCCTGACCGTCGAGGGCGAAGCCAGCGGCGACACCGCAGCGATCCACCTGACCCGCGACGGACGCCTGGCGATCAACTCGACGGGGCAGCTCGTGATGAGCAGCTCGGGCAAGCCCGTCCTCGACATCGCCAACCAGTCCATCCGCCTGGACGACAGCGCGGACATCAAGATCGGCCCCGACGGGCGGATCTATCAGAACGACGACGAGGTTGCGCAGCTGCGCCTGGTCGACGTGCCCGATCGCACCCGCCTGACCAAGGCGGGCAACGGGCTGTTCCAGCTGACGTCCGACGCGTTGGCGGGCTTGCGATCCGCGACGGGCCTGCTCAAGCAGGGGATGGTCGAGAATTCGTCGGTGAACGAGATCTCGGCGCTCATGCAGGTGCAGGCCGCCGCGGGTGACGTGCGCACGAATCTGGACATGATCTCATTCCACGACACGCTGATGGACCGAGCGATCAACCGCCTCGGGCGGCCGGTTTAACACGAGGAACTAGGCACATATGGCAAGCATCGCCCTCCAATCCGCCGCGTCAGGCCTGAACGCGCTCAGCACCAAGCTGGACGTCGTCGCCAACAACCTGGCCAACGTCAACACGACCGGCTTCAAGTCCAGCCGCGCCAACTTCCAGGACCTCCTGTACGTCGAGCGCCAGCAGCCGGGCGTGGAGAACGTCAACGGCGACCAGCGCCCCATCGGGCTCTATGTGGGCCTTGGCGTGCAGGTCGCGGGCACGCAGCTCAACTTCGAGCAGGGCTCGCCCATCGCGACGGAACGCCCGCTGGACATCATGATCGACGGTCTCGGGTTCCTGCAGGTCGGCATCGAAGAGGGCCAGACCGCTTACACCCGCGCCGGCAACCTGACGCAGAACGCCGACGGCGAGCTCGTGCTGGCCAGCGACGTGGGCAGGCGGCTTGAGCCCCGCATCAACATCCCGCCCGATGCGCGCACGATCACGATCGGCGCCGACGGACGCGTGTTTGTCTCCCAGCCGGGCGAGCCCGAGCCCCAGGAAGTCGGGCAGCTCCAGCTCGCAACGTTCATCAATCCCGCGGGTCTCTCGCAGATCGGCGAGAACCTGTACACGGAAACCTCCGCCAGCGGCGCCCCGATCGTGGGCTCGCCCTCGGAGGGTCACTACGGGCGGATCCTGCAGGGCCAGCTCGAATCGAGCAACGTGGACGCGACGTTCGAGCTGATCGAACTGATCCGCACGCAGCGCGCGTTCGAGATGAACTCACAGGCGATCCGCGCCGCCGACGAGACCCTCCGCTCGGTCGCACAGCTCAGGCAGTAAGGAAGGGTTCGGGCTTGATGCTCCGCGTGCTCATCTCGGTCATCGCCATGCTCTGCTCGCTCTGCGCGCAGGCTCAGGGCGTGATCACGCTCCGCCCAGTGGCGAGGCTTGCGATCGATGCGCCCGTCACGCTCGGCGACGTCGCGGTGCTCACGGGCGAGGCCTTGTCGCTCTCGGGCGTGGTCATCCTCGAATCGCCGATGCAGAACGCCGGCGCCGACCGCAGGCTGGATGTCTCGCTCGATGCCGTTCGCGAGTCGCTCGCGCAGGCGCCGGGATTTTCCGCTGGGCGGATGACGATCCGTGGGGAGAACTGCCGGGTCATCCTGCGCACACCGGTCGCCGCCGAGAAAGGGCCCGTCGAACCGAGCCAGCCCGCACCGAAAGCGGACCGTGTCGGGCTGACCGTCCAGGATCACGTCCACGCAAAGCTGGTCCAGACTTTCGGCGTGCCGATGGATCACCTCCAGATCACATACAGCGATTCGGACGCCAGGCTCCTGGCCTTTGCGACCGCGGGCTGGACCGTCGACGTGCAGCCCGTGGGCTCGTCGGCGACGATGCCCATGCGGATCACGATGTACGACGCATCGGGCAATATCCGCGATGACACCGTGCGAGTTGGCGTCCGGATCCTGCGCGAGGTCGTACGCACGGCACGCGCCATGCGACGGGGATCGCAGCTGACCCCCGAGGACTTCGAGATCGATACCGCCTGGCTCGCCCCGGACGTGGCATTCATCGAGCCGATGGCGGCCGGGACGATCAGGCTCCGGCGCAGCACCGGCGCGGGCGAGATGCTGACGACCGCTCACGCCGAGCAGGCCGAGGTGATCAAGCGGGGCGAGATCGTCTCGGTGCACGTCATCAGCGGGACAATCGTGATGCGCTCGCTTGCGCGGGCGCTCGAGGCGGGCCGGATCGGTGAGAACATCGAACTCGAGCCCCTCGAAGGAGGCGGGCGATTCTCTGCCGAGGTCAAAGCCGCCGGTCGCGCCGTCGCCATTGCCGGTGCCACGCACATGACAGGAGCACAGCCATGAACCGGACACTCTGTGCAGCGATCGTCTGCGCTCTCGCAAGCCAGACGGGCGCTCAGTCGCTCTACGAAAGCCGACCCGTGGGCGTGCCCGAGGACATCAACGGCACCGCCATGCCCAGCGAATCGCTGAGCGGCTACAGCATGTTCGTCATCGTGCCCCCCCCGCCAAAGCGTCTTGAGAAGCACGACCTCGTGACGATCATCGTCAACGAGTCGAGCAAGGCCACCCGCTCGCAGTCGCTGGAAACGGACAAGGAATACAACGCGAGCGCCAGGCTCACACGGTTCCCGAGCCTTGCAGACCTCATTGAGACGCGCCTGAAGGCCGGGGAGGCCCAGAACGTGGACTTGCTGGATATCGAATCCAGCCAGGAATTCCAGGGCGAGGGCGATTACGAACGGACCGATCGGCTGACCGCTCGGATCCAGGCCGAGGTGATCGACATCAAGCCCAACGGCGTGCTCGTCCTCGAGGCCCGCTCGATGATCCAGACCGACGAGGAGCTGCAGGTCTTTGTGCTCTCTGGCAACTGCCGGAGCCAGGACATCACCGACCAGAACACCATCCAGTCGAGCCAGCTGCACAACCTGAACATCATCACGCAGAACGAGGGCGAGGTCCGCAAGACTTCGAAGAAGGGCATCATCCCCCGCGCGCTCGAGGCGATGTTCGCGTTCTGACCGATCCCGTGGCACGCGGATTGCGTTGCCTTTGTGGTATGAACATTCTTGCGCGTTTGGCACGCCGTGGAGACGATGCGTGAACAAGCTGATTGCCATTCTGTGTACGGTCCTGATCACGGTGAACGCCTCAGCGGACACCATCAAGGATCTCGTGCGCATCGAAGGCTCGCAGGAAAACGTTCTCTTCGGGCTCGGGCTCGTCTTCGGGCTCAACGGCACGGGCGACTCTGGGCAGGACCTGATTACCGTCCGCCCGCTGGCTCAGGTGCTCATCAACTCGGGCAACGCCGTCGCTTCGCTCGAAGAGCTCGAATCGACCAAGAGCGTCGCGATCGTCATGGTCAAGTGCGTCGTGCCCGAGGGCGGCGGACGCAAGGGCGACAAGCTGGACATCCGCGTTTCCTCTCTCGGCAGCGCCAAGAGTCTTGCAGGCGGTGAGCTCTTCCTCGCCCCGCTCCGCTACGAGGTCCGGGGCCCGGTCGAGCTCGACCGCCCGATGGCCATGGCGCAGGGAACCATCGATGTCAGGAACCCGGCCGTGCCCACCAACGCCGTGGTCAGCGGCGGCGCCCGCCTGCTCGAAGATCTGACGCTCCGCCCGTTTGGCTCCTCGTTCAACCTGATCGTCAACCAGCACTTTGCCGGGCACGCATCCACCACCGCGATCGCCAGCCGGATCAACCAGGAATGGTTCGGGACGCCCGATCTCTTCGGCCCCGCCGTCGCGATCGTGATCGATGACCGCACCATCCGCATCGACGTGCCACAGGACCAGCGCAGCAATCCAGCGGCCTTCGTCGCCGAGATCCTGGGCTACCAGATCGACCAGCGCGACCTGGGCCTGCCCGCCAAGATCATCGTCAACCGCGACACGGGCGTCATTCTCGTGACCGCCGATGTGCGCATCGGGCCGGTCGCGATCACGCACAAAAACCTGAGCATCACCACGATCCTGCCCGAGCCGATCCCCACGCCCGAGCAGCCCCGCGTCAAGCAGGAAGGCTGGACGGGTCTCTCCACGAACGCCAGGCAGGGGGAGATGGCGCGGTTCGAGGATCTGATGGCCGCGATGGAACGCCTCGACGTGCCCGTCGAGGACCAGATCGACATCCTCCAGAGTCTGCACAAAACGGGGCGGCTGCAGGCGCAGCTGATCATCGAATGAACATGAACGCGACTTCCATCCTCTCGGGAGATCTCTCGGCGCACAACGGCGCCGAGGCGCCCTCGAGCGCACGCCAGGCCGACCACTTCGCCGAGCTGGTCGACCGCGCCCGCAAGGGGCTCGGGCGGGAGGAGATCCGTGAGGCCGCCGAGCAGCTCGTGTCTGCGACCTTTATCACACCGATTCTGAGCCAGGTGCGCGATTCGAACTCAGCCGCCCCACCGTTCGCGCCCACCCAGGGCGAGAAGCAGTTCGGCGCCATGCTTGATCAGCGGATCGCAGACGAGATCGTCAAGTCCTCACGCCTGCCGATGGTGGACCGCCTGACCCGTGAGTTCTCCGCACGGGCGGGCCTGCCCGTGGGCCAGACGCTCGAGGTGCTGGCATGAGCGTCGCCTTGTCCGTCAATACCGAATCGCTCGAGCACGTCCTTGAGGACCTGGCCAGCGAGCACGAGACGCTGATCGAGCTTGCCAGGCTCCACCGCGAATCGCTCCGCAAGGCGGACTCACCCGCGATCGCGCGGATCGCCGCGCAGCGCCATCAAACGAACCAGCGGATCGTCGCGCTCGACCAGGAACGCGCCAGAATCGTTTCGGAGATCTCCGAGGCGATCGGGCTGCCCAGCGCCAACGTCACGGTGCGGGCGCTGATCTCGCAGATCGGCGGCCCCGCATCGAAGCGCCTTGGCGCCCTGGCCGAGAAGCTCCGCCAGCTCATCGAGAGCGCCAGAGCCGAGCAGACCGCGCTCCGCGAGGCAACCGCTGCCTTCGCAGGGCATCTGGGCGGCATGCTCGCACAGGTCGTGCAGAACTGCAGCGTCGCAAAGACATACACCGCGATGGGGAAGATGGCGCCGGGCATCGCAATGCCCGCGGCCATGGATCTCCGGCACTAAGGGAACTTCTCGCGAAGGAGCAGGCGTGGGCATCGGAGCGGCATTCCAGATCGGTCGGTCGGCGCTGGCGGCAAGCCAGCTCGGTGTGCAGGTCGCCAGCAACAACCTCGCCAACGCCACCACCCCAGGCTACACGCGCCAGACGATGGGCCTGCAGCCGCTGGCGGGCGATGCCTCCACCCAGGAAGGCCAGATCGGCAAGGGCGTGCGCTTTACAGGCGTCCGACGACAGCTCGACCCCGCGATCGAAACGCGATTCAACGCCAGCATCAGCGAGTCCGCAGCGGCGCAGGAGGTCCTCCGCACATTCTCCGGCATCGAAACCATCCTCAACGAGCTGACCGACCTCGATCTCTCGAGCGAGCTTGGAAACTTCTTTACCGGGTGGAGCGAGCTCTCCAACGGCACGCAGGCGCAGTCGCAGGTCGTCGAGCAGGGACAGCTCCTGGCCGGGTTCATCAAGCGCCTCCGCTCGGATCTGACAAGCCAGCGCGGCGAGCTCGACCAACGCCTCGGCGCTCTGGCCAGCGAGGCCAACAGCGCGCTCACCGAGATCGCCCGTCTGAACGAGCAGATCACCTCCTCCGAATCGGGCGGCGCCACAAACAACCCGCTCCGCGATCAGCGCGATCAGCTGGTGCGCGAGCTCAGCGAGATCATGGACGTCACGACGATCGAGCAGGCCTCGGGCGCGATCGACGTGCTCGTGGGCTCCACACCCGTGGTCCTGGGCTCAAGGAACCAGGGGCTCGAGCTCCGCAACATCCCAAAGGGCGACCGCATCGAGACGCAGGTCGCTATCTCCGCGACGGGCCAGGTGCTCGATGTGCGCAAGGGCAAGATCGGCGGCGTCATCCAGAGCCGAGACGGCACCGTCGACGAAACCATCGGGAAGCTCGACGAACTGGCGGCGCAGCTGATCTACCAGATCAACAGCCTCCACTCGACCGGGGCCAACGCCAGAGGCCTGACCAGCGCCGGCTCGCAGCTGCAGATCGCTACCACCGACCAATCGCTCGCCCTCTCCAGCCCGGCGAACGCATCGCTCGCCGAACTCGGGGTCAAGCCCACCAACGGCGGATTCCTCGTCCGCACCGTCGATGAGGGAACCGGTGCCGTCACCACCACGCGCATCGACATCGATCTGGACGGCCTGAACAGCTCGGGCCAGCCGGGCTTTGGCGACGACACCTCGATCAACGACATCGCCAGCGCCCTCGACGCGATCACGGGCCTCTCGGCGAGTGTCGGAGGCGACGGGCGCCTCTCGATCACTGCCTCGCAGGGGACGACTTTCAGCTTCGCAGAGGATTCCTCGGGCGTGCTGGCGGTGCTGGGCGTCAACAGCTATTTCACTGGCACGGACGCGACAAACATCGCCGTGAGCGATCGCCTCGCCGACAACCCTCTGGCGCTGATGACCGGGCGATACATCGACAACATCTTCCACGAGAACGGCACCAGCCTTGCCATCGCAGACCTGCAGGACAAGGGCATCGAAGCCTTTGACGGTCAATCTACGGGCGCCTTCTGGCGGACCGCGGTGCAGAAGCTCAGCGTTCAGACCGGGTCGGCCAAAGTGATCGCCCAGTCGACGGGCCTCGTCCGCGACGGGCTCGAGTCACAGCGACTGGCAATGAGCGGCGTGGACACCGATGAGGAAGCCCTGAATCTGATCCAGTACCAGCGGGCCTACCAGGGGGCCGCCCGCATCATCCAGACCACGAACGAGATGCTTGACACACTGATCAACCTGATCTGAAGACACTTATGAGCTCAATCCCATCCAATGTGAGCCGGGCCCCGTCGCTTCTGGTCAACCAGATCCAGCTGGCGAACCTCCGGCGCTCGAGCCTTGGGCTCTTCGAAACGCAGTCACAGCTGGCAACAGGGCGGACGATCCTGCGCCCAAGCGACGACACCGTCGCAACGGCTGCCATCGCCCAGCTCGACGACAGCATCCAGCGCACCGGGCAACGCCTGCGCAACATCGACCAGGCCGACGCGAACCTGGCGCTCATCGAATCGAGCCTCTCCGAGGCAGGCGATCTGCTCCTCTCCGCCAAGCAGATCGCAAGCACCCAGGTCAATGTCGGCTCGACACAGATCGAGCGCGAGAACCAGGCGCAGGTCGTCAACTCCCTCATCGATGGGCTGCTCACCCAGATGAACCGCAAGTCCGTCGACAACTACCTCTTCGGGGGCAGTCGGACCAGCTCCCCCCCCTTTGAGGCCTTCGGTTCCGGCTACATCTATAGAGGAGAGTTCGACAAGCTCACCACCGACATCAACCTCGGCAAGAGCGTGCCCGTCACGCTCGTGGGCATCGACTCGATCGGGAGCGAACTCAGCAAGGTCAGGGGCGACGTCGACCTTTCCCCGGCGCTCACGCCCGACACCCTGCTCAAGGACCTGCGGGGACCGGTCGGGCTTGGCATCGCCAAGGGCCCGATCCGCATGCAGTTCGAGAACGGTCCCGTGGTCGAGATCGACCTCGGCTCCGCCGACCGCATGGAAGACGTCACAACGCGCATCGAATCGGCCATCCGGAACTACGAGACCACCAACGGCGTCACCATCCTGGACACCGGCGGCGTCTCGCTCTCGGGTGAATCGATCAGCATCGACGTCGTCAGCGGCGCCCCGGGCTCGGACCCGCAGCTCGTCTTTTCAGAAGTCGGGGTCGGAAAGACCGCACGCGACCTCGGGCTGACCACCAGCGCCGGGTTCGCCTTCGAAGCGACCCAGGTAGCCGGGCTGGGCCTGGATCCCAAGCTGACCATGCGCTCCTCGATCGCCTCGCTCGCGGGGCTGACCGGCGCGCTCGACGAGATCGTCATCAACAACGCGGGGCGACGGGCCCAGATCGATCTGTCCGGTGCCCAGACCATCGAGGACCTGGCCAACGCCATCCAGGGAGCCGACATCGGCGCCCGCCTGGTCATCAACGCACAGGGCACGGGGATCGACATCGTCAACCTGGTCTCAGCGTCGCCCGATCAGTCCATGACGATCGAAGAGGCCGCCGGGGGCAACCAGACCGCTGAGATGCTGGGCATCCGCTCGCTCAAGGCCTCGACGCGCACCGAGACGTTTAACGACGGGCGGGGTGTGACCGTCAAATCGGGAGGCACGGACCCGGTTTCAGGCCTAGCCGACCCGACACTCGACGTGGACTTTGCGGTCGTCCTGGGCGATGGCTCGAGCTTTACCGTCAACCTGCGACCGAGCGACATCGTGACGACAGGGGATGTGATCGCCCGGATCAACGCCGAGGCCCTGAGCCAGGGCATCCCCGCGACCTCGTTCCAGGCTGGGCTCAGCGACGCGGCCAACGGGATCGTGTTCACGCAGGATGCCGGCTTCACGGGTCCGATCTCACTGGAGCGGCGCAACAACTCCACCGCGATGGCGGACCTTGGGCTCAAGGACGCAACTTTCGACCCTTCGAGCGCAAGTCTTGCCGGGGCGGACCCTGCTGCCGTGGTCTCGAGCACCGTTTTCACGCGTCTGATCGAGCTGCGCGAGGCATTGACCGCCGGCGACACGGCTGGCATCACGTTTGCAGGTACGCAACTGGAAGAAGTCGTCGACTCGGTCGCGCAGACACGCGGGCTGGTCGGCAGTTACAGCAAACGACTCGAGTCGGCTCGGGTCAGGGAAGAGGACGTGAACGTCATGGAGCAGAGTTTCAGGAGCGAACTGCGTGACCTGGACTTTGCAGAGGCGTCGACAAGGCTCACTTTGCTGCAGACTCAGCTGCAGGCGGGATTGCAGAGCATGTCGATCGCAAACCAATTGAATCTGCTCGACTTCCTGGGCTAGCCAGGGCGAGTGAATGAAAGGAACACGGCACCTCGTATCGGCCGCGAGGGGCACGAGTCAGAGTCAGCAGGCGAGGGACGCCTGCTCGGGCATCAAAGCCAAGGCCGAGGTCAAGGACGATCGCATGGAAGTCCAAACGTCACGCTTCGGGGTGATTGAAATCGCGGAGGACCGCGTCATCACCTTCACGAAGGGTCTTCTCGGGTTCCCGGCCATGAGCCGGTACTGTCTGCTGCAGCCGGGCGATGATGCGCTCTTCTTCTGGCTGCAAAGCCTGGATGACCCGGATCTCGCATTCGTGATCACCGATCCGACGATGTTCTACCCGGAGTACACAGTACCGATCCGGTCGGAACAGATGGAGTCGCTGTCGCTCGAGAAACTCGAGGACGCTCAGGTATTCGTGATCGTAAACAAGGTTGAGCAGCAGCTCACGGGCAACCTCCAGGGCCCGCTGATCGTCAACACGATCGACAGAACGGGCGAACAGCTCGTGCTGGCCGACAAGCGTTGGACGACCAGGCAACCGCTGATGAAAGTCGGACAGGCCGCTCAAGCGGCCTCCGCCTGATTCCGCGGGTTAGTGCGGCGTACCGCAAGGAAGCGGGCGCCCGTTGGGCACGGAGGACGCTCGGCTTAGGCCGGGCCCCGGGTCGGAGACGTATCCGACTCGGCGTTGGAAGGAGCCAATCGAATGCTGGTGCTTTCACGTCAGCGCGATGAGACGATCATGATCGGTGATGACATCGAGATCACGGTCGTCGATATCCGAGGCGACAAGGTCCGCCTCGGCATCACAGCGCCGACTCAAATCGCCGTACACCGTAAGGAGGTGTACGACGCAATCAGAAAAGAAAACGAACAGGCGGCGTGCTTCAAGCGCGACGACCTGGGGCCGCTGAGTTCGGGCGCGGCTCCGAAATCCGTCCGTCCGGGACGCACTGCCAGGGCGTCATCCCTGGCCTCCCAGAACGGTTCCGGTGGTGTCAAGCCCACCACAAGCAACGGAGTCCACCCGCAGCGGACCGAGGCTACCTCGGCGAGCGCTCACGACTCGACGCCGACGCGGACCATCGCCTAAACGCGATGGACCCGCACTGACCGCAAGGACGCGGTCGGCGGCGGGCGAACGTCAGTCACGGAGGATCGACAATGGGTCGAATCAATACAAATGTCCCGAGCATGATCGCTCAATCGAACCTGGCGCGAAGCGGTGACGAGCTGCAGCTGCGACTGGAGCGCCTCTCGACCGGACTCCGCCTCAACAGAGGCAAGGACGATCCGGCGGGGCTCATCATCTCCGAACGAATCCGATCAGACCTCGAAGGTGTCCAGCAGGGCATCAAGAACGCTGAGCGGGCAAGTTCGGTGATCGCCACCACCGAGGGTGCGCTGACCGAAGTCAGCGACCTGCTCAACACCATCCGCTCGCTCATCGTCGAGTCCGCCAACACCGGCGGCAACTCCGCCGAGGAAAGAGCGGCCAACCAGCTCCAGATCGACTCGGCGATCGAGTCAATCACACGCATCGCAAACACCGCAACCTTCGGCGGGCTCAAGCTCCTCGACGGCTCGCAGGACTATGTCATCTCGGGCGTACGGAACTCTGCCATCTCCAAAGCGCGGGTCTTCAGCGCCAACTTTGTCGGTAACAACGACATCCAGGTGGATGTCTCCGTGCTCGCCTCGGCGCAGCTGGGCGCTCTCTATCTCTCTGGCTTCAACGCAGCCACCGGCGGCGTCGTCACCAGCAGCACCACGCTCCGCATCGCCGGGTCGCTCGGCGTCGGCACGATCGAGGTCGTCTCGGGCACCACCCTGGCCAACCTGGTCAATGCCGTCAACAACCTCACCTCCGTCACGGGTGTCTCTGCGTCGCTCATCAGCGCCTCGGACCCCACCTCTGGCCTGGTCTTTAACACCACCACATACGGCTCGGATTCATTTGTCTCCGTCGAACGCATCGGGGGACCCAGCAACCCCGCCGAGGACACGGTCAAAATCTACAAGGCCGACCCCGGATACCAGGCCGGCGCCGGCACGGGCAGCATCTGGACAGAGCCCACCGCCTCGCTGACCACGTCAAACCGCGATATCGGACGGGACGTCACCGCTCTGGTCAACGGCACCCTCGCCGACAGCTCCGGGCTGAAGCTCTCGATCTACTCGGGAACGCTCTCACTGGAAATGCTCCTCAACGAGGATCTCGCCACTTCGCTCAACGCAACCTCGAGCTTCAACATCACCGGCGGCGGCGCGCTCTTCCAGCTCGGGCCGGAGGTCAACAGCCTCCAGCAGAGCTCGATCGGTGTGCAGTCGGTTGCCTCTGAGAATCTCGGCGGCAGCCTCGTCAACGGCAAACTGGCCTTCCTCAACTCGCTCAAAAGCGGGCAGGACAACGACATCCGCTCCAGCGCCAGCCGGAACGATTTCAGCCAGGCCAGCGACATCATCGCAACCTCGATCGATGAGGTCTCGATCATGCGAGGACGATTGGGCGCCTTCGAGAGAAACACGCTCAGCACGAACGTTCGCTCTCTCCAGGCTGCGTACGAGAATCTGACCTCGAGCGCCTCGGTGATCCGCGATGCCGACTTCGCGGTCGAGACGAGCGCCTTAACGAGGGCTCAGATCCTCAACCAGGCCTCGACGAGCGTGCTCTCACTGGCGAATCAGCAGGCCAGCCAGGTGCTCTCGCTGCTCGGATAAGCCGAAAGGGTCCTGATAAGGGCCGACATCCCCCCACTTTCAGAGAGCCGACGGACCAAGTCCGTCGGCTTTTCTTATGGTCTGACCGAGAAATCTCACTCTGAGGACACGTCCGACTGAACCCGCCCCTCATGACCGCCGATGCCGATGCGTCCCCGGAAGATGGATCTTCCGGGAACGGGGTGGCTCGGCACGGTGCCGAGCAATGCCCCGCAACAAGCTCTCCCGAAAAATGCCTCACACAGGCAGCACGGGCGGGCACGCGGGGCGGTGTGTCAGGGGCAATCAGCCCGAGTGTTCACGGAGGATTCATCCAAATGAGTCGCATTAACACCAATGTTTCGAGTCTTGTTGCTCAGCGCGTGCTGGGGCAGAACAACTTCGGCCTCAACGATTCGCTCGAGCGTCTCAGCACCGGCCTGCGGATCAACCGCGGTAAGGACGACCCCGCCGGTCTGATCGCTTCGGAGAATCTCCGGTCGGAGATCAAGGCCGTCGGCGCTGCAATTAATAATGCAGAGCGCGCCGAACGCGTCGTCAACATCGCCGAGGGTGGCCTCCAGGAAGTCTCCGGTCTGCTGACCGAGCTCCAGGGCCTGATCACCAACTCGGCCAACACCGCAGGCCTTAGCAAGGCGGAAAAAGAAGCGAATCAGCTTCAGATCGATTCGATCCTGCAGACCATCGACCGAGTCGCGGACCAGACCTCGTTCCAGGGCACCAAGCTCCTGAACGGCAACTTCGACTTCCGCGTCTCCAGCCAGGCCACGGGCATCGATGACCTCCGCGTCAACGGTGCGAAGTTCGAGGGCTCAAGCCTCGACGTCTCCGTCCTGGTCACCCAGTCGGCACAGCAGGCCGGTGCCTTCCTCAGCTTCGGCGGCACACAGCTGAACCTGGGCGGCACTGGCGGCACCGACGGTGCAAGCTCGACCTTCGTGATCGAGGTCGCCGGCTCGAAGGGCACCCGCGAATTCAGCTTCGCTTCGGGTACCACCGTGACCCAGATCCAGAACACCATCAATACCTTCAGTGACGTGCTGGGCATCTCGGCTGTCACCTCGGGCAACGGTGTCCGCCTCCAGTCGACCGACTTCGGCTCCAACGAGTACGTCACCGTCAAGGTGATCGACGACGCTCAGCAGGCCGGCAACATCACCGGCTACAGCGCCACGGCGTTCGGCACCGGTGCGTCCGACCTCGGCGCGTTCAACTCCACCGCAGCCTCCAACGGCATCCGTGACGTCGGCCAGAACATCGGCGCCACGATCAACGGCATCGTTGCCACCACCAACGGCAAGACCGCCAAGATCGACACCGACTTCCTCAACCTCGAGATCAGCCTCAGCACCGGCAATTCGCAGGCTCTGGGCGCTGTCGGAACAACCCGCACCTTCGCCATCGCTGGCGGCGGCGCAACGTTCCAGCTCGGCGGCAAGGTCGATATCCAGTCCAAGGTCACCCTGGGCGTCAGCGAGGTTGCCATCCGCAAGCTCGGCTCCAACGCCGCGGGCGGCTTCCTGGATGACCTCGGCTCCGGCAAGGGCTTCAACGTGGTCGACGGCGACCTCAGCGCCGCCCAGAAGGTTGTCGCAGAGTCCATCGAGCAGGTCTCGACCCTGCGTGGTCGTCTCGGTGCCTTCCAGCGCAACACGCTGGGTGCGACCAAGCGAAGCCTCGCCGTCAACCTCGAGAACAGCTCGGCTGCCGAGTCCGTCATCCGTGACACCGACTTCGCGTCGGAAACCGCGGCCCTGACCCGCTCGCAGATCCTTGTCTCGGCTGCTACAAACACCCTGTCGCTGGCCAACAACCAGCCGCAGACCGCTCTGCAGCTCCTCGGCTAACGCTGAGATAGCCTCCTGACAGGCACACACACACCCGCGCCCGCCTCGGAACATCCGAGGCGGGCGTCTTTCATTTCACCACTCGGCGCTCCACACGAGGGACCCATCGCGTCGATACTCAACTGAGTCATGCCCCCAAAGTCCAAGCCCACAACAGATCTGCCCATCATGCTGGCAAGCGCCCGCAGAGGATTCATGCAGTTCGTCACCATCGAGTGCGGCCTGCGCCCAGCCAGCATCGAGGCCTACGCACGCGACCTCGACGAACTCCTCGCTCACTTCCTCAGGCTTGGCCTGACCTCGCCCGACGAGATCACGCCCAGGCACCTGAGCGACCACATCCGGTACCTCACCTCCGAGCGCAAGCTCGCGGGGTCCTCCGTCGTGCGCCACCTGGCGACGATGCGTGTCTTGAGCCGATGGCTCCACGCGACCGGACGCGTCGAGCAGAACCCCGCGGATGTGCTCGAACGCCCGACGAGCTGGAAGAAGCTCCCGGGCGTGATGAGCCCCGGGCAGATCCGCAGGCTGCTCGCGGCCCCGTTAGTCGAGCTCGAAACCAAGCCCGGGCAGGCCGTCTACGCCCTGCGCGACAAAGCCATCCTCGAGCTCATGTACGCCAGCGGTTTGCGCGCCTCGGAAGTCTGCGCCGTCACGCTCGAGGACTACGTCGAAGAGGGGGGCATCGTCCGCGTCACGGGCAAGGGCGACAAGCAGCGCCTCGTCCCCATGGGCACGCCCGCGATGAGCGCGATCCGAACCTACCTCGACAACGCCCGCCCGACACTCGCCGAGGGCGCCGACCGCCCGAGCCGCGCGGTGTTCCTCTCACGCACAGGGCGACCGCTCGAACGCGTCGCGATCTGGCAGATCGTCCGCAGGCACGCGCTGGCCGCGGATCTCAAGGACGTCCACCCGCACATGCTGCGCCACACGTTCGCAACGCACCTGCTCTCGGGCGGCGCCGACCTCCGCGTCGTGCAGGACCTGCTGGGACACGCCGACATCGTGACCACCCAGATCTACACCCACGTCGACGGCGACCGCCTCCGCCAGGTCCACAAGCAGTTCCACCCAAGGGGCTGACTCCCCCTCCCTCTCCCGCGCCCCGCGGGAGAGGGTGTCCGCGAAGCGGACGGGTGAGGGTCTTGCCTTTCTCCTCCCCGTCGCCGACGGGGGAGGTGTCGACGAAGTCGACGGAGGGGGCACGCCTTCCTCTCTCTCCCCTTTGGGGAGAGATGTCCGCGAAGCGGACAGAGAGGGGCCTTGCCTTCTCTTCTTCTCTTCCTTCATGCCCCCTCTCCCCAGCCCTCTCCCCAGAGGGGAGAGGGAGCAGAATCCGTCTTATCCACTCTGTGTCACGGCCGTGTCGGCCGTGCTCCACCCCTACCACATCACCCAGAACACTGGCTCCGCCCCCGATCCGCCTGTACATTCCCCCCATGCCCCCACGCGCTCTTTCTCTCTTCATCCTCTGCGCCGCCTGCAGCGCGCATGCCCAGCCCAGCCCAACAGCTACAACTTTGACTTCGTCACCATCACCAACCCCGGCAACCCCGCCTTCAACAAGGCGCCCACCGGCGACTCTTTCTATGGCCGGGGCGTGGTCGACTACGAGTACCGCATCGCCACCACCGAGATCAGCACCGCGCAGTGGATGGAGTTCGCCAACTCACTCGCCCAGCGGGGACCGATCTGGGCGCTCGGGATCGACGTCGACCGCTGGGGCGCCAGGCTCAACTCCTCGACCTTCACGTTCGAAATGATACCAGAGCTCAAAAGAGCCAGTGGAGTCCATGTCGGCGGGATGACGTTCAGCCAGGCAGCCGTCTATTGCAACTGGCTCCAGAATGGCAAGCGCAACGACGACGCGTCACACCTGACCAGACGAGCCCGAAGCGCAAGCGAGGGAAGTGCGCACCAAAACAAACCCTCGCTCGCGCTTCGGGCTCGTCAGGACGCTCTCAGCAAATCTCGCAATCTCAGATCGGCCGCTTGAAGTCCGGCTTCTCGTCGCTGTTCGTCATCGACAAAGGCGAACGCCTCCGCGCCGGGGGCTCGGCGGCCCTTGACCGCTGGGCGTCGTCATCGTGCCCGACGCTCGGCGGTGCGCTCGGCAGGAAGCTGTTGTGCACCGAGCCGACCTGACGGTTCGAGGACAAATTCGCCCGAGTCGCGGCCATCGCCGAGTCGATCGCGTCCATGGGCGGCGCCTGCCTGCCCGAGACGATCCCTACTTCGACTCCCGAACCGAAACGCATCGCCGCGACCATCGAGCCCGCCATCGCCGCGGCAGGAATACCCACGAAGAGCAGGAGGATCTGGAACGAACCCATCGTGCCCTCGCTCGCGCGGACCATGCCCGCGTAGCCCGTGAACACGCCCGCAAAGGGCATCGAATGAAACACATCCTGCCAGGGCAGCGCAAGCAGGCAGAGGCCAAGCCCCCACATGCACGCCGAGATCGCCTTCTCCACACCGGGCACCGAGGCCCCGCCCGCGACAATCGCGCCAAGAAGCGTCAGCACCGCGAGCCCCACCGCCGAGAAGATCCCGATGATCACCGCCCCCTGGCTGAATCGCTTCAGGAGCACATCGAACGAGGTCATCACACGGTTCGGGTCGGGCACGTTCTGGGCCACCACCTGCACCGCCAGCGTCGGCGCTGCAGGCAAAGGCCCGGCTTCCTGACCCATCCCCTCGCGCACGCCCGCGGTCGCGGTCGGCGTGACCACCACGGTCCGGTGCTCGCCCGGGGTCGGGTCCTTGAGCGTCTGATATCGGACGTCGGTGAAGTGGACGAACCCGAAGACAAAGAGCTGGATCAGGGCCGCCAGAAAGAGACCGGAGGCGCAGAGAGAGACCCCCCGCTTGAGGCGAGAGAGAGCGGCGGCGATATGGTTCTGGCTGGTCATCCTGTCTGATCCCCTCTCAACAGTACATCATCGGTTTCATCTGGCCCGGGCTGCGTAAGCCGAGCCGGGACAACCGATTCGGACCACATTCCCGCGCGATCAGGCCCGCACATCCGGGCCATCCGTCAGACCTTGGCGTCCGAGAAATCCACGCGCCGGGGTGGAAAACCTTTCAGAGCTTCCTGAAAATAGAGAAGCCAAGGCCCGCTCCCGGGCGAACCCGGGGCCGGGCGAGGGAAGGATTCCGCATGACGACGATCTACCAGCCACTTCAGACCAAGCCTGGCGCCGACGCGCTCGACCCCGGCTTCCTGACGGACGTCGCCCAGGGCGCTCTCCGCCTCACCCCCGAGCAGGGGCTCAAGCTCCTCGAACGCCAGGAGCTCTTCGAACTCGGGCGCTGGGCCGACGCGCGCTGCCGAGCGATCCACGGCAACGACCTGCGCACCTACGTCATCGACCGCAACATCAACTACACAAACATCTGCACCGCCAAGTGCATCTTCTGCGCCTTCAAACGCACCGCCGAGGACCACGACGCCTACACGCTCGAATACGAGCAGCTCTACGAGAAGATCGAGGAACTCACCGCCGTCGGCGGCACGCAGGTCCTCATGCAGGGCGGCATGAACCCCGAGCTCCCGCTCGACTGGTACATCAACCTGCTCCGAGGCATCAAAGAGCGCTACCCCCACATCCACGTGCACGGCTTCAGCCCGCCCGAATTCATCGAGTTCGTCCACTTCTTTCGCCCACCGGGCAAGAACCTCGAAGAGAAACTCCGCTGGGTCATGATCCGCCTGCGTGACGCGGGCCTCGACTCGCTCCCCGGCGGCGGCGGGGAGATCTTCGCCAATCCCGTGCGCACAAAGATTGGCCTGGGCAAATGCGACGCCGACGCATGGCTCACCACCATGTACGTCGCGCACTCGCTGGGCATGTACACCAGCGCCACGATGATGTTCGGGCACATCGAAGGCCTCGCCGACCGGATCCACCACATGGAACTCGTCCGTCAGTGGCAGGACCGGGCGCTCGTGGAGTTCGGTGCGGGCAGCCCGTTTACGCGCCACCACGAGGGCGAGATGGCCCCGCCCGACGATCAGCCCCCGGGCGGGCACTACAAGGCCTTCATCTCCTGGCCCTTCCAGCGCGACAATACCGCGCTTGGGCGCGTCAAGGAATGGAAAACTCAGCCCGAGGACCGCGAGCCCGGCGCCGTCTTCCCGGGCGACGCGGTCGCGGTGCTGCGAGGCGAGAGCGACCCCAAGGCCCACAAGGAGTTCGGGCGGCGCATCCGCTTGGCGGGCTCGACCGATTACCTGCGCACGCAGGCGACGAGCCGCCTCTACCTCGACAACATCTACTCGATCGGCGCCAGCTGGGTCACGATGGGCCCGCACGTCGGGCAGGTCGGGCTCCAGTTCGGCGCCAGCGACATGGGCAGCGTGATGATGGAAGAGAATGTCGTCAGCTCCGCGGGCACGACCTACTGCCTCGACGAGGCCGTCCTCTGCAAGCTCATTCGCGACGCCGGTTTCACCCCTGCCCAGCGCAACAACACCTACGACATCCTCTCCATCAAGCAGGGCGCCGACGCGCCCGATGCGAAGGTCACCGACTGGTCCAACCACCGCGCCAAGCGTTTGCACATCGAGGCTGTGCCGGTGAATGCGAAGGCGGAATTGACGGTGAGCGCGACGGATTCGAAGAGCATGTAATCCGGGTGCCACGGCTTGTCCGTCCTCGGCAAGCCGTGATGAACGGGTGAAGGAAGCAAATCGCATGGGTTGCAAGACAACCCATGGCACCCTGCACACACCGCTATCCTCTCCCCATGAAGCAGCAGCTCAGCCTCCTCATCCGCGCGCACAAGTACAGGCGTCACAACGACCCCGCCGAGATCGACTTTGCCATGCGCACGATCAAGCCGGGCGATCGGGTGATCGACCTTGGCGCGCACAAGGGGGCGTACACCTACTGGCTCGCCAAGGCCGCGGGGAAGTCGGGGCACGTCGTGTCCGTCGAGCCCCAGAAGTACCTCGCCGAGCGCCTCGCCAAGCTCATGAAGAGCAAGTCCCAGGTGAGCGTCAAGTGGGCCGCGATCACGACCGAGACCGGCACGGGCACGCTCAGCATGCACGCCTGCGGCTCATCCCACAGCGCCTCGATCGCCGGCTTCCCCGACGGACAGGTCCGCGAGAAGCTCAAAGTCCCCACGATCACACTGGACGACCTGATGGCCGAGCAGAAACTCGACCGCGTGGACTTCATCAAGTGCGACGTCGAGGGGCACGAGGGCGCGGTCTTCCATGCGAGCCGGGACGTCATCGCCAAATACCGCCCCACCATCCTCGTCGAATGGGAAGAGCGCCACGCACAGGGCGAGTTTGGCGGCGTCGCCGGCATGCGCGAAATCTTCGAACCATTGGGCTACCGCATGCGCTTCTTCCAGGGCGCCGTACTCCGCCCGCTCAGCGAATTCGACGCCAGCAAACACCAGGTCCTGGGACAGGGCGAGTATTGCAACAACTTCGTGCTGGATGATCCGTCGAAAAAGTGATCGCACCTCTCTCTCCCCTCCGGGGAGAGATGTCCGCGCCAGCGGACAGAGAGGGGTCTTCTCAAAATACTCGATGAGGCTTTACCTGATCCCCGCCGCATTCCGCCAGATCGAGAGCTGTCCGAGGTGGTACATTTCGTGCGAGGCCATGAAGTACACCGCCGCGTGCCCGACGGTCGGGAAGAACGAGCGGTACTCCTCTTTGGGCAGCACCCGCTCGAAGTCCGCCTGGCTCATCTGGCTCACACGCTCGGTCAGCGCCCCGTGGCGCTCAACGAGGATCGCCATCACCTCGTCCTTCTTCGGGTAGAGCGAGCGGTCCGTCTTGGGCTCCGAGCCGGGCTTGTAGAGCTCCGTCCACAGCGGGTACTTCATCTCGCCCCCCGCGAGCATGAGCATGAGGTCCGCCGCGAGCGCCAGGTGCCCGATGAGCCACGCCGGGTGCTTGCTCGTCCCCGCCAGATCGGCGCAGCGATCGCAGCCGATGCCCTCCATGAGGCGCTGCGCTTCGCTGAGCGTGTATGCGTACATCCCGGTCAGATACGGATGAATCATGACAATCCTCCGGCGAACGCGCAATCAGCCCTTGAGTTGGTCGTACACCGCGCCGATCGCTCGGCCCTTGATCTGCTCAAAGCCCAAACCATCCATGAAGGGCCAGGTCATCTGCTGCGCCTCTTCCTTGCTCGTGCCCTTCTTGATCTCGTCCCCAACCGCTTCAACGAGGCGCTCGATGTAGTCGCGCTGCGTCTGGACGATCTCGCGCCCGCCGATCGCGCCGTGTCCGGGCACGACCACCGTGTCCGCATCGCAGAGCTCGAGGATCCCCGCAAGGCTCCGGATCCAGCCCTTGGCGGTCACGCCGGCGCTTGGATCGAAGAACGGGTGCAGGCCGTTGAACACGAGATCGCCCGTGTGGATGACATTCTCGCTCGGAAGGTGCGCAACGACGTCGTTGTCCGTGTGCCCGGCGCCAAAGTGATGGACGTCGATCGTCAGATCCCCGACCGGAATCTGCGAGCCGCCCTCGACAGCGTCGGTCGGGACAAAGTCCTCCGCTTTCAGGTTCTGAGCGTTCTCGGCAACCTGGATCGCAAGCTCGATGGCGCGCTCGTTGCCCCGCAGGTTCTCGCTCACCTGCCCCACCGCCGCCTCGGCGCCGGAGCGGTAGTTGTCGATCTGCCCGCGGATGCGCTCGATCGCCTTGGGGTGCGCGTAGCTGGCGCCCTTGCCAACGAACGCGCTGTTGCCCCCGGTGTGATCGCCGTGATGGTGCGTGTTGAGCAGGCTCACCTTGCCGCCCTCGACCGCGCCCTGGGCGTCCGCCCGCAGCGCTCCGCCCAGGTACGGGAACTTGGAATCGATCACCAGGGCCTCGCCCCCAGAGGCGACCATGAGCGAGTTCCCCCCGAGCGCGACATTGATGATCCCCCTGGTGTGCTCGCTGACCCTCGCCCAATCGAGGATCCCGTCCAGGCGGTGAACGCGGGCCAGGGCCATCGGGGCGAACATGGCCCCGCCCAGCAGCGCGGCGGTTCCGATCAGAAACTCTCGTCGGTCGTGCATGGCTTGCTCCTTGCCTTCGTCACTCGGTGCCAATCGCCCCAAAGCCTATCACACGGGCCCGGGCACCTCACAGGGGTATAGTTGCACCCCGGAATTCCGGGCAAATTCACAGTCATAGAACTCGGAGCCATGGCTCCGGTGGAGCGAGACAGATGAAGGCCATCGATTTGCGCCCGGGCACCGCCCTCAGAGTGGACAACAAACTCTTCGTCGTGCACACCTTCGAGCACCGCACACCCGGCAACCTGCGCGCCTTCGTGCAGGTCAAGCTCAAGGACGTGACCACGGGACAGCTCATCGAGCGCCGCCTCAACCCTGCCGATGATATGGAAGCGATGTCCCTCGACCGGCGCGAGATGGAGTACCTCTTCTCCGACAACGACGGCGCCACCTTCATGGACCTCGAAGACTTCGACCAGATCATCATCCAGCCCGACGTGCTTGGCAATGCGCTGCTCTATCTCTCGCCAAACTCCAAGGCCATCGTCCTGATGAGCGAGGGCAACCCCATCCTGATCGAATTGCCCTCCGCGGTCGACCTGACCATCGTCGATACCCCCCCGGGCATCAAGGGCGCCACCGCGACCAACCAGATGAAGGAAGCCACCTGCGACACGGGGCTGAAGACCAAGGTCCCGCCCTTCATCGTCACGGGCGAGATGATCCGCGTCAGCACCGCCGACGGCTCGTACATGTCACGCGTCAAAGCGGAGTAACCTCGCATGCTGCGCTCGATCGTGCTCATGGGCCTGCGGGGCTCCGGAAAGTCCACGATCGGACCGATGCTCGCAGAGCGCCTGGTCGGCTTTGAATTCCAGGACCTCGATGACGCCATCCTCGAGGACAGCGCGTTCCCTGCGATCGCCGACATCGTCAAGGCCGAGGGCTGGGAAGGCTTCCGCAACCGCGAGCACGAGCAGCTGACGCTCTGGCTCTGGGCGCTCGACAAGCTCCCCCACAAACGCCTCGTCCTGGCACTGGGCGGCGGCACCCCAACCCACGAACCCTCACGCGCCCTGCTCCAATCCGCAGAGCTCCACGCCATCGTCGCCCTCGTCTATCTCCGCAACACGCCCGAAACGCTCGCGCAACGCATGGCAACATCCGCAGACCGCCCGAGTCTGACCGGCGCGGACCCCGTCGCGGAAATCCAGCGGGTTTTCGAGGAACGCGACGGGCTCTACCGCTCGCTCGCGGACGTTGTCATCGACACGGATGACCTCGGCGAATCGGCAACGCTCGATGCCATCGAGTCAGCGCTCAAGAAGCTCTGAGTCCGCTCTCACAACAGCACGACAGAACGCCCGGATCAGTTCCGGGTCTTTCACACCGCGCTCGCTCTCGACGCCGCTGGAAACGTCCACCGCGAACGGGCGCACGATCCTGATCGCCTCGCCCACGTTCTCCGGCGTGAGCCCGCCCGCAAGGATGATGGGCTTGGACACGCTGTCCATGTGCGGCGCCAGCAGATTCCAGTCGAACGCCTCGCCCTCGCCGCCCGTAGAGCCATCGATCAGGATGGCGCTCACCTCCGGGAACTCGTCGTAGTGCTTGAGGCGCCCCGCGATCGTCTCCGGATCGAACTTGATCGCCTTGATCAGATCGGGCCCGATCATCTCGACGATCTGGTCGCGCTCGTTGCCGTGGAGCTGTGTCAGCGTGGTCGGGCAGACCTGCTCCACCTCAGCAAAGTCGTCCACGCCGGGGTTCTGGTAGAGCCCCACCGTCGCGATCATCGGGGGCAGAAAGCCCGCAAGCTTCCAGGCCTCTTCGGGTTTGATGTACCGAGGCGAGGCTTCAACGAAAACGAATCCGATCGCGTCGGCCCCCGAGTCCGCCGCTGCGAACAGGCCGGCCTCGTCGCGAATCCCACAGATCTTGATGCGTGTGCGTGCCATGAACGGATGCTAGCTCTCCGCACGCACCCCAAGCTTTGTGAGCAGAGCCTGAGCCAGCTCCCGCTCCTGGCCCGCAAGCTTGGGCAGGGCTTCTTCGATCAGCGGGCGGGCTTCTTCGGGCTTGCCCAGATCCTCGGCGAGCATCAGAGCCGCGATCAGAAGCGCCCCCGGCGTCTCCCGATCGGTGGCGTACTGCCGACCAAAGGCGGTGTACGCCCGGGCCGCCGAAGCCCGATCGCCCGATCGAACCAGGTGCTCGGCCAGTTTGAGCTGTAGATCCCGACTCATCACGGTCGCCGGCTCTTCTGAACCAAACTCATCCAAGAAAACCCGGTACTCGTCCGCGGCTTTCTCCATCTCGCCCCCCGAGACGTGCCTCCCGATTTTCGCGCGCGCCTCGTACATCGCCCGCATCCTGGGAGACTCTGTGCGAGCCGCGCCCACGCGCTCCTGCACGAACTGCTCGTGTGACCGCGCCGCCTTGGCAAAGTCCGCCCGACGCTTCCGGTGTCGGAGCACCGTAAACAGATCGCAGGGCTCGCGCTTGAGCACCTTGGCCCAGAGCAGGAGCATCACCGAGCCGATCCCGAAGAAGTACCCACCAAGGTGCGCCGCATGCGCCACACCCGAATCCGACCCGAATCCGTTGGCCAGAAGATCGATCGCGATCGAGAGCCCGATGAACCACCAGGCGGGCACCGCGATCCGGCTGAACGTCAGAATGAAGAAACAGATAATCCGTGTATTCGGGAAGAGCACGAGGTACGCCCCCGTCACCGCGGCGATCGCGCCCGAGGCGCCGATCGCGGGGTTGTCGCTCACCAGGAGGTGCGCCCCGCCCGAGGCCGCCGCCCCGATGACATAAAGCAGCGAGAAACCCACGTGCCCGAGCTTGTCCTCGACGTTCGGCCCAAGGGCCATCAGCACGATCATGTTGAAAATCAGGTGCATCCACCCGCCGTGCAGGAACGCACTGGTCAGGAGCTGATACCAACGGAATCCATCGTTCTGGACGGCCAAGGTCTGGATCAGGCGGGCGGCATCACCCTGAGCGCCCGACTGAACGGAAAGCGTCCACACGAAAATGAGGGCGTTCATCAGCACCAGCACGTGAATCAGCACCGGATTCCGTCGCCTGGGTCTGTCGGTTGTCAGCGGGATCAGCACGCTTTGGCTCCGGCAGGACCGTCAAGTCCGCGGTTGCATCTGTTCAGGGGGAGCATTCCCACTCCACACTGATCTTTGGCCCCAGGGGTTCTATAGTTCCGCGTCCCGGCGGTGACGTGACCCGTCCATCCGTCCGATACCAAAACAATACGCGGTATCCCGCGCACGAGGAATCAGAATGAGCACCTACGCGAAGGGCCTTGAGGGCGTCATTGCATCCGAGACCCACATGTCGTGGATCGACGGCGTCAACGGCGTCCTCGAGTACGTCGGGATCAACATCGACGCACTCGCCCAGAATTCCACTTTCGAGGAAACCGTCTACCTCCTCTGGAACAAGAAGCTCCCAAAGCGCTCCGAGCTGGACACGTTCACGCGTGAGCTCCGCCAGCACTACAACATCTCGCCCGGGATCATCGAGAGCATCCGCAAGATCCCCAAATCAGCCGAGCCCATGCACGTGCTCCGCACGCTGATCTCGGAGCTCGCCTTCTACGACAAAGACCCCAACGCCAACGACGTCGCCAGCGCCCGCCAGAAGTCGATCAACATCCTCGGTCAGGCCCCCACTCTCGTAGCCGCCTACGACCGCATCCGCCGGGGCCTCGACCCCGTCGAGCCAAACAAAGAGTTCGGCTTCAGCCAGAACTTCCTCTACATGCTCAACGGTGAGAAGCCCACCGACACCATGGCCCGCGCCTTCGACATCTGCATGATCACCCACGCGGACCACGGGCTCAACAACTCCACCTTCGCCGCTCGCGTCGTCATCTCGACCCTCAGCGACGTCTACTCCGCGCTCACCGCAGCCGTCGGCTCGCTCCGAGGCCCGCTCCACGGCGGCGCCAACGAGGGCGTCATGAAGATGCTCAACGAGATCCCCAGCGTCGACGACGTCGAGAAGTACGTCATGGACAAGCTCGCATCCAAGAGCAAGATCATGGGCTTCGGGCACCGCGTCTACAAGGCCAAGGACCCCCGCGCCAACGAGCTGCAGAAGCTCGCCAAGCAGCTCGCCTACGACACCGGCAACGAGGCGCTCTATCTCAAGTCCAACAAGATCGAAGAGATCATGGCACGCGAGGTCGGCGCCAAGGGCATCTACCCCAACGTCGATTTCTACAGCGCCACCACGTACCACTGCATCGGGCTCAAGCTCGACCTGTTCACACCGATGTTCGCCATGAGCCGCCTGGGCGGATGGTCGGGACACATCATTGAGCAGCTCGCAGACAACCGACTCTTCCGCCCCAAGGCTGAGTTCACCGGCGAGCACAACGTGCCCTACGTCCCGATCGACAAACGCTAAAACCAGCCCTCAAAGCCTGCACCACATGAGCCCCTCGCTCCGGCGAGGGTGCTTAGTTTTTAGAGTCCGAGCAGCACCAGAAGCTCGTCCATCACGATCCTGGCGCGGTCCTCATCGCCCAGCGGCCTGGTCGTGATGCGCACCAGCACACGCCGCCCGCTCGGGATCGCCCGCACGACAACCTTGTCCAGGGGACCCGATTGCGCCAGAGAGCCGACGACAATCGCCCGGTCATCCGAGTCCGTGCGCTCGTTGATGGTGTAACCCATCCGCACGAGCGCGCCTTCCGCCGCCGCGGCGACATCGGAAGCGCGGTACGGCTGGGGCAGCTTGGCTTCCAGCGAGGGCGACCACCACTCCGCGCGCACGCCGTGACGCCCCTGTGTCGCCGTGGTAGGCGAGCACGCGGTCAGCGCCGCGAGGCACATCAGGAGCGGGATGGTCAGTCGCCCAGCCATTTGGTCATGTCTAGATCGTCCAGACTGAGCCTCCCGCGCCACTCGCGGAGCGCCTCGAGCAGGATCGGGTCGATCGGCTCTGGAACAACGGGCGACTTGGGCTCAAGCGGTGCCTCGGCCTTTGGCCGTTCATCCGGCGCCGTGGATGAAGCGATCACACGCTGCGGCTCGACGGCTTCAGGCGGAAGATCCGCCTCGTCGATCCGGAATAGTTCCTTCCAGTACCGGATCGCCTGGGGCGAGAGGGGCACCTCTGTCGTAAAGGCAGGCCTGAGCCAGCGCCGCTTGGCCCGATCGACGTCCCGGACGAGGGAGATCAGGAATTCGTCGCTGGGGATCACCCTCGCCCGGCGCCTCCTGGCGGCCCGCTGGAGCCGACGGTCGGAGCTGACGACCAACATCCGCCTCGGGGCGTGGTCGGCCTCGATCAGACGCTCGATGAGCGAGTCCGCGTCCCGACCCTGGCCGGCGTAGATCAACTCGGCGTGCTCGACCTGGAACCGCAGTTCCGCGCACCGGTGTGCCATGGGACCCATGTTCCGGGGCAGGCCATCGCAGACGAGCACGGCCTTGCTGCGACGGTGCCTGCCCGCAGCGATCAGGGCCGCCAGTTCCGCCGGCCCCGCATCGGGGGGCAATTCCCGATGGGCAAGTGGGTGGTGGAGCACGTTGTAGGTGTCAACCAGAAGCATTGTGTGGGGTGCGTTCGGGCCTCAGAAGGTGGGCATTTCAGGTGCATAAGGCGTGATACGGTGGATTTGCGGGGGATAGTGGCCTTTACTAGCGGCCCGGGGACATCGGACCCCGGACTTTACGATCGAGCATACGGCCCACGACCTGCATCGGTGTCAGGGATGGGTTCAGACTGACGAGGATGGCATGGCGATTCGGATCAAGTCCCGCAACAACGAGTCCGTCGAGCAGATGATGCGCCGCTTCAAGAAGCTCTGCGAGAAGGAAGGTCTCACCAAGGAGATCAAGCGCAAAGAGTTCTACGAGAAGCCCTCGGAGCGCCGTCGTCGCGCTGCCCGTCGCTCGGTCAGCCGGACGGTCACACCGGGTGCCCCCCGCAAAACGGATTGAGCCTGCGCCCGGTGAAAGCCGGGCGTGGTTGTTTTTCCAGTTCCGCCCGCGATCCGAAGGGATGCTGATCCGGGCTTCGTTACCAGCCAATCGAATCGTGCACCGATGCTGATTCCCCGGCTTGGCCGATAGATGTATACACCGTTACCGAGCAGCGCCGCTTTCGTGGGGCGCTCGATTCCTTCAATGCCTGTCTCGGCAAAGCCGAGACCGAGCAAACCGGGAGCACCGCAGAGATGATCGACTCATTGACCACCGCGTCGGCGACGCTCGCTTCCATGAGCGACATTCCGCCGCTGTATTACCTCGCACCTGTCGGGGGCATCCTCGCTCTGGTGATGGCCAAAGTATTCAGCTCGGCCGTGATGAAGAACTCAGAGGGCGACGCGGAGATGGTCCGGATCGCCCAGGCGGTCCGCGAGGGCGCCATGGCGTACCTGACGCGCCAGTACAAGGTGGTCGCGGGTGTGTTCGTACTGCTGGTGGCCTTCCTGGCGGGCATGGTCGTGCTCGACCTGCAGGCGCCGCTGACCCTGATCGGTGTCCCGATCGCGGGCCTGCTCTCGGGTCTCTGCGGGTGGTTCGGCATGAAGATGGCGACCAACGCCAGCGCCCGAACCGCGTTCGCCGCCAAGAACTCTCTGAATGACGGCCTCAAGGTCGCGTTCCGCTCCGGCGCGGTCATGGGCCTCGTCGTCGTCGGCTTTGCGCTGCTCGACGTCAGCATCTGGTTCGCTGTCCTCAACAGCGTCACCGATTTCTCGCTACCCGTGATCTCGACGATCATGCTCACCTTCGGCATGGGCGCCTCGACGCAGGCGCTCTTTGCCCGCGTGGGCGGCGGCATCTACACCAAGGCCGCCGACGTCGGCGCTGACCTTGTCGGCAAGGTCGAGGCGGGCATCCCCGAGGACGACGCACGCAACCCCGCAACGATCGCAGACAACGTGGGCGACAACGTGGGCGACGTGGCGGGCATGGGCGCTGACCTCTACGAGTCGTACTACGGCTCGATCCTGGCGACCATCGCGCTGGGCGCCGCCGCGGCGTTCACGCTCTCGCTGGATACCGCTGCACAGAAGACCAACGTCGCGTTCGCGCTGGCTGCTGCGCCTCTGGTGCTCGCTGGCGTGGGCATCTTCTGCTCGATCGCGGGCATCTTCTCGGTGAAGGCCAAGGAGAACGCCAGCTTCGCGCAGCTGCTCAAGGGCCTGCACAAGGGCGTGTGGATCGCTTCGGTCCTCGTGGCGATCGCCGCGTTCGGTGTTCTCTTCGCGCTGGTCGGCAAGGGCAACGCCGCCGAGGCACTCGCCGGGGTCGGAACGAACTGGTGGAAGCTCGGGCTCGCAATCCTGACGGGGCTGCTCGCGGGCAACGTGATCGCGTTTGCGACCGAGTATTACACCAGCTACGAGCACAAGCCCACGCAGCGCATCGCGCAGCAGGCACTGACGGGCCCGGCTACCGTGATCATCGCGGGCATCGCCGAGGGCATGAAGTCGACATGGGCCTCGCTGCTCGTCGTCGTCGTTGCGATCATCGCGGCCTTCTCGTTCGCGGGCGGCTCCGAGAGCTTCCTCATGGGCCTCTATGGCGTGGGCATCGCCGCTGTCGGCATGCTCTCGACGCTTGGAATCACGCTGGCGACCGACGCTTACGGCCCGATCGCCGACAACGCGGGCGGCAACGCCGAGATGACCGGCCAGCCCCCCCACGTCCGCGAGCGGACCGACATGCTCGATTCGCTGGGCAACACGACCGCCGCGACCGGCAAGGGCTTTGCCATCGGCTCGGCGGCGCTCACGGCGCTGGCGCTGTTTGCCGCGTATGTCCAGGTCGTGCAGGTGCAGATCACGACGCAGAGCGAGACGTACATCAAGAAGAGCGCCATCACGGCCCCCGCCGGCGATGAGCTGTACGCTGTCTACGAAGGCCACGGCAAGTTTGCGATCGTCATCGGCAGCGGAGACGATTCGATCACCGACGGCGGCATGTTCATCAAGGACCGAGCCGTCCGTGAGGACGCGCACGGCTCGTTCAGCCTCAAGGACATCGAGCCCGGCACCGTCTTCACCGAGGTCCACGCTGCTGGGCTCGACCACGTGGGCGAAGCCGGCAACGCCGAATCTGACAAGAGCAGAGATGCCCGGATCTACACCGTCAACATGAGCATCGATCACGGCGAACATTCCGACCCGGTGATGTTCGAGCTGGCCAGCTCGCGCAACGGCTCGGTCGGCGACGTCATGGGCTTCTACGACGTCACCATCACCAACCCGCGTCTGCTCGGCGGCATCTTCATCGGTGTGCTGCTGGCCTTCCTCTTCTGCGCCATGACCATGAACGCCGTGGGACGCGCCGCCTATGCGATGATGAACGAGTGCCGCAGGCAGTTCGGCATCATGCGTGCCCAGTTCCGCAAGAACGGCATGAGCGAGGCGGACCTTGCCGACCCGGAGAAGTGGCCAAAGCAGGTCGACGTCGACGGCAAGAAGTACCCCGACTACGCCAACTGTGTGTCGATCTCGACCGCCGGCGCACAGAAGGAAATGGTCATGCCGGCCATCCTGGCGATCCTGGTCCCGATCGCGGTGGGCCTCGTGCTGAGCGTGCCGGGCGTGATGGGCCTGCTCGCGGGCGGGCTCACCTCGGGCTTTGCCGTGGCGGTCTTCATGGCCAACGCGGGCGGCGCGTGGGACAACGCCAAGAAGCTGCTCGAGTCCTACGGGCGCATCACCGCCGACGACATGGCGAGCAACACCGAGACGCAGCAGAAGATCCCCGCGGAGATCCGCGCTGCGATCCTCACCCGCGCCAAGGAAATGATCGAACGCGGCGAGGGCGCCAAGTACGTCTACGGCAAGGGCTCGGACGATCACAAGGCTACTGTCGTGGGCGACACCGTGGGCGACCCGTTCAAGGACACCTCGGGCCCCTCGCTCAACATCCTCATCAAGCTCATCTCGATCGTCTCGGTCGTGTTCGCGGGACTGGTTGTGGCGTACGGCCCGATCATCGGTGACATACTCGGCCTCGGCTAAGCAGACACCGAGCAGCCCATTCATCGCTAAGTGCACTCGCCCGGGCTCAGGCCCGGGCGTTTTTTGTTCTGGTAGCGCTGATTCGAACGCGATTCGTGTAGACTGCCTCGCGGTCGTTCGACCGACCCGGGGAGTCTGACGTGCGCGGAAGTGTGAACCAACATGACAGACGCTGCGCCTTCACGCTCATCGAGCTTTTGGTCGTGATCGCGATCATCGCGCTCCTGATCGGCATCCTCCTGCCGGCGCTTGCCAAGGCCCGCGACTCGGCGCAGGCGGTTGTGTGCAAGAGCAATCTGCGCCAGCTCGGGATCGGGTTCATGGCGTACGCCCTGGAAAACGAGGTCGTGCCGGGCGTGGCGGTGCACGGGGAGGCGACGGGGAACTGGAAGGGCAATCTCGACTGGAGCGGGAAGTACAACCAGAAGTACCTCGACAACCCCGGCGCGTACGGGCATCCCTTCGAGACATCGGTGCTCTTTAGCTATTTCTCCGACACCGACGACATTCTGGAGTGCCCGACGGGCAAGCGCAGGGCCAATCAGCTGTTCGATTACTGCATGCTCGCGGCGGCCTCGGGTGGGCGGACCGATCTGGCCTGGCCCTTCCTCTACTACTCAGACCCGTCGATCGGCTTCCGGAGCGAACTCAAGGCGCTGCCGGGCATCCCTCTGCTGCTCGAGGAGCACGAGACGATCTACAACGAGGTGTACGACGACGCGATGTGGTCCAACGACGACCAGGTGACCGCGCGCCACAGCGGCAAGGCCAACCTCCTGTTTCTCGACGCCTCGGTGCACGCCTGGGAGGCGCCCACGGGCGATCACCCGGATCAGATCGAACGCGCGGACTTCGACGCCCGGCTCTTCCGCGTGCGCTACAAGAAGCGGAACTACGCCGTCGAGAATTCCTCGGTGACGAATTTCGGCTGGATCAACCAGCCGCGACGCTGACCGCGCCTCAGCATCCCCCCATTCACGGAGTATCGCTCCGGGGCCCGGGCAGGATTCGGTGAGTCGAAGTAGACTCGTGCCATGCCACCTCTATTGACACTGTTTGTCCTCATGTCTCTGGCTCTGCTGCTCGGCGCGGGCGTGCTCCACCTGATCCCCAGGCTCGGCCCTGTCGGGAAATCGCTCAGCGCCTGGCTCTGCCGGGCGCCGGGTCTGGACATCATGATCGCGTACTTCACGGTCGCGCCGATGATCGCGGGCCCGATCGCGGGTGCGCAGCTTTACGACGCCTGGTGGGGCTGGCTTGCGGGCCTCGGCGTGGGTGTCGGGGCGCAGGTGACGATGGTCATGGTCTGGACCGTGCTGCACGAGCTGGCCAACCGCAAGCACCTCAAGGGGCCCCGGATTGTCAGCAACATCAACAAGCGCGTCGGTCGCGTGCGCAACCACGCGGCGGTCTGGACGACGGCGCTCGCGGTCCCGCTGTTTGCGCTGGTCCGTCTGGGCGAGTACATCATCTACCCGCCTCTGACGTGGCTGATCCGATTGCCCAAGTACCGATCGGGCGACTGGGTCAACGTCAGCCGACACAAGTTCGACGGACTCGTCGGGCACGATCTAATCTGGTGCCTCTACTGCGACTGGATGACGGGCATCTGGTCTTTGGGCACGGAGATGCTCCGCAATGTCGAGAGCTTCTGGTGCCCGATCCGGTTCGATTCGAGCAAGAAGTGCGCGAACTGTGCGATCGATTTCCCGGACCTCGACAACGGCTGGGCGCACGCCAACAGCAGCATGGCAGACGTGGACCGCGTGCTGAGCGCGCACTACCCCGCGCCCGACGGCGACAACTCCTGGTTCGGGCACCCGGCGCGCCTGACCGTCAACGGCAAGCCGACCGACGAGTAACGCTCAGTCGCCTGTCAGGATCGTTGAGAAAAGGACCGGGTCGACGTTCCCGCCGCTGAGCACCACGCCGATTCGGCGCGCGTCCTGGAGCATGCCCGAGCTGGCAGCCTTGATCATCCCCGCAAGCCCGAGCACGCCCGTGGGCTCCGCGACGATCTTCATCCGCTCGAAGCAGAACCTCATGGACTTGCGCAGCTCGTCGTCGGTCACGGTCATCATGTCGTCGACATGCGTGAGCATCATCGCAAACGTGTACCTGCCGAGATAGGGCGTGCGGGCGCCGTCGGCGATGGTCGGCGGGTTGAGCACGGTCTGCAGCGTGCGTGTGCGGAAGCTGCGGTTGGCGTCGTCGCCCAGCTCGGGCTCGACGCCATAGACCTTGCAGCCGGGGAGCATGGATTTGGCGGAGACGGCGCTGCCCGAGAGAAGCCCCCCACCGCCGCAGCAGACGAAGAGCGCGTCGATCTCGCCCACGTCCTCGATGAGCTCCATCGCTGCGGTTCCCTGCCCGGCGATGACCTGCGGGTGGTCGTAGGGCGCGATGATCTCCTGCCCACGCTCCTCGGAGAGCTTTCGTCCGATCTCTTCGCGGAGCTCGGTCTGCGGGTCATAGAGGACGATCTCGGAGCCCTCGATGGCGCCGGCGTCGAGATAGGCCCGGGTTGCCTTGAGCTTGACGCTTGGCGCATTCTTTGGCATCACGATCGTGGCGCGGATGCCCAGCAAAGCCGAAGCGCACGCCACGGCCTGTGCGTGGTTGCCCGAGCTGTACGTCAGCACGCCCGGCCCGCCCGGAGCGACCTGGCAGATCGCGTTGGTCGCGCCGCGGAACTTGAACGCCCCGGTGCGCTGGAAATTCTCGCACTTGATGAACACGCGTTTGTCGAGCTGCTTGTTGAGCGCCCGCGAGGTCATCACGGGCGTGCGATGGGCAATACCGCGGATGCGCTCGGCGGCGTCGGCGATATCGCTGAACGAGAGCTCGTCTGCGAGGGCCAGATTGGGCTGGGTGTCTTGGATCACGTCCGAGGATATGCGCCAGAAAAAAGCTGCCGACCCACAATCGGGGTCGGCAGCCGTAGGAATTTTCTTCCTGCGTTTCGAGTGGGCTGCACCAACGGCATCCCGTCGGCTTGCCGCTAGCGGCGCAGCCCCTTCGTACAGTCACAATTGATCACTGGACCACCTCCCTTCTCGATGACTTCTCCCAGCGGTCGCGGCTCTGTACGGGCCGTCGCCGGGTTCCTTTCCCCAGGGCCGTCGCTCTGGGCTCATCGCCCGGCGGCTGGTGAAGTCGCCGGTCGTGTCGGGCCGGTTCGGAGTCGGACCCCGGGTTCTCCGGGCCGTGCGTCCGGGCCTGCCGCCCGCCATAGCCAATGTATCGCATCGCGGAACGATTTGGTTTCAATCTTCGAGGGGATGGGGATAAATATCTGCCACTTCAGGGGAGCGAGGTGTCGTTTAGCCCTCGAATTCCTCGAAGGCCCCCTTGCTGGCCTGTTCCTCGAGGTAGGCCTGGAAGTCCCCCATTTTGTAGGAAACGAAGCAGAACACGTGGTGGAGAGTGAGCCATTCGATATCGGAGCCGTCCTCATCGAGGTCCTTGCGGAGGCGGTTGAGCTCAGCGAGCATGGTTTCGGCGCGCATATCTGGTCCTTCCTGCTCTCCGCCCGGATGGCTGGCGGAGGACCCGATCCTAGACGCCGGGCGGGTTCGTCCGTTTGAGTTTGAGACGCCTGTTGGCCTATCATCCCGCCGAAATCCTGGGGCGGTAGCTCAGTTGGTAGAGCGACGCGTTCGCAATGCGTAGGTCGGCGGTTCGACTCCGCTCCGTTCCACTTCTTCCGAAGTCCCCCTTCATCCGGGCATGACCCAGGCATCCATCCGATCCCCCTGGATCGGTTGCTGTCTATTCGTGGATCCCATCCGAAGCGGACTGAATGACCCCTCCCAAGCAGCCGATGTTCCGTTGAATCACCAACGGGCGGGCACATCTGAATGCTGGAAACTATTCAATCTCTGTCTGCCGCCACGGCATCGGTCGCCTTTGTGCTGGCGTTCCTGGCGGCATGGTTCGAGCCCGCCAAGCGGACCCCGGGGACACTGCTCGGGCTCGTCGCGCTGGCTCTTCTGTGCTACACAGCCGGGTCAGCCACGATCGAATCGTTCTTCGTGGTCGATGCCGCTGCCCTGAGCGCCGAACCGGGGCTGCTCCAGCTCGTTGCGCTGGCGGTCGCGGCTGCGGGCTTGCTTTTCTACGCACGCCGACCTGTCGTGCTCACGCTCCCCGAATCACCGATCCGCAGGATCCTTGAGACCAAGTCTCTGGATCTGCACAACGCCAGGAACATCACCGAGAGCATGCTGCGAAGCTCGCTGGGCGCCAAGCTCGTCATGAAGATCGAGCGCACGCCCAACGGCCCGATCTTTACCGTGACGATGGTCAACGGAGCGATCGAGCAGCTCTTCGGGGCGCCCGCGTCCAAGCTCATCGGCTCACGCCTCGAGCGGTACTGCCCGGCGCAGCTGTACCCCTGGATCGTCGGCATCGCCCGCGAATCGATGGCTACCAGCCTGCCCTGCCAGGACGAGCGCCGATTCGACGGCAAGCACACCCAGTGGTTCGAGCTGAGAGCCGTCGCGTTCCCGACCGGTGTGACCATGACGATCGCGGACATCACCGACCGCAGACGCATCGAAGACGCGCTCAGGCGAGAGGCGCACACCGACCCGCTCACCGGGTTGGCCAACCGGACACAGCTCAAGGCAACGCTGGCGAACTTCGTGCATCGGGCCTCGATGAAGTCCGGGCGCGGGCTGTCGCTCTTTTACATTGACTTCGATCGGTTCAAGGTCATCAACGACAGCCTCGGTCACGACATCGGAGACGAACTGCTCTGCAGCATCGCGGACCGGCTCCGTGAATCGCTCAGAACAAGGCCGCAATCCCGCATGGAAGCGATCGCAGCCCGCCTCGGCGGGGACGAGTTCGTCGTGCTGATCGAGGGCATGAAAGACGAGGACGAAGCCAAAGCATTCGCTTCGGAACTCGTCGATCTCTTCCGCAAGCCCCACGCAATACGCGAGCACTCGATCATCTCGACCGCGAGCGTCGGTGTCGCGATCGACAACGGCGGGTACCGCAGAGCCGAGGAATTGCTCCGTGACGCGGACATGGCGATGTACGCCGCCAAGGACGCGGGCAAGGGTCGGTACGTCCTCTTCGACAAGAGCCTCCGCGAGAGAGCGCTCTCGGAAGCGACGCTCGAGGCGGATCTGCGCGCCGCGGTGGAGAACTCCGAGTTCGAGGTCGCTTTCCAGCCCATCATCGATCTGCGCACGGGCGAGGTGCATTCGTTCGAGTCGCTGATCCGCTGGAACCATCACACCCGCGGGAACGTCTACCCGGATCTGTTCATCCCGATGGCCGAGGAGCTCGGGCTGATCGAGAAGATCGGGGAGTTTGTGCTCCGCGCCGCCTGCAACACCGCCAAGCTCTTGCAGGAAGTCGCCGGGAAGGATCGCAAGATCACGGTGTCCGTCAACCACTCCAAGCGTGAGCTGCTCTCGGGACGCTTTGTCGAAACGATGAAGGCCATCCTGAAAGAAACCGGCATCGAGCCTTCGCTCATCAAGGTCGAGGTGACCGAGAGTATCTGCGTCAAGCACCAGATCGCTGTGGTGCCCGTGCTCAACGGGCTCCGCGCTCTGGGTGTCCAGACCGTTGTTGACGACTTTGGCACGGGTGATTCGTCGTTCTCCTGCATCGAGCAGTTCCCGCTCGACCAGCTCAAGATCGATCGCCAGTTCCTGCAGAGCGGGCGCGACGATGTCACCCGGCGCGCCATACTCGCCACGATGATCGAGATGGCCCAGAGCCTGGGCGTGCCGGCTGTGTGCGAGGGCATCGAGACCAAGGAAGAACTCGATCTCCTGCTCGAGCTCGGGTGCGACCTCGGGCAGGGCTGGGTGTTCGCCGAGGCCATGGGCCTGCCCGAAACGCTCGAACTTGGCGCATCGGGTCTTGCCCGCTGGATCGAGAACCTGCCCCTCTTGGACGCGATCCACGAGAATGCCAAGCGAACCGGGACCAAGACCAAGCGCGAAGCGGCCTAAACCGCGGCCTTGATCGAGGCCTCGACGAGGTCCTGCACACTCGTGGACTCGAAGACATTGTCCACCCGCTCCGCGGCTTGAAGAATCAGCCGATGTACAGGGTCGGCGCCCGTGAGCTCTGGCTGGGGCACATGGTGCGAGGCATCGGTCGCTCGGATGATCTGGAGCACCGAGATCTGGCTTGCTGGCCTGAGCAGGACGTATCCACCCCCGACGCCGCGCTGCGACCCCAGGATCCCGGCTTTGCCGAGCCGGCGCAGGATCTTGTGGAGGTAGCCCTTGGGCACCCCCGTCGCTTCGGAGATCGCCTGCGCAACCGCTGGCCCCCCGCCTGAGTGGGCCAGGAAAAGAACGGCCTGCATCGCATATTCAGAAGTCTGTGACACCATCGCGAGATGATATCGAAATGTCTATCTATATGTCAAGTTATCTGTTTCAATGTTTCTCGCCCCGCGGGGTGGATTCGAGGCCTTCCCGGGTGAGAAATAGCCATGCCATCAGACCCCAAGCCGAAGCTCAGCCGTGCCAAGGTGGCCGGTGCAGCCCGTCACGAGCGGGTCCGCGAGGCTCATTCAGCGGAGATGGCCGAGGATTACGTCGAGGCGATCGCGGGCATTATCGCTGAGAGCGGGTCGTGCCGGGTTGTGGACCTGGCCAAGCACTTCGGGGTCAGCCATGTCACGGTCAGCCGGACCGTGGGCAGGCTCGTCCGAGACAAGCTGGTTGTGACCGAGCCCTACAAGCCCATCAAGCTGACCACGACCGGTCGGAAGCTCGCCGAAGCGTCGCGTGATCGGCACGACGTGGTCGTTCGATTCCTGCTGGCGCTGGGCCTTGACCCGACGACCGCGGAGCTCGACGCCGAGGGCATCGAGCACCACGTGAGCCCCAAGACACTCAGGTGCTTTGCGAAGTTCGCCCAGGACCACACCAGCTAAAGCCGGGACGGAGCTCTTCGTGAAACCGGGTTGACATCATCCGTAGCCTATGCTACTTTTGGGCATGCCAAACTTCATGCAGCGTTCCTTGCGCCTCACCTCGCTCCTCGGAGCCGCCCTCGTTCTCGTCTCGTGCTCAGAGGCGCCCGAGGCAACGCCTCCGAACTCGCCTCCGCGCGTCGTCGCGACGATCGGGATGATCGCGGACATGGCGCACGAGATCGCGGGTGAGCACGCCCACGTCGATCAGCTGATGTCGGCGGGGGTGGACCCCCACCTCTACGCGCCGACCCGCACGGACATCCAGAAGCTGATGGAAGCGGATCTGGTTCTCTACAACGGGCTCCTGCTCGAGGGGCGGATGACGGACACGCTCGTGCGGGCGGCCGGGAGCGGGCGCAGCGTCGTCGCGGTGACCGAGCAGATCGACGAGGGCGATCTGATTCTGCCCGAAGGGTTCGAGGGGCACCCCGACCCGCACGTGTGGATGGATCCGTCGCTCTGGAAGCTGGCGGGCGAGCGCATCGCGGAATCACTCGGTCAGATCGACCCGACCAACAAGCCCGCGTTCGATTCGGCGCTCGCGTCGTATCTCACCCGGGTCGAGGAGCTGGATGCGTATGCCTCGCAGGTGCTCGGCTCCATCCCTGAGAACCAGCGTGTGCTGGTCACGGCTCACGACGCGTTCAACTACATGGGGCGGCGCTTTGGGCTCGAGGTCGTGGGCATCCAGGGGATCTCGACCGAGTCCGAGGCGGGCGTCCGGGACATCGAGCGACTCGTGGATCTGCTGGTCACCCGCCAGATCCCCGCGGTGTTCGTTGAGTCGACCGTCGCCGAGCGCAACATCCGGGCACTGATCGAGGGCGCCGGGGCCCGTGGGCACACGGTCGTCGTCGGCGGCACGCTCTACAGCGACGCGATGGGCAAGGCGGGCACGTACGAGGGCACGTACATCGGGATGATCGACCACAACGTCACCGCCATCGCAAGGGCGCTTGGCGGCGAGGCGCCACAGGGCGGCATGCAGGGCAAGCTGGGCGGTTCGCAATGAACGCAGCGCCGAGCGCCGTGCCCAGGAGCTCGCTGACCGCAAGGCCCGAGCACTCGGCGGAGAGCCCGCTCTCGGTGCACGCGCTGACGGTCGCGTACCACCGCAAGCCCGTGCTGTGGGATATCGACTTTGATGTGCCGCCCGCGTCGCTCATGGCGATCGTGGGCCCCAACGGCGCGGGCAAGAGCACGCTGATCAAGGCGTGCCTTGGCCTGATTCCCTCGGCAGCGGGCGACGTTGAGTTCTGGGGGATGCCTCTGCGTCAGGCGCGGGCCAGGATCGGGTATGTGCCCCAGCGCGAGAGCGTGGACTGGGACTTCCCGGTTTCGGCGCTGGATGTGGTTTCGATGGGGCGGTACCGCAGGATCGGGTGGTTCGGGCGCGTCAGCCGATCGCACAAGCAGGCCGCGATGGGTTGCCTTGAGCGCGTGGGCATGCAGGACATGGCGCATCGCCAGATCGGCAAGCTCTCGGGCGGGCAGCAGCAGCGCGTGTTCCTGGCGCGGGCGCTGGCGCAGGAGGCGGATCTGTACTTTATGGACGAGCCGTTCGCGGGCGTCGACGCGGCGACCGAGCGCGCGATCATCGGTGTGCTGCGCGACCTGCAGAGCGAGGGCAAGACGATCATCTGCGTCCACCACGATCTGCAGACCGTGGGCTCGTATTTCGATCACACGCTCCTGCTCAACATGCGCGTCGTCGCGGTCGGGGCGACGAGCGAGGTGCTGACGCAGGAGAACCTCGTCAAGTCTTACGGCGGGCGCCTGACACTCCTGGAGCAGGCGAGCCAGGCGATTGCGCAGATGGGCCCGACCCGGTGATCACAGACCCGGACACCACGAGCCTTGCGGGCATCCTTGTGCGCACGATCACGGAGCTGCCCCGGATCCTGACGGGTCAGGCGTCGAACACGACCGTCGTGGTCGTCGCGTCCGGGCTCTTTGGTGTCGCGGCTGGGCTGGTCGGTGTTTTTGCGCTTCTCCGCAAGCGTTCGCTGACCGCTGATGCGATCGGGCACGCGACGCTCCCGGGCGTTGCGGGCGCCTTTATTGTGGGCACGATGCTGGGCCTGCCCGTGCGCGACGGGCCCTGGCTGCTGATCGGAGCGGGCATCTCGGGGGCGATCGGTGCGTGGGTGATCCAGCTCATCGCGCACCGCACACGCCTGCGCGAGGACGCGGCGATCGGGATCGTGCTGAGCGTTTTCTTCGGCGTGGGCGTCGTGCTCATGGGCATCGTGCAGAACATGGAATCGGGCACGCAGGGCGGGCTGAGCACGTTCATCTTCGGGCACACCGCGTCGATGCTCGCGGCCGACGCGAGGGCGATGGCATTGATCGCTGCGTCCGTGCTCCTGATCACGTACACGCTCCGCAAGCCGCTCACGGTGGTGTGTTTCAACGACACGTACGCCCGAGCGACCGGGTGGCCCGTGCAGCTGATCGATCTGCTGCTGCTGGGCCTGATCATCCTCGTCAGCGTGGCAGGGCTGCGCGCTGTCGGGCTGCTGCTGGTGGTCGCGATGATCACGATCCCCGCGGCCTCGGCGCGATTCTGGAGCGATCATCTCGGACGGATCGTGCTGATCTCGGCGGGCATCGGGGGTCTGTGCGGCGCGCTTGGCGCGGCGCTCTCCTCGCTCGCCCCGGGCAGGCCCGCTGGCGCGGTCATCGTGCTGACCGCCGGTGCGCTCTTTGCGCTCAGCCTGCTTTTGGCGCCCAGGCGTGGGGTGATCGCTGGCGCGGTTGTGCGCCTGCGGACGCACATGCGGATCCTGAACGATCACACGATCGAGACGCTCTGGGAGCACAGCGAGGAGGGCTCATCGCCCGAGCTTGGGCCGGTGCGCGAGCTGCCGGGGGGCCTCAAGGGCAGGGCGGTGTTTGCGCTCCTGCGCCTGCGCGGGCATGTCCGCTCGTTCGGGGATGCCTACGCGCTCACACCCGCGGGGCTGACCGAGGGCGCCCGCCTCAACCGGAATCACCGACTCTGGTCGGCGTACCTGACGACGCACGCGGAGATCGCCCCCTCGCACGTGGACTGGTCGGTGGACCAGGTCGAGCACGTGCTGTCCGACGAGCTCGTGCGCAAATTGGAGAGCATCGTCGCGCTCGAGGACGCTGCGCCATGAGCCAGGCCCTGCATCAGTTCATGGTGGGCGACGCGGTGGCGCTGCTTGCGTGCACGCTGGCGGTCGTGACGTGCGCGATCCTTGGGAGCTACCTCGTCCTCAAGCGAGAGAGCCTGGTGGGAGACGCGATCTCGCACGCGGTTTTGCCCGGGCTGGTCGTGGCTTTTCTGGTGAGCCAGTCTCGGGCGCCGGTGCCGATGTTCATCGGCGCGGGCATCGCCGCGGGGCTGACGGTGCTCCTGACGACACTGGTCCGACGGCTGGGCGGCGTGGAACCCGGGGCCGCGATGGGCGTGGTGTTCTCGGTCATGTTCGCGCTGGGGGTGTACCTGATCGAGTCGGACGCGATCCGAGAGATCGATCTGGATGCCTCGTGCGTGCTGTACGGGCAGGTCGAGTACCTTGTCTGGTGGAAAGCGCCCGATCGGCTCGCTGATTATGCCCGGCTCTCGACCTACACCCGGACCGAGCTGCCCGTGGCGCTGCCGACACTGATCGTCATGTTCCTTGTCTCGTTCGGATTCGTGACGCTCTTCTTCAAGGAACTCCGCATCACGACGTTCGACCCGCAGATGGCGCGGGCCTCGGGCATCCCGGTGTGGCTCGTGCAGGGAACGCTCATCCTCCTGGTCGCGCTGGCGGTCGTCGCCTCGTTCCAGGCGATCGGTTCGATCCTCGTGATCGCGATGCTGATCTGCCCGGCTGCGACCGCTCGCCTGCTGACGGATCGCCTCGGCACTCAGGTCGCGCTCTCCGGGCTCATCGCGGGGCTGTGCGCCATCGCGGGGTACTTCGGGGGTGCCAAGCTTCCGACCGCGCTCGGCGCCGAGGACGCGCTCAACGTCGCAGGGTCGATCACGGTCGTCACGGGGCTGGTCTTTGCGTTTGTGTGCGCCGCATCGCCCAGCCATGGATTCATCGCCCGGGTGATCCGCACGCGAAGGCTCTCGGCACGGATCGCGCTCGAAGACCTGCTTGGGCATCTCTTCCGGAGCAACGAGGCGGGCGAGGCTGGCATCGCTGCACAGGCCGCGCGGGCGACCGGGGCGCCGATCGCCAGAGCCATTCGCCTCGGGCTTGTTTGCGAATCGGCGGGACGGATCGCTCTGACGGCGCAGGGCCTGTCGCAGGCCGAGGCGCTGATCCGCAGGCACAGGCTCTGGGAGGGGTATCTGGTCGAGCGGGCGGGGCTTCGCCCCGACCATGTCCACAAAACCGCTGAACTGCTGGAGCACGTGGACCAGCTCGCGGCGATCCCCGAGCAGTCCGGCGCGGTCGATCCGCACGGCAAAGCCATCCCACCGGGCCCGAAACCGGGCTGAACCGGACCGCATGGCCCTTCTGTTCTTGCCCCCCAATACTCCTGCATGGTGAATGCGTCCGATGCGTCCTGCAGCTCGATGGCCCGGCTCGACGAGCTCGTGCAGATCCTGCTGCAATCCGAAGCCGACCAGCCCGTGCGTCCGATGCTCGATCCCGCCAGGGCGATTGAGGATCTCGGGCTCAGGATCCGACCCGAGGGGCTGCCCATCGATGAAGCCATCGCGAAGCTTCGCAGCGTGGTCCTTGCGACACCCGTGACGAGCGGACCGGGGTTTTTCAACCAGCTCTTTGGCGGGCGCGAGCCCATCGCGGTGCTGGCTGAGATGCTCGCTGCGATCACGAACAACTCGATGTACACCTACAAGGCGGCGGGTGTGCAGGTGCTGGTTGAGCAGATCCTGCTGGACAAAATGGCGGACCTTGCGGGGCTTTCCGGGGGCGACGGGCTCTTTACGCCGGGCGGCTCGCTGTCGAACCTCGCGGCGATGGTCATCGCACGCAACGAGCGCATCGGGAACACGCGCGAGGAGGGCTTGCCTGGGGGCAGGCACATCGTGTACACGTCCGATGAGTCGCACTACTCCGTGCGCAAGAACGCGGGGCTGATCGGCATCGGGCGCGAGAACGTGCGCAAGATCCCGGTGGACGAGGCGGGGCGGATGCTTCCTGGCGAGCTGGAGCGCGCGATCCGCGAGGACACGCAGCAGGGGCGCAGCCCGCTCATGGTCAACGCGACCTCGGGCACGACGGTCATGGGCGCGTTCGATCCGGTCCGCGCGATCGCCGATGTGTGTCGATCGCACGGGCTCTGGCTGCACGTCGACGGCGCGTTCGGTGGCAGCGCCCTGCTTTCCAAGAAGCACGCCCCGCTGATCGACGGGCTGGAGCTTGCCGACTCGTTCACGTGGGATGCGCACAAGATGATGGGCGTGCCCCTGATCTGCTCGGTCATGCTGACGCGCGAGCCGGGCATGACGACCAGGCACTTCGACGAATCGGCGGCGTACCTGTTCCAGCAGGACGAGGACCGCCTGAACCCGGGCACGCGGTCGCTCCAGTGCGGGCGGCGCAACGATGCGCTCAAGCTCTGGGCCGCCTGGCAGCACCTGGGCGATGCGGGCTACGAGAAGAGACTTGGGCGCCAGATGGAGCTGGCGGCCCATTTCCGCGACCGGGTGATCGAGGACCCGGAGCTTGAGCTCTCCTTCGCACCAGAGTGGATCAATGTCTGCTTCGAGGTTGTGGGCAAGCCAAGCGACAAGATCTGCGATCTGCTCGACCAACGCGGGCTTGCCAAGCTTGGCTGGGGGATCGTATTCGGGAGGCGGGTGATCCGGATGGTCTGTGTGAATCCGGCGCTGACCGAAGCGGACCTGGACGAGCTCCTGGCCAACGTCAAGTCCATGGCTTCGGAGCTTGGCGAGGCGGACAACGCGGTCGACAACCGACAGGGCTAGAACGACTCGGTCAATCCGGACGGCGCTATCGTCTCCGTCCATGGCCGAGGCCAATACCACCCCAGCGATGCGCCAGTACGCGCGGTTCAAGAAGGAGCACCCGGAGTGCATCCTCCTGTTTCGCATGGGCGATTTCTATGAGCTTTTCTACGATGATGCGGTCCTGGTCTCCAAGCAGATCGGGCTGACGCTCACGCAGCGGACGGGCGGCGTGCCGCTGGCTGGGCTCCCCTACCACCAGTTGGAGAACTATCTCCGCAAGCTCGTGGCGCTGGGCCACAGGGTTGCCATCGCCGACCAGATCCAGGATCCGAGCCAGGCCAAGGGCGTGGTCGATCGCGCGGTGACGCAGGTCGTCACGCCCGGCACGCTCGTGGACGACTCGTTGCTCGATGGCTCGTCGGTGAACCGGGTCGCGGCGGTCGTGTTTACGGAGGCCGGCGACGACTCGCCCGCGTCGATCGCGGTCGCTGAGCTCTCGACGGGCGAGCTGACGCTCTTTGACGCGGGCGCTACGGAGCTTGCCGACGAGCTGGCGTCGCGCGCGATCAGCGAGCTGATCTACGCAGAGACCGGTTCGGGCGGGCCTCCGTTGCGCACGCAGCGGGTGCTGGATCGCCTGGAGATCGCCGGCACGGGTCGCCCTTCGTGGCACTTCCGCAGGGACGAATCGGCGCAGGCGCTGCTCGAGCAGTTTGCGGTCTCGACGCTCAGCGGGTTCGGGCTCGAAGTCGACGACCCCGCGGTCGCGGCGGCGGGCGCTCTGATCCGGTACCTCCGGGAGACGCAGGCGATCGGGGACGAGGGCGTCGCCAATCGCCCGGGCGTTGCCAGTGCGCCGACGCTGGCGCACCTGCGCCCGCCCAGGCGCGAGGAGCCCAGCGGGCGCTGCGTGATCGACGCGGTCAGCCTGCGGGCGCTGGAGATCGAGCGGACGATCCGTGACGGCGGCACGAAGGGCTCGGTCGTCGGTCTCTTCCTCGGGCCGGTCGGCTCGGGCGGGTGCCGGACGGCCATGGGGCGCAGGCTCGTGCGCGACTGGCTCTGCCGCCCCACTGCTGATCTGGCGGAGATCACGGGTCGTCACGACCGCGTCGCGGCTCTGGTCAGCGACCGGCGTCTGGCGCAGGAGATCGGTGAAGCGCTCGAACCCATCCAGGATGTGGCGCGGATCGCCGGGCGATTAGCGCTCGGTCGCGCTTCACCGAGGGATGTTGTCGGGATCGGGCGATCGGTCGCCATCATCGCAAGGCTCATGGAGCTGACGGACGCGACGCCCGCGTTCCGAGCCCAGCACGGGGAGCTCAGTGCGATCGGGGATGCGCTCGTGCCTCTGGCTGAGCGGATCGCGCGTGAATGCGTGGACGAGCCGCCCGCGCTGCTGAGCGCCGGGGGCGTGTTCCGCAAGGGCATCGACCCGCGCCTGGACGAGGCGCGGAGCCTCCAGACCGACGGGGCCAGCTGGCTGGCGGGGTACCAGGCGAAGGTCGCTACGGAGCTTGATCTGCCCGGGATCAAGGTCGGGTACAACAAGGTGTTCGGGTACTACATCGAGCTGACGGCGGTGCAGGCCGCCGGCGCGGGCGACAGGCTCGCGCAGCACGCGATGACGCGCAAGCAGACGCTCAAGAACGCCGAGCGGTACATCACGCCCGAGCTCAAGGAGTTCGAGGACAAGGTGATGCGGGCCGAGTCGGTGGCGCTCGAGGTCGAGCGTGAGCTCTTTGCCAAGATTGTGAGATTGCTGAGCGATCACCTCGGTGCGCTTGCTGCGTTTGCGCGCACGATCGCGGAGCTCGACGTGCTGGCAGCCTTCGCCGACCGGGCCGTGCGGCGCAGCTGGAATCGCCCGGAGATGACGACGGACCGATCGCTTGCCATTGTCGAGGGGCGTCACCCGGTGCTGGAAGAGGCGCTCGAGCAGGACTTCGTGCCAAACGGGCTCGTGCTGGGCGGGAAGGACCCGGGGCTGGCGCTCATCACGGGCCCGAACATGGCGGGCAAGAGCACGTTCATCAGGCAGGTGGCGCTCATCACGCTCCTGGCGCACGCGGGGAGCTTCGTGCCCGCGCAGTCCGCGTCGATCGGCGTGACGGACCGGATCTTCACACGCGTGGGCGCGGACGACGCGCTGCACCGGGGCCAGTCGACGTTCATGGTCGAGATGATCGAGACGGCCAACATCCTCAACCACGCGACGCCGAGGTCGCTCGTGATTCTCGATGAGATCGGGCGCGGCACCTCGACGCTCGACGGACTGAGCCTGGCGTGGGCGATCGTGGAGACGCTCGCCAGCCGCGCCCCACGGACGCTGTTTGCGACGCACTACCACGAGCTGACGGACCTTGAAACCCAGCTGGAAGGGCGCGTGCGGAACCTGCACGTCGCGGTGCGCGAGTGGTCGGGCACGGACGGGCAGCCCGAGATTGTGTTCCTGCACCAGATCGAGCCGGGGCGGAGCGAGCAGTCGTTCGGCATCCATGTCGCGCGTCTCGCGGGCGTGCCCGCGGGCGTGACGAGCCGGGCCAGGGAGATCCTGGGGTCGCTGGCGGTGCATCACGGCTCTCCCCCGCCTGCGGGATCGCAGCCCAGGCGCGAGCCGCTAGCGCAGCTGTCGCTCTTTACGGAGTTCATCCCTCACCCGGCGGTGGACCGGCTGCGCGAGATCAAGCTGGACGAGCTGAGCCCGATGCAGGCCTTCGACGAGCTGCGCCGGCTCGCGGACGCGGCGCGCGACGCAATCGACTAAGCTCGATTCCGAATCAGGGTCATCAGGGGGACAAGCCATGCGCGACGAGAAGGTGCTGCTGGAAGCGCAGTTTGACAGCGCGGTCCGTTATTACGTGATCTCGATCTCGCTCGTGCTGGCGCTCACGGTCGTGGGCATCCCGCTCATGATTCTCTTTGTGCCCTTGGTCTACATCCTGCGCTCGATCGAGTACAAGCACATCCGGTGCACGCTCTATGAGCGCACGCTCCGTGTGAACCGGGGCGTCCTGAACAAGACGGAAAAAACGGTCCCGCTCGACAAGATCACGGACCTTGGCATCACGCAGGGCCCGATCATGCGATTCTGTGGCGTGGAAGCCATCAGCATCGAAACCGCAGGGCAGAGCTCGGGCATGGGTTCGGCGCTGGTGATGCTCGTCGGCGTGCGCAACGCCAAGGACTTCCGCGATGCGGTGCTCGATCAGCGCGACAGCCTGACGGACGGCAAGCCCAGAAAGGGCGCTGCGACCGAAGAATCGTCGACCGGTTCGCCCGGCTCGAACGAGATACTGGGTGAGATCCGCGACACACTGGTGCGGATCGAACGGAAGCTCGAGAAATAAGGATTATTCTCCGGGCTCGGGCAGGCCCTCGCCATTGAATGCCTCGCCCTTCGGCATGTAGATGAGGCGATACGCGACGGTCCAGGTCTGGCCCTCATCGCTGGAGGCACGCCCTTCCTGGTAGACCCGCCCGCCTTCGAGCTTCTGGACGAGCATCTGGCGGAGCGAGCGGTTGCCGGCGGTGTCAAAGTTCTCGCCCTGAAAGAGCAGGCGTCCGGGCGTGGTGGTCTCGGCGGTCATCTCGAGCTGGCGTGTGGGGTCGACCCAGATCTGGCGCCAGACGCCTTGCTCGATGTCGTAGTAGTTGAAGCTCTGGCCCTCCTGGCCCTGGGCGTTTTTCCATTGCTCGTGGATGAACATGCTGTTGTTGACGAGTTCGAGGTGGTTGGTGCCCGAGAGGGTGCCGTTGGGTGCGTAGCAGTCCCACTGGCCCACCCAGAAGTGCATCGCCTTGGCGGGGGAGTTCTCGATCGAGACACGGTGTCGTTCGACGAGGGGCTCCCATCTTGGGTCGTCGTGGAGAGAGGTCAGATCGGTGTCGCCCGTGAGCTGGTCGATGGTCGTCTGGCCCGAATCGAGCGAGAGTCGGAGCGTCTGGAAGGCTTCGTCGGCGCGCCCCTGCAGCGCGTGGACGCAGGCGATGTTGTAGAGGGCCGGGGCGCGGAGCTGGGGGAACGTGGCCGCTTTCTGGTGGACGGGCATCGCCTCGTCGAGCTTGCCCGCCATGTGCAGCGCGTAGCCCTGCATGAACCACGCCTGGCCCGCCTGCGGGTTCGCGTCGCAGATGGCCTTGAACATCTCGGCGGCCTTGGCTGGATCGCCCGATTGCAGAACGGAGTTGGCCTGCTGCATGGTCGGTGCCGCGGGTGCCGGAGCGTCCTGCTGGGCGTGAGCGCCGATCGCCGAGACCGAGAGAACAAGAGCAGACATTAATCTTGATGCACGCTTCATGGCTTGGGCCTCCCGGATGAGTGAGCGGATCGGATACAGGACATTCCAGTCTGTACGTGTTACCGGCAAAGCGGCTACGGGTGCGACTACGATCCCGGAGTCGCATGCAGATGAGCAACTTCCCGAAAGGAGCCAGAGCGATGGCATTGAACCACTACGTCACACTCGGGCGGAGCGGCCTGCGGGTCAGCCCGTTCTGCCTCGGGGCGATGACCTTCGGGGAGGACTGGGGCTTCGGCTCGAGCGTTGAGGACTCGGTCAGGATCCTGGACGCCTATATCGCCCACGGCGGGAACTTCGTCGACACGGCCAACATCTACACCAAGGGGCACTCCGAGAAGATCATCGGCGACCACATCGGCAGGCACCCGGCCAAGCGGGATCGGCTGGTCATCGCAACGAAGTTCCTGGGCAACATGTACCCGGGGGACCCGAACGGTGGCGGTGCGCACCGCAAGGGGATCATGGCTGCGTGCGAGCAGTCGCTCAGGCGGCTCCAGACGGATTACATCGACCTGTACTGGATGCACTTCTGGGATCACCTGACACCGATCGACGAAACCATGCGCGCGATCGACGACCTCGTGCGGCAGGGCAAGGTGCGGTACTTCGGGATCTCGGACACGCCCGCGTGGAAGTGCGCACAGGCGCAGTACGAGGCGATCTTCAAGAACTGGACGCCCGCGGTGGCGCTGCAGATCGAGTACTCGCTCGCCGAACGGACGGTCGAGAACGAGCTGATGCCGATGGCCCGGGAGATGGGCATGGGCGTGACGCCCTGGTCGCCGCTGAAGGGCGGCGTGCTGACGGGCAAGTACACGCGGGCGAATCTGGATTCTATCGACCCCAAGCGCGGCGCATGGGTGACGAATAACCTGACGGAGCGGAACCTGGACATCGTCGAGGCGCTGGTCGCGGTCGCCAAGGAGATGGGGCGCACGCCCGCGGAGGTGGCGCTGGCCTGGGTGCAGGCCAGGCCGGGGGTGTCCAGCTCGATCATCGGCGCCCGCACGATGGAGCAGCTCGAGCAGAACCTGAAGGCGCTCGAGATTTCGATCCCCGCTGAGCTCGTTGCGAGGCTCGACGAGGCGAGCGCGGTCCAGCCGACCTTCCCGCAGTCGTTCCTGCCCTACGTTGTGAACAACATCCACGGCGGGACGACGATCAACGGCGTCGAAACGGAGCCCTGGGCGCTCGGGCCGCAGAACGACGAGGAACGCTGGTGAATCAAGGCGTCAACACATTGCTTTCACCGGAGTTTCTGCGCTCGAAGTTCGACGCGGGCGATTCGTATCCCGCGTATCTCGCCTCCGGCTCCCCCCACCACCGCGCGGGGTGGGACAGGCTCCACGCGCAGATCGAGCTCACGCCCGGCGAGCGAGGCTTGCTCGGCTCATTCGTGCGCGAGCTGAACGTGGTCGTGTCGAGCGGGATCTGGTGCGGCGACTGCGCCCAGCAGATGCCCGTGCTGGATCACATCCAGAGCGCCGCGAACGGGAAGGTGACGTGCCGATTCCTTGACCGTGACGAGCACGCGGATCTGGCGGAGCGGATCATGCTCTGCGGCGGGCTTCGCGTGCCAATCGTGCTGATCCTCAACGAGGACTTTGATCTGCTTGTGCTGGCGGGCGATCGGTCGCTCTCGCGGTACCGGGCGATGGCGGCGAAGCTCCTCGGGCCCTCGTGCCCGGTGCCCGGGGCGGAGCTGCCCGCCGACGAGGTGCGGGCGATGACGGCGGACTGGGTCGCCAGCTTCGAGCACGCCCACCTGATGGCCCGGATGAGCACGAAACTTCGGTTGCGCCACCATGACTAAGCCCATTTGGGGCGATTGGCCGCGATCATCCGTCTGGATGGGGTTGACCCAAGAGTTGTGATGCCCGGCAGGGATTGGGGTCGATGTACTCCGAAAGGAGTCAAACCATGCACGAATCGATCTTTACACTGGCCCAGCAGGGCGGAAACACCGGGGCTGCTGCGGCAGGGGCTGCGGCCGGGATCTTCGCCATCCTGGTCATACTGATCTATATCGCGATTATCGTCCTCTTTATCGCTGGCCTCTGGAAGACATTCGCCAAGGCGGGCCAGCCGGGCTGGGCCGCGATCGTGCCGATCCTCAACGTCTATTTCATGATCAAGATCGCGGGGCGGCCCGGATGGTGGATCATTCTGATGCTCATTCCGATCGTGAGCCTCGTCATCTCGATCATCGTGATGAGCGACATTTCCAAGTCGTTCGGTCGCGGCATCGGCACCACGCTCGGCCTGATCTTCCTGAGCCCGATCTTCTTCTGCATCCTGGGCTTTGGCAGCGCTCAGTATCAGGGCCCGGCGGCGGCGAACGGCTGATCCGCATTGGCCCGCAAGAATTCAGCTCCGTTGCCCGATCCAGCGTTCGTGCCCTTCCCGCCTCTGTGCCCGGGGTGCGCGTACGACCTTGCGGGCGCGGAGAATCTGAAGCGCTGCCCCGAGTGCGGCCTTGCGATCGCTGTGGGTTCGCCCTGCCTCGCGATCGGGTGCGTACCCAAACGCAAGGCGGGTCCACTCTGGCGCAGACTCATCTGGATCGCGATCACCATCGTGGTCGTGGTCCTTTCGCAGACGTGGTTCTTCTTGATCACCTGGCAGCCCTGGATTCTGGGCGTGTCATTCCTCGCCTGCATCGTCGCGGCGGGGTTCATGGTGATGACCGGCACTTCGGTTGCCACGAGTACGGAGAAGGTGCTCTTCACACCGAGCGGCATGATCCGGACGATCTGGGGGCAGACGCATTCGACGTTTCACCCGTGGACAGGCAGCGAGACGTGCCGGGGCAAACGAATTGGTGGATTCTGGCAGCGCCTGTGGGTCACGGACGGAAGCAAGAGCGTGCTGTTCGACTGCGGATTCCGGTGTCGAACGGAATCGCTCGGAGCCGTGGCCGCGGCGGCGGAGCGGTACATGCGGGGCGAGCAGCCCGACCGCGCCGAGTTTGCGGGCCTGATCCAGGACGGCATGCCGACCGAGTCCTGATGGACCGAGTACGATCGCAGCGTGGCCAGAACACCCGGAAAGAAACTGAGCGCCGCGCAGATCGCTGAGGACCAGCGCCTCGGCGCGTACGCGCAGCAGCTCCAGAGCGAGAACCGGTTCACCGAGTCGGCGCAGATCCTCGAGGACCTGCTCAAGCGGCACCCCAATGAGCCGAGCATCGTCTTTAATCTGGGGTTGTCACGGATGGGCCAGCTCAACCACGGCGAGGCCCGCAAGCACATGGAGCGAGCCTGTCGATTCCCCCAGGTCCCCGCTGACACGCACGCGCTGCTGGCGGTGTGCTGCCTGGCGCTGCAGGACATCGAGGGGGCCGAGCGCGAGCTGGACCGGGCGCTGGCCAAGGACCCGAACTCGACGCGCGCGATCCGGGTGAAGGCGGAACTGCTCAACATCGCGGGCCAGCCGGGCGAGGCGGCGGACCTGATCAGGCCTCTGGTCGAACGGGACCTGTCCGACGGGCAGAACGTGGCGACCTTTGCCAAGTGCTGCCGGGCGTGCGACCGGAGAGCCGAGGCGGTCGAGGTGCTCGAGCGGGCCGCGAAGATCGAATCGAGCAACCCCGAGGGGCGGGCCTCGATCCTGTATGAGCTGGCAGCGGAGTACGAGAAGCTCGGTCGGTACGACGAGGCGTGGAGCGCGGGGGCTGAGGCCAACGCGCTTCGCCCGTCGCGCCACACGATCGAGAGCTGGCAGAACTGGATCGATCAGCGGATCGAGGCGTTTAGCGCTCAGCGCATGCCTGGGTTGCCCCGTTCACGGCGCCACGGCACGGGGATGGTCTTCATCGTGGGCATGCCTCGCTCGGGCACGACTCTCGTTGAGCAGATCATCGCGAGCCACCCCCAGGCCGTGGGCATCGGCGAGCGTCAGATCATCTCGGCGGCGGCTCGGGAGCTCACGGTGATCCGCTCGGCTCAGGAGACCCAGACCCAGCGCCTGGATGCGTTCAGCGCCGCGGGGATCGACCGCGTGGCGCGCGGGACACTGGCGGAACTCAAGGCCGCGGGAGGCTCGGCGCCGGTCATCGTCGACAAGCTGATGCAGAACTTCCTGCACGCTGGGGTGATCGAGCTTCTGCTGCCTGGCGCGAAGATCATCCACTGCCAGCGCGACCCGCGTGACACGTGTGTTTCGTGCTTCTTCCAGCACTTCCCGGGGCCGGAGAACCAGGCGTACTCGAGGGATCTGACGACTCTGGCCCACTACTACAGGCAGTACGAGCGGATCATGGCCCACTGGAAGAGTGTGCTGACGACTCCGATTCTAGATGTCCGGTACGAGGACATCGTGTCGGACAAGCGGGGGCAGGCTGAGCGTCTGATCGAGTTCGTGGGACTTGGCTGGGATGATGCCTGCCTGAACTCCCACGGGAGCGGCAGGACCGTGGTCACACTCAGCGTCGATCAGGTCCGTCGCCCCATGTACACCTCTTCCATGGGGCGTTGGGAGCGATTCAAGGGGCATCTCGGTCCCATACTTGAGCTTGGAACGGGGCAGTAGCGCCTCGATAACCGAACATTTTCCAAACCGATCGATACAGACCCAATCCACGTCTTTGAACCCGCATGTTTTCCGTTGCGGAGAAACCCTGTTTGGGGTAACCTTTTCCTACCGGCCGTCATGGGCCCGGTACGAGCAGGAAGAGGAGAGACCTTCCGCTGACAGAGCGTTCTTCTTTGGCACCCGCCAACGCGCGTTGTTTGCGAAGCCTCTCCACATTCACAGTGAGATCAGGAATGCCTCCTGAGCTCATTTGATTGGGAGTAGAGACATGACAAAGACACTGATTGTTGCTGCTGGACTCGCTGTGGCCTCTTCGGCTTCGGCTGACCTGACAAGCGCCCCGCATTCGAACCTTCTGAGCCCCGACCAGTACACCATTACCGCGACGCCCATCGGCGCCCCGGACATCGCTGGTGTCTTCGGTACGGCTTACTCGAACATGGATCCGGGCCCCAACGGCTACGTTGCTTTCGCAGCGGGCGGCCCCGGCCTCGGCTTCGATGATTACGACTCGATCGCCACCGGTGGCACCATCGACGTCTCCACCTACCGCTTCGTGGGCGGCGTGGACACCGCTGGCGGCGTGGCGTTCTTCGAGTTCTACGACTCGACCAGCGCGTTCGTCGACTCGTTCGGCGTGGCCTTTACCAACGCCGGTAACTTCATCTACACCATCACCATCAACACCTTCCCCGGCGGCGTGGTCGTCCCCGATGCTGGTCTCCACCAGATCGTTGTGGACGACACCGGCGCCTTCGGCCCGGCAACCCTCGGCCAGTGGTTCCTCGGCGACGCCGGCCCCTCGGTCGGCACCGAAGATGTGAACGTCGGCGGCAGCGCCCCGTTCAGCCACAACTTCGAGATCAACGGCGATTACGTCCCGGCTCCCGCGACCGCAGCTCTGCTCGGCCTGGGTGGTCTGGCCGCGACCCGTCGCCGCCGCTAATCCGAGAATTCTTCTCAGGTTTGTGTACTTTCGCGCACCCCCGCCATTCATTGGCGGGGGTGTTTTTTTGACCCCTCTCTCCCGGGCCATAGGGCCCCTTTGCCCCGGGATCGCCCGGTCGCCAGGACCCGGCTGGAAGTGGGCGCTGCCCGGAGGGTATGGGCGGAATCGAAGGGGAACGTCGTCCCCTTCGCGCCAACCCCAGGCCCAGAGCCAGGGCGGCCATTCGAGGCATCCCGGTTCAATTGAGGGGCGATACCGGATCTTTCCCGTACCGCCCCTGGCGTACAGGACCCGCATGGTACGACTGGGACCTTGTCATTTTATTTTTACTTTGGACCCGTCCTGATTTCTATTGCGTTTTTCACCCGGCGAGATATTCTCCTCATACCGGCCGTCATGGGTCCGGCACGAGCAGGAAGACGAGAGACCTTACGACGATACAACACGATTCACGCTTGGCGTTCGCCTTGGCGCGCTGTATCCGGAAGCTCTCGGCACTCATATCGAGGTCGGGCCTTGTGGCCGATCTCAGGAATTGGGAGTTGAGACATGTCCAAGACTTTGATTTTTGCTGCTGGCCTAGCCGTCGCCTCGTCGGCTTCGGCTGACCTGTCTTCGGGACCGCACACAAACCTGCTGAACCCCGAGCACTATTCGATCACCGCGACGCCCATCGGGTCACCGGATATCGCCGGCGTCTTCGGGACCGCGTACTCGAACATGGGCCCGAACGCGACCGGCAACTACTCGGCCTTCTCCGCGGCGACCGGTCCCGTCGGATTCGATGACTACGACTCGATCGGCTCGGCGAACACCACGATCGACGTCTCCACCTTCCGCTTCGTCGGTGGTGTCCAGCAGGCCGGCGGCACCATGTTCTTCGAGTTCTACGACACCAACAGCATCTTCGTTGACTCGTTCGGCGTCGCCCTGACCAACGCGGGCAACTTCATCTACACCATCACGATCAACACGTATCCCGGTGGAGTGGTCGTTCCTGAAGCCGGTATCCTGCAGACTGTTGTTGGTGCCGGCTTTACCGGCCAGTGGTTCCTCAGCTCAGCCAACCCCACGGTCGGCACCCAGAGCTCCACCTTCGGTGGTGCTTCCGGTGGCAGCCTGAGCCACAAGTTCGAGATCAACGGTGACTACGTCCCGGCTCCCGCAACCGCAGCCCTGCTCGGCTTCGGTGGTCTGGCAGCCTCGCGTCGTCGTCGCTAAACCGAGAGGCATTCTCGGGTCAATGTTCTCACTCACACCGCCGCTGGCATGCCCAGCGGCGGTGTTCTTTCTGGCCCGACGCGATTCATCTCCGGCCTCGTCGGATGAGCAATCCCGCGCTACCGATCACGACCAACGTGCCCGGCGATGGGATCGCGAACCGGGCCTCGAAGACATCCGAATCCGCGTAGCCCGTTGTGCCCAAGTCAACGACCTGGAACTGCACACTCCATTCCTGCTGCATCGGATCGAATGACGGGAGATCCGTGTTGAGGAACCAGAAGGGGTGCGTATCGAAATCGTTGCCTGCGCCGAAGGCGAACGTCTCGCCGGCACCCAGCGCCGGGAGGTCGAAGAACGGGTTGTAGACCTCCATCTCTGGGGCGCTCGTGTTGACGAGCCTGAAATGAATGTCCGCTTCGGATCCGAGTACGAAGAAGTTCTCGTCGGGTTCGTCCGCATCGAGTGCCGTGAACCCCGGTGCATCGGAGATGTACCCGTTCAGCGTTGTGCTTGCAAAGAGCTCTTCAAAGAGAAACGCCTCGTCGAGATCCATCTCGATCGTGAGTTTGCCCGTCGCGTCGATGCCGATGATGCCGTCATCGCCGTGCTGGTGAGGCTGAGCGATCGCGACCGTCGTGACCGAGCCCAGCACCGCTGCCAGTAATGCTTGCTTTCTCATCTCTGACTCTCCTTCTGCGGGGTGATTGCGAGCCGGCTGAATACGTCAGCAACCGGCGTTGAAATTCGCGATCCATGCTGTGAAGTCGCTGGGTGTGCACGCGCCGTCGCTGTTCTGATCGCAGCCCGAAGACTGCGCGTTGAACGCGGCGATCCACGCGGTGAAGTCGGCGGGCGTGAGCGAGCCATCGGCGTTGACGTCGGCAAGGCAAGGCGATGGCGGGCAGCCGAAGGCTGCCTGCGCGAACGCGTACGCGTCGCTCAGATCCTGCATCGAGGCGCCTTCGGCGATCACGAGCCAGAAGGGCTCGCTTGGGAGGTACGCAGCGGTGTTGGCGCGGAGCTCGAGCCTGAGCAGGTACACGCCGTCGCTTGGCGCCCCGGTGGCGGGGAAGCCGTCGAGCTCAAGCCGGTAGGCGTAGTGCGTGTGCCATTCACCGGAGGCGGTCACACCGACCGAGATGCCTTCGAGTGGTTCGACCGGGTCCGAGTCCGGCGTCGATATCCCGGGGACGGGACCGAAGGAGATGCGGACCTTCTCGGGCGGGATGGTGTCGAACGATGAGCCGTCCCATTTGCGGAGCGCCGATGCCATGAAATAGGCCAGCTCGGTCCCGCTTGCAAAGGTGCCCGTGTCAGAGTCAAAGCCCGGGTCGGTCGTGCGTGCCTGTGATCCGAGCATGACGCCGAACACGCATTGTCTTTGGGTGATCGTGCCCATGTCGTCGGTCGCAACGCCCACAGTCAGGGCGCCTTCGTTGACACCCAGGGCGATATCGCCCTCGTGGATCTGCGCCCCGACGAGCGAGGCCGCGGCCATGTGGATCAGAGCCGTTATCGATCGTGCATTCATGTTTCAACTCGCTTTCAGTTTGCGATTCTTGGGAAGAATCTGTTCGCGTCATAATCCGAGTAGACCCGATCGAACGCGTTGGTCTCTGCGTGCCCGTCGAGGTAGCCGAAGTTCGACCTGGCCTCTGGCGTGCTGCTCTTTCCGGCATGAGCGGCTATTTCGATTTGTTCGCGCGCGGCCAGCTGGGGCTCGTCACCAATGCCGCCCCAGCTGAATGGGTGGAAGTGGTCCGAGGTCGCGTACTGCGGCCGGGCGTCGTTGGTGTACTCGGTGTCGTCGTGGGCCATCTGCGCCCACTGGATGGTTGCCGACGGACGCGGGATCTGCATGAGCCTGCGTGAGGCCTCGATGCGCCCGTACCGCGGGTGGGTGAAGGGGCTGAATTTGCCCGTCAGAAAGTCGCTGAGCCCGTAGCTCGTCCACCGCGTGGGAGGCAGAGCGGATACATACGCATCGATCGCGGCATCGGGGTTCGTCGGGTTCTGAGCCCTGATCGCATCGATTGCACCGAGAAACGCGGAGAGGGTTGGCCCCTCGCTCTGGCCCCCGAGTTCGACGGGCCACCAGCGGCTCCGATCTGCCGGCGAGCGCACGACCGCGGGTGATTCGTAGTAGGGCGCGAGCTGGACGATCCAGGACGAGGCTGGCTCACCGTTGGAGCCGTGATCGATGCCCGCATCGATCAGATACTCATCGTGGTCGTTTGCGTACATCGTCTGAGCGATCGCAAGCTGGCGGACGTTGCTCAGGCAGGCGATCGCTCGCGCCGAACGTCTGGCTTTCGAGAGCGAGGGAAGGAGGATCCCGATCAGCAGCGCGATGATCGCGATCACCACGAGCAGCTCGATCAGTGTAAAGGCACGGAAACAGCGCATCAGATGCTCTCCGTCTGCGGCGCGACTTTCGCGCACGCGAACAACGTGTCAGCAATCAAACCGATTGGTTGGGAATGGAAAGACTCAGCCCAGAATGAGCGTGGGCGGCCCGCGCGCCAGTCGCACTGCAATCAGGAGCGATCCGACCTGTCGCACAACGATTGGCGCTGCGTGCGACGGGGAGGCCATGGGCAAGCCGAGGTCATTGGAAAGCTGGGGTCCCCACTGCCCGCCAAGAGCGAGCATCAGGCAGAGTTCGCAGGCGCCTTCGCCGTGATCGTGGTCCTGTTTTTGGGGCGTCGGGCTGTGTCCGTGATCGTTGTGACCGCACGCGTGCTCAGAATCGTGGACATGGCTCAGCCCGGCGGCATCGGAACCGGGCGCATGCTCGGCGTGCCGATGGAGCGCCCCCGGCAAGCCCGACGAGAGGACCGCCACCATGGCGGCTACGAAGATCGCTGCCTGCACTCTCCATCCCTGCCCGATCATGCGGGCACCTCGATGCAATCCCGGCAGTGCCCGCGCAGGATGATTTCGTGGGAAACCACCTCGAATCCCGTGGGGGCCAGAGAGTTCACCCCCCGAGCGCAGCCGGGCACATCGAAGACCCGCTTGCATGTGGCGCACTCGAAGTGGTGATGGTGCGGCAGGTCCGCGGCCTCAAAGCGTGAGGGTGCCCCCGGGAGCTCGACCTTGGCGATTTCGTCCGAGTCGATCGCCCGGTTCACGATCCGATAGACCGTGGCCGTCCCGATCCCGGTCTCACGCAGGGTGTCGCGGATCTCGTCGACCGTCAGGGGGCGATCGGAGCTGCGGATCAGACTCAGGACCGCGTCGCGATGGGACATCGAACTCATGGTACGAAATGATAATCGATTCTCATTCTCGAAGTCAAGGCATCTTCGCTGCAAAATGGAATGGGCCGGCTGAGGTCGTCGCCAGAGCCCAAAGTGGGCTTCCAACTCGCAACTCGAATCCAGTGGTTGAGAAACTCGCTCGAAGCGAGGATCTCGAAAACAAAGCGAAAACGATTTGCGAGAGCGACGACGTTGTCAGCGAGGCTCTCGAAGAGATCGTGACGGGCACCGAGAAGGTCAACACACTCCTTGGCGAGATCTCATCGGCATCCAAGGAGCAGTCGGTCGGCATCAACGAGGTCAACACGGGCGTGGCTGAGCTGGACAAGGTCACACAGCAGAACGCGGGCAACGCCGAGGAACTCGCCTCGGCGGCATAGGAAACCGCAGCCGAGGTCACTCCGATTCGCAACCTCGTCAGCCAGTTCAAGATCAACGGCTCCGAGTCGGGGACAACCCCATCCAGGACTCGCCAGATGGTGAGCGCTGGCGCACCCGCGGGCAAGCCGGGCAAGTTTCAGAAATCCCCCAAGCCTTCGGTGCGGAACAACGCTGAGCCCGCTGACTTCATGGACTTCTCAAGCAACTGGCCATCGCAACCACAACTGACATCGACCCCCGGCAACGAATGCTGCCGGAGGTTCTTTCTGCGCCGAGCCGGCTGGCCCCGTACCATCCCACATATGGCCAAACGCGTGCTCCAGGACAAGTACTTCAAGAAAGCCAAGCTCGAGGGCTACGCGGCGCGGTCGGCATACAAGCTCAAGGAATTGCAGCAGCGGTTCGAGCTGATCCCGCGCCGGGGTCGGGTGCTGGATCTTGGCTGCGCCCCGGGGTCCTGGCTCCAGGTCGCCGCGGAGATCGTCGGACGCGATGGCATCCTCGTCGGGGTCGACCTCAAGCCCGCGGAGGTCAGCCTGAACTGCACGTGCCACACGCTGGTCGGGGACCTCAACGACCTCGATACCGACGCACTCCTCTCGCTGGCGGGCGATCGATTCGACACCGTGCTCTCGGACATCGCCCCGAACACCACGGGTCACGGCGACGATCTCGTCTCGGCGCATCTCTGCAGGGCCGTGCTCTCGGTCGCTGAGCGCGTCCTCAAGCCCGGTGGGCGCCTGGGCATGAAGATCTTTGACGGCGCGGAATACCAGGACGTGGTCGTCGAGACCAAGTTCCGGTTCATGCAGGCCAAGGGCTACAAGCCCGACGCCACGCGCGACGTCTCTCGCGAGATGTACATCGTCGCCAAGGGATTCAAGGGCAAGGGCCTCAAGGCGTGACGCTGCTCGATCCGCTCTCGACGATCCTGACCGCCGCGATCGCCGGGCCGATCCTTGTGTCGCTCTATTTCCTCAAGCTCCGTCGACGCCGGGTGCGCGTAGCCTCCACGCTCCTCTGGCAGCGAGCCGTGCAGGATCTGCAGGTCAACGAGCCATTCCGCTGGCTTCGCCCCTCGCTTCTGCTCTTCCTGCAGCTGCTCGCGCTGGCACTGCTGGCCGTTGCCATTGGTCGCCCGGCGGTCCCCGGCGGGCTTTCTGCCTCAGGGCGCGTCATCCTGCTCCTGGACCGCTCCGCTTCGATGAACGCCCTCGACGGCGAGGGCGGCACCACGCGATTCGACGACGCCTTGCGCCTGGCCAAGGAGACGATCGACGGGCTCAGCCGCGGCACGAGCGTCACGCTCGTCACATTCGCCGCCTCGCCGGAGGTCGTTCTCGCCGCGACGACGGATCTGAACGCGGTGCGCCGGGCGCTCGATCGCATCACCCCGACCGACCAGCCAGACAACCTCGCTCTGACGCTCGAACTGATCGGCGCTCTGACCGCGGTGCAACCGGACGAGAACGAATCCACGCAGCCCGTCTCCGTTGTTCTGTTCTCCGATGGCGGCTTCGAGCCGGCCAGCTACGCGATCGCCGGAGCCGACCTCAGCTTCCGGAGGGTCGGACCCGCAGAGACGGGCATCCACGACAATCTCGGCATCACCGCCCTGAGCATCGCCAGCGACTTCAATGACCCCTCGCTGGTACGCCTGTTCGTTCGCATTCAGAACACGCTGGACCGCGAAGTCGCGGCAACACTTGTCCTGACCGGCGCTCCGGGCGAAATCGGACGCCGAGCCATCCGCGTGCCCGCCCATGCCGAAAGCGCACCGGGCAGCGCGAGCATGACCTTCGAGCTCGATCGCGGGATCACGGGGCTGGTGACGGCTGCCATCGATCGCGCCGACCGTCTCGATTCTGACAACTCCGCCAGCGCCATCATCTCGCCCGCCCAACGGCCCCGAGTGCTGCTCGTCTCACCGGGGGGCGAGGACGCAACATCCGGGTGGGTGCTCGGCGATTTCCTCGCAGAGATGGACTTTCAGTCGCTGACGCGCCTGAGCGAGGCCGGGATGAAGCGATCGCTCGAAGCGGGCGAGCTGAGCGCCTACGACCTGCTCGTGTTCGACCGTGTCGATGTCCCGCTTGGCGTGCCCGCGCCCACGCTCTCCTTTGGCGCCTCGATCCCGGGATACCGCATCGAGCGTGACGCTGAATCGACCGACCGCTTCACCGCGTGGAAGCGCACCCACCCGATCATGCGGGGGCTCGTCCTCGATGGCGTCCGCATCGCTCGCCCCGCCTGGTTCGTGCCCACGCCCGGTGCCCCTCCAGCCGACGAGTTCGCATCGGGTCGCGCCGGCCCGCTCATCCTCCTGCTGACCGAGGGGCGATGGCGAAGGCTCGCCGTCGCGTTCGAGCCGGCGGCCTCCAACTGGCCCCTGCTCGACATTTCCTATCTGCTCTTCCTCGTGCAAGCTGTCGAATTCTTTACATTCGACTCGGGCCAGCTCGTCAATACTCTGGCAACCACCGGCAAGCCCGCGACCATCGAGGTCATGCCCGGTCAGGGAGAAGTTGTGCTCAAAGGCCCGGTCGACATCAGCGCCCGCGTGCCGGGCTCAGCGCCCGCGGGCGAGCCCGTGCGCGTCAGCCTCGGGGTCCCCGTGCGATCCGGGATCTATACCGACACACAGGGCCGACCCGTGCTGGCTGTCAACCTCGTCTCTTCGCGCGAATCGGCGCTGACGACGCGCGACACGGTCAACATCGCGGGCAGGCCCGTCTCTTCGGGCACGATGGGCGAGGGGATGCGTGAGATCTGGCACTGGTTCGTGCTCATGGCCGCACTGATCCTGACCGTGGAGTGGCTCCTGTTCGTACGCAGGATGAAGGCATGAGTCGCGATCCGACGAATAGCTCCTCGATGTCGCGGCGTCACCTGCTCGCCCTCGGGGCCGGCGGCGCCATCGGCGCAACGATGCCCGCTTCCATGGCCAGAGCTCGCGTCGCGGCGCCTCGATGGGTTGCACGCAGCCAACCGGTCCGCAACATCATCTTCATGGTGGGCGACGGCATGGGACAGGGAACGATCACACTCGCTGACATCATGCTCAAGCTTCAGGGCAAGGAACATTCGAGCTACCGTCGCCTCATCGAGCACCGGGCGATCCGGCGCGCCACGTGCATGACGCACTCGGCCAACGGCTGGGTGACCGATTCGGCGGCCGCCAGCAGCGCCTGGGGGATCGGAGAGCACGTCGACAACGGAGCCGTCAACTTCACACCCGATGAACGCGAGCCCGAACCGATTCTCGTGACCGCAAAGCACGCCGGCAAACAGACTGGGCTGGTGACCACGACGCGCCTGACGCACGCAACGCCCGCCTCGTTCGTCGCCAACGTCCCGAAGCGAGACCTCGAAGAGGCGATCGCAAGCCAGATCCTCGGACGAGGAGTCGATCTCGCTCTGGGAGGCGGCGCCAAGCACTTTCCGGATGACCTGCTCGCCCAGCACCGGGACCTTTCGGTCGTGCGCTCCGCAGCGGAGCTTTCGTCCGCTCCTCCCGGCGGTCGGCTGCTCGGCCTCTTTGCGCAGGACCACTGCCCCTTTGAGATCGATCGTCCCGAGACCTGCCCGCATCTGAGCGCCATGACGCTTGCCGCCCTCAGCCGACTCGACCGATCGCCCGAGGGCTTTGTGCTCCAGATCGAGGGCGGACGCATCGATCACGCGGCACACGACAACGACGCCGGCGCCATGATTTTCGATCAGATCGCGTTCGACGAGACCATCGGCGCCGTGATGCACTGGATGAAGGACCGCGACGACACACTGCTCATCGTCACCTCGGATCATGTCACCGCCAACCCGGGGCTGACCTTCTACGCCAAAGACGGCAAACGCTCGTTCAAACGCCTCATGGACACGCGCCATTCGTTCGAATGGATCTCCGATCGCAACAAGACGAACGACAAAGGCGTCGACAACTTCGTCTCGATCGCGCAGGCAGCCACGCAGATCGAGCTCACGGAGGAAGACCGGCTCTCCCTGGCCCGCAAAATGATCGAGAAACAGCGTGTCGATCCGTTCAATGTTTCCAACGGCACCTGGTCTACGCTCGGCTCCGTGCTGGCCAATCACACGGGCGTCGCCTTCCTCAGCCCGAACCACACCGCCGACTATGTCGAGGTCTGCGCACTGGGCCCGGGCTCAGAGGCGCTGCCAGGCTTTATCGACAACATCCACCTGCACGGGATGATGCTCGCAGCGCTGGGCGCACCGATCAGCCGCTAGGTTCTAGCGCGATCGGAGCCCGCCCCATGTGGTCAGGTCGATCTCGGCCCGCGCGCCCTCGCCCTGCCAGGGCAGCATCGCGCGGGGCCACGCGGAGCGCCTTGCCAGCGCGTCGCGACGCTCGATCCCAAGACGCATGAGCGCCCCTCGGGATTCGATGACGCGATCCGGAACGACAAGCCGGACCGACCAGCCGCCCGGGAATGTGTCGATCTCCGCTTCGGGCGTGAACGCCTCGACGGGGCTGAGCACCGTGCCCGGGCCCATCTCAACGACCGGCTCGCTCGTCGAAGAGTACTCGATCACGATGTCGTTCGTCGAACCCTCGGAGCCGAGTGTCAGCCTGAGACGCTCTTCCGGCGAATCGTTCTTGGGCGTTGAGCACTGGACAAAGAGCATCCACGTCCCTGCCGGATCACAGTAGAGGAGCGCCCCGGTCTGCCACGCGGCGCCTCCGGTCGGCGTGAGCGGTGTTCCAGCCAGCATCGAAGCCAGCGTCCAGTCGCCCGCGAACTGATCGATCTGGAGCCCGGGCGGGGCCGCACGAAGCCCGACGAATCCCACCCCCAGCCGATGCTCCTCTTCGCCGACCCTCGCTCGCACGATCGGGATCTCGCCGGGACGCGCTCGGCTGGTCGCCTCGAACGCCCTTGCCGTGAGCGGAGCGAGCGTCGTGAGGTCCGAAGACTCGTCCGAGGAAACATTGCTGACCGCGGTGAGCCTGGATTCGTAGGCGATATTGGCCGCGGCGACGACGGTCCTGGGCTCGCCCGTGGCGCCGACGGCTCTCGGGGCATCGCTGACGATCCAGGCGATCGACGTCGACTGGTCATCGAGCCAGAGCTTCGCCCGGCGTGCACGCTCGCGCGAGGTGAGCTGCTGGTCAAGAAGGTCCGAGAGCAACCGATCGATGCCCTCCTGGCGAACGGGCCAGACCGGGGCGATCTCGCCCGCACCAAAGTCGACGACCGCGCAGAGCCGACGACGCACCTCCTCGGCGAGAGCGTCATCCGCCTGGTCGAGCCTTGCCAGAGCGATCGCCCATTTGGATTCCTGCTGGCTGGCCAGCGTCTCGAGCACCCGGCTGATCATGGCGCCGGTCGACCATTCAATCTCACCCTGTCGCGCGGGTCGTCGGACGCTGCCGTCGAGTTCCACGATCCGGCGCTCGACCACGGGCGAGAGCTCCCCCACCATCAGCTTGTACCGCCAGCGCCGGAGCGGGCTCGTTCGCTCTGGTTCAACGAGAAACCTGAGTTTGCTGGATTCACGCATCGCCACCGGAAGCGGGCTGAGCCATGCCCGCGAGCTCACCCTCGAAGCGACCACTGCCGGGTCGGGCAGCCAGTTCACACTCCGGCGCTGGCCCGCGATCCAGAGCCCCTGCCCGACCGCGTCGATGGGCGGATCGACCAGGAGCGCCCATGTGCCGACTTCATCCCTGGGCACCGAACCGGAGCGGACTTCCTCGGCTGTGCGAGCAGTCCACTCACCAGACGGGGCCAGCCACGACGTGCCCGGGTCGCCCGGCCTGACTCCGATCCAGAAAAGCTCTGTTTCGAGCTCGCGCCCGTCGTCGAGCACCGCCGGGCCGACATCCTCTGCCGGGAAGTCGCCCGCGAGCTCGATGAGGATGACCAACGGTGTCCCGAGGACCGCGTCGATGCGCCCGGAGACGTACACACCGAACCGCGGGTCATCCATGAACTCGGGCGCGACGGGATTCCAGGGCCCGGGGTCGGGCTCAGTGTTGACGCAGCCCGACAGCAGCACGCCCAAGGCGACAAGAACCAGAAGGAAGCCTTGAACTGTCGGGGATCTTGTTCCGCGCAAACGCTTGGACCTCGCTTGATCGGTACCGGGTGGTTCCACGTCCTCTCATCGGCCAAGCCGGGCCGGCGCGGACACTCCGCAGCACTGTTCGACGCCGCGCCACGCCCGGAGTTCCGATCAGGCCGTCGCCAGTTCCCGGGGGATTGTCGATACCGCGTTGTCGATGATCTGGTCCGAATCGATCCCGTCGGCATCGGACTCGAAGTTGGTCAGGATCCGATGGCGGAGCGCCATCTTCGCGATTTTCTGGATGTCCTCGACGCTCGCAGCCGGGCGACCAGAGACCAGCGCCCGACACTTGGCCGCCAGCACCATCGCCTGAGCAGCCCGAGGTGAGGCGCCAACCTCAACGTACTTGTTGACCATGGGCGTGGCAAACTCGCCCCGAGGGTGCGTCGCCAGCACGAGCCTGACCGCGTAGTCCTGCACGTGGTCGGCGATCGCGACCATGCGCACGAGCCGCTGGTAAGTCAGGATCGACGACGCATCCAGCACGGGCTCGATGGAGGGCGCCTCGCCCCGCGTGGTGCGCACCAGGATCTCGGACATCTCCGCTCTGGAGGAGTAGCCCACCACGAGCTTGAAGAAGAACCGGTCCAGCTGCGCCTCGGGAAGCGGGTACGTCCCCTCCTGTTCGATCGGGTTCTGCGTTGCCATCACAAAGAACGGCTCTGGGAGCTTGTGCGACACACCCGCGACCGTCACGCTCCGCTCCTGCATCGCTTCGAGCATCGCGGACTGCGTCTTGGGTGTAGCTCGGTTGATCTCGTCTGCGAGCACGATCTGCGCGAAGATCGGCCCGGGCTGGAACGTGAACTCACGCGAGATGCCCCCGCCGGCGCGTTCGAGCTCGGTCACAATGGTCGTGCCGGTGATGTCCGCGGGCATGAGGTCGGGCGTGAACTGCACGCGCCCAAAGTCCAGGCTGAGCGCCTGCGACAGCGAACGGATCAGCAGCGTCTTGCCGATGCCCGGCACGCCCTCGAGCAGCGCGTGCCCGCCCGTAAAGAGGCAGACCAGAACCCCGTCGACGATCGATTTGTTCCCGACGACCACCCTGCCGATCTGATCGCGCACAGCCACGTAATCCGTCTGGAACTTCCGACGGATCTGATCCAGCTCCGAGTCGCTCATCTTTGAAAGATCTGGCGCTCCAGCCACCGGCTAGTCCTCCTCTTCCGACCTGGACGCGTTGGCCACGATGCTGATCAGCTTCTGACCCGCCTGGGGCGTGATGGTCTGCTTGGGGGACACCACCGTCAGCTTCCCCGTCTCACTCAGAACAAACAGCGGCACCGCGTTGTCCCCGAGTTCTTCCACGTAATCCGCCACCGTGTATTCCTGCGAGAGCGGCGTCACTGTCACGCCACCGTTCTGCGCCCAGATCGAGGTGATCGTGCGATAGGTCGCGTTTGTGCTCGAGAGCACCCGCCCCTCGTGCTCGTGATGCTCGCCCTCGCCCTCGTTTCTTCGCTCGGCGAGGCGGTACACACCCACGCGCCCGAACACCCGTGTCATCCGCTGCGTCGCCAGCGTGTTGACCTGGTCGTTGGGCGTCAGCGCAATAAACCGCCCAAGGCCAGCCATCTCGATCTCGTTCATGGCGCTGTCGGACATCACGCTCCCGTGATAGGCGGGCACACCGTCCATCCAGGCCGCGGCGGTGTTTGAGTAGTTCGTATCCACGATCATCGCGTGGATGCCCTGCGACTTCAGCGTCTTGCCCACAGCCCTGGCCCAGGGCTGGCCTCCCAGGATCAGCACCCCCTGCGGGTTCGTGTCGGCAAGCTTGAGCAGCCTCGCCAGCAGCGGCGCAAAGATCCCGTAGAAGGTGACCGTGCCGATGATCACCGCGAACATCAGCGGCACAAGGCGAGACGCCTGCTCCGGGTAACGCTCGGCAAGATCGAACGCCAGCACGGGCGTGATCGCCGCAGCCACGATGCCGCGGGGCGCCATGCACGCCAGGAGCGTTCGCTCCCTCCAGTTCAGTCGGGACCTCAGCGTCGAGCAGATCACCGCGATCGGGCGGACGACCACGATGAGAACGCCGACAAAGAGGATCGACGACCAACCCAGCGCACGCAGCTCGCCCAGGTTGAGCTTCGCCGCCAGCACCACAAAGAGCGAGGAGATCAGAAGCACCCGGAGGTTCTCCTTGAACTCCAGGATGTGCTCCATGTCCGCGGACTTCTGGTTGGCCAGGTACACGCCCATGACCGTCGTCGCCAACAGTCCCGATTCCTTCTGGACGCTGTCGCAGAGCGCAAAGGTCACCACGACCATCGCAAACGAGACCGCGTTCTGGAGGTAATCGGGGACGAGGTACTTCTTGATGATCGTGGTCATGAGCCAGCCGGCGATCACACCGAGCCCGCCTCCGACGACGATCGTGCTGATGACGCCGTAGATCACGTCGTTGGCCGCCGATGTCGCACCGCCCGCGCGCACGGCTTCGAACACCAGGACCGCAAGCAGTGCGCCGATCGGATCGATCACGATCCCTTCCCATCGCAGGATCGGACCCGTGGCGCCCTTTGGGCGCATGAACTGCACCATCGGCAGGATCACCGTCGGGCCTGTGACCGTCAGGATGGCGCCGAACACGAGAGACAGACCCCAGGGCAGATCGAGAATAAAAACACACGCAAGCGTCGCCAGCACCCACGTGACGAACGCGCCCAGAGTCACCAGCATTGCGATGACCTTGGCCCCGGTGCGCAGCTCGCGAACGCGGAGTGTCAGCCCGCCCTCGTACAGGATCATCCCCACGCTGAGTCCCACGATCGGGTTGAGCAAGTCGCCAAGGAGCTCGTCGGGGTTGACCGCCAGGATCGAATGGTCGAAGAGATTGCGCATCACCGGCCCGACGAGGATGCCCATCAGGAGCAGGAGCAAAATCGCGGGCGAGCGAAGCCGGACCGCCATCACCTGCGCGAGCACACCGAGCCCAAGAATCACCGCGATGGAAATCAGCGTATGGTGCAGAAAGGGCCCTCCGGCATCGGGTCTTGCGATCTGCAAGCCTATCGCAAACCGATCATGCCTGTCTCAATCCGAAGATGCACCGAGGCTCGCCGAAAGAAAAGGCCGCGGTGGGATTCGAACCCACGAATAACGGATTTGCAATCCGTCCCCTTGGACCACTCGGGCACACGGCCGGCAACTCGTTCCGGCTCAAAAGGTAGACTCACCCACCAAACGGATCAACAACCGCCATTCGTCCCGGGACCCCCGAGGCGCCGATACTTCCTCAGCAGGACACGAGGATCCACATGAACAAAGCCGCATTTTTCGCCCTCTGCCTCGCCTTCGCCGGCACCCCGATGGCCCTTATGGCTCAGCCCGAGCAGGACCCCATCATCCGCGATGAGAGCAACGATCAGGTCTCCGAGCACCTGCTCGGTTCAGGCGACAAGCCCGATGGCATCAAGCCGACCCGGACACCCCTTGTCACCCCCGTGCGCCCGCACGCGGAGATCGCCCTTTCCGACGAGATCGGGCGCCTGCTCCCGGAAGGTTCGTTCATCGTTCAGCTCGAAGGCCGCGTCCACGCGACCTCGCCCGGCGCCTGGATTTTCGAGCCGACGCAACTCGTCGACAACGCCAGGATCAGACCCATGGTTGTGCTGCCATCACAGTCCATGGCCCGGCTTATCCAGCTCGTGGGCCAGGATGCCCAGAACAACAACGTCTCGCTCACCGGCGAGATCCTGCTCTACCGCGGGCGCAACTACCTGCTGATCAGCGCCATCACCGCGCACGCCCAGGAAGCCCAGATCACCCAGCCCGCACCAGCGCCGGAAGAAGACGCGCCGCAAGAAGACGATCAGCCCGAACCCTCCTACAGCGAGGGCGTGCAGGACCTGATCAAGCAGCTCGAGGAAGCACGCCACGCCGACCGCACCATCCTCCAGCCAGCGACCGTGCAGGCCGGCACCGGGCGCGCCCCCGTGCCCGAGGGGCGCACCTTCATGCGCCGCAGGGCGCGCATGGTGTATCTGACTGCCGGCGAGATCGCTCTCGCGTTCGACAACGATCCCGACCAGGTCATCGACGTCCCGCTGGTCGTGCTGCCCTGCCACCTGCTTGAACGCATGGAGCGGATCGTCGAATCACGGGGCGACAGCCTCACCGCCCGCGTCAGCGGCCAGAGCTACGCCTACAACGGGCGCTCCTACATCCTGCCGACAAGCATCGTGATCGAAAGACCGAGCGAGCTGACCACCCGCCAGTAATGCCCGGAATCAGATCGCCCCGGCGATCCCCTCGACCGGGCGGTCCTCGCTGGCAAGCCCGCCCGGAGCCGCGGTCCGGACACGCTCGCCCGGCATCGGGTTGAAGCGTGAGCCGTACATCGGGACTCGCCGGTTGACTTCCTGCTTGGGCATCACGGGGATGAGCGCCATCACAACCAGGGTCAGCGCCGCGTTGGCCGCCAGCAGCTCGTACCAGGCCGTCTTCTGGTAGAAGACCATGACCGCGGTCATGACCAGCAGGACCATCCCAAGCGGGATCATGCTCTGCCAGCCCAGGAACATCACCTGGTCGTACCGAAGACGGGGCACCGTCCAGCGGATCACCATCATAAACGCGATCAATAGCACGACCTTCGTGAAGAACACGACCAGCTTGAGCAGCCCAGCGGCGATCGAGGTTTCCTCGATCCCGAGCCCCGGGATCACCGGCAGGTGGAACCCGCCAAGGAAGAGCAGCGCAAAGAACGCGCAGCTCGTGATCATGTGCATGTACTCGGCCAGGAAGAAGAGCGCAAACCGCATCGACGAGTACTCGGTGTGATACCCGCCCACGAGTTCCTGTTCCGCCTCAGCGTTGTCAAAGGGCGCCCGATTCGCCTCGGCAAGGATCGCCGTGAAGAACAGGAGCGCCGCCAGCGGCTGCGAGAAGAGAAGCCAGCCGTGCTGAACCTGGTGCTCGATGATGCCCATGGGCATGACCGTGCCGCAGACGAGCAGGGCGCACATGAGGCTCAGCCCGAGGGGGATCTCGTAGGAAACCATCTGAGCGCTCGCCCGCAGGCCGCCCAGGAACGAGTACTTGTTGTTGGAGGCCCAGCCGCCCAGCACGACGCCGTAGACGCCAAGCGACGCGACCGCCAGGATGTAGACCACGCCCACATTGATGTTCGCACCGGCAAGCAGGATCCGCCCGCCGATCTCGCCCAATAGCGGCACCGTCATGTCGGGCACCACGATAAACCCGCCCCAGGGGATGATCACAAACCCGATCATCGCAGGGATCACGATCGTCGCCGGCGCGAGCGTAAAGAGCACCCGGTCGGCGCTCTTTGGCATGTAGTCCTCTTTGAGCAGGAACTTCAACCCGTCGGCCAGCGGCTGGCCAAGACCGATGGCCCCCTTGAGGAATCCGAGGAAAGGCAGCCCGAAGTCGAACCCGACGCGGTTGGGCCCCACGCGGTCCTGGATGTACGAGCAGATCTTCCGCTCCAGGTAGATCAGATACGCACACGTGATCAGGATCACGTGCACCATGATCAGGATGAAGGGCACGCTCACAAAGAGCTGCGTCGCGGTGATACCAGTGGGAAGGATGCTCATGGGTTCACACTGTAGATCGGCTCAGGCGGGCCTGCCATCCACAACCTGTGCTCTATCCCTTCGGCCGATCGTCCGGCTTCTCCCAATCCATCGTCATCGCCAGTCCGAGCCTCTGCCCGAGCTTCCGCCATCGGCTCGCCTGAAGCTGCCCGAGCCTCTCTCGCAGCAAGCGGATCTCCGCCTCCTGCTCCCTGCTGATCAGGGCGAGCGTCTTGAGATCCCGCTCCAGACGCACGATCCGCTCATCCGGACTCATTGTGGCACCTCGTGGTAGATCATGCGCACCGGCTCGTCCGCATCGACGGCGCACTCGACCGTCGTCACAGAAACAGTCCTGGCAGCCTCGCGCTCGAGCATGACACTCAGCTCGGGTGAATCCCCCCACCGGTGCGCATGGAAACGATCCTGGGCCTCAACCGACAGGCCCTGAGCCACCAGCATCTCCTCGTACAGCCCGATCCTGGGCTCCACCACCGAGTCTCCGAGCCCCGAACTGACCAAACAGATCGGCCCATCCAGATGTGTCTCGACCGCCAGCTCCTCACGATTCCAGTCCACCACCAGCATCCGGGGCATGACGCCCTCCTCACCCTGGGCCAGATCGATTGCCACGAGTCGAAAGGGTGCGAACCGCTCGATCTCGATCGATTCCAACCCGTCTACGACGCCCTCGAGCCCCTCGCTTGCGATGAGATCCGGGATGATCAGACCCCGGTTGGTGGGGTTGTCGGGCAGCTCGGGCATGGGTTCTGGGAACGAGTTGACGAGCGCCAGGGTCAGGCCGGTCTCAGCCGCTCCGATCCATGTCCCACCCGCGTCTGGATCAACGGGCCAGATCGCGCGGACGCCGCCCACTTCGCGCCACTTAGGAGGCAGCGCCCGCCCGCGTGTGCGCTGCTCATCGCGGTTCATGACCAGCCGGTAGCCCGCCTTGCCCTCGCCCGTCATCAGGTTGATCGCTGTCAGCGTGCACATGGAGTCACCAGTCTCTGCGGGTGCCAAGGCTTGTCCGTCCTCGGCAAGCCGTGCGCTCGCCCAACCAAGTCACGGGTTGCCAGACAACCCGTGGCACCCTCTCTCCCCGACACGCAAGTAGGTTACGCCGGGTTGCTGGCGATCACACCCTCGATGAACTCGCGGTGGTTGGCGCACCTTGGGCACTTGTGCTGACCGCCCAGCTTGCCCTTGCTCTCGAGCCATGCGTGGAACGCGCCCTCGCGCAGCACCGTGATCCTGGGCTCAGCCATCCCGAGCCCGTCGGTGCGCTTGGTCGTGTAGTCCACGTTCTGCGCCTTGATCGACTCATCAACCAGATCACGGAACTTTTGCACGCGCTCACCCACAAGGTCCGCCTCGATCGCGACCTCCAGCGCCGCCCGCGTCTGACCCGAGGGATACACCGGCGCCGCCGTGAACTCGCCCACACGCACGCCCAGCGCCATCGCGGCCTTGGTGACCGCGTTTTCGATGTGCTCGACGATCAGGTTCTCCCCGAACGCGTTGATGAAGAGCCGGTGTCGACCCACGATCCGCATCCGAAGCGGCCCGTCGCCGCCCAGGCCATCCAGTCCCGCGGGGATCGAGTCGAATTCAACCACATCGCCCAGGATGTACCGGTAGAGCCCGGCGCACGTCGAGAGCACCACGACGTAGCGCACGCCCCTCTCGACCTCCCACGGCGCGAACGCCCTGGGATCCGCCTCGTGGATCTCGTCGACCGGCACAAACTCGTAGAAGTTCCCGTGATCGGCGCACAGACGCAGCCCACGCTGGCCCGCCTCGTCCTGTAGCGCCACAAAAGCCTCGCTGGCGGGGTAGAGCTCCAATCGGCTCGGCAGATCGCCTCGCGCATCGCCCTCAGCGAGTTCGGCGATCCGGGGCTTGAAGGGCGCGTAGTTCACCCCCCCGTGCACGAAGAGCTCCAGGTTGGGCCAGATCTCGCGCATGGTCGTGACGTTTCGCCCGCGTTCCTGCGCCAACTCGATGATGCGCGCAAAGAGCACCGCCGCCCAGCTTGGCATGCCGCTGACCATGCGGACGTCCTGGTCGATCGTGCGCCGGGCCATGGCCTCGATTTTGGCGGGCCAGTCGCTCATGAGCGCGATGTCGGGCCCGGGCGTGTAGACGGCGCTGATAGGCCAGCGGATCATGGGCGTGACGAGCCCCGAGAGATCGCCCGTGCGGATGCCGTGCTCGTTGACCGTGAGGTCCGTCGAGCCCCCAAGGAACAGACAGCGCCCGGACATGATCCGCGTCAGGGGCACGCCCCATCGCATCAGGTTCGCAAAGATGTCCAGGCTCGCCCGGTAGTTGGACCTGAACAGAGCCCTGCTGACGGGCATGAATTTGTCGCCCGAGGTGGTGCCGCTGGTCTGCGCAAAGTCTCGGACCAGCCCGGGCCAGAGCACGTCGGGCTCGGCGCCCTCGCGCATCCGCTCGATCAGGCTCCGGTAGCCCTCGTAATCCACGATCGGGACGGCCTTGCGGTAAGCAAGCAGCATCTCGGCGTCGGGCAACGCCGCGAGCTTGGCAAAGCCATGGGCGCGACCGAATTCGGTCTTTCTGGCCGACCGAAAGAGTTTGCGGAGCTGGTGGAGCTGGATGGACGCGGTGTTGGTGCGCCAGAACTCGGTGTCGTCGAGCGCCGGCGCTCGCAGAGCGAGTCGGGCCTCAAGGGCTACACCCACGGCAGCGGTCCAGGAGTAAGGCGCGCCCTGCTGGATCACGGTTGGGCTGGTCACTTCTTTGAAGCCGGGCTCGCGTCGAGTTCCTGCACGAACTCGGCCATCGCCAGGGCGAATTTGTCGGGCCACTCCATCATCGGGGCGTGCCCGCACTCGTCGAGCCAGACGATCCGTACGTCGGGCAGGTTCTCCTGGAACTGCCTTGCTGCCTCTGGAGGCGTGACGACGTCCTGCTTGCCCCAGACCAGCAGCGTCGGGCAGCTGATGTCCTTGATCCGGCCCCCGAGGTGGTCGTGTCGAGCGGATCGACTGAGCCTGACCATCGCCCTGGCGCCGCCCCGAACGGAGAGCTCCGCGTGCGCCCGATCGAGGTCCGCAGCCCGGACGTGCGACTTGTCGTAGAAGAGCTCTTCGAGTTTCTCGCCCAGCCACTCGCGGCTGGGGCGGATCTGGGCGCCGCGCACCATCGTTTTTTCGATCAGCCCGCTCGACCCGGCCAGCACGAGCGAATCGACCAGTTCCGGGTGATCCAGGGCCAGCCGGAGTGCGACGTGCCCGCCGAAGGAGTTGCCCACGAGCGTTGCCGGCCCGTCGATGTGCTCGCGGAGAAACCGAGAGGTGAGATCGGTGACGCCGGAGATGGAGCAATCCTCTCCCCTGAGGCTCAGGAGCGGGAGCTCAAAGAGCACACACCGGCGTTTGTCGCTGAGCGCGAGCGCCGCGTCCTCCCAGTGGTCGTTCAGCCCGACGAGTCCATGGAGAAAGCAGAGCGTCTTTCCCGACCCGAAGGCCTTGACGCGAGCCTCGATCGATCGACCCGATGGGCCGACGATCTCGACAACACCCTCTGTCGGTGCTGTAGAATCCGTGATGGAGGTCATTGGCGATGACACCTGGTGCTGGATCTCCGTCCGTAAGGATAGCGCAAAAACCGATCCGATGAAGTGAACCTTAGAACCTCTCCGAGTGGTTAGCACCACCCCTTGCCGGGGTCTTTCGGATGAGGCCGTCGGCCATCTCGACCACCCGGTCGGCGCGGGCGGCCACCTTGGGGTCATGGGTCACCATCACGATCGTCCGTTTGGTCTTTCCTCGCATCGTTTCAAAGACATCCAGTAGCTCAGCCCCGGTCTTCTGGTCGAGGTTGCCTGTCGGTTCGTCCGCCAGGAGCACGGGAGGATCGTTGATCAGTGCCCGCGCGATCGCCACCCGCTGGCGCTCGCCCCCCGAGAGCTGCGAGGGCCTGTGCCCCAGGCGGTGCGAGAGCCCGGCCTTGCCCAGCAGTTCCCGGGCCGATTCGCGGAGCTTGCCCGCCTCGCGCATGTACCCGAGTCTGCCAAGCCTGATCATCGCGCCGAGCAGCGTGTTCTCGATGACCGTCAGCTCGGGCACGAGGTGGTAGAACTGGAAGACGAACCCCACGTGCTCGCGCCGGAACTGGTTGCGATCGCTCGCCGAGAGATCGCCCAGCCTGCGCCCGTCGTAGGCGATGCTTCCCTTGGTTTTGGTGTCGGGTCGATCGAGCCCGCCGAGCAGATGCAGGAGGGTGCTCTTGCCCGAGCCCGAGGCGCCCAGGATGGCGAGCCACTGGCCCGATTCGATGTCGAGCGAGACGCCTCGCAGGACGGGCACCTCGACCTTGCCGAGCTTGTACGTCTTGTGCAGGTTGGCAACTTCGATGGCGCTCATTCGAACCTCAGCGCCTTGACGGGGTCCATGCGTGCGGCCCTCCAGGCGGGGATGAGCGCGCCAAGGCCGCAGCTGACGATGCCCGCTGAGACAATGATGACGGCCTTGGTCACGCTGAAGTCCTCGGGGATGCGCGCAAAGTAGTACACCTGCGGGTCCCAGATCATGATGCCAAGCGTTCTTCCGAGCCAGTCGTGGATGGCGTTGATGTTGGTGATGACGACGTAGGCGAGCACGCCGCCCAGGAGCGAGCCGACGACCCCGATCGCCAGCCCGTAGCGCACCCAGAGCCAGGCAACGCCCGGCCCGCTGGCGCCCAGCGCCCGCAGGATGCCGATGTCTTTCGTCCGCTCGCTGATCATGCTCCAGAAGATCGCCAGTACAAGGAAAACGCTTGTCAGGCTGATGATCCCGAAGATGAACAGGACGAGCGCGGTCTCTTTTTTGATCGCCCCGATGAGCGTGGAGTTGCGGTCCTCCCACGTCAGGACGTCCAGCGCCCCCAGCGGCGGGGCGTGATCGGACTGCTGCTCGAACCGCTCGTAGATCTGGGATACACGCTCGCGGAGATCCTCCAGCGGGACGTGATCGCCCACGGCTCGCACGAGCACGGACGTCACCTTCGCGGGCGTGACGCCGACCGCCTCGGGCAGCTTGCGACCAATCGGGTTGCCCTCATCGTCGTAGATGAATTCGACGGGTGCGTTCGGATCGATCCGCTCTGCGCGGTCCATTTTGAGCATTTCCTGCAGGACGACCAGCGGCACATAGATCGTCTGCGAGTCGATCTCGTAGATATTGCTCGAGAACTCGTTGGCGATCTGGAGCTTGCGGGCCACGGGCTCCAGGAACCCGCCGCTGGTATCGATGGGCAGGACGTTGAGCGTGACGTCCAGGCCTGGCAGGAAGACGGGGTAATCGGTCACGTAGCCGGCCTCGGCGCGCAGGCCGCGCTTTCCGAAGACCTCGATCCCAAGGACCGCCTGGTGACGATCGGAATTGGTCCCGATGTCCAGCCCGTAGAGATCCTGCCCGAGGCGCTGGGTCATCGCGAAGGTGTCCAGGCGTTCTGGGTCGAGGCGCGGGTCTTCGCGGTTGGTGTCGCGGGGCAGGGGCTCGTCGCGCGGGGTCCAGTAGAGCGTGCCGAAGTAGCCCGTGACGCGGTCGAAGCTTGCAGGGTCGATGCCCTTGATCCGGCACGTGGTGACCTGCTGGGCGTTGAGCTTGACGAGGCCGTAGGCGTCGATCGTGGGCGTCGCTGCCTCGATCCACTCGTCGGCCTCGAGCATCTCGATGAGTTTGTCGTAGTCTGCGAATCCCCGCTGGGGGCGGGAGATCTCGACGTCGCCCATGAGGGTGCGTCCGGACTGGATGAGCTGCTCGAGGAAGCCGCCCATGACGGACCAGGTGATGAGCTCCATCGCGACCGAGAGCATGACCGCCGCCGAGGCGAGCAGGGGCATGACCTTGCTGGTCAGATACCGGCGTGTGAGGAGGCTTTGGAACACTGGGCGGACTGTACCCTTCTCATGGAAGTGGCGCTCGGTTTCGCGGTTCGGACTCCTTATGATCCATGAGTGATTGGGAAACCCCTCCAGATCGGTTCGGTCCTGCTCGAGAGCAACATGCTCCTGGCCCCGATGGCGGGGTACTGCGATCTGGCGTGGAGGCTCACGTGCCGAAGCTTTGGCGGGGTCGGGCTCGCGTGCACGGACCTGCTGAGCCCGCACGGGCTCTTGCGGGGCTTGCAGCAGTCACTGGACCTTGCTGCGACCAACGACCAGGACAAGCCCGTTGGGATGCAGCTCTATGGCGCAGACCCCGGGCTGATGGCAGACGGGGCGAAGTGGGCCGCTGAGCATGGGGCGACGATCGTCGACATCAACATGGGCTGCCCGGTGGACAAGGTCGTCAAGAAGGACGGCGGGTCGAAGCTGATGTGCGACATCGGGAACGCGACGCACATCGCAGAGGCCGTGCGCAGGGCCTTGCCGGATTCGATTCCGCTGACAGCGAAGATGCGCCTGGGCTGGGACGAGGACGCGGTGAATGCGGATTGTGCGCCGACGCTGGTGTGCCGACTGATCGACGTCGGGTGCGCCGCAATCACGGTCCACGGGCGCACGACGGAGATGCGCTTCAAGGGCGAGTGCCGACGCGAGGGGATCAGGCGTGTGGTGGACGCGGTGCGTGCGCACACGGGTGGGCGTGTTCCTGTCATCGGAAACGGAGACGTGAACACCGCGGAGGATGCGCTGGTGATGCTCCAGGAAACGGGCTGCGCGGGCGTGATGATCGGGCGGGGCTCACTCGCAAGGCCCTGGATCTTCCGCGACGCATGGGCGCTGCAGACGACGGGCGAGGTGCCCGAGCCCCCCACTGTTGACGAGATCGCGCGGATGGTCCTGAGCTACTTCGAGCTGATGCTGGAGTTCCGCGACGAGCACTACGCGATGCACAAGCTCCGGACGCGGATCAGCTGGTTTGTCAAGGCGATGAACACGCGGGCGGTCAGCTGCAAGCCGCTGGCCGAGGCGATCCGCACGGCTCCGGATGCGGTCGCCGTGCGCCGGACTCTGGGTGAATTTGTTGAGGGCGGGCACCGGCTGATCGCGGGAGCGCGGGAATCGGTCACCGCCTAAACAGGCGTCGGGCTGGTTTCCCGTGAGGAAACTTCCCGGGCTCGTGACGGGTCGCCCTTGTGCGCGCATCTGTGGGCTTGTCCGGCGTTGATCGTCACAAGGGGGATACACCATGGCCAGAACGGGTCGCGGCTTTGCCGCAGCGCAGTGGAAACTCCCGGTCGCGGGCATCGCGGCTGCCGGGTGCATCGGGGTTCTGGTTTGGCAGCTGCTCCCCTCGCGGAGCGAACGCACCGACAAGCCCAAGCCCACGCTCGTTCGCGCCGACGGCACCACGCCCGAACCCCGGCAGCGCCGGCGCACCGATCGCCCGGTCGAGTTCGAGACCGCCGACGAGGATGAGGGCAAGAACTACATTTTCGATCGCGTGAGCAACGCGGGCGATGTCGCGATGCAAATGGATGCGATGGCGGGAGCCGTGACGGGCAAGCCCGAGGGATCGGTCGCTCTGGCTGAAGATGTGCGCACGCTGCTCGAGCCGCTCAATACCGGCTCCAAGGAGGCGTTCGCCGAGGCCATCACCGGGCTTGGCGGCACGATCGAGCCGGGCGAAGACGGTCGCTCACCGATCGACGGCATGTACACGCTCTTTGGCGGGCTGCTGAAGTTCGCGTCGCTGGATGCGGGCAACATCGAGGTCCGAATGCCCACCACCGAGATCCCCGCAGGTGACGGCATGCGGATCGGGATGAACCGGAACATCAACGCAGACCCCGAGACGGGCGAAGAGGTCGAGACGGTCTCGCACATGGTCACCGGCTCGCCCGGCAGGCTCTTTCCGAACGCCTTGGGCGAGGCGGCCAAGGGCAAGCTCGTCGAGATGCGCCTGCCCTTTCTGGCCAAGGGGAGCACGTCTGAGGCTCCCGACATCGTCGTGCTGATGCAGATGCGCGAGGTCGCCGGCGGCCAGTGGCAGCCAGCGGGATTCGTGCTCGATGTGCGGAATCAGGAGCTGATGCAGAGCGTCATGCAAGAGCTGATGGCCAACCGTGGCGGCTGAACCGAAGGGAATACACATGCAACGCACGCGCGGATTTACGCTCATCGAGGTGCTGGTGGTCATCGCGGTGGTCAGCCTTCTGGTTGCCATCATCCTGCCGGCACTGGGTTCGGCGCGCACGACCGCAAGGCAAACTCTCTCGCTCTCGAACGTGCGTTCGATCGGGCAGACGTTCGCCATGTACGCCGACACGCACAGGACGTATCCCTTCCCGGGCCAGGTCGAGGATGTCGATTCGCCTCTGCCGGGCGATTTCTACAGCTACCACTGGTTCCCGGAAGGCTCGATCGTTGCGACCTCGGAAGTCTGGCAGGTCGCGACGCTCTGGCCTGCGCTCATCAGCTCGATCACGCCCTGGCAGGATGCGTACGCCACCTGGGTCAGCCCGGGGCGGGACAAGGCGCTCCCGACGCTCGACTCTCTGATCAACGGCGCCGAGCCCCATGAGGTGGTCAGCTATGAGTACAGCAACAGCTTCCTGGCCTCTCCACGGAACTGGACGGATGGCGCAACTGAGAACCGGGACCTGCTGGGGCCCATCCGCCCAGACGAGGTGACGTACAGCTCGCAGAAGGTCATGCTGTGGGATCGTCACCTGACCTACCTGAACGATCAGCCGGAGATCGTCGAGGGGCATTACGACGCCGACACGCCCATGGTCTTCGCTGATATGCACGGCGGGGTCCACAACCCCCTCGAAGCGTCCGAGGGCGCCCCGAACCCCAACAACCAGACCGATATCCGCAGGCTGCACAACACCCGCAACGGCGTCCGCGGACGGGATTTCTGAGACCCGCTGGCCTGACCCCGGCCAAAGCCCGTTCATTGGGAGCTTATGCGGAACGAAGCTGGGCAGGGTTTGCCGGTTCTCGTGGTCTTCCTTCCAGATTGCATCGCACCATCTCAACGCAACCCGGTGCGGGTGGTACCGTACAGTGAAGGGCCGACGCCGATCGGCTCAGAGGGGTTTTTGAGACCATCAGGAATCCGGGGCGTGAGCCCTGTGTCCGGAAGGAAGATGAAGATGCGAGCCTACACCGCTGCCATTGTTGCCGCCGTTCTTGCTGTTGCCGGCGCACCGCTGTCGTCTGCGCAGACCGTGACCCAGCCAGAGACGTCGCCAGACTCGGACAAGATTGGGCCCCGGCTGTCGCTGAGTGCTGAAGAGGTCGATCTGGGCGAGGTCGATGACGCGGAACCGATCCACAAGACCGTGACCCTGACCAACACGGGCGACCAGGACCTTGAGATCGGTGCCATCAGCGCCACGTGCGGCTGCACCGCGGGCACCGTTGAGACGAAGGTGCTCAAGCCGGGTGAGTCGACTGAGCTTGGCGTCAACTTCGATCCTCGCAACCGCACAGGCGATCAGCACGGCAAGCGCATCACGATCGATTCCAACGACCCGACGGGCGCCAAGTCCGTGACGATCAAGGCGTGGGTTCTGCCTCGCGTGGTCGCAGACCCGGCGATCGCGGGCTTTAGCCAGGTCCTCCAGGGCGAGGCCCGGACGATCCAGGTCCGCGTGCAGGGCATGACGAGCGACTTTGAGGTGCTCAGCGCCAGCGTGGACCGCGAAGACGCGTTTCTGGTCAAGCTGCTCAAGCCCCAGATCGTCGAGCGTGAGCACCCGCGCTCGGGCGAGATCCTTGAGGTGGGCGAGTCGATCGTCGAAGTGAGCATGTCCGAGCAGGCACGCGTCGGGCGGATCGACGGGAGCATCCGCATCGAGACCAACGACCCGAGCAAGCCCATGATGCTGCTCCGCGTGACCGCGGTGGTCGCGGGCGACATCTCTGCAGAGCCTTCGCGCGTCTCGCTCAACGCGATCGCGCCCGGGGATGCGTTCACGGAGACGTTCAAGCTCGTCAGCGCCCGCAGCAAGCCTTTCAAGATCCAGAAGGCCACGCTCGTGACCTCGACGCTCAGCAGCGAGGACCGCGACGAGATCAAGGTCACGTACAAGCCGATCCCCAAGCCCGAGAACGAGGACGAAGAGGCCCAGGTTGGCTATCTCGTCACGGTCACGGGCAAGGCGACTGAGACGATGCGGATCATCCAGGGCAGCATCGTGGTGATGACCGACGCCGAGGGGCAGCGCGTGGTTCGCACCCCGATCACGGGTGTCGTCCGCGTTCAGAACGCCGCGGCTCAGCAGACCCAGGGACGCTGATCGTGTTCAAGTCATACATGCTCAGGTTCGCGGGCATCGTTGTCGTCGCCTCTGCGGCGGGCATCACGCACTCGCTGATCAACGAGCCGCTGAAGCTGCACCTCGATGAGCTGCCCGAGGGCAAGGGCACGGTCGAGATTCCCGCCAAGGCCAAAGCCAAGCCCGCCCAAACCGTCGAGCCCGAACAGGTCGACCCGATCGAGCCGGGCACGCAGGACAGCACAACGATCGTTCTCAAGCGGGAGATCACGCTCGATCAGGCCCGGATGCTCTTCGAGAACGGCCTGGCCGATTTCATCGACGCGCGTCCGAAGGCGGACTACGTGAACGGGCACATCCTCGGGGCGTACAACGTCCCGCCTGCGAGCTTCAACGAGGGCACCCCGGCGGTCATCGATTTCTTCGATGAGGACCGGCGCGTCGTGGTCTACTGCATCGGGGGCGACTGCCACGACTCGCACGTCGTGGTCGAGCAGATGATGCTCATCCGACCCGAGCTTGTCCTGCTGCACGTCTTTACCGACGGGTATACCGCGTGGACCAAGGCGGGGCTGCCGACCGATACTGGTCCTGACCCCCTCGCGGAGTAAGGACCATATGGCAAGCGCACTTCAATCTCGTGGGCCGCAGAACGCGGGCACCTTTGCGAGCTGGCTCTCGCTGATCGGGCGCCTGGGCGCCGGGCAGGTCTTCATTTTCGCAGGGCTGATCAAGGTCGCTGAGCCGCTGGAGGTCGCCCGATCGATCCAGGCGTTCGGCATCGTCGATCACGACGGCCTGATCTCGATGGCGGCTTACATCATCCCGTGGACAGAGATCCTGGCGGGCGTGCTGCTCGTGGCGGGCCTCTTTACCCGGGCCGCGGCGACCGTCATCCTCCTGATGCTCGCGGGGTTCGTGGCCCTCATCTGGAACGCCATGAGCAAGGGCCAGGAGCTCGAGTGCGGGTGCTTTGGCAAGATCAAGCTCTTCTGCGACGGGCCCCTTGGCAAATGCAACCTGATCCAGGACGGGGTCTTCGCGGCTCTAGTCCTCCTGCCCCTGATCCTGGGCGGCGGTCGGGCCTCAGCGGACGCCCTTGGCAGGCCCAAAACGGATCCCTACGCGGATTACGGCGAGGACGAGGACGAAGCCTTCGACTAAGCCCGGATGCCCCCTCACCCCGTCCCTCTCCCCAGATTGGAGAGGGAAGCAGGCTATTCCTCGACCCAAACGGGTGAGACGCCTACGCTCCGGGTCCACGGAACATCCGTTGCCGGGCCTGTTTGGGCACCGGCCACACTGTCCAGAACGGAGATCAGCATGAGCAGGTTCAATCGATTCGGTCCAGGCGGTCCCAAGCCCAAAGCCACCAAGACATCCGCCAAGGACGTCGCGTACGTGGACTACAAGGACTACGAGAACCTCCGGCGCATGATGAGCCCCAACGGCAAGATCTACAGCCGCAAGCGCCTCAGCACCACCGCCCGCGAGCAGGCGATGGTTGCCCAGGCGATCAAGCGTGCCCGGTTCATGGGCCTGCTGCCCTACACCTCGGCGACGCTCTGAGCCGCGGCTCCTTGTTTGGAGCCCCCGCGATGAAACGAGATTACGACCGGATTCGAGCGGACCTCGAACGCGCGATCGCTGCGTCCATGACCCGAGATGAGCGCATGAAAGCGTTCGTGGATGTACTCTGGCCCCGCCTCGCCCCCACCGGCGTGAGCTGGCTCGGGTTCTACTCGCGGGCCCCGGGCGCCGATGAGATGATCCTCAAGGAGCGGCGCGACAAGCCCGCGTGCTCGCCCATCGGGCTGCACGGCGCGTGCGGTCAGGCGTGCCTGACGAGAACCACGCTCGTCGTGACAGACGTCAAGCACCTCGGCGAGGGCTACGTCGCCTGCGACCCGCGCGACCTGAGCGAACTGGTCATCCCGCTCTTTGAGGCGTCGGGCGAATGCTGGGGCGTGTACGACGCGGACAGCTTCGACACGGGCTCGTTCGATGAGCACGACGCAGAGCGTGTGCGCGAGCTGCTGATCGTGGCGGGTCTGACTTCGTTGCAGTGCCCGTCTCTCAGGGTGGTTTAGTTCGAGCGCCGTCCCCCACCTGATGGTTCTGATAGTCTGACGGCTATGTCGGACACGGAGCTCTTTGATCGCATCGAGGAATCATTCCTGCGTCAACAGCTCCTCCAAACGCTTGGGGCCCGGTTGCTCCGTGTGAGCGACGGTGAAGTCGAAATCGAACTTCCGTGGTCTCAATCGATCCAGCAGCAACACGGCTATGCGCACGCAGGAGCGATCGCAACCATCGCAGATTCGTCGTGCGGATACGCCTGTCTGACTCGGATGCCCGAAGGCTCCGCGGTTTTAAGCATCGAATTCAAAGTCAATCTGCTCGCACCGGCCGTGGGCGATCGGTTCGTCGCGCGGGGCCGAGTGATCCGCGTCGGACGCACGATCGGAGTGGCGTCCGCTGAGGTCCTGGCCCTTTCGGCAGACATGACGGAATCATGCGTGGCGGTCATGCAGGCGACGATGATGCGCCTCGAGCCGAGAAACGGCGCCAACGGTTAAACTCAGCAAGCTTTAGAACGGCACGTCCGCGACGAAGTCCATCAGGCGTTTCGTGCCCGGCGGGCGGATGCTCAGGCGCGCCGCATGGAGCATCAGGCGCGGGTAGTCCTCGCGAGCCGGGCCTTGCGCGTAGAGGCGGTCGCCCAGGATGGGGCGACCCAGCCCCTGCGGATCGGCGCAGTGGACGCGGAGTTGGTGGGTGCGCCCCGTGATGGGGACGAGTTCGAGGCGTGTGCGTTCGGTCTCGCGCGCCAGCACGCGGTACTCGGTCTGCGAGGGCTTGCCCTCGTCCATGCACACGATCTGCAGCGGGCGGTTCGGCCAGTCGACACGGAGCGGCAGGTCGACATAGCCCGAGTCCTGCTCGAGGATGCCGTCGACGAGCGCGATGTAGGCCTTGCGCGTCAGGCGGTCCTGAAACTGGACGGACAGGTCCCGCTGGGCGCCGGTGTCGAGCGCGACGACCATGAGCCCGGATGTGTCCATATCGAGGCGATGCACGACCATGGGGCCCGTGGCCTCGGGGAAGAACTCGCGCACGCGGGCGACGACGCAGTCGGTCTTGTCCTCGCCCTTGCCCGGAACGCTGAGCAGGCCCGCGGGCTTGTCGACGACGACGAACCGCTGATCGATGTGGATCAGGCGGAGTTCGAGGGGTTCCTTGGGTGGGGTGTCGGGCATCGTGCTGACTCTACGGCCTCGGATTCGGGTAGGCTTGTGTGCCATGATCGAGCCGGACGATTTCGGACTGGACTGGGTGCAGACGCTCTCGCACGTCTCATCGGCGTGTCGATGCCGGATGCACGGGGCGTTCTGGCAGCAGTGGCACCGCACGATCGAGGACCGCGAGCCGAAGCTCGAGATGATCTCGATCGACGACGACCCCTCGGACCCGACCGCGACGCACGCCTTTGCGGGCTCGGGCAACGCACGCATCGGCTGCCGGATCGCGCTGCCCGAGGGCAAGATCAGGGCGATCGTGGTGCTGCTGCACGGCTACGACGACCCACCCAAGCTGGCCGAATCGATCGCCCGCTCGCCGGTCGCAAAGAACGTCGCGGTGATCGCCCTGCGGATGCGGGGGTTTGCCGGCTCCAGGGCGGGCGTTGGGAATCTGTGCGCGGGCGAGCTTGGATGGATCACCTCCGGGCTTGAGCGCCCTCCAGAGGACGGCGTGCACGTCAGCGACTGGAGCGTCTCCCACGCGATCGCGGATCTCCTGCTGGGCGTGCGTGCGGCGCGGCGATTGCTTGGGCTTGAGCTGCCCGTGTATGTGCGGGGTGAGAGCTTCGGGGGCGGGCTTGCGGTTGTGGCGGCGGCGCGGGCGTGCGCGATGTCGTGCAGCCACCATGAGCAGCGGATCGACCGGATCGCGGTGGGCCTGCCCACGCTGGGCGACTGGCGCTGGAGGCTCAAGCGCCAGCACCCGCAGAGCCCGGGCGCGGGGGGGCAGGTCAAGCGGTTTCTGCTGGCGTCGGGAGCCGCGGCCGATGAGATCGCAAGGCTCCTTGACCTCTTCGACGCGGCGCTGCACGCTGAGCACCTGGACTGCCCGGCGCTGGTCAAGATCGCGGTGCGCGATGAGATCGTTCCCGCGCCGACACAGGCCTCGGTGTTCAACGCGCTCGGAACGGCGCCCGGGCTCAAGGGGCGGTTCGTGACGCGCTACGGGCACTTTGATGGCGGGCTGACGGATCTGCGCCGGCACGCGCTCTTTGAGCGCATGTCGGCAGAGTTTCTTGATCCGGAGCGTCAACCGATGGACGTGCTCGCGCGATGGGATCCGGTGATGACCCACGGCGTGCGGGCTCCGGGAGATGCGGCGTGAGCGATTCGTTGTTCGGTGGCGTCAGCCGTGATGCACAGGACGAGGCCATCGTCGGGGCGTACGAAGCCGTGGGCGTGACGCTCGATGCGCTGCCCTACACGGATGCGTTCGAGACGCTGCTTCACCAAGTGCAACGCACGGATGCTCAAGCGGAGCACCGCGCGGTGTTCCATCGACTGCACAACCTGCGGAAGGCGGGCAAGCTGCCGCGGATGGGTCGGGCGAGTTCGACGGCGCCCGTCATCGATTACGAGCACGAGCAGCTGCTGATTGCGCTGGTGGCGGGCGAGGTCGGCTCGCTCGGGCAGCGGGACCAGCTGCCTTACACCGAGGGCTTCGATCGCGTCGCGGGCGAGTTTGCGAGGCAGACGGGTCTCAATCTGTCTCGGCATGATCTCTGGCGTGTGATCGCGAAGCTGGCCAAGTAAGTGCATCTCATTTCAGTGGCGGAGGCTTCCAGCCTCCGCTGTCTGTTTCTTCCCGAACTTGGATGGGGCGTGCTTCTTTCAGGCCAATCCATACCTCCCTCTGTCTGCTGCACAAACACCTCCCCCGTCGGCGACGGGGGAGGAGAACAACACAGCGGAGGCTGGAAGCCTCCGCCACTGGGCTCGGGCACCCTTAGCGCTCCGGGGTCTATGGTCTGGTTCTGACGGAGGACTGCCCATGCCCGCCTCGATTGATGCGCTCATCGACAAGCTGATCGACTACGCCGGCCTGTTCCCGCCCGCCAAGCTCGACATGGAGCCCGCGGTCACCGAGTACGCCCGGCACCTGCGCGGGCCCAACGCGGGGGCGCTCAGCCACTTCATCTGCCCGGCCTGGCGGCTCGATGAGTTCAGCACACACGCGGCGATCGTGATGCCCGGGACCTACGCAACCAGCGGCTACACCGAAATGGCGAGCGTGACCGAGCCCTGGAAGGTCTCGGCGATCCTGAAGCCCGACGAGCCGGGCGAAGGGCTGGAGGCGGTTCTGAAATTCAACGAGCGCCACGCGCGCGAAGAGAACGGGCTCGCCAGGATCGACGCGGTCGAGGTAAAGGCCCCCACCGCTGACTTCATAGACGAAGCGATCGAGGCGATGCCCGAGGACATCATCCCCTTCTTCGAGATCGACCACACCAGGGACCCGCGCGGCATGATCGCGGCGCTCTCCGGGCTGCCGGCGGCTGCCAAGATCCGCACGGGCGGCGTCACGCCCGAGCTCATCCCCACGCCCGAAGAAATCGCGCGGTTCATCCGGTGCTGCCAGGTGGGCGATGTGCCATTCAAGTGCACCGCGGGCCTGCACCACCCGCTGCGGGGCGACTACCGCCTGACGTACGAGGAAGGTTCGCCAAATGGGACGATGTTCGGTTACCTCAACGTCTTTCTTGCCAGCGCCCTGATGCGCCACGACAAGATCGACGAGGCGCAGGCGGTCAGGCTGCTGGTCGAAACCGACAAGAGCAAGCTCAGCTTCGACAACGCGGGCGCATCATGGCAATCGCCCGATGGCGAGGTTTCCCTCACAACGGACGAGATCGTCAACGCGCGGCGTCAGTTCGCCTTCAGTTACGGCTCGTGCAGCTTCACCGAGCCGACGGAGGAGCTGGCGGAGCTGGGGTGGCTGTGAGTCGGACGAGCAAAAAGGCCGAGTCCTTCTCCTCCCCCGTCGCCGACGGGGGAGGTGCCCGCGCAGCGGGCGGAGGGGGCCAAGCAAAGCCTCACCACAAGGCTGTCATTGCAACGTCAACGACTACGGATCGGGCCCGCGAGCTGCGCACCAATACAACGCCGCCCGAACGGATCCTGTGGCGGTTTCTGCGAAACAAGCAGGTCGCGGGTGTGAGATTCAGGCGTCAGCACCCGATCGGGCCATACATCGCTGATTTCTACTGCCCGGTGTGTGCCCTCGTCATCGAGATTGACGGCAACAGCCATGCGCACGACCAGAAACGTCACGACATCGTTCGTGATGAATGGATGGAATCGCGCCGAATTCGGGTGATTCGGGTGCCGGCATGGGAGATCTTCTCGAACATCGAGGGCGTGGTGCGAACAATCGAGCGAGAAGTTTCCAGTCAGACCCCCTCCGTCAGCTTCGCTGACACCTCCCCCGTCGGCGACGGGGGAGGGGAATAGGAGAACACAGATGCCCTACGAGATCGACGAGACCCACGACCCGAAGCTTCAGAGCTGGGTCGAATCCGCCAACGACCCGAATACGGACTTTCCGATTCAGAATCTGCCGTTCGTGCGCGCTGTGTTTGCAGATGACACGGGCGAGAGCTTTATCGCCTCGGCGGTCGCGATCGGCGATCGGGTTCTCATCCTGGATCTTGTTGCCCAGACCGGGCTGCTGGACGGCGTGATCGACACCGAGCAGGTCGAGTCGCTGCTGATCGATGAGATGTACAGCGACATGACCGCGACGGATCGGCAGCGGTTTCGCGCACGGCTGGTTTCGCTGCTCTCGACCGAGAACGACGAGCTCAAGAATCACGAGATCGCCGAGCACGCGCTGATCCCGATCGGTGAGGTCGATCTGCTCCCCGCGTTCGATCCGCACGACTACACCGACTTCTACGCCTCCGTCTACCACGCCACGAACGTGGGCTCGATGTTCCGCCCGGACAACCCGCTCTTGCCCAACTACAAGTGGATCCCCGTCGGGTACCACGGGCGCGCCTCGTCCGTCGTTCCGAGCGGGACACCCGTGCGCAGGCCCACCGGGCAGCTCTCGCCCGCGGAAGAGGGCGGCACGCCCGGATTTGGGCCCTGCAAGATGCTGGACTACGAGCTCGAGCTTGGCGTCATCGTCGGGCGGGGCAACGAGCTGGGGCAGCCGATCCCGATCGGTGAGGCGGAGGATCACATCCTGGGGATGTGCCTCTTGAACGACTGGTCGGCGCGGGACATGCAGAAGTGGGAGTACGTGCCGCTCGGGCCCTTCCTGGCGAAGAACTTCGCGACGACGGTCTCGCCCTACATCGTGACGATGGAGGCGCTGGCGCCCTTCCGCTCGCCCGCGATGGTGCGCCCCGAGGGCGATCCCAAGCCGCTGCCCCACCTCTTCGACGAGCGCGACCAATCTCAGGGCGGGCTCGACATCACGCTCGAGGTGTTCCTTGCCAGCAAGCAGATGCGCGACCAGAAGCTGGACCCGATCCGCCTCAGCAAGGGATCGTTCAGGGACATGTACTGGACGATCGCGCAGATGCTCACGCACCACGCCAGCGGCGGGTGCAACATGCAGCCGGGCGACCTGCTCGGCTCGGGGACGATCTCGGGCCCCACGCGCGAGGCGCGCGGGTGCCTGCTGGAACTGACCTGGGACGGCGACCCGTTCGCAACCCCGGCAAAGCTGGTTCCCGGCACGCAGCGCACCGCGCTTAAGCTGCCCACGGGCGAGGAGCGGAAGTTCCTGGCCGACGGGGACGAGGTGATCATCAAGGGATACTGCCAGCGGGAGGGATTCCGGCGGATCGGGTTCGGCGAATGCCGGGGGATCATCGAGCCGGCGATCGGGTAAAGCCCGCACGAGAAGGCAGATTTGACGCGTTGAGCGGGCTTCGTGGCGCTTGGGGTGCGTTTCTCGCCTCTGGGAATGAACCCTGCTAAGATAAACGTTCGTACACAGGCAGACACAGATCGAGCTGGCGACCAATCGCCGGCTCCGAAGACGGGGACGAAATCATGGCTAAGGGCGGTGGAAAGAACGCGGTCTTGCTCATTATCGCGGTTGCTGCGATCGGCGGTGCGATCTATGGCATCACTTCGATGAAGAACGAGAACCCACAGAACGATCAGTGGATCTATTACCTCGACCCCGAATCCGTGAACAGCGACCCGCAGGTCACGGCCAAGCTCAAGGTCTCGCAGCTGAAGGATTACGCCGACAAGCCGCTTGTTGACGATCCCGCTGCCGATGACCGTCTGGTCAAGGCCGGTGTCTGCGGCGCTTGCGGCAAGTACTACCCGCTCATCGGGCACGGCGAGAAGCCCGCTGCATGCCCGGTGTGCAAGGCTGACCTTGCCAACTATGACAAAGAGGGCAACGCTCTGGGCGGCTGAGCGAACGCTCGTCCGAATCTGATCAATCTGCGAGCCTGGCGCTTCGAAAGAGCGCCAGGCTCGTTGTCATTGTGTGCAGGTAGCTCTGCCCGGCGATGGGCCCGATTTCGCCATCGGCGAAGAACCCGGCCAGCGGGAACGGGCGGTGGGCGACGTCGATGTGCCTGCCGCTCTTGGCCTGCTGGACGCCCGACTCCGCGGGTGAGAATGACTTGTAGATCGCCGAGGCGTCGTGGTGAGGCTCGCCGAAGAACTTTCGCCCCCGGCTCGTGCAGGTCAAGACAAGCCCCGCTTCGGGAGGCGGGCGCAGCTTCTGTGCGTCCAGCAGCATCGCCAGGTCCGCGTGCGCGGTCTCGGCGTCGCGGATGTGGATCTGCACGGTCTGGCCCACGCGGAAGAAATCGTTGGCGACGATGGCGCCGGTGGCCGCGTCGATGCTGTGCACGCCGCGGATCAGGAAATCGCCCTGCCCGAAGCGGTCGCGGTATTCGTTGATGACCCTGCCAAGGAGCATGCCCTTGGCGAGCCCGACGCGCTGGCCAACGGGGAGTGCGCGGACGACCTCTTTGAGCATGTCCACGGCACGCTTGCCGCCGAGTTGCTGGATGATGTTGTCGCGGGCCTTGGTGACCACCATGGTCGGGCCGATGGGCTTGCATCCCTGGCTGACGACGCCCTCGACGTGCAGGTCACCCGAGAGGCTGATCCCGATCCCGCCCGATCGACGGATGTCATCGCCAAGGCCGACGGCGTTCTCGCCCGGCTTCTTGGCGGAAGAAGCGAACCCGCCCATGACCGGGTGGTTCCGGGAGGCCTCGCTCATCGCCGGCAGCGTGCGCACGAGCGGGACCGAGTACGGATCGCAGAAGATCAGGGTCGCCGCGTGGTCGCGATGGATGTGCATGGCAGGCGCGAGCACTTCCCGATGCCAGTCAGGCGAAGGCCGATCGGGAACCCTTGGGAGATCTTCGATGCGAAAGGGGCTGATGCTCACCCCGGGCAGCGAGCCGAGGAGAAGCGAAACACCCGGCGCGCCCTCGATCTCGATCGCGTCACCGATGACGCCGTGCGCGCTGCAGGTGATGATCGTCCTCGAGCCGGTCACGTACTGCACGAGCGAAGCCATCTCGGAGGCGCGCCCCGTGTGGGAGGCAGTCAGGAAAAGCATCGCCAGATCGGGGCTTCGCCCGCCGAGCCTTGCGTGCGCACGCTCGGCGGCTTCCTTGGCGGCAGAGGCGGACTCTGCCCGGGCCGAAAGGGCGGCTGAGAATCTCGGAATAGTCTCTCTGGGGGCGTCAGGCATGGCCGAAGGCATCGTACCGGTCGGGCACTTTGGGGCGCACTAGACTCCGGTGACTTTCTGAAAGGGCATTCCTTGAGCAACCAGCAGCAAACCGTCACCCGAGCCGCGGTGGTGATGTTTCTTTATGCGGCCCTCATCCTGACATTCGGGATTCTGGCCTACGTGATCGCCCCCCCCGGTGCCAACGCCAAGACCGCGGTCGTCGTCACGGGCATCTGCGCCCTGGTCATGGTGGTCATGGGCGTGATGTCCATCATGATCCACCAGAAGCGCAGGATCGGCATGATCGGGCTGCACCTTGGGCTGCTGCTTCCCTTGATCTTTGCGGTTGTGTTTCTGATGCGCGCCGGGGCGAGCTACCGCAGCTCGGGCGTCTACAAGTACTTTGACCACGCGTACCAGGTCGATCTGAAGGATCGCAACGCTCAGGACACGATCGCCAACCGTGAGTCGTTCCTCTCGGGCGCCAAGCCCGAAGCCGGGAAGGACATCCCCGAGGGCGACAAGGGCTACCTCGGGTTCATCCTGACGATGCTCTTTGGTGTGAGCGTCGCGGCCTTTGTCGTGCTGCTGCTGAGCAGACCCAAGCTCCCGCCCAAGCCAGCACAAGCTGCGGCCAAGCCTGATACCTCATCGAGCCAATCCAGGACCGCCACGGCTCCGGTGGCGGAATCGGGCGGTGAGAAACCGGGCGGCTTCGATTGATCGATTATTGCTGGCCGGCGCCGGCTTTGATCAGATCGATCTTGAGCGGATCGATGATCATCAGGTTCAGACGCGGGTCGAGGTTGGGCGTTCCGACGACGCCGATGGTCTCGCCCAGCATCGACTCAAGATTCAGTTCCGCGTTCGGGCGGAGATAGCCCATCGTCCGGGGGGCCTCGGTGACGCCCAGTGACTGCACGCGGTACATGCGGGGCAGGCGACGTCCGTCGTACACGGCGCTTGGGAGCAGACGTCCAACGACCGCGTACGAGCGCTGGATCTCGAGCTCGCGGACCTTGTTGACCAGCTCCTGCTCACGCTCGGTGGCCCGATCGCTCAGGCTCGCGTTGGCGCGGGCCGCGTCCTGCACGCGCTGGCGGATCTTGAGGATCGACTGACGCTGGCGGAGAGCGGTGCGCAGGCCTGCGTTCTCGGCTGTGTCGGGCGTCGCCTCGTACATCCGGGTTACTTCAGCAAGGAGCGGACCGAACTCGGCTTCTTCGATCGTCTGCTTCTGAACGGCTGCGAGGAGCTGCTCCATCTCTTCGATGCTGTTGATACGCAGCGGCGCGGGCTGCTCTGGCTCGTTGGCCTCTGCGACTTCGGTGCTCGTTTCGATCGGCGACGCGTTGGTCGCGCCGGCGCTGGGATCGGTCACGGGCTTGGAGACAGGGACGTTAACGGGCTTGCTCGCGACTGTTTCATCGATCATCGGATCGACGAGCGCGTCGTTCTGCCCCGGGTCCTCTGCGGGCTGCTCGGTCGGAACAGCCGCAACGTCAACGGGCTTGGTGGTTTCGTTCATCGCGGGAGCAACAACGCCCGGATCTTCGGCGGGCTGATCGTTGCCCGTGTTCTCAGCGACCGCGGGTGTGTCGCCCTGGTTCTTCCAGGCCTCGACTTCCGAAGGCGTCGCGGCCCGGAGGAACGAGACGCGGACATAACCACGAGCCTCGGCGGGCGCTTCGACGCGGTACCCGGCGAGCTCGCCCGAGAGATCGTTGACGGCTTCACCGACGACCTTGAACTGCGTGCCTCGGGGCGCCGGCTGTGCGAGCAGCTTGCTCCAGCTGCCACGGGCGCCGGCGAGTGCGTTGTACGCGACGAGGCTGTCGTCACGCGAGAGCGTGAGGGTTTTGCCGTCGGGCGCGATCTGGGCGTATTCGGTGCGCACGAGCGCGGCGGCGGTGCTGGGGTACGAGACGCGTGCCCAGCCGCTGGAGGTTTCGCCGTCCATGATGAGGATCGAGCCAGCGCGGAGCTCAGCGACTGGGTAGTAGGCCGTGCCGGCGCCGCAGCGGATCATGGCCCGCTGATCGGTGACAAGCATGTGCTGGGGCTCGACCTGATTGACCTGCGATGAGACCTGCGCCGACGCGATGCCGACGATCCCCAGAGGGGCCAGTCCGAGTGTCGCGACAAGGGCGACCACGCCACCGATCCGCTTGCTAGCCATATGTGCACGCTCCTCGTGTCTAATTCTCACCCGGTTCCACCCACCCGATTGCCAGAGGTTGCGGCAATGGGGCGCCAGGGGGCATAGTCTACGGCACCCGAAGGCGGCGAACAGCCGGAAACCGGGGACGGCCCGCACAAAGGACCAAACACCGATGGACAAGCCGAAACTTTCCCCCGCGATCGTGCGTCTGATGCCTGTCGTTTGCGCAGGTCTTGCTCTTTCTGGATGCACAGGACCGGTGATCGATCGCGATAGCGCCGTGCTGACTCGCTCGGTGATCGACGCGGTCCGCCGGGAGATGGTCGAAGCCGAGCGGGCGCCAGAGTACCTGCTGACCGACCGCCAGGACTCGGTCAGGAGCCTTGGCATCCCCGAGGAGCGGATGAACCAGCTCCGCGAGATGAGCGGCCCGGGCTCCTACGACCGCGGGGCCTTCCCGATGGACGAGGATCTGCTCGGGGCCGAGCAGCGGATGGTGGCGGTCAGCCTCGAGCGAGCGATCCGCTCGGCGGCGGAACACAACTCGCAGCTCCAGTTCGACCGCCTGCGCCCGGCGATCTCGGAGAGCCAGATCGTGGCTGCCGAGGCGAACTTTGACTGGACCTTCTTCGTCAACGGTCGGTACCAGGCGATCGACCGTCCCCGGACGAGTTCGACGTTCTTTGGCACCGCCGCCGACGTCTTCGACCAGGGCGACATCACGACGGGCGTCCGTCGGCGTCTGACCAGCGGCGGCACGTTCACGCTGGACACCTCTTGGACCAATGTCGACAACAGCACCCCCGGGCTGACCGTTGTGCCCAACCCGGCCAACACCGCGACGGTGGGCGCCCAGCTGACCCAGCCCCTGCTCCGCGGCGCGGGCTCCGACTTTGCGCTCTCGAGCATCAGGCTCGCCGAGAATGCTGAGCGGGACGAGGTTGCCACGCTCAAGGGCAACATCATCACGACGCTCCGCCAGACGGAGGAGGCGTACTGGGGCCTGGTCCAGGCGCACCAGAACCTGCTCATCCAGCAGCGACTGCTCGAGCGCGGCATCGAGGTCCGCGACAAAATCATCAGCCGAGGCATCCTCGACGCGACCGCGGCCCAGATCGCCGACGCCAAGGCCGAAGTCGAGAGCCGGAAGGCCCAGGTGATCCGCACCCAGCGAAACCTTCGTGCGGCAAGCGATTCGCTCAAGGTGCTGATCAACGACCCCGAGCTGACGATCGGTTCGGAAGTCCTGCTGCTGCCGGTGGATCTTGCGATCGATGAGCCGATCAGGTTCAGCCTGGTCGATGCGGTCACGACCGCCCTGACCGAACGCCCGGAGATCATGCGGGCCCTGCTCTCGATCGACGACAGCACGATCCGCAAGTCGATCGCTCGCAACCAGCTCCTGCCCAGGCTCGACCTCGAACTCTCGACACGGTTTGCCGCCCTCGACCGGAACGTGGAGGACGCCTACGGCGATGTGTGGGAAGGCGACTTCATCGACTACATCGTCGCGTTGTCGTACGAGTACCCGATCGGCAACCGCGCAGCGAACGCGGCGCTCCGCCAGAGGCAGCTCGAGAACATCCAATCCGTGACCTCGTTCCAGAATACGGTCCAGCAGGTCGTGCTCGAGGTCAAGAACGCCCTCCGCGACACGGTCGCAGGCTACAAGCTGATCGCCCAGACCAGGGCTTCGCGGTTCGCGGCGACGGAAAACCTGCGGGCCTTCGAGGTCGTGATCGAAACCAGCGGCGGATACTCGGCCTTCAACCTCGACCAGTGGCTCAGCCGCCAGCAGGCGCTCGCGCTTGCCGAGTCCGAGGAGATCCAGGCGCTCGTGAATTACAACATCGCGATCAGCCGTCTGTACGCGGCGATCGGGCGGACGCTGGAACGCAACGGCATCAAGTTCGTGGTGCCCGAATCCGCCGACGAGTAAGCCGTGATCATCAGAGACATCCAAGCCGCGACGCAGATCCTCAGGGCGGGCGGTGTGGTCGCGTTCCCGACCGAGACGGTGTACGGCCTCGGGGCCGACGCGCTCGATCCGGCAGCCGTGGCGAAGGTCTTTGCGGCAAAGGGTCGCCCCTCGCACAACCCGCTGATCGTGCACGTCTCGTCGATCGAGATGGCCCGCTCACTCGCAGAGGGCTGGCCCGAGTTTGCGGACAGACTGGCCCGCGCGTTCTGGCCCGGCCCACTGACCATCGTTGTGCCGAAGGGCGCCCGAGTGCCGAGCATCGTGACCGGTGGCGGACCGACCGTTGCGCTCCGCATGCCCGCGCACGATCTGGCTCAGAAGCTCATCGAGGCCTTCGGCGGGCCCATCGTCGGCCCAAGTGCCAACGCTTCGGGCACGCTCTCCCCCACCGCTGCCTCGCACGTGGCGCACGCGCTCGGCAAGGCGATCCCGGTGCTCGATGGCGGACCATGTCAGAGGGGTATCGAGTCGACCGTGGTGCGCATCGAACAGGGCGGCGTGAGTGTTCTGCGCCTGGGCGTCATCGGGCACGAAGACATCGAGAAGGTTGTGCCGGTGGTTGCGGCTTCCCCGAGCGGGGGCGACTCGGCTCTGCCCTCGCCAGGGATGCTGACGCGGCATTACGCCCCGCGCACACCGACACGCATCGTCGGCGCAGCCGAAGTCGCTGGCGAACTTGGAAAGCACCCCGGCGCGGCGCTGCTTGCGATCTCACCCTCAAACAGGCCCATGACGATCCCAATGCCCGCGGATGCGTCGGCGTACGCCGGGCGTCTCTACGCGGCGCTCCGCGAGGCCGATGGGTTTGGCGCCGAGCTCATCCTTGTCGAAAGACCCGACGGGATCGGGCCGATCTGGGATGCTGTGCGGGATCGTCTGATGCGGGCATCGGCTCCCGAGTAAGCCCCCGGGCTATGGTTTGGCAGAAACCAGTACGAGAGGCACAGAGCATGTCCGATAAGTTGCAGATCGCGCTCGCCGAAGGCGACGGCATCGGCCCCGAGATCACCCAGGCCTGCCTGACGGTCTTCGAGGCCGCCGGGTGCATGGAGCACATCGAATTCGCACCCGTCGAGATGGGCGCGCGCGTCTTCGATTCAGGCGACAGCCGCGGCATGACCGACAGCGCCATCGACACCGTCGAACGCCTCGGCCTGCTCTACAAGGGCCCGATGGGCACGCCCATCGGAGGGGGCGGCAAGTCCATCAACGTCACGCTCCGCAAGACGCTGGGCGCGTTCGCCAACCTGCGCCACTTCCAGAGCCTCCCGGGCGTCGAGACCGTCTACTCCCAGGCAGGCGTACCCGTTGATTTCTACGTGGTCCGCGAGAATGTGGAAGACACCTACGGCGGGGTCGAATACCGCCTGACCAACGACGTCGTCGACTGCAAGCGCATCATCACCGCGCCGGGCTGCGACCAGGTGCACCGCTACGCGTTCGAGGCCGCCAAGGCGTTCGGCATTGACCGCGTCACCTGCGGGCACAAGGCCAACATCATGAAGATGACCGACGGGATGTTCCTGGATCGGTTCCGCCAGACCGCACGCGATTACCCGGAGATCCAGACCGAGGACGTCATCATCGACGCGCTGTGCATGAACCTGGTGCTCAAGCCCCAGTCGTACAAAATGGTCGTGCTGCCCAACCTGCAGGGCGACATCGTCAGCGATCTGGCGGCAGGTCTCGTAGGCGGTCTGGGCTTTGCGCCCTCAGCGAACATCGGTGACAAGGTCTCGATCTTTGAAGCGGTCCACGGCACGGCCCCCGACATCGCGGGCCAGAACAAGGCCAACCCGACGAGCCTGCTGCTCTCGGGCCTGATTCTCCTGCGCCACATCGGGATGCAGAAGCAAGCAGGCACGATCGAGAACGCGCTCATCTACACGCTCGAATCGGGCGTGCACACCGGGGACGTCCGGGGCGAGAAGGAGCCCGTCGGCACCGCCGAGTTCGCGCGCGCGATCGCCGACAACCTCGGCAAGGTCCCCAGCGAACGCTACGCGCGTCCCGTGCCAAGCCAGGACAAGCCCAGCTTCGCGCCGCCCGAGCGCCCACGCGTCAACCGCTTGATGCGCACCTACGAGACACTCACGAGCGCGATCGTCGGCTGTGATATCTACATCGAGACGCTGCTCGCCCCGCACGATCTGGCTCAGCGCCTCGAGATGATCTGCGCGAACACCCCATTCAAACTGACCATGATGTCCAGCCGCGGCACGCAGGTCTGGCCCACCGGCTCGGTCTACACCGAGGTCGTCGACTACTATCGCGCCCGGTTCGAGCTGCGCGACAAGTCCATGACCGGGCGCATCGGGCAGCAGACCCCGATCTTTCTCTTTGAGAAGATCGGCGAGAAGTTCGACGTCGCCAGCTTCCAGATGCTCAAGGAGTTCGAGGGCAAGCGCGGCTTCTCGCTCGCGCAGGGGCAGTAAGCCCGCACTCGGAGCGTCCGATGCTCAAGATCGAACCCGCATCACTGGCCGATCGCGGCGCGTGGGCTGCGATGCGTCTGGCGCTCTACCCGGACGAGCCAGTGCATGTCATCGAGAGCGAGATCGACTCATTCCTGCGCACGGGCAAGATCGCTGATCGCGAGCACGGGGTGCTGATCGCACGCCTCCACGACCAACCCGTCGGTTTCGCTGAGGCCAGTGACTTTGGTCACAACCGATGCCACGTCGAGTCGTGGTACGTCTCGCCTGGAGCACGCGGCTCGGGGGTAGGTCGGGCGCTCATCGAGGCCTGCGAGCGCTGGGCGAGATCGCGCCGGGCAACCGTGTTGACCTCGGACACCAACGAGGACTACCCGGACTCGCCGCCCGCGCACAAGGCCTGCGGCTTTGGCGCCTCGGACGACGACACACTCTTCGAGAAACAGCTCGGGGATCAGTCCTGACGGATAAGCCTCTCGACCTTGCCGCCCTTATCGATGAGGATCTCGTCGGCCTCCCCCAGGAACAGCCCGTGGTCGATGACGCCCGGGATGTCGTTGAGATGCGCCGCGAGCTCTTCGAGGCAGTGATCGGGCGCCAGCGGCACGTCCAGGATCAGGTTGCCGTTGTCGGTGATGAACATATCCCCGTCCATCGTGCGCCGGCAGACGCCGTTGAGCCCCACCGACCGGAGCGAGGCGCGCGTGCTCGCGAGCCCGAAGGCCATGACGGCAACGGGGAGTGTGGCATTTGTCCCGAGGTTTTCGACCATTTTGTGCCCGTCGACCATGTAGGCCCGGCGCTTGCTGGCCCAGGCGATGATGCGTTCGCGTGTCATCGCGCCGCCCGAGCCCTTGAGCATGCGCAGCTGGCTGTCGACCTCGTCGGCGCCGTCGAAGAGGTAGTCGACCTCTTCAACCAGGGCAAAGTCCACGAGGCGGAGCTCGAGCTCGCGGGCGAGCTGCTCGGTTGCCTCGCTCGAGGCAACGCAATCGATCTTGAAGTTCTCGGCCCGGATGCGCTCCGCCAGGGCGCGCACGCCTCTTCGCGCGGTACGACCCGTGCCCAGGCCAACAAGCATGCCCGACTGGATCGGGGCGACAGCGGCTTCTGCCAGACGATCGACGACCTGCTGCTCACTCAAAGCGAATCCCCTGTGCGAGCCGGAGCTCGTTGCCGTAGTTGATGGTGCACGTCTGGCGGCGCATGTAGGCCTTCCAGCTGTCGCTGCCGGCCTCACGCCCCCCGCCCGTGTCCTTCTCGCCGCCGAACGCGCCGCCGATCTCGGCGCCGGAGGTGCCGAGGTTGACGTACGCCAGCCCGCAGTCGCTGCCCGAGCCGTCGACCGCGAGGAACCGCTCGGTCGTGTTGACATTGCTCGAGAAGATCGCGCTGGAGAGCCCCTGGTCGACGCTGTTCTGCATCGCGATCGCGTCCTCGATGTCCTCGAACGTGAAGACGTAGAGGATCGGGGCGAATGTTTCTTCCATCGCGATGGGCAGCTCGTTGGAGGCCGGGGCGCGGATGATGGTCGGCTCGACGAACGTGCCACCAAGGCCCTGGGGCTTGGCGACCTTTCCGCCCACGAGCACCTGTGCGCCCTGGGCTTTGGCCTGCTCGATGGCGTTCAGGTACGCCTCGACCGAGCGCTCGCCGATGACGGGCCCGACGAGTGTGCCCTCGGCGAGCGGGTCGCCGATCTTGATGGTCTGGTAGGCCTTGGCCATCCGCTGGGTCATCTCGTCGACGATCGACTTGTGCGCGATCAGCCGGCGCGAGGTCGTGCAGCGCTGGCCAGCCGTGCCGACCGAACCGAAGACCGTGGACTTGACCGCAAGGTCGAGGTTGGCGTCCTTGTCCACGATGACCGCGTTGTTGCCACCGAGTTCGAGCAGGCAGCGCCCGAGTCGCCCCGCGACGACCTGCCCGACGTGGCGCCCCATGTTGCAGCTGCCCGTCGCGCTGATCAGCGGCAACCGCCTGTCGGCGATCATGCGCTCGCCGATCTCGTCGTCCGTCCCGATGACGAGGCGGAATACGCCCGGGTGCCCCATCTCGGTTGCGACCCGGTCGGCGATCGCGTTCGTCGCCATCGCGGTCAGCGGGGCCAGCAGCGAGGGCTTCCAGATCGTGACGTCGCCGCAGATCGCCGCGAGCATGGCGTTCCAGCCCCAGACCGCGTTTGGGAAGTTAAACGCGGTGATGCAGCCAACCAGCCCAAGCGGGAGCCACTGCTCCATCATCCGGTGCATGGGTCGCTCGCTGGGGACCGTATTGCCCCCCACCATGCGCGAGAGGCCGACCGCGTAGTCCGCGATGTCGATCGTTTCCTGGACCTCGCCGATGCCCTCGGCGCGGATCTTGCCAACTTCCATGCTCTCCAGCTCGCCCAGCGGCACGAGCAGTCTTCGCATTTCGAGCGCAATATTCCGGACCACCTCGCCCCGGACCGGAGCGGGCACTGCGCGCCAGCGCTTGAACGCTTCCTGGGCCTCTTGGATGGTCTTCTCGTACGTGTCGGCTGAATCGAGCCTGACGCCCGCGATGGGTTCGCCCGTAGCGGGGTTGAAACTGACCACGACGCCGCTCTCGAGGCTCTCACGCCCTGTCACGCCGCCAACGTAGCGAGGGTCTTGTTCGAGGTTCAAACTTGGATCTGGGGTATGCATCGACCGATCGTAGGCGAGCACTCAGGGGGCCTGAGATCGCGGCAGATCCCTGAGAAACTCAGCGAGCCTGTCTCGGCTTGGGCTCCTGGCATCACGCACATACGCCCCGCTGACAGCGCAGCCAACCGCCAGACACTGGGCCAGTTCGAGCCCGAGATTCTGGGCCATCGCAAAGCCGCCGTTGAAATGGTCACCCGCGCCGGTCGAGATCTTGGGCTTGCTCGTAAACGGGCCCTCGAACCAGGCAGTCGAGTGCGCATCCGCCGCAGCCGCGCCTTCGCGCGGGTGCACTACGCAGCAGGCCAGCCCGAGCTTGGCGCGGATCATCGCCGCGGCGTGCTGCATCGCCGAGCTGAGCGATTGGTTGCCCGGGCCTTCGTAGATGTCGACACCCAACACCCGCCCGATCCGTTCGGCCTCCGCCTGATTCAGGCCGAGCGTGACAGGAAGAAAGCCCGAGAGTTCTGTCAGGATCGCCGTCGCCCGGCGCACGTCCTCGTCGGTTCGCTTGGCCGGGTCGCACAGATCGACGAACATGCGCCGGGGATGATCCGGACTCAGCTCGGGCAAGACCTCATCCATGAGCCCCCGCCAGATGCCTTCGACGCCCTGGAGCATGACCCAGTTGACAATCCCGATCATCGTGGACTCGTTGTAGATCACCCTGAGCTGCTCGAGACCGATCGTCGACTTGAGCAGATCCCACGAGACGGCCTGCACGCTGGCGGTCTTGCCGAGCATCAGCTTGCCGTCCTCGAATTCAAGCGCGTCCGTCTGAGCCGCCGGCGCAACGGGGTGCACCGCGACGCACCTGTCCGCCATCGGCTGGTACACCGGGCTGAGCATCAGCGGGTCGGACTGCGTGCCCACGGCCCCGATGAACGTGACCGAAGCGCCAAGGCTCCCCATCCCGGCTGCCAGCAAGGGGCCGTTGCCCCCGAACCGGCGCTCGACGACGTGCAGTTCGATGTTCGTGCTCTTGCCCGCAGCAGCGGCGCATCGTTCGGCGAAGCCCGTGATCGTGTTGATCGGGCGGAAATCTTCGAGCTCCATCGTGTGACGCTGATCGACGACCTTGATGATCGAGTCCACGAAGCCATCGAACCCCACCACCGCTCTGACGGCTTTCAGTTCGGCTTCGGACTGGCTCGCCATCGCTTCCGCGGCGGCTTCGGCTATGGCTTGGCGATCGGTGGGCATGCCCGCATTGTTGCGGGCTCGTGCGTCTAAAGTCGCCCATGAACCGCCCTGCTTCCGAGCCCATCGTTTTGGCCTCCGGGAACCCCAAGAAACTCGCCGAGATGCGCGAGATCCTGGGCGCGATCGGTGTCGAGATCATCGGGCTTGGCGACCTCGGCCTGAGCCTGGTCGAACCCGAGGAAACCGGATCGACATTCGCCCAGAACGCCCGCATCAAGGCGATCGGCTACGCCCAGCAAACGGGGCGAGCCTGCCTGGCCGACGACTCGGGACTCGTCGTCGACGCGCTCGGAGGCGAGCCGGGCGTCTACAGCGCTCGCTACAGCGAGAGCGAGCACCCCGGCGACCTTCCCCGTGCCGAGCGAGATCGCCTCAACAACGAGAAACTCCTGCGCAGGCTCGCGAACACACCCATCCAGCAACGCACCGCGCGCTTCGTATGCGCGATGTGCCTGGCAACTCCGGAGCTCACATCCAGTGGCGGAGGCTTCCAGCCTCCGAAGCAACCCCCGACACAGCGCACACTCCAGATCACCAAGAAGGGTGATCTCCCCCACTGGCGTCTGACCGGCGCAACCTACTTCGTGACGTTCAATCTGCACACCGGGAAGATGTCCGACGACGAAAGGCAATTCGTTCTCGATGCATTCCTGCATAATCACGGGCGCAGGTGCATCCTCCACGCACTGGCCATCATGCCGGATCACGTTCACTTCGTTGCGCGGATGCTCAGCGACCCCGACGGCAGCGATTATGATCTCAGCGCCCTCCTTCACAGCATCAAGAGCTTCTCAGCCAACCAAATCAACTTGCTCCGCGGCGAAAGTGGACAGATCTGGCAGCGTGAGTCGTACGACAGAATCATGCGCGATACCAAAGAACTCGAAGAAACGATCGCATATATCGAACAGAACCCCGTTCGACAGGGCCTCGTCAGAAAGCCGGGGGATTATGTATGGTCACTCAATCAGACTGAGTTACAGCGGAGGCTGGAAGCCTCCGCCACTGAACAGGGCGTCCAGGTCCTTGCCGAAACCCAGGGCACCTTCGAGGGCGTCATCGGTTTGCCGGGTGATGTCCCGCGGGGGCCCAACGGCTTTGGTTACGATCCGCTCTTTCTCGTCAAGCCCGAACTTACGCAAACGTCCGCCGAGCTTTTGCCGAACGAGAAGAATGCGCTGAGCCACCGTGGGAAGGCGTCCCGACTCATGGCCGATCGCATCAAAGAACTCGGTCAGCCCTCAAAGTAAACCATCTCGATCGAAAGACCCTTGCCATCAACATCGGGGTGTACCGGCAAAGTCCGAGCCCGCTCGGGGTGATCCAGACACAACCTCGCAGTCAGTGCAGCAAGTGCCGCGTCGACCACATCATCCAGTCCGAGTACTTTCTTTGAATGCTGCGAGACGTACGTGCTGATCTTGTCCCCAAGCCCCGTGAGATGCGCGTTGAGCAGCGCGAGCCGAGCTGCGGCACCTTCCGGGGTCCTCTTGTTCTCCTGCAACATCTGTCCTCGCAGCCCCCAGATGCAGATCTCCGGGTGACACTCACGCAACACGCCGCGGGCACTCGGCTCCGACAACAGGAGTGCATCCGCCTCGCAGATCTTGGGTGCGATTGCCCAGAGCTGCTTCATGAGCCCTCGCCCGTCCGCGAGTTCTCGACAGAGTACGTTGGCCTCCGGGTAGCCCTCGCACCCGAGCACCCGACGCGGCGGCGTCAGAAACACACGCGAGTTGTAACGCCCGAGGATTCGCTTGGCCGCTAAATCACACGACCGAACCCCTCGCTCTGGAAGGCCGATCGGGATGTCAACGAGCACAAGCGCGGCATCCCCGTGAGATCGCCAGAGCGACGAGAGATCCGGGTACACCTCGAACCAGACCGATCGCGCATGGGCATCATCCAAAACACAGGCAACCCATCCGCCCTTGCACCCGTCAACGCCGACCGATTTCGTCGCCATCGGTTCAGAGTATCGAAAAGAACGCCCGTCGCAATCGCGACGGGCGCTCATGGCTTTGCCTTGGACGAGTGCCCAATGCCTTGTCCCTTGTGCCTTACTTCTCGTCGTCCTTGACGGTAAAGTCCGCGTCGATGACATCGTCGTCGCCGCCGCCCTTGCTGGCCGAGGCGGCATCGCCTGCGCCCGTAGCGGTCTGCTCGTAAGCGATCTTGCCGAGCTCCGCCGACACGGTCTCGAGTTCTTTGAGCGCCGCTTCAATCGGGGCCTTCTCGTCGCCCTTGATCTTGGTTTCAAGGTTGCTGATCGCCGACTCGATCGAGCCGCGGACCTCTGGGGTGACCTTTTCGCCGTGCTCTTCCATGCTGCGCCGGACGCTGGACATGAAGCCCTCGGCGCGGTTCTTCAGGTCCACGATCTCGCGCCGCTTCCTGTCCTCCTCGGCGTGAGCCGCGGCGTCGGCCTTCATCTTCTCGATTTCGGATTCGCTCAGCCCGCCCGAGTTGGTGATGTCGATCTTGTTCGACTTGCTCGTCGCCTTGTCGGTCGCGGTCACCTTGAGGATGCCGTTGGCATCGATCGCGAACTCGACCTCGATCTGGGGCATACCCCGCGCCGCGGGCGGGATGTCCGAGAGCTCGAACTGACCGAGCGTCCGGTTGTCCCGCGCGAACTCTCGCTCGCCCTGGAGTACGTGGATCTGCACGCTCGTCTGGTTGTCAGCAGCCGTCGAGAAGGTTTCCTTTTTCGAGGTCGGGATGGTCGTGTTGCGCTCGATGAGCTTGGTCATCACGCCGCCCTGAGTCTCAACACCGAGCGAGAGCGGGGTCACGTCGAGCAGGAGCACGTCCTTGACGTCGCCCTGGAGCACGCCGCCCTGGATCGCGGCGCCGATGGCGACGACCTCGTCGGGGTTGACGCTCTTGTTGGGCTCCTTGCCGAAGATGGCCTTGGCCATCTGCTGCACCTTGGGGATGCGGGTCGAGCCACCGACGAGCACGATCTCATCGATCTTGCTCGCGTCGAGCTTGGCGTCGCGGAGCGCCGCCTCGCAGGGCCCGCGCAGGCGGTCGAAGAGATCCTTGCAGAGGTCCTCGAACTTGCTCCGGCTCAGCGAGATCTGGAGGTGCTTGGGCCCGTTCTGGTCGGCGGTGATGAAGGGCAGATTGATCGAGGTCTCCTGCATCGTCGAGAGCTCGATCTTGGCCTTCTCGGCTGCTTCCTTGAGTCGCTGCATCGCCATCGCGTCGCCCGAGAGGTCGATGCCTTCCTTGTTCTTGAACTCGGTGACGAGGTGCGTGATGAGACGCTGGTCCCAGTCGTCGCCGCCAAGGTGCGTGTCGCCGTTGGTCGAGAGCACCTCGAAGACGCCGTCGCCCACGTCGAGGACCGACACGTCGAACGTGCCGCCGCCCAGGTCGAAGACCGCGATCTTCTCATTGGTCTTCTTGTCGAGCCCGTAGGCGAGCGCCGCCGCGGTGGGCTCGTTGATGATGCGCTCGACCTTGAGGCCCGCGATCTCACCCGCGTCCTTGGTGGCCTGGCGCTGCGCGTCGTTGAAGTACGCGGGCACCGTGATCACCGCCCGGTCAACGGTCTCGCCCAGGTAGTCCTCGGCGACCTTCTTGAGCTCCTGCAGGATGAATGCTGAGATCTGCTGGGGCGTGTACTGCTTGTCCTTGATGCGGACGCTCACGTAGTCGTCGCCGCTGCCGTGGAAGACCTCGTAGGGCACGCCCTTTTCTTCCTCGGTCACTTCCGCGGCTCGGCGTCCCATGAAGCGTTTGATGGAATAGACCGTGTTCTTTGGGTTGGTCACCTGCTGGTGCTTGGCGGGCTGACCGATCAGGCGTTCGCCCTTATCGGTGAACGCGACCACCGAGGGGGTGGTCCGGTTGCCCGAGCTGTTGATGAGGACCTTGGGGTCGCCGCCCTCCATGAGCGCGACGACCGAGTTGGTGGTGCCGAGGTCGATACCGATGATTTTGGACATAGTGATTTCCTTCCGATGCTGCCACACAGCGCGCGGCCGGAATTCGGAATTGCAACCCCGGTGCCAGCAGGGGAATCGGCGTTTCGGGCCCAAAAGAGCCTGAATCGACCGCCCCATCGGTCAAGGATCCCGAGATCACTGCCGAACTGGCAGACAGGCTAGGCTGGCCCCGTGGAGACTTCACACCCGGTCATTGCGTCCCCACATGTGATGGTTGTCGGAGGCACCGGCATGCTGGCGGGGCTCTGCCGATCACTCGCCCAGCGCGGGCACCGCCTGTCGGTTCTGGCAAGACGCCCAACCGACCTCGGGGCGAGCGTGACCTGCTTCCCCTGCGACTACAGCGACCCGGTCTCGTTCGAGACCGCCATCCGCGCCTCGATCGATTCGAAAGGCCCGCCCGCGGTGCTCATCACCTGGATCCACAGCTCAGCGCCCAAAGCCGCAGCGATGGCCGAGCGCCTGACCGCCCCCAAGCGCCACATGCACATCCTCGGGAGCGCCAGCGCAAGACGGCCCACCCCGGGTCCTTCCGAGGTGGGCGCTGAGCGGATCATCCTTGGATTCGCTCTCGAGCAGAGTTCCAGCCGGTGGCTCACCCACGCGGAGATCTGCGCGGGTGTCCTGGGCGCCTTCGATCAACCGCAACCCGAAACGATCGTGGGCGCCGTCGAGCCCTGGGACAGGCGTCCGGGCTGATTCAGCCCCTGGCTTTGCGGGCCTTTTTGTTGCTCCAGAGCCTGCAGCCCCGGATGAGCGTGCACAGGAAGACCATGCCCGAGATCGCTGTGATGATGATCATCTCGTCGCTCTGCACTTCCATGACCAGACTCGCTGCGCCAGCAACCCAGAGGCCTGCCCAGGCGACGAGGATCATCGACCCAAGGCGACGCATCCCGGACGCGGGCGAGAGCGTCATGCCGAGGCCCGCAAGGACCGCCAGCGCCTCGGCGCCAGCGATGATCGCGCCGACCTTGCCCTCGTAGTGGAGCCCCATCGCGGGGAAGCTCAGCCCGCCCAAGCGGGCGCTGAAGAACTCGGCCATCCCGCCTCGCCAGACCTGCTCCGCGAAAATGATGCACTTCGAGGCCGTCCCGATCGAGAAGATCCAGACCACCATCGAAACCATCAGCCCAAGGATGCTCCGGCTGAGCTTCTGGCGGAGGGAGGCATTGCGAGCCTCTTGCTTGTTATGACCAAGCCCAAAGCTCGGACGTCCTGTCGCAGCGGTCGACATGATCTCTACCCTCCCACGGTTCAACCCCATATCGGGGGCCAACCCGGGCAAAGATCGGATATGCACGGAACGAATTCAGCCGTAAGTCCCTTGAAGAACGTCATTTAAGGTTGAATTGCCCGTTTGGACCACCTGTGCGGCATGCGGGCTGGCCCGATCACGCGACAGACCCCCGGAGGCGTTCTATAATTCTTTCAAGAATCATTGAAAACAGCCCGAGACCCCCACCATGACCACCCTTAAAGCCAGCCCGACCACCAGCCCCCGACCCGGGCGCACTGACCCGGCCCTCGAATCGATCCGAGGCAAAGTCATGGCGGGTGAGCGCCTGACGCTCGCCGACGGCGAGCGCCTCTACTCCACGCCCGACATCTGGAGCGTGTGCGAGCTGGCGAACCTCGTCCGCGACCGCCTGCACCCGGGCGTGGCGTACTACAACATCAACCGGCACCTCAACTACTCCAACGTCTGCGCGCTCAGCTGCAAGTTCTGCGAGTTCTACCGCAAGAAGGACGACGACGGCGCGTACACGCGCGACATGGACTACATCCGCAGCGAAGCACGCAAGGCCATCGACAACGGCGCGACCGAGATGCACATCGTGGGCGGGCTGCACCCTTACCTGCCCTGGGACTACTACCCCGACATGCTGCGCACGATCGGTGAAGAAGTCGCCAAGACCGGGAGCCAGCTGCACATCAAGGCCTTCACCGCGGTCGAGATCGTGCACCTGGCCAAGATCGCCAAAAAGTTCAAGCGCGACGACCGCAAGGCGGGCATCCGCTGGGTGCTCGAGGAGCTCAAGGCCGCGGGGCTCGGGTCGCTGCCCGGGGGCGGCGCGGAGGTCTTCGACGACCGCGTCCACGACGAGGCGTACAAGGGCAAGATCCGCTCGGACGTCTGGCTGGATGTCCACACCATCGCCCACGAGCTCGGGCTCAACTCCAACTGCACGATCCTCTACGGGCACATCGAGCAGCGCAAGGAACGCATCATCCACATGGACATGCTCCGGCGTGCCCAGGACCAGGCGCTGGCGCGCCTCGGCTACTCGGGCGATGCGAACTGGCAGCGGTACTCGGGTGTCTACGAAGCCACCAAGGACATCGACGCGCCCGCGATCACGCTCACACGCGAGGGCGTCGAGCTCCCCCGCCCGAACATGAAAGCCGACGGCGGGTACTTCCAGACCATCATCCCCCTGCCCTTCTTCCCCGACGGCTCCGAGCTCGAGCACCTCTACGGCCCCTCGGGCCTCGAAAACCTGCGCACGCTCGCGGTTGCCCGCCTCATGCTCGACAACTTCCCCCACGCCAAGAGCTTCTGGATCATGCAGACGCTCGCCATGAGCCAGCTGATGCTCAAGGCCGGCGCCGACGACATCGACGGCACCGTCGTCTGGTACGACATCACCAAGGTCGGAGGCCAGAGCACGCACCAGGAGACGACGGTCTGGGACCTCGAGCGCGCGATCCGCGAGGCGGGGTACGAGCCGGTGGAGCGGGACACATTGTACCGGCGCGTGGTGCGGGAGGGGAAGAATTGGAGCGTGACTGAATAGGTCCGAACCGGATCACACGACGATGCCCACACCGAAGAAACTTCTGAGTGGCAGACGAATCGTGTGGTTCTTCGTCGCGAGCTCCTTCGGTATCGCAATCGCACTCTACATAGATGCGAATCCATATTCGCACGCAGATATCAGGTTGTTCGTCCCATTTATAGTCGGCTCGGGGCTTTTCTGCATCTATGCGCCCTTTCTGGGTGAACGCATCCACGACAGTGAGACAACAGCTTTCAATCTGTACGGATTCGGAGGATCTTTCGCGATCTGGGGCAGCGTCATCGGATGCTGCTACGGGGGATTCTTCGGCGCCGTTCAAGCCGCGATCTGCACCATATTCCTAAGTCTTTCACTCAAGAACGCACTGATTCTTCCCGCCCCACTGCTGTTTCTCATCCCCGCATGGTGCATCGCGAGCGTGATCGACAAACCGATTCGTTCTCACGTCCACTCGAATACGTTCACTCTGATGTCCACCATCGCTGTCACCATCTGGAACATGCTTCTGTTCGCATGGATGACTTTCATAGCCGTCACTGTCGCAAAGCGCCGGAAATGGGAAGACACCTACCCGTGCTTATCTTGCGGCTATTCGCTCATCGGCCTGACCACCGACCGCTGCCCCGAGTGCGGACACGAATTCTCGCAGCCCGCATCTACAGCGTGATCACATCCCCAAGCCCCGGGAACTCCGCCTTGAGCCCGTACATCGACGAGAGCTTGCGGGCCAGTTCCTTGCGGGGTTTATCTTCACCGTGAGTCAGAACGACGCGAGGCTTTCGTTTGGCGAGGTCCTTCATCCAGTCGACGAGCCCGGTCTGGCCCGCGTGGGCGCTGAAGCCGCCGATGGTGTGGATCTTGGCTTCGACGTTGATCTCGTCGCCAAAGACCTTGACTTTTTTGCGCCCGTCGACGAGAAGGCGTCCGAGCGTGCCGTGGGCCTGGAAGCCGACGAAGACGACGTGGGTGTGCTCGCTGCGCAGGCCGTGCCGGAGGTGGTGGACGATGCGTCCGCCGGTGCACATGCCGCTGGCGCTGATGATGACGATCCCTCCGCCCTTGCCGTTGAGGGCCTTGCTCTCCTCGGCGTCCTTGGTGAACCGCAGCCCGTCGAACTGCAGCGGCTTGTGCCCCGAGTCGATGATCGCCCACGATTCCTTGTCGAAGAGCTTGCGGTACCTGCGATAGAGCTCGGTCGTATCGGTCGCCATGGGCGAGTCCACGACCACCTCCGTCCGGCGCAGGCGCCCTTCGCGGATCAGCTCGCCCATGAAGTAGATCAGCTGCTGCGTGCGCCCGACCGCGAAGCTCGGGATCAGCACACGCCCCTCGGGCGAGTGGGCGTTGTCGATGAGTTCCGCGAACTCGCTGACCGACTCCTCGAGCGAGCGATGGTCGCGGTCGCCATAGGTCGATTCGAGAAACACCAGATCCGCGTGATCGAACGTGACCGGGTCGCGGAGCAGCGGCACACCCCTTGGCCCGATGTCGCCCGAGAAGACGAGCGTCTTGGTGACGCCTTCTTCCGTGACCTTCACCTCGATGCTGGCCGACCCGAGGATGTGCCCCGCGTCGACGTACCTCGCCTCGATGCCCTCGGCGACCCGGAAGGGCTCGTTGTATTCCACCGGCGCAAACCGGGGCATGATGGCGTCGACGTCCGTGGCGCTGTAGAGGGGCGTCGCGTCGGCGCTGCCCTGCCTGCCTCGGCGCGCTGCGCGTTTGGCGTCCATCTCCTGGATGTGCGCCGAGTCACGTAAAAGAATCTCGACCAGCTCGATCGTCGCGCCGGTGGCGTAGATTGGTGCCTTGAATCCGGTACCTGCGAGCTGGGGCAATCGCCCCGAGTGATCCAGGTGCGCGTGCGTGAGGAGGACCGCATCGAGCTTGCCCGGGTCGACGGGCAGGCCGTTGCGGTTGATGTCCTGGATCTCGCGCCCGCCCTGGAAGAGCCCGAAATCCACGAGAAAGCTCGCGGTCTCGGTTTCAACGACGTAGCACGATCCGGTAACTTCGCCGGCGGCGCCGACAACATGGATTCTCATGCGAACTCCCGTGGTTTGCGTGTCGAGTCTACTCAGCGGGCTCGGGCTCGCAATCGAAAGCTTCGACCGACGCCGTGACGTGGTCCGCGGGCAGCTCGCCCGATTGATCCCGCTCGGAGCGTTTGTACCGCTGCATCGTAACGTGCTGAATCGCGAGCATGGTGACGGCCCCCGCGACGGCCATGCCTCCCGAGACCCACTGGTTCCACTTGAGAACATCACCGAACCAGATGTAGGACAGGATCGCGACGCAGAATGGCTGCAGCTGGATCACACCCGCCGAGACCGCAACGCCCAATCGCGCGATGCTGATGTAGTACAGGACGTGCCCGGCGCCGATGCCGATGACGGACGAGACGAGCAGCCAGAAGATCTTGTCTGCTGGCATCTCGATCGCGGTGATGCCCGAGCGTTCGCCGAAGAAGAGCATGAGCACGATCATACTGCCCGCGGTGTACAGGCTGATGGCGGCGAAGGCGTACATGGAGTTGATGCCCACCATGCACTTGCGGACCGCCAGCGCGTAGCAGGCAAAGCCAGAGCCGGCGCCCAGCGCCAGCAGCACCCCAAGCGTGTTCGCGTTGGAGCCGAAGCCCTCGTCGAAGGCGATCGTGCCCGCGGTGCCGACGATGACGAGAGCCAGCCCCGCAAGGAAGCTCGGGCGTCTGATCGCCATGCGCTCCAGGGGGAACATGATCGCCGCACCGATCGCGACGACGACCATCTGCGCCCGCAGACCGAACGTCAGCAGACCGGGGTCGATCAGATAGTGGGCCTTGGTGAATGCGATCTGGCTGATGCTGTTGATCGCGCCCGGGACAAGAGCCGCGACAAAGAGCCGCGGCGGGAGTTTCTTCCGGTAGTAGCCCGCGATCAGCAGCGGCGACCAGAGCAGGGCGGAGAAGCCGTAGCGCCACCCGTTGCTGGTCCAGAAGTCGATGAGCGGCGCGAAGTACTTGATAAAGAGCGGCGTGACCGACCAGCCCACCAGCGTCAGGATGACCGTGGCAAGACCGATGAACAGCGCCTGGCGTTCGCTCTCGGGTTTTCTCTGGGGGCTCACGCGAGAGGATAGGTCCTCGGAACCGGGGGGCATCTATCAGCGCTTTGCCAGTCTGCATGCGGACCATCCGGTCGTCTGAGGGTGATCCCGGTGGTCCGTGTCTGTTATTGCAACCCGAGCGTGGAACGGGACTGATTTTAGGGCCTTGGCGAGCCGTTGTAGGGCATGAGAGAGCCCAGGCAGAGTTGCAGACCGGAGACGCAGACGTGGCCACGCGATCGAACCAGCAGACCAAGTCCGTCGATGCCGCGCCAGCGGACACGATCGCCGAGAGCAAGCTCGCGCGGATCCAGCTCATCGCTCGTGAAGCGCTCGACCTGCTCGGCGAAGACACGCCCGAGGTCCTGCGCCAATCGCACGCCCAGGCCGTCGCCTTGATGCAGCAGCAGATCGCCAACCTCGAGGCCCGTCTCTCCGGCGCTGCCGAGCAGATCAAGAGCGTCGAGGGCGAGCTGCGACACGCGCAGCGGGTCGCGGACGATCGCCTCGAAGAGGCGGAGAAGGTCTGGGATGTCGCCGCCGAGCAGGCCCAGACGATCAAAGCCCAGCAGAGCGAGATCGAGAGCCGCCAGAGCCGAATCGCCCAAAGCGAAGCCTCGATCACGGAGCTCAAGAGCAAGCTCTCCGAAGCGGGGCAGGAGACCAGGTCGCTCCGCGAAGAGATCAAGTCGCAGAACACCGCCGCCGAGAGTGCACAGAAAGAGCTCGCAGACCGGATCACCGAGCTGACAGCCAAGATGGCCTCGCACGAGGCGAGCCTGGCTCAGCTGGGTCTGGAGCTTGCCTCGACCGCCGAGGAGCGGGATCAAGCTCTGGCTCAGGTCGAGACCGCGGAAGCGGAACTCTTTCAGGTCCGCGAAGAGCTGGCCGAGAGCTCCGCACGCCTGATCGAGTCCGATGACACACTGCGCACGCTGCGCAGCCGGCTGGGCGAATTCGAGACCCGCGCCGAAGCGAGCCAGACGCTCGCCGACGAGTTGAACGCTCGCCTCGAAACCATGTCAGAACGCCTCGCGGAGCTTTCCGTCTCAGAAGAGGAGGCCCGCGCGGATATCACGCTGGCCCGCACCGAGATCGCAGAGCTTTCGGGTCGCCTGGCCGAGAAGGATCAGACCATCGCGCGACTCTCGCAGCGTTCGCCTGCGCCCGCGCTGGCCGTCGAAGCCATGCCCGCTCAGGCGATCGTCCCGCAGGACGTGCCCGCCGAGATCACCAGACTCCGGGAAGCGCTGGACGCCCGGGAGACCGAGGCCTCGTTCATGCGCGAGCAGATGGACCGCGCCGACGAGCGCGCTGAGAAGTACCGCGACCGCATGGAGCAGGCCCAGGAGTCGCTGGAAAAGGCCAACGCGATCGTGATGCGGGCCCGCCGGCGCGCGACCGCGAGAACCCAGCAGTACGCCGAGACCATCGAGTCGATGTCCGTCCTGCATGTGAAATTCGACGTGGTCAAGGGCGAGCTGCGTCAGATGCAGTCCCGTGCGAACCGCCATCTCCTGATCGCCCGTTTGTGTGGGGCGGCAGCCGCCCTGACAGGGCTCCTGGCGGTCATCTCAGCTTTCTGAAACCGTTTACAACACCCACGCCCGATCCACGCTATCCTTGTGAAATCAACGGCCCTCCATGCCGGCGGGTCTTTTTTCGAGGATTCGTCGTGTCCAAGGGTCTCCGCATCGTTGTGTACAACTTTCTCTGCGAGCAGCTCCTGACCGGAGAGCTCCGCGCGGGCAGCCGCGTGTGCGAGCTCACCGTCGCCAAGCAAACCGGAGTCAGCCGGAGCCCCGTGCGCGAGGCGATCGGGCAGCTCCGCTCCGAGGGCGTCCTGGACCACGTGCCCGGCTACGGCGCGTTCGTCAAAAGCCCCAGCCGCGACGAGCTCGACGAGGCCTTCCAGGTCCGCGAGTGGCTCGAATGCGAGGCGATCCACGCGCTCGCCTCGATGCGCATCCGCCCCTCACTGGAAAAAGCCCGTCTCGTGCTCGAGCGGATGCAGGACATGATCCGCACCGATCGCGGCGTGTCCGGGGAGCTCGAGATCTCGCCCGAGTCGTACGACCAGCTCGAACGCCTCGACCGCGATTTCCACGCCGCGATGCTGCACGCGGCTGGCAACAGGCGGGTCGTCAAGATCATCAACGACAACCGCCTGCTGATCCACGCGACCGCCTGCCGACCTCGCCCGCTGACGTACGAGAAGCTGGGCGAGATCTTCGCGGACCACGACGTGATCCTGCGGACGGTCGAGCGGGGCGAGGCCGACAAGGCCCGCGATCTGATGCTCGAGCACGTGCGCTGGGCTCACCACGAGACGATGCGTGTCTACGACGAGCTGGCCATGCTTGCCGAGGAAGACGAGCACCCGGCCGATGTCGCGCGGAGACTGGAGCCAACCGCCCGGCATGTGTCGATGTAACGACGGATGTTCACAGGTGATCTGACCCAGCAAGCTCTGATCGTTGCCATCGGGCTCGCCGCGGGTCTGATCGGGGGCCTGACCGGGCTGGGCGGCTCGCTCGTCATGCTCCCGGGTCTGGCGCTCTTTGTCGGGTTTGCCGACACCTCGCACGCGGAACAGCACACCTACCAGGCCGCGGCCATGGCCGTGAACTTCTTTGTCGCGGTCCCAGCGACCTGGCGCCACACCAAAGCCGGCGCCATCCGCCAGGCGATCCTCGTCAGACTCCTGCCCACCGGCACCGCCTTCATCATCCTTGGAGCGCTCGCCTCGGATCGTTTCGAGGGCGTGGTGCTCATCAAAATACTCGCCGGCGTCATCGCGCTCATGGTCGTCATGGGTGAGATCAGCAACCGCTTCGGCCCCTCACGCGACGACGGGCTCAGCGACAGCCAGCGCATCGCACGCGCCACCCCCACCATCGTCGGCACGGGCATCGTCACCGGGTTTGTCGCCGGGCTGCTCGGGACGGGAGGGGGCGTGATCACCGTCACCGCGCTGCAGGCGATCGGGCGAATCCCGATCCGTCAGGCGATCGCGGCCAGCACCGCGCTCATGTGCCTGATGTCCCCCATCGGATGCGCCACCAAAATGGCAAGCCTCTCGCAGCACGGGCAGGACCCGATGGACGCGGTCCGCCTGATCGGGCTGCTCGGGCCCGCAGCGGTCGTCGGATCGCTCCTGGGCTCCTCGCTCGTGCACACGCTGCCCACCAAGGTCGTCCGGCGCATCGTCGCGGTCGTGCTGCTGCTGGCCGCGGCGAAGCTTGCAGGCCTGATCTAAGGGCGTGCCGCCAGGGCGCGTTAGACTCGCGACATGCCCTGCGACGTCATGAACTGGACACTCCCCGGCGCTCAAGGCGAGCCGATCTTCGGAAACTCCCATCTGCCCGCAGCGACACCCAGAGGCGCGGCGATCATTGTGCACGGGTTCCTGGGATACAAGGACTACGGTTTCTTCCCCTCCATCGCCGACACGCTGGCAGAACGCGGCATCGCGGCGCACCGATTCAATCTCTCACACTCCGGGATGACGAACGAGGTCGCAACCTTCGCCCGCCCCGATCTCTTCGCACGCAACACCTGGAACAAGCAGATCGAGGACATCGAAATCCTGATCCACGCGCTCGACCGCAAGGAGCTCATCGGCCCGGGCATGCCCGTCGTGCTCATCGGGCACTCGCGCGGCGGGGTCGCCTCGCTGCTCTGCGCCGGACGACGCGCCGTCGCAGCGATGAAACCGCTCGATGCGATCGTCACGATCTCTGCCCCGGATTCGACGAGCCGACTCTCCCAGGACCAGCTCGCGCACGTGGCGCAGCAGGGATTCCTCGAGGTCACCAGCAACCGGACGGGGCAGAGGCTCCGCATCGAACGCGCCTTCTGGGATGAGCAGGACGCCGACCCACGTGCCCACGATCTGCTGTCGCTCGCACAGGGGATCCCCTCGCCCACGCTCGTGATCCACGGCAAGGCCGACCCAAGCGTGAGCCCCGCCTGCGCCGTGCGGATCGCTGAAGCTGTGCCCCGCTCCCGGCTGCTGATGATCGAGGGCGCCGATCACGTCCTGAACACGCCCAATCCCTTACCGATCGGCGCAGAAATGTCGCCACAGCTCCGCGAAACCACGGATGGGATGATGAATTTTCTGGATCACGTGCTGGCTGCCCGATAGAGATTTGAACGACCCCAGACGGAGAATCGCCATGAACCGCCTTCCGATCGCACTGCTCGCACTGACCGCGACCGCCGCCCACGCCGACGATCGCCAGGGGCTGCTCTCCTCGCCGGTTGCGCCTTCTTCTACTTCCCTCAGCGCGCTGCTGTCCGCAGCGGGCCCTCTCGATTCGCCCAACGCTGGCGACGACACCTTCGTCAAGATCCGCGCCGGGGGCATGTTCGTGTTCGCCGACGGCGAGATCACCTCGGGCGATCAGATTGGCGGCTCCACGAATGTCCTCGACCTCGAAGACACGCTCGGGCAGGACACCGACGATTTCAGCCCGATCGGGAGCGTCGCAGTAGCGATCCCCGTGATCGATATCCTCGTCGAACTCGGCTACGTCGGCACCTACACCTTCGAGGGCACCACGACAGAATCCGTCAGCTTTGACGGCGAGGAATACTCGGGCACCATCGACAGCTCCGAAGACCTGAGCATCTTCGAGCTCAACGTGATGTATGAGCTCGCCGAGGTCAAGTTTGTCACGATCTACATCGGTGGCGGCGTCCGCCTCATCGACGCCGAGGCCGAGATCACCGGCGACGTCATGGGCTCCACCGAGACCAACAAGGAAGACCTGATCCTGCCGATCCCGGTCGGCGCCGTCGGCGCGAGCATCGATCTCGGGTACAACCTCGCCATCCGAGGCCAGCTCGCGGGCATGTACTTCGGCGACTTCGGCACGGTCATCGATGCCAAGGCGGAGATCGGCTACGACTTCAACCGCTTCTTCGGGCTCTTCGCGGGCTACCGCCTGATGAATGTGACCAGCGACGAGTTCGATCTTGAGGTCGACGCGACGCTCCAGGGCGTGTACGCCGGGGCGGAAGTGCGGTTCTGATCCGTGCTCGGACGAGCCGTCAACCCTTCATCAGATCACAGAGGATGTCCATCCCCTTCTCGATCTTGGCGCGCGGCGCCGAGAAGCTCACGCGGAAGTGCGTGTCGCGGTCGCTAAAGACGCTCCCGGGGATGACCATCAGCTCCCGGGCCAGGCACTTGTCGACGAACTGATTGCTCGTCAGACCCAGACGCTCGGGCACCTTGACGAAGACATAGAAAGCGCCCTCGGGCACGGACACGTCCGTGTACTTGCTCAGACGCTCGACGACCATGTCTCTGCGTTCCTCGAAATCGTCCACGTGCGCCGACATGTCAACATCAAACGCCGAGAGCGACCCCCACTGCACGACCGACGGCGCGCACACGTAGGTGTACTGGTGGATCCGCGTCATCGCGCTCACCACGGGCTCCGGCCCGGCGGCGTAACCAGCGCGCCAGCCCGTGATGCCATAGGTCTTGCCGAAGCCACGGATCAGCAGCACGTCCCGCTCGGCGCCATCGAACCTGGCCGGGCTCGGGCAGCGCGGCGTCTTCCCGTCGCCTCTGGCGACGTCGGTCAGCCCGCCCTTGAACGTGAACTCGTCGTAGATCTCGTCCGAGATCAAGAGCACACCCCTGGCCCGGCACAGCTCGAGCAGCTCCTGGCACTCTTCTTTCGTGCCCACCACGCCGCTCGGGTTGCCGGGCGAGTTGTAGAGCACGAACTTCGTCTTCTTTGTGATCAGCGGCTCGACGCGCGCCGCGGTCATGCGGAAGTCGGGGTACGTGTCGCAGCGCACGGCGGTGCCGCCGGCGATCGTGGCCATGTACGGGTACATCGCAAAGTACGGATCCGGGATGATCGCCTCGTCGCCCGGGCCCATGAGCGCCAGGAACGCAAGCGTGAGCGCGCCCGAAGTCCCGCTGGTCACGAACGAATCGACGCCCGTGCCCTCACCGATATCCCAACCGAGATCAAATTTGAGGTGCGCGTTGATCTTGCTGAGCAGCGGCGCGATGCCCTTGGTCAGTGTGTACCCGTTCTTGTCCTGCTGGATCGCCTCGATTGCGCCGCGCTTGATCGCCTCGGGCACCGCAAAGTCGGGCTGACCGATCGAGAGATTGATCGGGTCCTCGAGGCTGGCCGCCAGATTGAAAATGCGCCGAATGCCGGACGCACTGACAGCCCGCGCACGATCACAGATCAAACGCTCGGTATTCATATCGATGTCCCGGAAGGAGTGTGGGGCTTACTTCTCGACGACATGCGTCTTGGGCAGGCCCAGGGGCGAGTTCTCACCCTTGGTGAACTTCTGGTCGTCCTTGAGCTTCTCGATCCGCTCGGAGCGCTTCATCACGCTCCGCTTGCCAGCGAGATTGCCCGAGGTTTTCAGTGATCGGTTCAGGCTCATAGCGATTCTCTTCTCTTTCGGTCTCAGCGATGCGTGCAAATCCGGTGGGTCACTCTTTCAGGTTGTACCACTGCGACTGGTTGTCTCGACTGAAATCGATGGACCCGCCGTAGTCCTTGAACCATATGCCGCCCAGACGCTTGACCTCGGTCGCATGGTCAATCTTCCTGGTGTTCGTCGACCACCCCTCAGACGGGATCCCGACCAGCGTGATCACCTCGTACCCCTGAACACCGCCCCGGATGACCTCACGGATATACGACGCGACGCCGTTCTCAGCGAAGAAGGCCTGGAGCCTGCGGGCCTCCTCAGGGTCTGCAAGAGGGGCCAGGTGCAGGTAATTCTGCCCGACGATCCGGGTGTCTTCGTTCGTAATCTGGATGGGTTTCTGGGTTTCCGGCTCGGCGGTGCCCTGCCCTGAGGACTGCTCACCCTGCCCCACGGGCGGGGGCACGGGCACGACCTCTTCCGGGCTCTTGAACGCGGGGTCCTGAGCCAATTTCATCGGATCGATCGGACGATCCTCCGCCCCGTTGTTCGGGCGAGGCTGACCATCCAGGCCTGAAAGCGAGCTGTCGGCCTGCTCTCGGAGCAACGGCGCAACGTCTTTTTTCGCCGCGTCACCGCCCACGACAGTCCCGATCAGGTACGCCACCAGAATGATCACCGGGATCGCGGTCACGATCATCCCGACCGAGAAGGTCGAGAAGGTCATCTGATTCCCAACCCTGCGCATCAGGGGGGATTTCTGGGGCACATCTTCCGGAGCGAGCTGGGTTTCTTCGGGCGGACTCGCATCGTCCGAGGGCGATTCAGACTTGGAATCCGGCGCAGGCTCCGCCCGATCGCCAAAGCCCGGTGCCTTGTGCCCTGGCTTCGATCCGAATTTGGCCTTGCGGGCAGCCGGTTCGGGCGTCGGCTTGACAACCACGGGCTTCATCTCGGGCTCGGGGGCCTTGGTAACCGTGACCCTCTCGACTGGCTGAGGGTCAACCTCGCCCGAGGGAATCTCGGGCTCAGGCTTGGTCTCGGTCGTTGGCTCGGGCTTCGCCGCGACGGCTCGCCCCGCCTTGAAGCTGGGCATCGCCAGCAGCGGATCGACCTCGCTCCCCGGGAAATGCCGATCCGTTTCTCCGGCCTGCTTGGACTCAACCACTGATTCCGTAGCCACTTGCGCCGCAATCGGCGTGGGTTCCAGAGGCTTTGAGGCTTCCTCTTTCAGAGCCGGGTGCCCGGGCGGACGCGGGGCGGAATTCTTGACTGTCCCGCCGCCGAGCTGGGTACGGAGCTGCTCGCCCCCGATCTGCCCGGAGCGCGTTGAATTCGAGTCCCGCAGGAGTTCGAAGAGCGCAGGAGCATTGCGACGTTTGGCCATGGCTTGATCATTCTCCCCGCACCGGGCCCGAGTTGCAAATGCTCCGGGCAAACTCGGTGAAAGTCTCGCCCGGCCTCCCCTCCCTGTCCACACCACCCGGATCCGGAACGCCCAGCGCCAAGCTATACTGACGCCCCATGGCCATCGACGACAAAGACATCATCAACATCACTGCCAAGCCCATGAACCGCCTTGAGAGCGTCTACCTGCCCGAGCTCTTCCGGGGCTTTGGGACCACAATGAAGCACTTCTTCGGCTCGTTCGGCCAGGGCAAGCTCAGCCGAACCATCCAGTACCCCGAGCAGCGCCGCGAGAACCGCGCCCCCGAGGACGGGGGCATGGAGAAATCCACGTTCCGTGGCTTCCATCGCCTCAACCGCGACGAAGAGGGGCGCGTCAAGTGCGTCGCCTGCATGATGTGCCCAACGCTCTGCCCCGCCAACTGCATCCACATCGTCGCCGACGAGTCCCCCTGGGACGACCGCGAGAAGTACCCCAAGAAGTTCGAGATCGACGAGCTCCGGTGCATTTTCTGCGGCATGTGCGAGGAAGCCTGCCCGGTCGACGCCATCGAGCTGACCACCGAGTACGACATCGTGGGCCTCTCCCGCCAGGAGATGATCTTCGACAAGGAGAAGCTCCTGTCGATCTACGACATCACGATCGACAAGAAGCCCATGTGATCTGGCCTTTGCCCAGGTTCACATCGCCAGCACCTCTCAAATAAACTCGGACCTTTCCTGGCAACCGCCCCAATCCGTGGCACATTCGGGGTGCGGACAGTGGGATTTTCCGGCTCGCGCTGCGCGGTCGCCGGGATGAGATCGGTCTTGCTCTGTCGAAAGGGTCGCCATGCGTCTCGGCGCGATCGTTGTGCTTTCATGCTCCGCTGGATTGGCCAGCGGTCAAAACGTGACCTTCAGCTTTGCATCCGATATCGCCAGCGCTGTGCCGACATTCGAAGGCCAGGCTGGCAACGGCATCATCAGCAACAACCGCGTGCCGACGGACCTCTTCGTCGATGATGCCAACGGCCCGCTGCCCACGCTCACCTATGACACACGCTTCTATGTCGACTTCGTCATGTCGACGATCGGTTCGACCGTCCTGCCCTCGGGCCAGGTGCTCCACAGCTACTCGATCGATGGCACCTTCCGCTTCCTCGGAGGCGCGGACGGCCAGGTCATGACCGTCGACGTCTCGGACGGCGTGCTCACCGCGCTTGGCAACGCCAACGGCTGGGGCTCGACCGCAACCATCCAGGCCTCGAGCCTCGCCGGCAGCACCGTGACCTACACCTGGCAGAACGCGGATCAGGCCGCGTACAACCTCTTCGATAACGCGGTCACCTCCAGCATGACCGACGCCGCCTTCACGCTCACCAACATCCTCTCGTTCCCCAACGGCGGAGCGGGCGTCCCGGGCGTCACGATCAACCCCGGCACGGGCCTGCCCTCGGTGGCCTGGCAATCCGAAGGCTCGTACTCCGGCTCGGCATTCTTCGTGCCCGCCCCCGGCAGCGCGGCGATCGCGGGCCTCGGGCTCGCAGCGCTCGGACGCCGTCGACGAAGCAACTGATCCTCACTCGTTTCTGAGAACTGTGCCACCGACCCCCTTGTGGGGTCGGTGTCATTTTAGAGCACGCTCTTGAGATCCGCGTGCATCGCCATGGCCTCGCGGGCCACCGCATCCTGCCACGACTCGTTGCCTCTCGCCTCGGCGTAGATCACCGATCGGCTCGCGTTGACAAGGACGCCCCGACCCGGGATCTGGGCGTCGCTCGAGAGGAGCGCCTTCAGATCCGAAGCCCCGCCGCCCTGGGCGCCGTAGCCGGGCACCAGAAAGACCTGCTCGGGCATCAGCTCACGGAGCCTTGCGCCATCGGCTGACTTTGTCAGCCCCACCACCGCTCCTGCGGCGCTGACCCCGGACTGCGAAACGAACCCGCTGCCGATCGTGCGCACAAGCCGGGCCATGTGCTCGGCAACCGACTCGCCCGATTTCAGCTCCTGCGATTGCACCTCGTCGCTGTCCGGGTTGCTCGTCCGCACCAGCACGAACACGCCCAGCCCCGCCTCCAGATAGGGCAGTACCGTGCTCGGTCCGAGGTACGCGTTGACCGTCACCGCGTCCGCGCCGATCGCGCGCACCGCCTCCGCGTAGTGCGTCGCCGAGATCCCGATATCCCCCCGCTTGGCGTCGAGCACCACGGGCACACCCTGTTTCCGGGCCAGCGCGATCACACGCTCCATCGCCGCGATGCCCTGTACACCCAGCCGCTCGAAGCACGCAGACTGCGGCTTGAACGCTCCCGCAAACGGCGCGCACGCCTCGATGATCCCGCAGCAGAACGCCTCAACCGCTTCGGCGTCGGTGCCCGCGCTTGCGCGGAGTTGCTCGGGCAGCTTGGTCGCGACCGGGTCCAGCCCGATGCAGACGGGCGATCCGACAGACGCGACGCGATCGAGCAGGCGGTCCACAAACCGGGTGCTTGGCATGCGTGCTCCTTGTGCTGGGTGCGCAAGAGCCTATTCTCAGGGAAGGATGCAGGACCTCTCACCCAGCGCGATCGACCTCAAAAAAGACCGCGGGCTCACCATACAGTGGGCCGACGGACGCTCGTCCTACTACTCCATCGCCTATCTCCGCAGGATGTCCCCGTCTGCGGACATGAAGCAGCTCCGCGCTGAAATGAAGAACAACCCGCTGACCGTGCTCCCGGCTTCATCGGGCTCCAACGACCCCATCACCGCGCGCACGGCCGAGCTGGTCGGCAACTACGCCATCCGCATCCGCTTCTCAGACGGGCACGAGACGGGGATCTACTCCTGGGCCTACCTCCGAGAGATCGACCCGGCCAACCAGCCATCGCCCTCGCCCTTGCCGGACAAAGAGAGCGAGCAGCCGTGACCGCGACCGGGCTCGAACTCACCTCCCCGATCGTGCATGTGCCGGGCATCCGCGAGAACACCGCCCGCGATCTGGCAACGCTGGGCCTGAAGGCGATCGGTCAGCTCATCGCCTACCTCCCGAGCCGACACGAGCACGAACAGGCCGAGGCACCCATCAGCGACCTCAGACCCGAGCACGTCGTCTCGGCAAGGGGCGAGGTCACCGCGTGCCGGATGTCTGGCTACGGCAAGAAATCCCGCTTCACCGCGGTCCTCTCCGACGGCACGGGGCGACTCGATCTCGTCTGGTTCAACGCGCCATACCTCAGAGGCAAGATCCACCCGGGCATGTCCATCCGCGTGCAGGGCAAGGCCAAGACCTACAACCACGGGCTCCAGCTGGCCAACCCCAAGCTCGAAGTGCTCGACGACGACACCGAGAGCAAGCCGGCGCTCGCCGACCGCCTGCGCGCGATCTACCCCGCCAGCGAGCGCGTCCCCACACGCGTCATCGAGCGGGCGATGGCGTGCATCCTGCCCATCGCGCTCCCGCTCATCGAGGACCACCTGAGCACCGAATACCGATCAGGGCGCGAGCTGCCCGAGCTGCGCGAGGCGTACCGCATGATGCACGCCCCGGCAGACGAAGCCGAGGTCGCCCGGGGCAGACGTCGCCTCGCGTACGACGAGCTGCTGATGCTCCAGCTGGGCGTGGCGATGAAACGCTACGAGCTCCGCGACGCCCAGCGCGCCCCCGCCCTGCGCTCAAGCCCCGTCGTGCAGGCCAAGATTCTCTCCACCTTTCCCTACACACTCACCGGCGCCCAGCACCGCGTGGTCAACGAGCTCACCGAAGAGCTCACACGCGACATCCCCTCCAACCGCCTCATCCAGGGCGACGTCGGCTCGGGCAAAACGCTGGTCGCGCTCTTTGCGATGCTGCTGGCGGTCGAATCCGGGCACCAGGCGGCTCTGATGGCCCCGACCGAAATCCTCGCCGAGCAGCACTACTCCTCCATCTCCGAAACACTCGCGGGCAAGGACGCACGCGTCGAGCTCCTCACCGGCTCACTCACGCCCAGCGAACGCCAGAGCATCCTCAACCGCCTCGCCGATGGCCAGATCGACATCCTCATCGGCACCCACGCGCTGCTCACCGAGCATGTGAAGTTCCGTTCGCTCGCTGTCGCCGTGATCGACGAGCAGCACCGATTCGGTGTCCAGCAGCGCGCCCAGCTCCGTTCCAAGGGCGAGGACGGCACGGGCACGACGCCGCACGTCGTGGTCATGACCGCTACGCCCATCCCCCGCACGCTCTCACTGACCCTCTTTGGCGATCTCGACGTCTCGACGATCGACGAGCTCCCACCCGGCCGCCAGCCCATCGAGACAACCATCGCGCCCACCACCGAACGCGAGTCCGTGTACGCAACGGTCCGAAGGCATCTCGAGCAGGGCGAGCAGGCCTACGTCGTGGTCCCAGCGATCGAGAGCGAAGCCGGAGCCCTCATGGGCGTGCGCGACATCACGAGCGAGCTCGAGACCGGGTGGCTTAATGGCCTGCGCATCGCCGCCGTCCACGGCCAGCTCAAGCGCCACACCCGCGAACACATCATGGAACGCTTCCGCCGGGGCATGATCGACGTGCTCACCGCGACCACCGTGATCGAAGTCGGTGTCGACGTGCCAAACGCCAGCGTCATGGTCATCGAGCAGGCCGACCGGTTCGGGCTCGCCCAGCTCCACCAGCTGCGTGGGCGTGTCGGGCGGGGTACGAGCGCTTCCCGCTGCGTCCTGATCGCTGACCCCGCGACCCCCGAAGGGCTCGAACGCCTCAAAGTCATGGCCAAAACCAGCGATGGTTTCCAGATCGCCGAGAAAGACTTCGAACTCCGCGGCCCGGGCGAGATCTTCGGGGCCCGCCAGTCGGGCCTGCCCCCATTTCGTGTCGCCGATCTCGTGAGGGACACAGATCTGTTGCGACTCGCCCGGTCCGACGCTCAAGATTGGATTCGTTTGTCCCCGCACCTCGAATCACCCGAAGAAAGACTCATTCTTCAGCGTGTTCTCAAAACCCACGGCCAGTGGCTTGGGCTCGGAGACACAGGCTGACGAGTCTCTATGTAGGTACACTGCTCGGAACACGTCCGGTTCGCACCCTGATGTGAGTCGTGAGGAGAGCAACGCGTGGCGAGCATCGATGCCGTCTCACCCCTGCACGAACGCCTGCTGGCCTCGGTCGGTGACCGCACCTACCGACGCGTCGGCGAACTGACAAACACGCACCCCGAAACCGTGCGCCGATACCTCCAGGGCCAGTCACCCAGCGTGGACTTCGTGATGTCCCTCTGCTCGGCTCTCTCGATCAGCGGGCAGTGGCTCCTGACCGGCGAGGGGCCGATGAGTGCCGCCGATGCCAAAGCCCACGCGCTCCAGCAAGCCAACCCCGGGGAGCTTCTCTCAGCCATTGCTGGTACGCTGGACACACTCAGCGACCGCCTGGATCGGCTTGAGCTCTACGTTCAGGGGCTTGAGGTCCGCGTCAGAGGGCGCGGAATGGTCACCGTCGGAGCGAGCAATGGATCAGCCACCACTCTTGAAGGAGCCCACACCGATGCCCGGGCAAGGGCCATCGGGGACGCTCTCGCCAAGCGATCATCTCAAAATGCTGGTTGATCTCCTCAAACCCATCGGCCCCGAGATCGCCCGGCGCTGGGTCGCTGCCCTGCTGCTGATCCCCGAAGACGAACGACTCGCTGTCATCGAGAGTGTCGAGGCTGAGATCGTCCGTCAGTACGCCTCTGACGAGGCCCCGGGCGAAACCGAGACCGCCTAAGAGCCCATTCTCACGCTCCTACCATCAGACATGGGCTTCAACGCAGACCTTCACGCACAACTCGAACAGATGGCCACGCTCCTCGAACTGACGGGCGCCAACAAGTTCCGCGTCAACGCGTTCGCGCGTGCCGCCCGCGCCGTTGAATCGCAGAGCAAGGACCTCTCCAAGCTCGACGACAAAGAATTGATCGCCATCGATGGCATTGGCAAGGGCATCGCCTCGGTCATCCGTGAGCTCGCGGGCTCGGGAAAGGTCGCCGAACTCGAAGAACTCCGCAAGGAAGTCCCCGCCGGCCTCGCCGACGTGCTGGACATCCAGGGGCTCGGCCCAAAGACCGTCCGCCTCATGTGGCAGGACCTTGGCATCACCGACCGTGAAGGCCTCAAGAAGGCCATCGACGACGGCTCGATCCTCACACTCCCGCGCATGGGCGAGAAGACCGTCGAGAACATCAAACAGGCGCTCACATTCGCCTCCAAGTCCAACGACCGCCTGGCGCTGGGCATCGCAGCCCCGATCGCCGATGCGCTTGTCGAACGCATGAAAGACGTCAAGGGCGTCAAGCAGTGCGCCTTTGCGGGCTCACTCCGACGGGGCAGGGACACCATCGGGGACATCGACATCCTCGTATCTACCACCAACCCGAAAGAGGCCGCCAAAGCGTTCTGCGAGAGCGACGACGTCCTGCAGGTGATCGCACGGGGTGAGTCCAAGTGTTCGGTCCGGATCGCCGTGAGCGGCAAAGCCGGTCGCTGGAAGCCCGATGGCAAGGCGCCCCCCACCGTCGGCGCCGACCTCAAGATCGTGCCCGATGCCAGCTTCGGCGCGGCCCTCATGTACTTCTCGGGCTCCAAGGAGCACAACGTCCGCCTCCGCGAGCGGGCGCTCAAAAAGGGCATGACGCTCAACGAATACGGGCTCTTCCCCGAGGACAAGTCCACAACCGAATCGCCCCAGAGCCGGGGCATCAAAGCAATCGCATCCAAGACCGAGGAAGCCGTCTACACCAAGCTCGGCCTGCCCTTTATCCCGCCCGAAATCCGCGAAGACGCAGGCGAACTCGACCTCGAAGAAACGCCCGGGCTGATCGAACTGGCGGACATCAAGAGCGACCTGCACGCGCACACGACCGCCTCCGACGGCGTGATGAGCCTGTACGAACTCGTCCAGTGCGCCATCGACCGCGGCTTCCACACGATCGCGGTCACCGATCACAGCAAGTCCAGCGTCCAGGCGGGCGGCCTGTCCGTCGAACGCCTCCGCGCCCAGCGCGACGAAATCGAAAAAGCGCGCAAGCACTTCGGGAAGAAGATCACGATCCTGGCGGGCTCGGAGGTCGACATCCTCGCCGACGGCTCGCTCGATTACGACGACGAGATCCTCGCCTGGCTCGACATCGTCGTCGCCAGCCCGCACGCGGCCCTCTCGCAGGACACCAAAGCAGCGACCAAACGCCTGCTCAAGGCCATCGAACACCCAAACGTCAACATCATCGGACACCCCACAGGCAGGCTCATCAACCGGCGCAAGGGGCTCGAGCCCGCGATGGACGAGATCATCGCAGCTGCCATCGAATACGACACGGCCCTGGAGATCAACGCCCACTGGATGCGCCTGGACCTCCGCGACACGCACGTCCGGGCGGCGGTCGAGGCGGGCTGCAAAATCGCCATCGACTGCGACGACCACGCCCCCGAGGACTTCGACAACCTGCGCTATGGCATCGCCACCGCCCGGCGCGGCTGGCTGGCCCCCGAGCAGTGCGTGAACGCGTGGACCGCGAAGAAACTCCACAACTGGCTGAGCAAGAAACGCTAAGCTGGCACCATGAAACTGACCCACATCCTCGTTGCCGCCCTGATCACTCTCCCGCTCCTCGCCTGGTCGCCTGCGCCATATGACGAAGAAGCGCTGCCCGCCCCCAAGCACCGCGTGCTCGTCTTCACCAAGACCGCCGGATTCCGGCACAGCTCGATCCCGGATGGTGTCGAAGCCGTGCGCAAGATCGGTGAGTCCCGAGGCTGGGCTGTTGAGCACACGGAGGACTCAACCACTTTCACCGAAGAGAAGCTCGCCGACTACGACGCGGTCGTCTTCCTGAGCACGACGGGCGACGTACTGGATGACGCGCAGCAGGAGGCGTTCGAGAAGTTCATCCAGGCGGGCAAGGGATACATGGGCATCCACGCCGCGGCGGACACGGAGTACGACTGGCCCTGGTACGCCAGCCTCGTCGGTGCGCAGTTCAAGAGCCACCCGAGCATCCAGGAAGCGACCCTCCACGTCCTCGACCAGCACCACCCCTCGACGAAGCACCTGGGCGCACACTGGGTCCGCACCGACGAGTGGTACGACTACCGCAGCATGCCCGCGGACGAAGTCAGCAAGCTCCTCGCCCTCGACGAGACGACCTACGAAGGCGCCACCATGGGCGACTCACACCCCATCGCCTGGTGCCACGAGTACGACGGCGGGCGCAGCTTCTACACCGGAGGTGGACACACCAGCGAATCCTTCACCGAGCCCGACTTCGTCCAGCACCTCGAAGGCGGGCTGGCGTGGGTGCTTGGTCAGGAAGACTGAGAGCCCATGGGTGCCACGGCTTGTCCGTCTTCGGTAAGCCGTGAATGTAAAGCACTCGATACATCGCACGGCTTGCCCTTCGGGACAAGCCGTGGCACCCGAACATCCATTCAAGTCCGCCTACACTCCCCCGGCTGCGGTCAGGCCATGACATCCAAACGAGGAGCGCCCCGCCAACACGGGGCGACGTGTCATGTTCGATCGACTCTCCGACGGCTTCAACAGCGTCTTCCGCAAACTCTCGGGCAAGGCTGAGATCACCGAGGCCAACGTCCGCGAGGCGATGACCGAGGTCGAGACCTCGCTGCTCGAAGCCGACGTGCAGTACGACGTCGTCCAGCGGTTCTGCGAGCGCGTGATGCAGGAGGCCGTCGGACGCGACGTGACCAAGAGCCTCAAGCCCGGGCAGGAGATGATCGGCATCGTCCACGAGCAGCTCGTGGCCTTCCTGGGCGGGGAGTCTGAAAACCCGGGCATCCTCAAGGTCGCCCCCGGCCCCACCGTCGTCATGATGTGCGGGCTGCAGGGCTCGGGAAAGACAACCACCTGCGGCAAGCTGGCCGCCTACCTCAAGAAACAGGGTCGCAGCGTCATGCTCTGCGCCGCAGACCTCCAGCGCCCAGCAGCCGTCGAGCAGCTCGAGATCGTCGCCAGGCAGGCCGACGCCATGGCCGGCAACGAACGCGTCCACTTCTACGCCGAGCCCGACAAGTGCAACGCGTACGGCAAGGCCGTGGGCGTCGCGGTCAAGGTCTGCCAGAACGCGCTCAAGGCCGCCCGCGAGAAGGACGTCGATGTCCTGATCCTCGACACCGCCGGGCGTCTGCACATCAACGACGAGCTCATGGGCGAGCTGCGAGGCGTGAACACCGCGCTCCAGCCCCACCAGATCTTCCTCGTCGTCGATGCGATGACCGGGCAGGACGCGGTCACCAGCGCCAAGGCCTTCCACCAGAAACTCACGGTCGATGGCGTGATCCTGAGCAAGTTCGACTCCGATACGCGGGGCGGCGCCGCGATCAGCGTCAAGGAAGTCACCGGCGCCCCGATCCGCTTCATCGGCACGGGCGAAACACTCGACGCGATCGAGGTCTTCAACGCGGAGCGCATCGCCGGGCGGATCCTGGGCATGGGCGACATCCTCAGCCTCGTCGAGAAAGCGCAGGAAGAAGTCAGCGAAGAGGAAGCCGAGCGCCTGCAGGCCAAGATGGCCAAGGGCGAGATGACCATGGACGACTTCCTCAAGCAGCTCAAGACGCTCCGCCGGATGGGGCCCATGAAGCAGCTGCTGGGCATGCTCCCGGGCGTCGGGCAGGCGCTCAAGAACGTCGAGTTCGACGAGAAAGAACTCGACCGAGTCGAGGCGATGATCGGCTCCATGACCACCGCTGAGCGCGAGAAGCCCAAGATCATCGACAACTCCCGGAAGCGCCGCATCGCCAAGGGATTCGGGGGCGATCAGGCCCGCGTCGGGCAGATCGTCAAGCAGTTCGGGATGGTCAGCCAGATGAGCAAGCAGATGGCAGGCCTGGGCGCGGGGGGCAAGATCGGAGCCGTCAAGCGACTCGCCGCCGGAGGCGGGCTCGAGGGCATGATGCCAGGCATGTCGGGCCTGCCCGGGATGTCCGCCAAGGGCTCAACCACCGGCACGGTCGGCAATAAGAAATTCAAGCAGCGCAAGAAGCGGAAGTGATCCGCGCTCGCTGACCTCCCTCACGAACCGGAGAACTCGGATGAAACGGACAACAGCAGCGGCGTTGATCGCGCTTGGCGCACTGACCGCGGGCGGCTGGACCGCGACGGAACTCTTCCAGCCTACCGACGCCGAGCGCATGCCCGAAGTGTCCGCCGAGGACTTTGAGAAGATCGACCAAGCGATCCTCGCCCTCTACGACGTGATCTCCGGCCCAGCCGGGCAGGAACGCGACTGGGACCGCTTCCGCACAATGTTCACACCCACCGCGCACATGGGCGCCTGCTTCACACGCGCCGACGGCTCGGTCAGCTCCATCACGATGACCCCCGAGGAATACATCGAACGCTCGGGCGAGATGCTCGTCCAGATCGGATTCACCGAACGAGAGACCCACCGGGTGCTCGAGGTCTACGGCTCGATCGCGCACGCCATGAGCACCTACGAAGGCACCGGGAACGAGGACGACGAATCGCCCCTCCGAGTCTCGGGCGTCAACAGCATCCAGCTTGTGCGCACCGACGAGGGCTGGAAGGTCTTCTCCATCATCTGGAACCAAGCCTCGGACGCCGTGCCCGTGCCCGAGCGGTACACCCAGAAGTAATCCCGTCTGGGTAGAACATCGGTAAACGAGCCCGAAGCGCAAGCGAGGGAACGCCTTTGCTCCCTCTTCCATCTGGAGAGAGGGCTGGGGTGAGGGGGCTTTGTCTTTCGTTCGACCGAATGCAGCGCGTCGAAGCGAGGCCCCTCATCCGCCCGCGGCGCGTGCGCCTTCTCCCCAGATGGGAGAAGGTGCAGGGCTTGCTACCCCTTGTCGATCGGCAGGAAATCGGGGCGCTTGCCAGCGATCCAGTCCTGGAACCGGGGCCAGAAGACCTCCTCGAGCAGGATCTTGATGCACGCCGCGAGCGGGATCGCGAGCAAGAGGCCGTACACGCCCAGCAGCGCCCCGCCCGCGAGTGTCGCAAACAGGATTGTCGGCGTGTCCATGCCCGTCGACTTGCCTTGGATCAGCGGCGTCCAGACGTAGTCATCGAGCGCCTGCCCGATGAAGTAGAACACCACCGGCGCACCCACGGTCCAGATGAGCGACCCGCGGAATCCCGTCCGAGACTCGAGCCACAGCATCCCGATCGAGATCGGGATCCCGACCAGCGCCGCGTAGGGCACGATCGAGAGCAGCGCCACCGCGACGCCCAGCAGCACCGGCGCGGGCACGCCGATGATCCAGTACCCGAGCGAGAAGACGATCGACTGGATAAACGCGATCGTCAGCCTGCCCCGGATAAACCCGGACACGACCTGATCGAACCGGTGCAGCAGGTGGAGCGTGAACTCTCTGCGGTCCTCGGGGATGAACTTGCCCGAGAACTCGAGGAACTTGCCGTAACCCGTGGAGATGAAGAAGAAGAAAAACGCCGTCAGAAAGAGCGTAAACCCGATGTACATGACCGACGTGATCGTGCGCACGAACGCCTCGAACGCCGTCGCCCCGGTCTGCAGCGCCCGCTGCGAGACCGCGGTCGCATTCCGCTCGACCCAGCTCAGGACGACCTGCATCGCCTCGGAGAAATCGTCGTCCGGGAGTCGCTTGACCCGCTTGATTGGCGGTGTCACGACGGGCTGGTCTATCGCTTCCCCCTGCGCGTCAACAGCAGATGGCTCCGCGTCGGTGCCGTCGGTCATCTCGCCCTCAGAACCATCGCCTTCCGCATCCGACGACGATTCTCCCGGCAGCGGCGCCGCATTCTGTGGGTCCTCATTGGGCGCTGGCGCATTGAGCCTGTCCTGCTCTTCGAGACGCTCCTGCTCGCGCTCGCGGGCGTCCAGGATCGCGTCGCGGATCCACTCGGGGATCCGCCCCTGCACCCGGCTCTGCAGCAGCTCGTCATCGGGGTTGTCGATCGCGGCCTTGATCGCCGTCGTCTGCGTTGCAAGGTCACCCGCAAGCTGCACACCCTGGATCGCCGCGAACGAGAGCCCGATCGTCAAGGGCACGACCACGACCAGCACCGTCAGCCCGATGATCCCTGCCACGGCGCCCTGGCGGCTGATCCATTCCACCCGTGTCGCACGCTTGATCAGGGGCTCGAACACGTACGCCAGCGTAATAGCCAGCAAGAGCGGCACCGTCACCACGCTCAGCTTGTAGCCCAGCCAGAAGAACCCGAAGACCGCCGCGACAACCATGAGATCGCGGACGGGCTGGATCTGCCACAGATGGCGATCGAGCCAACGCCCCGGGACCTCCTGCTGGGTCTGATCTTCGGAATGGTGCTCGGGCTGATCCATGGCCGGGCAGGATATACCAAACCCGGAAGAAGGGCACAATCGCCCCGATCTAGATCAGCTCGCCCTCAGCGAAGGCTTCGTCGAAGTCGTAGACATCGACAAAGTCCTTCGGCGCGTCGTCCTCGGTCTTGCGCAGGACGCCGACGTCGATCAGTGCGAAGACGACCTTGCCGAAGTCCGCGGTCTTGCGGACATTCCAGTGCTCAAGCACCGTCCGGGCCAGGGGGCCGTACCGCCGGATCGCAAGGTCCCGGAGCCCCTCGCAGAGCTCCTGCCCCGAAACATGGCGGACATCGTCCTCGTCGAGCTCCTTGTGGACCTGCTCGGAGGTGAACTGGAGCCCGTCGCGCACGAACTCGAAAACGTGCGGGCTGAACCCGCCGGCGTCCTTGGCCAGCTTCTGCCAATCGATGATCGGGACTTCGGTGCTCATTCCAGCTTCTCTCTCGGCTTCTCGCCGCCGAGCTCTTGAGGCCCGGCCTCCGGAGCCAATCGTAGCATCCGTTCGCTCGGCCTCCTAGACCCTTTGGGGCCTTTCCCAGCCCCTGACTGGGTATGGATACGACGAGATTCCGCCAGCGGATCTCCCCAACTCGAAATATCGGTCTTCCAAACCGATGCCGAGCCGATTATGCGTACGCGTGCAAGCCCGGTAAGAGCAGGTTCACGCCGAAGTACGTCCACAGCATGATGAAGAACCCGATCACGCTCAGCCACGCCGTGACCAGCCCGGGATTCTTCACCCCCGCAATGCGCACGTGCACCACGATGAGGTAGACGATCCACGTCACGAGCGCCCACGTTTCCTTCGGGTCGAAAGCCCACCAGCGTCCCCACGAGTGGTCCGCCCACCACGCGCCAAGGAGCGTCCCGACCCCGAGCGTCCAGAACGCCAGCTGCAGCACGCTCAGCTGCGCTTTGTGCAGATCCGAGAGCGTCCGCTGCACGCCTGCCGGCTTGCCCTCAGCGATCCCGAGCGCATCAGCCGCGAGCAGCGCCTCGCCCTGCTTGCCCCGCGCCCTGGCGATGTAGTGCGTCCCGAGATAGAACAGGCTCACGATGAACCCGAGCGAGATCAGCCCGTAGCTCGCCAGCACCGTCGTCACGTGGTACTTCAGCAGCACGCTCGTGTTGAGAATCGCCGCCTCGCTCTGGATATCCCTGCCCGGCACGCCCGTCTGCGTCGCCGTGATCAGCACCAGGAATCCCACGCCCGAAATCGCAGCCCCAAAGAGCCACTGCTTGCGAAGCAGCATGAGCCCCGTGCCCACGATCGCCGCAAAGAGGGAGAGCCCCGTCATCGACTCGAACTGGTTCTGGATCGCAAACCGATCCGCGACGATGCACCGGAGCACAAACCCCGTCGCGTGCATCGCGATCGCCAGCGTCAGCGCCGCGATGCCAAGCATCACCAGCCACCGGCGACCCGTCCCGAACGCCAGCATCAGGGTCACCAGCGCCAGCCCATAGAGCCACAGCCCCCACTCGAACGCGTGGAGCGTGTTGTACGTCGTCTCGACCGCAAGGCGACCCGTCGGGTACTGCTCGCTGTTGATCGCCGGGAGCAGCACGGCAAGCTCCGCGATCGCCGCGTTGACGCCCGGGGCATCGCCCGCGCGCCACGCCTGGCCCAGCTTCGCAGACGCCCGCCCGAGCTCCGTCTGGCTCCCTTGCTCACTCAGGTGGTGCCACTTGTCGGCCTTCGATTCGGGCGCCACCATCGCAAGGTTGTTCACGCTGTTCTGATAGAGCCCCACGCGCTGATCGAGGCGCGCAATCGCCTCGCGGTACGCGGGCACCGCCTCATGATCCCGGTACACCTGCCCGCCAAGCTGCACCGCCATGGCAGGCGAGATCCGCCCGAGCTTCGTCCAGCGCTCGCGGGCGTTCGGGTCCTCCGGGAACGCCCGCTCCAGGAATGCCCGGCGCGCGGGCAGGAAGTCCATCGCCAGCAGCGGCTTGTCGCCGTAGTACGCCGGGTCGATCACCAGATCGAGCAGCGTAAAGACCGGGTTGTACTTCAGCTTGAGCGCCGCACCGTTCGGCGCGGGCTTGCCCGGCTCGTCGTACCGGCGCTTGCCCGCCAGCGTGGACACCGTTTCCTCCGCGAGCGTGCCGATCGTCTTGACCCGCCCGTTGTGGAAGACCGCAAGCGAACCCAGCGCCGACACATCCACCGACTGAGCGAACGCGTGCTTCTGATCGGGCGACATCGTGGACCGTGCCGCGGGCGCACCGAACGGATTGGTCAGCTCCCCCGAGGCCTCGCCGACGATCTGCGTCTCCGGGTGCGCGTTGCCCTCGGGGGCGTACTGAGCCGCGGCGCTCAGCACACCGAACACAACGAGCACGAGTGCGATCAGTGCGCGACTCATGAGTGGCTCCCCTCCAGAGCCGCCTGAGGCTCTGATTGTTCTTTCTTGGATGCAACCGCCAGCTGCGCCTTGAGCTTGTCGCGTTGTCGGCGCACAAGCCAGGGCTTGATATAGAACGCCCACGGCGTGCCCACGCCCATCAGGACGCCACCGAGCGCGATGATGTGGATGCCCGGGTTATTGCCCACACCCAGGATCGTAAAGCTCGCGCGGGGTCGCTCTAGCAACCCCTGGTCCACCATCTGCTGGCTCTGCTCCCACCCGGCGCGATCCCAGCCCGCCTGCGCGAACTTGTACTGCTTCGGGCTCAGATGGCTCACGATCTCGCCGACCACATTGGCCGCGAAACCCCGGGAATCCGACCAGAGGAAGGGCGCCTTCAGCGGCGCGTTGAGCCTCGTGATGTGATCGAACGACTGGAATGAGCCGTCCGTCGATTCGACGCGCACCAAGGTCTGGTAGTCGCGAGGGGAGCCGCGGTGGTCGTAGCTGAGCATCTGAAAGTCCAGCATCCGAAGCTGGAACCCCGGCAGCCGGTGCTGCACGCGTCCGAACACGAGCGAGATCCGGCGCCCGTCGGGCAGATCGACCGCACGCTGCGAAGCCGCACGCAGCGACGTCACATCCGTGAACTTGCAGAAGGGCAGCCAGACCACATCGCTCCAGCCCGTGCTCCGCTGAGTCACCTCGACTGCGACCATCGACTTGTCGAACGTGCCGACCATGTTCCCGTCGCGCGCATCGTCCGCGACCGGCGCCGGGATCTCGATCTGGCGCGCATCGTCCCAGCGGTCCGCAAGGTCGAACGAGATCCGCTCCACCGGCTCGCGCAAACGCGAGCCGGGCTCAAGGCCCCTGCTGACCGAGAGCGAACCGGGCGTGCGCACGATCGCATCGACCAGCCCCGTCGCCGGGTCCTCGTTGAAATACACCTGGAACTTCGAGGCATCGACGAACCCAACACGCACGCTCGCGTCCGGATCGCGCCTCATGGGCCTGCCTTCGGCGCTCTGCTGCTCCAAGAGGTCCTGCGAGATCTCGGGGAACCGGTGGTACACCCAGCGCACGAACGCCTCACCGCCCGGGGGCTCCAAACGCACCAGCGCCACGCTGCTCGTCGCGTCGGTATAGCCGGGTGTCACGATCGGAAACGGGGGCTCCGGCGCCACCTGCTGCAGCGTCAGGTGCCAGCCCGTCTCGCCCAGCGCCGTCCGCACACCCACCCTTGGCGAGACCACCGCGCGGTACGACGCCCCGGGGATCTCAACGACCAAACCCGCGGGCGCGCCGACGGGCAGCTGCGTCTGCAGGTCCGCCCAGCGCACCGGGTCCATGCCGATGGCGTACTCGATGCCGATGTCAGCCGTCTCGCGCATGCCGCTGACCGGATCGCCCGGAGCCAGCGCAAACCAGAGCACACGGCGCCCTTCCTCGTCGACCTGGCCCGTCTGCTCAAGGTCGTGCCCGACCAGATACACCACCCGCATCGCCTGGCGCAGCCCCTCGGGACGCGCTGGCTCGACGCGCTGCCAGCGCTTGGCTGCCTCGGCGTACGAAGCGAACCCGACCACTCGGAACGCCAGATCCGCGGTGCCGCCGAGCCCCTCCGTGCCCCGGACCGCAAGGCTCAGATCGCGATGCTCTTCATCCGCATCGCGCTCTTGCGCCACGAGATCGTGCACCGTCTCGCCCTGCCCGGCGCCCAGGTTGTAATCGTTGTACCGGGGCAACCCGTCGAGGCGGCGCTGGTGCCAGTCCATGCCCGCGTGGATCCAGAGCGCCGGATCTTCGCGGTCGTAGAACGCCGCCTGACCGGGCCCGGGCCCCGTGCCCATCTGCCCCTGCAGCGCGCCGCCGGCAAGAAGCAGCGTGTCGCCCTCCTGCTTGAACATCTGGTAGTACACGCTGCCCACCGCGATCAGAATGATCCCCGTGTGCACGGTCAGCACGCCGATGTTGACGAACTTGAACTCGATGCGCCGGATCGTCGCCACGATCAGATTGATCGTAAAGAGCAGCAGCATCGCGCGCATGGGCCACCACGCGTAGAACTCGAGCTCCGTCATCTCCATCGCGGGCAGACGCCTGACCGTCACGCTCGCGTACGCCTCGACAAAGGGCGCAAAGAGCCGCAGCCCCTCGCCGGTCGCGGGCTCGTAGCGGATCGCGGGCCAGACAAAGTCGAGCCAAATCAATGTGCCCGCCGCGGTGACCGCGACGAACACAGCAAATTTGAGCAGGAACTGGGGCGCCCGCGTCAGGCCTCTGGCTCGCGCCAGACGCCCTGTGAGCGCCACCAAAGTCGCCGCCGGCACGAGCGAGGCCGCCACGAGCGAGAGGATGTAGATCAGCCACGTCGGGATCAGCGCCAGCAGCCCGACGGGCACACTGGCCAGAACCGCGTAGAGAGCCACGCCCGTGAGCAAAATCGCGGCCAGCGTGATCGAGCTGAGCGCGTGCATCACATAACGCACCGGCGTCAACGCCCCGGTGAGGTGCTCCCGATCCCACGCCTGTACCTGACGCCACTTTGCGCTCAAACGAGTCTCCCGAGAACAGAGAAAAACATGGACTCGGCAATGCTACGCATGCCTTCGGCGCCACTCCTGCCTAGCCGGATCAGTTCTCGTCAAACAGAAATCTGGGCGCCGATTCCGAGGCCATCACCCGCCTGGCGGGCGAGCCCTCTCCCTCAGCGGGTACCGCGATGATGCCCGCGGGTGTCGAGCCTTGCGACAGCGAGACCACCGAATCATCGAAACCGAGCAGGCGCGAGCCGTGAACGGTCATCATCCGTACGAGCAGATCCGGATCCGTGCCGTCACGGGCGTAGAGGAACCGTGCTTCATCCAGGGTTGAAAGACCCAGGCCTGCTTCATCCACCACGCCGGATGGAAGGTTGATGACCGAATCCGTCCCCAGAGCGACCTCGATGCCCGCGTCGATCATCTCCCGGTACCGGTGCGCCCCGAAATGGCGCTCGGCGCCGAAATAGGCGCTGGCCCGAGGGCAGTAGACCACCCTCGTGCGCGAGGATGCGAGAATGGCGAGGTCGGCGTCCGAGCATTGATTGACATGGACGGCGCTTGAGCCGCTCTGCCGGATGAACGGCTCAAGGTGCCCGATCGGAGTCAGTCCCTTTCCGAAGTCTCTTGCGGCTTCGTCGCTCCAGATGCCCAGGTTCTTGAGCAGATCGCATTGGGGACCGGTGCCCTCGGCGATGAATTGGCGCTCTTCGGGGGACTCGGCGAGGTGGGTCATCAGCGGGAGCGCATCGCGCTTGGCGAGCAGGCGAGCGGCCTCGTAACCCGCTGGAGAGACTGTATTTGGAGCATGCGGCTGGAGCCCGAGACGCACCCTGCCCCGCTTGAAAGTGTCAGTCGAGGCCAGCAGCGATTCCAACCGATCGATCGAGGCCTGGGTTCGGGTGCCGATGGCGAAAAACTCGAGGTAGCTGACGCCCGCAAGTCCTGATTCGGCAAGGGCTTGCCATGGCTCGAAGCTCGGCATCCCCCCCGCCGCCCCGGCGATGTCACCGACGAGCGCGACGCCGCCCGCTTTGAGCAACCGACACCCTTGGGCGACAGATGCCCTGATCTGGGCTGAATCTGCGTGTCGTTCGGCGCGGACCATGTCGATCCAAGCCACGAATCCCTGATTTGGGTCGTGGGGTTGTGGGCCGATGTGGGTGAGGTCGAGGTGGGTGTGCGCGTTTGCGAGCGCGGGCAGGAGGACAGCGCCCGGCGCCTCGATGCGTTGGGCCCTGTCGGTTGCGGGGTGGGATTGGACCTGGGTGAGTTTGCCGACGGCGAGGATGCGCAAAGTTTGCGGAGAGCGTTCGACGAGGATCGCGACGGGCGAAGTCCGATCGCCCGTAACCGACAGATTTGCGCATGTGAGCGCGTCGGCGGTGAGGAGTACGAGGGATTTTGCGGATCTGCTCACGAAGTTTGGATCTCCCGCGACTGGGCGCGTTGGCGCTTGATATCCTTGCCTGTCCATCGGCGTCGCGCATGGCTTCGCTGCCGCGACGCGGGTCTGGTGGTTTGGACGATCCAGAGAAGGAGTGGTCGATGTCCGCACGCAAGAATACGAAATTCCGGGTTGCTGGTCTTGTTGGTCTTGGGCTGAGCTTGGGACTGGGCGGGTGCGTGTCGCAGCAGCACTACGACCAGCTCGAGATGCAGTACCGGGCCGCGGCTGATCGCAACTCGACACTGGCGCGTGAGAACGAGCAGCTCCAGAGCGCTCTGGCGCTGCAGGGCAACGCGAGCAGCGGCACGCAGAGCACGCTCGAGCAGCTCCGCGCGGAGAACGCCAAGCTGCGCGGCGAGCTGGCCTCGAACAACCAGCTGCTGCTGGAGCTGGACGATCAGCTCCGCGGGCTGAACCTGATGGACCCGGCAACGGACCGCGCGCTCCGCGAGCTGGCCCGGCTGCACCCGGATCTGGTCACGTACGACTCGCGCCTGGGCATGCTGCGGTTCTCGAGCGACCTGACGTTCAACTCGGGGTCGGATCAGCTCCGCGAGGGCACCAACGCGACGCTGGCGGCTCTGGCGAACGTGCTCAAGAGCCAGGAAGCGGCTCGCTACGAGCTGCAGATCATCGGGTACACGGATTCGCAGGCCATCAGCTCCGGGACGGCTCAGCGTCACCCGACGAACACGCACCTCTCGGTGCATCGTGCGATCTCGGTGAAGCAGAAGCTGTCTTCGCTGGGCGTGCCCGTGGATCGCATGCTGGTCGCGGGCTGGGGCGAGAGCCATCCGGCGGTTCCGAACGCGGCGAACGGGAACACGGCGCAGAACCGTCGCGTTGAGATCTACTTCCGTGCTCAGAGCGGCGCATCGAGCTCGTCGGTCACGAGCAGCGATGCGGATACGCAGGCCCCCGCGGCTCGTCCTCTGGACCCCGTGAAGTAACCATGGCGGGTGATTGATCCGCCTCGATCTATCTTGAACGGAGGGGGCAGCGTCCCTGACGGAGCGAGCCAGTCCGGTTTGGCGCCGAGCCTGCTTGGGTGGCTTGCTGCTCTGGGTGCGCGCGTGGATCGGTCGCTGGCGGGCGCGGGGAACTTTGCGAAGTTCACCGGCGAGACGGTGCGCGGGTTTGTTTTCTTCTGGACGTGGCTCCGGTGGGACAGGCTGGCCAGGCAGCTGTTCTTCATCGGGACGATGAGCGTGCCGGTGCTGGCGATCACAGGCGCGTTCATCGGGATGATCCTTGCGATCGAGGGATACCTTCAGTTCGCGGCGATCGGTCAGGAAGTCCGGCTGGGCGGCGTGATCAACATCTCGCTGACCAAGCAGATCGGGCCCGTGCTGGCGGCGGTGATCCTGGCGGGGCGTGTGGGCTGTTCGCTGACGGCGGAGCTGGGCTCGATGCGTGTGACTGAGCAGCTCGACGCGATGCGCGCGATGGCTGCGGACCCGGTCAGGGTGCTCGTCTGCCCGCGGGTGATGGCGTGCGTCCTGATGATCCCGGCGCTGACCATCGTCTCCAACGCGTGCGGCGTCTTCGGCGGGTGGTGGGTGACGACGCAGGTCTACGACGCCAACAGCGAGCAGTTCTGGCGGTATTCGGCGGCGCTGGTGACGTGGTTTGATCTGTTCAACGGGATCGTCAAGAGCCTGGTCTTTGGTTTTGCGATCGGGATCATCAGCTGCTACAAGGGCTTCAACTGCAAGCAGGGCGCGGTGGGCGTCGGGCGCGCGACGACGGACTCGTTTGTGACGAGCTTCCTTGCGATCGTGATCATCAACCTCGTGCTGGCCAAGCTGCTCAACGAGCTTGATCTGTGGCGCAGCGGCGGCGTGCTCAGGCAGGTGTTTACCTGAGTCTGAGTCGATGAGGCTGGGCGACGGGACGTCGCCCGCACTGAACGAAAGTCAGGCCCCCTCCGTCTGCTACGCAGACACCTCCCCCGTCGGCGACGGGGGAGGAGAGGATTGGTTGCGCTAAGGGTTTGTGGTCTTTGCTGCACGCGGAGGCTGGAAGCCTCCGGCGCGGGTGCTATTCGTTTCGCTTCGGTGGTGCGAAGAGGAAGCCGGCGCTGAGGATCATGACCACGCCCGCGGCGCCTGCGAGGAGGAAGTCGAAGCCGAATTTGAGGGAGGCGTCGTTGTCGTACTGGGGCTTTGGTCTTGAGACCGGGGGGATGGACGTCATCGCGGCGTCGTACTGCCAGGTGCCTTCCTGGAGCTCGCCTTCTTTGGGAGGCTCGTTGCCGCGGCGTTTGGATGGGTACGCGAATCGTTCGTGAACGATTCTGGCGTCCTCGGTGAGTTCGTAGATATCGAACTTCCAGTCGTGGGACCAGATCTCGCCCCACGTGCGGTGGTCGGCGCCCGGGGGCGGGATTCGGACGACGATGGTGAGTCGGTCGTCGACCTCGTCGGTTCCGATCGCTTTGACGGCGTCCTGGGCGGTCATGCCCTTGACCATGATGAACCGGTAGACGCGGAGCCAGTCTTCGTAGCGCCGGAGATCGGGGAGTTCCTCGATGCCTCCGGGGATGGTTTCGGGGAGGCGGATGGTTTGGTCGCCGAAGGTAACAACGACGACTTTCTGCCCGGTGGGCGTGGTCTCTTCGTTGAAGTGGACCTCTTCAGCGCCGAAGCGGAAGTGCTCGGCTTCGACGGGCATGAAATGAGCACGGGGTGGGAGGTTGTCGCGGTTGAACGTGGCGATTTTCGTTGCGAGCATCGCGGCGGCCGCGACGAAGACGAGCGTTGAGATCGCCAGCGAGATCGTGGGGATTGGTTTCTTGAGCGCCATTGTGCTCCGTGGGTGCGGGGATCAGTGCCCGCCGGCGTCGTCGTGCTCGGCGGCGTCCGCGTGGGAGGCGTCATCGTCGTGTGCGTGCGGGTCGGCGTGATCGTCGTGTCCCGAGCTGATGTGTTCCCAGACACCTGTGGAGAAGAGACCGGGTGTGAGCCCCTGGCGTGTCCGACTCGCGTGGGCGGTGGAGATTTCGTCGGCGCCGTGATCGGAGTGGTGCGCGTGGAGTTCTCTCTCGTACTCGGCGAGGCCGTGCTCGGCGATGAACTGGTCCTTGGCGACGATGATGAGCGGTCCGTTGACGCCCTCGCGTCGGACGCCGGCGCCGGTGCCGCCGCCGGTGATCTCACCGGCGCGCCATTCGGTGATGTGTCCCCGACCTGTGAGGTCGATGGCGGTGAACATGATGAAGAGCCAGACCGCAAAGAGCGTGAAGAGGAAGAGGATGATGTTGATGCCCTTGTCGTAGCGGAGCTGCATGAAGTACATGACGACGAGGGTGCCCTTGATGCAGGCGATGCCCATGGCGAGTACGACGTTGACCCAGCCCGGGATCTGCCAGCCCCACTCGTGAGCGGCGTACTTCTCGAACTGCGCCTGGAAGACCGTCAGGACGGTAAAGACGAGCAGCGTGAAGAGAACACCGAGCAGGATCTGCCACGGGACGATGACGTGCCCGTGGTGGCCTTCCTCGTGGAAGCCGTGCGGATCGGCTGGGTCGTATGCGTGTGCTTTGGCGTGGCTCATGGTTTGGTCTTTCTCAGTGGACGAGGTACAGGAGTGGGAAGAGGAAGATCCAGACGAGGTCGACGATGTGCCAGTAGAGGCCGACGCCTTCCATCAGGGTGTAGTGGGTTGGGCCGTAGGCGCCCTTGTGCTGGCGCCAGATGAGGAGGGCGATGAGTGCCATGCCGCCGATGACGTGCGTGGCGTGGATGCCGGTGGAGACGTAGTAGATGCCCCACCAGATCGGCTCGTGCGTTTCGGAGGCGAATGGGTAGTTAAAGAGCGTGCCGGGGCGCTTTCCCTGCGCCCACTTGGGGCCGTACTCGAAGGTGAGCTTGATGGCCAGGAAGAGCGCGGCGCAGAGCCATGTGATGATAAGGTTGATCTTGGCCCATCCCTGTTTGTCGAGTTGGACGCATCGGATGGCGTTGGCCATCGTGAAGCTGGAGATCAGCAGGACGACGGTGTTGAGGCCGCCCCAGCGCCAGTCGAGGTAGCTCGAGCCGGCAGCGATGGACTCGGGATACATGAGGCGGAAGAGGGCGTAGGCGCAGAACATGCCCGAGAAGAGCAGGATCTCGGTGGAGAGGAAGAGCCAGATGCCGATTTTGGCGGCATCGAACTCGTCGTCGGCGGTTCGCCAGTGGTGGCCGTGCTGGTAGCGCTTCCACAGCGGGACCTTTTCCTGGTCCTGCTGGAGCCCGTGCTGGTGTGAATTGATCGTGGCCATCTTTAAGCGTTCCTCATGCAGAGGCTTTCGGTCGTTTCGGGTTCAGTGCTTGCTTCCAGCGGGACGCGGTTCGGGGAGCGGGTAGTCCTTTGCATCCCAGCCGGGCGGGACGACTTCGTCGAAGTCGTACGGGCCGTGGGTGACGACGGGCTCTTCGTGGAAGTTGTGCTCGATGGGCGGGGTTTCGGTTTCCCATTCGAGGGTGAGGCCGCCCCAGGGGTTCTGCGGGGCCTTGGGTCCGAGGAAGAGCGAGTGGATGAATGTACCGAGGTGGACGAAGAAGCCCAGCGCCAGGATGTACGAGCCGTAGGTGGAGATCTGGTGGAGGAGCGTGAATTCGTCGACGTAGCTGGCGTATCGGCGCGGCATGCCCTGCGTGCCCAGGAAGAACTGGGTGAAGAAGGTGACGTTGAATCCGACGAAGACGAGGAGGCAGCCGATGCGTCCGGCGTTCTCGTTGTACATGCGTCCGAACATTTTGGGCCACCAGTGGTGGATGCCGGCGAGGAATGCGATGACGGTGCCGCCGAACATGACGTAGTGGAAGTGCGCGACGACGAAGTAGGAGTCGTGGAGGTGGAGGTCGGTCGAGAGCGTGCCCAGCGGGAGGCCCGTCAGGCCGCCGATCGAGAAAAGGAAGAGGAACGCGAAGACGTAGAGCATCGGTGTGGTGAAGGTGATCGAGCCCTTGTAGAGGGAGGCGATCCAGTTGAAGACCTTCACGGCGGTCGGGATGGCGACGAAGAAGGTGAGGAAGCTGAAGATCATCGCGGCCAGCTCGCCCTGGCTGGTGAACATGTGGTGCCCCCAGACAAGGAAGCTGATGGCGGCGATGGCGAGCGAGCTGAAAGCGATGGCCCGGTAGCCGAAGAGTCGCTTGCGGCAGTGGACGGCGAGGACGTCGGAGATGATGCCCATCGCGGGGAGGATCATCACATAGACGACGGGGTGGGAGTAGAACCAGAAGAAGTGCTGGAAGAGGACGGGGTCGCCGCCCAGGCCCGGATCGAAGATGCCGATCTGGAGCACGCGCTCGAAGACGAGCAGCAGCAGCGTGATGCCGATGACGGGCGTCGCGAGGACCTGGATGATGGAGGTCGAGTAGACGGCCCAGATGAAGAGGGGCATGTCGAACCAGCCCATGCCCGGCGCTCTGAGTTTGTGCGTGGTGACGATGAAGTTCAGGCCCGTGAAGATGGAGCTGAAGCCGAGTATGAAGGCGGCGAGCACCATCGCGATGACCTGCGGTTGGCCCGCGGTGGTTGTTGAGTATGGGGTATAGAAGGTCCAGCCGGTGTCGACACCTCCCTGGATGATGGAGAAGACGCCGAACATGGAGCCGAACACGTAGATGTACCAGCTGGCGAGGTTGAGCCTTGGGAATGCGACGTCCTTGGCGCCCAGCATGAGCGGGAGGAAGAAGTTGCCCAGCGACGCGGGGATGCCCGGGACGATGAACATGAAGACCATGATCGCGCCGTGCATGGTCATGACGCGGTTGTAGAGCTGGCCGACGGAGGTGGGCGTGACCTCGCCCTCGACGAGGGCGCTCAGCGCGGCGCCGGCGACCTGTCCGTCGACGATGCGTGTGGGCGCGAGGAGCTCGGTGCGGAGCATGATCGCGGCCACGCCGCCCAGGAAGAACATGAAGAGGACGGCGAAGAGGTACATGACGCCGATCTTTTTGTGATCGACGGTGGTCATCCAGTCCCAGACGGTGCCGATGGGCCCGTACTTTGGGGTGAGGTAGGAGCCTTCGTCGTGGTGCCCGGCGTGTCCGCCCAGGTGGTCACTTGTTCTGTCGACGGTGGTCATGACACTTTCCTTCCGCCGCGGTCGGCGGTTGCTGCTTCGGCGGTTGAAGCCGCCGATTCGATCTCGTTATTCGCCGGCGTTCTCTTCGAGCGCGGCGGCTTCTGCTTCGAGGTCCTCGAAGCCTTCGATGTTCGTGCCTGGGTTCTGGTCCGAGAGGCTTCGCATGTAGGCGATGATGCCTCTGAGCTCGACGCGGCTGAGCTGTCCGTCGAAGGAGGGCATGGCGTTCTGGTACCCGGCGCGGATCTTGGCTCCAGGGTTGATGATCGATTCGCGGGTGTAGTTGTCCCAGAGGAGTGGGTCGGCGTCGATATTGGCTTGGGTCATCGGATCGGCGTTGGTGAACTCTCGCGGGTAGCCGTAGCTGTTAAGCCATGTCGGCCCCGTCCCTGCGCCGCCATCGATCGTGTGGCAGACGGCGCATTTTGCTTTCCAGACGAGCTCACCGACGTCGACGGGGAGCGTGCCCGCGTCGTATGGCGGTGTGTTGAGCCAGGTGTTGTAGTACTCGGGCTCGACGGCGCGGAGGGTGGCCATCATCTCGGAGTGCTGGTCGCCGCAGTATTCGGCGCAGTAGGCGATGTGGTCGCGGTAGTAGAACTCGTTGCCGTTCTTGTCTGTCATGGTCTGGACGCGCTGGTCGGCGCCGGTGCGGTCGATTGGGTTTGCGGTGAAGACGAAGGGCGTGTAGCGGTTTGGCATCACGTCGAGCTTGTTGCGGAAGTCGGGGACCCAGAAGGCGTGGAGCACGTCGTTTGAGCTCATCTTCAGGCGGACGGGCTTGCCGGCGGGGATGTAGAAGATGGGCGTGTTTGGGTTGCCGCCGACGGTGTGGAATTCGCTGGTGCCGATGCCGGTGGAGTAGGTCATGGACCAGTTCCACTTGGCGCCGGTGAGTTCGATCTGCTCGGCGTAGCTCGGGGCCATCTGCGCCTTGAGGTAGCCGTCGAATCCCCAGAAGAACATGATGGCCAGCAGCAGCGAGGGGATGACGGACCAGGCGATTTCGAGCGGTGTGTTGTGGCTGGCGCTGCGCTCGGCGGGGACGCCCGGCCTGCGCCGGTAGATGACCATGCAGTAGGCCATGATGCCCATGAGCAGGACGAAGAAGAAGACACTGACCCACCAGATGAAGATGAAGAGGCTGTCGGAGCCTCCGAAGCCCGAACCCATGGCGGAGTCTGCTTCGCGTCCGAAGAAGAGCTTGATGACGAGGTCGTTGATGCCGGCGAGTGTGGCCGTCATGATCCAGCTCCGCTGATACCGGGCACGGCCTTGCTCTTTGGCGTTGGCCTGCGCACGGTGGAAGGTGAGATGCGTTGCGATGCGCTGTGCGCTTTGCGGCGCACGGTTTCTTTGACGCGGAGCACGATCAGGAGCGTGCCCACGCAGACGATCGAGAGGATGCCGCCGAGCTTCATGACCTGCATGGCCTGCAGCGTGTAGGCGCCAAGGGTCGGGTCCCAGACGAAGCAGAACTGCATGAAGAAGTCGGTGACGGACTGGGAGATCTGGCCATCGGCGGCGCCCAGGAGCGCCAGCCGCAGCTGGGTGGAGTCCACGCCGAGCCCGAGGAGATAGTTGGAGACGCGCCCGTCGGGCGTGAGGATGTACCGCACGGATGGGTGACTGAACTCACCGGACTGCGGGATGAATCGGTAATCGAACCCGACGGCGTCGGCGAGCCTTCTGGCATCGATGGCGGTCGCGGTGTGGAAGAGATAGCGCTGCTCGCCCAGCTCGGAGAGCCCCCGGCGGTACGAGGCGTGCATGAGCGTCTGCTTGCCGATGGCCATCGAGGTCGTGTTGGTGTGATCGAAGCTGACCACGAGGACCTGGTAATCGGGTCCGATCTCGAATTCGAGATCGTTGACGATCTCGTTGAAGTGGTTGAGCATCACCTCGCAGAGCTTCGGGCAGGAGTAGTACACGAGCAGGAGCACGGTTGGCTTGCCGGTATCGAAGTAGTCTCCGATGTAGACCTGCTCGCCCCTGGTGTTGTAGAGCTGGATGTCCTTGGGGATGGCGCTGCCGCGCTTGTCCTTGACCTCGAGGCCCTCGATGGGGGCGGGGAGTTTGTCGCTGAGGATCTGCGCGCGGACCGGGCCTACGACCGCGAGAGCCGCGGCGAGGGAGATCAGGATGGCGCGGGTCAGGGGGTTCATGGCTTAGTCGTTTGATTCCTCGACGTCGCTGGCGGGGCCGCTGTAGGAGGCGACGACGCCTCGCGCTGCGACTTCCCAGGGGACCCTGACGGTTCGGGCCTGACGATCAACCCAGCCGTACTCGTTGAGTCGGCCCTTGGCTTCGGTTGCGTAGGGGAGGTACTGGGTCTGGTACTCGTATGTGTTCTCGACCAGCTTGGCGCGGAGGTTGGTCTGGGTGTGCCCGAAGAAGACGAAGAGCGCGATCACGGTCACGAGGATGAAGAGGACGATGCCCACGTAGAAGATGAGCATGAACCTGATGTTGACGTGCGAGCCGTGCTCCTGCATGGGGGCGGCGGCGTGGTGCTCGTGCCAGGCGTCGAGGTGTGCCTCGTGGGGAGGGGTTTCCTGATGGTGGCTCATCTTCGTATCCCTTTTCGGCGTGCACGGTGCACGCCAGATCGTATGCGTGTTCTGTCTGGCCAAGGGTTTGTCTGGTCCCTTAGCTTTGTGTTCGATCGCTGTTTACACGTAGTTTTTGTGGTGCAAACAGTTTGGCAGACGCGGGTCGTTGAGCGGGATCAACGGACCCGTAAATACGTTTCGGACGACCACGGCGGCAAAGAGCCCCACCACTCCGACGATGCCCGCGAGATCGACCCAGATCGCCTCGAGTCCCAGGGGCTGCTTGCCTTCCTGGAGCAGGTGGGCGTCGGCCATCGGCCTGATGATCCAGTACATGTCTGCGAAGTGGATGACGAGCGCCCAGACCGCCATGACGGTGATCATGGTGCCCGAACGCTTCATCGGGCGTGGGAGCATCAGGAGGAAGGGCAGGCAGAAGTGCCCCACCACGAGCGCGAAGGTGAGCTCGGGGTAGTTGACCTTGCGGGCGAGCATGTAGGAGGTCTCTTCCGGGATATTGGCGTACCAGATCAGGAAGTACTGGCTAAAGCCGATGTAGGCCCAGAAGACGGTGAAGGTGAAGAGGAGCTTGGCCTGGTCGTGTCGGTGCTCGACGGTGACGACGCCGTTCATCTTGCCCATCGCTGAGAGGCCGCGGGTGATGAGGATGTTGACGGCCATCGCGCTGTAGGCGGCGCCGGCGAAGAAGTAGACGCCCCACATGGTGCTGAAGAAGTGGTAGTCGAGGCTCATGAGCCAGTCGAACGCTGCAAACGCGGTGGTCAGGCCGAAGACGACCAGGCCCCAGGCGCTGGTGAACCGGGCCTTGTTGCTGAGCCAGCGGTCGGCGGTCTCGTCCTGCTTGCGCTGCCATGACCAGAACTTGCGGACGAGTGTGAGCCAGAGCGTGAAGTAGATCGCAAGGCGCAGGAGAAAGAAGGGGACGTTGAGGAAGCTGGCCTTGTGCTGGTAGATGGGATCGCTCGCGACGTGCGCGGTGTCCATCCAGGTGAAGAGGATGCCGTGGGAGATGACCTCGAGGATCATGATGGGCAGGATGAGGATGAGGCAGAGCCACATCGCTCTCATGACGTTCTCGAACTGGCGCCGGAGCGTGACGCTCCAGGTGGCGCTGAACATGTGGAAGAGCATGACCCAGAAGAGCGAGCCGAGGCAGATGGCGAGGACGCCCATGACGCCCACGTGGTAGGCGGCCAGCGCGTACTGGAGGCCGATGGCCTGCGCGCCGACGAGGGTGAGCACGATCCCGATCGCGCCGATGGCCAGGAAGAGGCCGACGAGCTTGGCGGGCGACTTGCCGATGAGCGTGATGTTCTCACGCGTCAGGCGGGCGTCGCTGACGATCTGGCTGAGGCACTGGCCTTTGTTGACGGCGGCCTGACTCATTGCTCGCCTCCTTGAGCGACCTTGGTGCCCTGGAGTGGGCTGGCCTGGTCGGCGCTGCCGACTGGTGTGCCCTGCTGTTCCAGGAGTCGTGATCGCTGATCGCTTGGGATGATGTCGCTGTCGATCGAGATGCCGCGGGAGGCCTGGAGTGTGCGGATGTAGGCGACGACGGCCCAGGCTTCCTGTTCGTCGAGGGCGTGGCCGTAGCCGGGCATGCGCAGAGCGCCGGCGGGGTCGTAGAGGCCGTTGCGTGCGACGCTGTAGATGTAGCCGTCGCGTCCGAGGATGTCGTCGCGGTTGGTGTACTTGGGGTCGTGGAAGTTTGCGGGGCGCACCGCGTAGCGGTCGCCGACCTTGCCGTAGCCGTCGCCTTCGAAGCCGTGGCAGACGGAGCAGTAGATCTCGAAATTCGCCTGCCCGAGCCTGATGAGATCCATCGTGACTTCAACGGGGATGTTTCGAACGTAATGGGCGGCCTCGTCCGCGGGCGCGTTTGTGGTGCCGAAGTACACGGCCTGATCGTCCTTGATGAGTCGATCGCGCTGGGCATCGAACGTGTCGCCCCACCCGGCTTCGAGGGCGGCCTCGTGGTCGATGGGTGCGCGCCCGTATGCGACGGTCCCGGCGACCGAGGGGCGCTGCGAGCGACCATCGGCGAAGAACTCTGTCTCGTGCTGGGGCTTGAAGCGTTCCTGGTCGTCCATGTCGGGGAAGAACTGGCGCGGGGGCTTATCGGTGCGCTCGCCGCGGCAGCCCGTCAGGGCGGAGCCGGAGAGAGCCGCAAGGCCGAGAGCGATCGCGATGGAGGTTCGTGCGTGGTTCATGCTCAGGCGCTCCCCTCGGGGTCTTCGACGAGTTCGACGCTGGTTGCCCCGGCTTCCTGGAGCAGTCGTCTGGTCTGATCGGGGTCGAACTTGTCGTCGTCGGCTTCGATGGAGATGAAGAACGCGTCGTCGGTGCAACGCAGGAAGTTGTCGCTGTTGAACAGCGGGTGGTGGTGACGGGGCAGGCCGTTGAATGCGAGCATGGACAGCAGCGAGCCGAAGGCGGTAAAGAGGATGCCCAGCTCGAAGGTGACCGGGACGAATGGCTCCCATGCTTCGTGCGTGGGCTTGCCCTGGACGATGATGCTGTAGTCCACGTTGATGAGGTACTGCATGAGGTACCCGCCGCCGGCGCCGCAGATCGCGGCGAGCCCGATGACCATCATCATGGGCCCGATGGCCTTGCCGACGATGCCCATGGACTCCTCCATCTCGTGGACGGGGAAGGGTGCGTGGGTGTCCCACTTGCGGTAGCCCGCGTCGCGGACTTTCTTGGCGCCCTCGGTGAGGGTGTGCGGGTTCGTGAACTCGGCGAGCATCCCGAAGACTCTTTCGCCGGATTCCGTTTTGTAGGTCATGCGTGCCATCAGTGCGCTCCCTCCGCGGCGTGCGCCTTGTCGTGACCGTGGTCGTCGTCCCCGTGGTCGTCGTGGTAGTCGTGCGGGCTGGCGCCGGGCAGGACGTTCTTGATCTCGGAGATCGGGAAGATGGGCAGGAAGCGGATGAAGAGGAGGAAGAGCGTCAGGAAGATGCCGCAGGACCCGACGAAGGTGAGGATGTCGACGGGCGTCGGGAAGAACATGCCCCATTCACCGGGCAGGAATGCGCGGTGGATGCTGGTGACGATGATGACGAATCGCTCGAACCACATGCCGATGGTGACGAAGAATGCGACGATCCAGATCGCCATTGGGCTCTGGCGCATTTTCTTGAACCAGAAGATCTGGGGCGAGATGACGTTGCAGGAGATCATGGCGTAGTACGCCCACCAGTACGGCGCCCCGCGTGGGTTGAGCCAGTTAGGTGTGGCGCGGTTGTAGAGGAACGCGTCGGATTCCATCTGGCTGCCGCTGTACCAGGCGATGAAGAACTCCATCGAGTAGGCGAAGCCGACCATCATGCCCGTGACGAGGATGATCTTGGCCATGTTCTCGAGGTGACGCAGCGTGAGCAGATCCGAGAAATTGGGCATGAGGGCCCGCAGCGGGATCAGCAGGAGCAGCACCATCGCGAAGCCGCCGAACACGGCGCCGGCGACGAAGTATGGCGGGAAGATGGTCGTGTGCCAGCCGGGCACGATCGAGGTCGCAAAGTCGAACGACACGATCGAGTGCACCGAGAGCACCAGCGGGGTCGAGATGCCTGCCAGGACGAGGTAGGCCTTCTCGTAGCGGTACCAGTGGCGACCGCTCATCCGCCAGCCGAGGCTGAGGAATCCGAAGATATACGCCCGGACCGTGTCGCCCCGCCAGGGGAGCTTGATGGTCGGGATGGGCAGCGGCACGGGCAGGCGCAGCTCGACGAACCTGCTTTTGTTCTGACGCAGACGCAGGTGGGCCCGGTCGCGGAAGGTCGCAAAGTCGGGGATCATGCCCATGTACCAGAAGAGCAGCGAGACGGTCGCGTACGTCGAAACGGCGAACACGTCCCAGAGGAGCGGGCTTCGGAAGTTGGGCCAGATGTAGTTGTAGTTGGGGATCGGAAAGAGCATCCAGGCGAACCAGACGCGCCCGACGTGGATGCCCGGGAAGATGCCGGCGCAGATGACCGCGAAGATCGTCATCGCCTCAGCGGCTCGGTTCACCGCGGTGCGCCACTGCTGCTTGAGCAGGCAGAGGATCGCGGAGATGAGCGTTCCGGCGTGACCGATACCGATCCAGAACACGAAGTTGGTGATGTCCCACGCCCAGTCGACCTGGTTGTTGAGGCCCCACACGCCCACGCCTGTGATGATCAGGTAGAGGATCATGATCTGGGCGACGGAGGCGACGGTCGCCGCGAAGCCGAGGGCATGGAACCACCAGAATCCCGGCGCCTTCTCCGAGTATCCCGAGACGATCTCGGTGATGTCGTGGAAAGAGCGGTTGTTCAGGACGAGCGGCGCGGCGAGCGCGGGATCGTCGACGAGGCTGCCATCACCGAGCGAGGGGTCGGCGGGCGAGCGAACGGCACCGCGCCGGAGACCGGCCAGTCGTTCTGCGTTGATCTGGTCGGGGTTGATGACGCTCATGCGTGCACTCCCACGGGCGCGCCGAGGACGCGGAGACTGCCGGCGTAGCCGGAGTCTTCATGCTTTTTGAGGGGATCGATAAACATTGCGTGGCCGTTGCCTTCCTCGGCGCCGTGCCCGTCATCGGAGCCGTGGTCACCGTGGTGGAACGGATCGTCGACGGGTTTGCGGAGACGGGGGTTCGGGTTGGAGAGGCTGACCTTGTACGTGGTGCGGGGACGGGTGTTGAGGTAGCCGAGCAGGCCATAGCTGCGACCGTCTGCTGCGGCCTGTGCGACCTGCGACTTCTCATCGAGCAGATCGCCGAAGACGATCGCGCCGGTCGGGCACGCGGCCTGGCAGGCGGTCTGGAAGAACCCGTCGGGGATGTGCTTGAGGTCCTGGAGCTTCATCTCGTAGCGAGCTGCGTTGATGCGCTGGATGCAGTAGGTGCACTTTTCCATCACGCCTCGGCTGCGGACGGTGACATCGGGGTTGTTGCGGAGCTTCTGGATCTCCTCGACCTTCTCGCGGAGGCGAGGGGGGATGAGGTTGATGTTCTCGGGGGCGGGTGTGCCCTCGGGGATCTCGGAGCGGTAGCCGCCCTTGGTTTTCTTTGTGGCGTAATCGAAGAAGTTGAAGCGCCGGACCTTGTAGGGGCAGTTGTTGGCGCAGTACCGCGTGCCGATGCAGCGGTTGTAGACCATGTAATTGAGGCCTTCGGGGCCGTGAACCGTGGCGTTGACGGGGCAGACGGTCTCGCAGGGCGCGTTCTCGCACTGCTGGCACATGACGGGCTGGTGGTGCATGACGCCCGGCTCGTTCATGTCGGTGCCCGTGAAGTAGCGGTCGACACGGATCCATGTCATCTCGCGGCCCTTGCGGACCTCGGTCTTGCCGACGACGGGGATGTTGTTCTCCGCCTGGCAGGCGATGGTGCAGGTCGCGCAGCCGATGCAGGTGCCCTGATCGACGCTCATCCCCCACTGCGGCCCGACGCTGAACGCCGATCCTTCGACGGCGTCGCCTCGGGATTTGTTCAGAGGATTCTCGTAGATGGATTCGTTGGGCGGGGTGTGGCTGAGCTCGCCCAGCTTCTCGCCGAAGTTGAGCTCTGACTTCACGCCGTAGTGGCTGACCTTCTCTTCCTTCACGTCGCCGTGACGGAGGTAGGCGGGGAGATCGACGGCGCGAACGATCGAGGTGCGCGACTCCATGGACCAGTGGTTCTGGGTGCTGGAGATCGGGTAGCGCCCTCGTGCGGGCTCGACCTTGGCGCCGGTGTAGACGCGGCTGCCGGTGGCGCTGCGGATGGGCTGGACATCGAATCCGACGCCTGCGCCGATGACTCCGACTTCGCGGCGCCCGTAGCCCTGGAACAGGACCATGGTGTTGTCGGCCATGCCGGGCATGATCCAGACCGGGACCTCGACCGAGCGACCATCAACGGTGACCTTCGCCATCTGGGCCTTGGGCTCCTTGACGGTGTACGGGTCGGGCTTGAGGCCAAGTTTGTCCGCGGTCTTGGGGCTGACCAGCGCCGGGTTGTCCCAGACGACCGTGGTTCCGAACTGCGGCAGTTCCTGGAGCCAGGGCAGGTTGGCGAAGCGCCCGTCGTGCATGATGTTGGTGGTGACGACGAGATCGAGCGCATCGCTCGAAGGATCGACACCAACGGCTGCGGACGAAAGCACGCCGGCGACACTCGCGTAGAGCGAGCTTGCGGCCTGGCCGCCGTTGTCGCCCCGGCTGGAGGTGCCGGCAACGAGCCCGTCGTGCAGGGCGCGGCGCCAGGACTTCTCGAAGTCGGACCAATCGAAGCGGCTCTGCCAGACGCTGCGGACCGCGTCGTAGCCGGAAGGCTGGTGCGTGTAGTCGGCTGGGTCCCGCTTCTCGGCGATGAGCGCGAGCAGTTCGATCTCGCTGAGCGCGCCGTCGTAGAGCGGGGCGATCATCGGCTGGATGGGTGCGATGGTGCCGTCGTCGGCCTCGGTATCGCCCCAGGACTCGAGGAATGTCGCGGCGTTGAGCTGCCACGTCGCCTTGGCGGCGGTCTCGGAGGGGCTGATGCTCAGCACGATGCGGTTGGTGACGCGGTCGAACGCCTCGGCAAAGCCCAGCGCCGTTGGCGTGTCGTAGCACGGGTTCGTCTCGACACAGACCACGGTCTTGATCCGTCCGGCGCGCATCGTGCCCAGGAGCTCGGCCAGATCCGAGAGCCCGTCGCGGGTCTCATCGGCGCCGGCGGGGACGTACGAAACCGTCTTGCCCGTCGCGCCCAGGACCTGGTTGATCGCGGCCACGAGGGCGTGGATCTCGGCGGGCAGATCCTGTCCTGCGGTGACGATCGCGCGACCCTTGGCAGCGATCAGGTCATCGGCGGCCGCGTCGAGCATCTCGCGGAGCCCCGCGGAGAGTTCGCCTCGCGTGTCGAACGAATTGACGGCAGTGGCGAGCGGGCCCGCGCCGCCCATGCGGTCGATGATGAAACGCGCCAGCTCGACGATCGCAGCCGGGATGCGCGAGGGGGCGAGGGCGTAGCGGTGATCCGCGACGGCGCCCATCGGGGAGTAGTTCCCTTCGACGGCGTAGACGCGGCACATGTGGTCGTTGGTCGAACGCATCCGGCGAGCCGAGCCGAAGCCGCGGGCGTTGCGGAGGGCGCTGGCGCCCTTGTCGAGGTCATCGCTTGCGAAGGCGAAGATCACGTCCGCGTTCTCAAGGCTCTGGATCTGGCGCTTCGGCTGACCGAACGCCAGGCGCAGGCCCTCGGCGCGGTTGTCCGGGCCTGTCGGGTCGTAGGAGATCCACTGAGCCAGAGGCCAGCGGGCGCTGATGCGTGCGCGCATCGCGTCGCGGGTCGGGCTGGTTTTCTTGTCCACGATGAAGACGAGCCCGTTGCCGCTGGTCGAGTCGAACTCGGCAAAGTGCGAGGCGCTCCAGGCTCGGAAGTCGTCCCAGGTCGCGACCATCTGGCGGGCGCGGTCGCCCTTGCCTTCGCGCATCACGGGGTACTTGAGTCGCTCGGGGTCGTAGATCGAGAGCGTCGCGGCGCTGGACCACGCAGAGCTCTTGCCCTGGTTCAGCGGGTGCAGCGGGTTGCCCTCGACAAAGGTCGGGCGTCCCTCGTTGGACTTGACGAGCAGGCCCTCGGCGCCGCCACCGGGCAGGGGCATGCTGGTGGCGTAGTAGAGCGCCTTGCCCGGGATCACGTCGCCTGGGACGTTGCGCGAGTAGGTCATGATCTTGTGATCGGGGCGCCGGCAGCCCGGGATCGTCGCGGCTCCGGCGAGCGCCATCGCGCCGCCCATGAGCTGGAGGAACGTGCGCCGGCTTGAGGCCATCAGCTCGCTGGCGCCTGCGGGGAACTCGCGGCTGAGGAACGACTGGAACTCGCCCGCGTCGCTGGCGGCGAACTCGTCGACGCTCCGCCAGAGCTTCTGCGCGTTGCCGTTCACAGTCGAAGCGCGATCCTGCTTTGGATCCTTCTTCCCGACCGTCGATGGGCACTGGTCTAGCTGGCTCATGGTCGCTCTTTCCTGTCAGGCCCCCGGTGGGCGTGTCGTGCTACGTCAGGCTTGTGTGCGATGGGACTTAGTGGTGGCAAGCGCCGCAGTTCTGCGGCCCGCCACCGGCGATGCTCGAAGTCAGGGATTCGATGATCCGCTTGGCTTCGGGCGTGGCGTTGTCGGCGCCCTTGGCGCGTTCCTTGAGGTGCTCCTCGGCCCAGACGAGATCGGTGACCTTGCTTGGGCCGACGATGTTGTCCTCGACGTTGCGGTGGCAATCGAGGCACCAGCCCATGCCGAGGCCCTGGTCCTGGAAGACGACGGGCATGCCGCGGATCTGCCCGTGGCAGGAGAAGCAGCTGACGCCGGCGCGGACGTGCATGTGGTGCGGGAAGTTGCCGACGTAATCGGGCAGCTTGTGGATGCGACGCCACGGGATCGATTTGTCGGCGGCGTAGGCCTCGCGGATAAAGGCGACTTTTTCCTTGGGGTCGTACTGCGGCGCGAGCTTGCCTTCGGTGTGGCAACCCATGCAGGTGCTGACGGTCGGGATGTTGGCCCAATGTGAATCTTCGACGTTGGTGTGGCAGTACCGGCAGTCCATGCCGAGCCGACCCGCGTGGATCTGGTGGTTAAAGCCCGTGCTGGGCTGAGTGGGCATGTATCCGACTTCCCAGAAGTCGGGCGTTGCCCAGTACCACGTGCCCGCTGAGACCGAGGCCAGCGCGGTGACTGCAAAGAGAGCAGCCACCGTTGGCAGGGCGTTCATCCAGCGAGGGAACAGCAACTTTGACATGAGGAGAGTCCTCCGCCGATCGCTGCAGACGATCGGCACCCGCTCTGCTGAACTCCCCGGCGGCCCGGAGAGCGTCTGATCACAAGCACTTTGGCCTGATATCGGCCTTTGGCGTTCTTGTGTAGCCGAAATTTCGCCATGCTCGGCGTATCCTGTCAAGGCAACCAGAGTCCTGCGACACAGTTGAGACGCATTCTCAATCGTGGATCAGGCCCGAAAAACCCATTTTGGAGACAACCGACATGGCCAATCAGCCTTCCGATTCGGTTTCTGTCAAACAGGAACGCTCGCTCGTCGGCGCGATCGGGCCTGGGATCGCGGTCGGGTTCATGGCCTCGATTGCGATGTGGCTCGTCTGGTACCCCTTGCACCTGCCGGGTTTACGTGTTCCCCCGACGATCTCGGGCCCCCTGCTGCTCGCGGTGCTGGTGGTGGTGATCTCCCAGGGCACCAAGCGCTCCGGGAGCCGGGCGATCGCGGTCGGGCTGCTGGCGGGGCTGACCAGCGCGGGCCTGAACCTGCTCCTGCTCGGAAATCAGCTGACCGAAGCCGGGGCGACGCCCGCGGACGCCGAGAACGCGAAACTCAGACCCGACGCGCCCCTGATCGTGGGCGGCTTCCTGGCGCTCAGCCTCGTGGCGGGCCTGATCGGGGGCGTGATCGGCAAGCGCCGGGGCCTCGGCTCGACACCCCGCACGGACTGGGTGGCGCCGTTTGGTGTGGCGGCGGTGGCTTCGATGCTGCCTCTCGTCGGCGCAGGCGGCGCGGTCACCAGCGCCGGCGCGGGCATGGCGGTGCCCGACTGGCCCGGGACGTACGGCTCGAACATGTTCCTCTACCCGATCGGGCTGATGGCCGACTCGCGGATCTTCCTCGAGCACACGCACCGGCTCTTCGGCACGCTTGTCGGTCTGACCACGCTGGCGCTCATGGTGGCGGTGCTCGTCAGCCGCAAGAGCAAGCTCTCCAAAGTGCTCGCGGTGACGGTCTTTCTCGGGGTTTGTATCCAGGGTGTGCTCGGCGCAATCCGCGTGACGGATATCAACCCGGCCTTCGGCATCGTGCACGGCGTCCTCGCGCAGTTCATCCTGTGCGGAGCCGCGATCCTGGCGGCGACACTCACACAGACCTGGAAAGAGGGGCTCCGTGTCGATCTCGCCCTGGCGCGCCAGTCGGGCACGTGGACGCTGCTCGCTCTTGGTGCACTCTTCCTGCAGCTCGTGCTGGGCGCGATGTACCGGCACATGGGTTCCGGGCACGCGCTCTTGACGCACGCGGGGTTTGCGGTCATCGCGACGACGTTCGTGCTCATCGCGGCGTTCAGCCTGATCCGCGCTGCGCGAGACTCGGGCGGGAGCCCGGTGCTCAAGAAGATCGGCACGTTCATGATGCACGGCGTGGGCCTGCAGGTGGCTCTCGGGCTCGCGGCGTTCTTCATGCTGGGCGATCAGGGGGGTGGCTCGGACCGGGTGGTCATGCCCGACCAGCTCAATGAGGCCCCGCCGGTGCCGGTGGTCAAAGTCCTGATCGCCACGGCGCACCAGCTGATCGGGGCGTGCCTGCTGATGGCAACGGCCCTCGGAGCCGTCTGGGTCAGGCGTGTGAGCAAGGACGCCCAGCCCGTGTAAAACGCTGCAATGCCGGGGGGCGTTTCGCGTTAGACTGTCAGAACGCCGATGGAATCGGTGCTGCACCAGTCCCGGAAGGCATCAGCATGAGCGGCGGACGGATACGCGACATTGACTTTGGATACGACCAGGCGCGGCACCTCCTGCTCCGCGCGGGGTTCGGCGGGACACCCGACCAGATCCGCACGCTGGCCGACTGGGGCGCCGAGAAGTCGGTCGACTATCTCCTGAATTTCGGGGAAGTGCCCGATGCGGATCCGCCTCTGCCCGATCGGTTCGACCGCGACATCATCCGTCCGCTGACGGAAGACGAGCGCCGGATGTATGCCAACGCGCGCAGCCGGCGTGACGAGGATTCGCTGGCACAGCTCCGCCTGCGTCAGCAGCAGGCCGAGCGGAACGACCGCAGGCAGATGCGCGAGATCCAGAAATGGTGGCTGGCGCGGATGATCTCGACACCGAGGCCTTTGCAGGAGAAGCTGACGCTCTTCTGGCACGGGCACTTTGCGACCAGCTTCCGCACGATCGAGAACAGCTACCACATGTACATGCAGAACCAGCTCTACCGCACGAACGCGGCGGGGAATTTCGGGAAGCTGCTGTACGCGATCATCCGCGACCCGGCGATGCTGGCGTACCTCGACAACAACGACAGCCGAAAGGGCCAGCCCAACGAGAACCTCGCGCGTGAGCTGATGGAGCTGTTCAGCCTTGGGCTTGGCAACTACTCCGAGCGCGACATCAAGGAGGGCGCCAGGGCGCTGACGGGTTACTCGTTCCGCGATGACTCGTTCGAGTTCATCGCCAGCAACCACGACACCGGGCGCAAGACCATCCTTGGCGTGACCGGCACGCTCGACGGCGACGGGTTTGTCAAGGCGATCCTGGGCCAGCGGGCGGCCTCGGTCTTTCTCTGCCGGAAGTTCTACCGGTACTTTGCGACCGAGATCGACGTGACGGCCCGCGAGCGCGACCTGCCCAGGGATGCAGCGGACATGATCTCGAAGATGGAGCGCACGATGCGCCGCACGGGCTTCGAGATCGGGCCCGCGCTACGGGAGCTCTTCCTGAGCGAGCATTTCTACTCCGACGCGGTCGTGCGTGAGCAGATCAAGAGCCCGGTCGACCTGATCGTGGGCACGGTGCGCTCGATGAATACGCCCGTGCGGGATCTCTCGGTGCTGCTGGACGCGATGGACCTGATGGGCCAGAACATTTTCTTCCCGCCGAGCGTCAAGGGCTGGGACGGCGGGCGGACGTGGATCAACACGTCGACGCTCTACGTGCGCCAGAACATCCTGGCGTATCTGCTGACGGGCAAGATGCCCAAGGGCTACGACGCGCTGGCGACGAGCGAGACGTACGACCCCACTCCGCTGCTCGCCCAGCTGGACCAGGCGGTGCCGGGCTCGAGCCGGGAACCGACGGCGGTGACGAAGTACCTGCTGCGCTTTGCGCTCGGTCGATCCACCGGCAAGCCCGAAGAAACGCTGCGTGGGTTCCTTGCCCAGCATCAGGACGTGGTCAACTCCGAAACGGTCACGGGGCTGCTGCTCCTGATCAGCGCGATGCCGGAGTATCAGCTGTGTTAGCGCCAACCGGCGCGAGAGGACGCTTGCCATGAGTCTGCACATCGATCCGTCGGGCGCCAACGCGTACACAAGGCGGCTGTTCCTGGGCAGGTCGCTCGCATTCGCTTCGGCGGCCGCGACTGTTCCGAGCTTTATCCAGGCTTCGGCGCTGGGCATGCCCATGCCGGCGCTGGGGCTCAGCTCGATCCCGGGTGTCGACGAGGGGCGCATCCTCGTCGTTGTGCAGCTCGGGGGCGGCAACGACGGGCTCAATACCGTCATCCCCGTCGGGCACGATGATTACTACCGCGTCCGCCCCACCATCGGCATCTCAAGACAGCAGACGCTCGACCTTGGCAAGGGGCGCGACGTCGCGCTGCACCCGGCGATGGAGGGCATCAAGTCTCTCTACGACGAGGGGCTCTGCTCGCTCATCCAGGGCACCGGATACCCGAACCCGAACCGATCGCACTTCCAGTCGATGGACATCTGGCACACCGCGGACACCTCCGGCACGGGAACGGGCTGGATCGGGCGGTATCTCGACTCGGAATGCTGCGGCTTTGGCAAGGGCGAATCCGGGCAGGCCGAGGGAGCACCCCCGATGCAGCCGGCCATCGCGATCGGTCGCACGGCGCCGCTGGCGATGGAGGGCGGGAGCATCAAGCCCGTCGCGTTCGAATCCGCGGACCTCTTCCGCTGGACGGGCTCGGAGATCCACGGCTCTCTGGAGAAGCCCTACGAAGATCTCACGATGCGCGGATCGACTGACGAGCACGGCGATCACCCGATGGCGGACTTTCTGATGAAGACCGCCCTGGATGCGCAGGTCTCGAGCGACCTCATCCGAAAGGCCGTCAGCCAGAGACCGATGACGCAGTTCCCGGGAACCGACCTTGGCAGGCAGCTGCAGATGGTCTCCTCGATGATCCGCGCGGGGCTGAACACGCGTGTGTATTACGTCTCGATGGGCGGGTTCGACACGCACGCAGGGCAGGGCAACATCAACGGCAGCCACGCGAACCTGCTCAGGCAGTTCTCGGATGCGCTCAGGGCGTTCTACACGGACCTGAAGCGCCACGAGAGCGACACCCGCGTGCTGACGATGTGTTTCAGCGAGTTTGGCAGACGCGTCGGGCAGAACGCCTCGGGGGGGACGGACCACGGCACAGCGGCGCCGATGTTCCTCTTCGGGCCGATGGTCAAGCGGGGCGTGCTGGGCGAGCACCCCTCGCTGCGTGATCTCGACAACGGCGATCTCAAGTACAAGATCGATTTCCGGAGCGTGTACGCGGGGATCCTTGAGAACTGGCTGAGCGCCGATTCCAAGGCGATCCTCAAGGCGAGCTACCGACCGCTGCCAGTGCTGGCCAAGGGCTGAGTGTCCGCCATTTATATTCTTATTCGGATGCGGACTGCGCTGGCTTCTCTCCGAGCGATGCCCCCTGCTTGTCGAACTGCAGCCCGATCGCGTACATCAGCCCCGCGAGGATGAGGAACGGCAGGACGAGGAACAGCGTCAGGAGCACGCGTTTGCGCATGCTCGGGCCGGGGGGTTTGGCGGTGTTGGTCATTTCCCTGCGCCCGCTCAGGCGATGGCCACGTCGTAAAGCTCGGACACTTTGTTCCAGTTGACGATGTCCCACCAGGCGCTGACGTAATCGGGGCGACGGTTCTGATAGTTCAGGTAGTAGGCGTGCTCCCAGACATCGAGGCCGAGAATGGGTGTGCCGTAGAAAGGCGACATGTCCTGCCCGAGCAGGGGCGAGTCCTGGTTGGGTGTCGAGCCGACGACGAGCTGGTCGTCACGGACGACAAGCCACGCCCAGCCCGAGCCGAAGCGGGTGGCGGCGGCGTCAGAGAACTGCTTCTTCATCTCGTCCAGGGAGTTGAAGGCGCTGACGATGGCGTCCATGAGTTCTTTGGAGGGCTGACCGCCCTTGCCCTTTGGGGCCATGGTCTGCCAGAAGAGGCTGTGGTTGGCGTGCCCGCCTGCGTTGTTTCGCACGGCCGCGCGGACGGCGTCTGGGACGGTCGAGATCTTGGAGAGCACGGTATCGACGGACTCATTCTCAAAGGCGGTGCCTTTGAGGGCGTCGTTGGCTTTGGTGACGTAGCCCTGGTGATGCTTGGAGTGATGGATTTCCATCGTGCGGGCATCGATAACGGGCTCGAGTGCTTCGTAGCTGTAAGGCAACTCGGGGAGTTTGAAAGCCATTGCTCTACCTTTCATGTCGGACGGGGATTTATCGGTCCGAATGGTACCCGAAAATATGGAATCGCAAATGTCTGTGGATTGGGCGAGGGCGCTCTGTGGAAGCAGCTTGACAGCTGTTCCGGCAGCGAGTAGCGTGCAGAACGAGCGTCGGTGAATGGGGTGTTTCTCCACGAAGCCCTCTTTCTTCGACCGATAAACCGTAGAGGTCTCATCTGGCAGGGTCAATGTGGACCCCGCCGAGCCGGGAAATGGGCATGGACTGCCTGAATTGCCGGCTCCGGACAGAAAAATCGAAATCGTTGGGCGGGCCAAAGCGGAGCTTGGACCTTCACCTGAGGGATCGGGCGACTGTGGGGCTCGAAGCGATCGGTCAGGGGTGTCCCCTATTTTGCGGGCACCCAAAACCATTTTGATCGCTTGGGCGTACAACTTAGGGTAAATGAAACCGGCGATCGGCACCTCCACAGGGTGGCTGATCTGATGGATTGCTGTGCCTGCGTCATCTCCCGCAATCAGGGGGACCAGTTGCCAGCGATCCGGACAGTGCCCCCGGTCAGGGCACGCATCGGGTTCAGGAACCTGAAATGAATGAAAGATGCTGCCTCAACACAGAGTTGAGCCGGTACAGAAACGCAAGGAACGCACCCGAATGACACGTGTTCAGCACAAAACCCCAAGCCCCCTTGAGCAGGTCCGCCGGCGACATCGCGTGCGCGTGGCGACCACGCCCGGGTCGGCGACGAGCCGGAAGGTCACCCGCAAGCTCAGCCCGGCGGACGAGCGGCTTCTGCAGCGTCTGCTGCAGGGCGAGCAGGACTTCATCGACTCCCCCGCCTTCTATGAAGAGAACGCGGAAGTCCAGATCTACAACGAGGTCCCCGACGTCCAGAAGCCCGACACCACCTGGTACCACCCGGTGATGGACGACTTGAGCTCCGCCAGTCGGAGCCGGACGATCAAGTCGAGCCAGCAGGTCATCCTGACGGGCGCCGAGGAGCGGATCCTCTTCCACCAGTTCAATTACGCCCGTTACAGCGTGAACAAGCTCCAGAAGGAGGTCCGCAACCAGGCGGGGCACCTTCCGACTGCCGACCAGGCCGAGATGATCCTGAGCTGGCACCGAAGGGCTGAGCGGATCCGCGAGCAGATCGCTGAGACCAACCTGGCGTTGGTTCTTGCGATGGCCAAGCGGACCCGTATGAGCGAGGTGGACTTTGCTGACCTTGTCAGCGAGGGCAACATGGCCCTGCTCCGCGCGGTCGACAAGTTCGACGCGGGGCGTGGGTACAAGTTCTCGACGTACGCATGCCGGGCGATCCTCAAGGCCTTCAGCCGCCAGGGCATGAAGCTGAGCAAGTACCGCCAGCGATTCCCGACGGACTTTGATCCGAAGCTCGAGAAGTCCAACTACCTCGAGACCCGTCGGGCCGATTTCGAGAAGGACACGGCCGCCGAGGTCCGCGAGATCGTCCAGGACAACCGGGCCGAGCTGACCGCCGTGGAGCGCACGGTGATCGAGCACCGCTTCGGTCTGGAGTCTGGCGAAGAGAAGCCCATGACTCTGGAGCAGGTGGGCCAGATCATCGGTGTCACCAAGGAGCGTGTCCGCCAGATCCAGAACAAGGCGATGGAGAAAATCCGTCGCGAGCTGGAGTCCAAGTTCCTCGGTCACACGACCGAGGAGGCCGAGGGGCTCGAAGAGGCATCCAAGGCGCCCGGTCAGAACTGACCGGCCCTTCCCCCACTGATCCCAACCAGACGAGGCCCGGCGCGTGCGCCGGGCCTTTTCATATCATCGCTCCGAGCCCGATTGCGTGCATATTCATGGGCGAAGTGGCCTTGATAGCTACGCATGGGTCGGCTCCAGCGGATATCGTGTAGGAGTGGAACCGGCGGGGGAAGGGCTGCGCAGCGAAGCTCTGTAGGCCTGCGCCGTGCATGCCCGCTGGGATGAGTCCCGGCCCCAGGATGCCCTTCCACAGCAGGCGATCATCGAGAGGAAGTTCGCACGATGAGTGTTGATAGCGAGATCCATACCGACGCCACCGCCGTAGGGCACGTGGCAATGCCCGCCCTCAAGAAGCAGGACCCGCACGCGACCCGATGGGGCGACTTTCTGAAGGCCACCATCAAGCTCGAGAGCTCCGACCTGATCATGAAGTCGGGACAGCAGCCCAAGGTCCGCGTCCGGGGCTCGCTCAAGCCGCTCAACACCGAGCCCGTGAGCATGGAAGAGTTCTGGCAGATCGCCCAGCACATCCTGACCGAGCAGCAGCAGGCGGACCTGCAGAAATTCGGTTCGGTCGACTTCGCGTACGACTACACCGACCGCAACCGCTTCCGCGTGAACCTCTTCATGGCGCGCGGCAAGATCTCCGTGGCTGCCCGGAACATCACCAGCGACATCAAGCCCTTCGACGGGCTCTACCTGCCCCCCATCATGGCCGACATCGCGCTGCAGCCACAGGGCATCGTGCTGCTTTGCGGCGTGACGGGTTCGGGCAAGTCGACGACGATCGCCTCGATGCTCGACTTTGTGAACGAGCGGAAGGCCGTGCACATCCTGACGCTCGAAGACCCGATCGAGTACATCTTCGAGGACAAGAAGGCGACGATCAACCAGCGCGAGATCGGGCTGGACTGCCTGGACTTTAAAACCGGTTTGCGGGCGCTGGTGCGTGAGAACCCGGACGTCGTGCTGATCGGCGAGATGCGCGACAAGGAAACGTTCGAGGCTGCGCTCCACGCTGCTGAGACGGGCCACCTGGTGTACGGGACGATCCACGCCTCGAGCACGACGCAGACGTTCAGCCGAATCTACGGTCTTTTCGAGCAGGAAGAGATCGAGCAGGTCCGGCGCATCCTGGCCTACCAGATGCGTGCGTTCGTGTACCAGAAGCTCCTGCCCACGCTCCACGAGAACATCGCGCGTATCCCGGGCATCGAGATCCTGATCAACAACGGCGTCGTGCGGACGCACATCCTCGAGGCCCGCGAGGGCGAGCTCCGCGAGTACCTGCGAACGATCGAGGCCCAGCAGTCCGGCATGATCGACTTCAACGGCACGCTTGTGAAGCTCGTCGAAGAAGAGTACATCCACATGCGTGTGGCCCTCGAGGCCTCGCCCAACGTGGACGAACTGACCATGCGCCTCAAGAAGCTCGGCTAATCAGAGACAGATGGGCGGACGGCTCCGTCCCAGACCGAAGGAACATCGACCATGCCCAACGAGGCCGACCCCTCTCACCTGGACTTTGCCGTCGCGGCGCTTGCCGACGCGAAGGTCCTTGTCTCGTTCTGGAAACCCGTGCTGCTCATCCTGCCTCTGGTGGGCTGGGGCTGGTTTGTCTCCAAAGTGATGGACAAGCACGCGGCACGGTTCCACCTGCCCCGCAAGGAGTGGAACCTGATCCACTTGATCGTCGGGCTGGTTGCGCTGGCGGTCGGTTTCTTCCTGCCTGTTCCTGGCATCGCGGGATTCTTTGCGGGCCTTGGCGGGATGATCGTGATCCTCGCTGCCGACATCGGCATCTTCACTTCGCTGCACAACAAGGACGAGCGCGTCCCCGAATCGCACAAGCTGCGTCTGGACTTCTCGGCTATGGCCGAGGCGCGTGAAGCCAAGAAGTCCGCCAAGGAAGCGGGCACGGTCCAGCTCAAGATCGTGGCCTCGGGGGGCAAGACCGCGGAGATCCCCGAGAAGGAGTCGCCCGAGTACGAAGTCCGGGCGCTGGCCGAGGACGCGATGATCAAGGCGGTCGAGTCCCGCGCCAGGCTGTATGAGATCGCGCCCGCTGGCGAGGGCGTGTACGCGGTCTCGTCGCTTGTCGACGGCGTGCGCCAGATCATGGACAAGCTGCCCGCGCCCAACGCGGTCAAGATCATCACGTTCTGGAAGGCCGCCGCGGGGCTCGATGTCCAGGACATGCGCCGCAAGCAGATCGCGGAGATCACCGCTTCCAAGGGCGACATCTGGCACCACCAGGTCCGCATCGAGACCATCGGCGGTCAGTCGGGCCCGAAGCTGACGCTCAAGTTCAACCCCTCCAAGGCGGTGCAGCGCACATTCCAGGACATCGGGTTCCTCGACTCGCAGGAGAAGATCCTGGACGAGCTGCGCAAAACGCCCGGCGGGCTTGTGCTCGTGGCGGCGCCTGCCGGCAACGGTCTGACGACGCTCAGCTACGGGCTGGTCGGGAGGCACGATCCGTACACCTCGATCGTGCAGACCATCGAGTACGACATCCAGGCGCCCATCGAAGGCGTGATGCAGAACAAGTTCGATGCGACGGGCAACGCCGAGTACGCGACGACGGTGCGTTCGATCCTCCGTCGTGACCCGAACGTCGTGGGCGTGACCGACTTCCGCGACGCCGAGACGGCCAAGGAAATCGTCCGCGCCGACCTGAAGCGCTCGAAGGTGTACCTGTCGGTGCCGACCGACGGGGCGCTCCTTGCGATCCAGACCCTCGTCAAGTACCAGGGCAGCCCGGGCGACTGCGCCAACGCGCTGGTCGCGGTCGTTGCCCAGAAGCTGGCCCGTCGACTCTGCACCAACTGCCGAGTGCCCTACGCGCCCGATCCCGAGCTGCTCAAGAAGCTGGGGTTGCCGGCGGACAAGGTCAAGCAGCTCTACAAGAAGGGCGGGCAGGTGCTCATCAAGAACAAGCCCGAGATCTGCCCGATGTGCTCGGGCAGCGGGTACTTCGGACAGGTGGCATTCATCGAGGCCTTCCCGATTGGCGACGCTGAGCGCGAGATGATCGTGGCGCAGAACTGGAACGGCCTCCGGGGTGAGTTCCGCAAGCGGGGCCTGCCCACGCTCCAGCAGATGGGCCTGCGCCGGGTGGTCGAGGGCCTGACGAGTCTCGAGGAATTCAGCCGGGTCACCGCGGCTCCCGCAAGGCCCGCAGCGGCAACGGCAAAGCCCAAGCCAAAGCCCGCGGGCGCGTAATCGTTCAACGTTTGTTCAATGGCCCGTGCCCGCGCACGGGCTCGGTCAGTCCGGAGATTCAGTCATGTTCATGAACCTGCTGAGCATCGCGATCATCCTGGGCCTCGGGTACCTGTGGGTCACCAGGGGCTTCTTCTCGGCGCTCCTGCACCTGGCGTGCGTGATCGCTGCGGGCGCGATCGCGTTTGGCGTCTGGGAGCCGGTGTCGATGTTCTTCATCGAGAAGTCTCCCCAGTCCGGGTTCGGCTCGTTCATCGGCGACGCGGCGTGGGGCCTCGGGCTTGCACTGCCCTTCGTGATCGCACTCGCGCTGCTGCGCGTTGCCACGGACAAGCTCGCTCCGGGCAACATCATCATCGAAGAAACCTACGACTCGATCGGTGGCGGCATCTGTGGCGCTGGGATCGGGCTGATCACCGCGGGCATGTTCGTGCTCAGCGTCGGATACCTGCGCGTCCCGACGAGCTTCATGGGCTACCAGCCCGTGCAGATGGCCAACCAGGGCAACCTCGAGGTCAAGAGCAACCTGTGGATCCCGGTCGATCGCCTGACCGCGGGGCTCTACAACAAGCTCTCGCAGAACGCGCTCTCGACCAATACCCCGCTCGCGTACTACTACCCCGACCTCGCATCCGCGGCGGGGACGCAGCGCATGAGCGAGGGCAACGGCAACAACAAGAACAACATCCGTCCGGACGGGTTCGACATCGCGATGCGGTTTACCGTCGGCAAGGGCGCCAACGCCCCCGCCAAGGAAGTCTTCAGCGACTTCCTCAACCCCGGCACTCAGCAGATCACGATGCTCGATGGCTCCGAGCTGCCCCCGGGGTCCTACATCGAGGGCTACCTGATCAACTTCCTCGCGGGCGCGAAGGAGAACTTCGGGCAGGTCGTCGTGGGCAAGGGGCAGATCCGCCTCGTGGCGCACAACAGCGCGGGCGAGGGCGTGACGCTCTACCCGATCGCGGTCACCTCGCAGGCCCGCTCCGGGAGTAACCAGTTCGGGCGTTTCCGCTTCGACGGCGAGTTCTATGTCGCTTCGGTGGGCGGCGCGACGCAGGCCCCGATGGCCTTCGAGTTTGCCGTCCCCGCGGGATACGAGGCCTCGGCGCTCTATGTCCGCAACATCCGCCACGAGGTTGCCGGTTCGGCGCCGGACCGTGAGTTCGCCGACGCTTCGGCCCGCGACATCGCGATCCAGACGGGCGAGCTGCTCATCGGAGACGCGACCGCGAACCTCAACTTCGCGCACGCCCAGATCGTCGAAGCACGGACGACTCCGGGGATCGAGGACGGCAACCGCATGGCCAACCGTGTGGTGCTTCAGAAGGGGAACACGCCGGGCCTCACGGTCGACGAGAACAATCTGATCATCAACGGCGAGGCGGTTTTCAACGCGGGCGATGTCGCCGGGCGGGGGCTCGACCGGAATCTCCGGGTCGACAAGCTCTTTACCACCAAGGACACCAACATCATCCAGATCCAGGTGACGGGTGATCCGACCCAGTTTCCAACGAGCTACTTCTCGACGTCCGCGGCGCCAGATCTCCGGACCGATGTGCCGCCGCGACTGATCGACGCGAACGGTCAGGCGTACAACGCGGTTGGGTTCATCTACGAGGACGTCAACAAGGTCCAGGTGCGTTACACCCCGGGACGCCCGATGATGGGCCTGGACGAGGCAGATGCGCTTGTGCGGAGCCGAGACGACCAGGTGATGTTCCTGATCTTCCGCCCGAGCATCGGCGTGGAGCTCAAGCACTTTGCGATCGGGGACACGGTGCTGGTGACGTTCGAGCCGGCCGTGGTGCTCGAAGCCGTTCGCGGGCGCTGATCCACGCCAGAACATTCGGTGGACAAAGAAAGAGAGCCGACCTTCACCGGGTCGGCTCTCTTTGCATTTCTCTCGACGGTTCAGGCCGGGTGCGCCGGCGCTGGGATCACTCCGCTTCGGGCTCTGTCGCCTTGGCGGCCTTGCCCTTCTTGGCGGACTTCTTCTCGATGAGGTTGCCCTCGTTGTCGAACTCCATCTCGTCGCGTTCGTCCTTGGCCATCTCGCGGTCGGCCACGACGTGGATCTGAACGTGCTCTTCCAGGCCGGTGGCGAGCTTGATATTCACCTCGTACTGACCGAGGCGCTTGATGACCTGGGGCAGGCGAACTTCGCGGGGCTTGACGCCGAAGCCGAGGGCCTTGAGAGCAACCGAGATGTCCTGCTGGGTGACCGAGCCGTAAAGCATCCCAAGGTCGTTGCAGGCGCGTTCCATGGTCATCTCGATGCCTTCGAGACGCTTGATGAGCTTCTCGCGCTCGATGCGGAGCTTGGCCTGATCGGCCTCTGCCGTTTTGCGTTTTTCGGCGAGCGAGGCGATGAGCGCATCGTCGGGCTCGGTTGCCAGCCCGTGGGGCAGGAGGTAGTTGCGGGCGAACCCGGCGCGGACCTTGACGACATCGCCCACGATGCCGAGGTTGTCGACCGTTTCGACGAGAAGAAGCTGAACGTCTTTACGCATGTCTGATTCCTTCGCTGTCTTCCCGGGCATGCCCGGGAGTTGAGGAGCCGACTTTCGCGGCCCCAGCGGCACCCCGCCGACGTTCGGCGGAGTTGTGTGAGTCAGGAGCCTAGGCGACCTCAGCCGCCCAAGACCCTGCTTGGAGTGGGTTTAGAACGGGATGTCGTCTGGGCTGACCTGCTCGGCGTAGTCGTCATAGCCCCCCGACTGCTGCCCGGCGGGCTGGCGCTTGGGGCCTGAGGATCGGGCTCCCCCGGCGCCGCCAGCGCCTCCACCGCCGCCCTGGCCGCCCCCGATGAACTCGAAGTTCTCGATAACGACCTTGAGCTTGGAGCGGTTGGAGCCGTCGTTCTTGTCCTGCCAGGTGTCCAGCCGGAGCTTGCCCTCGATGAAGACCGGGCTGCCCTTGGAGAGGTACTGGGCCATGACCTCGGCGCGCCGCCCGAACATCTCGCAGTCGATGAAGTTGGTCCGCTCCACCCACTGGTCGTTCTTGTCCTTGTACTTCTCATTGACAGCCAGCCCGACCGCGGCGATCGAGGCGCCGCTGGGAAGCTGGCGCAGCTCGATATCTCGGGTCAGGTTGCCCATGAGCATGACCTTGTTGAAACTGGCCATCGCGTTCTCCTTCCGGGGCCGAGACTCGGCCCAACAAGAGCATATCCGTTCGGGATCGAGTCGGGCGGTTTATTCCTTGTCCGTACCGGTGTCGGCTGTCGCTTCGGCGGGGGCCTCAGCGGGGGCTTCCTCCGCCTCCTCGGGCTGGCTGGCCTGGGGTGCGCCCAGCGAGACCGACGAGCCCACGCCCGCCTGCTCGCGCTCGGCGGCACGCTCGGCACGCTCCTTGGCTTCGATCACGAGGTCGCCCCTGCGGTCCTGAGCCCGCATTTCCTCCTCGGTGAGGTGGTCGGCGCGGATGGTCATCACACGCATGATGTGCTCGGAGATGTTGCAGTCACGCTCGAAGGCCTGCATGTTCTCGGCCGGGGCCTTGATGTAGCTGAGGATGTACACCCCGCGCTTCTGCTTGTCGATCTCGTACGCCAGGCGACGCTCATCCCACTTCTGCATGGCGATGACCTCGGCCTCTGAACGCTTGAACAGCGTGTTGATGTGCTCGATGACGCCCGCAAAGTCGGTCGCCTCGGCCTGGCTGATGAGGATCATCACCTCGTACGCGTTGATTCGTTTCTGCTCTGCCATTGCTTCTGCCTTTCTCACGGCCTGGCGCCGCGACGATTATGGATTCGATTCAGTCCCCCCGGATTCGCCGGGAGTGCCCCAGCCCGAGGATGTGTTCCTGGTATTGAAATTGTTCATCGCGGCGTCGATACCCTCGACCGCGAATACCTCCGCCGCATCCGCCGCCAGTTTCAGCGCCGGTGTGAGACGGTCTGTCTGCTCCTCGGTGAATCGCCCGAGGACGTAATCCTCGAGGCGCATCACCGGGGGTTTCTCGTCGATCCCGATGCGGAGCCTGGGGTAGTTCTCCGTGCCCAGTTTCCGGGTGATGTCGGCGAGCCCGTTGTGCCCGCCCGCACCGCCCGAGGCTTTCAGACGGATCGTGCCGCAGGGCAGCGCGACGTCGTCCACCAGCACAAGGACGTCCTTGACCGGGTCGAGTTTGTAGAACCGCGCCGCCTCGGCGACGGCCTGACCCGAGCGGTTCATAAAGGTCACCGGCTTCATGAGCAGGCAGCGCTGCCCGCCCACCGGTGCTTCCAGGAGCATCGCGTTGAATTTGCTGCGGGCGATCTGCCCCTGGCCGTGGCGCTCGGCGAGCAGATCGATCGCCATGAACCCGGCGTTGTGCCGAGTCCTGACGTATTCCGCTCCCGGATTGCCCAGGCCAACCAGCAGTTTCATCGCAGCACACGCTCCTCACAGGATCACTCGTCCTCGTCCTTCTTCTCGCTGATGACCTCGGGCTGAGCGTCGTCGGCCACTTCTGCGGCTTCGCCCGTCTCCTCTTCGCCCTTGACGTGCGTGATCTGGGCGACGATGTCACCCGGATCGCTGAGAAGCTTCACGCCAGCGGGCATCGTGATCTCGCCCGCGTGGATGATGCCGCCCTCGGCAAGGTTCGAGACGCTGACGACGATCTCGTCGGGCAGGTCCTTGACCTTGCACTCGATGGTCAGCTCGGTGATCGGGTGCACGAGCAGCGTGCCCGCGGTCTTGAGGCCGATGGCCTCGCCCTTGAGCACGACGTGGACGTGTGCGTGCGTGACCTCGTCGAGGTCCACGCGCGACAGGTCGCAGTGGACGATGCCGTCGCCGAGGTAGTCGAACTGGACGTCGCGGAGCAGGACGGTCTCGGACTTTCCGCCCACCTCGATCGTAAAGACGCGCTCGCCTTCCTTGATGAAGCGGATGGTTTCCTTGGCGTCGACGGTGATCGAGACGGGGTCCTGACCGTGGCCGTAAACGACGGCGGGCAGGCGCCCCTGCTCACGCAAACGCTTGGCGTAGCGTGAACCGAGACGCTCGCGGACCTCGCCCTTGAGGACAGTTGTATTCTCGTGCATAGCTTTTTCCCTTACAGAACGCCGGGGGCACACGCCCGCCGGTGATTTGGCTTGTGTGAACTACCTTTTAAAGCCCGCGGTTCCTTCGAACAGCGCGCTGACGGATTCCTTGTGGTGCACCCTGTGGATGGCATCGCCCAGGAGCTTGCTGACATCCAGAACGGTCAGCTTCTCGCCCAGCTCGTTCTGGGCCCTCTGGGGCGGGATGGAGTTGGTGACGACGACGCGGCTGATCGGGCTCTTGCGGATGCGCTCGAACGCCTCGCCCACAAACAGACCGTGGCTTGCCGCGGCGATCACGTCCTTGGCGCCGCTCTTCATCACAACCTCGGCCGCGGCGCAGATCGTGCCGGCGGTCGAGATCATGTCGTCGACCATCAGCACCGTCTTGCCCTTGACGTCGCCGATGATGTGACCGGTCTCGACCGCGTCGCCCGAGAGGCGGCGCTTGTTGATGATCGCAAGGTCGCCTCCCAGCATGTTGGCAAAGCCCTCGGCGACCTTCACGTTGCCTACGTCCGGGCTGACCATGCAGAGCTCGCCCAGCTCGTCGCGGTGCTGCTTGAAGTACCGGCTGAACACGGGCGTGGCTGACAGGTGATCGACCGGGATATCGAAGAAGCCCTGGATCTGAGCCGCGTGCAGGTCGAGCGCGATGATCCGGTCCGCCTTGCCCGCGGTCAGCAGGTTCGCCACCAGCTTGGCGGTGATGGGCACGCGCCCCTCGCTCTTGCGGTCCTGCCGGGCATACCCGAAGTAAGGCAGCACGACGGTCACCGTCTCAGCCGAGGCTCGCCGGAGGCAGTCGAGGAAGATCAGCAGCTCCATCAGGTTGTCGTTGACGGGCATGCAGGTCGAGATCACGATGAAGCAGTCACGCCCGCGGACGTCCTCTTCGACCTTGAGCATCATCTCACCGTCGGGGAAAACATGCGTGCGTGCTTCGCCCAGCGCAAGGCCCAGGTGCTTGCACATCGACTCGGCAAGCTCCCGCATGTGCCGGCCGGCAAAGATCTTCAGTCTGTCCGCGTCCTGATTCGCCATTGATTCCCTTTCAGGCCTTCCCAGCCGCGCTCGCGCGGGCTCGGAAGATTGCGTCCACCTGGGCCAGCTGCGCCGGGGTGTTGATGCTCAGCACATCCTCCGGCGGCACAGCATCGATCACTTCCACTCGCCTGCCCTTGCCCAGCAGGACCTCCGGCACGTCGGTGATGTACTCCTCGCCGCTCTTGGCGTTTGGAGTAATACGGAGAAGCCCGCTCCGCAGATCGCCCAGGCGGAAGCAGTAGTAGCTCGGGTTGATCTCGCGGATCGCTCGCTCGGTGTCGCTCGCGTTGGCCTGCTCGACGATCCGCAGGAACCGCCCGGCTTCGTCGCGGACGATCCGCCCGTATCCCGTTGGGTCCTCCACGACCGCGGTCGCGAGCGTGGCCGCGGCCTTTGCGTTCGTGTGCAGATCAAGGATGGTTTGGAGCGTGGCGCTGCGGATGAGCGGGCCGTCGCCGCAGAGCACAAAGACGGGCGTCTCGTCCGGGCTGCCATCCAGGGCGGGCGTGGCGCAGCGCACGGCGTGCCCTGTCCCGTTCTGCTTGTCCTGCGTCGCGTACTCGACCCGGCCCGCGTACTCGGCGAGCGCTTCGCGCACCAGTTCCTGCTTGTACCCCACCACCGCAACGACGCGCTCGCACCCGATCTCCAGGCACGCGTCGACGACCGCGCAGACCATGGGGCGCCCGCCGATGAGGTGGCAGACCTTGGGCAGGTCGGACTGCATCCGCGTGCCTTTGCCCGCGGCAAGGATGATGGCGACTGGCTTGCTCACGGCTTGATGCGGCGAGCCGAGACGTTCGATTCAGAACAAATCAAGAGTAACCCGACCAGGACTCGAACCTGGACTAACAGTATCAAAAACTGTGGTGCTCACCATTACACTATCGGGTCAGATCGGATCGTTGTTCTGAATCGACCTATCGGCGGCCTGGCTCCTTCGACGGTGCGCAAGCGGGTGCTCGCGCGGGCTCTCGGTAACGCGTACCGACAGACCCGTCTCTCGGGCGCCGGCCGCGGACTGGGCGGGCGCACACGCGCCGCCGGAGCTGGACCTCGACCTTCCGCGGCTCTGCAAACCTTCCGGCTCGCTCACCAGGTCAAGACCCATGACCGCGCCTCGGCTGACGCCTCATCACGGTCGGCTCTTGCTCAACTGTCCCAAGTCTACGGCCCCAGAGCCCTTCCGGGCGAGTCAGGCCGCGTCGTCTTCCTGAACTTCCTCAGCCAGATCGCCTGCCAGATCGCCCTCGATCGGCTCCGGGCTTTCTTCGGCGGCCTCCCGGGCCTGCTCCTCAGCCAAGATCCGCTCGCTGATCACGTCGTAGCACGTCGCCAGGAGCCCCACGAGAGGGAATTTGCTGCCCTCGAAAGGGCTCTGGCCGAGGCGCCGGAGCAGCGGGTGACTGACAGTGGGCTTTTCGGGGGCGAGGTGCAGGTGCTCAAGGCCTGCCGCGGGGTCCCAGAAATGCTCCAGGCACTCTTCCAGAGGCTTGGCCAAGGAAGTTTCGATCGCCTCGATATGGGGGGAATAGACGGGTGCCGACCCGCCGCCCTGTTCCGGCATCAGGCGGAGGTGCCTGAGCTGCTCGATCAGGTCGTCCCGGTGGATCCCTCGCATCGAGAAGATGGTCCAGGGGTCCTGTGCGAGCTGGTCTGCGATGATCAGAGCCGCGCAGACCGAGTGCTTGCACCAGCCCCGCTCCGATCGGGGTTCGTCGCAGTTGCAGCTGGGCGTGATGTCCTTCTCGCTCAGCGGGAAGAGGTGCAGCCCGAGCGGGGCAAAGAGCTCGTCGATCGAGGTGGGCAGCTCCCCGGAGAGGAGCTTGGCGGTGTACCGGGCCTGCTGAGCCATTTCCTGGATGACCCTGTCCCAGCTGGCTGTATCGAAAGAATCCAGGGCGATCGTGACGCGGTAAGCCCTGGGCATCCGCCCCTGGACGAGGACCGAGACGAGGCCCGGCTCGGTTTTGATGGATCGGGTCTGACCCAACCGGGCGTACTCGAGGCCCTCGGCCTGATCGTCCGGGGTCGCGCTGGCCTCGATGAGACGCAGCCACCGCTGGCCCGCCCAGCTCTCGCTGGCGCGCTGGCTGGAGGGGATCTTGATCCCGGAGCGGACGCGCCTCGGGTTTTTGGTTTTCTCGATCGGCTTTCGGGGGTACTGCGGCTGCTGCATCGGCCTTCGGGTCTCCATCCCAGCGTGGCCCCTCTCCCTGGGCACCAGATACAAGGGTTGGTGTGAGACGGGCGGAAATCCACTGGACGCCGCCCGATTGACGCCACTCTTGCGTACGCCCGCCCGCGGGATCAGTTTTCGCCGATCGCATCGCCCCGGAGCGTCAGCAGATCGCGGAGGGCGTCGGTGTCGAGTTCGGTGAGCCATTGCTCGCCCGCGCCGACGATCTGCTCGGCGAGCTGGCTCTTGGTTTCGAGCATCTCGTCGATGCGCTCTTCGAGCGTGCCCCGGCAGACAAACTTGTGCACCTGCACGGTGCGCATCTGCCCGATGCGATAGGCGCGGTCGGTCGCCTGGTTCTCGACTGCGGGGTTCCACCAGCGGTCGAAGTGGAAGACGTGGTTGGCAGCGGTGAGGTTCAGGCCCACGCCGCCCGCTCGGAGGCTGACGAGCATGATGGGCGAGGTGCCGTCGGCTTTCTGGAACTCGTCGACGAGTTTCTGGCGCTGGAGGCGGGGCGTGCCACCATGGAGGAAGAGGACCTCTCGGTCGAGCGCGTGCCGGAGTGTCGAGGCGAGCAGGTGCCCCATCTGGCGGAACTGGCTGAAGATGAGCGCCTGATCTCCTGCGGAGAGGATCTCGTCGAGCATCTCGATGAGGCGGGTCGTTTTGCCGGAGCGGGCCGCCGATGGGGGCGTGGTCTGGCCCTTGACGACTTCCTTGAGCGCCTGCGCGGGGTGGTTGCAGATCTGCTTGAGCTTGACGAGCGCCGAGAGGACGATGCCCCGTCTGCGGATGCCCTCGGTCGCGTCCACGTCGGAGAGCATCTTTTTGACCGTCTGCTCGTAGAGCTCCGCCTGCTCGGTCGTGAGGTAGCAGTACTCGCGGCTCTCGACCTTGGGCGGGAGATCCCCCACCACCTTGGGGTCGCTCTTGAGCCGGCGCAGCACGAACGGGCGCACGAGCGAACGCAGCTGCACGCTCTTGGCGTCGTCGCGGTACTTCTCGATCGGCACCGCGAATTTCTTGCGGAACCCGCCCGGCGAGCCGAGGTAGCCGGGGTTCAGGAAGTCCATGATCGACCAGAGCTCGCTGAGCCTGTTCTCGACCGGCGTACCCGTGAGCGCGATGCGCGAGCGGGCACGCAGGCCTCGCACGGCCTGGGCCTGCTTGGCGGCGGGATTCTTGATGAACTGCGCCTCGTCGAGCACGAGTCGCCCCCACTCGATCGTGGAGAACAGTTCCTGGTCACGGTTGGCCAGCGCGTAGGTCGTGACGACAAAGTCAGTTTTGGCGACGTGATTGATGAACTCGGTACCCGTCAGGCGCGCCGGGCCGTGATGGACCATGACCTCCAGCTGCGGGCAGAACCGGTGCGTCTCACGGACCCAGTTGCCCACCACGGAAGTGGGCACGACGAGCAGCGTGGGCAGAACACGGTCGTGCCCCTTGGCCTTGGCTTCCTGGCGTTCGCCCGCGAGGATGGCCAGGAGCTGGATCGTTTTACCCAGGCCCATGTCGTCGGCGAGGCACGCGCCGAATCCGAATCGTTCGAGAAAACTCAGCCACGAGTAGCCGCGGAGCTGATACGGGCGGAGCGTGCCGTGGAATTCGTTGGGCTGATCGAGGATCGGCAGCGCCTCTCCCGCGGCCGAGCCCCCGAATACGTCGGCCAGCCAGCCGGTGGTCTCAAGGCCCGTCACGTGCAGCCCACTGGTGCGCGCATCGGCACCGAAGGCCATGCGGATGGCTTCGCCCACGGACATCTCGCCGCCCGGGTTTTCGCGGACGAACTTGATCGCGGCTTCGACGTCCTCGGGGCGGATCTCGACCCACTTGCCGTTGATCTGCACGAGCGGCGTCTTGCGCTTGGCGAGTTCTTCGAATTCCTTGAGCGTCAGCGTAACATCGCCCACCGCGATCTGCCACTGGTATCCCACGAGGGCATCGAGTCCCAGCTTGGCGGCTCCCGCGACCGAGGGTGCGCCGGCGTCGATCGAGTCGTCCATCGGATCGGAATCGAGCAGGAGCTTGGCACCCAGGCGTGAGGTGGTCGAGCCGAACCAGCCCGGCTCGATCACGCCGAAGCCCTGCTCGCGGAGCAGCGGGCGGATCTCGCGGAGGAACTCGTACGCCTCGTTCGTTTTCAGCTCGACATCCACGGGCTCGGTTTCGTCGAGCGCCTTCTCGAGGCGCTTGTAGAGCCTGCTGGCTCGCCCGAGCTCAGCAAGGAGCAGCTCCTGTGGGGAATCGAGGCGGCGCCCCTCGATCGTGACGCTCTCGCTCGAGAGCAGCCAGATGTCCGCGGCATCGAGCAACAGATCCTCTGCGCCGATCGGCTGGAGATGGAAGCTGAGCGCCCATGTCGCGTCGGCGGGCTCGACGATCGCGGGTCGTTCGCCAACCTCGTCGGGCTTCTTTGGCAGCAGCAACGGCTCGTTGAGACGCAGGCACAGACGCCATTCGGTGCTCGAGCCGCGCTCTTCGAGGCGACCGATCCAGTTGCGCACGTCACGGATGAGCCCGCGCCGATCGGCGGCTTCCACGGTTTCACGCTCGCCCAGCAGCCCGGAGAGCCAGGCGACACTCGGGTCGCTCGGGTCACGCCCGTCGATCACCTCGGGGAGATTGTCGTCGATGAGCGCACGCCGGCAGCCGGCGTTGACCAGCGCGGTCATCATGTCATCGAAGATGCCGGCGGGATCGTGCGAGCGCGTATCGACCACGCTGCGCACGGCGGGCGGCATCGCTGAAACGAGCGTGCCCGCGTCCTCGGCGGACTGCTCATCGGCAAACCACGCCTGCCACGAGCCGTCGAGCTCGCCGGTCGAGCCCTGACGGAGCGCCGGGACAAAGCGCTGCTGCGCCTGGAGTCTGCGGGCAAACCTCGCCACGAGCAACGCATAATCGACGGTGCGACCGAGCAGGAGCCCGTCTTCGCCGGTGGTCTCGGCGGCGTGCTCCTGGATGCCTTCGAGCAGCGCGGGCACGAGTTCGGGTTCGATGGCGACGGTCTCGAGGGTCACGTTCCGCAAGCCGTCGGCACCCCGGTCGGCAAGCGCCATGCCCGAGGCGTGCGCCAGGCGGGCGCTTGGCAGGACTGCACCGCCCTGCGCGGGCAGCCTCAGCTCGACCCGTGAGAACTGGGCCCTCTGCGAGAGAAACGGCGCGAGCGCCCGCTCAAGCTCGTCGCTTGCGACAGCGAACTGGTGCGGGATGACCTCGGTCGCGGTTGCGAGGGCTGTGATGTTCGCTGTTTCTGTTTCGGGATCGGAGCCGGGTTCGGCTGCTGCTTCGGAGCCCTGCTCGCCCTCGTCGAGCGAATCGTCCTCGTCGCTGAGGTCTTCGATCGGCGATGCGAAAGACTCAGCCCCCTTGGCGCTCTCGGCCCAGAGGTGCAATTTGCCGTTCGTCCACACACACTGCAGAACCATCATCCGTGCATCACCCTCATCTTGGCCCATCCCTCGGCCGGTCTGGATCGTAGGCAGTTGCCGGGAGTTCCCTCCGCGCGGCCCTTCCCGGTGGCTTTCCGGGTGCAAAGGCGTCATACTCTGCGCATCAACGAGGAGGGCGCGATGACTGCCGATACGAACGCGATTCACCCAAGCCGCCGACAGGTCCTTGCTGCCGGGGCAGCGATCGGAGTCGCCGCGATGAGCTCACCCGCCCGTGCCATGGCAGCGTTTGGGCGCCAGGAGCCCAGATTCCGGGTCTCTCTGGCTCAGTGGTCGCTGCACAAGCTGTTCTATGCGGGTGAGATCGATAACCTCGACTTTGCCAAGGAGGCCCGTGAGATGGGCTTTGGGGCGATCGAATACGTCAACGGCTTTTTCAAGGACAAGGCCGGTGATCCCGAGTACATCGCCGACATGGACCAAAGGGCAAAGGACCACGGGCTCGTGCAGCTCCTGATCATGTGCGACGGCGAAGGGAACCTCGGAGACCCGGACGAGGCCAAGCGCACTCAGGCGATCGACAACCACCGCAAGTGGCTCGAAGTGGCGTCCACGTTCGGCTGCCACTCGATCCGTGTGAATGCCGCCAGCGCGGGCTCATATGAGGAGCAGCAGAAGCTGGCTGCGGACGGGCTCGCTCGGCTGACGGAGATCGCAGAGCCTTACAAGCTCAATGTGATCGTCGAGAACCACGGCGGGCTCAGCTCCAACGGCAAGTGGCTCTCGGGCGTGATGGAGATGGTGGGCAAGCCCCGCTGCGGCACGCTGCCCGACTTCGGCAACTTCTGCTTCGACTGGAGCAAGGCCGACGACCCGGATGCGTGGTACGACCGGTACCTGGGCGTCAAGGAGATGATGCCCTACGCCAAGGCGGTCAGCGCCAAGAGCCACGAGTTCGACGAGAACGGCGAAGAGACCGGCACGGATTACCACAAGATGGTGCAGATCGTGCTGGACGCGGGCTACACGGGATTCATCGGCGTCGAGTACGAGGGCAGCAAGCACCCGCCACGCGAGGGGTGCCTGCTCACCAAGAAGCTGCTCGAGAAGATCGCGAATTCGTAACAGTGGCTGAGGCTTCCAGCCTCCGCAGTGAATCCTCTCCTCCCCCGTCGCCGACGGGGGAGGTGTCTGCGCAGCAGACGGAGGGGGGTTTGATAGAAATGAGTGGCGAGATGCCACCCCCAGCATAGAAAGCGGAGGCTGGAAGCCTCCGCCACTGATTCACTTTCTTGAATTACTCCGCCGCGGCTATCTTCCCCGGCAGCAGCATCTCCGCCATCACCAGCAAACCGAGCAGGCCTACGCCGGCCGACGACAGGAAACCGCCAACCACAATCGCGTACGCCCAGATCGCGGCGGACCGCGCCAGCCACTGGCCCGTGATGTCGAAGAAGAGCCCGACGCCCGCGACCGCCGCGATCGAACCAACGAGCAGGCCCGGCCAGCGCGTCATGGCGCCCATGAGCGTGAGCACGATCAGCACCATGGAAAGACTCGGCGCGTGCACGTGCATCGAGAGCGCGATGATGCGCTCGTTTTTCGGGTTGATCTCGCGGCTGATGGCGATGGACTGGATATCGCTGAAGTAAGCCAGCGGGACACGGTCCCCGATGCCGTCGCCCTCGGTCGCGCCGCGGGTGTGACAGGAGAGACAGTTCTCGGCGATGATCTCCGCCGGGGCCATGTCACCGAGGTCGAAATTGTCGTAGTCCTCACCGATCCGGTCGCCCTCGAGCCAGGTGATCAGCGCCGTGCGCTTGGTGGCATCGAGTGTTTCCGGGTGGTTCTTCTTGAGCGATTCGAGCAGGGGCGAGGGAGAGACGACGCCGTGGTACGCGCCGACGATGTCGGTCATCGTCAGGCCCGGGCGTTCGTCCCGGTTCTCGTACTCCATGTTGAGGAAGATGCCGCTGACGATGTAGCCCGTCAGGAGCGTGAGTACGAGAAAGATCAGCCCAACCTTCGAGAGGAAGCCGAGCGAGCTGAGCCGGGGCCATGCTGGCGATGCCGTGGTCAAGGGGCGTTCTCCGTGTGAGCCTGGCTCAGAGTGCGATGGCCTGCTCGGTCCCGGTGGTGATGGCCTTGTGGGCTGCGATCCCGATCGCGGTCGCGCGGGCGGCCTCCTCCACCACGCACGCGGGGGCGGTGCCCTCGGTCGCCGAGGCGATGAAGTCGCCAAGCGTGTAGTAGAGCGATGGATGGGGCAGGCCGATGCCCTCTTTCAGCTTGCCCTGGCTTGCCAGCTTGGTCGCGTCGGCGATGAGCGTGATGCCCTCGTCGTTGTGGAACTGCTGGCGGTTGGCGTAGACCTCCCAGCCCTGGGTTGGCGCGTCGGATTCCTTGAACATCCAGCCGTGGCTCCAGCCCAGCTTTATGGCGGCGTTGGTGCCATAGAACACTTCGTACGCGCCCTCGTACGAGTTCGCGAGCGTGGCCTGGTACTGCAGCACGGTGCCGTCTTCGTAGGTCAGCGCGCAGGCGATGGTGTCGTGCACCGTGCGTCCGTCCTTGTGCAGCTGGATCGAGCCCGCGCCCGAGACCTTCACCGGGTACCGCTCGGTGTAGAAGTTGAAGACGTCGAACTGCTGCGTCCCCCACTCACCCGCAAGGCCCGTTGTGACCTCCGGGTCGAGGCGCCAGTTGAGCGCCTTGTTGCGCTCGGGGTCGTCGGCGGGCGTGCGCCAGCTTGTCTTCTCGTTCTGCTGGGCACGCAGCGTGACAAGGTCACGCACCGAGTCGGAGCGGAAGAACGTGCGCGCCAGCTTGTACACGGGGTTCGAGCGCCCCTGCAGGCCGGAGGCGACCACGCCCTTGGCCGAGCGAGCCGCGCTGACGATCTCGCTGCAGCCCTCGTTGGTGTTCGAGAGCGGGCCATCGATGAGCGTGTGCACGCCCGCCTGGATGCACTGCTTGGCGACCTCGGCGTGCGTGTGTGTGGGCGTAGCGACGATGGCTGCGTCGATCTTGCCCGAGCTCAGCATCGCCTCGACGGTCGTAAAGCCCTCGGCGCCCGACGAGCGGCGCAGACCCGCCTGCATCCGGCGGTCGTCGACATCGCACACCGCGGCGACTTCGGCGCCGGCGATCTTGGTCAGCTCTCCAAGGATCGTGCGCCCCTGGCGTCCCGCGCCGATCACGCCGACGCGCAGCCCTGCGCGTGGGCTTGGCAGCTTGACGAAACCGAGTTCGGGGAGAACCGCTGCTGCAGCGAGACCGCCCGCTGTCTTGACCAGAAACTCGCGTCTGTTGTTCATGGAAGTCACTGCCCTCTTTGTGCTTGATCCGGAATCTCGACTCTGTCCTTGGCATCGCCTCGGACATCCCATCCCCCGTTTTCTGCAGGGAGGATACTGACAACACCCGCCGGGATCGACCCCGGTCTTTGATTCAGCACCACAAGAGCGGTCGAGATCGCATCCGTTTCGTCGCTGTATACAGCGAGAGCCGCAGCCAGGCGAGCGCCGACCGAGGGCATTCCCGTGCGTGGGTCGATGACATGTCCCTGATTCGAATCATTCAGACGCCCTTTGGGCGCGCTGACCGAGAGCGAAGCATCGGTGAGTAGCGCGATCGGGGCGTGTTCGTCATCTTCGATGCGCACGCGCCAGGGTTTGTTCCCGGGGGCGCTGCCGAGCGCGCCGATCGTGCTGGTCCCGCCGTGGAGCAGCGCCGATCGCACGCCCGACTCGCGGAGCACATCCAGCGCCCGATCGATGGCCCAGCCCTTGGCGATGGCGCCGAAATCGAGCTTGACGCCTGGCACTCTGAAACGCACCGTCATCTGGCGTTCACAGATCTCGACATGCTCCATGCCATACGCGGGAGGCTCAGCGCCCTGCACGCCCGCGCGGAACCCGTGATAATCCATGAGCGCGCCGACGGCGACATCGAACGCGCCCGCGGTCACGCTTCCGAGGCGCTCGCACGCGCGGAAAAGGTCGAGCATGTCCAGATCGATCCGCACGGGTTCCCGGTGCGCCGTGGCATTGATCCGGCTGACCAGAGATCCGGGGTCAAAGACGCTCAGGCGCACGTGCCAGTCCCGCACGCACGCCAGCGCCGCCTCGCCCGCGGCTCGCAGCTCGTGCAGATCGCGGTCGTCGGCGAGGAGCAGCTCGAACCGAGTGCCCATCGCCTGCAAAGCCAGACGGAGGCCGATTGAGCCTCCGTCCGGGTGAGAATCGGTGTGTGACATACGCCCCGCGATCAGATGCGGCTGTAACGCATGGCCTTGGGATCGAATCGGTACGCGCGCCCGTCCCACATGCTCCGCGTAGCGAGGTCGACAGCGACCATGACCTTCGAGGCCAGATCGATGTTGCTCACCGCGGGCGTGCGGGTGCGGATGCACTCGAGCCAGTTCAGGCGGAGCTGGTCCTGGTCGTTGCCGATGTCGGGGCACTCGATCGTGCGCTGATCGACCTCATCGACGAAGATGCGCTCCGGGCGGATCTCGACGTGCCGGCTGTTGAGGTACATGTTCGCCTCGTGACCGCGGATCATGGTCTCAAGGCCCACCTCGTTGGCGGTCGAGCCGGCGACGATCATGGTGTGACCGTTCTCGAACTCGACGTTCAGGTTGACCTGATCGGGGTTCTCCATCTCAAGATCGATCAGGTGATGACCCGAGGCGGTGACGCGCACGGGCCAGCCGGCGTCGACGGCCATGATCAGGGGCGTCATCACATGCACCAGCAGGTCGCCGATGATGCCCGTCGAGAAATCCTTGTACCGGCGCCAGCGGGCGTACACCTTCGGGTCCCACTCGCGCGGGCCGAGGTAGCCGCACCAGGCTTTCCAGTCGACATTCGAGCCAGGCACCCAGCGATCGTCGAGCCCGTAGTAGTTCCACTCGCCCGTGGTCGAGTTGCGGCAGTAGCTCGTCTGGCTCCAGATGGGCTTTCCGATCGCGCCGGCCTTGATGGCCTTGCGGGCCTCGATGTACTTGGGCAGCATCATCATCTGCGTGCCGACCTGGAAGATCCGGTCGGGGTTGTCCAGCACGACCTTGCGGAGGTCCAGCGCCTGATCGAGGTTCAGGGTCATGGGCTTCTCGCAGTAGACGTCCTTGCCCGAGATCAGCGCGTCGATCGCGTGCTGGGCGTGCCAGTGCTCGGTCGAAGCGATCAGCACGGCGTGGATGTCGTTGCGCTTGAGGATCTCGCGGTAGTCGGTGTACTTGTCCACCGCGATGCCCTGCTTGTCCTGGCACGCTTTATGCGCATCGCCAAGGCGGACCTCGTTGACGTCGGCGAGCGCGACGATCTTTGTGTTCGTCTTGCCCTGCTCAGCCAGGCCCATGATCGCGTGGCAGTGCCCCGTGCCCATGCCGCCCGTGCCGATGACAGCCATGCGGATGGGCTCGTTGTCCTTGACGAGCACGGGCGTGCCTGCGGGCACGCTGGGGACCGTCCGGACCACGCCGCCCGCGGGCTGCCCGGCGCCGATCGAGGCGCACCCGGCCGCGGCAAGCCCTGCCCCGCCAGCGACCGCGGCCGCGTTGCCCAGGAACTGACGCCTCGATTGATCTGATTCATTCCTGCGACTGCTCATCTCGTCTTCTCCTGGTTCGTGCCCCGTGCCTGTGCGTCGGCGTTGCATGTTGTTCCTGTCAGGCTACACCGCCCGGCGGGGCGTGTTCAACGTTTCAATCCAAATGCGATGTTTCCCATCGCTCCACCGTTCGTTCATCGTCTCACTCCAGCGCATCTGCACCGGGCTGCTTCGGCGGGTTCTTGAAGAGTAGGAAGAACAGCACCAGTATGCCCGCCGCGAACGCGCAGGGAGCGATCCAGACCTGTTTCCAGTCGATCGTCTTGACGCCCGCAAGCTCGGTGGTGTTCATCGCGACGAGTTTGCCGATGACCTGAGCGCCGATGAACATGCCAAGGCCCTGCGTGATCAGTACGAGGAAACCCTGGGCCTGCCCGCGGATTTTGGCGGTGGATGCGTTATCCACATAGATCTGCCCGGTGACGAAGAAGAAGTCGTAGCAGATGCCGTGGAGCAGGACACCGCTGAGCACCATCCACCTCACCTGATCGTCCGCAGCGCTGGCAAAGAGGCCGTAACGCAGCACCCAGGCCGCCATGCCCACAGCCAGCATCCACTTCACGCCGAGCCTGGCAAAGAAGATCGGCATGACCACCATAAACGCGATCTCGGACATCTGGCCGTAGGACATGGTCTGAGTCGTGTTGTCCTCGAATCCTGAAACGCCAACAAACTGCGGGGCGAGCGCGTAGTACGCCGCCAAAGGGATGCAGAGCAGAAAGCTGCAGATCACGAAAATTGCGAACGAGCGATCTTTGAGGAGAACCAGAGCGTCGAGCCCGAGCGCATCGCGGGCCGAGAACGCCTGCCCCTTGGCGGGCGGAGGCGTGTGCGGGAGCGTGAAGCTGAACAAGCCCATGACCAGCGCTGAGCCGCCGGCGAGGTAGAACATGTTTGGCGATCGGTCCCATGTCAACTTCGAAATCACGACATTGGCGACGATCCAGCCGATCGTGCCCCAGACGCGGATGAGCGGGAACTGCTTCTGCGCGTTGGTCATGTTGTGGAACGCGAGCGTGTTCGTCAGGCCCAGCGTCGGCATGTAGCAGAGCATGTGCAGCAGGATCGCGACGATGAACATGTTCTCCGATTGCTGCGCGGCCATGGGCGCTGCGCACAGCGCCACGCCGCCCAGAATCTGCATTACCCCGAGCACCCGCTCGGTCGCGAAGAACCGGTCGGCGATCATGCCAAGGAAGAACGGGCTGACAATCGCTGCGATCGGCCCGACCGAATACGCCCACCCGACAACGCCGTCCATGCCGTTGGCAAACAGGTAGGGCCCCATCGAGACGTACCACGCCCCCCAGAGGAAGAATTCGAGGAACATCATCACGGACAGGCGTGTGCGGACGAAGGCCGGGGCGAGGGCTGGATCCATGGGCGGGCTTCTCTTAGGACCGGGAACTCGGTCGGGGCGCGAGTGTAGCGGATTGCGTTCTGCTTTGTTGGCTGTATACAAGACGTTTCGGCTACCGTGTGCGGCATGCAGGACACGGGCCAGCGCGAGGCCCGATGTCGCCCGAACACTTCATTCACGGAGAACCCGCGATGACAAGGCCAGTCACCCTCTTTACCGGCCAGTGGGCCGACATGCCGCTGGCCAAGCTCTGCGAGTTGGCAAAGGACTGGGGCTACGACGGCCTCGAACTGGCCTGCTGGGGTGATCACTTCGAGGTCGATCAAGCCCTGAACGACGACGGCTACTGCAAGAAAAAGCACGACCTCCTCGAGTCCTTCGGGCTCTCGTGCTTTGCGATCAGCAACCACCTCGTCGGGCAGGCCGTCAGCGATCCGATCGACGTGCGCCACAAGGCGATCGTGCCGGCGCGCATCTGGGGCGATGGCAAGCCCGCGGGTGTGAGCGACCGGGCTGCGCAGGAGATCATCGACACCGCCAAGGCCGCCCGGCTCTTTGGTGTGGACGTCGTCAACGGCTTTACGGGCTCGCCCGTCTGGCACAAGCTCTACTTCTTCCCCCCCACCAGCCAGGAAGACATCGACGCGGGCTACAAGGCGTTCGCCGACCGGTGGATCCCGATCCTGGACGCCTACGCGGGCGAGGGCGTGACCTTTGCGCTCGAGGTCCACCCCACCGAGATCGCCTACGACCTCTACACATTCGATCGCACGCTCGATGCCCTCGACGGACACGAGGCATTCGCGGCGAACTTCGACCCCTCGCACCTGGTCTGGCAGGGCGTCGACCCGGTCAAGTTCATCGATGTCTTCCCCGATCGCATCGCGCACGTGCACATGAAAGACGTCGCCCGCACGCTCGACGGAGCGACCTCGATCCTGGGCAGCCACCTCGCGTTCGGCGACGCCGGGCGGGGCTGGGATTTCCGCTCACTCGGTCGGGGCGAGGTCGATTTCGACGCCATCATCCGTGCCCTCAACCGCATCGGCTACGAGGGGCCACTGAGCGTCGAGTGGGAAGACAGCGCCATGGACCGCGAGCACGGGGCGATGGAGGCCGCCGAATACGTACGGTCGATCGACTTTCCCGCCGCCGGGCGCGCGTTCGACTCGGCCTTCGACAAGGAGTCCGAGTGATGGGCCTGACCTACGCCATGATCGGTGGCGGCACCGGGGCCTTCATCGGAGAGATCCATCGCAAAGCGATCGCGCTGGACCGCACCGCGGAACTCGTTGCCGGGGCGCTCTCTTCGACACCCGAGCGTTCTCTGGAATCGGCCAAGGCACTGGGCCTGCCCGAAGACCGGTCGTACGCGACCTGGGAAGAGCTCGTCGAGCGCGAGCCCAAACGCGGGGACTGCGTCGACTTTGTCGTGATCGTCACGCCCAACGGCACGCACTTTCCGATCGCCAAAGCCTGCCTTCTGGCGGGTCTCAACGTCGTGCTCGACAAGCCCATGACCAACACGAGCCAGGAAGCGCGGGAGCTTGCGCACCTGGCCAACGAACGGGGCCTGGTCTGCTCGCTGACCTACACCTACTCGGGCTATCCGATGATCCGCGAGGCAGCCGAGCTCGTCCGCACCGGCGCGATCGGGACCGTCCGGCGCGTCGATGTGAGCTACATCCAGGGCTGGCTCGCAGAGAGCATCGAGGCAACGGGCCAGAAGCAGGCGAGCTGGCGCATGGACCCGAAGCAGGCTGGCGCGGGCGGAGCGCTGGGCGACATCGGGACGCACGCCGAGCATCTGGCCTCGTTCGTCACCGGGCTCGAGATCGAATCGCTCAGCGCCGAGCTGACGAGCTTCGGCGCCGGGCGGGTCCTGGACGATGACGCGATGGTCCGCATCCGCTACGCGGGCGGCGCCAAGGGCGCGATCAGCATCTCTCAGGTCTGCATCGGTGAAGAAAACTCCATCTCGCTGGGCGTTTTCGGCGACGCGGGCTCGATCCGCTGGACGCACGAGCACGCCAACGACCTTCGCGTTTCCACGCTGAGCACGGGCACACGCCTGGTCACGCGGGGCCAGGGCGGGCTGAGCGACCGAGCCGGCGCCGCCTCACGCACACCACCCGGGCACCCGGAGGGCTACCTCGAAGCCTTCGCCAACATCTACCGCGGCGTGGGCGAACTCATCCTGGCCCGGAAACTCAACACACCCATCGGGGCGCTGGGCAGGGACGTGCCCGGGCCTGACGCGGGGATCGCGGGCGTTCGGTTCGTCGAGCGAGCCGTCGAGAGCGCGAGCAAGGACAGCGCCTGGGTCTGAAGCTCACTCGAGCTCGAGCACCCGGATGTCCTTGAACATGATCTCGTTGCCGACGTGGTGGGTCTGCAGCGCAAAGTGCCCCTCTGCGAAGTCATCCAGTGTGGTGTCGACGAATGGGATGCCGTTGATCCATGTCTGGATGTGATCGCCCTCGGCTCTGATCCGATAGTCGAACCAGGCGTTGTCGGCGGTCACCGGCCCGCCGCCGCTCTCGGGCCAGGCTCGGTTGTAAACGCAGCCCGTGTAGTTCTTGGGGTCGTGCTGGTCGACCTGTGCCTCGTATCCGGTGGGCCAGGGGAAGCCTTCCTGCTCGCTGGGCACGGTGCGGAAGTAGAGCCCGCTGTTGCCGTGGGTGTTGACCTTGACGAGCGCACGGAGCTCAAAGTCCGTGTACGTCTTCTCGGAAAAAAGGTGTCCAGGGCCGTCGCGACCGACGATCGCGCCCTCTTCGAATGTCCACTTGCCCGCGTCGCGGCTGACCCAGCCTTCGAGGCCATCGAGCGCCAGGTGCACCATGCCCTCGGGCTCGGGATCAACCGAAAGATCCCGGATCTTGATGTTGCGGTAGCGGAACGAATGCCCGTGGTCCTGCACAGCGATGTACCCGGTGGTCGCTCTTGCGTTCAGAGGCAGCGGGTGATCCTCGCTGCGGTAGTAGCCCCGATCGTCGAGCTTGGTGTCGATATGGATGGGCTCGCCGTTGAGCCAGACGTTGAGCGTGTCGCCCGTGAGAATCACGCGGTAGGTGTTCCACTCGCCCGGCTTGTTGACCGACATGCGCAGCGGCGCCACGGCCGAGTACACCGCGCCGCAGTTGTTCAGGCCGGGCTCCTCCTCGTAAGTGTCGAGCATCTGGAGCTCAAAGCCGGTGAACGCCGGGTCCCCGCCTGAGGAGCCCCGGAGACCGAGCCCCGAGTTCCCGCCCTCGGGCATGAAGAAATCGATTGTGAGCTCGAAGTCCCGGTACATCTTGTTCGTGCGGAGCCAGCCCCCGGTGCCGGGCTTGACCGTCACGATCTCGCCTTGCTCGACGCCCCAGGCATCGTCGGCCCCGGTGGAGACCCAGCCCGTCAGGTCCTCGCCGTTGAAGAGCGGCTTCCAGGATCTGTCTTCATCCTGAGCGTCGCACATCGAAACCACAAGACCCATCACGCACGCCGCCGCAAGCTTTCGCATCGCAATCCCTCCGCGCAAGCCCGAGGCCTGCGCCCCAAAGCTACCAGCCTCGGCACCGTCGTGCCACTTTGAGGCATGAACAAGAGTCTCGATGCGGTGTTGTGAATCCGTTAGACTCGTGCCGATCCCCGAAGGAGGCCGCCAATGGGCAGAATCGTTGTCGAGAAGCACATCAACGCCCCGGTTGATCTGGTCTTTGCCCGCTTGACCGATCTGGAGAGCTGGCCCGAGACCGTCGAGGGGATCACTCGGATCGAGAAACTCACCGAGGGCCCCGTCCGCAACGGCACCCGTTTCACAGAGACGCGTGTGATGTTCGGCAAGGAGCACTCCGAGACCATGACCTTCGGGGATGTGCTGCCCAACCGTGGCTACACACTCACCGCGAGTTCCTGCGGCATGCTCTACGAGAGCGTGCACTCGCTCGCGGCCGAGGGCGCCGGCACGCACCTGCGGATGGAGATGACCAGCACACCGATCTCGCTGGGCGCCAAAATCATCGCGCCCATCATGGGTGTGTTACTCAAAGGCACGATGAAGAAAATGATCGCCAAGGACCTCGACGACATCGCGCGTGGCTGCGAGTCGGGGCCTGACGGATCGAAAGAATGGGGACGCGGGGACTCGAACCCCGGACCAGCGGATTAAAAGTCCGATGCTCTACCAACTGAGCTACGTCCCCGCGCGCTGGCGCTGGAGGGGCGATCTTAGGCCAGCGATCTCACCGCCCGCCTGCGTTTGGTCAGGCCCGCCAGAGACAGGAGCAACTCGGCGTGCCTGGCGCTGGCGCCACGCATGGATTGAACGCACCCGAGCGCCTCTCTGCCCAGCTTCGCACGGGCCTCTTCGTCGCGGATCAGGCGCTCCAGATCCGCGCCCAGCGAACGCCTGGTCGATCGCGCCAGCCCGCCCGCCCGTTCGAGCGAGCCGACGATCTCGGTGAAATCCCCGACGCTCGGCCCAATCAGCGTGGCCTTGCCTAGGGCCGCAGGTTCGGTCGGGTCGGAGCCGTACTGATCCCCAAACGATCGCCCCACCACCACGAGGTCCGCCAGCTCATACGCAAGCCGCAATTCCCCGATCGTGTCGAGCAGGAACCGAGTCGCGCCGGCGCGGTTCTCTCCGGTCGAGCGCCGGACACACTCACCCAGCACCAGCGCGGCCCCGTCGAAGCGCTCGGGCTTGCGCGGGGCGCAGAGCAGCTGCACACCAGCCGGGCACGCCTCGTTGAGGAGTTCTTCCTCCCCCGGGCCCGTGCTCCCCGCGACGATCAGCGGCTTGCCGCGATCGATGCCCATCGCAAGGGCCAATTCGTTGGCCTTCTCTGGGGCGCTCTCGAGATTCGCCGCGTCCCACTTCATCGAACCCGTGACGAGCACCCTGCGGGCTCCCATCTTGCGGAAGCGAGCCGCGTATGCCTCGTCCTGAGCCCCGACAACCGACAGCGATCCGAACAGCCCGCCGACGACATGCCTGGCCCGGTGATACCCCTCATAGGACCGCTCGCTCAGACGTCCGTTGATGATGCACACGGGGATGTCCCGGCGCCGGCACGCGAGCGTGAGGTTCGGCCAGACCTCGAGCTCGACGAGCCCCACCACGTCCGGCCTGAGCTTCCTCAGGAACCGCTCGACGCCCCAGGAGAAATCCATCGGCATGCGCCCGACTTCCGCGACGCTCCCATAGAGCTCCCTCGCGCGAGCCAGACCGGTGTCTGTCGAAGCGCACACGAAGACCTGAGCCCTCGCCGCGAGCATCGGCACGAGCGTGCGAAGCGCGTTGACCTCCCCCACCGAGACCGCGTGCAGCAGCACACGCCGGCGCCCGGTCGCTCCCGGCTTGTGCTCGATCTGGATCCCCAGCCGCTCCGCCCAGCCCGATCGCGACTTCCGCGCCAGCGAAGGAGACGCAGCCGCGGCTGCGATCAGATACGCGGTATCGACAGGGTTCAATGCGGGCCATCTCCCGGTTTCTTGGCTGCTCATTCCATTCTATTCGGCATTCTCGCTCTCGTTTGACGCGGAATAACCCATATCCCGAGCCCGTTCGCCAGGGAGCACCCCCGCGAGAACACCGATGCATACCCACGAAACCAAGGCACTCAGCGCGGCCCGCTGGCTCTCCAAACTCGTTGCCGTGGGATCCCTGACCGTGGTTGGCTTTGTGCCAAAGCTCACGGGGATGGCCGGTCCGCTGGCCGAAGCGCTCCCCGGCGGTTGGCCGGTCGTCATCGCTATCGGCGTCGTGGAACTCATCACCGTTGCCCTGATCCTCATCCCAAAGACCGCATTCTTCGGCTCGGCGCTGGCCGTCCTGACCATGCTCGGAGCCATCGCGAGCCACCTCATCGGCCCCGTCGGGATCGAAGGCGATTTCCTCGGCGTGTTCATCGCCGCGATCATCACGCTGGCAGCAGCAGTCGTTGCTGCTGCTCTTGAGTACCGAAAGAACATCGGACTCTTGCAGCTGCTTCCGTCATCACGCCAATGACAATCGCCCGACTGCCGCAGTCCGCGCAACACATCAGAGAGGGATCCGGTGTCTCTCACATCGCCACGCAAAAGCAATTGCAGGATTCGCCCGAAGCGTTTGAGGAATGTGGCACTGCGCCTCCCGATACGCCAGAGTGCGCGTTGGTGCTGACCTCCGAAGTGGGCATGCGAGGACTCGAACACACCCTGCTCAACCTCTCCGAAACCGGACCGGGCAACGACTGGCAGTCGCACACCGAGGATCCCGACTGGAGATCGCGGATGCGGCGCAGGAACAACAACGGCAAGCTACACGTCGAACACTGGCGATAATCCCCAAGGATGACTTGCACAGGAAAGGAGTTGGTTGTCTGAAGAGATTACAGCTCTTGCGGTCAGGTGAGATCGTGACAACCCACGGGGTGGATCATGCGGGCGTGATACACTCATGAAATGCCCGCTCGATTGCTCACGCCCGAACTCATGGATGACCCGAACATCCGTGCGGAGGCGCACACGCGGGCACTGGCGGGGCTTGTACGACTCAACCGGCTCTCATTCGCGTCCACTCCGATAGCCCGTGCGATCCGCCGAAGCATCCCACCCGGCGATCTCACGATTTTGGATGTCGCCTGCGGCAGCGGCGATGTCACCCACGCGGTGTACAGGAAGCTCCAGACTCGGTACAAGTGTCAGGTGATTCTCGCAGACATCAGCCCGCACGCTCTTCAAATCGCGCGAGCACGATTCACTGATACTCCAGCCGATACTCGCTGCATCGACGCGATCGATGACGAATTGCCGAATGCGGATGTGGTGATGTGCTCTTTGTTTTTGCATCACCTCACGCGACACGATTGTGTTCGGTTGCTTGTGTCGATGTCCGTCGCGGCTCGAAAGCTCGTTGTGATTTCCGACATGAGACGCAGCCGACACGGCACGCTGCTTGCCGGCGTAATTCCCAAACTCACGACCATCTCTCCGATCGTGCACACCGACGCGCTCAAGTCGGCTCGGGCCGCGTTCACATTACCAGAGATCAGGTCCATCGCGAGTGAAGCACGGCTCAGCGGCATGGTCATCAGAAAGATTCCACCGAGCCGGCTGCTCCTGGTTTCTGAGACACAGAAATGAACCGTTCCAGATCGCAACTTATCCGCGATGTCGTTGTCATCGGCGCAGGTCCCGCGGGCAGCATCGCGGCTCGCGAGTTGGCCCGGCGCGGCAACGACGTGCTCCTCGTTGAATCACGTTCATTTCCAAGGTGGAAAGTCTGCGGCTGCTGCCTCGGTTCGCTCGCTCTCCGAACACTCGATGAAATCGGTCTCGCCGATCGAATACCCGGCTGGGGCGGCCGCCCTGTTGTGCGTACACATGTGCACTGGAAGGGGCGCCAAAGAACTGCCAGCGGAGGAGCGATGATCGTTCTCTCGCGTGAATCCTTGGATTCCGGCCTGGCGAACACCGCTGAGATCGAGGGCGCAAACGTGCTTTGGAACACACGAGCCCGCATCGAGCACTCCGGGGACGCCACACAGAACGCACACATCACGCTCGACACCTGCGGTATCAAAGCGCAGATCAGCGCCAGAGCGGTGGTGCTCGCTGCGGGTCTTCATTCTTCACTCACAGATCCCACCGCTCGCCCGATCTGTTCCGTCCGCTCACACATCGGCCTGGGCCTGATCCAGAGGACACCTCCCAAGTGGCTCGCTCAAGGAGAACTCACCATGTTTCTCGGCCAGCATGGATACGCGGGCTGCATTCTCACCGAATCAGGCGATGTCACCTGGGCCGCTGCTGTCTCGCCCGCTGCAATCAAAGATGCGGGGAGTCCGGGCGAATGTGTCGCTCAGATCCTGAATGAAGCGGGTGTTGATGGAAAGGCAATCGACTACGAACGCTGGCAGGGCACACGCCTGCTGACGCAGACAATCGACGCACAGTCAGGACGTATCTACCGCGTCGGAGACGCCGCCGGATATGTCGAGCCAATCACCGGCGAAGGGATGTCCTGGGCCATCGCTTCGGGTGCGCGCGCCGCGGGCGTGATCCATTCCGCACTCAAGTCTGGCACAGAGCATCAACCAGGGACTTGGGAGGCCGCATCCAACAGGCTGCTCCGTAGAAGAAAGAACCGCTGCACCGTTGTGGCCGCGGCGATTCGCCGACCGTTGGTGCTCACGCCCGCTTTCGCGCTCGCCGGGGTGAGCGACAGGCTGAGCGCCATGACATTCTCCCGTGCTATCGGAACTGTCCGTGCCTTGGGTCACGTCCGATGAGCGCCTTGCTCTCCATCGGAACCGCGGTCCCCGAGCATGGCATCGATCAGACCAGCGCGGCAGCGACAGCCGCCAGGCTCATCGGCGCGAGCGAGCGAAGGACACGCGCGATGCAACATCTGTACGCTTCGTGCGGCGTCAAGAATAGACATTTCTGCGTTGCAGACACCAACGCAGAAATGCCCCTGTATGCTCCGACAACTCACAGCGCACTCGGCCCAACCACAAAGCGTCGGCTCATCGAGTTCGAGGTTCTCGCGCACAACCTGGCTCACCGAGCGTGCACGCAGGCCCTCCAGCGCGCGAGCACACCCGCGGAGAGAATCACGCACATCGTGACCGTGTCCTGCACCGGCGCCGGCTCGCCCGGGATCGACCACGCGCTCATCGGATCGCTCGGTCTGAGCCCCGATGTCCAACGCACCCACATCGGTTTCATGGGGTGCCACGCGGCGATCAACGGGCTCCGAATCGCAAATGCGCTCGCGGAGGCCGCCGGGAACACCGTCCTGCTCTGCTGTGTCGAACTCTGTTCCCTCCACTTCCAATTCGAGACCAGCCCGGGTGCCACAACAGCCAACGCCCTCTTTGCCGATGGCTCGGCGGCCTGTGTGATCGGCGCCGACACACACAACACCCGACTCTCACACTTTGCGTCCCGGCAATTCCCCGACACAACCGATCTCATGTCGTGGCGCATCGGAGATCACGGCTTCCAGATGCACCTCTCTGCGCGTGTGCCCGACGCGATCGAGCAGGGCATCGGGCCCTGGATGAACGACTGGCTCGCCTCGCACGCAATGAAGGTCAGCGAGATCGACCGCTGGGTCATCCACCCGGGCGGGCCGAGAATCGTCGACGCCGCCATCAAAGGACTCAATCTCACCCACGAGATCGGAGATCAGTCCCGCGCACTCGCGCTGGACATACTTGGCTCGCACGGCAATATGTCGTCCCCCACGATCCTCTTCATGCTGCAACAGTTGCTCGCCCAGCAAACGTCCGGGACTGCGGTCTGTCTTGCATTCGGTCCCGGCCTCGCCGGGGAGGCGTGCCTTGTGCACCTACCGCACCGCGCATAGAGCGACGCCTCAGATTCTGACAGAGCTTGCTGCGAGACCTGTCCGCTCGCATCTCCCGCGAAACCCGGCTCACAGCCCAAGGCCGCTCAGAAAGCTCAACCGGGCAGTTTCTTTGACTTGGGGCCTCGCCGCTCTCGTCCTACACCTCCGCACATCCGGGCGGCTACTTCGGAGGCCAAGCCAACTTCGCCTTCCTCGACGGGCACGTCAAAGCCAACCGAGTGACCGACTACACGCTGCTCAACCCATCCGAAACCGGACCCGGTAACGACTGGCAATCGCACACTCAGGACCCGGACTGAAACTCACGGATGCAGCTCTGGAACAACGACGGCAAGCCGCACGTCGAACACTCGCGCTGATCTTCGTATCGAAGAACTGGGAAATGGGCAAGCGGGGACTCGAACCCCGGACCCTCCGCTTGTAAGGCGGATGCTCTAGCCAACTGAGCTACTCGCCCGGCTTGTGAACCATAGCCCCTTTGCTCCTACCCTTGCCCATGACCAGCACCCATCGAACCTGCCGGGCCGGGAATGTGACCATCGGACCGGGCCTGCCCCTGACGATCATCGCCGGGCCCTGTGTCATCGAGTCCTACGAGCAGGGGCTCCTGATCGCCCGCACGATCAAGGCCGAGTGCGACAAGGCTGGCCTGCCCTACATCTTCAAGGCGTCGTTCGACAAGGCCAATCGTTCGAGCATCACCAGCTACCGCGGCCCGGGGATCGACGAGGGCCTGACCTGGATCAACGCCATCGGCAAAGAACTTGGCGTGCCCACCACGACCGACATCCACGAACCACAGCAGGCAAACGCGATCGCCGAGATGATCGACCTCATCCAGATCCCCGCGTTCCTCTGCCGACAGACGGACCTGCTCCTCGCAGCCGGGCAGGCCGCCGCCAAGTACAACCGGGCGATCAACACGAAGAAGGGCCAGTTCCTCTCGCCCGCGGAGATGGTCGGCCCCGTCGCCAAGCTCGAAGAGGCGGGCCTTGCCAACCAGATGCTCACCGAGCGCGGCACATTCTTCGGCTACCACCGCCTCGTCAACGATTTCACGGGCCTGGGCGATCTCATGGAACTGCCCGCAGAAAGAGGGCACCCGCCCGTGTGCTTCGATGTCACGCACTCAACGCAGCTCCCCGGCTCGGGCACGCAGACCGGCGGGCGACCAGAACGCGCGCCGCTGCTCGCAAGAGCCGCGACCGCCGCGGGCGTGCACGCGCTCTTCATCGAAGCGCACCCCGATCCGAAGAAGGCCAAGTCCGACGGCGCGACCGTGCTTCCGCTCGAGGTGGCGTCCAAAGTTATCACCGACTGCGCCCGCATCCGCGCCGCAATGAATGCCTAGTGCCTTGTGCCTCTATCGAAAAGAAAAAGCCGACCCATTGGGCCGGCTCAATCGTCTCTCTCGTCAACCTTGGCTCGCACCACGGCTGATCTCTCTCATCCCATGGTTGGATGATCAGTTGGATTTGGCCGCGATGAACTCGCGGAGCGACTTGGGCTTGGCGATCTCCGCGTCGTACGGGTCGATGTGCACCCGGCGTCCCTGGAAGACCACGCGCCCAAGGCCCGTGGAGTAGAGGGTGTCATCGTTGCCCCGACGGACCAGAAAGCCCGGCTGGAACTTGGTGCCGCACTGACGCACGATGATCGAGCCCGGCTTGGCGGTTTCGCCGCCGTAGAGCTTGATGCCGAGGTACTGCGGGTTGGAGTCGCGGCCGTTCTTGGTCGAACCGCCAGCTTTTTTGTGTGCCATGACGAAACCTCTGTGCTGCGAGCAGCTCCTGGATCGGCCCCGCCGGCCCTGCCAGCGTGGGTGAAGAGTCTAGTCCGCCCTTAGCGCATGATCCAGCGATCGTCGCGGGGCCTGAGGGGCTCGGCGCCGCGCATCTCGAGGGATCCGGGGATATCAAAGCGGACCATGAACGTCTTGCGGAGGACGATCTCTCGCTTCTGGCCCGTCTTCGGGTCGGGCAGCTCGATCCGGGCCGTCTCGCCGCTGAAACCCGCGGCGTACACGACGACCTCGTCGACGTCCATGTCGCCCACGGGCCAGACCACCAGCCCGTCCTTGGCGTTCTCTTTGCCCTGCAGCAGGTTGCCCAGGATCGCGATCTGGTCCTCAAGAAGTGGGTTCCCGAGGCGATCGAGCAGCTCAAGGCGTACCGGCCTCGGCACATCGCGACCCGCACGCAGGAGCTCGCCTTCGTCCGTTCCAAGCTCAAAGACGGGGGCGAACTGGAGATCCTGGCCCGAGTTGTTGGTGACGCGGTAGGTCAGGTAGTAGTACACCTGGGGCCCGTGCCCGGGCACTTCGACCTTGGCCACACGGAGCGGGCCCATGTCGATGTCCAACTGCCAGCGCTTGGGCAGCGGATCTGGTTCGGGCGGGCGGTTCCAGGCCAGCGCGGTGAGACTGAGCGCTGCGAGCACACAGGCGAGGCAGGCCGACAGCCGCGAGCGGGTCGTGAACATGGGTCATTTCTCCGGATCTGGGCAGGGCGCCACCCACCGGTGTACGCACTCCGATTGCCCTTCTGAGCGTAGTCTACAGCGCAACCCATGGCCACACACCCCCACCACCGCGACTTTCCTGATTCCCCCCGGGGTGGATCCGATGCCCACCTCAGGCCCGAGCGGATCGACCCGGCGCTGCATCTCGAAGCCGCCATGAGGCTAATCCCGGCACCGGCGCATGAACGCCTTGAAGTCGCACGCAGGTTCATCGCAGGGACCAAAGTCGCGGGCTACGACCTGTCCAACATGTGGGGCACGGTCGACCGGTCCACCCCCACGGCCTGTATAAGAGAGGTATGCCTTGCCATCGAAGGCCCCGGGCGCACGGCTATGTGCTTCCTCTCAGGCCCACGCGGAGGCTCGCTCGAAGACGAAAACACCCAGGAGCGAGCCATGTGCATTGCAAGCATGATGGCTCACCTCGACCCGGATCGTGTCTGCCTGGCGCAGACGCTCCCAGAACCCGAAGAGACCTGGGCCTTGCACGCCTACGAACGCGCCGGCTTTACGCACGCGGGCGAGCTTTCGTACATGCAACTCGTTCTGAGGGGCAAAAAGCGGGTCGAAGCCAGGACAGACTGTCCCGCAGGGGTCCAGATCCGAGCCGTGCACGACCCGCACAGGGGCGATCGACAGCACCTCATCGACGTGCTCGATGCCTCGTACATCGACACACTCGATTGTCCCGGGCTCTGCGGCTTGCGCACGACCGAGGATGTTCTGGAAAGCCATCTCACAACGGGCGCGTTCGACCCATCGCTCTGGCTGCTCGCCTTTGAGAACGAAACACCGATCGGGTGCAGTCTGGTGAGCCCCATCCCCGAGAATGGGTCCGCAGAGCTTGTCTACATTGGACTGGCTCCAAACGGGCGAGGGCGTGGTCTTGGGCGGGTTCTCCTTGAGCGCGCCATCTCTGAGCTGCAACGACGTCGCACCGAACGCCTGGTCTGCGCGGTTGACCAACGCAACACCCCGGCGCTCCACCTGTACAAAGGCCTTGGTTTTCACGCTTTTTCCGCGCGCAGCGCCTGGGTCTGCCCGGTGCGCCCCGCTGAGCGACTGTGAGTGAGAGTGTGTGAAGCGTGGATAAAGAACTTTTCTCGCGCAAGTTCTTGCACAGCGGACGCCAGCGGCTTGGCATGCGGCTTTTCGTTTGACGAACCGATTGCTGGCAACGAGTTCATGCCCTACGCTGACACCCGCTGCAGGGATCGCGGCGAGGTCCGACCTGGACCACTCTTGGGGCACGGACAGCACTATCCAACACGAGTTGTGAAGCGGCCGGGCGAGTCGGGCTGGACCGATGGCGTAGGCGATCAGAGCGCTCACTCAATACTCACTGTCATGCGCCGGCCCGGTGGGCCGAGAGAGGGGACGGACTTTGGGAGAGTCCACGTCACGTTCGGCAAGCGGATCCGTCAAGGCCACACGTCAGAACCTGCAGAGTCGGGCAGATGCCCCCGGGCGCACGACTCAGGAGATTCAGAACCGAGCCGACCAGACGCGCAAACCCAAAGCGCGGCGCGCTGCGACCAAAGCGATCGCGACCTCCATCACCGATCCAGGCACCGAGCTCATCCCTGCCCTGCTGGTCCGCCTCGAAGAAGAGTTCGGCGCCCAGCGCGTGCACCGGTACTTCGATGTCCAGTCCAGGCTTTCGCTCACCCAGAGCACGCTTGGCATCACGGTCCCGACTTCGTTCCATGTCGAATTGATGGAGAGCATCTTCGGCAAGACGCTGCGTGAGATCCTCGGCGAGCTGATGCACGACGCGGCGCCCGCGATCGAGTACCGCATCGATGCGAATCTCTTCCCCGGGCTCTCGGACCCGGACCTGATGCCAAAGTCTCAGGGCGAACCCAGGCAGCGGTCGAGCCGGGCGCTCGCCAAGCCTCGCTTAAAGGGCGAGGCGTTCGACGAGCGCTGCGACCTCGACCAGTTCGTCGTGGGCGACGCGAACGAGATGGCCTTCAACGCGGCTCTGCAGATGGCCGACTTCGCAAAGCCGACGCCCTTTACGCGCCTCTTCCTGCACAGCCCGTGCGGTCTGGGCAAAACGCACCTCCTGCGCGGGATCGTCAGGCGTGTGCTCGCCTCGAACCCCCAGGCCCGCGTGCGCTATGTCGCGGCTGAAGCGTTCACCAACGAGTACATCGCATCGGTCCAGGCAGGCACGGTCGAATCCTTCCGCAAGCGCTACCGCAGCCTCGATCTGCTCTGCCTCGATGACATCCACTTTCTCTCGCGCAAGAACGCGACACAGGTCGAGCTGCTGCACACCTTCGACGCCATCGAGATCGGTGGCTCGCGCCTCGTGCTCGCCTCGGACGGGCACCCTTCGGAGATCGAGGACCTGACCAACGGCCTGGTCAATCGCCTCCTCTCGGGACTGGTCGTCCAGGTCCAGACACCCGACGCGGGCCTCCGGCGCCGCCTCGTGACGGAGCTCGCCCTGCGCCGCGGGTTGCGCATCGACGAAGCCGCGGTCGGGCGACTCATCGAAGACCCAAGCCGAGGCACGTGGACCGTCCGCGAGCTCGAGGGCGCGCTGACGCGCATCGCCGCGACCGCCAACGTCATCACCGATCGCACCGAGAGCGGCGCGATCCCGATGCACGTTGTCGAGCGGGCGCTCTCGGCCCTGGGACGCACGGGCGTGCCCGTCAGGGCGGTCCGGTTCGATCACGTCCGCGACGCGGTCTGCCAGACGCTCGAGGTCGAGCACAAGGACCTGGGCGAGAGCGGCAGGCACAAGCGCGTCGTCATGGCTCGCGCGATCATCACCGTGCTCTGCAAGCAGATGACCACGCTCAGCTACCCCGAGATCGCACGCAAGCTGGGCAAAACCAATCACTCGACCGTCATCACCGCACACCAGCGGATCGCCAAGCAGATGGGCGATGCTGTCGCCCTCGGGCTCCCGGTCGATGGCCTGACCATCGAGCAGCTCTCCGAGGCGATCGGCAGGCGGATCAAGGAATCGGGCACGCAGGCCTGATTCTCGGACGCCTCTTGCGGTCCCAGAACGCCTGCGACCGCCATGTTTCTGCGCAGAGCGGTTGCCCGAGCCGCGTGCGTTTGCGACATCCCATGAGGTGGGGATCTATCGATTCAGCCCGGTCTTCGTCGTGGCGATTGCGCTCCTGGGGCATGCTCGCGCCCAGGCTGTGCTCGACGCGCCCGCGAGCCAGGCAATGGTCGATGTGCTCCGCGATTCCTTCGAAGCCGATGACGCACAGACTCGGTATGAGTGCGTCCGGTGGCTCCGCGCACGCACCACGCCCGCGGCGTTCCAGGTGCTCCGCAGGGCCTCACGCGATCCCGTTCCCGCGATCGCCTTCGAGGGATTCATGGGGCAGGCGCAGATCGCGCCCGAGTTCGAGCTCGACGGCTACCAGATGCGTCACCTGGCCGCGGATCACCGGGCGGAATTGATCCGCAGAGCCTCGCAGGAACGCCTCATCGGGCTGCCCTCACTCCGGGCGATCGCGATGGATTCGAGCGCGGACCCGCTCGAGCGGACCGAGGCACTGCTTGCGATGCAGGCGATGGGAGAGGCGCCAAGGCCCTCGCTCTGGCTCCCCATGCTCGGCGCCTCGGACAAGCGGGTGCAACTGCACGCGGCTCTGGCGATCGTGACCGATGCTCCGCGATTCCGCGCCGTCGCCGTGGCGCAGGAGCACGCGACCTCGATCATCCGCCAGAGCGTCCGCGACTCTTCGAGCGGTCAGATCTCTGCGGCTGTGAGCGTGCTGACCGACGCGCGCCGCACGCCGACAGACGCGACCGCTGACTGGTGCCTGGCGCTGATCGGCGCGTGCGCCAAATCCATCACACCCGAGCAGCGCCTGGTCGCCGAGGAAGCGCTCCGCACACTCGTCGGCATCGCGCCCGACCGGGCCAGGCCCTACTGGAACAAGCTCTGCGCGATCTCGACGCCAGAAGATGCCTCTCAGATCGCCTCCTGGGCGCTCGAAGCGGCGGCCATCCGTCGATCTCGCGGGCAGGCGGTCCCCGCGTGGCTTGCCGATCTGCCCCATCGCACCGAGCCAAACTCGATGGAATTCGTCTCATCGGTCAGCCGGGCGATCGGGGCGATGGCTGCGGGCGATCGCTCGCCCGGACCCGCCCTTGCGGATGTCGTCATGACGGGCGGACCCGAGGCAAGGCGCCTTGGGGTGACCCAGATCCTGGGCCTTGCCGAGCACGAACGATCGGATGTCATCGCTTCACTCCTGGCACGGTCCAGCGACTCGCATCTTGAATCCGAACTCATCCATGTGCTGGCGCAGGATCTGGCAGGCATCGACCCGATCTCGGCGCAGGTCGCGCTTGAGAGCTCGGATCCGCAGAGCGTGGTGGTGCGATGTCTGGTGCTCTCTGGCGTCTGGTCGTCCGCGTGCCGAGATGACTCGACGCTCGGGCTCCTCAGGGCTCTGGTGCTCGCTGAGCAGGAGATCGAGGGAGCCCGCACGCTGGATCGATCGGCTCTTGCGGGCCAGATGCAGCTGATCATCGAACGCCCCGAGACGTTCTCAGGAGCGATCAGGGCCGAAGCGGCGTGGCTGGCGCTCGTGCTCCGGGACCAGACATCCGAAGCCATGGCCCAATTGCCCTTGCTTTCACCTGTCTACGACAGCGACTTGAGCCTGGAACTGGAACAGGCCGATAGCCTGTTGCAATGGGCCCAGATGCCATACCCCTGAGTAAGCCTGACGTCGGACCGCTCGAGATGGAGCTGGTCCGCGATGTGATGTCGAGCGGGCGCCTCGCGATCGGCCCGATGACCGAGCAATTCGAGAGACTGGTCGCCCGCAAGGCGGGCTGCCAGCACGGCGTAGCGGTCAGCTCGGGCACCTGCGGGCTGCACCTCTTGATGCAGTCCCTCGGGATCGGGCTGGGCGACGAGGTCGTCACGACGCCGCTCTCCTTCATCGCCTCAGCGAACCCGATCGTCTACGTCGGAGCCCGCCCCGTCTTCGTCGACGTCTGCCCGCGCACGCTCAACATGGACCCGAACCAGCTCGAGCGGGCGATCTCGCCCCGCACGCGGGCGATCGTGGGCGTCGAGGCCTTCGGCAACCCCGCCTACATGGACGCCTACGCACAGATCGCCGCCAAGCACGAGATCCCGATGATCGAGGACTCCTGCGAGGCGCTGGGCACCACGCACAAGGGGCGACCCTGCGGCAGCTTCGGTCGCGCCGGGGTCTTTGGCTTCTACCCCAACAAGCAGATCACGACAGGCGAGGGCGGGATGATCGTCACCGACGACTCGCACCTGGCCGACATGTGTCGATCGCTCCGCAATCAGGGGCGCGACGTCTTCCCCGACAGCGCCAGCGAGGGGCAGAAGCTGGGCGCATGGCTCCAGCACCCGCGGATCGGGTACAACTACCGGATGAACGAGCTCTCGGCCGCCCTCGGGTGTGCGCAGATGCGCCGCTTCGACGAGATGATGGCCAAGCGCGAGCGCGTGGCGCAGTACTACATCCAGCGCCTCAGCGGTATCGAGTCGCTCGTCCTGCCCACGATCGAGCCCGAGTCCGCGATGACCTGGTTCGTCTTCGTCGTGCGCCTGACCACGGAGTACACCGCTGAGGACCGCGACCGGATCGTCGACGGACTCCGCACCCACGACGTGGGCAGCGCGACGTACTTCCCCTGCATCCACCTCCAGCCCCCCTACCGCGAGCGGTTCGGCTTCAAACCCGGGGACTTCCCGATCGCCGAGAGCATCAGCGGCAGGACCATCGCGCTCCCGTTCTACAACGATCTGACGGAGCGGGAGATCGATCTGATCGCCCAGACGCTGGAAGTGATGATCAGCCGCCAGAATCTGAGCAGGAGCTAGGTGGTCATTTCACGTCGCGACCTCGCACGCCGCCCGAAGTGTGGGAACCGAAGATTGGCGCTGGATACCATGACCATGGCCTTGGGCTCTCGCCGCGCCTATCGGGTGTGATGAGCTCTTCGGGCTTGAACTGATCGGCCCGCCCATCCACAAAGCCGAGTGGGGTCAGGCCCTCTTTCAGCGGTTTCGGATCGGGGGCCTGCTGGGCGATCGTGATGCCCTGATACCCACCGGCCTTGAGCGGGGCGATGAACATGGCTTTGTTGCTCGGGTAGACGACCGACGCCTGCTTCTGCGCTCTCAGCATCGAGATGTCCCGTGGGGTGACGCCGTCCCAGAAGCTCGGGGCCGAAAAGACCGAAGACGCGTAGAGGATCGGGGAGTTCTGCCCGTCATCGGTTTGTCTCATGAGAGGCCTTGTTTCCGAGGTCGGCAGTGAGAGGTGCTCCATCGCCCACTCCAAGCGCCAGCCCTGTGAGAAAAAGAAGTAGTCGTCCCCCGAACCGCCGGCGGGGGCGGGCATGGTGCCGTCGTAGTCTCCCGTGTAGATCGACGCGGCCTGCACGAGCGTGCGGAGATCCGCCTGAACACCTGTTTCTTGGGCCCTGGACCGGATGACGGCAAGCGTGGGGACGAAGATGGCAATCAGCACGGCGACGATGGCGATGGAAACCAGGAGTTCGATCAGCGTCATGCCTGATCGTGCCGAGAGCCCCCTGCCTCCGGTTCGCGGCGACTCAAGGAGGTTCTCAGCTTCCCCTTGCATCAAACGCCCCTTTCGAAGTGCCACGATAAGCCCCGGCACGAGCATCGCGATGAGCAGGCCGTTGCGAGCCATCGTGATCCAGTACGAATCAGGGATGACGCGAGAAACGGCACCGAAACAGCCGCAGGAAACGCTCTTGGAAGTCAGCACCTCGAATGTGGTTGCGGCGCTCAACAACAGCAACACCGCGATCGTAAGCAGTGGGACAACCCGGGTTGCACCCCGCAGCAGTAGGCTCGTCGCGAGAAAAGACTCCACACAGACGAGCAAGGGAACAAGGAAACCGGCGACATTGGCCGGAACGATCGCCCAGCCATTGAGTGCACGGATCGTCGCAAAGGGATCGGCGATCTTGCCCGCGACAGCAACCATGAGGACCGCAACAACACCAAGCCTGAGCAGCCAGGCGAGAGTGCGGAGCGTTTCGTAACGGAATTGAAAGGTCACCTTTAGTCGCCGGACTGAGGTGGGCACAACGGACCGGTCGCGAAAGATGCCCCGACCGTGGTTGGTCCGAAAGGATTGATCACGACACACTCACCCTCGGTATTTCTTGAACTGTACGTCCCTTGACAAGTTGCTGTATATGTGGAATTCGAAGTACGCCCACCGGGGTTGACCGTAAGCGCAACATTCACAGTGTCGTTCACCATGTTGTAAATCATGCCTTCACAAGGCGTCGGGTTATAAGTAGGCGGATTCACATTGCACGCCATACCAACAAAGTGTGTTTGCCAACACCCCGCACCAGATGCGGTGCTCGCAACAACGATCATGCCTACACAACCCATAGTCAACAAGCACTTTGCTTTCATGAAGTTCTCCTACAATAAACCTACCTTGTGCGCCTCCAGAACAGCAATGCGATTGCAACACCACCTACCGCCGCAGCACACACACTGGAAATCACCAACACTCGCCTTCGATTGAGCTGAGAATCGCCCTTGATGACCCTGTCTCCATCCTGAATCCATTGAGTTGTGTGCAGCCCTCGACTATCCACGAGTGACGATGCGTTCTCTGGCAACCTCACCCCATTCGGGTTTGGGGTGCTCACTGCATCTGCAAATTCACTCCTTTCGATCAATTTCAAGGACGTGATCTCAAACCGATTCACGGGCCTTCCATCCTGCAGATACTCCATCTGCCAGGACATTTGCCCCGTACGCCACTGAATGGCTTGATGACGCCCTAGCTTGTACGCAACACTCCAGCGATGACCTTCCGCATCCGATTCGGCATCGACCGCATGTGAGATTGAAAGGACTCGGATCTCTTCGGGATCTGTCCCGATGCCATCAACCCTCATTCGCAGTTTTAAATCGGGAGCATGCCAAACTGACTGCCAAGCCTCACTTGTTCCTTCGATACTCTCATATTTCCATTCCTTGTCGGGACTGATGGGCAGGCCCTGCCTGAGCATTCTGCGAATCGTATAGAATTCGATTTCGAGCAATTTGACGATCATTCGGCGTTGTTCACCGCTTGGATCCCCGATCTCGATTGAATCCCGGCTGTGTCGCCATGTTGTCTCGCTATTGATCGCAAAGTCATGGTTAATGACCAGCTCACTGAGCTCACCGGAGGGCAGAAAGGCGCGGTCCCGCGTGCCAATCCGGCCGTGGTCGCCATAGAGATAGATGACCTTCTCCGAAGGCACTTCACGGATCTTGTTGGTGATCGCGTCGTTCCCCCAGACGAGCATCTCAATCCGGACGGGATCGAGGGGGTCGAAGCGCGAAACGTCGGACCCGCCGATCAAACTCCTGAGGTGACCAACGATCCTTTCCTTGGATTCCGGACTCAGTGGTTCCTGCGCCCACGCAGTCGCCGATAACACCAGCGAGAGAACCACGAGGAGAACGAACTTCTGGGTATTCATTCGCGGAGTTTATATCAGATAGTTTCCCGTAATGGAATCCAGTTCGCTCGCCGGCACGGCATGAGAACCCAACCGAGCTCGTATTCATCGTCCTGCCCCCCCCCCGAGAATGGGCAGAATTTAAAGTGCCTCACGGCAAAGCCCCGTGCCAGCCCTGTTGAATATTCCCCGCTGAGCGCTACACTTGCTGCCCACGAGCCCTCCGGTGGTGTCGGCTGGTGGCGAACAAGATCCGAACGAACGAGACCCGGAGTTCCGTCATGCCTTACGAGTGCCACTTCACCGGCAAGAAAACAACCTTCGGCAAGACCCGCGCCTACTCGGGCCAGCGGATCACCAAGGGCGGCTTCGGTCTCAAGACCACCGGCATCAGCCGTCGGGCCTTCCGCCCAAACCTGCAGCGCGTCACAGCCATGATCGACGGCACCCCCCAGCGGGTCACTGTCTCCGCCAAGGCTGTCCGCATGGGTTTGGTCGTTAAGCCGCTCAAGCGGAAGTACGGCTACACCCGCCAGCAGAAGGAAGCCGCTGCGGGGCACTGATCCGTCGATCAGACCCGAGCTTTCTGCACAAACAAACCCGTTTTGACCCGAACCGCCGATGCACATCGGCGGTTTGTTTACAATGGGTCTGCGGCTGAGCGATTCGCCGCGGAGCAGGACGCGATGGCCAACTACTGCGAGGGGTGCGGGGAGGACCCGGTCACCCACGAGATGTTCAAGGATCCGGTCTCCGGCAAGTTTGTCGAGCACCATTTCTGCGCCAATTGCCCCAAAGCCAAGGGCCTCGTCGGGCACCCGGGAAGCCAGGAGCCGGAAGTCGCCCATCATGTCTCGGTCGTGCGTGTGACGGCCTCGGGCGTCGGGCCCTGCCCCGGGTGCGGGATGACCTTCGCCAGGTTCCGCGAATCGGCGCGCCTCGGGTGCGCTTCGTGCTACACGCACTTCGAGAAAACGCTCGGCCCCCTGATCTCACGGGCGCAGGAGGGCGCCGCGCACCACATCGGCAAGCTCCCAAAGCGGGCCGTCTCCTGCGCCAGCACACCCGAGAACAAGCGCTCGCTCATGGAAGTGCTGGGAAGGGCCGAGGAGCGTGCACGGAAGATGGCGGCTCTGCGCGACCAGCTCCACACGGCGCTGACGAGCGAACGCTATGAGCAAGCCGCCCTGATCCGCGACCAGATCGAGCAGCTCCAGTCGCTCTACGAGCTGCCCAGCGAGGGCCATGAATGATGCTGCCCGAGGACCCCTCATCCCGCTCGGCCGGCGCCATCCGCCAGATCCTGGACCAGACGCCCGCGTGGCTCTCGGGCGGGGGCGAGCACTCGGACGTCGTGCTTTCGAGCCGGGTCCGTCTGGCGCGGAACATCGCGGGCTTCCGGTTTGTCGGGCGCGCCGATGTGCAGGAGCGGCGCGACGTGCTCAATCTCGTGCGCAAGAACCTGACCAAAGCGGGCGTGGTCGACGAGGATGCCAAGCCGGGCGGCTCGTGCTGGCTGGACGTCGGGGCGCTCGACGAGTTCGAGCGTGATGCGCTCAGCGAGCGTCAATGCATCAGCCGCCAGCACGCCAAAGGGCACAAAACATCGGCAAATGAGGGCCCGGATCCTCGCGCTGTGATCGTGCAGACCAGAGGCGAGTCGGTCTCGATCATGGTCAACGAGGAGGACCACCTGCGGCTGCGCGCGGTGCGCCCCGGGCTCCTGTTGCGTGAGGCATTCGACGAGATCAACTCGGTGGACGACCAGATCGAGAGCGTGCTGGAGTACGCGTTCAGTTCGCGATTCGGCTACCTGACCGCCTGCCCGACGAACGTCGGCACGGGGATACGGGTCTCGGTCATGCTCCACCTGCCGGCCCTGCGCGTGCTCGGCGAGATCGATCGCGTCAAACGGGCCGCGTCGGACATGTCGCTCGCGCTGCGAGGATTCTGGGGCGAGGGCTCCGAGGCTGACGGCGACTTCTACCAGCTCTCGAATCAGACGACGCTGGGCAAGAGCGAAGAGGTCCTGCTCGCCGAGCTCTCACGGACGATCGTGCCCAGAGTGATCGAGTACGAGCGCCGGGCGCGTGAGAAGCTGCTGACGCAGCGCCGCGAGTCCACCGAGGACCTGGTCTTCCGGGCGCTCGGGGTGCTCACGCACGCCAGGCGGATCGGGGCGGACGAGGCGATGGGCAAGCTCAGTGAGGTGAGGCTGGGCGTCTCGCTCGGGCTGCTGGGCGGGCCCGACGTTTCGACGGTCAATCGCCTGCTCCTCATGGTTCAGCAGGCGCATCTGCAGCACGCGGTGGGCAAGGTGCTCGAACCCGGCGAGCGGAAATCAGCGCGGGCGGCGCTGCTCCGCCAGACCCTGGTGGGGTGAGGCTTGGCAGAGCGGATCGTCCAGGACGAAGAGGTTTCGCCCGCGTTGCCCTTCGTCTGGCCGCCATCGGGTCGTCCTGAAAGCACACCGGGGGGATTCATCGAGCCCAAGCCGGGATCGATGACCCCGAAACCAAGGCCAGTTCTGACGGGCACGCCCCGGAAACCGAGCTGGCTTGCGGAGTTTGAGACAGCCCTGCTCGGGACACGCTCACGCGTGCTGACCGGCACCGACGGGCGCTGGGCGGTTGAGCCCATGGACTACGCCTGCCCCCGGTGCGGCAGAACGGTGGGTGAGGGCGAGGTCTCCCCCGATGACGGGCGATGCATTTCCTGCGGACCAGAGCGGCTGAGATGGGATCGTCTGGTGCGTCTCGGGGCGTTCGAGGGGCCGCTGCGCGAGGCGATTCTGGCCACGAAGTACGAGGGCTGGCGCCGCCAGGGCACTCTGCTTGGGAGGCTCATGGGTCATCGGCTCGTGGAGGCCCTTTTGCAGGCCGAGATGTGGCAAAAGCGGGTGGTGCTAGTGCCGGTCCCGATGCCTTTCTTTCGGCGATTGAGCCGGGGAATCGACCACAGCCTTGTTCTGGCGAGGGGGGCGTCTGCATCGAGCGGGTACCCGATCGAGCGTGCTCTGACGCGTCTTGGGGGCAAGCCGCAGGTCCGGGTGGCCCCGAGTCTTCGTGCGGGGAACGTGCAGCGGAAGGTGCGAGCGGGGCTTTCGCCGCGACAGGCTCCCGATCTGGTGGTCCTTGTGGACGATGTGAAGACGACCGGTGCGACACTTCGGGCGTGTTGCCAGGCGATTCGGGGGACGGTTTGGGGTGGGCAAGTGCCGATCTGGTCTGCTGTTGCGGCGGTGACGGCGGAGAATGACCGTGTTGGGTCACCTAGAATTTAGGAACCCAGCTTGACCATCCCTTGGTGCGCGCTACACTCGTCTCCTGCCCACCAAGGGCATCCGACTGTATCGGCCTGATGGTTTGATCCGGTCCACCTCTTTGACAAGTCGTGATCAATGCCCGCGAGAATGTGGGGGGCATGTCAGCGTTGAACGACGCGGCCCGGCTTGGGCCAGACATGAACCCAACATTTTTGCAAGCTACGGGGATCTTTCACAGGATCCTCGTTCCCTGCTGAGTGTTCATCCGGCCCCGTCCGGAGCAGCAGGGAAAACAAATCCTCCGAGGTAGCCACCCGGAGGTGTCAACGAGCGATCGTTGGCAAGACGACCACCCTGTAAAAAGGGTTGTTAGATACAGTTTCAAATATCGAAATTGACTGGGGCTTCGGCCCTGGACGCTTAGGCAATCAATTGAAGAGTTTGATCCTGGCTCAGATTGAACGCTGGCGGCATGGTTAATGCATGCAAGTCGAACGAAAGCCCTTCGGGGCGAAAGTGGCGAAAGGGCGAGTAATACGATCGAACGTACCCCAAGGTGGAGGATAGTGCCGGGAAACTGGCGGTAATACTCCATGTGCTCTTCGGAGGAAAGCTTTGGCGCCTCGGGAGCGGCGATCGTCCTATCAGGTAGTTGGTGAGGTAATGGCTCACCAAGCCGAAGACGGGTAGCGGGTGTGAGAGCATGACCCGCCGCATCGGGACTGAGACACTGCCCGGACTCCTACGGGAGGCTGCAGCGACGAATCTTCCGCAATGGGCGCAAGCCTGACGGAGCAATGCCGCGTGTGGGACGAAGCGTCTTCGACGTGTAAACCACTGTCAGAATCTAGGAACACTGACCAGATTCAAAGGAAGGGCCGGCTAACCTCGTGCCAGCAGCCGCGGTAATACGAGGGGCCCGAGCGTTAATCAGAATCACTGGGCTTAAAGCGTGCGCAGGCGGTCCAGCAAGCATCTTGTGAAATCCCTCGGCTCAACCGGGGAAGTGCAGGGTGAACTGCTGGACTTGAGGCAGGTAGGGGCTGATGGAACCATGAGTGGAGCGGTGAAATGCGTAGATATTCATGGGAACGCCGATGGGGAAGCCGATCAGCTGGGCCTGTCCTGACGCTCAGGCACGAAAGCGTGGGGAGCAAACAGGATTAGATACCCTGGTAGTCCACGCCGTAAACGATGCACACTAGGTCGGGGCAGCTCTGACGCTGTCTCGGCCGAAGGAAAACTATTAAGTGTGCCGCCTGGGGAGTACGGTCGCAAGGCTAAAACTCAAAGGAATTGACGGGGGCTCACACAAGCGGTGGAGCATGTTGCTTAATTCGAGGCAACGCGAAGAACCTTATCCTAGGCTTGACATGTATGGATTAACTGTTGGAAACTTCAGTAACGCCCTTGGGTGGAACATACACAGGTGCTGCATGGCTGTCGTCAGCTCGTGCTGTGAAGTGTCGGGTTAAGTCCCTTAACGAGCGCAACCCCTGTCGTTAGTTGCCAACGCGTAATGGCGTGCACTCTAGCGAGACTGCCGGTGTCAAACCGGAGGAAGGTGGGGACGACGTCAAGTCCTCATGGCCCTTATGCCTAGGGCTGCAAACGTGCTACAATGGCACGGACAGAGCGAGGCGATCCCGCGAGGGTGAGCAAATCGCAAAAACTGTGCCCCAGTTCGGATAGCAGGCTGCAATTCGCCTGCTTGAAGTTGGAATCGCTAGTAATCGCGGATCAGCTACGCCGCGGTGAATGTGTTCCTGAGCCTTGTACACACCGCCCGTCAAGTCATGGAAGCCGGGAGTGCCCAAAGTCACGTTATTTCAAGCGTGCCTACGGCAAGTTCGGTGACTGGGACTAAGTCGTAACAAGGTAGCCGTAGGAGAACCTGCGGCTGGATCACCTCCTTTCTAAGGGATTTCCTTAGACTCGCCAGAACCTTCGAAGCCGAAAGGCCATGACCAAACACGATCGTTTGGCATGTTCATCGAAGAATCGTGTGGAGCGATCCACAGCGAGCAAGTCAGCGCATTCTCGTCCGTCAAATCCCGATTCTCCCCCACTGTTCACGCAGTGAGATGAATCACGACGGATAGCCAGTCAGGCAACTGACGGCCAATGGGCAAAGATCACGTCTCCAACGCCCATCTCTTCGGAGGTGGGCGTTGTCTTTTTTGTGCCCCTGTCATCGGAGATCGTCAACCTGCTTCCAACGCTCTGCTACCCGTCTCGATTACTCGGCTTCCGTTTCCAGGCTCGGTATGGGTGTCAGGGTTTCGTAGCCGGAGGGCAGACGGAACGGCACCACAGTCGGGATGGCGTTGAAAGCGCCAAGGTCCAGCTCGCCTCCGTAGATGGCGGTGATATCCACAGTCTCCTGGGCTAGCTCGGGATCGGGCACGAGGCGGAGCCGGACGGGCTCGGTCAGATCTGGCGCGGGCTGATCCCATGCCCGCTGGCCTGATTCGCTCATCCTTGTGGGCGTCTTCGTAGGGTTCACGGTCTGGTCGCTGAAGCGATTCCGCAGGATGTTGCGCGCGGTGAGTGTCCCGACCTGCCAGGTGTGCTCGCCCTGGGTCGCGACGACCCGAAAGGCAACGTCGAGATCGGGCCAGATGGTATCGATCTGCGCAAGCTGGTCGTGGCGGGTATGTGCGGGATGGAAATAGAGCTGCCACGGGCCCGGGCTGCCCGACCCGGGCGATTCTTCGTAGTACAGCGGCGAGACGGTCAGGCTTTCCAGCATGGAACGGACGCTCGGAACGTCACCCTCGCCGGGTGTCAGGAGTTCGATCGCATCGCCTCCGGGGGGCACAACCTCGAACTCGGCCTGAAGAGTCATGAGCCGATCGCGCAGCACCGTCGTGCCAGGATCGAACCGTTCGTCCCAGGGAGCCCTTACTCGTTTCTTCGAGGCCGGGTCGTACGCCATCGCGGCGGAACGGACATCGATCTCGATCCGAGCGAGCCCGGGGGTCAAACCCTGAATGCTCAGAGAGGCTCCGCTGGTCGAATTCACTGCGGTTGTGGGGCTCTGGCCGTTGAGTATCAGGGTGTGCTCTGCTCCCGCAGTTGACTTTGGATGAAGAACATTCTCACCCTGATAAACGCGGATGTCATCGGTTTGGGAGATCGCAAAGGCTAGATCTCTTGGCGCACCGGCGAGCACGACTCGTGCGGACTGCCCGATCTCGTAATGAATCAGCTTCGAATCGAGCTCGATGCGCGGGCGCGTTCGGAGCGCGATGGACGGCGAATCGCCAAACAGTGCTTGAAGCTGCAAAGCGGTCGGTGTCTCTGGCGCAGCCGGCGATGCCCACCAGGCCTGCATGACGGCGCTCACGCTCGCCCTTCTGGACTCGTTCTGACTCCTCCCTGTGTCTCCGAGTTCGAGCCCGTCGCGGATGACAGGCTCGAGGGCTTCAAACTCGATGCCGTAGTTGGCGATGAGGGCGCTGAGCGCTTCGGCTAAATACACAGCCGGGAAGCTCTGGGGCACGTACTGGTCGGGCTTGGGCCACTTCAGCAGGATGGCTCGGATCAGAGCGTCCGCGTTCTGAGGAGGGATCACTTGCTTGTTGGCAGCGTCATCAACAAGGAGATAAAAAGAGTCCGCATCTGTCAGATTGCTGACGCGCTCGCTCGCGATGTGAGCGAGTTTCCGCTGAGTTCTGGCGTTGATTGCGGGATCCCAGAAGCGTCGCTTGAGTTCACTGGCGATGCTCTCTTCGCGTAAATCGTTAGCCACCATCAGCTCGACCCGGAGCATCCAGAGCGGCTTGTTGCGATCGAGATTGGGTGACTGCAACGAGAGGAATGCAAGACTCAGCACCCCCACCGCCAGGACCAACGTCCCCAGCCACGCCAGACGCTTGCGGCGTTCGCCCAGAGCGACGGCGCCGTCCTGGGTGAGCTGGGCGTTGCACTCGGGGCAGTTCTCGGGCAGGTGCGTCGAGAGGTCGTACGCGCACTTCCGGCACGAGGGGCGATTGCCCTTGCGGAAGTAGAGGCCGGCGAACTGCATCGCGAGCCCCGCTGAGATCACGATGATAAGAAAGACGATCAGCAGGAGACTCATGGGCGGATTGTATTACACGGGACCCATCTGGATCGGCTGGCGAGGCAGCGCTCGCTCACTGAGGCCCCGTGGTCACGCCGATGTGCGTGTGCGATTCGCCTAGAACCGGAGCGTGACGCCCGAGAAGACGCTCAGGTCGTCGGCGTCCCTGGAGAGCCCGATGTTGACGCCCGCGTCGAACTGGAGATTCGCCGAGACCTGGTAGGTCGCACCGAGACCGAGCATGGCGACGTGGGGTGAATCGCCTTCCGCTCCGGTCGAGCCGATGATCTCGGCGTAGGCACCGACTTCCTCAGTGAGATCGAAACCAATGGCGCCCGTGCCCACCAGCTCGGTCTCGTAGTTCTCCGCGGACTCGTCGTAGACGAAATCCGCTTCGAGCATCAAGCCGAGCCCGACGCCCTCGGTCAGTTCCATGGCGAACGGCAGGATCACACCGCCCTCAACGTGGTTGTGCCCGAGTTCGTCCGACGCGGTCGGGATCTGGATGAAGGGCATGATCGCCATCGCGGTTTGCCCGCCTTCGTTGCCCCAGAGGTTGACCTTCAGGCGGATCTGGGAATCACCGATGCCGTCCCGAGTTCCCGTCTCGTCTTCCTCTGCGAGGTAGGGCTCGATGACGAACTGGATATCGACGCTCTCGAGGAGCCCAACCTTGATGTTCGCGGGTGCCAGGGCCCATGCGTCCGAGTCGCCGGACTTCGTGTAGTCGAAGAAGCTCAGCTCGATCTGCAGCGCCCCGGCGTCGACGGTGTAGGGGCTTTCGGTGAAGTCCGGTCGATCGGCGCTCAGCTCACGCCACCGGTCCTTGGGTGTCGGGTTCAGGAGCGAGGGGATGTCCTGGATGGCATCGCCCTCCTGCGCCTCGGCGGCGAGCACCACGCAGGACAAGAGTGCTGCGGTCATCGATCGGATCATGGGCGGCTCCCTTGGATGAATCAGTAGCACATGCTACTATATGAGCGTAGCCTATGCTACCACTTTCCGCGGGCAAGGGATGCCCTCGATTTGAGGCGAAGATTTTGGAGAGGGGGTTTACTTGTTCTTGCTCTTGGCGTGCCGGACGATCTCGCCCGTGCCGAGGTAGACCACGTCCTCGGCGATGTTCTTCATCAGGTCGCCCACGCGCTCCAGCTCGCGCCCCACGCGGTAGAGCAGGAGCCCAGCGGCGATATCGTCCTCGCCCTTCTGGGCCATCGACTTGGTCAGCTCTGCGAATGACCCCTTGTCGAGGTTGTCGATGAGCTTGTCGTCCAGGACGATCTGGCGGGCGGAGTCGACGTCTTCTTCGAGCATGGCCCGGAGCAGCTTGTGGCAGGCCGCGGGCACGCGCTCGCCCATCTCGCGCAGGCCCGTCGGGAACACAGGCACGACGGGCAGGGCCGCAAGTTTCATGGCGACCTTGGAGATCGAACTCGCGTGGTCGGCGACGCGCTCGATGTCGTGGTTGACCTTCAGGATGAAGGCGAGCATGCGGAAGTCGCGGGCGACCGGCTGCTGCAGGGCGAGGATCTGGTAGCACTCCTCCTCGATGCGGACTTCTTCGGTGTCGATCGCGGTGTCCTGCTCGCGGACATGCAGGGCAACCTCGGCGTCGATCGACCAGAGCGCATCGAGCGAGGCCTCGAGCATCCCGATCGCCAGCGTGCCCTGGCGGATCATGCGCCGTTTGATCGCGTCGATCTGGCGCGGGGAGGACCAGCCACCCGATTCGGGGTCTGAGGGGAGTTGGTTTCGGATCGGATCAGCCATGGTCTCTCTATCGGCAAAGTGCCTCTCTGAGTTGGGTACGCCCAAACAGGATCTTACCCGAAAACCACTCCGCTTTCCGGGTTCTGTCGGTTGTTCTCGTCTCCCCCGCTCACGGGCTCTCTAGGATCGATCCGAACCGACACCCCCATCTGGAACATGCTTCCATGCTCGTTCAATCTGCGCTGCTGGTGGCTTCGCTGCTGGTGATGACCCTCGGAGCCGAGTGTCTCGTCCGCGGGGCGGTCGCGATCGCAAAGCGATTCGGCCTCTCGAGTTTCTTCATCGGGCTGACGATCGTGGGGTTCGGGACTTCGACCCCGGAGCTCTGCACCTCGCTGGTCGCGGCGTGGAAGGGCACGGGCGATATCGCCGTGGGCAACGTGGTTGGGTCGAACATCTTCAACATCGCGGTCATCCTGGGTGTCACGGCCCTGATCTGCCCCATCCCGCTCAAGCTCGACGTCGTCAAACGCGAGGTGCTCGTTGTCATCGGTGTGGCTTGCGTGCCCTTCGTGGCATCCCTCACGGGCGGGCGGATCGGGCGCATCGCGGGCTGCGTGATGGTGATGATGCTCGCTGGTTTCCTGTGGCGGGGCTACGTGCGCGGACGACAGGAAAGTCAGCATGATCTGAAAGCAGAGGCCGAGCGGGAGATCGCAGTCGAGCTGTCGATCCCAGCAACGGGTTTCCGCGCACGTCCCGCGTTCAACGCCGGGTGTGTGGCGGTCGGGCTGGCGATGCTCGTCTTTGGTTCGTGGCTGCTCGTGCAGTCTGCGACCACGATCGCACGGTCGATGGGCGTTTCGGATCTGGTCATCGGGCTGACGATTGTCGCGGCGGGGACGAGTGCCCCCGAGCTTGTCACGAGCCTCGTCGCGGCGCTCCGCAAGCAGCCCGACATCAGCGTGGGCAACATCCTGGGCTCGAACATCTTCAACGTGCTGGGCATCCTGGGGGTGACGTGCATGGTCATGCCCCAGCAGGTCAGCCGGCAGACGATGATGCTGGATCTGCCCGTCATGCTCGCGGTCAGTCTCGCGTGCCTGCCCATCATGATGACGGGATCGCGGATCACCCGGGCCGAGGGGGTCGCGATGCTTGTGTTCTACGCGGTGTACGCGGTTGCACTGTTCGTATGGGCGCCGGGATGGTTCTCCTAGCTCGCGCTGACTCTTTCGGTCTGCGCTTCTGGGCGCAGTCGGCTCAGCAGCACGCGGGGCAGGCTCTGCGGATCGAGGTACTTGGGCGGCGGACGCCAGTAGACCTCGCTGAGCGATTGCCCGGTCTTGGGCGCCAGCGTGGTCACGGTGCCCTTGGCGGGGGCGAGGGCGTTTGCGATCGGCCCTGGGTCTTCGGCGCGGAAGATGATGTCCGGTGTGCGCAGGACCACGCCCTTGACGCCCAGCGTCGCGCAGGCGACGCGGATCTGCGCCAGGCGCAGGAGGCGGTCGACCTGCGGCGGTGGATTGCCATACGCGGCGGTCAGATCCTGGCGGAGCTTGTCGAGTTCGGGGAGCGATGGCGCGAGCGCCATGCGCCGGTAGGCCTCGAGCCGGCGTGAATCGGAGGGGATGTAGGGCTTTGGGATGTGCCCCCAGATGCCGATCTCAAGGCTTGCGCGGCTCGCCGACGGCGGCGGCGCTTCGTGTCGCAGCTCGCGGACCTGCTGCTCGAGCAACTGGCAGTACATCTCGTAGCCGACGGCTGCGATGTGTCCGGACTGCTCGGAGCCGAGGATGTTGCCCGCGCCGCGGATCTCCAGGTCGCGCATCGCGATCTTAAAGCCCGCGCCGAGCATCGTGTACTGCTCGAGCGCCTTGAGGCGTTTGCGCGCGATCTCGGTGACGTTGCGCTTGTCGGGCAGGAGTAGGTAGCAGTACGCGCGGTGCTTGGAACGCCCGACGCGCCCGCGGAGCTGGTGGAGCTCCGAGAGCCCGAACCGGTCGGCGTCCTCGATGATCATGGTGTTGGCGTTGGAGATGTCGATGCCGGATTCGATGATGGTGGTCGAGACGAGGATGTCCGCCTCGTGGCGGATGAACTTGAGCATGACTCTTTCGAGCTCGGTCGCGGGCATCTGGCCGTGCCCGTAGATCACGCGAGCGCCGGGGGCGAGCGCTCGCACGTCATCGGCGACGCTGACGATGTCGTGCACCCGGTTGTGCACCCAGAAGATCTGGCCCTGCCTGCCGAGCTCCCGGGCGAGCGCCTGCTGCACGCGCTTGCGGTTGAAGGGGATGACCTCGGTCACGATGCTCTGGCGATCGGCCGGGGGCGTTGCGAGCGAGGAGATGTCGCGGATGCCCAGCATCGACATGTGCAGCGTCCGCGGGATGGGCGTGGCGCTGAGCGTCAGGACGTCCGCGGCGAGCCTGAGCCGCAGGAGCTGCTCCTTGTGCTCGACGCCGAAGCGTTGTTCCTCGTCGACGATCACCAGCCCGAGGTCCGCGAACCGTACGTCCTTGGAGAGGATGCGGTGCGTGCCGATGATGACATCGATCTGGCCCTTGCGCAGGGCCGCGAGCATCGCGTTGGATTCTTTCGTCGTCTTGAGCCTGCTGAGTGACTCGATGCGGAACGGGTACCCCGCGAACCGATCGCGGAAGGTGCGCTCGTGCTGCTCGGCGAGCACGGTCGTCGGGACGAGCACGGCGACCTGCTTGCCCGCTTCGACCGCCTTGAACGCGGCGCGGATCGCCAGCTCGGTTTTACCGAAGCCCACGTCGCCACAGAGCAGGCGGTCCATCGGGCGTTCGGACTGCTGGTCTTTCTTGATGGAGATCATCGCGGCGAGCTGGTCATCGGTTTCCTGGTACGGGAACTCGGCCTCGAACTCGGCCTGCCAGGGCGTGTCGCCCGGGAATCGCACGCCGGGCAGGCTCTCGCGAGCGGCTCGCACGCGCAGCAGCTCCGACGCGAGATCGCGCACGGATTCGATGACCTTCTCTTTCTGCTTCTTCCAGCGCGTGCCGCCCAGCTTCGAGAGCGGCGGCTTGCCGTTGAATCCGCCGATGTACTTCTGCACCAGGTCGATCTTGAGCGCGGGGACATGCAGCTGGGAGCCGTCGGCGAATTCGAGCGTCAGGAACTCCTGGAGCTCGCCCTCCTCGTCCTTGCGCTTTTTCTTGGGCGGCCCCACGACTCTGGACTTGCCGAGGCGATCGGGGTCCATGAGGCGGAGCCCCTCGAACCGCGCGATGCCGTGCTCGGAGTGGACAACGTAATCGCCCGTGTCGATCTCAAGGAAGGTGTCGAGCGCTCGCCCGGCGCGGAGCCTGCGCGCGCCGCGACGGGTGTGGAACCTGTGGACGAGCTCGTGGTAGGGAATCACCGCAAGCGAGGCGCCCTCGTCGGGCTCAAAGGTGAATCCCCGGTGGATGTAGCCGACTTTGGTTAGCGGCTTGATCTTCTGCTTCGGCGCGTACTGCGCAAGCAGCTCGCCCAGGCGCTGCATCTCAGCGGGCGTCTCGCAGGGAACCAGCGTGGTGCGCCCGCTGACATCCGCAAGACCCGCAAACTCCCCCACCGCCTCGGAGAGCTCACGGCTTAATGGGGGCAGCGACCGGATGGGCAGCTCGATGATCTGTTCGGCGCTCGCGGCGGCCTGGGAGAACTGGTTGACCTCGCAGAATCCGTGGAACCGCTCGTGCAGCAGCTTGAGCACCGCGGGCGGGCCGAAGACGCCCCGCGAGTCGGTGACGCGCTCGAAGTAGCCCCTGGCCTGCTCGGTCACCTCGAGCGTCTCGCACAGCGCCGCGATCGCGCGGTCGGGCACGACGTTCAGGAAGCTCGTGCCCTCGTCGGCAAGATTCGGATCGAGCGCCGCGGCGATGAACTCGACCGAATCGATGCGTCGATCGGAGCCCATTGTTTCCAGGTCGATCTCGGTAAGGCGTTCGAGCTCGTCGCCGAAGAAGTCCAGGCGGACGGGCTCGACGCTGGTGCCCCCGGCGGGGAAGACGTCCAGGATGCCGCCCCGTACAGCGAACTCGCCGGGATCTTCGATGGTTTCACGTCGCGTGTAGCCGGCGCTTGCGAGCCAGTCGATCAGCTCCTCGGGCTTGATGCGCTCGCCGGGTTTGACGACGCGGCTGAGCTTCTTGATCTGCTCGAACCTCGGGACGGCCTGCATGAGCGCGTGCACGGGCGCGACGATCACCGGCGCGTCCATGGCGCCGATCGCCAGCGTGTGTCGCACCGCGGCGACGCGCTCGGCGAGCAGGTCCGCTGCGGCGTCGCTCTCGCCCGGCAGCACCTCGAGCGCGGGCAGCCGGATCGCGTCGGTCCCGAAGTAGGCGAGCTCCTCGATCGCGTGCTCGGCTTCGTCCAGGTGCGCCATCACCAGCATCACCGGCCTTCCGGTCATCCGGGCGAGGCATGAGGCAACGATCACGCTCGACGAGCCCGCGGCGCCGGAGGCCATGCAGCGCGAGCCGGCCTGGAGCGCCTCGGCCAGCGCACGCATCGGCGCGGACTCGAGCATCGCAGTGAGTGGAGAGGGGCCTTTCACGGGCGGGGCAATCTCGGTGCGCGCACGGACGGGCCCGGGCGGGCGACGCGCCCACCTGGGGTGTTGTGCTTTGGTTTGGTCACATGCTACGTCAGTTCACGCGGACGAGCGGCGTCAGCTTCTCGAGCGTCTTGGGGCCGATGCCTTTGACCCGGTCGAGGTCGGCTGGCGTGCGGTACGGGCCGTTGGTGGCGCGGTCGTCGATGATGCGTTGGGCCATCACGGGCCCAATACCCGGCAGGAGCTCAAGCTCAGCGGCGGTCGCGGTATTGACGTTGATCAGCTTCTGGATGCCTGAGGCGGGTGCTGACTCTGGCTCCGGTGCGCTCGGATCAGGATCAACACGGAGCGTCTGGAGCGGTCGAGTCTCAACACGAACGCTTTCCGGCAGTTCCGACGGAATGATCGTTTCGAGCTTCGGTTGCTCAGCGATCGTTGGTCTTTCTGGGTGAAGCACGCCCCTTGCGACGCCGATCGCGCCAAGGCCCCCCAGGACAGCGACGCAGACCCAGCGAGCGGCGCTGGGAAACGAGGCGTCGGGGGCGGCGCCGGTCATGCGTGCAGAGCCTTGGGTGGGGTGGCGACGGCGTCGCCCGCATGGATCGCCTTGCGGAGCGCGATCGCGTGACGGACCGCGGGCTTTGGGTTGCCAGAGGCGTCGATGAGGCTGCCCGGCATCGGGCCCTTGGCGCCGGGGGGCAGCTCCTGCTCCTGCCAGGTGAAGCTCATGACACTGGGCTTGCTGACGATCAGTTCCATCGCGCAGCGGAGCCAGTTGGCGTCCTCTTCGCTCATGACCGCAGCGCCGGGCTCGAGTGCGCGGCTGACAGCGGTGATCGCCAGCGGGCGATCGAGCAGCGCGTACCGATCGAGCGAGGCTGAGAGCGCCATCAGATCGCGCCGGATGCAGCCGGGCCTTGGGCGATCGAGCTCCAGACGCACGCCCCAGGCGTCGACACCGATGCCGGCCTGCTGGACCATCTCGGCGTAGAGCGCCCCGGGCAGCGAACGCGGGCGGTGCCCGGGGTCGGCGCTGAACGGGTGCAAGACCTCGATCTGCATCTTGCCCTGCGGGTGGAGCTTGCGCGCCAGCAGCATGGCCATGCGGGTCAGGTCCATCATCTGCTCGAAGCTGAGCTGGAAGTTGTCGTTGCGGTTGAGGCCGCTGAGCACGGTCCAGCGCGGGACGGTTCTGCGGTATCGCGTGATGACGTTCTTGACGTGCTCGTAGACGACCTCGCGGAGTGTCTCGTAGTCGTGCTCCCAGATGTAGAGCCAGTCGGGCACGTTTGAGCGCCCAAGATCGACCACAGGTCCTGCGGAGACGGGCATCTTGGCGTGGCGCACGGCCCATTCGATCCAGCGATCGGTGGGCGTGAAGGCGTACTTGCCCTCGTCGGGCTCCATGTCGCGCCAGCGCGTGGGCAGGGCGATGAAGTCGCACCCGGTTGTGATGAGGCTCTGGAGCGTGTCGGAGAACTGCACGGGATTCAGGCCCACGGAGATCGCGGGCTTGACGGGCAGAACTAGGCCTGTGTCGTTGGGGCTCTTGACCGCGGGGCCCTGGATGGCTCCCTTGGAAAGATCCTTTCCGACCGCGTTGGCGTAGGCCGCCCCGCTGATGCGATCGGGCAGGGCTCGCTCGGTCTGGGCTGCGACGAGCGCATCGCTGGCTTTGAGCGCCAGATCGATGGCCTCGCGCGCCATCCTGTCGGCTTCGTGCGCGTACGAGCCGTCGGCGCCCTGGTTCAGGCGGTGGCTGACGAGCGCCCGCGTGAAGGCGAGGCGTGCAGACTCCATCGCCACGATCGCGGGGTGATCGCTCGCGAGATCAAAGAGCGCCCAGTCTTCGAATTTGTTGAGCAGCGTCATGATGCGCTGGCGCGCGATCTCGAGGCTGAGCAGGTACGGATGGTCGCGTTCGGGCAGCAGGCAGGTCTGGAGGTACAGCGGGCTGCCCGCGTGCTCTTCGAGCGGCGGGAAGACGGTCGCCAGCCCCGCGGCTTCGGCGGAGTGCTTCTCGCAGACGATGCGCCCGGGGATGGCGCGGACCTCGGCTGGGACCGGGACCTCGTCCTGCCCAAAGACATGCGACTCGGCGGTCGCCCAGTCTGTCGCGGGACCCGAACTGTCGAATACTGCAAAGCTGAGCATCGCTCTGGAGGACCTCCGGGGCGGCTGGACCGATCGTTCGGACCGAGGCCTGACTGGCGTGCCGGCGGAACCGGCCTCCCTACGATATCTGGTTCGGAGCCCCTCCATCAAAGGACTCGCTGGGAAACATGGAGAGTCTGTTTCAATCGGAACTCGCTCTGCCCGTCAGACGCGGGAAAGTACGCGATGTGTACGACCTCGGCCCGGGCCCCGATCGGGTCGATCGCCTGCTGATGATCGCTTCGGACCGCCTCTCGGCCTTCGACGTGGTCCTGCCCACGCCCGTTCCGGGCAAGGGGGTCCTCCTGACCTCGATCGCGGCCTTCTGGCTCCGCTGGATCGAATCACAGGGCCTCTGCAGGACACATCTGATCTCCACGGCGGTCGAGGACATCCCTCCCGACGTCTTCGGAGCGACCGGAACCACCCGGGAAGCCCTGCGAGGGCGGATCACAATCGGCAGGCGCTGCCAGGTCCTGCCCGTCGAATGCGTGGTCAGAGGGTATCTGGAGGGCTCAGGGCTCAAGGACTACAGGGAGACGGGTTCGGTCTGTGGCGTGCGGCTGCCCGCTGGGCTCACCCAGTGCGACAAGCTGCCCGTGCCCATCTTCACCCCTGCGACCAAAGCCGAGCAGGGCGAACACGACGAGAACATCAGCCAGGCCCGCGCCGGGGAGATCCTTGGTGAGGAGCGCCTGGAACAGGTGAAAAGAATCTCGCTTGCGATCTATGAAAGGGCCTCCGCGTTCGCGGCTGAGCGGGGCGTGATCATCGCGGACACGAAGTTCGAATTCGGGATCGACCCTTCGGATCCCGCTGGCGAGCCGATTCTGATCGACGAAGCGCTCACACCCGACAGCAGCCGGTTCTGGCCAGCCGAGACGTACGAGCCCGGGCGGGCGCAACAGAGCTTCGACAAGCAGTTCGTCCGCGAGTACCTGGAGTCGTTGGTCCAGCGCGGGCATTGGGACAAGACGGCGCCCGGGCCAGAGCTCCCGCCGGATGTGATCGCGGGGACGCTGGATCGGTACCGCACGGTTCGAAGGCTGCTGACGGGCGAGCCTGGGTAGACAGCGCGATCGGGATGATGCGATGGGCATCGCTCTCGTGACACCCGCGTAACGGAATTACTTGATATCGATGTTGAGCTGACGCTGCTGCTGCTGGCGGATCGCCTCCATTTCGGCGCGGAACTGATCGATGCCGATGGGAGGCGGGAAGGCCTGCTCGAAGGTCTTGCCGTTGCCCTGGGCTGCCTGCTCGTTCATGAATTCCGAGAGCTCGCGTTCGAGGATGAGAAAGGCGAACTGCTTGAGCTCATTGGGTGCGGCGAGGTACATCGTTTCGCGCTCATCCATGCTGAGCGAGGCGAGCAGGTTGGCAAAGACGCCTCCTGCGAGAACGCGGAAGTCCTTGGGCAGGTTCTCCATGCGCCCGGTCTCGGGGTTGGCCAGCAAGGAGCCCTTGTCCTGTTCGCGGAAGAAATACTCGTGGTACTGGCGTGCCCAGCCGTACTGGCTGTTGAAGAGGTCCTGATCGCCCGCGAGCAGGCCGCTGGTGTATGCGCCCATGAGCGCCGCGGTGACCTGGTTCACATAAACCGATGGCGACGTGTACCGCCCCATCATCTCCCACTCGACGTACTGATCGATGGGCCAGCTGAGGCGTTCATCGGCTTCCCAGTCGTTGATGTTCCGCCCGGGCCAGGTCAGCAGCTTGCGGCGGTACTCGAGGGCTTTGTCGATCTGGCCCCGGCGGTAGTAGTGCAGGATGGCGTCCTGCAGGAAGTTCTCAAAGCCCGCGGCGTAGTTCGTGTACGTGCGCTTCATGGAGGTGGCGATGCCGCCGCGACTGGCGACGTCTTCGAGCTGCTCGCCGTAGGCGTCGATGAAGAACGTGTTGGGCATCGCCATGTAGTAGGCGTACCGCCCCTGCTCGAATTCGAGGAAATCGAAGTAGAGCTCGCTGGATCGGAACAGCTCCTGGATGGAGTGCATGACGAGCCGGTCGGTGTTGGTGAAGTCGAAATCCTTCTTGTTCTGTTCCTCGACTCGCCCGAGCCCTCGCTCGACACCCAGTCGCGCCCAGTAGAGCGAGTGGGCCGCCGGGTGTCTCCAGTCGAGCGGTCCGAACTCCCGCGTGTACCGCTCCATGATCGACGGGTCCATGTGGTACTCGTCGAGCAGGACACGCTTGCGGAGGTGGGTGATGTACACGTCCCAGGCGGGCTTGAGCTGCGCGTCGTGCATGAGTCGGCTGAGCGTCTGGATGCGCTCGAGTTCGTCGTCCTCGATGAGGCCGAGGATCTCGCCCAGGCGATCGTCGCTCATGTTCTTGCGGTGCAGCTCCTCGTGGACGGCATACCTGCGGAGCGTGTCCAGCGGGGATTCAGAGCCGAAGAGATCTTCGAGCGCTGCGATCAGATCGGCCACCAGGGGTTCTTTGTTGATGGCGCCGGCGACGGAGTCGGGCGCCGAGGCGACCGCGCCAAGCCAGTTGCCATAGGCCTGCATCGCGGCTTCGCGCGTCCGCATCTCGGGGCTAGGCGGGGGCGGCGGCCCGAGCACGACGGTCCACTCTTCTGCGATCTTGCGCTTGTAGTGCTGGTTCGCGTCGTCGGTGACACCCTGGATCTTGTGCAGGAAGATCCAGGCGAGCTCCTTGTGGATGAGCATGTCGTTGGGGTTCTGCGGGATGCCCTCCTCGCGGAGCAGGCGCACGCCCGCATCGACCCATTGCCAGCGCTCTTCGGGGGTTTGCGTAGCGACCGAGATGTTGTACGCCAGGTTCCACGCGTGGAAGACCCAGACCCGGGGGAAGCGGGGCTGGAGACGGGTGATCGTCTCAGCCAGCTCGATCGCCTCGTAGTACTTTCCGTCCTCCTGCAATCGGTTGGCCCGGATCCAGAGCATGTTGACGAAGACGCCTCGGAAGGCGCCCATCGCGATGCCAACGGCAACCTCCGGGCGATCGTTGTCCGCTGCGGTGTCGGCGTAGACAAGCCGGTGCTTGCCGCTGGATTCGGCGATCGAGGTCCCAACGACGCCCGAGCCTCCGAGCAGGACGAGCATGATCACGCCCGCGATGATCTGGATGAGCTTGTCGTGGGACACGCTGCTTGCCTCCGGCCAATCGGCCTCAACTTCGGCCAGGGCTACTGGCCCGAATAGATCGCCAGCTCACGCTTGCGGAAAATCATCACGCTGGCGCCGAACAGGATGAGGCACCAGATCCCGATCACACCCGCTGCGGACAGCATGTCTACGCCGCCCACGATCTGCCCGTTCACGAGTTTCTCGACCGGCTTGAGTTCGGAGTAGATGTGAAAGATCCACGAAACGCCGTAGGCGATCGCCGAGATCGCTACCTTGACGAAATTCACGTTGTTGTCGACGTCCAGAGTGGAGTAGTTGCTGACCGCGAGGCGGACGTAGCCGGAGCTCTCGGCCATGAGGAAGATGCCCAGGCTGACCATGCTGGCCACCGAGAAACTCAGGAACGTGGAGCAGAAGATCCCGAGCATCGCCAGGAACGCGAGCTTGAGCCAGAGCACGCCCATGGTGCGTGCGTAGTTGGTGTGGTAGCTGCCCGCGTTGTACGACAGCGTCATCCCCCCGCCTGGGATCTGGAGGAACTCGTCGTTTGGGATGATCGTCGGGCTGACGATCTGGCCCTGTTCGTTGGCGAGGTACGCAAACTGGCCGTTGGACATCTGGATCACGAATCGTCCGTTGTCGATCAATTCGCCTGCAGGAATGTACGTGGCCTCCGGGAGCCTCCCCGAGCGGATCAGGTGCAGGGCCCGCGAGAAGTTCGGGTCGTCAGGCAGCAGCACCTGCGGGATCGGTTCGGAGGAGCGCGCGGGCAGGATGATCAGCGGCGCCAGGGGCAGCGTGTGCGTGTGCCCGAGGCCCGTGTCGCGGACGATCGGCGCCAGGCCGGGCAGGCCGAACGAGATCTTGTACTGCTTGCTGGGTTCGTTGGCGCTGGAATCGATGCGGTACCGCAGGACGATGGGCACGTCGTCGGTTTCCTTGAGGTCGATCCCCTCGAACACGAAGTTGCGCGACTCGCCCGGCTGGATGGCGAAGTAGAGCATCCTGTTCTGTTTGATGATGTCCTCACGGAACTTGATCTCGGTGTCCTCGGTGAACACGTAGGACGGATCCGACATGCGGATCTGCTCGACGCGCCGCCCCATGATCTCCTGGATCGTTGCCTCATCGAGGATCGGTTCCTCGGCCTCGATCGTTCTCTGGGCGCTGAGGACCTGCGTCTCGAGCACCAGACGGTCTTCGCTCAGGCCCTCGTCGGCGTAAGCGATGAAGGCTTCTTTCTCGCCGATCGCGGGCTGGTTGCGCAGGTACTCGACGAACAGGAAGACGCCCGAGCTGCTGACCGACAGCAGCACCGCCGCCAGCACGACCACACCGACCCACTTGCCCAGCAGGTATTTCCAGGCGGAAACGGGCTTGGTCATCGTCTGCCAGATGATCTTGTCGCGTTGCTCGGTGCTGACGGTGCTGACGCTGAAGAAGACAGTCAGCAGCGCGATGAGCCAGAACGAGCCGCCGGTGCCGAACTGCATGAACGACTGGACGCGGTAGCGCAGGGGCTGGTCCGCATCGAGCAAACCGGGCAGGGCCGCCAGCCCGAAGATCAGCATCACGATAAAGACGATCGAGAGCCTCAGGCGGACGGCTTCGGCGAGCACGTTCTTGGCGATCGCTCGGACGGGCCCTTTGCCGCCAAGCAGGAGGCGCGCGCCCTGCATGAGCGCCGAGAACGCGCCCGCGAGAATGACGACCGCGATGACGAGCTTGGAGAATCCTCGCGTGCCCTCGAAGAGCCACAGCGGCCCAGCGCCGAGCACGAGCACCAGCCCCAGCATCAAGTACGTCAGCCCCAGCCCGAGCCAGACCGTCACCAGTGCCGCGCCCCCGATGATCAGCGCACCGATGATCGATCCCACAGGACCACGGGCGTCCTTGAGGACCGTTTCGAGCATGAGCTGGGCGGAATCGGTGTTGGTGATTGTTGTGCCGGCGTCGGTCATCTCGGGGGCGGCATCGACCGCTCGCTGGATCACAGGCGAGGCCGCGTGAACGTACGCCGCGATCGAAAATCCGATGACTGCGATGATGATCGCCGCAGAGGCGACGAGCTTGAACCCTCGACTGTGCTGGATGCGATCGACGCGGGCTTTGAACTCGCCGAGTTTCACGGCGTCGTCCCCCCACCGCTGTCGTTGTCCCTGGTGGGATCATCCAGGAGCGAGCCGATCACGTCCAGGTCGACATCGTCGCTGGGCGCGGGCTTTGGCTTCTTGGTCGACTCAGCGGGGCGCGCTGCTTTCGCTTCGGGATTCGGCGCGGCTCTGGGTTCCGGTTCGGTTTCGTCCGCTTTGAGCAGGTCGTCCACCACACTGCGCTCGGGCGACTTGGCCTTGGATTCGCTCGTGTCATGCGGGGCCTGACGCGCGGGGGCTGGCTCCGGCTCGGTGGAAACGAGCCTGTCGATGAGCGATTCGCCCGAAGTTTCCTCGGCCGAGCCGGCCGAGAGGAACGCGGCGGTCGCGCCGCCGCTGGCGGCCCCGGAGGTCTCGATGCGCTCGGCCTTGGCCTTCTGCACGATTTCGAGGAACTTCTCTTCGAGCTTCTGCCTCGGGTGTGTGACGCTAAGCAGGCTCTTGGAGCCGCCCGATCGTCTGCGGATGACCTGGTCGATCTCGGCGATCGTTTCATCGTCGAGCACATCGGTTTCGAGCGTGGTTTTGGAGTGCTTGGTCAGCAGCGAGTCGGTCGTGCCCTCGTCGCGGATTTTCCCGCCGTAGAGGATGACCATGCGGTCCACGACATCCTCGACATCCGAGAGCAGGTGGCTCGAGAGCAGCACGGTCTTGCCGCGCCTGCCAAGCTCGATGATCAGATCCTTGACCTGGCGTGTGCCGATCGGGTCCAGGCCCGTCGTGGGCTCGTCGAGGATGAGGAAGTCGGGGTCGTTGATGAGCGCCTGGGCCAGCCCGATGCGGCGCTGCATGCCCTTTGAATACTCACGCACAGGCCTGTGCTGCGCCGCGGTCAGGCCCACCATGTCCAGCAGCTCGTCGATACGCCGCGAGCGTGTCTTGACGTTGAGCTCGAAGAGCTTGGCGTAGTAGTCGAGCGTCTCGCGGGCGTTGAGGAACGGGTAGAGGTAGCTCTCCTCGGGCAGGTATCCGATTCGCTTTTTCGTATCGACATCGGACGGAGACTTCCCGAAAACTACCAGTCGCCCCTTCGATGGATTCAGGAGCCCGAGGACCATCTTGATCGTCGTGCTTTTGCCCGAGCCATTGGGGCCAAGGAGCCCGAAGACCTCGTGGGGCATGATCTCAAAGGAGACATCCTCGACCGCGCGGACTCTTGGGCGCATCCAGAAGTCTTTGAAGACCTTGGTCAGCCGCTGGCACGCGACGACGGGCTGCTTGCTCTGTTGTGTCGATGCGGTTGCCAAGCGGCCTGCTCCGATCAGCGGTTGGTCTCGTTCACGTCTCGCAGTTGCGGCTGGTTGATGATCTCCTTGCGCTGCTCGTTGGCCTTTTGCAGAAGATCGCGGTTGCGGACCTTCTCCTGGTCACGCAGGATCTGCGGATCACGGCTCAGCAGCAGCTCAAGGATGTCCGTCCCCTCGGGCAGGAACATCGCCTGCACGGTGTCCTTCTTCAGAAACTCGTTGACTGCGCCCGCCCACTCGCGCGAGATCAGGACACGCCGGTTGTTGGCGTACTGATCCTGCTTGGAGCGGAACCGGGTCACGTCGGCCAGCGCGCGGTCTCGCACGCGCCGACGGTAGGTCTCGGCGTCGCTGATCAGGCGTGTCACATCGCCCGAAACGAGCCCCCTGGCAGCCGCGATCACGGACTCGCCCTCGGCCATGGGCTCGACCGTCACCTCGGCACCCGAGAGCACCGACTCGATCGCCGATAGAAGCGTCTGCTGCGAAGTGGTATCGCCAAGATCCGTCGCCCGCTCGTACCGGTCGATGAGCTCGATGAGTGTCTGAGCCGCGCCGCCCGCGGCCTGATTGAGCGTGGTCCGTGCGTCCTGTTGAGCGCGATCACGCTCCGCGTTGGCGTTGGACTGGGCGCTGTTGACGGCTGCGAATTCGTTGTAGAGATTGATCGGGGGGCCCGGATCGACCATGTCCAGCCGGCTGATCTGGATGCCCGAGTCGAGCCTGTCGAGCGCCTCCTGGGCGAACCGTTCGGCGCGGCGCGCCACCGAGCCCTCGGCGCCGGCGGTCTGCTTGATCAGCTCCTCGATCGTGATCTCGGACATCGCGCGGACAACGGCTCGCTCGACAGAGAGACGGATGATCTCTTCCTCGCGCTGCTCGTCGATGTGCGTCAGCCAGTCGGTCGGGCGGGCTCTTTCGTAGAGCACCTGCCACTTGGCGTGCGCCAGATTCTGATCGGCTGTGATCAGCGAGCCGTCTTTGTTGGGGTCGTAGCTGCGGAAACCGCCCCGGCTTGCCAGCTCTTCGATGGTCTGGCTGCGCTGGCGCCCCTCGAGAGCGGGATAGAAGGCGTCCACGATGCGGAGCGACTTCTGCCCGATCTCGATCTTTTTCAGCTCGCCGATGGGCGGCGGGTACGCGAACTGGAAGCCCGCGCCGAGGTTGGCGTTGTCGATGCGTCCGAACCGCAGCCGGACGGCCCGCTCGCTCTCGCTCACCGACTGGAAGCCGCTGAGCACAAACAGAACGACCAGCCCGATCATGATCCAGCTCATGATCGAGTAGGCGATGCGGAGCGCGTCGAGCGCCGAGCGGTTGGCGTTGTCGAGCAGCAGCCCCGATTCGGATTCGTCCTGCGACTCGCGCAGGGTGACCGAAGCGTCGCCGCGCGAGCGCCCCACCGCCCCGAGCTGTTCGTTGTGCTCGTCGGTCACTTGCCTTCCTCCTGGGCATCGCTGTCGAGCAGCTTGTCGAGGTTGCCGGGCTGGAGCATGCGGAAGCCCGGCGCGCCGGAGATGACCAGCGTGATCTGCTTGGAGTACGCCTCACGCAGGAACTGCAGCTCCTCGAGCAGCATGGCCAGCTCCGGGTTCTCCTGCATCGTGGCGATGAACTGACCGGCTTCCTGGTCACCGATGGACTTGAGGTTGCTCGCCTGACGCTCAGCGAACGAGCGAATACGCTCGGCGTCGCTCAGGGCGTTGGAGCGGATGGTCTGGGCCGTGGCCTGCCCCGCGCTGATCGTTTCCTGCGCGAGCTTCTGGCGGTCGGCCTTCATGCGCTCGATCACGTCGGAGCTGTTCTGCTCGCTCAGCCGGATGCGGTTGATGCCCACGTCCACGATCTCGATGCCAAGGCCCGTTGTCGCGGGGTCGCCCGCGTCACGTCGGACGACGGCAAGGATCGCCGCCTCCAGATCGGGGAGCTTGGACGAGCCCGCCTTGGGCGAGAAGAGCTCGTTCATGCTGAACTTGCTCGTCTCGCTGATCGCGGAATTCAGGCTCGAACGCACGGTCTTCTCCGCCTCGGCGTAGTGGTCACGCTCGTCCGGGCCGGCGTTGGAGAACTTGCGGTAGAACACGAGCGGATTGTCCACACGCCAGACTGCGTACGCCTCGATGACGATCTGCTTGTCGTCGGCGGTCTGCTGCTGGGTGCCCAGCGCATCGACCACCTGCACGCGTGTGTCGTAGCTCGTCACCGACTGGAACGGGTATGGCCACTTGAACTTCAGGCCCGCCTCGGTCTTGAGGTCCGCTTCGTCGGCGGAACCGAAGTTCGTGACGACGGCTCGCTCGTTGTACTGCACGGTGTACGTGAAGCTAAACGCGCCGAGTGCCACCACGATCAGGCCGGCCAAGAGAAAGAACAGGGGTCTGCGGAGAGTCTTCATCATGCTCCTCACATGTCGCCGTCGTTGAGCGGCTCGAAACCGCTGCTGCCGATGTACTTGTCCATGAGATCCAAACGGATCCTCTTCTGGACGGCTTCGTCCACGATGTACAGCCTGAGATCCTTGATAGCCTCTTTGATCGCCTCGAACCGCATGCGGTTCTCGTAGATCTGCGGAGCCGCCTGGAACGCGCCAAGCTTGCCACGGTACTCCTCAGCGAGCGCCCGGGCAGACATGTGCTCCTGCCAGCGATCGGCGCGGGCCGCAAGGATCGTGTCGCCAGCCTCGCCGCCGGCGTTCTCGATCATCTCGCGGATCGCAAGCTCCTTCTCGAGCACGTCCTGCGGGTCCGCCGAGGGCGGCATCGCGTCGAGCTCGGCGATCGCGCCGACAATCTCCTCGGCGCCGGCGATCGAGCCGACAACCTTGGCGAGCGTCTCAGCGCGAGACTGCTGAGCCTGGATGATCACCGTCGCGCTCTTCTGCGACGCCTCGAGCACCTGCTCGTAAGCCTTGGCGGCTTCCTGCGGGGGCCTTGCGTCCTCGAGACCGACAAAGAGCACCTCGACACCCGCCCCGAGCGGCTGGCCCGACGCGTCCGGGTTGAGCGCCATGAACGCAGCCGTGATGCGCTGCTTGAGTGATTCTCTGATCTCGTTTCGCCCCGGACCGACGACCTCGTCGATGCTGCGCGAAGCGAGTTCGCTCATCAGCTCGCGCTGCGCGACAAGCCGGAGGATCCTGTCGCGGGTCTTGCCATCGATCCCGAGACGGAGGTAGGCCTCGACGCCGCCGGGTTTGATCGAGTAGTACACGGGCACGCGCACGCTCGCCATCGCCAGCCCGCGACCGATGTCACGCGTGCGTTTCGCAGCGGTCTCGCTCGAGGGCTGGACGACCATGAGGGTCTCCTGGAGATCCTCGTTGGCCCAGAGCATGATCTTGCTTTCGGTCGGTGCCGGGGCGCCGAGCTGAAGGATCCGGACGCCAGTCGCGGTCTTGTCAACAACCTCGCGCTGCTTGGCGTCCCGCCCCTCGCCGACGGTTTCGCTGCGGATGAACTCGGGGAGTACAACCCGTCCGAAGGGCCAGGGCGGCTTGACGTGCAGGCCCGGGCCGATCTCGCCCCGGATCTGTCCGCGCACAAGCAGCAAGCCCCGCTGGTGCGGCTCGATCACCGCCAGCGAGGTCATCAGCCAGACCGCGACACCACCGAACAGCACGAGCCAGATGAACGACCGGCTCAGCAGCTTGTAGAACCAGCTCGAGGTGACCTCGTAGCCGAACTGGTAGTTGATCGCGTCGTTGATCGACTCAGCGATGCGGTCCGGGGCGGCCACGAAACCGAGCAGACGCGAATCGAACGCCGGCCTCGGGTACTCGCCCGAGGGCCTTGGGCGATAGATGTCCAGGACGAAGTTCAGGAAGATCTCGGCGCCCAGCACGATCATGGTGATCGAGAGACCGTCGCTCAGCCAGGTCAGCACCGAACTCAGGCCCGCAAGGTCCGCAAGGTGCGCGATGGCGATCGCAAGCCCGAACATCGAAGAGCCGACAGAGAACACCGAGCCGCCCCGGAGGTTCTCCCAGACCTTGGCGCGAGCCATGCCCGAGGTGAACCGGGCGAAGACAAACCCGATGACGGCGATCCCGATGCCAAGCGCGATGGCCCAGCCGTGGTGCCCGGTGGCGGTGACGTCCGACACGCCCTCGTTCAGCTGCGTGTTGAATGTGGTGTTCTCGCCCGAGAGCCTGATCCATCCAAGGCCCACAAGCGCCAGGCCCATGGAGATGCTCACGACCGGGAGCATGAACTTGTAGAGCCCGTGGAGACGCTTGGCTGCGACCCTCAGGTCGGTGCCCGACTCCTCGAACACGCTCGAGCTGGCAAGGTCCTGCTCTGCGAAGTTCTCAAACTCAACCGCCTCGAGGCGCTCACGCCGGTGCTGGTCGAAGATGATCGCAAGCGCGATCCAGGCCACGGCACCGAGGAGGATGAAGATGGACCCGGTGATCCCCGCCTGATCGTCGAGCAGGAGGCCGTAGAGGAGAAGCCCGATCCCGAGCACGAGCTGGATGACGATGCCGAGCATCGCAACGTTGGTAGCCCGTTTGAAAGACAGGTGATCCGCCCGCATGGTTTGTTCCTGTCAGAGACAATTCGATCTGGAATGACAAGGGTCGATCGGTGGGATCCAGTCCCGGTACCAATCTGTCCCCACGGTCAGGGCTTCGCAGCTCCGCCACGCCCCCAGGCCGGACTTTCCGGGGGGTGCATTGTCAGCGCTCCCCGAACGACTGTCCACTGAATGGGTGTTCAGAGCCACCCGGACCCGCTTGCGTTGAATTACGATCAGGGCGCCTCTATGTTCAGCCGCCACTCGAACTTTCCGCGTACAGAGGCGTACGCCCAGCGGCTCGCCTCGCCCGAATGCCTCGATCGCTCCTTTAAACCGGCATTCTCTGCCTCGGAAGAACCCCCCACTCGATGCTGATCCAGTCGCTCATCATCGCCCGCAACACGCTCATAGAGAGCCTGCGCCAACCGATCTTCTTTGTTCTGATCGTGGTTTCGGGCCTGCTCCAGGCGCTCAATACCGCCGCGAGCGCCTTCTCGATGGGCTACACGGACTCCGCCGAGGTCCACGGCGACAACAAAATGCTCCTCGATGTCGGGCTGGCAACCGTCTTTGTCATGGGCATGATTCTGGCCGCATTCCAGGCGACAGCCGTGATCAGCCGGGAGATCGAAGACAAGACCATCCTGACCATTGTGTCCAAGCCGATCGCCCGCCCCACCGTTGTGTTCGGTAAATATCTGGGTGTATCGGCTGCGATTCTGATGGCGACGCTCGTCATGGTCGCCTTCCTTTTATTCGGCGTCCGCCACGAGGTGATGACCAAGGCGGGCGACTTGATGGACATGCCCGTCATCCTGTTCAGCACCGGCGCCGTCCTGATCGCGGTCCTGGTCGCCGGGTGGACCAACTTCTTCTACGGCTGGTCGTTCCCACAGATCGCAGTTGTCATCATGACCCCGCTGGTTCCCGCCGCGTATCTCATCACGCTGGTGTTCAGCAAGGAATGGGAACTCCAGTCCATCGGAACCGACTTCAAACCCCAGATCCTGCTGGCGTGCCTTTGCCTGAGCATGGCGATGCTGGTCCTGACCGCGATCGCGGTGGCCGCTTCAACTCGGCTGAGCCAGGTCATGACGCTCGTCGTCTGTGTCGGTGTGTTCGTGCTGGGACTGCTCTCGAACCACATCCTGGGCAAGCGAGCCTTCCTGAACGACTTTGTCGGCGTGGTCGAAACCGCCCAGCCAGACCGCCCGGAGTTTGCCGACTTCAGAGCCGTCGGCGCCCGGTTCAACCTGACACTGACGAACTTCCCAGATCAGACGCTCTCGCCGGGCACCCCGATTTATTACGGCCCGAGCCCCCAGGGCTTGGGCATGGCGGTGCCCACGTTCGAGCCCTACACGGGCGACCCGACGCAGGAAAGACTGCTCATCGCCAGCGACACGCCGCCCGGGATCATGGTCAAATCCACCGATCGCAAGTCGCTGACAATCCAGAACATCGGCCCACGCTCGCTCGCAGTGCAAAGACCGCCCCGTGAGGGGGACTACCTCTTTACGAGCCCCACACGGATCAACCCGGTTGCTCTGACGGCGTGGTCGGTGGTGCCCAACATGCACTTCTTCTGGCTGCTCGACGCGGTCTCCCAGAACCGGACGATCCCTCCCGGGCATGTCGTGCGGATCGCGATCTACAGCGTGATGCAGGTTGGGGCCTTCCTCTGCCTGGCAGTGATCCTCTTCCAACGCAGGGACGTGGGCTAACCGGCACGCCTTGCGGGATCGCCTAGAATCAGACTCAGTTCTTCCGATGGATCTTCCCCATCGGCCAACCGGATCTGGCGCGCCCGATCGAGGCATCGCCATTCCGAACATCGCAAGGAGATTCAGATGGCAGAAGGTTCGAGCAAAGGCGGCGGCAACGGCATCAAGATCGCACTCGTGGTCGCGCTCCTGGCCGCCGCGGGAGGGATCTACTGGTACACCACCGGCGGGAGCGGGGGCAAGCAACCCGTCAGCGCTGCAGACAACGTCTCCGACGAAGTGAAGCAGCAGAACGAGCAGATCCAGAAGGATATGGAGAACCTCCCCGAAGAGGTCATCGGCGGGTCCTGATCCGTCGGTGATTGAAGCGGGCTCTGGCGGTCAAACCGCAGCCAGGCCGCGGACGGTCTCATAGACGTCCGCGGTCCGCTTGGCTGCGCCATCCCAGGTCAGCCCCCGGAGTTCGAGCGGTCCGTGCTGGCGCAGCGTCTGGCTCAGCGGCGGGTGCCTGAGCACCGCGATGATCTTGTTGGCCATCCCGTCGATGTCCCAGAAATCGACCTTGAGCGCGTGCGTCAGCACCTCGCTCACGCCCGACTGCTTGCTGATGATGACGGGAACGTCGTTCTTCATCGCCTCGAGCGGCGCGATCCCGAACGGTTCGGACACACTGGGCATCACGTAGCAATCCGCCATCTGGAAAACGCGGTCAACGTCCTTGCCTCGCAGGAACCCGGTGAACAGCACCTTGTGCCCGATGCCAAGGGCTGCGGCTTCCTCGATCATCTTGATCGCCATATCGCCCGAGCCGGCGACGACAAACTTGACGTCCTGGTACTTGTCCAGCACGCGCCTGGCCGCACGCACGAAGTACTCGGGGCCCTTCTGCATCGTGATGCGTCCAAGGAACAGCACGATCTTGTCGGTGCTTGCGATCATCTGTCCCGCGCCGGGCTGGACTCGGTCGTCGTCGATGCCGTTGTAGACGACCTCGACCTTGTCATCTTCGATGCCGTAGCGCCGGGTGCAGATGGTCTTGGTCAGCCTGCTGACGGCGATGATACGGTCGGCGCAGTGCATGCCCATCCGCTCGATGTTGTAGAGCGCCTGGTTGACGTTCTCGCCCGAGCGATCGAACTCGGTGGAGTGAACGTGCGCGACCAGCGGCTTGCCGCTCAATCGGCTCGCGACCACGCCCGCGGCATAGGTCATCCAATCGTGGGCATGGATGACGTCGAATGACTCGATCTCGCAGAGGGCCGCGACGAACCTGGCGTAGCGAGCCGCGTCCCCGAGCATGTCCCCGCTGTAGTGCTCTCCCGAGGAAGAGACGAACCCGTCGCCCTCGGAGACAGAGACCCCCGCCGCGGCCAGCGCCTGCCGCTGGCGACGGCTCATCCGGACTGAGCCCGGGGTGACTGTCGTCTTGGAGTCCTCGCTGAGGATCTCAAGCGAGCCCTGGCCGGGCGTCTCGAAGCTGGCGTAGGGGCTGGTCGTGCCCGAGGGCACCGCTACGAACCGTGTGCGCTGAAACCCGGGGGCGCTCGTTTCGGGAACCTGTGATTCTTCTGCGGGGCCGGCTTCTTCACCGCCAGCAGCGGAATCCATGATCTCGCTGCGCTCCGCTGAGGCCTGCGCAACCGCCTCGGTGATGGCGTTCGGGCCGACGATGCGGACGTGCTCGCTGGCCATGCCCTCGGCCGAGCGTGGAAGGACGAAGAGGATTTCATGCCCGAGACGATCGAGAGCGCGCGTCAGCCCGTTGCACGCTGTCCCGAGTCCTCCGGCGATAAAGGGTGGGAACTCCCATCCCAGCATCAGCACCCGCATCGATCGCCCCAGTCAGTCAGAGTTCTGCGTTGAAAGTTCAGCTTTCGTCGTCCGTCGCGTCCATATCGCCGAGCTGTCGGAAACAGGCCTCGTAGCCCAGCAGGAACTGAGCCGCCCGCACACCCGCGGCCTGAGCGTCGAGCCCCTCAAGCGGGACCGTGGTCTCAAAGACGAAGAGCATCTCATCGCTTCGGAAGTGACGGTAGCCGGGCACTTGGCCCTCGAAATCGAGCTCGGCGAGCTCTTCATCGAGGAGCTCCTCGAGCTTGTCGCCCGTGTGCATCAGGGTGGATTCGATCGACTCGCTCTGCCAGCGGTCGGCCATATCCAGGGAGACGATCAGGTCGTCGCCCCGGGGGGTCAGGCGGTAGTGGGCTTCCTCAGCCGAACCGGCGGCCTTGCAGACCAGGCAGCCCCCCTCGATCTTCACGCTCGCAAAGACCCCCGCCTCTTCGGCGCGGCCCTTAGCTATGGCGATGATCTGATCGAGACTGGCCCCGGCTGTGCCCATTTCACTGACTCCTCGTGCTCAAGATGACCCGGACAAGGGACTCTAGGTTGCCGAGGTTGACATGGCATCGTTTGAGCACTCGATTCGTGCCCACATCTGCGTATACTTCCGCCCCACGGCCCGAGCGATCGAGCCGAGGCCTCATGCCCAGGTGGCGGAATTGGCAGACGCGCTACCTTGAGGTGGTAGTCCTGGAAACAGGGTGGAGGTTCAAGTCCTCTCCTGGGCATTCTTTCCCGATGGCGGCTCGGTCCTTCCGCAGTCCCGCCCCCCTCCTTTCAGCAGATCCCTCGCTGCCCCGGGCTCGCCCGGAGGGTGCTCGCGTGTCCAGATAATGTCCGTTTCACCCGAACCGGGATTCCGAATCAAGTCTTCCCCGCTCTGACTCGATCTAGGAGCCGGCCCGCTGAACCTGGACGCAGGTGATCAGGTGTGCTGGATCAACTGCTTTCGAGCGAGGAAAAGACGATGGACCCGCAGTACATCACTCCGTTTATCAAGAGCATCCAGAATGTCTTCGCCACGATGCTGCGCATCCCGGTCACGATCAACACGCCCAGCATCAAGAAGGATAAAGCCGCGACCTACGACGTCTCGGGCATCATCGGGATGTCGGGTGATGTCGTTGGCTCGGTCGTGCTCAGCTTCTCAGCGGACACGGCGCAGAGCCTCATCACCGCTTTCTGTGGCACGGAGTTCCCGTCCGATTCTCCCGACTTTGCCGACGCGGTTGGGGAGCTTGTCAACATGATCTCCGGCTCAGCCATGGGCATGTTCGTCGACAAGAACGTCTCGATCAGCTGCCCCAGTGTCGTCATCGGCCCCGGGCACCACATCAACACGCGGAGCGATACGCCTTGCGTGTGCATCCCGTGCTCGACCGCCCAGGGCAATCTGACGATCGAGATCGCCATCCGTGAGGCGGTTGCCTCGGCTGGAACCAGGACCACCACAAACACACGCGCCGCATAAACCCTTCCCATCGACGAGCCCGGAAGCAGGTACCAAAGGGACTGATGACATGAAAATCATGCTTGTTGACGATTCCAAGACGATGCGCTCGATCCAGAAATCCGTGCTTAGTCAGCTGGGCTATGTCGAGATCGAAGAAGCCTGCGACGGTCAGGACGCGCTCAGCAAGGTCGGCGCATTCCAGCCCGATCTGCTGCTCGTCGACTGGAACATGCCCAACATGGACGGCATCACCTTTGTCAAGCACTACCGCCAGACCAACAAGAGCACCCCGATCATCATGGTCACCACCGAGAGCGAGAAGTCACGCGTGATAGAGGCCATCAAGGCCGGCGTGAACAACTACGTTGTCAAACCGTTTACACCCGACGCGCTCAGCCAACGCATCACGGAGACACTGTCCAAAAAAGCCGCGTAACAGACGTTCCTTATGCGGCCATTGGTCACCAACCATGGCCACCGACGATGATCAACTTATCTCGATCCGCGTCTCAAACGATTCCCTCGAGGCATCGTTGGTGATCACGCCCGGAATCGATCGCGCCTATGTGTCATCCAATGTCGTGATGGCCAAGAGCCTCTCTCAGGCGCTCCAGCCCAGCGCCAAGCTCACGAACAAGGTCGATGAGGCCCTCGAGGCGTTCAGCGGGCACGATCTGGACAGCAGCGGCGAATTCAAGTTCGTGATCGCCAGGGGACAGCCCGCAGAGAACGGCCAGGACGGCCTGTTCGCCCTCGAGCCCGAGCTCCAGCAGATCTACGACTACAGCAAAAAGAAACCCACGGACGAGAATGCCCCGCACAAAGCCGGCGCCGAGGACGAAGCGATCGACCACTACAACCGCACGATGCTCATCGTCGTCAAGGCGGGGCAGCGCATCGGGAAGGTGCAGGAAGCCACGAACGGCTCCGACGGCATCGACGTCTGCGGCAACACCATCCCGGCTAAGCCCGGCAAGCAGCACCCGATCGCATTCGATCCCAAAACGATCGAAAGCCACGAGAGCGGCGCCGTGATCGCCAAGATCGCGGGCCAGCTCATCATCGAACACGAGTCCTTCCATATCAGCCCGACGCTCACGGTCGAGGGATACGCAGACTACTCGACGGGGAACATCGATTTCCCGGGGAACGTCGAGATCCACAAGGGTGTCCGCGACTGCTTCCAGATCTGCTCCGGGAAGTCGATCACGGTAGGCGGGCTCGTGGAGGCCGCGGAGCTCGTTGCGGCACGAGACATCGAACTGCTCGGCGGGATCGCCGGGCGAGAAAAGGGAATCATCCACGCCGGGCGCGATCTCATCGCCCGGTACCTCAACGGCTCCACATGCCGGGTCGGGCGCGACCTTGTCGTCGACAAGGAGATCTGCGACTGCACCGTGGTGGTCACCGGGAACGTCAACTCCCCCTCCGCGACCATCATCGGGGGGCACATTGCGGCGCTCGGGTCCTGCCAGATCGCTCAGCTCGGCAGCGAGGGCGGCACGCACACGGTCATCTCGCTCGGACGCGCCGACACGCTCGATGGATTCATCGGGAAGTCTCTTGATCTCATCAAGAAACTCAACGGGAAGGCCTCTTCCGCTCAGACGCAGATCAAGGAACTCCGCGAGAGCCAGGACGCCTCATCCATGAAGGCCGAGATGATGACATCTCTCCAGTTCGAAGTATCCGAGGCCGAGGCGAAGATCATGACCCTCAAGACGGCTCTCCGGTCGACGATGGATCTCATCGACAGCAAGTGCGAGCCGGTTCTGAATATACAGGAAATGCTCTGTCTGAACACCGAAATCCGTGCAGGCGGGTTCAAAGCCATTCTCAAGGAATCGATCAGGGGTCCCCTGACCGTTCGGATCGACACCAGCGGCGAGCTCGTGGTGCATGACCAGAAAACCGGGTCGGTGCTCCCGCTCAAAGGCTTTGCCAAAATGAGCCCGGACGAGACCTCGTACAACCGCTCCGATATGCCCCTGGAGCTCCGCAAGTCGGCCTAAAGCCCGGCGCTGGACATCCGGCCCAACTTGCCTCACAATCAGGTCGGTGAACCCAACCTCCTCCATACCGTGCCGTTTCGCGCTGGTCCTTGTGCTCCTTGCCGCCTTCGCTCCGGCGCTCTGGCCAGCCGAGGCGCCCGCAACGACCTCGCCTGCGCTCAATCTCCAGCCCGAAGAGGGGCGGGTCGCAACCGTGATTCTTCACGACGGCCAGGTCATTAACGGCACGCTCGTCGTCGAATCCAGCGACTCGATCACGCTCCTGATCAACGGCATCCGTACAACCATCCCGACGAACAAAATCCGCGAGTCGTACATCCAGCCCCCGATCGAAGAACGCTACAAGGCCGTGCGCGCCACGATCGATGACGATGACGCCGAGGCGCTCACCCAGCTCGCCAGATGGCTCATGGACAAGAGCAGGCACGACCTGGCGCTGATCGAGCTCGAAGGCGTACTCAAACAGGAACCCTTCAACGACAAGGCCCGCTCACTCCGCGTGATCGCCGAGCAGAACATCCTGCTCCAGCAGAGCCGAAAGAAGAAGGACGATGCCGAGGACCCCGATCAGCCCAGGCCAGCAACCGCGAAAGAGAAGCCGAACTTCCCGCTCCTGTCGCCCGCGGACGTGAATCTGATTCGGGTGTGGGAGATCAACGAGAAGAACCCGCCGAGCCTTCTGATCCCGCGCGAGACGATGGAAGCGGTGATCAAGAAGTACGCTGGTCACCCGCGGATCCCGGACTCGGCTGCCGATCGAGCCGCCCTTCTGGCCTTGGAGCCCGCCGACCAGCTCAGGCTGCTCTTTGCGCTCCAGGCCCGTGAGTTTTACCATCAGGTCGAGGTCCTTGAGGACCCGGAGTCGATCCGGATTTTCCGCGATCAGGTCCAGAAGACCTGGCTCCGAAACGCCTGCGCAACCGCCCGATGCCACGGCGGGACCGAAGCGGGACGACTCAGGCTCGTCAATTCAACCTCCACCGACCCCGAGGTGTACTACACGAATATGTACATCCTGGAGCGTTATCGGACCAACGAGGGCTTCCCGCTCCTGGACTTCCAGGTGCCATCCGACAGCCTCCTGCTGCAGATGTGCCTGCCCAGGCGAGAGACGGACACCCCCCACCCGCTGGTCCGGGGCTGGCGTCCTGTTTTCCGCTCCGAAGAGGATCGGAACTACCGTCGGGCCGTGGAATGGATCGATGGGCTCTGGACCCCCCGCCCGGACTACGAGATCGACTATGATCCCCCCAGTGCCATGGAGCCTGCTGACCCCAAGGTCGACGGGAGCCGATGAGCGACGCTCGCCGGCGGGCAGCCGACTGGAACCGCACATCCGGTCGGCAATGAACTGAATTAGAGATGACCCCTTTCCGCTCGGAGATCCGCATGCCCCGCAGCCTTCATCGCTCTCGCCAAACCTCGGCCAGGATCTCCCTGGCGCTGCTGGCCGCGTCGCTTTCGTTCACCTCGGGATGCCTCGAGGAAGACGAGGTCACCCCAGCGCTCCGCGAGGCTTCGGCTCGCCTCGAATCCCTTGGCGCTCCTGGCTCAGCGATCCCCGGCGACGAGTTCCGCATCAGCGAGTACCGAGCCGCGATCGGGATCCTGCGCCCGATCGCGAGCGAGGGCAGCGACGTGCAGAACGCCGCGGCGGCGCTCATGATCGCCCGCGCCGAGCTGGGCCTTGCCGAGTTGCCCGCTGCAGAGCTGGCGCAGCTGAACCAGAAGCTCTACGAGCTGTCAGCGGATGTGCGAGGCGAGCTCGATGTCTGGTCGAAGCTGAACAGCCTGGCCGACACCGCTGCCTCGTTCAACCCAGACGCCGAGCTGGCGCAGATCAACGCCAAGATCCAGGAACGCGACGCCGAGATCCAGGCTGAGCGCGAATCGACCGCGAAGGTCGAAAGACGTGTCGCCGAGCTCGAACAGCTCTCTGAGCAAGCAGCGCAGGCCGGCGGCGAGCTGCGCATCCAGGAGACGGAACTGCGCGACCGGGCCAACGCGATGAACCCGGTCGAAGCGCAGCCCCTGCACGAACAGGCGGCCAAGGTGCGCCGCGAGGCTGACGCTCTGGACATGAAGGCGGAGCAGTTCATGGCCCAGGCCGACACTGTCCGCCCGGAGATCACCGACCACCAGCTGGAAATCGGTCGACTGACTCAGCAGCGCGACCAGCTCGTTGCGAGCACGCAGGAGCTTGCAGCCAAGGCTGTTGAGGGGCGCGAAGAAGCCAAGCAGCTCCGCGAGCAGGCCAAAGCCGTCGCCGATCGTCTGGCCAGAGTTGTCACGCAGATGGAATCGCTCCGGACGACCGAGGGCGCAGGCAAACTCGACGCGGCCAAGGCCGCGTATCAGGCGGCGCTCAGCTCCGTCGGACGCGCGCGTTCGGGCGATCGGGCCGGGGCAGCGCTCGCCTCAGCTGAGATCCAGCAGACGCTGGGCAACACGCTCAGCACGCACGCCGCCGCGGCGGCGTTTGCCGCTGAAGTCCTCTCGCAAGCCGCCAACTCCCGTACGCCCCTGCCCGTTGTCAACAGCGTGCAGTCCTCAGCAGCGAGCTTTGACTCCCACGCCAAGAGTGTGCGCCAGGAAGCGGTCGAAGCACTGATCGCGGCCCGAGAATCGTTCAGCGGTGCAGGCCTCCGCGCCGAGGAAGCCGAGCGTATCGATCGACTGACCGCCCAGATCAACACCATGATCGAAAGCCTTGGCGGCCCCTCAGCCGACCCCGAGCCCGCGTTCGAGGACGAGCCCGCTCAGGAAGATTCCTTCGACGAAGAACCCGCGACCGACGACGATGCCGCGCCGATGGATGACGAAGACCCGGAATCCGGCGAGGGCTAAAGCGCGACGGGAGAGGTCCATGCCTGACACCACCCGCGGAGAGGGACCCGAGCAGCCCGAGGTGCAGATGCACCTACACCGCCCGGGCGACACCGGCATCGGCATCGTGACCAAAAACGAGATCTGCACCGCAAAGAAAGCCGCGGGCTTCGTCAGGCACATCGAGTTCGATGTTTCCAAGACGCGCCTTGCCGGGCAGTTCCGCAGCGGGCAGTCGTTCGGTGTCATCCCGCCAGGCGTCGATGAGAAGGGCCGACCCTACCAGCAGCGCCTCTACTCCATCGCCAGCCCCACCCGGGGCGAAGACGGGCAGGGCAACGTCCTCTCCACCACCGTCAAACGACTGATCGACGAGAACTGGTTAGACCATCGGCTCCTGCTCGGCGTCGCGAGCAACTACCTCTGCGACCTCTATGTGGGCGACGAGGTCGAGCTCACCGGCCCCAGCGGCAAGCGATTCCTCCTGCCCACGCAGCACGCCGACCACAGCTACCTCTTCTTTGCGACCGGCACCGGCATCGCGCCCTTCCGGGGCATGCTCCTCGACCTCTACGAGCACAATGGCCCGCAGTCTGCGACGCTTGTCCTCGGCTCACCCTACGCGACCGATCTGATGTACCACGACCAGTTCACAGCGCTCGCCGCGGCGAACCCGCGACTGACTTATCTCACGGCTCTGAGCCGGGAACGCCAGAGCGACACCGATGAGAGGCTCTATGTTCAGGATCGGCTCAGGACCCATCGGGACCAGATGATCGAACTCCTGAGCCGACCCAGCACGCTCATCTACATCTGCGGCCTGATCGGCATGGAGCTTGGCATCTTCCAGCAGATGGCCCGCATCCTGCCCGAGGAAGCTCTGCGTCAGTACCTCACGATCGATGACGAAGTCCGGGGGGACATCGACGGCTGGACACGAAAGATGCTCCACCGGACGATCAAGCCGACCCGCAGGGTCTTCATCGAGGTCTACTAGAAAGAGCAAGGCCATAGATTTGGGCCTCTGGCAGGGGTGGCCCTATAGTGAGAGCCCCAGGAGCGGGGGCAGCTAAGACCGCAGGATGAGCCCGAGCGAAGGACGACCGATGATCAAGCGCCCGATGCGACCAATCTGTTTCGCCGCACTCGCCTGGATGGCCGCGCTGCCCGCGCTGGCCCAGCCCGTTGAGCAGCGTGATCTTGAACGCCTGAGCTCGGGCGAGGACGCGCAGGTACAGCAGGCACGCTCGTCGATCATCAACGTGATCAACGACCCGACGATGGCCGTGGGCGACCGCCTGGCTGCGTCGAGCCAGCTCATCGACCCGGTCCGCGCGATGATCGAATCCGAGGACGAGAACGACATCGTCAACGGCCTCATGATCGCCGGGCACATCGTCACACCCGAGGCCATCGGTCTGATCGAGCAGGCGTACACGAGCGACAAGCCGGGCGTGCGATACGCCGGCATGCGGGCACTGCGCACGAGCATGCGGATTCTGGGCCTGCAGCGGACGGCCTCGCTGCAGACCGCCGAGATCTCGCGCCAGATCAAGGCCGCTGGCGAGCTCCTCAGGAACGACGCTGACACGTACGTCGCCGAGGGAGCCGCGCGAGCGCTGGTCCAGAGCGCCAAGCTGACCGACAGCAAGCTGACCGCTGCCGCGGACGCTGCGTTCGTCGAGCTGGCCCAGGGCGCCAGCTCCCGGATCGCGGGCATTGACGCGATGCCCGAAGAGAAGCGAGCCGGTGTGGTTCGGATCGCGATGCTGTCGACCTTCGAGCTTGGGCGTCTGCTGCAATCGGGCCCGCGCAAGCCGGGGCAGGCCGCGGTGCGCGATGCCGCGGGCCTGGCGGGCGATTCGCTCGCACACGTCTACAAGCGTTTCCAGGACTCGGGACGCCAGATCGGATCGATCGATCCGGAAGAATCCAAGATGCTGGCGCAGCTGATCGGCTCTTCGGAGAACCTGGTGTACTACGCCCTGAGCGCCATGAGCCAGCCGGGTGAGCCCACTCAGCTGAGAGCGAATTTCGAGGCGGGCAGCGACCGGGACTTCAACCGCAACATCCTGAGCATCATCGGGGGCACAGGCACCCTGACACGCCCCCCCTTCTCGCTCCAGGCCGACCGATTTGTTGCTTCGGGCGGCTGATCACGCGCGGACGCCCAAGGGCGGTATCCTGATGGCATGCTCAAGCTGATTGTCCCATTCGTCCTGCTCTTTACCGCGATCTTCGCGGTCGTCGTCTCGGACCAGCCAGATCCGCCCGCGGACTTCACGTTCATCAACCGGGGCGATGTCACGACGCTCGACCCGCAGCGGATGAGCTGGATGCAGGACCTGCGCGTGGCGCGACTGCTCTTTGAGCCGCTCGTCCGCCTCGATGTGATGACCAAGGACTACGAGATCGTCCCGGGCGTTGCTGAGCGCTGGGATGTCAGCGAGGACTTCAAGGAATACACGTTCCACTTCCGAGCCGACGCCAAGTGGTCCAACGGCACGCCGGTCACCGCGCCGCAGTTCGTGTACTCCTGGCGCCGGGCTCTGCTGCCCGAGACCGCCGCGGATTACACGGCTCTCTTCCAGAACATTGCCGGCGCTACCGAGTTCTTCGAGTGGCGCAGCGAGCAGACCAGGCAGTACGCCATCCGCGCCCGCGATCTCTCGGCCGAGGAGAAGCGGGCCGAGTCGCAGAAGCTGTGGGAGGAAGCGGTCGCGTACTTCGACGAGCATGTCGCGCTGCACGCGGTCGACGACCGAACCCTGACAATGACGCTCACCGCGTCGACGCCCTACTGGCTCGACCTGTGCGCGTTCATCGTCTTTGCCCCGGTGTACGAGCCGCTGGTCAGCCAGTACGAGCAGATCGACCCGGACACCGGGCTCGTCAAGCTCCAGCTCGGGTGGACCAAGCCGCCCCTGCTGATCGGCAACGGCCCGTTCGTCCTCGAGAACTGGCGCTTCAAGCGGAGCCTCTTCCTCCGCGCCAACCCCCAGTGGTGGGCCAAGGACACGCTCGACATCGAGACGATCGCGATCCCGTCCGTCGAAGACTCCAATTCTCAGGTGCTCGCCTTCGAGAGCGGCTCGGTCGACTGGGTCAGCGACGTCAACGCCGACTATCGCATCCAGATGCTCGCCGACAAAGAGGCGTTCTATGACGAGAACCGGGAGCAGTACGAGGCGCTCAAGGCCCAGGGGCTCGATGCGTTCTCGATCGACGCCGCCCTGCCCGACGATCCCCGCAAGAACATCCACGCCCTCGGCGCATTCGGCACGTACTGGTACAACTTCAACTGCAAGCCCACGCTCGCCGACGGGCGCGAGAACCCATTCCACGACCCGCGTGTCCGGCGCGCGTTTGCCATGTGCATCGACAAGCAGCGGATCTGCGACGACGTCATGCGCATCGGCAACTCGCCCGCGCGGAACATGTTCCCGCCCGGCGCGATCGCGGGGTACGAATCTCCCGCGGGCCTGCCCTGCATCTCCGACGCCAGGAACGAGGGCGAGAAGCAGGACATCATCAAAAGGGCCAAGGCCCTGCTCAAAGAGGCCGGCTACCCGAACCCAGCCGACATGCCTCGCATCGAGCTGCTCTTCAACTCCGACGGCGGGCACGGCATCGTCGCCCAGCAGCTCGCCAAGGACTGGGAAGAGTTCCTGGGCGTCCGCACCTTCCTCGCCCAGAAAGAGATCAAGGTCTACAAGGACGACCTCAAGAAACAGAACTTCATGACCGGACGCGCCGGATGGTTCGCCGATTACGCAGACCCCACCACGTTCCTCGATCTCAACCGCACCGGTGACGGCAACAACGACCGCGCCTACTCCAGCCCCGTCTACGACGGGCTCCTCGACCAGGCCAAGATGGAAACCGACCCCGTCAAACGCCTGGCCATTCTCTCTGAAGCCGAGCGTCTCATCATGGAAGAGGACATGCCGCTCGTCCCGCTTTTCTACTACGTCAACATCTACCTCTTCGACCCCGACGAGATCACCGGCATCAGCAACCACCCGCGTCTGCAGCAGGATCTCTTCAACATCGACATGCTCGGCGACGGCAAGGGCCGCGACAAGGTCAAGCACATCATCGCCAAGGACAAGAACTGATGCTCGGTCTCATCCTCCGCAGATTGCTCCAGCTCCCGGTCATCATCCTGGTGATCTACACCATCACGCTGACACTCAGCTGGGCGATCCCCGGAAACCCGCTCGAGAAATCCGACGGGCGCCAGCCCCCCGCCGAGGTCATCGAGGCGATGAAACGCCAGTACAAGCTCGACAGCTTCCCCGCCTTCTACACCTCCTACCTCACCAGCGCCACGGGCATCGATTACCTGGGCGACACGCTCAGCGGCAAGCGCGCCCGCGACCGCGCGCAGGCCGAGGCCGCCGGCGTTGCGCCCCCCACCGCGTACATCTTCAACCTGGGCCCCTCGCTCCAGTACAACGACTGGAACGTCAACGAGATCGTCTCGACCTCGCTGCCCGTCTCCGTCGTGCTCGGGCTCTCGGCAATCGTGATCGCGCTGGTCATCGGCATCACCGCGGGCGTCGTGGGCGCTGTCAAGCCCAACTCCTTTGCCGACCTTGCCACGCTCGTGGTCGCCCTGATCGGGATCAGCCTTCCAAGCTTCGTCGTGGGCACGATGCTGCTGCTGGTCTTCGCGGTGATCTTCCCCGTGCTGCCCGTGGGCGGCTGGGGCACGATCGACCGCCTCATCCTGCCCGCGACCACGCTGAGCCTCCCCTTCGCCGCGTACATCGCCCGCCTGACCCGCATGGGCATGATCGATGCGCTCACCGCGGACTACATCCGCACCGCCCGCGCCAAGGGCCTGGGCGAAACCACCGTCCTGCTCAAGCACGCCCTCAAGAACGCCTTCCTGCCCGTGCTCAGCTACCTGGGCCCGGCGACCGCCTACGCCATGACCGGCAGCTTCGTGATCGAGAAAGTCTTCTCGATCCCGGGCCTGGGCCAGCACTTCGTCAACGGCGTCCTCAACAAGGACCTCTTCCTCATCATGGGCGTCGTCCTCATCTTCGCCACGATGCTCGTGCTCTTCAATCTGGCGGTGGATGTGCTGTACCGGTGGGTGGATCCGAGGATCAGCTAGGTTTAACGAGGTGCTCGACGGCTCTCTCACCCAATGAAGACAATTTCTCAAGAAGTTCCACAGCTATTTCCTCCACGTTGAGACTCTGATGTTATATCAGATTCCGAACACAGAGTGGCTGCTGCCTACTGGCCAACTTCCTCGAAGCTCGTCCCGCCCTCAATCCCCATGCTCACAAACTGCCCCACCTCAAAGTCCGAAGCCTTCTGCCTCGGATCCGTTGGGACGCAGTGGATCGGGATGCCGGTATTCACGACCACCGAGTCGCCCTCGATCGCAAGGACCGAGCCCTGCACACGCCGGGGCCTGCCAAGGACCGGGTCGATGAACTTGCCCCCCGTGGTGCAGGTGTCGATGCGCTTTGCCCGGGCCCGGATGGTGCCCACGACCTTCTTGCCCGGCTTGGCAGCGATCTCGCCCACGGGCTCCAGGTGCACGCGGTAGCTCGTGTTCTGGAAGCTGATCACGGCGTATGCGGGCTTCGTCGCGGTCGCGGGCAGGACCTCCTCCAGGATGCCACGGGCGAGCTTCGGATCGATTTTCGTCGTCGGTGCGGGGTGGAGCATGCCCCGAGTGTAGAACAGACCAACGGGTTAGGCCCGTTGATGAGCCCGCTGGCCCATCGCCAGAAAATTCGCCAGGAGCCTGGGTCCCTCGAGCGTCATGAAGCTCTCCGGGTGGAACTGCACGCCCTCGACCGGCGCTTTGGACGCATCCGCCCAGACCCGGCGCAGGCCCATGACCACGCGCCGTATTCCGCCGCTGCCGTCGTCTTCATCGGTCCAGGCGCTGACGACCCAGCCGTTGCCCTCGGTGTCCGGTGCTGCCGGGATCGTCTCGGGATAGACCACCAGAGAGTGGTAGCGCATCGCCTCGAACGGCTCGCTGAGCCCGGCAAAGACGCCCTTGCCGTCGTGGTGGACGGGGCTGGTCTTGCCGTGGACCGCGACCTTGTGGCGCCCCACGGTCATCCCGTGCAGCGCGCCCATGCACTGGTGCCCAAGGCACACGCCCAGGATCGGGACCCTGCCCGCAAAGTGGGCGATGACCTCGCTCGACACCCCTGCCTCTTTGGGCGTGCAGGGGCCCGGGGAGATCACGATGTGGGTCGGCCCCGCCCCGTCGTTGAGCTTCTCGATCTCCGCGGGGGTGATCTTGTCGTTGCGTACGACCATGAGATCGCGCCCGGGCTCGAGCGAGTGATCGAGCTCGCCCAGACGCTGGACCAGGTTCCAGGTGAAGCTGTCGTAGTTGTCAATGAGCAGGATCACGCAGCAACCGTAGCGTCGCTCACGCCGCTTCGCGCCCCTCATCGTGCCCGTCTCCGAACGCCTCCGGCCCGATCTCGCTCAGACGCTCGATGCCGAAGTCCTCGAGGATCGTGCCCGCGACGCCGTCACGGGTGACCAGGAAGAACTCGTCGGTGATGGGGTAAGGCAGGCGGCTGTAGTCCTGAACGACCCGCCTGTGGAGCCGCTGGAGAAAGGGCGAGGGCCCCGCCGAGAGCGCGACAAACATGTCCCGCGCCGGGATGGCGACGAGAAAGTCCGGGCCCAATCGGTCGACGAGCGTGCTGTGGAGCCCGCCCAGCAGCACGCGGGCGGCGTCGTAGCCGTCCTGCTCGCCGATGATCGCCGCGTGCCCGCCTTCCTTGGACTCGACGAACTGCATATCCAGCTCTGGCGAGTAGCTGTTCAGATTCTGCCGGGCGATCTCCTCGAGCTCCTCAGACGAGACGCCCCAGCGGATCATCTGCTCGGTCGTGATGCTGATGGTCATGTTGGGCATGTCCATCACAAAGACGATCACCGTCCCGTTGACAAAGGGGACGTGCGCGACGAGCTCCCGCGAGAGGTGCTCGAAGATCGATTCGGGCTGGATCCGAGGCATGATCCGGTCCTTGATCAGATCGAACCCGAGATCCGTCTGATCGAGCGAGTTGTCGCAGAAGAGCTGCTCCAGGTAGTGCTCGACGATCTCACGCCCGCGGACGCGGTCGTGCGACACCATCCGAAAGAGGTTGTCCAGATCCAGACGACGACCGTCGACGAGCAGCTCGCTCGTTCCAATCAGTTTGATGGCGTAATCGGGCTGGAGCTTGCGGAGCATCTCCGCAACCTTGGCCGCAAACGCGTTCAATTCCTTTGGCATCTGGGCCATAGCGCATCCCTCTCCGAAGCGGTTCCGGCGCAAAGCCGGCCCGGCGATCCCTCGCTGCAAACCGGGGGTGTCATCGACCAGCAAAGGGTGCTCCTGAGCCGAAGGGGGCCCCGAATTGCACACCTAAACAGGTGGTTTCTTCACAGGACCACTCTGAATCCCCCGTGCGACCGGGCTTGCCAAGATCGGGCAGTGTCTCTAAACGCCGATTGAATCGGGCTTTGCGATGTTTGTGCGGATGGAGGGCCTGCTTATTGGCCCAAAGGCGTCGCCCGCTTGCTGCAACGTCCGATTTGGCTAGAATCCTGCCTTGCACCGGGCCGCGGGGTGGTCTCGCCCCGGGGGTGTGCAGGACGGAGAATTACGCGTGACCGAGCAGGACATCGAAGCCAAGGTGATCGACATCGTTGCCGAACAACTCGGGGCGGATAAAGCCAAGATCACCCGCGAAACGAGCTTTGTCGAAGACCTCAACGCCGACAGCCTCGACACCGTCGAGCTGGTGATGGAGTTTGAGGACGCCTTCGAAACATCAATCCCCGACGACCAGGCCGAGAAGATCAAGACCGTGGGCCAGGCGATCGAATTCATCAAGAGCGCTCAGGGCACGGACTGATCCCGCCGCTCTGTGCTTCCCTGAACCGGGACCCAGAGGCGGCTTTGTTGCCGCCTTTTTTGATTGCTTCGCTCTGGCTTGCATGTGGAGCCGCCTTCCATGAGTGAGAATCGCCGAGTCGTGATCACCGGCGTCGGAGCCGTGACCAACCTTGGTCTTGACGCCCCGTCCACGTGGAGCGCCATGCGCGAGGGTCGGAGCGGGATCTCTCTCATCAACGACCCCGCCTTCGAGAGCTACGACGGCTGGACCGTCCGCATCGCCGGCGCCATCAAAGACTGGGACCCCGAGAAGTTCATCGACAAGCGCGAGCTGCGCCGCCTCGACCGGTGCACCCAGCTCGGCATGGTCGCGGCTCAGGAAGCCATCGACGCCTCGGGCATCGACATCTCCCGCGAGGACCCGACGCGCTGCGGCGTCGTGGTCGGCTCTGGCGTGGGCGGCATTTCCACCATCGAGCACAACGTCATCACACTCAGCAACAAGGGCCCCGACCGGATCAACCCGTTTACGGTCCCCCGCCTGATGGTCAACGCCGTCGCGGGCAATATCTCCATCAAGCACAACCTCCAGGGCCCGGCTTCGGCGCACGCGACCGCCTGCGCCAGCTCGGGGCACGCCATCGGCGATGCGCTGCGATACATCCAGCGCGGCGACACGGACGTGATGATCGCCGGCGGCGCCGAGGCGGCCTGCACACCCCTCTGCCTGGGCGCGTTCATGACCATGAAGGCGCTGAGCACCCGCAACGACGACCCCGAGGGCGCCAGCCGCCCCTTCGACGCCGACCGGGACGGGTTCATCCTTGCCGAGGGCGCCGCGATCTGTGTCCTTGAGAGCGAAGAGCACGCACGAGCACGCGGCGCAACCATCCTGGGCGAGCTCGTCGGATTCGGAAACTCCTGCGACGCGAGCCACATCACCGCGCCAAACGCCGAGGGCCAGGGCGCCAAGCGCTCGATGCAATGGGCGCTCCGCGACGCGAGACTCAACCCGGACCAGATCGACTACGTCAATGCCCACGGCACATCGACCCCGCTGGGCGACTCCGCGGAGATCGCAGCCGCCTTGTCGCTCTTTGGCGCTCACGCCCGCAAGTCCGAAGGCGGCAAGCTCCTGATGAGCTCGACCAAGTCGATGCACGGGCACACACTGGGAGCCTCGGGAGCGGTCGAGACGATCGCCTGTCTCCATGCCGTCAGCGAGGGCATCATCGCCCCGACGATCAACCTGCACAACCCGGGCAACAAGCTGGCCGACGGCTCGGTCGAGCCCTTTGACATGAATCTCGTCGCCAACGAGGCCCGCGAAAGGCCCGTCAAGTTTGCCATGAACAACACCTTTGGCTTTGGCGGGCACAACGTCACCCTCATCGTCGCTCGCTACGAGGGCTAAGCCCTCCTTCTCTCACGGATTCCCGCAGGACGATGGGGGGTCCAGCCGATATCCGTGAAGCCATGGGCAAAAAGCTCGACTCCATCCTGAAGCTTGAGGTCCCGCTCATCGTCCGCGTGGGCCATCGCCCCATGCGCCTCAAGGACATCACCGACCTGATTCCCGGGCGGATCCTGGAGCTCCACAAGCCAGCCGACGACGAACTGGACCTGCTGATCAACAACGTCCCGATCGGGCAGGGGCACGCCGTCAAAGTCGGTGAGAACTTCGGGATCTCAATTACCTATATCGGGGATATACGCACCCGGATCGAGGCCCTCGGCGGCGCACCGGTGATGACCAAGATGTCCGAAATCGCTGCGGACCTCGACGACGACGAGGCGGCGGCCTTGGCCGAGCAGTTCCTTGCGGGCTGATCCCCGTGATTGGGCACAACCGCCTCATTCAAGCGACCGATACTGTTCCAAGGCGCGCCGGAGCGCCCATGGACCCGACCTCGCAAGGACGAACCGAAGATGCCCCGAGATATCCCCGTCGGCAACGGCTCGCTGCTGATCACCTTTGACAGCACCTACCGCATCCGCGACATCTACTACCCCTGCGTCGGTCAGCCCAACCACACACAGGGACACATCCAGCGCTTCGGCGTCTGGGTCGACGGGCAGTTCGCCTGGATCGAAGAGTCCGGATGGACCCGCACCCTGCGCTACAAGCCCGACACGCTCGTCACCGAAGTCACGCTCGTGCACAAAGAGTTCGGCATCGAACTCGTCTGCAACGACGCGGTCGACCACACCGAGCCCATCTACTTTCGCAAAACAATCGTCCGCGATCTGATCGGAAAGGACCGCGACGTCCGCATCTTCTTCCACTACGACCTCTCGATCGGGGGCAACCCGGTCGGCGACACCGCCAACTACGACCCCACCACCAACTCCGTCGTCTTCTACAAGGACGGGTTCTACTTCCTCGTCAACGCCTGCGACCAGCACAAGTGCGGCATCGACCACTGGGCCATCGGGTCCAAGCGTGTCGGCGGCGCCGAGGGCACCTGGCGAGACGCCGAAGACGGGCACCTGGGACGCAACACCATCGCGCAGGGCTCCGTCGACGCAACGATCGGCTTTAACCTCCACGTCCCCGCGGGCGGGGAGAGCTACGTCACCAACTGGTTCGCCTGCGGGCGCAACTACGACGACGTCAAACGCCTCAACCGCGCCATCTGGGACACCAGCGCCGAACGCATGATCTACCAGACCGAGGCCTACTGGAAAACGTGGGTCCACAAGGAACACATCGACACCAGCCCGCTGCCCGAATCCGTCGGGGACATGTACTACCGCTCGGCGCTCATCCTGCGCACGCAGGTCGACAACGGCGGTGCGATCATCGCCGCCAACGACACCGATATCGCCCAGTTCGGCGGCGATCACTATTCGTACTGCTGGCCCCGCGACGGCGCGCTCTGCGCGTACTCGCTCATCCTGACCGGGCAGAGCGAGCTCTCACGCCGATTCTTCCGCTTCTCGGCGGACGTGATCTCCAAGGAAGGCTTCTTCCTCCACAAGTACAACCCATCGGGATCGCTCGCTTCGAGCTGGCACCCGTGGACGCTCGAAGGCCAGAAGGTCCTGCCCATCCAGCAGGACGAGACAGCCCTAGTGCTCTGGTCGCTCCGCCAGCACTTTGAAACGTTCCGAGATGTCGAGTTCATCAAGAGCGTCTACTACGAGCTGATCGTCCGACCCGCAGACTGGATCTGCAGCTACCGCGACGCCAACGGCATCCCCAAGCAGTCGTGGGATCTGTGGGAAGAGCGCCGGGGCGTGCACACGTTCACGGTCGCAAGCACGATCGGTGCGCTCAAGGCCGCGGCCGCGTTCTGCACGGACTTCGGCGAGCCCGACCGGGCGGCCAAGTACACCGAGGCCGCCGAGCGGATGACGTTCGCGTTCATGAAGCACTTCTGGCACGAGCCGGCCGGACGCTTTGCGCGCCGCGTGGTGCCCCAGGAGGACGGGAGCTACCGCCTGGACCTCGTCGCCGACGCCTCGAATTACGCGCTCTTTGCCATCGCGGGGCTCGATCCCGAGGACCCCAAGATCGCAAGCGACCACACGACCACGCGCGATCTGCTCTCGGTGCGCACGCAGATCGGCGGCATGGCCCGGTACCAGAACGACTACTACCACCAGATCGAATCCAGCAAGCTGGACATCGTCCCGGGCAACCCGTGGGTCATCTGCACGCTCTGGCAGGCGCAGTACGTGATCGCCAAGGCCAAGACCAAGGCCGACCTCGCCGAGGCGCTCGATCTGATCAACTGGTGCACCTACCGCCAGCTGCCCTCGGGCGTGCTGGCCGAGCAGTTCCACCCGTACACCGGCGCACCGCTCTCGGTCAGCCCGCTCACCTGGAGCCACGCAACAGTCATGATCGTGGTCAGCGAGTACCTCAACAAGCTCAAGGAGCTCGAGAACATCGGCACGGGCACACCCCACCCGACGTTCACGGGCATCGCGTCGAGTCACTAACGCAGCAGCCCCCGGGCCATGTACACGCCCGCGCCGGCGCAGGCGACCAGGATCCCCATCACCACCCAGAACCCCTGAGGGTTCTCCATCAGCGGCAGCCCGCCCGTGTTCATGCCCCAGACCGCCGCGACCATATTGGCGGGCAGGAACACCGCCGCGATGACCGTCAGGCGCAGGCTGATCTTGGCCATCCGCTCGTTCTCGATGAGGCTCAGCTCGTCCTGCACCGCCGTGGCGCGGTCTCGCATCTCGTCGAGGTGATCGACGATCCGCGCGAGCCCGATGGCCGAATCATGAATCGAGTGTTGCACCTGCGGCCCGGCCCATTTGGGCAGCTCGCGCTCCGCGAGCAGGAGCGCATCGCGCTGGGGCGCCAGGTAGCGCCTCATCATCACGATCTTGCGCCGAAGATCGGCGATCTTGCTCCGCACGGCGCCGATGTCCCGGCGCTCCTCGTCTTCCTCGTACATGGAGAGCTCGTCGTCCATCGCCACCAGCACCGGCTCCATACGGACGATGAGCGATTCGTTGATGCCCTGGAGCACATCGACCGACTCCCAGGGCCCGCTCCCGTGCAACAACGCCTGGCGCCGGTCGTCGACCGACATGATCCTGCGCCGACGGGTCGTGATCACGCGGTTCTCGTCGATCCAGAGACGAACAGAGACCATGTCCTCGGCGTCGGAGTTCTCGTTGAAATTGATCCCGCGCAGAACAAAGAGCATCCCATCCGGGGAAGCGTCCGTCGCGGGGAAGTAGGAGAACCGCGGGCGAGGGTCTTCCTCGAGCAGCGCCCGGATCGCCGAGGGGGGCAGCTTGGCGCCCGTCTCCACCCACTGGCGGGCCTTGGTGCCCGTGCGATCCAGATGCACCCAGATATCGCCCAGCGCAGTGACACCCTGCGGATCCGATTCGATGTCGTCCCAGCCGATATCCCGCCCGCCGCCCTTGCCGTCGAGCCGGTACGCGCCGATCAGACCGCCGCGGTGCGTGAGTTCATTCATCTTCTGCGATACAAATTCAGGGTCGTCGGCCATCGACTGAACTCCCTTACTTGAGCTTCACGGCTCCGGTGCCCTTGCGCACCTCGCCGAGCACGCACACTTTCTCGCCGAGCTTCTCGAGTTTCCGCTGCACCGCCTCAGCGAACGTCGGACGCACGATGATCACATACCCGATGCCCATGTTGAACACCCGGTCCATCTCGGCGCCGTCGATCTTGCCGTGCTTCTGGAGAAAGCCGAACACCTCGGGCACATCCCACGCCTTGCTGCTGAGCACCGCGTCCACGGTCGGATTCAGTACCCGCTCGAGGTTCTGCGCCAGCCCGCCGCCGGTGATGTGCGCCATGCCGCTGACGACTTTTTTCACCTTATACGCACGCAGGAGCCTGACGATCGGCGCCGGGTAGAGGCGTGTGGGTGTCAGCAGCACCGAGCCCAGCGGCTTGTCCGCATGGAGCTCCGGGTACACCTTCTTCAGATCCAGCTTGGCGTGCGAAACGACCTTGCGCACGAGGCTGAACCCGTTGGAGTGCAGGCCGTCGGACGCGAGCCCGAGCACCACATCGCCCGGCGCGACGCGCAGCGGGTCGGTCGCTTTTTTCAGCTCGACCACCCCCACCGCAAAGCCCGCCATATCGAACTCGCCCGGCGCGTAGACATCGGGCATCTCGGCGGTCTCGCCCCCGATGAGCGAGCAGCCCGAATCGGTGCAGGCCTTGGCGATGCCGCGGACCATGTCGTCGAGCATCGCCGGCACGACCTTGGGCACCGCGATGTAATCGAGAAAGAACAGCGGCTCGGCGCCCTGCACGATCAGGTCGTTGACGCTCATCGCGACGAGGTCGATCCCGATTGTCGAGTAGTCCTGCATCTCCGTGGCGAGCTTGAGCTTGGTGCCCACGCCGTCGCAGCAGGCGACCAGGACCGGGTCGACGAAATTCTGCTTGAACAGCTTCTGGTTGTAATCGAGGCGGAAGAGGCCCGCAAAGCCCCCGGGGTTCTGGATAACCCTGGGCCCGTGCGTCCGCCTGACGAGCGAGCCCAGCCCGGAAATGAAGCCGTCGTAGGTCTCAAGGTCGACCCCCGCGTCGGCGTAGGTCAGTCCGTTGCTCTTTGGGCTCTGTCGATTGGCCATGACCCAACAATAGCGGCAGGGCTCAGGCCGGATCGGGCACCGATGCACGGTGGTTCCGAGCGAATCGCCTTTCTACAGTCGTTCTCGGCCCGCATCCAAAGCAGGAGAACCAGCTTGAGCTACCAGTTCACGTCCGAATCCGTTTCGATGGGTCACCCCGACAAGGTCGCCGACCAGATCTCCGATGCCGTCCTGGATGCGATGCTCGCTCAGGACCCCGCTTCGCGCGTCGCCTGCGAGACGATGGTCTCGACCGGCATGGCGATCGTCGCGGGCGAGGTCCGCACCGAGGCCTACGTCGAGATCCCCGACATCGTCCGCGAGACCATCAAACGCATCGGGTACACCTCGGGCGATATGGCCTTCGACCACGTTTCCTGTGCCGTTCTCAGCTCGATCAAAGCCCAGTCAGCGGACATCGCCATGGGCGTCGACTCGGGCAGCAAGGGCGAGGAGGGCGCCGGCGACCAGGGCATGATGTTCGGCTTCGCCTGCACCGAGACCCCCGAGCTGATGCCACTGCCCATCCAGCTCGCTCACCAGCTCGTCGCCAAGCACGCCGAGGTCCGCCGGGCCAACGCTGTCGAGGGCCTCCGCCCGGACGCCAAGAGCCAGGTGACCTTCGAGTACGACGAAGAGAACAAGCCCAAGCGGATTGACACCGTGGTGCTCTCGACCCAGCACGCACCGATCTGGAGCAACGACCAGAAGGGCCTCGCTCAGCAGGTGCTCCAGCACATCATCAAGCCCGTCGTGGGCGACCTCTGGCACGACGCCATCAAGGTCCACATCAACCCGACCGGCAAGTTCGAGATCGGCGGCCCCCACGGCGACGTCGGCCTCACCGGACGCAAGATCATCGTCGACACCTACGGCGGACGCGGACGACACGGCGGCGGCGCCTTCTCGGGCAAGGACCCCACCAAGGTCGACCGCTCAGCCGCCTACATGGCCCGCTACATCGCCAAGAACGTCGTCGCCGCGGGACTGGCCTCGCAGTGCGAGATCCAGCTTTCCTACGCCATCGGCGTCCCCCAGCCCACCAGCGTCCACGTCAACACCTTCGGCACCGAGCAGGCCGACCCAGCCAAGATGTCCAAAGCCATCCGCGAGGTCTTTAAGCTCACCCCACGGGGCATCATCGATTCGCTCAAGCTGGCAACCCCCATCTACGCGCACACCGCCTACCACGGGCACTTCGGGCGCGAGCCGGGCACCGTCGAGGTCACCACCAAGGGGGGCAAAACCCAGACCTTCGAGACCTTCACCTGGGAAAAGACCGACAAAGCCGATGCGCTCAAGTCGCTCGTGAAGTAACCAGCCCGGATTCGAGATTCAGTGGAATGAACAAGCCGCACCGGCGCCCACCGCGCCGGTGCGGCCCTTCTTTTGGCTTTGGGTTTACTTGCCCTTGCCCTTGTTGGACCCGGCCTGGTGCGCCTTGTTTACGGCAACTGTGCCCTTGGGGCTGGGCTTGCTGGCGCCCTTGTTCTGGCTCGCGTCATTCATACCTTTTTTCTGCGACTGCTCCGGTTTGCTCATGGCAAATTCCTTCAAACACCGCCGAGCGGCACGTCGTGTGCGTGTTCGGAGTCGACTCGCCCGTCATCCGAGACGAGCTGAAAGAGTTCTCTACCGGCTCGGCTGTCGAAAACTCTATCTCACGCGCACAGACTCGCATATTTTGCACCGATCTTTCGACGCAAAATACCATTGATTCGACCGATGTCAGTGACCCAATTAGGGCAGAAAAATCATTCGATGTAAAGCGAACGAGCTTTGATGTAGTTCAGCACATCGGGGTGAAGCATGAACTGAATCCGGTTCTCACGGCTCTCACTCAGAAAGAGGCGTACGTCGGTCGCGCTGATGTCCAGATGCTCCACCTCGCACCACGCATCGACGAGCCGATCGCCCAGAGCGGAGCCCTCGAGACGCTCCGCGAGCTCCTGCTTTGTGCGCACGCCGCCCCGGTTGATGACCACAACCTGCGCGAGTTCCAGGATCTCATCGGGCGATTTCCAGCGCTCAAAGCTGAGCGCCTGATCGGCGCCGATCAGGAAGTAGAGCCTCTGGGCCCTTCCGATCAGCTCGCGTGCTCGCCTGAGCGTCACAACCCAGTAGCTCGGCTCCCCGGCTTCTGCCCGGTCGAGCTCATCCGTCCAGACGTCGCCCTGCTCGATGCCCTTCAGCGCGAGCCTGAGCATCTCGGTTCGGGCTTGACCGCTGGCCTCGGGCCCGCCGTCTTTCAGCGGCGAGCGGGCCGCGGGGACGAAGTACAGCAGCGCCTTCGGCGCCACCACCTCCCGAGCCTGACAGGAAAGCCTGATATGAGCCAGATGAGGCGGGTCGAATGTCCCGCCGACCAGCATCACGTCTGATCCGGGTTTCAGGCCTGGCAGGGGTGTCATCGGAGCCTGTGGCATTCTGATAGCCTAGACCGAGACAGGGAGCCTCTTGGGTTCCTAGAGTCCCGCCCTCAGGCCGGCCCCGTCGTCTAGCCTGGTCCAGGACACCAGGTTTTCATCCTGGTAACGCGGGTTCGAATCCCGCCGGGGTCACTTTCTCTATCGTCATGCCCCCCGCCAGCGAGCGGGCGGGCCGGGCTCCAGCCGATGGAAAATACACCCACACCCACGCCAGGCGTGATCGTCGATCACGCCTCCGGGTTGGCTTGTATCCGTGATTCTTTGGGGGCCAAGGAGGTTGGCAATGGAGCGGAAGGGAATCGAACCCTCAACTTCCAGCTTGCAAAGCTGGCACTCTACCAATTGAGTTACCGCCCCAATGGAGCGGAGTGTAGCCCGCTCGTTGCCGTTGGCCCGATGAAGTGATCGCGCCGACCTATACTCGCCCCGCGGGACCGGTCAGCATGCCTCCCGGAGGATCCATATGTCTTTGAAAGCGCTCTCTGTACTCCTTCTGGCAGGCCTGGCTGCCCCAGCACTCGCTCAGAGCTTCGGCGACGAGAACGACGTGGGCATCCAGATCGCCCCCGAGAAGCAGATCAGATTTTTCGCCACGGGCAACGCCGACGCGTACACCCCGGGGCAGACCCGCGGGCCCCGAGGAGGCAAGCTCTCCTCGCTCACCCTGGAGACCACGATCGTCGGGGCGATCCCCGTCGATGAGCAGACCGACATGACCGTCTCGCTCGGGCAGGCCTCGACCGCCTACGACTTCGACAACTTCCGCGCGTTCGGCACCGCCTCGGGCGTCGACCCGATCGACTTAGGCCTGGGGCTGAATCTCGGCGTGACCGCTACGCACAGCTTTGACAAGCAGTGGTCGCTCTTCGGCGGCGCCGCAGTCCGCTCATCAGGCGAAGTTGGCGCGGACATTGACGACACGCTCACTTTCGGCGGGTTCTTCGGGCTGATGCACCATTTCCACGAAGACCTTTCGGTGGGTATCGCGATCGCCGCGTTCTCACAGCTCGAGGACTCGGCCAATATCTTCCCGGTCCCGACTGTCCGCTGGCAGATCGACGATTACTGGCGCTTTACCGCGGGCAACACGCCCACCAGCGGGCAGCCCGGCGTCGAGATCACCTACCACCTCAACGAGGCCTGGGAAGTCGGCGCCAGCGCCACTTACGACGCCAAGCAATTCCGGTTTGAAGACGACAACAGCACACTCCCCGCGGGCGTGCTGGAGGACTCTGGAATCCCGGTGATGTTCATCACGACCTGGAGCCCCGAACCCAACTTCCGAGTCAGCGGGCGCGTTGGCTCGGTCGTCTACCGCGAGATCGATCTGCGCAACTCCAGCGGCACCGGTGTGGGCAGAGCCACCATGGAGCCCGCCTTTGCGATGGGCGTTTCCGCCGAATTCGAGTTCTGATCCGCTGATCCGCTCGGACGCTTATCGACCAGCTGGCTGGGTTTCGGGTGCCTTGACGGGCTCGGGGCCTGTGCCGCGCGGGGCCGCGTTGACCAGCGACACCGACTTGATTTTGGGCGGGTTCACGGGACTCTCCCCGTTGAGGGGCGTGTCCGCGATCTTGTTGATCACATCGGCGCCCGAGATCGCCTGACCGAAGCCTGTGTAGCGACCATCGAGGGCCTTGGTAGCCGCACGCGACAGGCAGATGAAGATCTGCGAGCCGTTGGAATTGGGATCCCGCGAGCGGGCCATCGAGATCACGCCAAAGTCGTGCGGGAGCTTGCTGTCCTCGAGATCGACCATGTACCCGGGGCCGCCCGAACCCTCTCCGAGCGGATCGCCCGCCTGGATCACGAATCGGTTCGGCTTGGTGACGATGCGATGGAAAATGATGTCGGTGTAGAAACCGCCCGCGCCGAGCGACATGAAGTTCCAGACGGTGTTGGGCGCATGGTCCGGGCGCATCCGGATGAGGATGTCGCCCTCGCTCGTGGACATCAGCATATCCTGGTCAACGTACGCCCGGTAACCGGTGAAGGTCCGGGGGCTTGGCGTCCAGGAGAGCTGGCCGCTGCGCGCATCGAGCTCTGCGTACGACTGCGAGACCATCGGCTGGAGCACGATCGCGGGGCCCGTCGGCTGATCGCCCGCGTAGAGCTGCGCATAGAGCACTTCCCCGTACGCCTTGGATTCCCACAGCGACGGAAAGAGCACCGCCAGATCGACCTTCCCGGGCTCGACCGAGGCGACCTCCCCCACCACGCCATTGGACGCATCCAGAAGTTTGATGCCAATCGGCGCTTCGTTGCCGCTCGGGTTGGTCACCGTGATGGGCATCGCTCGGTTGAGGCCGTAGTACGTCCGGGTGGGCATGAGCTGCGCGTTGGCAATCGTCGTCAGAAAGGCCGCGGCTGATGTCACGAGTGATCGAGTAAGGCTTGACATTGTGCTTGCTCCCGTGCTTGACCGGCGGCATCGCCGAGGTTTGAACAATAGCACGCCCGCCGTCAGGCATCATTTGGGCCGATGTCACAGCCCGCACGGAAGGCCGTGGTTTTGCGGTCAATCGGTTGGATTCAGTCCGATCCGCCGGAGCCGACGAAGTCGTCCAGCTCGGCCCAGACACGGTCCGTTGTGCCCGGCGCACTCTGGCTCAGCAGACGCATCATCTGATCGTCAAGACCGTTGAACCAGAACACCGCAAGGTCCGCGCGGAGCACGTTCATACCCGCTTCGTGGTTCAGATCATTGGTGGACCGGATCGAGTCGGACACGATCGCAGCCTGCCTTGGCTGGATAAAGAAGAGTCGGCGGTCCCCGTCGGGGCCCTCGCCACGGAACTGGAAATTCCCCACGATGTTCTCATCGGAATCTTTCCACGCTTCCTGCTGCTCCTGGTATCGGTGCTTCCCGTCGTGCGAGGGGCAGTAGAAGATCCCCGGGGTTTCGAGGTATTCGAACTTGTAGAGGTGACCGAGGCCGTCCCAGGCTGCGCGCTGCACGCCGGGCGAATTGACCCGGCTTGCAAACGAGGAATCCGAAGCGATCCGCAGCCGGGTCGTCTCCGAGGGAATCCGTCCGAAACGCTGGTTGATGAACGTCGTCTGAGGGAGCATGCCGTCGTTGTTGTCAGCGAACATCGAGATCCCAAGGCCGATCTGGCGGATGTTGGAACTGCAAACCACCCTGCGGGTCGTCTCACGGACCACCGCCAGCGAGGGCAGCATGATCCCGATCAGGACGCTGATCACGAACAACGTCACAAGCACGTCGATCAGCGTAAACGCCGAGCGCACGCCGATGGCGGAGCGGTTCCGAGACGAGATGTCCCACGATCGTTGGATTGTTCGCACTCCCCGTACGAGCCCCTGGAAGGGCTTCCTCAATACTTAAGTTTATGGGATATCCGATGTTCGCACAACAGAGGAAAACCCGACAGGGCAAAGACTTGTTTCCGGGCCTGCTGCGGGACCCGAAAATCTTGTCAAGAAGGATCACGCCGCTCAGGACTGCGTACCGGTATGCTGAGCACAGAGGGCACCCCCAAAAACCCGAACACGCAACGAACATGAGTGACGCGAACGACAAACAAGCAGACCTGGCGCTGATGCAGCGCATCGCAGCGGGCGAGGAGTCCGCGGTGGTCGCGCTGTATGACCGCTTCGGGTCGCTTGTGTATCGACTCGCGTACCAGGCCATGCCGACGCGGGACGAGGCCGAGGACGCCGTCCAGGAAGTCTTTGTCCGATTGTGGAAAACCGCGGAACGCTACGACCCTTCCCGGGCGGCTCTGGTGACCTGGGTGCTCCTGATCACCCGTCGGCACCTGGTCGACCGTCTCCGTCGGAGCCAGTCGCGGATCAAACCCGTCAAGCTCAACGAGGAGTTCCGCCCGCCGATCGCCGAACCGGTCGACAGCGAAAGCCTCGAAAGAGAAGAGCGGTTCGCGTCGCTCATGGAGAAAATCGCCACGCTCCCGGAATTGCAGCGGACCGTGGTCATGCGTGCCTATCTGGGCGGGCAGACGCTCAGGCAGATCGGGGAGGAACTCGACACCCCGATCGGAACCGTCAAATCCGCGCTCAGCAGGGCGCTCGTCAGACTTCGTGAATGCAGCGGCGTAGAGGAATCCGTGTCATGAACACCCAGCAACTCATCGAATTGGCTCTACTGGACGCCTGCGGCGTGCTCGAAGCAGACGAACTCGAACGATTCGAAGCCGCGTTTGCGTCGGCGCCTGAGTCGATCAAGGCTCAGATCCGGCGCGAGCAGTCTCGGTTTGCCGACCAGTCCGAGCTCCTGCCCAACGTGACGCCCCGCCCCGAGCTGCGGCGCCTGGTGGTCGATGCGGTCCGTCGAGCCGCGGGGACTTCGATCAACGCCGACTCCCTTCGCTTCGAGCGGATGATCAGCTCCGGCGCGGGACCCACGCCCGCAGACATCCACCGCAGACGCGTGATGCCCGCCTGGAGGGCCGCGGCGATTGTGCTCGCAGCCACGACGGTCTTTGGGGGCGTGCTCTCGCTCGAGCTCCGCAACCAGATCGATCAGATGGGCAGCAAGATCACCTCGATCACCTCCGCGGATCTCTTCCTGCGTTTCGGCGAGATGCCCGGGCTCCGCGACGCGATGCTCAGCGCCAGCTCCGATCGCGTGAAGTTCAAACCCGTCGAGAGCTCGCTGGCGGCCACCGCCGCGATCTATACCAACACCGAAACCAGCCGAAGCTACATCGTCTGCAACCGGCTGCCCGTGCTCAAGGACGGGCAGTACGAGCTCGTCGTCCTCGACGACGACCAGAACTATGTCTCAACGATCACCACGTTCGTATCCAACGGCGAGACCGACGGCCACGAGTTCGCATTCACCAGCGCACTTAGCGGCAATGTTGCCATCGCAGCCCGCAGCGCCACCGGTGAGCTCCAGATCGTGATGATCGCCGCGGCCTGATCCCGCAGGGACACGTCGGATATCTGCCAGACCAAACCTCGTTTAGTCGCCGCCGATGAGCCCCTGCTCGTAGGCGGCGTGCTGTGCGCGCAGCCTGCGGAAGAGCAGCGTCCCGCCCAGGCCAACCACGAGCAGCCCTCCGCCGCCGATACCGGCTGCGTAGACCGGACGCTCATCGACGAGCGGGTCCGGATCGACGGTCGCATCGACCACCAGCTTCGTGCCCGCGCCGCCGGCACGCTGGTCTTTCGTCCCGTTTGCCAGCGAGATGATCGAGACGGCGTACGTGTCGAGCGTTCGTCTGGTCACTCCCGCGCCGTCGCCCCGGAGCTCGAGCACCAGGCGACCGGGCTCGGATGATTCGAAGGAGAGATCGTCTTTCAGACGGGCCGCGAGATCGCCGGGCCTGCCCAGATCCTGGATCCCGCGCTTGTTCAGTCGATCCGATGCCAGTTCCATCAGCCCGGGGTCGACCAGCACGGCTTCGTGGTAGCGCTGCCACTCTTCGCGCTCGTCCTGCGAGAGCACCCGCCCGCGCCCATCCGCGTGCATTTCCGCGGTCACCGCGTACCTGGCCGGGGCGACCTGATCCGCAAGCGCCCAGCTCAGGACCGAGACAATCCCGACCGTGGCGGCGGAGTAGAAAAGCATCGTCAGCGTCTTGTTGCGGGCCATCAGCGAGACGACCCGCTTCTCGCGCTTCTGCATCAACGCGGCCTGGCGTGCGATTTCACGGCGTTGCGACAGCACCTGCTCGGCCTCGCGAGACCTCTCCTCGAGCACCGCCTCCGTCCGCTCGAGCCTCTGTGCCCGGTCACGCAGCGTCCGTCGAATCCGTGCCAAACGCACCCGTCGCGACTCCAGATAGGGCGGGACCCCACCGGTCGTCTTGAGCGCATTTTCTCGGTCACGGATCTCCTCGGCTGCTTCGCGCAGCTCGTGAGCCATCTTCGTGCTCATCTCCGCGAATTCGCGCTCGCGCTCGGCGATCTGCTGCTCGGCTCGGACGAGCGCCCGGCATCGGGCTTCGATGTCCGCAATCGCCCCGATGTCCGAGAAATCGACGACCTGGTCGTCGCTGGAGGTGTCTTCGAAGATCGGATTCTGATCGGGGTTTGACATATATGTGCATCCTCCACAGCCTGCCGCCCACGCTGCAGTCGCGGGAGCCGCCATGGCATCTGCACGGTTATCGACCCGAATTTGGGACAACTCAACCGGGGCCCGGAACAATCTTCGCTGGATGAGGGTTTCTCCCCGCACCCACGGGTCTGCGTGCCCGTAACAAGGAAAGGCCTGTTCTTGGGCTTTGGATGTGTTAGGATCTAGGCGACCGGCGGCCGTTGTCGCCGCACAAACTTGCAAGAGGATGCTGCGATGAAGAATCATGGTTCGAGTCTGACGTCGGTCGTTCTGGCCGTTGCCGCTGCTGTTGGCGTGGGCGTCGGTGGGTATTACATCATGGGCGGGTGTTCGAGCTGCGGGACCGAGACCGAGGCCAACGCGACCGCTGTGAGCACCGAGAAGACCGACAGCTGCTGCGCCGCTGAGGGCGCAATCGCCGAGACCGTCGCCCTCGAAGGCGCCGAGGCCTGCTGCGAGCTCGAAGGCGCCGCCAAGGAAGCCTGCTGCGACGCCGAAGGCGAAGCACAGACCGTCGCCCTCGAAGGCGAAGTCTGCACCGAGAAGGCCGACTGCGAAGCCAAGACGGATTGCGAAGGCAAGACGGATTGCGAAGCCAAGACCGACTGCGAGACCGAATGCGAAGAGGCCAAGGAACTGACCAAGGTCGACACCGAGACCACCGGCAACGGCTGATCTCCGATCGCACATCTCTGACTTACGGCGCACGCTCTCCGGAGCGTGCGTTCTTTTTTCCGCCCCACTACCATGCCGCCATGGCAACCTGGCTCATCAAATCCGAACCCACCGTGTACAGCTACGACGACCTCGTGCGCGAGAAACGCACCGACTGGTCGGGCGTGACGAGCCCCGCCGCCCAGATGCACATGCGGTCCATCGCAAAGGGCGACGACATTCTCTTCTACCACACGGGCAACCAGAAACGCATCGCGGGCCTGGCCAGGATCGCCAAGGGCGCGTATCCAGATCCGAAGAAGCCGCAGACGCTGGCCTCGGGCGAGCCGAAGTTCGTGCTCTTTGATCTCACCCCCGTCAGAGCGGCAACCAAGGAATGCACGCTCGCTAGCGTCAAGGCGGACGCTCGGTTCGAGGGCTTTGCACTCATCCGTGAGGCAAGGCTGAGCGTCATGCCCGTGCCCGCGAAACTCGACAAGATCCTGCGCCAGATGGCGGGGCTGTGATTCCTCGCGAGCCTTTGGTTCTTTACTCGATCTTCAGACCCTTCAGCTCCGCCGGCATCGGTGGTGTCCTCGGATCCATCAGTTCCAATTCCCGGCGCACGATCGAAGAGATCGCCCAGTTGCGGTACCACTTCTTGTCCGCGGGCACCACAAACCAAGGCGCCTGCTCCGTCGAGCATCGCTCCAGCAACGCCTCGTACGCCCTGATGTACTCGTCCCAGCGCTCGCGGGTATCCAGGTCGCCCATCGCGAATTTCCAGGCCTTCTCCGGGTTGTCCAGCCGAGCCTGGAGGCGCTCTTTCTGCTCGTCCTTTGAGATGTGCAGCATGATCTTGACGATCCGCGTGGCGCCCTCAGTAAGCAGCTGTTCGAAATCGTTGATCCGGTCGTACCGGGTCTGCCACTCGTCCTCTGGCACAAGGTTCAGCACGCGCACCACGAGCACATCCTCGTAGTGCGAGCGGTTGAACACAACGATCTCGCCCCGCGCCGGCGCCACGTTGTGCACCCGCCAGAGAAAGTCGTGCGACAGCTCCTCAGGGGTCGGCTTCTTGAAGCTCGCCACGCGCACGCCCTGCGGGTTGAGCGCCCCAAGGACGTGCCGGATCGTGCCGTCCTTGCCCGAGCAGTCCAAACCCTGCAGCACGACCAGGAGCGACCGGCGCCCCTCGGCCCAGAGCTTGTACTGCAGCTGCTGCAGGACCTCGATGTTCTCAGCCCGCATGGCATCGGCGGCCGCGCGTTCCTGCTCCCGCGGCCCCTGCAGGCCGGGTGTCCTGGACGGATCGATGTCCCTGAGATTGACCTTGGAGCCGGGCTTGATGCAGTGAAGTGAGTATGCGTCCATGAGCGGAGGGTACCGAAAAACCAGTTCCGGTCGCGAAAGCCCGAGAGAACGAGATCAGGTATATAAAATAACGCGCGGCACATCCCCGGGCGACTTGCGCTCAGCAACCACATTCGAGACGCCAGAGCCGGAAGCGTGAGGAGGCAGGCAATGCAACCCGAAGTGGACAGGCTCGATCAAAGAATCGAATCCCTCCTCTACATATTTGGGCACAAGGCCCACCCGATTGCGCTCGGGCTTGTTTTCGTTTGGTTCGGGACACTCAAACTCTTCGGCGCCGAGACGGCTACGAGCATCATCGCAAAGACAATCTATTTTTCCGATCCTTCGACCATGGTGCCGGTGCTGGGAATATGGGAGGTCGCCATTGGCATTTGCTTGCTCATCCGCAAAATGCACCGCGCGGCGCTCTTGTTGCTTGGCATCCGGCTGCCGGGCACCATGCTGGCCCTTGTCCTGCGATCAGATGTGTGCTTTGTAGAAGTACCATTCGTGCCCACGATCGCGGGGCAGTACATCATCAAGGACATTCTTCTCTTCACCGCCGCGGCCATGGTCGGCGGATATGTCCGTCACCAACCGCATCGGTTGCACGGAGGCCAGTAAGTGGGCCAATTACGCGCGGAGCTTTGAACGCTCCTTCTCAATCGTACTCAGGATGTCCGCCTGGTGGTCAGCGTGGTAGCTCGATCGCACCATCGGGCCCGACTCGACCACCTTCAGGCCGCGCTTGAGGCCCTCTTCGTGGTACATCTGGAACGTCTCGGGCTCGACCCATCGCTCGATGGGCAGGTGGTTGCGCGTGGGCTGGAGGTACTGCCCGATCGTGAGCACATCGCACGGATCGCCCGGGTTGGGCCCGTTGTGCTTGCTCGTTTTCTCGACGAGCTCGTCCATCAGGCGCAGCACTTCTTCGTCGCGCTCTCCGATGCCGACCATGATGCCCGTCTTGGCGACCCCGCCCTGCTCCTTGACACGCCTGAGCAGCTCGATCGAGCGGTCGTACTTCGCGCTCGGGCGCACCGCAGGGTACATGCGCTTGACGGTTTCGATGTTGTGGTTGATGATGTGCGGCTTGGCATCGATCACCATCTGCAGCGCGCCCCAGTCGCCCATGAAGTCCGGGATGAGCACCTCGATGGACATCGTCGGGCAGGATTCCTTGGAGCGGATGATCGTCTCAGCCCAGATGCCCGCGCCGCCGTCGGATAGCTCGTCGCGGTTGACGCTCGTCACGACGACGTGCTTGAGGCCCATCAGCGCCAGACTCTCGGCGACGCGTCTTGGCTCGTCCTTGTCGAGGACGGGTGGCTTTCCGGTTTTGACGTTGCAGAAGCCGCAGGACCGCGTGCAGGTGTCGCCCAGGATCATGATGGTCGCGACGCCCCGTGCCCAGCACTCGCCCATGTTCGGGCAGCCCGCCTCTTCGCAGACTGTAAAGAGTTTGTGTTCGCCCAGGATGTCCTTGAGGCGGTCGTAACCGGGCCCGCCTGGGAGCTTGGCCTTGAGCCACTTGGGCTTGCGCTTGGTGGTCAGCTGCTGAGGCTGATCGGGCGTGTTGTTGAGAACCATGCCCGAGAGGCTGACCAGAGGCTTACCCGCCCTCTTCATGGGGTCTCCCCCGAGAGGGCGCGGGTGCCTCGCGAGCGTGCGTTCGAGCGAGCTCGATCGCCTTGGGGCCTCAGAGGAGGCCCGGGCCAGGTCCTGGACGGGTTCGCCAGCGGGTCGGTCGATCATCCGACAACTCTAGTCGGCCCGAAGAGCCATGCCGATGCAGGCGGGGCGAAGCAAGGGCATCAAAGCGCATCTCTGGCGCCCGGGCAGGTTTCGCGCCGAGTTTGAGGGAATGACGAACGTCTCAGGGGCGTGCGGTCGATAAAAACCCTGTCCCGATGCGACAGGCGCTGGCGGCCCAAGGTCGCTAGACTCGCTACCGAGGGCCGAAAGGTCCGATAGAGTGTGCATCTCGCCAACGGATGGCGGGTGCCAGAAAGAAATCCGAGTCCGGATCCCACAGACATGATCAACGACGTGACGACCATTGGCGCACCACGGCGCCCCCTCCAGGCCGCTGCCCTTGCCTCCGTGCTGGCCCTCTCAGGGCTTGCCTCGGTGGGCTGCGAGGTGGACTCCTACCTGAATCCCTCCTCGACAGGCCGGTGGGAGCACACCCCCACCACGATGCCGATCCTGCGCAGGATCGCGGCCATCGAGCCCGACGACTCCGAATTCGTCCAGATCACGCAGGTCCGCCCGGAAGATCTGCGCCCATTGATCACCGACTACCGACTCGTGCCGGGCGACACGCTGGTCGTCAACATCTTCAACTACCCCGCACAGGGCACCCAAACGCCATACGAAGTGCGCGTCGAGAACAACGGCACCATCGAGCTTCCCAACATCGGGAAGTTCTTTGTGCTCGGCGGGACGAGCGACGAGGTCAAATCGATCGTCGCCGACGGCCTGATCAAGCAGGACCTGATCCGCAGGCCCGAACTGAGTGTCTCGATCATCGGGCGGAGCCAGCAGCAGTACAGCGTCATCGGCGCGGTCCGTGCGCCGGGGCCCTACTTCATCCCGGAGCCCTCGTACCGCATGCTCGACGCGCTCGCCGCGGCGGGTGGCCTGCTCGACGAGAGCACCTCCGAGATCTTCCTGATCCGCCAGGTGGCGCTCTCTGACGAGTATTCCGACATCGGTGCCCCAGCCGGCGCGAGCCCCGTGAATCCAGAAACGGGCGAGACGGGCAACTCGCCCGAGTCGAGCGAGCGTCTGATCGACCTGATCGACGAACTCAGCAAGCCCGCTTCGCCTTCGGTGGTCTCATCGAGCACCGGCGCCACCCCGATGCGCTCGCGCTCGACCTACCAGCCCGAGGACCGGGAGCCCGAGGTCGATCTGATCGACGGCGGCCCCCAGGAGCAGCCCGACGGGCAGAGACTCAGCCCCTTCGATACGACCGCGAGCCAGTGGATCTTCATCGATGGACGCTGGGTCCAGATCAAGGATCAGACCAACCTGGCCTCGGGCCTGCGCGAGCGCGCCGACGAGGCGCTCCAAGCCGAGAACCTCGTGACCCAGCGGATCATCTCGATCCCGGCTGACCGATTGCTCCAGGGCGACGCCCGGTACAACATCGTCGTCCGCCCGGGCGACATCGTCCGGATCCCCTCGCCCTCGGGCGGCACGGTCTACCTATCCGGTCAGGTCAACCGCCCCGGTGCGTTCGACCTCGTTCCCCAGCTGACCCTGCAGCGCCTGTTCGCCTCGGCGGGCGGGCTTGGGGGCCTTGCGATCCCGGAGCGCGTGGACATCACCAGAATGGTCGGCACCGACCGTCAGGCCACGATCCGACTGGATTACCGAGCGATCGCAGACGGCACCCAGCCGGACATCTTCATCAAGCCCAATGATCTTATTAACGTAGGTACTAACTTCTGGGCCTACCCGCTTGCGGTCATCAGGGGCGGGTTCCGGACCTCCTATGGCTTTGGCTTCCTCCTCGACCGGAACTTCGGCAACGACGTCTTCGGCGCACCGCCCAACGACCGAAGCTTCTGATCCGAGCATCCAATTCGTGACTCGCAGCCCGAGAAGCCCTTTCAAGTGCTTCTCGGGCTGTCATTTTGGGATCGGTGTGATAACAATCCCACAAGGTGGGCTCGGCGCACGGATCTCCGAGACCTTGATGAACCCCGGTTCGGGCATGGACGTATCACCGATCCCGCAGGACTTTCAGTTGGTGCTCCGGTCGGGGCTCGAGAGGATTCTCTCGGCCTGAAACGCGACTGGATCTGACGAACCATGTTCTGCGGGCCGATCAACGGGTACAGCATACGGGGAGAGAGTCTCCCCAGAAGAAGTGATCGAGCGCCGTCAGCGCGCCCGGAGTGAGTCTGCCCATGTCCACGGTCAGCGCGAAGCCTGAGGTTGTGTCCAAGGACACGCCCGCGCGCGCTGCGCCGATCTGGAGTTCACGGGCGAATCTCATTGTGATCGGGCTCATCTGGCTTGCGCTGGGTGGCCTGTTCTACCGCTGGTTTCTCAAGCAATCCCAGTTCAGCGCCCGTTTGCTCGAGGACTGGGGTCACGCGTTCTTTGTGCCCGTGATTGCCGGGTATCTGATCTGGCAGCGCCGCCATCTGATCGCCTGTTCCAAGCCCGAGCCATTCCTGCCAGGCCTGCTCGCGGTGGGCACGGGGATTCTCGGGTATCTCTCGTATTCGATCGGCCCGATCCCGGGCGTGCACATGGGGCAGGGTCTGTTTGTGATCCTGACCATGTGGGGTGTGGCGCTGGTCCTGCTCGGGCCGGCTGTCTCGCGCTGGCTGATCCTGCCCGCGGCGTACCTGGTCTTCATGATCACGGTTTCCGAGGGTGTGATGCTCCGCATCACATGGCCTCTACAGCTGCTGGCAAGCCAGGGCGCGTACGTCGTGCTCGGGCTCGTTGGCATGATCTTTGGCTTTACGGTCGACGTCGACGGGAATGTGCTCACGGTGATCTCCGGCACGGGCGTGGAGCACCCGCTCAACGTCGCTGAGGCGTGCAGCGGGATGCGCATGGTCGTGGCGTTCATCGCGCTTGCCGGCGCTGTGGCGCTCCTTTCCACCCGCGAGTGGTGGAAAAGAATCACGCTGATGCTCCTGAGCGCCCCGGTGGCGCTCCTGATGAACATCGCCCGCGTCGCGATTCTTGGACTGGCTACGCTGCGTGACAGCAACCTCGCAGCGGGCGAGGCGCACACGCTGATCGGGACGCTGCTGCTGATCCCGGGCCTTGGGCTTTTCCTTGCCGTGGGCTGGGCGCTCGAGCGGATCGCGCCGACGGCGAAGGAGCCCAAGCCCAAGGGCCAGCCGGCTGTGCTGCGTCTGCGGCTTGCTCGCCCGTTGTCGTCGGCCTTGCTCGTGGTGCTCTTCGGCTCTGCGATCGGGATGGGCTGGGCGATCAACTACTACAAGATCCATCTGAACAAGCTCCCGATCTATGCGCCGGGCGGGCGGGTGGTCGCGAGCCTGCCCAAAGAGACGGAATCGTGGGTGCAGATCGGTGCGGACAAGATCGTTCCCGCTGAGGTGCTCGAGACGCTCGGGACCTCGAACTATCTGACCCGCGTGTTCGTGGAGAAGAACCCACCCGAGGGCCAGCAGCCCCGGGCAGTCGAGCTGCACGTGGCGTACTACACCGACCAGATCGACACAGTCCCTCACGTCCCGGAGCGCTGCTTCGTGGGCGCGGGCATCGTGCAGACCCAGGCCAGCAGAGCGATCCCGCTCAAGCTGGACCGGTCGGGCTGGATCCTCGATGAGGAGGCCTCCACAGCGGATCAGCCGATCTACACCGCGAGCACGAGCCGACGCTGGTCGGACACGCGCGGCAAGCGCGTCCGCCTGCCCAGCGGGATCGAGAACGCGGAGATCCGCACGAGCACGTACCACAGCCCCGGGGGCAGCGAGCTCTACGCGGGGTATTTCTTCGTCGCCAACGGGGGGATGGCCTCCAGCGCCGAGCAGGTGCGGTTCCTGGCTTTTAACTTGACCAACGACTATGCGTTCTATCTGAAAGTTCAGTTCAATTCTGAGTCGGTCTACAGTGCGGAAGAGTTCGCAGACATATCTTCTGATCTGCTCGGGGAAATCCTTGCAGATCTGATGCTGTGTGTGCCCGACTGGATCGAGGTTCAGAACGGGCGATACCCGAATCAGAGCCAGGCGAGCAAGACCAATACGGGCGGCTGATCGCCCTGGATGAGAAAGGATCGGCCAATCATGTCCGGGCGAGTGAATGTCAAGTTTGTGGTGCTGCTCTCGGCTGTGCTTCTTGTCGTGATGGGCGGCGCGGTGTTCGGTGCCGCGGTCGTGCTGATGAAGTCCGGCGCCGACCACGCGAGGCTCGCGGAGAAAGCAGAGGCCGAGGGCGATTGGAAAGCCGCTGAGCGCAGCTGGGGCAACGCGGTCAGCGAGGAGCGCACGAACGTCGAGTGGCTCGAACGCTACCTGATCGCGATCCAGAACCGCCCGACGGATACGCCCATCGAGTACTCCGCGCAGTACGAGAAATACAGGGCCGTGCTCCGGTCCATCTCGGAAGCCAAGCGCAACGATCTCGAAGCGCACGAGAATTACTTCAGCGAGTTCGTCTCGTTGCTCCGCGCCGGCACCCCGACCAAGGACAACTACCAGTTCCTCATCGACGAGATCGGGCGTGTCGAGGCGCTTCTCTACAACGAGAGTGATTCCGACCTGCTCAAGCACCTGCGCCGGTACCGGGGCGAGGCCGTGGCGATGATCTCGCAGGTCTCTTCCGACATCACCGATGAGTTTCTCGACGGCGGCATCGAGGACCTGCGCCAGGCGAGCCAGGTCCGCCCGGGCGACTCGTCGATCGTCGAGGCTCTGTACACGATCTACCTCAAGAAAGCCGAGCGTGCCAGGGTCGCCAGGCGTTCGACTCTCGAAACCGAGGCATATGACGCTGCTCACGCGGCGGTCTCGGACTTCATCCAGAGAAACCCGGACGATCTTGCGGGGCAGTTCCTGCTCATCCGAGCCGACATGGACAAGGCCCTTCGGGGCCTGGAGGGCATGCAGCTCTTCGGGCCGGAGCTTTCGCGGGCCCGTCGGCGCACGCTCGAAGGCTTCAAGGATCGGACCGACGCGCTCGCGCTGGAAGCCCAGCAAGCCGAGTCCGGTGAATTCAGCGCACGGGCCATGGTCCTGATCACGAACGTCATCGCCAACGTCGACCCCGAGAACGCGGTGCAGCAGCTCGAGCCGATCTGGGCGCGAGCGAGCGCGACGGCTCCCGACGATCGTCGGCTTCAGTTCTCGTACGCACAGTTTCTCAAGCAGATCAGCAAGCACCCCGAGGCGATCGCGCTGCTCGAGAAGATCGCGGACCTCCCGGACGTGCCGGTTTCGACGGATGGCGTCCTGCGCTTCGAGGACCGCAACCGCGCGCTGTACTTCATGGCCGATGCGTCGATTGAGCGATGGCAGCAGATGGCGAGCCAGACCGAGGGGCGCGCCGAGTGGCTTTCGCGGGCCAGGACGTACCGCGACCGCCTCTCCGAGGAAGTCTCGACGGATCGCCCGATGATGCTTTTCTTAGATGCGCGTCTGGCGTTCACCGCGGGCGAGCTCACCAAGGCCGACCGGCTATTCCGTGAATTCAACACCAAGACCAACAAGGGCAACATCGAGGGGCTCAAGCTCGCGGCCGAGGTCGCAAGGCAGCTCGGGAACCCGGGCCTCGAAAAGGATCTCCTCGAATCGGCGCGGATCATCGAGCCGAGCGATCTCAACACGCTCATCCGGCTGGCCAACGTGCACGTCTCGCTCCGCGACTACGCCCGCGCCAAGCAGCTGCTCACCACCGCCACCGATCTGCGCCCCGACATCCCCGAGATCCAGGAGCAGCTCGAGATCGTGCGCATGCTCCTCGATCCGTCGGTGGAATCCGACCCGGTCAAGAAGCTGCTCGCCGAGGCCCAGCTCGCGCAGGATCAAGGCACACCCGATGACGCGATCACGATCCTGCAGGATGGCATGGCCCAGCATCCCGACAACGTGCTGATCATCGTCGGGCTGTCGCAGATGCTCAACCAGGCCAGCCGATACGACGAAGCCAAGGCGGTCATCGAGCGCGGCCTTGCGATCCAGCCCGAGAACCGCAACCTGCTCGCGCAGAAGACGGTCGCCGAGATCGGGGGCGATATCGGTCAGCAGATCGAGATCGTCGAGCAGCGCGAGATGCCCGAGTTGCAGCGCCAGCTCGCGCTGCACAGGCTGCACCTCTCCAACGAGAACAGCGAAGCGGCCGCGGCGGCGCTCGCGGCAGCCCGCGCCCTGGACCCGACCGACAAGCAGGTCGTCGTGTACTCCTTCGACGAAGCGCTCCGGGGCCAGAACGTCGCCGAGGCCAAGAGGATCTACGAGGCCAACAAGGACCGCGACATCGACGGCGCCGATGGTCTTGCGATGCGAGCCCGGGTCGAGCTCGCGCAGGGCGACAAGGAATCGGCCCGTCGAACCCTGCAGTCAGCGGTCGATCGCGGCAGCGTCAACGCCGTGACGATCAGACTCCTGGCCGACGTGCAGATGGAGCTTGGCGAGACGTTCGGTGCACTGGAGAACTACAAGCGCGCCATCGCGGTCCGCCCGACGGACATCGAGCTTCTCAAGGGATACATCGCGGTGCTCTCGAGGCTCGGAAGGCTCAACGAGGCGCTCGACACCGCTCGCTCGGTGCTCTCGATCGGGCAGCGTGACGAGCAGTTCCGGGAGATGTGGCTGAATCTCGAGGGCGTCGTGGGCAACAAGCAGCTGGCCTACGACCGGCGCCTGACGCTTGCCGGCTCCTACCCCAACAACCAGCGGAACACAGCGCTGCTCATCGGGCTGGCGCTCGATCTCCGGAAGTTCGACGAGGCTCGTGCGCGCCTCGACACCGCCCGGGCCGCCGAGGATTCGCTCCTGCTTGCGTCGCTGGACGCACGCTGGCACGCGGACCGCAACGATCTGCAGGGCGCCATCGATGTCTTCTCGCGGTTCATCTCTTCGGGCGCCAACGACCTGAACGATCCTTCGTCGTACCTGACGTTCGGAGAATTCCTGATCGAGCGGGGCCTTGTGGACCGCGGTCTGACCACACTCCGCCAGGCGCAGCTCGTGCAGAGCGCTGACAACCCGATCGCCGATGCGGTGCTCGCCAACAGGCTCTTTACGCTGCGTCGCTACGACGAAGCCGTCCCGGTCCTGCGCTCGATGATCGACGCAGACTTCCAGCCCGGCATCGCCCGCGGGCGGCTCATCGAGTGCTACATCCGCCTGAGCCAGGCGGACCTTGCCCAGCAGGTGATCGACTCCGCCAGCGACGAAGAGCGCAAGAGCCTGAGCATGATGCTCATGCAGTCCGATGTCGCGGCCTTGCGGGGCGAGAACAACAAGGCCAACCAGCTGATCGACAGCGCCATCCAGGCCTACCCGAACGACGCGCTCGGGTATATGAAGCGTGCGTCCCGTCTGATGTCCAACCGGAACACGATGCCCGATGCGATCGCGGACCTGACCCGCGCCATCGAGCTGAATCCCGCGAACGCTGACGCCTACCGCTTCCGCTCGCTGGTTCACAACGAGCTCGGTCGCACGGACGACTCAGCCAAAGACATCGTCGCCTCAGCGGAGGCAGACCCCGACAGCCTGCAGCTCCGCCTCGGGGCGATCCATCGTCTTGTCCAGCTCGACCGCGAACAGATGGCCGCCGACCTGGCCGATACGGGCCTGAAGCGCCGACCGACCGATCTGACCCTCATGCTTGGCGTGGGGGACACGTTCACCGACGCCAAGCGCCATCGCACGGCTCTTCGGTTCTACGAGATGGCCTGGGCCCAGTCCAAGACGTTCGCGGTGGGCCAGCGCCTCGCAACGTGCCTGGTCGAGCAGCCAAGGCCCGACCTCCGCAGGGCGCGCCAGATCGCGCAGGATTCGAATCTCGCCTCGTCCGAGTCGGCCGCGGCGTTCATGCTCCGCGCCAGGATCGAACTGGCAGCCCAGAACACCGACGGCATCCGCACGAATCTGAGCTCCGCGTACGACATCGTCAAGGACAATCCCAACCAGCTCATCGCCTGGATGGGCAGCCTGCCCGAGATGCTCGGCTCGATGCAGTCGGCGATGGATTACCTCGCGGCACTCGAGCGCGAGCGCTCCCTCTCGCCCTGGGCGACGCACTTCCGGGCTCAGCTCATGCTCTCGGACGATGCGTACAAGGCTGAGGGCATGCGCCAGCTCACCCGCGTCATCGACACGGTCCAGGATCCAAACATCAGGCAGGCGGCTTTCAAGGTGCGCGCGATGGCCCGCTACGGTCAGGGCGATTTCACACCCGCAGCCGACGACATGCAGCAGGCTCTGATTCTCAATCCGAACGATCCAGAGGCGCTCAACAATCTGGCCTATACACTTGCCAAGCACCTCGACCAGGCCGCCCAGGCCGAGCCGCTCGCAGTCAAGGCCGTGGAGCTGAATCCCAATTCGAGGGCGTCGCTGGACACCCTCGGATTGGTGTACCTGAAGCTTGGCAAGACAGAGGAAGCCGTCAGCGCTCTGCAACGGGCGCTCAGCATGGCCCAGACAGATGTCGATAAGGCTCCGGTGCTGGTGCACCTGGCGCGAGCGTTGCTCGCGTCCGGTAACACCGGCGGGGCTCAGGAGGCGGCTTCGCAGGCTCGGACCATCATGGCCGGGGACACGTCGTCTGCATTCAGTGAGGAGGTCCGCGCTGAGCTGGAACAGATCCAGTCTGAGCTGCGGAACCAGTAAGAGGTAGGGTCGCGATCCGTTCTTGAGAAGCCAACTATGAGCACAGCAGCATCCACAAACCGACCCGCGATCCCAATGGCGCAGAGATCCTCTGCGTCCTCACCCGGTGGCGGTCCCACCATCGACCCGGTCAAGCTCTTTAAGAAGTACTTCTGGGTGCTCATGGTCTCCGGTGTCGTCGGCCTTGCCGTCGGCGTGGGCGGGTTCCTGGTGCTCGCCAAGTTCTTCCCGCGCTACGACGCGGAGGTCTACTTCAAGGTTTCCTCGCCCATCATCGATTCGCTGGAGATGGCGACGGACGACAACGTGGGCAAGGAGCCCCTGGAACGGTTCATGGCGACCGAAGCCCAGACCATGGTCTCAGACAAGGTGCTCGACCGGGCGATCCGGTACCCGGGGTACAACACCAGCGCCTCGCACTGGATCGCCGAGTTCCAGGACCGCACGGGCGCGATCTCGTACACCGACGCGGTGCGCGAGCTGCAGGAGACGGTCACCGCACGCCCGCTCCCCAAGTCGCAGTACATCGTGCTGACGATGAGCGACAACCACCCCGAGGACGCGGCCTTCATCGCCCAGCAGATCACGACCGCGTATCTCGCGGAGCTGAACACCTCGACCGACGACCGGCACAACGAGATGCGTGAATCGCTGAGCCGACGAGTCCAGGAGCTGGACCGCGAGATCGAGCTCAACGAGCGTGCCCGCGACCGCATCATCACCGAGAACCAGATCGAATCGCTCGACTCGCGCATGAGTGAGGCGTATGCCGCGATGGAGACCAACGTCGAGACCCTCAGCATCGTGCAGGACTCGATCACGTCGCTCCTGACGCAGCAGCAGGAGATGCAGCGTGTGCTGTCCTCGCCCGGCGGCGCGATCTACCCCGAGCAGATCCGCCAGGCCGCGGAAGAGGACCCGATCGTGCGTCAGACCAAGGGCACGATCCAGCAGCTCCAGGCCGCGGACCGTGCGCTCGAGAAGAGCGACCTCGGGCTGAACCACCCGAGCCGCAGGGACCTCCGCGCTCAGATCGACGGCACCACCGAAGAGCTCGAGCAGCTTCGCATGACCATCATGCGATCTTTCTTTGACGGTCAGATCGACCGGATCCGCCAGGGTCTGATGCAGCTGCGAGCGCAGGAAGCCAAGCTGCTCACGTCGATCGACGAGAACAAGGCCCGCCTCAACGAGCTCGCCGCGCTGCAGCAGGAGCTCAAGGAGCTCGAGCGTCGGCTGGAGCGTCTGGGCGAGCGTCAGGACGAGACGCAGGCGTCGCTGGACAACCTCAACGACATCGCGGGCATGGAGAGCTCCAAGCGCGTCTCGGTGTACCAGCGCGCCAAGATCCCCGACAAGCCCGCCTTCCCCAAGGCCAAGCTCGTCATCCCCGCGGGCTTCGTGCTGTTCGTCAGCCTTGTCTCGGGCCTGATCGTGCTCCGCGAGATGCTCGATCAGCGCATCAAGGGCCCGGCCGACGTAGCCATGATCCCGCGGACGCCCGTGCTGGGGATGCTCCCGCTCGCCACGGAAGACCCTTCGCGCCCCGAGCGCGCCGAGACGGCATTCCACGATCGCCCCACGGGTGTGATGGCCGAGAGCATCCGCCAGGTGCGCGTCGCGGTTGTCAAGAGAATGAAGGAGGCTGGGCATCGCTCGCTGCTCGTGGTTCCAGCCACGCCCCAGTCCGGCGCCACCACGCTCGTCACCAATCTCTCCGAGGCCTGCGCCCGCGCCGACCTGAAAACCCTGGTCATCGACGCCAACCTCAGGCGTCCGCGGATCCACGGCCTTTTCAACCTCGAAGCCAGCCCCGGCCTTGTTGACATCCTCGCCAACAAGAGCTCCATCGAAGAAGCCATCTGCACCACCGACAACCCCAAGCTCGATGTGCTGACGGTCGGCTCAGCCGAGTACCGCATGTTCGAGCGGATCGTCACCGACCCCATGGGCGAGCTGCTGACCAGGCTCGAGGCGCGGTACGACATGGTGATCATCGACACCGCACCTGCGATCGTCGCGGGCGACGCGGTCGCGCTGGCCAACCGCTGCGGCGCCACGCTGCTCGTTGCACGCGCCATGACGGAAAAGCGCGGCACGATCGCACGCCTCAAGAACGAGCTGTCCGATACACGGGCCGAGTTCCTCGGCGTGCTCATCAACGCCGTGCGCTCGTCCGCGGGCGGGTATTTCCGCAAGAACATCCGCGCCTCGCACGCGTACCAGCAGCGGGGACGCAAAGCCGCAAGCTAACGAGCCGAACCGAACCCCGTGAGCAAACCTCTTTCTACAGCACGGGCCCCGGCGCGAACCCTGGTCACCGGGGGAGCTGGATTCATCGGCTCCCACCTGACCGAACGCCTGCTCGCCGCGGGCAGGGATGTGGTTGTCGTCGACAACCTCTCAACCGGGCGCCGGACCAACCTGCCCGAGTCGCACGAGCGCCTGACGTTCATCGAGGCAGACCTCGGCTCGCTCGTCGGTGAGATCGGTCAGCGGGGCGAGCTCGGCGCGTTCGATGAGGTGTTCCACCTCGCCGCGGCTGTCGGTGTGCAGCTCGTCATGGAAAGACCCGTCGAGGCGATCGAGACCAACGTCACGCTCACCGCTGAGCTCCTGAAAGCCTCGCTCGCTTCGGGCCCGGGCGGAGCGCCAAGCCGCGTGCTGGTCGCCTCGAGCTCCGAGGTCTACGGCAAGGGCGTCGGAGAAGTCTTCAGCGAAGAGGACGACGTCGTCTACGGCCCCACCACCGTCACCCGATGGTCCTACGCCGCGAGCAAGGCGCTCGACGAGCATCTCGCGCTCGCTTATGCCCGCCAATCGAAGCTTCCCGTCGTCATCGCGCGGTTCTTCAACACCGTCGGCCCGCGCCAGATCGGGACCTACGGCATGGTGCTTCCCCGATTCGTCGGCGCGGCGCTCGAGAACAAACCGCTCAAGGTCTTCGGAGAGGGCACGCAGTCCCGCTGCTTCTGCGATGTTCGCGACGTGGTGAGTGTTCTGCCCGAGCTCCTGTCCCGTCCGACCTGCTTTGGGCGCGTGTTCAATGTGGGCTCCGACCACCCGATCACGATCAACGAGCTGGCCAAGGCCGTGATCGGCACGCTGGGCTCGCGCTCCAAGATCGAGCACATGCCCTACTCGGAGGCGTACCCTGCGGGCTTTGAGGATCTGCGTCGGCGTCGCCCCGATCTGACCCGCCTCCGCGACGCCGTCGGATTCGAGGCGCGCGTGCCGCTCGAGCAGACGATCCAGGACCTGGCCCGGAGCCTCCGAGCCGACGAGCGGGTGACATGATGGCGCTGCTTCAACCCCAGGACTGGATGGACTTTGCTCCCACGGCCGGCGCCGCTGCCGAGACGGGCGCTGAGATCGTCGAAGCCGCGTCGCGCACGAGCATTTTCCAGGGCTACGTCGGCGTCTTCGCGATCGCGTTCCTGGTCACGCTGCTCTCAACCCCGATCATGCGCCGTCTTGCCGTCGCCAACAAGATCGTTGATATCCCAACCGACCCGCGCAAGGTCCACAAGCAGCCCACCGCTTATCTGGGCGGCGTAGCCGTCTTCCTCGGGCTCATGGCCGCGATGATCTTTGCCGTCGTCGCGACGCAGGTGCCCGGGCTCATCGAGTACCACGAGACCGAGACCAGCCTGCCCACCGCAGGCAAGATCGTCCCCTTCTCGATCATGCTCGGCATGACCGTGATCATGTTTGTGGGTCTGTTCGACGACGTCGCACACATCAGCCCGCGACTGAAGATTTCCGGGCAGCTCTTCGCCGCGGCCGCTCTGGCGATGGATCAGGTCGGCATCCAGGTCGCACGGGGACTGATCTTCCCGATCGCCCAGGGCCTTGGCATCGACCCGATCTTGATCGGCGGGCAGGAAACCATCGGATTTGTCCTCTTCGGAGTCGGGATCGACATCGTCTACTGGACCGGGGCCGCGGTGATCGCGGTCTTCGTCCTGGGCGGGTGCAACGCCGCCAACCTGATCGACGGGCTCGACGGGCTGCTCTCGGGTGTCACGGGCATCGCCGCGGCGGGCATCCTCGTCGTCGCCCTCACCTTGGCGCTCGTCGACGACGGACCCCGCGACACCCAGCGCATCATCCTGGCGCTGGCGATCCTGGGTGCCTGCCTCGGGTTCCTGCCGCACAACTTCAACCCCGCCAGTATTTTCCTGGGCGATGCGGGCTCGCTCCTGCTTGGCTACTGCATGGTTGTCCTGATCCTGACCCTTGGGGACACGGGCAAGACCCACCTCGTTGTCGCGGGGCTGGTCATTTTCGCCATCCCGATCATCGATACGACGCTGGCGATCGTCCGGCGCAAGCTCTCGGGCAAGAAGATGAGCGAGGCCGACTCCAATCACCTGCACCACATGCTCAAGAGGGCGCTGGGCGTCAAGGGCGCGGTCTTCGCCCTCTACGGCATCGGAACCGCGTTCGCACTCCTCGGGATCGCCGCGAGCTTCGGACGCGCCCGCGTCATCTACGCCATCATCCTCGTGCTCGCCAGCTTCATCGGGGTGACCGCCATAAAGATCGCCAGGCGTGACATCTTCGAGGCCGAGGTTGTGGGCTCCATCAACAAAGCTTCCTCGAAACCCCTTCCGCCCTCAACCGACAGTGAATCCAGCCCTTCGACGACCAAGTCAGCTTCCGCGAACTGACGCCTAAAGCCGAGCCGACAAGCCCCCCCGAATCAAGCACCGCCCGCGCGAGCCTCTATACTCGACCTATGAGCGTTCCGCATCCAACAGACGCCCCGCGTGTCATCGCGCTGATGAACCAAAAAGGCGGCGTCGGCAAAACCACAACCACCGTCAATCTCGCAGCCGCTCTGGCTCGTCAGGGCCTGCGGACGCTTCTGATCGATCTGGACCCGCAGGCCCACGCCTCGCTCCACCTCGGGGTCGATCCCGCCTCGCTCGACGGTTCGGTCTACGACGTCCTCCACGACCCGGATGAGGTCCACCGCGCGATCGTCGCCTCCCGCGAGAACCTCTGGATCCTGCCTGCAGAGACGGATCTGGCTGCGGTCGAGAACGACCTGCGCGACGCGCCCGACCGCAACCAGCGCCTCGGGCGAGCCATCAACGCCGTGCGTGACCGGTTCGATGTGATCCTGCTCGACTGCCCGCCAGCGCTCGGCCTGCTCACCCTGAGCGCCCTGGCTGCCTCGGACAGCGTGGTGATCCCGATGCAGGCCCACTACCTGGCGCTTCAGGGGGTCAGCAAGCTCCTCGAAACGGTGCAGCTCGTGCATCGGTCGCTCAATCCGCGCCTGCGGGTCGAGGGTGTGGTGCTCTGCATGCACGAGATGCAGACCACGCTGGCGCAGGAGGTCGTTGCGGATCTGGCTGAATTCTTCGAGGCGGCTCGGGGGACGGACGTGCCCTGGGCTGGCGCCCGACTTTTCAAGCCTGCGATCCGTCGGAACATCAAGCTGGCCGAGTGCCCAAGCTTCGGGCAGACGATCTTTGAGTACGCCCCCGCCGCGGCCGGCGCCAGCGACTACGAGGCCCTCGCCCGCAACCTGACGGGTGCGTCCGAGCCTGCGAACGCATCAGAGCCCGCGAACATCGAGCCCAAGCCCGAGGGGACCGAGACCCCCGGCGAAAAGCAATCCGAGTCGCAAACGAAGGGCGATGCGGAGATCGAGCCCAAGCCGAACACCCCCGAGCCCAGCGCCTCGTCGAACGAATCGCCCTACGGGTATCCCACGTGATCACGATCCCGTTCCCGCGCCGCTTGCGCATCGCGGCTTTCATTTCGATCGCCGTACTTCTTTTTGTGGGCACACACTGGCCCCAGCTCCGTATCGATGGCCCGATCGAGAGACCCGATCTGGTCGTGCACCTCGTCGCTTTCGGGCTCTGGGGCCTTGCGTTCTGTGTCTCGGGCCTTCTGGGCGAGCCGGGCACGATCGGGAACGCTTCTCGCTGCCTGGGCGTCGGCGTGATCTATGCCGCGTTCGACGAATCGACGCAGATGATCCCGGCACTGGGGCGATTCGCGGGGCTCGACGACTATGCCTTCAACGTGATCGGGCTCCTGTTGGGGACGGGCCTCTCGCTGCTCGTGCGGACCTACCCGGAGCCGAAGCCTCTGCGCGGGTAGGCTCCACGTCGTGATCGCCCCCAAACCAAGCTCGATCGCCAGAGACACGCGCACGGTCGCGTCGGTCACGCTCCTCTCTCGCATCTTCGGGCTGGCAAGAGACCTTGTCACGGTGCGCCTCTTTGGCGACTCGCTCGTGGGCTCGGCGTTCGCTGCGGCGTTTGCGATCCCCAATCTCTTCCGTCGGCTGCTGGGCGAGGGAGCCCTCTCGGCCGCGTTCATCCCGCAGTACACCCGCATGACCGAGGAGGACGAGCCAAGCGCCCAGCGCTACGCCACGCTCATCGTGATCGCGCTTGCGATCGTGACGACGGCTCTCCTGCTGGTGGGTGAGGCGATCGTGCTGGGCGTTTACTTTGCCTCCGACGACCCGGCGCGGAGGTTCAGCTTCGGGCTCATCGCGCTCCTGCTCCCGTTCATGCCGATGGTCTGCACCACCGCGATCCTGGGCGGCATGCTCCAGGTGCGCGGGCGGTTCCTGCCTCTGTCGGCCTCACCCATCCTGCTGAGCGTCTGCATCATCGGAGCCGCGCTGGCGGCGATGACGCTGGACGCAACACCGGAACGCGGCGCGATCTGGATCGGGCTGGCCACGCTCATGGCGGGCGTGCTGCAGATCGTCTGGGTGCTCTCCGAGCTGCGCGCCCGCACACGCTGGCGGCTGGATACCGCCCCAGTGCGCAAGGAAGCGACGCTCACACTCCGGCGCTTCATTCCCGTCCTGATCGGGATGGGCACGCTCCAGCTCAACACGCTCATGGACACGGTCATCGCGATGTGGCCCACCTGGATCGGCCCGACCATGCTCGGGCGAGTCGTGCCCATGGACGAGGCCTCCAACGCGATCGTCGGGTACACCCAGCGCCTCTACCAGTTCCCGCTGGGTGTCTTCGGGATCGCGGTCGCGACCGCGGCGTTCCCGGCGCTCGCGCGCACCGCGGGCGATCGCTTCAGCTTCACCCAGACCGTCGCCCGGGGCATGCGCCTCTCGCTCTTCATCGGGCTCCCCGCAACCGTCGGGCTCTTCGTCGTCCGGCGCGATCTGGTTGAGGTCATGTTCTCAGGCGGGGGCGGGTTCAGCGACAGCGGGCTGGACCGGTCAGCCGCGGTGCTCGCGGGGTATTCGCTTGGCGTCTTTGCCTACTCGCTCAACCACATCCTCAGCCGATCGTTCTACGCGCTGGGCGACACGCTCACGCCCATGCGCATCGGCATCGTCATGGTGTGCGTCAATCTGGCGAGCAATCTGGCCCTGATCTGGTCGCTCAAGGAAGCCGGCCTCGCGTGGTCGACAGCGCTCACCGCGCTGCTGCAGATGGGCACGCTCGCCTACATCCTGCGCCGGCGCCTCGAGCCGGATGTCTCGATCCTGCCCGGCGCGGTACGCATCGGGCTGATCTCACTGGTCATGGGAGGCCTTGTGTGGGCGGCGCTGCACTTCATGCCCAGCGCCCAGACGTGGAGCACCAGCGCGCTGCGCCTGTCGGTGGCGGTCGTTGTGGGCGTCGGGTCATACTCGGGGCTTGCGGTTGCGCTGAAAATGCCCGAGTTCCGCTGGCTCATCAAGGGGGCGCGTGATGGCGAGGATTGACCTGACCGGCAAGCCCATCGTGATCACGGGCGCATCCAGCGGCATCGGGGCCGCGACGGCGCTGGCGTGCGCCAAGGCGGGCATGCCCGTCACGCTCGCGGCAAGACGCACGGACAAGCTCGAAGCCATCGCTGAGCGCATCAGGCAGTCGGGCGGGAGGGCCCTTGCGGTGCGCTGCGACGTCGCGTCGCAGGACGAGTGCAACGCCATGGTTGCGCGCACGATCGAGGCGTTCGGCTCGGTGCACGCTGTCTTTGCCAACGCGGGCTTTGGCGTCAGGCACGACCTGCTGGCAACCTCAGATGCACTCCTGCGTGAGATGTTCGACGTGAATTTCTTCGGGACCATCCACACGATCCGGGCCGCCGCCGGGCCCATGCTCCAGGCCGGCGCCGGGCACATCCTGATCTGCACGAGCTGTCTCTCGGCGCTGCCCTCACCCGGGTACAGCGTGTACTCGTCGACCAAGGCTGCCCAGCATCACATCGGGCGGGCGCTGGGTGTCGAGCTGGCGCCCGCGGGTGTCAGCGTGACCACTGTCCATCCTGTGCGCACGAACACGGAGTTCTTCGAAGCCATGCAGACGCGCCGGGACGAGCTTGTCGAAAGCCGAAAGCACAAACGTTCGCAGAGCGCCGAGCGCGTGGGCGGCGCGGTGGTGAGGGCGCTTACCAAGCCAAAGCCCGAGGTGTGGATGAGCCGACCCGCGCGCGTGGGCTTCCAGCTGGCTGCGATGTTCCCCAGGCTGACCGACCGGGTGATCTGGAAGAAAGGTCCGGCGCGCTAGATCGCTGCGAGCAGGGCGACCGCGTGCACCTCGACGGCCCGGTTCTCCCCCAGCGCGTCGACCATCTCGTGCGTCTTGCCCTTGATGTTGACGAACGCGGGATCGACGCCCAGCATGAGCGCCAGGTTGCGCCGGATTTCGTCCTTGTGGGGCTGGAGCTTCGGGCGTTCCAGGATCAGCGTGACATCCAGATTCGAGACTCGGTAGCCCAGGGCCTGCATCCGGCTTGCGGCTTCGAGGAGGAATCGGTCTGACGAGGCCCCCTCCCATTGGGGGTCGTTGTCTGGAAAGAGCTGCCCGATGTCGGGCAGGCCAAGGGCCCCAAGCAGAGCATCGGTCACGGCATGGAGGACGGCGTCGCCATCGGAATGGCTGACTGGTCCTCGGTCGTGGTCGATCTGAACGCCTCCGAGGATGAGTGGGCGTCCTTGGCCCTCCGGGGGGCGTGGTTCGAGTCGGTGGAGGTCGTAGCCGTGCCCGATGCGATAGGGCGGGCCAGGGGTGTCGGTTGTGGGCAGGTCGGGATTCATGCGTTGAACTCTACCCGGGCAAGCGGCAGGCGCGGATGGTGCCGATTCCGGGTGGACGACGGAGGCCCAACTCGTCGATAGACTCTCCGGGTCCGTCGAGGACGGGCCTGCCAACCGGAGACACGACCGATGACCAGCCGATCCTACGTTCTGTTTGCAGCCTGCCTGGGTCTGATGGGGGCCCTTCTTTCGGGCTGCCAGGCCTCACTCGATTCGCATTCGTATTCCAGCACGCCGCTGATGCCCATGACGGTCACCGTTGTGGATACGACCACTGGCGAGTCGCTCTGGGCGATGGACGTGCCCGTGGACCAGAAGCTGAGGGTGCGTTTTTACGACAATCGAAGCTCGGACGATTCGACCGGGAATCGCACGGCGATGATGCGCTGGGAGCTAACGAGCACGGACAAGAGCACGGGCAAGCTCCGCAACGAGATCGCTGTGCCCCTGGCTCACTCGCGCCGCATCGATGTCTCGATCCGTGACATCCCTGAGTACGCCTCCACGGGGGCGTACGTGTCACCGGTCAGGAACCAGGCCCCGCCGCCCACCTCGGGCGACATGCTGCCCTCTGAGACCTCGCCCCGTGACGAGGGCGGCGACACCCCGCCCTCGCTCGACCCGGTTGTGATCCCCGAACGCGACGGCTGATTGGGCCCATGCGACCGCTTGCCCGGTGACGGGCTGGCACTTGTTGCCAACACTAGTTGATGGATTCACCGAATCGAGCGATGCCCGGGCTGGTCCGGTGGTGCATGAACGCCGCCGTGGTGATCCCGGCGCTGGTGCTGCTGCTCGGGCTTGGGATCTGGCTCTCTGTTGTGTATGGGACGGAGAACCTCTCGGAGCTTCCCGAGCAGGTGTCGCGCGTGATCTCGCGAGAGATCCGGCTGCCCAGGGCGCTGTGCGCGGCGATCGTGGGGATCGATCTTGCGGTTGCGGGCGTGCTGCTGCAGGCTGTGATGCGAAACCCGCTCGCGGCGCCCAACATCATCGGGGTGACCGCGGGGGCGGGGCTCGCGGCGACGATCGCGCTGGTCTTGATGCCCTCTGTGACGGCGACGCTGCCCGATGATCACTTTCTGCGGACAAACAGCGGCGCGATCCTGCCGGCCGGGGCGTTCCTCGGGGCGCTCGCTGCGGGGCTGACGGTGTATGCGATCAGCTACAGGCCTGGCGCGGGCGCCAGCCCGATCCGGATGGTGCTGGCGGGGATCGCGATCACCGCGATGCTCACGGCGCTGACGACGTACCTGCTGATCGCGTACCCGGATCGGAACCAGGCGGCGATCCAGTGGCTCTCGGGCTCGCTCAACGGGCGCGGATGGAGCGAGGTTCGCTTCGTCAAGTGGTACTCGCTTGCGGCGCTCCTGCTGGTCGTGCCGTTGGTGCGGGCGCTCGATGCGCTCAGGCTGGGTGACGACGCGGCGAAGGGGCTGGGCGTGCGCGTGGAGTTCGTGCGGTTCTCGGCGCTGGCGCTGGCGTGCCTGCTGGCGGCCAGCGCGGTGTCGGTGGGCGGGAACATTACGTTTATCGGGTTGATCGTGCCGCACATGCTCAGGCTGATGCTGGGCTCCAGGCACACGGTGCTCCTGCCGGCGGCGGCGCTTGGCGGCGCAGTGCTGCTTGTGTACGCGGATCTTGGAGCACGGACGGTGCAGCGTCCGCAGGAGCTTCCGGTTGGGATGATCACGGCGCTCCTGGGCGGGCCTTATTTCATCTTCCTGATCTCGACGACGAGGTCGATCCGGTGAGGGTGGCGTGCGAGGGTATCTCGGTTCGGTTCGGGCGATCAGTGGTGCTCGGTGCGCCGGAGCCGGTGACGCTCACACTCGGCGAGTCGGACTTTGCGGCGATCATCGGGCCCAACGGCTCGGGGAAATCGACGCTGCTTCGGACGATGTGCCGGTTGCAAAAGCCGACATCTGGTCGCGTGCTGATCGACGGCAAGCCGGTGCGCGAGATGGCTACGAAGGAAGTGGCCCGGGTGCTTGCGTTGGTGGCGCAGTCGCCGCCCGTGCCGCATGACATGACGGTTTTCGATCTGGTCGCGCACGGCAGGTACCCGCATCGCGGGTTCGCCGAGCAGCTGACCGGGAGTGATCGGGCGATCGTGGAGTCTGCGATCGCGCGGTGCGATGTCGAGGCGTTCGCGGGGCGACGGCTGGCGACGCTCTCTGGCGGTGAACGCCAGCGGGCGTGGATCGCGGCGGCGCTGGCGCAGGAGCCGAGGATTCTGCTGCTCGACGAGCCGACCAGCGCGCTCGATATCCGGCATCAGCTTGCGGTGATGGATCTGCTGCGCGGGCTCAACGAGCGAGAGGGGATCACGATCGGGCTTGTGGCGCACGACATCAACCTGGCGGCTCGCGCGTGCAGCAGGGTGATCGCGCTGCGCAAGGGGCAGGTGGTCGCCGACGGGAAGCCCGGCGAGGTTCTCTCTGCGCATCTGATGCGTGAGGTCTTTGGCGTGGAGACCGAGATCGCCAGCGACCCTGCGACGGGTGCGCCGGTGTGCCGGTATCTGTCACCGATCGGGTGCGCGGTGGAATGATGGCTTTCTGAGGAAGATGCCGGGCGCTGATCCAGTGTCATCAGGCCCGGATCAGCCGATCGCCCATCTGTTGCGCGTAGATCCGCATCGCGTCGCGTGTATCCACAACGAGTCTCGCGTGCTCGGCGAGCATCTCATAATCGAATGCGGTGTGGTTGGTCGAGATGATCACCGCGTCATAGCCTGCGAGCGTCTCGGGCGAGAGTTCGACACTCGTCAGACCCAGGTCGTAGCGCCGCATTTTCCAGGTCGCATTGATGTACGGGTCCGAGTAATCGGCGTGCGCGCCTTGCTCGCGGAGCAGCTCGATCAGCTCGAAGCTGGGGCTCTCGCGGACATCGTCGATGTCCGGCTTGTAGGCAAGGCCCAGTACGAGCACGCGAGCGTCCCGGGGTTCGACGCTGCGCGCCCTGAGTGCATCGAGGCATTTGTTTACAACGTACGCGGGCATGGCGTGGTTGATCTCGCCGGCGAGCTCGATGAAGCGCGCTTCGCGCCCGATCTCCTTGGCCCGGTGCGCGAGGTAGTAGGGATCGATCGGGATGCAGTGCCCACCAAGGCCCGGGCCCGGGTAGAAAGGCTGGAAGCCGAAGGGCTTGGTGGCGGCGGCCCGGACGACCTCGAAGATGTCGATGTCCATGTCCGAGAGGATGAGCTTCATCTCGTTGACGAGCGCGATGTTGACCGCGCGGTAGACGTTCTCGAGGATCTTGGCGGCTTCGGCGACCTCGGCCGAGGAGACGGGGATGACCTCGCGGATGCCGATGCGATACAGATCGGTCGCGACCCGTGTGGCTCGTTCGTCGAGCCCGCCGACGAGCTTTGGGATCGTCGCGGTCGCGTGGCTCTTGCGTCCGGGATCTTCACGCTCCGGGCTGAATGCGACGAGGAAGTCTTCGCCTGACTTGAGAGCTTGAGCTGTCGCACCCGCGGCGCCAGTGATCGCTCCGAGAAACTCTCGACGGGTGGTGCCGGGGTAGGTCGTGGATTCGAGCACGATCAGCTGGCCCGGGCGGAGTGTTCTCCCGATCGCGCGGGCGGTTTCGGTCACGTACGACAGATCGGGCGTGCGGCCTTCGCGCAGGGGCGTGGGCACGCAGACAACGACGGCGTCGGCCTCGGCGAGGCGCGCGAAGTCGGTTGTCACGTCGAAGCGATCGCTGCCCGCGAGCTCGGTGAACATCGCGTCGCCGAGGTGCTTGAGGTAGTTCTTCCGCTCGGCGAACGCGGTGATCTTGGCAGGATCGACATCGAAACCGATGACACGCGCGCCGCCCGTGTGGAGCGCCGAGGCCAGCGGCAGGCCCACGTAGCCAAGCCCGACCACGCCTACCACGACCGAGCGGTCGGCGACTTTGGATTCGAGCTGGTCGAGTGGGGTCATGTGGGGTGAGTTTACGCGAGCCCGCCCAGCGTGCGGAGGGCCCTGATCATGCGGTCGGCGTTGACGTCGAGATCGAATTCCTGAGCGATGCGCTTTCTGCCCTGTACGCCGAGCGCAGCGCGGAGTTCGCTCGAGGCCAGGAGTTCTTCGAGTGTGCCCGCGAGGGCCTCGGTGTCGTTTCCCGGGACGAGTCGCCCCGAGACGCGGTCTTCGATGAGCTCGCGGATGGCTGGCAGGTCACCCGAGACGGTTGCGACCTGGCAGGCCATCGCTTCCATGAGGGCGACCGGGATGCCATCGCGATCGCCCGAGGAATCGTCGCGGCAGGGCAGGCAGAAGATCGAGGCGGAGGACACAAGCTCGCGGACTTTTTCGTTGGGCAGGGGGCCGAGGAGTGTGACGCGGCTCTCGAGCTTGAGTTCTGCGATCATCGCGACGAGGCGATCCCGCATCGGGCCGTCGCCGGCGATTTTGCAGTGAAACTCGGTGCCCCGGTCGCGCAGGATAGCGCAGGCCGCGACGAGTGTGTCGAGACCTTTTTTCTCGACGAGCCTCGCGACGGAGGCGATGAGGTTGGGCGATTGCGCTGCGGGCGCGAACTCGCGGAGGTCCACGCCGCACCGGATGATCGGGCGGTTGTCGCGTTTGGCGGGTGAGACGGAGCCGTACCAGTGGTTGTGCCAGGCGCTGATGCAGGCGACGAACGCGGCTCGCTCGAGTTTCTGTTCGAGGAGCGATCGGTGCCGGAAGAGGTCGTTGGCGTGCCCCGTGAAGCTGAACGGGATGTCCAGCTGGCGGGCTGCGGACATCGCGATCGTCGCGGGCACGTGCGCGAAGTGCGAATGGATGTGACGGATGCCAAGGTGTCTGATCCGGCGAGCGAGCGAGATGCCGGCGAGTGACTGGTAGAACGCCTTGAGGCGCCCTGTAAACGAGAGGCTCCTGGCGAAGAGCGGATCGAGCTTGGCGTACATCAGCGTCAGCGTCGTGGGCAACGGATGCGAGAGCGTTTCGAGCAGGACATCGACGAGAACGCCGAGCACGCCTCCCTGATAGACAACAATCGCTTCCCGCTTCATCTCGGCGAGCTCGGCGCGTGCGAATTCGTCCCGCGGTGCGTTCACGCTGGCGACGCACACCTTGATCCCTTTGGCGCGGAGCGCGAGGATCTCGCGGTAGACGAAGGTCTCCGAGAGCTTTGGGAGCTCCGAAGCGATGTAGAGGATTGGGCCGGGGTCAGGCATCTGGAGCCCCGGTCTGTGCGCCCTTGTATTCGATGATGCGCGTGCGTCTGCCCAGGAGGCGGTTCTTGACAAAGATCAGGATGCCGATCAGGAGTGCGAACTGTGAGAGGAGCATGAAGGTGGCGCTCAGACGCGACACACGGCGGTCTCTGCCTCGGTTGCGCTGGCGGGCGTAGATGCGAAAGTGCTGGAGCGCGTAGATCCCGATGAGTGCGACCAGGCTGATCCCAAGCGTCCAGAACGCCAGGATGAGTGCGCCCGCCGGGAGCAAACCGCCCCAGAATACGGGGCGGAGCGTGCGCTTGACGTTGAAGCGTTCGGGCGAGCGCCCGTGCATCCAGGCGCCCTCGGCGGCGGCGTGCCCGGCGCGGACGGCTCGCTTCCACCATTGAGCGAAGCTGTCCATGTTGGCGTCGTGGAGGGTCATCTCCGCGTCGAGCCTGCGGATCGTCCACCCCCCGGCGCGCAGACGGAAGCACATCTCTGGTTCTTCGCCGGCGATGACGGTCGGGTCGTAGCCCCCCACTGCCTGAAGTGCGCTGTCGCGGAACAGGGCGTCCCCGCCGCAGGACAGAGCTGGGCCGATCGGTGTGTCCCACTCCATATCAGTGAGTGTGTTGTAGATGCTCGCTGCGGGGAAGCGTTCGCGTCGGCGTCCACACACGACGGCGAGCTTTTCGTCGGCCAGGAGCGCATCCCTTGCGGAATCGATCCAGTCGGGGCGGACTTCGCAGTCGCCGTCGACGAACTGGACGAATTCGAGCCCGGGGAGGATCTCGCGGAGCCGGGCCAGGCCCTCGTTTCTGGCGCGAGCGGCGGTAAACGGTCTGGAGAGATCCAGGTTCACCACCTCGACTCCGAGTGAGCGTGCCAGTTCCACGCTGTTGTCCGTCGAGCCCGAGTCGACATAGACGACGCGGTCCGCTCGCGTGACGAGCGATCGCAGGCAAGCGCCGAGGCGCTCGCCCTCGTTGCGTCCGATGGCGACAGCACCCACGCTCATGCCACGCTCCGGGCCGATGTGAACGTCAGGGGCGAAGCCTCGGCAACATCTTTGAAGTTGGCGCAGCTGATCGGAGAGGCCAGACCGAGCAGGGTGCTCAGCTGCTTGAGGTCGTCGTCGTAGAGGGTTTCGAGCATGTCGCGCACCGCCGGCGAGAGCTCGGGGCGTTGTTTCATCCGCCAGAGATTCTTGGCTCTGTCGCGGAGACTCCGCGGGATGAGGCCCTTTCGGATCTGCTTGAGCCCCGGGGCGTTGAGCACCGCGTCGCGCAGCGGGCTCTTGCGGAGGCGCCGCTCGGAGACATTCTGATCGCCCGCTTCGACCCAGGTGGGCGTCCCGGCAAAGCCCAGGAACGCGCAGACGCGCTCGAGCTCGGCCTGCGGCTGAACGCGGAGGCGCTCGTTGAAGACGGGCAGGATGCGGTCGGGTCCGTACGCGTCGAGCCAGGGTCCGATCTGCATGGCGTATCGCCCGTAGTCGATGATCCAGGGGTTGCTTGCCAGTTCGTCGTCGATGGGTCCCGAGATCACGCGCTGCGACCACTCGTGCATGTACTGCGAGACGACGCGGTCGATGGGGTGACGCATGACGTACACGAGCTTGACGTCCGGCAGAGCGGCGCGGAAGCGTTCGAGCGTGCGCGGGTAGGTCGGGAGCTTGGTGTAGTGCGTGCTGGCCTCGCCGATGTGCCTTGCCCCGGCTGCGCCGTCGAAGAGCGATTCATACCACGCCAAGCCTCTGGCGTAGATCTCGTCGTCGCTGAAGAAGTTGGGCTCCTTGGGGTCGGAGATGTAGACGCCTTCCTGCGCAGCGAGCTGCACCGCGAGGGTCGTTGTCGCGCACTTCATGGCGCCGATGACGACAAAACTCGGGAGCGTCATGATGCGCCCCCCGGTCTCCAGCGGCGCATCGGGCTGGCAAAGGCGGTCCAGTTGTCGCGGAGGGCGCGCTGAGGCGTGCCGATCTTTCGTCCCTGGAACGCGCGCCTGGCCAGCGCGATCAGCCAGCCGGCGGACCACGCGAGGTTGGCCGCGACGAGGTGCGCACGCCCGCCGAAGGTGACAAAGTAACGCGTCCGGGACGCGTAGTAGTACGCGGGAAGGCGCTTGCGCGCCGCGGCGTTGGACTTGACGGGAGCGGAGCCGCCCCGGAGGTGCACGACGCGAGCCGCGGGCCAGTGGAGCACCTCGAAGCCTGCTCGGCGGGCCTTGCGGCAGTAATCGGCGTCCTCGAAGTACATGAAGTACCCCTCGTCCATGAGGCCGATGCGATCGACAACCTCGCAGCGCACCAGCACGCATGCGAAGCTCACCCAGTCTGCCCGGGTCGGCTCATCGAACACGCCCATCGAGACGTCGCGCCGCGCGAGGAGCCTGGTGATCGGGGCGGACTGCGCAGCGGCGATCAGCTCGCTCGATAAGCTCTTGTCCCTGAAGCACGAATTCTGGGGTGTGGCATCCGGCCATTCGAGGCGTGGACCGATGAGCCCGGCCTTGGGGTTGCGCTTGGACGCCTGCATGAGCTCGGCGATGGCGCCGGTGCGGACGAGCGTATCGCTGTTGAGCAGCAGATAGAACTCGGCCTGAACGGCTTTCATGCCCACGTTGTTGCCCGCGCTGAAGCCGCCGTTGACCTCGGAGCGGACGAGTACCGCCCAGCTCTGCCAGTTTCGATCATCGATGGTGCGCTGGATCTCATCGGCCGAGCCATCACCCGAGCAGTTGTCGACAACGAGGGCGATGTCGCGCTCGTGATCGAGCTCTCGTTCGAGCGTTGCCAGGCAGTCGGCCACGAGGCCGGGTGTCTTGTAATTGAGCACCACGACGGCCAGCCGCTTCGGATTTGAGAGATGTCCTTCCTGCACGAGGTCTTGGCTCCAGCCGGGTTCTCTCAGGCGCCCCGTGTACTTGCGTAGTGTCTGCGCCGGTCGATGATTTCGCGTGAACGTTCGATCGCCTGGGCATTCTCGGTGACGAGCAGGCCCGTCAGCCCGCCGGCGACCATGACGTAGATCGGGCTGAGCATCGCGTTGGGCAGGCAGTCCATCGCGTACATGCAGAGGACGGCAGCGAGGCCTGTAGCCGCGGCGAATTCGGGCGAGATGAGCGTCTCGGCGCTGTGCCGGCGCAGCAGCGTAAAGACCGGCAGCAGAAGTGTCATGAACGCCGCGGTAAGCCCGACGAGCCCGGCCTGACCGAGCGTGATGACCCAGAAGCCGTCGGTTACGGTGATGTCCTCCCCGTCGTCGTTGTAGACGCGGTTGCGCCCCCAGCCTCCCCAGCCAAGCACCGGGCGTTCCATGGCTTTCTCAGTGAGCATGTGCTCGTTCTCGAACCGGAATTCGATCGATCCGGCGCGGTTCTCGTCGATCCTTGAGACAAGATCAACGAGCGGCTGATCGAAGCTGAAGTCCGTAAACTGCTGGGCGATGCGTGTGCCTGCAAAGACGAACGGGATGAGCGCAAACAGGACCAGCGGGGTGCGGAGCTTGATGTACCGGAGCGCCAGCAGCCCCGCGCAGGCGATCGCAAAGACGAGCAGCCCGTTGAGCGCGCGGCAGAGGACAAATATGCCAAGCAGCCCCAGTGCGACTGGCCAGAAGAGCACGGTCGGGCCGATGGCCTCGGCGAGGCTGCGTCTGCCGGTGTCTGGGTCCACAAGGACTCTCCTGCCCCGTGTGCCCGGAGGCATCAGGGGCATGCCCTGGACGGATCTGGTGAACCAGAGCCAACCGGCCAGCAGCGCGCTCGAGGCCATGAGCACACCGAGCATCAGGCCGTGGCGCTGGAAGACCACGGGCCTCCAGCCGCCCAGCCTTCGGGTGGCTGTGCCTCCGTGGTCGTAGGTGCGGTAGCCGTAGATCTGCTCGTGGAGCCTTGGGCTGAACCGGATCTCCCAGAGGATCAGGGGGACGTACAGAATGCCCGCAAAGACGATGACCATCGCCAGGTGCCTGATCGCTCGCGTGTCGGTGATGTAGAGGCGACCGATCAGGTAGGGCAGTCCCCAGACGTAGAGCTGGCTCTGGATGGCGGCCCCGCCGTCGTATGCGCCCAGATCGTTTGCGAGCGAAGTAAAGAAGGGCGAAACGCACCAGACCGCGATCGGGAGATCGAACCAGGAGGGCTTGAAGCGGAGGAACCGCGACGTGTCGAACACGAGGATGCAGAGCACGACATTCAGGGAGACTGCGACGTTCCGGGTGAGATCGAGCGGGCCGAGCTGATAGTGGGCCCAGGGCAGGAAGAGCCACCCGAAGATGAGGCCGCAGAAGGCCGCGGTGCGTTTGGGCAAAAAGAGGAACAGCATCGGCACGCCGACGAAGAACCAACCGAGCAGCGCGATGTTGACCAAGGGCGTCATGGCTTTGGATCGGAACTCCTGGGTGCTCTCTGGGTGATATTAGTCGCCTGATTCTCGGACCCATGCGCGCAGCGAGGGCCTACAGACAGTTTCGGCCCGTTGGGCCCAAACCATAAGAATCAGGCCTGCGAAGGCTTCTTCCTTCGGCTCGGGCGGATGTCCTTGTAGCAGGTGAGCATGGGCCTGAGCCAGAAGAGACCCGTGACCAGGCTCGCCGCGCCGACCCCCGCGATCGCGGAGGCGTGCCAGTTTGAGAACTGAGCCGCGACGGCATTCCCTGCGAACATGCCAAGGGCTCCGCTGAGCACGGTCAGCCAGCAGGTGCTGGCATCCTTGGGCAGGACCCGGAGCTTGTGGTGCGTGGCGTTGATCGCCATCGAGCCATACTGAAAACTGTCCGAGAGCGCCACGCCCGCGATGAACCCCATCATCCCGAGCTGCTGGTAGCCGACATAGGTCAGCAGCGCGAACCCGATGATCTTCATGACCTGTCCGGTGGCGATCGCGCGGGGCTTACCGATCGCCATCAGAGCGGCCTTCGAGGTCTCGCTGAGCACTCGCATGAGCATCCCGATGGCCAGCAGCTGGAGCATCCAGCCCGCGTCGACGAACTCGCGCGGGTACAGGAGCTTCACAACCCACGGACCCGCGGCGAACATGCCGCTGGCGGCAAGGCCCGTCGCCACGAGCACGGGTTGGCGCACACGGTCGAGGACTTTGGAGAGGTCCTCGCCCCGGTTGATGACCTTGGCGTACGTTGGGAAGACGACCTGGTTGCCCAGTCGCATGACGGCCTGCATCGGGACGATCGCAAACGTCGCCGCGACGCCGTAGATCCCAAGCCAGGTGACGTCGAAGACCTTGCCGAACGCGAGTTTGTCGATCTGTGATGTGACGAAGGTGAGGATGGTGGCGACAAAGATCCAGCCGCCAAAGCGGAGCATCGCTCCTGCGGCCTTTTTGTTCCAGCCTATGGAAGCGCGGTGCTCGGCAAAGACGATGTGTGAGATGACGGTCCTAAAGACGGCGCCGGCGATGTTGCCCCCCACGAGCGCCCAGACCGTGGCGCTCTGGAAGGCCCAGATCATCACGACGGTCAGCCCGGCAACCTGCGAGCCAAGCTCGATCAGCGTGAGCTTCTTCACGTCGAGGTTGCGCTTGGCGAGGATCAGGCCCGAAGAGGCGAGGCCGTTGCAGAGCGTGATCACACCCGTGATCGGGATGAGCTGGGCGATGATGGGCTCGTCGTACATTCGCGCAAAGGGGATCGCGAACACCCAGCACGCGAGATAGAGCAGGACGCCACGGATCGCCTGGAGTGTCCAGGCCGTGTCGACGAAGGCTTTGTTGTCGCCGTCCTTGTGCTGGATGAGCCCGAGGTTGAAGCCCACATCGGTGAACATCCGCAGGCCTTGCAGGAACGAATTGACCAGGACCATGAGTCCGAGTGCGCCGATGTTGTCGACGAGGAGATACGCAAGGATGATGTTGCTGATCAGGCGGAAAAAGTTGCCCAGCGCAAAGCCGCCCATGGTCCACATCGAGGCTTTGACGGCGGTGTGCCTGAGCGAAGTCCTCGGGCCGGTGCGCGGGGCGACGGGCATCGGCTCGGCGGGGACGCCTCCCTCTGGATCGATCGTGCTCACGCGACAGAAGCCCTTTGGGCGGGTGCGCCGGGTGCCGGTTTGCCCGTGAGCTTCTCGTAGATCGTCGCTGCTCCGATTCGGCTGTCGAACTTCTCGACGATCGCCCGGCGACCCGCCTCGCTGAATCTCTGGCGGAGCGCAGGGTCATCGATCAGGCGACGGATGGCGCTGGCGAGCGCTTCGGGGTTGCCGGGCTCGACGAGCAGGCCGTTGTGCTCGGAATCGATGATCTCCCGGACACCGCCCGAAGTGGTGCCCAGTGTGGGCACGCCCAGCGCCATGGCTTCCATGTAGACGACGCCCAGCGGCTCGTGTCTGCTGACGGCGCTGAAGATGTGCGCGTCGAGCAGCTCGTCGATGATCTGGTCCTCGGACATCGAGCCGAGGAACGTCACGATGCCCTCGAGCCTGAGCCTTGTGCGCAGGGTTTCGAGCGCGGCGTGCTCTGATCCGTCACCGATGATGCGGACCTCGATATCCATGCCATCGTCGGTCAGCTTGCGGGCCGCCTGCATGAGCACGTCGAACGCCTTGTTGTGGTGCATGCGCCCCACGCTGACAATCCGAAATTGTCCTGAGTCACCCGTTGGCATCGGGCGCGACGCGGGACGCTCCCAGCGCCGGGTGTCGACACCGATTCGTCCGAGGATGATGCGACCGGGTGGGATGGCGGGGAATTTGACGTGGATCTCGTCCAGGAGCGACTGGGTGATGGCGATCGTAAAGGCGGATTCGGCGAGTTTCTGCTCGACTCCGCCGCCCCACCACGACAGATCGGCGTTGAGCGTGAGCGAGTAGGGCAGCCCGATGAGGCGTTTGACCATCATGCAGAGCACTGCGCTGCGCGCCACGCTGTGCGAGTGCAGGTGCGTGATGCCCGCCTTGCGTGCCTCTTTGGCCAGGATGCACGCGGGTACGACGAGCGGGAGCAGCGGGCGGACCTTGCCCCGGTTGACGGTGTTCTCGAGCGTGAGCGCGAGCCGGAGACAGCCTGCAAACCCGATCGGGTGGCAGAGGAGCGTGCCAAGCACCGTCAAAAGCGCGCCGAGCTTTGATCTGGGCCAGAGGTAGACGGTCTCGCGTTCGGCCTGATCGGCGAAGGCGTGTCGGGCGCGGTCCTTTGCTGCGGGTCTCTGCGTCGAAAAAGTCGTCATCGGCATGCGCCACTCGCGGACGTGCAGGATCTCGCGCCAGATCCAGACGTGCGTCTGCGAGGGGAACTCCGGGATGACGTATCCGATGCGCATCGCTTGCCCAGCATAGCCCGGCGCTCTTGGCCGGTCGTTGTCGCGTGCGCTTCCCCCGCCCGCCAAAGCCGCGGCCGCGTGGTTTCCCACGCGGCCGGGTGCTCTCTCCTCCCCGACTCTGCCGGGGAGCTCTCGCTCAGTTTGTGGACCCGACGACCGTGAATCCTTCGCGGAAGTACGCGTTGATGGCTTCGGGCGTCAGACGCACGTCCCAGTTGCCCTTGCGCATGCTGCGCATGGCCTCGATCATCGCGGGGGCACCGCTGAATCCGATCGAGCGGGCGTAGCTGTCGTACGTACGGCTGCCGTCGAAGAACGAGCCGGTCATCTGCCGGGCGTACTGGGCATGCTGCGAGGTCCACTCGGGCAGGCTCAGCTCAGTGGAGCTGACCTGGAACCAGTCCTGATTGCCCGCACGCATGTAGTAGTTGTTCCTGTAGTTCACCGCATCGACCGAGCGGCTGCGGCGGTGCTTGACGAGGGGCTTGTCGTCGTCGGAGTTGTAGAGCACGTTGTCGCGGAAGGTGGCGCTTACGGCGTTAAAGTCGTGGACACGGAAGGGAAGGTCCCAGTCGTGGATGACGTTGTTGGCAATGAGCGCGTTGCGGACGGGCGCGGAGTCGGGGCCGTCGATGGAGATGCCGTAGGCGCTGCTGGGATCGTTGAGATTCTTGCTGAGGATGTTGTCCGAGACGATCACCTCTGCGGTGTGCTGGAGCACGATGCCGTCGCCTCGGGGGAGGCTCGAATTGATGTCGACACCCTCGAGGATGACATTGTGCTTGATGGTGCCGCGGACGGCGTACTCGTTGCTCTTGACACCCTCGTTGCCGAACATGATGGCCATCGGGTTCTGGTAGAAGGTGTTGCCCTCGATGATGCCGCCCATGCGGGCCTGCAGGCCGTGGGACGAGGCACGCATCACGATGTTGTCCTTGAAGACGAGATCGAGAACCGACCTCTGGATGTAGCAGTTGTGGGCAAAGATGGTCGCGTCGCTCCGGCCAACACGGTGGTCCCAGCCGTTGCGATCGATGATGTTGCCCTCGACGGTCAGGCCCTCGATGTGCGAGGCGTAGATGGCCTGGGCGTGCGTGGTGCCCATGGCGTCGAGGATGAGATTCCGGCGGATCCGGATGTTGTTCATCGTGTCGCCGTTCTCGCCCTGGACGAGGATGTTGACGGCGTACTCCTTCAGGAAGCAGTCCTCAATGAGAATGTCCTCCACTGAGCCCGTGACCACACGGATTCCGCCGGGCGGGTGGCCCGTGCCCGGTTCCATGTGCAGGCTCATGATGGCGATGTGCTTGCGTTCGAAGCCGCCGGCCAGGTTGAAGGCGGGGCTGTTGCCCGTGATGAATTTGGGACGCGGGCCGTTGCCGTAGGCGCTGATGACCATCGGCTTGTTCTCGTTCATGCCGGCGAATTCGAACCGCCCGAACGAGCCGGTGAATGTGTCGCCTCGCTTGAAGAGAAGCCAGTCAGGCTGACCGGATCGCAGCAGCGCCATGCCGCGGTCGAGAGACCGCACCGGAGTGGACTCCGACAACCCGTTGTTCGAGTCGTTTCCCTGTGAGCTTGAGACATAGATGACGCGGCTTTCCGGGGCGGGCGTCAATTCGGTCCAGCCCTCGGTGTTGTTCGGGCCGGAGTTGTCGTCGTCGTCACCGTCGTCGTCTCCACCGCCCCCGCCGCCGTCACCGTCACCGTCACCGCCGTCATCGTCGGAGCCGTTTCCGCCGCCGTCGCCTGTGCCCGAGTTGCCGTTGCCCCCGGTCAGCTGTGCGATCAGCGCGGTGTAATCTTCCGGGTTGAGCCTGCCGTCGCCGTTGATGTCGGCACTCATGTCACCAGCGCGGTAGAGGGTGAGCCACTGAGCGACCTGCCTTGAGATGTCGTCTGGGACATCCGGAGGCGTCCAGAGGTTGTTGGAGTCCCCGCCGCCTCCTCCGTCGCCGTCGCCGTCGCCGTCGTCCCCGGAACCGCCCGAGTTATCCCCGGGTGGGTTGGTATTGTTATTTGGTCCTGGGTTTGTGCTGGTCGTACGAGGCACGTAGCGGACAATGCGCTTGCCGTTGGGCAAAGCGATCACGATCCGCTCCATCTCGACGTCATCCCCCGCCGATTGAGCCGCCGCAGGTGCCACTACGGCACCAGAACTGAGCATGAGTGCGAGCGTAGCCGCCTGCCACTTGCTTGTCAGATTCATTTCGACCTCCCGAACGCCTTGTCAGATCAAGGCTTATGGAGAGATCGACCGCACAGAGACACCCCGTGAGGCGCTGCAGAGTCTCACCGGAGTCCCGAGCCGGCATCCCCATCACAGGGGTTGTGATTCGCACGGGCGATGAAGGCCCTACAGACCCAACCTAAACCCGCGCCGGTGGCTTGGCATGGGCACTCTGGGCAACGCGATCCGGTTGAAGGACCGATCATCCGTGCGTTGGGTGACGGGCTGGATCACCAGGAATTCCAGAGTTCCCCGGCGCGTTCTCGGGCCTTTGAGATGCGAACCAGTGCAAACCCCATGGTCAGATATCCCGCCTCGGCGCCGATACCGTCAGAGCAGAGCCAAAGGAGAGCCACACAGGCATGCCCGATGAGCAGACACAGCCCGTGCCCTCGTTATCCGGTCGTCGCTACGCGCTGATCTGCCCGTGCAAGGACGAAGCCGAGCACGCCCAGGCGACGATCGATTCGCTGGCGGCCCAGACCGAGCCGCCCACGCTGTGTCTGTTCGTGGATGATGGCTCGACCGACGACACGCCGCGCATCCTGGCCGAGGCCGAGAGAAAGTACCCGTGGTTCAGGGTGCATCACCGCAGGAACACGGGCGAGCGTCGCGTGGGCCCGGGCGTGATTGCCGCGTTCAACGAGGGGTACGAGGCGATCGACCGATCGCAGTTCGACTTTGTCTGCAAGATCGACGCAGACCTGGAGTTCCCGCCTCGCTATTTCGAGCTGGTGATGGACCGGATGAACTCCCACCCGCGTTATGGGAACTACTCGGGCAAGCTGTACCTGCGCCTTGGCGATGGCACGCTCGAATCCGAGCCCACCGGCGATGAGAACGCGGTGGGCAACGCCAAGTTCTTCCGCATCGAGGCCTTCGAAGATATCGGGCGGTTCGCAGAGGAGGTCGGCTGGGACGGCATCGACGGGCACATGTGCCGGATGAAGGGCTGGATCGCAGAGAGCCAGGAGCACCCGGAGCTTCGCATCATCCACAGGCGCATGATGGGCTCCTCTTATAAAGGTATCTTCCACGGGCGCCAGCGCTGGGGACGCGCCAAGTGGTACATGGGCACCGGCCCGGTCTACATGCTCGCGGTGACGGCGTTTCGGATGAAAGAACGCCCGATCATTCTCGGCGGGCTCGGGATTCTCGTTGGATACCTCAGATCGTGGCTGACGGGCTACCCGAGGCACGGCACGCCCGAGTTCCGAAGGTTCCTCCGCAGGTTCGAGCACCGGTCGCTGCTCATCGGCAAGGCCGCCGCGGCGCGCGAGGCCAACGAGCGCACCAAGCGTGAATGGAACGCCCGTCAAAGTTCGGCGCGGCAGACCGCGTGATGAGCACCGTTGATCTCAATGCTGAACCAGAGCGCGTGCGCCTCGCAGGCGGGTGGGTGCACAAGCTCACCATGAACGAAACGATCAACCGCATCGACGGCGCCATCGCTGCCAACAGGGGCGGCTGGGTGGTCACGCCCAACCTGGACATCCTGCACAAGCTGACGCACGACGCGGAGTTTGCAGGGCTCGTCGAACCGGCGACGCTCCGGCTTGCCGACGGGATGCCGCTGATCTGGGCGAGCCGGATCGCGGGCACGCCTCTGCCCGAGCGCGTCGCGGGTTCGGATCTGGTCTGGCGCATCTGCGAGCTCGCCGCGACGCGCGGCTCCGGCGTGTTCCTGCTCGGGGGCGACGAAGGCATCGCCGACAAAGCGGCGCGGGTGCTCGAAGAGAAGTACGAGGGCCTCAGGGTTGTCGGGACGCACTGCCCTCCGTTCGGATTCGAGAAAGATCCGGAGCAAATGCAGACGATCCGCGATCGGCTCGAGGAAACCCGCCCCCGGATCGTGCTCGTCGCGCTCGGCTGTCCGAAGCAGGAGCGCCTGATCGAATCGCTCCGCCATGACCGCCCAGAAACATGGTTCTTTGGGATCGGGATCAGCCTGAGCTTTGTGACCGGCGATGTCCGCAGGGCGCCGGCCTGGGCTCGCCGATTCGGCCTGGAATGGGTCCACAGGCTCCTCCAGGAGCCTGGGAGACTTGCAAAGCGGTACCTGCTCGTCGGGATCCCCTTTGCCGGGAGACTCTTTCTGAGTGCAGCACTCGCCCGATTCAGGGGATAAGCGTTGCGTCACTCATGTTTGTAATTCCAAGCTTCTCGCTTAGACTCAGTCGGTCGCCAAACATGGCGATGGATGAGGAGACGCGGCGCCCTATCACCCCCTATCCGAGCGGGGTAGAGAGAAATGATCCAACACGCACCAACCCAGGAGCAGGAATTCCCTGCGGAGCCGCCCATGGCAGGTCCTCAGCTGGACTCTTGCATCCTGCTCGCAGGCGGACTGGTCCCTTCGCCTCTGGCGAAGCTGACCAAGAGAATCACTCTTGAGCTCTGGCTGACTGCGCACGAGACCGTCTTCGGTCGCTGGTGCGACATGCTGGACCATCTCAGCACCCAGGCGGGGATCTCGCGCCCCTCGATCCGAGTGGTGCACAGCGGGCCGCCCTACGAGCCGACGCACAACCTGACCGACGATCGCTTCGAGGTGCGAACGATCGCTGAGCCCGACGAGTTCCGCGGGCCTGCGGGCGTGATCCGTGACGTCACCCGCAAGGACGATCCCGACTCGCTCATCCTGGTCGCCGAGGGCGCTCGGTACATCGCCGGCTCGCTCGTGCACCTGCTGCAGGACTGGAACCTGTACGAGCCGGACATCCTGATCTCGCGATCGCCCGACGGCTCGCCCGCGGGGATCATGCTGATGCGCTGTTCGGCGCTCGCGAACGTGCCGAGCGCCGGTTATATGGACATCAAAGAGCAGTGGCTCCCAAAGTGCATCGAACAGGGGCTGGATGTCCGGACGTCGGCGACCCTGAACTTCATGCCCTTCCCTCTCCGGACGCTCGAGCAGTTCCTGGCGGCCTCGGCGGTCGCGGTCGGGCAGTCCTGCCCGATCAACGACAGCCCGCCGGTTCTCGGACCACTTCGGCCTCTGACGCGGACGCTTGACAAATCGCGCATCGCCGACGACGCCCAGGTGGCGCGGGACGCGATAGTCGCCGATGCAGTGGTGATGCCCGGGGCCAAAGTGGGCCCCGGCGCGATCGTTGTGCGGTCGTTGGTCTGCCCAGGGGCCGTGGTGCCCGCCGGGGCTGTGGTCGTCGACAGCGTTGTTTCTGCGGATTGAACGATCCGCCTCGTGCAGGGGTACTTTGGCTCGATGCTGCTGATTCGGAACTGGAGAACGATCGACTGCGTGGCCCTGGCGGTGCTCATCACCGCCGCGATAGCCGCATCGTTCAATGCCTGGGCCGACATCTTCAGCCAGGGGCTCAACGACCCCGAACAGTCGCACGTGCTCCTGGCGCTGCCCGTGGCGGCGTGGCTCGCCTGGCTTCGGCGCGGGCGGATCATCCGTCTGAAACCGACGGCTTCGGTCTACGGCCCGCTCGTGATCCTGGCTGCCTGGGGCATCGGGGAGATCGGTCTGCGTCATTCGCGGGACGTCCTCTGGCACTTCTCGGCGCTGCTCCTTCTGCTCGGTTGCGTGCTCTCGGTGGCCGGCTACAAGCCCGTCATGAAGCTTGCCGTCCCGGCGGTCGCCCTTCTGTTCCTGCTCCCGATCCCCGCAATCATCCGCCTAGAAATCGCAAGGCCGCTGCAGAACGTCAGCGCCCAGTGCTCGCAGTACCTGCTCGATCTCTTCGGCGTCCCTGTTGTACGGACCGGCAACGCGCTGATCATCAACGGGCACAACGTCGTCATCGCCGAGGCGTGCAACGGCATGCGCATGGTCGCGGCGCTCTTTGTCGTGACCTACACCTTTGCATTCTCGATCCCGGCCCGCCCGATGGTCCGGGCGCTCCTGCTCGCCTCAAGCCCGCTGCTGGCGGTCGTGGTCAATATCCTGCGGCTCATGCCCACGGTGATGTTCTACGGCTACGCAAGCGAGAGCACCGCAACCGCGTTCCACGATCTCTCGGGCTGGTTCATGATGGTGGTCGCGCTCCTGGTCCTCTGGTCGATCATGAGGTTCCTCCGCTGGATGGAGCTTCCCGTCCTCAATTACGGAGCGATGCGCGAATAGCTATGGCACGGATCATCGCCAACCCGATCAAGCGTCTCGTGATCCCGTTGATCTCGGGCGGTCTGCTCGTGGCGCTGCTGGCTGTGGGCACGCTCAACCCGGCACCGCCTGAGAACGTCGAGGGCTACTTCGAAACGGTCGCCCGGACGATCGACAGGCTCCCTTACCGCATCGGGAACTGGATCGGTTCGGACCTGTCGACTGCGCCGCCGCAGGTGATGGAGATGCTCAGGCCTAACCGGGTCCTGCACCGGGGGTACTCGAGCGAGACCGACCGATTCCGTCTTGTCATGGTGCACTGCACCGACGTACGGGACATGCAGGGGCACTATCCGATGCGCTGCTACCCGGCGACCGGGTGGACGCCAACCGGCTCTGAAACAACCAAAGCGACCTTTGCGGGCGAAGAACGGGACCTGACCATTTTCCGTTTCGAGCGTCTGGGTGACTTTGGGAATCCAATGAAGATCACAATCGGGCTTTTCTTCGCCCTGCCAACGCGTGGGATGCCCGAGCCGGCGCAGGCGATCTACGCTGATCTCAGCGGCGTGCGCGGCGCTTCTGAAAACCGCAGGCGGAACCAGCTGGGCTCGGCCCAGATTCAGATCATTTTCGACAGCGACAAGCCAAGCGAGGACGTGATTCGGGTCATTGAAGCGATCGCCCCGGCATTGGACCCGGTGATCGAGACCGTGGCGGAGGGACTCAGTTGAGCAATCACATGCACGATCCGGACGCTCCGATGCGCAAAGCCACGCCCGAGGAATTCATCCCTCTGGGGGCGGAGGACCAGGCCCTCGATCTCGTCACGCTCGCCAAGCGGTCGATCCGCGGGCGCGTCCCGCTGACTCTGGGCATCTCGATCGGGCTCGGGCTTCTGCTCGCGGCCATCGGGTACACCAGCAAGGGGCTCGAGTACGAGAGCCGCGTGACGGTGTACGTGCGCGAGAATCTCGAGAGCGTCACCGGCGCGGAGATGAACCTTGACGGCGGCGGGCGGTTCTCTGATTACGTCGAACGCAAGTCGCTGGAGTTCGAGTCCAGCGAGGTCCTCTTGCTCGCCGCGGACAACCCCTCGCTGCAGAGCGCCGGCTGGCCGAGCGCCGAACGCGGCGCCAGCAAGCTGCGAGAGGTCATCTCGATCGACTTCAAGAAGAACAAGTCCTACTTCACCGCCAAGAGTACGACGACCGAGCCGAAAACCGCCCGCGAGGCGCTCGCGGCAACGCTCGACGCGTTCCTGAAGCAGGAAGAAGCCAAGAACAGCATCGCCAAGCAGGAGGCGGAGCTCAACAAGCTCATCCGCGACCACGAGACCAACATCCAGAGTCTGCGCAGCGCGATCCAGCTGGCGACCGAGCAGTACGGCACGACCGATCTGTCGCTGCTGATCAAGGGTCTCGAAGAAGACCGCGGCAGCGTCCAGAAAGAGATCGAGGATCTGCAGATCGAGATCGCACAGCGCGAGAGCCAGACGCCCGCCGAGCGACCCGAAACCGTCGATCCTTCGCAGCTCCGCCCAGAGCAGATGGCCGAGCAGGACACAGAGCTTGCCGCGTATCTCCGCAAGCGTGACCAGGTCCGCGCCGAGATCGAATTCCTGATCGATACCGAGGGATCGCGATACCCCCAGGTCGCGGTCAAACGCAAAGAAGAAGAGATCCTCGATCGCCAGATCAAAGCCCGTGCCGAGGTCGTACGCCTGCAAATCCAGCAAGGCGAGAAGACCGTCGACCCGCGTGCGCTGACTCTCCAGGGCCTCTACGACACGCTCGCAGTCAAGCTCCAGCAGCGGGCCAAGCGTGACGAGCGCCTCAAGGAGCTCCGCTCGGTCAACGAGAACATCTCCAAGGATCAATCCAGCCTCGAGCGACTGACTCGCACGCGCAACGAGCTCGAGAGCCGACGCGAGAACCTCAGGCTGAATCAGACGCGCCGTCAGGAAGGGCGCATCGAGGTGGTCAGCCCGCCCTCGGCATCGGCGCAGGCCCCCGACAAGAGGCCCATGCTCGCAGGGCTCGGGTTTATTGCCGGGGGGTTCATGGGCGTCGCCGGTGTCGTGGCCTTCGGCTCGCTCCGACGCGAGTTCCGGTACGTCGACGATCTCGAATCGATCCGCTCCCTGCCGCCGCTGCTGGGCACCCTGCCAGAGCTCGAGAAGCACGACCCGGAGAACGAGCGGATCGCCGCTGTCAGCGTGCACAACCTGCGCAACACGCTTCAATCGATCCAGGGCTACGGCGACAACACGTCGGTCGTCATCGCCTGCACGAGCGCCGAGCCTGGTGACGGCAAGACCACTCTGATTCAATCGCTCGGTGCGTCCTATGCGCTCACCGGGCTGCGCACGATCCTGGTCGATATGGACATGGTCGGCGGCGGGCTGTCGGCAAGGCTCGGTCTGACGGGTCGGCGCGGCGTGGCGGATCTGCTGACCGGGCTCGAGCCCACCAAGTGCATCAAGCACACGCAGACGGACAAGCTCTACGCGATGCCCATCGGCGACACCAGCAAATGCCGCCCCGAGCAGCTGGCAAGCCGACCCATCCAGCAGGTGATCGACTGGCTCCGTGAGCGCTTCGATGTGATTCTGATGGACACGGGTCCCGTGCTTGGCAGCCTCGAAGCCGGCATCGTGACGGCCTCCGCGGATCAGGTGCTCCTGGTCGTCGCGCGCGGACAGGCGGACAACGTCGTTCAGGCGGCTGTCTCGCGCCTGGAGCGCCTGGGCGTGCGGAGCACCGGGCTGGTCTTTAACCGGGCCGATCCGGAGGATTTGCGCCGCAGCCTGAGCGCGGCTTCGGTTGGTGCACCGAGCATGCACCAGATGCCCCGGCGCCAGGGCGAGCGCTCGCTGGATATGGATCGTTCGATCGTGGGCAGCATCCCCCCGCCCAAGACGGATCGCGTCGGCTCGCTCGATGCCGCTGAGGATGAGACCGGGACGTGAGCACCGTTCTACGACAAGAGCCGCGGATCATGCAGGCGTCCTGCCCGGACGCCCTGACGCCCGTGTGGGGATTGTCGCTGACGGAGATCCACGACCGCTACTGGGCGAGCCGAGGGTTCCAGATCGTGCGCCCCGGTGGCCCGACCCCCGACCCCAGCGGCCCTGAGCTCTACATCCTCCTCGACGAGGACAAGCTGGTCGGCTTTGGTGTCCGCAAGCTGCTGAGGATCATGTCCTGGATGCATCCGAAAGCTATCCGCGTCCGACTCGTCGAGACCGAGAGCTCGCCCTACCGCGAATCGGTACAGGACGACAGCGAGAATCGGTTCATCAAGTTCGTGCGCAGCTACAACGCTCGTCAGATTCACTCGGCGCAGCTCTGGATCACACCCAGCATCGAGTACGCCAACACCTGGAATCGGGCGCCCTCCGGACGCATCGGTTCGCGGGAACTGGCCCGGACCATCGAGACCGACGATCGGGTCGCTCTGCGCGTCCCGGGACGCATCTTCAAGACAGACATCGAAGGCTCGGACGATTTTAGACGCTGGATCCTCCGCGCTTGGGCCTCGCCCAGCGGCGTGATCCAGGGAGTCTACCAGCCAAGCCCGGGCGTCTGGATCCACGAGACCTGCACGATCGACCCCAACGCGCGGATCATCGGTCCCGTATGGCTCGGCGCCGGGCACGACCTCAAGTCGGGCGAAACCATCGTCGGGCCCGCCATCGTGCCCGACGCGCCGCACCTGGACACCCAGCCAGCGGAGATTGACTGGTACGCGGTCACGCACTCGGCCTGGCGCCTGATCCCGACCCTCCGCAAGCGTCCCTTCCGAGCGGTCTCCAAGAGGGCATTCGACATCGCTGTCGCGCTCGTCGCGCTGGCGGTGACGCTCCCGTTCTACCCCTTCATCCTGGCGGCGATCTACATCGACGACGGGCGCCCGTTCTTCTTCAAGCACTACCGCCAGCGGTTCGGTGGACGCTCGTTCCCCTGCCTGAAGTTCCGCTCGATGCGCTGCGACGCCGAGGAGATCAAGAAGCAGCTCAAGGCGCAGAACATCTCCGACGGACCCCAGTTCCACATGGAGAACGATCCGCGTCTGATCAAGATCGGCAAGTTCATCCGCAAGTACAAGATCGACGAGCTCCCGCAGTTCTTCAACGTCCTGGTCGGGCACATGTCGATCGTGGGGCCGCGACCCAGCCCGGACAACGAGAACCAGTACTGCCCCGCGTGGCGCGAGGCGAGGCTGAGCGTTCGCCCGGGCATCACCGGGCTCTGGCAGGTCAAGAGCCAGCGCAAACCCCTGACCGATTTCCAGGAGTGGATCCGGTACGACCTCGAGTATGTCCAGAACAACTCATGGCGACTGGACATCTGGATCATGGTCGAAACTGTCAAGAAAATCATTCTCCGCTCGTAGCTTTGCGAGCGCTCGCACAACCTCAAACGTCACGGACCGACACCCATGCGAACGAAAAATCAACGCATCATCAAGAGACTGGCGATCCTCGGCACGCTCGGTGCCATCGTCCTGGTGCTGGGCTTCGGGCTCAGCGTGATGCGGACGCGGGTCAAGAACCGCACGCTCGAGGAGAGCCGCGCGCAGGGGCTCGAAGCGTACGAAACGGGCAACCTCTCGCTTGCAGCCGAGAAGCTTGGCTACTACCACGCCTCTCGGAACGACGACCCGGACGTGGCGTACAAGCTCGCCGACGCGAGCATGAAGCTGCCCACGCAGGGCAGCGAGGGCCTGCGCTCGGCAGTCTCGTTCGCCAAGCAGGCCGCGGAACTGGCGCCAACGCGCACCGAGCCGCTTGAGCTGCTCATCGAGATCCACGGGCTGCTCAACCAGCAGACCGAAAGGCTTGCGGTCGCGGACAAACTCCTGAAACTCGATCCGCAGAGCGGGGTCGCGCTCGACGCCAAAGCGCGGTCGCTGGTCGCGATGGGTCGGCGTGAAGAGGCGCTCCAGGCTGCCGATCAGCTGACCAAATCCGACCCGGACAACCCCGAAACGCACCGGCTTGTCTTTGCGATCCTCTCAACCGAAGACCCGACGATCGGGCGCTCCAGGATGGCCGACTACGTCACGAAGCTGGGCGAGGAGCACCCGGACGACCCGCGGTTTACGGTGCTGCGCATCCACGCGACGGCTCTGATGGGCGATCTGAACACCGCAAGAGAGATCGCAAGATCGATGGTTGCCGCCGATCTTGACGCCAGAACGCTCGGGGAGATGATGCGTTCGCTCGATCTGCTTGGCATGCGCGACGAAGGCGACGTGCTCCTGGCGCGGCATGCTGAGAAACCCGAGATGCTCCGCATCACGAGCACACTGGGCGTGCAGCGTCAGTTCATGCGTGGCCAGGTCGAGCAGGCGACGCAGACGGCGCGGCTTGCGCTGGAATCCGACGGCGCGGCTTCGCCCGATCTGCTGCCCTGGGCGATGGCGTGCGGGATCGAGATCTCCGACGAGAAATACAGCGCGATTCTGGCGCAGTCCGAATTCAGCACGACCTACCACGAGCTGATGCGCGAGGGGTTCAGATCGCTGATGCACAACGACCCGTCCAGCGCACGGGCCTCGTTCACCTCGGCGCGGAACATCCGGCGCGACGACCCGCTGGCCGGCGCACTGCTGGCAGACGCGATGGACCGCATCGGTGCCTGGAAGGACGCGGCCCAGGAGCGTCGGGACATCCTGCGCCGAACGCCCGAGTTCACGACCGTTCGGCTGGCCCACATCGAATCGCTCCTCAACCGCGGGCGCCCTGTCGAGGCCGACGCGGCGGTGCGAGAGGGGCTCGAGCTCGACCAGGGCAACGGCGCCCTGCTTCTGGCCCACATTTTGGCGGTGGCGGACATGGCCTCCACGGGCAACGCGCTGCCCGAGGAGCTGCGCAGCGCCGCGCGTGTCGCACGCCTGATGGAAGGCGAGACCATCGCGGTGACGCCCGTCACGATCCCGCTTGCGAGGCTCCTTGTTGCGATGGACAACCGCGTCGATCTCGAATCGACGCTCGATCGCATCGTGACCGCAGACGTGAACGCCCTCAACCTGCGTTCGCTGATGGCCCTCGCAGAGTCCATGCAATCGGCGGGGCTGCCGCGGACGGGCGAGATCCTTGCGATGATCGACAACGCCGATCGCATCGATCCGTACATCGTGCTCGAACGGGCGACGACGCTCGCTGATGCCGGACAGACCGCTCAGGGCCGGGAACTGATCGAAAGCAAGCTCAGGCAGGCCGAGGCAGGCTCCGACGAGAACGCGCTGCGGATGCGGATGGCCCGCGCCGCGTTCCTTGACCGCATCGCCGACGAGAGCGCCCTTGCGAACATCAGGAGCCTGAGCGAGGCCAATCAGACAGACGCCTCGGTGCAATCGCTCGTGCTCGAATCGCAGTGCGCCTGGTCGGACCGCCAGCTGATCTCCGACGCCGTGGCGCGTCTCCGCGCGATCACGGGCGACAACTCCACCGGCTGGCGCCTGCACGAGGCCAGGCGGATGCTGGTGTTTGATCCGACCCAGCAGAGCGCCGCTGCGGTCGTGAATCTGCTCGGCGGCCAGGATCAGCCCGAGGGCTCGGACCCGATTGCTCAGCTCGTCCTGAGTGATGCCAGGTCGATCCTTGGCGACATGAAGAGCGCCGCTGATCACCTGGAGCGTGCGATCGACGCGGGCATCGACAACCCGGCGCTGGTGCTCAGGCTGATTTCGATCCGCCAGAGCATGGGCGAGATCGACGAGGCACGCCGGCGGGCGCTGACGCTGACGCAGATCGAACCTGTCACGGCACAGATCCGGCGCGAACGCGTCGCGGCTTTGATCCGGCTTGGGATCTATGAAGCCGCCCGCGAGGACGCCAACACGCTGGCCCGCTCGACGAACCCGCGCGACCTGATCATCGCGGCCACGCTCTCGGGCAAACTCGGTGATACCGCCCAGTTCTCCGCAAGGCTCGATTCGCTCATGGGGATCGGGGCGATCCCGGACGAGGTGCTCTCCGCGGCGGCCCTGACTCTTCTCGAAGCCGACAGGGTGCGAGATGCGCACACCTTGATCGAGCGCAGTCGGACCGAGACACCCAGCGCCGATTTCGTGATCGCCGAAGCCACGCTGCTCGAGGCCACGGGACGAACGCAGGACGCCGCGGACGTGCTCGCAAAGAGCATCGGCTCCAAAGCAGACCCCAAGCTCTACCTCGCCCAGGCCCGCGTCCTTGCCCGCATGGGTCAGATCGAGGCGGCCAGGAGCGCCTGCGACCGGGGTCTGGCGCAGGCGCCTGCGAACCAGGAACTCCTCCTGCTCAAAGAAGCTGTCGGTCTGGTCGGCGCTCAGCACTCGTCGAGCCTCGGCGAGGACGCACAGGCCGCCAGGCGCGTGATCGACGCGATCCGCAAGTACACGGTCGACACGAGCAACCCGCCCGAGCTGGTCAAGCAGCTTCGCCTGATCACGCAGGAGGAACCCTCGTTCTACCCGGGTTGGTCGGTCCTGACGACCCAGCTCCAGAACCTGGGTCGGTTCGAGGAGGCCGCCGAGACGGCTCAGACCGCGATGCGCCTGATGCCGGGCGATCCTCGCCCGGCGCGTCTCGCTGTCGACGCGCTGCTGCTCATCGATCAGCCTCGACGGGCGCTCGCCGCGGCCGACGACTGGAGCCGACGCTCGCGTCCGGACTCGTATGAGGCCGACACAACGATGGCCGCTCTGCACATCCGCCTTGGCTCCCCCACCAACGCCGCTCAGACGCTCAAGCCCTGGACCGAACGCATCTCGAGCGATCCGGACGCGGCCCCGATCCTCGTGCGCCTCCTTGCGACCGTCCGCATCGCGCGCGGAGAAGAGGGCGAAGCCTGGGAGATCATCAAGGCCCGGGTCGACCGGGATCCTCGCTGGCTCGCCCAAGCGATCGAAGTGTCGCGTGATCTGATCCAGAGTGGCCTATCGGTCAACGCGGCTGTCGCGTGGCTCGATCGCGTCACCGATGAGTGGAGAGCGGGCGCCGACGATACGCTCAGAGTCGCGCAGGCCCGCATGGACATCGCCATCGCGACGGGGAGCGAAACCGATCTGCTGACGGTGTTCGAGGTGCTCGATCGCCTCGACGCGATGCCGGATAAAAACGACTGGATCCGCCGAGGCAGTGCGCTGCTTCGCCTCTCGACCGAGCGACTGCTCGGTCGAGCAGCCGACGCCGAGCGCCACGCCCGAGAACTCGCGGCCGCTCGCCCCGATGACGCGATCGCGCTCAGCATGTTCGCGCTGACGCTGCTGGACGTCGGCGGAGATGCCTCACAGGCTCTGGGTTCGGCGCAGCGAGCCGTGGATCTTGTTGAGACAGGATCCCGAGATCGCGCCGAGCTGACGACGGCCCTCGACGCGCTGGGTCAGGCTCAGGGCGCAAACGGGCAACTCAAGGAGGCCGAGGCAACTTTCCGCAGGCTGATCGGACTCATGAACAACTCCCCCTCCGCAAGGCTCGGACTCGCGGAGGTGTTCGCGAGCCAGGGCAAGGACGACGAAGCCCGCAGGTTGCTGAGCGACCCCACACTCCGGGACGCAGCTCTGAGATCTCCGCTGATCCAAACCCGCACCGAACGTCTCAACCAAAGACTGAGCCGTTAGGTTCTCTTCCCGGGGAATACATCTCTTACATATCCCGATCAATCTTGCTATAGTCCTTACTAAATTTATTGCAAAAAATCGTTCCTCACCGATAACTTCCGGTGTGAGGTCCGTATACTTGTTTTACATCAGAATCGGGTTGGACGAGCTTGACGGTGTCCCCAAATGGGGGCATACTGAACCGTAAGTTCTGCCCCGTAGGGCTTTAGCGGCCAACCCCCTTCTGCCAAACACTCGTTCTGGCGGAGCCCAGGGCCGATAATTCGAGAGAAGAGGATCAGTCATGGAAACGACAAGATTCACACTGGCCGGACTCGCGATCATCGCAGCCGGATCCACAGCAGCTCAGAGCCTCACGGTGGTGAATGCCGCCCGTGTTGGAGAGAGCGGCCACGCACAGATGCTTGCCGAGGCTTTCGGGGGTTCATTCTCCTCCCTCGGTCAGGTCGTCGGCACCAACGCACGCGTTGGCGGCGACACCATCACCGACATCGGGTTCACCAACGGGACCTTCACCTTCAGCCGGATTGCCGACTACGGCGCCACGGGCTCGGTGAACCTCAAGAACATCGCTGGTAGCGACTCGGTCTGGAGCGGCGGCTCGTACCGCGCTGAAGCTCTGGGTGGGTACTCGCGCCACTCGCACACGCTCGGATACATGACCGAGAGTGGTCAGTTCGAATCCATCAGCGCCACGGGCATCATGGGGCAGAACAGCTCCATCCACCCCAACGAAGCGTTCACCTGGGCCGTGCAGAACGGCAACGGGCAGACCTACTACGGCGACAACGCGATGAACGCCGGTGCTGACCACATGATCAGCTACGCCATGTATGACGCTTCCAACAAGCTCATCGGAGCCGTCCTCTTCTTCGAGGACTGGAACGGCTCGGGCAGCGATTACGACTACAACGATTACGCGGTCCTCCTGACGCTCGCCCCGACCCCCCAGGCCGCCCTCCTCGGCGTCCTCGGCCTCGGCGGAGTGGGCCTGGCAACCGGTCGTCGCCGGAACCGGATCGCCTGAGTCTCTAACCAAACAAAGTGAATCAAAGGGTGGCAGATCTTGAAAAAGATCTGCCATTTTTTTGCCCTTATCCGCTCAAAAACCCCACATCGTGGGCATTTTGAATGAAACCCCTGCATTCGAAGATGACTCCGGGAATTTCCCTACTAAACTATGCGCGACACAGGTTGGAGGCCTGTAAGTGGTGATTGAGGCTCAATTTGAGCAGGGAGAGATGGGATGTCACGCCCTCTTATCGCAGCAACGGCTATCGGTCTCGCATTCATAGCTTGCACCGCTTTGGGTGATGATTCATTCACCCACGTGCGAAGCCCCTCAAGCGGGGAAGCAAGCCATGCCAGCATTCTCGCTACCGCGTTTGGGGGCAGTTTCTCGGCTTCCGGGCGCGACTATTCCAACGGCTCCATCTCCGCGATCCGCAACAAGGATCACGGCAGCCACGACAGCAACGACCAGATCTGGGACGCCGGCAACTACACCGCCAAGATGATCGCCAGCGAGAACCAGGCTGCCTCGACCTTCGGGTACATCAAGGGCTCCCATGGCGGGTACTACCAGGAGCTCTTCAGCTCGGACGACCTCGGCGCCGTTTCCACGGTCTCGATCAACCGCGACTTCCGCTGGGCGATCAAGGTCGACGGCTGGCTCTGGGATTCGATCTACACCTCTCGAGAGAACGACAACTGGGGCAAGGACATGATGGTGTCCTACACCCTCTACAACGGCTCGGGCTCGAAGATCGGCTCGTTCCTGTTCTTCGAGGACAAGAAGCACAACAGCGACAAGGACTTCAACGACGTCGCAGTCCTCTTGACGCTCGTCCCAACCCCCCAGGCCGCATCGCTGGGCCTCATCGGTCTGGGCGGCCTCGGCTTGATGACCGGGCGCCGTCGTCGATCAACACTCTAACAATCTCCACACACATATTTGCCAAAGAGCGGATCCACAGGCGGATCCGCTCTTTCTTTATCCTGATCAAGACCAAACACGAGACAAAACCCAAAAATATTCGCAAAATCGCGCGCTGGTCTGCTGCTTTATGTAAGTGATTGCGTACATTGTAGAGACTGGGCACTGGGCCCGCGCAAACACGCCTGATTCACAAGATAATGGAGGCCTGCAATGTCACGCCAAGTGTGTGGCTTCGCTGTCGTTCTGTCTGTCCTCACGGGCTCGGCTGCTGCCGATGTCTTCTCGACCATCCACGCATCGCCCGGCGCTGAACGCACCCACGCTCAGCTCCTGGCCAGCGCCCTGGGTGGGTCGTTCAGCGCCTCAGGGTTGAACTACTCGAACGGTTCGATCAGCGCCGTTCGGAACCGAGACTTCGGGGGCATCCAGTCCACAGACCAAGTCTGGAAGGCCGGGAATTACAGGGCCAGACTCATCGCGGGCGAGGAGTACGACAGGGTTGCCAGCTTCGGGTACCTCGACCGGGCCCATAGCAACGGACGCCCCTTCAACGCGGTCTTCTCCACCGACGACGTCGGGGCCAGGGCGTATCTCTCAATGGATCACCAATTCCGCTGGGCGATCCAGCGCACCAATGGCGACGTCTTCACCTCCGCCAACAAGGACCAGCACGGGCGAGACATGATGGTTTCGTACACGCTCTTCAATACTCTCGGTGAGTCCATCGGCTCGATGCTCTTCTTCGAAGACCGACTCCTGACGCACAACAAGGACTTTAACGATGTGGCTGTCCTGCTGACCCTCGCCCCGACGCCTCAGGCCGCGACACTCGGTCTGCTCGGTCTGGGAGGCATGGGAGTCCTCGCTGGGCGGCGCCGGCGGACCAGCGTCGCATAACCATCGAGACTGACTCAGGGATGACCCAGCGGGTCCGCGAATCATCGCGGGCCCGCCTTGTTTTTAAGGCTGCCGTTACACCTTGCCCAGACTGACAAGAGGAACACTTTCAGAGCCTTGCGTTCCATGACGAACCCCCCATGATGTGGGTGCCGGCCAGACGTTCGAGCCGGGGAAGAGTGACATCGGAAGACAAGGGGTTCTCACCATGCGTCAGGCATGCATCATCTCGATCGCCGCCTCGCTCGCCGCCGGCGCAGCAACGGCTCAGTACACCAACGTTCGCCTGCTCGAAAACGGCGAAGCAAACCACGCTCAGATCCTCGCCTCGGCTCTCGGCGGCACGTTCAGCGCCGCAGCCAGCAGGGATTACTCAAACGGCACCATCTATGCCGACCGGATGAAGGACTCAGCGCACAACAGCATCGGTACGGACCGCTACTGGGCCGCTGGCACGTATCACGCCAAGATGGTCGCCAGCGAAGCCGGATACTCCCACACCTTCGGCGCCGTCGCCGGCACCTATGGCGGGGGCAACCTCGGCGGGTACCAGGCCTTCCTCGACTCCGACCAGATCGGCTCGGAAGCAACAATCACGATGAACCAGGACTTCCGCTGGGCGATCGATGTCGACGGCGGCAAGCACCAGAAGGACACCATCTTCACGTCCCGCGACTGGGACAACGCCGGCAGCTTGGACCACATGGTCAGCTACAAGCTGCTCCGTGACGGCAACCTCTTCGGTTATGCGCTGTTCTTCGAGGATATCAAGTACTGCCCCGACAAGGACTACAACGACGTCGCGGTCATCCTCACCCTCGTCCCGACACCGCAGGCCGCGATGATGGGCCTGACCGGGCTGGGTGGGCTCGGCCTGCTCGCCGGGCGCCGGCGTCGCGAGAGCCTGTAAACAACAACGAACGCCGCGAATTCTCTCTCGCTGCACAAGCAAGGCCCGTTCTGGGCCTTGCTTCTTTTTTATGGGTTTCCACGGAAACTGGAAGCCTCCGCCACGGGCTTAGCCGCCGTACATGGTGGCGTAGTAATCCTGGTACGCGCCGCTTCGGACGCGCTCCCACCAGGGGCGGTTGTCGGTATACCACCGAACCGTCTCTTCCAGTGCGTCTGGCCAGGCCGATCGGGTGGGCTGCCAGCCGAGCTCGTCTTTGATCTTGCTCGCATCGATCGCGTACCTGCGGTCGTGGCCCAGGCGGTCCTCGACGTAGCGGATGCTGTCCTCGCCCTTGCCCATCAGCGAGAGGATCGAGCGGGTCAGCTCGAGATTCGATCGCTCGTTGTTACCGCCGATGTTGTAGACCTCGCCAGACGTGCCCTTCTCAAGCACCGTCAGGACCGCTTCGCAGTGGTCATCGACATGGAGCCAGTCGCGGACGTTCTTGCCGTCGCCGTAGAGCGGCACCTGCTTGCCATCGAGGAGGTTGGTGACAAAGAGCGGGATGACTTTTTCGGGAAACTGGTACGGCCCGAAGTTGTTGGAGCATCGCGTGGTGCAGAGGTCCATGGCGAACGTGTGGTGGTAGGCATTGACGAGCAGGTCCCCCCCGGCCTTGCTCGCCGAGTAGGGGCTGCTCGGGTCCAGGGGTGTGGACTCGGTGAACTTGATCTCGGGGTTCTCGAGCGGGAGCGAGCCGTAGACCTCATCGGTGGAGACGTAGACGAATCGCTTCTTGCCGCCCGTTGCGCGGCGCCAGGCATCCAGGAGGACCTGCGTGCCCCGGGTATTGGAATCGATGAAGGGGCCCGAGTCCATGATCGAGCGGTCCACGTGACTCTCAGCGGCCATGTGCACGACGGCGTCGACGCCCTTGAGCGCCTTGTCGAGTGCCGAGGCGTCGCGGACGTCCCCCTTGATAAACGTGTAGCGCTCGTCCTTGTCGATCTCGCTCAGGTTCTCAAGGTTGCCCGAGTAGGTGAGCGAATCAAAGTTGGTGATGCGGTAGCCCGGGCGATCACGCAGAACGAGCCTGACGAAATTGGACCCGATGAATCCGGCGCCGCCGGTAAGAAGGATGTGCATCAGCGAGCTCCTGCGCCTCAGAAGGGTTCGAGTCTCTCAAGAACCTCGGCAAGGTTGGTGCGCCAATCGGGCAGCTTTCCCAGCAGGGCCTCGGTCCCACTCAGGTCCAGCACACTGTACGCGGGCCTGGGCGCGGGCCTTGGGAATTCGGCCGTCGTGCAGGGCTCGATGTCGCAGGTATGCCCGAGCCCGTCGCGGATCGCGCACGCGAACCCGTGCCAGCTGCAGTCGCCCCCGTCGGTGACATGAAACACCCCCGTCACGTCGGCGTCCGCGAGGGCGACCAGCGAGCGAGCCAGGTGCTGCGCGGAAGTCGGCCTGCCCCGCTGATCGTCGACGACCCTGAGCCGGTCCTTGTCGCGGGTCAGCCGGGCCATCGTGCGGACAAAGTTGTTCGCCCACGGCGCATAGAGCCAACTCGTGCGGACGATGACGTGCTCGCACCCGGAGCATTCGATGATGGCTTCGCCGGCGGCCTTGGTCCTGCCGTAGGCGCCGATCGGGTTGCGTGGTTCATCGATCCGGTACGGACTCGTCGCCTTGCCATCGAAAACGTAATCGGTCGAGACGTGAACCAGGCGTCCTCCCGCGTCCTTGAGGCGCTCGCAGAGCATGGCAAGCCCCGGGCCGCCGTTGACGGCGAGTGCTTCGGCTTTGTGCTCTTCGGCTCCGTCGACATCCGTCCACGCTGCGCAGTTGAACCAGACCGCGTCCATCGGGAATTTCGAAGCTTGAATCGCGCTGGGATCGGTGATGTCCAGGTCGTCGCGGTCAGCGGCACTGAAGCTCAGACCCCGCTCATCGAGCCATTCGCTCATCGCGCGTCCGAGCATGCCCGCGGCTCCGAGCACGACCGCGCCCTGGCGGAAAGCCTTGGAATCCTGCGTCATCCGTGCTGAACCTCCCACGGGAAGCCTGGGAACCCGTCGTGGGCCATGCGTTCCTCGTCGGGATTCTGCGCGTCGTAGGCTTCGGTGACAAAGTAGAGCAGGCCCGCGGACTCAGGGCCCACGGTCGCGGCGCCGTGCCAGAGCGTGGGCGGGATGATGACCGTCCCCGGGCGTTTCTCGCCCGTGACGCAGGCCCAGCTCATGCCGTCGGTCTGACGGTGGACGCCGACTTTGAGATGCCCGCGCAAAGTCATCCAGAAATCCGTCTGCCTCTTGTGCCTGTGCCACGCCTTGATCACGCCCGGGTACTGCGTGCTGAAATTGACCTGCCCCTTGGGCGAGAGCACGCCCTGGAGCTGGTTCATCAGCGACCAGCCGCGATCGTCGGCAAAGTGCCTCGCGGGCACGAACACGGGCTCGTGCTCGGCCAGCGCCCGCCGATAGCCGGTCTCAACGGTGTCGTCCCAGACTGGAATCCCAACCACACGCACGCCTTAGCCCCCCACCGCTGCGGGCATCTGCAGGTGATTCGCGCCGCCCTCGGCGACCAACTTCGTCGCACGGTACAGGCTCTCGATCGTGCCCGCGTCCGTCCACCAGCCCTCGAGCACCTGGCTCGTCAGGTTGCCGCGACGGATGTATTCGTTGTTCACGTCGGTAATCTCCAGCTCGCCCCGCTTGGATGGCTTGAGCGTCCGGCAGATACTGAACACCTCGTTGTCGTAGAAGTAGATCCCCGTGACCGCAAGATTGCTCTTAGGCTCGCTGGGCTTCTCTTCGATCGAAACGATCTTGCCGCCCTCAACCTCGGCGACGCCGAAACGCTCCGGATCGGGGACTTCCTTGAGCAGAAGTTTGGCGCCGTCCTTCTGCGTGAAGAAATCGCCCGCGGCCTGCCTGATGTTGCCCTCGATGATGTTGTCGCCCAGCACCACGCAGACCTTGCCTCCGTCTGCGAAGTCCTCGGCGAGCTTGAGCGCGTCGGCGATCCCGCCCTCGCCCTCCTGGTAGCCGTAGGCCAGGTGCTTGACACCCAGTTCCTTGCCGTTGCGGAGGAGCTTGAGGAAATCCCCGGCGTGCTCGCCGCCGGTGACGATCATGATCTCGTCGAGCCCCGCGTTGAGCAGACACTGGATGGGGTAGTAGATCATCGGCCGATCAAAGACCGGGAGCAGGTGCTTGTTGGTGACCAGCGTCAGGGGCCGGAGCCTGGAACCGAGGCCGCCGGCGAGGATGATGCCCTTCATGGAAACGTCGCCTTTCTACGGGAGTTCCAGCAGTCTAGTCAGGTTGGCCCTGACCTCCTGTGCATCGGCGGACTCCCTGTCCGGGATCAGCCCGACCCGGTAGGATGACCCATACGGAGGGCCGAAAATGCGACCAACCCCATGCATCCTGATCTCTTGCCTCACCCTTGCGCTCCTCTCGTTCGGAGGGTGCGAGGAGTCCACAAGCACCCCCGCGAATAACTCACCGAATCAGGGTGGTACGGGTGCCCAGAGCCAGCTCGGGAAATCGGTCGAGATGGGCAAGGATCTCCGCGAGCAGATCCAGGGCAGGGACATGGCTGCCGGCGCCATGGCCGACACGATCTCCGGCGGCGACAGCGCTGTCCAGATCGGCGGACTGACGATCCCGATCCCGACCTCCTGGACGAAGGTCGCGCCCTCAAACTCGATGCGTCTGGCTCAGTACGAAGCCGACAACGGCGAGGTCGTCATCGCCTTCAGTCAGGCGGGCGGGTCCGTGGAAGACAACATCAGCCGATGGGCCAATCAGGTCACCCAGAACGGGCAGCCCGTCTCGCCTGACGTTCAAAGGTTGACGGTCGCGGGGTTCCCCGTCTCGATTGTGGATCTTGCAGGCACCTACTCGGAGGGCGGGATGACCGGCGCGCCGACGGTGCACTCGAGCTACGCCGTCAAGGGCGCGATCATCGATCTGGGCGCCACCAAGACGTTCATCAAGATGACGGGCCCGATCTCGCTGGTCGACGACCACGCGTCCAACTTTGAGAACATGATCCGGGGCATCGCCCGGAACTGAGACGTGTCTAAGCGGCAAGCTCGCCCGAGATCATCTTGTCGTACCACTCGCGACGTTTCGGATCGCCCAGAACCGCGTAGGCCTTGGCGATGCGGTCGAATTTCTCCGTCGCACCAGGCGAATGGTCGTGGTCCGGGTGGTGCTTCTGTGCCAGCTTGCGGTAGCTGCGTTTGATCTCGTCAGCCGACGCGGATGATTCCACGCCCAGGACCTCGTAGAGGTTCTCGAAATCGATAAAGGCCTGCGGGCGTTCCGAGGCTTTCCCGCCGGTGTTTGCCGACGCGTTCGCTGGCTGGCTTTCCCCGTCATCGCCCGAGATTCGGGTCGTTTTGTTCGCAAACCCGAACTGCCCGAGCTGGCGGAGCGCCATACCGACGGTGGGCCTGTGGTCGACGATCTGGAACCCTGCTTCGTAGATCGCTGGGATCCAGCAGACGCGCCGGACCCACTGCACGCGGGCCTTGACGGCCAGCTGCTTCGACTCGGTGCGGATGCGGATCTCGTGGATCTCGCCCTTCTTCAGGTCCAGTCGCTTGCGTGAGGAAAGACGAAACCCAGTCTCGGAGACATCGCGCACGGTGCCCACCGGGCACGAGAGCGTGTTGGTCTCGAACCGCTGAGCATTGCGAGGCATGTGCAGGCGCGAAGATGACCCTTTGGTGCCAAGACCCATAAGCACAAGGGTCGGTCACAAAGGCGATCGGCTTGACTGAGTTTCAGGACTCCCCCGCCCGGGGCGAGGAAGAAGAGAGTTATCTGACCCCGAGCAGCTCGATCTCAAAGATCAGATCGGCTTTGGGGGGGATGCTGGGCGGGGCGCCGTGGACGCCGTAACCGAGCTGGAACGGGACGGTCAGCTTGCGCTTGCCACCGACCTTCATCCCGGGGATGCCTTCCTGCCAGCCTTTGATGAGATTCGAGAGAGGGAATTCGATCGGCTGGCCGCGCTTGTACGACGAATCGAATTCGGTGCCGTCCATCAGCGTGCCGCGGTAATGCACACGGACAATCGCGCCAGACGGGCACTCTTGACCTGTCCCAACGACTGAATCTTCAATGATAAGCTCACTCACAGACTGGCTCATACTCATCTCCCTCAAGACTGCACACACGCCGATCGAAGGCTCCATTCAATTCCACCGATCGGTAAGGATGGTTGTCTCGCCGGAAGGAAATAGCTAGCTTCAGATCCTGAATTGGTAGGTAATTTCCCTGTGCCTTTGTCGGAGCAAGATCCTGCCACAAACAGGGGCCGCACGAGCGGGCCTGTCCAAAATCTGCGAGAATTGAGCCCATGGAAAACATCAACCGCCGACGCTTCATCGCTGCGACCTCACTGACCGCCATGTCCGGAATGGCAGGAAAGTCCCTCGCATCGCACTTTCAACGCAGGGAACCGGGGGACGATCATCGCGGCCCGGTGAGTGTGGCTTCTGGGAACGGCATGCGAGCCGTCGAGCGGGCCTGGGCGTGGATGAAAGAGGGTCGCGACACCGCTGAGGCTGTGGTCGCCGGCGTCAAGATCGTCGAAGAGGACCCGAACGACATGTCCGTTGGTTTCGGCGGGCTGCCCAACGAACGGGGAGTGGTGCAGTTGGACGCTTCGGTGATGCACGGCCCCACCCATAAAGCAGGGGCGGTCGCCTGCATCGAGAACATCAAATCGCCCGCATCGGTCGCCCTCGAGGTGCTCCGTCGAACCGATCACGTCATGCTCGTCGGTCAGGGCGCCAAAGAGTTTGCGCTCGCCCTTGGCTTCCCCGAGGAGAACCTGCTGACCGAACGCGCCAGGCAGGCGTGGCTGCGCTGGAAGACCACCCACGGCCCGGACGACGACTGGCTCAACCCCGAGCAGATGGACTGGGAGTTCGACAATGAGGGTCACGGCAAGCACACGCGCGTCGCGCAGGCCGATGATGCCACGCCCATCCCGTACACCACCGGGACCATCCATTGCTCGGCGCTCAACTCGGGAGGCGAGATCTCGGCGTGCACGACCACCAGCGGCCTCTCGTACAAAATCCCGGGGCGTGTGGGCGATTCCCCGATCATCGGCGCAGGGATGTTCGTCGACAACGAGATCGGCTCCGCGGGCGCGACCGGGCGGGGCGAAGCGGTGATCCAGTCCTGCGGCTCATTCCTGGCGGTGCAGTTCATGGACCAGGGCCTGTCCCCGACCGAGGCCTGCACTGCGGTGCTCAAGCGGATCGCTGACCGGACCAAGCAGAAGCGTCTGCTCGATGCGAAGGGACACCCGAACTTCCAGGTGACGATGTACGCGATGCGCAAGGACGGGGCGTACGGGTCGGCCAGCATGAAGCCGGGCGGGACCTTCGCCGTGTGCAACGACGAAGGTCCCCGGCAGTTGCCGTCGGTGCCGCTGTTCGATTGACCCACCAACCGCCAGCGCGGCCCGGCTTGATCCGGCAAAGATCAGATCTTTGCCACTGAGAGAAATACCTCTCCTCGACCAGTACACATACGAACCGTAAAGATCCGCCGGCCCGGGAGAACTCATCGGGCCGGCTTGTTCATCTGCACAAACATGTACGCTCAAGCTCCAAAGCGGTTCCGTCCGGTTTCCGGAGAGTTCCGCGGTTCGATTGTCAGGCGGGAGCCGCCCGTCCAGAGCCACTAATTGCGACTCGCTTGACAGCGCGGGGGCACCGGATATGCTGAACCCGCTACGGGTGCCCCCGATGTGTACAGGGGGGTGAAAAGGGAAGTGCGGTTGAAAGCCGCCGCGGACGCGCCGCCGTGATGGGCACGATTCCGCCGGATCAGTTGAGCCACTGAACCCATCTGGGTTTGGGAAGGCCGATCCGGCAGAGCCCAGAGCCGGAAGACCTGCCCGGAGTGATTCGTTTGACGGCCCTCGCGAAACGGGCGTCGGCGGCTGCTCCGCGCGTTCGCTTCCGCGTTCGGAGCCCCACCGACACGAGCTCTCGCGAGCGCCACCCCCAGTGGTCGGAAGCCATGCCGCGCGAATCGGCATGAACGCGAGAGACAGCCATGAACATCCAGAGGATCTTCCTTTCCGTTGGCTCAGCCGTCGCAGCGATCGGCTGGGCGCCGCTCGCCCAGGCCGCCGACATCGGGGTGCCCTACCAGCTCGTTGAGACTTTCACACTCCCGCAGGGCAGCTACGACGTCCTGCCCGACGGTCGGCTCATCACGATCGACGGCCAAGGCACCGTCTCGATCCAGACCGCGCCCAACAGCTCCAGCTACGCGAGCGTCGGCTCGATCGGAGCGGTCAACAGCGCCGGTTTCTGGCCCTCGTTCGTCTCGCTCAGCCCGGACGGCACGACGCTCGCGGTGGGCAACAACGAGTTTTCCCCGAGCAACGCGGTCCTTTTCTTCGACGCGGCGCAGGCGATGACCGGCAACGCAGCCGCGACGGGCTCGATTGTGACGCCAAACTTCATCGGCGCTTGGGGCGACAGCGACACGTTCTACGTCAGCGGCGCCGACGCGAGCACGTTCGCGACCGTGGTCAACCGGCTTGATGTCGGCGCGGGGCATGCGACGACCGTCATCGATCCCGCGGGCGGGTTCAGCGGCGCCGTCGCTGTTGCGGGCGGCTCGCTCTATGCGGGCGAGGGGGACACGGGCGACGTCTACGCGTTCGACCTTGCCACGCTCGCCTCGGCTGGCGGCTCCGTTGCGATCACGTCGGGATCGCTGACAGCCACGGGGACCAGCGCCGGCTCGATCGACTTTGATCCCTTCGGCAACATCGTCATCGCGGGCGGGTTCTTCGACTTCGGCTCCGGGCTCTTCTCGGGCTCGGCCGACGTCATCGACCCGATCACCCAGGGCCGGCTCGTGCTCACACCCGCGGGCGCCGACACGTTCTACGGCGCGTACTTCAACGACGCGACGAACCAGCTCGTTGTCACCGCCGACGGAACGGGGTACGTCTACGCGATCCCGGCTCCGGCGAGCGTGCTCGCGTTCGGATTGCTGGCTCTGCCGCGCCGGCGCCGCCAAGGGGGCGGTTCGTGAGTCTTTGCCGACGGGCCATCTTTGCTGTGGGCCTGACGCTGCCCGCGGTCGTTCACGCGCAGGGCTTCGCGTCGCGCGTCGTTGCCTACGCGCCGGCCCCGGGGCAATTCGTGGGCGATCCCGCGTTCAACGATCCCGCCCGGGCGCTGGGCGCGCCCATCGGAGGCGGGCTGATCAACCCCGAGCTGTCGTCGCTCGTCACGCTCGGCGGCTTTGGCGGCACGATCACTCTCGCCTTCGACGAGCTCGTCGAAGACGATGCCAACAACCCGCACGGGCTCGACTTCATCGTCTTCGGAAGCGGGTTCTATGTCGCTGGCAACGAGAATCGGCGCTGGGGCGAGGCAGGGCTGATCGAAATCAGCCTCGATGCCAATGGCAACGGGCTCGCCGATGACGCGTGGTACACGATCCCGGGTTCCGGGCTGAACGCACCGATCACACTCCCCCTGCCGCCCGTGTTCAACGGTCCGGTGCTGGAGAATCTCTCGGGCGACAGCACCGAGCAGCACTTTGGGTACGCGGATCTCTCGCCCACGCTGCTGCTGGGCGATACCGACGCGGACAACGTCATCGATGATCCCGGCGCGCTGCCCGATGTGTTCTACACCTCGCCCGATGACCCGATGACCACCGGGATCGACGCGGGCTCTGGCGGGGGTGATGCATTCGACATCGCTTGGGCCATCGACCCGACCACCGGCGCGTCGGCGAACCTCTCCGGGTTCCACTTCATCCGCATCACGACCGCCGTCGATCACGTGAGCGCCATCTTCGGTGAGGTCTCGACCGAGATCGACGCCATCGCGGATGTGCGCCCCGGATCTGTCTGTCTTGCCGATGTCAACGGCGACGGCACGCTCACACCCGCGGATTTTTCGGCCTGGATCGGCGCGTTCAACGCCCAGAGCCCGCCCGCGGACCAGAACGGTGACGGGCTCGTCACTCCCGCGGACTTTGCCGCCTGGATCGCCAACTACAACGCGGGGTGCGTCGGATGAGAGCGCGGGCGTTCACACTGATCGAGCTGCTCATCGTCATCGCGATCGTTGCGCTGCTGATGGGGATCCTGCTGCCGGCGCTGGGGCGGGCGCGGAGCGCGGGGATGCGCTTGGTCTGTGCGTCCAACGCGAGGCAGCTGCAGCTGGCCAATAGCGCGTACACGGGCGATCACGATGGGCACTTCGCCCCGGGTGCCGCCGACATCCGCGCCAACCTCAAACGCTGGCACGGCTCACGCTCCAACCCCTCGGAGTCCTTCTCCGCTGACGCCTCGCCCTTGATGGGCTACATGGGCCAGACGCCCGGAACCTCGCACGCGATCCGCAGCTGCCCGACCTTTGCCCGCACGATCGAGCCCGACCGCGCGTCCCCCCCCTCGCGCACGGGCGCGTTCGAGAGATCCGCGGGGGGCTACGGCTACAACAACGCCTTCGTCGGCACGCTCCGAGGGCAGATCGGATCGCGAGTGGACCAGACCTGGCGCGTCGTTTCCGATCAGACCGGTGCCCCCGAGCATCTGTTCGTGCGCCCCAGCGACACGATGGCATTTTCCGACTCGGCGTTCCCGGCTGCGCGAGCGATCGGTGAGGTCATCGAGTACAGCTTCCTCGAGCCCCGCTTCCAGCCCTCGTTCGGCCTGGCGCACCGCGCCGATCCCTCTGTTCACTTCCGGCACGACGGCAAAGCGAACATCGCGCACCTGGACGGGCACGTCGGTCCGAGTGAGATGGGGTTCAGCTGGTCGAGCGGGCTCTACACCCCCACCGCAGAGGCTGTGGGCATCGGGTGGCCTGGCGAAACCGATTCCAATCGCGGCTACGGCTACAGGTGATCCGATGGGTGTCGACCGATGCGTATGCCATGACGTAACGCTCGCGCAGCTCAAGGCGATGTCAGTCAAGGGCACGACGATCCAGGAACTGAGCGAGAAAACGGGGTGCTGCACGGGCTGCGGGATGTGCAAGCCGTACGTGGCGCTCATGCTCCGGACCGGTCGGACGGACTTTGCGCCGCTCCCGCCGCACGAGGCGGAGCGGATCGAATCGGAGTGCACCTAAAGGAAAGAACCCCCCGCTTGCGCGAGGGGCCCGTGTGAATCTCAGGTTTCAGGGCGAGCGATCAGCTCTCCTGGCTGGCCTCTGCGGACTCGGCGAGCGTGACATCGCGGACCTCGACGTGGGGCACGCCCAGCGCGTCGTTGCGATCGGCACCGAGACGCTCGGCGGCCATCGTGGCCTCCTCGAGCATGCTCATCTCGTCAAGGTCGTCCACCTCGGGCAGTTCCCCGATCGTGCGGATGCGGATGTCCTGGTGCGCCTGGAAGCCTGTGCCCGCGGGGATCAGGTGACCCAGCAGCACGTTCTCCTTGAGCCCGATGAGCGTGTCGACCGCGCCCTTGAGCGATGCCTCGGTGAGGACCTTGGTGGTCTCCTGGAAGGAAGCACCCGAGAGGAAACTCTCGCTCTGCAGCGAGGCCTTGGTGATGCCAAGCAGCAGGGTGCGTCCCGATGCGGGGCGTGCCTTCTTGGTCTTGGCGATCTCGTTGCCCTCGGCCTCGGCCTTGGCGTTGGCTTCCTTGACCTCGTCCCGATCGACCAGTGCGCCCACGGGCAGATCGGTGCTCCCCGATTCCATGATCTTGAGCATCCGAGCGATGTTGTTGTTGGCCTTCTTGAAGTGGTAGCGGTCGAGCACGTCCTGCGGGAGCAGGCCCGTATCGCCCGGGTTCTCGACCTTCACCTTGCGCAGCATCTGCGAGAGGATCAGCTCGATGTGCTTGTCGTTGATGACCACGCCCTGGGCGCGGTAGACGTTCTGCACCTCGTCGAGCATGTACGCCCACAGCGCTTCCTCGCCCTTGATCTTGAGGATGTCGTGCGGCACGAGCGGGCCTTCGGTCAGCGGGTCGCCCGCGAGCACCGTGTCGCCCGTGTGCACCATCAGGGGCTTGTCGTTGGGGACGTGGTGGTCCTTCTCGATGCCCGAGTCGGAGACGACGCGGATGGTCATCTTGCCCTTGCGCTTGTCCGAGTGCAGCTCGACGCGCCCCGAGATCTCGGCCATGACGGCCGGGTCCTTGGGCTTGCGCGCCTCGAAGATCTCCGTCACGCGGGGCAGACCACCGACGATGTCCTGCGAACCCGCGGCCAATCGTGGCTGACGCGCGAGCATCTGGCCTGCCTTGATCGTGGTCCCGTCCTTGACCTCGATACGTGCCTTTGCGGGCAGGTAGTGGAAGTCGAGGATGTTGCCGTTCTCATCGACGATGTTGATCTGCGGGTGCAGGTCGCCCTTGTGCTCGATGACGGTCAACGCCTTGAGGTCGCGACCCGCGTCTTCCTCGCGGACGGTCTCGCCCATCTCGATGTCGACGTACTGCACCGTTCCGCTCTTCTCGGCGAGGATCGGGGTTCGGTGCGGGTCCCACGTGACCATGACCTGGCCCGCCTTGACGGTCGAGCCCGGATCGACATGCACCGATGCGCCGTACGGGATCTTGGACTTCTCGATCTCGCGTCCGTCGCCATCGAGGAGCGCGATCTCGGAGTTGCGCTTGAGCACAACCCAGATCTCGTTGCCCTCTGAGTCCTTGACCTTGACCTCGTTGCAGTCGCGGAGTTCGACCTTGCCCGCAGCGATCGCGCGGTACTCGCTCTCGGCGATGGTCCGCGTGCCGATGCCGCCCGTATGGAACGTACGCATCGTCAGCTGCGTGCCCGGCTCACCGATCGACTGGGCGGCGATGATGCCCACGGCCATGCCCGGCTCAACGAGCTTGCCGGTGGACATGTCCATGCCGTAGTCGAGCGCCGAACAGCCGGTCGAGCTCTCGCTCGTCAGCGGGCTGCGTACCACGACGGAGTCGACGCCGAGTTCTTCGGCACGCTCAGCCGCGTCGGGCAGGATCATCTCGTTGGCGGCAATGACCACCTCGCCCGTGGCTGGGTTGGCGATCTGGTGGACGCTGACGCGACCGATGATCTGGTCACGCAGACGCACGTCGACCTGCTCGCCCTTGTACACGGCACGCTTGACGATGCCTCGCTTGGAGCCGCAGTCGTATTCGCCGATGATGACCGACTGCGCCACATCGCAGAGCTTGCGCGTGAGGTAGCCCGAGTCCGCGGTCTTGAGCGCGGTGTCGGCCAGTCCCTTCCGGGCGCCGTGGGTCGACGAGAAGTACTCGAGGATGTTCAGGCCTTCGCGGAAGTTGGCGCGGATGGGCGTCTCGATGATCTCGCCCGAGGGCTTGGCCATCAGGCCTCGCATGCCCGCCAGCTGCTGCATCTGGCTGACGTTACCACGCGCACCCGAGTCCATCATGAGGTAGACGGGGTTCAGGTAGTCGGTGCCTTCCTTCTTGGTGATGCTGGCGTACTCGCCCTCGCCCATGCGCCGGTCGTGCTTGAGCGTCTCGATCAGCGTCTTGGTGATCTCTTCGCGGCAGTGCGACCAGATGTCCAGAAGCTGGTTGTAGCGCTCGCGGGGCGTGATGATGCCGTCCTCGTACGAACGCTCGACGCGGTCGACCTGCTTCTGGGCCGCAGCGAGCATCGCCTGCTTCTCTTCGGGGATGCGGAGGTCGGTGATGCCGAAGGAGAGGCCCGCGGTCGTCGACTGCTTGAAGCCGATCGCCTTGAGCTTGTCGAGCATGTCGATCGTCGCGGCGCGTCCCGAGTAGAGGTACGCGTCGTCGATGACCCGTGCGCAGCCCTTCTTGCCAAGCGTGCAGTTGTAGAACGGCATGCCCGGGCTCAGAATATCGGCGAACAGAATGCGCCCCGCGGTGGTCACGATCCTGCTGCCCTCGGCAAGCGCCTCGGGTGTCGCGCGCTCCTTGGTGACGACCTGGTCGAAGCCCTCGACGCGCATCACGATGGGGTCGTGCACATCGATCTTGCCGCTGTCGAGGGCCATGAGCGCCTCGGTCGCGTCCTTGAACCTCGGCAGCTTGGTCGGATCTGTCTCCGCGTCGTTGCGCATGAGCGTGATGAAGTACACGCCCATCACGATGTCCTGCGAAGGTGAGATGATCGGCGCGCCGTTGGCGGGGCTGAAGATGTTGTGCGTGGCGAGCATCAGCACGTGCGCTTCGGTCTGCGCCTCGACGGACAGCGGCAGATGGACTGCCATCTGGTCGCCGTCGAAGTCCGCGTTGAAGCCCGAGCACACCAGCGGGTGCAGACGGATCGCGTTGCCTTCGACGAGCGTCGGCTCGAAGGCCTGGATGCCCATTCGGTGGAGCGTCGGAGCGCGGTTGAGCAGCACCGGGTGCTGGTAGATCACCTCTTCGAGCACGTCCCACACCGCAGGGTCGCGACGCTCGAGCATCCGCTTGGCGCTCTTGATCGTGTCGGCCAGCCCGTGCTCCTTGAGCTTGCGGATGATGAACGGCTGGAAGAGCTCCAGCGCGATCTTCTTGGGAAGGCCGCACTGGTACAGCTTCAGCTCAGGACCGACCACGATCACCGAACGCGCCGAGTAGTCGACACGCTTGCCCAGCAGGTTCTCACGGAACCGGCCCTGCTTGCCCTTGATCATGTCCGTCAGCGACTTGAGCGCACGGTTGCTGGAACCCAGCACCGGGCGTCGGCAGCGTCCGTTGTCGAACAGTGCATCGACCGCCTGCTGGAGCATCCGCTTCTCGTTGCGGATGATCACCTCGGGTGCGTTCAGGTCCATCAGCTTCTTGAGGCGGTTGTTCCGGTTGATGATGCGCCGGTACAGGTCGTTCAGGTCGCTGGTGGCGAAGTTGCCGCTCTCGAGCTGCACCAAGGGGCGCAGGTCGGGCGGGATGACCGGGACCACGTCCATGACGAGCCACGACGGGTCGTTCTCGCTCTCGCGGACGATCTCGACGAGCTTGAGGCGTTTGGCCAGGTCCTTGATTTTCTGCTGCGAGCGCGTCGCGCCCAGGTCCTCGCGGATTTCCTTGGCGGTGTCCTCGAGGTTGAGCATCTCCAGCAGCTCGCGGACCGCCTCGGCGCCCATCTGAGCGCGGAAGGCGTTGCCGTACTGCTCGACCGCGACGCGGTGCTCGTCCTCGGTCATGACCTGCTTGAAGGTCAGCTCGGTGTCACCGGGGTCGACGACGACGTAGTCCTGATAGTAGATGATCTTCTCGAGATCGCTGGTCTTCATGCCCAGCAGCGTGCCGAGGCGACTGGGCATGCTCTTGAAGAACCAGATATGGACCGTTGGCGAGGCGAGGTTGATATGCCCCATCCGCTTGCGCCGGACGCGCGAATGGGTAACCTTGACGCCGCAACGATCGCAGATGATGCCCTTGAACTTCGTGCCGCGGTACTTGCCGCAGGCGCACTCGTAGTCGCGCTCCGGCCCGAAGATGCGCTCGCAGAACAGGCCGTCCTTCTCGGGGCGGTACGTTCGGTAGTTGATGGTCTCGGGCTTTTTGACCTCGCCGTAGGACCACGCGCGGATGTCGTTGGGCGACGCGAGGGTCACCTTGACAGCGCTGAAGTCATTCACCCGGTCGTACACGCTCTCAGCCATTCTTAGCACCTCAAACAAGACGTTCGTCTCGCGTTCAAATCATCGTGTCAGCGGGCCAGGGCCCGCCCGAATTCTGTCAGGCCCCGGGTTTCACGCAATGGATCCCGAGGTGTCCCTCCCATCGACCGGGGTCTTCGACTGCTTCGAAGGCCGCCTCACCCGAATCCGCGAACTGGGCCCGACGGATCTGCACAAAGCCAGCCTTCTCCAATTCCGCCGACAGCGCCGGGTAATCCCACATCCACATGTGTCGTGAATTCCCGAGCCACTGCACCATGAGACCCTTGAGCCCCTTGGGTCGGCTCTCGGCGCCCAGCAGCGCCCCCCGCATGAAGTCGTGCGGGGCATCGGGGTTGCCCACGTTCTCCAGATACGCCCGGGTCTGTGCCTCCAGATCCGGGAGCACGAGCCGGAAGACGCCGCCTGGTTTCAGAACCCTGAACGTCTCGCGGAGCGCCGCCCGGCAGTCGTCCAGCGCCAGATGCTCGAGCACGTGCGAGCAGTACACCCGGTCCACGCTCTGGCTTGCCAGCGGCAAGCCCTTGCGCACGTCGCCGACGCTGACACCCTTTGGGAACTTCACCCCGGGCATCATGGCGCCCACGAGCGGGAGGCGCTGCAGGCGCAGCGTCGGGCTCGTGTCGTAGTTCAGCCAGCCCTCGGGTGCCGAGAGCCCGCATCCGTACTGGACGCAGACCGGGTTGTTCGTCGTTGACACCATCTGCATTTTGATCCGACGAATCCTCTTGCGTGCTTCCTACCGACGACCGTCAACGCTCAGAATGTCGCGGCTACAGCAGACTCCCGCCCTCAGTCCGGCGCTTCTCCAGCGTCACGTTCAGGCCAAGACCCTTGAGCTCGTTGCAGAGCACATCGAACGCGACGGGCATGCCCGCCTCGAGCTTGTTGGTGCCCTTGACCATGGACTCGTAGATCTTGGTACGACCCTCGACGTCGTCGGACTTGACCGTCAGGAGTTCCTGAAGGATGTACGCCGCGCCGTAAGCCTCGAGCGCCCAGACCTCCATCTCGCCGAAGCGCTGGCCACCCGTGCGTGCCTTGCCACCCAGCGGCTGCTGCGTGATCAGCGAGTACGGGCCGGTGGCGCGGGCGTGGATCTTGTCATCCACGAGGTGGTGGAGCTTGAGGATGTACATGCAACCGACGGTGGTCTTCTGGTGGAACTTCTCACCGGTGCGTCCGTCGTAGAGCTGGATCTTGCCGCCGCGGGGCATGTGGGCCAGGATCTCGCGAGGGCCTGCGGGGATGCCGCGTTCCTCGATCTCAGCCAGACGCTTGTCGACATGCTTATTGGCCTCGTCGACCGCGGCGTGGATCTCGTTCTCCGTGCAGCCGTCAAAGACGGGCGTGACGGCCTGGAACCCGAGCAGGTTGGCCGCCCAGCCCAGGTGCACCTCGAGGATCTGCCCGACGTTCATGCGGCTGGGCACGCCCAGCGGGTTGAGCATGATCTCGACGGGCGAGCCGTCCTCCATGAAGGGCATGTCCTCTTCGGGGACGATCCGGGCGATGACGCCCTTGTTGCCGTGCCGACCGGCCATCTTGTCGCCGACCGAGAGCGAACGCTTCATCGCGACGTAGACCTTGACCATCTCGAGCACGCCGGTCGCGAGCTCGTCGCCACGCTTCTTGTGGGCAACGACGCGCTGCTTCTCGACCTCGACGGCCTTCACGCGGGGCCACTGGAGGTGGTAGATCTTCTCCGCCTCCTCGCGAGCCTCCTTGGAGCCCTTGATCCACTTGAGATCGAAGGTGTTGATCTGCTCAAGGATGACCTCGGGGATCTCACTGGCACCCACGCGCTGACGCGTGAACGGGTCGACCATCTCGGTCCCGACGGCCAGGTTGATCGCGTCGATCATCTGGCGGAAGCGCTTGATCGCCTCCGCGTTCTGCTCGGCCTCGTACTCCTCGATCTCCTTGTTCAGCTTGCGCTTCTGCTCCTCGGAGAGGTGCATCCGGCGGCTGAACTTCTTGGTCCCGATGACCACACCCGACGAGCCCGCGGGCACCTCGAGCGAGTCGTTCTTCACGTCTTCGCCGGCCCGCCCGAAGATCGCGTGCAGGAGCTTCTCTTCGGGAGTCAGCTCGGTCTTGGCCTTGGGCGAGACCTTGCCAACGAGGATGTCGCCCGGGCCGACGCGAGCGCCGACGCGGATGATGCCGTTGTCATCGAGGTTGCGGAGCATCTTCTCGGAGACGTTGGGGATGTCGCGGGTGAACTCCTCGCGCCCAAGCTTCGTCTCGCGGATCTCCACGTCGTAGCTGTCGATGTGGATGCTGGTGAAGACATCGTCCTTGACGATTCGCTCGTTGATGACGATCGCGTCTTCGAAGTTGTACCCGTCGAAGGTGTTGAACGCCACGAGCACGTTCTTGCCGATGGCCAGCTCGCCGTTGACGGTCGAAGCGCCGTCGGCGATGACCTGCCCCTTGGTGATCGTGTCACCGACCTCGACCAGCGGACGCTGGTTGAGGCTCGTGCGCTCGTTGAGGCCAACGAACTTGCGGAGCACGTACTCGTCCGACTGATCGATGATGATCCGCTCGGAGTCGGCAAAGGTCACCACGCCCGATCGGCGCGCCTTGACCACCATGCCCGAGTTCTGGCCCACCTCGTGCTCGAGGCCCGTCGCGATCAGCGGCGGCTCGACCTTGATCAGCGGCACCGCCTGGCGCTGCATGTTCGAACCCATGAGGGCGCGGTTGGCGTCGTCGTGCTCGAGGAAAGGGATCAGACTCGCCGAGATGCCCACGATCTGCTTGGGCGAGATGTCTGCGTAGTTCACGTCCTCGGAATGCACCTGCGAGAGCTCGCCGTCGATACGGGCGATCACCGATTCGCCCTTGAGCTTGCCTTCGTTGTCGAAGGCATCGGCGGGAGCGAGAACCGCCTTCATCTCCTCGTCGGCGCGGAGATAGACGATCTTGCCGGTCACCTTGCTGTTCTTGACCTCGCGGTAAGGCGTCTCGAGGAAGCCGTAGGCGTCGATCTGTGCGTACAGACCCAGCGAGGCGATCAGGCCGATGTTGGTGCCTTCGGGCGTCTCGATCGGGCAGATGCGCCCGTAATGCGAGATGTGAACGTCGCGCACCTCAAAGCCGGCGCGCTTGCGGTTCAGACCGCCCGGTCCGAGCGCCGAGAGCCGGCGCTCGTGCACGAGCGAGCTGAGCGGGTTGGTCTGGTCAACGACCTGAGAGAGCTCGCTGCGGCCGAAGAAGAAATCGATCGCGCTCGAGATGCTCTTGGAGTTGACCAGATCGCTGATCTTGGAGAGCTCGTCTGGGTCCTTGACGCTCATGCGCTCCTGGACGGTCCGGCGGAGCTTGAGGAACCCCTTGCGGAGCTCTTCGACCGCGAGCTCATCGAGCGTGCGGAGTCTTCGGTTGCCGAGGTGATCGATGTCGTCGACCTGCGCGACAGGGCGCCCCGTCTTCGGGTCGATGCGGTTCGAGCGGAGGTCGAGCAGGTACTCGATGACCTTGAGGAAGTCCTCACCCGTCAGGAACTGCTGATCCTCGGGTGTCTCCAGACCGAACTTCCGGTTGATCCGGAAGCGCCCGACGCGACCCAGGCGGTAGCGGTTGTCGTCGTAGAACTTCTCATAGAAGAGCTGCTTGGCCTTCTCGACCTGGGGCGGGTTGCCCGGGCGGAGCTTGCCGTAGACCTTGAGCATCGCCCGACCGTGGTCCGTGTCGGCGGTGACCTCGTCGAGCGCCTCGTCGGCGATCGTGTTGAGAATCAGAACGTCCGAAGGGTTCTGGATGACCTTGACCTTCTTGAGCGCCGAGGCGCGGATCACCTCGGCGTTCTCGCCGATCTGGTGACCCACGTGCACGATCTCTTCGCCCGTCTCGGTGTCGATGATCGACTCGGCTGCCCAGTCGCCCTCTGTCACGTCCGCGGCCTTGACCTCGGAGATGTGATAGAACAGGCTCAGGATCGACTCGGTCGACGAGACACTCTCATCGAGGCAGCGCAGGAAGGTCGTCGCCGCCAAGCGAGTCGACTGATCGATCTTCATCGTCAGCCGGTCCTTCTTGTCGACCGACATCTCGATCCAGGAGCCGCGCTCCGGGATAATCCGCGCCGAGTGCAGCGGGCGGTCGGCCTCGCTGGACGGGATGCTGAAGTCCACACCGGGTGAGCGGTGAAGCTGGCTGACGATCACGCGTTCGGCGCCGTTGACGATGAACTCGCCGCCGCCCATCATGATCGGGAAATCACCGAGGAAGATGTCCTCCTCCGGGATCTCGTCCACCCCGTCCCGCACCAGCTTGATGCGGATCCGGAACGGCATGCCATAGGTCAGCCGAAGCTCGCGGCACTCGTCAGAGTTGTACCGCGGGCTGTCGAGCCCGTACGAGACATACTCGAGACGCATGGTCCCGTCGTAGCTCTCGATCGGGAATATCTCGCGCAGCAGCGCTTCGAGCCCGAACTGCACATCGCGAGAATCCTCTGGCCTTTGGAGCTGGAGGAATCTCTCGTATGCGTCAGTCTGAACCTGTGTAAGATTGGGAACGGGGAGCGCGTCGCCGCGCTTCTTGTAATTGCGCACATTCATCGTGGCCATCGAGTCCCTCGCGATGGGTCGCGTCTACAGCAAACTTTCATGTGATCCGTGGGATTGCACACGAAAGGCCTTGCGTCGTCCGGTGGTGTAAGCGTGCCGCGTCGAATCGGAAAGTCTACCGCGCCGTCATGTCCGGTTCCACCCAACCCCCGGACTGGCGCTCCAATTTCCCTGACGCGATGCCCTGTTCTCTGTCCCAAGCGTAGCCCCGCGCCTTCCGACACGGGGCTACGGAATCGAAACTGATTCAAAACCCGATCAAATACCGATCGGATTCCAATGGATTACTTGAGCTCGACTTCGGCGCCGGCAGCCTTGAACTGCTCGGCCAATGCCTCGGCGTCCTCCTTCGACAGGCCTTCCTTGATCGGCTTGCCGGGGTTGTCCACCACGTCCTTGGCCTCCTTGAGACCCAGGCCCGTGACCTCGCGGACGATCTTGATGACCTTGATCTTCTCCGCGCCGGCGCTCTTGAGCACCACGGTGAACTCCGACTGCTCCTCGGCTGCCTCGGCCGGAGCGGCGGCCATCATCACGCCGCCAGCGGCGGCCTCGATGCCGTACACATCCTTCATGTAGTCACCAAGCTCGACCGCCTGCTTCAGGGTCAGCTCGGCAAGCTTGTCGCCAAGGCTCTTGATCGCGGCATCGAACTCTTTCACGGCTGCTTCGCTCATCGGATTCCCAACCTTTCAATCATCCCGCCCAAGAGGGGCCGATACGCTCGGCTCCTTACCCCGGAATCACCGGGCCAATCGGACGCTGATGCAATGTCCTGTGTCCTGAAAACTCGTCCTGAATCTCAACCAACCTTGGCGATCGTCTCGCCCTTCTCCAGCTTCTCTTCGATCGACTTGACGATCCCAAGAAGCTTGCGACCCGGGCCGAGCACCAGGGCCACGCTGCCCGACTTCGCCTCAGCGAGCGTGGGCAGCTTGCTCAGTCGCGTCACGCCCTCTTCGCCCTCGAAGAGCTCGCCGTCGAGAACCGCGCCCTTCAGCTCGATCTCGGGGTACGTCTTGATGAGCCCGATGATGTCGCGGGCGATCTCGATGACCGAGCGGTCGCCGTAGACCATCGCGTTCTGACCCTTGAGCACCGGAGCCAGCGCCTCGAGAGCCTTGCCCTCGAAGGCCTTGCGGGCCAGCGAGTTCTTGACCACCGAGACACGGACGCTGCTCTCGCGCATCTGGTTGCGGATGGACTCCGTGCCCTCGGCCTTGACGCCACGGAGCGAAACAACCACCGCTTCTTCCGAATCGCCGAACCAAGTCTGGTATTCGGAGACGATCATTTCTTTCATTGGTTTGGACATGTCGCCAAACTCCTCTTATGCAGTCGCGACGGCGGTTGCCGCGTCGCTGTACTTGATCCGGATGCCCGGGGTCATGGTGCCGCTGATCGATATGGACTTGATGTAGTTGTGCTTCACTGACGCGGGCTTGGCGCCCTCGATCGTTTTGAGCAGGTGCTCGAAATTCTCGAGCAGATCCCCCTCGGGGAAGCTCATCTTGCCGATGGTCGCGTGGACGTTCCCGCCCTTGTCGGCCCGGTACTCAACCTTGCCGGCCGCGTAATCCGCAACCGCATCGACGACGTCCTTGGTCACCGTGCCCGCCTTGGGGCTGGGCATCAGACCCTTGGGGCCAAGCACACGACCGAGCTTTGAGATCACTCGCATCATGTCCGGGCTGGCAACGGCAACGTCGAACTCGAACCAGCCCTTCTCGATCTTGGTCACCAGATCCTCGCCGCCGGCCTCAACAGCGCCCGCAGCCTTGGCCGCGTCCACCTGATCCGACGTGCAGAAGGCAATGACGCGCTTGGTCTTGCCGATGCCCTTGGGCAGGCTGACCGAGCCGCGGATCAGCTGATCCGCCTGCTTGGTGTCGATGCCCAGGTGGAAAACCACGTCAACCGACTGGTTGAACTTGGTCCCCTGGAAACGCTTGACAGCGGACATCGCGCTCGCGGCTTCCATCGGGTCCTTCGACGCCTTCTCAAGGTTGGCCACGGTGCGCTTCGACGGCTTGAAGTGCAGCTTGCCCTTGCGGCGCTTGCCCTCGTCCATCGTCGTCTTGGCAGCAGGAGCCGCGGACTGCTCGGGCTGGGCGGGTGCGAACTTTGATTCTTCAGCCATGGATCAGCCCCCCACCGTCACGCCCATCGAGCGGGCTTGGCCTTCGACGATCCGGCACGCGGCTTCCATGCTCGCGGCGTTCAGGTCTTCCATCTTCTCTTTCGCGATCGACTCAACCTGGGCCTTCGTGATGTTGCCAACCTTGGTCTTGTTGGGCACACCCGATGCCTTCTCGACGCCCGCGGCTTCCTTGATCAGAACCGCCGTCGGCGACGTTTTCACGTCGAACTCGAACGAGCGATCCGAGAAGACCCGGACGATCACGCCAACGACCTTGCCGTTGAGCGCGCCGGTCGCGGCGTTGAACTGCTGGATGAACTGCCCCGGGTTCACACCCTTGGCACCCAGCACCGGACCCAACGGAGGTGCAGGCGTCGCCTTGCCCCCCGGGGCCATCAGCTTGAACGTATCGATAAGTTCTCGTTTGGCCATCGTGCTCCACCTCCCACTGGCCGGCCGCGACGAGCGGCGTACGCGGGCCTGCCATGCACCCGCGTCAGACTCAGTGGTTCCAACGGTTCCTGCGAATCAGATTGTCCCGCCTCGCCGACCTCCCCACCGGAGGCCGCCTGGCGCGGACGAGATAGTAGACCTCATGCCAGCCCCGATTCCACGAAAGACACAGATTCAGCCGATACCGTCCCACCATGCCCCCAAGACGGAACCCCCTGCTCGTCATCCTCCTCCTGCTTCTCTGCGTCACGGCCCCCACCGGTTGCGCCACCCACGCCAGCGTCAAGCTGACCTCCCCGCTCACCGGGGCCACCCTGACCCCTCGCCTGACCACCCGGGCCTACAGCTACGCGGACGAGAACACCGTCGATATCTACCTGAGCGACCTGACCCCCGAAGAACTGGGCGTCCCATTCGACGCCGAAAGCCCCAACCGACCGGTCGGGCAGATCGTCCACATCCACATGTTCATCCGCCCAAGCCCGGGCAAGACCCCCATCGAGCCCCAGGCCTCCAACTGCTCGATCAGACACCTCATCCTCGCCCCGGGCGCCACGGGCCTCTACGGCGGGGGCGGGTTCCTCCTCCCCTCAAGCTCGGCTAGCTCGGGCAAATTCGGGGGCTCGATCTCAGCGGGCACGCTCAGACTCCAGGCCGCCTCTCGCACCTTTCATGACGCTTTAGGCCCGACCGGGGTCCGGGCATCGTTTAAGGTCAAGGAGAACCGGGAACTGGCGCTCACCATGGCCCGTCGCCTCGAAGAGGCAACCCCACGCGACGAGTGACCACGCCCCGGTGCCACCACGCATCTCCGATGCGTGGTGATTCTGTGTGCCAACTGAAGAAAGAGCACCACGCATCGGAGATGCGTGGTGGCACCGACCAATGAGACTCAATCCCCGTAGTACTTCGCTACCCGCCGGGTCACCGCCGTCGCGTACAGCTCCGTCAGCATCTCCGTCGGCAGTGACTTGCCAGCCAGCCTCGGAGAGCTCATCTCGTCGAATTTCTCCGGCTCGACCATCATCAGATCCGGGTCCGCGATCGGGCTCGGGGCGTCGTAGTCCGTTTCAAACATCGTCCGCAGCGCCCAGTACCGGCTCGCGTATAGCTCAAAGGCCTGCTCCGGATTCTCCGCCTGCCCCGCCGCGTAAGCCGAATCGTCCGACAGGAACAGGTGCTCATCGCGCGCGACGATGTCGGATCCAAAGAGCACCCGCCCGTGCCAACGCTCAAGGAACGCGAGCATCTCCTCGGGCGAGTGCTTGCTCAGCTCCCGGACCTGCCACTTGCACGCGCTCGTGTCGATCGACAGATTCGGATGCCGCTCGAGCAAGCCCGACAAAAAGCCCAGATCCTCGGGCGTTCCGCCCATGTGCGCCGCCAGGAACTGGACCTCCCTGTACCTGGCGAGCAATCGCTCAAATGGCTCGTAGTGCTGAGCCTTTGTGCCGTACTTGGAAGCGTCGGCGTACTTCGTCGCAAACCAGGTATCCGGGTCAGCGACATGGACCATGATCATCATGCCAAGCTCGTGGGCCATCTCGACCGCTCTGGCCTTCCACGAGCCGTCCAGCGCGAGCGCGTCGATCGCTTCGGGCGAGTCCATGTAATCGCGGAGGCGCGGGGCCTGCCAGAACTTGAGCATCCGGGCGCCGTACTCGCCGTGCCAGATGCGGATGCGCTCCAGGAACCCCTCGGTAAAGGCGTACAGCTTGTCCTTGGCCATGTAGTCCGGGATCGCGATGAACCGCACCATGTCCCCCAGCGCATCGCGGACCGCGGGCGCTTCCTCGAGGACCGTCTGCGAGTAGGTCTCGACCACGCCAAAGCGAGCCGCGGCGTCGGCCCAGATCTCCGCGGCTCGACCGCCGTTGATGTGCGTGTGCACATCGACGATGGGCGCCGGTGGTTCACCCAGAAGCTCGGCCTCGGCGCGGTAGTCCAGTCCGAGCGTGTTCTGGGCCCAGGGCTCGCTCATGTTCTTACTCCTGCGACTCTCGGCCCGATACGCTCTCCTGACCCGCGATGGTAGACCAAACCAACAGCACGATGCCCCCTGCTGCCAGGGCCAAACGACCGCGCGTGGCGCTCTGCCACGACTGGCTCGTGGCGCGCCGCGGCGGCGAACTCGTGCTCGAAGCGATCGCCAAAGCCGTCGAACCCATGGCGGACCTCGATGTCGTTTACACCATGTTCGACACCGGCGCTTCCATCGGCGCCACCATCGATCGCCTGCAACGCAGGTCATCGCTCCTGAACGCCATGCCCGGACGCCGCTGGCTCCTCCCGCTCTATCCGCTCGCCGTGTGGGATCTGTCCCGCAAGCTCCGCGCACGCCATCGCAAGAATCCCTACGACCTCGTCATCTCAACACATTCCTCAGCGATCAAAGCGATCAAGCCCCCGCGAGCCGTGGCGCAGATCTGCTACTGCCACGCTCCAGCTCGCTACATCTGGACTCACGCGGTCGGTTACGCGGGCGGACCCCGGGGGCTTGGGCTGGCGCTCGTGCGCCCGCTCTACAAGCACTGGGACCGGCGCACCGCGCGACGAGTCGACACGTTTCTGGCGAATTCCTCGCACACCCAGAGGCAGATCGGGCGGAGCTACAAACGCCAGTCAACGGTCTGCTTCCCCCCAGTACGGACGCAGTTCATGACGCCGAATCCGCAGACCCTGCGCGAGGACTACTGGCTCGCGATCGGAGCGCTCGTGCCCTACAAGCGGTTCGATCTCGCGATCGAGGCCGCAAACCGCAGGAAGCACCCCCTCAAAGTCATCGGCGACGGCCCCGAGCTCCAGAGGCTCAGAGCGCTCGCAGGCCCAACCGTCACTTTCGTCAAAGCCGAAACGGACGTCCAGCTGCGCGAGGCCTATCGCAAGGCCAGACTCGTGATTTTCCCCCAGCTCGAAGACTTCGGCATCGTCGCGGTCGAAGCGCAGGCCTGCGGCACACCCGTCGTCGCCTATGGCAGGGGCGGCGCCCAAGACACGGTCATCGACGGTTCGACCGGCGCAATCTTCGACGAACAAACCGTCGAAGCGCTGATCGGCGCGATCGATCGCTGCCCGAAGCACAGCGCGCTGGCGTGCCGGGAAAGCGCGGAGAGGTTCTCGGAGGAACGATTCGCGGCCCAGATCGCCAGCGTTGTGCGCGAGTTCATCCGCCGGGCATGACGACGCGTGCGTCCTGCACCTGACCGATGAAGAGCTCGCAGTCCGCCTCGAGATCCAGGTGACGCACGACCTCGCACTCGATCGCCGCCCGGGCGCGCTTGAGTATGGGCGATCCGGTCGTCCAGGACTGGACCTCGAGCGCATCGAACGGATCGCTCGCCTCGTCGGGCGCGTGGAACGTGTCGAACTTGCGGAGCAACAGGCGGTCGGACTCGTCGATCAGGTTGAGCGCAAAGCTCCGGCTATCGCGGATCAAGGGCTCAAGCGAGTGACACTTCTTGACCGAGACGCTGACGAGCAGCGGCTCGTTGGCGCAGCGCTGCACCCAGCGAACGATCATCCCGCCCCGGCTGCCGTCGTGCGCCGCGGTCATCACCCAGGTTGCCCAGGGGACACGCTCCAAAAGGGAGGCGAACTTCTCGGAGTTGATCTGAACAGACACGAATCACTCCCCGTGGTGGCGCCAGATCGGCCCGCCCACATCTCCCCCGGCTGAGCGCCGGCAGCCTACCTCAGCACGGCCCGGGGTGCCCGGCAGATTTTTTTCGATACCAATCATAAACCGATCGATCGCGCCAACTCCCGATGACATCGGCCACTTGTGACGCCCGCCCAAAAGCGGACTTTCCCCCAAGAACCCACATTCGGCTCAAGAGTGTTGCAAAGTGGTACGAAATGGTACAAGATCCCACACATGCCCATGGAGATGAGAGCCAGTGCTCTTTACAGGATCGTCAGAACACACCATCGACGACAAAAAGCGGTTGTCGATCGCGTCCAAGCATCGGGCGCTGCTGCCACAGAGTGTGTCGGCTTGGTACTGCATCCCATGGCCCTCAGGCGTTTTACGACTTTATCCGGAACCCACATTCCTGGAGCTCGCCAACAAATGGGACGACTCTCTGACACCATCCGACGAGCAAGATCAGTTGGTTTCAACGATGTTCGGCTTTGCCGAGAGGCTGGAGATGGACTCGGCCGGGCGGGTCAGGCTTCCTCAGAAGCATCTCGACCTGGTCGGGCTTGGCTCGGAAGTCGTTGTTCTGGGCGCCAAACGGATGCTCGTGATCACCGATCAAAAGCAGTGGCAGGACGGGGAGCGTCAGCGGTTCGAAGACCTCAGGCGTCTGGTCGCGACGCAAACCCCCTCATCCAGAGCCTGATCTCTGTGATCCCGGGTCGGCGCGAAGCCAGGGCCCGCAAGCTGAGCGACGAAAGAAGAACATCAGCCCGCAGGCATCAGCTGGCCCACGGAAGGGCCGGACGCTGAAGCCGATCCGCAGCCCGGCGAACGCAAGGACGCGTTCGCCGGCACGGGCCTCCGCTACACACTGAAAGACCCACATCGCGGCTGGGGACACCACTTCGGGAGAGAGAGACCCGCTCCCCGGCCGATCCCAAAAAGAGCAAACGCCGACCGACACATTTGTGCCATGCGGTCGGCGTTTCTCATTTTGCTCGGGTGAAACGAGTCTGTCGGTTAGCCGATCGCCTTGTCCAGGCGAGCCGCCAGGTCATCGCGCGAGGTCAGCCCCACGCGCATATCCACGACCTGCCCGTCCTTGAAGATGGCGACCGTGGGGATCGAGCGGATCCCGAACTTCATCGAGGTTTCCCTCGCTTCGTCGATGTTCAGCTTGACGACCTTCGCCTTGCCCGAGTACTCGCCCGCGAGCTGCTCGATCGTGGGCGACAGGGCGACGCAAGGGGCACACCATTCGGCCCAGAAATCGACCAGCACCGGGATGGTGCTGTCGAGGACTTCCGTCTGAAAGTTGTCATCCGTGACTGCGAGAGTGGCTGTGCCCATGTTCTGCTCCTTTGCCCTGGTTATCGGCCATCCTAAATCCGGGGCCTCAGTAGACCCGAACCCCGCCAGAGGGCGTAGTATTGCGACTCACATTTTTCCGCTGCCCGGGAACCCGGGCGATCCGGATATCGTAGGAACGTGTACACTCAACGAAGCGGCCGATATAAAGTGCTGCGGTCTGCAGCCCGATAAAGCACCGGCTGGGTTACGTTAGGAAACAAACGAGGGCTCGAATCCATGAAAAAGCATTCTCGCGCATTCACTTTGATTGAGCTGTTGGTCGTGATCGCGATCATCGCTCTGCTCATTGGCATCCTTCTGCCAGCGCTGGCCAAAGCCCGACTGGCCGCCCAGAAACTCCTGGGACAGGCCAACCACCGAAGCATCCAGCAGGGTGTCGCGTTCTACGGCGACCAGTTCGACGAGTTCACCCCTGCAGGTCACGACGGCGCCACCATCTGGACCTTCACCTGGCCCGCGATGGTCCGCGAGGCGCTGGGCGGCGATCCCAAATCGATGGAAGCCTTCATCAACCCGGGCGCCGGCAAAGAGTTCGACATCCAGTGGCGCCAGATCGTGGACGTCACCGCGCCCCGTCGTGCGAAGAACACCGGCTTCAACGAGGTCCAGTGGGGCTACGAGCTCGATGAGATCCTCATCAAGCACATCACCCGCCCGTTCCGCAGCGTTCAGCAGGACGGCTTTGCCGCTTTCAGCATCGCCTGGAACGAAGCCGGCGCCGTGAACGACCTGTTCACGCCGGACCCCCGCGATTCCGATGCAACGCTGATGCTGGGCATGGGCATGCACGTTTCGAACAGCTTCAATTCGACTTCGGCGCAGGCACGCAAGCAAGCCGTCTCCGAGTTCGGCCCCAAGATCAGCGGCATCCGCGACCCGGCGAACATGATCGCCACGACCGACTCGTTCGTGAACACGGATGACGACCCATGGGTTTCCCCCACCTTGGACCACTCCAACCAGCACCCCGGCGCCTACTTCGACGGTCAGGCCAATTTCGCCTTCGTCGACGGGCACGTCGAAGCACTCCGAGTGGATGACTACGTCATCCGCAACCAGGGATCGCTCCCGCCCACCAACTGGGATACCAACGATCCGGGTTGGAAGGCCCGTATGCGTCGCTGGAACAACGACGGCAGAGCCCACGAAGATCTCTGGGCCAACTAATACAACCCAAACATCACTGAACGCTTCTCCCGCCCGTATCCCGATACGGGCGGGTGTTTTTTTGAGTCCGGGTCGATGCATCGAACAACCGGCTTTACGTCGTCGTAATAAAACGGTACGCTACGGCTTCCAAAGCCAGGGCCAATCGGCCCGGTGCAGCCGTGCATCACATATGCGGGGATAAACGATGAAGAGCGGGAACCGTGCATTTACATTGATCGAGCTTCTGGTTGTGATCGCGATTATCGCGCTCCTGATCGGAATTCTGTTGCCAGCACTCGCGAAGGCTCGCCTAGCGGCCCAGAAGCTGCTCGGACAGGCCAACCATCGGAGTGTCCAGCAGGGCATTGCGCTCTACTCCGACCAGTTCGATGAGGAAATGCCAGGCGGGCACGACCTGGCGCGTGACTGGAACTATGCCTGGCCCGCACAGATCAGGCTCGGCCTGGGCGGCGAAGAGAAGTCCATGGAAGCCTTCCGCAACCCCGGCGCCGGCAAGGAATTCCAGGTGGACTGGTTCAAGCACATCAGCACCTCCAGCTCGGCCCGTGCCAACGCTACCTTCGGCGTCAACTACGGCTACCAGCTCGACGAGGTCATGGTCCGCCATCGCGGCGGGCGTGTCCGTCAGTTCGATGTCGAGCAGGGCTTTACCTTCTTCAGCTTCGCTTGGAACGAGTCCGGGACGTCGGACAGCTTCACCCCGGACCCCCGCAACCCCGACGCGACCCTGATGCTCGGTATGGGCATGCACGTGCATCCGAAGATCAACTTTAGTTCCTCGAGTGCAGCCGTCCGAGCCGAGGCGATCTCCGAATACGGCCCGAAGATCAGCAAAGTCCGTGAGCCTTCGAACATGATCGCGATCACCGACTCGTTCGTCGACGGCGACAACGACGGCTGGGTTTCGCCCCTCTCCACCTACCGGAACATGCACCCCGGTGGGTACTTCAACGGCCAGTCGAACGCCGGCTTCCTCGACGGGCACGCCGAAGCGATCAACGTGCGTGACTACGCCCTCATCAACAGCGATGCGACGACCGGCACCGTCGGCAACGACTGGCAATCCAACCGGGACAACCCCGAGTGGAAGGCCCGCATGCGTCGCTGGAACAACGACGGCAAGGCACACGAAGACGAGTGGAGATAATCCCCGTCCGGTCTGATCCCTGATATTCGAGCCGGCCGATCCAGAACGGATCGGCCGGCTTTTTTTTCGGAGTTGTGCCCTGATCTCTCATGCGTGCGAACGGCTCACGGGCACGGGCGTATGATCCCGCAGCTCTGCAAGGGAGAACGCGAATGAAATCCTCGACGATGATCGCAGGGGCTGTCGTTGCCGTAGCCGCGCTCGCTGGGGTGATGTACTCCATCTCGATGCCCAAACAATCCAAGCAACAGTCGGTGCACCCCAACGACGTGATCACCCAATGGATCTGCGTTGCCCAGAACGAGACGCACGACTTCTCGGTGCGGGTCGGGGATCTCGCCAAAGCCGAAGAGTTCAAATGCCCCGAGTGCGGCTCGATCGAGGTCTTCCGGGCACTTCCGTGCCCGAAATGCGAACGCTTCTACCCGATTGGCAGGTATAACGCCTCGCCTTCCAACTGCCTCTATTGCGGAGAAGTACTCCCGGGCTCCTCCATCAATATCTTCCACGGCCAGGAAGGGCACTGATTCGGCCCCTGTTTGCCGGACCGGAGATTTTCTGCCGCATACTTCATACGGGCTTTGGGTGGGAACTCCGATGCCCGATACATGGGTACATGCTCCCGATCAATCTCCAAGAATCAATCCCGTATGTGACCTCTCACGTCAAGCTCGCGATCAAGGACCCCGGTGGTTCGAAGCGCTACGTGGAGGTTCAGACACGATCGATCTCGACCTCGAGAGTCACATTCATCGCGCAGACTTTCTGCCACGTCAATTCGGTGGCTGTCATCGATCTCCCAAAGCCGGACGGTTCCGCGATGCGGATCCGGGGTGTGATCCGCGACTGCATCCACAGCAAGGGCCGGATGCACGCGGTCCTGATGGAGTTTGAAAGCAAACTCGATCTGTCCGTGTTCATGCCACCCGAGATGAAGGAGATGCTGGCCGCCAAGCGCGAGAGTAAAGCGGACCCATCGGAGACCGAGCAACGGCGCGTCGTTCGTGTCCTGTACATCGATGACCACGACGCGGATCGGATGCTCATGAAGCATCGGACAAAGTCGACCCATATCGAGCTGGTTGCGGTCGATTCCGCGGGCGGGGCCTGCGACAAGCTCAAGCTGGAGAAGTTCGACGCCGTCCTCTGCGACTTTCATCTCGATGATTCCAACGGGCTCGAAGTCATGTCGCAGATCCGCCCGTCGCTCCACACCGGCCCGGTGATCATGGTGACCGCAGAGACGAGCGAAACAGAATTCGAAAGGATGATTGAGGCTGGCGCAGACGCGGTCCTCACCAAGCCCCTGGACGTGCTCCGGCTCAGCGCGGTGATCGAGGCAGCGATCGACGCTGCGTCGAACCCAGCGGCGATACGCCTTGACCCATTCGATGCGCCCTCGTCCGATGAAGACCTGATCCGGTCGTTCATCCCGGTGCTCGTCCGACACAGCGAGGACTTCGCCAGAGCCAAGTCGAAGCGGAACGCGGAACTCGCGCGGAAGACCTGTCGCGCTGTCGCGGGCACCGCGGGTGGGTTCGGATTTCATCGTCTGGCCCGCTCCGCCGAGCGGGCCCTCGCCGCGATCGACGCGGCGGGGAATCTGGACCTCGCGGGCAAGCCGCTCAACGAATTCCGTCTGCACCTCGGCGCGATTATCGCCGCCGCAGAGGTTCAGTTCGCCGCAGCCAAAGCCTGAGACCCAGACCCCTGCAAGCTAGCCTTTACGCGACCCCTTTGGCTTCTGAGACCTGCCTAGCCGGCGCGCCAGGATCCTTGCCAACCTCAGATCCAGCCAGATAATCAATGCGATGACCACGATCGCAACGAGAACGGGAAAGGTCTGGGCATTGGATTCAAAGGCGCGTTCGACGCCCGACAGAAACTCGGCCCAGGCAGCCTTGCCGTCGGTGATCTGGCTGAGCATGGGTCGCATCCGCATCACACCGGGTGTATCGGCGATGCAGGCACCGAGGTCGACCGCGATCAGCGATCCCACGCCCCCAGAGTCCGATAGCGACCCCGCAGACCTCAGAGGCCCTCAGGCTCGCTCGACCAGCACTTCAGATCGCTCCGTGTGCGCAGGATCATGTGGATCTCGTCATAGCTGACACCCGCGATCCGAAGGCAGTCGGGCTCGCGCCCCCACGGCTCGAATCCAAGGCGTTTGTAGAGACCCAGCGCGCTGGATCGCGAACTGACGGAAAGCGCCACCGAGTCCACGCCCGGCCAAGCAAGGGCCTCGTCGATCGCGGCCTGTACCACAACCGCTCCGAGGCCCTGACGCCTGCAATCGGGGCGGACGTAGACACTCCAGATCTCCGCGCGGTGCCAGAGCTTCCGACGGGGGCGACGGATCACGCCCGCCGTGGCGGTCAGCTCGCCCGACGCGTCCTGGGTCGCCAGGATCTTGCAGTACGCCTGAGCCAAACGCTCAGCGAACGCGGAATGGTTGCGGGCGTTGTCCGATTCCGGGTCGGAGGCGAACGCCCAGGGGGTTTCCTCGAGCATCTCCTGGCGGATCCGCCAGTAGCGTTGGGCGTCCTCTGCCCCGAGTTTGAGAGCGGTCTGCATGCGCAAGTTGTAGCGGATTCCGAGGCACCTAGAATCCGACATGCCTGAAATCCATCCCACCGCGATTCTCGATGGCGATATCGACCTCGCCGACGATGTCAAGATCGGCCCCATGTGCATCCTGCGTGGCACCATCTCGCTCGGAGCCGGGGTCCGGCTCCTCGAGCGCGTGAGCATCAACGGGCCTGCCAGAATCGGCGCCGGAACGATCTTCTACCCGGGCGCGATCATCGGATTCGAGCCACAGGACTACAAGTTCGCCCCCGGCACCCCCACCGCCGGTGTCGTGCTGGGTCAGAACTGCATCATCCGTGAACACGCGACCGTGCACTCGTCGACGAGCACCGAGAAACCCACCACGCTCGGCGAAGGCGTCTTCCTGATGGTCAACAGCCATGTCGGGCACGACACGGTCGTGGGCGACCGGACCATCCTCGTCAACAACACCGCGCTCGCCGGGCACGTGATTGTGGAGGACCGCGTCACGCTCGCGGGTGGGAGCCTTGTCCATCAGAACTGCCGAATCGGGCGGCTGTGCATGTTCTCTGGCTGCTCCATTGTGACCACGGACATCCCGCCCTTCATGATGATGATCGATCGGAACGAGATCGTCGGACTGAACCTCGTCGGTCTCCGTCGCAATGGCTTCTCGGCCGAGGAGATCAACACGCTCCGCAGCTTCTTCACCAAAGTCATCCGGTCGAATCCGCCTCGTCAGGAGCTCATCGCGGCACTCGCCGAGAAGATGGACACGAGCGAAGCGATCCGCCAGCTCCACGACTTTATCGTCAGCGGCAAAAAGCCCCTGGCGGCCGTCGGTCGCAAGCGGAACGTGCGGTGAGCCGAGCGTGAGGCCCGATCCTCAGTGGCGTCGTATCCCATACCCGAGCCAGGATCCCCGTTCTGAATCCGGGGCACACTTGGATAAAGATCTATACCGCCCCAGTTGAAGCGTTGAATCCTGAACTTAGTCCGGTATGTCGCGGATTTGCCCGCATCCCTCACGGTGGGGCGAGTACACAATCAGCACATCGATAGAATTGCTGACACAAGACGGCATATGACCTTGTGCGCAAGTACTCAAGCACAGTACGATGGCATCTCTGAGGTCGAATGGGGAATCCACAGATGAATATTCAGTTTCGCCACGTGACTGCGTTTACGTTTGGGTTGCTTGCCTGCGCTCAATCTGACGCACAGGGCGTCACTCTCGACGAGGCCCACTCAAGGGCTTGGGTGCAGATCAAGATTCCCGTTCCTGACCAGGTCAACTTCCCGCAGTGGACATCGATCGCCCCGATCTCATTTGATCTGGCCGTCTCGGGCCTATCCGAGGGAGGCAGCACGGCGCAGTATTCGGCGACGCGCATCCTGCAGCAGGACCAGACGATGACGCAGCTTCGCATCGAGCCCATTATGGAGGCCGACGGAACTGTCCCTTTAGCGGACCCCATTGAGCACGCCAACGTGGACATCCTGGCTAGGTTTACCACGCCGGTGCCCGGGCCCGCGTTCTATCTGTCCGCCGGGATCGCGGCACAGCTTGCCGGGAATCCCATGGAAATTGATGGCTTCTTTCCGCGCTTCAGGATGATCGTTGGGATATCGAAAGTCTCTACTGCCGAGGTGGTATGGTTATCCCAGTTGCAATACTGCCCTGGCAACCAGTCGTGTGTGCTGTTGGATACGGACTCAACGGGGTTCATCACCGGGTCGCTCCAAGGCGGTGAGACATACGACCTGCGTATCGTTGTGATCGGCAGCTCCCTCACCGGGTCGTACTCGACCGTCATCGCACCGCCGATGATAGCTGAGCCATATGTGCAGATCGATTTTTCTGAGTCGTTCGACCGCCTCTGCGCCGACCAGAACAGCGACGGCATGGTCACACCCGCCGACTTTAACGCGTGGCTGGCCAACTACAACGCCAACGATCTCAAGGCCGACGTGAACCAGAACGCCGCGGTCGAGCCGAGCGATTTCACCGCCTGGCTGGCGGCCTTCAACCTCGGGCTTGGCGGCCCGTATTGCACGCCCTGATTTTGTTCCACCGTCAACCGGCTTCCGGTTACACTGTGGCATGCTGTGCCATATTGTCGTCGCTGCGTTCATCTTGACCAGTCAGCCCGAGACGCCGCCCCTCTCCGGCCCCGATGTGCCCGAGTCGCGCCTGCGATCGCTCGTCCAGCAGGGCATGACCCGAGGTTTCGTCCGGATCGAGGGACGCCCAGAGATCGCTGCCGCGGGATTGCTGGAACTCGATGAAGAGACGTTGCAGAGCGTCCGCCAAGCCGAACAGGCCCGCGAAGCCGCGATCGTGTTCATGCTCGTCGATCACCTGGACGAGCTCCGCGCGATGACCGATGCCAACATCGCAGGCGACACCGATACGGCGCAGCGCTTGATGCGGGAGTGGTGGACCGGGTTCGACGAGGGCGGGAACGCGCTGCCCCTGCTCGACGAGCTTCGCAATGTGCTCTTGCCCGAGCAGCTCTCGGAAGTGGCTCGGTATTCCGAGGAGTATCTCGCGGCGTGGGTCGCAGAAGAGAAACTCCAGGGCGAAACATCCGAGCAGACCAGGCAGCGACTGGCGCTGCAGATGTTCCGGGAGGAAATCGCACGGGCGTACGAGGCCTCGCTCCGACAGACACAGCAGGCGCTGCAGGGGATCTATGACGCGGTCGATCCGACACCCGAGCAGCGCCAGGATATCCGCACGGTGGTCATCGAGCACGTCAAGAGAACGCGGCTGAATGCGGAACCAAGCGATCGAAGGCTCGCGATGCGCCGGATCTATGACCTGCTCGACGAGGAGCGCAAAGGCAGGCTGTTCGATTACGCGATGCGGATCGTCGTGCCCAACGAGTAAACTCCCGTTTGTCTACTTCGCTCTGGCCCGCGCGCGAGCCGCTGGTTTCTTCGCGGCTTTCTTGACGACTTTCTTGACGACTTTCTTGCCTGCCTTCTTTGCAGCGGGCTTCTTTGAAGTAGCCTTCTTCGTGACGGTCTTCTTGCCAGCTTGTTTCTTCTTCGGAGCCGTCTTCTTCGCAGCCGGCCTGGAAGATCGCTTGGCGCTGGCGGGCCTGCTGGCCTCGTAGAACGCGACATAATCCTTCACCGGCACACGGGCGATCGCCTCGCCCACGACATCCAGCGCCACATCTTCGATTCTCTTGAATCGCACGCACGATTTGCCCATGTCGAGCTTCTTGCCCGAGGCCTTCCAGTCCTTCATGAATCGGTCGCGGTGCGCCTGCATGCTGTAGATGCACATGAGGTAGATCGCCATGTGGTTCTTCTGGCTTGCAACACTCGCAAAGGGCAGGGGCTGCTTCGGATCGCAGTGGTAGCCATCCGGGAAGATGCTGTGAGGCACGAAGTAGCCGATCATCCCGTACTGCATGCCCTCGGCGTAGCCCTTGGGCAGGTTCTTCTTGATGACCTTGCGAATGGCGCTGATCGCCTCGCGACGATCGGGCGGGAGTGCTGCGAGGTACTCGGCGACGGTCGTGGCTTTGGATTGCATCAGCCCAGTGTAACGCGTTCACGCCTGCCGTTGAGCAAGGTCCCGATCCAGGAATACCTCACGAGATACCTGTAACTCACCAGGAGCAGCCCAGACGTCACCACAAGCAGGAGGGCAAACTCCACCAGGGCCGGCATGCCCGTCCGCTGGAGCACCACCTGCCCCACAATGACCAGCGGCAGGTGCACCAGATAGAGCCAGTACGACGAGTCCGAGACGAACCGAACCCACCGGCGGTCCCTGGTCAGCAGCGCCTCGCACAGCCCGAGCACCCCGAATGTCATCAGCCAGGCATAGAGCACCTGCACGCCCGCCGAGACCCAGCGCCGCGTCGTCTCATCCGAGATGATCTCCGCAGCCCGCTGCGTGTCGTACCCAAGCCTCAGGCCAAAGGGCAGCAGCACGAGAGCGACCGGCAGCGACAGATACCAGAAACGCCCAATCCGAGCACCCGATCCGCGCACCGAGTAGACCACAGCTCCAAAGCCAAAGAACGTCGCGTAGTAGAGCAGCACGTGCCACGCGGGCAAGAGCCCGGTCGATGTGTCAGGCCCAAAGCCCGGGAGTGTCCCGCCGCCGCTCATCCGGATCTGCGTGAGCATCGTCAGGGGCACGAGCCAGACCAGCGCCAGTGGCGAGGCCACGAGCGCCGCGGGCAGATTCACCCTCGGGAGCGCAGCGCCCAGCAGCACCACGAACGCAAAGCCCGCGTTCAGCCAGCACAGAAACCAGAGAAACCAGAGATGATGGAAGAACACCGGGTTCTTCAGGAGCGTCACGATCCCCCACTCGCTCAAGCCCTCGACGGGGAGGTGCGCAGCCGCCTTCTCGCGCGAAAGGTCCGCGTTCTCGATCATCCCGCGGATCCGTTCGCGCCCCGCGGCGACCTCCTCGAAATCGATCGGGACCCTGAGCAGGTTCGCGATGAACTCCGTCGTCTGCTGGTTGTGGCGCATCGCATCCATCGGGCGCTCGCCGGCGCCGCTGCGAACTTCCAGATCCGCGCCGGCTCCGAGCAGGAGCTCCGCCACGTCGGCGCGCCCGAAAAAGCACGCCGTGTGCATGGGCCGGTTTTTGTCTTTGTACGGCGCGTTCGCATCGGCGCCGATCGAAATCAGGTACGCCGTCGCCTCGGGGGTGTCCTTGATGGCGGTCCAGCCCAGGGGCGTCACACCGAACATCGGGTCGGGCGCATCGAGATCCGGGGCACCCTCGGTGTACGCACGCAGGCCCTCCATGTCGCCGTAGCCCGCGACGGTCCAGATATCGGGCGATGGGGCTCGTTCTCTTGGCGCGTCGTCCTTCGGTGCTGACTCGAGGATCTGCTCCGACCGCTGCGACATGGCCCAGCTCGACACGGCAAACATCGTCGGCACGATCATCAGGCAGCCCAGCAGGAGCGGGATCAGGATCCGCTTGGTGCGCTGCGAGAGCAGGCCCGTCAGGCCCCGGCGTTTCCAGAGCATCGCGGTGAAGAACCCGCTGAGCAGGAAGAACAGAGGCATCCGGAAGCCGTGCACGCCCCCGACGAGGAAGCCCAGCCCCGCGGAGGAACGCTCATCGGAAACGATCCACACCCCGCCCACGTAGGCCAGTGCCGCGTGGAGCGCGATGCCAAGCAGCATCGCAAACGAGCGGACCGCATCGAGGTCGTGGCGACGAACAACGGGCACAGACTGTTCGGACATGCATGACTCCCCCTGTCCCGGGCGCAGCGAGAGCGCACGGGCTGAATGGACATCATTGGGGACCAAGCAGAGAGCATTTCAGGCCCACGCACACAATTATCGCGAGTTGAGTATGCTGAGCCCCGTCTCTCCGCCGGGTCCCCGAAAGGAACAGAGCATGAACGTCCGATTCCTGTGTTCAGCCATCTCCATCGGTGCCCTTGGCGGGTGCGCTCCGCTGCACGAAAGCCACAGCCATCACGCCGACCACGACGCATAGAGCTCCGATCTCCCGGCGCAGGGCGGCTCACACAATCAACCCAAGGGGAAACGCATGGCACTCTCGATCATCGGCGCCGGATACGGGCGCACCGGCACCGCCTCGCTCAAGCTCGCGCTGGACCAGCTCGGGCTCGGGCCCACGCACCACATGAGCGAGGTCCTGCCAAACCCGGAACGCGTCGCGCTCTGGACCCGCATCGGTCAGGGCGAGGCGAGGACAAACCCCGCCCTCTGGGACGAGGCCTTCGCGGGGTACGCCTCGACCGTCGACTGGCCCTCCAGCACGCACTGGGAGGCGCTCATGCACCACTACCCCAAGGCGAAGGTCATCCTCTCGCGCCGGGAGGCGGGCAAGTGGTTCGAGTCGGTCAACGCGACCATCCTCAAGCCCGAGGTGAACGCCGCCCTGGCCAAGACACCCATGGGCACGATGCTCAACGCCAACATCTGGCGCCTCTTTGGGGACAAGATCGACAACCGCGAGCACATGATGGCGTGCTTCGAGAAGCACTGCGCCGAGGTGGTCGCGGGCGTGCCCAAGGATCGCCTGCTGGTCTTCGAGGCCAAGGAGGGCTGGGGCCCGCTCTGCGCGTTCCTGGGCGTCGATACCCCGAGCGACCCCTTCCCGCACGTCAACTCCAAGGAGGAAACCGCCAAGATCATGGGCGAACTGGCGACCCAGATCGAGGGCGGGGCCACGAGCGCGGCCCGTGAGTTTGCCGACGAGATCTACGACAAGGGGCGCAAGCCCGGCTCCTAGAGCCACTCAGAATCCAGGCGGATAGCCCGGGATATTCTCACCGAGTGTGATGTCGCGCGTGACGCGCCAGATGGCGTCGTCGCCCCGCTCGGGTGCGGTCAGGCCCGAACCGGCGCGGTTGCGCGCACGGGTTCGCATCTCGGTGGTCAGCTTCGGATCGTCCTCGAAGACAACGTCGTCGATGTAGTACGTGCAGCGTCCCTGCTCGATGATGTGAAGATGGATGTGCTCAGGCTCGGTCCTCCCGGGATAGGCACCGGGCCGGATCGTGCGGAACGTGTATCGCCCTTGCTCGTCCGTCCGACACCAGGCCCGTAGTCGCCCGTGGCGGCTGGCAGGATCTGGGGGGTAGAGGCCCTGCGCATCGGTCTGGTACGCATACACAATGATCCCCGCTGCGGGCATCGCGTCCTGCGTGCGCACGATGCCCGTCAATTCCATTGGCTCGCCGGGCTCATCGCTGGGCGCAAGACGCGACTCCGGAACGAGTTCGTCGGGCAAGCCAGCGAAGACCTCTTCGCATCCCTCGCAAGGCAGGCCCACCACGGGCTCGCTAGCCGTGACAACGGATGAGACGCTCTTGGGTACGCCTGCGGGCTCGGCTCTCTCTGAGCAAGCGACCAGAACCAGAGGCACAAGCACGATCGCACGCGAGGGGGGCATGAATTCTGTTTACCGCCGGTCTCTGGAGCGGGTGCGAGTGGACCGGGTTTCCATGTACACTGGGGCGATGGGTATCGGCGACTGGCTCTTTGGGAAGGCCCGGGACGATCAGCTCCCGGGCAACGGGCACGCTCAGGACATCCAGAGCGTCGGCGTGACGCTGATCGACCCCGAGGGGGACCGCCTGGACACCCATCGGGCGCTCATGGATGCGATCGTGGGCGCCGCGGGCGTCGCCGGGTTTGCCGCCGGGGCGATCGACGAGAAGCTCCTGCGGGGCGGGCCCCACACGCACACGCTGCGGATCGAGGGCCCGGACGCCGAGGCGATCTTCGAGGCCATCGCCCCCACCATCGAGGGTGTCCCCCTGCCCGTCGGCTCGCACGCGATCCTGACCTACGGGAGCGATCCCACAGCCAGGCACGAGCGCGTCGATCTGCAGTGGGATGGATAAAGCGCCCAAAGGGCGTGCGGTATCATGGGATTTGGCGCACAGCGGAGGTTGAACGATGCCCAATACGACGCCCGAGCACGACGAGCGGATCAGGACGATGACCTTTGCCTCGGTGTACCCGCACTACGTGACGAAGGTCGAGAAGAAGGGGCGGACGATCGAGGAGCTGCACAGCGTGATCCGCTGGCTGACCGGGTTCAGCGACGCGCAGATCCAGAAGCACATCGACGCCAACTCCACCTTCGAGGCCTTCTTCGCCAAGGCGAAGCTCCACAAGAACGCGGAGCTCATCAAGGGCGTGATCTGCGGCTACCGGATCGAGGACATCGAGACCCCGCTGACGCGAGAGGTCCGCTACCTCGACAAGCTGGTCGACGAGCTGGCCAAGGGGCGAAAGATGGAGAAGATCCTGCGGGAGGGGTAGTCGCGGGGTCGGGAGAAGACTCGCCCTCACCCGCCAGCTGCGCAGGCACCCTCTCCCCCGAGGGGACAGGGAGGACAGATTCGCTGAACGCGCGTGGATTGCATGGCCCAAGGTCTCCTTGCGGGGGGGTTCTTTGGGGTCATGCCATTGTGTGGCGGGGATTGGGTGGGGGCAAGGGGGAGGGTGGGAGGTCGGGGATTTGGCGCACGAAAAAGGCACCAACTCCATTTTATCTGTTATACACCTGGGTACACCAAACGCAACTCACTATCACCAGTTCCATTATCTATCCCCACTGCACTCAGAATACTATGAAGTGGCACCAAAATCACAGCCATATTCAATCCGCTATTTGACACACACTAACTATTCTGTAATCTACATAACACATGACCGCCGAAATTGCCGTAGCCAACCCGACCGGTGTAGCCCTTGCTGCCGACAGCGCAGTGACTATTGGATCGAGCAATGAACACAAAGTGTACAACACAGTAAATAAAATTTTTCGTGTCTGTGACGAAGAGCCGGTTGGAAGTATGATCCACAATTCGGCAACCTACAGCTTTGCGCCGTGGGAAACTCTGATTAAATCATATCGACATCACTATGGACATGTTAGACGACCTAGGCTAGTTGATTACACAGATGACTTCATAGAATTCATTTCAAAACTATCTGGACTACCTGACGTAGGGATCTCGCATTTACTTCATGATGTCGAAAATGTTATTGTCACTATTTCTGAAGAACTGGATAGCTGGGCCGAATCGCTTTATGGAAGCGGCCAAAGCAAACTGCTGTCTACGCGAAATGTCGCCAAAAAAGCTGTCGATATTGCTGAACAAATACAAGGCTATCTAATTTCTCGAGATTACTTAGATAAACTTGATGAGAACACGCGCTTTCCGACTCTCCGGACAACCAAATTCAAAAGCACCATAGAAGGTATTGTCAATCGTACTTTTTCAAAGCCCGTAGTTTCTAAAATGCTTATCAGCTTGCTGGTTGATATCGCAGACGAGATTGCTCGACGAGGCGCACCTCATTCTCCCGAAAGTGGAGTAGTCGTCGCTGGTTTTGGTGTTGACGAATATTTTCCCGTAATAACTTCTTTTAATATCAATACGCCGATAGATGGCATAGTGCGGCGCCAAGCCATGCGTGTATACGAGTGCAAACCAGGCAATGACGCTGTTCTTATTCCATATGCTCAGACCGATGTAGTCGAACTATTTATGGACGGAATAAGCCCCATATTAGCAAAATATCTAAGCAATCAAATAGAACAAACTATACGGAACGTTGCAGATGCTGTATATCAAGCTATGGTCCCAAACGCAACATCGCAAATGACGACCAAATTCCAGCAACAGATCCAACAAGGGACTGACAATGTGATTCGCAAACTTGCCGATGAAACTATTCAGTGGCAGAAAAAATATATTTCAGGCCCAGTGGTTGAGGCAATACGACACTTACCACTTGATGAGCTGGCAAGCCTAGCTGAATCAATGGTGAAAAATACCGCACTCCGACGCCGCGTTTCATTTGATCTTGAAACGGTTGGTGGACCTGTAGATGTGGCCGTAATCTCTAAGGGAGATGGAATGGTCTGGATGGAACGCAAACACTATTTCCGACCGGAGCTCAATAGCCATTTCTTTGCACGAGAACTACGCATCCCGCAATCATAACCCCACAAACTGACAACACTTATACAGTTACCTCGCAGATAAGGCGATGAAGTAAAGGGAAGCTATACTAAGTGGACACAAGGAGAGTGATCCGTGCCTGAAAAAACACCTGCAACTCTTGATGAATTCCGCAAGAAATACTTGCCCGGTACTACAAATTCAACTAACCGATCGCGGATTTTGACTAATCACGATTATTCAGGAAGTGACATACTATCTGATAGTGTCAAAAGTGCTATTGCTGACATCAAAAAATCGCTGTCTAAAATAAAGCCCCCAGCTCAAAATTAACTGAGCTGGGAGTGTAAATCTAATTAATAATCAAAGTCTTCGTCATGCCCATGCCCGCCCTTGGCCTTCTTCTCCTTGAGCTCGACGATGGCAGCGTCGGTGGTCAGGAGGAGGGCGGCGATGGAGGCGGCGTTCTGGAGGGCGGTGCGCTCGACCTTGGTGGGAACGATGACGCCCATCTGGACGAGGTCCCCGTACTCGTGGGTGACCGCGTTGTACCCGAAGTTGGTGTCGCCCGATTCCTCGATCTTGGAGGCGATGACGGAGCCGTCGAGGCCGCAGTTGGCTGCGATCTGCTTGACGGGGGCTGAGACGGCGCGGGAGACGATGTCGATCCCGACGCGCTGGTCGCCCGTGGCCTTCTTCTTGAGGGCTTCGAGGGCGCGCCGGGCGCGGAGGATGGCGACGCCCCCACCGGGGAGGATGCCCTCCTCGGCTGCAGCGCGGCAGGAGTGGAGCGCATCCTCGACGCGGTCCTTCTTCTCCTTCATCTCGACCTCGGTCGCTGCGCCAACGTTGATCTGGGCGACGCCGCCGGCGAGCTTGGCGAGGCGCTCTTCGAGCTTCTCGCGGTCGTAGTCGCTGGTGGTGTTCTCGATCTGGTGACGGAGCTGATCGACGCGGGCCTTGATGTCCTTGGAGGAGCCGGCGCCTTCGACGATGGTGGTCTCGTCCTTGGTGACGATGATCTTCTTGGCGCGACCCAGGTCCTTGAGCTCGAGCTTCTCGATGTCGATGCCCAGCTCTTCCATGATGGGCTGCCCGCCCGTGAGGACAGCCAGGTCCTCGAGCATCGCCTTGCGCCGGTCACCGAAGCCCGGGGCCTTGACCGCTGCGACCTTCAGCACGCCTCGCAGCTTGTTGACGACGAGCATGGCGAGGGCTTCGCCCTCGATGTCCTCGGCGATGATGAGCAGGGGCGCGCCGGCTTCGGCGGCCTTGCCGAGGAGGGGGAGGATTTCCTTGGCGGAGGAGATCTTCTTCTCGTGGATGAGGACGTAGGGCTTGTCGAGCTCGCACTCCATCTTGCCCGCGTCGGTGACGAAGTGGGGCGAGAGGTAGCCCTTGTCGAACTGCATGCCTTCGAGGAGGTCGACGTAGGTCTCGATGCCCGAGCCCTCCTCGATGGTGATGACGCCGTCCTTGCCGACCTTGTCCATGGCCTCGGCGATGATCTTGCCGATGGTCGCGTCCTGGTTGGCGGAGCAGGTGCCGACCTGAGCGATCTCCTTGGAGGACTTGACGGGTCGGCTCATCTTGGTGAGCTCCTCGACGATGGACTTGACGGCCATGTCGATGCCCAGCTTGACCTGGTTGGGGTTGGCGCCGGCGGTGATGTTCTTGAGGCCCTCGGCGTAGATGGCTTCGGCGTAGATGGTGGCGGTGGTGGTGCCGTCGCCTGCGTCCTTGGAGGACTTGGAAGCGACTTCCTTGACCATCTGGGCGCCCATGTTCTCGTAGGGGTCGTCGAGCGTGATCTCCTTGGCGACGGAGACGCCGTCCTTGGTGACGGTCGGGGCGCCGAAGGACTTCTCGATGACGACGACGCGCCCGGAGGGGCCGAGAGTGACCTTGACGGCGTGCGCGAGTTTCTGGACGCCTCGGAGGATCCGCTCGCGGGCGTCGGTGTCGAATGCGATCTGTTTGGCTGGCATTGGTGATTTCCTTTCGTGGAACTTCTTTGTGTATCAGTGTGTGGTGAGCGAGCCGTGCTCGGCGCTGAGCTTGACCCATGCGACACGGTCGGAGTCGATGACGTACTCGGATCGTCCGTCGGTGAGCTTGACGAGGTGGTCGTCTTCATCGGGGACGAGGAGCGCGGCGTTGATGATCAGGTGCGCGGCCGCGTCTGCGACACCTGCGAAGCAGAGGTGGACGTCGCGTCTGCCCTTGCAGTCGGAGAGCGCTTTGCGGAGCTGGTCGGCGGTCATGGGCTTGAAGGCTCCTTAATAGACGTGCTCTCTGGGGTCGCTGAATCCGACGGCGTCGATGCGGTTGGTGTCGATGAGCAGCCCGATCTCGAACTTCTCTGACTTGCCGGTGGCGCGGAGCTCGTCGTTGTTGATCATCCGCCCGTAGACGAAGAGATCCGAGGCGACGAGCTCGGGGACCCTGTACTTTTTGATGTCCTCCCTGGAGAGATCGGCGTAGTGCTCGATGCCGGGGGTATCGGTCAGGGCACTGATGCCCCGCCCCGCGACTGGCGCGCCGCTGGCGACGAGCTCGAGGTCACACATGTAGGTCCAGATCCCTCCGATCGCGAAGTGGATGCGGAGGTTGTTCTCTTTGGCGTGTGCGAACATGCGTTCGACGGAGAAGCGGGCGCTCATGGCTCGTGCCTTTCGCTTTGGGGGCTTTAGTCGACGATGGCCAGGACGTCCGATTCGTTCATGATGAGGTACTCGTCATCGCCCAGCTTGACGTCGGTGCCGGCGTAGCTGGTGAAGATGACGCGCTGGCCGGCCTTGATGCCCATGGGGATGCGCTCGCCGGTCTCGGTGTTGAGCGAGCCGTCGCCGACAGCGATGACGGTGCCGGTCTTGGGGCGCTCTTTGCCCGACTCGGGGATGATGATGCCAGCGGCGGTCATCTGCTCGGGCTCGTCGCGCTCGACGAGGATCTTGTCGTGCAGGGGACGGATTGCGACGCGGGTCTTGGTAGCCATGTTCGTGATCTCCGATTTCTGAATTGGATCCAATGGACAATGAATATGGGTCAGGAGGTTGGCCACTGGCCTCGGTAATGCCTCGTGACACATCGTCTGAGAACTTCGAGCAACGTTTCGACGTCGCCCGCGGTGCGCGGGCGGTTGATGACTGCGAACACGCCGTGACGGAGCGCGACGCTGAGCTGCCTCGCCTCGTCGCGGGGAGTGCGTGCGCTGATGATGGCGACGGTGGGCGGTCGGTTGGCCAGGCGGGACAGGATGTCCAGGAGCCTGCACCCGCCCTCGCGGGCCTGCATGGGGTCGCATGCTTCCAGCGGGAGCCCGAGGTCGACCATGGCGACGTGGATGGTCATGGTCTCGATGAGCTGGCTGGCCTGCTGGCCTGAGCCTGCTCGGTGGGCCTGGATGCCCATGGGGCCCAGCAGCGTCGGCAAGCGCTCCGCCCAGGAATCGGTGTGATAGGAGGCGTCGGAGAGCAGCATGTTGAGGCGATGGCCCTGCGATCCTGTGGGGCCCGCGCCGGAGGGATTGCCTCCGTTGTTTGGGCCCGCGGGATGGTCATGGCGCACCGACTGCATGGCAGAAAGAGGGCAAGCCGCGTGCCCGGGCGCAAGGGGGCGATTGTCGGCGTCAAATGCGGATCCGGTCGCACCGGGGCTGCCTCTGATTTGCCGACCGACCCTGCGGGGTGTCAATCTGGCAGCATGGCTATGTGAGCGATGCGTAGACACAGGTTCGGGATCAGGCCGGGTGTAGACTAGACGCATGGAAATCGCGCTCATCGTGCTCGGGATCGGTGTCGTGACCCTCGGTGGTCTTTCGGTCTGGCTCGGGCTCCGCCTCGGGCGGTTGAGCGGCGAGCTCTCGAGCCTGCGGGCGGGCGAAGCGAGCCAGCGACAGGGCGCGGAGGCGACGATCGCGGAGCTGCGCACCGAGCTGTCGCAGACCAGGGCTCTGGCGGACAGCAGCGGGCAGCGCGTCGCGCAGCAGGCAGAAGAGCTGGCCAAGCTGAGAGAGCGCCTCGAGAATGCCGAGCTCGTGCGCCAGGAGCTGTCCAAGAACGAGACGAGGCTGAAGGAGGCGTTCGGCTCGCTGAGCGCCCAGGCGCTCAAGGAAGGGCGGGCTGAGTTCCTGGCGCAGGCCAAGCCTGTTTTCGACGCGGCTCGCAAGGAGCACGAAACCATGGTCAAGCCGATCAGCGAAGTCCTGAGCGCCACGCGCGAGAAGCTCGACTCGATCGAGAAGTCCAGGGCCGAGAGCTTTGCGATGCTGCACCAGAAGATCGATCTCGTCAGCGGCGCCAGCGCGGATCTTCGCAATGAAACGGCGCGCCTTTCCAAGGCGCTCAGCCGCCCGGAGGTCCGCGGTCGTTACGGCGAGATCCAGCTCCGGCGCGTCGCCGAGCTTGCGGGCATGACGAGCTACTGCGACTTTACCGAGCAGACGAGCGTGCGCGACAGCGATCACAACCTGCTCCGCCCGGACATGGTCGTCAAGCTGCCCAACGACCGTGTGATCGCGGTGGACGCCAAGACAAACATCGACGCGTACATCGAGGCCGTCAACGCGGGCGACGAATCCGACCGTGAGCGCCACCTGAACCGGTTCGCGACGCACGTGCACGACCAGACGAAAAAGCTCTCGGATAAGCGGTACTGGTCGCAGTTCGACGGCTCGCCCGAGTTCGTGGTGATGTTTGTCCCCGGAGACCACTTCATCGATGCGGCGCTCTCGAGGCGTCCGGAGCTCATCGAGTTCGCGGCCAACAACAACGTGATCCTGGCGAGCCCGTCGACACTCATCGGCCTCCTGCGCGCGGTCGCGGTGGGCTGGCGTGAGGAGAGGCTGGCCGCGGAGGCGCGGGAGCTCTGGGAGCTCGGCAAGGAGCTGCACGAGCGCGCTGCGGTCGCGTTCGAGCACGCGGGCAAGCTGGGCGACTCGATCCGCCAGAGCGTGGAGCGCTACAACCGGCTGGTCGGCTCGATCGATTCGAGGCTTGTGCCGACGCTGAAGAAGTTTGAGGATGCGGGTGCGGGGAGTGCGAAGCCGCTGGCGGAGGTGAAGCAGATCGAGGCTCAGCCGAAGCTGCTTGAGAACTTGAACAACGGACCTCTTTCGACGATGGATTGATAGGGCCGGCTCTTTCGCTTATGCGAGTTACTCGCATGTGTCACCCCTGATCGATCCCCGTCTTCTCCGAGGGCGGGCTGAAGAGGTCGAGGATGAGTGTCTCTTCGATGGCCTCCGCGCCGTGGGGGACGTTGGGGGGCAGGACGATCGCCTGCCCTGCGACGAGCTCTTCTTCGTACGCGCTGTCCGTGCCCGCCTCGCCCAGCAGAAATCTGACGCGCCCCGAGAGGACAATCCCGATCTGCTCGTTGGCGTGACTGTGACGCTCGACACGGAAGCCCTTGTACAGCAGCACACGCGAGATCATCATCTTCTCGGCGATGATCCGCTGGCGGTCAATCAGCGCCATGGGTGAGTCCGTCGGAAGTTCAGCGAAGGTGATGACGCGTGCGTTCATAGATGAGATCGTACAAAGAAACACCCCGCGTGGAGCGAGGTGTTCGGTGTGATCGGTTCGCGAATCCGCCTTAGGCGGGCGAGGGTGCGGCGCCGGGCGGCAGCTCGGGCTCGCCGTCTTCGGCTGCGGGCGGGTCCTTGCGCTTGCGGGCGGCCTCTCGCCTCAGCAGGTCGGAGACCGAGGGCTTGTTCAGCTCCTCGCCCCGGATGATCGCGTGGACCTCGTCGCCCGTGAGCGTCTCGTGCTTGAGCAGTGCGTCCGCCAGGGCCTCGACACGGTCCCACTTGTCGCGCAGGATGCGCTCGGAGTCCGAGTAGGCCTCGTCGACGATGCGCCGGATCTCCTCGTCGATGATCTTGGCGGTCTCGTCGGAGTAGTCCTTGTCGGGGAGGAAGCTCTCGCGTGTGTCGTTGCCCGCGTAGCGGATGAAGCCGAGCTTCTCGCTCATGCCCCACTCGAGAACCATCGCTCGTGCGAGCTGTGTCGCCTGCGAGATGTCCTGAGCGGCGCCCGAGGAGACGTCGCCCATGGCGATTTCCTCGGCGATGCGCCCGCCGCAGACCACGCGCATGGTCGCCTTGATCCACTTGAGGCTGTAACCCATGCGGTCCTTCTCGGGCATGCTGAAGGTCGCGCCGCCGAACTGCCCGCGGGGGATGATCGTGACCTTGTGGAGCGGGTCGGCGTCGGTGAGCATCGCCTGCAGGATCGCGTGCCCCGCCTCGTGGTAGGCGGTGAGCTTGTTCTCCTCGACCTCGCGGACGCGGCTCTTCTTGGCGCGCCCGAAGCGGATCTTGTCGCGCGCTTCTTCCAGGTCTTCCTGCTCGACGAAGTCCTTGCCGCCGAGCGTGGCGCTGATGGCGGCCTCGTTGATTATCGCCGCGAGGTCGGCGCCGCTGAACATGGGCGTCACACGGGCCAGACGCTCGAGGTCGACGTTCGGGCCGAGCTTGACCTTGGTGGCGTGGACCTTGAGGATCTCGAGGCGCCCGACGACATCGGGGAGCGGGACGACGATCTGGCGGTCGAACCGACCCGGACGGATGAGGGCCGGGTCGAGCACGTCGGCTCGGTTGGTGGCTGCGATGACGATCACGCCGTCGCCCGAGGCGAAGCCGTCCATCTCGACGAGAATGGCGTTGAGTGTCTGCTCGCGCTCGTCGTGCCCGCCGGTGGTGAATCCGCCGCCGCGACGGCGCCCGACGGCATCGATCTCGTCGAGGAAAATGATGCAGGGCGCCGCGTCCTTGGCCTGCTTGAAGAGGTCCCGGACGCGGGAAGCGCCGACACCGACGAACATCTCGACGAAGTCGGAGCCCGAGATCGAGAAGAACGGCACGTCTGCTTCGCCGGCGATGGCCTTGGCCAGGAGCGTTTTCCCGCAGCCGGGCTCACCGACGAGGAGGACGCCTCTTGGGATGCGCCCGCCGATTTTGGTGAAGCGTTTCGGGTTCTTGAGGAACTCGATGATCTCGGAGACTTCTTCCTTGGCTTCCTGGATGCCCGCGACGTCCTTGAAGGTGACGCCGGTCATCTCCTTGGAGAGGACGCGGTGCTTGGACTTTCCAAAGTTGCCGAGCATCCCCCCGCCGCCGGCAGCAGAGCGCAGCCCGCGCGAGAGGAAGAACCAGAAGATGAGGAGGATCACGAGGAAAGGCAGGAAGAACAGGACCGCGTTCTGCCAGCCGGGCGTTGGCCTCTGGGTGTAGTTGCCGCCGGTGAGTTCGTCGAGCTGGGCGAGGTTGTACTCGCGTGCGTTGGGCAGGAGCGGGACGCGGACAGGGATGGGCTGCTCGCCGGTTTCTTCCTTGAATGCTTCCGGGCGCACCTGCGCGGTGATGGCATTCTCGCCGATGGCGACCTTGTTGACGTTGACGTAGCCGTTCTTGTAGTGGTTTGCGAATTCCTGCCAGTTGATCGTGCGACCCTGCTGGCTCGTGTTGAAGAGCATAAAGAGCAGCGCGATCACCGCGATGAAGGCGAACAGGCCAAAGAGCCCCCTGCTGCTCTGTGGCGCAGGCTGGCCGGGCTTCTGGCCCGGGCGGTTCTCGTCGTTCTTCTTCGGGCCTTCGGGTCCGGGTTTTGATGGTCGCTGATTCGTCATGCGCTGGTTTGTGCTTTCCTGTCTGGTTTCGCTCACCGGCTTCTTGGGATTCGCCTCACCCCATGTATCGGCCCGGTCCCTGGACCATTCGAGCCGGAGAGGGCTTGAGTTCGCTTTCAGCCTTGTTCTCTGTCTGGATAACGCTAGGCCCAGAGTCCAAACTGAGCAGAGGGCCCGCAAATTCCGTTCGAGTCATTCAGGGGCATCACCAGGCGGACTGGAGATCCCCGACCAGGTCGCGGGCCAGTGTCTGCGCGGCCCCTGCATACCCCACATCGAGCCGTTCGCCTGTCGGCTGTGCGGGCACAAACGAGCCGAGGGCGCTGTACCCCGTCCGGCTCGTCAGGGTTCGACCCGAGCGGTTGTCGACGAGCTCGAAATCAACGGTGATCTGCACCGCCATCTCCTGGACGAAGCCCACACCTGTTTGAGTTGAGAGCGAACGCAGGTTCACGTTCTTGATCGACCCGGTCAGCAGCGCGTCGGCGTTCTCGGCCGACGTCACACGCCACGTGGTCTGGCGCTGGATCTGCTTGATGATGTCCTCGGTTAGTGTCAGCTCGACCCCGGCATGGAACGTGTCGTTCGAGAAAATCGGGACCGCGACCGTCTTGATCGATTCGTCGTGCGCCGAGGCGAACGAGTAGCCCTCGGTCGGGTCGCTCGCGCATGAAACGAGCGCCACGAACGCCAGCATCAGCAGCACAAAGCGCGGCACATTCACGGCGTGGACTCCGGACCGAATTGCTCGGGCTCGACGCGCTGGCGACCGGTTTCGAGCCAGCCGCGGTCCTGCAGGATGCTCAGGCCCTCGGTCGCGGCGACCGTGCCCGTGTGATCGCGGACCAGCCTGTTGAGCACGAACCGGGCGCCGGGCCCGTCGCCCACCCTGATGTACCACTTGGCCGATTCGAGCTGCTGGGCGGCCGCCGATTCCTCGAGACGCACGACCAGTGCGCTCGTCAGCCCGGCCTGTTCCGCCTGAGCCGGGTAGTCGCGGGCGAACCGCTGGATCAGCAGCTTGGATTCGAGCAACAGCGACCCGTCGTACTTCGGGCCCTTGAACTGAGCGATGTTCGAGTAGACGCGGCGCTGCATCGCGTGCATCCGGTGCGGCGAGCTCGGGAAGTTGCGCAGGAAGATGTCGTACATGTCAGAGGCCATCTCGAGCCGTCGTTTGTCGAAGTAGTAATCAGCAAGGAAGATCGCCGCGTCCTCGGCGACGAGCGAGCCGGGCATGCGTTCCTGGGCTCGGATCAGGATCTCCTCGCCCGTGCCGGGCTGGGCTTCGATCCGCATCCCCAGCCATTTTTTGCGGAGCCCCGAGAGGTACTTCTTGCCGATCTCGACTTCCCGCTCGATCGCGGTCACGAACTCGCTCGATGCGGGGTACTCGCGGATGACCTGCTCGTAATCAAAGAGCGCCCGGTATTCGCTGCCAAGCGCGTACTTGGCATCCCCTCGCAGGCGGAGAGCCTCGGCTCGGTACTGGCTCTGGGCGTTCTCGTCCTCGTCGAGCCAGTCGTTCAGGATCGAACGGGCCTTCCTGGGCTCCCCGCGGGCAATGAGCGAACGGGCCTCGTCCAGGCGCACACGGGCGGGGTCATCTGAGGCCTTGGGCGTGGTCACCCAGCCCGCGCTGGGATCGAGCGAAGCCCGCTCCGCCTGCGCGTGAGCCCCCGCTGACGCGAAGGCGATGAGGACGAGTTGAAGGAGCGCCCGGGCGGTCATGGGGGCATGGTAGCTCGGATGGAAAAAGAACGCCGCCAGCGCGTCCGGTCGAAGCCGGAGCGCGCTGGCGGTTAGTGGGTAGTGTCGAGCCTGTGGGCGCTAGGAGCGCCGGCGACGGGCTCCCAATAGGCCTGCCCCGAGGAGTAGGCTGGCTGTGGTTGGTGCGGGGATGAATGTCGGGTCGTAGTCGTACGTGATCTCGATCCGGTTGACGTCCGGCCCAACGGTGAAAAGGTTCCCGGGCAGGGCGTCGGTGCCGTCCCAGCTGGACCCGATGCCCAGCGTAAAGCCGAAGGCCAGCGAGTTGAGCTGGACGTTCCCGTTGAAGAACACCGCCCGTGCTTCGACGAAGACGACGTCCTCGACAACGGGCCGGTAGCCGATCGGGTCGGCCAGCGGCATGTCGGCGGGATCGTTGTGAGCGCCGATTTCCCAGCGGAGGAAGTTGAAGCCGCTGTTGGCTGCATCCTGCGAGATAAACGGCGAGCCGTTGGACGTCCTGATATCGAACCTGGTTCGGCTGTAAATCCCCGCGTCGCCCGGGCGGTTGTCGAAGATCTCGTCCCAGCCGACGAGGATGTTCGCAGCGGGCGAGTTGAAACTGGAGCCGGCGCTGGTCGGCGCCCCCAGCGTTCCGCGCGGCATGCTTGCCGGTCCCGAGCTTCCATTGAGCTGCTGCTCATCACCAACCTCATTGGCCATAAAGACGAGGAACGACGCTTTGTCGTTGGTAGCGATCACCGGTTCGAGCGGGTCAGCACCAACGTGAAACGCAGTTACGGACAAGGCGAACCCAGCGCTCACGACAAGCGCACCGGGCCTGTTTGCCATCGGACGTGGCATAAAGCATCTCTCCTAGCACAGGGATAGCGCCCGGCCTCTCAAGCCGATAGCACCAGCCATGCTGTGTGTGGGCAAGGGGGGATCGTTTCCACACGATCACACCGCCACCCGGCTACTCCTACCTCTCACGTGTGAAACTACAACGAGTTTGAGGGATGACCAGCCAATATGAAAAAAACGACCTGCAACGTCTGTCCTGCTCAGCGTTTCCTTGCGCTCGCACGCCTCTCTACGCTCATGGCATGGAGCTGACCGCGCTCAGACAGTTCGTCGCGATCGCCGAGGCGGGTCACATCACCAAGGCCTCGCAGCAGCTCGGTGTCACGCAGCCCGCTCTCTCGGCGATGCTCAAAAAGCTCGAAGCCGAAGTAGGCGCCCCGCTGCTGGACCGAACCGGGCGCGGCGTCGAGTTGACGGCCGCCGGGCAGGTCTTTCTTGAGCACGCGCAGGCTGCCGTCCGCAGAGCCGACGAAGCCGTGGCATCTGTTCGTGAAATGGTTGGTTTGGAGTCAGGATCGATCCGGGTCGGGGGCGGCGCGACCGCTGTGGCTCACCTGCTCCCTCGGGTCGTCTCGGCGGTTCGCAAGGCCCACCCGGCGCTCAAGTTCTACGTCCGGGAGGCCGGGTCCAGGGCCGTCGCTGACGCCGTCCTCTCGGGGGAACTGGACCTCGGGATCGTGACCACGCCGATCTCGGGCGCGGGCTCGGACGAGCTCATGCCCGTCGCGACCATCCAGGACGAGCTGATGCTGGTCGTGCCCGTGGACCACCCGTTGCACGAACAGGATGCGTACTCGTGGACAAGCATCAGTGAAGATCCACTCGTGCTCTTTGAACACGGCTCCGCGGTGCGGAACATCATCGACCGTGCATCGCGTGAGGCGGGCGTATCGCTCAACGTGGTCATGGAAGTTCGATCGACAGAGACGATCGAGCGAATGGTCGAGGCGGGGATCGGGCCCGGGTTTATCAGCCGGTTCGCGCTCGGAAACAAACGGGGACTGAAATGCAAAGATGGAAGGCTTTTCCGCGAATTGGCGGTTGTGCGCAGACGCGACCGGATTCCGAGCGCTGCTTCGGCGGTTTTCGAAAGAATGCTTATCGCGGAGCTTGCGGCGTTCTCGCCTCGCTTGCCGCGATGACGGCCCACGCCGACGAGCCGATCTCGGCTGCGCTGGAGGACGCCGAGACCCGCCTGAGCCTGCTGAGCTCAGCGACCACCGCGGAGCAACCAAAGGCGTCGGGTGTCTCGATCACCAGCGCCGACGGCTCCGCGAAGCTCAAATTCACGGGGCAGCTCCAGTTCCGACACGTCGTCAACCACCGCGAGGGCAGCGGCATCGACAACGACGACTTCGGATTCGAGCACCGGCGCATCCGCCCCAAGGTCGGAGGCTCGCTCCTGGACGGCAAGGTCCCCTTTGAGTTCTTCGGCGAGTTCGCCCGCACGAACACTTTCACCCTCGTTGATGCCTGGTTCGGCTACGTCCCAGGCGAGGGGCAGCGATTCCGCGTGGGCCAGTATGTCGCACCGTTCTCGCGCGAGGAACTGGTGAGCAGCTCACGCCGACTCTCGAGCGACTACACGCTCTCGCACAATTACTTCACGCTCGAGCGCACCCAGGGCATCGACTACCTCCATCGCACCGGGGACTGGGGCTTCCAGTTCATGTTCGGCGAGGGCGCCCGCGACAAGAACACCCCCTACACCATGGACGCCGACTACGGCTTGACCGCTCGCGTCGAGCGGAAATCCGAGGCCGATTGGGATCGGCACAAGGACTTCGTCGGCTGGCGGGGCGAGGAACTCGCATGGCTCGCCGGCGCCGCGGCTCACGTAGCGGGCGGCGAGACCGACGCCGACGGGGACACGATGATCGACGAGGACTTCACCGATGTCCGGGGCACGCTCGACTTCGGGATCGAGGGCGACGGATGGAACGCGTTCGCCGCGTTCTTTGCGCAGAACTTCGACGCCCAGGGTGTCGATGAGATCGCCGCCTACGGCATCACGCTCCAGGGCGGCGTCTTCGTAACCGACGACGTGGATCTCTTCGCGCAGTACGGCTGGGCCGATGACGACGCCGACCGCGGGACGCTGAGCGTCCTGACCGTGGGCTCGAACTACTACATCCACGGGCACGTCCTCAAGCTCACCGTCGACGCGAACTTTGCCTTCGACGAGATCACCTCGACGTACAACAGCAGCTCGCGCGGCTTCCTGACCGACGCGATGGGCGAGGACGGGCAGTTCGTTCTGCGTACACAGCTCCAGGCTCTGTTCTAAGTCCAAAGAATGGCGCAAGTTCAAGAGCCCCCCGTGGAATACGCGGGGGGCTCTTTCTGTGCGCTCACGCGAAGAGCTGGGGCTCGAGCGCGCCCTCGAGTTCGAGGAGGAATCGTTTGTTGGGCATCCCGCCGCCAAAGCCGGTGAGCGCGCCGTCGGCGCCGATGACCCGGTGACAGGGCACGACGATGGGCACGCGGTTGGCGCCGTTGGCCTGCCCGACCGCTCGGGCGACCGAGCCGACGCGCTGAGCCAGCTCGTCGTAGCTGATCGTGACGCCAAACGGGATCTCGGTCAGGGCGTGCCAGACTTTCTGCTGGTGAGGCGTGCCGGGCAGATTCAATGGAAGATCGAAGGCGCGGCGCTCGTGCGCAAAGTACTGGCTGAGCTGTCGCTCGACCTCGTCCAGGAGCTCGGTCGTGGGTGTCCCGGTCTCGTATTCGCCCTGGGTTTCGATCCGGCAGGAGAGCAGTCGCTCGAGGTCGTGCTTCTCCTGGCTGAGCCTCTGGCGGGTCAGGAACTCGAGCAGGCAGAGCGCGCCACCCTGCTCGGGGGCTTCGTGCTCGGTCACGCCCGCAAGAAGTTGCCCGACGGGCGAGGCGATGGTTCGGGTGACAATCCGCGTCGGAGACATGCCAGAGCCTAATCCGGCTTATATATCAATGTTGTTTATACATATTACAAATCTCATTGATTTGATATATGACACGATCCGGCCGATGCTTTGGCAACTCGAAAGGAACATGCCATGGCAAGCGACGCGTTCGGTGCACGCAAGACTCTCACAGTCGGCGGCGAGACCTACACCTATTACTCCATCCGCGAGCTCGAGAGCAAGGGGTTGGCCCGCATCGACGCCATGCCCTACTCCGTCCGCGTGCTCCTCGAATCGCAGCTTCGCAACCTCGACGGCTTCATCGTCTCCAACGACGACGTCACGGCGCTGGCCGGGTACAACGCGGGCGACGTGAGCAAGGTCGAGATGCCCTTCATGCCCGGGCGCGTGGTCCTGCAGGACTTTACGGGTGTGCCCTGCGTGGTGGACCTGGCAGCGATGCGCGATGCGATGAAGGCGCTAGGCGGCGATCCAGAGCAGATCAATCCAGAGGTCGTGTGCGATCTCGTGATCGATCACTCGGTGCAGGTGGACGACTTCGCCTCGCGGGTCGCGTTGACGATCAATGCCGAGCGCGAGTTCGAGCGCAACAACGAGCGGTACCTGTTCCTCAAGTGGGGCCAGGAGAGCCTGTCTCGCTTCCGTGTCGTGCCGCCGGCGACTGGCATTGTCCACCAGGTCAACCTCGAGTACCTGGCCCGCGGCGTGCTGACGCGCAGCGTCAGCGGCGAGCAACAGGTGTACCCCGACTCGCTCGTGGGCACCGACAGCCACACCACCATGATCAACGGGCTGGGTGTGCTGGGATGGGGCGTGGGCGGGATCGAGGCCGAGGCTGTGATGCTCGGTCAGCCCGTGTACATGCTCACCCCCGAGGTTGTGGGGTTCAGACTGACGGGCAAGCTGCCCGAGGGCGCCACCGCAACCGACCTTGTGCTGACCGTGACTCAGATGCTCCGCGCCCACGGCGTGGTCGAGAAGTTTGTCGAGTTCTTCGGCGAAGGCATGGCGGACCTGAGCCTGCCCGACCGCGCGACCATCGCCAATATGGCGCCCGAGTACGGCGCGACCTGCGGATTCTTCCCGATCGACAAGGTGACGCTCGACTACCTGCGCCTGACAGCGCACACCGAGCAGGAGATCGCACTGACCGAGCAGTACGCCAAGGCCAACGACTTCTGGTGGGACAAGTCCAAGCCCGAGCCGACCTTCTCGTCCGTGCTCGAGCTGGATCTCTCGACGATCGTGCCCTGCCTTGCGGGCCCCAAGCGCCCGCAGGACCGCGTCGAGCTGACGAGCATGAAGCCGCAGTGGCGCAAGGAGCTCGTCGATTCGTTCGGGAAGAGGGTTCCGTCAGAGAGCGTGAACCTCAACCGCTGGGCGGGCGAGGGGGGCGAAGCGGACAACGCCCCGATCAACCCGGAGGCGTCCAACGGGATAGAGGCGCCCGACTCGGTCACTGTCACACTGAGCGAGGCATGTCACCCCGAGAAGCCGGGCTTGAAGGTCAACCTGACGCACGGCGACGTCGTGATCGCAGCGATCACCAGCTGCACGAACACGAGCAACCCGGATGTGATGATCGCCGCGGGCCTGGTGGCGCGCAAGGCGCGGGCGCTCGGCCTGACGCGCAAGCCATGGGTCAAGACGAGTTTGGCGCCGGGCTCGAAGGTCGTCACCGAGTACTACGACAAGGCAAACCTGACCGAGGACCTTGAGGCGCTCGGGTTCCACACCGTGGGCTACGGGTGCACGACATGCATCGGAAACTCCGGGCCGCTCCCGCCCGAGATCGAAGAGGCGATCAAGAAGGGTGACCTTGCGGTGTCCAGCGTGCTCTCGGGCAACCGGAATTTCGAGGGGCGTGTGCACCCGCGGGTGAAGGCGAACTACCTCGCCAGCCCGCCCTTGGTGGTTGCCTACGCGATCGCGGGCACCGTGGACATCGACCTGCACTCGGACCCGATCGCCAGGACACCCGACGGCAAGGACGTCTTCCTCAAGGACATCTGGCCCTCGCTGACCGAGGTGCGCAAGCTCCGCGAGCAGTGCATCAGCGCCAAGCAGTTCGCGGACAAGTACGCGGGCGTCTTCACGGGCAACGAGACATGGAACAAGATCCCGGTCTCCAAGAGCGAACTCTACGGCTGGGACGACGGATCGACCTACATCCAGAACCCGCCCTTCTTCGAGGGGATGACCGAGGAAGCGCCGGGCTTTGGCTCGATCAACAACGCCCGCGCGCTCTGTGTGCTGGGTGACAGCGTGACGACGGACCACATCTCGCCCGCGGGGCGCATCGAGCCCGAGACGCCCGCGGGGCAGTACCTGCTTAAATCCGGCGTGACGCAGCGTGAATTCAACAGCTTCGGCTCGCGGCGCGGCAACGACCGCGTCATGACCCGCGGCACGTTCGCCAACGTCCGAGTCAGCAACGCGCTGGCCAAGGGTGCCGACGGGAAGATCCCCGAGGGCGGCTGGACGCGCGACTTTACGAAGGGCGAGGGCTGGAATGCGCCCGTGGCGTACATCTACGACGCGAGCGTGAATTACAAGGCCAAGGGCACGCCCCTGGTGGTGCTTGCGGGCAAGGACTACGGCATGGGCAGCTCGCGCGACTGGGCGGCCAAGGGCGCGTACCTGCTGGGTGTGCGCTGCGTGATCGCCGAGAGCTTTGAGCGCATCCATCGCAGCAACCTGGTGTTCATGGGCGTTCTGCCGCTGGTGTTCAAGAAGGGCCAGAACGCCAAGAGCCTGGGGCTGGATGGAACGGAGGTCTTCGACATCGAGCTTCCGACGAGCATGGAGCCGGGGACGACCATCGGCGTGAAAGCGACGAAGGCCGACGGAAGCGTCGTGCGATTCGAATGCGCCAGCCGGATCGATACAGCGGTGGAGCTGGAGTACTACCGCAATGGCGGGATCCTGCACACGGTGATCCGCAAGAAGCTGAACGAGTCAAAGGTGAAGGCGTAAGCGGGCCTTTACCATTCTGGTTCGATCCTGAATTCACTCGAAGGAAACGCCCCGAACGATTGCTCGGGGCGTTTTTGTGCTCCAGTGGAAGGTCACACCGAAGCTCAGGGGGGCAGGAGAGTGTTCTTATTGGTGAGACGCCGCGGGTCGGCTCAAAGTTCCCGACCGGCACAAAATAACTGTCGCGACACCGGGTCGTCTTTCAGGATCCTGCGCAACCCGAGCGTTCTCAGGGTGTTGTCGTGGAGAGGGTTTGGGCTGTGGGCCACATAAATGCAAAGATGGCACCGGTGGCGAGGGAGTAGAAAAGGCCGTCGATGGCGTCGGTGACGAAGTAGCGGGCTTTCTTGCCGAACCAGATGCCGCCCGGGGCGCCGCCCAGAACATGGGCGAGGATGGCGGCGGTCGTGGCAACCTGGAAGATCTCCAGGAAGGCGCTGCCCGGGGCGCGGGCGAGGCTGGTGAGGTAGGCGACGAGCACGCTCACGACGAAGAAGTAGAGCACGGTCAGGCCCATATTGCGCCCCATGTTGGGCTTGGCACCCCAGATGCTCAGGGTGCCCCACGGGCCCTTGTTGAACATCTCCATCATCTCGGGTTTCTTGAAGTCCTTGCGGTCGGCGCAGGTCGGGAACATGTACGTGCCGGGCTTGACGTTCGCGTTTCGGACGAAGTCGAGGAGCTTGTCCTGCTCGGGGTAGAACTGGACGTCGCCCTCGTGGTGCTTCAGGACAGCCCACATGAGAAAGCTGAGAAAGAAGCAGACGACGGTGGCAACGAGGATGGGCAAGATCAGGCTCGTCAGCTCGGTCATGGGACTATCTCCTTGGATCGAGCCGTCCAGAATTGGACGACACCCGACAGATTACCGGACAAAGCGCGAGCATGCTGAAAAGGGGGTATCAAAGCGGCCCCGCTGTGGATAGTGTGGAGCAGAACCGGGGGATCCGAGGGAGATGAAAGCAATGCGTATCCAGACAGGCGTTTGTGCGATTCTGATGGCTCTGTGCTGCGGCTCTGCTGCCAGCCAGATTGTGACCGACCCATTTGTCAGCGGCGTGAGCCGACCTGTCTATATGGTTGCCGAACCGAGCGAGCCAACCCGGCTCTTCGTCGTCGAGCAGCGCGGCGCGATCCGTGTCATCAACAACGGCGTGCTCGAAGCCATTCCGTTCCTTGACATCGACGCCATGGTCTCCGGCGGTACGAGCGGCAACAGCGAGCAGGGCATGCTCGGGCTCGCCTTCAGCCCCGACTACGAAACCAGCGGTCGCTTCTTCGTCAATTACATCGGCACCGTCGCCGGCGTGGGCGGCACGAGCACCATCGTCGCCGAGTACAAGCGCTCCAACGTCAACCCGAATATCGCCGATGCGACCGAGCGACGCATCCTCACGTTCTCACAGCCCTTTAGCAACCACAACGGCGGCTGGATGGACTTCGGTCCGGACGGCTACCTCTATATCGGCACAGGCGACGGCGGCAGCAGCAACGACCCCGGCAACCGCGCCAGCCAGCTCAACAACCTGCTCGGAAAGCTCCTGCGCATCGACGTCAGCGACGAGATGACCACGTACACCATCCCCGCCAGCAACCCGTTCGTTGGCGTCGCAGGCGCGATGGAAGAGATCTGGGCGTACGGCATCCGCAACCCCTGGCGGACGAGCTTTGACATGGAAACCGGCGACATCTGGATGGCAGACGTCGGCCAGAACGCACGCGAAGAGGTCAACTTCCAGCCCGCCAGCAGCACCGGCGGCGAGCACTACGGCTGGCGCTGCCGCGAAGGGTTCATCGAGAACCCCTCATTCCCCGGGTGCACGCCCACCCCCCCCACTGGGTTCACCGATCCGATCTATGACTACACCCACGGCGGCGGGCGCTGCTCGATCACGGGCGGCTACTTCTACCGCGGCTGCGCGGTCCCCGAACTTGACGGCAAGTACGTCTTCGGCGATTACTGCACGGGCCAGATCTGGACGCTCGACCCGAACAACGGCAACGCGGTTGTTCAGGTCGGGAACGAGGGCTTCGGACTCAGCTCCTTCGCGCAGGACGCCGACGGCGAGCTCTATGTCCTGGACCTCTTTGGTGGGACGATCGAGAAGTTCGTGTCCGTCAACGCGGTCGACACCGACGGCGATACCATCCCGGATTCCTGCGAGACCGTCTGCCTGCCCGACGTGAATATGGACGGCATGGTCACCCCCGCGGACTTCACCGCATGGGTTGCCGCATTCAACGCGATGGCGCCCGAGTGCGATCAAAACGACGATGGCATGTGCACCCCCGCGGACTTCACCGCATGGGTTGCCAATTACAACGCGGGGTGCTGAGAGACACAGAGGCCCCCGCCCTTTGTGGAGGGATTGACATGTTCGGACGATTCCTGACGGGCACTCTGGTGCTGAGCGCGTTCGCTCTGCCCGCACTTGCCCAGCCGACGGCCGCGATCGTTGCCGCCTCGACCCACACCGCAAACGCACAGGCCGAGCCGCGCTTTACCGATCCGCGGGACAAGATCATGGCGACCGGGCTGTTCTCCCAGGTGGACATCATCAACGCCACCGGCATCGGCGACGGGGTCGGCACGCCCAGCCTCGCCACGCTCATGCAGTACGACGCGGTGATCGTCTGGAGCAACATGAGCTTCGTGGATTCGATCGAGATGGGCAATGTCCTGGCGGACTATGTGGATGCCGGGGGCGGGGTTGTGGTGGCGCTCTATGCCAACACGACCACGACCACGAACCGCAACCTCGCGGGGCGTTGGCAGGACCCGGTGGGCGGCTATATCGCAATCCCCCAGGGGGGCGGGTTTACCACAAACACCACCGTCACCATCGGAGAGGTCCCAGATCCAAGCCACCCGATCATGGACGGCGTTGAGAGCTTCATCAACGACGTGGGCATCGGCACCAACGGCCCCTTCGGCGCGTGGCGCCCGACGAACACGGCGCTCACCTCCGGTTCGACCCTTGTCGCGCGGTACACCGACGGCAAGACGCTCATCGCAGTGGCGCCCAACCCACGCGTGGTCGAGCTCGGGTTCCATCCGGTGTCGAGCGCGGTCAACGACGGCTACTGGAATGAGACCTCCGACGGCGGGCTGATCATGGCCAACGCTCTGCTGTTTGCCGCAGGGCTTACGGGCAACTGCCTGGCCGACGTCAACATGGACGGCATGGTCACCCCGGCCGACTTCACCGCCTGGGTCGCCGCGTTCAACGCGATGGCGCCCGAGTGCGACCAGAACGGCGACAACATGTGCACCCCAGCGGACTTTACCGCCTGGCTTGCCAACTACAACGCCGGCTGCTGAGCCTTCAAAAACAGAGTCACTCAAACAGGACGCCCGGCGCGAGTGCGCCGGGCGTCTGCTTCCAGGGGGGAAGGAGTGAGGAATCGTTTGGGTTTACCCGCGCCTGCGCCGAGCCGCCGCAATGCCCGAGAGCGCCACAAGCCCGAGCGATGCCGGCGCCGGCACCGTCGTGTACTCGTAGGTCAGCGTGACTGAACCGAAGTTCGAGTGTGCGATCCAGAGGTCGAAGAAGGGCGGCGGCGGCGGGAGCGAGATCCCGAGGTACGGGTAGATCTGCGCGTCGATCTGCCCCTGTCCCTCGAACGCGCCGATCTGGAACGCCAGCGCGTCGCGTGAGCCCGCGTACTCGTCCTTGAACGCGAAGAAGTGGCTGTCCGGACCCTCCTGCGCGACGCCGTCGGAGGCTTCGAGGTCGGCGCTCAGCGGGCCGTAACCCGTGCCGCCCACACCAAAGAAGTTCACCTCCCCAGCCTGTCCCGGGTTGAACGCGATGTTGTTGGACAGCGCGACATCGAACCACCAGTCGTTGGCGGTGAGGGCGTAGTCCTCGCCGTTCTCAGCGATGATGTTGAGCGAGAAGAAACTCTGGACCTCGATCCCGACTCGGTCGAGCGTGCGCGTGCCACCCATGGTGTCGAACGCATCGAAGCTGAGCGCCACGGGCTCGTTGGCGACGTTGGCGTCGAAGAAGTAGTCCTGCTGCTGAGTGATGACCTGGGCCTGAGCCATGCACGGGGCGATGGCTGCCGCGAGGGCGAATGCTGTTGCTGCTCTCATCTGTTCGTCTCCTTGTCTCAATGGAGCCCGCTGGGCTCGTGTACCCGGGCAGTCCCGGCCGGTTCGAATCGCTGCCCCATGAGCACTTGGCGTGATCCGAGTGCAAGGTACCCCGGGATCGAAAGTTGTTCAAGATTTCTCTAGAGAAATTTCATGCATTTTTTCTCTCCCCCCGTTACTCGATGTAGAATGCACCCGTGCCAAGGAAGCCAGGCCCATCCCGATCGCCCCGTGTGAGGCCAGAGCCCGTCCAGAACGGCGTTTCTGGCGCCCCGACCTTCGACGTGTCCGCCAGCGAGCGGATCCGATCGACCCAGGCCGCCTGGCTGGAGCTGCTCGGGGAGATCGACCTCTCCGATGCCCGCCCCACCGCCATCGCCCAGCGACTGGGCGTCGACAAGACGCTGGCCTGGAAGATGGCGCGGTTCATGGGCGAGGAGAGCTCGGGCAAGGCGTTTCGGTACCTCCCGGGAGAGACCGGGGTGGAGATCCTGCTCCGGGCGGTCAGCGACCAGGGCGTGGTTGACACGCGGATCGAGGCGACCCGCAAGGCCGTGACCGATCTGCGTGTCTTTATCCGCGAGCAGGCGGGCGACCGCCGGGCGTTCGAAGCGATGGTCACCTCGAACCATCGCGAGGGGAAATCCGAGCTCGAGCACCGTCGTCAGCTCTTTCGGGCGAATTCGGCGATCTGGGGCGTCCGTGGCTCGGCTCAGGTTCTGACGATCATTCTGCGTCCCTCGGAGACGAAGCCCGCGATGCTGGACGTCGTCCAGCTCGGCGGGCTCGTCGAGCTCGAACGTCTGCGGACGGATCTGCCCTGGATCGTCCGGCGCCTGCGCGCGTCCAACGACAGCGACTCGAATCGGTTTGCGATCGAGCGCGTGCCTCTGGACGAGGAGCACGAGGGCCCCCCGCTCTTTCGCGCGTACTGCTCGGATCCGGCGCCGAATCTGCGACAATTCGTCGATGAGGGCGGTTGGGTGTACGACGAGCTGGTCCCCGGGCCCGTTGGGCGGAGCGGCTCGACGACGTGCATTCTGGGCGAGAAGCATCTTGCGGTGCTGCCTTCGGTGCGCAGCGCTGAGAACACCGCTGGGCGGTACTCCGTGACTGTGCGCACGCCGGTGGAGAGCGTGCTCTTTGACGTGCTGATCCACAGGGACCTGACGCACTTTGGCGACGCGGAGATGAGGACGTACGGCTTGCTCGAGGGACGACCCACCGCGGGCGGGGGGACGCTCAACGCGATCCCGCTCTATGAGCCCGAGCCCGCGCAGCGCCTGGGCTCGCCCGCGATCGTGCAGTCGGGGCGTCTGCCCTGGTACGCGGGGATGGTGCGCGAGGCGATCTCGCGCGCCGGGTGGGGCGATCTCCGCGATTATCGGGGGTATCGCATGGAGATTGAATACCCGGCGATCCCCTGCGATCTGACGCTCGTGTGCGAGATCGGCGAGGAAACTCCCTGATCGCTCGGTCCGGATCTGCCGGCTGCGCGGGAGCGTGTCCCAGACTGCGGAGGTGATGCAACCGGCGCACAGGATCCATCTTCGCGCTCTGGTTCAGTATGAAACCCCGATGGAATCGACGCTTTCGGCGTATATCCCATGTTGTGGGCATGCGCCGACTTTCAACTATTGTCCTTGTGCTTGGCACCGCCCTTCTCGGACTACACGCCGGTGCGCAGCCCTACACGACGGATCCGTCGCTCCTGGCGCTTCCGATCACCGATGGGGAGGTGCCCATCCTTGAGCCCCGCGGGATGGCGCTCTACGACCCGATGTCGCTCGACCAGGCGCTCGAGCCCACGATCACGATCGAGAACATCACGCCCCTTGGCTATGACGTTCGCTATTCATTCAAGAACACCTCGAATACACCCAGGCCGATCGGTCGCCTGAACATGGGCATCCTGGCGCTGGGCGAGCGCGTGCGGGTGTATGACCACGCGAACATCTCGACATGGCGGGATTATTCGTACAGCTCGTTCAGTGGCGTGGGCTGGCCTTACCCGGGGAATGCGTACAGCCCCGTGATGGTGGTCATGAATCAGACCCACGCGATCGGCGTGAGCCTGCTCTACCCGGTCATGGAGTACAAGCACGACGCGCTCGTCCGGCTTGGACGGGTCGGGGGCATCTTCAAGGGCCCGCCCGACAAGCTCGGCTGGATGGTCAGTTTCGATCTGAGCAACGCGACAGGGGTGACCCAGTACACGCGGCTTTCTCACCAGGCCCTTATCCAACCGGGTGAGACGCGGGTGTACACCGTCGCCATCCGAGCGATGGCGCGACCCGATGCCGTGGGTCGGGTCACGGATGCGCAGCAATGGCTGACGCTGCTTGAGCCTTACAAGGCGTACTTTCAAGCCCTGTACGGCCCGGTCCAGTACGAACGACGCACCAAACCGGTGCTCGCCCGAGAGGTCGCCAACGTCGGGGCGATCAGCGGGACGAATCGACGGGGGTTCAGCGGCGGCTCCAATCGACCGGACCGCGTCGGATTTGCGCCGCTCGCGGACGAGATCGCTCGGCAAAGTCTCGGGTACGACAGCATCATGCTCTGGTCGCCCAGCGGACTGTTCTACTCGAACGCTCAGATGAATTATCCTTCGAGGTTTACCGCAGGCTGGCTTGATCTCCCCAAGCTGCAGACCGCGACGGACTCCATCGGATTGCCCGCGATTCCGCGCTCAGGCAAGGAGCTTGGACTCTGGTGGGGGCACGCGGCCAGGCACATGGACCGCTGGGATGATGACGAGGCCGAGCCTCTGGACCCCAGCAACCCGGTCCATATGGAATTGGTGCATCTGCAGTTAGATCTGGCGCAGCGTGCGGGCGCCACGATGATCGGGCTGGATGCGTTTACGCACACGTACATGCCCGTGTGGGACGAGGTCTCTTATCTCAATCATCTCAAGGCTCGCTATCCGGAGATGTCCTTTATCACCGAGCAGGTTTCGAGCGATGTGGTCCATGCCGTGACACCGACGTTCAACCGGGCCTTCCAGGCTTCGGACGGGATGACGGACGAGCGGGACTTCCACAGGCTTGATCACCCCGCGTATCTGGCGGACTACCTGCTGCCCGGGCATGAGATCTGGGGCTTCTTTCGTTATTACGACATCAGCTTGCGATCGAATAGCGTCATCGACGCGGCTCGGCTCCAGCGCGATGCGGAGCGGATCGCTCGCAACGGCTATGTCCCAGTTCTCTCGAGCGAGCTGCCCTTGCTGAACGCCTCGCTCGCCAATGCGGACGCGACCTGGCTGACCACGGTTCCGGGCGGCTCGGGAGGCTCTGGGAATCAGGGCAACGGCGGCGGCAGCGGAGATGGCGGAGATGGGGATTCGGGCGACTCGGACACCACCATCCCGCCACCGGATGGCAAATCCGACGATCCGCGGAGCAAGCCCGACAACCCGGCGCCGCCCCGGGAAATCTTCATCACACTCCCCGACGGACGTCGGCTGAGAATCCGCACCTCGGGGTGATCGCCTCAAACGGGTGGTCGAGACCCATCGTCGATCGACCGACGTCGCTGATTCGCGCCAAATACCCCTTCATTTGGGCTAGAGAAACATTAATTGAGGTCGAATACCGCACTCTGACGCGATCCGGTCCACAATTTCTACGAGAGTAATCAATCAGAGCAAGCTGCAAGCAAGCTTCTGATAGCTGTTGCGTGAGACCGCCCATGGAGTGCGATGGAGTCGATCAGTGGGAGACGGAAAGATCAATCAGCTTCGGATCCCACTGAGGCTGGATCGCAATCTGGCGTACCAGATCGCCCAGCAACGACAGCAGGATTCGAAGCATGAGAGCCGAACTTCAAAGCGGTTCTCGATCCAGTACGGCACACGCATCCGGGTCGAGTTTGATCGCGCAGACGGGAAAGTGGTCGCCGACGCGATCACCAAGGACATGTCCGATGACGGTGTCGGGCTTTGGGTGGGCGCGTTCATCCACCCGAAAACCAAGTGCTCGGTCTCGATCCCAACCGACAACGGCAACTTGATCGAGATCGAGGGCGAGGTCCGGTGGTGCAAGCACTTTACGCAGTCTGTCCACGAAGTCGGTATCGCGATCACGAGCACATCTCCAACGGTCCAGGTGCTCGAAGAAACACTCGCGGGGCAGCTCAAGTCGTTAGCGAGTGACTTTGCCGGCGTGCGCTCAGGCGTCGAGGCATTGATCTTTGGCCTGCGTGCCAAGGCCGGGGTCGGCCTCACGTCAGAGGAGCTGGCTGAGCTCGTCACGCAGCTCGAGCAGCTCGTCAGCAAGGACCAGATCGAATTCCAGGATTCACAGATGAAGACACTGGAGGGTTCGGAAGCAGACGGAGCCGACCGACCCGAGCCGGGCGACTCGCAGGCCGCTTAGTCGTTCGTTTGTTCGTGCTGCCCGGCTGTCTCGATGTCTTTGAGTGTGCGTTCGGCGGCGCATTCGATGGGCGGGTAGCCATCGTGGTGCTGCCAGTACTCGCGCCCGTAGTCGATAAAGATCTCTTCGCCGGCCGCGATCGCGCGCCTGGCCTCAAAGACGTATCGGGGCGGCCCGTCGTGGGTCTGCCAGGACGCGTTGGCCTGCTCGCTGTGGTTGAAGATCGAGGCGGAACCCCAGACGACGGCTCTGCCGTTGCCGTTGAGTGGCCACTCGTAGAGATAGTGGTTGATGACGCTTGACAGTCGCTCGAAGCCATGCTCGAGCGGGAGGCAGGGGCATTCTTCGATCAGCTCGCCCATGGCGATCGCTTCGACGGCAAAGACACCCAGCCCGTGCACGGGCGATGGCGCGATCACGACCTTGGGATTCGATTCAAGGGCAGTATTTGTCATGGCCCAAAGCGTAGGAACCCCAAGGCAAGCCCGGGAGGGGCGTAGGTCTTAGCCGCCCACCCGGTAGAGCCCGGTCGCCCGCACGGTCAGGACCTGCTCGTTTGGCCTCGGGGCGACAACGCCGACGACGATGACCTCGTCCAGCGCCGAGAAGCCGTGCTGGGCGGGGCTGTGAGATATGGGCCTTCCGCTCTCATCGACGATCTGCACGGTCGCGGCGTTCGCCGAGATCGTGTCCTGGGTTTCGCAGCAGTAATCCCAGGGCGTCCTGCACTTGTCGTCGGGGTTCTGGGCGCAGTGCGGCAGGGCGAGATCGACCACGGTAAAGACAGCGCTGCCTTCGGTCAGCGGCTCCTTGCGTCCCCCGATCCTGCCCCGGATGATGATCTCGTCGCCCTCGGTCGCGCTCGCCTTGGCGTCGGTAATCGCGACCGCGCCGGCCGGCGCCGAGGTCAGAACCCAGGAAGGTGCGACAGTAGCCGGGGCGGATCCGGTCTGTGTGCTCTCGCCGCAGCCATTGAGCAGGAACGCTGAAAAGAGAATGCAGCACGTGGTGATCGGGTTGAATCGGGTCATCTTGGATATCTCCATCGGAAGAGTCGGGTCAGAATGATTTGAGAGCCTCGGTGATCGGGAGTCGCAGACAGCGGATCGCGGGCGGGATCGCGCCGACGAAGCCTACGAGGAGCCCGCCGAGGATACCAATGAGCAGGACCGGCGCATCGAGCACGATCGCAAATGCGCCCATCGAGAAACGCACCGCGAGCCCGTCGAGCAGGAGCAGGCCCAGGACCGTCCCGATGAGCACCCCGCACGCGGCGGCAAAGACGGATTCCTCGATGAGGTTGATCACGATCGCTCGGCGCGTAAAGCCCAGCGATTGGAGCATGCCCACTTCTCGCACCCGTGCGGCGAACGCAGCGTACATCGTGTTGAGCCCGCCCAGGATCCCTCCGGAAGCGATGAGCACCGCGGTGACGATCACCATGATGCGGATGGGGCCGTAGAAAGCCGCGATCGAGGCGTAGTAGTCGCGCTCGGGGAGCGCCGAGATTTCGAGGTCGAGGCGGCTCTTTGCGAAGAGATCAACGTCGGCGAAGGTCGCACGATCGAGCGTCATGATCACGCACGAGAGCGAGGCCTCTCTGTTGGTGGCGATCTGAAGGTCGGTCAGCGGGAGCCAGATCTCGGCGTTCATCACGGTATTGAATGCGCTGAAGCGCCCCACGATCGTCCAGTCGCGATCATCGAAGTGCAGCGTCTGACCGGTCGCCAGGCGCTCTTCGGGCAGGCCCAATCGGATCGCGGCCAGCTCCCCGACCAGCAGCTCGTCTTGCCCGGGCCTTGGCGCTCGCCCCTGTGCGATCTCGACCTCGGGGTGCACGAGGAACGCAACGGGGCGCACGCCTCGCATCACCGCGGGGTAGTCCTCCTGCGTGCCGGCGGTCACGCGCACGGGCAGGGCGGCGTGGATTTCGGGCGAGGCGTAGATGACGCCCGCGCGTTCCTTGACGCCGGGGATGCTCGCCGCGGCGATGCCCTCCACTGAGCTGTGGATCTGCGAGCGTTCGACTCCTTCCTCGCTGCCCGTGCCCAGGATCATGACGTTCTCGTGAAGCCCCACGTCCTGCGTGAGCGTGAGCTGCATGCCCCGGACGAAGCCGCCCGAAGCGAGCACCAGCAGCACGACCAGCGACGAGCCGATGAGCGAAGCGGTCAGGCGCACACCGCTGCGGCCGAGGTTTCGAAACGCGTAATGGAAGGGCAGCTGTCGCATGGGCAGTCCGATGGTTTCCTTTCGTCGTCTTCGGTGTTACGCGGCGCGGAAGCACTCGGCGATCTCGCGCCGGGAGGCCTGCCACGCGGGGACGAGACCGGCGAGCACCCCGATGACGCTGCAGACGAGCAGCCCGGTTCCCAGCAGTCGCGCGTCGGCGACGATCGGGATCGATGCGCCCTCGACCGAGAGCGCAAAGTTGCCGTACCGAGCCACGCCAACCGCCGCGGCGGCTCCGATCGCCCCGCCGATGGACGCCAGCAGCACGCCCTCGGCGACGATCAACGCCGCAACCAGGCGACCCGAGTACCCGAGCGTCTGCAGGACCGCGTGCTCCGAGACCCGGCTCTGCACGCCCAGGACTATGGAGTTGGCAACCAGCGCGAGCACCGCGCCCAGGCATCCGAGCCCGAGCCAGCGTGCGAATCCGACCAGCTCGATGATGTCGTCGGCGATGCGACCGATGAATGCCTTCTCGCTGAACGTCGCGGTGGGCTCCTGCGCGGTGCGGAAGATCTCGTCGATGTCTTTGGCGACGCTCTCGAGCATCGAGGACTCGCTGACCTTCACGTTGAACTGCGTGACGATCCCGAGCTGATCCCGCCCCGCCAGCTGGACGAATTCGAGTGCGGTATACGCGACGTTCTGGTCCTGCGGGTCCGCGGAGCGCACCACGCCCGCGACGTAGGCGGTGATGCCCGCAGCGTCGAAGGTCATGCCCGGGCGCAGACCTCTGCGGTTGGCCAGCGTCTCGCCAAGCAGGGCCGCGTCGGTACGCTTTTTCCAATCCTCGATCGAGCCGTCGACGATCTTGAGCGAGGCGCCGTGCTGGCTGAGGAAGTCGTCCTTCGGCACGCCTCGGAACGTCACGACATCGAGGCTGGTCCGGCAGTTGGAGACCACGATCTTGATGGGCGTGGCGCTGACGACGCCTTCGACCGATTCGATCCGGCGCCGGTAATCCTGGGGCAGCTGGCTGGTTGCGGGGCAGTATCGGTCCTCGCGGTAGACAACGAGCGTCGTGTCGTTTGCCGTCGCGGTGGTTGCCTGCGTCACGCCCCTGTTCATCGCCTGAACCGCGGTGAACAGGAACATGGCGACACCGATGCCGGCGATCGTCAGCATCGACCGGACGCGGTGGCGGACGACCTGCCTGAGCACGTACGGGATGCAACGGATGATTTTCATGCCATCGCCTCCTGCTCGGTTGCGGATGATGCGCCGGTTTCCAAGAGGCGCCCTTTGTCCAGGTGCAGCGTCCGCTTGGCGTAGTTGGTTGTCTTCGGGTCGTGCGTCACCATGATGATTGTTTTGTCGAGCTCGCGGTTGAGGTGCTGGAGGAGCGCCATCACCGAGTGGGCGGATGGCTTGTCGAGATCGCCCGTCGGCTCGTCGGCGACGATGATCGCCGGGTCCGTGACGATGGCGCGTGCGATGGCCACGCGCTGCTCCTGCCCGCCCGAGAGCTGGCGCGGGAAGTGCTCGGCGCGGTCGGCGATCCCGACGCGCTCCAGCGCCGAGACGATCCGCTTGTGGCGTTCGTGGCGTGACATGGCGTGGAGCAGCAGCGGCAGCTCGACGTTCTCGTAGGCGGTCAGCACGGGCACGAGGTTGTAGAGCTGGAACACGTACCCGATGTTGGTCGAACGCCAGGCCGCCAGCTTGTTTCGGCTGAGCGCACCGATGTCGACACCCTCGATGACCAGCGACCCTCGCGTGGGCGAATCGATCCCGGCGATCAGGTTGAGGAGCGTGGTCTTGCCGCTGCCGCTGGGGCCCATCAGGGCGAGGAAATCGCTGCGCGGCACGTCGAGATCCAGCTCATCGAGGGGGCGGATGGTCGTCTCGCCCTTGCGGTACTCGCGTGTCAGCTTTCGGCACTGGATCATGGTCACGACGGATCTCCCTTGGCGTTGCCATCGATCTCGACGCGTTCACCCTCGCTCGGGCTGTCGAGCCCGACCGCGATCAGATCTCCCGGCAGGATCCCTCCATCGACTGTGACCCAGGCGCCGTCGCGTGCGACGATGCGCACCTGGCGCGAGGCGAGCACGCCCCGCCCGTTGCGGCGCTGGGTCACGATCCAGACACGCGCGATCTCAGACGTCTCGTCCGCGAGAGCGCCAGCCGGGACGAGCACGCGGTGGGTGCTCAGGCTCTGCGACGTATCGCCAAGGAGTCTGGCGCCCTCGGGCGCCAGGAACTTGACGCGTGTCAGCATCTCCGGACGCAGGATCTGATCCGGGTCGAATACTTTGACCTTCACCTGCAGCGTGTTCTTCTGGAGATCGGCTTCGTGCGTTGTCCGCAGGACCTCGCCCCTGAAAGTGCGATCGGGGAGCACCTCGACAACGACCTCGCACGCCTGCCCGACTGAGATGTGGGCGGCATCTGCGAGGGGCACGTCCACACGCACCTGCAGGCGCTCCGGGTCGTAGAGCAGCATCAGATGCGACGAGTGCGGATCGTCCATCATCCGCACAACCTTGTCCCCTGGCGATTTGATCCGGCGCTGCACGTACCCGGTGATCGGCGCCCGGATCACCATTCGTTCGAGTTCGAGCGCAGCCTCGTCCCTGGCGACTGTCGCCCTGCTGAGCACGGCTTCGGCGACGCCGAGCCTAGCCCTGGCGACGCCAAGCTGGCGGCCGTCCTCGATGCGGAGCGACAGGTGGCGCTCCGCGGCGAGCACCTCCGAGCGGAGCCGGGCGATCCGGGCTTCGAGGATCGGACGGCGCGCCTGGATCGCCTCTGTTGCAGCGCGCTGTGCCGCGGCATGCTGCTCCGCGACGATCGCTTCGAACTCATTGGCGGCGTTCTGATCCGCCGACTGCCTGACGCGATCGGCCTCGATCTCGGTGCGCTTGAGTGTGGCCTGCGCCGATGCGATCAGTAGCGGCAGCTGGGCGAGCTCCGCCTCGCTCTCGGCCAAAGCGGATCTCGAAGACGATAGCTTGCGGTCCAGCTCGACCGGCTCGGCCCAGGTCCGCTCCGCGGCCTCGAGTTCAGCCCTGGCAACGGCAAGCGACGCCTGCGCATCGGCCAGGCCCGCCTCGGCGCGCAGGAGTCGCAACTCGGAATCCTCGGCGATCAGCCTTGCGACCACCTGGCCCTTGCTGACCGGGTCGCCCTCGAGCACTTCGATGCTCTCGACCACGCCGTCAACGAGCGCTGCGCAGGCGATGCCGAAGGGTTCGGGTTCGAGCCAGCCCGGTGCCTGCACCGTGGGGACCGCTCGCGCTTTGGGCGCCCCCTCCTGCTCTGGGCTTGCGGACAGTGAGCGATCGAAGACCGCCTGCACGACCTCAACGCCCCGGGCGGGGCGAACGATGGGCCACAGACTCCAGCCGATCGAGCCGAGAATCGCCGCGAACACCAGCACAGGCACCGCGATCGCCAGGGTCTTCGGCTTGACACCGATCGGGCGAGATCGCGCTTCATCTTCACGTGTATGCATCGAGCTACCTCTGAAAGAGCCATGATCTTCGCGCAGCACGCGCGCACTGCGGGTACTAGGCAGTGATCATGGATTTCGGAGGACGCTTCATCTCACCAAGGTGCGGCGAGCCCATCAGATTCGCATACTCTGGCGCAGCATCGACGACAACAGACCCAAACTGGATCACCCCAACCACGGTCACGCGATCAGCGGGCGCCTTGGTCACCGAGCAGCATGGCAGCTTGCAGTCATCATCCGGGCAGGGAGCGCGTTCCTTGCTGTCCTTGAGCGGCTGGCAGCCGTCGACAGTTTCTGCGGCGCAGCACGAATCGGTCTCAGATCCCGGCGACTGGTCCGTGATGGAGTGACTGGAACCGCATTGGCAATCCCCAGCCAGCAGGCCGCTCACCTGGAATGGCAAGGCCACCAGGGCAATTACGGTCAGGATGGCAACGATCCGGTGCACCAATGGAGTATACAGCCGGAATCCCGAATTGATTCCGGATTGGCTCGTCTGCTACCCCAATCACCGACGACAGAAACGCGGAAATGACGTCTGTAAGAGCTCGGGAAGCGTTGATCTACCGATAACCCGAACGGTTCCTCGCACGGCGGAGTAGATTTCCCCGCCTAGCTGCTCTGGAGTAATTCAGAATCGGGGGGGCGGGGAACTGTGTACCGCATAAGGAACCAACGGCGTCAATGAGGATGCCCGTACATACTTCTCACAGAAAATAACCCCCTCAGGACTCGTACAAGGGCGGGTTTCTCCGGGAATTTCGTCTGTTTGTGATGTGGGCTGCATCAAATCCGGCAGCATCCGAGCCTCATTGGCAGCATCGGCCGGGGTTGAAGACCCTGCCCACACTCCAGACCCCGAGTTGGCGGCGGTTGTTGCTGCCTGGGCCGATCTGCCCCCGGCGATCCGGGCGGGGGTGTTGGCGCTCGTCAAAGCCTTCCAAACCTGAACGCCTTACACTCTCGCTTTATTGACGCAAGAAGCCACACGACAACGCTGCTTCCTCGATTTATCTGTCACGGCTGCCGGGGCCAGCAACCCTTCGGATCTCATCGAAGAAGTTGGTGATGACGCGGATCTCGTCGATGATCGCGCCTTCGTCCTCCTGGATCGCGAGCATCCGGGTTCCATCGGTCGAGAAGTCGTAGCCGACGCCGTGATCGAGACGGGGAGCGGGGAAGATCGTCTCTGGCTCGCCCACTGCGCGCCCATCGGCGAATCCGATGCTCACCACGCTTCGTGCTCGCCGGAATGTCAGCGATGTGCCGTCGTTGCTCCACTTGGGATTGTCGCCGCCGCCTCGTGAGATCTGCACCGGCGGGAGTGTTCCGGCGAGGTCGACTACAAAGACCTCGTTGATCCCGACGGCCTGCTTCTGAAATGCGACCCATCGGCCGTCGGGTGAGAGCGAATGGTTCTCCTCGGTTTCTGGGGTTTCGGTCAGGAATCGCTGCGTGCCGTCGGGATTGACGACCAGCAGGTCGTACTGGCTGTCCTTCCGCGCGCTCGTAACAATGGTGCCGTCCTCGGCGACCGCCACGTCGAAGACATCGCCCTCGCCCTGGAAGATCATCTCCTCGGCTGCGTTGGTTCCGAGCCCGACCGCCCAGATCGACCATTGCTTGTCTTTGTTCGATGTGAAGTACACGCGGGACCCGTCGGGCGACCACGCCTCGGCGAACTTATTGCCGGGGCTGTTGGTGATCCGCCTGCACTGGCCGGTCCGGAGATCGAGCACGCCAATCTCGCCGCCGCCGCCGAGCAGTGCCTGTGTGCCGTCGGGTGAAATGACGACCTGTCGGGACAGTCCCAGGTAGTCGATATTCGATTGGTCAAGAACCGGCTCGATATTGCCCTGCTGATCGACCCACACGAGTCGGTTCCCGTCGGATTCCACGGGCACATAGGCCAGAGTGCCCTCCTCAGAGACATCAAAGTACAGCCGTGTCATGTTTGCAGGGCCATGCACCCCGGTCACAAGCGTCTTGGCCTCGGCCTGCGGTACCAGCTCATCGGAGGAGGGATCCATACGGATGGCACGCAGATAGTGAGAATTGATCCCTTCAAACAGCAGGTGTCCCGACGCGGCCCAACGCGTCGGCGCACCAAACCCGCCGCTGCTGAACGCGACTCGGCGGTGCTCGCCGGTCTCGATGTCCAGGATGCGTCCGCCGCCCTCGCCTTGGGTGCTGTTGTCTTTCCAGCCGGTGAAGAGCACCTTGCTGGTGCCGGGGATGCTCTGCGGCCAGACGTGCGCGTAGAAGCCGTCGCCCGGGACCAACGCCGAGACATCCTCGTATTGGCGGCCATCCGCGCCGACGCGTTTGAGCGCCGAGCCGAGCACCTCGCTGTAGATGATCGTGTCGTCCGCAAGCCAGGTGCCGCCGCCAAAGTTTTCGCTGGCTTGCGTGATAGTGATAGGTCGGCCGCCCGCGACCGGCACGCGCAACAGCATTCGCCGCGATGCGAAGCCGATCGAGGTGCTGTCTGGTGAGAAGAACGGGGCAACGGCCCCGACGCTGCCTTCGATTTCGACGATCTCGTAGGAATCAAGCCGTCGTGTATAGAGCCGCACAACGCCGAATGCGTCTCGCGCAGTGAAGGCGATGGTCTCACCGTTGGGCGAGATCGCGATGGGGCCGGCGATTTCCATGCCCGCCGGAAGCGGGATCGAAAGACGAACCTGCGGCGCGGGGGACTGTGGCGGCTGCGGCTTCAAGAACCACGCGCCCGCGGTGAGCCCGATCGCCAGAAGCAGCAGCACGGGCACGAGGATCAGCGAGCCCTTGCCCCTTGCCGCGACGATCGGATCCTGTGGCTCCTTATGCGTGTCGTGTTGCAGCTCAAGCCTGACATCGCCAATGTCACGCACACGCTGGTTCTTGTCTCTCTCCAGACACCGCGTCAGCACGCGCCGGACATTGGCTGGCGTGCCGGGCGGCAGGAGATTCAGATCCAGATCTTTGTGCAGCACCGCGCCGATCGAGTCTGTCGCGGTCTCGCCGCGGAATGGGCTGGCGCCCGTGAGCATCTCGTAGAGCACGACGCCAAACGACCAGATATCCGTGCGCTTGTCGACGCGCCGGCCCCGCGCCTGCTCGGGGCTCATGTACGCCGCGGTGCCCAGAATCGCCCCTGCGATCGTGGGCGAGTGCTGCATCCTGGAGAGCGTCGGCGCGTCGAGCGCTCCCGAAGACGACTGCCCGCTGTCGTCAGAGCGCGCCAGACCGAAGTCCAGGACCTTGGCCTGCCCCTCGGGCGTGATAACGATGTTGGCTGGCTTAAGATCGCGGTGGATCACCCCCGCCTCGTGCGCCGCCTCGACGCCTGCGGCGATCTGCACCGCCAGCTCGATCGATTCATCGACGGGCAGCGGCCCGCGGTCGATCATCTCGGCGAGCGAAACTCCTTCGACATACTCCAGGATCAGATACCTGGCCCCGTCTTCTTCTTCAACGCCGTAGATCCCCGCGAGGTTCGGGTGGTTCAGACTCGCAAGCGTGCGCGCCTCGCGCTCGAAGCGCTCCAGCCGCGCCGGATCTGAGGCGAGCTCCTGCGGCAGCGCCTTGATGGCCACAAAGCGGTCAAGCTGGGTGTCCGTGGCCAGGTACACCACCCCCATCCCGCCACGGCCGATCTCGCGAACAATCTCATATGATCCCACTCTGCTTTGCATACTTCGATCATAGTACATGCAGCGAATGCTGAAGTAGAGAAACCTATGTGGTTACCGGCATCGCCATGACTCTGTGACGGATTGCAATCTTTGCTCCCGCCGATGGAAGAGATTGAGAGTTACACGTACCGCCGGCTCATGCCGGCGCTGTCCGAATACCGTCACCCGCCAAGGTCCGGCGACACCTTCGCAGTGGTGAAGCAGGCCAATATCGCCAAGCAGAATGTGATCTATACCATGCAACCCAAAGCAGAAAGCGACAACAAGTTTGTCATTGGCAATTTCCAAGGAATTGATCAAGCCTTCCCACCAAGTACCGGCGCTACCGGCTGACACCAGAAGAGAGACCCTGAGGGTTGCGTATCGGTGGATTTCCGATCAATTCGAGATATTTTACCTATGCGTCGTTAGGTTGAACTTATTCATCCTCTGCTGTGATACCAACCTGCTAGTGACAGAAGAGTGATACAGGCTCGTTGATGTACACTCGCCCGGTAAGTTTCGAATGGAATTCGGTTTCGCAACTACCATTTGCATCTCGCTGGACTCACATAGGTGTGTGCTCCTGCCAATATCGCAGAGTTGCCGGCAGTCAAGGTGGTTTGTCCTGATCTGCGTATGGCGATTCGGGCAGGAACGGTAACGCTGGAGCAATAAAGCGTCTATGGGTTGCAAAGAGGACCGTTGAGTGCCAGGTTGAAAGCCGCTATCCAGGCGCTGAAATCGGCAGGAGTGATCATGCCGTCCTGGTTCGTGTCAGCGCGGAGATTCTGGGCGTTGTAGTTTGCAATCCAAGCGCTGAAATCTGCAGGGGTCACAAGTCCGTCGTCGTTCTGATCGGCACAAAGACGTGCGGTGGAAGCGTCATCTCCGGCCCAGAAACCGCCCGAGAGCGAATATGTACCGCCTGTCATCGGCCCGCCTGCGTCCAGTTGACCAATCGTGCCCTCGAGTGCGAATGCTCCGCCGGCCATCGCTCCGCCACCACCCGCGATGACGGATCGATGGATCACAAACGGCTGGCTCTGCGCCTGAATCGCCGTGAAGCAGAATCCCAATCCGACCAGTTTGCATTTCATTGTGGTCTCCATCTTGTTCTTGCATCACGGCAGCGGCGAAGTCACGGTGTACTGGACTGTCGCTGCGAGAAGCCAGTGCGTACCACTCTCCCCGGACTCGCCCGTCGCCATCCTTGCCCGCAGGAAATAGACATTAGCGTTGTTGTCGATCAGTTCGTTGACATTGCCATGACACCAACTGCCAATCACGCCAACCGAGCCGCTCGAGAATGTCGTTGCCACCTCGGTGACCTGCCCGCTCGAAAGCGAGACTCTGCCCAGCGAGATCACGATGTCCCGCCCGGGCATCGTGTCTCGCCCCTTGATGCAGATATCAACGACGCGGGCTCCGTGCGGCAGATCGAGCGGTGCAAAGAAGTACGTCGTATTACTGCCGCTTGCGTACCCGATCGTCCCCGAGTTTCCCGTTCCGAATGAATCGATGACCTGCATGCCCCCGACGGTACCGAAGCTGGGATGATCCAAATACTGAGGCATAAAGGCCGAGCCATGGACAGACTTCCATCGAGTCTGCGGGGCCATGGAGATGGTCCCAGAGACGCTCAGATTCCCCGCGACATCGAGCTTCGAAGCGGGCGCCGTGGTCCCGACTCCGATATTCCCGTTCTGATGCACGATCAGCCCGCGCTGGAACTGATAGACGCCGGCATCGCTGTCGGTGATATGCAGGAAATCGCCGTTGGCGTGCGCGCGGGTATGGAAGATCCAGTCCTCGTCTGGCTTGCCGATCTGCAAGTCCCCGCCCGATACGTGCAGCAACGCCTCGGGTGACGGCGTACCGATGCCCACGAGAGAGACGCCGCTGCCGTTTGGAATCGCGACCAGCGCCGGCACGCCGTCCGGGGAATGCACCGCAAAGGTTGAGTCCGACCGGAGCGCCGTCGGCGTCGCGGTGATCGCCTGACGGGGCGAGAGCGCGGTAAACCCGCTGCTGCTCGCGCATGTCAGCCCGGAGTCCTGACGCACATGAACCTCAAGATACCGGGACGCCGAGGCGGCAAACTGCGGGCCGAAATCGATCGCGACAGAGAAGACGCCCTCGCTCACCGGCACGTTGTTGACGCAGACAAGCGGCCCTACCTGGCTCCCGCTGGCCAGAGCGTCGTGGAGCGTGAAACGAAGGTCGTAAAGACCGCTGGCGGGCACGCCAGACTCGATGAGAGAACCCTGGTACGTGAATGCCGTGGACTGAGCAAGGACCCTCGAGAGCGAGAATATTGCGAAGATCCAAAGGTGTAGCTTTCGCATCGGACGGTCCTCTCCTGAGGCGGGCGCTCTGCCCATCCGATGATCAAGGCGCGACCGAGGAGCCGAGAGACCCCTGACAGTCTCCTATTCTTCTGGATTAATTTGCTTCCTTCGCCCGAGCGATCCTCGCCTCGAGCGCCTCGGCACGCTGGAGCCAGGCCTGGCTTTCGGACGCTTTCTCGCTGGCTTGTTCGTCGTTGGACCAGGAGGCATACAGCCCACAGAGTGCCCGCATCGCCGGGAGGAGCCGACCCTCGATGTGCGCCGGGGACATCCGCCGCTCCTGCTCAAGCATGACGCTGACACCCTTGAGAAGCAGAGTCTCGGCTTCCAGGAATCTCTCGGGACCGTCCGCATCGGCCCCAGAGCGGAGCGTGTACTCATAGATCGCGCGTCCGAGGCTCACACGCGTCGTTGCCAGCCTGAGGTCGTTCTCTTGAAGCGATCCCTCGCGCACAGCAAGGCATGCACGGAGGTGTTCCTGGGCCTCTTTGAATGCCTCCAGAGTATCCAGATCCAGAAGCATTGTCCCGATCATCGCGCGGTGATCGGTCAGCCAAGGATAATCCGCATCGTTCTGGGGGTTGCGTATGACCAGTGTCTGGCGGTAAGCGTCGATGGCTTCCTCGAGCCTGCCCGCATCGCGCAGGGCGGTGCCCATCACACCCAATGAGCGGTAGATATTGGGGCTGTCCGCGGGATAGATCTTGGAGGCCATTTCGACCGCCCGCTGCGCCGATGCGACTGCTTCACCGACCAGCCCCCACCGTTGATACGTTGTCGCCAGATTGATGTACTCGGTGACCGCCTCGTGAGAACCATTGGGCATCAGCTCGGCGTAGATCTCGATCGAATCAGAAAGATGTCGTGCTCCCGCTTCGAATTGCCCGCTCGCTGTGTAGGTCGCCCCCATCGCGGCGAGCGTGTCGGCCATTGCCTTGCTGCGTTCACCGAAAACTCGACGAACGATCTCCAAAGACTCGCTTAATGCAAGAAGAGCCTCATCAGTGAGCCCGGCGCCAAAGAGCGTTCCCGCGTAGTCGTGCAGAACCGCCGCGACCGCCGGGTGCGGGTCCGGGAAGACCCGCTTTGCTACTTCCACGGCGCGCCGCATCGGTTTGATCGCAGAATCGGCTTCTCCGAGGATCACCAGCAACTCAGAGTATCTTGTGAGCGCCGTGACAGAAACCGGAGAGAGCGAGGACTCATCGATTGTTCCGAGCACCTGCTCATAAATGAGTCTGGCGTCCTGGAGTCGCCCTCGATCGACGAGCGCGGAGGCGTACTCCACCGATCGCGTTGCGAAATGCTCCGCGTTCTTTGGGGACACGGCCCTGGCCATTGCAAGCGAACGCTCCCTGAGTTCCACCGCGAGGTCCAGCTGCGAACGCCTCGTCGCCAGCAAAGCTTCCGCCGAGAGCAATGCCGAGGCTTCGTGCGGGCTTTCACTCAGTTGGTCGTAGAGATCTCGCGATTCCTTCAACCGACGTTCTGCTTCATCAAGGTCATCGCCCACGATGGCAAGCCGACCGCCAATCAGCGAAGCCTGAGCCCTGGTTACCGGCGAGTAGTCCTTTCGTAATAGTACGGGTTCCAGTATCGTCTTTGCATCTGTGTACCGAGCGATATCCTCGTACACACCCGCGATCACGACACGAACCGAATCCTCGGCCTCCGGGTCCGACGACAGTTCGCCGGAATTGAGTCGTCCCGCGGCCTCGTCCATCATCGCACCGATCAGAGTGGTATCTCGCCCGCGAGCGACTATGGGCGAAACACCACGGAATGTTTCCTCGAGAAACGTGCGCGCCAATATCGCGCGATCACTCTGGCGGACCGCGAACGCCTCCGACCGCTTTGTCTCCACCAGCCCCCACGAAGTACCGAGAGTCCCAAGCGCAAGCAATGCCGCGATGGAGATCCCAGCCCCGACCGGCCATCGATTCTGAGAAACAAACTTTCGCAACTGATAGGCCCGGCTGGGCGGCGCTGCGATGACAGCCTCCCCCCGAAGATACGCTTTCAGGTCCGCCGCGAGCAGTCCCGCAGAGTCGTACCGCCTCTGGCGATCTCTCTCAAGACACTTCATCACGATCCAGTCGAGTTCACTCCGGATCGAACCCGCACAGGCAAAGCCCTCAGACGCTGCTCGCATGCTCGGCTTTGTGTGCTCTACTTCGTCGATCACCCTCTGTATTTCTGAATGACTCAGACCGCGGAGCATGTCGCTTCGAATCAGAGTGACACCGGTCAAGAGCTCGAAGAGCATCGCACCGAGCGCATAGACATCGCTCCGGGTGTCCACATCAAGCTCACCCGCGCCCCCGGCCTGTTCGGGGCTCATATACGCCGGTGTTCCGATGATCTGACTCTGAATTGTCAGCAGTGTCTGATCCTGGTGCTCAGGCTGGAGAACCTTGGCGATACCGAAGTCGATGATCTTTGGATGATCGCCATTCTCTGTCTTGGCGACCAGCACATTGCCGGGCTTGAGATCGCGATGGATCACACCCTTCCGATGTGCATGCTGGACCGCGTCGGCAACGAGCGCCATCAGTTCAAGTCGCTCCCGCACGCCCAGGCCATGACGCTTGCAATACCCAGTGATCGGGACACCCTCGACATGCTCCATCACGAAGTAGGGTCGACCGCTGGGCGTCGCCCCCGCATCGAGAACGCGCGCGATGCCGGGATGATCCATAATCGCAAGTGTCTGGCGTTCAAGATCGAATCGCGCCAGGATCTGACGTGAATCCATGCCGGGCTTGAGCACCTTGACCGCGACGACTCTGGAGATTGGCCGGAGCTGCTCGGCGCGATACACCTCCCCGAACGCTCCCTCGCCGAGGAGCTCTCCGACCCTGTATCGTTCGCTGAGTTCGGTACCCGCATCGAGAAGTGCAGTCCCCTGGGAGGATGCCGTTGCCCAATCCGAGGTCGGATCACTCAGGAATCCAGCCGAGCCCTCACGTACTCGGAGCAGGCTCCTGACTTCCTCGGCCACCGCTGCGTCTAGCAAATCGAGCCGAGCAAGTTCAGCGCCTCGCCGGGTTTCGTCCATTTCGAGTAGGTCCAGAAAGGCGTCCTTCACCGAGCGTCCGTCCATCGCCACTCCCTCACCGAGCGTCGCCGCCCGCCATGGAATCGACTTGCATTTCGCGCGCCAGCCACACGCGAGCGTATTCCCAGTCCCGCTTAACCATCCGTTCTGTGATACCGAGCACATCAGCCACTTGTGCAACGCTCAGCCCCGCAAAGAACCGAAGTCGCACAACATCTCCCGCCCGGGGATCGTGTCCGATGAGCCGATCCATGGCATCGGTAAATACGCCGACATCTTCCGGCGACGCCCCGTCCTGAAGATCACATACCCCTCCGATCACGAACGCACATCCTTTGCGGACCGACCCCGATCCCCGCTTGAGTGCCCCTCGACTTCGAGCGTGGTCTATGAGCACCCGACGCATCGCTTCGGCAGCCGGCCAATAGAATGATGGTCCGAATTCGACCGCGGTGCCGCTCTTGGCCAGACGCAAATATGCTTCATGAACAAGAGCCGTTGCTTGCAGTGTGTGATCGCGACGCTCACCCGCGAGCTTCGCCGAGGCAATCTCATGGAGTTGCTGGTACACGGTGTCCGTAAGCAAACCAACGGGTTCGGTCATAACCATGATTATGACACATCCGGCGGCTAAATTCCGGGCAACTTTACGGCTTGGATCGCGAATTACTAAGCGGGGTGACCATGACCACAATCGAAGCCAAAAACTCGGGAAATGCGACGTGAGTGATCCCCAAAGGCATTATTGTTCTTGATACCTGCCGACTTGGTGATTTGGTATACTGAATCGCACAGTCACCAGAGAGAGTGAGATGTTGATCCCGCTTCCTACGCGAAGTCGAAACGGGAGTGGAACTGTCATGGCCCAGACCAGAATCGGCATCGCCGTGTTTATCGCATCGATTGTTTCGTTCTTCTGCGCACCGGCCGCCGCACAGGTTTGTACGGGGTGGACGCTGGTTTCAACGAGCGGGCCCGGCGATCGCTGGCAGCACGCGATGGTCTACGACTCGCTTCGCGAACGCATGGTCATGTTCGGAGGCGAGGTTAACGGCAGCAGCTACGACCCCCAAACCTGGGTTTACGCAAGCGGGAACTGGGCCGCGATGATGCCGACCCCTTCCCCTTCGGAACGAGACTCTCACGGGATGGCGTACGACAGCGCCAGAGATCGGGTCGTGGTATTCGGCGGGCTCGGACCCAACGGGGGACTGGACGAGACTTGGGAATTTGATGGTAATGCGTGGCATCTTGTTTCAACGGAAGGCCCGACGTCGCGATTCAACCACGGGATGACCTATGACAGCCGGCGCTGCAGGACCGTTTTGTACGGTGGCAGACTGCTCAGCGGCGGGCTCTCGGATGAAACATGGGAATGGGACGGTGTGAGCTGGGCTTTGGTGGCGACGACTGGACCGACAAACCCCGAGTTCAGCAAAGACCATCTGACGTACGACGCTCGCCGGGGCAAGGTGATTCTGGCAACCATCCCTCACACGGCAAACGAAACATGGGAATGGGACGGCGCGGTCTGGACCAAGATCACCGCGCCGGGCCCGGATCGAAGTCGGATCGGACTTGCCTTCAACAACCGCAGGGCTATCACGCAGATCTTTGGTGGTGTCGATATACCAAACAATGCTCGCTTCGATGAGTTATGGGATTGGAACGGTAAGAAATGGACCTTAAACTCCGTCGCTCCGAACCCCGGCGAATCGACTCACGTTGCGATGGCTTATAACGCTTCACGAGATGTCACTGTCGTTTTCGGCGGCTCGAATGATTCCGGCATTCACGCCGACACCTGGGAACTCGACGACCCGCTCCCCGGCATCCAGTCCCACCCCCAAGACCACCAGTCCCCGACCGGCGGCACTACAACACTCTCCGTCAGCGCCGTCGACGCTACCGGCTATCAGTGGCGCCGCAACGGCGTCCCGCTCTCAAACACCGTCCCGTACACCGACGTCAACACGCCAAACCTCCGCATTGTCGGCATCAACTCAGCAGCCGGAATCGGCGAGTTCGACTGCATCGTCTCCAATGCCTGCGGCGAGGTCATCAGCCGCTGTGCCACAGTCTCGCTCGAAGACTGCCACCCCGAGTGGTCCACGCCCGCAACCTCGCCCTGGGCCAAACGGGTTCAGCACGCCATGGCCGAAGCGCTGAACAATCAGATCATCCTCTTTGGGGGCTTCGACGAGTTCGGCAACGCCCTCGGCGACACCTGGCGCTTCGACGGCGCGACCTGGACCCTTCACCAACTCGCGTCGCCGTCCGCGCGGTCTCGGCACAGCATGGCCTTCCACCAGACCGACGGCGTCACAGTCCTCCTCGGCGGCGAGGACAATGCGAACAACGTCCTAGGTGACCTCTGGCTCTGGAACGGCAACGCCTGGGTTGGCCCCTTCCCGGGCGGACCGTCCGACGCCGCCGGCGGCGCGATGGCCTACGACAGCACCAGCCAGCGCATCGTCTACTTCGGCGGCACCAACAACTCCGGAATCTACTACAGCGATACCTTCGAGTGGTCCCTCGGCACCGGCTGGGTCGCCCTCCCAGTCACCGGCCCCAAAGGCCGCTTCGGCCACGCCATGGCCTTCGACCCGGTCGCCGGCACCACTGTCATGCACGGCGGCTTCACCGCCGACGGCGACAGCGACGAAACCTGGGAGTACAACGGCATCGGCTGGCGGCTCCGCTCGACCGAAGGACCCGCAGCCAGCCGCGACACGGCCATGGCCTACGACCAACGCCTCCAGGCCATCGTGCTCACCGGCGACCCCGACGACGACGGCGACGGCGAAACCTGGCGATGGGACTCGACCGAAGGCCGGTGGACCGAAATCACAGACACCGACGCGCCCGCCCGAAGAGCCCACGCCGCGGCGTACCACACGCAGACCCAGAAACTGGTCATCACGGGCGGCTTCGACACCTCCGGCGGTCCCCTCTTCAACAGCCACACCACGATGATGTCGCCGCCTGACGGGCCAGCCATCCTTTCGAGCCCGCCCGACGACACCTTCAAGGTCAACGAGCCCATGTCGCTCGCAGTCACAGCGTCGGGCTCCAACCTCACTTACCAGTGGTGCCTCAACAACGTTCCTCTGACTAACTCCAGCCGCATCAGCGGTGCGCAGTCGCCCACTCTGATCGTGGACCCGACGGTCATGGCGGACGCCGGCGTATACGAGTGCAAGGTCACCAACGCTTGCGGCACCGCAACCGCCGCCGTCGCCATCGAGATCCTCTGTCTCGCCGATGTCAACCATGATGGATCTGTGACACCCGCCGACTTTACCGCATGGATCAACGCCTTCAACAACAACATCTTGCCTGAGTGCGACCAGAACTGCGACAGTGCGTGCACGCCGACTGACTTCACCGCCTGGATCGCAAACTACAACGCGGGGTGCCCATAAGCGAGGCAAAGATCGAGCCTGAAATGCCGCTGTGATCATCCGCCCATTGGGTAAAGCCGTACGAGAAGTTGACTGGATCAAGGACACCCGAGAGAAATGCTCGGTCGCGCCTGAATGCAACGAAGCATGGGCAGCAATCATCGGCATCAGTTTGTTGTCGACGAGAAGAGAATCATGCGCTAGCAGTTGTTAGTGACCTCGCCAAGTCCACAATGCGTGCCTGCGATACCCTCAGGACTCGAACAAGGTTTGGATTCTCCGGGAAATACGCCCGTTTGTGATTCAGGCGGCATCAAATCCGGCAACATCCGAGCCCCATTGGCGACTTCGGCCGTGGTTAAAGCGCCTGCCCACACTCCAGACCCCGAATTGGCTGCGGTGGTCGCGGCATGGATCATTCTGCCCCAGCGATCCGGGCGGGTGTAGTGGCGTTGGTCAATGCCTCGCAAATTGATTGATCTCGATTTTCGCTCAAGGTCTTTCATGACCGGACAGCGCTTCATGCCTGAGTGCATACGCCCAACCAATGCTCCAGTGTGACTCCCGGGCCAACCTCGCGGAGTGTTGCATCTCGGCGCGGATCGAGACCCGATCCAGACCCGTGACATCGGGCCTGATCCAGTTCTCGGCCCGAGCACCGAGCACGACCCCGCTGATCAACAGGCCCGACCCCAAAGCCAGCGACTGCAGTTTCCTGTTCATCTCGTGCTCCTTTCTCTCGGGGATTCAGATCCCAAGAGCACAAGCGAGGCCGGGCGGAACTGGCTGCCACATTCAGGATCATCTGAATCCTCGCCGAGTTAAGATCCACCCATGGACGATCCCTCGGACGCGATCACACGCCTGCTCGCCGACCAGCACACTTTGCCCGATGCTGCCGATGAGCTCCTGCAGCTCGTCTATGAGCAGCTCAGGCGATCCGCCGCTCAGGTTCTGCGGGATGAGGCCTCCGGTCACACCCTTGAGCCCACGGCACTCGTCCATGAGGCGTACGTCAAGCTCGCCGGTCCGCGGGAGATCCCGTGGGCGAACCGGGGGCACTACTACGCCGCGGCGGCCCAGGCGATGCGCCGCATTCTGATCGACCACGCCCGCTCCAAGGGCGCCCGCAAGGCCCGGGAAGCCGCGATCCGTGGGCTCTCCGATGTCGCGTCTCTGGCCCGTCAGGAACCTGGGACGATTCTGGCAGTCGATGAGGCTCTGTCTCGCTTGGAGGGTGAGGACCCAGAGGCCGCCGCCATTGTTCGGCTGCGTTTCTTTGCGGGACTCAGCGTGGAGCAGGCGTCCTTGGCGCTCGGGAAATCCGAGCGGACGACCGCCCGCCTCTGGTCGCTCGCCCGCGCCAGGCTCCACGACTTGCTGACACAGCCGGGCGCTGGAGTTTCCGATGACTGACCACACCGCCAAGCGGGCCCGCGAGATCTATCTGCAGCTTTCAACGCTCGACCAGAGCGCCCTGGAAGCTGAACTGGATCGCCTGTCTGGGGGCGACGCGAAGCTGAAGGACGCGGTCGTCAGCCTGATCGACGCCCAGGCTCGCGCCGACCGCGACGATTTCATGTCGAGCCCCACAGCCGGTACGACCGCGATGAGCGCGGCGATCACCGAGTCTGCCGGCTCAGTCATCGGGCGGTACAAGCTGCTCCAGCTGATCGGCGAGGGCGGGTTCGGGTCGGTCTTTCTCGCGGAGCAGGCCAAGCCCGTGCGTCGGCGCGTGGCGCTCAAGATCATCAAACTGGGCATGGACACGAAGCAGGTCATCGCCCGCTTCGAGGCCGAGCGCCAGGCGCTGGCGATGATGGACCACCCGCACATCGCACGGGTCTACGACGCCGGTGCGACGGATACAGGGCGACCCTACTTCGCGATGGAATACGTCGTGGGCGACGCGATCACCAAGTTCGCAGACGCGCACAGGCTTGGCATCCCCGAGCGACTGAAGCTCTTTGCGCAGGTCTGCTCCGCCGTCCAGCACGCGCACACCAAGGGTGTCATCCACCGCGACCTCAAGCCAGCCAACGTGCTGGTCAGCATGGTCGACGGCAAGCCCTTCGCCAAGGTCATCGACTTTGGCATCGCCAAGGCCACCGCCTCACCTCTCACCGAGAAGACGCTCTTCACCGAGCACCGCCAGCTCATCGGCACGCCCGAGTACATGAGCCCCGAGCAGGCCGAGGGCTCGCCCGATATCGATACACGCACAGACGTGTACGCGCTGGGTGTGCTGTTGTACGAGTTGCTCACTGGCGTGACCCCCTTCGACGCCAAACGCCTTCGCTCCGCGGCGTTCGGCGAGATGCAGCGCATCATCAAGGAAGAAGACCCGCCCGCGCCGAGCATGCGTCTCACGCGGAACCTGGAAAGCCTGGCGCAGACAGCAATAGCAAGGCAGATCGAGCCGGCCAAGCTCAGCACCGCCGTGCGTGGAGAGCTCGACTGGATCGTCATGAAAGCGCTGGATAAGGATCGAGCCAGACGATACGAGAGCGCAGCCCAGTTCTCCGCTGATGTCGGCAGACACCTCTCAGGCGAGCCCGTGCAGGCCGCCCCGCCGAGCCGGGTGTACCGCGTGCGGAAGCTTATGAGGCGGAACAAGGGGATGGTAATCGCAGGTTCGGTGATCACTGCGACACTGCTGCTGGGGATCGCGGGGACTTCGGCGGGCCTTTTCGTTGCAAATCACAACTTCAGAGCGGCAACTCACAATGCCAACCTCGCGTTGGAGTCACGAGACGCTGCCGAGTGGTCCGCGTACACCGCCAACCTTGCCCTTGCGCAGCTCGCGATGGACGCGGGCAACTACCCCGAAGCACGCAAGAGACTGGCCGAATGCCCCGAGGGGAAACGAGGATGGGAATGGACATTTGCCAACCTTCGATGCAACGCCGTGACGAGCCGCTTCAAGCTCGCAAACGACTGGATATTCAGTCCAACCGATTCTCGTCTCGCGACGTTCTCGGCAGATATTTATGCGGGCGAGCAGGACATTCTCGTTTTCGAGAACACGGACTTCGAGACCCCAATCGCATTAAGCCGAGTAGGCCGGTGGGATGTCATGCAATCGGCTCGGTGGAGCCCGGATGGCGAGCGGATCTTGCTTATCTCAAGCGATGGAGGCCTACAGTTTTTCAACGCCGATGGCACCGGCGAGCCGCGGGTTCTGAGCGATAGCGCTCATATCCGTGAGGCGGAGTGGAACAGCGACGGAAGCCGACTTCTGACTGTCTCGAACGAGGGCGTTCATGTCCGCCAGCCGGACGGGACGGGCAAGCAACTCATCACACTCAACGAAGATCCGAAGACGATCCGTCACGCGGCCTGGAATCCGCACAACGACACTTTTGCCGTTCTGTACTCGAGCGGCCGCATCGACACGATCGATCCCGACACGCACGAAGCAAAGACGATCTGCCCGGCAAGCGGCACCCATGGGTGGTCTATGAAGTGGAGCCCGGACGGTTCGCGGATCATCGCGTATGCAAGCGATGATTCCACACCGATTCTACTCGGGCATATTGACGGATCAGAATACGACGAGTTTCAGCTGGCACAACCTGCAGCCGCAATCTGTGCCAGCTGGAGCCCGGACGGAAGCAACGTCATCATTGGTTGCAGCGATCGAACAGCTACAATCGTCGACATCAACAACTCCACAACACGTCAGCTCGTGGGCATGCATTCTTGGAATATTTTCGATGTCGCATGGAGCAATGACGGCGAGACGGTGTACACCTCCTCATTCAATGGCATCTGTGCCTGGGACCCTAGTGCTTGCATGCCGCTCGGCTTTATAACTAACGGATCCGAACACCCCTGGCACATCACTGCGATACCGAACAGCCAGTCGTTGATCGCGCGGAACCGCTATGCCGAAAACGAAGTGCCCGCCACGCTTGTGGTTCCCAGTGAGGCGTGGAACACACCGGATCAATATATTCGCCAGAACTTAGGGGACATGCCTTATCGCTTGTACGTGGATGCGATCGCCTCATCTGTTGCCCAAGACCCACTCAGCGGCTTGACTCTTCTGACGCCCGATGGCACCAGACGCATCGAAGCGCAAGGACGCACGCTTCGTTTCTACGATCAACCGACCGGGCGAGAGGTCGCGACTCATGGTTTCGATCAGACGATCACGAACCTCCTTATGACCGGCGACGGCTCGCAACTTGTGATCGAGCTGGCGAAGACTGCTCCTCGAGTTTGGGACATCCGTACTCAGGGCAAGCAGGCCGATGACATACAAGACCGGTGGAGAGAGCGGGTTCCCGCGGGCGAGTATCTCGACACGCTGTGGGACAGCCAGAGTCCCACGGACTCCCTGCTTGACCAGATCATCGCCGACCAGTCGCTTAAACCTCTGCGTCGCCTAGTCGCAGCAGAGATGCTCAATGAACTGCTTACTGATATGCAATCAGATGCCAATCATACCTTTCAATCGATGCTGGAAGACGCCAAGCGTGACACGGATGCGATCACCATGGTTGACACTGTTGCGATCAAGTCTCATCTCCTTGCCGCGGCTCGCGAGTTGGATCTGCCCACCCGGACGAAGTCTCTTGTGCTCGCCAGAGCACAAGCGTGGGAGTATCGGCCGCCTGAGGCATCGGCAGAAGAAGAGTTGGAGAAGCGCAAGCTGGCCGAAGCACTGGCATTAGCAAGAGCTGGGGATGCGGGTGCCTCGGCCGACGAAATGAACGACTGGCAAGAGGCTATGGATCAAGCTCTGGCGTACTGCCTTACGACTGCGGGACCTCGGCACCCGACAACGATGGAAGTACTTCGCACCTTTCTCGGGAATGGCGGGTCTCTCGATCCGAAGTTTGAATCGTCCGCTCTATGGTCTGCAGATCTGGAACTTAAACAGGGGCGTCCAGATGTAGCACTAGGAGTGGCGGCGATCGTGTTGCGTTCTCGTGCATCTCGCAATGTCGACCACGACCCGATCAGCTATTTGGTCATTGCAATGGCGAGCAAAGCAATGCAAACATGGAATAAAGGAGGCTGGTTGACCAGAGCCGAGGATCTACCCGGCATCTCGGGGGACACAGAAGTCGATCGTGCTCACGACGCCCTCTCCAAGGCGCGCGCGATCATGGCCGACCCCACCGCCCTGAACGACGCCGGTGTGCCGTGGTCGCAGGATCCCGATGCAGTCGCGCTACTAGCCGAGGCCGAGGCACTGGTTGAGGGTGCCTCGGTGAAGGATAAGTGACATGCACGTAACTTTTCTGTATTATAGTCTCGTCACGTAATGATATTGAATTTTCGTTACTCAAGAGATGGACCGCCCGGGTTCAATCCAGATCCACTCCTCGATGCCACACTGCTCACATGCCCGGTAGTACCTGGGTCCATCTTTGTGAATCTTGACTGTCTTACATCCATGGCCTTCGGCTTCGCACGCAGATCAGATGGCGGGTATCGCAGTGTTCATGTCGCAGTTATGACAAGCCCTGTAGTACCTATTTCTGCCCCACTTCGCGTTCAGGTCTGTGCGAGCGCACTGCTTGCAAGCCGATGTGGTCCCTGTCGTAGATTGCGCCAAGGCGAGTCAGAAGCCCTGGCCTCGGCGGTTCTACAACATGCGGGCCTCGGGCGCGACGGATTGGGTGGAGAGATTCCCAGCCCATGTCGTCGCAGGCTGGCTGGGGCACAGCCCGATGATCGCGGCCCAGCATGACCTTCAGACCCGCGACGCCCATTTCGACCTGGCGGCCGGTATACAAAAACCGGCATCAAATCCGGCAACACACACGCGCACAAGTGACATCACGGGCGTGCAAGCCAAACCCGATAAAAGGCGCTATGAGGCTGATTTGGTGGGGTGTGGGTCTGGGTATAACCCCATGGATTCCCAATCAATACCCCCCTCAGGACTCGAACCTGAAACCCGCTGATTAAGAGTCAGCTGCTCTACCGATTGAGCTAGGGAGGCAACCCGGCCTGCTGTCAGGTCGAAGCGGGCGGATGATAGCTTGGGAAGTCCGGACCTTCCACACGCCAATCGCCCGGATTCTGCCCGGACAAGCCCCCCAAGAACCCTAGCGAATAACGAACGACGCTCGCCGACGACAATCGACACCGCGTTGACCCGTTCGCGCCCTGGCGCTAGTGTTGGGGCCCTTTGACTCGGCCTGTTTGCGCCCAGGAGAGGGGTTTCCGGTTCGCACAGCCGCGGGCACGACGTCCGCGTCAGTCATCCAGCCGCACGTAAGGATTGAGACATGCTCCCTCCACAAAGAGTCAGCCTGGGCCGCTCGAAGCGTCGTCGCTCGCACCATGCGCTCACGCCCGTCAAGGCTGCCATCTGCCCCGTCAGTGGCATGCCAAAGCTGAATCACCGCGCGTGCGCTGAGTCGGGCTACGTCCGTCCCGGTCTGACCATCAAGGTCAAGAAGCTGGGCATCGGCGTCGAGCGGGACTGATCCATGCGACTGGCTGTCGACGTCATGGGCGGCGACAACGCGCCCGACGACATCCTCCGAGGCTGCATCGAGGGGCTCAAGCACCTTGCGCCCGATGACCAACTGGTCCTGCTCGGAAACCGGCGCGACATCGACGAGGTGCTCTCCGAAGCCGGCGTCAACGACCCACGGCTTGAGATCATCGCGACCACGCAGGTGATCGAGATGGCCGAGTCACCCTCGCTCGCGGTCAAAGGCAAGCCCGACTCATCCATTGTTCAGATGTGCCGACTCGGCTCGCAGCGTGAGCAGGACCCTGCAAAGCACTGCGACGCGGCGCTCTCTGCTGGCAACACCGGCGCGTGCGTTGCCGCGGGCATCATGCAGATGAAGCGCCTCACCGGCGTGCACCGCCCGGGCATTGCGGTCTCGATGCCCAGCATGCACGGCCCGATGGTGCTCTGCGATGCCGGCGCCAACCCCGAACCCACGGCGATCCATCTCTGGCAGTACGCGATCATGGCCGACGTGATCGCAAGGCGCCTGCTCAAGATCGAGAACCCCCGCGTTGCGATCATGAACATCGGGGCCGAAGACTCCAAGGGCACCGGCACCATCAAGCACGCGCGTGACCTGATCAAAGCCACCCCGGGGCTCAACTACATCGGGTTCATCGAGGGGCGCGAGTTCTTTGCGGGCGTTGCCGACGTGGTGGTCACCGACGGGCTGATGGGCAATGTCGTCCTCAAAACGGCCGAGGGCATCGCCAAGAGCATCTTCGAGGCCATCGGCAAGGAGATCATGGACATCGATCCGGATCTGATGTCCCGCTTCGCCCCGGTCGCCAAGTCGATCTGGGCCAAGAACGATTACCACGAATACGGCGGCGCCCCGCTGATTGGCGTCAACGGCACACTATTCATCGCACACGGGTCCAGTGAGCCGCGTACCATCGCAAACGCGATCAGGTCCTGCCGCGAGTACGTCGCAGCCGGCATCAACGACGGCATCGTCGAACGGATCGCCGAGGCAGAGGCCGCCGTCTCCCCGCAGACAGCCTCCGCCTGATCCCGCCTGCTTTGGCGCGATCCATGTTGGACCGCTCCCGGACAGGCGCTCAGCCGGACAGGGGAAGGGCCGACTTCATGCCAGATCATGCTGACCGCCAGTTCGGGATCGAGATCATCGGAGTCGGCGCCCATACGCCCGATCGCGTCGTCACCAACAAAGACCTCGAAGGCATGATGGATACCTCCGACGAGTGGATCCAGCAGCGAACGGGCATCAAGCAGCGATACCACGCCGACCTCGAGAACGGCGAGACCGTCCTCCACCTCGCCAAGGGCGCGCTCGAGAAAACGCTCGCAAACGCCAGAATGAATGCGAGCGAGCTCGATCTCGTCATCCTCGCCACCATGTCGCAGGAGATGACCTGCCCCCCCACCGCGTGCAGGCTCGTCAACATGGTCGGCGCGGGCAACGCCGGGGCGTTCGATTTCTCCGCCGCGTGCTGCGGGTTTGTGTTCGCGATGAACACCGCCTACGGGCTCATGCAGACAGGCCCCTACAGGAACGTCGCCGTGATCGGCGCCGATACGCTCACGCAGTCGGTCGAATTCAACACGCACGGCAGAGCCGCGGCGATCCTCTTCGGCGACGCGGCCGCAGGTGTCATCCTCAAGGGCACCGACGACAGAACCAAGGGGCTCATCGCTCAATCGATGCACTCCGATGGCTCGCGATGGGACGACCTCTATATCCCAAAGACCAAGCACGATCTCAACGAGCAGGACCGCACCGCAAACGACCAGCTCCACGTGCTGCACATGAACGGCGCGGGCGTCTTCCGCTTCGCGGTCGGCACGTTCCCGCAGGTCATCGGGCACACGCTCGATATCGCGGGCCTGACAGCCGCTGACGTGGATCACTTCGTCTGCCACCAGTCCAACCAGCGGATCCTCCAGGCCGCCAAGGAACGATTCGGGCTCCCCGACGAGAAGCTGCTCGTCAATATCGATCGCTTCGGCAACACCGTCGCCGCCAGCGTGCCGCTCGTGCTCAACGACCTCCGAGAGGCGGGCAAGGTCCACGCGGGCCAGAAGATCATGTTCGTCGGTTTCGGCGGCGGCCTGACCTGGGGCACCAGCCTCTGGCAGATCTGACCGCGACTGTCCGATACACACTGCAGCATGACCACGGATCGTCCAGAGCGATCGACAGAACCGCCTCCCCGGCGCAAGGGCGCGGTCCCAAGGCCCGTCCAGCCAGAGGGCGCGGTCGTTGAATCCGTGATGCCGATGGATCCGCTCCGCCTCGGTCGGTACACGCTGGCGCTCCGCAGACCCCGCACGTGCCTGATCCTCGAAGCAGAATTCGGGCTGACGCGCCGCCAGGCACACGCCGTGACGGTCCGCGTGCAGAGACACGCCTCACTCAAACGCCGACAGCTGCGCGCGATGATCCGGTTCTGGGCGTCCGTGGCGCTCGCGGGCGTTGTGCTCCTGGTTCTTGCGGGCCCGCCCGCCCTCCGCGCCTACCTGGGCTGGGCCTCGGGTCGACCCGAGAGCGAGCCCCTGATCCTGCTCATCTCGGTGCTCATCCCGGTGCTGCTCGGGCTCGCCGGCCTCTCGCTCTGGCTCATCGCCGAGCGATGGATCCAGGACCGCCTTGTCGAGGGCGAGCTCAGGCGTTGCTGGAACGAACAGGAGTGCATCTGGTGCGGCAGGGACATGGATGGCTGCCTCGTCGACCGCGAACGCTGGTCCCGATGCCCGGAGTGCGGCCTGCGGTCGCCCATCGGCGCGCGAGCCTCTACCATCTGACCTATGGCAGAACCCATGATCATCGTGTGCCCCGGTCAGGGGGCCCAAGCCCTTGGCATGGGCAAGCTCTGGGCCGAGACCAGCCCCGAGGCCCGCGCCGTTTTCGACGAGGCCGACCGGGTCCTTGGGAGCTCGCTTGGCGAGGCGCTCAGCGCCATCTGCTGGAATGGGCCAGCCGAGGTGCTCAATCGCACGGACGTGAGCCAGCCGGCGCTCTACACGTGCGCGATCGCGTGCTGGCGTGGGCTGTGCGCCCAGCTGGGACTTGCCGAGGGCGAAGCACCGATCAGGGCCGCTGCGGGCCTGAGCCTGGGCGAGTATTCGGCGCTGCACGTCGCAGGATCGTTCAGCTTTGCCGACGGCTTGCGTCTGGTCGCGCTGCGGGGCAAGGCGATGCAGAGCGCCGCCGAGGCCGTCCCAAGCAGCATGGTCGCGCTCGTTGGCGCGGACGAAGAGCAGGCCAACGCGGTCTGCGACGAGGCCCGCGCTTCGGGCGTGCTCGTCTGCGCGAACTTCAACGCCCCGGGCCAGATCGTGCTCTCGGGTGACAAAGACGCCTGCGCCCGCGCCGAGAAAGTCGCCGCGGACAAGGGGCTGCGCGCGGTCGCGCTCTCGGTCGCCGGCGCGTTCCACTCTCCCATCATGCAGCCCGCGGCCGAGGCGCTCAGCAAGGCGCTCGCGGGCGTTGCGATCGAGCCGCCCCGCGTGCCGGTGTGGTCGAACGTGACCGCCAACCCCCATGTCGATGACGCCGGCGCAATCCGTTCGCGCCTCGCGGAGCAGCTGACCTCGCCCGTGCGCTGGGCGCAGTCCTTCGCTGCAATGGTCGAGACTTACCCCGATACAGATGTACACGAGCTGGCCCCGGGCAAGACCCTGGCCGGCATGGCCAAACGCATCGCTCGCAGCACCAAGGTGCAGAGCCACGACGGACCGGAGATCTAAGCATGCACAGCCGTTTGACGTTCTCATCGGCCCTGACCGGCGCGGTCCTTGCCGCCCTTGTCGGCTGCAAAAAAGAAGCCCCGCCGCCTCCGCCGCCGCCGCCACCGGCGCCACCGCCCCGGGCACCGGACCCCGTGGACATCCAGAGCCTGCTCTCGGAGATGGACGCGGACGCGCGCATCACCTTCCCGCAGGACGTCGCGCCCGTCGATGCGGACCTTGCGCGCAGCGTGGTCGATTTCGCAGGGGCGTTCCTCTCGGGCGATGACTCCCAGGTCCGCTCCATGCTCGACCTTGCCGGGCAGTCCGTCCTCGACCGACTGCTGATCACTGGAGGCTGGTACGACGCGACCGACGAGCTCGAAGCCGTCCGCGTCATCGAACTCCGCGAATCGGGCGGAGGCCAGGGCGGGAGCGTTACCTACGCGCTGCAGACACCCGGCGCGGCGTACACGCTCGCCTGGACCGTCAGCCCCGGCCCGGGCGGCGGGCTCGTCTTCTCGGGAGATGCCGCCGACACCGAAGAACGACCTCGCGCCAGCGACTTTGCCGACCCGAACTACCAGGCCACGGGAGGTTCTGCGTCTTCAAGCACGCCGAGCATCCCAAGCGCTGGCGACATGAGCAGCGCCCTGGCATCCATCGATCCGATCCTCATCTACATGACGGTCGAGCTCAACAGCAAAATCCTGGAGGACCTCGGGCTCCCGGACACCGACAAGAACCTCGTCTTCGCGGGCATCTCGCAGTCCATGGGCCTCCCCGCGGCACAGGCCGAGACGATGTACAACCAGGGCAAGACCAACTTCAACTCGGGCGCCAAGCTCGCGGCGCCGTACGTCTCAGGGCTCATCATGAGCATGACCATCATCACCGAGTCTCAGAATCTCTCGATCGACCGCGAACGCATCATCGAGCTCTACGCCCAGCTCTCGGGCCAGAGCGTCGATGAGGTCCGCAGCATGGCCGACAGCGGCGCCGGCTAAGTCGCAACACAGCACGAGGAAACTTCTCATGTCCGACACTCGCATCGCATTCGTCACCGGCGCCAGCCGCGGCATCGGCAAATCCGTCGCGCTGCGCCTCGCGGCCGATGGGCGACACGTCGTCCTGGCCAGCCGCAGCGAGGGCCCGCTCAGCGAAGTAAAATCCCAGATCGAAGAGGCCGGCGGCAAGGCCAGCGTCTGCGCCGTCGACATCAGCGACCGCAAGGCCTTCGCCGAGGCGATCGAGGGCGTGGTCACTCAGCACGGGCGACTGGACGTCCTCGTCAACAACGCGGGCATCACGCGCGACAACCTCCTGCTCCGCATGAGCGACGAAGAGTGGGACTCGGTCATCGAGACCAACCTGACGAGCGCGTTCGTCGCGATGCGGGCCGCGGCTCGCGCGATGATGAAGGGGCGCTTCGGGCGCATCGTCAACATCGCATCGACCAGCGGGCTCGTGGGCAACGCGGGGCAGGCCAACTACGCCGCCTCAAAGAGCGGGCTGATTGGCATCACCCGCACCGTCGCCCGGGAACTGGGCGGCAAGGGCATCACCGCCAACGTCGTCGCGCCGGGCTTCATCCAGACCGACATGACCGCAAGCCTCCCAGAGAGCGTGCTCGAATCCGTCAAGGCCATGATCCAGGTCAAGCGTCTGGGCACCCCCGAGGACATCGCGGCGGCGGTGGCGTACGTCACGAGCGACGACGCGGGATTCCTGACGGGCCAGGTCATCGCCGTCGACGGCGGCATGACGATGTGCTGAACGGCGCTCCCCTTGCGCGAGCAAATGGACACCTTCCATTCAGCGCGAAAGCACAAGAGTCCCCTCGCTTGCGCGAGGGGCTCGTTTCTTTGTGCTATGACTCGGACAGCTCGCTCGTCAGCGTGATCTCGCACGGCGCGGGCGGGTAGTCGATCAACGCCCGGAAGCATCGGTACGAAGACGATTCGCCCCACCCGGCGCGGGTGAAGGCGTCAGCGACCAAAGCTGTGTAGTCGAGCTTGCCATCGAACGTGGCGCTGACACCCGGCGTCACCGACTCAGCGGGGCGCTCAGGGAAGAGCTCGCGCCCCTGCACGCGCTCGCTCGAGATCCGCTCCTCGAGGTTCCCCGTCACGAGCACCGTGGGCCAGCGGAAGTGCGCCAGCTCGGGGTGCAGGAGCAGGTCGAACTGCACGCGCTCGATCGGCGTGCGGATCGTCAGGATGTAGCGCCCCTCGGTGTTGTCGGCGCTGCGATACCTGGGCAACGCCCCGTGGTACCGCTCCCCGGCGATCACCGTCGTGGCGCCCTTGCGCCCGACGTCTCCGGGCGCCAGCTCGTCGTAGAGCCACCCCGTGTCGCCCAATCTCTGGCGGATCCTGGGCAGGGGCTTCGTGCAGAACGCGGGCATCAGACTCAGAGGGCGGTTCACGCCCTCCGAGCCGCCAGCGCCCTCGGGGTCCAGCGCCTCGCGCTCGAACGACCCGGCGCTCGACCCGTCGTCCTCGTGCACGCGCAACCGCCGGATCACCCAGGGCACATCGGGTCTGAGGCGCTCGAGTTCGACGAAGCCCGAGACCTGGAGGACATCGATCCGCGCGGGGTCCTTCTCGGATGGCCTGAGCGCGAGCGTCAGGAGCTGCGCCTTGGCGCGCACACCCCAGATCGCGCTGCCCGCCTTGTAGAAAGCTTTCCGTTCCTCGGCCTCCGCCCTCGGGTCGGGGCGAGCGCCCGCGAGCATCGCTTCGAAGGTCCGACGATCCCCCGCGTGCCTGCGCACAAACCCGCGCAGATCGCTGTCGGCCTTGCGGACCGCCTGGAGGCGCTGCGCAGGAACACCAAGATCCCCCGCAGCCCGGACGACGATCTCCACGCCGCTCTGACCGGGCAGGTGCTTGAAGGCGGCGCACGGGTCGCTCTGCTCTGTGAACCTGGAGAGCTTCCAAGCGAGCGTCTTGTCGAGCTTGAGCGTGCGGGCCAGATCGACCGCCCGGGACCCCCTTAGCCCCACGTCCGCGATCAGTCCCGCCAGTGCCGACTGGGCCGACCGGATCGCCCCTTCCGCCGCGACTCCAAAGTCGGGCGTCCCACCGGGGCCATCTCGTTCGGGTTGTGTCAAGGCTTGGGGCATGCTCAGAGTCTACAGCCTTCTCAGCCCTGAAACAGTGTCCACAAAAAATCTCTAAAGATTATCTAGAAATTCTTGGCGCCGGTCTGCAGACGAGGTAGCATCCCTGACAGGGACCCAGATCGCCCGTGTCGGGGGCTGGGAATGAGGCCGAGCGACTCGGCTCACAGAGAGGAATACACATGAAACCCGCAGCAGCAATCGTCTGTGCCGTGCTCGCCGGAGCCTCGGGCGCCCAGACCGAAACCGTCACGCAGGTCGTGCCCTTTGATTACAACCCCAACGTCGACTTCGCTTTCCCGGAGTTCGCCAAGTTCGACACCATGGGCGGCTCGCGCGAGCTCGTGGGCGTCACGCTCAGCTACGACCAGAGCATCTCGTTCACCGCCAGGCTCGAGCAGAACTCCCCCATCCCCATCGACGCAGGCGTCTTCTTTGTCGACATCGTCTATCTCTCGCTCCACCAGCTCGGGACCGTCGACGACAACCCCAACCCGCCCTTCCTCGGACCGGGCGCGGCGGGTGATGCCTACAGCCCGGCGCTGGGCGCCAGCGATGGCTACAACGGCTCGGGTCCTGACACCTACGAAGCGCTCTTCGACTCGGGCATGTTCAACTTCACCGCTCAGTACGAGGCGGGCGTCGATCAGGACTACCTCGACGTCTTTATCGGGCAGGGCACGCTGACAACCGTTCTGGGCGGCTTCACCGAGCTCTTCGGGGGATTCAATTCCGACCCGGGCTTCCCCGATGTCGACCCCAACAACCCACCCCAGGGGCCGTTCAATCCCTTCGAGGATCCCTACTACGGCGTGTTCGTTGAGTTCCCCGAGGTCCGACACCAGGGCACCATCACCGCGACGTTCGAGTACCGGCTCGTCCCGGCGCCGGCTTCGCTGGCGCTCGTCGGATTCGGCGCACTCACGCTGGCGCGCCGCAGGCGATAACTGTCTTTGAGTTGCTCACTCACTCCAGAGACGCGGCGTCCGGAATCGCACCCGGCGCCGCGTCTTTGTGTGCGCCGCCCGCGGTCGCCAGCACGATCACACCCGCGATGATCAGCACGACCCCCGCTGCCTTGCGCCAATCGAACGATTCGTGCAGGAAAGCCACGCCCAGCATCACCGCGATCGCCGGCGCCAGCGCAAAGGCGATCGGCTTGACTCTGCTGACCTCGCCGAAGCTCAGCGCCAGGTAGAAAAAGATCATGCCGCCCGCGCCTGCGATCAGGCCCGAACCCAGGATCAGGCGCAGCAGGACCGAGGTATCCGCCTGCCAGAACTTCACGGGCTCGAGCTTCCTGCTCGCGACCAGCGCCGTCCAGACCGCCCAGAGCACAGGCAGCGCCACCGTCGAGCGCACCGCGATAGCCGTGATCGGGCCGATCTGCTTCGAGTGCAGCACGCTCTTGGTAAAGACCTCGCCGATGCCCCAGCAGAGCCCCGCCAGCACGGCGAAGACGATCGCGACCATGGGCCGACTCCTTATTGACCGATCGAGATGAACGACAGATGCATGCCGCAGTGACCAAGATGAATCCGCGTCCACTCGTCACGCGTCAGCTTCCCGAACAGCGGGCTCTCGGGCACGTACGCATCGCCCTGCTTGACGCGCTCGACGCACGTGCGGAGCGCTTGCATCCCTTGCTGGTACGTCACCCCTTGACGCGGCAGGAAGTGCGGCGCCTGCTTGGGGATCTTGTACCCGGGGGGCGGCTGGTGCCCTGAGGTGGCTTTTTTCTTGTAGAGCATCTGAACCATGACGCGCAAGAGCAGGGGCAGATTCCCGCCCGGGAATCCATCGAACGAGCAGCCCCAGAAGTTCGCCAGATGATCGAGTATCTGCTCGGGCGTCCAGTTGCCCGTGTGCCCGAGCCCCCCGGTCGCGTAGGCGGCGTCGATCCGGTCGAGATCGGCGCACAGCTCGTCGATGGTGTCGAACTTCAGTTCACGTCTTGGGGCCGATTTCGTGTTGATCATGACTTGCTCCATGGGTTGCTCTGACCCCGCCAGCCATCGAGACTGTAGAGCAAAAGAAACAGCCCCGCACAGGGCGGGGCTGCTCGTGAGTCTGGGATTCGGATCCGGATCAGGCCTTGGCGGCCATTTTCTCGGCCTTCTTGCGGGCGTCGTCGAGCGTGCCCACGTACATGAACGCGGACTCGGGGAGGTCGTCGCCCTCGCCGTTGCAGATGCGCTCGAAGCTGTCGATCGTCTCTTCGATCGAGGTGTAGATGCCCGGGAATCCGGTGAACACCTCGGCGACGTAGAAGGGCTGCGAGAGGAACCGCTCCATGCGACGGGCGCGGGCCACGATCAGCTTGTCGTCTTCCGAAAGCTCGTCGACACCAAGGATCGCGATGATGTCCTGGAGGTCCTTGTAGCGCTGCAGCGTGCGCTGCACCTGGCTGGCGACGTTGTAGTGACGCTCGCCGATCACACCCGGGTCGAGAATCGCCGAGGTCGAGGCCAGCGGGTCCACCGCGGGGAAGATGCCCTTCTCGGCGATGCCACGGGCCAGAACGACGAACGCGTCGAGGTGAGCGAACGCTGTCGCCGGCGCGGGGTCGGTCAGGTCGTCAGCGGGCACGTAAATGGCCTGCACCGAGGTAATAGCGCCCTTGGCGGTCGAGGTGATGCGTTCCTGGAGCTCGCCCATCTCGGTCGAGAGCGTGGGCTGGTAACCCACCGCAGAGGGCATCCGGCCCAGCAGCGCCGACACTTCCGAACCCGCCTGGGTGAATCGGAAGATGTTGTCGACGAACATCATGGTTTCTTTGCCCGACGAGTCGCGGAAGTCCTCGGCCATGGTCAGGCCCGACAGCGCGACGCGGAGACGTGCTCCGGGGGGCTCGTTCATCTGGCCGAACACCATCGCGACCTTGTCGAGCACGTGCGCGGTCTTGCCGTTCTCGTCGGTGTACTCGGCTTCCTGCATCTCGAGCCAGAGGTCGTTTCCTTCGCGGGTCCGCTCGCCCACGCCGCAGAACACGGAGTAGCCGCCGAATTCACGGGCGACGCGTGCGATCATCTCCTGGATGATCACGGTCTTGCCCACGCCGGCGCCGCCGAACAGGCCGATCTTGCCGCCTCGCACGAAGGGGCAGAGCAGGTCGACGACCTTGATACCCGTGACGAGGATCTCAGTCTTGGGGTTGAGCTGATCGAACTCGGGCGGAGCGCGATGGATGGGCATCCGCTTGACGCCCTCGAGGGCGGGCTTGTTGTCGATGGGGTGCCCAAGCAGGTTGAACACGCGTCCAAGGACCTTCTCGCCCACGGGCACGGTCACCGAAGCGCCGGTGTCGACGACCTCCATGCTCCGGCTCATGCCGTCGGTCGAGCCCAGCGCCACGGCCCGGACGGCGCCGCCGCCCAGGTGCTGCTGAACCTCGCCCACAAGACGCCGGGTGACGCCGTTGGCCTCCCAGGTCAGCTCGATCGCGTTGTAGATCGAGGGGAGATTGTCCTCAGGGAACTGGGCATCGAACGTCGAGCCGATGACCTGGATAACGGTACCTTTGGTGCCTGCAGCCATTCGGCCGATCCTCCGCTAGATAGGGAATCCCACGCTCCAAAGGCGGGGGAGAGAGGATAGGCCATGACCCCTCGTTTGGCGAGGCCCAAACACCCTCGGAACGCCTTGTGACGACTCCGGGAGACCGGGTTTTCGGCCGTGTCGCCCGGTTTAAGCTCTTGAGAAGCAAGGGCCGGGGTTAAACTCGTCATTGGCCTCAAGCAGAGGAGCCGATCCATGCTCAGACCTGTCGGCGCACGCCAGATATTGTTCGCCGGACTCGTCGCGGGCGGGGCCATGCCGGCCTTGGGACAGGTCCTCAACGAGGACCACAAGCTCATCGCCTCAGATATGGCGCAATTCGACCTCTTCGGGCACTCCATTGCCATCGATGACGGCATCGTCGTCGTCGGGGCTTCCCAGAATGATGACAACGGCTTCTCTTCGGGTGCGGCTTATCTCTTTGACTCCAACACAGGCGTCGAGCTTGACAAGCTCCTCCCGGACGACGGGGCCGCGGACGACAACTTTGGGATTTCGGTCGACATCGACGACGGCATCGTCGTGGTCGGCACGTTCATCGCCGTTTCCGGCGCTGTGAACCCATACGCGGCGTATCTGTTTGATGCGACTACCGGAGCGCAGCTGCACAAACTCCTCCCTGCCGATGGCCAGGTAGGGAGACTGTTTGGCTACGCCGTCGCGATCGATAGCGGCATCGTTGCCGTGGGTGCATGGGGGGACTCAAGTACCCTCCCCCAACAGGGTTCGGCTTATCTCTTTGATGCTGCTACTGGTGAGCAGCTCTTCAAGGTCAAGCCCGGCGCTGAGAGCGGTGGCGATAACTTTGGCTTTGCGATCGACATCGATGACGGGATTGTGGCGATCGGGGCATACCGGGACGATGATCTCGGCCGCGATGCGGGTGCCGCGTACCTCTTTGATGCGGCCACGGGTCTGGAGATCCGAAAGCTCTTTGCCGACGATGGGGCCGCGGGCGATGAGTTCGGACGATCAATCGCCATCGACAACGGCATCGTGGCGGTTGGGGCATTCAGAGACGACGACGACGGCATGGACTCCGGCTCGGTCTATCTCTTCGATGCGGCGACGGGCGAGCAACTCCGAAAGCTCCGCTCCGAGGATGCAGCAGAATTCAGGAACCTCGGCTATTCCGTCGACATCGGAAACGGGATGGTCGCCGCGGGAGCTTGGATCACGGACGACTTGGGCATCGATTCGGGCTCGGCGTATCTCTTCGATGCCGCCACTGGCGAACAGCTCGCCAAGCTGCTCCCGAGCGATGGGATCGGGGACGACCGCTTCGGCTCCTCGATCTCTGTCGGCAGCGGCCTCGCCGCGGTCGGTGCCTACTACGGACACACCGCCAGCGGCACCCAGACCGGATCGGCGTTTCTGTTCGCGCTCCCTTCGACGCCGTGCATCGCAGACGTCAATGGCGACGGCTTGCTGTCGCCCGCCGATTTCACCGCGTGGATCAGCGCGTTCAACGCCGGCACGTCCGGCTGCGACCAGAACGAGGACGGCGCCTGCAGCCCGGCTGACTTCACCGCATGGATCGCCAACTTCAACGCTGGCTGCTGAGGCTGGCTGCTGAGGCCGCATCACTTCCCGTCGGCTCGCCTCCACGCGAGCGGGTCCTTGTGCTTGCGCGGGTCGACGTAGAACGTGTACTGGCTCGTATCGGCGCCCCCTGTCATTGCCTCTGACCGGACCGAGCCGTCCAGGAAGGCCAGATGACCCGTCCGGGGGCCGTACCAGAAGCCCTGGGGCACCAGCGCGCCCTCGAGTTCCTGATCCGTGTAGCGCCCCGCGTCCATCTGTCCCGCACCGCCCGCGAGCACGAACCGCCAGGGGTCCGCCGTCACGCTGCGAGGCCCGAGACGCGTGGTATACGCCCCGCCCGGGCCGCCCTCGGAGTGGAAGCCGACGATCGAGCCCGGCTTGCACCACATCCACTCGTTGGCGAAGTAGCTCGTGCCCATCGTCAGGAAGGTGCTCTGGTAGGCGTTGCCCGAGTTTGAGTTCAGGCCCAGGTCGTCCCAGACCGTGCGGTTTGGGAACGCGGAGTAGTACAGCCCGTCATCCGCGGGCGAGTGGTAGATCTCGCTCAGGCTCGAGGTCTGCTCCTCGAGTCCCAGGTACGGGTTGAGCGGGCGATCCATCGCGATGTAGGGATCCGCCTGATCCGAGCCCGCCTGCTGGACGTTGATCCCGCCGAAGGCCCAGCGGGCCCGGCGCCAGCGCTCGGGGCGGGTGTCGGCGGAGGGGAAGTACTTGTAGTCGTCGGTGTACATCGTGAACCCCAGCCCGATCTGGCGCAGGTTGGAGAGGCTTTTCATCGACTGGGCGCTCGTTTTGGCCTTGGCCGCCACGGGCACGATGATCCCCATCAGGACGCCGATGATGGCGATCACGACCAGGAGCTCGATGAGTGTGAAGGCGCGGATCGCGCCGGGCCTTCTGGGTGGGTTGGTCTCGTTCATACCCCCCGATTTCGGATGGCTGGAACCGGGGGGAGAGCCCAACGCCCCTCGTTCGCCCCACTTTCCCAGCCCGAAACCTCGACATCCGGCTCAAGCCCGATGTCCGCTCCGGGGGCTCTCTTTTTCGCGCAAGCTGCCTTGCAACCACAATCCGACCATCGCTGATGGGGCCCTTGCGCCACCCCCTCGCAGGCCCGAGAACGTGGGTGTAGGATCGCTCACCTTTCCTCTACCTCAGGAGCCCGCGATGAAGATCCACGAATACCAGGCCCGTGAACTGCTCTCCAACGCGGGCGTGCCCGTCCCTGCGGGAGCGCTCCTGGAGTCGGTCGAGGCCGCTGCGGGCATGTATAAGGACATCACGGACGAGGCCGCTACGTCGCTTGCGGTCATCAAGGCCCAGGTCCACGCGGGCGGACGGGGCAAGGCGGGGTTTGTCAAGCTTGTGCGCTCACCGGAGGAGACCACCGAGGCCGCGCGCTTCATGCTCTCCAACCGGATGGTCAGCAACCAGACCGGGCCAGAGGGGCTGGAGGTCAAAAAGCTGCTCGTCGCGGCGGGCGTTGAGATCGCCCACGAGTACTACCTGGCCATCACCGTCGATCGCACGAAGCGGCGCAACATCCTGATCGCCTCGCGCGAGGGCGGCGTGGAGATCGAGAAGGTCGCAGCGGAGAACCCGAGTGCGATCATCAAGCGCGAGATCCATCCGCTGCTGGGCCTGCAGCCCTACGCGGCGCGGAACATCGCGTTCCAGCTCGGGTTCACGGGCAAGCAGGTCGGGCAGGCGGTCAAGATCATGACCAACCTCGTCAAGCTGTTCGCTGAGAAGGACTGCTCGCTGGCGGAGATCAACCCGCTGATCGTCACGCCCCCCACCGATCTTCATCCGGACGGACAGCTGCTGGCGATCGACGCCAAGTTCAACTTCGACGACAACGGCCTGTTCAGGCACAAGGACATCCAGGCGCTCTTCGACCCGGCTGAGGAGAACCCCGCGGAGATGCGCGCCAGCCGGATGGGACTGAGCTACATCGCGCTGGACGGCAACATCGGGTGCCTCGTCAACGGCGCGGGGCTGGCGATGGCGACCATGGACACCATCAAGCTGCACGGCGGGGAGCCCGCCAACTTCCTCGACGTGGGCGGCGGCGCGACCGAGGAGGCCGTCACCGAGGCGTTCAGCATCATCCTGTCGGACCCCGCGGTGAAGGGGATCATGGTCAACATCTTCGGCGGGATCATGGACTGCGCCGTGATCGCCCAGGGCATCGTCAACGCGGCCAAGAGCATCGGGTTCCAGGTGCCGCTGGTGGTGAGGCTCGAGGGCACGAACGTCAACGCGGGGCGCGAGATCCTCAAGAAGGCCGCGGCGGACCTGCCGACGCTTCAGGCGGCGTCAGATCTGGGTGATGCCGCGGCGAAGGTTGTGAAGGCGGTGGGATGATGGACGCGGTCCCCAGCATTACTGAAGCTCACCCAAATGTATTTATAAGCTGGTCCGGCGAACGTAGCAAAAGAATTGCAGAAGCATTCAAACTGCTTCTTGAATGCACACTTCAAAATTCTTATCCATGGATGTCATCGGAAGATATTGCCAAAGGAAGCGCCTGGAGTACGGAAATTCAAAGTACACTTAGTCGGTGCGATACTGGCGTTTTGGTGCTTACACCAGAAAACTTGTCCAAACCATGGGTCTTGTTCGAAGCCGGGGCTATCAGCAAAGGCTTAAAGACCTCCCGAGCGTGTACTCTTCTGATTGACGTAGATGCCCCTCTCACCGGTCCACTAGGGCAATTCCAAGCCACCAAACCAGAAAAATCCGATGTCTTTAAACTAATAAAAACAATTAGCGAGGCAATTAATCACCCAACACCACTTAGCACAGTTGAAATAACATACGAACGATTTTGGGATGACTTTAACGAAGTAGTCCGTCAGGCACTGGCATCTCAATCAGAAGATGCAAGTAGCTCGCAAAAACAAGAATTTGATGTCACCTCTGCCATCAAAGATGTACTGTCATCGATTCGAATCATAGAGAAACGCCTGCCAAATCCAGATCTTGCAGATCCAACGTACGGCCTACTCCAATTCACATCAAGCGATGCCAATCAGCAAGGCAATCTAACTTTCGATTGGAAGTTTTTTACAAATACGGAAGATATCAGCGATACTGACAAAGAACGTATCAATTCTTTAATGCATAGCCGGCTTCTTCAAAGCTACAAAGATAACGGAATGCAAAACGCAGGCAGAATTGACGTCGTCCATTACAGAGATTACCGCATATCATTTTCTTGGGAACATCCAATTTTTGTGAATCGATACATCATTACAGTCCGCGCAATTGAACGAATACCAAATCCGAAAAGTTTGCAGGAGATCGCCGAAGGCGAATGAAACTGCGTGCACATTCTTTTAGATTCGTTTTTCGATTTACTCGCATAATTGAGCTCGATCACGTTTAATACGGCGGGTGGCCCTGCTTCCCTCACCGCATGGCACTACTTACTCCGCAGCAACGCTCCCTCCCAATCGAAAGCCACTGTCTGCAAGCAGCCAGCTCCACGCCTCCCCTACTCCCTCCTGAGCACTTCAAGGAAGGTGCCGCTGGTGCTGTAGATCCACCAGCCGGCGCGGTCGCCGTCGAGGACGAACCACTGGGTGACGTCCGGGGCGTCGAGGGAGCGGAACCGGAGGCCCCCGATGTGGATGAGGCGTTCGATGGGCTTGGCGTCCCTCAGGACGACGAGCTCGTCGCCCTCGAAGGTGGCCTGGAACCGGTTGCCGTTGGTGTAGAAGCCCATGATGCGCCGCTTGTCTTCGGGGCCCAGCGCCTGTCGGAGCGACTGGGCATCGGGCACCTTGACGCCCAGGAGGAGCTTTGCGATCTCGAGCTCGATGGAGCGGGCGTGCGGGGTACCGCTGCCTCTGGTGTTGGAGAGGACGGCGATCTCGAGGTTGGCCTCGGGGAAGGTGACGATCGAGGCGGAGCCGCCATCGAAGGTGCCGGTGTGCCCGACTCTGTGGAAGGGCCCGACCTCGCCCAGCCTCTGGGCGAAGCCGTAGGGGATGACGGCGTGGTTCTGGTTGCCCCGGACGACCGAGGGGGACCGCATCTGGGCGAGCGATTCCGAGCTGACGATCTGCCCGGTGTTGAGCGCGTGCGACCAGCGGAGGAGATCGACGACGCTGGAGCAGATCGCGCCCTGCCCGCTGTAGGCGGTCATGTCGATCGGGGCGACCTCTGCGATGCCGGCCTCGGTGCGCCGGATGGACTGCGACATGCGTGGGGCGACGGCGCGCTCGCAGACGGAGACCTCGTCGAGCCCGACGGGGATGAGCAGTTCGTTTCGGATGAAGTCCGCGTAGCGCTGGCCCGAGACGACATCGACGATGATGCCGAGGATGAGGTATCCGGGGTTGCAGTAGACCCAGGTTTCGTCGGGCTTGAAGAGGGCTTTGCCCGATCGGAGTTCGAGATCGGTGAGGAGTTCGAGGGCGTAGCGCTTGGTGTTGTAATCCGCGGGTGGGTTCTGCTCGTCGAGCTCGCCCCCGACGAAGCCGGAGGTGTGCCGAAGGAGCTGCTCGATGGTGGCGTTTGGGAAGTTCGCGGGAAGCTCGGGGACGATCTCGCGGACGCGTTGATCGAGCGAGAGCTTGCCTTCCTCGGCGAGCCTGAGGATGGCCGCGGCGGTGTAGTGCTTGCCAACGGAGGCGATGTCGTAGATGGTGTCGGCGTGCGCTGGGATCGTGCGCTCGGTGTCTGCGTGCCCGAAGCCCTGGGCGTAGACGATCTTGCCCTCCAGCGCGACGCCGATGGAGAGCCCGACGATCCCGCTCTCGGTGATGGCTTTCTGTCCGATGGCATCGATCCCGGCTTGCTGTTTCTCGGAGAGCTGTCCCTCGGGCACGCGCGGGCTCGAGGCGCAACCGGGAACAAGGAGCACGAAGGCCAGGATCGCTGCTTTCAAGAGAGGATTCATGGATGCAGTCTAACCGGATACACGGGGTGCCAGGCAGGAGCCTTCCGATCCGGGTCAGGCTCGCGTGGGCGGGGTGCCTGAGCGAGAGCCATTGCATATGGCCTACAGATTCCCATGCCCAATACGCCGCCCGATTTCCCTGTCGGTCCGATGCCCTCGCCCCTGCCGGAGGCGTTTGCACTCGGCGATCTTGAGACGTACCTGGTTGAGATCGCTGAAGCCCCGGCGCTTCTGCGTGAAGCGGTCCGTGGGCTTTCGGGAGATCAGTTGGACACGGCATACCGGAACTGGACGGTCCGCCAGATCGTGCACCACGTCGCGGATTCGCACGTGAACTGCTATCTCCGGTTCATGTGGGCGCTGACAGAGCCCACGCCCACGATCAAGGCGTACGACGAGGGGGCGTGGTCGGGGCTCTTGGTGTCGCGGACAGGGGCGATCGAGGCGCCGCTGGCGCTCCTGGAAGCCGTGCACGCGAAGTGGGTGATGCTGATGCGGACGATGCGCGCGGGCGATTTCGAGCGGGCGTTTCTGCACCCCGAGACGGGCAAGCTCGTCAGGCTCGCGGATCTTCTCCCGGTCTACGCGTGGCACGGCAAGCACCACACCGGCGCGATCCGGTGGCTGAGCGAGGATCGGGGATGGTCATGACGCCCGGCTTTGAACCGGGCTTCCTGCGAACAGATTGACACGTGTGGTGCTCCTCAAGCCGCGAGCGATGCACGAGGCCTTGTGCCCGATGATCCTTTTGCTAGACTTTGCGGCATGAATATTCGCTGGCTCTTGGCGCTGATCCCGTGTGTATTGATCGGGGTCATTGTGATGATCGCGGGCCCGTGGTTTGACGTCGTAGAGGCGTTTCTCCCCGGGCAGCCGTTTGAAGTCGTCCCCACACAATCACCCGCAGCGGCAGCGGCAGCGCTGTCAGGCCTTGCGGAGTCTGAACGCTCGCTCTACCGATCGGCTCAGCTCTGGGACGTGCCGTTCGTGTTTGCCAACGCCGGCGCGCTGCTCGTGCTCCTGATGGTGCCGACGCGGCTGATCTGGCGCCGATCCAAGCTCATCTGGACTTTCGCGCTCCTGCCGGTTGTGGTGGTCGTCGGTGAGACCATCGAGAATCTCGGGATCCTTTCGATGCTCTCTGCGTTTGAATCTACGGGCCGGGTCGATCCGTCGACGGCGACGCTCGGCACCGGGCTGAAGTTTATGGGCTTCGTGCCGGCGATGGCGTGTGTGGTGATCCTGTGGGTCGTCGCTGTGGTCGTGTGTGTGCAGCGCACTGCGAAGATCAAGCGTGCGGCCGCGTAAATCTGGATGCCCGCGCCGAGCGTCATTCGCACTTTCTCAACGGGACCATTTCTTGTAGAATCGTGGACATGGCAAAGAATGACGACGACTCCAAGGTGCTCGCGTTGCACCCGGAAGGGAAGCAGCCCAACCGGATCGACCGGGACAAGTACGAGGACATGAAACGCACGATGCTGGCGGTGATCCGCGAGGCGGGGCGCGACGGGGCAGGGTTCAGTGAGTTGCCCGACGCGGTGCAGGATCGGCTCGACCCCAAGATCTTTGCTGGGGCGTCGGTGATGTGGTACGTCACAACGGTGAAGCTCGATCTCGAGGCACGGGGTTTGATCGAGCGCGTGCGGGGTCCCGGGCGTCAGCGCCTTGTGATCAAAGAGCAGTAGAGCGCTGTCTCGGTTTCCGCGGACCCTGAGCAACCCAGGCTTCCCGCTACACACCCCAGACTTTGTTCTTTCCCCCCGGAATACCCCCCGCAGCCCCGGTGTTGAGTGTGCATGCAGCTCATTCGCCGCACAGTTCGTTGTGCCCGTCGCGACCGGAGGGATCCCCTCCAGGCGTCGCTGGATGGGACGGGGCTCTCGCTCTTCTAACGGTTGCTGACTCTCCGTAGGGGCACTGCGCCCGCAGCGCACCCGGTGCGCGAGGCCTTCGCTTCGCGTGCGGTTGGCCATACACGTTTCACATGACACCACACACACCATTGGCGCGGCCGGTGCGCGCGGGGGTCGCCCTGCGCACAGGCCCGGCGCGCCGGGAGAAAGACCGATGCCAAAGCAAGATCCTGTCCTGTCGGCCCCGGGGGCGTCCCCGGTTCTCAATATCGGGGGCGCAAAGCTCGTGCACCGCATCTCAAGCCAGGCGACGCACGGTGCGTTCTCGCTCGTCGAGTTCGTCTCTAAGGCGGGCGAGGGGGTGGGCCTGCACACCCACGAGAACGAGGAAGAGCACGTCTATCTGCTCGAGGGGCAGATCGAGGTGACGCTGGGTGATCAGCGGATGACCGTGCAACAGGGCACGGCGGCGCTGCTTCCACGGGGCATCCCGCACGGGTATGTCAATACCGGGAGCGCCCCCTCGAAACTCCTTGCCGTTCTGTTGCCCGGGAAGCTCGACGAGTTCTTCGTCGGGCTCGACAAGGAACTCAGCCGGGACCGCGCACATGAGGAGGGCATCGCACGCCTCTGCGCGGCGTACGGGCTGAAGTTCCTCGATTGATTCCGTTCACACACAATCACGTTCACACACACACGCAAGAACATTGAGAAGGATACTGACCATGAATCGCATGACTACCGCAGTTGTTGTTTCGCTTCTGACGCTCGCCGGTTCGGCGCAGGCCCGCACGATCGGGTTCGCACCGACGCTGTTCGGCGCTGAGCCCGGGCACGCGACCCTCACGATCCCTGTGGGTCTGGCGGGGTACAGCCCGGTGTCTTACCTGGCAAACAGCCGCGCCGAGCCTGGCTCGCCAAGGTACAGCGCCGAGCACGAGGGCGTGACCTACTTCCTCACGAGCGAGAAGCAGCGCGAGGCGTTCCTCGCGAACCCCGAGCGTTTCCTGCCCGCGTACGGCGGGAACTGCGCGTTCGGCTGCTCGGTGGATTCGACGTTTGTGCCCGACCCGACGAGCTTTGTCGTGATCGACGGGCGCACGCACCTCTTCCTGAAGAACTCGGAAGTGGACGCAAAGAAGCTCTGGCTCGAAGCCGATCAGAATGAGGTGCGGGCCAAGGCGGACTCGTACTGGAACAGCAGGAACAAGAGCCTGGCGTACCACAACGGGCGGAACGTGCCCGCCAGCGGCGTCGCGCTCGAGGGCTACAGCCCGGTTTCGTACTTTACAAAGGGCAAGGCCGAGAAGGGCGATGGGAGGTACAGCACCCAGCATAACGGCGTGACGTACCACCTGACCTCCGCGGAGCAGGTGGAGATGTTCAAGAAGAACCCCTTAAGGTACGAGCCGCAGTGCGGCGGGTGGTGCGCGTTTGGCATGTCCGTCGAGGACAAGTTCCCCGTCGATCCGACGCAGTTCGAGATCATCGACGACAAGCTCTACCTGTTCCTGAACAACGACTCCGTTGATGCGCACGAGCTCTGGCGCAAGGGCGATCGGCGCGAGCTGACGAACAAGGCGCTTTCGCACTGGAAGAAGGTCTCGGGCCAGTAAGAAAGCACGCTGTGCATGGGCGGGGGCACCCGGGGCTTCCGCCCGTGCTTGACGTGCAGTCATTCATGTTGAAAGCCGCCGATCTCGCTTTCGCGGGGTCGGCGGCTTTGGACTGATCGGACCATGCGGCGTTACGGGCAGCCCGTGTTGTAGTTGGCGATCCAGGCGGTAAAGTCCGCGGGGGTGCAGAGGGCGTCGCTGTTCTGATCGCAGCCCGGGCCCATCGCGTTGAATGCGGCGATCCACGCGGTGAAGTCCGCCGGCGTGACGGCGCCGTCGCCGTTGACGTCGGCCAAACACGCTGGCGTGAGCACGAGCGAGACGTCGTCCATCAGCACGGGCGGGCCTTTGCCGCTGGCGACCCACTCGTTGTACATGACGGTGCCTCGCGTGTCGGTCACGTTCTCGTCGCGGAGGAACTCGATGTACTCCTTGCTGGCGGTCTGGTAGTAGAGCTTCACATCGGCGCGGACCGCGCCCGCGGGGATGTCAAAGACTGTCTCGTCCCAGTGCTGCCCGTCGGCGTAGCTGTACGCGACCGGAGCGGCCTGAACGGCGCTGAATCCCGAGTTCGTAAAGCCCATCGGCGGGATGCGGTTGTCCTTGAGCCACTCGTTGTTGAGCACGAAGTGGAAGCTCTCGCCCGCGGGCTGGCCCAGGATCGGCGCCAGAGACGCGGAGATGCCCAGCATGGCCTCGTACACCTTGGTGTCGCCTGTGGTCAGTTCGGCGGTAACGGAGTCGTAGGCGCCGCGTTCGTCGATGAGGGCATCGGACGAGTCGTAGTACCGGACATTGAGCCACATCCGGCGCCCCTCTGGGTAGCCCGTGGGCAGCTTGTGTGCGGAGTAGTTGGTCACGCGGACAAGAAGTTCGCTCCCGTTCTGTGCGAGCGTGGTGTCGCTGGCCTGTGCGAGCAGTGTTTCTGATTTCTGGATCGCGTAGCTGACCGACTCTTCGGTCAGGAATGTCTCGGCATCGGGGTAGAGGTTGCGGATGGCATTGAGCATCCAGGTGTTGCCGCCGCTGAAATGGTGGGTTGAGAGATTCTCACGGTAGTCGCCGAAGAAGCAGCTCACGCCCGGGTCGGGCGGCATGTGGCAGTCCTGACAGGAGCTGACACCCATGATGAGGTTCGGCGCAAACCGCCCGCCGACATCGACGGCCCCAGAGGCAAACGCGCTCTGGCTCCACTCGGAGTAGGTACGCTCGATCGGGAACTGGTCGTACGGGTCGTGGCTCGCCGGCGGCGCACCGAGCGTGCCCGGCATGTAGGTGCCGTCGGGCTGCTTTTCGAAGACCGGGTTGGAGACGTCGTGGCACGTCGCGCACATCTGCGATGAGGCGTGGAAGGGCGAGACCAGCCACTGGTGGTACGGAAAATCGCCAAGGTCGTAAGGCCCACGCCGACGGTCTTCGGGATCGATCACGAACTGCCCCGTGTGAGGCGTTCTGGGCGGGTTCGTCAGGTTCGCCAGGATCGACGCGTCCACCGCGGGATCGACGCCCGGCGTGTGAATCGGGTCGACCATGCGATGGCAGAAATTGCAGTTGACGCCCTGCAGGTCGGCTCCGGTCAGCAGCGAGCCGTCCGTGGGCGTGGAGCGACCCTCGAGCCAGCCGTTGGGCGAGTGGCAGCGCAGGCACATGTCGCCCGCAAAGGCGGCGTCCTGGTTGGCGATCGTCAGCGCCGCGTGGAAGAGCGGATCGCGCGAGGCCTGCCCCATCATGCTGGCGGCCCATGGGCGGAAGGGTTCGTGCTCGCTGTCGAAATCGCCGTGACACGACATGCAGTTGTCGGCGCTCTGGATGGGCGTGTTCAGGCCGTGGGGCTGTGTGCCCGGGGCAACAAAGTCTTCGATCGTCGTGGCAAGAGGCAGCGGCTCCGGATCAGGGTCGATCAGGTGCCCTGCGGTCGTCGCGCCGATCACCGACCCGAGCGTCACGAAGAGCCAGAGCATCTCCGGCACAGCTATCCCGCGACGAGCACGCCGATCGGCGTTTGCCTTCTGACACATAGCGATTTTTCCCATCTTGCCAAAGCCCCGCCCGGACCGATCGCCCCAAACACAAAGCGATCGGCCGACGCTCTATCGTACTGAGAGGGCATTGGCGTTGTCTATCGATTTGTCGAAACATCCGCCCATCTCAGTGCTCACCCATCCCGGAGATCCGGCACAGATGGACCACGGATCGAGCGTCGAGGTGTTATGGACAACCCGCGTTGAAATTGGAGATCCACGCGGCAAAGTCGCTGGGCGTGCACGCGCCGTCGTCGTTCTGATCGCACTCCGGGGCACCGTTGTTGAAGGCACCGATCCAGGCGTTGAAGTCAGCGGGCGAGAGCGTGCCATCACGGTTCACATCTGCAGCGCAGCGCGGCACGAGCGTGCCCTCCATCGCGGTCACCTCGAACCGGATCCCGTCAGCACCGCTGAGCGCGGAATCGATCCCAAAGATCTTGCGTTCCGCGAGATTGAGATTCGCCGAGGTGGGCAGTTCGATGCTGGTAAAGAGCAAGGGGAGTTCGCCCGGCTCGCTGTACTGGCGGATGGCAAGCGAGCTGTACGCAAACTCGGGATGATCCCAGGCGAGCGTCGTCCCGAAGAAATCCATCTTGATCCCCGCCGGGTAGTTCAGCCAGCCGTCGTTCTGCATCTGCATCGCAACGAATGGATTGGTCGTCGGATACACACCGGGCGCGCCCTGCGCGGTCACATCCCCGGCCGAGAACGAGATCTCCAGGACGTCGTGGGCATGGATGACCGGGAGGTTCCAATCGGGGTAATCGCCAGGCTCAGCGGTCAGGAGGACCCGGAGATGGCCCACTGTGCCGACGGGCAGCGTCGAGAGCTCGCCACCGACCGCGTTGGCGATGACTTCGTTGGAGACGACAACCAGCTGGAAGTCGTACACAAAGGTGTCCTGGGCAGCAGCCGCCCCGGTCAGACCTGCCATCGCGATGACGAGCGCTCGCCGAGTCATGATCACTCCCCTTGACTGCCCACGAACAGCTCTGAGCAGAGCATCCATGATTCTGGTCCGGTGAAATTGCTCAGCCAGCAAGACGCACCAGCCATGACCCGCAACCCGACGCCGATGACACCGCTCATTCGGCAACGTACTCTATCCGTATCCGCGTCGTGGGCGCTCAGAATGACTGAAACCAACGCACGCAGGGCACCGGCGGAATCGACTGCGAGCCGAGAGGGCAGGCATTGCGTTCGGGCTCGCTCGGCTCTACCATCGCCCGATGGCCGAGACTTTCGCGGAACCGCTGAGGGTCCGAGAACGGATGCTCGACGATGGCGGCGACTGGGCGCGGAGACCTCGATGAAACTCTCGACGATGCGACGGATCGATCGTCACATGGGCGTGCCCCTGTGCGCGGCGCTGACGCTCTGGGAGCGCGCCAAGGCACTCGTCTCCAGGCCCGACGAGACCCCGATCGAACGCATCCTGTTTGTCAAGCTCGCCGAGCAGGGCTCGACCGTGCTGGCGGTCTCGGCTTTCCGCAAGGCCATCGAGCGCGTCGGGCGCGAGAACGTCTACTTCATCTGCTTCGAGGAGAACAGATTCATCCTCGATCTCATGGAGCTGATCCCAAGAAAGAACGTCATCACCATCCGCACGGCTGGCATCATGGGCACGCTGACCAGCTTCATGGGGGGCATCCGGCGCGCCCGCGCACTGAGCCCGAGTGTGAGCATCGACCTTGAGTTCTTCTCGCGCTCCTCAGCGATCCTGACGTATCTCAGCGGAGCGAACCGTCGCGTCGGGTTCCACGCTTCACGCGAGGAAGGGCCCTGGCGGGGCGACCTGATGACGCACCGCCTGCGCTTTACGCCGCACCTGCACACAGCCGACCTGTACCGGTTTATGGTCGACGCGATGGATCTGGACGCAGACAAGCTCCCGGCGATCCCCTTTGCGCCCGTGCGTGCGGAGGAAGAACCTCCCGAGTTTCTGCCCAGCCCGGACGAGCGCGAGCGTGTGCTCAGGATCATCGAGAACGCCGCGGGCACGAGTCAGTTCAGGCCGCTGGTGCTGCTCAACGCCAACTGCTCGGACCTGATCCCGCTCCGCGCCTGGCCAAGCGAGCGCTATGTCGAGCTCGCAGGCCGCCTGCTCGATGCAGACCCGAATCTGCGCATCGCCTTCACCGGCGCCCCAAACGAGGCGGGCCCGGCGCAGAGGCTCGTCGAGAAGATCGGCTCTGACCGGTGCTTCTGCCTGGCGGGCAAAACGAGCCTGCGCGACCTGCTCGTGGCCTTCGAGTTTGCCGACGTCCTCGTCACCAACGACTCTGGCCCGGCTCACTTCGCCTCGCTCACGCCCATCCAGGTGGTCACGCTCTTTGGGCCTGAGACTCCGGCTCTGTTTGCCTCACGCAGCCCGCGCAGCCACATCATCTGGCGGGGCCTGGCCTGCAGCCCTTGCGTGAGCGCCCTCAACAACCGCGATTCGAAGTGCACCGACAACCTCTGCATGCAGTCGATCACCGTTGGCGAGGTCGAGCATCTCGTCACGTCGCTCCTGTTCGCCTCTGCCGATCCGGAACGTGTCCAGGTCAAGCTGCCGATCCTCGACCGCCAACCGGCGCGGACAGAATTCCCCGGCTAGACCGGGCCCGATTCCACGCTCAGCGCACCAAAGGGGGCAACAATCCCCGGATGGACAGCTCCCCCGCTCTTGCAGTCAAACCGCACCGCGTGCACCCGCTCGTGGCCCCGCTCATGATCCTGTTCGTCATTCTCGTTGGCTACGGCATCGCGCCGACGCGCCTGCCCCTGGTCGGCGAAGAAACCCGCAGGCTCCAGCACGGCGTCGAGATGGCCCAGACAGGCGACTGGGTCATCGCACGCAACCAGGGCGTGCCCATCCTCGATCGCCCGCCTGGGCAGTACTGGTTCTTTGCGATCATCCAGCGATTCATCCACGATCTGACGCCCATGACCGCGCGCCTGACCATGGTGCTCGTGCTGATGGTTACCTCCCTCGTCACGTGGTGGTACGCGCGCTCCATGATCGGCCCGGTCGGTGCGCTCGTTGCCGGGCTCGTCTACCCCACCACCGGGCACATCTTCGACCTTGGGCGCAGAGCCGAAGCCGACGGGCTGTTCGTCGTGTTCATGGTGTCGGCGCTCTTCGTCTGGCACCACGGCTACACGCACCGCAAAGGCCTGCTGCGCACGTGGCTCATCGCGACCTTGATCGCAGCGCTTGCGACATTCATCAAGGGCTTGCAGGGACCGGTCTCATTCTTCGGCGCCATCGGGCTCTTCCTGCTGATCCGCCGGGACTGGAAGGCCATCTTCCACTGGTCGGGCCCGGTCGCGCTGGCGCTGTTCCTCGGGCTCATCGCCATCTGGCAGATCCCGCTCTACCAGCAGGTCGGCTGGGAGGGCACACGCAGCTCCTGGTTCGCGCCCGCGACGCAGCGCGTCGACTTTGATTTCATGATCCTCGCTGAGCACGTGGCGACGTTCCCGCTCAAGATTTTCGCCGCGGCGCTGCCCTGGTCGCCCCTGCTTTTCCCGCTGGTTTTCCGCAGATTCTGGGGGCTCACCGATCGGGCACGATCATCGGTTCTTTTCTGCATCTGCGGCACGCTTGCGATCGTTACGCCCGTCTGGGCGATCGCGGGCGGGCATCATCGGTACATCATCGGCGCGTACCCGCTCATGGGCGTCATCGCGGGCGTCGTGGTCGATCGCAGCCTGATGTTCGATCTCTCGTGCTGGCTCCGACGGTACTGGCGCGACTTTGCGCGCACCGTGGCGAACGCCTTTGCGATCGCGATGCTCGGGCTGATCGTGGCCACGGTGGTCGCGACACAGAACGACTCGAAGTTCTGGCAGACCGCTGCCCAGCCCTGGTGGGCGATCGCATTCGTCGCGCCCGCGATCATCGCCTGCGCCCTGGTGGTGTTCCGTCGGGTGGGCAGGGACTCGCCCCGCCCCGACCTGCTCTCGCCCTTCCTCGTGGCCCTCATCGCGGCGATGTTCTTTGGCGGCCCCGTCATCAACGCCACGGTCGTCAACGCGACCGAACCGGGTGTCGAGATCACGCAGCTCAAAGGCGAACTGCCCGAGGGCACCCGTTTGGTCAGCGTCGGTCGCGCGTTCCACAAGTTCCTCTACTGGTGGGGCGAGCCGATCGAGCTCCTGCCCGACGAGCCGACCGAGGGCGACATCCCAGACTGGGCCGAGTACTTCGTCGTCACGGTCTATGACGGACAGATCCCGGAACTCCCGTTCGAGTACGAACGCATCGCCTTCCTGAATATGGACCGCACCGAGCGGGAGAACCCCAGAGATGCCGTGCTCTTTGGGCGCATCGTGCGTGACTCCCCCACGCCCGTTGTCTCGCCCTGAGACCATCGAGAGAGGAGCGCCAGTTGGACTACCTGGTCGTGTCGCTGGCAGCCCTCGTGGTCGCGGCACTCACCTTCTTCTCGGGATTTGGGCTGGGCACTCTGCTGATGCCTGTCTTTGCGCTCTTCTTTCCGGTGGATGTTGCCGTCGGCGCGACCGCGGCCGTGCACCTGCTGAACAACCTATTCAAGCTCGCGCTCATCGGGCAGCGCGCTGCCTGGCGGATCGTGGCGCTCTTTGGCATCCCCGCTGCGCTCGCGGCGCTGCCCGGCGCGTGGCTCCTTGAGAGCCTCTCAAACGTCGAACCGATCGCTTCCTATGAGCTTGCCGGCAGAGCGTGCGCTGTGACGCCAATCAAGCTCGTACTCGCGGTGCTCATCGTGGCCTTTGCGCTCGTTGATCTCGTTCCCAGGCTCCGAAGGCTCGCATTCGACCCGAGGCTCGTGCCCGTGGGCGGCGCGATCTCGGGCTTCTTTGGCGGGCTCTCCGGGCACCAGGGGGCGCTCCGATCGGCGTTCCTGACCAAACTCGACCTCTCGGCGGAACAGTTTGTGGGCACATCAGCCGTCTGCGCCGTCATCGTCGATATTGCCCGTCTTGTCGTTTATGGCCTCGCCTACGCAGCCCTGCGGAGCCAGAGCGGTACGCAGAACGAGATCCCCTGGGGAGTGGTCGGCGCAGGGTCGGGAGCCGCCCTTGTCGGGAGCATCATCGGAGCCCGCCTCATCAAAAAGATCACCATGCAGACCATCCAGCTTATTGTGGGCGTGATGCTCATCGTCATGGGCCTGACGCTCGGTGCTGGCATCCTCTGATCACACGTTCGAACCTCGCCGTTCCGGAGAACAGAAAATGAAATCGCACTGGCTACTGGGCGTCCTTGGCATCTCACTCGTCAGTGGCGGCTGCTACTTCAACGTGAACATCTACGAATCCGACGACGACGATTACGAAGACTTTGCGCGTTCCTCGGCCATGAATGCCAGCGAGACAAAGCCCATCGAGCCGCCCACGATCTTTACCGAGGGGCGATACCGCTTCAGCGCCCAGCCCGATGAGGGCACACTGGTGAACGAGATCACAGGCGAGGGCGTCACCACCGTGATCAACTTCCGGCGCGACTCCGAGATGGAATCCATCCCGTTCGATGAATCAGCGGTTGTGACCCGGTCGGGCGCAAGCTACATCCACATCCCTCTGGGCGGCGGCGTCGGGGACGAGCCCGGATACGACCCGGAGGACGTCGATCGCCTCGCCGAGGTGCTGAGCGCCACAGAGGGCAACGTGCTCCTGCACTGCGCCTCGGGCGGCAGGGCCCGCACGATCTGGACCGCGTATCTCATCAAGTACGAGGGCGTGAGCGAAGCCGAAGCGACCGAGCGCGCCCAGAAAGCCGGGCAGGAGCCGAGCTCGCTTGACCGGCTCCTCGGTAAGCCCAGCGCGTACACCCCCCCGCCCAAGGACGAAGGCTGATCGACTCTGTGACCAGCAGACCGCGTTGTCATTGGCGACCCACGCCGACATATCCGCGGGCGTGAGCAAGCGGTCATTCTGTCACATCTGCTGAGCTTCCCGATCCTCCTAGGATGACGCCAAAGAGGGAGCCCGCGATCGGTTTCGTTTCCGATCCCTGCGTACCTCCTTCACGCGGGGAAGCAAGAAGGATCTGGATACCCAAATGGCGTGCGAACCGGAGTCGAGAGTGCCCTGTGATCTGGCGCCATCGGGTGATCGATCCGCCCACGCGCACGGTCACATCGAGCTCTTCTCGCTGGGCGGCACGATCACGCACGGATCCAGCGGCACACTCAGGCCCGCCTCCCTCATCAAAATGTCGCGATGGCTCCCCGATCGCATCCCGGTTCGGGGCACCCAGTTGGCGCTCCCTGAAGCGCCGGACCGCATCCGCAAGGCGCTCGATCAGCCTCATTGCCTCGGGGTCGTCGTCGCGCTCGGGCTGGGCGACATCGAGTCGCTCTCGCATCGGCTTGGATCGCTCACTACCCCAAATACGGGCTGTGTTGTTCTGACCGGCGCTGCCACCCCACCCCGATCGCAGGGAACGGATGCGCCGGGCAATATCGCCGATGCTCTCAGGGTGGTTTGCGACGAGACCGCCCGAGCCCTTGGGGTGCTTATCGTGGTTCAGGGGCGGATCTTTGCCGGCAGCGAGATCCGCTACGCCCCGGACCATCGGGGTCATGCGCTGCACGCTGAGCCGCTGGGCCCGATCGGGATGGTCACGGCGCGTGGCGTCGAGATCGTCCGCAGGCCGATCGATGGGAATCAACTGGCCGGGACACATTGAGCCGCGAGCGTGACCGACCGACAAGGCACTGAGACAGGAGCCCGATGCGAGGCAAATACCCCAACTGGTTCGCCTACCAAGCCGCCCGGTTGCGCCGCGCACCGATGGTCGCCAGGCTGCGCAACCTCGTCGAGTGGGAGCCCCTGACGAATCCGGAGGAGGGCTACACCGTTGTCATCGGATGCATGGCTTCGCTCCCCGATGTCGCGGTGATGAATCTGAATCTCATCAGGCGGATGCGCACAACCTCACTCAAGCGCGTCATACTTGTCTTTGACCGCCCTGCCTCGCAGATGCCGGAGGGGCTCGTCGATCGCATCGAGAGCGCTCGCGCCGACATGCCCGTGACCGTTCTTCATTACTCCGAGCACCAGCACGAAATCGCAAAGAGCATCCAGTGGGGCTGGGTCTACGCGTGGATGAGCTGGACGACCGGAATCGCCCACGCCACCACCCGGCACGTCCTGCTGCACGACCTCGACGCCATGCCTGTCAACCCCGATTTCTTCGAGCAACGCTACCGGCTCGCCAGGGACTCGGGCAAGGCCTTCTTCGGCATCCGCTGGTACAAGGGCAACGGCATCGAGCCCGAGGACGAGCTCACCACCACGTTCGAGATGGTCCTGGATGCACAGGCCATCCGCTCGCAGACCCGCCCCATCGACGGCTTCAACGACATCCGCATGCACAAGGGGCGGAGCGTCGACCTGGACACCTTCCTCGGCTCGCAGATCATCGTCGGGAGTTCGGGCGAAGCGCCGATCGACGAGGGCGACATGGTCCACCCCTCGCAGATGATCTGCCAGTACACCGATCTGATCGCCGGGCGGAAAGCCGCGCCCATGCCCAAGACCAATCTCCCGCTCGTGCCAGCCTACATGCACCTGGGCGGTCACAGCGAACCGATGCAAGCCATCACGGATCACCTGGAATCCTCGGGCGACGCCCGCCTTCCCTTCATGGGAAAGCAGCTCGATGTTTCGATGCTCACGGTCCACCACTGGACCTGGCTTGAGCGTGAGACCCGCAAGCTGGGCGAAGCCGTCACGGGCAGTGTCGGGCCGGATCTCGACAAATACCTGTGCCTGATGCGGAAGCGCGTTGAATCCAACGGGCGGTGAAACGCTCGAAACCGGGGCCCGTCTCTCCCCAGTAAGCTCTCAGGCAGCACCGGCGCTGCCGTGCGCACACACAGGGAGATCAAGCATGCTCAAGCGGGTTGCGATCGTGGCTGGACTGACCGGGCTGGCAATGTCGACAGGGTGCTCATTCGGGTGGAACTCGGAAAGGTACACCTCGCGGGAGCTGGTGACGCTGAGCGACACGCAGCTCGCCAGCGCCAAATCAGTGCTCATCCAGACCGCCGCGGGCGAGGTGACGCTCACCGAAACCTCCGGCCCCTCGACGATCGAGGCGCACATTCGCGCTCAGACGCAGGAGCGAGCCGACGAGACCAGCGTCACCAGCAAGCTGAGCGTCGACGGGCGCCTCGAGATCAGCGTCCTCTGGCCGGGCGACAGGCGCCGATCGAACGAGGGATGCGACCTGATCGTCAGCCTGCCTCAGATGGACGGCGTCCGCATCCGAACCAGCGCGGGCGATGTCAAGGTCTCGGACATGATGGGCGAGATGCTCATCGAGACCTCGGCCGGGGATGTCAACGTCGCCCGACACGCCGGCAAGGTCACCGTCATCACCTCCGCGGGCGACATCGAGATCGAGGATGCAGAAGGCCCAATCAGCGCCAAGACCAGCGCGGGCGATATCGATCTGGTCCGCACGGGCGGCCCCATCACCGCACGAACGTCCGCCGGCGATATCCACGCCGCCATGATCGGACCCTACTCAGGGACCATCGTTGCCAACACGTCCGTGGGCGATCTCACCGTGATGGGCAAGCAGTACCGCCAGAAGTCGGTCACGCTCTCGCTGGGTGAGGGCCCGGAGATCTGCACATTCGAGTCCTCGGTCGGCGACGTACGCGTCAGCGTGACCAAGAACTGACTCCCCAGCCCGCATAATCGGAAGAACCCGAACCGTCTAAGCATGCCGTCGACTCAAAGGACTTGCCAGTCTGTCTGGATCGCGCAGAATCCAGACACTATGGGAAGAATTGCACGAAACATCCTGCCGGACCTCAACAAGTGTGGCGACGAAATTCGCCCAGAGAACAAGCGTCGCCACGGACGACTCGTCGTACAGGAGACCGGATGCTCGATGGGCACCATCGACGACATCTCCTGCTCGGGCATGCGGATCACGACCAGGTTCAAGGTCAAGGCGAGCCCCAAGTCCATCGGACTCCGGGTCGAGACGCTCGACGGACCGACCACCCTGCCCTGTAAAATCGCCTGGGCCAAGCGGGTCGGCCTGCGGAAATGGTCGGTCGGCGTCGAATTCCTGGCCATGACCATGGATCAGCGCCGGATGCTCAGCGACCTGGCCCGCTCGGTCAGCCGAAACGAGTGCATGAGGCCCATGCCCCGCAAGGCCGGCTGATTCCCCCACCACACAAGCCCCCACCCCGATGAGGCTCTACGCTCTTGCGTGGAGCCTCATTTCATGGCCAAGATCGCGATCGTCTACCACTCCGGTTTCGGGCACACCAAGGTCATCGCTGAGCGCATCGCTCGCGGCGCCGCCTCGCTGTCAGAGATCACGGGCACGCTTCACGCCGCCGAGTCGCTCACGTGCTCCGAATCGGATGCCCAGCGTGCCGCCTGGGACGATATCAACAGCGCCGACTGCATCGTATTTGGCTGCCCCACCTACATGGGCTCGGTCTCCGCAGAGCTCAAGAAGGTCTTCGAGCGCACAGGCAAGCTCTGGGGGGATCAGCTCTGGCGCGACAAGCTCGCCGCGGGCTTCACCAACGCCGCGGCCACCTCTGGCGACAAGCTCAACGCCATCCAGGACATCTACCACTTTGCGATGCAGCACGGCATGATCTGGGTCAGCCAGGGCATCATGATGACCGGTTCGACCGAGAACGATCTCAACCGCATGGGTTCCTACGCGGGGCTGATGGCCCAGTCCCGCGACGACTCGCCCGAGGTCACCCCCCCGGAGGGTGACCGGCGGACCGCCGAGCTCTTTGGCAAACGACTCGCCGAGGTCACACTCGGCTTTGCACGGGGAAGAAACGCATGAAACGGATCCTGCCGCTGATTGTCCTGCTCGCCGCATTCGTCGCCCGCGCCGAGCCCAGAGACGACGTCAACACTTTGCTCAACCGCATGCACCAAGCCACGCGGATGGCCGACCACGAATCCTACTTTGCGATGTTCACCCAGGACGCCGTCTTCTTCGGCACCGACATCTGGGAACGCTGGGAGCTGCCCGAATTCGAGTCGCTCTATCGCCCCTACATGCAGAGCGGGCGGGGCTGGTGGTTCCAGATGCGCGACAGGCACATCACCGTTCAGCCGGGCGAAACCGTCGCACTCTTCGACGAGACCCTCTACTCAGACGCCTACGGCCAGTGCCGGGGCACCGGTGCCTGCCGACTCGAGGACGGCGCGTGGAAAATCGCAAGCTACCACCTCGACATCACCATCCCAAACGGCACGAGCACGCCCATCGTCGAAATGATCCGCGAGTACGAGGCCGACCACATCGAGCTGATGTCTTTCAACATCCGGTACGGGACCGCCAACGACGGCGACAACACCTGGGCCAACCGGCGCGAGCACGTGACCAGCCTGATCCGGCGCAAGCTGCCCGACGTGCTGGGCGTCCAGGAAGCGCTCGCGTTCCAGGTCGACGCGCTCTCCGAAGCGATGCCCGGTTACGGCTGGGTCGGTGTCGGACGCGACGACGGCGAGCGGGCCGGCGAATTCGCACCGATCTTCTACAACACCGACAAGCTCCGGCTCATCAAGAGCGGCACCTTCTGGCTCAGCGAGACACCCGAAGTCCCCGGCTCGGTTTCCTACGGCAACACCATCCCGCGCATCTGCACGTGGGCCACCTTCGAGAGTCTCCACGGCTCCTTCCCCCGAAAGTTCGACGTGGCAAACGTGCACCTCGATCACCAGTCCGCCGAGTCGAGGCTCATGAGCATGAAGCAGATCGCCCAGAAGCTCGACAGCGGGGACCGCGCCTGGATAGTCATGGGCGACTTCAACTGCACCCCAGACTCTGCGCCAGTCGCTGAGCTCCTGAGCACAGGCTGGATCGATTCCGCAGACGAAGAATCCGACGTCGGAACGTTCCACGGATTTACAGGCGAGGCCGACGGGCGGCGCATCGACATGATCCTGATCCCGGACCGCTGCGAGGCGATTGAGTCCGAGGTCATCACCATCGGGGGCGAGAAGGGCATCTGGCCGAGCGACCACTACCCCGTCCGCGCGATCGTCAATCTCAACTCGAAGCGCGACGACTGATGCCGAACGATCCCTATGCGGTCACGACGTCCGACCCCAGGGCGTGCGCGATCACCTCTGCCGATCGCTCGATATCCGCGTCTGTGATGTGCAGGTGCGTCACCGCGCGGATCGTCTGGCGGCTCTCGGCGAGCATCCGCACCTTCGGGTCCAGCCGACGGCAGATCTCCTCGGCCGTGCCCCGGGTCGGATCGACCTGGAAGTAGACCATGTTCGTCCGCACCCGGTCCATGTCCACGCTGAGACCCTCAACCCCTGCGAGCAGTGCGCCAAGCTTCTGCGCCCGGGTGTGATCCTCGCCCATCCGGGTGCGGTGGTGATCGAGCGCGTAGCTGGCGGCCCCGGCGAGCAAGCCCGCCTGGCGCATCGAGCCACCCACGACCTTGCGGAGCCGGCGCGCACGCGCGACCGATCGTTGATCGCCCACGAGCGCCGAACCGACCGGGCAACCGAGACCCTTGCTGAAGCACACGCTGACGGTGTCCGCGAACTCGGCGTAGTCCGCGGGCCCGACCCCCTCGGCGACGCACGCGTTCCACAACCGAGCCCCGTCCATGTGGAGACGCAGGCCAAGACGCTGCGCCTCGCCATAGACCTCTGCGAGCTGTTCGATCGGCCAGGGCACGCCCCCGCCGCGGTTGTGCGTGTTCTCGACCGCGACGAGCGTCGTCTTTGGGAAGTGCTCGTCGTCGGGGCGGATCAGCCCTTCGAGATCATCCGCGGTAAAGAGCCCCTTCGCCCCACGTGTAAAGCGGAGCGACACGCCACAGAAAGACGCGTACCCGCCCGCCTCGTAGTAATAGATGTGGCACTCCTGGTCGCAGATCACCTCGTCGCCCGGTTGGGTCTGGCACTTGAGGGCGAGCAGGTTCGCCATCGTCCCCGAGGGTACGAAGAGCGCCGCCTCTTTGCCGAGCAGTTCAGCGACCTTCGACTCGAGCGCCCGGACGGACGGATCGCCCTCGAGCACGTCGTCCCCCAAAGGGGCCGCGAGCATCGCTTCTCGCATGGCTGGGGTGGGCTGGGTGACGGTGTCCGATCTGAAATCGATGGCATGCATGCCCGAGAGACTACAGACTTTTGGCGGAACGCAATTACCCGCGAGCGAGAATCTCACAAATCGCGGGTATCGACGTATTGACGGAATGCGAACCGGAGACGTCCACAAGGGAAAACCATGTCAGTTTGGGAGAACATGAAGCGAATGAGAGCACGCCTCTCATCTTCTGCGACGCGTTGCAAGCATGAGCCCGGCGGGAGCGAGCAAGAACGTGGCAGGCGCGGGGATGATCTCGATCCTGATTTCCCAGTGGGTGTTGGCGAGACCGAGTTCTGAGTTGGCTCCGCCGCCGTGATCGGATTGGAAGCTGATGGTGCGCGTCCCGGACATCACGGTCGTCGTATCGATGGTCGCGACCGTCGACGACGGCGGATTGAACGGGTCTGCAATAAACTGTTCGGGAAGCCCGCTGAAGATCGTTCCGTTCTGGAGAATCGGATCGCCGAAGATCTCAGGCTGATGGTACAGGGTTCCAGTGATGCGCACGAGGGCGTTGTCGGGCACGGTGAATCGGATCGAGCCGCCGATTTGATGCGCCTGGTGGTTGACCAACTCTGGAGGTTCGATATTCGGAAAGAGCGAGAAGTACTCGTTGGCTGTGAGTGAACCTGTGAATGTGAGCGTATCACCGGTGCTGATGGTGCTGTAGGTTTGTTCGAATCTCGTCACGATCCCCGGCGTGCCGAGGTAGCTGATCTCGCGTGTCGTGTTCAGACCGCCGGGGCCATTGATGATGAAGGTATCGATGACTTGTCCACCGGGATCGGTCACCCAGTTGCCGACACTCGCAGAGCCGCCCAGGCTGAACTCCGTGAGCACGATCTGACCGGCAGCGTGCCCGGCAACCAGAGCACCGGAGAGAACGACAATCAATTTCATGACAGGATCTCCGCTCTTCCCCTAGCAAGCCGAGTGTATCAGAGAGGCAGGTTCGGCCCAAAGCCTGATTTCTGTTACAGCCCGCCTCGGCTGACCGGAGCCGGGCCCATGGTCTTGGATGTCGCAGGCCCCTCGTCGTTGACGGGCGTCAGGTCCATCGTCCGCGCCATCGCCAGGAATCCGAACGCCCCAGCCAGGACGAACGCCAGGCAGAGCGTCAGCACCCACGCCCCGGTGTCGGGCCTGGCATGCTCGAACAGGTTGTAGAGCCACACCGCCAGCACAGGCCCGATGAGCCCGCGCACGCCCGTCAGCGTCACGTGCACGCCCATGTATTCCGATGCTCTTTCCTTGGGCGCAAAGTCGTGGTGCCCGAGCTGCCAGGCGAGCATGCCCCCGGCCTGACCCGCGCCCTGCGAGATCGCCGCGACGTACAGCAGCCATCGCTGCTCAAGAATGGTCGCCGAGAAAAGCGCCAGGATCGTGAACACGAACACCCAGCTGTGCACCGTCCGGAACTTGACGATGTGCACCCGGTCGAGCAGCCTCGCCCAGACGGGGATCATCATGGGTGTGATCAGCATCGGAAGCGCGCTGGCCAGCAGGATGCCCTCGAAGTAATCGATCCCGAACCGCTCGCGCAGGATGATCGGGATCAGGGGCATCAGCATCAGGTTGCCCATGCCCATCAGGAACTGGTTGACCTGGTACACACCGAAGCGCCGGTCCTCGAGCAGAAGCCTGACGACCCCCATCGGGTTCATCGTCGGCCCCGCGCTGTCTGTCGTTGAATCGCGCTCCTCGCGCAGCATCCGCTTGTGCTGGCGCACGCGGAGCGTCGAGAGCACCGCCACCCCCACTGCGCCCATCAGCACGCAGATCACCACGTAGATGCGGAACACTCCCAGGGGCTCGATGCCCAGCGACCCCAAACTCAGACGCTCGCTGAGCATCGCAAGCTTGTTGCCCATGACCGCGCCCAGCGCCAGACCGAGCGTCGAAGCCGTCAGCGTCTGGATCGTCGCCAGCTTCCCCGCGACCCGGGCCCGCAGATACCTTGGGTAGTTGCTCCGCCAGATCGTCGAGCGCATCGCGATGAAGCCCGACCAGCAGACCCAGACCGCCAGCAGCACCGCGCTCATCATCACGAGGCCAGCGGGCGTGTGGGGCACGATCGCGATCCCGAGCAGGAGCACCAGCATCGCGATCTGCACACCCACGGAGAACCGGATCTTGTTCTTGCCGTGCGCGGCCCTGGCCCAGATGAAATTCAGGATGTTCGCCAGAGCGGGCATCGAGGCCAGCACCGCGACCGCGAAGTTGAGCCGTGAGTCCGACACAACCCCGTCGTAGGAGATCCGAACGACAATCCCGAGGACCGAGCCGTCGAAGGCCGCCCGCGCCACGGACAGGAAAGCCGTCCCAGGCAGCTCCCGGCTGTAGTTCCGCCTGATGGAGGCGGGCATCGCTCTGGGCAAAAATGACCCCGCAGCCTGCTGCGTCAGTCGAAGGGCCGCTCGGGTCGGGGTCACAAGGGTTCATAGCTCCCCCGCAAAGCCCGGACAACCTGCGCCAAAGCGCAAGTCCTGCAAGCTGCGCGGCATATCATCCGCCGCCCAACCCGCTCTGACACCGACAAGCCCCGGAAGACCACACTTGCAGATCCGAAACTTCTCCATCATCGCCCACATCGACCACGGCAAGTCCACGCTCGCCGACCGCCTCCTCCAAGCCACCCACGCGGTCAGCGACCGCGAGGCCAAGGCCCAGCTCCTGGACTCGATGGATCTGGAGCGCGAGCGTGGCATCACGATCAAGGCCTCCGCCGTCACCGTGATGCACATGCACAAGGGCGAGCAGTTCATGCTCAACTTCATCGACACGCCCGGGCACGTGGACTTCGGCTACGAGGTCAGCCGCGCGCTCAAGGCGTGCGAGGGCGCCCTCCTGCTCGTCGATGCCGCCCAGGGCGTGCAGGCCCAGACCGTCGTCAACGCCTATCTCGCCATCGCGCAGGACCTTGAGATCGTCCCCGTCCTCAACAAGATCGACCTGCCCGGCGCCCGCCCCGACGAGATCGCCATGGAGGTCGAGCAGGTCCTGGGCTTCTACGCCGAGGACTGCATCCTCTGCTCCGCCAAGACGGGACAGGGCATCCCCGAGCTGCTCGACGCCATCTGCGACCGCTTCCCCGCGCCGCGCCCGCCCAAAACGGACCGCACCCGCGCCCTCATCTTCGACGCGGTCTACGACGACTACCGGGGCGTCATCGTCTACTGCCGGGTCTTCGACGGCCACCTCAAGGTCGGAGACAAGATCCGCATGATGGGCCTTGGGCGCACCTTCATCGTCACGGAGCTTGGCAAGTACACGCCCAAGCCCGTCAAGGTCAAAGAGGTCGGCCCGGGCGAGACCTGCTACCTCGTCGCCGCGATCAAAACCCTGGGCGATGTCCGCGTGGGCGACACGATCACCATCGACAACAACCCCGCCGAGATCGCGCTGGAGGGCTACGCACCGCCCGCGCAGATGGTCTTCTGCGACTTCTACCCCGCGACCAACTCCGACAAAAAAGGCAACGACTTCGAGGCCCTCCGTGACGCCATGGAACGCCTCAGCCTCAACGACGCCTCCTTCACCTTCCAGACCGTCCACTCCGAGGCCCTCGGCTTCGGCTACCGCTGCGGCTTCCTGGGCCTCCTGCACATGGACATCATCCAGGAACGCCTCGAACGCGAGGGCGATGTCGAGATCGTCCAGACCGCACCCACCGTCTCCTACAAGGTCGAGCTCCGAGGCAAAGAGGGCAAGACCGAGGAGATCGAGGTCCACAACCCCGCCGACCTGCCCGACATGGGCTCGGTCATCGCGATCAAGGAACCCATCTGCCGCGTCGAGATCATGGTCCCCAAGCAGTACATCGGCGAGGTCATGAAGCTCTCCCTCGACCGTCGCGGCATCTTCACCAACCAGATGTTCGTCTCCGACGCACGCGACATGCTCACCTTCGAGATCCCCCTCGCTGAACTCATCTACGACTTCTACGACAAATTGAAGGGCCTGACCGCCGGTTACGGCACGATGGACTACGAGATCATCAAGTACCACGCCGACAACCTCGCCCGCGTCGACGTCCTCATCAATGGCGACCCCGTCGAGGCCCTCTCCGTCATCGTCCACCGAGACAAATCCGAACAGCGCGGGCGCAACCTCCTGGCCCGCCTCAAGAAACAGATCCCACGCCACCAGTTCGAGATCCCCCTCCAGTGCGCCATCGGAGGCAAGATCATCGCCCGCGAAACCATCAAGGGCTTCCGCAAGAACGTCACCGCCAAGTGCTACGGCGGCGACGTCAGCCGCAAGCGCAAGCTCCTCGAGAAGCAGAAGCGAGGCAAGGAGCGGATGAAGAACATCGGCTCCGTCAGCATCCCGCAGGAGGCCTTCATGGCCGTCCTGGATGTGGGCGACGAGAGCTGAGTTTCGTGTACCATCCCCCCGAGCAATCACGCTCGGGAGATCACACCATGCCCTCGATGAAAGAAACCGCCCTCAAGCTTTTCGACGCCTGCGAGACCGGCAAGGGCTGGAACGTCTGCAAGCAGTTCTGCACCCCGGGCGCGACCTTCTCCGCCCAGGCCGACGCGCTCGCCGAGATGAAGACCCTCGAGGCCTACTCCGACTGGATGGCGGGCGTCTTCACCTTCGCCCCCGACGCCAGCTACGAGATCAAGTCCTTCGCCGTCGACGAGGAACGCCAGAACGTCACCGGCTTCGGCATCTTCCGCGCCACCCACACCGGCGATGGCGGCCCCGTCCCCCCCACCGGCAAATCCGTCGAGGCCGAGTACGTCTACGTCATGCAGTTCAAGGGCGACAAGGTCAGCCACATGACCAAGGTCTGGAACGACGGCTTCAGCTTCAGGCAGCTTGGGTGGATGTGAGGCGGAGTTGGAGCGTAAGTAGAATATCGGAGTCGCCAGCATGCCGAAGGAGGCGTTCATGGCGATTTGGGATGTGCGGGGTGTATCTTAAATACTATGCAACTATTTGAAAACAAGACTAGATTTATCGAACCTCGGCAGATCAAAATTGGCGAATCTGTTTTCAATTTCTTAGACAGAACGGGCAGAGACGGTGCAGAACAGGCTCGAAATTGGCTTAATAAGCATTTCGAATCTCTAGACACCGAGTGCGTATCCAATTTTCTTCGTCGGCTTAAAGCGCCAAACAAGAGCACGGCTACCGCTGCGTTCTTTGAACTAATAACTTATGGAATCCTTCGAGATCACGGCCTGTCCCCAACCCTTGTTTTTGACAAAGTCCAAAACAATCCAGATATCGAGTTAACGCACGAAGAATTCGGCACTTACTGGATAGAATGTACTATTGTAGAAATTCCCAAATCCGATGCAGCAATCGATTCGGCCATTCACGCCCTCATGACGAGTACGGCCAAGGCCTTAGGCGGCAAGGCACCATGGCGATTAAACATCTCCGAAATCGAAACAACAAAAACAACACCATCAGGTAAAGCATTTGCGGCATTTCTTATGGAAGTAAAACATATTGACTTTGGCCAAGATCATATTTGGAACGATCCAATATCCGAATGGACGATTGAATTCGCATTTATTGAGCTGGATGAGGAAAGGCCGTGCGAATCGATCAATGGGATTGGCCCGTCTCATTGTTGCTACCCAGACGCACTGTTCCTTGAAAGAGCTAGGCAAAAACTGAAGGACAAAAGATATCAACACAAATCGCGTGCGGACAGAGTTATCCTCTGCCTAGGCTGGAATGACGAGAATAGTCAGCAAACTCCGAGCGAAGCCCTTTCGCTGCTCCAACAAATACAGTCATCACCTTCTGAGTTACTTTGGATTCCACATGCATTGCCTTGGAATGCACATGTATGCAATGCAACTTTGCTGCTGAAGAACGATCAACATCCATTCTCGACAATTTGGAATGGCGACAGAGTCCTTCTACAGGACTGATCCAACACATCAAGTAATAACCGCCCCTCCCCCCACCACCCCCGTCGCCCAGGCCCACTGGAAGTTGAACCCCCCGATCCTGCCGTCGACGTCGAGGATCTCGCCCACCAGGGAGAGCCCCGGGCAGACGCGGCTTTGCATTGTGTTCGGGTCGATCTCGCTGAGCGTCACGCCCCCCGCGGTCGCCTCCGCGTGGGTGAAGCCCCGGTCGCGGGCGATGTCGACGGGCATCTCGACCAGCGCGTGCGCCAGCGCCCGGCGCGCGTCCTTGGTCAGCGTCGCCCCCGTCGCCTGCTCGGGCACGCCCGCCTGAGCGCAGAGCGCCAGCGCCAATCGCTCGGGCAGTCTCTCCCGCAGCCAGTGCACGACCCGGCGCGAACCCAGCGACATCAGCGTCTTCTCCGCCGACTCGAACGTCTCGCCCAACACCCACGCGATCCGCAGGTGCGCGCCCGCGTCCGTGTACCTCGCCTCCGTCAGCCAGCGCGAGGCGTCCATGACCGAGGGCCCCGAGAGCCCGAAATGTGTCAGCAGCAGGTCGTTCTCGTACCGGGCCAATCGCTTCCCCGAGCCCGCCCGGACCTCGACCCCCACGCGCGCGCTGATGCCCGAGAGCTGGGTCATCCAGCCCGCCCCATCCCCCACCACCAGCGGCACCAGCGCCGGGAACCGGTGCTTCGTCAGCGTGTGCCCGAGCGAGGTCGCCAGCGCGTACCCCCCGCCATCGGAGCCCGATTTGGGCAGCGCCATCCCCCCGGTCGCCAGCACGACGCGCTCCGCCTCGATCGTTTCCGCCGAGTGTGCGCGCGAAACGATGAACATCCCGTCGATCTTCTCGATCGTGCCCACGCGCCAGGGGTTCCGGATCTCGACACCCACGCGCCGGACCTCGCCCACGAGCGCCTCGAGCACGGTCTGAGCGCGGTCCGTCGTCGGAAAGAGCTTGCCCGTCTCCTCGCGCTTGAGCTCGACACCCAGATCGCGAAAGAACGCGACCGTCTCGGGCACGTCGAACTTGCGGAGCACCTTTTTGATCGTGTTCCGCGACCCGCCCGCGTACTGCAGCTCGTCGACCGCGTGGTGCGTCACGTTGCAGCGCCCGCCGCCGGCGACGAGGATCTTGACCCCGATCGTGCTCGCCCCGTCGACGATGACAATGCGCTTGCCCGAGCCCATCAGCCCGCGCCCCGCGTGGATCGCGGTCATCAGACCCGCGGCCCCGGCGCCGACGATCGCGATGTCCACACGTTCAGGCATCGGCTACGAGCGTAGCGTCAGTCCGCCTCCCTCTCCCCGCCGGGGAGAGGGTTGGGGAGAGGGGTCTTGGAAATTGCTCAACTCCCCAGGCGAAGACCCCTCATCCGTCTGCTGCGCAGCCTCCTTCTCCCCGGCGGGGAGAAGGAGCAGAAACTTCAGCCCTTGCGCTTGAAGACGAAGTTCACCACGCCCGCTTCCTTGCCGTCCTCGTCGAAGCTGGTCCAGTCCTGGTGGAGCGTGTTCTCGTCGACGATCGTGAGCGTGAGCCCGCCCATGTAGTGGTCGTGTCCTTCGATGAAGTTGGAGACGCTGTCGACCTTGAAGTCCAGCGCCGTGCCCTTGTCGGTCTGAGCGAGGCCCGTCGCGACCATGCGTGGCTGGTTGCCCGCGGCGCAGTAGTGCGTGCAGACGACCGAGTCGCCGTCCATGTGGTAGAGGTTGGTCATCTCGTGCCCGTGCCCCGGGAACATGATCTCCCGGACCGCCGAGCCGCCCGCGGTCAGTGAGAACACCGAGCCAGGCCCGGTCGTGCCGTCGGCGCTGACCATCTCCCACTCGCCCTCGAGCGAGGCCAGCGTCGTCAGCGTTTCGGTTCCGACCTCGGGCGTTGCCGACACGCGGTGCACACCCGCGGTCTGGCAGCCAGCAAGAACCGAAACCGTCACAACCGAGAGCGCAGCGAGCAAGCGGGGCATATCCGTCTCCTTTGGAAGCGTTTGCGCCGAGTCTACCCGAATCAGCCCGCAAGTTCAGACAGGTCCACGGGCTGCCCGCGCCGGGTCGAATCGATCACCAGGATCAGGCGTGCATCGCCCGTGTCCGAGGCGTTGGCGAACCGGTGCACCTCATCCGAGGCGTAGTTGGCGCTCTCGCCCGGCTCAAGGATCGCTGAGTCGGTCTGCTCACCCTGACGCTCAACCAGCACGCGCCCCTGGATGCAGGTCATGTGTTCCAGCACGCCCTGCCCGTCCGACCCGAAGTCCACGATGCCGCCCGGGGGCATCGTAAATTCGAGCACCTGCACGCCGTGCTGGACCATGTGCGGCGCCAGGAGGCGTCGTTTCACGCCCGTTTCGGGGTCCATGAGGACCTGCCCGGCGTCCCTTTCCAGCTTGGAGAACCTCACCACCGGGGGGAGATCGAGAAGATCCGAGATCTGGCAGTTCAGCCCACCGGAAATAGCGCACGCGACCTTGAGGGTCGGGTTCTTCTTCCCGGCCTCGATCTCGCTGATCATCGCCTTGCTGGTCCCGCTGGCCGACGACAAATCGGACTGAGACATCCCGAGCTTTTCGCGCCTGAGCTTCACCGCTTCGCCGAATTCCATGAAAATCTTTCAGTTGAGTAAATAAATTCGCTATAGCGATTGTTTATCCCTGTCGATATCGTACACTATAGCGAACATTATCGCCAGATTCTGGCAAGGAGACAACGATGAAAGCCAATGTTTGCGAGACCTGGGGAAGCAAGGTTTCGTTCCAGATCGCCCGGGGCTGGGTCGAAGTGGCTGCCCTCTTCACCTTCGTGGTGATCGCGCTGCTCGGGCGATAACCGACAGGTCGTCGCCAAAGCCTGTCACCCTCCCGGCTTACGCGGTGCGTACTTCCAGCGCTCGATTCTGGGCCCTCAGGGGCGATCCTTGGGCATGTGTTGAAGATCAGGCACTCGGCGCTAGGGTGTGAAGACCCATTGGCACGCCGTTGTCGCGTCATCTCACGCTCGACACGAGCCCGAGGAGGACATCACGATGTCGACCCGCCCGATGAGCAAAGCAACTCATTCAGTCGTCACGCTCGCTGAGAATGCCCCGCCGATCGCCCTGCCCGCGGGCACGGGCACACTCACCCAGGATTCCGAATGGTTCCTCGTCAAGCACGAGAACCAGTGGCACGAGCTCCGGCTCCATGACTACTCCGATATTTATTCGATCAAGGGCCTCTACGAGAAAATTGTGTATGACGTCCTCGAGTGCCGCTCGCCCGAGATCATCCGCGACGAGTTGTTCGCAGCGATCAAGGAGGCCGGCGAGGACCCGACATCGCTGACCGTGCTCGACCTGGGCGCGGGCAACGGCATCGTTGCCGACAATCTCCGCCGGGTGGGCATCGGCGCCTCTGAAAGCGGCGGCTTCATCGGCGCAGACCTGCTCCCCGAGGCCGCCGAGGCCGCGGAACGCGATCGCCCGGGCCTCTACGAAGACTACATCGTGGGCGATATCACGGACCTGCCCTCGGCCGAGGAATCCAAGCTCGAAGGAGCGGATCCCGAGGTGCTCATCTGCGTGGCGGCCTTGGGTTTTGGCGATATCCCACCCGAGGCCTTCATCGCCGCGTTCGAGCGGGTCACCAGCGACGGCTGGGTCGCGTTCTGCATCAAAGACGAATTCGTCGGTCAGAAAGACCGCTCGGGTTTCTCAGAGCTGATCGACGAGATGATCGAGGCTGGCACGATCGAGATCGTGCGCCAGAAGAAGTACATCCACCGCATCGCCATGTCTGGCAAGCCCCTGGAGTACATCGCCTACATCGCCCGCAAGCGGGGTGAGATCGGCTGAAAGCACAATTTGCAGGTCTTTCACACGAACCATGAAAGCAGGCGGGCGTATTATCTATACTCTTGTAGATTAACACGCCGCGAGTTCGGCACCGGAGGATGACATGAAAGCAATGGCAATGTTGGGTGCAGGTCTTCTCTTTCTGGCGGGCTGTCAAAACGCTAACAAAGATTGCTGCACGATCGATCCGGACTCGTCGACCCCGGTTTCGATGGGGTTGCCCGAAATGGAATCGACTCTTGGCGCACTTGCCAAGGCCCTTGAGGACGAGCGAAAGTCCGAAGCGATGTACATGGCTGTCATGAAGGTCCACGGCGAGCGCCGCCCTTTCTCGATGATCGTCAACGCGGAGCGCAACCACCAGAAAGCCCTTATCACTCAGTACAACCGCCTGGGCGCCGATGTCCCCCCACCGACCGAATTCAGCTTCGAGATCCCGGACACTTTCGAAGGTGCCTGCGAGATGGCGGTTCAGGCAGAGCTCGACAACGCGGCTCTGTACGACGAAATCGAGTCCGCAGTGCGTGACCCCAAGATCCTGCAAACCTTCTCCCGGCTGCGCGCAGCGACGGAGAACTGCCACCTGCCCGCTTTCAAACGAGCCGCCGGTGGTGATGCCGAGGCCGGCTGCGCCGGATCTTGCGGGCAAGGCAAGGGCATGGGACAGGGCATGGGCCAAGGCAAAGGCAAAGGCGGTGGCGGCTGCGGTGAGGGCGACGAGGGTTGTGGCGGTAGCGGGTGCGGGCAGGCCTGACGCAAAGCACCACAATTTCGCGCACGGCACCCCTCAACGGGCAACACTCATGTATGCCTGATGAGACTCATTCCCGAACTCAGTCCACCGGCGATGCCCGGGTGGCTCTGATGCTCCTGGCGATCGGCGTGGTCTTCATCACCCTCTACCCATTCGGCTTTGTGCGCACGTGGGATGTGTACGTTCACGATCTGAGGCAGGCGTTCCGCGACCCGATCGATCTATACCTGCCGCTGCACGCGCTGCCGGCGATCCTTGCGGTCTGGTTGCTCACAGCGAGCAGGGCCTGGCGATCTCGGTTCGTGCCCGCGATCGCGGTGTGCGTTGCGCTGATTGTTCTTGAGCTCGTGCAGGCCGGGATCGCGCATCGACACGCCCGCGTGGGCGACCTGGTCGTCCAGTGGATCGGGGCAGGGCTGGGTGTCGCCAGCGCCCCGCTGGCGGCAAGGCTCATCGCGCCCCTCGTGCGCACAAGGCGTGCGCTCTGGGCGCTGGTCCTGATCGCCTGGACAGCGCTGGCATGCACGGTGGTCATCCGAGGCCAGATCGGGCACGCGATCGCCGGGTGGGACGAGAGCTTCGCGTTCATGCTGGGCGACGAGTACGACGGACAGCGCCGGTGGTCGGGCGTGATCCACACGGCGGGCGTGTACACGGGCAGCGCCGATCGAGCCAAGGCCGAGGAAATGTTTGCAGCGCCGATTGCCAGCCAGGGCGGCCTTGACACACGGCGCACGCTCGCGCCCTCGATGGTCTACGACCTTTCCGCGGGCAACGAGAGCCTCGGCTCGATCGCGTTCGATCTGCGCACCAAGGACATCGTCTACTCCGAGCGCGGGCTCGAGCTCGACCAGGGGCGCTACGCCCAGGGCCAGCGCCCCGCCAGCGAGATCACGCGAGCGATCGCGGAATCGGGCGACGCGACGATCGAGATCGAGTGCACGCCCACGCTCGACAAGCAGTTCGGCCCGGCTCGCCTGATCAGCATCTCCAAGGGGCTCGACTATCGCAACATCACGCTGGCGCAGGAGGGCGACGCGGCGGTGCTCCGCGTCCGCACACCAAGGTCGGGCGCCAACGGCACCGGGCTTGCCATTGAATGGCCCGGCGTCTTTGAGGCGGGCAAACGCGTGCACCTGATCGTCACGACCACCGGCGGACGCTCGCGACTCTGGGTCAACGGCGTCGATCGGGGCGAACGCGAATCGATCAGCAGGCTCGGCGACTGGCTCAAACTCAGATCCGAGGCCAAGAGCTGGATCGCCGGCGTCGTGCTCTCTCTCCCGCTCGGGCTGATCGCGACCCGGCTGGCCCGCTCACCAACGGGACGGGGCGTGATCGCGGGGCTCTCTGGGGGCATCGCAATCACCGCGGCTCTCGGATACGCCCAATGGGCGGGGCGGACATTGCCGATGAATGCTGCAGTCATCGGCGGCTCGTGCATCGCCCTTGGGCTTGTGCTCGGGTGGTGGATGGGTCGGCACGAAGCCCGAACGATCACACCAACGCCGCGCTGAAGACCGGAGACTCACCCGTGCCCTCGCCCATCGCTCACTGCTCGCTTGCCATCCCCGCCCGGGCGGCGCTCGGTGATCGCGATCAGGGCGCCCTGCGGGGGCTGGCGGTCTGGGGCCTGCTCCTCTTTGCGTGCGTGGCGCCGGACATGGACATCGCGATCAGCTGGTACCGGACGGGCAAGCCGTTCGCCGAGCACGGGATGTACACGCACTCGCTGCTGCTGGCGCCGATTTTCGGCGTGCTCTTTGGCGGCGCTATTCGGTTGATCTCCCCCGGCGTGCGCCTGCGCCGGGCGGTGCTCGTCGGGACGCTGCTGTACGCTCTGCACGTGCTCATGGATCTGATCACATTCGGGTCGCGCGGAGTTTCGATGTTCTGGCCCATCGCGCCAGAGCGCATCGCCTCGCCCTTTGGGGTCTTTGCGGGTGTCGAGCACTCGGACTGGAAGCGTGTGGACCTGCACCTCCTGACGATCGGGACCGAGTCGGTGTTCGGGGTGATGGTCTGGGCGATCACGCGAGCGGTTCGCAAGCGCCGTGATCGGAGCGCCCGCGATGCCTGAATCTGTCACGCTCGTCGATACGCACGTGCACCTGCGCCCCTCGCACGACCCGGCGGGTGTGCTCGATGGCGCGATGCGCCACTTTGCGAGGATGGGCGACCGCCTGGGCGCGGCGTCCTGCGAGGGCGTGCTCATGCTCGCCGAGGCCTCGGGCGAGCACGCCTTTGATCGCCTGGCCTCGAGTGATGCGCCCGTCGGGCGCTGGTGCACTGAACGCTGCCCTGACCCGCTCGTCGTCCGATGGCGGCGCGACGACGACGGCTCGCTCTTACTCGTCAACGGCAGACAGATCGCCACGAAAGAGGGCCTCGAGGTGCTCACGCTGATCTCATCCTGCGAGATCCCCGACGGCCTAGGCATCCGAGAGACCCTCGAGGAGGCGCTCGGTTCCGGGGCGCTGGTCACGCTGCCCTGGGGCTTTGGGAAATGGACCGGGCTGCGGCGCAGGCTCATGCTCGAACTGGTCGGGCAATTCGGGCCAAGGGGCATCGCGCTTGGGGACTCGGCTGGACGTCCCGCTGGACTTGGGGATGGGGCGATATTCGCGCTCGCCAGGCGCCTGGGGGTGGCGATACTGCCCGGCACGGACCCATTGCCAATCCCGGGGCACCGGGAGAGAGCGGGGCAGTACGGGCTTTGGTTCGAGGGAAGGCTGGACGCGAACGCCCCGTCTGCCGATCTCAGGAGCAGGTTGTCGTCGTCGATGTCCCGTGACGCCACGATCGGTCGTCGTGACGGTTTCCTGCGATCCATCGCGACTCAGTTCCGGCTTCGGCTCGGATGATTCCTTCCAAAGAAAGCCGCCCGATGCGCATCCTCGTCCTTGCCCCCCACCCTTTCTACATCGACCGCGGCACGCCGATCGACGTGGACATCCTGGTCCGTGCGCTGTGCGAGCTCGGGCACGAGGTGCACCTTGCGACGCTCCACGCGGGCGAGGACCGCAGCTACCCCGGTCTGACGATCCATCGCATCGATGCCCCCAAGGGTGTGGGCATGCCCTCGCCCGGGTTCAGCGGCGCCAAGCTCAAGTGCGATGTGCGTCTCTTCGGGCTCGCCAGACGGCTGGTGGATGAGCTCAAGCCCGACGTGATCCACGCGGGCGAGGAAGCCGTCTTCATGGCCCGGTGGTTCAAGATGACCAAGGGCATCGGGTATGTCTATGACATGGACTCCTCGATCGCCCAGCAGATGGTCGAGCAGATGGGGTTTCTCCGACCCTTTGGCTGGTTCTTCGACGCGTTCGAGGGGATCGGGGTCAAGGGGGCCGTCGCGTGCGCCCCGGTCTGTCACGCGCTGGCGGACGTCGCCAGGCGCCAGGGAGCCAAACGGTGTGTCACGCTGCACGACATCTCCCAGCTCGATGTGGAATCGCTCACGCCCACCGGCTGGCTCCGCAGGCAGGAGGGCATCGCGGACAGCTCGACGCTGCTGGTCTACTGCGGCAACCTGCAGACCTACCAGGGGGTCGATCTCCTGATCGAAGGAATGAAGGAGGCCCTTTCGGGGTGCGCGGATGTGGACGCGGTGATCGCCGGGGGAGAAGAAAGCCAGATTGAGGCGTACCGGGCCAAGGCGTCCAAGCTCGGGATCGGGGAGAGGATCCACCTCATCGGGCGCTGGCCCGCTGCGAAGCTGGGGGAACTGCTCATCGAGGCGGACATTCTGACGGCGCCCAGGACTCGGGGCATCAACACGCCACAGAAAGTCTTTCCGTATCTTCACACAGGGCGGGCGGTGCTGGTGACGGATCTTCCGACGCACTCGCAGATTCTGACGCAGGACATCTGCCGGTTGGCGCCGGCGGACCCTGTCGGTTTCGGGAGCGCGATCGCCGAGCTGGCGGGCGACGAAAGTGCGCGAAATACACTCGGAATTGCAGGGAAGCTGTTCGCGGAGCAGGAGCACACCTACCCTGCGCATATGAGGCGGGTCGCAGAGCTCTACGCAGTGGTCGCCGAGTCGATCGGGCAGTAAGCCGACACGCCAGATTCGCCGCGGCTGAGACGCGGTCTTTGCTTTCACGGAAGGAAATGACCCATGGCGACGCTCGTCACTGGTGGCACCGGGTTTACGGGGAGCCACCTCGTACGCAGACTCATCGAGCGCGGCGAACGGGTCCGCGTGCTGGACAACCAGCCTGGCCTGTTCCACGACCACCTCAAGGAACTGGGCGCCCACATCACGATCGCAAGCGTCACGGACAAGGATGCGGTCATGCGTGCGACCGAGGGGTGCGAGATCGTGCACCACACCGCCGCGGCGTTCCGCAAGCTCAACGTGCCCGCCAAGCACTACTGGGATGTCAACGTCGAGGGCACGCGCAACGTGTGCGAGGCGTGCGTGAATTTCGGTGTGCGCCGGCTTGTCTACTGCTCAACCCAGGGGGTGCACGGCGATATCAAGTCCGAGATCGGCAGCGAAGCCAGCCCCATCGCGCCGGCGGACTACTACCAGGAAACCAAGTACAACGGCGAAGAGGTTGTGCAGGAGTTTGTCAAGAACGGGCTCGACGCCACCATCATCAGGCCCACCGCGATCTACGGGCCGGGCGATCCGGGTCGGTTCCTGATTCTTTTCCGCCTCATCAGGAAGGGCACCTTTCTGATGTTCGGCGACGGCAAAACGCACTATCACCCGGTCCACATCGAGAACCTGGTCGATGCGTTCGAGCTGGCGGCGGAAAGAGAAGGCATTACCGGCGAGGCGTTCATTATCGGCGACGACCGCTCGTTTGAGCTCAACGAGCTGGTTCATGCAGTTGCGGAGGCGATGGACCGGTCCGTGAAGGTCCGATACCTGCCATTCCAGCCTCTGCGGGCGGCTGCGGTGGTCTGCGAGGCTGTCTGCAAACCGTTCGGACTCACACCACCCTTGTTCCCACGCCGGGTAGACTGGTTCAGGCAGAACCGATCGTTCGATATAAGCAAGGCACGCAGGCTGCTTGGGTACGAACCTCGTGTGGATCTGAAGACAGGACTGAAGCAGACGGGTGACTGGTACCGAGAATGCGGGTACCTCGGGGGCGCGCCAGCGGCACAGCTCCGTCTGCCGACGGCAATCAAGAAGCGTCAGTGCGCCGACTCAGCGGCCTGAGACCAGCGCGCCGGCGCGGGACCGGAGACGGCGTCGATGCGAGTTCTGGTGACAGGGGCGACTGGGTTTACCGGCGGTCGACTCGCTGAGATGCTCCTTGAGCAGGGCGACGAGGTCGTCGCACTCGCACGCAAGGGCTCGGGCACCGAGTCGCTCGAAAGCGCCGGCGCCGAGATCGTGACCGGCGACATCCGCTCCGAGGACGACGTGCACCGCGCGGCCCAGGGCTGCGAAGCGATCTACCACATCGCCGCGCTCTATCGATCCGCCAGGCACGCCGACAGCGTCTACCACGACGTTAACGTCACCGGCACCGAGAACGTCATCCGCGCCGCACGCAAGCACGGCGTGGCCCGCCTGGTGCACTGCTCGACCGTCGGCGTCCACGGCAAGGTCAAACAGCTCCCCGTCGACGAGACGGCCCCCTTCGCCCCGGGCGACATCTACCAGGAAACAAAGCTCCTGGGTGAGCAGCGCGTGCAGGACGCGATCGGTCGCGGACTGCCCGCGGTGATCACGCGACCCGCGGGGATCTACGGCCCCGGTGATCTGCGATTCCTCAAGCTCTTCCGGACAATCCAGACGGGCAAATTCCGCATGATCGGCTCGGGGAACGTGGTCTACCACTTCACCTACGTCGACGATCTCTGCAGAGGGTTCATGACCGCCGCGACGCACCCGGATGCGATGGGCGGGACGTACATCCTCTGCGGCAAGACGTATCACTCGATCGATGAGGTCGCGCAGATCGTCAGCGATTGCGTGGATACACCGCTGCGCCGAGGCAGGGTGCCCGTCTGGCCCGTGATGCTCGCGGCCACGATGTGCGAGGCGGCGTGCAAGGCCCTGCGTGTCGAGCCCCCTCTGCACCGCAGGCGTCTTGATTTCTTCATCAAGGACCGGGCCTTTTCGGGGGCCAAAGCCAAGGCGGAGCTCGGGTTTGAGGCGTCCGTTCCCCTGGACTCCGGATTCCGCAAGACGGCACGCTGGTATTTCCGCGAGGGCCTGCTGTCCGGGCAGGCGCCCGCGTCGCTGGCGCCCAAGGGTGTCGGCGCGTCGCCTTCGAGCGTCTGATTCGGGCTGGGAAGGTTGCCCCCCGGTAGCGGGCGGGGCGAGCCGAATGCGCCGGGCCGAGAATATATCTGAGTCACCAAGTCACTTGACACGCACAGACGCGTCGTGGAAAAGGACCGATGGGTCTGTCGGAGATGGCGCATAAACGCAGACCAGATCGGCTCGGGGCCGCCCCCGCGAGGCTGATGATCATCGCGATCATCCTGCTCGCTCAGGCGTTGGTGGTCGGCATGGGCTGGTGGTCGGGCAGCCGGGAGCTGCTGACCGAAGTGGTCGACCAGTACAGCCGGCGCGTCGAAGCCTCGGCTCAGGACACCGCCAGCGGGATCGCGCTGGCGATCGCCAAGCTCGATGCTGAGTCGATCGAGCCCGATACCCAGGGGGGCAAGCGCATCCGATCGATGCTCGATGACCTTCAGCTGCCCGGGCTCTCAAGGATCTCCATCGTGGCGCAGGACGGGCGAGAGCTGCACCACTCGGGCGGCGAATCGCCCAGCGGTTCCTCATACACGGCTTCGGTGCCGCTGGCCAGGTACAACGCGCTCCTGCGGGTCCACGCGCCGGCCGAGCAGCTCGTCTCGGCTCGCGACGCCGCGGCGAGCGAGATCAACCTGCGCGTCTGGCTGGGCGGAGCGGTCATCATTCTGCTGACGGGCATCGTGGCACTGGCGCTGATCTCTCTGCACGAAAGGCGCCTGGTGCGGGCCAACCGGGTGCTGGGCCTTCAGGTGCAGAGCCGGGACTCGGACCTGATCGCCGCGCGAGAGGGCATGATCCTGGGCCTTGCCAAGCTTGCTGACTACCGCGACACGGACACGGGACAGCACCTGGACCGGATCTGCGAGTACAGCGCCCTGCTCTCAAAGGCCGCCAGCAGGAAGTACCCGGAGATCACCGAGCACTTCATCCGCTCGATCCGGCTGGCGTCTTCGCTGCACGACATCGGCAAGGTCGGGATCCCGGATTCGATCCTGCTCAAGCCGGGCGCGCTGCTGCCGAAGGAACGCGAGCTGATCGAGAAGCACACCACGATGGGCGCCGCGACGCTCATGTCGATCCGGGACCGGTTCGGGGAAGACGAGCTCCTGGACCTTGGGATCGACATCGCGCTCTGTCACCACGAACGCTGGGATGGCACTGGGTACCCGAACCGCCTGCGAGGCAACGAGATCCCCTTCGCGGCCCGGATCGTCGCGATCGCTGATGTGTACGACGCGCTGACCTCTCCGCGTGTCTACAAGGCGGCGATGAGCCACCAGGTCGCGGTCCGGATCCTCCGCGAGGGTCGGGGCACGCAGTTCGACCCGGTGCTCATGGACACCTTCCTGTCGATCGCGGACGAGTTCGATCGGGTGCGCCAGACACTTATGCCCCTGGACCTGCCGATGTCGATCGGCTCGTTGGCGGCATGAGCGATCAGAACCCGGTCTCCCCGCTTGCGACGTTGGCGCCGGTTCCAAAGGCAACACCGACGGCGAGAATGATCCAGAGCGCATCGAACGCGAAATCCACGCCGTCGTAGGTTTCGCCGATTGCCGCGGCGCTCATCTCAGGGCTGCTGAGCATCGCAGCGTACCTCTCGAAGCCCTCGTTGAGATAGTTTGCCTGCTCGACGCGGCTCATGGCGTCCCATCGCGCCTGCGCTTCTGTCACGATGTCGCGTGGGTAGTCCTCGACGAGATAGGCTTTCTCGTACGTCATGTTGGCGGGCCACGTGAGCTGCTGCCCCGCCTCGGCCCTTTCGAAGGCGATCTCGCTGGCGATGCTCGCGGCCATGTTCTCGCGCATCATCTCGTCCTTCTTCGCGGATCGCTCGCCTTCAGAGAGGCGCTTCCAGCGGTCGGTCACGCTGTTGCGGACCTCCGTCGGGTAGTGCTCAAGCTCGTAGGCGTCCTCCCACGACTGCCCGAAGGGCCAACGGAGGCGCTCGCCCCTGCGCTCCTTGCGGAGGCTCTCGTCGCTCACCAGCTCGTAGATCGCCTCGTCGTCGGTGAACCAGGGCTGGTCGGGGTTCTGCATCTGCGCCTGGATGGACTGGCGTACCTCGGAGACCGCGCTGTCGATCGTGACCTGCACAACAGCGAGCTTCCCGACGATGATCGCCAGAATCGCAACGCCCGAAGCCACCAGCCCGCTCACCATGCCCGCCTTTGACTGGGCACCCATCACGGCGCCCAGCCCGCAGAGGAAGCCGACACCCACTGCGACGTATCCGTGCTCGAGATTGAAGAAGAAGGCCACCATCGCCCATGCAACCGCGCCGATGAAGCCGCCGATGGAGGCGCCGATCAGCGCGAGCAACCACGCGGCAGACGTGGTGGCTGTGACTTTGGCCGCTGAGCCGAGGGCGGTTTCCCTGGAGACCTTGACGCGTCCCGCGGATCTGCCCGTCTGGAAGTTGTGCCCGCACACGGTGCAGAGCACCGCACCCGCGTGCGCGGCGCTGCCGCAATCCGGGCAGGAGGCGCCGTTGGGATCGTGCGCGGGGATGTCGCCCAGCATGTCTTCGCCCAGGCCAAGGTCGGCGCCTTCGAGGGCGTAGAGATCGTCGTTCTCCGGTGCGGGCGGCGCCAGGACCTCGACGGGCTTCTTGCGTTTGGCCTTGGCGAGGGCCTTCTCGTAGCACGCCTTGTGGAGGTAGCGTCCCTTTTTGTCCTTGATCCGGGGCTGCCCGGTGCAGTCCTTGCCGCAGGCCTGACACACACGCACCTTGGTTCCGGCCTCGGCCATCACAGGGCTCCCAGCGGCCGAGGGAATCGCGGCCGAAAAAGAAACAGCGGCCAGCCTACTGGAGGCCGACCGCAGAGGTCAACTGTGAAATGATTTCTGAACCAGGGCTCAGGCCCCGGGCGGGATCAGCCCTTGAGGCCCACGCGACGCCCGATTCGGCGCCGACGGTTCATGATCTTGCGCCCGCTCTTGGTCCGCATGCGGGCACGGAAGCCCTGGGCACGGACGCGCTTGAGCACGCTGATTCGCTTGGGGTAGTGGGTGGACATCAAAAAGGCTCCGTCTCAGGGCGCTCTGGCGCGGACGTAGTTGTAGGCCTGACCCGGTCTTGCTTCAAGTTTGCCGACAGGGGAGTTGTTGGGCCAAGCCCCATCCGATCGGTCTTTGAACGGGTCAGATCAACGCTTCTTCGGGCCTGTCTTTGGGGCGCCCTTGGTGTTCAGGGCGACGGCGGCCTTGATCAGGGCCTTGAAAGACCGGGCGTTGATCGTGTCCCCCTCAAAGAGATCGATCGCCCGACGGGCGTTGCCCTCCAGGCTCGCGTTGAAGAGGCCGGCCTTGTCGTTGAGGGCGGCCCCCTTGGCGAAGGTGATCTTGACCTTGTCCTTGTACGTCTCGCCCGTGCAGATGAGCCCGCCGTGCGACCAGCAGGGCACGCCTGCGGGGTTGGTGGGCTTGCGCCACTTCACCTCTTCCACGATTTCCGGGTCGGCTTCGAGGATGAGGGCGCGGATGCGGGAGAGGGTTTCGGAGCGCCAGTCGCCGCGGGCGGCGAGTTGGGCGGTGATTTCCTGGGATGCGTCCATCGTGTCAGGCCTTCGTGAAAAACCTCAGAAAAGAAACTCAGAAACAGTGTTCACCTTCGAGCTTGCTCGCCTGCTTCACCCACTCCACAAACTGCTCCACATCGACCCCCTCGTTCTCAAAGACATGCCAGTAGCGGACGTCCTTCATCTTGGACGCCTCGGGCGGCACGGGCTTGAGCATCGCCCCCTTGAAGAACGTGACCTTGATGTACTTGGTCATGCAGTGGAAGGCGACGAACCAGCCTTGGCCTTCCAGCCCATAGAAGGGCGTGTTCCAGCGGATGGCTTTCTGCACGCCCGGGACGCTGCTCACGATCAGCTCGTCGAGGCGGCGCCCGACGTCCTGCTTCCAGCCTGGCAGGGCGTCGAGGTAGGCCTCGACGGGGGCGTTGCCGTCGCCCTTCGGGATCTGGGGGTTGCCTCCCGCGAGGAGCTTGGGTTTGGCGGGGGCTTTCTTTGGGGCCTTCTTCGTGGTCTTCTTGGCCATGAGGGCAATGTACCTCCCAGTGCCCCCCCGCTCACGCGGGGGCTCGCTTTGAAGAAGGGGATGTGGGAGGGAGAGGTCGGGAACGGGCCTAAGATGCCCCGCATGTCCGATCTTCCCGACCCGGTCAATCTGGCCGAGGCCATTCTTGGGTATACCTTCTCAGATGCCGGCCTCATGCGCCGGGCCCTTATGCACGCCTCGGCTGCTGAGGATCGGCTCGACTCGAACGAGCGGATGGAGTTCCTGGGCGACGCCGTCCTCGGGCTGGTGGCGTGCCAGCGGATCTACGAGCTCTTTCCCGACCTGCTCGAGGGGGAGATGACCAAGATCAAATCGGTCGCGGTCAGCCGGAAGGTCTGCGCCGTGATCGCCAGGCAGATCGGGCTTGAGGACCTGATCGTGCTTGGCAAGGGGATCAAGGGCCCGGGCGGGCAGCTTCCCCAGTCGCTGGCCGCGGCCTCGCTCGAGTCCACGATCGCGGCGGTGTATCTCGACGGCGGGCTTGCCCCGGTGTACGCGTGGCTGGCCCCGCTTCTGGATCAGCACATCGAGGCAGCCTTCGACAGCGGGCACCAGCAGAACTACAAGAGCGTGCTCCAGCAGCACGCCCAGCGCAAGTTCCAGCAGACGCCCGAGTACCTGATGCTGAGCGAAGATGGCCCCGACCACGCCAAGACCTTCCGCGTGGCGGTGCGGATCGACGGGCGCACGTTCGAGGCGGGCACCGGCGCGTCCAAGAAGCAGGCGGAGCAGAAGGCGGCGCTCAAGGCGCTCCACGAGCTGGCGGTCGTCGCGCACCACGAAGATGGCAGCGTTCGGATCGTGTGAGTTTCGGGCAATTGCCGAGCCCGAATCGCAAGCGAGAGTGCGGTGCATCCGGCGCGGAGGCTGGAAGCCTCCGCCACTGGTTTGGGTTACGGTGCGCGGAGATCGAGAACGATCGGGCGGTGGTCGCTGGCCATCGCGTCGATCTCCTGGATGTTGAGTGCCTGGAGTGTTTCGAACGAGAGCCTGGCGGGGTCGAAGACAAACGATCGCGACACGACCGCGGACGAATCCGAGAAGATCGCGTAATCGAGTCGGCCGGGCAGGAATCGGCTCGTCGGCTCGGTCCAGGTGTACATCGCGTTGTCGCCCAAGACGAACGGCTCTGCGACCGTGGCGCTGGAGCCGTCGACGTCAAAGCCCCGGGCCAGGGCGTAGATGGGCTCTCGGCTGCCTACGAGGTTAAAGTCCCCCATCACCACCCGCACGTGCGGCCCGATGTCCCGGGTCTGCTCGTTCATCATGGTTGAGATCGCCTCGGCCTCGATGATCCGCTGCTGGTCTTCGGGGGTGTTGAGCCCGCCGCAGCATTTCAGGTGCACCGACGCGAGGGCGATGGGCCCGATGGGTGTTTCCACGAGCGCGGGCGTCACGCGGACGGTGCGCTCCTCGCCACGGGCCATGATCAGCAGCGCGGGCGGTCCGATGGGCGCGATGTCGAGCCGGCTGATCACCGCGACGCCTCGGCCTTCGCTCGTGACCGCGCGCCACCTGCCGTCGATGGCGAGGTGCTCGTTGAACCACGCGGCCATGTCCTCAGCGGGTGTGTCGTACCACTCCTGCACGAGCACGATGTCCGGGTCGAGCGCCCGCAGCAGGCGCGCAAAGGGCTCGGGCTTCTGCAGGGGCGAGCCATTGAGCACGTTGTGCGAGACGATGCGGACCGTCCCGAGGGGCTTTGCTGGGATCGTTGCCCGGACACGCTTGGTGCGATTGACCGCGGGCGGGAGCATCGCCTCGAACATCGGGGCCTCTGCGACACGCTTGCCGCTGGGTGCGTACATCGCCACTCGCCCGGCGATCCGTCCCTGGCTGAGCAGGCCTGCTGCGGGCAGCAGGTTCTCGCTGGCGATGCGCCGTGCGATCCGCATCTCGAACCACTCGGAGGCGTGCGAGGGGGAAACGCTGATGTCCAGGAGCGCCGGGGCGAGCGTGATGCGCTCGCCGTCGGGTGAGATCGCTGAGACCACGGTGCCCGTGCCAGGCCTGCCGTCGTCGCGAGGGGGGCTGAAGGTGATCTCAAGGTCGATCCCGAGCTGGTCCGAGGCCAGACCCGTCGAGGCGTTGCCATCGACGTCGAGGGAGACCACCACGGCCTCGTCGTTGGCTTGGAGCGAAACGGGCTCGCCCGGGCTGAATCGCAGATACAGGAAATACTCGTCGGCGACGGCAACCTGGGTCGCGGGCCAGTCATCGATCGAGGAATCCAGCACGATGGTCATCGGCGGCATGAACGGGGCGAGCGACTCGCGCTGCCTGGCGCCCGAGCCCGAGCAGGACGCAGACGAGATCGCGATGAAAGCCAGGCCAAAGCCGCACCAGAGAGTCCGCAATTGCATGGGTGTACTATCCCTTGTCATATTTCTGTTCGCAACCTACAGGGTGAACCGTGGACGAGAAACAATCGCAGCCCGCCAACGCATCCCCTGAAACTGCCAATCGGCTATCCAGGCATGCCGACTGGCAAACACGCCTCCGTGACGTCACATCGCTGATGCGGGAGCTCAGCCGGCAGACCGACCCACAGGAGATGGTCAGCCTGTATCGCAAGCGGATCGGGCAATTCTTGCCGGTAGATTCGTTCGTGGCGCTCAGCAGACGCGGGCTGGATGAGCCGGGCTGCAAAATCACCCGGTCCTCGAACTGGGACGAAAACTTTGACCCCTGGAAGAACCAGGACCAGCTCCCGACCTACACCTCGGGCCTGCTGTGCGACCTGATCATGGCGGGCGAACCGGCCTACCTCCGGGATATCTCCATCGACCCCAAGGACCCCACTTACGAGTACCTCGGCGATGTCAGGCTCGTTGTTGCGGTCCCAAGCTACGACAACGGCGAAGCGCTCAACATGTATGTCATGGGCCTGTACGACGTGAACGCTTTCGACCCGCTTGACCTGCCCGACGCGGTCTGGCGGACCAACCTCTTCGGGCGCGCCACCAACATGCTCGTGCTCAAGCGCGAACGCGACCGCGCCTACGAGCAGGTCGACGCGGAGCTCAAGGTCGTCGCGGACATCCAGAGGTCGCTGCTGCCCAAACGACTGCCCGAGATCCCCGGGCTGGATCTGGCGGCTTCCTACCAGACCTCGGCGCGCGCGGGCGGGGACTACTACGACATCTTCCCCCTGGCGGAAGGCAAGTGGGGATTTCTGATCGCCGACGTCTGCGGGCACGGCACGCCCGCGGCTGTCCTCATGGCGATCCTGCACGCCCTGGCGCACACGTTCCCGGGGCACACCACGCAGCCGGCGGACCTGCTGAACTATGTCAACAACAAACTCTCGAAGCACTACGTCTCCGACGGCAACTTTGTGACCGCGTTCTACGCCGTATATGACCCCGCGGACATGACCCTGACCTACGCAAGCGCCGGGCACAACCCGCCCAGAGTCAAACGCTGCTCCGACGGCAGCATGTTCGTCCTCGACGAGGCGCAGTCGCTCCCGCTTGGGATCACGCCCGATATCGAGTTCGAGCAGTCGACCGCCAGACTGATCCGGGGCGACCAGGTCATCCTCTATACCGACGGCATCACCGAGGCCTTCAACCCCGAGGACGATCTCTACGGCACCGAACGCCTCGACGGGGTGCTCACCCACTGCGGCATCGACGCGAACGCGCTCATCGATTCCGTCCTCGCATCGGTCGAGCAGTTCACACAGGGTCGCCCCGCGGATGACGACCGGACGCTGCTTGTGCTCAAGGCGAAGTAAAAAGCCCCTTGCGGGAGCAAGAGGCTCTCGTCTTTCAATTGGATCGAAGCGCGTGATTAACGCCCAAGCCCGACGGGCTGCGGGGCGACGCTGTGTGTCGGGGCGATGGCGATGCCCAGGGCCGCGCGCTTGCCGCCCGGGCCGGCGGGCGGGATGCGGTCCTCGTCGATGATGCGCTGGATCGCCATGACGCCCTCGATGAGCTGCTCCGGGCGGGGCGGGCAGCCCGGGACGTAGACGTCGACGGGGATGAACTGATCGACGCCCTGCACGACGGCGTAGTTGTCGAACACGCCGCCGGTCGAGGCGCACGCGCCCATGGAGATGACCCAGCGGGGCTCGGTCATCTGCTGGTAGATGCGCTGGAGGACGGGCATCATCTTGATCGAGACGCGCCCCGCGACGATCAAGAGGTCGCTCTGTCGCGGGCTGAAGCGCATGACCTCGGCGCCGAATCGGGCCAGGTCATACCGGCTGGACGCGGTCGCCATCAGCTCGATGCCGCAGCAGGCGGTTGCAAATGGGATGGGCCAGATCGAGCTGCGCCGGGCCCAGTTGATGACCCGCTGCAGCTGAGTGGTCAGCACCAGATCCGTCGGCAATGCGGTTTCAAGGCCCATGGCGGTTCCTCCGTGGTGTAGTGTAGTTCGCTCGGGCGAGGCGTTCCGATGGGGTTATCGTCGCCTCTTCTCGCGGGAAATCACGTCCTGGAGAGGGTTGTCCGAGCCGAACTCGTGGTTCTTGCGGAGCTCCGTGGAATCGCCTCCGATCCCCCGGGAGTCGACGACCTTGGAGTAGCAGCCCGAGGCCAGGACGAGCACCGCGAGCCAGGTACCGATTTGTGCTACCCGAGCCCGTGCGGGGTGTCTCTTCGCGTTCATGGAGAACCCTCCTCGGGAAGGGCAATCAGGCCCGCAACGGACTCGCCACGGATCACATTCAGCTGCGCCTCGCGGAGACGCCCAATCGCCCCGGTCCACGTTCCGTTGGAAACCAGCCCGGTGTCGGTGATGTCGCCCATGGCGAGCATGAGTTCTTCGAGGGATATTCCCTCGGCGGGCCTTGCCAGCGCGTAGTTGTCCAGTTCGCCGTCGACGGGGTGGAGGAAGCCCGAGCGGGTCAGCTTTTCGAGCATCGCATCGACGACGTCGGCGGGCAGGTTGAGCTCATCGGTGATGACTGCGGGGCCTGTGGTTTTCCCGCGCGTGAACCGCTCGGCGATGACCGCGATCACGCCAAGGACAGCCGCGGGATCGGTCAGGCGTTTCTCCGCGTCCTGCTCATCGATCTGGCGGGCGATCTCGATGTGCTGGAGCCCGTAGGCGACCTGGAGCCCGAAGAGGATGATGAGCCAGGTCAGGTAGACCCAGAGCATGAAGAGCGGCAGGAGCGCCATCGAGCCGTAGAGCTTGGCGTAGCTGGCCGAATAGCCCAGATACTGGCGGAAGCCCCATTTGGCGAGTTCCCAGAGGATCGCCGCGAAGAGGGCCCCCACCACACCCGTGCGCACATGCACGCGCGTGTTCGGGATCACGGTGTACGCCAGGAGCAGCAGCAGCGCGGTGATCGCGACACTCACAACAAAGCCCGCGATCCCGACGCCAAGGCCCCGGAACTGCTCGGAGGCGTAAAACGTTGCAAAGAGCAGGATGGGCACGAGCGTGATGATCGCCCAGTACTGGACGATGCGCTTGCCCCAGCTCTTGCCGACCTGCGCGCGGTAGACAATGTTGAATGTGCGCTCGATCTCGATGAGCATGGAGAGCGAGGCGTAGATCAGAGTGAGCACACCCACAGCGCCGATCGCACCGAAGGGCAGGTTCAGGATCTTGTCGACGAGCGCCATGAGCAGGTCCACGACCTCGTTGACCGTCTCTTCCCGCAGCTCCTGCTCCTCGCCCGGGTTCTCGGGGTTTTCGATGCTTCCGGCGCTGGGTTCCACCGGATCAACGGTGACCATCGGGCCTTCAAGCGTGGGGCCGACTTCGGTGTCCTGTTCGAGGACCGGGCTCTGGATGACGGTGAATCCCAGCCGATCGAAGGCCTGGATCATGATCTTGCGGACATCGCTCTGCTCTGCGAATGCGCCGATGGCAGCGACCGAGATCACGATGATCGGGATGAGCGCAAAGAGTGTGCGGAACGCCAGGGCCGCGGACATCTGGGGCAGGCGCGAGCGATAGAGGCTGCGCACGCCGATGCGGAGCACGCGGATCGTGTCGGTCAGCTTGGGCGTTCTCTCGCGGGCGGCGCTCATTTTCGGCGATCACTCGTCAGGCGACGGGCGCCCTTGTCCGGGGCGGGGCGATCCGAGGTCGCGACCGCGGCCTTGATGCGCTTGGGATCGACGATCGATGGGAGCTGCTTCTCGGCCTCTTCCTCGCGCTTGCCCATGGGGCGTTTCTTCTTTGAACCCTTGCTCGCGGCGGGCGCTTTGTCCGCGTTCTTGCCGCGCGTGATGGCTTTGCGGAGCATGTCGACCTCGGGCTTGCTCAGCTCGCGCCAGGCGCCCGACGGCAGGCCCTTCATGATCAGCGGACCCATCGCGACACGCTCGAGCTTCTTCACCGGGCAGCCCACCGCCGCCAGCATGCGCCGGACCTGGCGGTTCCGCCCCTCGCGCAGGCGGAGCTCCAGGATCGTGCGATCGCGGTCGCGCTTGAAGATCGACACATCCACCCGGGCGGTTCGGCTGGCGCCCGTCGTCTTGCCCGCCTTGCGCTCGGCGAGATAGATGCCCTCGGCGATCTGCTTCACGTCCTCGTCGGTCAGCTTGCCCTTGACGACGGCGTGGTACGTCTTGACGACCCCGAACCGGGGGTGCGTGAGCTTGTTGGCAAGGTCGCCGTCGTTGGTCAGGAGGATCAGCCCGGTCGTGTCGTAGTCGAGTCGCCCCACGGGGTAGAGGCGACCGGCGCTCGGGTGATCGACGAGGTCGAGCACGGTGCGCCGGTCCATCTCGGGTTCGTCGGCAGTGGTCGTGATGGTCCGGGGCGGCTTGTTGAGGATGATGTAGAGCTTGCGGGTCTGGTTCTTGATGGGGCGACCCTGGACCTTGATGCGATCGGTCTCGGGGTCAGCGAACGCGGGCAGGTAATCGACGGTGCGCCCGTTGACCTCGACATCGCCCGCGAGGATGAGCTCCTCGCAGACCCGGCGCGCGGCGACCCCAGCGTCGGCGAGCACCCGCTGGAGACGGGGGCCACGGGACTTGTCGTCGTAGCGGTCGGGCATATCGGCATCGGATCGGCGGGGCATGGCATGAGTCTATGCAGGCCGCGTGAAAGCCCCATTTCTGTCCCGTCGGGTGGGCTTGCGACGATGGAAAGGGGACAGACCCGGCATGGAGGCCGGGCAATGGGTCTCAGTGCAGGCCCGCTCGCCGGAGGCGACCCAAGGACGTGAGTGCGCACACCCAGAATCAGGCGGGCCAGGGGGCGACGGAAGAGATCTTCCTGACCCCTCGCGTCGTGGATCGGCGGGCGTTCGAGACGTTCGCGTCGATGCTCCGCGCCTCGGTCGAGAAAGCCACGCACGAGAGCGACCTGCTCGCCCGGCGCGCCGAGGCGGCCGCCAGCGTGCTGGAGCGCCTCGAGGGTTTCGTCGGCGCACACACGGATATCTTCCAAAGAGCCTCGGCGCTCATCGACACGATCGACCAGCGCCAGCGCACCGCGGGCGACACGCTCGAATCGCTGACCCGGCGCACCGAGATCGCCCAGCAGGCGGCGCGGGACGTCGAGTCCACCGTGCGCGAGCGGGGCGAGGCCTTCGAAGCACGCCTGGCGACCATCGCAGCCGGCACGCTCGACTCGTTCGAAGCGGCGCGCCAGTCGCTCAGCGGCGACGCCTCGCAGATGCGCCGCGATCTCAGCCAGCGGCTCGACGAGCTCCGCCAGCGCGGCGAATCGCTCATCGCGGGCCTGTCCGAACGAGCCGAGCAGACGGGGCAGGGTCTCAGCGAGCAGCTGACGAGCCTTGAGACCGCGCGGGAGACGCTGCGTGTCGAGCAGCGTGAATCGTCGCGCAAGCTCGACGAGCAAACGGGCGAGCTGCGCGAGGGCCTGCGGACGGAATCGTCGGCGCTCAAGCGCGAGCTTGACGCGGCGGCAAGAACCCTGCGCGAGGCGATCGCCGCGGGCTCGGCGCACCGGGACTCGATCGAACGGGCCGCGGAGCTCGCCGTCAGCCGGGTGCAGGCGGGCGCCGGCGAGCAGACGCTCGAGGTCGAGCGGCTCTCGCGCCGGGCCGAGGCGCAGCTGCGCGAGCACCGGCAGTCGGTGGACTTGCTCTCGACGGAGCTCGAGGCGAGGCTCGAATCGGCACGCAGCCGCGCCGAGACTGAGCTTGGGCGCGTCGGGGAATCCGCACGGCAGCTGGCGAACGAGATCAAGGGCGAGATGGGTCGGCATTCCGCGGGTGTGAAAGAAGCCGGCGCCGCGCTGGAACGCCTCGAGAGCGCGATCGCAGAAGCCGACCGATTCACCGGCACGCTCGACGAGCACCGCCAGGCGACCCAGGCCTACATCGCTGAACTCGTCGAGCGGGCGTGCGCCGACCGGATGCAGCGCGCCCAGAGCGAGAACGCGAAGCTGCGCGTCGAGCTGGAGTTCGAGCAGTCGCGACAGATCGAGCTGCGAAACAGCGTCGAGCGTCAAGGCGAGCGCCTGGCTGTGATCGAAATGCAGCTCACTCGGCTGCTCTCAGAGCAGACCCGGATCAGCGCATCGACCGAAGCCGAATCCGAGCCCGAGCCGCTCGTCCCGGTCGTCGTCAAGCCGAAGCCTGCGCGGAAGGGCGCGACGAAAGGGACAGGGGCCAGGAAGGCGGGCGCGAAGACAGCGCCCGCGAAAAAGACCGAGGCTCAAGCAAAGCCCGCGCCGCGCCCCCGCAAGAAGGGCGCTGCGAAGAAGCCCGCAACCAAGGCCAAACCGACGCCCGTTTCAGCCGATTGAACCCTCGTGCCTCTAATGAAACAGGCCCCACCCGGATGGGCGAGGCCTGCTTCGTGCAAGGTGTGGTCGTGTGTTAGTTGGTGAGGATCCGGTCGAGCAGCGAAGCCGAGTCCTGCTGGCCCAGGAAGAAGCCGGTGTCGTCCAGCGACGAGAGGTGGCTTGCGAGTCGGCGGCCGTCGGTCGGGATGATGTAATCGCCGAAGAACGAGCCGAAGTCAACCGAGAACTCGTTGAAGAGGTCGATGTCGCTGGCTGCAAACTGCGGGCTCGTCAGACGCAGGCCGACCAGTTCGCCGACGCGTCGCCCGGTCGAAGCGGTGAGCGAATCGATGAAGCGGTCCAGGTCGGAGGGCGAGGGGGTCAGGCCCAGGACGGAGAGGTCGGGCGTGAAGACGACGGCCTCGTCCTCGATGTCCGTGTTGAAGGGGTCCGAGTGCTGTGCGTAGCCGTAGTCCGAACGCAGGATCAGCCCGGTGGGGTCGTGATCGCTCGAGAGGAAGACGGTCGAGAACTCCTGGAACTCGAAGTCTGCGGGATTGGTTGAGAATGTGACATCGAAGCCCGCGGCGGCGTAAACGCTGTTGAGTCTGTTGACGAGCTGGCTGAGGACATAGGTGTTGACGGGCACGTTGTTCACGCGGCCTGTAAAGCCGAGCGAACGAGCGTCGAAGCCGCCCACATCGATGGTGGACCCATCGATCGCGAGCCAATCGATCGAACCGCCGCCGGTCTCGATGAGCACATTCTGGCTTCTGCGAGTGAAGGTGCCGGTGCCCTGTGTGACGATCTCGAGCTCGTAATCGCCTCGGAAAGCGCCCTGGAGGTAGACGGCATATGTGCCCGATGCGTTCGCAGCGCCGTTGATGGCGGGCGGGACGACGAAGGAGATGAAGAAGTCACCGTTGGCGTCGTAGCCGTAGCGCGTCGCGCCGTTCTCGGCGATGATGGTGTTGGGTTCGCTGGCCCTGGATGCGAAGTCGGTCGGGCTGAAGACGATGTTGGCGTCGCCGATTCCGAAGGAGTCGGTCGTATCGAAGAGACCGAACTGGACACTCTGAGCGAATTCGGCGAAGTCGGCCAGCGAATCGAAGGTCCCGGTGTTGGAGGAAATGGTTGAGCCGAGATCGGTTCCGATGTCGGCGAGTTTGACCGTGATGGTCATGAGGGTGCCCGGTGCGATGGGCTGGCGGTTGTTGAGGTGCCAGATGTCGACATCGGACTGGACCTCGCCGGGCAGGCCCGTCACGCCCGAGTATCCGATCGAGCTGGCGACCGTGTTGGTCAGGCGTGAGCCGATACGGGTGGAAGTGCGTTCGCCATCGGCGCTGGTTCCACGCACAACGTCGTCGTTGTTCCCGAAGACGCCGTCGGCGCCCGCGGTGCGGAAGAAGGTGTAGTCGCCGATGACAACCGATGCGGTCGGGGAGGCAAAGAGCGAGAGGGGCGGCGCGTGGACGACGGGGGTGCCGTTGCCCGCGTCGTTGCCTGCCGAGAAGCCTGAGTTCCCGTCGTCAAAGACGTTGACGCTGAAGGCGTAGTTGCCGATCTGGTTGGGCTGGACGGTGACGTTGTTGACGGCTCCCGGTGTGTACCAGGAATCGCTGAGATCCGAGCCCGCCTCGAGGACGATGTAGAACGTGCCCGATTCCTTGATCAGGATCGCGGCGCCGTCGGAGCGGTCGGTGAGCTGCGCGGGCTGGACAGGCAGCGGCAGGGCCTGATCCGTCTCGAAGCCGAAGTTGCTGAAGAAGTTGTCCACGATGAACGACGAGCCCTGCTGCGAGAAGAGCAGCTCGGGTGTGCCGTTGCCTGTGGGCTGGAAGTAGAGGCTGCGCTGCGCCTGGAACGCGGGCCCGGTGATCTCGCCGAGCTGAAGGATCTGGCCCGCCTGGAGCGTGATGCGGTAGACGTCGATGTCGCTGCCGAAACCGAAGTTGTTCAGATCGCGGTCCGCGTGGTCGCCCAGGGCGCCACGGAGCGTAAAGGGCGTGTTGGGATCGGGCAGGCTGTCGGGGCTGGAGTTGGAATCGAAGATCTGGTCGAGGCTGGTCGCGCCGAAGAAGTCGACGATCAGCGAGCCGTCCATGAGCACATCGACCCGCTCTGGATCTCTGGGGCCGGCCGCGTCGCCGGCGTCGCCGATGATGTCATCGACGGAGAAGTTGTCGTTGGGCGTAGCGAAGCCGTCGCGGTTGCCATCGAGGCGTGCCTGGCTGACGCGTGCACGGAGGATGTCGGAATCGAGCTCGATGCGGTAGACGCCCGCTGCAGCGCCCGCCGGGCGAGAGAAGGTGCCGTCGCCGTTGTCGATGAGATTCGCGTCGGTGATCGCGCGGTCGATGGTGACCGTGACCATCCGTGTGGTCGAGTCGAACTCGATCGAGTAGTCGCCGGAGCCGGGAGTGGCGTTTGGCTTATTCAGTGCGATGAAGTTGCCTTCGCTGATGATCTCGCGGATGGAGAGCGCGTCGTTGAGGGTGCCGGTGTCGATGTCCTGGTTGAAGGTGAAGGTCGCGGTGTAGACGCGCGCGTCCTGGACGACGCTGAAGTTGGTCACGCGGATCGGCAGTGGGAGGCCCGAGAATCGATCGATGGTGAAGTTCCCGTTCGACGTGCCGTTGGAGCCGTTGATGGAGACCAGCGTGAGCGTGCCTGCCGAGGCGATGGTGTAGGACTCGCTGTTGGTGTTGGAGCCCCTGCCTGTGCCGGCGATGGTGACGGTGCCGATGGTCGAGACGCCGCTGGCGGCAGTGTCGTCGTCGGTGCCGAAGAACCCGTCCGGGCCTCGGAGGTAGCCGGCGACGATATCAGACTCGCTGAAGTTGCCGCCGATGGTGACGGTGCCGATGTTGCCGCTGGTGGCGCGGTCGACCGTGGAGGCATCGCCGCCGGTGCCGATCTGTGCGTCGGAGCCGAGGTCGCCGCCGGCGAGGATCGCCGAGTCGAAGACGTTCCCGGCGACGGTGATGGTGTTGATGGTGTTGGCCACGCTGATGCGTGAGCGTGAGATCGAGTCGGCGTTGATCAAGGTCACAGACCCGCCCGAGCGAACGAGCGACTGAACCAGGCTGCCTCCGATGGTGAAGTTCTGAGAGACGGAGCGATCGATATTGACGATCGCCGTGAGGTTCTGGGTGACGTTGAACGACCGGACGCCCGCGAAATCGATCGTCGGGACGAGGCCGCTGCCAGCGACAACGCTGCGTGTCGAGGTGAAGTTGTTGACGAAGTTCGCGGCGATGCTTCCGCCTGCGAAGCGTGCGACGGTCAGCGAGCCGATGTCGACGCCGACGATGATCTGGCCGTCGCCCTCGTAGTTATCGATATCGATGGTGCGGGCGTAGTTGTCGACGATGATGTCTGAGTTGCCTCGGAGATCGCCGTTGACACGGATGAGCCCGATCGAGGCCTCGTCGTTGGAGACGATGTCGAAGTCGATCAGTTCGGGCAGAGGCGTGTTGGGGTTGTTGTCGTTGTCGAGCACCGTGATGATCACGCCGTCGGCAAGGCGTGTGTTGGCCAGGATCAGCCGGCCTCTGCTGAAGTCCCAGACCACACCCCGCGAGGCGTCGGCGTTCGCCGCGGCCTGCTGGGAAGAAGTGACCTCTACCGTAAACGTTGTGCCGTTCCAGGCGAAGGTGCGTGTGGTTCCGAAGTCGATGACCACACCCAGGTTGCCAAGGTTGATCCCGCCTCCCGTGAAGGCGCCGGTCAGCGATTCGAGGAGCCCGCCCTCGTTGGCGGCGTTGCGGCCGGAGTTGTTGAGCGAGGGGGTTGTGTTCTGGATGGCGGGTGTGATGACCTGCCCGTTGAGCGTGTACCACTTGCGATCGGCGCTGACCGTGACGTTGGTGCGTGTGCCGCCGATGGTCAGATCGTTGACGTAGCTGAGCCCGATGACGTGGCGCTCGTCGCCCGTGCCGTAGACGCCGTCGGCGCCTGCGGTCATGCCCGCACTGAACGTGACGTCGAAGGCGTTGCCACCGATGCTGACGTTCTGGATGCGTCCGGACTTGACGGTATCGGCAGCCGCGCCGGTGCCGCCGGGGCGGTCGGCGTACGTGTTCTCGAGGATGCTGAAGATGGGCGAAGCACCGAAGTTCGTGAGCCCGGCGATGAAGAGCGTGTCGCTCACGCCGCCGGTGATCTGAACGTCCTGGATCTGGTCGCCCGCGGCGATCGTGACGGAAGCGTCGTCGGCCTGCTGGCCGTCGGACTGGACGTTGCCGGTGACGCTGAGCAGACCCAGGTTCGTGCCCGCGTAGATCGTGGCATCGAAGATCGAGCCGCCGGTGACGACGAACTGGTTGATCCCGCGGAGCGCAGCGATCACGGGGCCGTCGATCGCGTTGGTCGCGACGACGCCCGGGGGGAGCTGGTTCCGGTTCGCATCGCTGGTGGCGGTGCCCGACGAGAGGTTGGGGTTGATGCCGACGTCGCCGAACACGCCGTCGGACGAGGCGACCACGCGGATGAGGTTGATGGACTGGTCAGAGAAGATGTTGCCCATCAGGTGGCCGGCGATGATGATCACGCTGCCGATGCCGCCATCGCGAGCGATGATCGAAGCGTTGGGGAGGAACGAGCCGTTGGTGATGGTGACGCTGCCGATGCCGCCCGATTCGGAGACGATCGAGCCGTCGTAATCGCCGGTGATGTTGATGGTCTGGATCCGTCCGAAGGCCTCGATGTCGCCGTCGGCGCTCTTGGCAGCGGTCGGGAGATTCGCTGTCGATCCGATCGTAACGGTGGTGATGCCCTGCCCGACACGGAGGTCGGAGAAGAGCCGTCCGCCGGCGACGTTGAGAATGCCGACCTGGCCCCGGACGAGGATCACGCTGGGATCGGTGGCGATGCCGATGTTGCGTCCGGCGACAATCTGATTGAGGTTGCCCCCGATGTCGGTCTCGACCGCGAGGTCCCGGAACGCGGAGATGAGCCCGATATTGGCCCGCGTCGTGGTCGTGGTGATCGAGCCGGTGATGTCGCCCGCTGTGGAGGAGATCGTGCCCACGACACCGGAGGAAGTGATGTCGGCGTTGAGCGTGTTCGTCACGCGGATGAGGTCGATGCGTCCGTCCGGGCCGCTGACGGTGATGTCGGTTCGGTTGATCTGGTTGCCGACGGTGAGATTGATGAGCGGGCCGCTGACGCTGATGGCCGAGGTGCGGATGCTGTTTCCAACGACCATCGACCGGAGCTGGCCGGTGTTGATGGTGCTGGCGAGCATGTCGCCGCCGAGCGTGATCGCGTTGATCGTGTTGCTGATGCCGATGTTGGCGCGGACAAAGTTGTTGGCGGTGATGGAAGTGAGCAGCGAGCCCGTGATGAACACCGAGGTGTCGACAAGGTCGCCGTTGACCACCCGGAGTCGATCCAGGTCCTCGGCGACGATGATCCGGCTGATGCGGTACTCGAGCAGGTCGCCGCCAATGGTGGAGTTGCGGAAGCCGGCGGCCGAGATGGTTCTGGCCTGATTCCTGACCGAGAGGTCGGTCGCGTCGTAGAAGCCGTTGGTGATGGTGAGCGTGTCGAGATTCGCGACCTCGATAATGGATCTGAAGATGTCACCCCGCGAGACCGTGACATCGTCGAGCGTTCCGACGAAAGCAGTGCCGTTGTTGTATCCGTTGCCCGTCCAGAACTCGTCGATCGTGACGGCGGTTGAGATGTAAGCGTCGCGGATGCTTCCGCCTCGCGTCAACCGGATCGCGTTGATCCCGATCTGCGGGATGACACGCGGGTTTGTGATGAGGTCCCGGTCGAACGAGGCCGCGGCGATCACGCCCTCGATGTCCCCGTTGTTGATATTGTCGCGGACGGTATCGATCCCGCTCGTTGCGAAGATGCCGGCAGAGGCCATGGGGCCTGCGCCGCTGCCCCGGAGACCGTCGCCGATCTCGACGAGATCGATGTCGCGTCCCGAGAAGATCGTGCCGAAGATGCCGTTGAAATCGCCCGCAGCGCTGGTGTTGTTGCTGTTGGCGCGGACGGTCAGGATGTCGCCCTGGAGGTTGACGGAGATGACGTCGCCGATGCCGCCGGTGGCCTCGACCAGCGTGACCGTGCCGGTACGGATAATCACACCGTTCAGGTAGCCATCCACGGGCGAGCCGATGTCGTCGAGGTAGGCATTGCCTCCATCGAAGTTCGCGTCGTTGGTGGGACGGAACGTCTGCGTGTTCCAGTTCCCGTCCATGATCAGCGGCTCGATGCCGATCGCTCCGGCGACCATGCCGCCGGCGCCGCTGACGATGCCGAGGAAGGGCCCGATCTCAGAGGGGCCCCACTGGAGGAGCTCGGTCCGCCCGAGGTCGCCCTGACGGATGCGGAGCGTGTTGAGCGAGTTGGTGTCGATGGCGACGATGTCGCCGCGCGGCGTGTTCTGCGTGATGCTGTTGAGGCCCTGCACCGCATCGATCCGCCAGACATCGATCTGGGCCGAGCCCTCGATCACGATGTCGCTGAACGCATCGGAAGCGCGGATGAGGATACGTCCGATCGAGATGATGTCGTTGACGGACTGCCCGTTCTCGCCGCGGATGCGGAGGGTGCGCCCGCCCGCGAGCGTGCCGGTGCCCACGAGTGAATCGACCTCGATGCGTGCGATCGCGACGCCCTGCGAGCCGTCGACGGGCACGACATAGACGCGCCCGAGTTCGATGCCGAAGAACTCGCGTGAGGTGATCGAAATATCCACGCGACCGCCCGCGTCGTCGACGAGCGAGAGTGTCTGGCCCGAGATGATCGGCAGCGCGAATTCGGCCGAGCTGAGCAGGTCGATCGTGGGCGTGTCGACGAACCGGATATCGGAATCAAGACCGAGATTCAGGGTCGTTCCGGTGAAGCCGTCGAAGATGCCGAAGTCGTTGCCGTAGAGGCCGTCGTTGCCGAAGTTGCCAACGTCCTGGGAAACGAGCAGGGCGCCGACGATGGAGCCGGGTGAGGCGGAGGTATCGATGGTCAGCGCGTCACCGGCCAGGTGCGAGCCCAACCGGATCATGCCGATGTGACCATCCAGATCCGCGTCGAGCCCTGTGCGGATGACAACGGGCTCATTGTTCAGCACAGGGAGCTGACCCGTGGCGTTGTCCTGGTCGATGCCGATGCCGCCGCCGATGTTGAGCAGCGCGATCTGGCCTCCGACGTTCAGCGTGAAGTTGGAGACGTCGCCGTTGATCGGCCTTGCGCCGACGATACCGAGTCGCCCGGTGTAGAGCGTGCCGAAATTCCCGCCGATGGTGAAGTCGTTCGGCGCGGTTGTGCCGTTGGAAACACTGCCGATATCGCCGCCCGTGGTGATGTTGTAGAGATGGCCCGGAGCGGAGAACGAGAACCCGCTCATGGTGGCGTTTTGATCCGCGGAGTCGAGCGTGTTGATGATGGCGTCCGCAACGACCTCGACGCCGGCGCCGTTGACAAAGCCGGTGCCCACGCGGATCGAACCGGCGCTGCCCGAGTTGAGCACTACGACGGGGCGTGCCAGCTCGTTGTCCGCTGCGACCGGGCGGTTGTCGTTGAATGATCCGAAGCCAAGGCCGGTGCGGTAGGAGCCCAGCGTGGTCGGCGCCATGCCGCTGACGAGCACCGAGTACGTGAGGTTGATGCCTGCGTCCGGCGTGGCGGTGCCGAGGTGGTTGATCACCAGGTAGTACACACCCGGCGCGGTCGGGCGATAGCGGATGACGCTTCCGAAAGCGGTCTTGACGTCTGCCGTTGAGCCGGCGACGGTGCGACCATCGGAATCGACGATGCGGATCTGACCGACAAACGCCGTGGCAAACGAGAGCGTCTCGATGACGATGTCACGCGAGCCGTCGACAGCAAACCCGTAGACGTCGCCGGAGTCTTCGCCCGCGTTGATCGGATCCTGCCCGCCGACCGAGCCGGTGACGATGGCAGCGGTGCTGGGCGAGTTGAGGAACTCGGCGCTCAGGATCGTGTCGTTCCGGCTGGTGCCCGTACCGAACAGCACCGCGTAGTTGTCGTAAATGCTGCCCGCCCCGCGGTTGAGCCGCAGGTAGGCCCGGACACCGTCGGCCGTCGCGGGGTCGAACCCATAGACAACCTCCCGCTCGGTGTAGTTGAGGATGTCATTGGCGGGAGCCGACGAGGGCGAGCTGAGGTCGCCGTCGACGACGAGCGAAGCGAGGTTCTTGCCGCCCACGGCGAACTCGCGGAGCGAGCGACCCACCAGGATCTGCGAGCCCGTGACGAAGTTGGCGTTGGTCGTCTGGGTGTCAAAGTCCTCCGGGTCACGCGAGTACGCGCCGGAATCGCCCGCGACGATGAACGCCGACAGGTCGCCCGCGACGGAGAGGCTGCCGTAATTCACACCGGTGGCAAAGGTACCGACCGAGCCGTTGAACTGGCTCGAGCCGAACTGGACCGCGTTGACGACAACATCACCGATGGACGAACCGTCCGTCAGGAAAATGCCCTGCTCCGGGTTGGTGAAGAGGAAATCGCCGTTGTTGCCCAGAGGCGTGCCGCCCGGGTTGTAGCCGAACTGGGGGCGCTCAAACGGTGAGCCGATGACGATCTGCGCCGACTGATTGGGCAGGCCCGACGCGCCTCGTTCGTCGCCTTCGAGCGTGAAGAAGCCGAGCCCGGCGTTCTCGAATATTTCGATCAGGTTGAGCGCGCCAAAGTCCCAGGCGAAGCCGTTCTCGATATCTTCGGCCGTCACCGGGGGCTGGCCCGTGCCGAAGGCGACGATGTTGCCGCCCGTCAGGTAGATCGAGGAGTCCTCGTCGAACCCTGCGAGGTTAATGCGACCGATGCCGTCGTTGTACTCGGGGATGCCGTCGCCGTCGAAATCGCCCCACACGAAGTTCGTCCCGGCCTGCTGGCCGAGCATGATGGTCTCGCGCATGTCGCGCCCGTAGAGATCGAGGAGCTCTGCCGTCGCGCCGACCTCGCCGGTGATGCGGACGTACCCGCCCACAACGCGAGAGTTCACGATCGCGTTGAAAGACGTCGAAGGCGGGATGTAGGTGAAATCGTCGAGCAGGAAGTCGGCCACCAGAACACCGGGGTTCACGAACGCGGTGTCTCTCTGGATGAAACGGATCTCGTCGAAGGCGCCGATGTCGCCGCCCTGGGCGTTGATCGTGTACACGCCAAGGCCTGTCCCGTTGAGTGCCGCGAGATCCGCCTGCGAATAGGTGCGCTGGACCTCGCCCTGGAAGCGGGTTTCGATCTCGAGGCCGCCGTTGAGCAGCCCGGCACCGTTGCCGCCGTCGAGAACGTTGAAAGTAGCGCTGACATAGATATTCCGGAGCCCGAAGGCCTGGTTGGTTGCCAGCGTCGTCATTGAGAACGAGTCGGTGGCGATCGCCATATTGACGTCGAGGCGGGTCAGCTCGGTGATCGGCTGACCGTTCATGTCAAACGGTGCGACAATGGCGATCGCGGACTGCGGCCCGTTGTTGCGGAGCAGGATGTTCGAGCCAGCGAGCACCCGCTGCTGGCCCGGGAAGAGCTGCCCGACCATGTCGTCGTTGAAATCCTCGGTGAGCGTGTTGTCCTCGGGGTCTTCGACCTCCTGAGGGCTCTCGAGGTACGGGACGAAGTAGGCAAAGTAAGCGTCAGCAAAGAAGTTGCCGTTGGCGTCCTGCTGCGACCCGTCGATCGAGATCGAGAACAACAGCTTCCTCGGCTCGAGCTGCTCGACCATCGGTCGATCGATGGGAGCCTGTCCCGCCTTGCTCACCAGATCCTGGCTCGCTCGACGCGTGATGGACTTGGTCTGGCGGACATACGGACGACGCGCATTGAATGAACGACTCATGGCTGCTTCCTGTCCCCGATGGGTGTCCCGCTTCGCGTTGGATGCGCATCCGTGACGCGTCCTCTGCGTGCATTGCTCGATCCCGTCCGGCGCACAGCCCCGGCATTGACGACGCCCACCGACCGTCGCGGACGGCTGGTCGTCGCTCGGAATTCGCATGTCTGTCGGGCGCCTGCCGTATCCGTCCGACACGGGGCCCGACTTGGGTGCCGCGTACGCTACCGGACCCACGCCCGAAGCTCAACCGACCCCAAGAGTTTGATTGTGCACCGGTCGCAACCGACACCCAACCAAACCCCTTCCTGCATTCGCCCTCCGTTGGCGCGAATACGACGCGGTCATTATCACAGAGTTCCGCCTGCTCTGCACGCGCTGATCCGACCCACGGGGGCGAATCAGACACCATCGCTCCAAACCGAGCGTTGCGACAACCAGATAGTCAGGCGTGGATGTGTCTTGACAGGTCTAGAGGATCCGGCGCGACCGCGGATAGCTCCCAAGAACACTCAAGTCCTTGCAGTGAGACGAGGCTTTGTCGATCGCCTCGGCGAGCCTGGCATCGTCGCGATGCCCCTCGGCATCGATGAAAAACGTGTACTGCCAGTTCTTCACCCGGCTCGGACGCTTGTCGATGTGCGTCAGGTTCACACCCGCTGACTCAAAGACCTGCAGCACCCTGACGAGCGCGCCGGGTTTGTCCGCGGTATTGAACATCATGGATGTCTTGTCATCCCCCGATTTACGGGCCTTCTGACGACCGAGCACCAGGAACCGGGTGATGTTGCCCGGGCGGTCCTCGATGTTGTCAAAGAGCGTGCTCAATCCGTAAATCGAGCCTGCCAAAGAGTTTCCGATCGCAGCCGCCACGGGGCTGGCGCCGATGGCCTCAGCCTGGGCGCACTCCTCGGAAGCGGTGATCGCCGCTCGGCTGCTGCTGGCCGCGGGCACCTGCTCGGCGTGCGGGTACTGCGTCGCCAGCCAGGTTTTGCACTGCGTGAAGATCTCGGGCTTGGAATGGATCCGCCTGATCTGTCCCGGCTCGCAGTTGGCCAGGAGCGCGTGATGGATCTCGATCTGCGCCTCCGCGTACACCGTGACCTTGCTCGCGTGCTCGGTAAAGGCATCGAGTGCCTCGACGATCCCGCCCCCGATCGAGTTCTCGATGGGCACGAGCCCGTAGTCCACGTGACCCCGGCTCACCTCAGTGAAGACGCCATCGATCGAATGCAGATCCTCGAAATCGACGCTCTGCCCGAAGTGCTTGGACGAGGCCAGGTGGCTAAAGGAGCCCCGGGGCCCGAGGAATCCGATCCGGAGCGGGCGTTCCAGCGCAAAGCTCCCGGACATCAGCTCTCGGTAGACCGCTTCGACCGTTTTGTCCGGGAGCGGGCCGCGGTTGCTCTTGAGAACCTTGTCGAGCACCGCGCTCTCGCGGTGCGGGGCGTAGATCGGGATGCCCGATTTCTGCTTGAGCTTGCCGACACGGACCACGGTCTTGGCCCGCTCGTTGAGCAGCTTGACCAGCTCGGTGTCCAGGCCGTTGATCCGCGCCCGGAGTCTTTCGAGGTGCTGGCGCTCCGCAGCCGACGAGACCGCTTCGGTCCCCGAATCGACCGCTGGCTCGCCCTTGGGCTTCGGGGCGGCCTTCTGGCGAGCCCCGCCCCCCCCCTTCGTTGAGGGCTTCTTCGAGGCGGCTTTGCGGGCGGGTGATTTTTTGCGCGTCTTCTTGGCCATAGATCCCCTTTGGCGGGCGAGTTATCGACGATTTCTCGCCTTCGATCAAGCCCGGGTGACACAGGAGCCCCGGTTTTCCGAAGGAATGGACACCAACGGGCCGTACAGTTGGGCGGAGCGAGCATGAACCCCGAAACTCTAGATCAAGTCAACCAGATCGTGGCGGCGATCCAGGAGCACAAGCTCTGGGCTCATTCCGGGCTCATCGCGCTCCTGATCGCCGGGGCGATGCTGTGGATCTCCGGGCGCCGGGTGCTCAAGCCGACATTTGCGGTCCTTGGTGCGCTCGCGGGCGGCTTCCTCGGCAACGCCGTCGTGCCGGGCTTGGGCATCGATTCGATGTTCGGCGTGTCCGGCGGGATGGCCGGCGCCGCCGTTGGCGGGACGCTGGGCGCTCTGGCCGCCATCCTGATTTTCCGCGTCGCGATCGGTGTGCTCGCAGCGACCGTCGTCAGCGGGCTTGCGATTCTGGCGGCCTCGATCTTCATCCAGACCAGCGAGCCGCCTGCCGCTGAGTTCACTGCAACCGACGACTCCGAGTCGGCGCTCCTCGAACCCGAGCATTCTTTGGATGAGGACAGCTCGGGCTGGCGCGACCAGCTCACGCTCGAGAACGCGCAGAAGGCCACCGATGAGCCCAAGCAGTTCTTCGGCGACCTCTACCAGGGATTCAAAGCAGAGCTCTGGGACCCGCTCGACAGCGCCGACAAGATGCTGCTCACCTCGTCCGGCCTTGCCGGGTTTGTCGCGGGCCTGGCGCTGGGCGTGTTCGCACCCAAGAAAACAACAGCCCTCGTGACGGCCTTTGCCGGCGCGGGCATGTGGCTCCCGGCGATCTACTTCCTCAGCCAGTCGCTCAACCTGCCCGGCAAGGCGATGTTCGAGCGCACGCCGATCGAATGGCTGGCCATCTGGCTTGTCATCTCGATGACCGGCCTGTTCATCCAGTGGCAGGGGCTCAAGAAAAAGGAAGAGAGCAAATCTCGGCGCGACAAGGACGAGGACGACGACGAAGAAGACGACGAGGACAGGGACTAGGCCCTTCCTCCTCAGTCAGTGGCGGAGGCTTCCAGCCTCCGCTGATATCTGTGTCATCAATCCTGCTGTTGATCTGAATGCAAAGCAACGGATTCGCGGAGGCTGGAAGCCTCCGCCACCGGGTCTGTGTGCAGCTCCGGATGCACCGCGCTGTGCGCCATCTTCATCAGCGGGCCAGCAAAGACGGTCATGAGCACGACGCCAGCTGCACCGAGCGCCCCCACCGCGGGTCTGGTCCGCATCGGTGAATAGCCGAACGCGTTGGCCTCGTCTTCCGCGTCATCAAAGAGCGGGTACGCGACGAGGCGCAGGTAATAGAACGCCGCGATCGCGGAGTTGAGGCCCAGGATCACGACCAGCCCGATCTCGCCCGCCGAGACACCGGCCGTAAAGAGAGGCAGCTTGCCGAAGAACCCGACCGTCAGCGGGAAGCCGAGCAGGCTGAGCGCACAGATCACCATGCTCCAGCCGAGCAGGGGCTTGGTGCGGGCCAGTCCCCGGATGGCTTCGATGCTGTCGGCTTCGTCGTAGGCCAGCTCACCCGACTGCGTGCGCTGTGGCTGGCGTTCGAGCGAGGCGATGACCGCAAACGCGCCCGTGCTCATCACGCCGTAGGAAAGCAGGTAGAAGAGCACCGCCGACAGGCCGCTCTCGGTGAACGTTTCGCCGGGCCCGGCGATGACGCCCACGAGCATGTAGCCCGAGTGCGCCACCGAGGAGTAGGCGAGCATCCGCTTCATGGAGGTCTGCAGGAGCGCCAGCACGTTGCCCAGCGTCATGGACATGACCGCCATGACCCAGAGCAGGAGTCGAACCGGGTCGGGCAGCGCGTGCCCCGCGTCGCCGTAGTGCCAGCCGACGGCCGAGCAGAGCAGGACGAGCGCGAGGAAGCCCGCGGTCTTTGGGACAAAGGCGAGCATCGCCGTGACCGGAGTCGCGGCGCCCTGGTAGACGTCTGCGGTGTAGTAGTGCATCGGGACCGCGGCGATCTTAAAGCCGATGCCCACGATCGAGAGCATCAGGCCCGCGAGCGTGATCGGGTTCAGGCCATCGCCCGCCATCTGCAGTGTGATGGCGTGCTGGACTTCGCTCAGGTGCACGCTGCCCGTGCCGCCGTAGATGAGCGTGAACCCGTAGAGGAAGATCGCGGCTCCCAGTGCGCCCAGGAAGAAGTACTTCACGCCCGCCTCGCGGCTCTTGGAGCGCGCGGTGCTGATCGTGACCATGACATACGTCGGCAGGCTGGTCAGCTCGAGCGCCAGGAAGAGCCAGATCAGGCTGTCGGCGCTGGCGGTCAGCATCAGGCCCGTCAGGCTGAACAGGAAGAACGAGTAGAACTCCGCGGAGTTGAGGCGGAGGGGATCGAACTTCCGCCCGCGCTCGATTTTCGCCTCTTCTTCTCGGTCAACGGTGCCCGCAAGCAGCATGATCAAGAGGATGCCGACCACGGCGATGATCGCCTTGGCGTAGGGCAGCATCGCGGGCATGAGACCGCGGGTGTTCTCCGCGAGTGTGGGGGTTGTGCCGATGGCAAAGATGCCCGCCGCAGCCAGCGCGAGCCCGCAGATCAGCGGGCAGAGCCGGCGCACCGCGGCGCTGGGCGAAAGCCCGATGACCATGACGACGCACGTCGCAAGGAAGAGCGTGACCTCGGGCCACAGATAGGCGAGTGTCTCGGCCATCGGTCAGTGTCCCTCTCCGCTGTGCTCTTCTGCTGTGTGCCCGGTTTCGCTGTGATCGGTGTTGCTGTGCGCCTCGTCGGCGTGCGCGTCTTCGTCCTTGGCCGGGGTCCAGACCATGACGCGTCCGGTGTTGCCCGTGTTGAGCGACTGCACATACGCAACGGTGTCGTTGACCGGCGCTTCGATCGCCTTGAGAAGCGGCGCGGGATAGAGCCCGAAGATCAGGCAGCCCGCTGCAAGGGGCAGGAGCACCCCGATCTCGCGCGCTGAAAGGTCCGTCGGGAGCACCTCGTGCTCGTGGTGCCCCGCGGGCTCGCGGAGCGGCCCCCAGACGATCTTGCCCGTCATGAAGAGCAGGTAGATCGCCGCGACGATCATGCCCGTGCCCGCGATCGCTGCGAACACCGGCCCGAGCATGCCGAAGGTGGCGCCGGGGGTGATGCCAGCCTCGCCTGTCCATGGCCCGGACTGGAACGTGCCGAAGAGGCACATGATCTCGCTGACGAAACCGTTGAGCCCGGGCAGTCCGACGGACGCCATCACGAAGAAGACCATGAACGAGGACCAGACGGGCATCTTGGAGCCAAGGCCCGCGACCTCACGCATCGATCGCGTGTGGTAGCGCTCGTACATCATGCCGATCATGAGGAAGAGCGCACCCGTCGAGAGGCCGTGGCTGATCATGTACAGCACCGACCCCGACACGCCGACCGAGTTGACCGCAAAGAGCCCCAGCATGCAGAAGCCGAGGTGGCTGACCGACGAGTACGCGACGAGCTTCTTGATGTCCGTCTGCACCCAGCAGATCAGGCCCGCGTAGACGATGCCGATGATCGAGAGCACAGCCAGGAGCGGCGCGTAGTTCAGCACGGCTTCGGGCGCGTAGGGCAGGACGAACTTGTACACGCCGTACGTGCCCAGCTTCAGCAGCACACCGGCCAGGATGACCGAGCCGGCCGTGGGCGCCTCGGTGTGCGCCAGCGGGAGCCATGTGTGCACCGGAAAGAGAGGCACCTTGACCGCAAAGCCCGACAGGAGCGCCAGGAGCACCCACGCCTGCTGGCTCGCGCTCAAGCCCCGCGCCGTAACGCCAAGGGCCGCCATATCGAAGGACCACTGACCAGTCTGGGCCGCGTGCTGCCAGGCGACGTACGCAAAGCCGGCAAGCGCGATCACCGAGCCGGTGAACGTGTAGAGAAAGAACTTCGTCGAGGCGCGCCTGCGGTTGGTCGAGCCGAACATCGCGATCAGCACGTACATCGGAACGAGTGTGAACTCGAAGCAGATGTAGAAGAGCACGAGGTCGCGGGCGCAGAAGACGCCGATCATCGCCGACTGCAGGATGAGCAGCCAGGCGTAGAAGGTCTTCTGGTTCTCGGTGATCGCGGTGAACGAGCCGATGACGCAGATCGGCCCGAGCAGAATCGTCAGCGCCACCAGCAGGAGCGAGACCGAATCCGCGCCCAGCGCCAGGTTCAGCCCGAGTGCCGGCGCCCACTCGATCGAGACGACCATCTGCTCGACGTTGCCCTGGCCCCAGTTGAACCCGACCAGCGCCACGACGCCAAAGACCACCGACACGAGCGAGCCGCCCGCGGCGATGTACTTGGCCTGCTCGCGCGGGTTGAAAACGATCAGCCCGGCGCAGATCAGCGGGACCACGATGAGCAGGAGGAGCACCATCAGAGCGTCACCAGTACAACGATAAAGAGGATCACACCAACGCCCCCGGCCATCGAGAGCGCGTACCCGTTGAGGATGCCGCTCTGGCCCGGCTGGGCCCCGCGGCCAAGCAGCCTGGGCAGATATCCGAACAGATTCACCAGACCGTCCACGAGCAGCTTGTCGATCGCGTGGAACACGTGCGAGACCACCCACAGCGGCCTGACGAACAGGAAGTGGTACAGCTCATCGACGTACCACTTGTTCTCAGCCCAGCGCGGGATCGGGTCGAACGCCTTGGCGACCGCGTCCATCCTGCACCTGCCCGCCTCGACACGGTTGCCCATGAAACCGCTGACCAGACCCTTGGGCCCGTGCATGTATGCAGCCAGCCCGATGCCCGTCAGCCCGAAGATCGCGGAGATGTAGTACATCGCCTTGTGCGGATCGAAGCCCAGGATCGAGCCGTGCGCCGCGTGCTCGCCGTCACTGTGATCATCGTGCGCCGCGTGTGTGTCCCCGTCGATCAGGAACATCGCAGCCGCCGAGTGGTCCGCGGTGTAGACGTTGTGCGCGGTGGATTCTTCGAGCATGTCCCCCACCCACCCGTGCTTCTCGGGGCTGACGAAGTAGAGCCCCGCGGCCAGGATCGCAAGCACGCTCAGCGTCGTCAGCACGAAGTTGATCGCAAACCTCGGCGGGTGCGGGTGGAAGTGGTCGTGCCCGTGGGCGTGGTCCTCGTGGCTGTGCCCATCGTGTCCGTGGTGGTCGTCCTGCGCGTGCTCACCGTGACCGTGATCATCGTGCGCATGGTCGTCATCGTGCCCGTGGTGCTCGTCGCCGGGCACGTACTGGACAGGCCCGGTGAAGACGCGGAAGAAGACGCGGAAGGTGTAGTACGCGGTCAGCCCCGCGGTGAAGAGCAGCGTCCAGCCCAGGAAGCTGAACCCGTACCCGGGCGTCACGAACGCCTCGGCGATGATCATGTCCTTGGAGAAGAAGCCCGCGGTGAAGGGCACGCCCGCCAGGTTCAGGCACCCGATCAGCATGCCCACGCTGACGACCCGCCAGCCCTTCATGTGCCAGAGGCCCGAGAGCTTGCGGAGGTCGAGCTGGCCCGCAAAGCCGTGCATCACCGCGCCGCAGCAGAGGAACAGCAACGCCTTGAAGAAGGCGTGCGTCACGACGTGGTACACGCCGCCCACGGACGACAGCATCGCGATGCCCGCGAACATGTAGCCCAGCTGCGAGACCGTCGAGTACGCCATGATGCGTTTGATGTCGAACTGCGCCATCCCGATCGTCGCGGCCAGCAATGCCGTGATCGTTCCGACCCAGGCGACCACGGGCAGGGCCCACTCGCTGACCAGGAACAGCGGCAGCATGCGGGCGATCAGGTAGACACCCGCCGTCACCATGGTCGCCGCGTGGATCAGCGCCGACACGGGCGTCGGGCCCTCCATCGCGTCGGGCAGCCAGACATACAGCGGGAACTGGGCGCTCTTGCCGAACGCGCCGATCATCAGGAAGACCGCGATGAGCTGGGCCATCAGGGGCACGTCGCCCGCCCGCCCCTCCTGCACCGCTGCGATGTAGCCCGCGAGCTGCTCCGACTGGAACAGCTGGGCGTACTCGAGCGTGCCAAAGTGGACGAACGTCAGCATCACGCCGATCGCAAGGCCGAGGTCACCGATGCGGTTGACGATGAACGCCTTCTTGGCCGCCGCGACCGCCGAGGGCTTCTTGTAGAAGTACCCGATGAGCAGGTACGAGCAGAGGCCCACACCCTCCCAGCCCAGGTACAGCATGAACAGATTGTCGCCCATGACCAGGCACGTCATGCTGAACACGAAGAGCGCAAACGCAACGAAGAACCGCGTGTAGCCCTTGCCGACGTCGTGCTCCATGTACTCGCTGGCGTAGACCGCGATCAGCGTCGCAAGCCCCGTCACGAACAGCATCCAGAGCAGCGTCAGGTTGTCGATGTAGAAACCAAAGTCGGCGATCAGGCGCTGGCCCTGACCGTCGCCCCACTTGAGGTCGAACCAGCTCCATGCGGTCGCGATCGTCGTCTCGCCCGAGAGGGCCATGAACGCAAGGAACGTCACCAGGAAGCTGCCCGCCAGGCACGCGATCGTGGTCCACGCGGGCAGCTTGGTCTTGACGCCAAAGATCGCGCTCAGGGTATTGAGCACCACCGCCAGCATGGGCAGCATCGGGATCAGGAGCACCCAGCCTGGCGCCGAGCCAACGGACAGCGCTGTGTCCGCAGCGGCGCCGAGCGTCGGGCTGATCAGCATCGATTCCAGCACAGACAACCCCCCGCTTAGCCCTTGAGCAGCGACCACACCGAGCCGTCGAGCGTCTCATGACGCCGAAACAGCAGCACAACCAAGGCCAAAGCCATCGCCGCTTCCGCAGCAGCGACCGTCAGCACGAAGATCACGAACACCTGACCCGTGTACTCGAGATAGAACCGGCTGAACGCGACCAGCGCGATCCCCGAAGCCTGGAACATCATCTCGGTGCACAGGAACATGACGATCAGGTTCCGACGCGTCACGAACCCGATCAACCCCAGCGTGAACATCACCGCCGAGATGAACAGATAGTGATAGAGCGTCAGGCTCGTCATCGCCTCCGGGAAACCGCTCTGAGCCAGTGTCGAAATCATGACGGCGCCCCCTCATCCGAAGCGAGCCCTTCGGCCTGCACGCGCTTGGCGTCGTCGTCGATCTGCATCTGCTTGCGGGCCAGCACCACCGCGCCCAGCATCGCCATCAGCAGGATCACACCCGCGATCTCGATCGCCCCGGGGTGCGCCCGGATCAATTCGTACCCAACGCCCTCGACATTCGAGAGCGCCAGATCCTCGGGCCAGGCGACCGTCCGCGAGGCGCCGCCCTCGGCGTCCACACGCACGACCGCGGTCCGCTCGCGGAAATCGATCAGGTAGGGCCCGGGTGACCCGTCGTCGTTCGTCGATCGCGCCAGCGTCTCGGTCGGGAGGATGCCGCCCGATTCGCCCAGCAACTCCACCTCACGCAGCGCCCGCTCGATCCGCAGGGGCAGCTGCGAGAGCAGCTCGTCCGAATCCGGGTTCGGGGTGACCGTCAGAGTCGGAACGCCCCTGGCCATGAGCGTCGTAAGCACCGCCAGCAGCAGGAACCCGGAGACCGTCGCCAGCACCGGCTCGCGCGCCACGCGGTCGAACGTGGTCAGGTTCTCGCTGAGCTCCTCCGACGGCGCCTGCGTCGCCAGCATGATCACAAACAGGTACGTGATCAGGATGGCGCCCGCGTAGATGATCACCAGCGCGACCGCCATGAACTCCGCAGACAGGATCAGAAAGAGCCCGCACGTGGCAAGGATGGTCAGAATGAAGTAGAGCGCCGAGTACACTGGCCTTGGGTGCGTGATCACACGGAGCGACGCGGCCAGCGCGACAAACCCGAACACATAGAAGTAGATATTGGGCAGGCCGCCGCCGCTCTCGGTCAGCGCCTTGGAGCCGAGCGCAACCAAAACGATCCCGCCGGCGGTCGCGCCGATTAGGAAGCCGGGCAGCGCGAAGTTCGCACGGGCCCGGGGCAGCGCCAGGAGCACCCCCACCGCGCCCAGGGCGATCATCGAGTACAGAACGATCGGGCTGATCACCGCTTCCACGCTCGCTGCGCCCCTCGTTGACGCCCATTCGGACGCCCCGGATGCCCCATCGGCCCCGCTTCCGCGGCCGCAAGGCGATGATGCTCGTACAACGGAACCAAACGAGCGACAGCCGCCCGATCAAGTGTGCTGAGGATAGGGACCGCCAACAGGCCCTTCAACCGAGCCCCTTCCCGTCTCAGCATCATCTTCCCGGTACGATCCGGCCTTGCCAGACAACGATCACGCCATCCCGCGCGCCACCGGCTGGCGCCTGCACACACCAAACACCCTTGTCGGGGTGCGCCTCGCGTTGTCGGTTGGGGTGTTCGTCCTGCTCTCTCAGCCGGACATCGCTGAGAACGAGGCAGAGTTGCTCATCGCCGGCGCGGGATTCGTGCTGGCAGCGATCACCGACGCTCTCGACGGCATGCTCGCGCGCAAGTGGAACGCCATCACGCGCTTCGGACGCATCATGGACCCGCTCGCAGACAAAGTCCTCGTCCTCGGGGCTCTCATCCTCCTGGCGGGCCCGAATTTCGATTCCGCAGCGGGATTTACGGGCTGGATGGTCATCGTCGTCATCACCCGCGAGCTCCTCGTCACCAGCCTTCGCGGAATGCTCGAGAGCACAGGTGTCGATGCCTCGGCCAATTGGTCGGGCAAGGCAAAAATGATCTTCCAGTCCGTTTCCATCCCCCTGATCCTGCTCCTGCTGGGCACGCACGCACTCGATGAACCCAGCAGACAGCGCCTGATCGCGGCGCTCGCGTGGCTCACAACGATCGTCACCGCTCTCAGCGCCGGGCCCTACATCACGCGCGCATTCAGCGCTTTCAAGCAGAGCTAAACCATGCACACACCAAGGCTTCTGTTCTCAACGACGCTCGGCCTCGGACGCCTGCGCCCGGCGCCGGGCACGTGGGGCTCGCTCCCACCCCCCGCGATCGCGTATCTGCTTGTCCTGGCAGGGTTTGGCCCGAATTCGTGGCTGTACTGGCTCGTCATCGGGCTGGTCTTCGTCGCATTCTGTATTGGGTGCGTGCTCGAAGGCGACATCGCCGAGGCCGTTCTGGGCAAAAAAGACCACGGTTCGGTGGTCGCCGACGAAACCGCGGGACAATGCATCCCTCTCTTGGCTCTGGCCTGGGTTCCGTCATCCGTCGTCACCGGCTGGTGGCCTGCGATGCTCACGATGGGCGGCGCATTCCTGGCATTCCGCCTGACGGACATCGTCAAGCCCCCGCCGGCGATGCAGATCCAGAAGTACCCCGCGGGCTGGGGCGTCCTCCTGGACGATCTCGTCGCGGGCATTTACGCGGCGATCCTCGTGCTGATCGTCACACACCTGGTCGCCTGACACTCACTACCCTCCGGTGGGGGCGCCGTCCCGCCGCCCAAACGACTTCTTCTCCTTTGCTTTACCCAAAAATGGAAGAGGGCGGCGAGACGCCGCCCCCACCAAATCAATATCTGACCTGGCACTCAGTCATCGGTCTTCTTCACCGAGCCGCTCTCTTCCTGCTGGTTGCTGGGCACGTTGCGATGGTCGAGTCGATCGCCAATGGGTTCGGCTTCGGTCTCGCCAACCAACTCAAAGACGTTGTTGCTCCGGTCCACATCGGGCAGCCACCTGTCCGGGTCGATCTCGACGCGCGCGATCGCCTTGCCGCCCGAATCCCAGCGCGTCGGGAACGAGTCGGTCCGCGCCCACGCCTCGACGGGGATCCGCCTGCGTTCGCTCGAGCCGTCGTCGTACGTCACCAGCAGTTCCACCGGCATGACCATACGCCGGAGGTTGCTGATCTCAACGCCCACCTTGCCGCGACGGGGTTTGGCCGACACGTCGGTAATCGCCTGATCGAGGCTCGCCGCCTCGTAGAACCAGCCCCGCCAGAACCACGCCAGATCATCGCCCGCTGCGTCCTCCATCGTGCGGAAGAAGTCCTCGGGCGTCGGGCTCTTGAACGCCCAGCGCCGGACGTACTCGCGGAACGCCTCGTCGAACCGCTCGGGCCCGAGGATGTAATCGCGCAGCAGCTGCATGCCGTAGCCGGGCTTGCCGTACGCCAGATACCCGAGATCCCCATCCATCATGCGGTCCGGGATCGTCATGATCGGCTGCCCCGGGTCCGACGCGAGCCCCTTGGCGACGACGTACACAAGGTCCTGGTGCCCCTTGGAAGACTCACCGAAATATTCCGCGTAGCTGTAGTAGTTGATGAACGTGTTGAACCCCTCGTCCATCCACGCGTACCGTCGTTCGTCAGAATTCACAATCATCGGGAACCATTCGTGCCCGAACTCGTGGTCCGTCACACCCAGCAGGCCCTCGCGGCTGTGCTGCTCGGCGCAGAACACGATCATCGGGTACTCCATACCCCCCACGACCCCGTTGACGTTCGTCGCTGTCGGGTACGGGTACTCCATGAGCCACTGGGAGTAGTAGTTGATCGAGTGCTGGCCCATCGCGACCGCCTCGTCAGGCCAGAGCGGCGCAGCCTCGGGCGGATAGAACGCCTGGCAGAGCACGGGCCTTTCCTCGTCGGCGATCGCCGCGTCCCAGGCGAACGCCCGGCTGGTTGCAAACGCAAACGCCCGCACGTCCTCGGCTCTGAATGTCCACGTCGATGTCCCCTCGCCCCGAACGCTGGGGATCTCATCGAGCCCGCGGATCGTCACCTTCTCGGTGCTCGTCTTGGCCCGGGCCAGGCGGTCCTGCATCTCGTCGTTCAGAACGTCCTGGGCGTTGACCAGCTCGCCCGTCGCCGCCACGAGATGATCCGAAGGCACCGTGATGTTCACCGTGTAATCACCGAAGTTCGTGTAGAACTCCCCGTCGCCCTGGTGGGTCAGCGTGTTCCAGCCGTGGATGTCGTCGTAAACCGCAACGTTCGGGAACCAGTGCGCCAGCTGGTAGACCGTTCCCTCCTCGGATTCGAACATCCCGAGCCTGCCGCTGGGCGGGATAGGCATCGCAAACTCGAGCTCGAAGACGAGCGACTGCCCCGGCTTGAGCGCCTCGGGCAGGTTGACCTTGCCTAACGCGTCGTAGACCCTGACCTCGACCATCTCACCGTTAACCGCCGCGTCGCCCAGCTGGAACCCGCCCACAAAGTCCGTCGGCACGCGCCACCAGAGATCGGGCATCGCAGACAGCGTCCCGATCGAATCGGGGCGGAACGCGTTCTGCTCCAGGTTGATCCACAGATACGTCAGCGCGTGCCTGGAGTTGTTCGTGTACGTGCAGCGGAGCGCACCCGTGAGTGTGTTGCTTTCCTCATCGAGCGACACATCGATCTCGTAATCGGCCCGCTGCTGCCAGTAGTCCGGCCCCGGTGCGCCCGACGCGGTCCGCCTCTCGCCATGATCGGGCCAGGGCAGAGGAGCGAAGATCGAATCGGTGACCGCGTACCCCGACTGCGCCGAAGCGCTGCAGGTGACGAGCAGACAAAGCCCACAGACAAAGCGATTCAGCACGGCCGCGCTCCTTGTTCCGGTGCCTGTTGCACCGCCCAAGCCTAGCCGAGTTGCCTCAAGACGAGCCCGGAGCGCAAGCGAGGGAAGGACCCCGCCCAAACATCCCGGGAGATGCCCACCCTCGCTTGCGATCGGGGCTCGTCAGGACTCAAAGCCTCCGGTCCAAAAGCCGGTACCCCACAGCCTCGGCTACGTGCTCGGGCGCGATCTGCTCCACCCCCGCAAGGTCCGCGATGGATCGACTCACCCGCCGGATTTTGTCGTACGCCCGCGCGCTCAGGTTGAGCGTGCGGATCGCTTCACCGAGCAGCATCCTGGCGCTGTCGTGCATCGGCGCCAGCTCGTCGAGCTGTGTGCCCGAAAGATTCGAGTTGACCACCCCTTCCCCTTGGCGCGCCCGCTGGCGATCACGGGCCAGGAGCACCCGCTCGCGCATCGCAGCGGTGTTCGTCCCGCGCGGCGCCGTCGAGAGCTCGTCCCAGGGCACCTTGGGCGCCTCGCAGTGGATATCGATCCGCTCGAGCATGGGCCCGGAGATGCGCCCGACGTAACGCTCCATCTCGCGCCGCCCCACCTCGCCTGCAGCGACATCGCCCCTGGGAGTCGGGTTCATCGCAGCAACCAGCATGAAGTCGGTCGGGAACTTCACCGAGCCCTGCACGCGCGTGATCGTGACCTCGCGGTCCTCGATGGGCTGGCGCATGGTCTCGAGCACGTTCCGCGAGAACTCCGGCAATTCGTCCAGAAAGAGCACGCCGTGATGCGCCAGCGAGATCTCACCGGGCCTGGGCACCGCCCCGCCACCGACGATCGAAGCCGACGAAGCGGTATGGTGCGGCGAGCGCACCGGTCGCTCGCTGATGAGCCCCTGCCCGGGAGGGAGACGACCCGCAGCCGAGTAGATCCGCGTGATCGTGATCGCTTCCGTCGGGCTCAGTGCCGGCAATATCCCCGGCAAGGCCCGCGCCATCATCGTCTTGCCCGTCCCCGCCGGGCCCAGCATCAGGATGTTGTGCCCGCCCGCCGCCGCGACCGTGATGGCGCGCTTGACCGCCTCCTGCCCCTTCACTTCCGCAAAGTCGATCGGCGCCGGCGCCGAGGCGATCAGGCTCGCGACATCCGTGGGCGCCAGAGGCTCGCGATCGAGATGCCCCGTCAGCAGTCCGACCACCTCGCCCAGCGTGCGCACGCTGTAGATCTCAAGCTCGCGCTTGCCGGGCAGATTCGCCGCGACCGCTGCCTCGGCCCCGTTCTCAGCCGGGAGCACCACGCCGTCGAGCCCCGATTGCGCCGCAAGAGTCGCAAGCGCAATCGCGCCCTTGATGGGCCTCAGGCGCCCGTCGAGCGCCAGCTCACCCGCAAAGAGGAACCGACGGTAATCGAGCCCGCTGCCTCCCTCACGCACCAGGCCCTGAGCGATCAGGAGCCCCACCGCGATGGGCAGGTCGTACACGGGCCCCTCCTTGCGGAGGTCCGCGGGCGCGAGATTGATCAGCGTGTGCCCCTTGGGGTACGGGTACCCCCCGTTGCCCAGAGCGGCTTTGACCCTGTCCAGCGATTCGCGCACCGCCGCGTCGGGCAGGCCCACGATCGAGGCCTTCTCAAGCCCCACCTCGTCGTGATCGACCTCGACCTCACAGCTGACGGCATCGATGCCCTGGAGCAACGCGGATTGGATCCGTGCAAGCATGCGAACAGCGTACAAACTGTTCGGCCAAAGTCCAAACGAAACAGGATCGAATGCCTATCAGATGTGGATCTTTCCCGTTCCAGAATCCGAAACCGAGACAAGATAAAGCATTACGAACGTTTCCGGTTGTGGATTTCAGCGCACTCGGGCCATCGCAAGACCGTCGTAGCCCTTGCTGCCCACCTGCTGGAGGATCACGGCTTCGAGGCGATCATCCGAAGCGAGCATCTCGTTGAACCGGCGCACACCCACGACGTTCGGATCCTCCGAAGCCGGGTCGATCACGCTCCCCTCGCGGACAACGTTGTCGCCCAGAATCAGGCTTCCCGGGCGGGTCAGCTTCAGGGCCCATTCCAGATAGCCCGGGTAATTGTTCTTGTCGGCGTCGATGAAGACGAGATCGAAAGGTTCCTGCCCCTGGAGCGATGGAAGGGTGTCCAGGGCGGCCCCGATCAGGACCTCAACCCGGTCGTCGAGTTCGGCGCTGGCGATGTTGCGATGGGCAACCTGGGCGTGCTTGGGGTCGAATTCGAGCGTGACCAGCGAGCCGCCCTCGGGCAGAGCCCTTGCGAGCCAGATGGTGCTGTAGCCCCCGAGCGTCCCGACCTCGAGGATCCTCCGGGCGCCGGTGAGTTTGGCAAGCAGGTAGAGGAGCTTGCCCTGGCCCGGGGTGATCTGAATTTCAGGTAAACCCTGTTCGTCACTGGCCTTGAGAGCCGATTCGAGGATTGGATCGGTGGTGTCAAAGAGCGCGTCGATGTAGGCGTCGACAGCCGAGATGAGTTCCAGATCCATGAGCGGGCTCCTGTGGGGTCTTTCTCAGCCTATCCGGCGGGCGAATCCTGAATCCCCAAAGCGCCGGACCGCCGATAGCCGTTGCGATGGGAACTACCAAAAAAACCGGGACGAGCCAGCGCAACGCGAGTCGAGAGAGCGACTACGAAGAGTCATTCGCCCTATGGCGGGCGGCTCCGGTGCTCGGAGCGATCGTGCTGCTCTTTGTAGCGGCAAGCCTGCTCAGCTACAACGCCGCCGACGCCCCTTCGCATTCGGTCTGGCCCACCAACGACCCCGCCCAGAACTGGTGCGGGTCGGTCGGGGCCTGGGTCGCATGGGCCGGGTATCGCACGTTTGGCGTCGCGATCTGGCCCATGGTCTTTGGGATGGTCGGGCTCGTGGTCGTCTGCCTGCGCGGATACGTCGTCACGCACCCGATGACTCGGGCGGCGGGGATCGTGATCGCCGGCGCCGGTCTGGCAGGCATGCAGGGGTACCTCATGCCCAGAACGGGCCCGATCCCCGGGCTCCCGGGCGGCACGATCGGTCTGGTGCTCTCGCACGAGCTGGCGCTCAGATTCGGAGGCCTTGGCACGGTCCTCTGCCTCCTGATGACCGTGGTGCTCGGGCTGGTCGTCGCGATGGACCGCTGGCTGCTGGCGGCCCCGGTCTGGACAATGGCGCAGATGGGCTATGTCGCCGAGAAGGGCACGCTCATGGGCGACCTGATCCGGCGCGTGCTGGGTGGCGCTTACGAGCGCGTCCGCGTGCCGGCGGCCCGGATCGATGACCTCGACGATGTCGAGGAGCAGGAGTTCACCGAAGCCGAGCGCAAGAAGCTGCTCGCGGCGCGCAAGAAGCGTGAGAAGTCCATCGCGATCGTCGAGCTCGACGACGACCAGATCGAGGCGGTCACAACGCTCGACGAGGACGAGGAAGCCGAGCTCGAGTACGCCGAGGAAGACGAGTACGAGGACGAGGACGAGGAAGAAGTCGACGAAGACGAAGAGGAGTACGAGGACGACGAGATGCCCGGGGCGCCCCAGGTGTTCAGCGAGGAGTCGATCCGGGACAAGGTCGCCAAGCTGCCCCTGCGATTCGCGGGCGCCAACCGTCAGTCCGCGACCGAGGACGACCTGCGCGACCTGCAGAACGTAGCCGAGCTCGAGGGTTATCAGTTCCCCGATCTGAACCTGCTCGAGGAGCCCGACGACAACTTCACGGGCACGCTCGAATCGCTCGTGCGCGAACAGGCCGAGGCGCTCGAGGCGGCGCTGCAGGAGTTCCGCATCGCGGGCGAGGTCGTGGGCATCGAGTCGGGCCCGGTGATCACGCTCTACGACGTGAAGCTGGCCCCGGGCACGAAGGTCAGCCGCCTGACGAGCATCTCGAGCGACCTGGCGCGATCGCTCAAGGCGGTCAACATCCGCATCGTCGCCAACCAGCTCGGGCGTGACACAGTGGGCATCGAGGTGCCCAACCCGACGATGGAGAAGGTCCGCCTGCGCGAGCTGATGTCGCAGCGCGAGCTGTTTCAGAAAATGAAGCTGCCGATGTTCCTTGGCAAGGATTCCTCGGGCGAGCCGCTGATCGAAGACCTCACCAAGATGCCCCACATGCTGATCGCGGGCACGACGGGTTCGGGCAAGTCGGTCTGCATGAACACGATCATCATGAGCTTCCTCTACACGAAGAAGCCTAACGAGCTCAAGCTCGTGCTCGTCGACCCCAAGATGGTCGAGATGAGCCAGTTCAAGGACATCCCGCACCTGATGTGCCCGGTCGTCACCGAGATGAACCGGGCGGCCGCGATCCTGGAGTGGGCCGTTCGCAAGATGGACGAAAGGTACGAGCTGCTCGCGGAGGCGGGCTGCCGGGACATCGCCACGTACAACAGCCTCGAGTTCGAGGAGCTCTGCGAGCGCCTGGGCGCGCACACCGAGGAGCAGCAGTCGCGCGTGCCGCGCCAGATGCCCTACATGGTCTTCATCATCGACGAGCTCGCGGACCTCATGATGACCAACAAGGAGGTCGAGGGCTCGATCATCCGCATTGCCCAGAAGGCGCGTGCGGTGGGCATCCACCTGATCCTGGCGACGCAGCGCCCGCAGGCGAATGTGGTCACGGGCCTGATCAAGTCCAACATGCCCTGCAGGATCGCGTTTAAGGTCTCCAGCGGGATGGACAGCCGGATCGTGCTCGACCAGAAGGGCGGGGAGCTCCTGCTTGGCATGGGCGACATGCTCTTCCTTTCGCCCCGCAGCCACAAGCTGCACCGGGCGCAGGGCACGCTCGTCGAGGACGCCGAGATCCGCAAGGTCGTCAAGTTCATGCGCGAGATCGCGGGCCCGACCTACGAGCGCCAGCTCATGCAGCTCAAGTCGGGCGACGGCGACGAGCAGCGCCTCGAGCAGAGCGAGAACAACTCCAGTGCCTCGCTCGAGGCGGCGCAGGAAGACCCGCTCTTCGACCGCGCGGTGGAGATCGTCCTGGAAACCAAGCGGGGCTCGGTCTCGCTCCTCCAGCGCCGCCTGGCGATCGGGTACACCCGGGCGAGTCGACTGATCGACCTGATGGGCATCGCCGGCATCATCGGCGAGCACAAGGGCTCGGTCGCGCGGGAGGTGGTCATCACCCTCGAGGAGTGGGAAGCCATGAAGGCCTACCACGAGCAGGAGATGCGCAAGGCCGACGGCGACGGACGATCCGACGACGAGTACGCGATGGACCAGGAGAAGGCCAAGGCCAACTTCAAGGCCGCCCAGGGCAAGACCGCCACCTCGGCCCGGATCAACGCGGACGAAGACGAAGAAGAGGAGGCTCCCTTCGAGACCGACGAGGCGGACGACGCCGAGGAGGTCGAGGAGGAGGAGGCCGAATACGAGGACGAGGACGAGGAAGTCGAAGAAGACGAGTACGAAGAGGAAGAAGAGGACGACGAAGAGGTCGAGTACGTCCTGGTCGACGAGGACGGCAACGAGATCGACCCGGCGGACCTGGACGAGTACGAGATCGAGGACGAAGCCGAGGAAGACGAAGAAGAAGAGGAAGAAGACGAGCCCCGCAGCGAGCACGCCCGGGCGGGCTGATTCGAACCTTTCCAAAAGAGGACCCCCAAGGCCCCCGAAACCGTGTGTTTCGGGGGTCTTTCTCTGTTCAGGGTGCTCAGATGGGGTTCACATTGGTGAGCCGGAACAACCACCGATGCAGGGAATCCCCCCTACTGTTGCAACAGAGGGTTCGAGAGAACCAATAAATCACCCAGCGGGGCAGGCACTGAAACGGAGCCTCGTTGTTTGGCGTCAGTCGGGCAGAGCCCGGAGTGGTTGGCTGCGATTGCGCACATGAAAGGACGACAGATGAAGACGGTTCTGAGCAGAACGCTTGCAGCGGTGTGTATCGCGGGCCTGCCGCTGGGTCTGGCCTCGGCGGACGTGCCCGAGGTTCTCGACCGCGTGCCCGCGGGCATGCCGGTGGTGATCTCGATCGGCAACGTCAACGCGTTCTTCTCCCAGGCCGAGGCGATCACCTCTGTCCTGAAGCAGGAAGAGGCGACCGCGGGGATCCAGATGGCCAAGGCCATGCTCTCGATGCCCGGCATCAACGCCGAGGGCTCCGCGGCCATCGCCATCACTTCACTCGAAGGCATGGGCGGAGAGTCCGAAGAACCCCCGATGGTCATCCTCATGCCCGTGAGCGACTACGCGGCCCTCGTTGCCAACTTCGGTGGCACGGGCAACGGGCTTGAGATGCTCAACATCGAGGGCAACGAGATTTTCGTCAAGGACATCGGGGGCGGGTACGCCATGGTCGGCCCCAAGCAGGAGCTCCTCGAGAACTTCGACGCCACCGAGGGCAACACGGATGAGCACGAGGCGATGCTGGGCGATGTCGGCCAGAGAATGGCCGAGGAGAACACCGTGCTCCTTATCGCCAACATGGAAGAGCTCCGCGAGCCCATGATGCAGGGCTGGCAGGAGGCCTCCCAGAACATGCGCCAGATGATGGCCATGGGAGGACAGCCCGAACAGGTCGACGCGCAGATCGCGGCCATCGATGGCATCGTCCAGGCCTTCGGGCGCGACGGGCAGCGCGGGCTCATGGGCTTCACGGCCGGTGAGTACGGCGTGAGCTTCGAGATCGGCGCCAGCTTCAAGGGAGGCAGCGAGCTCGCTGGCACGTTCTCACAGTCGGGCAACGCGGGCAAGCTGCTCTCCAAGCTGCCCGGCGGGCCCTACCTCTTTGCCTACGCCATGGATTACTCGGCGCCAGGCATCCAGGCACTGCTCGGCAAGATGTCCCAGGCGGGCGGCGCTGAAGCGCAGATCCCCGGCATGAACCCGATGGACTTCATCAAGAGCTCACGAGGCATGGCGCAGTCGGTCGGGCTCAACCCCGCGGGACTCATGGGCGGGCTCTTTGTCAACACCACCGCGGTGATGGACACTCCCAACGCACCCGAGATGGTCAAGAAGTTTGGCGAGACGATCAACGCCGCCAACGGGCAGGTCGCCAGCGGCATCAGCATGACCACGAAGTTCGCCTCGGCCCCCGAGCAGATCGGCGGCGTGGACGCGTACAAGTGGTCCATCCAGATGCTGCCCGACATGAACACACCCGGCGCCATGCAGATGCAGATGATGATGCCGATGCTCTTTGGACCCTCGGGCGGGCCCAACGGCTACATCGCCGCGGCGGACGAGAACACGGCTGTCGTGACCTACAGCTCGAGCAACTCGCAGCTCGAGAAGCTCGTGCAGTCGGTCCGCAATGGCGGCGAGCTGGCCACGAACCAGATGGTCATGGCTCAGTCCGAGCGCCTGCACGATGAGCCCTTCATGGTCGCCTACGTCGACATGGGCACCATCCTCAAGGCGGTCCTCCCAACGGTCGCCATGTTCGCGGGCCCCGTGAACGTGAACATCCCCGAGAACGTCACGCCTCTTGCGATGTCGATGGCCTCCTCGGGCGGGGGCATGAGCTTCCGCACCGTCATCCCGACCGATCTGATCGATCTCATGAAGGAGACCGGTCAGGCCTTCGGCGCGATGGGCGGGGGCATGAATGGCGCCGGCGAGGAAGAGCCCCCGAGCTTCTGATCCCCGCTTGAATAGCTGTGACTCATTGGCGGAGGCTTCGGCCTCCGCTTTCTTTCTTGAACTCGTACAGTGCTCCAGGAAGCCCGCGGGGGCTGGATGCGCCCGCCAAAGGATCGGAGTCCATGCCCCACACCACCTGGCAGCTCGCGCACGACCGGACGCTGGATCTCACCGAGCCTCGCCTCGTGGCAATCCTCAATGTCACCCCTGACAGCTTCTCCGACGGGGGCGACTACAACACCCCGGCGCTCGCGATCGAGCACGCCAGGCGATGCGTCGACGAGGGCGCCCACGTGCTCGAGGTGGGCGGCGAATCGACCCGCCCCGGCGCCCAGCGCGTCGGAGAGCAGGAGCAGATCGACCGGGTGCTCCCGGTGATCGAGGCGATCCGCAGCGAACTGCCCGCGGTGCTCATCAGCATCGACACGACGCGGAGCGAGGTAGCGCGCCGAGCGATCGAGGCCGGCGCGCACATCATCAACGACGTCTCGGGCGCCGAGGAAGACGACCAGATCCTCTCGCTCGCAGCCGACACCGGCGCGGGGCTCGTGCTCATGCACCGATTGCGCCCGCCTGGCGAGGACGCGTTCAGCGACCGTTACCGGGACGCTCCCCGGTACGACGACGTTGTCACCGATGTGCGCACGTACCTTGAGGAACGTCTGCGGGCCGCAGCGAGCGCCGGGGTGCGCCAGAGCGCGGTGGTGCTCGATCCCGGACTTGGCTTTGGCAAGAGCGTCGAGCAGAACCTCGAGCTGATCCGGCGCACGCGCGAGCTGTGCGACATCGGGCAAGCGGTGATGAGCGCCGCCAGCCGAAAGAGCTTCGTCGGAAGAGTGGGCCTCTGTCGCGACAGCGAGCCTTCCGAACGTCTCGGGGGCTCGGTCGCGGTGACTGTGCTGCACGTGCTCGCCGGAGCCAGGCTCGTGCGAGTGCACGATGTTTCGCCCCATGCGCAGGCGCTGCGCCTGCTCCGAGCGATCCGGGGGGAGAGCGATTCCCGCAGATAGGTGTATTCCCGGACCTTGATTTGCGGGGCGACCCAGAGGTCGATGGCGTAGACTTGGGTCGGCACAGATGCCTGTCCCACACGGGCGGCGCGTGTGACTGGAGATTGGATGACGGGTTCCCGGATCGAGATCCTGACCGCCGAGACGTTTGACACCGAGGTGTCCGAGGGTGCGGTGCTTGTTGAATTCTCGGCCAGGTGGTGCATGCCCTGCCGGATGCTCGAGCCGGTGCTCGAGCAGCTCGCGGCGAGCTTTGTCGGTCGCGTGCGGGTGATGTCGGTCGACACCGACGCGCAGCCAGCGCTCGCCCGGCGGTTTGCGGTGAACACGGTGCCGACGATGATTTTGATGTACAAGGGCGAGGCCTTGCGCCGCTTTGCGGGGCTGACGACGTTCGAGAGGCTGGCCGAGGCGCTCGAGGGCGGCGTGCCATCTGGCGAGACCCAATCGAAGGCCGGGCCCAGCGAGTGAAAAGGCGAGAGATTCTGTGACGTCGGGAGTGCGCTCCTTGGAGACGTTTGGAAGGAACACGAGGCGATGAGCAGGACCAGCAGTGACGGCTCAAAGATCTTTGAGGGCAAACCGATGAAGAAGAAGCTCCGTTGTGCCGCTGTCGGTGTGGGCCGGATGGGACAGCATCACGCCCGCGTCTACGCGCAGATGCCCGACGTCGAGCTCGTCGGTGTGTACGACGCGAACCCCGAGCGGGCGCAGGAGATCGCAGACAAGTTCGAGTGCGACGTGCTGCCCACGCTGGACGCGGTCGTCGCGGCCAAGGTTGACGCGGTCAGCGTCGCGGTGCCCACGATCTATCACAAGGACATGGCGGCCCCGTTGCTCCGCGCCGGGATCGCGTGCCTGATCGAAAAGCCCCTCGCCCAGGACCCCGAAGAGGCTGAGGCGATCAAGCACATGGCCGACGAGTCCGGCGCGATCCTGATGGTGGGCCATATCGAGCGGTTCAACCCGATCATGCGTGCGCTCGGGCGTGCGACAGCCGAGGGCCTGACGATCACCCCCCGCTTCATGGAAGTGCACCGGGTCAGCCCGATGACGTTCCGCTCCGTGGACATCGGGGTCGTGTACGACATGGGCATCCATGACCTGGACGTCGTGATCAGCCTGATGGGCGGGCGCGAGCCCGACCGGGTCGAGGCCTCGGGTGTTTCGGTGATCACCGAGCACGAGGACCTCTGCAACGCGCGCCTGACCTGGGAACTGGGCGAGGACCAGGGCGTCTGCGTCGCGAACCTGACTTTCAGCCGATTGGCGCTCAAAACCGAGCGTGTGACCCGGATCACCTCCGAGGACGCCTACATCAAGATCGACTATGGGCGGAAAACGGGCACCCTGATCCGGCGCGTCGCCAACGAGGCCCAAATGGGCGAGGTCCGCGAGCAGCTGGCCAACGGGCTGGATCTGACGAGCCTCAAATGGGACGAGCTGGTCAATATTGACGAGCTGGTCGTGGACGACGGCGAGCCCATCGTCAAGGAAATCGAGTCGTTCCTAGACTCTGTTCGTTCGGGTCGGCACCCGGTGATCGACGCCGAGGCGGGCCTCGCCAATGTGCGGACCGCCCAGCGGATCGTCGAAGCGATCCGTGAAAGCCTGCCCAAATCGATGTCAACCCGCTGAATGAAACGGGCACCGCGGCGTTCGCTGCGGTAGACTGGCTTCCCGCCGGGGTGGTGGTGAGGCGCAGAGTGCGCTCCCCGGCAACAACCGTTCAGCAAACCCGGATCCGTTACACCATGGACACGCCAACTCCCGATCAGCAGCCCCAGAACGACACGCAGCCCGCAGCGGGCAAGCCCGAACCCGGCAAAAGCCAGACCCACGGTCTGGACGCCGAGATCCAGGGCGAGCTCGATCAGGCGATGGCGGATCTCGAGAAGCTGACCAGCGCGGGCGGGCACGCCCACGACCCGCACGAGATCGACAGCGCCAAGCAGGCCGCGGCTTCAGCCCCGAAGAAGGGCCTCCGCGGGCCTCGCGTGGTGCGCGCCGGGCGCGAGCATCGCACGGGCATCGTCGTCAGCGTCGGGCCCAGCGATCTGTTCGTCGAGTTCGGACCCAAGGAACTGGGCGTCGTCGATCGCAACCAGTGGAAGGACGGCGAGGAGCCCCCCAAGGTGGGCTCGGAGCTCGAGGTCACGGTCGATCGGTACGAATCGGGCGAGGGGCTTTATGTCTGCTCGCGTCCGGGCGCGGTCAAGAAGGCCGACTGGGAGATGCTCGAGCCGGGCCAGGTGGTCGAAGCGCGCGTCGTCGATGTGAACAAGGGCGGGCTCGAGCTCGAGATCGCGGGGCACCGGGCGTTCATGCCCGCCAGCCAGGTCTCGCTCGACCGGATCCCCGATCTCTCGATCTTCAAGGGCGAAAAGCTGACGTGCCACGTGCAGCGCATCGACCGTCGCGGCTCGGGCAACATCGTGCTGAGCCGGCGCGAGATCCTGCAGGAGCAGAAGGCCAAGCTGCAGGCGGAGCTCCGCGACAAGCTCGCCGAGGGCCAGACGGTCATGGGCAAGGTCAAGAAGATCATGCCCTTCGGCGCGTTCGTGGACATCGGCGGCGTCGACGGCCTCGTGCACATCTCCGACCTCTCGCACGACCGCGTCAACATGGGCGAGAAGAACGTCGCCCGGTACGTCAAGGAAGGCCAGGAGGTCCAGGTCCAGGTCCTCAAGATGAACTGGGAAGAGAACCGCATCAGCCTTGGATTGAAGCAGCTTGAGAGCGATCCGTTCGCGACCGCTGTGGAAGAGATCAAGGAAGGCGAGATCGTCACGGGCAAGGTGAAGAACCTGGCGGACTTTGGCGCGTTCATCGAGCTGCCAGGCGGGCTCGAGGGCCTCGTGCACGTCTCCGAGATCGACTACCGGCGCATCAACAGCCCCGCCGACGTGCTCAAGCCCGACGAGGTGGTCAGCGTCAAGGTGCTCAAGGTCGACCCGGAATCCCGACGGATCAGCCTCTCCATCAAGCAGACCAAGGAAGCGCCCAAGAGCGAGGGCAAGCCAGGCGACGGCAAGGGTCGCGCCGGCCCTGGAGGCCCGGGCGGCGGGAATCGTGGTGGCGGTCGCGGACGCGGCAAGCAGGAGCGCGACGACCGCACCCCTGAGGAGATTCTCAAGGAAACCCCGGCCTTGCGCCGCCAGCGCGAGAAGGCCAAGGCCAAGCTCGAGAAGGCCCAGGGCGGCCTCGACATGAGCCGCTTCGGTGGGGTGGGGCTGGGCGATCTGAAGCTCTAACACACCAACATCAACGCGATCACATCACCGGCTCCATTTGGAGCCGGTTTTTTACGCCGCGTTTAACTCGCTGAGTGTTCGGGCGACAAGACCCCATCTTCGTTCCACAACTTCGCGCTTTGTGCTTGAGACCGGGTGCGCCGCAAAGACGAGCTTCAGCCCTGCACGAGTAGTCACGGGCTCACAGGCTTCCCTTGCAGCTTTCCAATCACTCGAAGGAGAAAGTACTTCGGTCATCATCGCGTTGGGCACGCTCCCTAATCCCACAACCGACCGGAGATTGGGCATGTTCTCAATGACATATCTCAGCACACTTGCGCCATATTCCATCGCTAACTTGCGACTTGGAAGTGGCCCACGCACTTCTCGATCAAGTTTACAGAGCCCAGCAAACGCCGAGCCGTACAAGACTCCGCACGAAGCAGACTCATCAGATCGACGGATGACTTTCGTGTGCTGAATGAGCCGGATATTCGTTTGCATTCTTTCAGCATGCCGAAATGGCTCACGCTCACCCATTCTCATCCGCTCATGCACGAGTCGAATAGGCGCAAAGTCCTGAGCGAGAATGAGTACATGCCCAGCCCAATCGCCGAAGAGACTTTCTGTGCCATACACACGCTTTTCGTGGGGTAACACTTCGTAAATATTGGTATAACCTTGGACTCTCGCGTTTCGCATCCAACTGGGTATAGGCGGCGTCATTTTCAACTCATCGGCTCAAATGGCCACAGAGTCAATCAGCGGATCCAGTGCCCGCCGGTCGAGCCGAAACCGCCGGCGCCTCGCGGGGTTTCGTCGAGGTCTTCGACTTCGTGGGTGCGGACGTGGGCGACCTGGGCGATGACGAGCTGCGCGACGCGGTCGCCGTGACGGATGGTGAAGGGTTCGTTGCCCAGGTTGATCAGTGCGACGAACATTTCACCGCGATAGTCGCTGTCGACGGTGCCCGGCGCGTTTGGGATGGTGATCCCGTGCTTGGTGGCGAGCCCAGATCGCGGGCGGACCTGCCCCTCGAAGCCGACGGGGATGGCGCAGGCGAAGCCGCAGGGGAGCTTGAGGATGCTCCCGCCCTTGTGGATGGGCTCGATGATGACGCCCGGCGCAGTGAAATCGCCCCGGGGCAGGCAGACGGCAAGGTCCAGCCCCGCGGCGGTCTGGGTCTGGTAGACGGGCAGCTGGGCGTTCGGATCGAGTTTCTTGAAGAGGACGTCTGGGATCTGCATGAACCCAGCGTAGCGGGCGAGCCCTAGGGCGTCTTGTCGAGCTCGTCGAGCAGCGCGATCTCGTCGGGCGAGAGCTTCGTGCGGAGCTCCACAAGCACACGGTCGAGCGAGTCGATCATGCGCTGCGTGCTGCCGATGGCGTTGTCCAGGGCGCTCTTGCCCGTGAGGTTCTTGAGGATGTCGCTCCGGCTGAGCTCTTTGAGGCGAGCCTCGGACTTGGACCTGGCGTCGATGAGGCCCGCGAGCAGGCGCTCGGCGTCCGCTCTGGCGTCGGCGGTCTCGGTCAGGATGCGTGCTCGGTCGCTCATGGTGTCTTCCCGGAAGGGTACCGCAATCGGATGCGTTACGCAGCCGCCCCGCTGGCCTTGGTGGTTTCGCTCTTGAACTCGGCCAGCACGCTCGCCCTTGGCGTCATCTCGGGCACGTGGGCCCGGATGGTCTCGATCACGGCCTCCCGATCCCGGCTCGCCCGCACGGCAGACAGGTCCTCGACGAGCGCGTCGAGGTCGAAATCATCGGGCAGGTGCCCGGCCCAGGTGTGGATGCCCGGGAAGTTGGTCGGTGCGAGCTGCTCGGCGTCGTAGGCCAGCTCCTCGTGGAGCTTCTCGCCCGGGCGCGAGCCGGTGAGCACGATGGGCGCCTCGCCCGCGACGCCCCAGGCCGAGCAGAATCGCCTGGCCAGGTCGATGATCCGGATGGGCTTGCCCATGTCGAGCACGAAGACGGGCGCGCGGTTGCCATCGTGGGTGATCGCGGCGGACTGGATGACCAACGCCGCGGCTTCGGGGATCGTCATGAAGTACCTTGTCATGCGCTCGTCGGTGACGGTGATGGGCCTGGTCTGCGCCAGCTGGCTCGCCCAGATGGGCAGCACGCTGCACGCGGACCCGAGCACGTTGCCAAAGCGGACCATGCTGAACTTCGTGCGGACGTTGGGGCGGCGCTGGACGCCCTGGATGTAGCGCTCCGCGAGTCGCTTGGTGGCGCCCATGACGCTCGACGGGTTCACGGCTTTGTCGCTTGAGATCAGCACGAACCGCTCGACGCCCGCGCTGATCGAGGCGTCCGCGATCGATTTGGTGCCAAAGAGGTTGTTCGTCACCGCGTGCGAGGGGTGGTCCTCCATCAGGGGCACGTGCTTGTGCGCCGCGGCGTGGAAGACGATGTGCGGGCGCAGCTCGCGCAGGTGCGCCCGGGTGCCCTCGGTGTCGACCACGTCGTGCAGGACAGCCAGGCGCTGGACGTCCGGCAGCTCTTCCTTGAGCTTGCGGTCGATCTCGAAGAGCGCATTCTCGGAGCGCTCCATCAGGATGATCTGCTCGGGCGCGTACCGGGCGGCGATGGTGGCAAGCTCGCTCCCGATCGAGCCGCCCGCGCCGGTGACGAGCACGCGCTTGGCGCGGATGAGGTTCCCGACGGCTTGGGTATCGATGGGGTGGGGCGAGCGTCCGATGAGCGAGGCGATATCGATGGGTGCACCGGGCAGGCGGATGCCCGGGGCGGATTCGTTCTCGACCTGATCGGAAATGGGCGAGACGGTGCGGACGAGGATGCCAAGGCGCGCCAGCTCGCGCTGGACGAGGCCCGTGTCCTGGGCGCTTGGGATGGAGACGATCGCGCGGGCGACGTGATAGCGGGCGACGATGGCAGAAAGGTCCTCGGCGCTGCCAAGTACCGGGCGGGCCGCGGGCGGGGCGAGATCATCCAGCGAGACGCACCCGACGAGCTTGCCCGAATCCGTGAGCGGCATGGCCGCGGCGAGCTCGCCCAGCGTGCGGGAGGTCCCGACGAGGAGCGTGTTCAGAGGTGTCTGGGTGGAAGTGGTCATGTCCTGGTGTGCTCCGCCGGGGCCTGACTCTGGTCCGGGCCGGTTCCGTGGGCGATCCCACGCCTGTCGATATGGGGTTATCGGCGGGATGGGGTGGCAACCTGAGCCGACTGTTCGGCAAACCCACCCGCTCGCGGGATTGGACTACGCTCAGGGCATGATCGATCGCCTGACAGGACGACTCGAACGCGTGGAGGGGAGCGAGGCCATCGTTGCGCCCCCGGGGGGCTTTCTGGTGCTCTCGGTCCTGATCCCGAGCTACCTCGCTGAGCGCCTCGAGGCCAAGGCGGGGCAGGACATCACGCTCTGGACGCACCTGATCCTCGAATCGCAGAACCAGGGGACGAGCTTCTCGCCCCGCCTGCTCGGGTTCGGTTCGGCATTGGAACGCAGCTTCTTCATGCTGTTTACGACGGTCAAGGGTGTCGGGCCTCGCAAGGCGCTGCGGGCGCTTGCGGCTGAGCCGGGCGAGATCGCACGGGCGATCACGGCCCACGACGCCAAAGCGCTCACACAGCTGCCCGAGATCGGAAAGCGTCTGGCTGAGACGATTCTGGCCGAGCTGGACGGGAAAGTGGCCAAGTATGTCGGGACGGACGAACTGGACACGGCGCTGACCGAGGCGAGCAAGCGCGCCATGGGTGGGTCGCTCGGCAACGAGGCCCGCAGGGCGCAGGCGGCGCTGATGGCGCTCGGAGAATCGCCCGCGGATGCAGAGTCGATGGTCAGAAGGGCACTGGCGCTGGAGCCGGCACCGACGACGTCCGACGAACTGATCAAGGCGGCGTACCAGGTCGGGCGCTAGAGCACGGAGGCAGGCAAGCCACATGCGTCACGCGATGATCATGGCCGGCGGCTCGGGCACGAGGCTCTGGCCCGTCTCCTGCGACGGGCAGCCCAAGCAGCTGATCGAATTTATCCCGGACAACGAGGGCAACCCGGAGTCGCTGCTCTCGATCGCAGCAGCGCGCCTCGAGGGGCTTGTGCCCCAGTCCGAGAGGCTGATCTGCACAGGCGAACGCTACCGAGAGCAGATCCGCGCCGTCCTTCCAGAGTTTGGCAACGAGCAGATCCTGGGCGAACCGGTGCCGCGGGACACGGTCAACGCGGTGGGATTCACCGCGGCGGTGCTCGCCAAGCGGGACAAAGACGCGGTCTTTGCGGTGCTCACGGCTGACCACCTGATCGAGCCGGTGTCGATCTTCCAGGAGCGTCTGCGCCTCGGGTTCGAGCTGGTCGAGCAGGACCGCAGCAGGCTGGTGACGTTCTCGATCCGCCCGACATACCCGGCAACGGGGTTCGGGTATGTGGAGCGCGGCGCCGAGATCGGTACGCTCCCGGGCTGCAGGGTGAGCGGGAAGGCCATCGCGTTCGGGGTCACGAAGTTCGTCGAGAAGCCGCCCTTGCACAAGGCGCAGGCGTACGTCGAGAGCGGCATGTTCGGCTGGAACTCCGGGATGTTCGTGTTCCATGCCCAGACCGTGCTCGATGCGCTCTCTCGGTTTGCGCCCGAGTCCTACGAGGGGCTGATGCGGATCCAGCGCGCCTGGGGCACGCCCGATCAGGAGCGCGTGCTGGGCGAGGTCTACCCGGCGCTCCCCAAGACGAGCGTGGATTACGCGATCATGGAACCCGCGGCTGGCGACCCGAAGCTCAATGTCTGCACTGTGGAAATGGACGTCCGCTGGAAGGACGTTGGCAGCTGGCCCAGCTTCTTTGAGACACGCAAGCCCGGGCAAGACGGGCACCGGACCGCGGGCCAAGGCGCTGTAGTCTTTGAGGGCGGGTCGGACACGAGCGTCTACAACGCCGAGGATGGGCACACCGTGGCTCTGGTGGGGTGCGAGGGTCTGATCGTCGTCCACACGGTTGGCGCCACGCTGGTGATGCCCGTCGAGAAGGCCCAGGAACTCAAGGCCCTGCGTGAGAAGCTGCCCCCGGATCGGCGATAACGATCCGGACGCTGGCGGGCCCGGGCGCGGATACCCTTTGGCATCAGGTATTTAGCGATCGATCTCGGTGACAAGCGAACGGGGCTGGCCCTTGGCAACAGCGCCACAGCGATCGTCACGCCCATCGGGATGATCGATGTGCAGATCAGTCACGGCGGGGGCAACGCGCTGCTCGAGGCTGTGGCGCGGGTCGCGGTCGAGCAGCTGGGCGAGGACCCGCGGCGCGAACCAGGAGAACTGGTCATCGGGCTGCCCGTCAACATGGACGGCACCGAAGGCCCCCAGGCCCGGGCCGTGCGCTCGTTCGCCGATCGGCTCGGACGTCGGACCAAGCGAGAGGTCCGCCTGCAGGACGAGCGACTGACCAGCGTCGACGCGGACTGGCGGATGGCCGGCTCCGGATTGACACACAAGCAGAAAAAGATGAAACGCGATGCTCTGGCAGCGGCTGCGATCCTGCGTGACTATCTGGAGTCCATCGGCGCCAGGCCCGAAGGCGTCGGCGATGCCCCCCCGGAAACGGATTGGCGGGATCAGAGCTAGAACGCGTCAGTGAACCGCCCTCGCACGCGGACGGTACAAGGAAGTTGGTCGGCCTCAGGAGGAAGCCCGCATGGTGCGCACGCTCGCAGTGATTGTTCTGATGCTCTCGTCATCGCTCGCAAGGGCGCAGGGCGCAGGCGGGTTTGATGACCTCAACCAGCTTCTCGACGCGCTCGAGACGGCAGACCAGAATATCCAGCAGCTCTCGGCCAAGATCCTCTACGAGCGCGAGTACGCGCTGGCGGGCGATGTGCAGATCCGCGACGGCGATGTCGCGTTCGTCGTCAGACAGGATCAGGACGGCAAAGCGAGCCGCGCCTTTGCGGTTGTGTTCGAGACCACAATCATCGGCGAGCGCTCCGAGCCCGACGGGCGGACCTTTGTGTTCGACGGCCAGTGGCTGACGGAGCGCATCCCGCAGGAGAAGCTCGTGCTCCGTCGGCAGGTCGCCCCGCCCGGGGCGGACTTCGACCCGCTGAAAATCGGAGAGGGCCCGTTGCCCCTGCCGCTCGGGCAGAAGAAGGCGGACATCCTCGCCAATTACATCGCGGAGCTGCGCCGTGCCGAGGAGGGCATCGAGCACCGCGAGGATCTGGTGAAGTTCACCGTCGGGTGCGCGCAGCTGAAGCTTGTGCCCAACGCGGCCCGTGCGCCAAACGACGATTTCGAGGAGATCCGCCTCTGGTACAAACGGGACGAGGCGGGCCTCCTGCCCCGCATGGCGATGACGCTGAACAAGACGGGCGACGAGGTAGTCGTGCGTCTCTGGAACGTGACGCTCAACGACGAGGCGGAGATCGACCCGGCCTCGTTCGACGACAAGATCCCGGAGGGCTGGGACGCGGACATCCAGCCCTTCCGCGGAGCGATGGCGCCTCCAGCGCTTGGCATCGCGCCAGTGCTGGCGCGCCTCGTTGCCCAGCCTGAGATGCGAGCGGGCAAGCCCGAGCCCGAGTTCACGCTCCACCCGACCGTCGAAAGGCTCCTCAGCGCACCGCACACCGACGAGGCGACGGCCAAAGATCTCCGCGTCTTTCACGGCTTCTGGACCGAGGACAACCTCGACACCCCGGCGCGCCGGGCGCTTGCGATGCTCATCCGCGGGGATGTCGACCACGAGGTGTTCGACTCAGAGGAGGTCCCCGCGGGCGTGCGCGCCGAGGCGGCGATCCGTCGGGGCGAGCTGGAGCTGGCGCTCCAGCTGACCGAAGGCGACGACAGACTCCGCTCGATCCACCTGCGGACGTGGGCGCTGACGGAGCTTGCCCGGTACGACGAGGCGCAGGCGGAATCCCGGCGCACCGTCGACGTGATGCTCAAGGACCGCATCGACAGCGCCGCGGAGCTGACCAGCGGCGTGGAGGCGCTGATCCTGCGGGCGCAGCTGTCCGGCCCGGAGCGAGCCGACGGCACGGACTTTCGCACGCTCATGGCGCTGATCACCCGCGCCAAGGGCGAGATCGACCGACTCTACTGGCCCGCGACGCTCGCGGAGGCCGAGCTGCTCTACGACAAGGACGAACGCGGGGCGGCCAACGACGCGCTGATCCAGGTGCTCAAGCTCAACCCGCAGTGCGCCAGGGCGTGGCACCTGCTGGGCATGCTCGCGGTGGATTCGTTCGACTTCGACCGGGCGCAGACGATCGCCATCAGGCTCGATGAGCTTGAGGCTCCCGAAGGCACCGATTCCGATCGCCTCCCACGCTCGTTGCTCGGCGCCCAGGTGCTCGCCAAGGCGCGGATCCGTCAGGGCGACTCGGACGACGCAGCCCGCATCGCTGAAGAAGCGTTGGCTCAGTACCCAAAGAGCCGCGATCTCTACGCGATGCTCATCGCCGCCGAGGCATCACGGTACGAATTCGATCGCGCAGCGGAACTGCTGAGCGAGCTCGACACCCTCAGCCCGGGCACGGAGAAGGGGTACCTGCTGGCGGGCTGGGCGCTGGCCGAGCGCCGGCAGTACGCAGAGGCCGCCGAGATGCTCGAAGAAGCGATCAGGCGCGCACCGAACCTGCCCGAGCCTGCGATCGAGCTCGGTCTGCTCGAACTGCAATCCGGGCGGGACCTGAGCGCGCTGACCGCGCTGCGCCGCGTCGCGCAGCTGGACCCCTTCAACGCTCGCGCGGTCAACAGCCTGAAGCTGCTCGAAGAGCTCGTCGGGTACAGCACCTTCGAGAGCGAGCACTTTGTGGTGCGCTACAAGCCGGGGATCGACGAGATCCTGGCGCGCGAGATGCTCGGGCCTCTGGAGAAGGCGCACGCGCGGATCTGCGGCAAGGCCAACGGCGGGATCGACCACGAGCCGGCGCAGAAAACCGTCATCGAACTCATGCCCGACCACGCCTGGTTTGCGGTCCGCATCGCGGGCATGCCCGAGATCCACACCATCGCGGCCTCGACGGGCCCGGTGATCGCGATGGAGGTGCCCCGCGAGGGCCCCGGGCACAAGGTGGGCAACTACGACTGGCGCCGCGTGATCGCGCACGAGTACGTGCACACCGTGACGCTCAGCCGGACGAAAAACAGGTTGCCCCACTGGTTCACCGAGGCCGCGGCTCAGTTTCTCGAGGACGCGCCGCGCGACGAGCAGACGTGCCGACTGCTGGGCGTCAAGCTGCAGACGGACGCGCTGTTTGCGATGGACGAGATCAACATCAAGTTCACGCGCCCGGAAACGCCCACCGATCGCCAGCAGGCGTACGCGCAGGGGCACTGGATGTACGAGTACATGGTCGAGCGCTTCGGCGACGAGGCCCCCCTCAAGCTCATGGACGCGTACGCCCAGGGGCGCACCGAGGCGGAGGCGATGCCCAGCGAGCTGGGCGTCTCGCCCGAGCAGTTCCTCGAGGAGTTCAAGGTCTGGGCACATGGCCAGGCGGCGGGCTGGGGCGTTGTGATGCCCGAGGATTCGATCACGATCAAGGAACTCATCGAGCAGGACAAGCTCGAAGATACGCCCGATACAGACGACTTTGTGCGCTGGGCGAGCGAGCTGCCCGATCACGCTGAGATCATCGAGATCGCAGCGAGACTGACCGTGCCCGCGGGCACGCGCGCGATCGGCGCCGAAGACGTGCCATTGCTGGAATCATGGGCCGGGGCGGTGCCCGTCGCCGAGGAGCCGCACAGGCTGCTGGCGCGGTATTACCTTGAGCAGGAAAGCACACAGCTGCAGGACCGAGCGATCGAGCACCTCGAGTTTCTCGACGCGCGAGCGCAGTACACGCCCGCGTACGCAGCGGCGCTGGCCAAGCGGTACGCGGAGATCGGTGAGAAGGAGAAGGCGGTCGACAAGGCCGAGCGCGCTGTGAGCATCGCGCCCTACGACGCCGACCAGCGCGAGCTGGCGGCCCGTGTCACGCTTGTTGCGGGTCTCTACGAGGACACGGAGCGCCACCTCGATGCGCTGACGAAAATCGAACCCGATCGCTCGCTGCACCAGACGCGGCTCGAGCGCGTGCGCGAGCTGGTCGAGGCGAACAAGAAGTAGGGTGCCTCCACCCATCTCCGATGGGTGGTGTGGGTCGCAGGGAACGGGTGACTGAGCGCCAATCAAGAGCACGACCGATCGGAGATCGGGAGTGGCACCGGAAGGCACGATCGCTACTTGCTCCGGCCCTCTTCGATCTCGGGCGGGTTCTCGTTGACGGGCCAGCCGGTCCAGGCGCGAAAGCGATCGAAGAGATCCTGCGTGATTTCCTTGGCTGAGAGCCCGGTGCTCGCGTAGTCGATCGGTTCATAGAACCGAACGCGGCTCCGGCTCGGGTGCCAGAGGCTGGCGAAGGCGGGATCGACCTGGGGCGTGCCGTCGATTACGACGGGGACGACGAGGGCGCCGGATTTTTTGATGATGAGCCCCACGCCCGCCATGAAGGGGATGAGCTGCCCAGCGGGTCGCTCAAGGCCCCCTTCGGGGAAGATGCCGACGGTCCCGGTGGAGAGGAGATGGCGCAGCGCCTCGCGGGCGGCCGCGGGATCGCCCGAAACGCGGTCGACGTCGATGATGCGCATCCACTTCCAGAACGCTTCGAGACTGGGCGAACGCATGTCGTCGGCCATCATCCAGCGGATGTCGTGCCCCGTAACGAGGTGCACAAGGATCGGATCGATGCCCGCGGTGTGGTTGCAGACGAAGAGCGTGGGCTGATCCGCATGCGGGATGTACTCCAGCCCCTGGTAGCGGACGCGGTGGACGAGCCTCGCATAGAGGCGGAGCGTCGCGCTGAGCATCCCCGTGTCCGGGTCGTTTCTGGGGTTGTCGCAGGCGGCTCGCGCAAGGAAACCGAAGCCGACCAGAGCGATCAGCGCGACGAATCCCCAGAGAACCGCCCCCGTTGTGAACACTGTGGACGTTAGCGAGCACCTGATGTACCTTCAACCGACATCCTGCACGGTTCCGGGTTTGTGGTCGGTGGGTGATAGGATGCTTCCATGGCGGACCTGTGGGCAGATCGACGGGCGGAGGCGAGGCGCAGGGCGGCTCCGCTTGCGGTGCGGATGCGCCCCCAGACGCTCGATGAGATCGCAGGCCAGGGGCACATCCTGGGCGAGGGCAAGCTGCTCCGTCGGATGCTCATGGCCGACACGACCACGAGCCTGATCCTGCATGGCCCCCCCGGAACAGGAAAGACCACGCTCGCCCGCCTGATCGCGTCGCACACCAAGCGACACTTCGTTTCTGAGAACGCGTCCAGCGTGGGCGTCAAACGGATCCGCGAGATCATCGACGACTCGGCGCGGCGGGTCGAAGCGGGCTCGGGACGCTCGATCCTGTTCCTGGACGAGATCCACCGGTTCACCAAGGCGCAGCAGGACGTGCTGCTGGGGGACGTGGAGCGTGGGCTGGTGACGCTTGTGGGGGCGACGACGGAGAACCCGCTGTTTGCGTGCAATGCCGCGCTCGTGAGCCGATCGACTCTGTTCCGTCTCGAGTCGCTCTCGGTCGAGGATATCAAGGGCGTGCTCCGGCGCGCGATCGCGGACGAGGAGCGGGGCTACGGCCAGCTGGCGCTCCGGGTCGATGAGGACGCGCTGGATGTCTGGGCGATCAAGTCCGATGGCGATGCGCGGAGAGCGCTGACCGCACTTGAAGTCGCGGTGCTCAGCAGCGATCCGGGCACCAGGCCGATCGTGATCGACCGCGCGGTGGCTGAGGAATCGATCCAGCAGAAGGCCGCGGTGTACGCCGATGACGAGCACTACGACTCCGCCTCGGCGATGATCAAATCCGTCCGCGGGAGCGACCCCGACGCGGCGGTCTACTGGATCGCCCGCATGCTCGAGGGCGGCGAAGACCCGCGGTTTATCGCACGGAGATTGGCGATCCTGGCCAGCGAGGACATCGGCAACGCCGACCCGCAGGCGATCGTCATGGCGGCCTCTGCCTGGACGCTCATCGAGCGCATCGGTCTGCCCGAGGCTCGCATTACGCTCGGGCAGCTGGCGACCTATCTGGCGCTGGCGCCCAAAAGCAACGCGAGCTACGTCGCCATCGACGCGGCCATCCATGACGTCCGCGAGGGGCGGACGGTCCCGGTGCCCATGCACCTGCGCGATCCCAATTCCTCCCCCACCGCCGACGAGTCGGGCAAGGGCACGAAGATGCGTGACCGGCGCAAGGCGAACGCGGACGAGCGGTACGAGTACAGCCACGCCGAGGGCGACGGCATCACCGGGCAGGACTACCTTGGCGTCGAGAAGACCTACTACGAACCCATCGAGCGGGGCTTCGAGGGCGAGCTGCGCCGGAGGCTTTTTGAGATCAAGAAGCTGCGCTCGCAGAAGCGGGAAAGGAACGCCTGATGTCCTGCGCCAACCCAAGCCCCAAAGCGCAGCTCCGCAAGGAGATCGGTCAGAAGCTGGCGGCTCTTGGGCCCGAGGAGATCCGCAGGCGTTCGGCACTGGCGTGCGGTCACCTGGTCGAGCGTTATCCCATGACCGGATCCGGGCAGGGCACGGCGATGGCGTACCTTGCGATGCAAGGCGAGGCGGATCCGGCCGGTGCGATCGCGCTCTGGCGGGCGCGCGGGGTGCGGGTGGCTGTGCCGCGTGTGAACTGGCAGGACAAGACGATGCAGGCGGCGGTGCTGGGCATGCCCGGTGGAGAGCTTGTGGAAAGCAGATTTGGCCTGCGTGAGCCCGGGCCGGGCGCGCCTGTCGTTTCGATCGAGGAGATCGGGCTGATCATCGTGCCGGCGCTCGCGTATTCACGAACCGGGGAGCGGCTCGGGCGCGGCGGGGGCTTCTATGATCGTTTCCTGGCGCGTCTCTCACCCGACGTGGTGAGGGTCGGGCTGGTACTCTCGTGTCAGATCGTCGACGCTGTGCCATCGGAATCGCACGACAGGAGCGTCGGGGTCGTCATCACGGAGGATGGGTCGGTCTGATCCCGAATGCGGGGAGCCGGCTTGGGTGGGTTCAGGAGGAATCGAGACATGCCTTTACCGTCGCAGAGCAGATCTTTCGGAGCCCGGAGCGCACGCAGACGGCGCAAGAAGGGCCCGCCCAAGGCGGTGTTCGTCGTGCCGATCGCGGTCGTCGGGGTGGTGACGCTCTACTGGCTCTTTGGCGGTTCGAGCGAGACTCCCGAGGGCACGCTCAACGGCTCGCTGATCGCCGCGGCTGACGATGCGCTGGTCGATCCCGTGCTCAGGGACCCGATCGCCCGCGAGGAAACGACCCAGGCGCCCCAGATCGAGACCCCGCCAAAGGCTGTCAAGCAGGAGCCCACGCACGAGACGCTGATGCTCGGCGCTCAGACCCAGAAGCCCCAGCAGCAGAACGAGCAGCCTGCGCTGCAGCAGTCAGTGCCGCCCCAGCTTGCGGCGCTTGAGAACGATCGCAGCGATCTCCAGGCCAACGACCTGCCCGAGGAGGACCCCTACGCCCAGCCCGTTTCGACCGGGACCGCTGCGATGCTCGATCGCGCGACGGCTCACCTGAACCGGGGCGAGCTCGTCTCGGCGCGTGCGGTTCTCAACGATGCGCTCAACGCGCCCAACACCTCCCGCGAGGACCAGCGGCGCATCCGCGAAGATCTGGCGACGGTCAATCAGGAGCTGTTCTTTGGCACCAAGGTCTACCCGGGCGACACGCTCGCGGAGGTGTACGAGGTCCAGTCGGGAGACTCGCTGGCACGGATCACTTCGCGCCAGAGCCTGACGGTCGACTGGCGCCTCATCCAGCGGATCAACCGCATCAGCGACCCCTCACGCATCCGCGTGGGGCAGAAGCTCAAGCTCGTGCGCGGCCCGATCCACGCTGTGGTGCACAAGAGCGAGTACCGGCTTGATTTGTTTGCGGGCCCTCCAGGTGCGTCCAGCCAGTGGATGTATCTCTGCTCGTTCCCGGTGGGTTTGGGTGAGTCGGACTCCACGCCCGTGGGCGAGTTTGTGGTGCGGAGCGATTCGAAGCTGATCAACCCGGTGTGGCGCAACCCGCGGACGGGCGAGTTCTTTGCCGCGGATGACCCCAAAAATCCGATCGGCGAACGCTGGGTGGGCATCGAGGGGATCGGGCAGTCTGCCAACCTCGAGGGCTACGGCATCCACGGGACGATCGACTCCAGCTCCATCGGCAGCGACGCCTCGATGGGCTGCGTCCGCATGAACGACAGCGACGTGCAGATTGTCTACGAGGCGCTCGTTGAGCAGGTCAGCCAGGTCCTCATCAGGCCCTGACAAGGCCAATGACAGCATGAATCCAAGGGGTCCGCGTGCTCACGCACGCGGCTCTTTTTTTGCCATCCATCGGGGCTGGATGAAACGAGAACCCTTCTCAGCCGGAGGCCTCGGTTCTAGCCTCTGGAGCGGGTTTTTGGGGTGTGAAATGGGTCATGTTGGAGGCACTGAAAGGGGGACTTTTTGACCCTTGCATCCTACAATTTCGGGACCCCTTTCGGGCCTTCGGTGAGAGCGTACCGGGCGGGGCAACCCTGGCGGCAAGAGGCACGGATTCTGCCCGTTTGAAACGGGCGGGTTTGTGACGGAGGCCGTGCGAGCGAGGAACGATGTCAGACACTTCCACAAGCAACTACGGCTCGGATCAGATCAAGGTGCTCGAGGGTCTTGAGGCCGTCCGCAAGCGCCCGGGCATGTACATCGGTGGCACGGGCATCGGGCCCCTGCACCACCTGGTATACGAAACCGTGGACAACTCGATCGACGAGGCGATGGCGGGCTATGCGTCGTTCGTGGGCGTGACGATCCACGCCGACGGGTCGTGCAGCGTTGTCGATGACGGGCGCGGCATCCCGATCGACCCGATGAAGAACGAGGACCCGAATCTCAACGGTAAGCCCGCCGTCGAGATCGTCATGACCAAGCTCCACGCGGGCGGCAAGTTCGGGCAAGAGGGCAGCGCGTACAAGGTCTCGGGCGGCCTGCACGGCGTGGGCGTCAGCTGCGTCAACGCGCTCAGCGATTACCTCGAGGTCGAGGTCTACCGCGACGGCAAGGTGTACGAGATGGCCTTCGAACGCGGCGTTGTTTCGCGCCAGCTCCACGAGGTCGGGCCGATCCCCAGCGAATCCACCCGCAAGCGCGGCACGCGCGTGACGTTCCACCCGGACCCCACGATTTTCGACGACACGAACTTCTCGGGCGAGACGCTGACCAACCGCCTGCGCGAACTTTCCTTCCTGAATCCGGGCGTGACGATCCGTTTCATCGACGAGCGCACGGGCGAGGGGTACGACAACGAGCCCAGGACTTTCCGGGCCGAGAAGGGCCTGCTGGAGTACGTCCAGCATCTCATGGGCGCCAAGTCTGAGATGAGCCCGCCCGTGCACGTCGTCAAGACCGAGGGCGACCGGGTGTGCGAGGTGGCGATGCAGTACCACGACGGGTACTCGGAGATGCTGCTCTCGTTCGCCAACAACATCTACAACCCCGACGGGGGCACGCACGCGCAGGGCTTCAAGCTCGCGCTGACGCGCTCGCTCAACAGCTACGCCCGAAGGGCCAACCTGATCCGCGAAAAGGACCCCACCCCGACGGGCGAGGACCTCCGCGAGGGGCTGATCGCGATCATCAGCGTCAAGCTGCCCGAGCCCGCGTTCAACAACCAGCCCAAGGAACGCCTGCTCAACCCGGAGATCGAGGGCTTCGTCAGCCAGGCGGTCGGCGAGGCGCTCGAGGCGTGGCTCGAGGAGCACCCCGCTGAGGCCAAGCTGGTGTGCCAGAAGGGCATGGTCGCGGCGCAGGCCCGCGAGGCCGCCAGGCGTGCTCGCGAACTCACGCGTCGCAAGACGGCGCTCGAGTCGGGCTCGATGCCCCACAAGCTGCGCGACTGCAAGACGCGCGACGTGGCTCGCTCGGAACTGTTCATCGTGGAAGGCGACTCTGCAGGCGGGTCTGCGACACAGGGGCGCGACGTCGACACGCAGGCGATCCTGCCCCTCAAGGGTAAAATCCTCAACGTCGAGAAGGCCCGCATCGACAAGATGCTCCAGCACGAGGAGATCCGCACGCTGATCCAGGCGATGCGTTGCGGCATCGGCGCGGAGTTCGACCTCGCCAAGCTGCGCTACGGCAAGATCATCCTCATGACCGACGCCGATGTGGACGGGAGCCACATCCGGACGCTGCTCCTGACGTTCCTGTTCCGTCACATGCCCGATCTGATCCGCAAGGGGCACGTGTTCATCGCGCAGCCGCCCTTGTATCAGCTCGTCAAGGGCAACAAGGGCGGGCCTTATGTGCTCAATGCAGGCGCCCTCTCTGCATCGCTGACCAAGCTGGGCCTCGAGCGGGCCAGGCTGCAGGTGCGGGACATCACAGCCGCCCAGGAGCTCAAGGGCGGCAAGGTCGGTCAGGCCCCTGTGGAGCTGGAGCTCTCGGGCGAGAAGGCGCTCCGCGCGGTCGAGCTGCTCGAGCGTCTGGCGCAGCTGGTGGAGATCGCCGAGCGTCGCGGGACGCCTCTGATCAGGCTGCTCGAGATCCGAGCCGAGGACCCCGAGGGCCAGAATCGACTGCCCACGCACCGCGTCAGCTGGCGCGGCGGCGAGGAGCTCTGCTGGTCGGAGTCGCAGGCGATCGGTGTAGTCGAGAAGAACGGATTGCGCCTTGGCGACTCGATGGAGAGCGAGGACGGCACGCCCATCGCAGCGGTGCGCGAGCTGCATGAGAACCGCGAGCTTGAGCGCGTGTTCGCGGGGCTGACCGAGCTTGGGCTCTCGGTGGCGGACTACAGCCTGACCCAGGAAGAATCCGTGACGGGCGAGAAGCTGCCGGCGCGGTTCTGCTGGGTGCTCGAAAGCGCCGGTCCCAAGGTCGAGGAACCCGCTGAACCTCAGGAAGGTGACGAGAGTGCCGAGACGGGTGTCAAGGCGGTGGCCTCCCGCACGTTTGAGGCGGTCAACCTCAGAGACATTGTCCCGATGCTACACGAGGTCGGTCGGCGGGGCATGGACATCAAACGGTTCAAGGGACTCGGTGAGATGGACGCGATCCAGCTCTGGGACACGACCATGGACCCGGACGTCAGAACACTGATGCGTGTGACGTGGGACATCGCAGGCCAGGCAGAGAGCCTCTTTAGCACACTGATGGGTGAAGAAGTCGAACCTCGGCGCAAGTTCATCGAGGACCATGCGCTCGAGGTGAAGAACCTGGATGTCTGAGTCCGGAGATCCGCTTCTGCTGTTGTGGATCGGTCCGGTCTGGTCCGAGAAAGTTCTCGTTCCAAATCGTTGAAACTCTCGCTCGAACGCGGCGCGTGAACTCCCGATTACATGGAGGAGATGTGGCGTCGGTTCCAAGTTGCGAGGCGGGTCGAGATGTCTCAGCGGAACAATCCACAACGGTATGTTCTCGATGGGCGGCGGAATACCATCGGGCTGACCCCGCACGCTCTGGATACGCTCCTTGATAGACTGGATTCGCTCTCAGATGAGAGCAAGAGTTCGGACGCACGGACGCACTCTCGCCTGTCGATCCGCGAAGCGTTCGTCGAAGTCTGCGTTTGCGAATGCGGGAATTCCGAGCGGCGCATGCTCATGGCGACACGGAATATCTCCGACGGCGGGATCGCTGTCCTGCACTCTTCGTACCTGTATCCGGGTAACGCCTGCACGGTGACTCTCCGATCTCCAGATGTGAATGGCGCGTATTCGGTGCTGCCCGGGCGAATCGTGCGCTGCACGCATCGCGAGGGGATGATCCACGAGGTCGGGATCTCGTTTCAGTCCCCGATCGATGCGAGCAGATACGCCGCCACGGGGTCCAAGAGAAAGAAGACTCCAACCAAGGCGATGGGCGCGGCGACCCTTCAGGGCAGGGTGCTCCAGATCGACGCATCGCCCGTGGACCGCAGGCTGATCGAGTACTTTCTTTCGGATACGAAAGTCGAGCTGATCAACGTGGGCTCGTTCAAAAAGGCACGTGATTCCCTGAAAAATCCAGTGGACCTGATCCTGACAGAGATGCTCCTGTCCGACGGCGCCGTGGAGGACTTTGTTCGCTGGGCCCGCGCCGAGAACATCACAACACCGATCGTGCTGCATACAGCCACAACCGGCTCGCAGGTTCAGCAGCACATGCACGGCCTCGAGATTCAGGGCCTGATGACCAAGCCCGTCGAAAGAGAGGCTTTGATCTCGCAGCTCTTTGCGTTCTTGCGCTCCGACTCTCAAGGAGGAGCGGATCAGGAATCAGAAACCACTTGCAGCCCAGCCGTGAGCAAGGAGAGCATCGTCAAGCTCTTCAAAGACGAGCTCGACACGATCGTTGTGAGCATCGAAACCGCGCTCGCCAAGGACGATGCGATGGAGATCTACACGATCGCGACACGCCTCGGCGGGACGGCGCTGACGCTCGGGCTCGCGCAGCTCAGTGATGATTCCAGGCTCGCGGCCAAGTGTGTCGCTTCGTCAATGAGCTGCGAGGAATCCGCGGAAGAGATCCGGACGCTCGTCGATTCGTGCAAGGCAGCCAAGGGCGCGTGAGGGGTTATCGGAAGTGCGAGCCTGCCATTCGTGCGGCTCGTGCGGGGTGCGCAACTTCCTTGGTTTGTGCGAACACCCTGGGTATTCGGGTGGGGCTGAACGTCCGGTCGGATCACGCCGACACCTCCAGACGGGTCCGCACGCAGGCACCGAACGAGTGCCCCGCGACCGATTCGCCAGTTGGCAGGGGGTGACAGGGTGCAAAGCGAGATCGATCAGCTCTCAACGGTGTTTGGTGGCTTTGGGCCCGTCGCATGGATCGGGGTCGGCGTTGCCGGTTTCGTGCTGGTGTGCCTGGGTGCGGTCTTTGGGATGGCGCTGCGCCGACCCAGGAACGCCGGGGCAAAGAGTTCGGGCGAGCCGGGAGCGCTCGGGGCCTGCGGGGCCGCGACATTCTCCTGCCGGGTGACACCCAACCTGAAGTTCACGGATCTCTCGGCGGACATCCAGACGATCACGGGTTACGCGCACGACGTGCTGACCGAGAGCGACGCGTTCATGCGGATGCTCGACGAGCAGGATGCCTCGATGTTCGAGACCAAGGCGCGCAACGCTGTGCAGTCTGAGATCCCGTTTGTCGCGGATGTTCGATACGAGGACGCGGACGGGCAGAAGCGCTGGTTGCAGATCCGCGCCGAGATCGCACGCGATGGGCGCGGGCGCGCCAACGGCCTGCGAGGCGTGCTCAAGGAAGTGACCGAGCAGAAGCGTCTCTCGACCGACGCAGCAGACGCGTGGGCCAGGTTCAATGCGCTGGCCAACGCGACACCGACCATGCTGTGGGTGCTCGATGCGCAAGGCGACTGCCGCGCGGGCAACGGCGCGACGGAGCGATTCACGGGCCTGAACGAGTCTCAGCTGTCTGGCACGGGCTGGACGCGTTCGATCCCCGAGGACGATCGCCAGGCCGTGCTCAGGTTCGTTTCACGCTCGATCGAAGAGAAGGCGGGCCTCAAGCGCGACGCGTCGATGATCGATGCCAACGGGCGTGTGAGGGTGGTCGCGCTCAGCACCAGCGTCACCCGCGATGACCAGGGCAGCGTCTCGGGTGTTGTTCTTGTGGGGCGTGACGTCACCGACCGATCCGAAGGGGACAAGCAGCTCGACCGCCTGCGCCAGATCGTCGACGCGAGCAATCAGAACATCGCGATACTCGCCCCCGACATGCGCGTGACGACCCTGAACGCCGCGGGGCGTCGGGTCATCGGGCTTGAAGATCGCGAATCCGCGGACAATCTGGCGCTCTGGCACATCGTCACCAAGGACACAAGCGACGAGATCCGCACAGAAGCCGTCAAGGCGTGCGCCGAGGTCGGTGTCTGGCACGGGCGGGGCCTGATCCGGACGGGCGAGGAAACCAGCGCCGCCTCAGAGCTGACGGTCACGCCACTGGGCGACGGATGGCACGGCCTGATCGCAAGGCCCATCGCGCACGAGCTGCAGCGCGAGGCGGACGCTGCGATGGACAAGCGCCGGCTCGCAGTCGCGCTCGGGGCTCTCGAGAAACTCGGGGGCGGGAGCTGGGCGCCAGGGCGAGCCGCTGAGAGGATCGTCGAATCGATCGCCCGGCACTACACGGACCTGCGCGCGACGTACGCGACGTTCAGCGACGACGGCAAGATCGTGGTCGAGGCCTCCGACGGGCCCGCATGGATGGGCTCGGCCAAGGGAAGAGCGATCAAAATCGACGACGACGGGACGCTCTTTGAGCGCCTGCACGCCGACGAGATCGTCAAGATCAGCGATGTGTGGAGCGAGCCGGCGCTGGAGGATTCGCTCCTGGCGCTCGAGCAGACGGCGACGCGTTCGTTCGTAGCGGTCATCGTCGACGCGGGCGACCGCGCGACGGGATTGATGCTGCTGGAAAGGGCCGAGGCTTCGGAGTGGACAGCCGACGAGGTGCAGACGCTGCGCCTGGCTTCGGGCGTTCTGGGCATTGCGATGCGCTCCGAGCGCGACCGTCGCGCACGCATGGCCGCGGAGGCACGCGCCGCGGAGCAGACCCAGCGCTGGCGCGAAGAGCGCTCACGCAGCGAGGAGCTCTCGGCGCTCGCTTCGGACCGCGCGGGCGCCTCGGAGCGCCTGGAGGCGAAGCTTGCCCGCATCGACCAGGCGTGGGCGGGCGGGCTTGCCGAGCTTGGAAAGCGGGCGATGGGCGCTGCGGAGCTGGCCTCTCAGGCCCGCTCGCAGGGCCAGACACAGCTGGCCGAGGGGCTTGAGAAGCTCGCCAGCGAGGCGGACAAGGCCGAGGTCGCGGGACGTCTGGTGTCCGGGACGCTCAGGCCGATCCTTGAGCACTGCGAGCCCGCTGCGGTCCTGCGCCACGTGGGCGAGCGGTTCGTCGCCAAGGCCAAGGCGCGGGGTGTGACGCTCAAAATCACGCAGGAGGGCACATTGCCCGGGGCGTTCGAGGCGGATCCGAGGCTCGTCAAGCTCGCCTGCTGCGAGCTTCTTGATGTCGCGCTTGCCAGGTGCTCCTCACGGGAAATGGTCGCGGTGGCGAGCGTACGCGGCGAAGAACCGGACCAGTCGCTGGTGGTGCGGGTCAAGGGCGGGCCTGTTTCGGCCCCGGGTGATACCGCTCCGGGTGCGCCGAGCGGGCTCTCGCTGCTCAGGCAGCTGGCTGAGGTCATGGGCGGAACGTTGGAATTGAACTCCCAGGGCGGGCAGACCGAGCTGGCTCTGGTCGTGCCCATGGCCCGCGAAGTCAGCCTGAATCTGACCAACCCGGACCGGGGAGGGCACACAGACCGCAACGCGGCCTGATCCTGGACCGACCTTGGAGACTCGGGGGTAAAGGGTGACCGACGGGATTTGAACCCGCGACCCCAAGGATCACAACCTTGTGCTCTGCCAACTGAGCTACGGCCACCGTCTGGCCCGAACCGGTCTTTGTCCGGTTCGGGCAGGAAAGAACGATACGGATGTCAGAGGCAGGGGGTCAATGGTGCCCCGACGGATTGGCCGATCTGCGGGGAGTGGTCTAGTGTCACTTCCTGTATTGCATACAGCGGCTCGGGCGGAGGCCCGGGCCCAAACCGGGGGAGGCCCACAGTGTCGATCGGAGCGATGGAGAAGTTAAATCTGGCTGCCAGCCGGACGTTGGTCAACCTGTCCCCCGCGGAGCTGATCGAGGATGCGATCCGTCGCGGCGAGGGCAAGCTGGCCTCGAACGGTGCCCTGGTCTGCAAGACGGGCACGTTCACGGGACGCTGCCCCAAGGACAAGTACCTCGAGGACACCCCGGGCATCCACGATAAAATCTGGTGGGGCAAGGTCAACCAGCCTGTCACGCCCGAGCAGTTCGCATTCTGCGAGCAGATAGCCACCAAGCACCTCAACGAGCAGGACAGGCTCTATGTCTTCGAGGGCTTTGCGGGCGCAGAGCCCAAGCACCGCCTTGGCGTGCGCGTCGTGACCGAGCAGGCCTGGCACTCGCTCTTTGCGAGCACGCTGTTCATCAAGCAGGGCTCGGAGGCCGCCGGCGGCTCGACCGACTGGAACCACGACTGGACCATCCTCAATGCGGGCAGGCGCCTGCTCAGCGACGAGGAGTGCAAGGCGCTGGGCGTCACGAACAAGACGATCATCGTGCAGTCGCTCGAGAAGCGGACCGTGGTGATCCTGGGCACCGAGTACGCAGGCGAGATCAAGAAGAGCATCTTCTACGCGATGAACTTCGACATGCCCGAGGTGGGCGTCTTCCCGATGCACTGCTCGTCCAACGTCGACAAGAATGACCCCTCCAACGTGGCGCTCTTCTTCGGGCTCAGCGGCACGGGCAAGACCACGCTCAGCGCCGACCCGAACCGGGCGCTCATCGGCGACGACGAGCACGGCTGGGGCCCGGGGGGCGTCTTCAACTTCGAGGGCGGGTGCTACGCCAAGTGCATCAACCTCTCGCCCGAGGGCGAGCCCGAGATCTACGCGGCGATCAAGTTCGGCTCCGTGCTCGAAAATGTGGTGATGAAGAACGGGCGCGAGCCCGACTACGACGACGGCTCGCTGACCGAGAACACGCGCGTCACCTACCCGGTGGAATTCATCCCGGGCGCCAGGATCCCGAGTACCGGCAGCCACCCCAAAAACGTGATTTTCCTGACCGCCGACGCGTTCGGGGTCATGCCCCCGATGAGCAAGCTCACGCCCGAGCAGGCGATGTACTACTTCATCAACGGGTACACCTCCAAGCTTGCAGGCACCGAGGCGGGCGTGAAAGAGCCAGAGCCCAACTTCAGCCCGTGCTTCGGCGGACCCTTCATGCCCCGCCAGCCGGTCGAGTACGCCAAGATGCTCGCCGAGCGCATCGCCAGGCACGGTTCGAACGTCTGGCTGCTCAATACGGGCTGGACGGGCGGGCCCTACGGCACGGGCAAGCGGTTCAGCCTGAAGTACACCCGCGCGATGGTGACGGCGATCCTCAACGGCTCGCTCCGGGACGTGAAAACCGAGGCCGACCCGATCTTCGGGCTTGGCATCCCGACCAGCGTGCCCGGAGTCCCGAGCGAGGTGCTCAGGCCCCGGGCGACGTGGGCCGACGGGGGCGCGTACGACGCGAAGGCGAAGGATCTGGCGGCGAGATTCCGCGAGAACGCAGCCAAATTCGAGATGACCGACGCCGTGCGCAACGCGGGGCCCAGGGGCTGACGGTATACACACCTGTCAGCCGATCTTCTTGTGTGTGCAGCCGAGCTATCGATCTGATTGGAGAGCAGAGTGTCTGACCGCAAGCCTTACGTCGGTGGCAACTGGAAGATGAACACCTCGGTCGACTCGTCGAGTGCGCTGGCGCGCGGCGTGGTCGACTCGTGCGATGGCGTGCAGGGGAATGTGGAGATCGTGGTCTTCCCGCCCGCGCCCTATCTGATCGGTGTCAAGAGCATCCTTCGGTCTCGTCCCTCATCGATCCGGACCGGAGTCCAGGATCTCTACTTCGAGCCAGACGGGGCCTTTACGGGCGAGATCAGCGTTGCGATGGCCAAGGACTGCGGGTGTGCGCACGCGCTGGCGGGGCACTCCGAGCGCCGACACGTGATCGGCGAGAGCGACGAGCTGGTGAACGCCAAGGTCCAGGCGATCATCGAGGGCGGTCTGACCTGTGTGCTCTGCATCGGCGAGACTCTCGCCGAGCGCGAGGCGGGCAAGACGAACGCGGTTAACGAACGCCAGCTGCGGACGGGCCTTGCGGACGTCGGGCTCCGACAGATGGAGAAAGTCGTCATCGCCTACGAGCCCGTCTGGGCCATCGGCACGGGCAAGACGGCCAGCCCCGAGGACGCCCAGTCGGCCCACGCTTTCATCCGGGGGCTGCTCGCTGAGATGTTCTCTGACGAGGTCGCCCAGCGGACCCGGATTATCTACGGCGGGTCGGTCAAGCCCTCCAATGCGACGACGCTGTTTGCCCAGCCCGATATCGACGGGGGCCTCATCGGCGGAGCGAGCCTGAAGGTCGAGGATTTCGCGGCCATCGCCAGGGCTGCGGCTCAATAACAGGGCCCAGAGCAAGGTCTCCGCATCGAATCCCAGAAATCAGGAGCGCCGGGCGGTAGGCGCCCGGTGGCGCTAGAGTTGCAGCCCACGGGGCGGACCGGGTGTCGGTCGGCTCTGGGAATGATTTTGGCGTACAGGGGCAGGCATCAAGATGGTGACAAGTGTGCTGACATTGGGTCTTGCTCCCTGGATCGTCGGGCTGGCAACGGTCGGGTTCCTGGCGATATGCCTGCTGCTGGTGCTGATCGTCCTGATCCAGCGACCGCAGGGGGGCGGCTTGAGCGGCGCGTTCGGCGCGGGCGGCGGCTCGGGGCAGACCGCCTTCGGTGCCAAGACCGGAGACGCCCTGACCATCGCGACGGTGAGCGTCTTTGTGCTCTTCCTGGTCGGCGCTGTGGCGCTGAACTTTGCGATCCGCCCGAGCGATGATCGCGAGCCCGCGCAGCAGACCGCGAACGAGCAGGCGCCGGCGGGCGCTGCGGGCGAGGGCGCGACCGAAGAAACGGACACCCCCGCATCACAGCCCGAGACAGACCAGACGACGCCCCCCGCTTCCGTCGAGGGCGAGACGCCCTCGACCGATCCGAGCGCGACGGATGAGTTGCCCGCTCCGAGCGACGATCAGCCCGCTGAGGGCGCAACCGAGGGCGAAGGGCGATAGCAGCGTTTCAGAGCGAGCCTCCCGCGTGAGCGGGCGGGCCCGTTGAGGGACGAATGATCGCCCGCTCACGCGGGCGGCTCGCTTCCGGCTGGTCCCGGGTCGTGCGATCCAGGATCGTGTAGACTCCATCGGTTGAGCTGTTGAACCGTCGGCTTCCTGCCGACCAAGCGGAGATCTATCGGCGTGATCCGAAGCATGACTGGCTACGGCGAGGCCTCGGCGCACATCGATGGCACGCATTTTTTCGTGCAGATCCGTTCACTCAACGGCAAGCACTTCAAGGCGACAGTCCGGCTCCAGGAAGAGTTCGAATCGCTCGAGGCCGAGCTCGAGACGCGCCTGCGCAAGCACATCTCGCGTGGGAGCGTGACGCTCAAGGCCTCGTGCACCGACGACACCGAGCAGGCGGCCCGCGAGATCAACTGCAAGGCGCTGGACAAGTACGTCGAGCAGCTGAGCCAGTCCAAGCACATCGGCTCCGGGCGAGTGGCGATCGAGCTGGGCTCGCTGCTGGAACTCCCGGGCGTGGTCCAGCCGCCGGGCGACGAGGGCGAGCGGATCGGGCGCGTGCGCGAGGTCTTTGCCAGGCTGACGGACCAGGCGTGCAAGTCTCTCTTGAAGATGCGCGTCAGCGAGGGCGAGATGCTGGCGACGGACCTGCGCCAGCAGCTGTCGCTGATCGGGCAGCACCTTGCCGAGGTCAGGGAGCGGGCGCCGGAAGTCGTGCGTGATTTCGAGACCAGGCTCCGGGCACGGATCGAAGAGCTCCTCGCGGGCTCGAGCATCGCTGAGAACAAGGTGGACATTATCCGTGAGGTCGCCAGTCACGCCGAGCGGACGGATATCGCCGAGGAAATCACCCGTCTGGGTGGGCATCTGGAACAATTCGGCAAGCTGATCGAACAGGGTGACGATGCGCCGGTCGGGCGGACGCTCGACTTCATGGCGCAGGAACTCCTGCGCGAGGCGAATACGATGTCGAGCAAGTCGATGGACACGCGGGTCAGCCGATCGATCGTGGAGATCAAGGGAGCGATCGATCGGATCAAGGAGCAGGTCCAGAACGTCGAGTAAGCGGAGTGCGGGCCCCGAGGACTGGGGTTCGGTCGGATTCATCTTCTGAGCAGGGACATGCGCGAGGAAGCGGACATGCGGGCCGAGCAGGCAATGGAATCCGAGCAATCCTCGGTGGATCTGTTCGCCGACTCTGCGGGCGTCTCGAGCTCGTCGGACACGGTCGCCGGGCAGGTGGTCGTGCCCAGCGTGGTCACGGGCGCCGTGCGTCCGAGCCCGGTCGAAGCGGGCGAGGTCAGGCCCGCGGTCGAGGGCTACGACCGGTTCGCCACGGGCGAGCTTGCGATCGTCTGCTCGCACTACGAGCTCGGTCGGATCCACAGCGTACGGGAGTTCCGCAGGGGCTCGCGCCAGGCGCCCAAGGTCATCCTCGAGACGAGCACCGGGACGGTGCTGATCAAGCGGCGCTCGCCCGGCAAGGCGTCGGCGTCGCATGTCGCCTTCTGTCACGCGATCCAGGCGCACCTGGCGCAGCGCGCCTTCCCGCTGGCGCGTCTCATCGCGACGCAGTCCGGGCAGGGCGCGCTCCTGCTCGACGGGTTTGTGTACGAGGTCTTTGAATTTGTCAGCGGCAAGCGCTACGACCGGACGATCCCCCCCACCGCGGAGGCGGGGCGGGCGCTGGCGTACTTCCACCGGTTGCTGGCGGACTACGCGGGCCCGGGCTCGCCCGTGACGGGCAGCTACCACGGCGTGGCCAAGGTCGCCGAGACGCTCCGGGCTCTGCCCGCGGCGCTGCGTGTGCCCTCGATGGAAAGAACGACTCCGAGGCTCGCGGCGCTCTACGAGCACGCGGCGGTGCGCGTGCGCGAGACGGGGATCGCGGGCTGGCCAAGGCAGATCATCCACTCGGACTACCACCCGGGGAACGTGATCTTTGCGGACCAGGGCGTCCGCGCGGTGGTCGACTTTGACTCGGCTCGGGTGGGCGCGCGAGCGATCGACGTCGCAAACGGCGCGCTGCAATTCTCGGTCACGCGAACGGGGCTCGACCCGATGGCCTGGCCTGTCGAACTGGACATGAAGCGCCTCGAGGCGTTCCTGGGCGCGTACGACGCGGTCGAGGGGTGCATCCTGAGCCGCGCCGAGTGCCGAGCGCTGCCCTGGCTCATGATCGAGGCGCTGATCACGGAGGCGACGCTGCCCATCGCGGCGACGGGACGGTTCGGTCAGATCGAGGGCTCGACGTTCCTTCGGATGGTCGAACGCAAGGCGACGTGGATCGCCGAGAGCGCTGAGGAGCTCATCCGGCTGTGAGACGCACGCTGATCGGCATCGCGATGCTCGCATCGCTGCCCGCAGCCGGGCAGAGCGCCGATCGCATCGCCAGGCTCATGCAGGACCTGGACAGCCCGTCCTTTGTGACGCGTGAGCTGGCAGAGGACGAGCTCGAGTTCGATCGGTCGCTGACGCTCGACATGCTCGAAGAGCAGCTGCGACGGGACGACATCAGCCAGGAGCAGCGGATCCGGCTTCTCAAGGCGGCGAGCATGCGGTTTTCGAGCGAGCCGCGAGCCGCAATGGGGATCCAGCTCTCCAGCGAGATCAACGAGCTCGGGCTCAAGATCAACGGCCCTGTTGAGGGCTTCGACGCGATGGGCAAGCTGCAGGCCAACGACATCGTTTCGGTGATCGGCGAGCTTCCAATCCGCTCCTCGGCGGACCTGCAGGCGGCGATCATCAGTCGATCGCCGGGCGAGGTCGTGCCCGTGGAGATCGTCAGGGCGGCTGAGCGACTGACGATCGATATCCGATTGGGCGCGTGGTCTGAGCTCTCGACGCCAGGCGGTATCCCAAGGGCCTCGGTCGAGGCGGCCTGGGTTTACCGCTCGCGCGACTACGCGGGCAAGGACGAGCCCGAGATCATCGACTTCGATGTCGATATCAACGCCTGGAACGCCGCGGCATCTCGCCCATGGGGAGGGCAGGGCCCGAGGCGCGATTCGGGTGTCGCCATTCGGCCCATGATCGTTGTGGGCGGCGAGGCCAGGCCGAGGCCCGGCGCGATGGCGGGCGTTCGGCTCGATCGCCCGCTCGCGGCCTCGGCGCGCGGACGCGCGAGCGATTTCCCACCCCTGCTCAAGCAGGAGCTGATCAAAGCGGAGATCGACATCATCGCCACGCAGGAGCGCATCCGCAGGCTCCAGGTGCAGCTGGAGCTTTACAAGCAGAACGCGGCCCGCCCGTTGCAGGTGCAGCAGGTCGAGAAGCAGATCGCGGATTTCGAGCAGATCCTGGACGAACTCAACAGGCGGGGCGACCGGATCCGCCAGGAACTCGAGGGCATGGGGATCAAAGACCCCTAAGCCTGTGCCATGCGCTGCATCAGAATATCAATCGCCCGTGCCGACTCGGGACGTGCGCTGGCGTCAGCCTGTGCGAGCTCGATGGCGCGCTGGCATCGCAATTCATGACGCTTGGCGGCCCGGGCTGCGTCCTCGGTTGTGTTCGTCTGCATGTCACAGAGGTTGTCGTAGGCGTCGGCGAGCTTGATGAGCCTGGCGCGCCAGTCGGCCTGCGCCAGGCGCCGGTCGTAGTCGGCCTCGCGCGCGGGCTCCGGCAGGATCATGTTCTTGGTGAGCGCCGCGACGATGTCGGCAATCTCGGAGCCGAAGGTCTCGGCCAGATCGTCGTAGTCGGTCGGCGTGTCCTCGATCGTGTCGTGGAGCATCGCCGCGGCGAGCGCGACGGGATCACCGAGACCGAACGTGTGACGCAGGGTCATCGCGACGCGGGCGGCGTGGCTGAAGTAGGGCGTGGCGCGGTCCTTGCGGAGCTGCCCGGTGTGGGCACGCGCGGCGAACGCACAGGCGGACTGCCAGAGCGCGTCGCCTTGGGGATTGCTGTGGCTTTCGTGCACGGTCATGGTGTTACCGGCGGATGGGCGTGCTGTTCTTGTCCAGGACGAGGCGGACCTTGGCGGGCGAGTTGCCGTGCTCTTCGAAGATGGTGAGCACGTTCTTCTTCCCGGCCTTGATCGCGGAGTCGGGCAGGAGCATCGAGGTGCTCGGGCCGACCTGCTTGCGGGTGCTGGTTTCGAGGAAGTAGCGCCCCAGGTGCTGGTCGTTGAGGTAGACCTGCCCCTTGCTCAGGCCCGAGAGATCCAGACGGATGGGTGAGCCCTCGGGGTCGATGGTAAAGTCGGTCTGGTACCAGACCGGGCCCTTGAAGGAGCCGAGCTTGGTCTTGGGCACGTCGTCGAAGTCGGCCTTTGCGGGCGGCTCCCACTTGGCGAAGCCCCAGTCGGCCTTGGTGGTGACGGCGTCGGCGCCCTCGGTGAAGTTGGTCGCCGAGGCGAGCGCCGCGAGCGTGCCCGCGGGGTCCGGCTCGTCGCCCAGGATGGCCAGCTGGAGCGTGTTGTTGCCTCGGTTGAGCTCGGACTGGTCCAGCATGAAACGCATCGGGCCGGCCTGATCGAGGAAGCGGATGGGCTTGTCGTTGAGGATCACCAGGACGCGGGTCGTCAGCGGGTCGATGGTGATGATGACCGGGGACTTCTTGCGGTGCACAAACGACCAGGCGATGCGTTCCGGGTACGTCGTGTCGCCCGGCCTCATGTGCCAGAGGGGCGAGAGCGAGGCGAGGGGCTGGATCGGATCGGCCGTCACCGTTGAGTGGCGCCCCGCTCTGAAGGGCTTGATGATGAAGAGCTCGTCGACGAGGCCCTTGGGCTCGCTCAGAGTCAGGCCCGAGTCCGGGCGTCCCATGTTCTCGGCGAGGATGACAAGGTTGTGGTCGCTCTTGGTGAGCGTCATCGCCATGGGTTCGTGATCGGCGCCGGGACCAAAGCCCATGATGCCCTGTTCCTCGCCATCGAGGAAGAAGCGGAGGCGATCGCGCGAGCTTGGCGCGAGAATCTTGTGCTTCTTGCCGTCGCCGGATTTGATGCTGATGCGGTACCACCCGTACCCGAATGGCGAGCCGAGCTCGGCAAGGTCAGCCGGGCCGGTGATCGGCGCATACCGGGCGCTGGTGCCTGCGACGTGCTCGGTGGAGGGGGCGGCCTTCCAGTCGTTGAGCGAGACGCTGCCGGTGGAACGGGCGATGGATTTGTCCTTGACGACGACCTTGCGATCCTCGCCCTTGAGATCGACGTGGATGCAGCTCTTGGCGCCGGCAAGGGGGATTGGATCACCCGAGGCGCTGACGGATTGCACGCCAACGAAGACACCCTGGTCGGTGGGGAAGACGGTGTCGATGGACTCTTCGTTGGCGACGACGAGCGTGAAACCCTCGTGGTGCTCGATGAGTGTGGCCTTGCCCTTCGGGACGCTGATGGTCAGCGGCGAGCCGTTGATCGAGACAACGCCGTCGGCGCCCGCGGGGCCGAAGCACACCAGGCATTTGCCGGCGAGCGACATCGCGCTGAGTGTGCAGTAGTCCATCGTGCCTCGCCCGTCGAGGAGGACGTCGAAGAGAACCCACGCGGCTGCCTGCTTGCCCATGGGCACGGAGAGGGCTGAGCCATCGCCCAGCAGGATGTCGACGTTCTGCGAGCGAGAGCTTTTGCCCGTGGCAAAGGGCTCGCGGGCGAGCAGGAACGCAACCGAGCCCTGCGTGCCGACGAGGTCGACGATCGCGATGCCATCGGAGGCGTTCTGTGTGAGGCGCTGGTCGAGGAGGATGGGCTTGTAGTTGTGGTTGAGGTTGGCAAAGACGCGGGAGAAGCTGGAGGCCATCGTGGTGACCCGGCGGATGATGTGGTAGCTGTCGGTGGGCGCGCCGGCGTCGTCGATGGGCGCGTGCCTGCCGTGGGCGTTTTCGTAGTAGCGAGCGGCGTCGGTGCCGTCGCGACCAGGCCAGAAGCCGGGCGTCTGCCCGCCCGCGATCGGGTTGAGGACGAACTGCCCGCCGCCCGCGAGGACCTCGGTGATCCGGCGCTGCATGGCGTAGGGAGGGATTTCGGGATTGGCAGGTCCACCGACAAACGCGGGCGCATCGATGGGCAAGTCCACGATCATGCGGGGCTGATCGGGCGCGACCGTGGTGAGCTGCCTGAGCGTGGCGAGCATGTCTTCGGAGCCGACCCAGCCCTCGATCTCGCCCTCGATGCTCTGCCAGAGGTTGTTGGCGTTGACGGAGGGGATGGTAAAGCCGGCTTCGCGGAAGTAGCGGGCGAGTTCGCCCAGGTACGCGGTCGCCGCGGCGTCGTCGCCGCAGGTCCAGGCGCTCTCGTTCTGGATCAGGATGATCGGGCCGCCCTCGCCGGCGCTGGTCACCTGGAGGTCACGGACCTGCTCTGCGACCGCGGTGATGTACCGGCTCGCGGCCTCGAGGAAGGGCGCGGAGGCGGCGCGGAGCTTGATGTCGGCCTTGCGGGCGACCCAGTCGGGGATGCCGCCCATGTCCCAGCCCGCACCGATGTAGGGCCCCGGGCGGAGGATGCACAGCATGCCCGCGTTGTGGATGAGCTGGACAAACCGTCGGAGATCGCGCTGGCCCTTGAAGTCGAACTGCCCGGCGCGGGGCTCGTGGAGCGCCCAGGGGATGCTGGTCGCAATGGCATTGAAGCCGGCGAGCTTTGCGGCGTGGATCCGATCGGCCCATGCGTCGGCGGGTATCCTGCCGTAGTCGATCTGTCCGGCGACCAGCCAGACCCGACGACTATCGATCATGAAGCTCTGACCGTCATGGGTCACCGTCGCCATCGAGCGGGCTCCATTTCCTGGGAAGGGGTGAGAGGGGATGGGTGCCAGCCAAGCTTCTGCTCGGCCGCTTTTGTTTGGTCTTTATTTGAAGACTGCAAGTCGGAGGCAACGATAGGAGGGCACCTCGTAAACCGCAACATTTTCGGTGTCAAGGAATTAGATACCCTGCCCGTCGGGCCCATTGAGTCGACCATCCTCGGAGCATTTGTTTGGCAAAGAACCAAGTTTTTGTTTGGGTCATTCCCCTGATCCTGAGCGTTCCATCGGGTTGTGTGATCGGGATGAGCGATATCGATCGGCGCGTCGACAAGGTGCTGGGAAATCGTTCGGCGGAGCTTGGCGACTTCGTAGCCCCCACCACGATCCGGGGTTCCGGGGAGGCCCAGACAAACGAGAGCGGGCAGGCGAGCAAGACGCTCACCACAGAGAACCCGGCGCCGGAGAGCCTCGAGTACATCCCCGCTGACGAGGCCCGCGACGCTCAGGCGAGGCTCGACTCGTTCCTGAGCGAGAGCGACGCCGAGGTTATGGAGCTGAGCCTGGCCGAGGCGCTCCAGATCAGCCAGAGCCGGAGCCGTGAATTCCTGTCGGCACAGGAGGAGTACATCCTGTCGGCGATCAGTCTGCTGATCCAGCGCCACCGGTTCGATCCCAGACTCTTCAACACGACCAGTGTCGAGATCGGCGGCGCCGGTGACGACGGGCGCTTCACTTCCGTGATGACGATCCTCAACGAGCTTGGGGTGACCAAGCAGTTCGAGCGAGGCGGACAGGTCGCCGCCAGCTGGCTGGTGAGCGCGACCGAGGATCTGCGCAACGGCGCGACGGACAGGTACATGCAGTCGAGCGAGCTCGTGCTCTCTGGCAACTTCCCGCTGCTCCGCGGCGCGGGGACGGTCGCCAGCGAGGCGCTGATTCAGGCGGAGCGGAACGTGGTGTACGCGGCTCGCAATTTCGAGCGTTTCCGTCGTGAGCTTTTCGTTTCGATCGCCAGCGATTACATCCGCCTGCTCCAGCAGCTGGCCTCGATCGAGAACCAGAAGCGCCGGATCGAATCGCTGGAGCTGCTGCTCGCTGAGACGCAGGCCAAGGCGGACGCGGGGCAGGTGCGTGGGTTTGAGATCTCGATCGCCGAGAGCGATCTGCTGCAGGCTCGCGCGAGCCTTGCGGGGCTCAACGACTCGTACCGGTTCTCGGAGGACCGCTTCAAGATCCGCATCGGCCTGCCCGTGGACGAATCGATCCTGATCACGCAGATCCAGCTCCTGCTGCCCGATCCGGATATCGGGCTGGAAGACGCGACCACGCGGGCTCTGGACTATCGGCTGGATCTGCAGAACGAGCGGGACAGCGTGCTGGATGCGAGGCGCGCCGTCTCGAACGCACGCAACGAGCTGCTGCCCGATCTGAACGTCAACGGGCGGGTGGGGCTCCCGACGGACCCGGACAGGGACGAGGGCGGGCTCGGGTTCGATGCGGACGAGCTGTCGTACTCAGCGGGGATCTCGATGGGTCTGCCGCTGGATCGGCTCGAGGAGCAGCTGCGCGTGCGACAGAGCATCATCCAGCTCGAGCAGCAGATCCGCAGCTACGAACGCGAACGGGACAACGTCGTGATCGAATCGCGGGCCTCGGTGCGGGGCGTTGAGCTGGCCAGGCTCCAGTTCACGCTCGCCGAGCGCCAGGTCGAGACCAACCTGCGCCGCCAGCGGGGCCAGGAGCTCGATCCTGACAACGTGACGCCACAGGAACGGGTCGACACTCAGAACGCGCTGCTCTCGGCGCAGAACGCACGGGACCAGGCGCTGGCGGACCTTCGCGTCGCGATCCTGAACTACCTGCTGAGCACGGGCCAGATGCGTGTCTCAGAGGCGGGCGTGATCTCGCCGATTGGCGGGCTGGATCTGATGCCGGTGGAGTAAAGAGCCGGGGGCGTGAGCACGCGATCGGGCACTGGTCCGCCCGCTGACGCGGGCGGCTCGCTCTGATGGCTTAGCCGAAGTCGCGTTGCCAGGCGTCGATGGTCAGCTGCCAGCGGTTGTGGACGTGCCAGGCATCGCCCGTGGTCAGGTGGCTGGTTTCGTCGCTGGATTTGATGTAGCCGCAGGAGGCGAAGAGCTTCTGACTGGCGGTGTTCTCGGGCTGGATCCAGGCGTCGACGCGGTGCAGGCCGAGGCCTTCGGGCAGATCGGCCAGCGAGTAGGAAAGCAGCGCGAGCAGGCCCTCCTTTGCGAATCCGACGCCCGTGCGCGCCGGGTCGAGCCAGCAGTTGATGTCGGCGTTGTTCTCAAAGCCCCTTCGGATCACGACCAGATTGAACGCGCCGACGATGACGCCCGTGCGGTTGGTGGCGATGCGCCGAAACGACTTGCCGGTCTTCTCGCCCTGCTGGGTGAGCTCGAGCTGGCGCTGGAAGATCGCCTCGGGCGTGAGGGACTCGTCCATCGTGGGCAGGACCGGGGCGAGGTGGGCCCGGGCGTTCTCGATGAGCTCGACCATCGCTGTCTGATCGGTGGGCTCCAGGGCGCGGAGGATCAGGCGCGGGGTCTCGATGGTGACCGAGGGGTGCTCGGAGGTGGGCGGCTCGACGTGGACGCGAACGGGCTTGCGTGAAGAGAGCACGCTGGGGTTCCGGGAACCGATCTCGACCTCAGGGGGCATCGCTTGTCTCCGTGCCTGACGTGGGTTGCGTGTACAGTCGGTCTATGGACACCGACGCCGCTCTGGCGGTGCGCTTGGTTCTGGCTATCGGCTTGGCGTGGCTTCTGACGTTTGCGTTTGGGCGTCGTTTGCTGCGGCTTGATCTCCGCGGGGCGGGGATTGCGGGCGGCGTGTGCGCAGGAATTGCGCTCGGGCCGATGGGGCTTGAGAAGGTCGCGCCGGGGTTCTATCAGGAGATCGCGGTTGGGGGCATTGAAGCCAGAGCTGAGATCGCGAAACTCGATCGGCAATGGGAGCTCGATCGGATGGCGCTCGAAGAAAGCGGCGTAACCGGTATCGCCATAAAAGCAGCATCTGATTCGTATCACCTTTGGCGATCACACCTGGAGTCCAGACTCCAGAGTGAGTTGGAGTTCTTTCGTGATCTCCCCCTCGCGATCGCATCCTCTCTCGGCCTTGTCGCGCTCTTCTTGGGGGTGATGCGCGAGCGGGGCGCGGCGTTCGCATCGATGCGACTCGGGGTCGGCGTCACGCTGATGGTCGGGCTTACGTGGGCGGTGCTGGCGCGACGGGTGATCGGCGCGGAACTGGCGACGGCGGCTGCGATGGGCGGTGTGCTGGCGGCGGGCACGGTCTGGACGCGCGGCTCATGGCGAACGGGATTCGGGCTCGGGTGCGCGGGGACTGCGGTGCTGCTGGTTGCCACGGGCGAGGCGTTTGACGCGGCCTGGCGGGCAATGGTTGCCCTCGGGGCGGGCGTGCTGATCGGGCGATTGGTTGAGTTCGGGTCCAAGGGACAGCGCCGATCGGCTTGGATCGCGCACGGGCTGCTGATCCCCGCGGTTGCAGCGCTCATGGTCTCGTCGTGCGATCTCTCGGGTGCGCCCACGGGAGCGCTGGCGTTCGTGCTCGTCGCGGGAGTCCTCGGGGCGGATCTGCACTTTGGCGCCACGTACATCGCGTTCGGGTGGATGGGGCGCGGCTGGCGCCGGGTGCGCCCGATGACGGCCTGGCACGGCGCCTACGCGCAGGGCTGGGGTGGAACGCAGATCGTTCTGGCGAATCTGGTGCTCGCGTTCGGGCTGATGCAGAGCAAACCCGAGATCGCGGGCGTGCTCGGACTTTCGGCAGGAGTGATGGCGCTGGCGGGCGAGATCACGCGCCCCGCGACGCACAAGGCGCTCTCCCTGATGCGACAAGCCGGTGCCACCACCCATCTCTGATGGGTGGTGCTTTGGGATTGCCATTGATGCATGAGCACGACCCATCGGAGATGGGTCGTGGCACCAAACTCACTCGACCGTGACGCTCTTGGCGAGGTTGCGGGGCTTGTCCACGTCGTGTCCACGCAGGACGGCGGCGTAGTACGCCATGAGCTGCAGCGGGACGACCGTGAGCAGGGGGCTGAGCGGCTCGGCGATCTCGGGCACCCAGAGGATGTCGTGGGCGACGGAGGTGATCTCGGTATCGCCCTCGGTCGCTACCGCGATGATGTGACCGCCTCTGGCGCGGACCTCTTCGATGTTGGCCAGGACCTTGGTGTACTGCGCGCCGCGGTTGGCGATGAAGACCGCGGGCATGCCCTCGTTGATGAGGGCGATCGGACCGTGCTTCATCTCGGCGGCAGGCATGCCCTCGGCGTGGATGTAGCTGATTTCCTTGAGCTTGAGCGCGCCCTCGAGCGCGGTCGGGTAGTTGTAGCCCCGGCCCATGAAGAGCCAGTTCTCGCGGTGGACGTGCTTCTCGGTGACGGCGCGGATCTGGTCGGCCTGCTGGAGCACGAGCTCGATCTTGTCGGGCACGCTCTCGAGGGCCGCGATCATCTGCTTGCACTTTTCGACGCTCATCGTGCGCCTGCGTCCCAGGAAGATCGCCATCATGGTCAGCGCGGCGACCTGCCCGGTAAAGGCCTTGGTGCTGGCGACACCGATCTCGGGCCCCACGCGGAGGTACACGCCCGCATCGGTCTGGCGCGAGATGGTCGAGCCGACGGAGTTGACGACACCCAGCGCCAGGGCGCCCTTGTCCTTGGCCTCGTCGAGCGCGGCCAGGGTGTCCGCGGTCTCGCCCGACTGGCTGATCGCGCAGACGACGGTGCCCTCTTCGACGATTGGGTTGCGATACCGGAATTCGCTGGCGTACTCGACCTCGGTTGGGATCTTGGCGAGGTCCTCGAAGAGGTATTCGCCGATCATTCCCGCGTGGAGGGCGGTGCCCTGGCCCGTCATGATGAATTTGCGGGCGCGAACGAGTTCTTTGGCGTGGTTGAGCAGACCGCCCAGGACGATCCGCCCCTCGTCGCGGTCGACTCGGCCCCTGAGCGTGTTGCGGAGGGCGCGGGGCTGCTCGAAGATTTCCTTCTGCATGTAGTGGTCGAAGCCGCCCAGCTCGATCTGGCCCAGCTCGAGCTTGAGCTGCATGACCTTTGGCGTGACCGCCTTGTTGTGGATGGTCGAGGTGCTGATCGAGTCGCGGGTGAGCTTGACGACGTTGTAGTCGTCGAGCGCGAAGGCGCGGTTGGTGTGCGCGACGATGGCGGAAGGGTCGGAAGCGATGACGTATTCGTCGGAGCCCACGCCCACCATGAGCGGGCTGCCCTTGCGGGCGCAGACGAGGACGTCGGGTTCCTGCGCACAGATCACCGCGATGGCGTAGGCGCCGGTGACTTCCTTGAGCGCGGATTTGACGGCGATCTCGAGGTCGCCGTCGTAGAGCTCGGCGACGAGGCAGGCCAGGACTTCGGTGTCCGTCTCGGTGTGAAAGACGTGCCCGCGTTCGCCCAGCAGCGTGCGGAGGGCGGCGTAGTTCTCGATGATGCCGTTGTGGACGAGGCAGATGTTCCTGGCGTTGTCGGTGTGCGGGTGGCAGTTGGTTTCGGTGACGGCGCCGTGGGTGGCCCAGCGGGTGTGGGCGATGCCGAGGGAGCCGGTAAAGCCCCTCTGGCCCTCGAGCTTGGCTTCGAGATAGGAGACGCGTCCGACGGCCCGCTCGATATCGAGACCCGAGTCGCTGAGGATTGCGATGCCAGCGGAGTCGTAGCCCCGGTATTCGAGTCGTTTGAGGCCCTCGATGAGGAGGTTCTTGGCGGGGAGGTTTCCGATGTATCCGACGATGCCGCACATGGGGTGATCTCTCCGAGTGGCTCGCTTCTGGCTGTCGCTTGCCGGAACTCTATCAACGCGTGGGGGTCGGCCCGGGTTCGCCCGGAGAATGGTTATCGACAGGTTTGCCCGCTGGGGGCAGCAGAAGCAGGAAATCGCTGCCCTGTGGGGTGAATGTGGGCCCGGTTGTGTGAATACGTGAATCTGGGGGACTCCGGAAGGCGTCTTGCAGGAGGCGGCGGCCTACGCTCATGGAGTTTGGGTCGAGCGAATCGGCGCGACCAAAAAGGGGGCCCACAGGCGATGCCAAAGCGCGACGACATCCGCACGATCCTGATCATCGGCTCGGGTCCCATCGTGATCGGGCAGGGCTGCGAGTTTGACTACTCGGGGACGCAGGCGTGCAAGGCACTTCGGGCCGAGGGGTACCGGGTGGTGCTGGTCAACTCGAACCCCGCGACGATCATGACGGACCCGGCGTTTTCCGACCGGACGTACATCGAGCCGATCACGCCCGAGGCGGTCCGCAAGATCATCGAGAAGGAGCGGGACCTTGGGACGCCGATCGACGCGGTGCTGCCCACGCTTGGCGGGCAGACGGGGCTCAACTGCGCGTGCGCGCTGCACGACTCGGGCGCGCTTGCGGAGCTCGGGGTCGAGCTGATCGGCGCCACGCGCGAGGTGATCCACAGGGCCGAGGACCGCAAGGAATTTGCGCGGATCTGCGCCGAGATCGGGCTCAAGACGCCCCCGGCGGTCACGGTCGGATCGATGAAGGAGGCTCAGGACGCGCAGGAGTGGATCGGCTTGCCCGCGATCATCCGTCCCGCGTTCACGCTGGGCGGCTTCGGGGGCGGGATCGCGTACAACGCAGAGGAATTCAGGGACCTCGTCCAGCGCGGACTGGCAGCCTCGATGATCACGCAGGTCCAGATCGACAAGAGCCTGATCGGGTGGAAGGAATACGAGCTCGAGGTCATCCGCGACGCCAAGGACAACTGCATCGTCGTCTGCGGCATCGAGAACATCGACGCGATGGGCGTGCACACGGGCGATTCGATCACCGTCGCGCCCGTGCTGACGCTGACGGACAAGGAATACCAGGCGCTCCGCGACGCGGCGCTGGCGGTCATGCGGGCGGTGGGCGTGGAGACAGGCGGCTCGAACGTGCAGTTCGCGGTCAACCCGAACCCGACCGATGGCAAGTTCGAGATGGTCGTGATCGAGATGAACCCGCGCGTGAGCCGGAGCTCGGCGCTTGCGTCGAAGGCGACGGGGTTTCCGATCGCCAAGATCGCGGCGCAGCTGGCGGTGGGCTACACGCTCGACGAGCTGCGTAACGACATCACGGGCTCGACGAGCGCCTGCTTCGAGCCGACGATCGACTACGTCGTGACCAAGATCCCGCGGTGGACGTTCGAGAAGTTCCCCGAGGCGGACGAGACACTGACGACGCAGATGAAATCGGTCGGCGAGGTCATGGCGATCGGGCGGACGTTCAAGGAGAGCTTCCAGAAGGCGATCCGCTCGCTCGATGTGAAGCGGTTCGGGCTCGGGCTCGACAAGAACGACAAGTGGCTCGCCTCGATGCGCTCGGGCGGGACGGGGCGGACCGCGGACGGGCAGCCCATCGAGTGGCCCATCGCGGAGGACAAGCTCATCCGCAAGCTGAGCGTTCCAAGCCAAGGGCGGATCTATTACATCCGGTACGCGCTCAAGAGCGGGATGAAGGTCGACGAGATCAGCCAGCACACGCGGATCGATCCGTTCTTCATCGATCAGATGGCGCAGATCGTCGAGTTTGAGGACCAGCTCACGGCGTACGAATCGCTCGACGCGCTCCCCGCGGAGACCTTCGCCGAGGCCAAGCGCCTCGGGTTCAGCGATGCGCAGATCGCCAACCTGTACCTGGGCGGGATCAGCGACGAGACGATCATCAAGGTCCGCAGGCACCGCGAGAAGCTGGGCATCAGGCCCGTGTTCAAGCTGGTCGACACGTGCGCCGCGGAGTTCGAGGCGGTCACGCCCTACTACTACTCGACGTACGAGTTTGCTTCGCCCGGAGGAGTGAGTGGAGATGGGCGGCGGGACGCCGCCCCCACCGGAGGGGCGGAGTCGGAAGTGCGCGAGAGCGATACCGAGAAGGTCGTCATCCTTGGCGGCGGTCCCAACCGGATCGGACAGGGGATCGAGTTCGACTACTGCTGCGTGCACGCGTCGCTGGCGGCCCGGGAGATCGGGTACGAGTCGGTGATGATCAACTGCAACCCGGAGACGGTGAGCACGGACTACGACACGAGCGACATGCTCTTCTTCGAGCCTTTGACGCTCGAGGATGTGCTCAATGTGATCGAGACGATCAACGCACCGGGGCGGAAGGTCAAGGGTGCGATCGTGCAGCTCGGCGGGCAGACGCCTCTGAATCTGGCGCACGGGCTCAACCGCGCGGGCGTGCCGCTGCTCGGAACGAGTCTGGATTCGATCGACCTGGCCGAGGACCGGGAACGGTTCGACGCGATGCTGGAGGAGCTCGGGCTCGAGCGCCCGGCTTCGGGCATCGCGCGGTCGATCGAGGACGCGATCCGCATCGCGGGCAAGATCGGGTACCCGGTGCTCGTCAGGCCGAGCTATGTGCTGGGTGGGCGGGGCATGGAGATCTGCTCCGACGAGACGGCGCTCAAACGGTACGTCGCGACGGCGGTCGATGTCTCGGGCCTCGATGATGCGCCGATCCTGATCGATCAGTTCCTCAACTCCGCGACTGAGGTCGACGTCGATGTCGTCGCGGACTTCGACGCCAAGGGCAACGGCAAGGCGCTCGTCTGCGGCGTCATGGAGCACATCGAGCAGGCGGGCGTCCACTCGGGCGACAGCTCGTGCACGATCCCGCCCTGGTCGCTCGGGGCATCGGTCGTCGAGCGCGTGCGGACGACGGCGCGCCTGCTCGCCGAGCGGCTTCGGGTGTGCGGGCTGATGAACGTGCAGATGGCGATCAAGGACGATCGGGTCTACATCATCGAGGTGAACCCGCGGGCGAGCCGGACCGTGCCCTTCGTGGGCAAGGCCAAGCACACGTCGTGGGCTTCGACGGCCTCCAAGGCGATGATGGGCCTGTCGCTCGATGAGCTCGGCACGGTCGAGATCAATCATCCGGGCGTGTACGCGGTGAAAGAATCCGTGTTCCCGTTCAGCAGGTTCCCGGGTGTGGATGTGATCCTGGGCCCGGAGATGCGCTCGACGGGCGAGGTGATGGGCATCGACACGTCGCTCCCGGTCGCGGTGCTCAAAGCCGCGATGGCGGCGGGGATGATGCTGCCCAAGGAGGGCGGCGTGTTCCTGTCCGTGCGCGAGGGCGACAAACAGGACGTCGTCCCGATCGCAAGGACGCTGATGGCGATGGGCTTTACCGTCTACGCGACGCAGGGCACTGCCAAGGTGCTGACGCGCCACGGGCTCCAGCCGCGGGTGCTCGAGAAGCTGTCCTCGGGCACGAGGCCCAACGTGCTCGACCTCATGACCGACGGCAAGATCCAGCTCGTCATCAACACGCCCACCAAGTCGGGCTTCGGGACCGATGAGGGCATCATCCGATCGGCGACGGTCAGGCTCTCGATCCCGATCATCACGACGGTGACGGGCGCACAGGCCGCGGTCGACGCGATCCAGGCGCTCCGCGCGGGCGATTGGGGCGTGGCGGCGCTGCAGGACTACGCAGCGGAAGTTGGGGCGGGGACGTGATGGCTCGGTGCCATCACCCATCTCCGATGGGTGATGCATGTCGTCGGTTGCAGATGTGCAGAGCACGACCGATCAGAGATCGGTCGTGGCACCGACCTGATCACTTCGAATACCCCATCGCCGCCAGATCGAGCCCGGTCATGCGCTCCAGTTCGGCGTTGCTCTGTTCGTAGCGCCCCTTGGTGCGCTCTTTGATGGACGCCTTCCATGACTTCTCGATCTTGGTGTGGCGTGACTTTGGAACGATCTTGTCGAGCTTGTAGCAGACCCGCTGGGCGTTGCGGACGCTCCAGGGCTGCTTGGGGCCCAGCGGATTGCGGACGGCGAACCTGCTGAAGAACCGGAAGACCTCGAGCGTCTGCCCGCCCCAGCCCGCGTTGGAGACGCCCGCTTTGGCCAGGTCTTCGGGCGAGCCCGTGCTGCCCGCGAAATCGAGCAAACGCTTCAGGTATCGCGGCTCATCATCGCGCAGGAGTTCGAGCGGCTGGACAAGGACGTTGTCTTCGCCAAAGAGTTCCTGATAGCAGCGGACGAAGCGGTCGTAGTGAAAGAACTCGAGCCTGCAGAGCGGCGACCAGCCGGGGGGCTCGTTGCCTGTGCCGATGAATTGTTTGAGGGAGTAGACGCCGCCGTTGCGGACGAACTGGCGGTAGAGGGAGAGGATCATGCCGTTCTGCTCGCGGATGCCGATGACAACGCGAGCGTTCGGGAAGACCTCATGCAGTCTTTTGGCAACGGTGGGCGCGTAGTACGTGCCGCGGACGGGGCGGGAGCTGAGGCCCTCGTGAGAGAGAACGGGGATGAAGCCCTTCCCGCGCGAGGCGTCGACATCCGGGCCGAGGCGTTCGAGCGTGGCCTTGGCGTCGAAACTGAGCGGGTCGACGAGCATGAACTCGGCGACCGCGGGCGAGGCCATGGGGCCCCATGGGGAATCGAAGCCCAGCTTGTTGTTGACGAAGACGCGGTCCTGGAGCCAGGTCGTGCCTGTTTTATGCAGGCCGACGTGGATCAGGAGGTTTGCGGGGTCGCGCTGGGTTGGGTCGGAAGAAGTCATCGCATGCTCAGTATCGGCTGATGGAACGTGGACTCTTGCTCCCTCTCCACTCGGGGGAGAGGGTTGGGGTGAGGGGGCTTGAAATGAGGTTGATGCAAAGAAATCCCCTCATCCGCCTCGCTGCGCTCGGCACCTTCTTCCCAAGTGGGAGAAGGAGAAAGGCAATCAGAAGTTCTTGGCGGTGAACGCGGTCGCGGTTTTCTCGCGGTCCCAGGTCTCGCTGGGGCCCTGCTTGGTTTCGTAGAAATCCCAGAGTTCGAACCAGTAGCTCTTGAATTTGTACGCGCCGAAGGGCTCGTAGTGCTTCTCTAGTTTCTTGATGATCTGGCGGTCGGTGCCCGTGAAGCCGAGGGCGGCCTTGCCGTGACGGACGGTTTCGGTGTCGATGGCGAGCCGCGAGTATCGCCCCAGAAGCATCATGATGTTGCCCGCGGCGTAGGGCCCGATGCCGGGCAGGGATTTCAAGAATTCGAAGACCTCGTCGTCTGGCGTGTCCGTGTGCTCGAGCCAGGATTCGTCGATGTCGCCCCTGTGAAAGAGCCTGGCCAGGTCGATCATGCGCTGATCGCGGTAGCCCACTCTGCATCGCCCCCTCAGTGTGCCGGCGCGGGCGCGGGCCATGCGGGTGGGCGTGGGGAAGCAGCCTCCCTTGCCGAGGTGGCGGACGAGCTGTTTGTTCATGTTGACGGTGCTTGGCCAGGCAACGTTGCAACTGGTCACCGTTTTGACCACATCCTCGAAGAGCGTCGGCGAACGGAAGAGCCTGGCCCGTCCCGATCGCTTCCAGCGCGGGTCGGCTTTGTGAAAGCCCTTCGAGTGTGTTTCGTCCTCGTTCAGACGAAGCATGCGGGTGATGAACCGCTTGGCTTCTGCTCGCTCGGCTGCGCTGAGTGTGCGGTTGAACTTTGCTACAAGGCCGGAAGATGCGGAAGCCCCCCTCACCCCGGCCCTCTCCCCCGGAGGGGAGAGGGAGCGAAGCACGACGGTCGCGGGTCCTTCGGCAAGATGGAGCGGACGGGTGAGTGTGTGCTTGTTGGTGTCCCAGTGGTTGGGGGCGAGGACAAAGTAGCCGTAGGAACACACATCGCGCGTCAGTTCGTAGTCGCGCGGCGTCTGGATTTTCAGCGTCGAACCCATCGCCGGCTCAGGCGTGCGTGAGGGCGCGGAAGGTGAACGCATACGAGACAAGATTGACGCAGATGCGATCGGCGACGCGGGCAAACATCTCGTAGTGCTTCTTGCGCGAGGCGCCAAAGTCGACCGTGTTCGAGCCGGCCGCGGCGATCAGATCGGTGTCCGTGTCGTGGAAGTAGTCGAGCATCGGTCCGTCAGCTTCGAAGTGGAACTGGAAGCTGACGGTGCGATGGCCCACGCGCATGATCTGGTTCGGGCAGAGGGGGCTCTTTGCGAGGATCTGGGCGCCGGGGGGTGGCTTGGTCACCGCGAACGCGTGCGACTGGAACTGCGGGCAGCTCCAGGGCACGCCGGCCAGCAGGGTGTCGGTCTGACCCGGTGTGGTGAGATCGACGTTGAGGAAGCCCCACTCGGGCTTGTCGAGGCGTCCGACCTCGCCGCCCAGGGCCCTGCCGATGAGCTGGTGCCCGAGGCAGATGCCGATGAGGGGGAGCTCCCGGGCGTGGGCCTCTTTGATGAGTTCGATTTCCTTGAGCATCCACGGGTCGTTCTGATCGGGCTGGGCGGGGCCTCCGAGACAGACGAGGCCCTGGTACTCATCGAGGTCGCTGGGCAGCTCGTGCCCGCCCTGATCGACGGACAACGCGGGCTTGCGGATATCGAGCTTGAAGGCGTGGTCGCGGAGGGTCGCGCCGAGCCTGCCGGCGCCAACGGTGCTGTGCTGGAGAACAAGGATGTTTGCCATGCCCGGATGATAGCTGCAAGGGCCAACGCGGCCCGGCTGGGGCTGGGCGGTACGATCTCCCGGACAGTCCCCGCAGCTGAAAGGATCATCGATATGCACGGACGCGCCCTTCTGGCTCTTCTTCTCGCCCTTGTCCTCACACCCAGCGCGATGGGTCAGCCCGAGGACGAGCTGATCCGCAAGAGTGTCGTGAAGATCTTCACGACCTCTCGCCTGCCGAACCTGACCCAGCCCTGGACCCGCCAGGCCCCGTCGGACTCCACGGGCTCTGGCGTGGTCATCGAGGGGAACCTGATCCTGACCAATGCGCACGTCGTCAACTACGGCCAGCGCATCCTCGTCCAGCCCCACCAGAGCTCGGAGAAGTACGAGGCCGACGTGGTCGCGATCGCCCGCGGGATCGACCTGGCGCTCATCAAACTCGAAGACGAGAGCTTCTTTGAAACGCACCCCCCGGCACAGCTCTCGGCCGAGTTGCCCCGCATCGGCTCGATGGTCCATGCGATCGGCTACCCGATGGGCGGCGATGCGCTCTCGGTCACCGCGGGCATCCTCAGCCGGATCGAGTACACGGATTACAACTCGGGGACGCTGGGCCTTCGGATGCAGGTTGATACGCCTCTGAATCCCGGCAACTCGGGCGGGCCCGTGTTTGTCGACAACCAGGTCATCGGCGTCGTCTTCAGCGGCATCCCCTCCGCCGAGAACATCGGGTACGTCATCCCGACGGACGAGATCAACATGTTCCTGGCCGACGTCGAGGACGGGAGCTACGAGGGGAATCCCCGCGTCTTTGCGCATCTGCAGACCGCTGAGAACCCGGCTCTCCGCAAGAAGCTCGGTCTGGAATCCGCTGACACAGGCCTGATCGTCACGAGCGCCGATGAGGATTCCATGCTCAAGGCGTGGGATGTGATCGAAGCGATCGGCGACCACGACATCGACAACCGGGGCATGGTCTCCGTCGAGGGCGGGTTCCGGCTTCACTTCGGGTACTACGTGCCCAAGCTGGCCCAGAACGGGACGGCTCCGTTCACCATCATCCGGGAAGGCGAGCACGTCAAGATCGATCTGCCCGTGATGCCCAGGCGCGATGCCCTGCAGAAATCGCTCGACGGCGCGTACCCAAGCTACCTGATCCACGGCACGATGGTCTTTACGCCAAGCTACGCAGAGCTCGCCCAGGCCGCGGCTCGGGCGGCGCCGCTGCTGGCGGCCAACGGCAACCCGATCATCGAGCGACTGGGCGAGGATGTCGCCTTCGAGGGCGAACAGCTCATCGTGCTGCCCTCGCCCTTCTTCCCCCACCGCGTGACCCGGGGCTACGAGCTGGGCGTGCTTCCGATTCTCAAGAACGTCAATGGGATCGAAGTGAAGAACCTGGCGCATCTGGCCGAGCTCCTGACGAGCGCCGAGGGTGAGTTCATCGAATTTGAATTCGCGGGCACAACGAACGAGACCCTCGTCTTCGACCGCGAGCAGCTCGAGGCGGCGACCGAGGACGTCCTCAATGACGCGGGGATCCGCAGCCGGGCTTCGGACGACATCCTGCCGATCCTTAAGGGCGAGTAATCCGAGTTCCGTAAGAGCCGCGTGCTCACGCACGCGGACCATCTTTAGGCGAAGAGCCCGATCGTCGCGTCGTGCCCATCGAGGTAGTCGTGGCGCAGGATTGTGCGGGGCGTCAGTCGCGAAAGCGAACGGAAGAGCGCGATCGTGTCGAAACGCTTCGCCGGCCCGGTATCGCCTGAGGGGGGCCGGTGGACGAGGTCGCTCAGGAAATTGAACACCACCGCGCCGCGCCGAGGCTGAACTGCGAGAAACGCCCTGCGGACGATCTCGAGCGCCTGCGACTCCTCGAACGTGTTCAGCGAGCCGCTGAAGCAGATCAGCTCCACACCCCGGCTCCGCACGAGCGAATCGAACAGATCCGTATCCGCGGCGAAATCGGTATCGATGACCTCGGCCTCTTCGAGCTTCTCTTCCGCGATCCGGTGGCGGCAGAATTCGGCGAGCTCCGGGACGCCCTCGACAGCAATGAATCTGCCGTACTCGACGCTGTGATCGACCAGCCAGCGGAGCATGTCCGCGCGCCCAGCGCCCATATCCGCAATGACGCGTCCGGTCAGCACGGACAGCGACGTGGGGCGCTCGTGTGCGTTCAGACCCGCGCTTGCGACCTCGCAGAGGACGCGAAAGCGCGTCAGCTGGAACTGGCGGTTCTTCCACAGGAGCGACTCGAAACCCGTGCCCGTCTCGTCGACGGCTTTCTGATAGGGCTTGAGGTAGTCGCCGGTCATCGATCGCTCAGTGCACGCGGAGCATGCGGGTGAACTCATCGAAGCGTTCGCCCAGGTCCTTGGGTGTGATCGACGCGAGGCGATCGAGCGAGAACGTCTCGATGGTGAAGCTCGCCATGACCGTGCCGTGCGCGAGCGCGGCCTTGAGTCGGGCCAGATCGAACGCGGGCTTGCCGCCCTGGTCGTGGGCGAGGTAGCCCATCATCCCCCCCGCGAAGCTGTCGCCCGCGCCGGTCGGATCGACGACGGTCTCGGCGGGGAACGCGGGCAGTGCCCCGATGCCGATGCCGTTCTCGTCGCGGATCACGAAGAGGCAGCCGTGCTCGCCCTTCTTGACGACGACAAAGCTCGGGCCCATGTCGAGGATGTGCTTGGCGGCCGAGACGGTGTTCTTGTGCCCGGTCAGCAGCTGGGCCTCATCGAAATTGAGCACGAGCCCGTCGACCTTGGTGATGAGCTGGTCCAACTCGGCGCGGGCGGTGTTGATCCAGAGGTCCATCGTGTCGGCGACCGCGAGCCTGCGACCCGGAAGCTGCTCGAGCATGCCCAGCTGCACCATCGGGTGCGCGTTGGCGAGGAAGACGTACTGGGCGTCTTTGTACGCGTCGGGCACCGCGGGCGGCGCCTCGACCAGCACGTTCAGATCGGTGAACGTGGTGTCGCGGTTGTCCATGTTGTCGTGGTACTTGCCGCCCCAGCGGAAGGTCTTGGAGCCCTTGCGGACCTCAAGGCCCCGCTTGTCCACACCCTTCAAGCCGGCAAGCGTGCTCATGTGCTCCGCGGGGAAGTCCTCCCCGACAGCTGCGACGATGTTCACGGCCCCGTGGTGCTGGGCGGCTGCGGCGAAATACGCACACGACCCGCCGAGCACGCCCTTGCGGACCTCGCCCGCGGGGGTTTCGACGGTATCGATTCCGATGGTTCCGGTGACAATTAGGCTCATGGCGGAGTGTAGCGCTTACCCCGGATTGTCGGTGGGCGTCAGGCGCCTTGGGCGAGGGACAAGCTCACCGCGGCAATTCGGGCAGATCCCGTGCATTTCGCCCGTGCAGCGCGGACAGAACGTGCACTCGTTCGTGCAGATGTAGGCTTCGCCGTTTGGTTCGACACGCACGCCGCAGCGCTCGCAGGTTGGTTTCATTTCGAGTGCCATACAACCCTTTCCAGGATTACTCTCCCAGCTTGATCTCCGGCTTCCAGTCGAGCCAGTCGTTGTCGAGTGTCGGCGCAAGATCAAATACACTGCCGGCTTTGGCCAACTCGCCCGCCTTGGTGGGCGTTGCCATCCCAACGGCTCCGCGCAGCACAGAGTCCAGCGGGCCTGCCGCGACCGAGAGGCCCCGGAAGATCCCGAAGTCCACGCCCACGCCGCTGGCATCCCAGAAACGCGTGTTCTCGCGCACGAGCGATGCATAGCGGGGCTCGATGAGCGCGTCGATCTCGACAGCCGAGGCGTTGTCTGCCAGGCGAAGCCCGACAACGCGCCCGACGTGCATGCCGCGGTAGAGCACCGCAGAGCCGGTTGAGATCGAGCTGGCCGAGCGAGCGTTCAGGCGCACCAGCAAACCGGCAGCGCTCGAATCCATCGGCAACCTCGGCGGCTCGGTCAATCCCGCAAAGCGGCGCTGGGCCTTGCCCCGCACCTCGACCGGGCGCACGGCGATGTACCGCGGGCCCAGCAGCGTCTCAAGGCCCGTGACGCGATCGAGGCTGACCTCCGGGCGCACGATCCAGAACTGCGTGCCCTCGGCAGCCAGACCCTCTGCATGCGGCGCCAGCTCCGCGTCGACGATCACCGAACGCAGGTCGGTGTCCAGCCGAACGTCCTTGACGACGCCCACACGAAGCCCGCGGTGGACGAGATTGGCCCCGATCTCAAGCCCCGCGGCGTCAACGAAGGTGATCGTCACGATCGGCCCCCGCTCGGCGCGGACCTGCAGGTACAGCAGCCCGATCGCAATCAACAGTGCGATCAAGGGGGCGATCCAGAGCTTGCTGAATCGGCGCGCCCGGCGCTCGATGATGGCTTGCGGCGTCTGGCTCAAGCGTCCTCCTCCCAGATGGCGTGCGGGTCGAAGCTGATCGAGGCGAGCATGCTCAGAAGCACGACGACGCCGAACACAACAACACCCGGACCGGGCGTGACAGTGACCAGATCGCCCAGCTTGACGATCGCAACGAGCAGCGCAACCAGCAGCACGTCGAGCATCCCCCAGCGCCCGATGAACTCGATCGCGTGGTACGTCCAGGACCGGGTCTCGCGCGAGAGCCAGCGCCGACCGAAGCAGAGCGCAAAGAGCGCCGACAGCTTGGCGATCGGCGCCACGATCGAGAAGAAGAAAATCGTCAGCCCGATCGGGTAATGCCCCTCGGCGAGCAGCTCAACGGTGCCCGACCAGATCGAGGCGGTCGACGCGTGCCCGAGGCGCGTCAGCGTCATGACAGGCATCGTCAGCGCCGGGATGTAGAGCAGCAGAGCCGCAGCGGCCAGCGCCGCTGTCCGACTCTCGGCTGCTGGGTGCGTGCCGTGACGGATGACCGATCGACAGCGCGTACACCGGGCGACGGCATCAACCGGAACGCTCGGCACCTCGTGAACAAGGCCGCAGGTGGCGCAGGCGCGAAAGGACATACGCCCATCGTATTGGGATTTCGGTGCCGATGCTTCGATGCGTCAGCGGGCGGGCCTTTTCCGGCGCAGCGCCGCGACGAGGGAAACGAGCACGAGCGAGCCCGCTGGCGCGGGGATGACCGTGCCATCGATGCGAACCGCGGCCGAGGTCCCGCGTGGGAAGACCGTGCCATCGGAGAGCTGGACACCCAGTGCCGTCGGCCCGGCCGCGCCGTGATGCCACGCGACCTCGCTGAAGCTGTCGACTCCCTGGGCTCTCAGAACGTATTCACCCGCGGGCAGGTGCGCCCCGCCGAACGGCTGCGTGATCCAGACGGGCCCCGTGTCGGGGTCGCTGACGTCGGCAAACTCGACGATCGTGCCCATGATCGCGCCTCCGAGCGTATCGACCGAGCCTGTCCAGGCGTAGATCTTGACAGCCATGATGCCATTGGCATCCGGACCATGGTTCTCGGCGCGTCGCCCGAAGAAGCTCATCGAGTCGATGTCCCACCCGCCCGCATCAGCGATCACAAAGGGTTGGTAGGTGTCGAATCCGGAACCATCCGGCGCGGCGGTCACGGGGTGGTAGATCTCCGCGATGTCCCCGCCGATCATGCGGACGCCGGTGTCGAAGAGCACATCTCCGGAAGCGCCACAAACAGGGAGCAATCCGACCAGTGCGCACGCGGTTCGTTTCATCTGGGGCCTCCTCACTTGGGAGTTCAGACTAACTCATCGCGCCATCCCTTGGGGATCAGAGGCCCGAATTCATCGCATTCTTGACTCAATATGTGCGTAAGAGCCCCTCAAGACCGTCTGATGAGATTGGTTTCTGGCTGATTCGAGGCAAGAGGGGCCCAAAGAGGCTACCTGCTTATTTCCTTCGACCACGAATCCCTGAGTGTGGCGGTGCGGTTGAAGATGAGCCGACCTTCTTTCGTGGAGTCGCGGTCGACGCAGTAGTAGCCCAGGCGCTCGAACTGGAAGCGCCGGATGCCGTCGGGCCAGGCGGGCTCGCCCTCGGGCGACGCGAGCGCCGGTTCGACCTTGGCGTGCTCGATCACCCTCATCGCCTCGGGGTTCAGGTTCTGCATGAACGACCAGCCCTCGGGCGCGTCCCTGGGCTCGCGCGCCGGCTGGGGTTCAACAAAGAGCCGATCGATCTGGCGCACCTCGGCGTCGACCGCGTCGTGTGCGCTGACCCAGTGGATCGTGCCCTTGACCTTGCGCACGTTGCCGTCCGCGTCCGGGGGCGGGTTCTCGCCGCCCTTCGTCGCCGGGTCGTACGTGCAGCGGATCTCGGTCACGTTGCCGTCGGCGTCCTTGACGAAATCGGTGCAGGTCACCCAGTAGGCGTACCGCAGGCGCACCTCGCGCCCGGGGCCCAGGCGGAAGAACTTCTTGGGCGGGTCCTCCATGAAGTCCTCGCGTTCGATGTAGAACTCGCGGGAGAACCGCACGGTGCGCGTGCCCGCAGATTCATCATTCGGGTTGTTCACCGCGTCGAACGCTTCGATCCGAGCCGCGTCGCCGTGATCGCCCCAGTTGGTGACGACAACCTTGACCGGGTCGAGCACCGCCATCCGGCGCGGGGCGGCGATGTTCAGATGGTCGCGGACCGCGGCCTCGAGCAAACCGATGTCGTGCGAGCCCTTGAACTTGGTCACACCCGTGGCCTTTGCGAACGCGCGGAGCGATTCGGGCGTGAAGCCGCGCCGGCGCATCCCGCTGATCGTGGGCATGCGCGGATCGTCCCAGCCCGTGACGTGCTTCTCGTCGACCAGGAGCTTGAGGCTGCGCTTGCTCGTGATGATGTACGTCGGCTCGAGCCTGGAGAACTCGATCTGCTGCGGGTGGTGGATGGGCTCGGCGCGCCCCTTGTTGATCGCGTCGATGAACCAGTCGTAGAGCGGGCGGTGGTTCTCGAACTCGAGCGTGCAGATCGAGTGCGTGATGCCCTCGATCGAGTCCTCGAGGCCGTGCGCCCAGTCGTACATCGGGTAGATATGCCAGGTGCTGCCCGTGCGGTGGTGCCTGGCGTTGACGACGCGGTACATGACCGGGTCGCGGAGGTTCATGTTGGGAGAGGCCATGTCGATCTTGGCGCGGAGGACCATGGACCCGTCCTTGTACGCGCCCGCCTTCATTTTCTCGAAGATCTCCATCGACTCGGACGACGGGCGATCGCGGAAGGGGCTGTTGACGCCCGGCTTCGAGACGTCGCCCCGGTTCCTGCGGATCTCCTCGGGCGTCTGCTCGTCGACGTACGCCAGGCCCTTCTCGATCAGGTCCTTGGCCCACTCATAGAACAGCTCGAAGTAGTCCGAGGCGAACCGCACCTCGCCCTCCCACTTGGCGCCCAGCCACCGGACGTCCTCGATGATCGAGTCGACGTACTCCTGCTCTTCCTTGGCTGGGTTGGTGTCGTCGAAGCGCAGCATGAACCGCCCGCCGAATTGCTCAGCCAGCCCGAAGTTCAGGCTGATCGACTTGGCGTGCCCGATGTGCAGGTAGCCGTTGGGCTCAGGCGGGAAGCGCGTGGCGACCACGGACCGATCCCCCGGCTGCCCCCACTTCCCCGATGCGATATCCGCATCGATGATCTGTTCGATGAAGTGACGGCTGGCTTTCTCGTTCGTATCGTCGGGCATGACGGCATGGTATTCACCGCCGCCACACCCGACGCTGTGGAGATCTCACGATCAGGCAGATGCCGAGGCCTCTTCCAGGCTCGGGTAATCCGTGTACCCCTTCTCCGCTCCGCCATAGAACGTCGACTGGTCCGCCTCGTTGTAAGGCCCGCCCCGCTCGATCCGAGCGGGCAGATCCGGGTTCGAGATGAAAAGAGTCCCAAAGGCCACCGCGTCGGCCAATCCCTTGGCCAGACGCGTCTGGGCCTCTGCGGGCTCGAGCCCACCGTTTGCGATGTAGATCCGCCCCCCTGCGTTCTTGAACCGGGTACGGACCTCCTTGATCACGCGCTCAGCCTCGTCATCTCGCGGCGAGCCGCCAAACGCCTCGACGTTGTGCAGGTACGCCAGCCCCAGCTTGCCCAAGCCCTCAGCCAGTGCGCCGAACGTCTCAAACGGTGTCGAGTCGGTCAGGTCGTTGAACTGCCCGAGCGGGCTGACGCGGTAGCCCACGCGCCCCGGACCCCAGACTTCGCTCACAGCCTTGGCGACCTCGAGCGCAAGGCGGATGCGGTTCTCGATCGAGCCGCCATAGTTGTCGTTGCGCTTGTTCGTGCCATCGCGCGTGAACTGATCGAGCAGGTAGCCGTTGGCGCCGTGGATCTCGACGCCGTCGAAGCCGGCTTTCTTGGCGTTCTGAGCGCCGATGCGGAACTGCTGGACGATACCCGGGATCTCGTCCGTTTCGAGCGCGCGGGGCGTGGATGTGGGCACCATGCCCGATTCGGCGCTGGTGTACGTCTGCGACTTGGCCGCGATCGCCGAGGGCGCGACCGGGGCCTGGCCATCGGGCTGAAGATCGTTGTGACTGATCCGCCCGACATGCCAGAGCTGGAGAAAGATGCGCCCGCCCGCCTCGTGGACCGCGTCCGTCACCTGCTTCCAGCCCGCGATCTGTTCTTCGCTGTGGATGCCCGGCGTGAAGGCGTAGCCCTTGCCCTGCGGGCTGACCTGCGTCGCCTCGGTGACAATCAGCCCCGCGCCCGCTCGCTGGCGGTAGTACTCGACGTTGAGATCCCAGGGCATATCGCCCGGCTGCTTGCTCCGCGAGCGTGTCAGCGGGGCCATGAAGATCCGGTTGGGGGCAGCGATCTCGCCAAACTCGATCGGGCTGGTCAGACTCTCGAATGCGGACATTGTGAACTCTCCTGTATGCCGGGCCTTTCAAGCCCTAGGCCCTAAGAAACCCTGCAATGCATGTCACTGTTCCAACGAGTTCATGTTGAACGGGCAAATTATGGCCTCAGTGGCACAAACTCAGTCCTCTTCCGGGTTTATCGGGAGCACCCGGAGCCCGAAAGCCGCGGCAAAAACATCCGCCTGCTCGCCCGAGATGATCGCCCCGGTCAGACGATCCGGACTGACAGCCAGCCCCTCGACCCGGCTGCCCCGAAAATCGGCTTGTCCCAGGTTCGAGCGCATCAGGCGCGCCCCCGCGAGGTCGCAGCCACGGAAGGCCACCCGGTCAAACCTCGACTCCTCGAACTCGGCCTCGCGCAGATCACAATTCTGGAACCAGCACCTCTCGAAGCGGGCGCCAAACGCCCGGGCCATGCGGAGCTGGCAATCGATGAGCACGACATCCCGAAGCACGCCGCCCGAGACATCCACGCCGAGCAGCTGGCAGTCCCGCAGGACGAGGCGCGAGCCGACAACATCGACCAGCGAGGCGTTGCGCGCGTCGCACGCCTCTGCCGCGACATCCCTGAGCGAGAACCTTGGATGTGCGCCAATCAGCCGACATCGCGAAAGATTCAGACACACGATTTCGGGTTCAGCGCCCAGCGCCTCGTTCGAGAGCGTCCGCTCCGATTCTTCGGGCGGTTCCACCTCGCACTGGCGCAAAGGCTCGGTCATACACCCATGGCCCCGAGGCAGCGCTCGATCCTGCGCAGCGATTCCGCCTTCCCGAGAGCCGCGAGCGTGACGCCCAGCGGCGGACTGACCGCGGCGCCGGTGAGCGCAATGCGTATGGGCTGAGCGAGCGAGCCCATCTTGAGGCCCTCGTGCTCGCAGTAGTCTGCGAGCCTCGCCTCGATCGCATCCGGCGCGAACGGCTCGAGCTCAGCGAGCCTTGGCGCAAAGGCGCGGAGCACATCGAGCCCGGTCGGCTCGCCCTTGTGCATGAACTTGGCGACCGCCTTCTCGTCGTACGCGATCGAGTCCGCATCGACGAAAAGGAACGCGATCGGGTGTCGCGCCTCGCTCAGCGTGATCGCCCGGGGCTGGATCGCGGGCGCGAGCGTGTGCATCAGATCGGCGCTCAAACGCTGCACAAGCGCCTCGTCGTAGCGCTCGGCCCAGTCGCGCCACGCGCTGGCGAAAGCCGCTGGGTTCATCGCCTTGATCAGGTCGAAGTTGAACGCCCGGAGCTTCTCGCGATCGAACTTGCTCGCTTTTTTACCGACACGCCCGAAGTCGAACTTCGCGTCGAGGTATGCGCGGTCGAAACGCTCGAGGTCCTTGCCGTCGGCCTCTTTCTCGCCCGGGTTCCAGCCCAGCAGGGCGATGTAGTTCACCACCGCCTCGGGCAGGTAGCCCGACCTGCGGAAGTCCTCAACCTCGATCTCGGGCAGCTCGACGTTCAGCTTCTTTGCCAGCGGCACGAGCTTGTCCTGCGGCAGCTGAATCGATTTGTCCTTCTGCCACTTCGCGAACACACCTTCGTCCACGCCCGCGTCCTCGGCAGTGACGCTGCCCGCGGCCTTGACCGCGGAGCGCACGGCCTTGTCTTTGTCGCGTTTGCTCATCTTCGAGCCGTCAGGGTTGAAGATCAGAGGCAGGTGCGCAAACGCGGGCACGCGGTAGCCCATGGCCTCGATCAGGGCGACGTGCCTGGGTGTGTTGTTCAGGTGCTCCTGACCTCGGATCACGTGCGTGACGCCCATGGCCTCGTCGTCGACGATGACCGCGAAGTGGTACGTCGGGAAGCCGTCACGCTTGCGGATCACCAGATCGTCGAGCTCCTCGTACGCAAAGACGACCTCGCCAAGGATCTCGTCGCGCACGGTCACGGGCTTGGGCGGCATCTTGAAACGCAGAACGTGCTCTTCCCGGGCGGCGCGCGCCATCGCAGCGTCGTGCTCGTATTCCGGATGCTGGCGGTAGACAAACGTTTCCTTGAGCGCCTCGGCGTTTTTGCGCATCTCGGCGAGCTCTTCGGGCGTGTCGAAACAGGGGTACGCCATGCCCGAATCGATCAGCTTCTTCAGGGCTGCGTCGTAGATCTCGATCCGCTGAGACTGGTAATAGGGCCCGACATCGCGTGAATCACCGCCCAAGGAGCCGAAGACGGGCCCGTCCTCCCAGCGGATGCCAAGCCAGGCCAGGTCTTCGAGGATGCCCGCTGCGGCCGCCTCTGAGGAGCGTTTCTGATCGGTATCTTCGATGCGCAGGACAAATCGTCCGTTATGCCCTTTCGCGTAAGCCGCGCAGAACAAAGCGGTTCGGGCGCCTCCGATGTGGAGGTGGCCTGTCGGGGAGGGCGCAAAGCGGGTGATCGGAGTGCTCATTCCCCAAGGATAGGTGTGCGGGCATGGGTACCGAGTGCTGGGCGCTCGGACGATCTTGTCGTATACTGAATCGGTTCGAGACGGGTGCGCCCACGTGGCAAGCCCGGCGGGGCGCTTCTGGTGGGCGCCTGACCACACGCCGGTCCTGGTTCCGTGCGGCTCACCGTGACACATTCTGTCCCGGCTGCCCGCGCCCTCCACCGTCGTTCGTCGCTCAATGCGACCGAGCGAAGGCGCGCGAGCGCCCCCGAAAGGAGGGCCGCCATCATGGCGACTGCACACACGCCCGCTGAAATCCGCAACATCGCTCTGGTTGGTCACGGTGGTTCTGGAAAGACCACCCTCACCGAGCGTTTGTTATTTTCAGCGGGCGTCATCCAGCGCATGGGCAGCATCCAGGAGAAGAACACCGTCAGCGACTGGTCCGAAGAGGAGCACCACCACCAGCATTCGCTGAACCAGACGATGGTCCACTTCGAGGCCAAGAGTCATCTGTCCGGCGCCAGCGTGGTCGTGAATCTGCTCGATACGCCTGGGCTCTCCGACTTCGTCGGGCACGCGATCGCCAGCCTGCCCGCGGTCGAGACCGCGATGATCGTGATCGACGCCGGCAAGGGCATCGAGACCGTCACGCGGCGCATTTTCAACATCGCCAAGGAGCGCAACCTGCCCCGGGCGATTGTGATCAGCAAGATCGACGAGCACAACATCGACCTTGAGGGACTCGTCGGGAAGATCCGAGAGACCTTCGGCATGGAGTGCCTGCCCATCAACCTGCCCACCGCGGGGGGCGAGAAGGTCGTAAACGTTTTCGAATCCGAGCACGCCGAGGGCGAGACACCGGTCTTTGGCTCCGTCGAAGAGGCGCACCAGCAGATCCAGGAGCAGGTCGTCGAGGTCGACGAGAACCTGACCGAGACCTATTTCGAGGGCGGCGATCTCGATCCCAAGAAGCTCCACAGCGCGTTCGAGAAGTGCATGCGCGACGGGCACCTCGTGCCCATCTGCTTCTGCTCGGCCAAAACCGGCGCGGGCATCGAAGACCTCATGCATGTCATGGTCGATTACATGCCAAGCCCGCTCGAGGGCAACCTCAGGCCCTTCGTCGAGGGCGGCGGGCACTCCGACGAGAAACCCTACAGTTACAGCGCCGACGCGAGCAAGCCGCTCTTGGCGCACGTGTTCAAGGTCGCAAGCGACAGGCACATCGGAAAGCTCGGCGTCTTCCGCGTGCACCAGGGTGTCATCCGTCCCAAGGATGAGGTTTACATCGGGTCCAGCAAGAAACCGGTACGCATCGCGCACATCTTCAAGCGCCAGGGCAACCAGAACATCGAAGTCGATGAGCTGGGGCCGGGCGACATCGGAGCCGTCGCCAAGATCGACGAGATCCACTTCGGCTCCGTTCTCCACGGCGACCACAGCGCCGACACCGTGCACCTGAAGCGCCTGCCCCTGCCAAAGCCCATGTTCGGGCTGGCTGTGGAGCTCAAGAACCACAAGGACGAATCCAAGTTCGCACCCGCGGTTCATAAGCTGATGGAGGAGGACCCCAGCCTGATCATCGAGCGGGTGGCCGCCACGAAGCAGACCGTGATGCGCGGCCTGGGCGAGTTGCACCTCCGCGTGATCACCGAGAAGCTCCAGGACCAGTACGGCATCGAGATCGTCACGAGCGTGCCCAGGATCGCGTTCAAGGAATCCGTCAGCTCCAAGGCCGAAGGGCACCACCGGCACAAGAAGCAATCGGGCGGCTCGGGCGAGTTCGGCGAGGTCTATCTCCGCGTCGAGCCGCTCAGCATCGAGAGTTCACACAGTGACGAGCCCGCGTTCGAGTTCGTCAACGCGACGGTGGGCGGCTCGATCCCCAAGCAGTACATCCCCGCGATCGAGAAGGGCATCCGCGACGTGCTCAGAACCGGGGCCGTCGCGGGCTACCCGATGACGGGCGTGCGTGTCGAGGTGTACGACGGCAAGTACCACGCGGTCGACTCGAAGGAAGTCGCGTTCATCAAGGCGGGCAAGCGTGCGTTCATCGACGCGGTCCAGAAGGCCCGCCCGATCCTGCTCGAGCCCTTTGTTCACCTCGAGGTCACCGTGCCCAGCAACTACATGGGCGACATCGCCAGCGATCTTTCGACCAAGCGTGGGCGCGTCGAGGACACGGAGATGATCGGTGCCGACACGGTGATCGTCAAAGCCGAGGCGCCGCTCTCTGAGCTGCAGAACTATTCGAACCAGCTCAAGAGCATGACCGCGGGCTCGGGGTCGTACACCATGGACTTCAGCCACGCGGAGCAGACGCCGCCGAACGTCCAGGCCGCGGTGATCGCCGAGTTCAAGGGACACCACGACGAGGACTGATGGGGCACTTGGCACTCGGCATGGATTCAACGAGTCCCCCGCGTTTGGCGGGGGACTTTTTTGCGCGTCTGGTCGAGTCCACCAAGCCCGATAACACGAAGTCGCGCGCGGGCCGGATCGATTGTGAAGAGGGGTGATACACTGACCCCGGTAGGAGAGCCATGGACCGGATCAGCTTCACACAACACGCAACCCAGTCCCCCTCGCCGGCGATGCTGCGCGAGCCCAAGCTGCTCGATGCCTCGGCTCGGCTCAAGATCGCCGATCGCTCCGACACGGTCGAATTCTCCGATCTCTCCACACGCTCCGCAGCAGCCCAGAGCCTCGAACGCCTGATCGCGGCCCGCGTCAGCGAGCCCGTCAAGCCCACGGCGATCTCCGCCCCCGCTTCGCAGGCGATGCGGTTCTACGCCGATCCGACGGACCAGAACGCCGCGGCGACGCTCGGCGCGGGCGCCTCGCTCGACATTCTGGCCTAAGCCGCCCCCGGCTACCCTTGAATCACGATGCACACAGCACAACGCCCCTTGCGGTCAGCGGTCGCACACCACTGGCGGCTGGACCCGCAGCTCGTCTTCCTCAACCACGGCTCGTTTGGCGCCTGCCCGACGCCTGTCGTCGAAGCGCAGCAGGGCCTCCGCGATCGCATCGAACGCGAGCCGGTGAGCTTTTTCTGCGATGAGCTCTTTGCACTGACCGACCGCGCACGGAAAGCCATCGCTTCGCTCACCGGAGGCAGGCCCGAGGACTACGTCTTCCTTGCCAACGCGACCCAGTCGGTCGCTACGGTCATGGACAACGCGGCTCAGGGCATCGGGCTCGCGGGCGGCAAGCCCCTCGGCCCGGGCGATGAGATCCTGATCAACAGCCACGAGTACCCGGCGTGCCAGAACATCGTCAGGCGGACCGCCGAGCGCACCGGCGCCAGGGTCGTCAGCGTCGACCTGCCCTGGCTGGACCTGCCAGCGCCCGTGACGAGCGACCGGCTCTTTGAGCTGATGATGTCGTGCGTCACCGATCGCACCCGCCTGTGCATGGTGAGCCTGATCACGAGCCCGACGGGGCTGATCATGCCCGTGTCGCGACTGGCGCACGCGCTCCGTGCGCGGGGTGTGGCGACACTCGTCGACGCGGCCCACGGGCCCGGCGCGATCGAGATGGACGTCACCAGGATCGGCGCCGACTTCATCACCTCCAACTGCCACAAGTGGCTCTGCTCCCCCAAGGGCTCTGCGTTCCTCTATGTCCGTCCCGAGAACCAGCTGGGGTTCCGCCCGATGGCGCTCTCGAACTTTGCGCGCGCGCCCGAGGGCACCAAGAGCCGCAGCAAGTTCAACCTTGAGTTCGATTACGTCGGCACCGACGACCCCACCGCGCGCCTTGCGATCGCAGACGCGGTCGAGCTTGTGCCAAGGTGCGCCGAGATGGACTGGAAACAGATCGTGGCGCACAACCGCGCCCTGGTGATGCGAGGCAGGGACATCCTCGTCGAACGCCTCGGCATGACGGCGCCAGCTGCGGACGAGCTCATCGGGCCGCTGGCCGTGGTGCCGCTGCCGGATGTGCCCGCCGACCGACGCGACCGGATCGCCAAACGCCCGACGCTCTACTCGAACGCGCTGCAGGACAACCTCGTCGCCAAGCACGGCGTGCAGGTGCCCGTCTGGGTGCCCAGCGCCTACCTGGGCCAGCCTTTCGACGGCAAACGCTACATCCGCCTGAGCGCGCAGGTCTACAACACCATCGAGCAGTACGCCTATCTCGCGGATGTATTGGCCGAGGAACTCGATTGCGAAGCCAGGCTGTAAGCCTTACTGCTTGATCCCGTACACCGGGAAGAGCTTCGCCCTGAGCTGGTTGACGAGCGGCTCGGCCGAGAGCGCCTTGCCCGTGGCCCGCTCGCACAGCTGCGAGGGCGAGTAGCGGCGCCCGTGGATGTGGATCCGCGAGCGGAACCAGCTGAGCAGCGGCGCGAAATTGCCCTTGGAGATCTGATCGTCGAGATCGGTGTTCTCCTCGCGCAGCTTTTCCCAGAACTGGGCCGCGTACAGGTTCCCGAGCGTGTACGTCGGGAAGTATCCGATCAGCCCGAACGACCAGTGCACGTCCTGCAGGCACCCCTCGCGGTCGCTTGGCACATCGAGCCCGAGCGCTTCCTTGTACGCATCGTTCCAGGCCGCGGGCAGGTCGCCCGTGGAGAGATCGCCCGAGAGCAGCGCCCGCTCGAGACCAAAGCGGATCATGATGTGCAGGTTGTACGTGCCCTCGTCGGCCTCGACTCGGATGAGCGATGGGTCGGCCGTGTTCACCGCGCGGGCCATCGACTCCGGGGTCTGGTCGCCCATCACCTGCCCGAAGTGTTTCTTTGCATAGGGCAACGCCCATGTCCAGAAGGCGAGGCTCCGCCCCACCGCGTTCTCCCAGAGTCGGCTCTGGCTCTCGTGGATGCCCAGGCTCACCGCCTCGCCGCAGGGCGTGCCGAACTGGCTTGGCACGTGCCCCTGCCCGTGCGCCTCTCCCAGCGGCAGGCCCTGCTCGTAGAGCCCGTGCCCCATCTCGTGCAGGATGCCGTAGAAAGAATCGGTCCAACTCGCCTCGCGGTAGCGCGTGGTCATCCGTGTGTCTCCCGGCGCCACGCCCTCGCAGAAGGGGTGCGTCGTGACATCGAGGCGCCCCCGCTTGAATTCGAAGCCGCAGGCCTCAGCGACGAACCTGCCGAAGGCTTCCTGCTTGGCGGGCGCGACCGGGCGCTCGAGCACCTCGGTGCTCGGGGGCTTGCCGTTCTCGGCGATCGTGCGCACGAGGTCGGAGATCTGCTTTCGCAGCGGCGTGAACACCGCCTCGATCTCGCTCGCCCTGACGCCCGGCTCGTACTGATCGAGGAGCCCGTCGTACGCGTCGCCCTTGCCATCGATCAGGCAGTTGCCCTTCTCGCGGCTGAGCTCCAACACCCTATCCAGCAGCGGACGGAATGTGGAGAATGTGTTGTCGCTGCGCGCCTGCTTCCACGCCTGCTGCGCCCGGCTCGTCGCCTCGGCCAGATCCGAGACCAGCCTGGAGGGCACCTTCGTCTTCTTGTCGTAGTCGCGGCGCATCTCGCGGATGTTCGCTGACTCGTAAGTATCGCCCGAGGTCAGCACCTCGTTCGCTTCGCACGCAGAGATCAGCTCACCAAGCTCCTTCGACGTGCACAGCTCGTGGTGCATGCGCGCCACCAGTGAGCCCTGCGACGCGCGCGCATCGGCGCCGCCCTCGGGCATGTAGGTCTCCTGGTCCCACGCGATCAGTGCACCGACGGAGTGCAACCGGGCGGCTTCGCGGGCCTTCTCGACGAGCTGGACGTAGGGCGCGGGGAGGTCGGGCATGAAGAATGACTCCAGAACACTCAGCGTGTTTCGAGGTGTTTGCGGGCGTGCTGCAACGAGATCAGGCTGTACGCGGTGATCAGAACCGGGTCGGACTCCATCCAGCGGTCGTCCACGACGCGGAACGACCCATCGGGCTGCTGGAGGCTTTCGAGCGTGTCGATCAGATCCTTAGCCCAGTCGCGCCGGAGCATCATGTCCTCCTGCAGAACACTGACCACTTTCTCGCCCCAGGCATCCATCGCTTTGCCAAAGACCATGAGGTAGTAGTAGTACCCGTCGGTCCCGACGCCCGGGTTCTCGTCGAGCGTGTAGTTCTGCGCGATCCAGGAGCGCACAGCGATGACCCGCGGATCGGACTTGCTCAGCCCCGCGTAGGCGAAGCTCTTGAAGCCGGCGTAGCTCATCGAGCCGTAGGCGCGGAGTCGGCTTGCGGTCGTCCCGTCGGAGAGCGTCTCCTCGATCGGGTCGCCCTTGGATTCGCCGATGTCCGTCTCGTCGCCCGACGGGCCGACGGAATAGATGAAGCCGCCCTGGGTCGAGCCCTGCGCATAGGGCATGGCGTTGGTCGAGCCGTTCATCTGCGTGCGCTCGAGGAAGACGAGTGCGCGCTGGACCGCGGGGTCGTCGCCCGGAACGCCCGCGTCCTGGAGCGCCTGGAGCCAGAAGTGGAGGTTCGAGTTGTCGGGGCGCCCGTGGCTCCCGTAGCCCACGCCGCCGTAGAACGGGTGCGTCCGAGAGACGGGCTGGGCCTCGTCGCCCAGAGCGCCCTCGATAGTTTTGTCCGCCCCCCACTGCAGCTGCCTGAGGAACGCGACCGCGGGCTCGACACCCGCCTCGGCCTCGGGCATCTCTTCGCGCGCCAGCGCGATCGCAGAGAGGCAGATCGAGGTGTTGTAGCTGGCGAGCACGCGGTCGTAGATCCCGCCGTCGGGCTGGCGGAACGAGAGGATGTACCCAAGCCCCTTCGCGACATGGTCATCGCCCGCGTCGATCGCGGGATCGAGCATCATCCCGGTGACCACGAGGCCCGTGATGGCCGGGAAGTTGGGCCCTTCAGGGCGCACACCCCAGCCGCCCGAGCTGTCCTGCTGGGTGCGGAGAAACTCGATCGCGCGATCGGCGATCGCCTGGGCGCGGGCATCGAGATCGTCTTCCTGGGCGCCCCCGGCGAAGCCGACGAACGCTGCCAGGGTGAGTGCTAAGAGCTTCTTCATTGTGAATCCTCCTGGCCCGGTATACCCGGTGGCGGGCCCTGACGCTGCTCCAGGTCCATCACGATCGAGCACGCCGCGACCGCTGCGGTCTCGACACGCATGACATGCGCCCCGAATCGGGTGATCCTGGCGCCGCTTCTTCGAAGGAGCTCGAGCTCCGCGCTCGCCCAGCCTCCCTCGGGCCCGACAGCGAGCGTCACGCGCTGGGCACGCATCGGCTTGTACGGCGCGCCCGAGGCGTCGGCCACGATCACCGGGCCGGGCGCGTCCAGCAATTCCTTGAGCGCCAGTGTGGGCTGGATCTGCAGGAGCCACGCTCGACCGCACTGCTTGGCCGATTCTTCGCACACCCGATCCAGGCGCTCGAGCTTGCCCTCTCGCGGATGCACCACCGAGCGTTCGGTTCTCAGCGGCCCCCACGTCGCGGCGCCGACCTGGCTGAGCTGCTCGATCATCTCTTCGAGCCTGGGTCCCTTGGGCACAGCCGAGCGGACATCAATCTGGGGGTAGACAGGCGGGCAGCGCCGGACCGATTCGACCCGCACGTCGATCGCCCAGCCGTCCTTTTTCCCGAGTCTTTCAGAGCCCAGCACCAAAGCCTGTGCCGTCAGGCCCCGCCCCGTCAGGAGCTCGATGCGCTCGCCCGTTTCCAGCCTCTTGACCTTGACCGCATGACGGGCCTCATCGCCCGTGATACGGACGTCGGAGCCCACTTCGAGCGGCTCACCCGTGCTGGCAAGGGAAATTCGGTGCATTCAGGGGGAGGCTAGCTTCCGATTCTCGGGCAAGACGTCCAATATCCCTTGAGTGAGGCCCTCGACGAGTCGATCATGGGCGCGAGGCCCACAAGATCATGCCCAACCAGAAACAAAACAAGCCGGAACCCACCATCGAGAAGCAGATCGGTGAGCTTGTGACCAGCATGAACAAGGCCAACGAGAAGCTCGCCGAGGAGATCAAGATCGCATCGAAGGCCGACGAGCAGTTCGAAACCGATGCGATGAACGCGTCAGCGGTTCAGGCCAAGGACAAGACGGAGGCCCTCAACAACGCTTCCGTGGGCGAAACGGTCGAGAACGCCAAGGAGCCCAGCGCGACTGAAGCCGAGACCATCGAAGACACCACCGCTGAGCCCGTCGCAGAAGCCACGGACGCCGCAGACAACGAGGGCGCTCAGGAAGCAATGGCAGAGGCCCAGCCGACGCTGGACGATCAGGTCGAGGAGATGCTCGAATCTGCATCGGTCGCTTCGGCACAGCCTTCAGAGAGCACGACGGTCGATGCCGTGGACGAGGAGCTTGCGAGCCTCGCCGACGATCTCCTCGAAGGCGATTTCGACGACGCGGACAGCGTTCTCTCCGCGGATGTCGAGGCCCCCAGAAAACCAGCCGCCAACCCCGACGCGACACAGACCGCGCCAGCGCCTGCGGAAACTGTGGCTGGCGAGGCCTTGTCCGAGATGGAGATCGACGAGGACGATCTCCTCGATGGCGACTTCGGCGACGCCGAGGACGTGATCGCCCAGGGCGATGACACGCCCGCACCAGCCAAGCCGACACCCGAAGAAGCACCCAAGGCCGAAGCACCGGCGCCGCCCCAAGAGCCCAAGGCCAAGGCGCCGGAACCCAAGGCGGAACCACCTAATCCAAAGCCTCAGCCCAAACCCGAGCCCAAAGCCGAGCTCGAAGCGGAAGAATCGGAAGAGGAATCAGCGCCCGAGGTCCGCACCGTCCGTCACACCAAGCCCGCCAAGGCTCGCAAGGAGCGCCTCAACAAGGACATGGGCGATCAGGGTCGGGTGCGCGTGCTGGCTGGCGCAGCATTGGCAGGGACGGGCGCCGCGGCGTACAGGGTCGCCGAGCTCGTCAACAAGCCGCTGGACGCCAAGCCCGCCAAGGCCAAGGACATCGCCGGCTGGCTCGCCGCGGTCACGCTCTTCAACGCCGCGGCGGTCTGGGTCTTCCTGCTCATCGGGCGGGGTCCTGCGCAGGGCACCTCCGAGGAGCCCGCGGTCGAGCTCGTCGGGCAGACGCCCGCGGTCAGCATCGAATAGATCGACCTGCTTCCTGCGCTAGCTGCCCTGCTTGAGCGCCTCGGCTTCCTTCTTGGCTTTCTCTTCCGCTTCGCGCGCCCGGCGATCTTCGAGCGACTGGGCGATCGAGGCCCGCCACTGCTCGTCGACAGCCGCGAAGGACTCGCCCAGCGCGTGCTCGCTCGCCTCTTCGAGCGTCATGCCCTCCATGAACGCTTCCATCATCGCACGCCTGGCGTCGGTGCCGTAGGTCTCGTCGATGTAGCCGATCATGTGGCGCCCCTGGACGTAGACCTGCGAGTAGTGCTCGGTCTTGACCGTGTAGAAGTCCGCCAGTTCCTCCCAGTGGCGCAGCTCGCCCGTATCGAGCCAGTGCTCGACAGCGAACTGCGACCGCCCGCGGTTGGGTGTAAAGCCCTGAGACGCGAACTCCGCGATCCCCTCGTGCACCCACCAGGGCACCGCGTGCGCCCGCTCGACCGCGACGTCCTGGGGCGGCATCGCGAACATCATCGCGTGCGCGTACTCGTGGCTGATCACGCTCCGCAGATGACCGCGCGAGAAGTTCTCGCCCACGAGCTTGATCGATTCCATCGGCTCGTTCCACCCGCCCAAGGGCTCGATGTACGCGGGGAAGATCGAGTACTGCAGCTCCGCCATCGATGTGTACATCTTGATGACCTGAGGCGTGTCGAGCGTGCGCTTGAAGCCCTCCTCGACCGAGCTCTTGATCCCGGGCCAGACCTCCAGCGCCCGATCGGCGGACTCCTCCAGCCCCGCGACATAAAGGATGCGGACGCCGTCGCCGTCCTTCTCCTCCCAGTCGCGGTCCGCGAAGTACCACTGCCCGTCTTCCTTGACGAAGCGCACGGGCACCTCGATCACGCGGTCGGGCCCGGCCCAGTTCTCGGTGTTCCAGGTGATCCTTAGGTCGGCGAACGCCTCGTTGCCCTCAAGCTCGGGCTCGCTCGTCAGCTCGTAGATGAGCACGTCCGGCGCGATCCGCTCCAGGTCCTTGGCCCACGCCCAGTGCTCCTGCACGAGCGTGGATTCGCCCTGCCAGATGTGCTCGAGGTACCCCTCCCTGTCCGCAGCGAGCGCCGAGGCGGCCATGCCCGAAAGGGTGGATTCGAGATCCTCGCGGAGCGAGGGCTCGGCGAGAGCGACGGAGCCGGAGAGGACGAGGGTGGTGAGGGTTGTGATCATGGGAGCATTCTACTGCCATCCGCTTCCGGAGTGGCGATGGCGACTGAGTCACCACAGCTCTTGTGCATCGAGCGTACGCGAGCACCGGATCTGGCCCAAATCATCTGCTGGCGTAGGTTCGCCGAGTGCTTGAACCATCCATGCTTCGGGATATGCGAGCTCGTAGGGCGGGACGAAGCCGTGTTCTGCGTGGAATCCGTGCCTCGTGTAGTACCCAGGATCGCCGAGCACAAAGACGAATTTCGTACCATGTTGTTTCACGAGTTCGAGACCGTGGACAATGAGCTTCCCACCCAGCCCGCAGCGTTGCTGTGAACGCCTGACGGCGAGCGGTGCCAGGATGGAGCACGGCACATGCGGGTTCGACTCGATCCATACCCTGCTGAAGACGACCGTTCCGACGATCTCGCCAGCACTCTCAGCCACGAGCGCTATGACAGGCTGAGCACTCGCGTCGGCGATGAGATCGATTGCCACCTTCGCGACGATCTCGCGTTCGCTCGGCTCGAACGCGTCGAGGCAGACCGACTCGATCGCGTCCAAGTCCTGATTCGTCGCTTGTCGAATCAAACCCTCAGAACTCCGCCTGCTTCGGCGCCCTCGGGAAGGGAATCACATCCCGGATATTCCCCATGCCCGTCGAGAACTGGACGAGGCGCTCAAACCCCAGCCCGAAGCCCGCGTGGGGGACGCTGCCGTAGCGGCGCAGGTCGCGGTACCACCAGTACTCCTCCTTGGGCAGGCCCATCTCGTCGATCCGCATGTCCAGGACGTCCAGGCGTTCCTCGCGCTGGGAGCCGCCGATGATCTCGCCGATGCCGGGGACGAGAACGTCCATGGCGGCGACCGTCTTCTCATCATCATTGAGGCGCATGTAGAACGCCTTGATGCCCTTGGGGTAGTCCGTCAGGATCACGGGCTTCTTGAAGTGCTCCTCGGTCAGGAACCGCTCGTGCTCGGACTGCAGGTCCGTGCCCCACTCGACCTTGTACTCGAACTTCTTGCCCGACTTCTGGAGGATGTCGACCGCATCGGTATATGGCAGGCGCAGAAAGGGCGACTCGATGATGTGCGTCAGGTTCTCGATCAGGCCCGGCTGGATGCGCTTGTCGAAGAACTCCAGGTCGTCAGCGCGCCGCGTCAGCAGGTTCTTGAAGACATACTTGAGCATGTCCTCGGCCAGCTTGGCGTCGTCGGCGAGATCCGCAAACGCGATCTCGGGCTCGATCATCCAGAACTCGGACAAATGCCGGCTCGTGTTGCTGTTCTCGGCGCGGAACGTCGGCCCGAACGTGTAGACGCGGGAAAGCGCACAGCAGTACGTCTCGACCGAGAGCTGGCCCGACACGGTCAGGTGGGCCTCCTTGCCGAAGAAATCCTCGTTGAAGTCGACCGCGCCCTCCGGCGTCCGGGGCGGGCTCAGCGCGTCCAGCGTCGAGACGCGGAACATCTGCCCCGCGCCCTCGCAGTCGCTGGCGGTGATGATCGGCGTGTGGACGTAGTAGAACTCCCGCTCATCAAAGAAGCGGTGCACCGCCATTGAGAGCGCATGACGGACCCGGGCGATGGCCCCGAAGGTGTTCGTCCGCGAGCGCAGGTGGGCGACCTCGCGGAGGTACTCGAACGAGTGGCGCTTGGCGCTGACGGGGTAGGTGTCCGGGTCCTCGATCCAGCCCACCACGCGGATGGCGTTGGCCTTGACCTCGACCGACTGGCCCTTGCCCTGGGATTCGACGAGCTCGCCGTCGACCTCGAGCGAGCATCCCGTGCCCATCCTGAGGATGTCTGACTCGTAGTTGGGCAGGTCACTGGGGGCGACGACCTGGATGGGTTCGTGGCAGGTCCCGTCGTGGAGATTGATGAACGAGAGCCCCGCCTTGGAGTCACGCCGGGTGCGGACCCAGCCCTTTAAGGTGACACTCTGGCCCGGCTTCATGGAAACAGCATCTTTGACGGTCACCCAGCTCACGTTCGTCTCCTTGAAGTGGTTTGGTCCGATCGTAGCAGGCCCCTACCCTTTGCCGTGGTTTTAGAGCCCCGACAGCACGACCTGCCCGACCCCCTCGGCGTGACGCACGCCCAGTGGGTCCTGCTCCAGACGCCCCGCGAGCGCGAGGGCGCCAGCGCCGCGTACAAGCGCCTGATGCGCCTGGGCGACGCCTCGCTCCTGCCCGAGCCCTACCGGAGCCGGGCCTCGTCGCTCCCGATCGTGGGCGAGCAGCGCTCCGAGGGCAGCGAGGGCGAGACCGTCAAGATCCTGACCGAGGTGCCCGCGCGGGGCGAGGGTACGAGCCACGCCGAGAAGAGGGCGTTCGCCGAGGGGCGGATGCTGCCCGTCGAGAGCGTCGTCATCCCGATGCAGGGCAGCACGGGCAGGCTCACGCACACGCTCTGCGTTTCGAGCCAGGTCGGGTGCGCGATGGGGTGCGAGTTCTGCGAGACCGCGCAGATGGGCCTCGTGCGGGACCTCACCGCCGCTGAGATCGTCGCCCAGTGGCACACCGCGCAGTTCCACCACTGCGCCACTGAGGGCAAGACGATCAAGAACATCGTCTTCATGGGCATGGGCGAGCCGCTGGACAACCTGGACAACGTCCTGCAGGCGATCGAGATCCTGACCGACAACAACGGGCCTGGCATCTCACCCCGGGGCGTGACCGTCAGCACCGTCGGGCGCGTCGATGGGCTCCGGCGCTTGCGCGAGCAGTGCCTCAAGACCGGCTGGCGGCGCCTGGGCATCGCCATCAGCGTCAACGCGCCCAACGACACCATCCGCGATTCGATCATGCCCATCAACCGCAAGTGGAACATGGCCCAGCTCCAGGAGGTCCTGATCGACTTCCCGCGCTCGGGCAACGTCCCGATCATGATCGAGTACGTGCTGATCCCGGGCGTCAACGACGCAAACGAGCACGCGGACGAACTGGTCGAGTTCGTTCGCCCATTGCACTGCGCCGTCAACATCATCCCCTACAACCCCCGGCGCAACTCCCCCTGGCCCGCGCCGACCGACGAGGACGTCTACCGCTTCGTGCAGCGCGTGAAAGCGGGAGGCGTCTTCACCAAACGACGCAGGACCAAGGGTCGCGACCAGATGGCCGCCTGCGGGCAGCTGGGCACGCAGCACATCCGCGGGCGGAAGATGATCGAACTGACCACCGGCGAGACGGACCAAGCGTGAAGCGAATCGCCCACTGGATACGTCGGCACCCGAAGCGCTGCATCGCTCTCTATTTCATGCTCGTCGTGCTCAACTTTGTTTGGCAGGGACCGCTGGTCCTCGCTCGCTACGGCGCGGCCGATCTGCGGGCCAGAGACGGCGGCGCCAACAAGCTCACGATCGAAGGCGATCCATCCTGGAACAAACACGACGAGGTCGAGTACTACGTCTTCGACTTCGGCCCACGCGACACCGTCCCGGTGGTTCTGCTCCACGGCACCCCCGGCGCCGCGATCGGGCTCGACGGGCTCGCGGACGCGATGCAAGCGAACAGGCGCGTGGTCTGGTTCGACCTGCCCGGATTTGCGACCCAGTCCCTGTGGTGGGCGGGGTACGAGAGCTTCTCAGCCAAAGCCTACGCCGAGGTCACCTTCGCCATCCTCGACGAGCTCGGCATCGAACGCGCCCACATCGTCGGCTGGTCCAACGGCGGGGCCGTGGCGCTCAACATGGCATACGACCACCCCGGACGCATCGCCTCGATCACGATGCTCGCCTCGGTCGGCGCGCAGGAGACCGAGGGCTCGGGCAGCTATTTCTTCGAGCACGCCAAGTACAAGCTGGGCGACCTCGTGCTCAACGACCTCGATTTCCTGATCCCCCACTTCGGCCTGCTCGGGCCAGCCACAGAACGCGAGGCGTTCATCCGCAACTTCGAGGAGACCGACCAGAGGCCGCTCGAGGGCATCATGCGGAAGCTCACCACGCCCACGCTCATCCTCCACGGGCGCGACGACTTCCTGACCGCAGACTGGGCCGCTGAGTACCACCACGAGCTGATGCCCACGAGCACGCTCGTCATGACGCCCTACGACCACTTCATGCCCTTCATGCAGCCGGAAGAAACAGCCTCGCTGATCGAGGACTACATCACCCGGTTCGATGCGCCCGGGGTGCTGCCCGTGCGCGAAACGATCGACCTGGCGCCCCGGCGCACACCCTTCGGCGCCGCAGGGCACGCGGTGCTCACCTGGGTGCGGTTCGGGCCCTGGACGATGGTCATACTGGCGGCGACGCTGGCCTCTCTCATGCTCGGACGAATCGGGCAGGCGTGGATCGTCGTGCTGATGGGCGCCTCGGAGCTGGACATCGGGCTCGCCTGGGTCGCGCTCTCGGCGGCGATGATCGTCTCACTGCTCGTCCGGAGCGAAGAGCGGAACTGGCGGGCATGGGTAGGCTCGCTCATCAAGCCGGGCTTGATGCTCGGCGCGGGGTTCTTTCTCATGCAGCTGGCGTTCCGCCCCATCGGTCTGACGCTGGGCGAGTTCGGCTGGGCGCTCGTCGTGCTGCTGATGGCGCTCATCATCGAGATCAACATCCGCCCATTCTCACGCAAGGGACGCCTCTTACTCGACGTGCAGTGGAAACGCCTGCGCCACCACGAGTGGTGGCCTACCTGGGCGCTGCACTGGGTCGCGCTGCCAAGCCTCTTCGCATCCACGTTCAGGCACGGGCACCCACTCGTCTTTACCTGCTGCAACCCGGGCATCGACCAGGGCGGCGGCTTCGCAGGCGAGAGCAAGATCGACATCTTGAGCGCCCTGCTCTACGCGGGCAGCGACATCGTCCTCTATGGCAGGCTCATCGAATCGACCGGAACGCCCGCCGAGCGCGCCAGACGAGCGTGCACACTCCTTGAAAGCGAGCCCCGCCTGGGCGGCTACCCGGTCGTGCTCAAACCCAACCAGGGCGAGAACGGACGCGGGCTCAAGATCTGCCACAGCGACGAGGAGGTTCGAGCCTACTTCGAGCGCACACCCGCGGATGTCCTCGTGCAGAAATACCACCCAGGCCCGCACGAGCTGGGTGTTTTCTGGGTGCGCAAGCCGCGCAAGGGCTCAGGGCTTGAGGGCGGCATTTTCTCGATCTGCCGAAAGGAATTCCCCCTCCTCGAATGCGACGGCCTGCGCTCGGTCGGCGAGCTCATCGACGACCACCCCCGCTACCGCGTGCAGCGCGACGTCTTCCGCGCAAGACTCGCCGATCGCCTGCGCGAGATCCCGGAAGCCGGCGCCACGATCGCACTCTCGCCCGCGGGCAACCACAAACAGGGCGCGATCTTCCACGACGCCCCGGACCTGCACACACCCGGGCTCGAGGCCGCGATCGACCGCGTCGCCTCGGCATTCGTCGGACCTCATGGAGGCGGGCTGGACTTCGGTCGCTTCGACGTGCGCTACGCCGACGAGAGCGAACTCCGCGAAGGACGCGGGCTGGCGATCATCGAGCTCAACGGCGTGACGAGCGAAACCATCAATATCTACGACCCCAACCTGAGCGTCTGGTTCGCCTGGCGCATCCTCCGCAGGCAGTGGCGTCTCGCGTGCGAACTGGGCGCCGTTCGCAAAGCCCAGGGCGTCAAGCCGATGAGCGTTTTCGGGATTCTCTTCGGCACGCGCAGGCACCTCCGGGGCCGACGCGTTTATGCCCCCGCTTCCTGACTCAGAAGCGAGCGCGTCTCGAACACGCGGACGACCCTGTCGCCGCCCGCGATCGCGGTGTGCGAGCCGTCGTCGCTGACCGCCAGCGCCGTCAGCTTCTGCCCGCCGACCGGGATCTCGGTCATCGCTGGCCTGGCCTCGGTGTCGATCAGATACAGCCTGCGGTTCGTGGCGCGAGCGAGCAGGCGCGTCGCGTCGATCGGGTAGGCCTCTTCCACCTGCTTGCGCAGCTTGATGACCCTGCTCATCGCCTCGCACTCGTCGGTCCAGAGACGCATGTTCTGGTTCTCGCCGATGGTCGCCAGCAGACCGCCCGGCATCCGCAGGAGGCCCCGGACGCCGCTGATGTGCGCCGTTTTCTTGAAGATCGGCTTGCGCTCTGAGAGATCGAGGACCATGAGTTTCGAGTTGATGCCGACGGCGACCCGCCCGCTGGGCAGATAGGCGAGTTTGGCTCGCTCGCTCATCGCGATCTTCCACTCACGGAGGCGCTCGCCCGTGTAGAGGTCAAAGGCGTACACCCGGTGGTTGTGCGCGATCGCCGTGAGCGAGCGAGCATCGGGCGAGATGTCGGCGCTGGCAAAGTGGTACGCCTGCGCCGACGCGCTCGATGCGAGCAGGGGCAGGATCGCCCACACACCCCCGGCAGCCATCGGCACGAAGCTGAGCCCAGACCCGATGGATCGGAGCACGCGGGACGCGACGCCCTGGGCTTGCTGGCCCTCGGTTCCTCGGGGGATCTGCGCGACGCACTCTTCCTGCGTCAGATCCAGCGCCTGCGCACCGCGATCGCTCCAGATCAGCACGCCCCCCTCGTCGGGCCAGAACTTGCACCCGATGACCTTCGCGCCCGACTCCACCTCGTGCAAAGGGACATCGGGCCTCTGCAGATCCCAGACACTCATCAGCCGCCTGGCCTGCACAACCAGCAGCGCGTCGTCGCTCCCGGGCGCAAAGCGCAGGTGAGAGACGCTCCTGCGCGCCTGCGGCAGGGCGATCACCGGGCTTCGCTGAGCGGCGACCTTCATGGCTGAAGACGCGTCGACTGCCAGGGGCCTGCCTCGAACTCGTCGCCCTTGGGCGTCAGCTCGCGCGTCCAGACGGCCCGGTCATGGAACCGCCCCTTGCCCCCGATCCAGAGCTCGACGCGCGAGGCCCACAGGCGAAACCCGCCCCAGTGATCGGGCCTCGGGATCGTGACGCTGCGCCCGCTCAGATCGTTCATGAGTGTGTCAGCGCCGATCCCGAAGCGTTCCATCACGTCGGCGTAGTGCATGAGCAGGTCCTCGCGCGAGGCGATGGGCTCGGACTGCTCGCTCGCCCACGCGCCCAGCCTGCTGATCAGCGCCCGCGAGGCGAAGTAGTCGTCACTCTCCTTGGCTGGGCTCACGCGGATCTCGCCCTCGAGGCGCACCTGGCGGTCGAGGCTGTCCCAGTGGAAGCAGGCCGCGCCCTTGGGGTGGGCCTTCAGCTGGCGCCCCTTCCGGCCCTTGTAGTTGGTAAAGAAACAGATCCAGCCCGCATCGAGGTCCATCTTCTTGCAAAGCACAATCCGACAGCTCGGCATGCCGCCCTCGCCCAGCGTGGCGAGGGTGATCGCGTTGGGGTTGTCCTGAACGGGCTTGCCACCATCACCGGTATGGGCGTCGTCCCACCATTCCTGAAAGACGCCCCATGGATGCTCGGGGAGGGTCTCGGGCAGGGTGCCGCCCGAACTGAAGGGATCGCCGACGAGGTCATTCTGGCTCATGGGCAAGGGTACGCCGCGGGATTTGCGGAACCGACACGTTGTGCAGAGACGGGTCCGATCCCCGCGGGTACTCTGGCTTGGTTCGAACACAAACGAGGGACCAGACCGGTGAGCGATCAGGGACGATCCAGAAGAGGCGGCAGGGACCAGAAGGTCCTCGTGAGCGTGGAGAAGCTCTTCGACCGCCTCCCCCCGCACTCGCTCGAATCCGAGATGAGCCTGATCGGGTCGATGATCCTCGACCCCGCTGTCATCGCAGACGTGCTGCCCCATGTCCCCAGCGACGAGATGTTCTACTCCGCGGCCCACAGCGCGATCTTCAAGGAGATCATCGGGCTCTACGAGCAGCACCAGTCGGGTGACCTCGTGATGCTCGTCGATCGCCTGCGCGATGCCCAGGTGCTCAAGGACATCGGGGGCGAGGAGTACCTGGTGCGCCTGGTCGAGGCGGTGCCCGCGGCCACGAGCGCGCCGTACTACGCCAAGATGGTCGCAGACAAGCACCGCCTGCGCCGCCTGATCGACGCGGCCGGGCAGATCCTCTACGACGCCTACCACCCGACCGAGGACGCATCGAGCGTCAACGAGGTGGTCGACAAGGCCGAGGGGCGGATCTTCGCGATCGCCGAGCAGGCCCAGTCCAACGACGCGCAGGCGCTGGGCGACCTACTCCAGCAGGAGATCGAGCGCCTCGAGGCGATCGAGGGCAAGGGCGTCAGCGGCATCCCGTCGGGCTACACCGGGCTCGATGAGAAGCTCAGCGGCCTGCACGCGGGTGAGATGATCATCATCGCCGCGCGCCCCTCGATGGGCAAAACCGCGCTGGCGCTCAACATCGCGGAGCAGATCGCCTTCGGCGGCTCGACCGCAGGCGGGAAGAACAAGCACGAGAAGGTGGGCGTCGCGTTCTTCAGTCTCGAGATGTCCAAGGAAGCCGTGACGAGCCGACTCCTATCCGCCAAGTCGGGCGTGGACAGCCACAAGATGCGGACGGGTGCGTTCAACGAGTCGGACTTCCAGAAGCTGATCCGGGCCGCGGGCGAGCTGGGCGAGGCGCCGATCTTCATCGACGACACGCCCAACCTGACGGTGCTGGGCCTTCGCGCCCGCGCGCGTCGCCTGGTCCGCAGGCACGACGTGCGCTGCATCGTGATCGACTATCTCCAGCTGCTCAGCTCCCCGACCGCCGCCCGTGAGAGCCGCCAGGTGGAAGTCTCGGAGATCTCGCGGGGCATCAAGTCGCTGGCGCGCGAGCTCGACCTGCCCGTGGTCTGCCTGGCTCAGCTCAACCGAGGCGCCACACAGCGCGAGGGCAACACGCCGCGCCTGAGCGACCTGCGCGAATCGGGCTCGATCGAGCAGGACGCAGACGTCGTACTCCTCCTCCACCGCGAGGCGTACTACCACATCGGCGACGCCGACTGGGAAGCCGAGAACGAGGAGAAGAAGGACCTCGCCGAGCTGATCATCGCCAAGCAGCGCAACGGCCCGACGGGCACCGTCGAGCTCAAGTGGGATCGCCACACCACTCGCTTCAAGAATCCCGACGGCAAGTACTACGACGACGGAGGCGGGTACGCCTCACGCAGCTTCGTTCAGATCCCATCGGGGCCGGTGGAGTACACGCCTCCTCCGATCGCTGACATCGAGCCCAAGCCGCTCACAAACCCGCAGCCCGCGGGCTCGAGTTCCTTCGGCAATCGCGCCAAAACGGGCCCGCCCACGGACCACCGCGACGGCGGCGAGCCAACGGAACCCGACGACGAGTTCGAGGGCGACGAGGACGCCCCGTTCTGATCGAGAATAAAGACTCTGACGGTGCCACTACGCATCTTCGATGCGTAGTGCTTGAGTCCCTGTCACAACACATCTGAGCACGACCCATCAGAGATGGGTAGTGGCACCGGTCACACGGCTTAGTGGATGCCCTTGAAGAACCGACCCCACCTGGGTGAGAAGCCATCGAGGCTGAACGCGACGGCGAACGCCTCGCCCTGGATGCGGTCGATGTCCATGAACTCGACCCGCGTGCCGTACTGGGCCTGGGTCATGTTCCAGGCGCGGCTGTCCTTGGAGTTGTCGCGGTTGTCGCCGATGATGACGTACTGATCCTCGGGCACTTCCTGCCTCGGGAAGTGACGGATGCTCTGGGCGCCCGATTTCTGGAACATGACGTAGTGCCCGTCGCCCTCGACGGACTCGGTGAAGAAGTCCATCTCCGTGCGCGCCACGGGGTCCATCGCCGGGAACTGCGAGGAATCGACCGCCTCGTACACGGGTTCCTGGTCGTTGATCCAGAGGCGCCCGTTCTTCATCTCGATCGTGTCACCGGGGACAGCGACGACGCGTTTGACCAGACGCACCTCGTCGCCCTGCTGGGGCGAGTAGCACACCACAAGGTCGCCGCGCTCGGGGCGTCCCCACTGGGCGATCCAGGTCTCTTTGGTGAACGGAACGCGAAGGCCGTAGGTGAATTTTTTCACCGCGATGCGATCGCCCGTCATGATGGTGGGTTCCATCGAGCCGCTGGGCACGTCGAACCAGTCGAACGCGGTCAGACGGAAGACACCCATGATGATGAAGATGGTGCCCAGCGGGCGGATCCATTCGCCCCAGAGGTAGCCCACGAAGCTGTCGTACTTCTTTTTCTCTTTCTTCCCGCGCTTCTTTGCTGGCATGGGCTTTTGGTTCGGATCGACGCGCGGCGGGAGCGAGGACGCGGGCTTGGGTGCCTCGCCCTGCGTGTCGGCGGCTTGATCGCTCGGCTTGGTGTCCTCGGACATGCGTCAACTCCTCGTCTGCGTGAGCCCGTAGGGTAGCCCGACCCCCTGGGAATCAGATTCTTGGGAATCAGTCGCCAAAGCTTGTATAGACAGCCCTGGCCGCCTTGATCAGCTCGTGATCGGGGGGTACCAGGCGCTGCTTATCGGCAGCGGACGTGATGTCCACATCCATGAGTTCCCGCCCCTGCATAACCACAAGACGATTCCGGACCCCGCTCCGCAGAAGCTCCATCGCGCGGTGCCCGAATTGCGTCGCGAGCACCCGGTCGGCAGCCGCGGGCGTGCCGCCGCGCTGGACGTGCCCGAGGACGACGTATCGGCTCTCGATCTCGGTCATGTCCTCGATCGAGTCGGCGACCCACTTGCCGATGCCGCCGAAGCGGATGGGGTCGGGGCTGGTCGGATCGACGCGTTCGATGTGCTGCTTGCCCCCCTTGGGCTTAGCGCCCTCTGAGCAGCAGATGATCGTGAAGCGCTTGCCGTGCTGGGAGCGCTGCTCGCAGACGCGCGCGACCTTGTCGAGATCGAACTCGATCTCGGGCAAGAGAATGATGTCCGCACCCGACGCGACGCCCGCGTGCAGCGCCAGCCATCCGGCGTTGCGCCCCATGACCTCGACCGCCATCACCCGGTGGTGGCTCGCCGCGGTCGTGTGCACGCGGTCGAGCGCCTCGGTCGCAACCTGGACCGCTGTCGCAAAGCCGAAGGTGATGTCCGAGCCCCAGAGGTCGTTGTCGATGGTCTTGGGGACACCGATGCAGTTGATCCCGCGCTCCGTGAAGGGCTTGGCTGCGGACATGGTGCCGTCGCCCCCGATGACGATGAGCGCCTGAAGGCCGTGGATCTCCATGTGGGTCATGCAGACGTCGGTCAGGTCCTTGAAGTTGGGTTTGCCATCGGGTGTGAGTCCGACAGGGTACTTCTGCGGGTTGGCCTTGTTGGAGGAGCCCAGGATCGTGCCGCCCGAGGTGAGGATGTTGGAGACATCGTCCTTGGAAAGGGGGCGGACGCGGTCCTCGATGAGCCCGAGGAACCCGTCCTCGATGCCCATGACGTCGATGCCGTGAAAGATGGCGTCCTTGACGACGGCTCGGATGACCGCGTTGAGGCCCGGGCAGTCGCCGCCGCCGGTCAGTACGCCAATCCTGGTGGGGTGTTTGTCCATGCTCAGGCAGATATCGGCCAGACAGGGGGGTCTCGCATGCAATCCGGTCGGACGACGAACGTTCTTCTCCGCAGAAGGCCCGAAACAGGGCTTTGAAACGAACTCGATGGCCGATGCTGGGTAAGCCCATCGTGGAGGACGACCATGAAAGCTTCAACACCGATATTAAGTCTGGTTTTGTTCGGGTGTGTCGCCGGCACGGTGGCCTCTCAGTTCGGCAAGTCCCAGTCCCGCAAGGACCGAGCCGAAGCCAGCCAGCCCATCGCTGAACGCACAGCCGAGGTGGACAGGCGCCCGCCGGCGATTGCCGACCGAGCCCCCGATGCGCTCCGCGGGCCGGAGCACGACCGGGCCGAAGCGATGCGTAACCGCCTGCGCGAGGTCGCTGACACCAACGCGGACGAGCAGGTCGACGACGCCGAGCGCCAGGCCGCCCGCGCCAAGATGGAAGCCGAGCGACAGGCTGCCCGTGAGCGTATGAAGCAGGAACTCCTCGAGAAGTACGACGCCGACGGCGACGGCGTGCTTTCCGACGAAGAACGCAGGCAGGCGGGCGACGCGATGCGCCGCCTGCGCGAGGTCCAGGACCGGCGCTCACCACAGCGCGACCGGATGCGCCGGGAAGCCATGCAGCGCTTCGACACCGACGGCGACGGCGAGCTCAGCGAGGCCGAGCGCGCCAACGCCAAGGCCCAGTACGAGCAGCAGAAGGCCGACTTCATCTCCCGGTTCGATGCCGACGGCAACGGATCCCTCGAGGGAGCCGAGCGCGAGGCTGCCCGTGAGCAGATGCGCACCGAACGCGAGAATCGCCGGCTCGACGTCAACCGCGACGGCTCGGTCGATGATCTGGACATCCACGCCGCGATGAACCGCGTCGCCGGCGAGCAGCGCCTCCACGATTTCAACCGCGACGGCGTGAACGACGCCAACGACCTGAGCGAATTGATCAACCGCGTCAAAGACGGGAAGCGATCAACAAAGAAAGATTGACGGCGCGACTGCCCTTGTTCGCGCTCGATTTCTGCACTCGCGACCACCCCTTGGGGTGGTCGCGATGTTTGAGCGAATACGTGATCAGCACGCGACGGGCACTGCCCGCCTGTCAATCGGCGGCGTCCTGCACCGCTTCACCTGCGGATTCCAGGTCCTTGCCCGCGCCCTCGACCGTGTTGCAACCACTCAGTGCAACCCCGGCGCCAAACAGAATGAGCAGGGCAAACACGGTTCGTCGATATGCGTGGAGTTTCATCGGCTCTCCCTTTGGGTTCTCAGCTTACAGCCACGCCCGCTGGACGGGCCTTGATCAACCGCTCTTTCCCTTGACCATCCTCAGCACAAGACTGATCACAAAGAGGATCAGAAACAGAACAAACAACACCTTCGCGATCGACGCCGCGGTTCCGGCGATCCCACCGAACCCAAGAACCGCAGCAATGATCGCAACGATCAGAAACGTGACCGACCATCCAAGCATCTCTGATCTCCTATGTGCCTGCCAGCGAGACACCACCCCGACACGACAGCGGCCGCAAGCCTTTGCAGAGTCAGCGCCGTCCTTTCCTTCAGCGTTGCGATCCGGGCCAAAGGCACTGTCTCTGCCCGTTCGCGCAACGCACCCGCGTCTCCGGAATCTGAAAGCACGATTTCGATCGCTCTCAAACCCGGACGCAGCCAGAAACGCGGGCCCTCGCGATCACATTCAGATCGACGGCTTGAGTGTAACAGATCGGAGTCCGTTCGACTTGAACGCACCTTGGACGTGTTCTGAGTCGACCGGGGCGTTTGAAGACGCTCCCGCGTGTCAAAGCCGAACGGTGATGCGCATGAACGTCGCAGGGATCGATGTGCTCTCGTCCGAGCCCGTGTTCTGGTCATACGCCAGATCGATGAGCTGGCGGTGCAGATCGTCGGCTTTGCCCGCCTTCTCAGCCGCCTCGAACGCGTTCATGGTTGGGCCGTAGTACCGCCTGAACAGATCGATGAACATCTCCGGGCTCTTGCTCTTTGAGACAAAATAGAACGTGTCCCTTTCCATGGCGATGCTGCTCTCGGGCACACCCGCCCTCCCGAACCGCTCCAGAATGTGCGATTCAACTCCCCACGTCATGGGGCTGACAAAGCCCTCTGGAGGGGGTGGCGTGAACGACGAACTGATCTTCAGGAGCTGCGAGACAAACGAGGTCGGGTCGTTTGGGATCCAGTTACCCATCACAACGCGCCCGCCGGGCTTGGTGACTCGGACCAGTTCCTTTGCGACATCGAATGGCTTCGGCGCAAACATGGCGCCGAACACAGAGATCGACAGATCGAACGTGTCGTCCCCCACTCCAATCAGATCGGTCGCGTCGCCCTCGAAAATCTTCAGGTTGTTCAGTCGCAGTTCGCCTGCGCGCCGATTCCCCGCCTCGACCAGATTGCGTGCGATATCGATCCCCGTCACGTCGGCCCCGAGCTTGGCCAGCGGAACCGCGGTGGTCCCGTCGCCGCAACCCAGATCGAGCACATCCATCGGTGTCCTGATCCCGAGCGATCGGACGAATGCCTCGCCGGATTCGCGCATGAAAGCGGCGATCTCTGTAAAGTCACCCTTCTCCCAGAGCTCCTTGTTCGGATTTGCTGTCGTTCTTTCCATAACGATCCTTTCGATGATGAGAAATGTCGCCTCCGTCGATGATGTGAAAGGACACCTCCGTCCTGACAAAATCTGTAGGAGAGGATGTGATCGGGAGAACACTCCCCGCGACGGGCTGATTTCACCGCCACTCACACCCGCTCCCGCCGGTACCATGCTCACATGGCCGACGCTCGCACAGCCAGTCAGGACGCATCCCTCTACCTGCACCCGCAGACGCTGGCGCGCCTGGGTTCCTTCGAACTGCGGGCCAAGATGATCGTCGAGGGGGTCATGAGCGGCATGCACCGCTCGCCCTACCAGGGCTTTAGCGTCGAATTTGCCCAGCACCGCCCCTACTCGCCCGGCGACGACATCCGCCGGCTCGACTGGAAGGTCTACGCCCGAACCGACAAGCTCCAGATCAAGCAGTACCAGCAGGAGACCAACCTCGACCTCGTCCTGATGGTCGACAACTCGGGCTCGATGGGGTTCGGCTCCATCGAATTCGCCAAGGCCTCGGGCCAGGGCAGCGCCGCGGGCAGCCATGGGCGCGAAAGATGGACCAAGTACGACCACGCCACCGCGATGGCGGCCGCGATGGCGTACATCACGCTCCACCAGGGCGACCGCGTGGGGCTCGTCACGTTTGCCGATGAGATCTCGGGGCTCGTCGACCGCTCGGGCCAGCGCTCCGCGTGGCGCCCCATCGTCGAGACGCTCTCCAACCAGACCCTCGACAAGCCCACGGATTACGCTCGCGTGATCGATCAGGTGCTCGCCAAGATCAACAACCGCTGTCTGTTCGCCCTGATCAGCGACTTCTTCGAAGAGCCCGACCGCATCCGCTCGGCGCTGGCCCGGATCCGCCACCGAGGGCACGACGCGATCGTCTTCCAGGTGCTCGACCCCGTCGAGCAGCAATTCACCTTCGACGAACCGACGATCTTCGAGGGGCTCGAGGGCGAGGCCCGCCTGCGCATCAACCCGCGCGCGATCCGTGAAGGCTACCTCGAGGTGCTCCAGGAGCACATGGACGCGATCGAACGCGCCACGCTCAGCTTCGGGTTCGACTACCAGCTCGTCACCAGCGGCTCGTTCCTCGGCCCGACGCTCGCGCAGTTCGTCGCCCAGCGCAACGCCAAGATCAAGAAGGGCAAGATGGGATGAACCTTGTCAACCCCATCCTGGGCGGGCTGGCGCTGGCGTTCGTGGCGCTCCCGATCGTCCTGCATTTCCTGCGGCGCAAGCGCAAGCCCGTCGAGTGGGGCGCGATGCGGTTCCTGATCGAGGCGTACCGGCGCAAGCGCCGACGCATGACGCTCGAGCAGCTGCTCCTGCTGATGAGCCGGTGCGCGCTGGTGGCGCTCTTTGCGCTGGCCATCGGCAGACCCATCCTCGATAGCGCCTCGACCCGTTCGGGACCGACCGAGCTCTACATCGTGCTGGACGATTCCATCGCCTCTGCTGTGACCTCGGACCAGGGCGGGGAAACGTTCGAGAGGCTCAAGGCTCAGGCGATCGCGCTGCTGGACACGCTCAGCGCCGAATCGGGCGACCGGGCTGGGCTGGTCCTCATGTCAGGCCCGGCGCGTGCCGTGATCGCGCCCGCGTCGAGCGACCTCGGCGCGGTCCGCAGGGCCATCGATCGCGCCCAGCGCACGGACGCGGCCGCGGATCTCGGGGGCGCGCTGGAGACGATCGAGCGCTCGCTGACGACCGACGAGGAGAACCCCGCCGCGGTCACGCTCGCCCTGTTCAGCCCGCTCCGCGCCGGGTCGATCGACCCGGATCGCCCGCTCCCGCGCCTCGACGCGACGGATCGCAGGGTCAGGCTGATCGCGACCGAACCCGACGCCATGGCCTTGAGCAATATCGCGATCGCTTCGATCGAGCCCGTGCGCAGCGTCGTGCTGGGCGAATCGCAGAGCGACGGGCAGGCGCTGGTGCGCCTCGAACGCTCAGGCATGGGCGTCGGTGAGGCCGCCCGCGTGTCGGTCACGCTCGGCCTCGAGGGCAAGGGCGCACCCAACCGAGCCGAGGCCGACTTTGCGCCGGGGCAGACCTCGGCGGAGGTCATGCTCGGCTTTGTGATGCCAGTTGCCGACATTGCCTCCCAGCCCGTGCTCAGGGCAACGCTCGGCGCGAACGCCAACCGAGCCGACGATGTATCACTCATGCCGATCGATCGGCGCGGCGCGCTGCGTGTCGGCATCATCGCCTCAAGGCCTCTGGTCGGTCAGGTCGGGCTGGATCGATTCACGCCGGCCGACTGGGTCAGGCTCGCGCTCGCGCCAGGTGAGGCCTCGGGCGAGCTGCGTCTCGTCGATACAACGCCCTCTGCGATCGATGCGCCGAGGCTCGCGACGCTCGACGCGGCATTCCTCCTCGAACCCGACGGCGTCTCGTCCGAGAGCTGGATGCTCCTGCGACGGTTCGTCGAACGGGGCGGGCTGCTGGTGGTCATGCCGCCCGCCAAGGACAGCGTTCAGCTCTGGACCGACGCGATGACCGAATCGCTCGGACTCGACTGGCAGATCGCGCGCGAGCCGATCAACGCAGAGTCGCCCCTTCGGATCGACACCGACAGCCGGCCCGACTCGGATCGACTGCTCACCATGATCGCCGGAGAGCTCGAACAGCTCTCGGGCGCCGTCGCCTTCCAGAAGCTGCTCCCGATCGTGCCGGCGCAGGCGGACGAGTCTGCGGTGCTCAAGCTCGATGACGGCTCGGTGCTCCTGGCCTCGGCGCACCCTGCGACCGCCTCGGGGCGTGTGATGCCCGGGCTTGTTGTCTATCTGGCGAGCCCGCCCAACCTGACCTGGACCGATCTACCCACGCGCCCGCTGATGGTGCCCCTGATGCAGGAGCTCGTCCGCCAGGGCGTGAGCCTGGCCAGCGACCGCGCGGTGCGCATCGCGGGACAGACGGGCGATCTGCCCGGGCGCGCGACCGAGGTGATCGGCTCAGAGGGCGAACCGATCGAGCTTCCGATCCGCAACGCCGGGCGCTACAGCATGCTCGATGACGCGGGCGAGAACGCGGGCGTGATCGCGGTGCAGGCCGACGTGCGGGGCTCGCGGATCGACACGGTTCCGCGGGCGCTGATCGAGCCGTGGCTCGCAGCGAGCCTGGGCGACGCCAAGCTTCTCAGCTGGCTCGGATCCGATGGCAGCACGTCCGCCTCGGAGCTTGCCGAGCAGGCCGGCACGAAGCAGAGCGCCTCCGATACCTGGATCCTCTGGCTCGTCGCAGCGGCTCTGGCGCTGGCGGTGCTCGAAACATTCCTGGCGCGCTGGTCGGCGCGATCGATGGAAAGACTCCCCGCATCGGAGGCGCTGGCGTGACCGACTGGCTCCTTGGCATCCAGAGACTCGCGCCGGGCGACCCGGACGTGGTCTTCGCGCTGGCGCGCCCCATGCCCGCCTGGGCGTGGGCGATGATCGTTCTGGGCGCATTGGCTCTCGGCTGGCTCAGCTACGCTCGGCTCGAGGGCTCACGCGCGGTGCGCACGCTGCTCGCCTCATCGCGGGCGCTCGTGCTGCTGCTTCTTGTGGTGATCCTCGCGGGGCCCGAGCTCCGGAGGCACAACGAACGCGTCGAACGCGACTGGCTCGTGCTGCTGGCGGACCGGACCCAATCGATGACGATCGGAGATGCGCCAGGCGGTCTGCCGCGCGAATCACAGCTCGCCGAGGCGCTCAAGGCCGCGCAGCCCCAGCTGGGCTCGATCGCCCAGTCCAAGCGCGTGCTGACGCTGGGATTCGACTCGGGCGTCTTCGAGATGGAGATGGACGAATCGGGCGCGATCGATCCGGGCACCCCGAGCGGCAGACGCACGCTGCTGGGGCGCTCGCTCGATCGAGCGCTCGATGAGGTCGCCGCCAGACCCGTGTCGGGGATCGTCCTGCTCTCCGACGGCACGTCCGCCGACACCCCCTCGCGCCGGGCGCTCCAGCGTCTGCGGAGCGAACGCATCCCAGTCTTTGTCGTGCCCGTGGGCTCGCCCGACCCGGTGAGCGACCTTGCGATCGCGGGCGTGCGCGCCCCCGCTGCCGGCTTCATCAACGACCGCATCCCCGTCACGGTCGAGATCGACCGCCTGGGCTCTGGCCAGAGCTCGGGCGCGTGGGTCGAGCTCGTTGACCGAGACACCGGCGAGGTCCTCCAGCGCAAGCGCGCCGAGGCCAGCGACCAGCGCGTCACGCTCGTCACGCAGCCCAGCGAACCGGGCGATGCGACGTGGCTGGTGCGCCTCGTGCCCGACGAGACAGACCTGCTCGCTGAGAACAACACCGCGGAGCTGACCGCGACGCTCGTCGATCGCCCGCTCCGCGTCCTGCAGATCGATGGTTATCCGCGCTGGGAATTCCGGTACACCAAAAACCTCCTGCTGCGAGAGCAGACGATCTCTTCTTCGTCGCTCCTGCTCAGCTCGCGCCGGCGCTACGTGCAGGAGGGCGACGTCGAGCTGACCGACCTGCCCGACTCGCCCGGCTCATGGGAAGGCATCGACGTCATCGTCATCGGCGACGTCCGCGCGGATCTCTTGACCACGTCGCAGCTCGAACAGATCCACGACCTCGTCGCCCTGCGCGGCGCGGGCATCCTCTGGATCGCAGGCCCGAGCGCCACGCCCGATTCCTGGCGGGGCACGCCGCTCGAGCCGCTCCTGCCCATCACGCTCGCAAGCCCCTCGTCGGCCTGGACCGAGCCCGTCACAATGCGCCGCGAGATCGCTGCGGAACGACTCGGGCTCCTCGAGCTCGCCGACGAAAGCGAGGGCGGCTGGCCCGAGCGCCTGACCGACCCGGACACCGGATGGGCGATGCTCCGCTGGGCGCAGAAGATCGCCCCAAGCGCCGTCAAACCCACCGCAGAGATCCTGGCAACCGCGCTCCCGGCGCACTCGGGCGCCGAGGGCACGCCGATCGTCCTCTCGATGCGGTACGGCGCCGGGCGATCGGTCTACGTCGGGACCGACGAGATCTGGCGCTGGCGCTACGCGCGCGGCGAAGAACTCCCCGAACGCTTCTGGATCCCGCTCGTTCGCCTCATCGGACGCGAGGGCCTGGCCAGGGCGGGGCGCAGCGCCGTGCTCGAGGCGAACCCCGGACGCACCGAGCCCATGTCGCCCGTGCGCATCTCCCTCGAACTGCTCGACGAACGCCTGTCGCTCCAGCGCCCGCAATCGGTCAGCGCCACCGTCCGCGACACCTCACGCACCACCGAGCCCACCCCGATCCTCCTGCGCCCCGAAGAAAGCGCCGACGACGGCGCGCCGACCTTTGTCGCCACGTGGCTGCCCTCCTCCGCGGGCACGTACGAAGTCAGCGTCAACGACGCGATCCTGCTGGGCGAAGAACTCACCGAGCAGGTCCACGTGCTCGCACCGGACGACGAACTCCGCAGACCCGAGACCGACTTTGCGACCCTGGGCGCCCTCGCCGAAGAAACGGGCGGCAAGGTGCTTACCCCGGGCGAACTCGCCGAGTTGGAGCAGCTCCTGCCCAACCGTCAAAGGCGCGTCGCCGGCACACCCGACATCGAGACCCTCTGGGACAGCCCCCTGGCCCTGATCCTGCTCGTCCTGCTGCTTGGAACCGAATGGATCGGGCGACGGATCATTCGTCTGGTGTAAGGTGTTCAGGACGCAATCGAACCTCGTATGGTCCGGGAGCGTCAAATCGGGGGGTGGAACCGCCCGATGGCAGACCAGTAGCAGTTCTGCAGGCCGCACGCGCAAGGAGGCCCGGTGACACGCGGAGCAAGCCAAATCACCCAGGCCGGGGAGCGATCCGAGCGGGCGCTCGTTGCGCTGCGCTCGCGTCTGCGCCTGGTCGCGATCGGTGAGGTGCTGGCGGCGGGGATCGGTCTCGTCCTGGTGGCCCTGCTGGCCGAGGGGCTGATCGACTTCGTGCTCCGCCTGCCCTCCTGGCTGCGCGTCGCGCTGCTGATCCTTGGCATCGCGGCTCTGATCGTGTCGATCAAACGCAGGCTCGTCCCGGCGATCCGCCTGCGCCCGAAGCTCTCGACACTCGCGCTCCGCGTCGAACGCTCAAAGCTTGGAACCGACCGCAACCTCTCGGGCGTGCTGGCCTCGGGTGTCGCGCTGTCGCACCAGAGCGCCGAGCCCAGCGAGCCCGATTCGATCGCCTGGCTCCGCAGGGCCGCCGCCGAGCGGGCCGACGCCTCCGCCAAGGACGTGACGCTCACCTCGCTCGTGCACACGGGCACGTTCCTGCACAACCTCGCAGGGCTGACCGTCTCGGCCCTCGTCCTGGCGTCGATCGCCTTCTTTGCGCCGGGCATCGCACGCACCGGGCTGGCCCGCACGCTCACGCCCTGGTCGGATGCGAGCTGGCCCAAGCGCACCGAGCTCGTCGATGCAACAGCCGCTGAGCCCCACGCGCTCGGGTCGGCTCTTCCGGTGCGAGCCATCGTCACGCGCACCAACCGCTCGCGCAGCCAGACACCCGTGGAGGTCGTCTACCGCATCGTCACCGAGAGCAGCAGCACACCCCTGCGGACCGAGCCGCTGACCGGGCAGGAAATCCTCGAGCTCGCTCCCACGGGCGAGATGGGCGAGGCGTACGAGCGTCTGCTTGAACCCGCGGTGAAACTCGCCTCCGACACGGGCGAGGCCTGGCTCGAATACTGGCTGCGCACGCCCGATGATCGCACCGAGACAGCGCGAATCCGCCTCGTCGAGCCGCCCCGGGTCGAATCGATGATCGCAACGATCGAGCCCCCCGCGTACGCACCGCTGTCGGAGAACGCCTCCTGGATCCAGGGCGAGCGCAACCTCGGCGCAGGCCAGGACGAGCGAGCCGTCCTCGGCCCCGTGCTGGTGGGTTCAAAGATCACCATCAGCGCGGCTCTCAACAAGCCCGCCGACTTTGCAGGCGACCTCCTGACCACCGACACCGGCAAGGCTTCCCCGGAGGTCCTGGACACAGGCAACGCGCGCACGATCTCATGGATCGCAGACGGACGGAGCATTCTCAGACTCCAGCTCCGCGACGAGCTCGGGATCACGAGTGTGGACGACGCGATCGTGCGCATCGAAACACTGACAGACCGCGAGCCGGGCGTGACGGTCACGGTGCCCGAGCGCGACGAGGCCGTGCTGGCAAGCGCGATCGTTCCGCTCGTGGGCGAGGCTCGCGACGACGTGGGGCTCGCGTGGCTCGAGCTGCGTGCCCAGCCGGCGCGCATCCCCGCATCCGCCAAAGATTCCGCGGGCGCTCTGCCCGAGGGCGAGGGCGAACCGATCCGGCTCGTGCGCGTCGACACCGCCGATCTCCGCAGCCAGGCCAGCGCTACACTCGAGTTGGCGCCGTTCAAGCTCGCGGTCGGAGACGAGATGCTCGTCACCGCTGTCGCGATGGATGTCTTTGCGCTGCCAGGCGAGGGCGAGACCACGCTGACCCACGGCGAAACCGCTTCACCGGTCCGCCGGCTCCGCATCATCTCGCAGAACGAGCTGGTCGATCAGATCCTCGCCGAGCTGGGCGGCGTCCGCCGGAGCGCTGTCCGCCTGACCGAGCAGCAGACCGAGCTCATCGAGCAGGTCCGCCAGTCGCGCACGACGGGCTCGCCCCCCATGCACTCGATGGCCCGCGATCAGGCGGCGCTGACCGACGCGCTCGACCGTCTGGACGACTCGGTCAGCCAGCTCCGCCAGCGCACCGAGCGCAACGCGCTCAACGACGAGACCCTCGACGACCTGCTCGCACGCGCCGATCAGGCGCTGGGGCGCGCAGGCGACGATTCCGAGCAGGCCGCGACGCGACTCAGCGAGGCCGCTGAGCAGGAACGCCCCGAGCTCTCGGAGCAGGCCGAGGAATCGCAGCAGCGGGTGCGCCGCAATCTGGAAGACCTGGCGCTGCTGCTGGACCGGGGCGAGGATTCGTGGGCCGTGCGCCAGGCGCTCGAAGGCCTGCTCGAGGATCAGCAGCAGCTCTCCGAGCAGACCGCAGAGATCGGGCGCCAGACCGTTGGGCGCAGCGCCTCGCAGCTGACCGCCGAGGAGCTGACCGAGCTCGACCGGATCGCGCAGCGCCAGCTCGAGCTGGCCGAGCGCAGCGCCTCGCTGCTGGACGAGATGGACACCCGCTCGCAGGAGATGCAGGAGACGGACCCGGGCCAGGCCGCCGCGATGCGCGCCGCCTCCCGCCGGGGGCGCGAGCAGGGCGTGCCGCAGTCGCTCCAGCAGGCGGCCCAGAGCGTGCAGAACAACAACACCACCCAGGCAGGCCAGCAGCAGCAGCAAGCCGCCGAGCAGCTCGAGCAGATGCTCGAAGACCTCGACGAGGCGCAGAAGCAGCGCGACCAGGAGCTCCAGCGAGCACTCCTGAGCCTCATCGAATCGATCGAAGCGCTCGTGCGAACGCAGCAGTCGGAGCTCGCGACGCTCGTAAGGACTCAGGAGACCGCCGGCGAGACGCGACCGCTGGCTTCGGGCATGACGGGCCTGTACCGCAACACGCTGAGCGTCGCAGACGAAGCCGGTGCCAATCCCGACACCGCGCGCATCGCCAGCCTTCTCTCCGAGGCCGCCGCCGCACAATCCGACGCGATCGTGGCCCTGAGCTCTGCTGAGGGCGCTCTCGCCCAGCGCCACGAGAGCCTGAGCCTCGACCGCCTCGAGGCCGCCCTCGAAGAAGCCCAGCAGCAGCTCGAGGACGCGGAGGAACGCGAACGCGAGCAGCGCAAGCGCGAGCTGAAGCTGGCCTACAACGAGGCGCTCACGCAGCAGACCGAGCTGAGCGCCCTGACCGATCCGCTCGTCAAGGACCGACTCTCAAGGCGCGAGCAGGCCGAGGCCCGCGACATTGGTCGGCGTGAGCAGGAACTCCGCGAGATCCTGCGCACACTCCCGATCACGTACGAAGAGATCGTCTCTGCGGGCGTCTTCGATTTTGCGCACACGCGCATCGACACCCAGCTCAACGAGATCGGGACGTCCCTGATCGCCGGGCACGCCTCTCGCTCCGAGCGCCGCATGCAGGCCTCGGTCGAATCGCTGCTGGCGGGCCTGATCGAGGCGCTCGAGGACCCCGAGAAGAAAGACTCGGACTTCAGCGAGGGCTCCCAGCAGGGCGGCGAGGGGCAGTCGGGCCAGCAGCAACAGGACGAGATGATCCCGGCGCTGGCCGAGCTGCGCCTGCTCCGCACGATGCAGAAGGACCTGCTCGATCAGACGCGGATGATGGAAGATTTCGGCGCGACCCCGCAGGAAACCCGCCAGGTCGGGCAGATCCAGACCGAGCTGGCTGAGCAGGGCGAAGTCCTGATCGAGAAGATGCAACAGCAGCAGCAAGGCCAGGGCCAACCCATGCCGATGCCCCCGATGCCCGAGCAAACCCCCGAGCCGGAGGGCGACGAGTGATGCGCCACCATTGCATCCCAGCGTTGATCGCACTCTTGCTCTTCTCTCCCGGAGCGCTCGCGCAGCCGGAAGACGAGCCCCTGCCCACACTCGATGAGCTTCTGGGGATCGAAGAAGCCAAGAAGCCCGAGCACGAAACGAAGACCGATGCCGCGGACGCGGAGCTGGTGAGGCAGCTTGCCGAGTCCAAGCCGATCGCGGACGAATTCCTCGAGGCCGTGGGCCTGATGCGTGAGAGCGCCGGGCGCCTCTCGGGCCAGGCCGACACGGGCATCGTCACGCAGCGCCTGCAGGAAGACATCCTCCGCAGGCTCGACGAGTTGATCAACCGAGCCGGGGAGCAGTCAAGCTCCAGTTCCTCCAGCCAGTCCCAGCAGCAACAGCAGCAGAACCAGCAGCAGCCCAACCAGCAGCGCCGCGAAGAAAGCCAGCAGAGCCAGAGCGAGCCCAACGACCAGCAGGACGGCCCCGCAGGGCAGGATGCGCAGCTGGGCGCGCAGGCCGTCCTCGACGGCGCCCGCTGGGGCAATCTCCCAGATCGCCTCCGCGAGGCTCTGCTGCAGGGCTCCAGCGATAGCTACAGCTCGCTCTACAAGACCATGACCGAGGCCTACTACCGGCGCCTCGCCGAGGAGGCCTCCGAATGATCAGGCACCTGCTCGTTGCTGCATCGCTCGCTGCGCCGCTGGGCGCGCTGGCGCAGGGCGCCGAGAACGCTGCGATGGACAACGAGATCTCCGTTGAATCCGACCGCGCCGTCGAGAGGGGACTCGCAGCGCTCGCCCAGCTCCAGACCGACAACGGCTCGTTCGGCGACGGGCGATACGCCAACAACGTCGCCGTCACCGCGCTGGCCTGCCTGGCCTTCATGGCCGACGGGAACGTGCCCGGGCGCGGGGCCTACGGCGAGAACGTCCGCCTCGGGCTCGAATTCATCCTCGACAACGCCTCCGAGAGCGGGCTCATCGCCGGCGAAGCCGCCAACGGGCCCATGTACGGGCACGGGTTCGCCGCGCTGTTTCTCGGCGAGGTCTACGGCATGACGGGCGGTGCCGACACGCCGCTGGCTGACCGCACCTACGAAGCCCTCATCAAATCCATCCGGCTCATCGAGCGCACCCAGAACGAAGAGGGCGGCTGGCGCTACAACCCGCTGCCAAACGACGCGGATGTCTCCGTCACCATCTGCCAGGTCATGGCCCTGCGCTCGGCGCGCAACGCGGGCATCGAGGTCTCAAAGGACGTCATCGACAAAGCCGTCCAATACGTCAAGGAATGCCAGAACCCCGACGGCGGTTTCCGGTATCAGTTGCGGACGCGGGACAGCGCCTGGCCAAGGACAGCCGCTGGGGTCGCCTCCCTGCAGTACGCGGGCATCTACGACGACCGGGCCATCGAGAGCGGGATGGAGTACATCATGCGCACCAGCGCCCCGGGACAGGGGGCGGCGCGTCGCAGCCCGCATTACTTCTACGGGCAGTACTACTCCGTACAGGCCGCGTACCTTGCCGGCGGCGACTGGTGGGCCGCCTGGTGGCCCGGAACACGAGATGAACTCGTCATGACCCAGCGAAACGACGGACTCTGGGAAGACAGGGGGGTTGGTGAGGCCTACGGCACATCAATGGCTCTCATCGTTCTGCAAATGCCCAAGCGTTATCTGCCGATCTTCCAGAAGTGAAACACCACGCGCTCATCCCGGCTCTCCTCCTCGCGGGCTCCTGCCTCGCTCAGGACACCGCCGATCGACCGCTGCGCGTCCTCATCGATCGCAACCTCGATCGCCAGCTCATCGAGTTCGTCTCGATCGACGGCCCCGATATCCGATTCATCGACGCATCGGGACGAGCCATCGATGCACCCACGAGCCAGTTCGTCGCGCTGGCGCCCATCGACACATGGATCAGCGTCAGCGCATCGAGCAGCATCTTCCGCCGGGGCAGCATCCTCAGCAGGCCGGGCGTCCTTGAGCTCACCGATGGGCAGCGCTTCGTCGGCACAGCCTCCGTCGCCAGCGCCGGCGAGGAATCGCTCGCGTGGAATTACGCACGCCTCGGGCTCATCGCGGTCCCGCTCGAACAGATCCGGCGCGTCGTGCTCCCCCGCATCATGACCCCCGAGCAGGCGATGCCGGCGCTCGACGTCGAAACCGAGGACGTCCTCCGCTTGGCCAACGGCGACACGCTCCGGGGCTTTATCGCCTCCTTCGGGGACAAGACCACGATCGAACTCCGTGACGGCTCAACCATCGTCACACCCATGAACATCCTCGATGAGATGACGCTCGCAAACCCCGGCGAACAACCCGCGGGCGTGCGCGTCTGGCTCACGGGCGGCAACGTTGTCGACGTCGAATCACTCCGAGCGATCACGGGCAAGCCCTCGCGCCTCGAAGTGACCCTCGAGACCGGATCGATCGTCGCCGTCAACGCTACTGCGACGCCAAGCGAGGCCGACGATCAGCCGACCGGCCTGCGGTTCGAGATCGACCGCAACCACATCGACGCGGTCAACTTCGACGCCCAGTCGCTCGTCCCCCTCGTCTCGCTCCAGGCAAGCACCGACGGGCGACGGCTGGTGATCGACACCAACGGCGTCGCCTCACTGGGCGCCCAGAGCATCCTCATGCCCGGGCCGATGAAAGCGACCTGGGTGCTCCCGCGGGGCTCGGCAAGGCTCGCACTCACCGCAGAGCTCCCCCTCAAGGCCCGTGCCTGGGGCAACCTCGAGCTGATCGTCCTCGTCGACGGCGTCGAGCGCGAGCGCCACAGCCTGAGCGCCCAAAGCCCAAAGGCGCATCTCCGTCTGGATCTCGCCGACGCACGAGAGCTGACCATCGAATTGAACGAAGGCCAGTTCGGCCCCGTGCAGGACCGCGTCGAGCTGCGCGATGCGATCCTGCTGATCGGACGCTAACGCACCTTCAGCAGCGCCAGGGCCGCCATCACCAGCACCACGCCCACGATCCAGAGCCTGCTGACGACCTGCTGCTCGCGCCAGCCGCCAAGGTGCAGGTGATGGTGATACGGCGCACAGCGGAAAATGCGCTTGCCCCCCGTGGACTTGAAGTACGCCACCTGCATCACGACCGAGCCGATCTCAGCCAGGAACACGCCGCACATGATCAAGACGAGCAGCTCCTGGCGGATCACCACCGCCACGTAGCCCAGCAGCGCCCCGAGCGAGAGCGAGCCCGTGTCGCCCATAAAGACCTGCGCGGGCGAGCAGTTCCACCACAGGAACCCGAGGCACGCGCCGATCATCGCCCCCACCAGAACCGTCAGCTCACCCGAGCCCGCGATGTAGGGCAGCAGCAGACGCTGCGCCCAGACCTCCTGCCCCGCGATCAGCGTCATCACCACCAGCCCGATCGAGACGATCACCACCAGACCCGACGCCAGCCCGTCCATCCCGTCGGTGATGTTCACCGCGTTGGAAAGCCCGGCGATCATCATCACCGTCACGAACACATACAGAGGCTTGGTCAGATAGATCAGCCCCCGGTTCACCTCGTACGTCGCGCCCTCGTAGGTGCTCTGTAGCGGCAGATTCAAGACATGCGTCAGGCTGTGATCGCCCTCGCCCCGGTTGTACGCGAACACGCCGATCAGCACGCCGATGCCAAGCTGGAAGACCAGCTTCTCCCACGCGTGCAGGCCCTGCCTCCCGTCGCCGCGACGGGCCGCCGTCAGCTTGAGCCAGTCGTCCACGCTCCCCACCGCCGCCATCCAGACCAGCAGGATCAGCGCCATGTAGATGTACGCGACACGCACGTCAGCGAGCAGAATCACGCTGGCAAAGATCGCCCCCACGATGAGCACGCCGCCCATGGTGGGCACGTTTGCCTTGCCCTCAGCGTGCTTGCGCAGCGCGACCGCGTCGGTGATCCCCGTGTCCCCGATCTTCATCGCCCGGAGCCTCGCGATGGTCCTTGGCCCCAGCACCAGCACGATCAGAAAGGACAGCGCCGCCGAGGCGAGCACGCGGAATTCCAGCTCGTCGAGCAGGCGCACCAGCGAATAGAGCGTCAGCCCGCCGAAGAGATCGACGCTGTCGAGGCGCGAGCGGAAGATGTCGAGGAGCCAATAGAGCAAGGGTGAGGCATTCTCCGGGGGTTTAGGTCGCGACTGGCCCTTCCATGGCCTGCACGACGCGTTCGAGACCGACCGACCGCGAGCCCTTGATCAGGACCGCGTCGCCCGGACGGAACCTCTCTGCGATGGATCGGCCGTCGCCCGTCTTGGGCTCCAGCACCACGCCCTGATCCCCAAGTTCCGCCGCGATCGAATCTTGCGCAAAACGGGCCAGATCCCCCACCAACACCACGAAATCGGGCCCCGACCCCGCCCGGATCGTCTCGGCGACCGCCCGACCGATCTCTTCATGGAACCCCGGTGCCGCCGAGCCCAGTTCCAGCATCTCGCCCAAAACCAGGACCCGCCTGGTCGCCCCGTTCATCAGGCCGCCAAAGGCACGCACCGCCGCCAGGACCGAGTCCGGGTTGGCGTTGTACGCGTCGTTGATGACGTCGATCCCCGCGATCGTGCGCCGATCCAGGCGCATCTCCGCCCCGCGCGCCCGGCGCAGCGCCGCAGCGATCTGCGCCTCGCTCAGCCCGAGGCGTCGCGCCACCGCGATCGAGGCCGCCGCGTTCATTGCGTTGTGCGCCCCGAGCAGCGCCAGCTCGTACCGCTGCCCGCCGTTGGTCGAAAACCGCACACCTTTGCCGTCCGCCTCGACGCCCATCACGCGCAGGTCCGCGTCCGCGCCGAGACCAAACCGCACGATCTGGGCGCTCCCAGGCAGGAACTCCTCCAGGATCGAGGCCTCCGCCGGCACAACCCCAAGGCCGCCCGGCGCCAGCCCCTGCACGAGCGCCGCCTTCTCGCGCGCGATGGCACGCTCCGAGCCCATCTTCTCCAGGTGCGCCCGCCCGACACTCGTGATCACCGCGACATCGGGGCTGGCGATCTGCGCCAGCTGCGCGATCTCGCCCGGGCTGCTCATGCCCGCCTCGCAGACCACGTACTGATCCGTGGGCTTGACCGCCAGCAGCGTCAGCGGCAACCCGATGTCGTTGTTGTAGCTCTTGACCGAGGCCGACCCGCGGAGCTGCGTCGCGAGCACCTGGTCGATCAGTCGCACAGTCGTCGTCTTGCCGTTGGACCCGGTGACCGCGATCACGCGCGTCGAGGTGAGCGACTTCCGGTACGCCCTTGCGAGCTGCCCAAGCGCCGTGCGCGTCGACCCGACCTCGATCAGCGTCATGCCCTCGGGGAGCTCTGCGGGCAGAGCGCCGGCGCGTTCGACGATCGCAAGCGTGCTGCCGGCGCGCCGCGCTTCGTGCAGAAACGCGTGCCCGTCGACGTGCTCGCCCTTGAAGGCCGCGAAGATCTGCCCGGGGCGAAGGGATCGCGTGTCGATCGAGACCCCGCCCGCGAGGCTCACCGTCGCGGAGCGCGCGACGAACGTCCCACCCACCGCCGCACGGATCGATTCGGGTGAAAGAAAGCTCATCGCACGCTGGCCCGCCCACGCAGGCACGCCCGCGCCAGCGACACATCATCGAACTCGCGCACAACCTTGTGCCCGTGCTCGTCGCAGAGCTCCTGGAATCGCTCGTGCCCCTTGCCCGCGATGATCACCACATCCCCCGGCTGGGCGTCCGCAACCGCACGCACGATCGCCTCGGCTCGGTCGGGCAGCTTGAGCACATCGGACCGACGCGCCGGCTCGATACCCGAGAAGATCTCCTCGACGATCGCCTCTGGCGCTTCTGTCCGAGGGTTGTCGCTCGTCAGCACGACCCGGTCAGCAAGCTCGCCTGCGATCCGCCCCATCACGGGACGCTTGGTTTTGTCCTTGTTCCCGCCGCAACCAAAGACGATCCAGAGCGCCCCCTCGTGGCGCGATTCGTCCATCGCCCGGCGCATCTCCACAAGCGTGCGCTCGAGCGCATCGGGCGTGTGCGCAAAGTCGATGAACACGCTGACGTCGCCCGGGCCCTCGACGCGCTCGAGACGACCCCTTGGCAGATTGGGATGAGCAAGCCCGCCCGCGATGGCCTCGCTCTCGACACCCAGCTCATGCGCCACCGCGACAGCCAGGAGCAGGTTCATCGCGTTGTGCTCGCCCATCAGGGGCAGCCCTGCCTCGATCTTGCCCGCAGGCCCCTGGATCAGCACGCGGATGCCGTCGATCCGGCGCCGGGTCACGCGCACCGTCCAGTCGCCCCTGTCCAGCGAGCACCGAACGACTCTGGCGCCGCAGCCAGCGAGCATCTCCTCGCAAGCCGGGTCGTCGGCGTTGACGATCGCAACGCCCCCCTCGGGGAGCATCTCAAACAACCGACGCTTGGCGCTCACGTACGCGTCTCGGTCCGCGTGGTAGTCCATGTGGTCCGTGCCGAGCGTCGTAAAGACCGCGATATCGAACGCCAGCCCCGCGACGCGCCCCTGGTCGAGCGCATGGCTCGAGGCCTCGATCACCGCAGACCTGCACCCCGCGTCGACCATCAGCGCAAAGGTTCGGCTCAGCTCGATCGCCGGGGGCGTGGTCATCTCGGCCTGGGCGATCTCGCGCCCGTCGTCGATCTCGACGGTCCCGATCAGACCTGTGCGCACACCCGCGTGGTTCATGATGCCGTGCACGAGATGCGCCACCGTCGTTTTCCCGTTGGTGCCCGTGACCCCGACCAGGCTGAGCTTCTTCGTCGGGTTGCCGTGGAACCGCTCGGCCAGCTGCGCCGCAGCGAGCGCGACATCGGAGGCAACAAGGGCGACCGCATGGCGCGGGTCGACCTGCCTGGCGCCCTCTTCGTCGGTCAGGACCGCGACCGCGCCGTCGCGCACCGCCTGCTCGATGTACGCCCTGCCGTCGGCGCGCGTGCCGGGGCGGGCAACAAAGAGCGATCCGGGGAGCACCGTTCGGCTGTCGTCCGTCAGATCGCTGATGCGCACGCCAAGATCCGAACCGGACACCGGCGCGATGTCCAGAGTGTCGATGAGCCTGCCGAGTTCCATGGAACGCACCCCGCGCGGCAGGGCTTCCGTTCCCCGCTCTGCACGCACACGATCATACACGACAAAGCCGCTCGCGAAGATCGCTCCCCCATCAAGGCAGGATCAGCATCGCGTCCCCGAAGCTGAAAAACCGGTACCGCTCCCGGATCGCCTCGGCGTAGATCTCGCGCACCCGCCCCGCCCCGCCCGGGAACAGCGCCGACACCATCGCGATCAGCGTCGAACGGGGCAGGTGGAAGTTCGTCATCAGCCCGTCGGTCACCCGCCACGCGTACCCGGGGCTGATCAGAAGATCCGTCTCCAGCTCGCCCGCGTCCTGCCCTCGTCCCGCGAAGGACTCGATCGTTCGACAGCTCGTCGAGCCCACCGGGATCACCCGCCCGCCCGATGAACGAGCCCGGCGCAAACGCTCCATCACCCCGTCCTCCACCCGGCAGCGCTCGCTGTGCATCGGGTGCGTCTCCAGCACGTCAACCTCCACCGGTTGGAACGTGCCGCGACCGACGTGCAGCGTCACGTCTGCCCGTCCTACGCCCTTGTCTGCCAGATTCTGGAGCAGCTCGGGCGTGAAGTGCAGGCCAGCCGTCGGGGCAGCAACGCTCCCGGATTCCTGCGCATAAACGGTTTGGTAGACGCGCTCGTCCTCGTCGCGGTTCTCCGCCTCGCCCGCGTGACGCCTCGCTGACAGGATGTAGGGTGGGAGCGGCGGCAAGCCCGCCCGCAGCAGCGCCCCCTCCCCACCGGTCACTCTGACGAGCCACACCCCATCGTCCGTTTCGCGCCGGACCAGCTCCAGCTCCACAGGCTCGGTCTCGCCCGCGCGCAGGTCCAGCCCGATCCGAACGCCCGGGCGATGCCGGCGCATCTTGATGAGCACGCGCCAATGCCCCGGCTCGGGCGCGTGCTCGAGGTAGAGCCCCGAAACCCGACCGCCCGTGTCGAGATTGACGCCCGCAAACCGCGCGGGGACGACCTTGGTTGTGTTGAAGACGAGCGCATCGCCCTTACGCAGATACGCGGGCAGATCCGAGACCCGTCGGTGCTCCAGGACAGACTCATCGGATCGACTGACCACCAGCAGCCGGGACGAGTCGCGCGGGCTCACCGGCTCCTTGGCGATCAGTTCCTCGGGCAGCTCGAAATCCAGCTCGTCGGTCCGCACGCTCGCTCCCTGATGGGTGTTGGCACCATCCAACGCCACCTGTTGCTACGGGGCAACACCGCCGGCTGTCCGGGCGCCCACTTCATGGGCACCGGGCCCCACAGGCCCCCACCGATCACCATTTCTCGACATTCCCGGACGCCACGCGTCGGCATCGACCTCGCATCTCTCAGGTTGTGCGCATCGGAGCCAGCCATCACGACCGCTCGATCGAGCCCTGTCACCCCTACGTCAGGCAGGCTTCCTGCACCGATCGCCCCATCCCCTTTGCGGACGCTCTCCATCGATCCAACCGCGAGCACGACACCTTCGAAATGAGCCCGGACTGCCAGCTCGCGAGCCAAGGCGATCGGGCGCGCCCCGAATGCGACGAGGAAAGGGTTCGCTCAATCACGAAGCCCGAGATGCCTCTGACTGAGACCCTGCGACGGGTGGAGTTTGTCTATGAGATCCAGAGTTCGCTACCCGCGGGGCGTCTGATCGACATCCTGCTCTAGGGGTATCTGGTTCAGTAGATCCGCAGGATCGTGTACTGCGGGTAGAACGACTCAAGGATCTTCCGCCAGTCATCGCCCCTCGAGGCCATGCCCTGCATGCAGTACTGACACATACCCACGCCGTGCCCGTGACCGTGCCCTTCGATGACCGTGACCGTGCGCCCGACCTGGACCGTGAAGTTGTTGCTGTTGACCCGCGCAACCGCGGGCAGGTCCTTGACCGAGGGCGCCGCGAAATTGGCCGCGACGCGGAACTCCTCCGCGGTCAACGCGACCGACTTGCCCGCGGCGTCTGTCACCCTGACGGTCATCGAACGCCCCGTCTGCGTGCGATCAATAACGTCAACCTTGGCCAGCGTGCCCATCGAGCCCAGCTCGTGGCTCCGCGCCCGTCCCCAGGCCTGCAGGCGCTTGGTCAGCTCGTCGGTGCGCCGAGCGACCTCCCAGTCGTAGAGCGGCGATTTCTGGCACAGGATCTCGCGCGCAAGCCCTTTGTTCTCCGGGCCCGGCGCCGCCGGTGGCGGGGTGAACCCGACGGTGCGCACCACGGGCTGGGCGACCTTGGGTGGCCAGATCTCAGCCGCAAGCGCGGGCTTGCCGCCGCAGATCGCTGAGTAATACGCCTCGGCGAGCTTGCTGCCCGAGGTGAGCACGACACCGCGTGTAGCCTCGCCAGCGCGGAGCGCGACGCGCTGGCCCGTCAGGCCGCCGTAGACCTGATCAACCTCGGAATCGTCGACGTCGTAGGGCTTGCCCGCCCGGCGCGCCGATTCGCGGCGCTGCAGCGCGTACGTCCTGGCCGCGACGGCCTGGGCCATGAAGGCCTTCTCGTCCCAGTGCGGGAAGATCTCTTTGCTGATCACGCCCGGGATGTAGCGCTCGATCTCGACGACATTGACGACGTCGAAACGCTCCGGCTCGTCCTTGCTGGGCAGGACACGCAGCGTGCCCGGGTAGCGGGCCTTGTTCAGATTGACGATCTCCTCGCCCGTGCGCTCGGACTGACGGAGCACCGGGCCCACGTAGACAGGCGTGCCAGGCCCGAAGCCCCGGACGCGCTCGTAGGCGTCGGCGACGCGGATGCCTCCCGCGGAACTGGTGATCGTGACCGGGCCCGACAGGATCTCGCCCGTGCGTGAGCCCTCGACGGCAACGAGCCACGGGCCCCGTCCGTCGATCACAACATGCTCGGTCTGCCTGGCGATGCGGATGCGCATCATCGGCTCCGGGCGGGCCGAAGCCCCCTCGGCGCTGGTGATGTCCAGCCCGGCGCTGATGCCAGAGCCCGGCACGACGCCCGAGCGTGTGGTCCGGCAGGACCAGGCGACCATCAGCGCCGAAGCGAGCAGGGCGCCCGCGAGCAGGCAGAGCAGGAGGCGCAGCGCGCTCCCGCGTGTGGTGTGCGTGGAATGTGCTCGAACCTCGATGCTCAAGCCCGTCTCCTTGGCTCGGCGCCCGCTGCGCCCGATTCCGGTCCGCTCACAATACAACTCATCTGACGGGTTGGGATGTGCAGACACCGGGAACCGCCCCCTTGCTACACTGAGCGCATGCCGAACATCGCAAACGACACCCTTGAACTGGTTGCTCTGGCGCTTCTCCCCGGATTGGGGCCGGTGCGTTCGCGTCGCTTGCTGGAGCACTTTGGCTCGGCGCGCGAGATCCTGGGCGCCTCGCAACGCGAGCTCGAGAGTGTCGAGGGCGTTGGGCCGGGCGTTGCATCGGGCGTCGTCAGACACAAGAACAGGGCCCTGGACGAAGCGGGCAAAGAGATCGAAAGAACCAGAAAGGTAGACGCCCGGATCATCGCTCGGGGCGATGCCGAGTACCCGGCGCTCTTAGCGCCGCTGCCCGATGCGCCGCTGGTGCTGTTCGTGCGTGGCGAGATCCGGGAAGTCGATCAGTTTGCGCTCGGCGTGGTCGGTTCCCGTCGGTGCTCGACCTACGGCCTCGAGCAATCGGGGCGCTTTGCGACTCACCTGGCCCATCGGGGGATCACGATCGTCTCTGGCGGTGCGCGCGGGATCGACACCTCGGCCCATCGCGGGGCGGTGCAGGCGGGCGGGCGGACGATCGTGGTGCTCGGCTGCGGGCTTGGGCACTGCTACCCGCCTGAGAACCTCGGGCTTTTTGACGCGATCGTGGAAGAGGGACACGGAGCGATCGTGACGGAGCTGCGCTGCGAAGCACCGCCCGAGGCACGGAATTTCCCGGCTCGAAACCGGTTGATCTCGGGCATGTCGCTGGGCGTGCTCGTGATCGAGGCGGGGCGGAAATCCGGGGCGCTGATCACGGCCCGACAGGCGGCGGAGGATCACGGGCGCGAGGTCTTTGCGCTGCCCGGACGGGTCGACAGCGAGTCGTGCGAGGGCTCGCTGGATCTGCTCAAATCGGGCGGCGCCCAGATGGTGACCACGCCCACGGACATCGTCGACGCGCTCGAGGCGCCGGCCTGGCATGCCCACGGCGGGACCCACGAGGCCCGGTACACCCCACAGCGGGGTGAGCCGACATCGATCCCGGGGGGCGAACCCGGGTTGCTGGTCTTCGAGGCGTGCATCGAGCCCCGGACACCCGACCAGATCGGGCTTGCGACCGGGCTTGAGATGCAGTCGATCGGGCAGGCGGTCACCATGCTGGAAATCGCGGGCCTGGTCCGGCGTTCGGGGAGCCGAATCGAGCGTGTGCGCTGATCCTTGCGCATCAATGCCCGATAACTCCTGAAATTGTCCGATAAAAACCCGAATAGGGAGCGTAGAGAGTTGTTCTTTGTTTGGGGATCAGACCCCGGACATTTTGCGTCCAGCGGGGTCGATTCCTTGGGTTTCGTTTGGGTGATGTGGCGATATTATCCACATGAATCACCAGAATGCACATCTCAAAGACACAGTGTTATGCTTCCGTCTGTCGAAAGAGTTGGCACCCACTCGGGATCGACAAGGTGCCCGCTTGGGGAAATTCGCTTCCAGGGCCTGTCAAGCCGCTCGCGAAGTTCTGTTCGGCTCTCTAGCCGGGGTGGACGTGACCTGTTACCCTGTGATCCGCCTAGGACCGGGGGGTTCGTATGTGAGGGAGTGGAGCCAGGCGGGTCCTGGTTCGAAAAAGCTGAACAAAGTGCCAACAGTAGCCTTTACGCGGTCTTTGTTCGATATAGAATTGGTATCGGTCAGGGCCCTCGCAGCCAATGTCTTGTCGAAGGCTGAGACGTTGGGCGATCTGGGACGGGCACCGGTTTCCGGGGGAAACCAGACATCGATCAGTTCGAGCGATGCTGGTTTGGAAGTTCAAAGGGCTGCTCGCATCGGCGGGCTGATGAAGAGGAAGGACACCACAGATGAATCTCACACCGAAACAGCTCCGCATTCTGAAACTTATCCGCGACTGGCGGGTGCTTCATGGCTATTCCCCAACGATGCAGGAGCTCGCCGACGAGATCGGCGTGAGCAAGGTCACCGTGTTCGAGCACGTCGAGGCGTTGATCCAGAAGGGCGCCCTGACGCGCGAGCCCAACAAGGCACGCTCTTTGTCGATCGCTGATGGGATCAGCGTGCCCGACGAATCCAGGCCGCTGCGTTTCCCGCTGGTCGGCAAGATCGCCGCTGGTTATCCGATCGAGCGTGTCGCGGGCCAGGACGAGATCGACCTTGGCGAGGTCATCGGCTCGACGTCGGATCGCTCGGACTCGACGTTCGCCCTCAAGGTCGACGGCGAATCGATGAAGGACGAGGGCATCCTCAACGGCGACTTCGTCCTCGTTGAGCGGACCGAGGTGGCGCGTGACGGCGACAAAGTCGTCGCGCTGCTGCCCGACGGCTCGACCACATTGAAAACATTCTACAAGGAAGACGATCACATCCGTCTCCAGCCGGCGAACCCGGACTTTGACCCGATCCGCGTGAAGTTCTGCACGATCCAGGGCATCGTGCGCGGCGTGGTCCGGCAGTACTGAGCCCCACCCCCGGGGATTGCCACATCTTGACGTGTCGCGGGAAAGCGAGGCGGAGCCCTCGCTTTCTTGCTTACATCAAAGCGATCACTGCGGCGGAGGTGCAGGACCAATCGCTGAGTACACTGGAGTCATGGCGCATCGCCCCGGCTCACGGTCATGGCGGATCGACCTGCCAAGCCACGAGGCATTGGAAGGCCTGTCGGAGCAGGATCGGCTCGATGTCATCGAGCGCCTGAACGCTCATCTGAAACGGCATCCGGCCTTTCGCGTCATGACCGTTGTCGTCCTGATGCTCTCGCTCGGTGCGGGGATCTTTCTGAGCAAACCGATCGCGGATTGGTTTCAGTCGTTTGGAATGTGGCGCATTCCGGCGCGCGTGCTCGGGGCGTCGGTCGCTTCGCTGGGCACGGTGATCGTGGGCCATGTGGTTGGATACTGGCTGCTCTGGAGCATCTGGCTGCGCGCGTTTCGCGGCGCGATGCGGGACATCGGGCGGGATGTCTGCGTGGAGTGCGGGTACTGGCTGCGAGGCCTTGACGCGGATGTCACTCGGTGCCCAGAGTGCGGCGCAGACCGCTGCAACAGCGGAGCAGTCTGAGCAACGCTAGAACCGCTTGTGCGCGTCACGGTCTCGGCTCTGGCCGGGGCCGAAGAGTGCGCGGGCGATCTCGAGATCCTCGGCGTGTGTGATCTTGATGTTGCGGGCCTCGCCCTGAACAACGATGACGGCTTTGCCCAGGCGTTCGATCAGGCCCGCGTCGTCGGTGCTTGAGAGGTCGGATTGCTCGTAGGCGCGAACGAGGGTCTCGCGTGCAAAGACCTGCGGCGTTTGGACGAGGACCAGGCCCGTGCGATCCAGGGTGCCGGTGACGCGTGCGTAGGTTGCGTTGATCTTGCCGGAGTCACCGAGGATCGCATCGAGCGGGTCTTCGGCGCCGGCGTCGTCGGCCTGCTCGGTGCGTTTGACAGTGTCGCCCACCGCGATCGCGGGGATGACGGCGTCGTGCAATTGGGCCGCCTCGAGCACGCGGTCGACGAGTCGCTGGCTTGCGCAGGGTCTGGCGGCGTCGTGGATGGCGACGTGTGTGCATTCCGAGTCGAGTTGTGCGATAGCCGCCTGGACCGATTCGTAGCGATGGTCTTTGCCGCCCCGGCAGAGCTTGGCGCCGTAGAACCCGAGCTTTGGGCCGTGGTGCTCGCGGAACTCTTCGAACGCGGCCTCATCGTGCGGACCTGCGACGACGATGGAGTGAACGTCGTCGCGCACGGTGAAGATCTCAAGGGATCGATACAGGACGGCGCGGCCGGCGATGTCCTCTTCGAGTTTGTGGCGCACTCCACCCGAGTTGGTGTAGCGGGAGGAGGCACCCGCTGCAGGGATGATGACGGCTAGATTCATCGGTTGGGCTCGCTTCTTCGGATTGTTCCTGCGGATTGATGTGTCTGGATCCTGTCCGCAACGGGTGTCCTACGCTCTTTCTGTCGCCGAGATGCGGCCTACACACAGCACCCGGAGGGAACACGAATATGGCAATGCTTGGTTACGAGGCATGGTACATCCAGCCCGAGGAGTCGGCCCCACCGGACGGGCAGCCCGCGGACACGACGACCGGCGAGGAAACTCCGACGGAGGGGCTGCCTGCGGTCGCGAACGAGACGCGCGAGGCGGCGAGCGAGGCTGCTGCTGCCGGGGAAGAGGCCTTTAGCGCACTGCTCAGCGGCGACACGGAGGCGGCTGGCGCTGCGGCGCGGAAGCTGCTGGACGGGGCGCTTCCGCTCCTGACCAACATCGGCATCGGCATCGTGATCATCGTCGTCTCGCTCTTTATTGCGGGTCGTGTGCGGTCCATCGTTTCCAAGGCCGCGCGCAAGGCAAAGGTCGACGAGACGCTGGGGAGTTTCTTCTCTCAGCTGGCACGCTGGGCGATCATCGCGATCGGGCTTGTCTCGGCGATCGGGTACATGGGCGTGCCGACGGCGAGCTTCGCGGCGGTCATCGGCGGCGCTTCGCTTGCGATCGGCCTGGCGTTCCAGGGTTCGCTCGGCAATCTGGCGGCGGGCGTGATGCTCCTGATCTTTCGGCCATTCAAGATCGGTGACGTCGTGCAGATCGGTGGGATCACGGCCAAGGTCACGCAGATCGATCTGTTCACGACGATGCTCGATACGCCCGACAACCGGCGCATCATCATGCCCAACGGCAAGATCTTCGGCAACGAGATCGAAAACGTCACCTTCCATGCCACACGGCGCGTCGAAGTTGCGGTCGGCACTGAATACCCGGCGGATCTTGATCGTGTGCGTGAGGTGCTCATGGGCTCGGCCAAGAGTGTCGATGGCGGGCTGAGTGATCCGGCGCCGGTTGTGTACCTCAATGAGCTTGGCGGCTCGTCGATCGATTGGGCCGTCCGGGTCTGGGCGAATACGCCCGATTTCTGGGCTGTGAAAGAGCGCCTGACGCGCCAAATCAAGTACGACCTCGACCAGGCGGAGATCGGCATCCCCTTCCCGCAGATGGACGTGCACATCGACGGCACGGTGCAGAACGCCTGAGCCCGATTCGGGACCACCAATGCGAAAAGGGCGGGCTCGTTGTGAGCCCGCCCTCTTTGTTTTTTGCGTATGCGTTTCGGATCAGCCCTTGGACTTGAGTGCGTCGCGGATCTCGGTGAGGAGCACGACCTCGGCGGCGGGCGCCTTGGGCGGCGCGGCTTCCTGCTCCTTCTCGAAGCGCTTCTTGGCATTGTTCATCATTTTGATGACCATAAAGACAGCGAAGGCGAGGATGAGGAAGTTGATGAAGACGGTGATGAAGTTGCCATAGGCGAGGACGGGGCCGATCTCGCGCGCCTCGTCGAGGGATGGAATCGCGGCTCCTGCTTCCTTTGCGGTATCGATCGCAGCTGAGACCTTCTCTGAGAGCGGGATGTAGAGGTTGCTGAAGTCGACGTTGCCCGGGATGCTGACAATGGGCATGATGACGTCGGCTATGAGCGACTTGATGATGACTCCGAACGCACCACCGATGATGATGCCCACGGCCATATCGATCATGTTGCCCTTGAGTGCGAACTCTTTGAATTCTTTGACAAGACCCATGTGCGAAACTCCCCTATTTTATTGATTCGATCCGCTCATGAAGTGAGCGACGGTAAGAGAGAGGGTAGGCGAAACCGAACGGTGCGGATGTGCTTTCGCTCGTGCACAGCCAGGGAATGACCGCGTGTTCATCCCGCATGTGGGGATTTTTGGCGTGCGAACCGCACACGGAAGGGGATTGTGCGTATCATGCTTGCAGATGCTTGCTTGAAGTATCTGAGTTGACCTGTTTGAGAATTGGGGCCGATGTGGTTTCGACCGGACGAGCTCAGGTTCGGTGTGGCGCGTCGAGGGGCGTGGTGGCCTCGTTAATAACCACGCAAACACAATAACTGCCAACGAGCAGTACGCACTGGCTGCCTGAGATTCAGGCAGTCTGAACCCCGCTGGATGTCTGCTACGGCGGGGTTCAATGACAGCAGGCTGGCCGACTCCTGGCGTTCCCGGGGGTGAAGCGGTGAGATATATGACTGGGGACTGGACCCGAAGCAGGCTGTCGATGGCCGGCGGAGGGTTGAGATTAAATTATCGACTACACGCGTAGAGGCGCCGTTCCGGCCGTATCGGCACGGGGGTTCGATTCCCCCCGGCTCCATTTTTTCACTTCCTCAGAGGTACTGCGCGCACGCTCAAAGGCGTTGCGAGGCCCTACTTCAGATTTCAAGAAGACGAAGCGATCTGTTTGTGCGTTTGAGTCTGATTGGACGCCGCGATTGACTCGGGTGCCGACCGCGCTATTCTCGGATCGACATGAGCACGTTTGCCCATCACCATCACAGCCATCACCAGCACCCGCAAGGGAGCCGGCTGTGACTCTGGTCTGATGGGTCGTTGATCCCAGATGCGAGCGCCGGCTTCGGGCCGGCGTTCTTCGTTTTGGGATAAGCCAAGCGGAGACCGGTTCGGGGCCGAATTCACGGAGCCGAACATGAGTCCCACATCCAAACCAGACATTTTGAAGTTGGCGTTGCCCAAAGGGCGCATGTACGACGGCGTGGTTCGGCTTCTTTCGGAAGCCGGGCTGCCGCTGGAGTCGAGTGCTCGGAACTACCGCCCGGCGCTCGCGCAGCCGGGGTTTGAGGTCAAGCTCCTCAAGCCCAGGGCGATCGTGGAGATGCTCGATCTCGGGGCACGGGATCTCGGGTTCGCGGGCGCGGATTGGGTGCGCGAAACAGGTGCGAACCTCGTCGAGATCCTCGACACGGGGCTCGACACTGTGCGTCTTGTCGCGGCGGCCCCGGACGAGATTCTCAGCTCGGGCTCGCTGCCGGGGCGCCCGATCGTCGTGGCGTCCGAGTACGTCCGGATCGCACAGTCGTGGATTCAGGCGAATGGGCTCGACGCGTCGCTGATTGCGTCGTACGGGGCGACGGAGGTGTTGCCGCCCGAGGACGCGGACTGCATCATCGACAACACGGCGACCGGCGCGACGCTCGCAGCGAACGGGTTGACGATCATCGACGAGATCATGCTGTCCTCGACGCGTCTCTACGCCTCGCGGGCGGCGATGGAATCGGCTGAGAAGCGAGAGCGGATCGAGCGGTTTGCGATGCTGCTGCGTTCGGTGCTCGAGGCGCGTCAGCGGGTGATGTTGGAGCTCAACGTCTCGCAGGGATGTCTCGATGCGGTGGTCGAGGAATTGCCCTGCATGCGGGAGCCGACGATCTCGCAGCTGCGCTCGGAGTCGGGCTTCGCGGTCAAAGTCGCGGTTCGGCGGAGCGAGCTGCCGGTCCTGATTCCCAGGCTCAAGCAACTGGGCGGCACGGACATCGTGGTCACCAAACCCGAGCAGATCGTGCCATGAGTACGAAGAGTGTGAATCAGACCGAGTTCGTGCTGAAGCCTGCGACGAGGCTCGCGGGGCTTCGTGCGTATTCGCCCGGCAAGCGAGCGCCCTGGATCGATCTCTTTCTGGATGCGAATGAGGGTCCCGCGTGTGAGAACGCAACATCCAAGATGCTGCCGCCGATCGATCCGGAGATGGTGCGCCGGTATCCGGATGCGAGCGGGCTTGAAGCGCAGATCGCTCGAACGGTTGGCGTGACCCCGAGCCGGGTTGTCGTGACCAACGGGGGTGACGACGCCATTGATCGACTTTGCAAAGTGGCGCTGGAGCCCGGGCGCGAGGTGGTGCTCCACGAGCCGACGTTTGAGATGATCGCTCGGAGCGCGACGCTCGCCGGCGGGAGCGTGGTGCGTGTGCCATGGCCTTGCGGGCGCTTCCCACTCGAAGCATTTCTCGAGCGCATCACGCCGGGCGTCGGGATGGTCTCGATCGTCTCGCCCAACAACCCGACGGGGGCGGTCGTTGCTTTGGAATTGATGCTCGGGGTCGCATCGGCTGCGCGTCGAGTCGGATCGATCGTGCTCGTGGACCTGGCGTATGTCGAATTCGCGGACACGGATCCGACCTCGGAGCTGATCCGGTTGGACAACGTCGTCATGGTGCGGACGTTCTCGAAGGCGGCGGGGCTGGCGGGGCTTCGTGTTGGGTACGCGGTCGCGCCGGAACCGATCGCGGATCTGCTTCGGAGTGCCGGGGCTCCGTATCCGGTGTCGGCCCACTCGCTTCTGATCGCAGAGAGATCGCTCGATCAACAGAAATCATGGCAGTGTTCGATCGATCGCATCCGATCCGAGCGGGAACGTTTGAGTGAGTTGCTCGTGTCGCTTGGCTGCTATGTCGAACGCTCAGAGGCGAACTTTGTGCTCGTGCGGACGCCGAGGGCTGAGTTTTTCTGGCGTGCCCTTTCCTCCCTGGGTATCGCTGTGCGTCGCTTTGCTGAGAACATGGTGCTTGGGGATGCATTACGGATCTCGCTCCCGGGAGAGACGGATGCGTTTGGTCGGCTTGAACGGGCGCTGTCCACGATCCTCAGGCCCGAGGCGTTGTTCCTCGATCTCGACGGTGTGATTGCTGATGTCGGCGACTCGTACCGCGAGGCGATCATCCGAACCGCGGACAGCTTTGGCGTAAAGACCGACCCGGCAGCGATCCAGCGGATCAAGAACCAGGGCGATGCGAACAACGACTGGGTCGTGACGCAGCGACTGCTTCAGGCCAATGGTGTCGAGGTTTCACTCGATGATGTGACCGACCGGTTTCAAGAGCTGTATCTCGGAACCGCGGGCACAACCGGGCTCCGTGTGCGGGAAAGTCTGATTCCGACGGTGCAGTCGCTCCGATCGCTCCGAGATCGCACGAGACTGGCGATCGTCACGGGGCGGCCTCGCGCAGAGGCGGAGTGGTTCCTGGCGCGATTCGGGATCGCGGATCTGTTCGAGACGCTTGTGTGCATGGAGGATGCGCCGGCCAAACCATCGCCTGCGCCGGTTGGACTCGCCATGGAGCGGCTCGGTGTGAGCCGGGTGTGGATGGTTGGCGATACGCCAGATGACGTCGTGGCCGCGAGGCTCGCGGGTGTGCTCCCGATCGGGATTGCTGCGCCGGGCCAGGATCCAGTGGATGCAACGCGCGTGCTGATCGCGTGCGGAGCCGCCGAGGTACCGACGTCGCTCGACAGGCTTGAGGAGTCTTTGCCATGACCAGCAGGACGGAGCGGCTTTCGCGCCAGACAAACGAAACGCGGATAGAGGTCGAGGTGAATCTTGATGGCAGCGGCGTCCACGAGATCGCGACCGGGATCGGGTTTCTCGATCACATGCTCACGGCGCTCACGGTGCACGCCCGGCTCGATCTCACGCTCCGGTGCGAGGGCGATCTGGAGGTGGACGATCACCACAGCGCCGAGGACTCGGCCATCGCCCTTGGACAGGCGGTGGATCGGGCGCTGGGCGACCGTGCGGGCATCGTCCGGTTCGCGAGTGCGTACGCGCCGCTCGATGAGGCACTCGCCAGATGTGTGATCGATCTCTCAGGCAGACCCACTTCGGTCATCGAGCTCGGGCTCGTGCGCGACTCGATCGGGCAGCTCGCGTGCGAGAACATCACGCACTGGTTCCGCACGTTTGCAGTGAACCTGCGCGCGTCGATCCATGTGGACGTGCTCCGGGGCGAGAACGACCACCACAGGGCCGAGGCGGCGTTCAAGGCGCTCGCGATCGCGATTCGGCAAGCGGTATCGATCGATGCAAAGCCCATCGGCGTGCCATCGACCAAGGGGACACTCTCATGAGTGGCTCTATGGTCGGGATTGTGCGCACGGGAGTCGCCAACACCGCATCCGTCGCGGCGGCGTTCAGGAGACTCGGTTGCGACTGGAGGTTCGTTGAAACCGCGAGCGATGTGGAACAAACCGAGCTGCTTGTCCTCCCGGGTGTCGGGTCGTTCGCAGCGGGGATGGATGCCCTCCGGGCGCAGGGGCTGACGTTGGTGCTGCGGGAAAGGTTGGCGGGCGGGATGCCCACGCTGGCGATCTGTCTGGGGATGCAGCTTTTGTGCGCCAGTTCGGAGGAGTCGCCCGGCGTGCGCGGGCTTGAGGTGATTCCGAGTGAAGTCAAGCGGCTCGGTGGAGAGGGTGTGAGGCTGCCGCAGTTCGGATGGAACTGGGTTGAGACAGACCCGGCGGCGCCGACGCTCCGCAGCGGGTACGCCTATTACGCGAACTCGTACGGTGTGCGCGAAACGCCGACGGGCTGGATGGGCGCGACAACCGAGTACAACGGCGCGTTCGTCGGATCGCTCGTAAGAGGCTCGGTACTGGCGTGTCAGTTTCACCCGGAACTGTCTGGCGCGTACGGCTCATCGCTGCTCGAACGCTGGCTTGTGCGAGCCAGGGAGACGCTGGCATGCTGACACGTCGCATTATCCCGTGCATGGACATCCGTGATGGGCGGATCGTCAAGGGCGTCCGGTTCGCGGAACTCCGAGACGCGGGCGATCCCGTCGAGCGAGCGAGGCTCTATGAAGAGCAGGGCGCCGATGAGATTGTGATCCTGGACGTATCGGCAACTCCAGAGGGTCGTTCGGCAGCGGTCGAGACAGTTTCGGCGGTGCGCGAGGTGCTCTCGCTGCCCCTGACAGTCGGTGGCGGCGTCCGAGCGCTGGGCGATGCACTCAGACTGCTCGACGCGGGCGCGGACAAAGTGGGTGTGAACACCGCGGCGGTTGACAGGCCCGATCTCATCGCCGAGATCGCGAGCAGGGCCGGGAGTCAGTGCGTAGTGCTCGCGATCGATGCGGCACGCACTGCGGAATCAGACGGCGCGTGGGAGGTTGTCACGCGTTCGGGATCGAACCGGACCGGGCTCGATGTGTGTCAATGGGCGCAAGCCGGCGCTCGGCTCGGGGCGGGAGAAATTCTCCTGACGAGCTTTGACGAAGACGGCGTGGGCAACGGGTACGACCTTGCGTTGCTGAGGGCCGTCGCGAGCCGTGTGCAAGTCCCAATCATCGCATCGGGCGGCGCTTCGCTGGCGAAGCACATGCATGAGGCGCTCGATGCGGGCGCGGACGCGGTGCTCGCGGCATCGATCTTCCACGACGGAGTGACGGGGGTTCGCGACGTGAAGCTCGCGCTGCGCGAGATGGGGCAGGAGGTGAGGCTGTGATCGTGCCATCGGTGGATATTCGGGGAGGCTCGGCGGTGCAACTCATCGGGGGCGCCGAGCAGGCGATCGACGCTGGGGACCCGAGGCCTATCGCCGAGCGATTCGGTCTTGTGGGCGAGGTCGCGGTGATCGATCTCGACGCGGCGCTCGGGACGGGGAACAACAGGGAACTCATCCGTGAGATTGTTCGGAAGGTGCCCTGCCGGGTCGGGGGCGGGATCCGCGATGCGCGGAGCGCGATCGAGTGGCTCGATGCGGGTGCGCGGAAGGTCATCCTCGGAACCGCGGCACGCCCGGAGGTGCTGCGCGAATTGCCGAGGGACCGGGTCATCGCGGCACTGGATGCGCGCGAGGGCGAGGTGGTGACCGAGGGCTGGACGAAGCGTACGGGCCGACGCGTGGAGGAACGGATCGAGGAACTCCGTGAGTATGTGGGCGGCTTTCTGGTGACGTTCGTTGAAATCGAAGGCCGGATGACGGGCTTGCCCGCTGATCGGATCGCGTCGCTCGCCAGACTCACCTCGCCCGCGAAGCTCACGATCGCCGGCGGCGTGCGCGCGCCGGAGGACATCGCCATCGCCGACGGGTTCGGCGCCGACGCGCAGGTCGGGATGGCGCTCTATTCGGGCGCGTTCGATCTCGCCCAGGGATTCGCGGCGTGCCTGACGTCCGATCGGCCCGATGGCCTCTGGCCCACGGTTGTCTGCGATGAGAGCGGGCGGTCGCTCGGGCTGGTGTACTCGAATCTGGAGTCGCTCCGCAAGGCGATCGATCTTGGGCGGGGTGTGTACTTCTCAAGGTCCCGGGGCGGACTCTGGATCAAGGGTGAGCAATCTGGGCAAACGCAGGAACTGGTCCGCATCGAGACGGACTGCGACCGGGATTGCCTGCGGTTCGTCGTGAGGCAGGCGGGCAGCGGGTTCTGTCACACGGGTGAAGCGACGTGCTTTGGGGCGCTCACTGGGTTGGCGCAGACGGATCGGGCGATCGCGGATCGGCTGAGTGGTTCCACTGGGGGCTCGTACACCGCGAGGCTTGTGCGCGAACATGGGTTGCTCCGGAGCAAGCTGCTCGAGGAGGCGGACGAATTGGCACGGGCGGTGACACCAGAGGAGGCGGCGCACGAGGCGGCGGACCTGATGTACTTCGCACTGGTTGCGGCGCAGAGCCGGGGCGCTTCGCTCGATTCGATCGAGCGGGAACTCGAGAAGCGAGCACGCCGCGTGACGAGGCGGGCGGGCGATGCGAAGCCTGGAACAAGTGGAGCAGGAGCAATCCGATGAGCACGCAAGGTGGACTGCTGCGACGGGTATTGCCCGATCGGTGTGGCATGGAACGACGACGCGCGATCGAGCCAGAGACTTTGAGTGCTGCAAGTGAGATCGTCGAACGCGTGCGCCGAGAGGGTGAGAACGCTGTCCGTGCGTACGCGGAGCGATTCGGGGAACGAGCCGCGGGAGATCCGCTGGTGCTTGATCGCTCGGACCTATCGAGGGCGCTCGAGGCCATCGATGCGCCGACGCGGGCGCTTCTGGAGCGGGTTGCGGGACGGATCGAGCGGTTTGCGCGGGCGCAGCTCGACGCGATCGGTGAGGTGGATATTGCGATTCCGGGTGGGCGCGCGGGGCATCGGGTGATTCCGGTGGAGGCCGCGGCGTGCTATGCGCCTGCGGGGCGGTACCCGCTGCCCTCGTCGGTGCTCATGACGGCGGTCACAGCTCGCGTCGCGGGCTGTTCGCGGGTCGTGGTTGCTTCGCCCAGCACCGATCCGGTCATGCTCGCATCGGCGGCGATCGCGGGCGCTGACGAGTATCTCGCGGTGGGCGGCGCGCACGCGGTCGCGGCACTCGCGTACGGTTTCGAAGAATTCTCACCTTGCGATGTCATCGCGGGCCCGGGGAACAAGTGGGTGACCGCGGCGAAGTTCCTCGTCTCGGGCGAGGTCGGGATCGACATGCTCGCGGGGCCCTCGGAGCTGCTCGTCATCGCCGATGATTCTGCGGACGCAGCGACCGTCGCGGCGGATCTGCTGGCGCAGGCCGAGCACGACGACGACGCGGTGCCGATGCTCGTGACAACGAGCGAGGGCCTGGCGGATGCGGTTGAGAGCGAACTTTTCAAGCAGCTCGAAACACTCCCGACTGCTGCAACGGCGCGGCGGGCGCTGATCAACGGATTCCGTTGCGTGGTGCGAGATATGGATCAGGCGTGCGAGGTGTCCGATCGGATCGGCGCCGAGCATGTAGAGATCATGACCGCCGATGCGCGTTCGGTGGCGAGTCGCTTGCGGAACGCGGGTGGGATATTTCTGGGTCCAAAGAGCGCCGAGGTGCTGGGCGACTACGGGGCGGGGCCGAACCACACGCTGCCTACGGGCGGGACGGCTCGTTTCCGGGCGGGGCTCTCGGTCAGCACGTTTCTGAGGCTCAGGACCTGGATCGAGATCGAGAATACGCGGGATGCGGGTGAACTCTTCGCGGATGCTGAGGCGATGGCGCGGATCGAACGGCTCGAGGCGCATGCGCGGGCGGCCTCGGTACGGAGTTCGGATGCATGAACAACGAGCGACCGATCAATTCCCGTTGAATAGAGCGAATTCCCTTGGACACAAGGGCTTGCTTCGGTAGCATCTGGAGAGTTGGAACCGAGCCTTGCACGCAGTGTTCTTGTGCAAAGCTCACTTCTTCGCCCGGACACGATTTGTATTGGAGTGAGTCAATGTCGAGCCGCATAGTCGCGCATCTGTTGGGGCTGGTTGTCGTCTCGGGAGCCGCGGCGTCTGCAGGCGCTCAGCCCGAGTACGAGATCTTCGCGATTTCGCTGCCAGGGCAGGCCAACAGCAACGGGCAGGGCATCTCCTCGGGCGGCAACTTTGTCACCGGCACTTCCAACAACACCGCGGTGCGCTGGACCGAGTCCGGCGGCACGGTCGCGCTGCCTGAGCTCGCGGCGCCATCCAGACCGTTCAGTCTGGCGCAGGCCGTCAACGACAGCGGCGTGGTTGTCGGCACGGGCGCGACGACTTTCTTCGGCTCCAGCCCGCTACCCCTCATGTGGACAGATCCCTCGACCGTGATCCAGCTCCCGCTTCCGGCGGGCGAATCGCTCGGGCGCGCCAACGGTGTGAACAACGCCGGGCTCGCTGTGGGCTCGGTCGATGGCGGGAGCCTGGAACAGGCCGCGACGTTTACGACCGGCGCCGGAACGGTGCTCACGCAGACCATGCCAAACGGCGGCGTGCTGCGAACCGCGTATGCGGTCAACAACGCTGGACGCATCGTGGGCCAGGCGCTGAACCCGAACAACGCGGCGGTTCTCAATGGGTTCTACCTCGACCCGGGCGACAGCCAGGCGACGGACATCGGGGCGCTCACCGGGCTCGGACACAACAGCGCGATCGCGTTTGCGGTCAGCAGCGCCGGGCACATCGCCGGGTCGAGTTCGTTCAACGCGGGCGTCGATGGGCGCGCGTTTGTGTGGACCGAGGCCGGCGGCATGGTCGAGGTGCCTCTGCTGGCTGGGACGTCGACGGGCAGCGCTCGCGGTGTGAACGCCGATGGCTGGGCCGTGGGCACCATGGCCTCGGCGACCTCGATCGTCTTCGTCTACGACGGGACCCAGACCTATCGGGCGCAGGACCTGATCCCCGCGGGCACTGGCTGGGACCTTGTGGGCGGCACATCCAACGGGGCGTTCGGGATCGCCGACAACGGCGTCATCACCGGGCGCGGGCTGCTCAACGGCAACATCACAGGCTTCGTCATGGTGCCCGTCGCTGACTGCGCCGCGGACACGAACGGCGACGGCATGCTCACACCGGCCGACTTCACGGCGTGGATCGCCGCGTTCAACGCCATGGGCCCCGAATGCGACCAGAACGGAGACTCCGCCTGCACGCCGGCGGACTTTACGGCCTGGATCGCCAACTACAACGCGGGGTGCGACTGAGCCGAGCAGGCGGCATTTTTAGGTATTTGATCATTATTGCCGGTCCGGTGGAACCGAACGGGTGGTTTTCTGCCATTATTCTCCGTGGGGAATACGGAGCACACTATGGCGAAGAACCGGGGCTTTACCGTTGTTGATGTACTCGCCGCCGGGACCGTTGCAGCGGTGACGGTCGCACTGGCTCAGCCCGTCCTGAAAGAGGGCAAGGCCCAGAGCATGGACACAACCAACCGCGGCCAGCACCAGATGCTGGCGGCGCAGCAGGGTCTGTTCATGCTGGCCAACGACGGGCAGTTCACCGGCGCCAATGTCACCGGCTGGATCGACATCCCCGGCCCGACCCAGAGCGAGACGCACTACATCGGGGACACCACCTCCGGCACGCCCACGCAGGCGGTGGACTGGATCACGCCGCTGGTGGGCGATGAATTGAAGCTGAGTCCCAACCGGGCCAGGCGCACGCAGCAGCTCCTGGAGCGCGTGCGCGACCCACGCAACGGCAGGTTCAACGATGCGCTGTTTGGAACCTCGACCGACTTTGGCGACTTCGCCAACGTGGCAGCGGACGGCGGGTTCCGATCCACAAGCTATATCGCCCCGGCTTCGTTCCATTACTGGGGAACACCAATTCCCGGCGGGTTCGTGCCTGGCCAGGGCTTTGTGTACGGCGATGAGTACTACTGGAATCTCAAGTACGGCGGCATCCCATACAACTGGAGCGCCGGCGCGGCATCCAATATCAAAACGCCCCGCAGCTACCGCCCACGCATCGACCACGTCGGCCCTTCGCCCTCGCAGAAGGTGATGTTTGCGGATGGGACGAGGTACGTGGATTTCGATCATACTATTGATATTCAACTCGAGCCAACGCGTGCTCTCCTTGGCAATTTCATCACGGCTTTTTTCGCGTACGAAGAGGAAACTGCCTACGGTCGCAATCGACCGGGCATTGGCTACTCCGCACGACGTCAAGGCCTTGGGCAGGGTGTCGACAGCCGCGTGCTGTTCATCACCTTCTATGACGGCTCGACACGATCCGCCACGGTCACCCAGGCGAAGGCCCGCCCTGACTGGTGGGCCCCCACGGGCAGCGAGTGGGTGAATATGAATGGCATCGCACCCGAAGCGAGCGCCCAGTACCAGGTTGGCGACTTGCTCCCCTGACAGTCTTGTTCGCAACACGGCTCCGCCCTGCCTGTACGCTGTGTCATGCGCACACTCATCGCTTTCGTGCTGACACTGCTGATCGCCCCCGCAATTGCGCAGACCGATCGCCAGCTCGTTGACCGATTCGACCGCGCCGACGCGGCGAGGGATCACCGGGCGGCGCTCGTGGCGGCTCGGGCGGTTCTTGAACGCTATCCGGAGGCGGCTGCGTGGTATTTCAACGCCGCCCGTGCGCACGCGATGCTGGGCGAAGCGGACCAAGCGGTCGCGTGCCTTGAGCGCTGCGCCGAATTCGGATACACGGGCATCGCCTCGTTCGAGCAGCACCGCGATCTCGACGCGCTCCGGGAGCGCGACGACTTTGGCGCGATCCTCGAGCGTGTCCGCACCAACGCCTCGGCTCGGCTCGAAGAGTTCAAGCGCCTCGCGGCGGATCACACACCGGCCAGCCATGTTCCCAGGCAGCTGCAAACCGAACGCGCCGAGGGCCCGAGGCCGGCGCTGCTGGTTGCCCTGCACGGCACCGGTGGCAGCGGCGCCGAGATGATCCGGTCGCTCCGCGCCGCGTGCGACAGGCTCGGTGTGATCTGCGTGGCTCCCGATGCGCTCCGCCCCGCGGGCGACGGCTACAGCTGGACGTACCGCGACGAATCGCGCTGGCTGGTCGACAAGGTCGTGCGCGAGGCGATCGCCGAGCACGGCACGGACCCGAGCCGGACGATCCTGATCGGATTCTCGCAGGGCGCCAACATCGCTCTTGCGATGGCTTGCACAGACGCGTCCCCGTTTACCGCGATGATCCCGGTGTGCGGGCACTACGAGCCGGACGCGACCGCGGGGCCCGTCAAGGCGATCCCGATGTACCTCATCAGCGGCTCACGCGATCCGTGGCACGAGACCTTCGCGCAGGCCGAGTCTGACTTTGCGGATGCGGGCGCCGCGGTCGTCAACCGGGTCGTGCCGGCGATGGGGCACCGGATGCCCAATGTGCAGGAGCTGATTCGGGCGCTGGAATGGACGCTCATGCAGAGCGACATCGGCGAAGAGCAAACCCACACTGAATGAACGGCTCGCCCGCACGGATTCGAGCGCAGCGATGGATCCGGGCAGCGAGGTGCATCGCGGGAGCGAGCGGGAACGCGCTGCGTCCAGTCGGAATACGCTTTGGGATGCTCCACGTCGGCTGGGTATTCAGTTTGGTCCGCTCGGGCTCGTCAGCTGCGAGCTATGCCGCCGCTGCGCCGTGGGATCTGCCCGTTGCCGACGAGCTGTTCGGGCCCTGGGATCGGACGGGCGCTCCGCACCACATGCCCAAGCGCCAGGCGGAGCTCGTTCGAGCGTTTCGCGCGGTCGGGCACGTGCTGACCGCGGAGATCGTCGGTCTCGCCCACGAGATCCTGTACGAACTGGCCGAGCGTGACGCATCGGGCAAGGGCTGGGTGGTCTGCAAGTGCCCGCATCTGATGTTCACACCTAAGGACTTCCAGACCTGGTTCGGGCAGAGCCACAGCCAGGGGATCGCGCACCACTCGGCCTTTCTGATCCGCAACCCGCTGCGCCGCGTCAACAGCTGCTACAGCCGCGGCTGGGAGCAGATGCTCAACGATCCGTACGAGCTCGGCGTGTACCGGACGTTTCTTGCGCGCTGGCAGGAGGCATCGGTCAGGCTCCGATTCGAGGACATGCGATCGGATCCGGCAACTTTTTTCCGCACGCTCTACGAGGGCTGGACGCTCCCGGCCTCTGAGGGCGACATCGCCAAGGCGTGCGCGTATCTCGGCGAGCAATACCACGACTCCTCGGCGCAGAGCCACTTGATCGAAGGCGAGGTCAATCCGATCAGCGAATCGGTCTGGGCCGCTCCGCCGGAGGTGCTCGATGCGTATCTGGCCGACGCGCCGATGCTCGACTTCATGGAAGCGCAGGGCTGGGCGACCAAGCGCAGCGCGTACGAGGGCTGGGCCCCGGCGCGCCTGTGGCGCACGCTTCGCGGCAGAACACACCAGGTGCGATCATGAGCACGCAGGAACCGATCCACGCTGGCTGGGTGTTCGGTCTGGCCCGATCGGGGTCATCGATCACCGCTTACGCGGCTGCAGCTGCTTGGGATCTGCCCGTCGCCGACGAGATCATGGGCCCATGGGACCGTACGGGCGAGCCCTACAACTACCCGCAAGAGCAGGCCCGGCTCGTCGAGCTGTTCAAGGCCTCGCATGCACGCCTGACGCCAGAGATCGCGACGCTGACGCGTTCGCTGCTGACCGGGCTTGCCGCCGAGGCGGGCACGGCTCGCGTCGTCAGCAAGCACCCCCACCTGCGCTTTACGCCCGAGGAATTCGCCGAGTTCTTCCCGACGGACCGGGGCGTGTGGCTGATCCGCAACCCGCTGCGCCGCCTTGCGAGCATCCACGCCCGGGGCTGGACTTCGATCGTCCGCCCGAACCACGATCTCGACTACTTCCGCGAGTACGCAAAGCGCTGGCTGAGTTTGCCGCAGGACCGCACGCTCGTGTTCGAGTCACTCAAACGCGACCCCCGCGCCTATTTCGCCAAGATCTTTTCCGCGTGGGGCTGGGCGTACGACCAGAGCGACATCGACCGGGCGATCGCGTACCAGCGGGCCAAGTACCACGGCGCCAGCGGCGAGATCGAGCCCGAGCACGCGCCCGGCGCTGCGGTCAGCGAGCGGGCGCGGAGCGTGCCCGTCGAAGCCGTCGAGCTGTACCTGCGTGATCCGTTCATGCGCAGCCTCTTCAAGCGCCTTGGCTGGTCGCTTCGCAAGTACGACTACTGCCCGAAGCCGCCAAACCCGGTCGTTCGGATCCGGCGCAAGCTGCGCACGCTGACGGGCCCTCGGGAAGATCGGCGATGAATCCGACGCGTGTGGTCTGGCTGTTCTCGATGACACGCTCGGGCTCAAGCGCGGTGGTCTACGCCTCTGCGCGTGCGCTGGGCTGGGGCGTCGCCGATGAACCGTTCGGCCCGTGGGACCGCACGGGCGAGCCCTACAACTACCCGCGGGAGCAGGTCGAGCTGCACCGCGTCCATTACGAGCGGGGCGAGCGCCTGACGCCCGACACCGTGGCGCTGGCCGAGCGCGTGCTGTCGCAGATCGCACGGGCTCAGCGCTCAGACACGGTCATCGTCAAAATGCCCCACGCGATGATCGAGCCGAAGGACCTTGCGCCGTTCTGGCCCGAGCATCGCACCGCGTGGCTCGTCCGCAACCCGCTGGCCCGCCTCAACAGCCTGTACACCCGCGGCTGGACCGACACCATCCGCGAGCCCTATGACATGGAAACGCTCAAGCTGTTTCTGCACCGCTACATGCACCAGCCCAGCGCGCAGCGGTTCACATTCGACGAGTTCACCGACACGCCGCGCCGATTCTTTCGACGTCTCTGGACGGCCTGGGGTGCCCCGTTCAGCGAGGAGCAGGTCGAGCTTGCGGTGCGCTACAAGGCCAGCACGTACCACGAATCCTCGGGCGAGACGATCCAGGGGCGCAACCCCCACCGCGTGCTGAGCGAGCACCGGGCCGACGTGCCCGAGGAAGCCGTGCGGGCGTACCTGGAAGATCCCGTCATCGGGAGCTTTCTGAACCGGATGGGGTGGGCTGATTCCGGGGCGAGATACCTGGCGGGGCATTCGGATGGGTAAACCCAATCCTGTGATGGTGACCATCGCGGCCGCGATCTGGTACCTCGGCGGGATCGCCTTGGTTCTATTGCTCTCAAACGTTTCGGACGATCTCTATCCGATTCGATATCTGATCATCGGTATCGGGTCGATTGTCATGGTTCTGCCTGCGATCTGGATCCGGGTGCCCGCAGGAACACTGCTTCGGATGCGCCGTGAAGAGATCGTGGTGCGGTACTTTCGGATCGCACTCTTTGGCGCGGGCGTTCTTTCGCTCGTTGCAATCGGACTGACGGGCGTTGCCCAAAGATCTGCATCGCTTACGATCTTTGCGCTGGTCTTGCTGTCGTACTTTGTGCTCGGTGTGACTGCGTTCGGATCGATGCTCGCGCACGCTCGGCTGGGTTTCTACTCCTCCCGCTGCCCGCGATGCCTCTACGACCTGACCGCCGTCGAATCCAGCACCTGCCCCGAGTGCGGGCTCGCGATCACACCGCCCGGAACGGCAGCCAGCTGATCTCTTGCGCTTCAACCTCATCCAACAGATCCAGGAACTGCTCCACCTCGATCTCCACGACACCGAACTGCTCGAGGTGCGGGTTGACGAACTGGGTATCGATCAGCGCAAAGCCGCGCTGGGTGCAGTGCTCGATGAGCTTGACGAGGCAGACCTTGGAGGCGTCTCGTCCGCCCCGGCTGGGTCTGCTGAACATGCTCTCGCCGCAGAAGGCGCCGCCGATCGCAAGGCCGTAGATCCCGCCGACGAGCTCGAGCTCGCCGCTGTCTTTCTCGGCCCAAGCCTCGATCGAGTGCGCATAGCCGGCGCGGTGCAGGAGTTCGAATGCCAGGATGATGCGGTCATCGATCCATGTCTCGGTCGAGCAGCTCTGGGTTTCTGACCTCGGCTCGGCGCACGCCCTGATCACGCGCCCAAACGCGGCGTCGGTCGTCAGACGGAACTTCCCCTGGCGGACCGTCCGCATGAGGCGCTTTGGCAGGTGCACGCCCCGTTCGAGCCCGAGCAGCTCGGGGCGGATCGGGAGCACGGCCCGCTCCTTGGGCCTGTACCAGCCGATCGGAGAGCCCTGCTTGGCCGCGTCTCGCCCCTGTGCCATGGGGAAGGCGCCCTGGCGGTAAGCCGCCAGAACCGCATCGACCAGCTCCCTTTCGCCCGATTCCATGCCCGAGAATACGGATTCCGCCCCAGAAAATCGCCCTTGGAGGTACAATCAAAGGACCCAGTGAAACGCAGCCGGGCGGATTCCCAAGGAATCCCAGTGACCAGCGGAGAATCACCATGGACAACGAACTCGTCGAACTCATCTTTTCCGGCGACAACATCATTTTCGTCACGGGCGGCACGATCGCGATCGTGGCGATCCTCTTTGGTGCCGTCAAGAGTATGGTCATCACCAGCCACCGAGAGAAATCCAGACGTGAGATCGCTGCCTATATCGCCGAGGGTTCGATGACCCCAGAGCAGGGCGAGAAGCTCATGAACGCCGGCGCGTCGCGGAAGTGCGGCTAAAGGTACTTTGCCAGGAGATTCGAGATGTTGACCGCTGTCCTTGCCGACAACGCACTGACCGACGCCATCGCCTCAGAACTGAAACTCGTCATCATCATCGGTGGCGGTCTTTTCTTCACGGCGCTGATTGTGTTCATCGGGGTGCTCAAGAGCATCTTTGTAACGCGCGCCCGTGAGCAGACCAAGCGAGAGCTGGCGGCGTACGTCGCCGAGGGCTCGGTCAAGCCCGAGGACGCGGTCAGGATTCTGACTGCGGGCAGCGGGATCGACGCGTGCGAGCTGATCGCCAAGCGTGCCGCTGATGGTTGGATCAGCGCCAAGAAGGCCGACCAGCTGATCCAGGCGCTCGAGAAGCAGCACGCCGCCAAGGCCTGAGCATTCACACACGATTGAACCCGATAGAAAGGCAGGAACCGCAGAAAATGATCGAAGCCACACTCGCCGACACCGCTCTCTCTGAATCTCTTGCTCATTACCTCCTGCCCGTGGTCGCGATTGTCGCCGGTGTGATCGTCGGTTCCATCGCCATCGCCTTCGGCACGATGCACTCGGTCGCGGTCAAGAAAGCCCGGGAGAACACCAAGCGTGAGCTGGCGGCCTATGTCGCCGAGGGCACGATCGCGCCCGACGATGCCGTGCGCATCCTGGCGGTCGGAATGACCAACGAGAAGGGCAGCAAGGACATGCTCGCCCAGGTGCTCGCTTCGAGTTCGGGTTCGAGAGCCCAGCGGGGCCAAGCCGAGAGCCAGCGCGTCGCGCACGCCTGAGACCTGTTCCGCAGCAGCGCGGTCTAGGCCTTGGCCGACTCGCACCCACGGATCATGAGCAGCACGCGGAGGACTTCCGCGATGGACCACGCCTGCGCCGGGCATCCGCCCGGGGACTGGGGCATTGGGCCTGTGTCGCCGTCATAGACCTCGTAGAGCTGCCCGAGCGCGGGCGATTCGGGGTCGGTCACGAGATCGACGAGCTTCTGGACCATCATGCGCGCCCTTGAGCACGCCTCGGGTGTGTGATCGAATGCGCGGAGCCACGCTTCGACCATGGGCCCGATCAGCCAGGGCCAGACGGTCCCGTTGTGGTACGCGGCGTCGAGCTCGCGGATCGGGCCGGTGAACCTGCCTCGGTACTTCGCGTCGAGCGGATCGAGCGTGCGCATGCCCATGGGCGTCCAGAGGCGTTCGCGGCAGAGCGTCACGAGCGATCGCTGCTGAGCCGAATTGAAAGGCGAGTGCGGCAGACTCACCAGGAACAGCTGATTGGGGCGGAGTTCCATGATCGGGCGCCAGCCGCCGGAGGTCTTCTGCAATCGGTCGTACGCGCAACCGAATCGCTCCGACCAGAACTGCCCGCGGATCGATTCTGCCGCCTGATCGGCCCGAGCCGTCAGCTCGCGCGAGCGCCGGATGTCCTTGGTCGCAACGAGCACCGCCAGCGATCGCAGCGCCGACTGCCAGAGGGCCTGGATCTCAACGGGTTTGCCGGAGCGGGGCGTAAAGACAAAACCGTCGCGCTTGGCGTCCATCCACGTGAGCTGCGTGGTTTCGTTGCCAGCGGACACGAGCCCGTCGCCCTGATCGACCTGGATCTCAAAGCGGGTGCCCACGACGTAGCCGGCAATCACGCGGTGGCAAGCAGGCACGAGCTCATCGAAGACGATGTCCTTGGTGTCGCGATCCTGGGCAACCGCTGCCAGTTCGCAGACCGCGCGGATAAACCAGAGGCTGGCGTCGACCGTGTTGTACTCGGCCTGCCCGCCCTCGTCGCTGAAGCGGTTGGGGATCAGCCCGTCTTTCTGCGCCCCCGCGAACGTGCGCAGCATCGAGGCCGCCTCTTTCACGCGCCCGGTCGCCAGCAGCAGCCCGGGCATCGCGATCATCGCGTCGCGTCCCCAGTCAGAGAACCACGGGTAGCCCGCAAGGATCGAGACCTCCGCGTGGTCGCTGCGCACGCTGGTCGGCGTGGGCCCCCGGCGCACCACGAACCGGTCGGCGGCTCTGGCCAGCGCCAGCACCGCCTGGTCGTCGGGCCCGTCGCCCGATGGGTCCCGCAGGAGCACGCCCGATGCCCGCTCGATGCGCTCTTCTCTGGCGCACGCATCGCCAGGCTGCCAGGCGCGCAGATCCGCGTCCTGGGCGTGCCCGCCCAATCGCACGAGCACCTGCGCCGGCTGCGCCAGCCCGAGGTGCATCTCGCCCGGGCAGAACAGATGCTCGGTGTCGTCGTAGCCGCGCGCGCTCTCGGTCGTGTACCGCAGATCGTGCCACCAGCCGGGCGAGGGCTTGAACGAGGCATCCGATTCGAGCGTGACGAGCAGATGCCCGCGTTCGACGGTGATGCTCTGACCGCAGGCTGTGCCAGCCAGGCGCACCGAGGGGTCGGGCTCGTGGTTGAGCTGGTGGTGGTCGCGCAAAGCCATGAGCGGTCGGCACTGGACCCAGCCCTTGGCGCCGGTCAGCTCGTACCGGATCGTCGCAGCCGAACGGCGCTCGTGCAGGTGCAGCCGACGGGTGAGTGTCGCGCCCTCGCCGAGGTCGTACGTCCAGACCGCGTCGTCGCCCGACTCGAACGAGACGAGCCTGTCACGACCACCCGAAAGGAGCGTGCCGTCGGCGAAGCGGGCGTCGGTCAGATCCACGCTCCGGCAGCGGTCCGTGTCTGGATTGAGCCAGACGATCTCAGCCATCGAGCACAGCAGCATCGCCCTGCTGACCGGGGGCGAGAGCGCCACGCACAGCATCCCGTGGTAGCGCCTGGCGGGCGTGCCCGCGGGCGACCCCATCGCGTATCCGCCCGCGCCGTCGGTCAGGAGCCACTCGCGGCCAGCAAGCTGGGTTCGTTCCGCAGGTGTCGAAGCCCGCACCACAATGGGCCTCGGACGCGTCTCGGATGCTGTTTCTGCTCGTATCAACGCCCGCCCCTGAGTCTTGATGCCGCGCCGGCTTGACTGCTCCGCCCACCCCTGCGACACTGTTCCATGGGTACCCTCACCACTTCCGGATCGGCTGAATCCTCCCCCAAACCAACAGTTTCGGGCGAAGGAGATTGGCGTTCAGACCCGACGCGCAAGATCGTAGCCGAAGGCATCACCTTCGATGACGTCCTGCTGATCCCGCGTGCCAGCGCCATCAGCCCCGCGGAAACACACGTTTCCGCCCGATTGACCAGATCGATCTCGCTTGGCATCCCGCTGATGAGCGCGCCGATGGACACCGTCACCGAGTCGGCGCTGGCCATCGCGCTCGCCCAGGAGGGCGGCATCGGGATCATCCATAAAAACCTCCCCGCCGATGTTCAGGCACGCGAGGTCACGAAGGTCAAACGCTCCGCCAACGGCATCATCCTCGACCCCATCACGCTCGGACCGGATGACCCGATCGGACGCGCCCGCGAACTGATGCGCAAGCACCACGTCTCGGGATTCCCCATCACCGAGTCCGGCTCCACCAACGAAAGGCACCAGGAGCCCGGCAAGGTCGTTGGCATCCTCACCGGGCGCGATCTCAAGTTCGTCTCCGATGAGTCCACACTCGTCCGCGACGTCATGACCGCCAAGGGGCTCATCACAGCAAAGCCGGGCACTACGCTCGAAGAGGCCCAGGTCATCCTGAGCCAGAACAAGGTCGAGAAGCTCCTGCTCGTCGACGACGCGTTCCGACTGGCGGGGCTCATCACGATGCGCGACATCGACCGACTCTCGAGTTTCCCTCGTGCCAATCTGGACGCACGCGGGCGCCTCCGCTGCGGAGCCGCCGTCGGTGTCCACCAGTACGACCGAGCCCAGCTGCTCATCGATGCGGGCGTGGATGTCATCATCGTCGACACCGCGCACGGGCACTCAAAGAATGTCCTGGATACGGTTCGCACGATCAAGAAATCGCACAACGTCGAGGTCATCGCGGGCAATATCGCGACCGCTCAGGCCGCACGCGACCTGATCGAAGCCGGCGCCGACGCGGTGAAAGTGGGCATCGGCCCGGGCTCGATCTGCACGACGCGCGTCGTGACGGGCGTGGGTGTGCCGCAGATCACCGCGATCATGAACGTCGTCGAGGGCGTGGCCAGCGCCGGGTCGGACATCCCGATCATCGCCGACGGCGGGGTGCGCTCCTCGGGCGACATCGCCAAGGCCATCGCAGCCGGCGCCGATGTCGTGATGATGGGCTCGCTCTTTGCGGGCCTCGACGAAGCCCCGGGCGAGCTCGTGATCAGCCAGGGCCGGCGCTACAAGACCTACCGCGGCATGGGCTCGGAGGGCGCGATGAACGCGGGCTCCGCCGACCGCTATGGCCAGGGCGACAAGTACGACGACAAGGGCCTGCCCAAGGCCAAGTTCGTCCCCGAGGGCGTCGAGGGCCTCGTCCCCTACCGCGGCCCGCTCTCCGAATTCGTCTACCAATTGGTCGGGGGCCTGCGCTCGGCGATGGGCTACCTCGGGTGCGCAACGATCGCAGAGGTCCACGAGCACGCGCGGTTCACACGCATCTCGAGCGCCACCATCGTTGAGAATCACCCGCACGACATACGCATCACCAAGGAATCGCCCAACTACATGAGCGATCGGCACAGCTGATCGGCTCCGGCAGCCGGCGGGTTCAGCCCGCGCCGAGGCCGCCGGACTTTCTTGCTTCGTCTGCCTTCTGCTCGCGGATGATCCTGATCCGAGAGGGCGTGCCCTGATCGGTGTTCAGGTCGCGCTCCTCGTACTGCCCGTAGGTCGTCGAGTCTTCCTTGACGAAGGGCCTGCGGGGCTGGATGCCCTCCATGGCGATGTAGGCGAAGTACGTGGGCTGGTACTGATCCAGCCCGTTGTCGCTGACCATGATGAGCGAGGCGCGTTGGTCGTCGATCATCGGGCCAAAGGTCGCCGCCTTGAACGGGATCTCGCTCAAGCCGCCCATGCTCTGGTTGTCCGCGATGAACGTCTTGGTGACGGGCGTGAAATCGCTCCCGGCGTTGAGGCCCTTGAGGCTCGGGATCTGCGAAACGTCCGAGGCGCCCGCGAGCTCAACCAGGTACAGCTCCGTCAGGGCCTTCTTGATCCGGCCCTCGCTGGGCAGGGCGATGCTCTCGACCGCCAGCAGCGTGTCGTTGTCGACCGCGACGAGTTCGACCAGGCTGCGCTCGGAGCCCTCGATCGTGGGCGCCGAAAGCGGGTAGACCATCTCGCCGATCTGCTTGCCCTTGAAATACTCGAGGTGCATCAGGCGCACGTAGCTCGTCCCGGTGCCGGGCGTACAGAGGGGCCCGTCCTGTGTGAGCGACTGCTCGAAGCCCGCGATGATCTGCATATTGGGCAGCAGCGCGATCGACTCGAGCGCCCGCTCGGGCCTTGGGCCCTGCTCTCCCGCGATGAAATCCAGATGGGGCGAGGTCGCAAACCCGTCCATGAACGTCGCGCCGGTGCACATCTCAAAGACGCCCGCCTTGTATCCCTTGTCGAGCACGCCCTCGCTCGTCCAGACCAGATAGGGCTCGTCGCCGATGGGATCAGGCGGGATGATCCGCACCGCACCGGGTGAGTGGTGCCCGGGCTCGTAGACCGTGCCATCGGGGTGGTTGAGCTTCTGCACCTCGTCGGAGACGAAAGACAGGTTGCCGTACTCGTCGATCTGGATGTCCATCACGAAGAACCGCACGGGCGATTCGGCGCCGGTGTCGTTGCTGACGACGTACCAGTACTTCGACTGCTGGTCGTAATCGATGCCGCTGATCCCGCCGAAGACGAGCCCGTCGACACGGGCAAAGCCCAGGACGAATTCCTCGTCGGTCTGAAGTGTCGCGGTGACGTCGGTCTGAGCGCCAGCGGAGAGTGCAAATCCCGCGGCGAGAATCGAGAGTACGGAGCGGCGCATCGGAAGCCTCCTCATAGCCGAGCAGAACACCCGGCCTAGGCAATACTAGTGCGCGCCCAGGAACGCTTCCCGCGGCGCGAGCCGATCGGCAGGCACAACCTTCCCTTCGGGGTCCACTATTTCAAAGAGCACGAAGCTCGTCGGAATCCCCGGGGCGAAGTTGTTGTCCGTGCAGAGGATCAGCGACTGGTTGCCGTTCTCAAGCCTCGGCCCCAGGCACATCCCCTCAGCGTTGCCGATACCGCCGCCCAGATCGGCCAGCAGCGTCTTTTGTACGCCCGTAAACGCGCCGGAGTTCAGCGATTCACGCCCCAAGACGTCGGTCGCGCCCTCTGTTTCAACAAGGAAAATCCTGATCGACTGCTTGGCCGTCATCGTCCACGAGCGCTCCATCGCCAGCAGCCTGCCTTCGGCGAGCCCGACCAGCTCCACCAATCCGTTCTGCGCACCGATCTCGCCCTGCATGGGCGGATCGAGCGGGTAGGCGTACTCGCGCACGGGATCGGACTCCGGCACGTCCAGATCGAACGTGGTCAGACGCACGTACGTCTCGCCGTCCTGCTGCAACGGCTCCTCCGTCGCCACGATCGCCACACGGTTGGCGACGACTGCGACCGATTCGTACGCGCGGTTATTCTTCACGCCCTGCCCGCGCCCCTCCGGGCGTTGCCACTTGGGAGCGGTCCACGAGTCCATCCGCGTCGCGCCCGTGCAGATCTCGTATATCCGGGGCGGGAAACCACGCTGAGCCGAGCCCTCGGTCACCCACACCAGCGTCGGCTCTCCGAAGTAGTCGCGGTGCGGCAGGAACCGGATCGACTCGCCGTCGAACTGAGGCCCCTTCATCAGCTCGCCCGTGCCCCAGCACATGGGCATCAGCAGCGTCACCTCGACGTTGGTCAGGCGCTCGCCGTTGATCTGCACATCCGCCAGATACGCGCGCACAGGTCCGTGGTCGCCCTTGTCGTCGCTGATGAGCGCCCAGGAATTCCAGCCCGGCTCAAAGTCGATCCCGCTGATCCCGCCGACCCGCGTCCCGAGCCAGGAGTGGTCCGAGGGCAGATCCAGCCGATCGAGCTGGCGCAGCTCCGGCTGGGCCATGGCGACCGCGGCGAACATCGCAAAGTGAAGCATCGTCAACCCTCCCCTGCTCTGACCATACGGACCAAAGCCCGCTCCGGCTCGACTCAATCGGGAGATTGGGCGGGTTCTCAGACGTTGAACAGGAAGTGGCACACGTCCGCGTCGCGCATGACGTACTCCTTCCCCTCCAGTCGCATCTTGCCCGCTTCCTTGATCGCCTTCTCGGTGCGGTACTGCTCAAGGTCGCTCACCGAGTAGATCTCCGCCCGGATGAAGCCTCGCTCAAAGTCGGTGTGGATCACGCCCGCTGCCTGCGGGGCCTTGGCGCCAACGGGCACGGTCCACGCCCGGATCTCCTGCGGGCCAGCGGTGTAGAAGCTCTGCACGTCCAGCAGGTGGTACGCGCTGCGTGCCAGCTTGGCCAGCGCCGGCTCGTCCATGCCCATGTCCTTGAGCATCTCAGCCCGGTCCGCGTCGTCCAGCTCCGAGAGCTCGCTCTCGATCTTGGCGCAGATCGGGACCATCTCCATCCCCTCCGCCTGGGCATGCGCCCGCACCTTCGAGGCCAGGGGCCCTGTCCCGTTCACATCCGTGTCGTCCACGTTGGCGATGTAGAGCACCTTCTTCGTCGTGATGAGCGTCAGCATCCTGAGCGCCTTGACCTCCCCCGCGTCCTCAAGTTTGAGCATCCGCGCGGGCTTGCCATCGCTCAGGAGCGGCTCGAGCTTCTTGAGCACCGAATACCGAGCGACCTCGGCCGGATCGCGTGAGCGTGCCGCGCGCTCCGCCTTGGGCAGCGCGTTCTCGACCGTCTGCAGGTCCGCCAGAATCAGCTCCGTCGCGATCGTGTCGATGTCGCGGATCGGTTCGACCGAGCCGTCGACGTGCGTGACATCCTCGCCCCCCGAGGCCTGCTCGAAGCAGCGCACGACCTGCACGATCGCGTCGACCTCGCGGATGTGGGAGAGGAACTTGTTGCCCAGCCCCTCGCCCTCGCTCGCCCCGCGGACGATGCCCGCGATGTCCACGAGCCGCAGGGCCGCCGGCACGATCTTCTTGGACTCGATGTGCTTGCGGATGGTCTCAAGCCTCGGGTCCGGGATGGGCACGACCCCGATGTTGGGCTCGATGGTCGCGAACGGGTAGTTCGCAGCCAAGGCCCCGGCAGCGGTCAGCGCGTTGAAAAGAGTGCTCTTGCCCACATTGGGCAGCCCGACGATCCCTGCTTCCATCAGCCCAGCTCCACCCCGCCCGGCATGGGCGGATGGGAGGATATGCGCCGCAAGCCACGATTGGGCCTGAGGGCGGTTTCGTGTCTACGGGCTCAGAATCGGGCGACGAACGACGAAGGCCGGGAAATCAACCCCCTGCAGCCCGTCGCGGGTCTGGTCAAAGTAGATCGGCACGCGCTCATCGAGCGATCCGGGCGGGTCCCATTGCTTTCTGGGCCTGTAGAAATAGCTCGGGAACGCGCCGCTGTCGGGCATATTCGGATTGAACCCGATATTGGCGCTCCTGGTCAGCACGCTCTGTGCGTGACCATCGTAGAAATTCACGAGCGTCCGGGCCCCGGGCAGCGCAAAGTACTGCTGGTTAGGCCCCGAGTAGCGGTCGTAATCGTCGTGCATCATCACCTTCGCCGACGGGTGCGCCACCTCCGTCATCTGACGCCGAGCCAAGATGCCGGTTCCGCCAGGGAAGACCCATGAATTGTGATGCGAGCCGCTCCGCGCCACGGTACTCGGGGGCGCCGAATCGTTGGCGAAATGCGATGGCCCGAGCGAGAACGAGGAACTGAAAGGCCACCGCCAGAGGTCACGGAAGTCCGCCGCGGCAGTCGGAGGCGGATAGGGAGAGCCCTGCGGGTCAAGCAGGTATTCCTCTGTGTTCTCGATCCAGTCGTTCCTACTCGCATCCGCGTGCGAAACGAACACCTCCGAGGGCACGCCCTCGCCCATGTGGTATGCGAGCACCAGATGGCTGAAAAGAAAGTACGGCGCATGCGCCTGCGGCGTCAGCGTGCTCGTCGGCTGGATGAGCCGGTAGTCAGACATCTGTGTCACCAGATCGAGCTGCTGGTACAACGCCGCCCGCAAGTCATCCCCTCCCGAGTTCCCCAGCAACTGAGCACACGACGCGGCGAGTTGCGTATTTGGCGTCACCGGCACCTCGCCCGGTCGCCAAGAGAACGTGAAGAGACGATCCTGAAAGTCCGCTGAATAGATCGCCGACGCCTGGCTGATCAATCGCAGACGCGACACATCGACCCGGATCGAGGCCTGCTTGCGATTCCGGTCGATCGCGGGCAGAAACAGGGCCAGAAGCGTTGCCGCGATCGCGACGACCACAACGAGTTCCACCAGTGCGAACGCCCTTGCTCGTGCCATGGGTTGTCCTCCTGCTCACTGCCTGCGAATGCGGCCCGCAAAGTCACGGGCCAGATATCGGTTCAGACGCAAGGAGCCCGATGCAGTTCCAACTGCGAACGAGAAAACACAGCCTCGCCTCGCTTACTTCCCGGGATAATCGATCCCCTGAAGCCCGTTGCGGGTCTGGTCGTAATAGGTTGGCACATTCGTCGATACCGCCTGGGGAGGGTCCCACCAACTGATGGGCGAGTAGTTATAAACAGCCGATGGTTGGTCGGGCGTGTCGGCACCGAAGTCCGGATTGTTGGGCCAGAAGCCGTAGTTCGCGTCGGCCGTTGCTTTCCGAGCCGCGTGACCGTCGTAGAAGTTCATGATCGAGGACGAGGATTCAAGACCGAAGTACTGGCGCCCTTTGGTGTTGTAGCGGTCGTAGTCATCGAACATCATCACCTTCATCGACGGATATGCGACCTCCATCGCGTTCCTTCTGCCGAGCACGCCCGGCTGGTTCGGCATGACCCATGACCGCTGGTTCGAGGAACGCTGCACCGTCTGGGGCAACTTAAAGCCAGTCGTGCTGCCAATATCATTTGAATAATGCGACGGCCCGGTCATGTATGACGAACTGAACGTCCAACGCCAGAGCTGAATAAAATCGGTGCTCGCCGAGGGAGGTCTCGCTGGTGACGAAGCGGGATCATCCAAGTACTCGTCGATGTTGTTCAACCAGTACGTGCGATGCTTGTCGCCACGCGAGATGAACAGGTCAGACGGCAACGACTCGTCCATGAATCGCGCGAGCACGAGATGGTTATAGAGCGGGTATGGCGTAAAGCTTGTCGGTACGTTATGCAGCCTTGGGGCAAGCCTCTCGTCCTTGATGCCGTGCGTCACGAGATCGAGTTGCTGGATCGCAGCAGACAGCAAGATTCCACTGGGGCTATTTGGATTGAGGTTCGCGCACGCCAGCGCCAGCTCCGCGTTGGGCGTCACGGGCACCTGGCCGGCCTCCCACGAAAACGTAAACAGCCTCCCGGCGTTGGCGCCCGAGTACATCGCGGAGGCCTGACCGATCAGACGCATGCTGTTCAGGTCCGCCTTGATCGATGCCTGTCGACGCTGCTCCTGGATCGTCGGCAGGCACGTCGCCAGCAGCACCGCAAACACCCCCACAACGACCACCACCTCGACCAACGCAAACGCCCGAGTTTTGCCCATCGTGTGCTCTCCCTCTGCCGGGCTCAGATCGCGCCCGGGTGCCAGCAGATCATCTGACGCCGAAGGGTGGAATCGGTTCCAAAGACCACCCGCTTAGCGTGGCGGGTGCGGTTTGTCCCCTGCTAGAATCGTCGCGTGCCCCTGTAGCTCAGCTGGATAGAGCACGGCTTTCCTAAAGCTGAGGTCGCAGGTTCGAATCCTGCCGGGGGTGCTTTCAGACGCGCAGGCAAGCACTTTCTCCCCCCGCTACACCCGCTCAATCGCTCTTTTGGAACAATCGCTCGTTCGGGTCTTGCTTTGGACTCGCAGATCCGCGATGATGCACCGCAACAGGGGAGGTCGCGTTCGGGCAACACCGAACCGGACCGGGTCCGGGAAGATCCGGGAATCGGGCGTCCAACCCTGTGGCAGGTGACAAGGCCTGCCGTTTGTATCGGAAGGCAGGTATGCGAAGCCTGCGAGCCTTCGGGAAGAGAGTGGTTGGAGTCATGCCCAGCCCAGAGCGCCCCGGTCCGGAGCGCGCTGGCGGTGCAGTGGGATCGCCTCGGGCCGCAAGCCTGGCGATGACAGCAGCTCTCCTGTGCGCAAGTGCGATCACCGTCGGGTGCGCCTCCAGGACGATCGCGCGCCAGCGTCCGCCCTTGCCCGGGCCATCGGGCAACACGTGGGAGCTCGTGTTCGAGTCGCCCGAATCCTCGGCCATCAGCTACGCCATCAGCGACCGCCCCGAGATGACGCGCCGGAACGACGCGATGAACATCGCCGTGAACGCGCCCGTCCTGGCGACCGACCGCTGGCCCGAGGAGCCTCGCCCGAACCTGCGCTACGACCGACGGATCTACCTGCCCACCAGCGACAGCACCTACCTGTACTTTGATTCCACGTACCGGCGCACCGAGAGCCGGCGCTGGCATTCAGGCAGCCGCTTGGGCTACTAAAGCCCGTTCAGTATTTGATGAGCTTCATCATGATGTTGCAGGCCTGCATCGTGGCCCGCTTCTCGTCGATGCCCTTGAAGAGCCGCCTGGCGTACGCGAGCTGGTGATCCGAGTTGGTCACGTAATCCGCGCGGAAGCGGGTCGTGTCGCCGATGACCGGGTCCATCGCCCACTTGAGTCGCAGCTCCGGGTTCATCGCCGCGCCTCGGTAGGCGTCGATGCGGGGCATGACCGTCGGCTCGTCGAAGAGGTAGATGTCGATGGCGTGCAGCATCTGCCCGCCTGGCCTCAGCAGGCGCGCCATGTCCGCGAAGCAATCTCCGATCATCGCGTCGGGCACGTGCTCGATCACGGAGATCGAGAAGATCGCGTCGAAGCTCGCGTCCTCGAGCGACTCGTCGAACTCGCCCATGTACGAGCGCACCGTCTCGACGCCGGGGATATTGGGGTCTTTCTTGGGCCCCTTGCCGAAGCCCTCGAGCTTGTCGATGTTCACGCAGCTGTTGCTCGAGGCCAGGTGACGGAGCAACCGCGAGTCCCCGCCTCCGATCTCGGCGATCCGCAGCCCCTTGCTCTCGCCCAGCTCCGCCATGATCCAGGCGTCCTGGACGCTCTTGAGGTTCCGCGCCTTCGTGTCCACGAAACCCGCGTCCCACCACTCGAACATCTGACGCTTGCGGGTGAAATCGTACATGCGCTGGAGCCCCCGTTTTCGAAGCGGAACACTCCGAACTCAGAATGATACCGCACAAACAGCGGAACCGCCCGGCGTCAGGATCCCTGCTTGATCAGCCCCATGACGAGCGAGCAGCTCTGCGCCTGTGCCCGACGATCACGCAGCCCTGTCCCCGCCTCGTTCCACGACGCGAGCTCCTGATCCGAGTTCGACGCGTAGGCGCTCCGGAATCGCACGTCGCTTCCGATCTTGGGCGCCTCGATCCACGCAAGCCCGCATCGCGCAGCCGTCGCCGCCGAGCGGTACGCCTCGACCTGCCCGTAGGATCTGGGCTCGTCATCCACGTACAGATCAATCGCGTGGAGCATCCGCCCGCCCGGCTTCAGGATCCTGGCCATGTCGGCGAAGCACTCGCCCAGGCGCTCAACGGGCACGTGCTCGAGCACCGAGATCGAGAACACCACATCGAAGCTCGCGTCGGCAAACTCCGCGCTGAACTCGCCCATGTTCGCCCTGACGTGTCGAACGCCCCGGATCCTGGGCGCTCTGACGGGCCCGTTCCCGTGGCCCTCGAACCGGTCCGCGTTCCAGCACTCGTTCCTCGCCCTTTGGTGCACACCCTTTCGCTTTGCGAGTCTGGCCAAGGCCCGGCACGCCCCGCCCCCCACCTCGCAGATCCGCAACCCCCCGGCCCCCGCCAGCTGAGCGAGCATCCATGCGTCCTGGATGCTCTTGAGGTCCCGCGAGGCGCGATCGACGTACCCCGCCTCCCACAACGCGAACAGCTCTTGCTTGTGGATGAAGTCGTACACGCCAGAACCCCGCAAGCGACACCAAATCAGCCCAAAGCCCGAAGATCACAGGACTATCGAACGGGGCCGGACGTGTACGATACAGGAGTCTGGCACCGCCAAGAGGGATGGCTCAATCGCACCAGGGAGGGTCGCGCGCGATGGACGTATTCGAGATCGAGGGCAGTCGGCGTCTTTCGGGCGAGATCGCGGTCAACGGCTCCAAGAACGCCGCCCTCCCGCTCATGGCCGCCGCCCTGCTCACCCAGGAGCCCGTCCGGTTCGAGGACGTCCCCGACCTCTCCGACATCCGCAACATGCAGAACCTGCTCACCGAGCTCGGCTGCGCCGTCGAACGCACGGGCAAGCACAGCTGCATCCTCCACACCTCCGACACCACCGAGAGCCACGCACGCTACGACATCGTCAAAACCATGCGCGCCAGCGTCTGCGTCCTCGGCCCGCTGCTGGCCGCCCGAGGCAAGGCCCGCGTCTCCCTCCCGGGCGGCTGCGCGATCGGCCAGCGCCCCATCGACCTGCACCTCAAGGGCCTCGAAGCCCTCGGCGCCACCTTCGAGCTCCAGGAGGGCGACGTCATCGGACGCGTCCCGGGCGGCAGGCTCAAGGGCAACCGCATCTTTCTGGGCGGCGCGTTCGGCTCGACCGTGCTGGGCACCGCCAACATCCTCTCCGCCGCCGTCCTTGCGCAAGGCACGACCGTCATCGAGTCTGCCGCGTGCGAGCCCGAGATCGTCGACCTGGCGAACCTGCTCATCGCGATGGGCGCCAAGATCTCCGGCGCGGGCTCGCCCCGCATCGTCGTTCAGGGCGTCGATCAGCTCGGTGGCACGACGCACCGCGTGATCCCCGACCGCATCGAGGCGGGCACGTTCATGGTTGCTGCCGCGATCACCGCGGGCGAACTGACGATCACCAACTGCCCGCTCGACGCGCTCATGGCCGCGACCAACTGTCTGGAGCAGATCGGTGTCGAGGTCGAGGCGCTCGATGATGCGAGCTCGATGCGCGCCCGCGTCCGCGTCGCCGGCGGGCGGGCGCTCAAGCCCTGCGACATCACGACCCAGCCCCACCCGGGCTTCCCGACCGACCTGCAGGCGCAGTTCATGGCCCTGCTCACGCTCGCCGACGGCACGAGCGTGATCACCGAGAAGATCTTCCCTGAGCGGTTCCTGCACGTCGCAGAGCTCTCGCGCATGGGCGCCCAGCTCTTCCGCCAGGGCCCCACCGCGATCGTCTCGGGCGTGCGCCGACTCGTCGGCGCACCGGTGATGGCTTCGGATCTCCGCGCCTCAGCAGGCCTGGTCCTTGCGGGCCTTGCCGCCGAGGGCACAACCCGCGTCCTTCGCGTGTACCACCTCGACCGCGGCTACGAAAAGCTCGAAGAGAGGCTGGCGAAGGTCGGGGCGAGGATAAAGAGGGTGAGCGAGGAAGAGTAGCTTGCTACCATCATGCACTTTACAGTGGTTTTTATTATTCGCATCATCCGTATCTTCTGATGCTAATAGTCCTGAAGTACTTCAACGTCACACGGACCCCAATCAAGACTTGTCAATTCAACTAATCGTCGCATCTCTGATGAATTGATGATGTCTCTTCTTGCGACGTAATATGCCTTTGAAAGGCCATGAGCCCAAAATCGAATGGACATATTCGTCTGTCGATGCCATAGTGAGTCATTGACGCCAATACCGGAAACACGGTGGGACCCAAAGCTTACGCCGTACGAATCATACAATAGAGTGTCACCGTTTAAAGCAGGGATACTTGCAACGAGCCTTATTACGTCTTGCATTGCCGTTTGCAATGAGTTCGCCGTCTCTATTTCCAAATCCGGAGATACAGATACGAAGGCAATATTTTCATCTCGAATACACCGCAAAACGGTTTCGACGTTGACCGGCGAGAGATAGTGGGACATTAGCTTGGATGGATACCACTCATATCTCTCAACAGACTTGCCATATTCCTGAATCTCTCCCATTACGCGCGTTCTACTGTTTGTCCATGCCTGGCGTAGGTGCAACCGAGATTTCGAGCTCTGGCACAATTCTCGCAGAAAGCGATCTGCAATATCCCGCCAACTCTCGGCTTGTTGGATCTTGCTGGGCACAATTACAATTTGCGAATTTGCGCTCACTATTCCTCGGCCTTTAACTCGATCCAATAGATCAAATACAGTGAGTTTGCATTGATTACATCGAGCCACGGCCCATCAGAGAAGTGCCTCATGTAATCTGTTATTGCTTGCACCAACTCCACTCCACGAAGCGGTCGCCAATAGGTATCGTCCTCTCTTACATAATTAATGATCTTTGATTCTATGGCATCGAGTTCGTCGGCGTATACATGGTTGTTGACCAAGGCGTGAACCGTAATTGCCATAGAGCCTACAAACGTTGCTTTTGTGATTCTACCGAGAATGCTTTTGAGTTTCTTTTTCTTAATAGCTTTCATCAATTGGAATTTTGTTGCTACTCTCTCATTGTAGATGAGCTTGCCATAGGTGTCAGACCATGAAACAGGTGACCCGAAGGTCTTTGGGTGTCTTCCCCCGTTTAGCATCGTCAACCGATCTCTCTGGCCTGGCATCCCCGAACCTGAAGCTGTGTTGGGTATACGTTCTCCACGAAGTGAAAATTTTAGCTCAATTATCTCCGCACGACTCGAATCTAACACATCACCCACTTGCGGACGATACCCGTCATTAAGAGCAATGGCATCAACTTGAGTCGTTCCCGTCACGCCTCCGCTAGGCACATTCCCAATCGACAATATACGCCCTGTCCTGTGGTCACAATATACGTTTACAAGCCAATCCGGCTCCCCAGAAAGACGTGCTGATACCTTCTGATGGATTTCTGTCCCAAACTGTCCAGGATTATGGTTTCCTGTATCAAAGTTGTCTGGCTTCCAAGTTTCAAAATCATACTCGTGGGTTACATCGAGAATTTCGTTAGCTATTTTGATTTCATACGGTTCGGGTACCCGTTCCGGCTGCCATTCCCTCGAGTATGTCCATGCAGGGTTATACTCGAACTCATACCAGGTGCCAGGTGCGTGATAGATCTGGCTTAATGGCTGGGTCGGCAATTCCGAACCCGGCGGCAAAACAATGAACTCCGGTGTCATCCAAAGTCCATTACCTGCATTCCAGAGATCAAGCTGTTGCCCCTCCGCTGTGATGCTTTCGAGACCGGTCGATCTTGGATCGAGTATCTCGAGCCGGTATGTCATCACTAGCGATCCCATATCGGGAATGCCATCGAAATCGTTGTCGATGATTTCTGAAGCCACAGGACCGACAACCGGATCGAAACTGTCATCGGGCCCGTTCTGCCCCAACAACTCCACCTCCGTCACCGTCATCCGCACCGCGTCCCTCGGCCTCGTCGAGCCGGCGATCCCCGGTGACAGCTCGGCGCGGATCACGACGTCGCCGACGCGTTCGCTCGGCATGATCGGTTCGATCCAGAGCGTGACCTTGTCGACCGGGGCAGCCATTGTGCCGTCGACGGGCTCGACCAGACCGAACTCACTCAGCGGGATCCATGTGCCCGGCGGGATGAAATCGCCACCGTCGGTGATCGGTCGCGGGTCTCGTGATGGGCCCCGGGTCCTCCAGAGTCGCACGTGCTGGCCCTGCCCGTAGAGCCGTTCGTAGCCCGAGAGTTCGTCGTCAAGACCGATCGGCGGGCGGGCCGCCGGGTAGAAGAACTTCACCGAAGCCAGATTGCAGACCGGTCCATCGACGTCGAGGACAAGCGGGACGAGCATCTCCTGCCCGCCCTCGTCGTCCACTTCGATCGTGTCGACGTCGAACATATCAATGCCGTCGATGTATCCGGGCAGGCCGTCACTGTCATAGTCGAAAGTGTTGGTCAGCGCCACCTTGCCCGGCGTCTCGTCCGTCGGCCAATGGGCATACTCGGCTTGCTCCTCGTCCTCGTCGCGCTCGGGGCTGCCCAGCGCATCGTCGTTGTCGCCATCGATGTCGAGATCGAGCTCGATCACTCGCGTCTTGCCATGGACCGAGAGCCCGCCGCAGGGTGAGGAAACACTCGCGCCGACGGTCACCGTTCCTGGGAAGTCCACGATCACTGTGCACCGGCTAAAGCCCCAGGCGTCCGCGTACGCGATCTCATCAACGGTGGCGCCGCTGACCGACCAGCTGATCGCAGAGCCGCTCTCAGTGGTAAATGCTCCGAATGTCAGGCGTGTCGGTCCGTCGCCCGGGAAGATCGCCGAGTACTTCCCGAGGGAATGACCGATGAGAATGAGCGAGCAGTGCTCCGGGCTGGACTCGATATCGCTCCAGTTATTCGAGTGATCAAAGACGCACGGCAACTTCGTGTCATCATTGTCATCGTCATCATCGTCGTCCCCATTGCCGTCACCGTCTCCACCCCCACCGCCTCCTCCGCCGCCGCCGCCGCCGCCACCTCCACCTCCACCTCCACTGCCGCTTCCGCCCCCACTGCCGCTGCCACCTCCCCCTCCGGATCCACCGCCGCCGAGGCCGCCGTCCGTTGAACGGTTGAGGATGGTCTCGCCTGTCGCGCTGATGCCGGCATCGACACCGGGAGCCCAGAAGAGAAGCCTTCCGTTGGGCGTTGTGGGCGTGCCGCTCTGCCATGCGTCCATGGCCGTCGACACATCCGCGGCTGTGACCGTGCCATCCGTATCGAGGTCCGAGCCCGGCTCGCTCGATCCGATCTGCTGTGAGATGCTGGCCAAGTCAAGCATGTCGACGACGCCGTTCCCGTCGACATCGGCTCCTCGAAGCACCAGCACCGGGTCTTGGATCGCGATCGGGTCGACACCGAGCTGTCCTTGGCCATGGACGAGCCACTCTTGCCAGACATCGAGATTGTTGTCGATGAAATGACTGGATATGACCAGTTCGTCCCAGCCGTCGCTGTTCGAATCGGGCCTTTCGTCAAACCCAAGCCCGAATATGTCCGAAACGCTGCCCTCGAACTGAAGTACACGCTCGAAGCTCACACCGTCGTAGACCCAGACTGCCCCGAACCCACCCCACCGCACAGCGAGTGGAAGAGATACGTAGATCTCAGCGATGCCATCGCCGGTCCAGTCCGCACCGATCCTCGCATCTGAACCGAAGCCATCGCCAAGAGGTGTCGGCGGCTTCAACGTGTAGACCAGAGCATCGGTGGCTCCATCGATGACTCTGACCCTCCGGGAATCCATCCCGTCCTGGTTCTCAACGATCTCGAACTCAAGCCGATCCGGAACCCCATCGAGATTGAGGTCGTCCTGATGGGTAAGCGGCTGGGCCGATACCGCAAGCGAAAGAACACCGAAAGCGACAGCCATCGTTCGTGTCAGCAGACTCGATCTCATCTTTTGCTCCATCTTTCTATTTCATACCCGATCCGATCGATGAGCCGGAAAGCTAACAAAACAGAATGATGCGTTCAAGTCGTTCTACCAGAAATTGTTCATTGTTTGTCTTAAAGAAAATACGTTGGCCTTCGTCGACTCTCAAATCCACAGATCTGTGTCGCACAAGGCTCGCATGACTACAAGATGTGTCTAGCTTGGCGGACGCACCAGCAACAGGTCACAAGCAGACCGGTATAAGGCGCACAGCCACAAAGAAGATGTCATCATTCAGGAAGAGAGCCCGATCAGCACAGTGGTCGGCGAAGATCTCGGTTCTGTACCTTGGATGCCATAATGAAGGAGTGTCACAGGTTGTCCCGAAGGCAATCCGTGTTCGTGGCACTGCCAGGCCACGGCATGCCGAGGGCCGACGAGGCAGGGCTCCCAATCGGGATGGAACCTCAATTAGGGCCGAGGTGTGCTACTTGAAATCAAACGCCGAGGCGGATTCTCAGTCCTCCCCAAACCCATCCGCCACCAGCTTTGCCAGGGCCTTGATGCAGACATCCGCGTCATCGCCCTCGCAGATGACTTCGAGCTTGGTGCCCTTGGTCGCCGCGAGCATCATGACCTCCATGATCGACTTGCCGTCGACCGCGAAGTCCCCCTTCTGCACCTTGACGGAGCACTTGTAGGCCTGGGCCGCGTCGACGAAGGTCATCGCCGGCCGGGCGTGCAGGCCCAGTCGGTTGACGATCGTGACGATGACCTGGGCCCGGCTCGGCAAGGCATGCTCCTCTCGCTCCGGGTTCAGCCCGCGGCCTGCTTCGAATCCGCCTCGGTCAGGAGTGCGCGCACGTCCTCGACATTCGCCGCCTGACGCAGCTGACGCCGGAACGTCTCCTTGCTCAGCTGCTTGAAGATCGCCTCCATCGCCTGGAGGTGCTCCTCGGGGCGATCGATGGGGCTCAAGAGCAGGAACACCGAGAAGACCGGCTGGCGGTCGAGGGCGTTGAAGTCCACGCCTGTCTGGCTCAACCCGATGGCCACAGACATACGCTCGACGCTGGGCTGCTTGACGTGCGGCACCGCGACGCCCCGCCCGTAACCGGTCGAGCCTGTCTGCTCGCGGCTGAGCACCTTGGCGATCAGGTCGTCGCGCGACTCGGGGGCGGCCGAGCCCGCGGCAATCAAAAGATCCACCATCTCAGCGATGACGTCGTCACGCTGTGTCGCTTGCAGATGGGTTGAGATCGCGCCCTCAGGCACGAGTTCGATGAGCTTCATTGTCGGTATGCTCCCCGCTTCAGCGTGGCTCGTCAGGATGGTGGCTGCTCAGCTTGAGCTTCTCTTTGAAGTCGTCAACTGACGGCTCATCTTCTGAACCGAAGAATCGATCGTCAGGTACAGGTCGTCCCCCGTTGCGGTGGCCACGAAATCGTTGTGCTTCTCGACGTCCACCACGAGCTCGACCTCGAAATCCCGTCCCGCTGGCTGGGCCAGGCGGACCGTGATCAGCTGGGTGCCGTCGAAATAGCGGAGGAGCTTTGCGACCTTCGACTCCGCGTACTCCCGGATCGGGTCGGTGACCTCTAATTTCAACCCCACGACATCGACACGCATGCCCAGCCCTCCACTCTCACCGCGGGCAAGGGCCCCGGGAAAGGAGTCTAGGACTCGGAAACCGGGCGGTCTGTCTCGGGTTCGGGAGGCGTGATCACGCTTGGCACCTGGATCTGCGGCACACCCGAGGCGGGGGGCATCTCGTGCCCCTCGGGCACCAGAACGCCCGCTGTGATCACAAACCGAAGGGCCTGATCGATCGTCATATCGACGTCGATGCACTCCGCCGCCGGGACGTTGATCGTAAAGCCCGTAAACGGCGTCGGGCTGGTCGGGATGAAGATCGTCAGCACGTCGCCCTTGACCTGCTCAGCGATCGACTTGATCGAGCTCGAGGTCACCAGGCCGATCGTCCAGATCCCTTTCCTTGGGTACTCGACCAGCACCACCCGACGAAACGCCATCTGGCTGTCGCCCATGATCAGGTCGACCATCTGCTTGACGTGCGGATAGACCTGCTTGAACCCAGGCACGGCCTTGAGGAGGCGTTCCAGGCGATGGAAGAAGTACTTGCCGACAAAGCTGCCCAGCACCCGCCCGCCCAGGTAGATCAGCACGATCGCCACCAAGAGGCCCGTCAGGCGGAGCAGCCCGAAAGTCCAGGTTTCCCAGAACCGGGAGATCTGCTGCGTCCGGATGTAATGACGGATCTTCTCTTCTGGCGCTTTCCGCATGAGCGGGTCGGGCGTCGCTCTTTTGAACTCGTCGACTTCTTCGGCTGTGACGCGGAACCACTCCGGCACGCGCGCATCGCTGACCACCCGAGGGGTAATCTCAACGATCGCGGTCTGGATGCCGCGGTTGATCGGGGCCGCGACGTTGTTGTACAGAAAGATGAACGCCTGGAAGAGCAACCAGAGGGTCAGCACCGAGGGCAGAAGAACCCCAAGGCCTCTGAGGAAGAAGAGACGGAAGTCTGTCCAGAAACTCGGGGTTGATTTGGCCATGCGGTCTCTTTGGTCGTCTCCAGGCAACGAATACCTGAAAACCGGACCAACCAGCGTACTCGCGTGTCCTCAATGGGCCTGACAGGACTTGAACCTGTGACCTCACCCTTATCAGGGGTGCGCTCTACCAACTGAGCTACAAGCCCTCAGCGGCGAGTCTAGGCCCAGACGAGCCCGAGTCAACGCCACCCGGGTCGACAACAAGTCCCCGTATTGTGGTTAATTTGGACAGTCCAGAAACCAAATGCCACGTGCTTCCGAAGTGAAATAGGGAATTCCCCCTCGAACTCTGTTGGAGCGAGCATTACACTTTCAATTGCGAAAGTACCCCGCTCATTGCCTGTTCTGGCTCGTCTGTCGTGAGCCCAGAGGGCGGGATGGAACAACGACAAACCTGAGAGGAGACATTACACATGATCCGCAAGACTACTTTCTTGTTGGCACTGGCCGGCCTTGCCGCGTCGGCGTCGGCGCAGATGCCGGGCGATATTCTCTTTGCCACCAATGATCGTGCGGGGGGATCGGACACGATCCAATTGCTCGACTACGGCAGCCTGACCCCAAGCACGCTCGTCACGTTCGCGCCTGCACCCATCAGCGCCCATCGCCTCATCGGTGGCATCGCACGGGATTCCAGCGGCGCGTTCTACTTCTCCAATTCCCCCACGCCCGAGCAGAACCCCTCGACCGCCAACATTTACCAGGTCACGGACATGTTCAACCCGGGCCTGCGCACGGTCAACAACTTCTTCAACAGCGATCCCATTCAGGCTGTCGAAGGCATGGCGTACGACGCCGTGACGAACAACGTGCTCATGACCAACAACCCCGGCTCAGCCTCGACGCTCCCGCTCCGGCTCGAGGGCGTTCTTGGACTGGACGTCGCGAATCCTGTGAGCGTCACGGTCGTGGTGCCCGAGCCCCCCTTCTCTGACCCGAGGCCCCGCCCCAATGCGTTCAACACGATCGTCGGGGACCGCCTCCGCGGGGGCAACTTCTACGTCGGGACCGTCAACGGCGGCATCCAGGACAACCCCAACGTGCCCCCGGGCCAGGACCGCGAGGCGAGCGTCATCCACCGCCTTGTCATGAACAATCCGGGCGACCCGACCGATGTCACCTTCTCGCCTGTCATCGATCTGTCCACATCGTTCACCGGGCTGCCCGACACGCTCAGCCGCATCCGCGGGGTCGCCTCGGCTGACAATGGCGACATCTACATCGTCGAGGAAACCACTCGCTCTCTCTACGAGATCGATCTCGATGGCAACGGCGACTTCGTGAGCATCTCCAAGATCCTCGACCTCGACACCGAGCTCGACAGCGCCAACACCGGCATCCTGTACCAGCCGTTCGGCGTGATCTTCAACCAGTTCACGGGCAAGCTCAACTACGTCGAGCGCAACTTTACTTCGGGCAATTTCGAGGGTCGCATCGTCGAGGTCAACCTCGACGGCACTGGTCGGAATGTGCTCCTGAACAACGTCGACGCGACGGCGCTCTATGCCGTGCCCGCGCCCTCGACCCTGGCCCTGATCGGGCTCGGTGGTCTGGCCGCCGCACGCCGCCGCCGCTGATCGACGAACCATCTCATCAAATAAAGAGCCCCGCACCGGTTCGCCGGTGCGGGGCTTTCTCTTTGCATGAACGTGTTTGCCCGGCGGTCAGTCGACCAGCTTGTATCCCTCGCGGAAGTAGGTGTTGATGCTCGTAGCGGTGTAGTTGTCGTCCCAGATCGGACGGGACTGAGCCCGAGCACGGTTGAGCACCAGCTGCGGGTTCGCGGTCAGGAGCAGGTTCTGGGCGTAGCGGGCCAGCGTGCGGGAGTCGTCGAAGAATTGACGCCCGTTGATGCTCTGCGGGTTGTTCTCGATCCCGACGTTGAGCCACTGGCTGAGCGAGTAGTAGTTGTTCCGCAGGCGGAACCAGCTGTTGGTGCCTCCGATGTAGTAGGTGTTGTTCACCCCCACCACCTCGTCCACCGTGGAAGTGAACCAGTGACGGATCGCGGGGCTCCCGTTCTGGTTGTCGTAGACCACGTTGTTCTGGAAGACCGCGTCGCGGATGCCCTCGTTCTCGATGACGATGTTGTTGAACCAGTTGTAGATCGTGTTCCGCTCGACGAGCAGGTTCTTGATCAGCTTGTTGCTGTCACCGATGATGGCGATCGCCTCGCTCTGGCCCGATTCGGTGCCGTTGCGGAGGATGACGTTGTCACGGACCTTGGCGCTGTTCGTGTACTGGATGTGGATGCCCATCCCGCGGGGAAGGCCTGGGCCGATGTCCTTGCCTTCCATGATCACGTTGCTGTTGACGGCACCGGTGGTCTCGAAGTCCTCGTTGCCCAGGAGCACGTTGATCGCGTTGCGGTAGAAGAAGTTGCCGACGACGACGCCGCCCGGGCGCATCTGCACGCCGTGGCTCGAAGCGTTGGAGATGATGTTGTCCAGCACCTGGATGCCCGAGCAGCTCGACTGGATGTAGATGTTGTGGTTGAAGATGGTCGGATCGGCGCCCTCGACGCCTTCTTTCCAGCCGTTGTGATCGAAGATGTTCTGCTCGATGAACATATTGTCGACGCGAGCAGCGTACAGACCCTGCGAGTGCTGACCGACCGCCCACGAATCGATGATCACGTTGCGACGCACCCGGATGTTGGAGGCGCGGAGCGTGTCGTCGCCCTGGAACTGGAGGTTGTCCGCAAAGCCGCCGATGAGGCAGTCCTCGATGAGGATGTCCTCGTGGTGACAGATGAACTCGATCCCGCCCGGGGCCTCGTCGCGCGTACGGGTGTGGGGACGCATCTCAAAGCCCACGAAGCGGAGGTGGCGCCGGGACTCGGGCCCGGTGGCGCGCATCCCGCGGGTGTTGCCCGTCAGGATTTTGGGGCGGGCGCTGTTCTCGCCGTAGGTCGAGAGGACCATGGGCTCGGCGTAGGACTTGCCCGACTTCTTCCAGTTGGGCAGGGACTCAAAGAAGGTGTCCCCCCTGCGGAGCCGGATCCAGTCGGGCTGCCCGTCACGGATCAGGTCGTAGGCACGGGCGATCGTCTTGACAGGACGGGTTGTGGACTGCCCGTCGTAGCTGTCGTTGCCCTGCGAGCTCGAGACATAGATGACGCGGGAATTGGAGCCCGGGTTGAGCTCGGTCCACCCATTGTCATCACCCCCGCCGGGCGGGTTGTTGTAGTTGACCAGGAACGCCGGGAAGTCGGCGGGCGAGATCTGCCCGTCGTAGTTGTAATCCGCCCGGAGATCATTGTTGGCGTAATACGAGAGCCAAAGCTTGAATTGCGGCGCGGTAGGCTGCGCCATCGCACCGGCGTTCAGCCAGGGCGAGAACGTCAGCAAGATCAGCAAGATCAATCGTGAAAGTGAGTACAGCACCAGTCGGTTCCTCCCTGTGCGGTGATCCCGGTTGGCAGCTCCGCCAAAACGGGTGCCGGCACCTTTGCCGGCTCTAAACGTGTTTGGATGACCTTCGGGGGTCTTGGCTCAGTCAACGCTTGGCGTTGGTGGCCCCCTCTGTACCCGCTCCTGAGCGGGCGACTCCCCCGACCTTGCCGCGTTCCTTGCGGCCCTGCTCACCGGTCCTGGCATCTCCGGGCGGAGACACTCGCGGCAGCAGTTGTTCAGACAGAGTACCGGCACGAATCCGCAGGACAATGAGGGAGAGTGCCGATAACTCCTTCTTTTGCGCCCGTTTCTGTCGGTTGCCTCACGGTTTCAGGGGATTACTCTACCTGGATCGGGGGTATATTTTGTTGAGAATGAGTCTCAATCGGAACCCCGATCGTCTTGACGTGCCCATTCCCACTGCGATGATCATGGCTGAACCAACAAACGAAACCGACGGAGCCAAGCCATGAGCAGCCAACCGACCCAGAGCAAACCTATCAGCCAGATGATGAAAGAGGGCTGCGCCGACCTGCATGAGAAGGCCGAGCACGCAGCCGTCCCGGCGAGAATGGTCTCGGGGCGGATGACCCGCGAGGAATACGTCCAGATGCTCCGCCAGGAGGTCATCTGGAACAAGGCCCTCGATCACGCGATCACGCGCGCCAGGCCGACAAGCCCCTTCCTGAGCGCTCTCGTCGATGACCCCCAGCTTCAGGGGCCCTACTACGACGAAGACCTTGCCCACTTTGACACCCAGCCCTCTGACGAGCCGACCCCGGGTGTCGCGGCTCTCTGTCACGACATCGAGCAGGCCGACTCGCTCACCCTCCTCGGGCTCCACTATGTCCGAGAGGGCGCCAACAACGGCAACCATTACGTCGCCAAGAAGCTGCGGGGTGCCTGGGGCACACAGGGCGACGAGGGTCTGCGCTCGCTCGATCCCTACGGCAACGCCCAGCGTCCGCGCTGGGAGGCCTTCAAAGTCACCTTGGACGCCCTGCCCTTCAACGAGGAAGACAAGGCCAAGCTCGTCCAAGCCGGGCGTTTGATGTTCACACGGATCATGGCGATCCACGACGATCTGGCCAGCCAGCTCGAGCTCGCCGGGGCGTAAGCCACAATCCACAACCCGATGCTCCACCAGACGCGACCGACGGGTCGCGTTTGTCATTTCCGCAGGATGAGGCCTACACTATTTAGAACGGTTCTAATCTAAAGAGAGGACTTTCATGTCAGACATCACGAAAGCCCGGCTGATCGAAGCGCTCAACGAGGATCTGTCGCACGAGTACTCGGCGATGCTGCAGTACCTGACATACGCCGCCAAGGTCAGCGGCCCCTCGCGCCCCGAGCTCAAGTCATTCTTTGAGGCGGAGATCCCCGACGAGACAGGCCATGCCCAGTTCCTGGCAGCCAAGATCGTCGCCCTGGGCGGCGAGCCCACCACCACGCCCAAGCCTGTGAAGCTTGCCGACTCCCCCAAGGACATGCTCAAGGCGATCCTCGAGGCAGAAACAGATGCGCACGACCGGTACGCCACGCGGGCGGCCCAGGCCGAGTCGCTGGGCATGAAGGGCCTGCAGGTCCAGCTCGAGGACATGGCTCGCGACGAGAGCGAGCACCGCGACGAGACGGCCCGCATCCTTCGGCGCTGGGACCAGGACAGCTGAGCGTTCCACGGTGCCATCCCGCATCGCTGATGCGTGGTGCATTGATCGTCCGGCTCCGAGCTTCACCCATCGGAGATGGGCGATGGCACCATTACAGCGGGGGGTGCTCGTCGAGCGGTTGGTTCGAAGCCGCCGCGACCTGCTCGGGCGTCAGGAGTTCGTTCTCCGAATGCGCAACGACGGCCGCGACCATGCAGTCGCCCGTCACGTTTACGCTCGTCCGGCACATGTCGAGAATCCGGTCCACGCCCAGGATCACCGCGATGCCCTGGATGGGCAGCCCCACCGATTCGAGCACGATCACGAGCATCACGATGCCCACGCCTGGGACGGCGGCGGTTCCGATCGAGGCGAGCGTCGCCGTCATCACGATCGTCAGCTGCTGAATGATCGTGAGATCCATGTTGAACATCTGTGCAATGAACACAGCCGCGACGCCCTGGTAGAGGGCTGTCCCGTCCATGTTGATCGTCGCGCCCACGGGGATCACGAAGCTCGTCACGTCCTCAGAGACGCCCAGGCGCTTCTCGACGCATTCCATCGTGACGGGCATCGTGGCGCCGGAGCTGGACGAACTGAACGCGAGCAGCTGCGCCGGGCTAATGGCCTTGAAGAACCGCCCGTAGCCCACCGGCGTGAAGACCCTGACGATCATCGGGTAGACCAGGAACATCATGAGCGCCAGCCCGCCGACGACGGTCAGGCAGTAGACCACGAGCGACCGGAGCACGTCGATCCCGAGGTCCGCGATCTGCGTGACGATCAGCGAGAACACCGCGATGGGTGCGATCTTGAGCACGACCTCGACGATCTTGATCGTGACATTCGTCATCCCCTCGAAGATCTGCAGCAGCGGCCCGGCTTCCTTCTGGGGGAGCAGCGTGATCGCAAATCCGACGAGCAGCCCGACCACGACCACCTGGAGTGTGTTGCCCTCGGCCATCGATTTGAACGGATTGTCGGGGAAGATGTTGAGGACGATGTCCCACGTGGACTTGGTCCGCTGCTCGTTGGCGCTGGTGACCTTGGAGTCCGCATCGGCCTGGTACTGCGCCTCGAGCTGGACGCGCTTCTCCTCGGGGAACGATTTGCCCGGCTTGACGATGTTGGCGGCCAGGAGCCCGATCGTGATCGCAAGGGCGGTCGTGCAGAGATAGATCCCGATCGCTTTGCCCCCGATGCGCCCGAGCTTGCGAGTGTCGTTGAGGCCCGCAACGCCCGCAGCGAGGCTAAAGAGCACGATGGGCACCGCGATGAACTTGAGCCCCTTCATAAAGAGCTGCCCGATGAACTCGTTGGCCTGCCTGGCGAAGACCGCGACGCGCGCCGTGAAGTCGGCGTACTCGTTGATGCCGCCCGGCTTGAGCGTCTGGTTCGCGCTGGCGCCGCCCTTGATCAGCGTCGAAGGGTCGTTGACGCCAAGGGCGGTCCATGTGTCCTGCGTCCAGGTCGTGTTGATGATCAGACCCGCTGCGATGCCCAGCGACAGGCCGATCAGGATCCTCCAGTGCAGCGCGATCTTCGAACCCGGGAGCGCCATAGATCAGTCCCCTTTGCGAGCCAGCACGCCGAAGAATCCGGCGATCTGAGGCGTGAGCCTAGCATCCGCCCGTGCAGAACGAAAGCCAGCCAGCCCGAGTCAGCGGCAAGCGATTCGCAGACTACAAAGTCCGCAGGCGCCAGCGCTCACGCGCCGGCGATGACGCCGCCATTCATTCCAACGAGCCCTCCAAGCGCCAGCGGACACGCCCGGTGGGCGAGGTGCTCGGCGCGTTCTGGAAGCTCAGCCGGGGGCACCACACGCGGCTGAGCCTGGCGCTGGTGACGCTGAGTGTCTCGACGATCATCGGGATGGTCCTGCCCGTCTCGACCAAGCTGGTGATGGATTACGTCTGGGCGGACGTGCCCGGGCCCGAGGCGCTCGCCCAATACGTCGATCTGCCGCGGACCGCCGATGGATCCCCGGATCGCCTTGCGATGCTCTGGTTCATCGGGCTTGCGATGATCACGCTGACGATGACCAGCGTCATGATCGCCATGTGGGGGCGCTGGCAGGCGACGCGGATCACCAAGCGCCTTCAGGTCTCGTTCAGGCGGACGATCTTCGATCACGCGGTGCGCCTCCCGCTGGAGCGCGTGCAGGCGCTCAAATCGGGCGGCATCGCCTCGATCCTGCGCGAGGACGCTGGCGGCGTGGGCGAGCTCGTCTTCAGCCTGATCTACAACCCGTGGCGAGCGGTCACCCAGGTTGGCGTCACCCTCATCATCCTGGCGATGGTCGACTGGAAGCTGCTCGTCGGCTCGCTGCTGATGATCCCCGCCATCTGGATCACGCACCGCACCTGGATCGGACGTATACGCCCCATCTACCGCGACATCCGCGTCAGCCGGACCAACATCGACAGTCACTCCACCGAGGTTTTCGGCGGGATGCGCATCGTCCGCGGGTTCAGCCGATGGCGCGGCGAGGGCCAGCGCTTCGTCGGTGCCAACCACTTCATGATCCGCCAGGAGATCATGGCCTGGTGGTGGTCCCGCGGGATCGAGGTCGCATGGGCGCTGCTCATCCCGGTCGCCTCGACAGGCGTGCTCGTCTACGGCGGCGCCCAGGTCATCAGCGGCAAGCTCACGCCGGGCGATGTGATCATGTTCGTCACCTACGTCGTCATGCTGCTCGGCCCCCTCGAAGCGCTGGCTTCGAGCGCGACGACCGTGCAGAACAACCTCTCGGCGCTCGACAAAACGCTCGATCTGCTCGCAGAGCCAATGGAATTCGAGGGCAAGCGCGAGGGCGTCCAGGTCAGCCGCAACACGGCACGCGGGGAGATCCGGATCGATCGCCTCTCGTTTGCGTACCCGAAATCCCCCACCGACAAGTCGACCGACGAGCCCGTGCGCGTGATCAGGGACCTCTCGCTGGCGATCAAACCGGGGCAGACGCTGGCACTCGTGGGCCCCTCGGGCGCGGGCAAGACCACGCTGTGCAATCTGATCGCCCGCTTCTACGACCCCACCGAGGGCACGATCTCTCTCGACGGCACGGACCTGAGCGAGATCGACGTCGACAGCTACCGCAGGCTGCTCGGCATCGTCGAGCAGGACGTGTTCCTGTTCGATGGCACCATCGCCGAGAACATCGCCTACGCCCGGCGCGATGCGCTGCAGGAAGAGATCGAGCACGCCGCCAAGCTCGCCAACGCGCACGAGTTCATCGTCGAGACCGAGCGGGGCTACCGCACGCTGATCGGCGAGCGAGGCGTGCGCCTCTCGGGCGGGCAGAAGCAGCGCCTGGCGATCGCGCGGGCGATCCTGGCTGACCCGGTGCTGCTGATCCTCGATGAAGCCACGAGCAACCTCGATTCGCGCTCGGAGGCGCTCATCCAGCGCTCGCTGGCGGAGCTGATGAAGAACCGCACGAGCATCGTCATCGCCCATCGACTGAGCACGATCAGGCACGCGGATGTGATCGCAGTGCTCGAAAAAGGCCAGCTGATCGAGCTCGGCTCGCACGAGGAGTTGCTGGCGACGGATGGTCTGTACGCGGCGTACCTGAAGATGCAGCTCGACCCCGACGCGGCGCACACGGTGGATCTGCTGGACTGATCAGCTTCTGTTTCAGTGGCGGAGGCTTCCAGCCTCCGCGTACTCAGAACCGAGCTTGCCTAAAAACGACAGCGGAGGCTGGAAGCCTCCGCCACGGGTCGTCGAATAGGGCAATAGGGACTTGAACCCCAACTAACAGAATCAGAATCTGTCGTGCTACCAATTACACCATTGCCCCGGCTCTATCCGGGGATTGTTGGCCCACCGGGACCCATTGGCAAGGCGTCAGGACCCGCTCAGGCCGCCTGGGCCCGGTTCAGGATCGCCACGGCTTTCATGACGTCCCGGCAGACGGGCAGCATGCGGTCGAGCTGGGTGATCTTGAACATCTGTTCGAGCGTGGCCGCGGCGTTGACGATCACCAGGCGACCCTCGATGATCTGGAGGCGGTTGTTGAGGAACACCAGCATGCCAAGCGAGGTCGAGTCCATGAACTCGATGTTCTCCAGGTCCACGATGACGTTCCTGACCTCACCGTCGGCGTCGACCTGCGAGAGGATGGTCTCGACGAGGTCCGCGGAGTCCATGCCGACGAGTCGGTTCTGCAGCGCGGTCGCCACCAGGATGCCGTCGACGACGTCGAAGTTGGCCATCTCGAGCCTGATCTTGGGCAGATCGGGCATGCTCGGGTAGCCCCCCCGGTCACCGGGTGCGGTGCGCGGGCGCTGCTGGTCGTGGCCTTGCCCCCGCCACTTGCCCATCAGCTTGTCGAACATGGATCGGTTCCTTGAGCTTTAGCCGTTCTGATCGGGAGCGCCCCGGTCGGTCCAGCGGTTGTGAGGCGTGTCATTGGGAGCATTGCGGAGCGGCTTGGCGCGACCGAACGGGCTCGGTGCGCGATTGGGCACGGCGCGCGCCGGGCCAACGGCCGGGGGCGGTGCCTGGGTGCGGGTTGCCTGCTCGCTCCGTGCGGGCGTTTCGGGGATCGGGCGGGATTCGGGGCCGCCGTGGAGCCGCTTCTCGCGTGCCTGGTCGATGGATCGGTCGAGACGACCCAGGATCGATCGGACTTGGTCGATGGTGTGCTGAGATGTGGACATGCAGCGGCTCCTCGTCAACCCGAGGTATCGGCCCGGTTTCGCCCAGGCTTGCCGGTGCGTTCCATGCCGACTGGGTCGGCGCTTCACACCGTGACGGTCCTGCGGTCTGGGTAGGTCCGTCTTGTGTGATTGGGAAGATCTGGCCCTAGGATGAGGACGTGGACCACCCGGCACCCTCCAGTCCGACCCCGCCAGACAGCGCCCATCCCGAGCTGGCGCAGCGGCACCACCGACACGTCGGGGAGCTCCGCGAGCTCTTCTGGCAGAACGTGATCCGCGAGATGCTGACCTCCCTCTCCATGCTCAGCATGAAGATGGAAGCCCAGGCCGGGGCGCAGAAAATGGACCCGAGCCAGGTCATCATCGACACCCCCGAGGGCACCATCACCCAGGGCGCCACCGCCGAGGCAGACGACGAAGCCGAGGAGCAAGCCGAGGAGGAAAGCCTCTTTGACGGGCGTTTGGCGGTGATCACCACGCTCGGCAACCGCATCCCGATCGCGGATGTGCACCCGCTCTTTGCCTGCGGCGTGACGAATAACGCCGACGATCGATCCTTGGCGACCGCGGTCGAGTGCACCGTTTTCCAGATCCGCACCCCCCCGGGCGAGGTCTACACGCTCCCGCTCTCGGAGATCCGCGGGTTCCACTCGCTCTCGCCCGAGCTGGTCGAACGCCTCCAGAGGCAGGCCGAGGCACAGCTCAACCACATCACGGGCGGACCCGACGAAGAGAACCAGCAGCCCTTCGGTTTCGCGGCCTTCACCTCGCTCGCCCAGTCGGACCGCGAGACATCCACCGAAGCAGACAACCAGCCATAAGCCAAATATTTGTCTTGACAAGTCCTCATGTGTTCGTATTGTGTTTGGAATGGACACAGAAGACTTCGCCTACCGCGATGCGCTCCGCGGCGGGCCGGCGCACCGGCGCGGCGCGGGGCTGAACCCGGGCAACCGGTTCGAAGACATCAGGCTCCACGTGCTGGGCGAGGAGCTCGACCGCCAGTGGGTCGAGCGCGAGGGCGAGGGAGGCGGGCTCGATCGCGTCGAGCGGGGGGTCTACCGCGACAAGACCCGGACCATCATCAACCGCGTCTCGCGCACCTCGGATGTCCCCTTCGACTGGACCGTCAATCCCTACCGCGGGTGCGAGCACGGGTGCATCTACTGCTTTGCGCGCCCGTTCCACGAATACCTCGGCTTCAGTTGCGGCCTCGACTTCGAGACGCGCCTCGTCGCCAAGCCCGAGGCCCCCGATCTCCTGCGCAAGGAACTGGCGTCACTCAAGTGGAAGCCCGAACCCATCGTGATGTCCGCGATCACGGACATCTACCAGCCCATCGAGCACAAACTCAGGATCGCGCGCGGGTGTTTGGAAGTGATGGCCGAGTGTCACCAGCCCGTCTCGACGATGACCAAGAGCGCGCTGGTCCTGCGCGACACGGATCTCTGGCAGAAGCTGGCCCAGAAGAACGCGGGGCGGGTGATCGTCACGATCGTGACGCTCGACGCGGAATTGGCGCAGAAGCTCGAACCCCGCGCGACGAACCCGACGGGTCGGCTCCGGATCATCCGCGAGCTGACCCAGGCGGGCGTGCCCGTGACGGTCAACGTCGCGCCGATCATCCCGGGTCTGACGGACATGGAGCTGCCCTCGATCCTGGAGGCGGTCGCTGAGGCCGGTGCCCGACGTGCCGCGTGGGTGCTGCTGCGCCTGCCCTACCAGGTCAAGGACCTCTTCCTCGAATGGCTCGAGCGCAGCGTCCACCCCGCCAAGGCCCGCAAGGTCGAGTCGCTCATCCGTCAGTCCCGGGGCGGCAAGCTGTACAACGCCAACAAAAACCGAGGTCGGGGCGAGGGCGCCCACGTCAAACAGATCGCCCAAACCTTCGACATCTTCACCCGGAAATTCGGCCTCAACCGCGATGTCCGCCCGCTGACGGGCAAGCACTTCAGAAGGCCCGAACTCGGCGGACAGCTCGGGCTGTTTGAAGGGACGCCTGCGCCTTGCCTCGGTCATCCTGAAGACGGAAATTCGTGACCCGGCACAACTGGAGTCCTCGCGACCGGTAGGCGATCGCACATGAACCGCTTTCACCCGATCCTCGTCCTGTCACTCCTCACGACAACGAGCGCGTGCGAGGCTGCGTACACGCAGCCCTCGGACGCCGAAGCCATCCACGAGCGCACATCGGCGGACGATGCAAGCCCGATGGCGGGCTTTGCGATCATGGAAGAGGGACAGTGGAATCTCGGCTCGATACACGCCGACACTTGGCGCTGGGGCCCGGGCAGGCACTCCATCCGATCGCTCACGGTCGGCGCCGATGGGGAAGGCAACCCCTGGCGCGAGATGGCGATTTGCTACTGGCACCCGGGCATGAAGCAGATCCGCGTCCTCAGCCTGCACCCCGACATCCCTGGGATCGGTCGGGGCGTGGCGGAGGGCTCGATCGAGTTCGACGGCCAGACGCTCACGGGCAAAGCCGATCTGTACCAGACCGGCAGGCCAAGACCGAATCACCGCCGGCTGGCGCACCGCTGGACATTCGACGGCCCGGATCGATACCACGAGGTGCTGCTTGAGAACAGCGGCCGCGGGTACGAGACGCTCGCGGAGTGGGACTATGTTCGCACCGAGAAGCAACCAACGATACAGATCGATCCGGAAGCCGATGCGCCGCTGCCCTCCGAAAATCTGAATCCCCTGGTTCCGCTCCTCGGGCAGTGGGAAAGGCTGAACGAGCAAGGCCGAGAGCGTGATGCCCACACACGGCTGAACTTCGAGTGGGCAGAGTATCTCGACCTGATCGCCGTGCGATTGGATGCAGCGGATCCTGAGGAGACAAGCGATCCTCTTTGCGATGCGTATCTGTTTCACCATGTCGGGACCAACACCCTGAGATGCCTCGCACTCACACGCTCGGGCGGCGTGTACGAGGGCGACCTGACGCGCCTTGCGGACGGCTCGCTGCAGAGCGAGCTCAAACGCTTCGAAGGCGGCCTGGAAACCAGGGCTTTCGCAAGCCTTGAGATCGAGGAGGACGGATCGCTCCGCGTGCGCGTCTGGACCGACGCCGACGAGGATCGCCCGTTGGCACACGACGCCCGGTACCAAAGGGCGGGTCCGAACCGGGAGTAGTCCGCTTCAGGGAATCCCCACTCCGGGACTCAGACGTCGATCACGACCTTGCCCATCGCCTTGCCGCTCTCGAGGCGCGCGTGCGCCTGGCCCGCCTGTTCGAGCGAGAAGGCGGACTCGTCGAGCACGGGGGTGAGCCCGCCCGCCTCGGCGATCCGCGCCAGCTCGCGCAGGATCTGGGCGTGCGCCTCGCGCTTGTGGTCGTGGATCATCGGGATCAGCATGAACACCACGTGCAGCGACAACCCCTTGAAGTGCGCCGGCGTCAGGTCCAGTTCGCACAACGAGACGGTCGTGGCAATCTGCGCGTTCAGCGCAGCCGCTGCGAAGGAGTTCGTCAGGTTCGCCCCGCCCACCGAATCGAACACAAGATCGAAGCCCCGGCCATCGGTGTGCGTGCTGACGTACTGCTCGACGGATTCCGTCCTGTAGTTGATGGGTGTGGCGCCGAGCTTCTCGATCAGAGCGAGTTGCGGTTCGCCCCCGCCCGTCGAGTAGACCTTGGCCCCGAAGTGCCGGGCCAGCTGCAGGGCCACGTGCCCCACGCCGCCCGAGCCCCCGTGCACGAGCACCTTCTGCCCTTGACCCTGTCCCGCGCCGAGGCCCGCCCGGGTCAGCCCCTCGTAGGCGGTGATCCCGACCAGCGGCAGAGCCGCCGCCTCGCGCATCGAGAGATTCTTGGGCTTGTGCGCGATGAGCCGAACGTCGGCGGCCATGTACTGGGCCAGCGCACCGGGCAGGTCGCCCAGCCCACCAGCGCAGCCGTAGACCTCGTCTCCGATGGCGTAGCCCTCGACCCCCTCGCCGACCGCCTCGACGGTGCCGGCGAAATCCATCCCGAGGATGGCGGGCGTCTTGGGCGCAAAGGGCAGATCGGTGCCCATCGTGCGGATCATGGTGTCGACCGTGTTCACGCTCGTCGCTGCGACCCGGACGAGGACCTGGCCAGGCTTGGCCTCGGGGCGTTCGATCGTGGCGGGCGTGAACGCGGCTTCCGGGGCGTACGACTCGATGTGCATCGCTTGCATGGCTCTGGTCCTTTCAAACGCCCTTTTTGGGCCAGGTGGTTGCGAACTGGTTGAACCTACGCCTATGCTGATATTCAAACAAGTACCCACAAAAATGTAAGTGTTGAGATTTTTTGAGACCCGGAGCCCGACATGGCGCGTCATTACAACTGGAAGACCGGCTGCGACGTCGAGGCCACGCTGAGCGTGATCGGGGGGCGCTGGAAACCCGTCCTCGTGTGTCACCTGCTCTCGGGTCGCAAACGCTTCGGCGAGCTGCGTCGGCTCACGCCCAACGCGACCGAGCGGATGATCACACTCCAGCTGCGCGAGCTCGAGGCCGACGGCGTGATCTCCAGGCACGTCTTTGCCGAGGTCCCGCCTCGCGTGGAATACGAGGTCACCGAGTTCGGGCGATCGCTCGAACCCGTCCTCCTGGCGATGCAGGAATGGGGCAGGGCCTTCAAGGCACGCCAGTCGGCAGCAGATGCAGAGATCCGGGATTGCACCCCGGTTTGATCGATCGAGAGGATCCCGCGTCCGAATCGTGAGCAGACACGAAACCGGGATCGACATGCAAAGGACGGGAATCCCGCGTGCCAATCGGTGGTTCGTCACCATGTCGCGGGACTCATAGAGTCTGTACGCCCGCACCGGGCAGGGAGAGAGCAATGCGAACGCTGGTGGCGATCCCTGTCTACAACGAGCAGAAGTACGTCGCCAGCGTTCTGGAGAAGGTCCGACAGCACGCCGAGCACATCCTCGTGATCGACGACGGCTCCAAGGACGCCACCCCCCAGCTCCTGGCCAACTTCCCCGTCGAGGTGATCCGTCACGCGACCAACCGGGGCTACGGGCACTCGCTGATGGACGCCTTCCGATGGGCAGCCGTCGACGGGTTTGACTGGGTCATCACGATGGACTGCGACGAGCAGCACGAGCCGGCCTCGATCCCTGCGTTCCTTGAGGCGGCCCGCGAGGGACGCTCGGACGTGATCAGCGGCTCGCGGTACCTGATCCCCGTCGAGATGCAGGAAGCGATCGGTTCGCCCCCGCCCGAGCGGCGCGGCGTCAACGAGCTCATCACCGACGAGCTCAACAGCAGGCTCGGACTCTCGCTCACCGATGCGTTCTGCGGCTTCAAGGCGTTCCGCGTCTCGGCGCTGGCGGGCCTCACACTCGACGAGCAGGGCTACGCCTTCCCGATGCAGTTCTGGGTGCAGGCGGTCGCCGCGGGTCTTCGGATCGAGGAGATCCCGGTCAAGCTGATCTACAACGACCTGCAGCGCAGCTTCGGCGGGCCGCTGGATGACCGTGATGTTCGTCTGGCGCACTACCGGCGCGTGCTCCACTGCGAGCTGAAGCGCTGCGCCAAGCGCCTGCCCGTCGACGCGATGCAGGATGTCACGGTGGACTGCTGCTCTTGACCTCACGCCCCGTGTCGAGCCCGGTCACGACCCAGCTCGATCCGGAGCCGACGTCCTGGGCGCCGCTCGCCCGGCGCAACACCTCTGACCGGGCGATGCGTTTCCGAGAGCAGCTCGGGCTCCCGACCGACATGCCGATCATCATGACCGGGCACCAGGCGCAGCTCTGGCACCCGGGGATCCTGGCCAAGCTCTACGCGGCCCAGTCCGTGGCGGAGCAGGTCGGAGGCGTGGTCGTCTGGCTCATCGTGGACATGGACACGAACGAGGCGCTCTCGATGCGTGTGCCCGTTCGCCTCGCGGGCGGCCCCTTGCAGGATGTGACGCTGGACTTCATGCCAAAGGCGCTGCGGGGCGGGCGCCAGACAACGGGCGCGATGCCCGCGGTTGAGCCCGCACCGATCGAGCTCGGCGCCGAGATGCAGCCGGCCAGCGACGAGATCAAAGAGCGCGTGGAACGCATCCGCGGTGCTCTTGCGGCACACGCCGATGCGCCATCGGTGGCGCTGCAGGTGACCCGGGCGCTCTTTGACGTGCTGGGCGATGTGGCGCCCGTGCCCACGATCATCTCGCCAGCGCGCTTTGTGGAAACGGATCTCTACCAGGAGATCCACTCGATGGCGTCCAGAGATCCGGGGCACTTCTCGGGGACGTTCAACACGAGCGTCCTTGCGGTGCCGGATTCGGGCGTCGCGGTCGTCTCGCTCGAGAACGAGGAGCTGCCGATGTGGCGCCTGGGCGAGCGGGGGCGACGGGTGCGTGCTCGCGCGAGCGACGCCAGGCGGGGCGATCGGCTTCTGCCCGGCGGGCTGCTCATGACGGGGCTGATGCGTCTGGCCGGGTGCGATCTGTTTATCCACGGCACGGGCGGGCGGGCGTACGAGCCGGTCAACGATCGCTGGCTGCCCGGTCTGATCGACGCGGCGCTTGCGCCGTATGCCACCGCGACCGCGACGGCGCATCTCGTGTTCGACGAACAGCAGCCAGTGACGCAAGCCGACGCGGCGCACGCGGCGTGGCTCGCCCATCACGCCAAGCACGCCCCCTCGCTCGTCGGCGAACAGGACGCGCAGCGCGCCAAGCGCGAGATCGCGGCCCGGATCGAAGCCCTGCCAAGGCACAGCCAGCAGCGCCGGGCCCTGTACGAAGAGATGCTGGCGATCCTCGAGCGCACCCGCGCCGCGCACGCCGAGGAGATCGCCCGGTTCGAGCAGAAAGCCGAGCAGACACGGCTGCTCGCGATGGAGCACCGCCTGCGGACAGACCGGACCTGGAGCTGCGCCCTGCACAGCCCGGAACGCCTGACCGAGCTGAGAGAAGCGATCGCCGACCGATTCGCGCGATAGGCTTCCTGCGATGCGACGTGCGATCCATATCGTGCTGGTGTTCCTGCTTGGCGCTCTTGCCTCGTGCGGCGGGGACCAGCCCGGTCCCGCGCAGACCGATGACGGATCCATTCGCATCGTCACACTTAGCCCCGCGGCCTCGAAGGTCCTGATCGATCTCGGGCTCGGCGAGTCGATCGTCGGGCGCCACAACTACGACCAGGCTGCCAGCTCGGATGTCTCTCCGGTGGGCGACCAGAGCGCGATCGATTACGAGCTGCTGCTCTCGCTGCGTCCCACGCACGTCGTATTGCAGAGCGACTCGCGTGATGTGCCCGAACGCCTGAGAGAGCTCAGCGCGTCGGCGGGGTTCGAGATCGTCAACATCACTCGCACGCTCACGCTCGATGATGTCGAGCTCGCAGCGCATGAGCTTGAGGCGCGGTTTGCGCCCGGTGCGCAGCTGGCGGCCGAGCTGCATGATGCGATCGCTCCTCGCAGAGAAGATCGCTCGGCGTGGGGCACGGTGCTGGTCGCGATGCAGACGGCCCCCACTGTCGATGTGCTCGGTCCGGGCTCGGCGCACCAGGAGCTCTTCGAGCGCCTCGGGTACACGCCCGCGGTCACCCGGGGCCTGCCCTACATGCCGATGGACGCGGAGGATGTGCTGGCGCTGGATCCGGGCGTGATCGTGCTGGTGATGCCGCGGGCTCCTGGCGCTGCGCCGGCGCCGCTGGACTGGGAGCCGACGGAGCGCGAGCTGGGCTCGCTGGCGGGCCTTGGGCTGCGCGCGGTCGGATCGGGGCGCGTAGTGCTGATCGACGAGCCTCTGGCTCTGGTTCCGAGCACGTCATTCATCGGCGTGAGCGCGGAGCTTGAGCGTCGGCTGGCGGCGCTTGGGCCGCTAGGATCGCAGCACGATGACGCAGACGACCCCACACACGATGAGTCAGAGGCTGGACCCGGTTGAGATGCTCGGAGAGCGGTTCCGAGCCGCGATCGAGTCCGCCTTTGCGGGCAAGATCGAGCCGGGCTCGGTTGACCCCTTGATCACGCCCAGCAAGAACCCCCAGCACGGCGACTACCAGTCCAACGCGGCGATGAGCCTCGCCAAAGCGCTCGGGATGCCCCCCCGCGAGGTCGCCAAGGCGATCGTGGCCAGGCTCGATCTGGGCGAGCTGGCTCTGGCGATGGATGAGAGCGCGATCGCCGGCCCGGGCTTTATCAACGTGCGCCTCAGGCCCGAGATGCTGGGGCAGCTGGTGGGCGAGCTGGATCGCCCGGGGCTGGGTGTGCGGGCCGAGGAGACACAGACGATCGTCGTCGACGTCTGCGGCGTGAACCTCGCCAAGCAGATGCACGTCGGGCACCTGCGTTCGACTGTGATCGGCGACGCGATGAGCCGAACGCTCGAGAAGATGGGGCACACGGTCATCCGCCAGAACCACGTGGGCGACTGGGGCCTGCCCATCGCGATGGTCGTTGCCAAGCTCCAGAGCGAAGCCCAGGCCGGGCGGATTGATCTTGAGAGGGTCACGCTCGACGATCTGGATCGGCTCTACAAGGTCGCCAAGGAGCAGAGCTCGCCCGACACGAAGGGGCTCAAGGCGGTCGAGCGATTCAGGCTTGGCCCCAAGGCGCAGGCGGAGCTCGAGGCGCAGGTTGCAGGCGCCACAGAGGCACTCGAGCGCGCCAAGCAGACGCTGGTCAAGCTGCAGTCGGGCGACGCGGACACGGTGGCGCTCTGGCAGAGGCTCTACGACGTCACGATGGGCGCCTGCCTGAAGACGTGCGAGCGTCTGCAGGCCAACATCACAGAACGGGATTCAGCTGGCGAGTCGAGCTTCCGCTCGCAGCTGGGCGAGATCGTGCAGATCCTGATCGACAAGAAGATCGCCGAGGAAGACGGCGGGGCGCTGATCGTCCGCAACGAGGGCCTGGACCCGACGCTGGTGCGCAAGAGCGACGGCGGGTTTCTGTATGCCACGACCGATCTGGCCGCGATCCGCAAGCGCGTGCAGGTGCTGGGCGCCGACCGCGTGGTGTACTGCGTCGACGCGCGCCAGGCGCTGCATTTCAAGCAGGTCTTCGCAACAGCCAAGAAGGCGGGGCTTGCGCGCAAGATCGGGGCGGACGAGGATTCAACGCTCGAGCACGCGCCGTTTGGGATGGTGCTCGGCGACGACGGGCGCCCCTTCAAGACGCGCTCGGGCGAGAACGTGAAGCTGAGCGACCTGATCGACGAAGCCGACGAACGCGCGGGTGTCATCGCGGCCCAGAAGAACCCGGAGCTGACCGGCGCCGAGCGCGACGAGATCGCGCACAACGTCGCGATCGCGGCGCTCAAGTATGCGGACCTTTCGAGCGACCGGATCAAGGACTACGCGTTCAACTGGGACCGCATGCTCGCCTTCGAGGGCAACACGGGGCCCTACCTACTCTACACGTACGTGCGGATCCGCAGCATTTTCCGCAAGGCCGAGGAGCAGGGGCTCGCATCGGGCTTCGCCTCGGCGGCGCTGGCGATCAACGAGCCCGACGAGAAGACGCTCGCGCTCGTGCTCCTGCGGTATCCCTCGACGGTCGCCTCGGTGGCGCGGACATTGGAGCCCCACCGCATGTGCGGCTTCCTGTACGAGCTCGCGGGCGCGTTCAGCCGGTTCTTCGAGCACTGCCCGGTGCTCAAGGCCGAGAGCGATCCTGTTCGCCTGAGCCGACTGCGCCTCTGCGATCTGACCGCGAGGGTACTGGCCGACGGGCTCGAATGCCTTGGCATCCAGACGCTCGAGCGGATGTAAGAGGAGGCACTGGGCTTGAGGCACTAGGCACTAGGCACTAGGCACTAGGCACTAGGCACTAGGCACTAGGAATGAATTTGTATTGCCCTTGTGCCTTATGCCTAATGCCTCATACCTGAAAAAAGAACGGACCGGCCCTTACGAGCCGGTCCGTTTGAGTATCAGAGAGTCAGAGCGGGATCAGATCAGAAGGTGACCTGAGCCAGGCCCTGAGCCGAGACCGAGCCGTCGGTCGGATCGAGCAGACCGGCGTTGGTGTTGACCGGGACGAAGCCGCCCGAGTCGCTGGGTGCATCGATGAAGATGGTGACCTGACCGGTCAGGCGAACGGCCTGGGTGCCATCGAAGGGGAAGTGGTTGACGCCCACGGCGACGGTGTTGAAGGGGTCGGGCTCGCCTGCGCGGCTGTCGTCGGGGATCAGGATGTCCCACGAGCCGAAGAGCTCGGTGTTGTTGGCGACGAAGTAGCCGCCCTGGAAGACGAGGCCGAGATCGAGGTACTCGTCAGCGGCGCTGTCCTGGTCGGTGTTGCGGAGGTTACCAGCGGCGTAGAAGTTCCAGCCGTTGGAGTTGTCCATCAGGAAGTCCAGACCGGCCTGGATGAGCGTGGTGTCGTCGCTGCCGGGCTGCTCAGCGTTCTGCTGAATGTGGAAGTAGCCACCGAGGATCATGGCGTTCTCGCCACCGGGCATCATGCGGGTGGTTGCGAAGTAGGGGTCAACGGTGCCTTCGAAGGCGATGTCACCGCGAACGGTCAGAGCGAAGTCGCCGTCGTTGGCAGCGTTGTATGCGGTGCCGCCGGTGTTGGCACCGTCGTGGAAACCGCCGGTGACGCGGTACGAGTTGGTCTCGTCGGTGAAGCTGACGTGTGCACCCTGGACCTGGCCGGCTGAGAAGAACCAGTCGGTGGGCGTGCGCTCGATGGTCTGGAGCTGGTTGTCCTCGACCATGGTCTCACGTGTGACGGGGGCGGTCCACTGACCGACAGCACCGCTGACGTTGTTGCCGAAGTCGTGGGCGAGGTAGGCATCCATGAGGCCGAAGCTGCCGGTCTCATTGATGTAGATTTCGATCTTGTACGTGGTGTCCGGGCTGACAACCGAGCCGTCGAAGATCAGACGGGTGTCGGGGGTCTGGAAACCGGTCTCGAAATCGTCCTCGGCGCCGTCGTTGTCATCCAGGATGCTGACGGTGAAGGTGGTCTGCTGCCACCCGCTGAAGTTGAGGGTCGAGGACCCGTCGGCCGAGGTCAGGCCGAACTGTGCATGATGGGCGGCAGAGCTGCCCAGGAGGCTGGTGCGCTGCTGCGCATCAGCCATGACCTCTGCTGCGTACTCACGGGTTTGGTCGAGGCTCTGTGCGCTCGCAATACCTGACGCCAGCGCGGTACCTGCCATAATCATCAGACGAATCTTGGGACTCATGTCGTGCCACTCCTTGCTACGTGTCGCGCAACGTGTCGCGAATGCTCGTGCAGGCCTTTGCCTCACGATGCGGGCTAGTCGCGGCGCTCACGCGGCGTCGCATAAGTCTCTCTTACCCGCACGCAGGTTACAAAAACTCAATCCTGCATGATCTGTCTCTACCAGCGGATAGGTGGGGTCTTTATCTTGAATATTCAGACCTGATTCCACAAACCCGGTCAACTTTCAGGTCCTCTGAAAGCATCCGACATCATGCCAGCACCGAGCCACACGGCCCGATGCCTTCTTCCCCACGCCCAGAACATCCTGTTCTGTCGCGGAGCGGCGAGTGCTTCCTGCGCTCACCGGTACGACAATCCCTCCGAGAATCCCCGTGAGCCTTCTCACAGGGCAGAGGGATCCGAGTGCCTCCGGCACCCCAGTACAGTGAACACTAGGCATCGGTCCAAGGGGTGACGAGTCGCCACGAATTGAGTTTCAAGTCAATGAACAGGGATTTTTTCTCAACCCCATACTTCTATGCTAGTAAGTACTATCCTGTCAAGGCTTTGTGAAGATCCCGATGGGAAGCGGGTTCTGGCTTGGAGAACCCCCGGCGTGTCCCTAACCTTGGTGCGACTTTCGTCTGTGGAAGCTCAATCAAGTTTTTGCATCAGGATTCACCCATAATAGGTGTATCACAAGGGGGCAGAGGCGATGCAAGAGATCCGCAGCATCCTGGTGGTCGAGGACGAGCTCGATCTTGCCGAGCTGCTCAGGTACAACCTGAACGTCTCAGGGCACCGGACGGAGGTCGTGCATTCAGGCCGGGCGGCACTGGATATGGTCGCAGCCAAAAAACCCGACCTGATCGTCCTGGACGTCATGCTCCCGGAGATCGACGGCATCGAGGTCGCCAAGCGCCTCAAGGGCGACCCTGAAACCGCGACGATCCCGATCATCATGCTCACCGCGAAGTCTGCGGACGAAGACCAGATCCGCGGGCTCGACGCGGGCGCCGATGACTATGTCACCAAGCCGTTTTCCATCAAGGTGCTCATGGCGCGTGTCGACGCGACGCTGCGCCGGGCCGCACGCGATGGGGCTGCCTCGGCGATCGTCGAACTGGGCCCGATCCGCATCGACCTTGATCGTCACGAAGCGGGCATCTCGGGCGAGAGCATCCGGCTGACACTCACGGAATTCCGTCTCCTGGCGGCTCTGATGCAGGCCCCGGGGCGGGTGCTCTCGAGGCGCGGGCTCATCTCAAACGCCATCGGACCGGGCATCACTGTCACGGAGCGCACGATCGATGTCCATGTCGCTGCGATCCGCAGGAAACTGGGCGCGCAGGGCTCGATGATCCAGACTGTTCGGGGCGTGGGCTATCGCATCAACGAGCCCGAGGCCTGAATGCGGACCAACCCGATCCCGGGCCTGCCCATTCCTCTATAGATTGACTCTCGCGACCAAGGCTTGCGCGCGAACCCAGGAATGATCATGGCCCGCATCGGCAGGTACGAACTCTGGCAGCTCAGCGGTATCGCGGCCCTGGGAGCGTTGTTCTTTGCGAGCCTGGCGATGGCCTTTGGCGGGCACGATTGGCTGGTCGGGGTGGGCTGGGGGATGACGCTGGCGTTTGCGAGTGTGGCGCTCGCTGGCTTTTTGGTGAACGGGCCCCGGCCTTCCGCCTCTGAGACGCGTTCGGAGTCGGAGTCGACCCAGGCCTCCGAGCGAGCCGATCGGCTCGACGAGCTGATCGAAGCCATCGGGAACCCGGTCATCGCGATCGGTCCAGATGGCGTGGTCGTGCACGCCAACATGCGGGCCTCGACGATCCTTGGGCTGACAAAGCCGTTGGCCGGTCGGTATGTCGAGGAGGTCGTGACGAAGGCGGAGCTGCTCGACCGGATCTCGCGCGGGAGGCGCGGCGAACTCTGGCGGGGTTCGATCCGGTTGCCCAGCGCCGGAGGTGTGAAGGTCAGCGATGTTTCGATCGTGCCCCTGTCGACGGACCGCCCGGCGAGCGTGGTGGTGACGCTCAGCGACATCACCGAGCTGGACGGCGCGCTCAAGCTCAAGACGGACTTCGTGGCGAATGCATCACACGAGCTGCGCACGCCCATCGCGGCGATCAAGGGGGCCGCCGAGACACTGGCGATCGCGTACGCCGACGAGGCGATGCGGACCAGGCTGATGGGCATGATCGAATCGCACGTGCTCAGGCTCGAGGAGATGGTCAGCGATCTGCTGGATCTGTCCAAGCTCGAATCCGAGTCGATGAAGCTGGAACTCAAGCCCGTTTCGCTCGCAGCGGTGGGCGAGGAGATGTCGCAGTTGCTCGGGGATCTCTGCGAGAAAAGAGATGTGAGCCTCGATTTCGACGTCGCGCCCGAGGTCGAGACGATCCGGACGGACAAGAGGCTGCTCGTCCTGATCGCCAAGAACCTGATCGAGAACGCGGTGAAATTCACGCCAACGGGGTCGAGCGTCCGCATCCAGGCACGGCTCGGCAATCAGGCCGACTCGTGCGTGATCCGGGTTTCCGACAAGGGTCAGGGCATCCCGCTGGCGCAGCAGCAGCGGATCTTCGAGCGGTTCTACCAGGTCGACCCCGCCCGCTCGGGCGCCCAGCGCGGCACCGGGCTCGGGCTTGCGATCGTCAAGCACGCCGCGAGGCTTCTCGATGGCTCCGTTGAGGTCGAGTCGGTCTGGCAGCAGGGCACGACCATGATCGTGACGCTCCCAAAGAGCGCCGGGTCAGTTTGACGGGGCGACACCCTTGCCCGCCAGCGCTTCGAGCTGGATCTTGACCTCGCCAACGACTCGGCGCTCGATGGGCTCGGCTCCGGGCAGGAGCGAGCCCGCCTGAATCGAGATCTCGGCGGGGCCTGATTCGGAGGGCCAGCCCTGGAGCGCCTCGAATTCGAGCCAGATCTGGTCGTCTCGAATGGAGAGCAGCTCGACACGGATCCGTGAGCCCTTCTCGCCCGAGCCCACCTCGGTCCGCCCGACGATGGCGGTCTCGGTCCGCTTGGTGGCTCGGCTGAGCGCGGCATCGATGTCGTTCCAATCCGCGACCACGCTGGCGGGCATCTGGCCCGAGTAGCTCCGAGGCGATGGCACGCTGGCGCAGCCCGAAAGAAGTGTGAAGAAGCCCGCGCAAATGGCCCCCAATATAGGGGTCATCCGAGAAAGTCGCGGGCTTTTTCCGTTTCCGACCAAGGCGGGGCGAATCCGGGTACGATTTTGGGAAGTGGATTCGCAGTTCCCCGGGCCTTGGCGGCTCGGGCGGAGATGATGTTTGGAGATCACGGTTCGCATCCCTGTGGCTGGTGACTGGGTCCGCTTCGCCGGACCGGCGGACTCTAATCTCAAACTCGTCCGCGAGGCGATCGGCGTCACGATCGCCGCTCGCGACGGGGTGGTCCAGCTGGCGGGTCAGGAAGAGCCGGTGTGCATCGCCAAGGCGGTGATCGACCGGATGGTCGAGCTCTCGGCAAAGGGGCACGACTGCCAGCCCAGCGAGGTGCAGGACCTGATCTCCGAGGAGACCGCTGAGCAGGCGGTGCACGTTGCGACTCTGGACGACCCGGATCTTCGTACGGTCTCGTGGGAGGGTGACCTTGAGGTCTACTCCGCGGGGCGTCGGATCCGTGCTCGCACGGAGAACCAGCGCAAGTACATCGAGGCGATCCGTCACAACGATCTGGTCTTCGGGTCGGGCCCTGCTGGCACGGGCAAGACGTACCTGGCGGTGGCGTGCGCGGTGCAGATGCTCAAGTCCGACCGCGTGCGCAAGATCATGCTGGTGCGCCCCACGGCTGAGTCGGGCGAGAAGCTCGCCCTGTTGCCCTGTGACCTCGAGACAAAGGTGCACCCGTGCCTGCGACCGCTCCTGGACGCGCTGCACGACATGCTCGACTTTGCGACGATCCGTCGGTACATGGAAATGGACGTGCTGGAGATCGCACCGCTTTCGTACATGCGCGGGCGGACGCTCAACCACTGCGCGATCATCCTCGATGAGGCGCAGAACACGACGGCCTCTCAGCTGAAGTCTTTCCTGGTGCGCCTCGGCTACGGCTCCAAGATGATCGTGACGGGCGATACCACGCACGTGGACCTGTCCAACCCCGCCCACAGCGGCCTGATCGACGCGGCCAGACGGTTCAAGGATGTGCCCGGCTCGGCGTTTATCCGTTTGCAGAACACCGACGTTGTTCGTCACCCGCTGGTGCAGCGGGTCATCGAGGTCTACCACAACGACGGGCCTCACCACTAGACACAGAGTCCCAGACGAAATATGGCCAAAGAGACGATCAAATCGACCGGACGCGGCGGGCGTGGCAAGCGCAAGCTCGCGGTCAAGCGTGAAACGCTGACGCTCACCTCGCTCATGCGACGCGCCTCGGGCACGCCCGAGCTCGGCTGGGCGGCGGTCGTCGTTGCGATCTTCACGCTCAGCAGCGCATGGATGGTGTGGTGGGCCCAGACGGAGCCGATGGTTGCCTCGGGCAACGTGGCCCGGCGCACCGTGCTGACGCGGTTGCCCGTCAAGCTGCTGGACGAGGACGCGACCGCGCGGGCCCGCGAGCAGGCCCGCCTGCGCGAGCCCAGGGTCTACATCCCGGACGAGCCGATGATCGCCGAGGTGCTCGGCTCGCTGGAGAGCCTGCCCACGATCATCGCGCCGGTGTCGTCGTTCGAGCAGGTGGACAACGAGATCCTGCGCCGGTTCGCGATCGGGACCGAGGCGTTCGCGGAGCTCAAGAAGCGCGTGGACCAGAACGGGGAGCCGACCGACGCGTGGCGCTCCCGGATGGAGTCGCTGCGCCGCCAGCTCGAGCGGAGGCCCATCCTCGACGCGGAAACGTACCGGCGTGAGCGTGAGTCGCTGGGCGACAACATGCAGCTGGCGTTCCCGAGCGCCAGGCGCAGCGTGCTCTCGGTTGGCGTGGTCAACGGCGACGACAAAGCGATGCTCGAGCAGGCGGCCCGGGAGATGGCGACCCAGGCAGGCATCGCGCCGGCGCTCGTCCAGGTCGTGGGCGCGAGAATCAAGGACATCGGCGGGCCCACGTTCCGGTTCGACCAGCAGGCCTCGAGTGAGCTCCAGGAATCCGCGGCCTCGCGCGTGCAGGAGGTCGTCAACGACCACCCCGCGGGCGCGACGATCTTCCGCGCCGGCGAGAGTGTGACCGCGACCCAGCTCGAGCTGTTCCGCAAGGAAGCCCAGACGTACTCGCAGGAAGGCCCCAAGAGGGCGATCTATGTGAACTTGTCCGCCCAGATCTTCGGGTGCCTGGCGATCGCGCTCGGCGCTGCGGGGTACGCGGCGCTCTACTGCCCCAGGATCCGGCGCAACCCGCAGCGGATGCTGGGGATCGCCGCTCTGATGCTCGGGGCGCAGGCGGTCACGGTCTTCGGCACCGCGTCGGCGCCCGAGCTGCGGGGCGTGACGGTGCTGGCGCCGACGGTGTTTGCGACGGTGATCCTGCTGATCGCCTACGACCCGAGGGTGGCGCTGGCGCTTGGAACGCTGATGGCGGTGCTCGTGTGCCACTCGATCAACGAGCCGGTGGCGACGCTGGCGGCGCTGCTGGCTGGCATCGGTGTCGCGGCGTGGCAGCTCTACGAGATCCGCGACCGGCGCACGCTCATCCGCGCGGGCTTTACGATCGGCACCACGCTCGCGGCTGCGACCGCGGTCGCCAGCACGGTCGGTCGGCCCGGTGCCGATGCCATCGCGCCGCAGCGCGTGCTCCAGGAGGCGCTCACAGCGGGCGCGGGCGGGGTGCTCGTGATGGGCGTGACGCTCTTTATCCTGCCCACGGTCGAGAAGCTGTTCCAGATCACGACGGGGATGACGCTCATCGAGCTGCGCGATCCGAAGCAGCGTCTGCTCCGCGAGCTCCAGCAGCGCGCCCCGGGCACGTACAACCACTCACTCAACGTCGCGTCGATCGCGGAGACCGCGGCGGATGCGATCGGCGCGGACTCGCTGCTGACCTATGTCGGTGCGCTCTACCACGATGTGGGCAAGATGAACAAGCCCGAGTACTTCGTCGAGAACCAGACGGGCGGCCCGAGCAAGCACGACAAGCTGAGCCCGGCGATGAGCCTCCTGGTGATCGTGGGTCACGTCAAGGACGGCCTCGAGATGGCGCGGGAGTTCGGCTTGCCCCGCAAGCTGCACACGTTCATCGAGGGTCACCACGGGACCACGCTGGTGGAGTACTTCTACGACCGGGCCAAGAAGCAGGCCCACAGCAAGGCCGAGGGCCAGGGCGATTCCAGGCCCGAGCTGCCCGAGGAGATCGAGTACCGGTATCCGGGCCCGAAGCCCCAGACGAAGGAAGTCGCGATCCTGATGATCTCCGATGCGATCGAGAGCGCCACGCGGTCGATGAGCGAACCCACGCCCAGCCGGATCGAATCGCTCGTGCACGCGATGGCCAAGAAGCGCCTCGAGGATGGTCAGTTCGACGAGTGCGGCCTGACCCTCAAGGATCTGCACACGATCGAGGAATCGGTCGCCAAGAGCGTGACGGCGATCTACCACGGTCGGATCAGCTACCCGGGCAGCGCCACGGGCACCGTGGGGCGATAAACCCCGGGAACCGATTCGGCAAGAAAAAGGACCCAGGCGCGAACCGCAGGTCGATGAAGCGGGTCAGACCCGAGGGAACAACCGGTTGAACGACCAGGCAGGGCCCCATCTTGACGCGCCCGTTCCGGGCGATGACGGGCCGCTCAGCGACGAGCGGCTGCTTGCGCGGTTTGTCACGGGCGACGATGAGGCTCTTGGGGAGCTTGCCAGGCGGTACGAGGGCCTGCTTCTTGGGCTCTGCACGGGCATGCTCGGGGATCGGACGCTGGCGATAGAGGCGGTTCAGGAGACGTGGCTCCGGGTGATCAGGCACAGCAGGACGTACGACGGCAGGGCAAGTGTGAAAACGTGGGTGTACCAGATCGCAATGAATCGCTGCCGGGACATGTCCCGTCAGCGGTCGTCCAGCAGGAGCCGCGAGCGGACACACCACGACCGCCTGCAGGACGCGCGGAAGGCGCATGTGATCTCGGATCCGGCATCGATGGACCCGAAGCTGGAGGCCGCGGTGAGCGCCCTTGAGGAGCACCAGCGTGAGACCGTGGTGCTGTGCTACCACCGAGGGCTGACGCATCGCCAGGCGGCAGAGGTGCTGGGAGTGCCGATGGGAACGATCAAGAGCCGCCTGAACAAGGCGCTCGAGAAGCTGCGTGAGAGTCTTGGGACACCGGGCGCGGTCCCGGGCCGGGGGATCGAGGCATGAGCGATCCGGTGCTGGACAGGATTGAGCGGGGGCTGCGCGAGATGAGCGAGCCGAGCCGTGAGGACACGGGCGAGCCGACGGAGCTCTGGAAGCGGGCGCTGGAGATCTCGCGGGCGGAGGAGCGCGCCGGGCTCGTGCACGCGGGAGCGGATCGCGCCGAGCGTCCGCGCGGCAGACGCCTGCTCTATGCGCTCAACGCGGTGGGTGTCGCGGCGATGGTCCTGCTGGCCGCGGGCGTGTGGACAGTGATCCGTGTGGGGCCGGAGACGGAGAAGGCGGGGGTCGTGACGGACAAGCTCGCCAGCGCCAAAGTCGGATCATCGGAGCGGGCGCTCTCGCTATTCTCGAACAAGCAGGCGCCCGAGAGAAACGCTGAGCTTGCGATGGTCGACGAATTCGGCGCGGACGATGCGCTCCGCGAGCTTGGGATGCAGAATGAGCGCGGGGCGTTGGATTCCATCGCCGCGCCCGCGACCGATGCGCTGGCGGGCATCCAGGCCAAGAGCACCGATCTTGCGGACGGCTCGATGGCCCGCTCTCGCTCGATCACGAAGGACGTTCTTGAGAATGAATCCCTCCAGGCAGCGCCGACGGAGCTGGCGAGGCGCGCGGAGATGCCTCCGGGATTGATGCAGATGGAGCAGGCGCTGGCTTCCGGGCTCACGCTGGATGGGGGCGACGCTTCGGTCATGGCGATGGGGACCCGGCTCATGAACACCGAGATCGTGATCGAGGTGGCGGACCGGGGCGAGGCGTTCAATACGGTCTCCGGGCTTCCCGACGCGGATTTCGATGAGTTCGGCTTTGTCGATCCGTCCGTCGAGACGGAGGCGGGCACCGAGCTTCTGGTGCTGAACATCGCGCCGGCGCGTGTGGATGAGGCGCTCCAGAAGATCCGCACACTCGGTCGGGTGGTCGAGGAGCGTCACGAGATCGACAGCTTCTCCAACCGAGCGAACACCGCGGTCAACTGGGCGGCCGACGCGATCGCGCCGAGCGCTCAGGCGCTGCAGCAACTGGTCGATGAGCAGGGCATGACCGAGCACGAACGCCGGCACCACGGGCTGGACGGGTCCAAGAGCGACGCCCAGCGGCTCGAGGAGGTCCGCAGCGCGATCGCCACGATCGCACGTCGGCTCGAGGAATCCCGCCTTTCGATGAACCTCTCACGGATCCGCGTGAGCATCAGGCAAACCCGGGAATCTGATACGATCCCGGAATGACCAAGGCTGAGCCCGAGCTGACCCTGCCTCAGAAACAGGGACGCATCGCCTCCATCGACATCCTCCGCGGTCTGGTGATGATCGTGATGGCGCTCGACCACGCGCGCAACTACTTCGGCCCGACGTCGTTCGACCCGCTGGATGCCGAGCTTACGACGCCCGGCTGGTACGTGACACGCTGGGTGACGTACTTTTGCGCGCCGGTCTTCGTCTTCCTGGCGGGCACGAGCGCGTTCATGGTCGGAAACCGCGGCATGTCGCGCGAGGCGCTCTCCTGGCGGCTCTTTAAGCGCGGCGTCTGGCTGATCCTCCTCGAACTCACGGTCATCGACGCGAGTTGGGGGTTCCTGTTCGGGGGCGTCTGGATCCTGCAGGTGATCTGGGCGATCGGGTGGTCGATGATCGCGCTGGGATTCCTGATCCGCCTGCCGCTGCCGATCATCGGGGCGTTCGGGATCGCGATGATCGGGCACCACAATCTCCTCGATCTCATACCAAGCCACCAGGATTCACTCGTCATCGGGAGCGACCTCTGGACCGTCCTGCACGAGCAGGGGGCGCTGGCTTCGACCGGGACCTCGTTCATCGGCATGCCCAGCGTGATCGTGCTCTACCCGCTCATCCCGTGGATCGGCGTGATGGCGCTGGGTTACCGCTTCGGCTCGTTGCTCGTCGGACCCAAACGCGACCTGATCTGCATCGCGACCGGCTCGTTCATGATCGTGTCGTTCGTGCTGCTCCGCGCGTTCAGTTACTACGGCGACACGACCGTCTGGACCTTGGGCGAAGCCGGGCCTCGCAGTCTCATGACGTTCCTGCACACACAGAAGTACCCGCCCTCGCTCCAGTTCCTCCTCATGACGCTCGGGCCGGCGATCCTTGTGATGCCGCTCTTGGAACGGATCGCCAGGGGCGCCCCCAGGCTGATCGAGCCCGTGCGCGTGTTCGGGAACGTTGCGATGTTCTACTACATCCTGCACATCCCGCTGACGCATCTCTCGGCGGGCGTGCTCTCGGTTGCGCTCTACAACACGTGGATTGTCTGGGTGTTCACGGGACAGTTCCCGGAGGGCTACACGCCCAGGATCTGGCTCGTGTATGTCGCGTGGATCGCGATCGTGCTGGCGCTGTACCTGCCCTGCGCGTGGTACGCCCGGTACAAGCGCAAGCACAGGTACTGGTGGATGGTCTACATCTAGTCGACGAGCGTGCTGACGAAAACGGGATCGCTTTCGAGGATGCGGTGCACCGGGCAGCGACCCGCGATTTCGTGCAGGCGCTGGCGCTGCTCGTCGGTCAGGTCGCCCGTGAGCTCGACCTCGACATCGAAGTGGTGCTGCTTCGGGCCGCCGGTTTCGGGCGCACGATGATCGTGGCGGACGCGGACAGAGACGGACTGGAGCGCCCAGCCCTTCCGGCGTGCGTACATCTGCACCGTGATCGTCTTGCACCCGGCCAGCGCGGCCTCCATGAGCTCGTGGGGCGTGGCGCCCTTGGCGCTCCCGCCCTCGCTGATGTGCGCGTCGGTCAGGAACCGGTGCTCGGCCTCGCCCCTGACGGTCACGAGCGACGTGTACGAGTCTGCGTTGGTGGTTGCGATGGTGGAGCGATCGTGCATGGTCTGTGCCAACCCCTTGCAGACTCGGTCTATTCCAGCTCGAAGTACCGGGCGATATCGCCTGCGATATCCCGGGATTTGGTCAGCTCGACCACGCGCAAGAGGCGGAGCAGATCCCGCTGGCGTTTGTCCGCGATGGCGGTTTCGTCCACATCGCCCAGCTCCAGTTCGCGCACGAATCGGTACCTCGGCTCGGCGTCCGAGACGCTCGTCTGCTCGAGCGCACCGATCTCGGCGAGCTGGATGAGCGCGTGGTCGATGATGCCCGACTGACCGGCTTTGCCGAGGATCGCGAGCCTGAGCTCGTCCGCGTCGAAGTCCGCGTGGTCCGAGGCGTGCATTGTGCGCACGATCTCTTCCATCAGAGGCTTGTGCGGGTTCTTCCACTCAACGAACTGCTGCTGGATCGCAAGGTCGTCCTGCGAGTAGAGCAATCTGCAGACGCTGGGCAACCCGTCACGCCCGGCGCGCCCGACCTCCTGGTGGTAGCTCTCGATGCTGCCGGGGATCTGCGCGTGCACGATGAACCTGATGTCGGGCTTGTCGACGCCCATGCCAAAGGCGTTGGTCGCGCAGAGCATTAGGTTGTGCTCCGGGCGGGCCTGGGTGAACTCGTTGTAGATGTGTTTCTTGTCCTGAGGCGAGAGCTTGCCGTGGTAGATCCGCACGCGCCGATCGGGCAGCGCGCGCCGGAGCTCGCTGGCGGTGCGATCAAGGTCCTTGATGAGCGCAAAGTAGACGATGCCCGTGCCCTTGAATTCGCTCGCGGTCTCGCAGATGCGATCGAGCTTGGCCCGGTCGTCCCAGGCATCCTCGGCCTGGAGCGACAGGTTTGGGCGGTCGATGGGCACCGCCGAGAGGGGCATGGTTGAGTCATCGAACCCCAGCACGCGCCGGACATCGTCGCGGACCTCACGCGTGGCGGTCGCGGTCAGGGCGACCGTCACGGGATCGCCCAGCTGCTTGCGGAACTCGCCCACGCGCTGGTAGGCGGGGCGCAGGTCGTGCCCCCAGCGGGTCACGCAGTGGCACTCATCGACCGCCAGCAGGTTCACGCCGCCCGGGACCGAGGCCAGTGCATCGACGAACTCGGGCTTGTCCATGCGCTCGGGCGTGGCATAGACGATCTCGTACTTGCCCTGGGCGAGTTTTTTGTAGCGTTCCTCGCGTTTGGCCCTGCTGAGCGTGGAGTTGATGTACGCGGCTTTGACACCACGCTTGCGGAGCGCCGAGACCTGGTCTTCCATCAGTGCGATCAGCGGGCTGAAGACGAGCGTGACGCCCGGGGGTGCGTTGCGTTCGGCGAGCACGAGCGCGGGCAGCTGGAAGCAGAGACTTTTACCGGAGCCCGTTGGCCAGACCACGAGCGCCGAGGTGCCGCTGAGCACGCGTTCGACGACGGTCTGCTGCGCGGGGCGGAGCTGATCAAACCCGAACCGGCGGGCGAGGACGCCTTGGTAGTGGGTGTGCGAGGAATGGAGATTGTGGCTCTTGGTGGACACAAGAGCAGGCTAGGTCGCCCGCCGGCGGGACGCCCGGGCGTCTCAACCCAGCAGCTTGATCAGCTGACTCGGATCGAATCGGGCCCCCGCCGAAGAGATGCGAAAGGACGCGGACTCCAGCACATCCAGCCTTGCCAGCTGCGCGGTCGCCTTGGCGTAATCGGTGTCGCGGATCGAGGATTCCGCGGCCGTCAGGCTCTCGATCGCAACGCCAAGCCCCGCTCGGCGCGGTTCGATCGCGTTCATCTCGAACGCTCCGACCTCGGCCTGAGCGAATATGGCTTCCTGGCGGGCGGCGCGGATGATCTCGAGCGAACGATCGGTTCTGGAACCGTCGATGGCGAATGCGCCGCCCGATGCGACATCAGCGAGTGTGTAGTTCTCGCCGTCGATCTCGGTCGAGCCAAGGTCGGTCACCGCGGCGCTGGGCAGGCTCACGCTGGCGCCGTTGATCTCCAGGGACATCCCGCCCCGCAGCAGGGGCGTGTCCTTGAAGCCCGTGGTGCTGGCGACACGATCGACCGCGGAGAGGATGGAGTTGAGCTCCATCTGGTTGGCTTCGCGTTCGGCATCGGAGAGCCCGCCGGTATTTGCGTTGGCCACGGCCAACGCTTCGGCTTCGATGAGCAGGTCCCCGATCTCGCCCAGCGAGCGATCGGCGACCACGGCCGCACCGCGGGCGCGTTCGAGTGAGCTGCTCTCGGCCTCGAGCTCGGCAAGCATTGCGCGGAGCTGCTCCGAGGAGACGAGCCCCGCAGGGTCGTCGGCGCCGCGGTTGATGCGCAGCCCGGTCGCGAGCGTCTCGAAGACGCTCTGCTTCTGCTGCTGAACGATGCCCAGCTGACGCGCCTGCGAGATGCCCTGGAACGAGCCGCCGATCGGGTTCATGCGTGATGCCTCCGCAGCCCCGCCGGGAATGGGGGCGTCAGCGGAACTCTCACAAACAAGGCGAGTGCGTGCCCCTGCGAAAGGGGCTCTGGGCACCCCTTGAGTGGGGCGATGGCGTTCCAGGCCGCACAGGCGTTCGAAACGGTCGGGCGATACCGCTCTATGGGACTGTTCGGGGCGTGGAAAAACGACGCGGCCCCGCCGGAGCGGGGCCACGGTTCGAAAGCAGATCGGGGTGACTCAGGCTTTGCCGGCCTTGGCCTTGGCAATGAACGCGTCCTTGTCGGCTTCGCTCATCTCTTCCCAGCCGCCTTTGCAGCCCGGGCAGCAAAAGCCGACGTCGTTGCCCTTGTACTCGGCCTTGCCGCCGGCGGCTTCGACGGCCTCGCCGCCGATGGGGCAGGTGTCGTTGACGAACATCGCCGGGGAGGCGTCGTCGTCTAAGCCCGTTTCGCAGGAACCGCAGCAGTTGCTCTTGCAGCCAGCGAGTGCCAGAAGAGCGATCGGAAGAACGACGGCAAACCGTGCACGCATGATGAAACTCCTTGAATGTGAGCTCGTTGGCGGCCGGAAATGCCCGCCTGGACCATTCTAGCCGGGGGCAACACACTTAGAGCAAGGCTTATTCCCGGAGCTGCAGATCTGGATCGTGCGGGTCCAGATGGCTCAGCTTCCGATCAGGTCCGCGTCGTCCTGCCACTGACCGATGTACGCCTTGGCTTCTCGGAGCTCATACGTGAGCGCCCGCATATAGAGCGTCCCCATCCCGCGTTTGGATTTTTTCTTGATGTTCACCTGCACGAGCGTGACCTGGTCGGTCTCGTGCTTCACATCCACGATGATGCGGTCGTCTTCGTCGAAGAGAAACCGGATCTGCGTGTGCGTTTCATCGATCTCTCGGGTGCTGTAGACCGCAAGCCCGATCGTGTCACCCGCCTTGAGTGCCGCGGCGAGCGTGTCTTTGTACCGCGCCGGCTGGAACGAGTACGAGTCGACCCCGGAGACAAAGGTCACGCCCTGCTGCACCGCGTTCATCCCGGCCCCGATCATCGCCGGTTCGAGTCCCGTGCAGCCGGTCAGCGAGATCAGCGAAGCAACAGTGACAACGCAGCGTGCATTCATGCCCCAAGCATAGGAACACACGGGGACACAAGGGCGCTCAGCCCTTGTCGTCTGAGTCGAGGTACACCGACTCACGCAGTTCGTGGAGATAGCCCGCCCTGACCTTCTGGTTGGCCCTTTCCGCTTCGGCGGCCATCTTGTCGAGCAGGGTGTGGATGTAGCCCATCCGGTCGAAGCTCGTCGCGGTCCGCTTGCTGCCCATCTTGTAGGCGTTCTCGAAGGCTGCCTCGTGGTGCGTGTCCGCGAGGCCCTCGTACCAAGGTCCCGCCTCGGCGTAGTCCTGCAGCGACCGGAGGAGCTCGGTCACCTGGGCGCGCGTGTTGTCCGCCTCTTCCGACTTGTTCGAGTACTGCATCCCCACGACGACCGCGGCGATGACGATCGCAACAAGAATCCCGCCGGCCTTGCCCATGGTGATGCTCCAATAGAGGTGATATCTGAATCCGACGGGCGAGACTATCCAGATTCCGAAGACAACACAAGCCCATAAGGGGAGGCCCTTGCCAGCCGCTACAATCGCGGACTTAGGAGACCTCCTCATGCCCCGCCAATCCCCTCTAGTCGTTCTCTCAGCCGCCGCACTGATCGCCGCCCCGACGGTCGGGCTGGCCTCGCTCTCCGGGTGCGCCAAGACCAAGATCTGGGTGAACGAGAAGCTCGGCTACGAGAAGCGCGAGCAGCTGGTCGGCTCGGTCGAGAAGGCCCGCGACCAGCAGGAGAAGGCCAAGGTCGCCTTCACGAGCGCGCTCGAGGAATTCCTGTCCATCACCGAGGGCGACCAATCCACGAAAGACCTCGAAGCCAAGTACAAGAAGATCGAGTCGGCGTACAAGAACAGCTCAAGCCGGGCCGAGGCGGTGCACTCCCGGATCGCCGGCGTCGAGAGCGTCGCCAAGGCGCTCTTCAAGGAGTGGGAGAAGGAGCTGAGTGAATACACCAGCGACACGCTCCGCAGCGCCAGCCAGGCCCAGCTCGACGCGACCCGCGAGCGCTACACCAAGCTGGTGGGCGCGATGAAGGACGCGGCTTCCAAGATGGACCCGGTGCTCGCCGCGTTCAAGGACCAGACGCTCTTCCTCAAACACAACCTCAACGCCCGGGCCATCGCCTCGCTCGAGACGGACCTGGCCAAGGTCAAGACCGAGGTCGCCGAGCTGATCGCGGAGATGGAGGCGTCGATCTCCGAGGCGAACGCGTTTATCGATTCATTGCGAGATTGAGCGATACTAAAGACCGGATCGGCGGGCACGCGCCCACCGCCCGGGTCTCGGCGATGATTGCTCAGTCCCCGATCACTCGCCCAGTCGCGCCAACAGGAATGACCGGATCCGTTCGGCGATCAGGTTCCCCTCCTCCTCCAGCGCAAAGTGGCCCGTGTCCATCAGGTGCAGCTCGACGTCCGAAAGATCGCGCAAGTAGGGCGTCGCGCCGTCGGCGGGGAAGATCTTGTCGTTCTTGCCCCACACAATCAACGCGCTGGGCTGGTGCTCGCGGAACAGCGCCTGCCACTTCGGGTACTCCGCTACGTTCGTCCCGTAGCTCAGGAACAGATCGAGCTGGATGTCGTTGTTCCCCGGACGGTCGAGCAACGGCTGGTCGACATTCCAGTTGTCCGGGCTGATGGTTTCGGGCGAGCGCGTGCCGTGGGTGTACTGCCACTGCGTCGCCTCTCGCGTGAGCAGCCCCCGCAGCGCGTCGCGGTTCTCTTTCGTCGGCTTGGCCCAGTACGCCTTGATCGGATCCCAGAACTCGCGAAGGCCCTCCGTGTACGCGTTCCCGTTCTGAATAATGAAGCTATGTACCAGCTCCGGACGACGGCTGAAGATGCGGTACCCCACCGGCGCGCCGTAGTCCATCACATAAAACGCCGCGCTCTCGACCCCGAGCTGGTCAAGCAGGCCTTCCACCACCAGCGAGAGATTCTCGAAGCTGTACTCGAAGCTTTTGCGGCCCGGGGCGTCGCTGTTGCCGAAGCCAGGGTAGTCCGGCGCGATTACGCGGAAGTTCCGCGCCAACTCAGGGATCAGGTCTCGGAACATGTGGCTCGACGTCGGGAAGCCGTGCAGCAGCACGATCACCGGCGCGTCCGCCTCGCCTGCCTCGCGGTAGAACACCTTGACGCCCCTCACCTCGGCCGTGCGGTGGAAGACCGCGGGCGACTGGTTTGGACTCGCCACGATGGCGGCCTCTCGGGCCGCCCCATCCCCGCCCGTGGGCAGAGCCAGGGCGCTCCCGGCTAGGGCCCCGAGCGTCAAGGCCGCGAACAAGGGACGGATTTGATGCTTCTCTGCGTTCATGATCGGCTCCTGCATAAGTTAGGGTGTGCTTCCTTAATTACATGTATATACATGTTTCAGGTCAACCGCGCATCCCCGGGGCGTATTCCGCCCGGGGCAATAAAACCCGGCCCGATCAGTCCGAAAGCTTCGAGGCCGCCCGCATGATCGCGGACGCAACCCTCGGCCCCAGGCGCTCTGCTACCTCTTGCTGCGCCTCGCGCCACAGCGGGAGGGCCTTCTCAATCGCCCGACGCCCCGCCGACGTCACCGTCAGCACCCGCCGGCGTTCGTCCGACCCGATCGCCCCGCGGATCACCCCCATTTCCTCCAGCCGCCTGAGATTCCGCGAGAGCGTGCTCTGGTCGATCCGCAGCGGCCCCGTCAAATCCGAAGCCGATACCCCGTCGGCGTGCCGCGCGATCGCAACCAAAGCCGTCAGCTGCGTGCTCCGCAGCCCTACCGCGCGCAGATTCGCGTCGTACACTGAGGCGATCGCCCGGTCGATAAGCCGGCTCGAAGTCGCCAGGCACGCATCAAACTCGCCGTACGGATTCGTTTCGCCGGGGGACATCCACTCACTCTAACCGCCCGCCGCCAGGCCTTCTTCGCGCCGGCACCAGAATTGCTTACCGGGCGTCCAGCTTCTCGAATGTCCGTGTCAGCACCCGCTTGAGTTTCCCCGCGGCCTCGTGGACCGTTTCGTAAAAATCGTCACCGAACACTTCAACCGCGACCGGATCGAGGCCTTTCGGGCGGGCTTCGAGCATGCAGCGTTTGTCGCCCTGGCCTCCCTTGTGCGCGTTCTCGTCGCCCAGGTGCACCTCGATGCGCGTGAGACGGTCGGTCAGATGCGCGAGCGCTGATTCGAGCGTTTCGCGGATGCGTGTGTCGAGTGATTCGGAGGATTTGCCGTCGCGGTAGTTGATCTCGATGAGCATGTGTGTCTCCTTGCCGAGTTGTACCGATGGCAAGAAACCCGGGTTCGGGGCGGGCGCCGAAATTCGGCGCGTAAGTTCTGCCGATTTGGCAGTCGCATGCGAGTCACACAGGTGCTTATTTACACGCGAGGGCGAGCGGCGCCCGCGAGCATCCCGCCGTCGAGATTGAACGCCGACCCCGTCGTGTACGCCGACGCGTCGGAGGCCAAATAGACCGCGAGTTCCGCGACCTCTTCGGGTATGCCGAAACGCTTGAGCGGACAGTCGGCGACGATGGCCTCTTCGACCGCTTTGCGTTCGGGCGTGCCGGGTTCACCGAGCATGGGCTCCCACATGGGCGTGAGGATCGCTGCGGGCTGGATGACGTTGCACCGGATGTTCAGGCCTTCTTCGGCGCAGTAGAGCGCGACGCTTCGGGTGTGGTTCAGGACCGCCGCCTTGCTCGCCGCGTAGGGCGCTGCGCGTGGCACACCGACGAGCCCCGAGCGCGAACCGATGTTGATGATCGAGCCGCCCACGGGAGTGTTCTGTCGCATCGTGCCGATTGCGTGCTTGCACCCGAGGACCACGCCCTCGAGATTCGTGCGCATCACGTCGCGGAAGTGCGAGAGGTCAGCGTGCTCCGGGTCGTTGTGCCCGGGCGGGGCGTGCTTGCCCGCGATGCCCGCGTTGTTGACGACCACATCGAGCCGGCCGAAGGTCTCACGGGCGAACGCGATTGCCGAAGCCCAGTCCGTTTCCTCGCGGACGTCGAGTTCGCGGTACATCGCGCCGATCTCTTTGGCCCCGGCCGCGCCGAGGTCGTCCTGGATGTCGGTCATCATGACCGAGGCGCCCTCGTTCACGAAAGCGCGGGCGATGGCCCGACCGATGCCCTGGGCTGCACCGGTCACCAACGCCGCCTTCCCAGCGAGTCTTGACATCTTCACGCTCCAATCTGACACGAATCAGACCAGCCGATCATCCTTGGCGATCCCAAGCGCCGGCCTCACATCCACCTGCACGAGCGTCGCGCCCTGGAGCTTGCGGGCCTCGTCGTCGTCCACATAGTCCGAGTGGCACGCGGCCTTGCCCTCGTCCTTGGCGGTCACGGTCTTCTTGACCTTGCTCGCCAGCTTGTGGATCTCCTCGGGCTTCAGATACCCCCGCTGCTCGAGGATCTTCTGCTGCTCCTGGGTCAGGGCGGCGGACTGGACAGGCTTGCCTCGCTGGAAGGCCTCGTCGTCGCCCGAGGCGAAGTCCTGGATCTCCTTGCTGATGCGCACGGAGCACCAGTCGTGCCCGCACATGGCGCAGAAGTCGGTGTCGACGTCGAGGTCCTCGTCGTGGTACGCGCGGGCGGTGTCGGTGTCGAAGGCGAGCTCGAAGTGCTTCTCCCAGTTGAGCGCCGCGCGGGCCTTGGTCAGCTCGTCGTCCCACGTGCGCGTGCCCGGGATTCCGAGCGCCACATCCGCGGCATGGGCTGCGATCTTGTACGCGATGCAGCCCTCCTTGACGTCGCCCTTCTTGGGCAGGCCCAGGTGCTCCTTGGGCGTGACGTAGCAGAGCATCGAGGCGCCGTGGTAGGCGATCGCGGTCGCGCCGATGCAGCTGGTGATGTGGTCGTAGCCCGGAAAGACGTCGGTCACGAGGGGCCCGAGCACGTAGAACGGCGCCCCGTGGCAGAGCGTGCGCTGGAGCTTGGCGTTGAACTCGATCTGATCGAAGGGCACGTGCCCGGGGCCCTCGATCATGACCTGCACGCCCAGGCGCCAGGCGCGCTCGGTCAGCTCACCCAGCGTTTCGAGCTCGGCCAGCTGCGCATCGTCGGTCGCGTCGGCCAGCCCGCCCGGGCGCAGGCCGTCACCGATGGAGAAGGTGACATCGTGCTCGCGCATGAGGCGGCAGATGTCGTCCCACATGTCGTACATGATGTTCTCGCGGTTGTTCATGAGCATCCACTTGGCCAGCAGCGACCCGCCGCGGCTGACGATGCCGATGAGCCTGTTCTTGACGAACTTGAGGTGCCCCTTGCGGACGCCCGCGTGGATCGTGAAGTAGTCCACGCCCTGCTGCGCCTGGTGCTCGAGCGTCTCGAGGATGGCTTTCTCGTCGAGGTCTTCGAGGCGGCGCCCGATGATCATCGAGTAGATCGGCACGGTCCCGATGGGCACGGTCGAGTTGCGGAGGATCGCCTCGCGGCACTCGTCGAGGTCGCCCCCCGTCGAGAGGTCCATGACCGTGTCGGCCCCCCACTTCTCCGCCCACCTCAGCTTCTCGACCTCTTCGTCGGTGCCCGACGAGACGGGCGAGGCGCCCATGTTCGCGTTGACCTTCGTCTTGCTGGCGCGTCCGATCGCCATCGGGTCGAGTTTGTATTTCAGGTGCGTGCGGTTGGCGGGGATGACCATGCGCCCCGAGGCGACCTCGTCGCGCACCTGCTCGGGCGTCAGGTGTCCCTCGCGCTGGGCGACGCGCTGCATCTCGGGGGTGATGATCCCCAGGCGCGCCGACTCGAGCTGCGTCACCGGCGCAAAGCCCTCGGGCACGACGCACCGGATGTACACGCCAAACTGAGGCTTGTTGTGACCGGCGCAGCCGATCGAGTGGTCGTCGGCTTCCTCGACGCGCCAGCCCTCGGGCAGGAAATCCCAGGCGGTTTTCTCGCTCGGCTTTGGCATCCCAGGCGTATCGGGCGAGGAGTAGGCCAGGGGCCCGCCGACGTCGGGCTTGTTGGCGAAGCTGCCGGGCGAGGTGATGCCGGCGATCCCGGGGTTGCCCGCGCCCTGTGTCGGCACGCGGAACTTGGTGGTGGGCAGAATTGTGTCTTGTGAATTGTTCTGTGCTGTACTCATGGGTCGCATCCCTCCGCCGGTACGAGCCGGATCAGGTTCTACGGGTCCGTCTCAGCAGGCCAACCAGGCCGGCGCCCCGTGCGTCATACAGACTATAGCGCTTCGAAAAAGACGCCGACCCGCACTCGTGCGGGTCGGCGTGGGCTCAAGAGATGGTTGTGTCGTTTACGAGTGGGCCGGTGCGCCCTTGGGCATCATGGCCGACACATCGACGCCCAGCTTGTCGGCGATCCGCTTGCCGTAGTCCATGTCGGCGCGGAAGAAGTGGCAGAGCTGGAGCATCTGGACTTCCTTGCGTGCGTCGCCCAGGACGCCCGCGATCCGGGTTGTCAGACGGTCCTTCTGCCCGTCGTCGAACATGCGGTAGAGATTGCCCGCCTGCGTGAAGTCGTCGTGATCCTTGCGCGAGTCGAACCGGTCCACGATCGCCTCGCCGATGTCCCACGCCGGGTCGCGATGGGCGGGCGACTCCTTGGGCGTGCCGGCGCGTGTGTTGGGAAAGTAGTTCGGCATGCTGCCGTAGGTCTCGGCGGTCGCGCCCTGGCCGTCGCGCATGTAGTGCATCACCGGGCAGCGCGGCTTGTTCACCGGGATCTGGTGGTGGTTCACACCGAGCCGGTGCAGGTGCGTGTCCGCGTAGCTCATGAGGCGCGCCTGGAGCATCTTGTCCGGGCTCGGCCCGATGCCTGGCACCAGCGCACTCGGCTTGAAGGCCGCCTGCTCGACCTCGGCGTGGTAGTTCTCCGGGTTCCGGTTGAGTTCGAGCACACCCACATCGATGAGCGGGAAGTCGCCGTGGGGCCAGACTTTGGTCAGGTCGAACGGGTTCCAGCCCGTGCTCTGCTCCCACTCGACCGACTGCTTCTGCGTCATGACCTGGATCTGCACGTTCCAGCGGGGGAAATCGCCCTTCTCGATCGCGCTAAACAGATCGCGCTGGTGGCTCTCGCGGTCGCCGGCGATGAGCGACGCTGAGTCCTCGTCGGTCATCGTCTGGAAGCCCGCCTGGTTCTTGAAGTGGAACTTGACCCACACGCGCTCGCCCTGGGCGTTGATCATGGAGTACGTGTGCGAGCCGTAGCCGTGCATCGTGCGGTAGCTCTTGGGGATGCCGCGATCGGAGAAGAGGATCGTCACCTGGTGCAGGCTCTCGGGGCACTGGCTCCAGAAATCCCACTGCATGTCGTTGTTGCGCAGGTTGCTCTTGGGCTCGCGCTTCTGGGTGTGGATGAAGTTGGCGAACTTCAGCGGATCGCGCACGAAGAAGACGGGCGTGTTGTTGCCCACGAGGTCCCAGTTGCCCTCGTCCGTGTAGAACTTGAGCGCAAAGCCGCGCACGTCGCGTTCCGCGTCCGCGGCCCCCTTCTCCCCCGCGACCGTCGAGAACCGCAGGAAGACCTCCGTCTCCTTGCCGATCTTGCTGAACACGCTCGCCTTGGAGTATTTGGTGATGTCGTTGGTCACCTTGAACGTGCCGTAGGCGCCCGAGCCCTTGGCGTGGACCACGCGCTCGGGGATGCGCTCGCGGTTGAAATGCTGCATCTGCTCGAGCAGCTGCACGTCCTGCATCAAGAGCGGGCCGCGCGGCCCGGCTGTCAGCGAGTTCACGTTGTCGGCGATCGGGCAACCCTCTGCGGTCGTCAGCTTGGGCGTGTCGGACATGGCACAGGCTCCTGGATTGGCTAGCTTTCCGGCTCGGAGGGCATCAGTCCGCCCTAGATTAGAATGACTCTAGACAATTTGATTGAATCTGTCTACCCGGGCCTGAGGCGGCGCAGAATCCGTTGCGCCCGATGCAGGAGCGATACGCGTGCTCTGCGAAGCCCTTGGGCTTCGCCTGTCGAACAGCGCACGAGCTACGCGGGATCGCGATCGGTCATCAGCATCCACTCCACCACGCTGCTGGGCGGCAACGTCTCGACACCCAGCTGGCGGAGCATGTTGAGGCACTGTGCGCGGTGGTGCACCGCGTGCGTCATGACGTGCGTCAGCACGCCGCCGCGGGTAAAGCTGTAGGCGTTGCCGCCGCGGCTGCCGGTGACAATCTCGCCATGCGGGTGTGCCCGCGCGGATCGCTCGAAATCGTGCGTCACGCTCTCAAGGAGCTCCCGGAGCTGATCGAGTGTGAATCCCTCGGCTTCGAGCCTGGGTCTCTGCTCACGCCCGCCCAGCAGATCCCCCCAGCCCTGCAGCGCCCCGACGATGTGCGTCAGCGTCTTGCGCAGGGAACCAACGCCCATCGCAAACTCGCGATCGAGCTGCTCGTCGGACAGCGCAGCGCACGCATCAAGGAGCTGATCGTTCGCCCAGCGGTGATGCAGGAGCAGGATCTCGGCGGGATCCGATTGGGCCATGGTTCGCACCTCTGTAGCGGCATGAACCGCCGCGGTGCGACCAATATACCCGAGTCAGCAGCCGGCGTTGTAGTTGGCGATCCACGCGGAGAAGTCCGCGGGCGTGAAGGCGCCGTCCTGGTTCTGATCCGCCCTCGGATCGCGCAGGTTGTACGCCGAGATCCACGCCGAGAAGTCCGCAGGCGAGAGCGCACCGTCGCCGTTGACATCGGCCAGGCACGCAGCGGGCTCCATCTCGCCGATCAGCTCGATCGCAAGCCCCGTCACGCCCGCGTCGCCCAGGGCGAGCCCTAAACCGTCGAAGAGATCGACGAACACCGCGCCGTCGCCCGTCGCGCTCGCCCAGCTCCACGACTCGCGCCCGCTCCTTGGCGCCACGAAGTGGATCGCCGCGATCGACACGACGTACTCCTGCCCGGCGATCAGCGCGATCGGTTTGTTCGAGAGATCGAGCTCGTACTCGTACATCCGTGCGCCATCGGCCCCGAACGTTTCAGCGGTATCCATCGGAGCCGAGAACCCACGGGCGATCTTGCGGTCGTGCGCGAGTGTCAGGGTCTGCCCGACCTTCTGGTAGATAGTGAGGCGGAAACCCATCGTGTTCAGGTCGTTCTGAGCGCTCGTTTCCGAGCCGCCCCAGAAGCGAATGCGCTCGACGGTTGCGTTCCGTGGCACGCTGAGGTTCTCGCCCAGCTTCTGGTCGTCGTAGATGTACGCCCCGCCCGCTTCGTCCGTCGAGATCGCGCCCTGCGCAAGCAACTGCGGGCCCTGCCCCGCGACCACGCTCTGCGCCGAGGCCTGCGTTGCTGTACACACGATCGAAAGAGCAAGAATTCGGCGCACGTCCATGGCGAAGTCTCCGTGCGGCCAGGCCGCTGCCCTAAGACATACACCAATTCGGTGCGTTCGCACGTCGGAGGTGCCCTGAGCGCCGGAGTTGGGCGTTCTCGGGCGTGCGGAACCAGATATCCGGACTTACCCGATCACGCCCGGCATGCCCATCGCCCGGCGCAGGTCCGCCAGCTGTCCCGCGTGCGTGCCGTTGTGGAAGATGATCCGGGCCACCAGTTCCGAGACCTTGAACCGCCCCTTGCCCCAGGGCTGCTCCTCCTCGAGCTGCGCGCTTGGCATCGCTCTGAGCGCCTCTGCGATGCGGTCGACCGCGTCCTCGAAGATCTTCTGGCTCCGCGCAAGCGTCGGGTAGATCGCGGGGTTGTCTGCGGGCCTTGATCCGAAGCAGACCGATTCGGTATCGAACCGCTGGGCGTTGCCCGAGGCGCCGTCGGCGCTGACAAAGTCGGTATCGGGCAGGGCTCGCCCGTCGAATCGTTCGCTGAAGCGGTGCATCGTCAGCGCCAGGTGCCCCATGCACCACGCCGCGTGGTTGGGCAGGTTGGGCATCTGCTTCGTGCGGTTCGTGTCGTCGAAGCCCGACAGGAATCTCGTCACGAACGGCTTGGTCGCTCGCATCGCGTCCGCCAGCGCCGCCGCCCTATCGCATCCGCTCATCGCTCGCCCTCCTGTTTGGGGATATGCCCCTTGCGCTCCAGCTCTTGCAGCATCTGTCGCGGGATCGCGTCCATCTCGGGCGTGTCGAACACCGTCGAGTGATCCTTGCCCGGCACGATGACGATGTATCCCGCGGGCGGGGCATCGCCCGCAAACGAGAGCTGATCGAGCTCGCCTTTGAGTTTCATGACCGCCTTGTGGAGGTCGTAGTTGTCCATGTCGCCCACGATCAGTCGGAGGCGGTCCTTGAGGATCGGGCCGAATGCGGCGCGATCGCTCCGCAGCAGCCTGACGATGTCGTACTTCTCGTACTTCTTGGCTACGCCCCGGTCGATCGCGCCGGTCATGGGATCGAACAGATCCGCCGGGGTGCCGTTGTCGTGTCTGGGCCCGAAGACCGCGAGCCAGGAGTCCCACTGCTGCGCGCTCGTGTTGCCCGGTCCGAGGACTTCTTCCATCCTGTTTTCCTGGCGGATGGTCATGCCGACGACGCCCTGCTCGTCCTTGTAGCTGGGTGTCCAGACGACTTCGCCCTCGGTCTCGCGCCGGTATATGTTGGGCTCGGCGTAGATATCGACCGCCTGGAACGAGGAAAAATCGACCGGGTCGGGCGAACTCGACCAGATGCCGCCGAACGTTTCGGGGTAGCGCATCCCCAGCCAGATCGTCGACCACCCGCCCGAGGAATGCCCGCGCAGCAGACGCGCACTCTGCTTGGGGATCGTCGAAAACGCGGCATCGATCGCGGGGATCAGGTCTTTCGTCAGCGCCTCGCCCATCGGGCCGTTGTTCGCCGAGTCCGCAAAGAGCGTGTGCCCGTTTGGCCCCTCGGGGTCGAGCACAACCCAGTACGCGTTGCGTGCGAGCCTTCCCATGTCCGAGTCGGGCTCGGCGAACTGCATCCGGGCCGCCACCCACTCGGCGCGGTTGTGATCCCCCCCGAAGCCAGGCACCTCGTAGATCACCGGGTACCGCCGACCCTCTTCCTTGTCGATCGGTTCGATCACCCCCGCCCGGAGCGTGGCGTGCGTCGGATCGAACGCCTCCAACGTGCGCGAGACGAGCGCGATCTGACGCACGCGACCCTCCTCCCGCGCCTCGTATGCGCCGATCCGCTTGTTGAGCCGCAGATGCACGACCTGCGACTGCTCACGCTCAGTGACATCGAACACCACCGGCTCGCTGAAGAGGTTCCCCTCCTCGCGTCTCCAGTCGCTGTTGGCTCTGCTCTGATCCAGCACCGCCTGGGCCCGGTAGCGCCCGGGCTTGAGCTCGCTCGTCGTCACGGGAAAGAACGTCGCCTCGTCTCCCACCAGGATCGTTTCGCCCGCTGGCATGGCGCGCACCGCGACCGAGTACATCGGCTGCGGGTCGCTGAAGAAAGGCCCGTCCGCGGGGTCCCGCTCGCGCACACCCGAGGACTGATCGATCAGGTACACCACCAGTCGCCCATTGGTCGGCGTCGCCTGCGTCGATGGATCAACGGTCGCGCGGAACTCGATCGAACGTTGTGCGCTGGCGCCCAATGCCCCAGTCAACGCAAAGAGAAGAAAGAACTGTTTCATACCCGGATCGTACCGGCATGCCCGGGCGGCGCGTCAGGCCTGACCGAGCCCGGGCCCGAATCGCTCGCCCATCTGCCGATTGAACGCATCGCTCTGGCCGGGCCTGACGGTCTGCCACTGCCAGGCCTCGCCCACCCACAGGCGACCCAGCCACACGATCTGCCCCGTGTGGTATCCCACGTGCAGGAGCTGGCGATTGACCGCCTCGGGCACCGTGTGAGGCTCGGCGCGGATCGTCACTGTCCGATCCAGATCCACCTCGGTCATCGACATTAGTTCGCGATAGATCGTCTCCCACGCCCCGTCCCAGAGGTTCTGTACATCCTCGCGCGACAGACCCGAGACATCGAATTCCGTCTCGCGGTTGCGCCAGGGCTTCTCGCCGTCGGTCGTGCGCCAGTCGGTCCACCGGCTGCGCACGTTGCCGGCGATGTGCTTCATGATCGCCGCGACCGAGTTGAACCCGGGCGCGATCTGCTTGAAGAGCTGCTCGTCGTCGAGCTGCTCGATCGAACCGTCGGCCCAATTCTTGGCGCTGGTAAACGAGGTGATCCAGCCCTGGATGATTGTGCTGTCGTGCCTGGGCGTGCCCATCGTTAGGCCTCCGTGTAGAGCTCTTCGAGCACAGCTCGCCAGTCCGCCAGCGTGCTGACGGCGATCATGCGCAGGCGCACCTCTTCGCTCTGCGGGTGGTGCTGCGCAAAGCGGATGCCGAACTTGCGCATCGTCTTGCCCGTGTGGGATTCGGGGCTGCGGACCATCGCCTTGTTCACGCTCATCGCCAGCGCAAAGTGATCCTCGAGCACCCGGCGCTGCTCGGCGATCGTCGGCCTGCTCGGCTCACGCCCCGCCATCAGGTCCCGCGCCTGGCGGAAGATCCACGGGTTCCCGATGCACCCGCGCGCCACGCTCACCCCCGAGAGGCCCGTGTACCGCAGCATCCGGAAAATATCGCCCGCGTTCCAGATATCGCCCGAGCCGAAGATCACTCGATCGGGGCGCGCCTCGTGGATCGAGCGGAGCAGGTCCCATCGGCTCGGGCCGACGTACTTCTGCTCGACCGTGCGCCCGTGCACCGTCACCCACTGGCAGCCCATGTCGTAGGCCGCGTCGAAGATCTTCCAGAAGCTCTCGACCATCTCGGGCGTGTCGTCGAAGCTGCGGCGCATCTTGACCGTCACGGGGATGTGCGCGGGCACCGCCTCACGGACCGCCTCCAGGATCCGGATCGCGCCGCCCGGCTCCGCCAGCCAGTGACCGCCCCGCGCCTTCTTGGCGATCTTCTTGACGGGGCAGGCGAGATTCACATCGATCGCGGCGAAGGAAGAACTTCCCTCCCCCGTCGCCGACGGGGGAGGTGCCGAACGCATGCGAGGCGAAGGGGGCATGCTGGTTTCTATATCAGACCCCCTCAGTCGCTCCGCGACAGCTCCCCCGTCGGCGACGGGGGAGCAAAACTCAATCTTCTGGCGCACCTTGTGAACCGTCAGATCCTCGTACGCCAGATCGCGGTATGCCTTGGCCCCGCGCGTGTCCTGTTCGAGCATCTTGAGCGCAGCCGCGGCCATCTCGACCGGCTCGGATCCCATGATCTGCCCGACCAGCGGCGTGTCCTCATCGCCCCCCGGCACATTGTCGTGCAACTCGCCCAGGTCCGCCTTGGCAAACCCGCGTCCGCCGGCCAGCAGCGTGCGATCGAGCAGCGCCTCGGTCACGCACGCCGGGCACCCGTGACGGCGCGCGATGATCCGCATCGCCGCGTCCGAATACCCCGCAAGCCCCGCCTGAAAGAAGGGCGCGTCCCATCCAGGCACCGCCGAGAGGATCCGCGGATCAACGCCCAGCCCGCCATGGGAGCGCGCAATCTCCTCCGCGCATCGCCTCGGATCGAGATTCTCGCCCCCGGGGGCGATTCCGGGGGTCGGTTCGGTCGCGTTGTTGCTCTGGCAGCCCACCGGGTAGAGGATAGGAGTGATGCGACCACCCCTTTGCCGTGCCAAGCCAGCAGCAGCCCTTTTCGCCCTCGCGTGCCTAGCGGCTCTTCCGGGCTGTCTCCGCTCGGTGGCTTTCACCGAGGGCGACCCGTATCCCACCCAGTTTGAAACCCTGGCCCCAAGCAACATCCAGCTCTACCGATCCGGACGCTCGATCACGCTGACCAACACCACCGCCCAGAACTTTGGGCCCTCGACCCTGTGGCTCAACCGCTGGTTCAGACGAGACATCCAGGGCCTGGGCGTCGGTGAAACACTGACGCTCAGCCTCGCGGGCTTTACCGACGAGTACGGCGACGCGTTCAAGGGCGGGGGCTTCTTTGCCACCACGGCGCCCGAACGCATCGTCCACGCCGAGCTGGAGATCGAGACTCAGAGCCAGCGCGTCATGCTCCCGCTCGTGGTCGTCGGGCAGAGGGAGTACTAGCCCATGGCCAACGTCCTCGTCATCGGTCCGCACCCGGACGATCAGGAACTGGGCATGGGCGCCACGATCGCCAAGCTCGCACAGCAGGGGCACGACGTGCTTCTGCTGGACGTCACCAACGGCGAGCCCACTCCCTACGGAGACCCCGTCACCCGCCAGAGCGAGGCGTTCAAGGCCTCCGCGGTGCTGGCACCGGAGGGCACGGCGCCCATCAAGCGTCACCTGCTCGGGCTCAAGAACCGCGAGGTGACGCACTCGGTCGAGGCGCGTCACAAGGTCGCCGCGGTCATCCGGGCGCACCAGGCTGACATTCTCTTTGTACCTTTCTTCGAGGACGCCCACCCGGACCACGTCGCCGTCACGCGCATCGCCGAGGACGCGCGGTTCGACGCCAAGCTGTCGAGCCTGGATCTGCCCGACCCCGTGGACGCCTGGACGGGCCAGTCCATCCGCCTCGGGGAACCGATCTACCCCAAGTGGTTCTTCTACTACTACGCCACGCACCTGCGCTGGGTGGCCAACCCGAGCTTCGTCGTGGACGTCACCGGGTACGAGCGGACCAAGATCGACTCGATCAACGCCTACCACACCCAGTTTGTCCTACCCGAGAAGAACCGCAAGATCGTCGATTGGGTCCACGCCTCGCTGACGTACTTCGGCTCACGCATCGGCGCTGCTTCGGGCGAAGCGTTCTACACCCGCGAGCCGGTGGGCCTCTCAGGGCTTGATTCGCTGGCGTAGCCTTGGGTGTGAATCCCACGAGCCAGCTGCTGCTCCCCGAACTCTCGGAACTCATCACCCGGCGGGATTTCCGTGCGCTGCGTGAATCGCTCTCGGGTGTGCCCCCGGTCGATGTTGCCGATCTGCTGGGCGAGCTCCCGCTCGAACAGGCCGCGGTCTGCTTCAGGCTTCTCCCGCGTGACGAGGCGGGCGATGTCTTTGCGGAGCTCGACGCGGACCTGCAGACCGATCTGATCGACCAGCTGGGCGATATCCGCTCGCGCCAGGCGATCGAGTCGCTCGATCCCGACGACCGTGCTCGCGTGCTCGACGAGCTGCCCACCGAGGTCGCCAAGCGCCTGATCGCCTCGCTCAGCCCCGCGACGCGGCGCGAGACGCAGGCGATCCTGGGCTACGCGCCGGACACGGTCGGACGCCTGATGACGCCCGACTACATCCACGTCCGCCCGGAGTGGACCGTCAGCCGGGCGCTCGAGCACATCCGCAAGTTCGGGCGAGACGCCGAGACGGTGCACTGGATCTTCGTGATCGACTCCAAGTACCGCCTCCTCGACGACATCCGTATCCGCGAGCTGCTGCTGGCCGACCCGAATGCCGAGATCCGCACGCTGCTGGACGACTCGTTCCTCTCGCTCAACGCCCACGACGACCGCGAAGAAGCCGTGCGGATGATGGGGCGCTACGACCGCACCGCGCTTCCGGTCATCGACTCGCGGGGCGTGCTGCTTGGCATCGTCACGCACGACGACGTCGCGGACGTTGCCGAAATCGAGGTCACCGAGGACATCCAGAAGCAGGCGGGCATGGAGGCCCTGGCCAAGCCCTACATGCAGACCGGGCTTGTCGAGATGGTCAAGGCCCGGGGCATCTGGCTCTGCATCCTCCTGCTGCTGCAGGTCGCCACGATCGGGGTCCTGGATATGTTCCAGTCGCACCTCGAGAAAGCCGTCATCCTCGTCTCGTTCATCCCGCTGATCATCTCCTCGGGCGGGAACACGGGCACGCAGGCGGCAAGCCTGCTCATCCGCGCCATCTCGCTCGACGAGATCGAGCACTCGGACTGGAAGAACATCATCACGCGCGAGCTGCGCACGGGCCTCGTCCTTGGGGCGGTCCTTGGCGCGCTCGCGTTCCTGCTCGTCGTCGGGCTCAACGCCACGGGTGTCGTTTCCGATACGCGAGCCGTTGGCGTCGGGCTCACCGTCGGGATCTCGATCCTGTCGATCGTGATCTGGGGCGTCACGATCGGTTCGATGTTCCCGATCATCCTCGATCGCATCGGCTTCGACCCGGCGACCATCAGCTCGCCCCTCGTCGCGACGCTCATGGACGTCTCGGGCCTCGTGATCTACCTCGCCTTTGCGTCGGTTCTTGTTCTCTAAAGAAACAAAGAGCCCCGTGCGGTCGCACTGGACTCCCCGTCGCGGATCGAACAGACCCGCTTACCGCATGTTCTTGAGGATCCAGCTCCCGATCCGGTCCATGACGGACTCATCGAAAGTCGTCTCGATCTGGGCGTACTCGTCCAGGCTGCCCGTCTGCGTGGGCTGGAAAAGATGGTTGAGCCCCTCGATTTCCTCGGCCTCGAGCATCTCGCTCTTGCCTGCTTCGGCAAAGACGCGCTCGATCTCCGGCAGGTTCTGGTCCGACAGCACCTGGGCGTCGAGCGAGCCGTTGAGCGCCAGCACCGGCTGGGTCATCCGGGCGAGCGCCGGGCGGGGATCCAGCGTCAGGAATGTCCGAAACCAGGGCGTGCTCAGAGAATTCATCTGCGCCTCGATCTGGCCCTGCAGCACCGCGGGGTCGACCAGCTCTTCCCCGACGAGCTCGTACTGAAGCGTGATCAGTTCGTCGAACGCCTGGCGCGCGGCCTCGTCGTTGTCCGCAAGGATCGCATCGAACGCCGACTGCTGCGCCGCAACCTGCGCCTGAAGGTTTTCATCGTTGTTGAGGCCGCCGGCCTTCTGGACCTCGACGATCTGCCTTGCCATCACCTCTCGCCCCGGGACACCCGGGCCGGCCAGCAGCACGACAAAGTCGATCGTGTCGTTGCCGTTGGCAACAAAGGGCGCAACAAGCCCGCCCTCGCTGTGCCCGATCAGCCCGACTCCCTCGATCTCGGTGCGCTGGGCGAGCCATGCGGCCGATGCGCGGGCATCCTCGACAAAGTCCAGCGTGGTCGCGCTCACAAAGTCGCCCGTCGATTCACCAACCCCTCGGTCGTCGCAGCGCAGCACCGCGATGCCGCGCCGGGTCAGGCGATCGCTCAGGACGTAGAAGGGCCTGTGACCCAGGATCGACTCGTCGCGGTCCTGCGGCCCCGACCCCGTGATCAGCACGGCGCCCGGGAAGGGGCCTTCGCCGAATTCCTCGACGCTGGGCAGGGTCAGCGTCCCAGCCAGCGTGTGCTCGCCCGCGGAGATGGTCGCCTCAATCTCGCGATAGGGCAGCGGGCGCTTCGGGTTCTGTGGCCGGGCGATCGCTTCGCGCTGGCCCGTTTCATCGAGCACCATCGAAACCGGGAACGTTGCCCCCGACTGGTGGAGCTCACCCTGCGCCGTCGTGCCGGCTTCGTCGACCGTCACTGCCCACCTGGGCCAGTTCGCTTCGGGGAGATTGGGGATCTGGAACGTGAATCGGATCTCGTTGCCTTCGCGGACAACTCCGCTGAGCATGCCGCCCGTCAGGCCCTGCACGGGGATATCGAGCCTGCCCGTCAGCGAGCCGTCGTCGTCGATGAGTGTCGCAACAAAGTCGATGGTCTGCCCGGGGAGCTCGACCTTGCCGATCCAGCGATCCCCGTCGGTTTGCTCGGGCTGATCGGCATCCTGTGCATCGATCGCCTCGACGAACACAGCCGGTGTGGGCGCCGGCGTCGCGGCCTTGGCCGGAGCGTCACCTCCAAATAGAATTGTGAGCAGCGCAAGTAATGGCGCCATAAGCAAGCCCCCAGAGATCAGACGGAGCCCGAAGGCCTCCGTTACTCATTGGGATGCGCTTCTCCTGCGTTGCAGGCAATCGCGGGTCAAACCCTCAGAAGAACGGGCTGATTTCACGCCGGCTGGCCGCGGAGCCCCCGGATCGAGCCCTCCCGGCGCACCATGCCCTCGCTCTCGCCCGATTCCTCCGCGACCGCGATGTTCTCGCCAAAGCGGAAGAGCCTGAAGCTGTTGGCGATCACGATCACGCCCGTGGCGAACTGGTACAGGCCCGCCAGGAAGGGTCCGAACGAGTTATCCAGCGTCCGCGTCGTTGCAAGCCCAAGCCCGATGAGCGCCATGAAGATCGCGATGGCGATGTTCTGCGTCACGATCGCCCGTGCCTTACGCGAGAGCTCGATCAGGAAGGGCACGCGGGAGAGGTCGTCGTTCATGAGCGCCACGCCCGCGCTGTTGGCCGCGATGTCCGAGCCCGAGAGCCCCATCGCCACACCCAGCTCGGCCGCCGCCAGCGAAGGCCCGTCGTTGATGCCGTCGCCGACCATCAGCGTCTTGGCGCCCGACTTGGTCAGCCTGCGGATCTGCTCGTGCTTCTCTTCGGGCAGGCACTCGGCCTCGATCGCGTCGATCCCGACAGCAACGCCCACGCGCTTGGCGACGCTCACGCGGTCACCCGTGAACATCGCGATCTTCCGGACGCCAAGCTCTCGCAGACGATCGATGACCGTCTTCGTGTTCTTCCGCACCGTGTCGGCAAGGCCTACAGCGCCCATGTAGCGCCCGTCCTGCATCACGTGCACGCCGGTCATGCCCTCGATCTTCGACTCGACCTCAGCAAGCTGCGGCTTGATCTCGGGGTTCAGCTCGGCAAGCCATGTGGCGCGCCCGACACACAGCTCGCCCAGGCTCGTCCGCGCCCGCACCCCGCGCCCGTGGACTTCCTCGTAGTCCCGCGTGCCATCGGGCTCAAGCTTGGCCGCTCGTGCGGTCTTGAGGATCGACTGGGCCAGCGGGTGGTTGGAGTGCTGCTCGCCGTTAACCGCTGCGCGGAGCAGGTCCGCGCCACTGACGCCCTCAGCGGGCACGAGCTTGGAGACCTCGAACACGCCCGTGGTCATCGTGCCCGTCTTGTCCATCACGACCGTGTCGATCGTCGCCGCGGCTTCGAGGTACGTCGCCTTCTTGATCAGGATGCCCAGGCGCGCTGCAGCCGCGAAAGCCGCGACCATCGCCGTCGGGCTCGCAAGAAGGAGCGCCGTGGGGCACGTAACGACCAGGATCTGCACCGCGGTATTGATCGCCGCGTCCCTGGTCGCCTGGTCCTCGCTCCGGCTCATCGCCCACCATGTGACGCCTGCCAGAGCGATCACCACGGGCACGAAGAACTGCGCCACCTGCTCGATGATCAGCTGCCTTGGGGTCTTGGACTTCTCGGCCTCGCCGATGAGCTTGGTCACCTTGCCGATGGTCGTCTCGGCGCCGATCTCGGTGACGCGAATGTCGATGCCGCCCGTCAGGTTCGTCGTGCCCGCGTATACGTGGTCGTTGACCGCGACCTCAACAGGCACGGCCTCACCGGTCAGCGAAGCCTGGTTGATTGTCGAGCGACCCTCGATCACCACGCCGTCGACCGGCAGGTTCTCGCCCGGGCGCACACGCACGACCTGCCCCACCGCGATCTGCTCGAGCGCGACCTCGCGCTCGGCGCCGTCCTCAACGAGGCGCGCGATGTCGGGCGTCAGCCCGATGAGCTGCTCGATCGCCCGCTGGGCACCCCAGGCCGTCCGCCGCACGAACTGGTCCGCCACCAGCAGGATGAACGCCAGCGAGCCCGCCACCGCGTACATCTGGCTCATGATCGCCGCCAGGATCGCAAGGCTCGCGAGCGTGTTGGAGCTGATCTGCTGCTTGCGGATCTCGCCCAGCGCCGCGCCGAACAGAGGCACCGCCAGCACCACCGAACCGATGAGCGCCGGGATCTGCGCCACGAGAACGGGCAGGAGCCCGAAGGCATTGGAGAGCAGCGTCGTCAGGACCAGCATGCCGCCGATCAGGTAGACAATGACGTAGCGCTCGCTCTTGGCCTCAGCAGCGGCGGCCTCGAATGCCTCGGCGCTGTTCATGGGCCGAGATGAAGAAATGTCGCTTGTCTGGGCGGTCTGCATCTGTGACATGCGTGGTCGGCCCCCTGGCCCGATCGGGCCGGTGCGGAATTGATCTGTCCGGTATCCGTAAAATATGCGCCCGCTCGACCCTCGGGCCGGGCTGATATCGTAGCGCTCTACGCCCGCACACCCACGCGGGTTCACCATACTCTCGTGAGGCCACGATGACCGATCAAACCACGACCAACGTCACCATTCTCGGCATCGGTCAGATGGGCCTCGTCTGCGCCAACATGCTCGCGGGCGTCGATCCGGGCCTTGGGGGGCAGCGGAAAGCCGTCCGGGTCAGGGCCTGGGGTCACGACGTCGACGAGGTCGGCGCTCTCACCCAGACCCGTGCCTCGAGCCGATTGCAGGGCTTCGAACTCGACGAAACCGTCCAGGTCTGTCTCGACCTCGAAGAAGCCCTCTTCGAGTCCCAGATCGTCGTGGTCGCTGTCCCAACCCAGCACATCCGCGAGGTCATCGCCCGAGTCCGCGGGGGCGTCCCCGCCAGCGCCGGCTTTGTCAGCGTCGCCAAGGGCGTCGAGGTCAGCTCATTGCTCCGCCCCTCTCAGATCATCGCCGATGTCCTCGACGACGACCCCGACCAGGCCGCCCGCCCGCTGGGCTGCCTCTCGGGCCCGACCATCGCCACCGAACTGGCCCGCTGCCTCCCTGCGACCATGGTCGCCTCGACCGACCCGGCAACCGATGACGGCTCGTTCGCCCGCGCCATCCAGCGCCTCTTCAACACCAGCTGGCTCCGCGTCTACACCAACGACGATCTGCTGGGTGTCGAACTCGCCGGCGCGACCAAGAACGTCATCGCCATCGCCGCGGGCATCCTCGACGGGCTCCAGGCCGGCGCCAACGCCAAGAGCGCCCTGCTGGCGCGCGGCCTTGCCGAGATCGCGCGACTGGGCGTCGCGATGGGCGCCAACCGCGACACCTTCTTCGGCGTCGCGGGCGTTGGCGACCTTGCCACGACGTGCTTTAGCCCCGAAGGTCGGAACCGCTCCTGCGGCGAAGCGCTCGGCAAAGGTGAAACCCTCGCCGATTATCTCAACCGTACCCCGTTCGTGGTCGAAGGCGTCGAGACCTCAAAGGCCGTCGTCGCGCTGGCAGCCAAGTTCCGCGTCGAGATGCCGATCACCCAGGCCGTCCACGCGGTGCTCTTCGACCGCGTCGATCCGCTCGATGCGATCACGGGTCTGATGAGCCGAGAGCTCAAGTCCGAACAGATCGGCTAGTTCAGAAGGAGAGCAAGGCATGGCAGTCACCATCCAGTTCCTCGGGCACTCCGCCTTCCAGATCACCGCGGGCGATTTCCGCATCCTCATCGACCCCTTCATCACCGGCAACCCGAGCGCCCAGGCCGCGGGCATCAAGGCCGACGATCTGAACCCCACGCACATTGCGCTGACGCACGGGCACGAGGACCACATCGGTGACGCCCCGACCATCGCCAAGCGCATCGACGCGCAGGTCATCGCGGGCCACGAGATCTGCGAGTGGTTCGCCTCACAGCACAAGGTCACCAACATCAACCCGGGCAACCCCGGCGGACGCGTGCCGACCGATTTCGGCTCGGTCGATTTCACGCACGCCATCCACTCCTCGAGCTACGGGGGCGTCTACATGGGCGTCGCGAGCGGCCTGGTCATCAAAGCCGCCGGCATCTGCGTCTACCACGCGGGTGACACCGCGCTCTTCTCCGACATGAAACTCATCGGGGAGCTGCACCGACCGGACGTTGCCATCCTGCCCGTGGGCGACCGGTACACCATGGGCCCGGCGCACGCAACGATCGCCGCCGAGTGGGTCGGCGCCAGAACCGTCATCCCGTGCCACTACGACACGTGGCCCCCCATCGGCGCGGATCTCTCGCTCCTCAAGCCAAAGGACACCCGCGTCAAGGTGCTCAAGGCGGGCGAAGCCATCGAGGTCTAGCCTGCGCCCCTAACCTCCTGCGATGCGCTTTACTTTCTTTGGCACGGGCACCAGCGCCGGCATCCCGCTCATCGGGTGCGACTGCGCCGTCTGCGCCAGCGACGACCCTCGCGACAACCGCACACGCACCAGCGCACTCGTCGAGTGGACCGATCCCAAGGGACAGGACCGGGCTGTCCTGATCGACGCGGGCCCGGACCTCCGCCAGCAGGTGCTGCGCCACAGGCTCAAGCGCCTCGACGCGATCCTCTTTACGCACAACCACGTCGACCACACCTTCGGTCTCGATGAGGTCCGTCGATTCAACATCGTCATGGGGCGCGCGATCGACATCTACGCGAGCGCCCACACCCTCGAGCACCTCCGCGCCGTCTACCGGCACATCTTCGACTCAGCAAAGAACATCCAGAAAAGCTTCGTCGCCACGCTCATCGCGCACGAGATCGCAAAGAACCACCCCATCGATCTCTACGGGCTCCGCTTCACACCCATCGAGCTGCTCCACGGACGCCTGCCTGTCCTGGGCTTTCGCATCGAACCCAGCTCGTCGCTCCCCAAGGCCGACTGGATGCCCCTGGCCTACTGCACCGATGTGTCGGCGATCCCCACCGAGAGCTGGCCCAGACTGGCGGGCCTTGGGACGCTCGTTCTGGACGCCCTGCGTGACCGCAAGCACCCGACGCACCTGACGCTCGACGAGGCCGTCAGCATCGCCACGCGCGTCGAGGCCGATCGGACCCTGTTTGTCCACATGAGCCACGAACTGGCCCACGAGGCCACCAACCAGAGCCTGCCCGAATCCATGGCCCTGGCCCACGACGGGCTGATCCTGTCCTGATGGACCACCCGGGGCGGGGCTCAGGGCTTGTCCTGATTTTTCTCAGACCTCGCCCTGCCTCGAATGCCCTTGAAACTGGCGAAGTTCTACCGGATGTCCCCCCGATGTCGCCCAAACAGGGCACTTTCGGATAAATGACGGGTCGGCTGCACTTGTTCACAGCCGATTCCGTGCCCTCTTGCCCTGTGCAAGCCCACCGAGGCCGAGCGGAACGATCAGCCGAAGGAGCACACCATGAGCCCTCGTCCGAGTCACAGCGACCGCCCACGCATCCGCGAAGGCCTCAGCTTCGCCTTCCCGCTGCAGCTGCCCCCCGCGGGCACCGGCGCGGGCTCCACCCGCGACCCTGCCAAGACCCAGCCCGCCCAGCCGGGCGTCAACCAGCCCCCCCTGAAGCGCTGACTCCGCGAATCCCGGGCCTACCATTGGCCCCATGGGAAAGACCCGCGAAATCAAGAAGCGCATCAAGGCGGTCGGCAACATCAAGCGCATCACGCGCACGATGCAGATGATCGCGACCAGCAAGTTCAGCCGGGCCCTGATCCGCGCGACCGCGACCAAGCCCTACACCGAGGGCATCTTCGGGCTCGTCACCGAGCTCGCACAGACCGCCGGGAACCTCGACCACCCGCTCATCAACGGCCCCGCCTCCGGCTTCAAGCCCGATGCCAAGGAGCTCACGCTCCTGATCACCAGCGACCGAGGCCTCTGCGGCCCCTACAACGGCAACGTCCTCCGCGTCGCCACCAACCTCTTCAAATCCAATCCCGCAGCGAGAGCCGGACGCATCGAGCTCGTCGGCAAGAAGGGCGCCAACTTCCTGAAGTTCAACGGCATCCCCGTCTCTGCCACGCACAAGCTGGGCGACAACCCCACCTTCGCGCAGGTCGAGAAGCTCGCTCAGGAATTCATGGACCGCTTCATCGCAGGCGAGGTCACCTCCGTCCGCGTGATCTACATGCGGTTCATCTCCGCAGGCAAGCAGGTCCCCGAGACGCTCAACCTGCTCCCGCTCAAGCCCCCGGCCGCCGATGAGAGCGCCGCCAAGTCGGGCCCGACGCTGCAGTACGAGTTCTCGCCCAGCGCCACCGAGCTGCTGGCGGAGCTGCTGCCCAGCACCGTCAAGGCCTCGCTCTTCCAGGCATTCAACGACGCGATCGTCTCCGAGCACGTCTCGCGCATGATCGCGATGAAGGCCGCCACCGACAACGCGGGCAGCATGGGCAAGGACCTGACCCGCGTCTACAACCGCGCCCGCCAGGCCCAGATCACGACCGAGCTGACCGAGATCATCTCGGGAGCCGCGGCCCTCGAGTAGACCCCAGCCCAATCCACACGGAACCCACCGGACCCCTCGCACAAGTGAGGGGTCTTTCTTTTGCCCTGCCAATCACCAGTGGCGGAGGCTTCCAGCCTCCGCTGTCCTGATCTCAGAATGTAAAAAGCGGAGGCTGGAAGCCTCCGCCACTGAAACTCAATTGTTCCAATTGACCTATTCGCCCTCACCCGCCGGCGCCACCGTCACGCTGATCGTGTTGCCCGGCGCGAAGTACTTGGCGAACGCCGACTGCACCTCGTCGGCTGTGAACTCGGAGTAGTCCTGCTCGACCCGGGCCACCTCGTCGAGGCTCAGGCCCCGGTAGGTCATGTCGCTGAGCACGCCCGTCCAGTAGCCGGGCTCCTTGAGCTGCTCATCGAGCGTGTTGAAGATCTGGACGCGCGCGGTCTCGACCTCCTCGTTGCTCGGCCCCTCCTTGGCGAACTGGGCGAACATCGTCTGGATCTCGTCGGCGAGCTTCGCCTCGTTGCCCGGCTTGCAGGGCCCGGCCGCGAAGATCATGCCCATGCCCGGGTACGCTGTCGCGGGCTGGCTGACCGCGCGGATCGAGTACACCAGCTGCTGCTCCTCGCGGATGCGCTTGACCATCCGTGTCGAGAGGATCTGCGTCGCCAGATTGACGAGCCGGACGTCGCGGATGTTGTCGCTGTCTGGACCAAAGCTGCCCGAGACCGCGATCGCCATCTGCGTCTGCGTCTGCATCTGCTCGTGCGCCTCGAGCGGACCGACGGGCCTGGTCACCGTGCGGTGCTCGTCGAGGGTGTCCTGTGAGATCCGCTCCCGCGCCGGGAGTGAACCGATGTACGTCGCCACCAGATCGAGCGCGCGGTCCTCGCTGATGTCGCCCACAACCGAGACCTCGATCGGCGCGTGCTGGACCGTAAAGTCCAGCCAGTTCTGCGCCTCCTCGAGCGTCACGCGCTTCACGTCCTCGAGCGACAGCGGGAGCATGCGTACCTCACCCTCTGGCGAGATCGTCTCGGGCAGGAGCTCCTGGAGCCTGCCCATCGGCACGGTCTCACGCTGCTCGATGCCCTGCTTCTGCGTGTCGCGCCACTGGTCCAGCGCCGCCTGCTCGATCACCGGCTCGGTCAGCAGCAGGTGCGCCAGCTGCATCGCCGAGTCGAAGTCCGCCGGGTTGCCCGAGACGCTGATCTGGATCGTGTCCGAGCCCGCGTACCCGCTGACGCTGGCCTTCTTGCCCGTCATCAGGTCGCGCACGTTCGTGCTCGACAGGCTGCGCGTCGCGGGGCGCGAGAGCGCCAGGGCCGCGACATCGGTGACACCCTTGGTCGCGGCGCTCTCAAGGATGCGCCCGCCGGCGAGCGTGATTGTGATTGTCGCGCTGTCCTTGCGGTAGTCCATCGTGCGGACGTGCACACGCACGCCGTTGTCCAGCCACGCGGACCACACGTCAGTCTGCTCGTGGCGCTCGAGCTCCTTGACCTCGGCCTTGGCCGGCACTTTGGCCATCAGCTCCGTCGGGCGGTCCTCGTCGGCCTCCGCTTCCGGTGTCACGCTGAGCGCCTCGCGCGACATCGAGAGCAGCTCGCTCTCCGTCGGCACATCCACCGAGCTTGGCAGCGTCAGGAACACCGTCACCTTTTCGTCATCGTACAGGTCCAGGAATCGCTCGCTCACCTCCGCGTCCGTGATCGTCGGCACGATCTGGCGCACCAACTCCAGGTCCTGCGCCGCCGACGTCAGCGTCTCGCCCGAGGCGACCGCGTTGTTGAACCGCCCGAGGATCGCCCGCGCAGGCAGCGTGCCCTCGGATTCCGCGGAGCGCTCCGCGCCGGCAATGATCGACCTGCGCGCATCGTCGATCTCTCTGCTCGTAAAGCCGTGCAGGCGAGCCCTGCGGAGCTCCCGGGCGGACTCGTCGAGCATCCCCTTCCACGCGTCGGGCCTGCCGCTGGCGGTGATGATCGAGAGGCGCAGCGCGTTGAACAGGTCCGCGGCGAACGCGCCCCCGCCGAGCATCTCCATCTGGCCCTCGTTGACCTTCTTCGACAGTCGCCGGTTGAACACGCTCGACGCCAGATCCTCGACGATCGACTCGCGCAGGCGCTCGTGCGTCGTCACAGGCGCCGAGGGCTCGCGGATCCCGATGATCTGCACCTGCGCCTCGCGCAGCTCCTCGTCTGTGATCACCACGGCGCGCATGCCCTCGTAGGGCGTCAGGTTCGTGTCAAGGTCCGCCGGCGCAGGCGACCGCTCGCCCCGCTCGAACTGGCTCCGGATCTCCTCGACCACCATCGACGGGTCCGCGTCCGCGACCACGATCAGGGTCATATTGCCCGGGACGTACCATGTGTCCACGTACTGCTGGAACTCGTCGCGGTTGACCGACATCAGCGCCTCTTCGGTGCCGATGGGCAGACGCTCACCGAACGTCGAGCCCGGAGCCAGTTCCTGGAAGAAGATGTCCTGCACGCGCTGCTGCGGCCCAAGACGTGTCCGCTTCTCCTCAAGGATCACGCCGCGCTCTTCGTCGATCTGATCCTGCAGCAGGCTCAGCCCGAACGCCACGTCCGAAAGAAAGAGCATGCCCTTGCCGATCGTGCTCTGTTCCGCGTCGGGCAGCTCGAGGATGTAGGTCGTCTGATCGAAGCTCGTAAACGCGTTCTGGTGCCGACCGAACGTCAAGCCGATGGACTCGAAGAACGGAATCAGCTCGCCCGGCGGGAAGTTCTCCGAGCCGTTGAAGGCCATGTGCTCGAGGAAGTGCGACAGCCCGCGGATCTCGTCCGTCTCGTTGAGCGAGCCCGTCGAGATGTGCAGGTACATCGCGCTCCGCCCGGGGGGGTTGGCGTGCTCCTTGACGATGTAGCTCAGGCCGTTGTCCAGCGTGCCGGTGACGACATCGTCACGCATCGGCAGAGGCTGCGCCACAGCCGAAGCCGCGATGCCCGCCGAAAGAATCAGCCCGATTGCCCGTTCATACTGCATGTGTGTTCTCCGTCCGATCGGCGCAGACTCCCCTGTCAACCAAACGCCACCGGTCTCCCAAAGCCTACCCGTCAAAGGTCGTCTCGTTGCGGAATCACGATCCGCCCAGCAGGAGCCCGCAGGAACCATCGCAGCCCTTCTTGGGCTCAAAGTCCCCCGCCAGCATCCCCGCGATCGCACCATCGATCACCCTGCGGACCTTCATGTGATCCATCGAGCCGAGATCCAGCGTGCCCCGCTCGCCCGTCGCAAAGAGCCAGTACTCCGCAGAGCCCGCCAGCTCCTCGATCGGCATGCCCAGCTTCGCCGCCAGCGCCATCGCGTAGATCCCGAGTTGCAGATCGTCCTTCTTGGGCTCGCGCAGCTTCCCCCACGCCTGGCCCGTCTTGTAATCGATGATGCGAAACGCGTCGCTGCCGATCCGGTCCACGCGGTCGAGCTTGGCGACGAACTCGTGCGCCCCCTCATCCCCGTCCGCCCGCTCGTACGGGAACGACGCGTTCTCTTCGAGCATCATCACTTCCGCGCCGTCGTCGTGCAGGCGCTCGAAGCCCAGCCTCAGCTGCGCCTCGATCTGCTCGAGCTGCGAGGCCTCCACGCCTCGCACGCGTCGGCTCTCGATCACGAACAACTCGCGCGCGATGCCGATCAGCTCGCCAAGGCCCGGGCGTTCGATCCCCTCCACATCAGCCTCGCTCCAGTCCCGGTAGAAACGCTCGAGCGCCGCGTGCGCCACCGTGCCCACGATCTGCTGGCTCGTGCCCGGTTCCATGAGCCCGAGCACGTACCGCAGGTAGAAGCACCCCGGGCACCGGTGGTACTGGTCCACCTTGGAATAGCTCAGCTTGATCGGCGCCGATATGCCCTGCGTCTTCCCGCCCAGAGCCCGGTCCTCGCGCGCCGATTCGAGCGTTGCCTTGAGCCCCTCTGCGAACCCGTCCGATCCCGCCAGCCACCCGGGCACGTCGAGCCCCGATTCGATGGCGCGCACGATCGCGAGCCGGCGCGCCGACCGACCCAGCTCGTCACCGATCGCATCGAGCTCGTCCTCTGCCGCCAGCCCGTCCTCCGCCCGATCCAGCGCCGCTGCAGCCGCGCGCCTTGCCGTGCGCCTCGCGTCTGCGATCACGCGAGATCGCGCCTCGCGCGAGGCGCCCTCTGCCGCCAGCGCATCGCCCCCGCGCAGGACCACGCCGCTCTGCGTGGCATCGCGAACCACATCCTCGCCCTCGAGCAGCACCGCGACCCCGCCCCGTTCGTCGGGCCCGAGCGCTGCCTTGCCCCGCCAGGCCAGCTCGTGGAAGAAGTGCATCGAGGTGCTCCGCGCCTTCGCCCGCTTGCTCAGCAGCACGAGGCGTCGTTCGGCCCGCGTGCACGCGACATAGAAAAGCCGGCGCACCTCGTCCTGCTCGCGCTCCTTCTCCGATCGCTCGTCCGCCTCGAACGAGCCGAGCTCCGCGGGCAATCCGGGCCCCTCGCGCGACTGCACCTGACCGAAGCAGCCCGGCGCGGCACCGATGCGGGGCACGTAGACCGTATCGAACTCCAGCCCCTTGGAGCCGTGCGCCGTCAGCAGCCTGACCCCCTCGCCCGCCAGATCCGCATCGTCCTCGCTGGCCTTGCTCTCAAAGCTCGAAAGCCCGCGCTGCTGCTCGTCCGAGTCGAGCTGCTCGTAGTACCGCTGGAACGCGCCGAGATCCCCCGGCGCATCGATCCTGGCCTGCAGCGTGCGCACAAACCCGATGAATGTCGCAAGCGCCCGCACGCGTCTGGCTTCCTCGCGTCCGCTCTGGAGCGCCCGGTGCGCCACGCCCGTGCGCTCGATGATCTCAAGGACCATCTCCTCCGCCGAGAGCTCGGTCGCAAGATCACCCAGCGCCGCGTACAGCTCAGCAAACCGAACCAGCGCCGCGTGCTCGCCCGCGCGCTCGGCAAGGAACAACCCGATCGTGAGCGCCTCCTGCCCCTCCACCTTCGCCTGGCGCTCGTGCGCCGCGTACGCATCCATCAGCGCGATCGCGCGGTCCGTGGACATCGCCACCGGCGGGCGCACAAGAAGCCGCATCACCCACGCCCCCGGTGCGCCCGTGATCAGCCCGATCCACGCCTTGACATCCAGGACCGCCTCGTCCTCTTCGAAACGCTTCGTCTGGGAGAAATCGACCGGGATCCCCTCCAGCTCGAGCGCCCGCCCGATCTCAGAGAGTGTCGTGTGCGAGCGCCCGATCACCGCGATCCGAGACAGCTCGCGCTCCGGGTGTTTCGCCCGATCCGCCAGGATCATCGCCGCGATCGTCGTGCCCTCCTCCGCGCTGCCCGCGACGTGCACCGCCTCGACCTGCTCGGGCACATCCTCGTCGAACACGCGGCGCGCGTGAATCTCTTTCTCGGGTTCGAACCGCTCGTGAGCCGCGCCGATCACCTCCTGCGCCGCAGCCAGCACCGCCTCGGTGCTGCGGTAGTTCTCCGTGAGCGTCACCGTCTGAGCGTCCCGCCAGATCTCGCTCAAGTGCTGGAACGCCCGATCGTCCGAGCCGCGGAAGCCATAGATCGCCTGGTCGTCGTCGCCCACGACACAGATGTCACGCCCCATCGCGGGGGGCGACAGCTCCCTCAGGAACGCCAGCTGCGCGCCGTTGACGTCCTGGAACTCGTCGACGACCAGATGGCGCACCTCGTCCAGAACCACCGCCCGCGCTCGGGGCGACTCGCGCATCACCCGGATGGGGAGCATGATGTAGTCGTCGAAGCTGAGCAGCCCGCGCTCGAGGCGGATCGCCTCGAAGTGCGTGTAGATCGCCGAGACCGCCGCGAGCTCTTCCGCTTTCACGCGCTCAGCGGCGCACTTCTGATCGTCCCACTCGCCCGAGCCCGCGCGCTGCTCGATCAGCTCCAGCCATCGCGTAGCAAGCCCCGTGCTCTCGCCCGCAAACACCGCCGACGTGCGCAGAAACTCGATCCACTTCCACGCCCGCTCGCAGAGCGCCTCGATCCCGCCGTCGGCCAGGATCGCCCCGGGCACGCGTCCCTCATCGATCGCCGATCGACACGAAGAAAGCAGCATCCGCTTGCGCTGCACCGAGTCCATGAGGTCCGTCAGACCGGGCACGCCGATCGTGTCGCCCCAGCGGGACAGGATCCGGCGCCCGAGGCTGTGGAACGTCCCCACGCTCACCTGCTTGGCAGGTGCATCCCCGATCAGCAGGGCGAGGCGATCGCTCATCTCCTGGGCGGCCTTGACCGTGAACGTCACCGCTACGATCGAATCCGGGCGCGAGCCATCGCGATCGATCAGCCTTGCGATGCGATGCGTGATGACGCGCGTCTTGCCCGTACCCGGGCCCGCCAGCACCGCGACGGGCCCCTGGTCGTGCACCACCGCCGCGTGCTGGGCGGTGTTGAGACCGTCGGACCAGTGCGAGCCGCTACGCATCGCTCGCGTCCGCGCCGGTGTCTGCGCCCTGGCCTCGGTCGCGCATGTAGAGATGGATCGCGGTCGTGCCGTAGGAGTGCGTCTCGGGTCCAAGCGCGCCCGGGATCTTCAGATCCACCGGGGCGAAGATGCTCTTGGGTTTCTCATCGACCATCTTGGTACCCACGACGTGCTGCATGGGAAAGGGCGTGCGCAGCATCGCGTAGCCGTCGTCGTCGAGGTTCTGGATGAGCCGTCCGAGCTGCGCGATGACGCGCGGGTAGGTCTCGGGGTCCTCGACGAGCTTGTAGGGCGGGTCGAAAAAAATCAGGTGCACGGGCCTTGGGCAGCGCGCCAGAGCCGAGGCTCCGAGCGCGTCGGCACGGATCGCCTCGGCTCGCTCGCCCGCGCCGACATGCTCGATGTTCTTCTTGAGGACCTCGAGCACATCCTTGTCGCGCTCGACGAAGACGCACCGCTTGGCGCCCCGGCTGAGAGCCTCGATCCCGATCGCGCCCGAGCCGGCAAAGCCGTCGTAGCACTCCTGGTCTTCAACGTGCCCGCGGAGGAGGTTAAAGAGAGCTTCTTTGACCAGGTCCGGGATGGGCCTGGTGGGCATCCGTTCCGTTGGGCTGTAAAGCTTCTTCCGTCGAAATTCGCCGCCGATGATGCGCATTGGGTCAGCAAAGCCGATCCGGGGGGGCGGGTCAAGCTGGATCAAGAGAAGTGCACCCCCTGCTCACGCGGGGGGCTCGCATCCGGATGGTCAATTGAGGAGGGCGTCGAGCGAGGCGTAGAGGGCCTCGTCAGCGACGGACTGCGGGTCCTCGAGCAGGCGCGAGATCGGGCCGGCCATGACCGGGGGCGTCTCCACTCCTGAAACCACGCGCCAGAAGGGCTCGCTCGCCCCATCGCCCAGCCAGCGCCTCAGCTGGCCCGATTCCAGATCCGCGTACCCACGGAGCGTTTCGCCCCCGATGTAGACGCCTCGGGTGACCAGCAGGTAGTCGTCGCTGGCGTACTCCGCCTCGGCAGCCACGCCCGCGATCGCGTCAGCCAGGCGCCCAAAAAGGGCCTCGTCGGCGCGGATCATCGCGTCCGGATCGTGCCAGACGATGTATCGGCTCCGAAGCGGAGGGCGCCCCGGGATGATGGTCTGGGAGCGGAGCCGAGCGACGATCCCGCTTGGCCCATCGATCCTGCGGCGCATCGGAGCCTCGCCTGGGATGGAGCGTTCGAGCTGGTAGCAGAGGCCGTCCAGGTCGGTGATGTCTCGCCCATAGATCGGGATGACCTGGGCATCATCGAGCCCCGCCAAGAACGCAGCCAGACCCGCGGCAAAGGACGCGCGCTCGCCCGATCGATCGGACCACGCGGCCAGGTGGTGCTCTTCGAGCACCCGGGCAAGCTCGGCTTGCCAGCCCCGCATGGGAGCCCCGGGAACAGATTGGCCGCGCAGCAATTCCATTGCGCCAAGATCACGCCCCAATTCGGGCGCCCTCTCTGGCGACACGGTTACCGCACGACCGTTCGCTTCCAGTCCAAACAACGGGCAGCCTCCACGATGGAGGAGCCCGTTTCCCACGTTTGACGCTCGGACAATGCGCCAGAAATGGGCCCCTGCAACCCTTCCGATCGGCTGGAGCCGAAAAAACCCTCCAATCTCGGGCATTCCCCTGCCCCATTTCACACATTCTTGAATCGGATGATCCCGCCCGACCGGTGACCTAGAAACAGACATGCTCCGCACCCGACCCATCTTGACGTTGCTCGCCCTTTTCGTGACCGCCCTGTCGGTTGCGCCGGGGTGCGAGAACGAGCAGGCCCGCCTGGACATCATCGCCTCGGGGGTCGCTGCGAACGGTCGGGTCGCGACGACGGGCAACCTCAGGGGCGAGTTCGACAGGGGCAAGATCACCTTCGAGAGCGCGATGATCCGGGCCGAGGAGATGCTCCATGCGGACGACCCGGACGCGCTGGCCTTCGCCGGGGCCGTCCTGGACCTCGCGGCCCAGATCGAGGACCAGTTCCCCAAGGGCGCCGAGTTCGAGCTCTTCTGGCGTCGCCTTGGGAGGCTGGCGTACACAGCAGCCCACGCGGCGTTCGAGGCGCAGGACTACGAGACCGCCGGGACGCTCGTGCTGGCTGGGCCCGAGCGATGGAAGCGGGACACCTACTGGATCGCCTACCCCAACCACGAGATCCTGGTCGCGCTCTCGATGGCGTACCGGGGCGACGCCCGAGGCGGGATCTCGCTCCTCGACCGACGCACGCCCCAGCCCGACGAGTACCGGTCCGCAATCGAATCGCTCGTGCAGATCGAACGAGAGCAGCTGCGCGCCAGACTCAGAGACGGGATCGACGAGGGCGGGTGATCGGGTTTTACGTGCGGTCGCTCACGCCCAGCTCTTCTTCGCTGATCGTGGCTTCGTCGAGATCGCCCGCGTTGGTGACGTTCTTGGACTCGATCTCTTGTGCGATGCGTTTCTCGCCCGAGCCGGCGACCTTGGGCCTCTCGTGCTCGGCGGCCTGGCGCCCGTCGTCGGTGACCTTGTAGGTGATCCCGATCGTCTGCTCGGGCTTGCCCGTGGTGAGGCGGTCGATCAGTTCGACGCCCTGCATGACGGAGTGGTCGGTGTTGGCGACCTCGTACTTCCACATGCCAAAGCGTCCGCGTGAGTAGATGCCCCGTTCTTCGAGCCAGGGGATGAGCTTGGCCAGGATCTCGTCGCGCTCGACGCTGGGCGTCGGGTAGCTGTAGTTCACCCTCATCACCCAGGTCGAGACGATGTCCTCGCGCTCGCCCGGCTGGAGCAGCCCCGAGGATTCCAGGCCCGCGATCGTGCGCTCAAGGATGGTCGCTTCGTCCTCGGGCTTGTCTTGGCTGAAGCTCGTTTCGCAGAGGAGCGAGTAGTAGCGCTCGGGGTCGGGCGTCATGCGGGGGGAGTAGTTGCTGAGGTAGGTGACCCGGTAGAAGGGGCTGTCGGCGTCGGGGAAATACATCCAGCACTTGGTTGAGGGGCATGGGCGTTTGATGCCGATGCCGACCATGAAGCCGCCCGAGTGCATGAGTCTCTGCGCCGTGTCGCGGATCTCCGCGGGCGCGTCCTGAATGACGTCGCAGATGAGTCTGTCCAGCGGCATGGTCGAGATGAGCGCGTCGTACGCCTCTGTGGTGCGCACGCCCCGGTGCTCGAATTCGGCGGTGCGCGCCTGGGGGTCGATGGAGACGAGCCTGGTGTGCAGGCGCAGATGGTCGCGGACGATGGGCGTGAACCGGTCGTAGAAATCGCCCGTGCCGCCGAGCGGGTACTTGAAGGTGTTGTTGGGCCCCCAGCCGAAGTCGTCCAGGCCCTCGTCCATGTTGCGCTTGGCGCGCTGCCAGTCGAGGACGGCGACGCGTTCGCCGATCCAGGTCTTGTTCATCTTCTCGGGGGCGTAGGCCCAGACCTTGAAGTTGTACGGGCGCATGAACTGCTGGGCGATGCCCTCGCCGAAGACGTTGTCGATGAACTCGCCGAAGTTGCGCGCCCCGGCGGCACCTGCGGATTGGGTCTGCGCCTCGATGAGGCCGTCGATGCACGCCTTGGCATCGGCTTCGGGGAGGTAGCGGAGGTTGTTCTGGAAGGGGTACGGCACCCAGGTGCCGGCGATGCGGACCCAGCTCTCGCGCTCGTTCTTGGTGTACTGGCCCTGCATGAGCTCTTCGAAGATTCGGTCGTACTCGGCGTAGTGACTGAAGAGGACGTGCCCGCCCACGTCCCAGGTGAAGCCGTTCTCGTCGGTGTAGCTTCGGGCGAGCCCGCCGACCGCATCGGACGCCTCGCAGAGCGTGAAATCGGAGTGCCCGATCTGGCGGAGGCGGTAGGCCGCGCCGAGCCCCGTGGGCCCGGCGCCGACGATCACGATCCGTCCCGGGTTCTCTGGAGTGGCTTGGTTCATCTGGCTCCTGAGGGTCCAAGGGACACCGATGGTAGATCACCCACTTTGGGTGAAATCCCACTGAGGAGGCCTCTTGCGATGCGGAGATACGACTCCTCCACCTATTCCGGGCGAACCACCCAAAATAGGCTAGCTTTCGGGGGGGATTCTACCTATTTTATCGGGAGTGCGCAAAGACGCCTAATCATGGTGTATTTCGGTGAGCGATTTAGCCGACGTCCGATACACTAAGGGTTTTTGTACACTCGTCGTGACTGAACAGTGAGAAGGGTTGTGTGTGACGCCCGGAGGCCTTCCGATGGAAACCGAACGGAACACTGCTCTAGAGGCTGTGATGGCATCGCTGGCAAACGCCACCGAATCGGTGGTTGGGCTGCCGGCGGTCGCGACGCTCGAGTGGTGCGACAGGGCGGCGTGGTGTCTCGCGGGGCTCTGTGAGCCGGCGCTTGCGACGCTGACCGTCGGCACACTCTCGCCCACGGGCGATCTGACGAACCAGGAAGTTTCGGGCGTCGCCGCCCGAACCGGGGTGGCCCGGGCCCGGGCGATGCGGCGCAGCGAGAGCGAGACGCGCGGCGAGGACCCCCGGATCGCGACGCTCCGCGTGCGCGCGGCGCGGTTCCGGCGCGTCGGCGTGCGCGTCCCCACGACCACACGCAACGCCCCCACCGTCGGGCGCCTGACCGAACTCCCGGGCGGCGAGAACGTCACCCGCGGCGATATCCCGCGTCTGTGGAACGGGCTCGAGTCTTCCGATGTGCTCGTTGGCATCCTTGGTCTTGGCGATCCCGAGTCCGGGCGTGTCATGATCGCGCAGGTCGCGCCGATCGGTCAGGGCGTCAGGCTGACGAGCCATCACAACGTGGCGATGGCTTCCATCCTGCCCGTGCTGGCCCGGCGGGCAACCCTGGCACTCGGTGACGGCGTCGACGGCCCGACGAAATGGCTCACCCAGCGCGAGCAGATCGTGCTGGAGCAGTTGACGCTGGGCAAGAGCGTGCGCGAGATCGCAGACGATCTCGGACGCAGCCCGCACACGGTGCACGACCACGTCAAGAGCCTGCACCGCAAGCTGGGCGCTTCGAGCCGAGGCGAGTTGGTCGCGCGAGCGCTGGGTCACACCACCGTCGCTGAGCCGAGCCAGCCGGGCACCACGATCGAGCACAAGCCGACCGAGCCGGCGCACACGCACGAATCGATCGAGCCCAAGCCCGCCACGAGCATTTCAGCGCGACGGCTGGACTGAGAATCCGATTCCAATTCAAGTTCAAGAGCGGAGGCTTCCGGCCTCCGCTCTTTTTTGCCTTCGGTTCTGGTAAGCCCGAAGGAGCAGGTTCATTCTCTGCAAGCCAACCGCAACTGCGGCGCAGAGACAGCACCAGTCCGCAACGGGGATGGGGAGCAATGGCGCGGAGGCTGGAAGCCTCCGCCACTGATTACTGAGTCGTGATGAGCCGCGAGGCGATGCGTGAGGCGAGCTTCTCTTCCAGGGCGTGGTCGCGCTGGGTGATCACGGTAAAGCTGCGTTCCATCCCGCGCGCCCGGAGCGTGGGGTCTCGGGTGTGATTGGTGCTCAGGACATGGACCCGAGAGACCCGCTTGTATGGCTTGTAGACGCGCTCGATCATGACCTCGACAAGGCCGACGACCGGTTCGCTCTGGCTGGCTTCGGCGATCGAGATCGGGGCCCCCTCCCCGGTGATCTGCGTCACGGGCTCGTCGGTGGGGATCCGGTCGATCCCGCTCGCCGGCACGAAGCTGATGCGGACGAGGCGCTGCTGCGGGTGGAAGAGATCGGCGACCTCGGACTTGAGCGAGGCCTGCTCCCTGTCCCAGGGCGTTGCCAGCCCGCCCGAGGACTTGGGCTTCGTGGAGATCACGCCCGCGTACGCGTCAACGCGATCGATCGTAAAGCCCATGCCCGCCAGCTCGTCGCGGGCGATATCGAAAGCCTGGGCGTAGCGCCCGGGCTTGGTTTCAAAGCGCCCGCCCTCGCCTGATACAACGGGCCCCGAGGCGCACCCGATGAGTGCGCCGAGAGCCATGAGCAGCAAAAGGAAGCGTGTATGCATCGCCAAGAGCTTACCCGCCCCGTGTGATCGCGGTGGCGACGGCGGCCATCTGCTCGAAGAGCGCCTCGACGTGCTCGGTGCGGGTGGTGGTGGCGCCGATGGAGACGCGGATCGCGATGCGAGAACCGCCGCCGGGGGTTGGGATGGCGGTGTGCGTGAGGAACGCCGGGCCCCGCCTGTTGAGCGTGTCCATGAGCTCGCGGGTCTCGTCGTCTCCGGCGCGCAGGGCGAGGCAGACGAGGTTCATCGTGCGCGGGGCGAGGATCTCGAAGCGATCGTCGGCGCGGACGAGCGACTCGAAGAGCTCGGCCTGGGCGAGGCCCCCGTGGATATGGGCGCGCAGGCCCGAAAGCCCGTAGTGACGCAGCACGAACCAGAGCTTGAGCGCCCGGAACCGGCGCCCCAGCGGCACGCCCCAGTCGCGGTAGTCGAAGACCTCGCCCGATTCGGTCGCCGCGTTGCGGAGGTACTCGGGCATGACGGACATGCTCGCAACGAGCGATTGGCGGTCGCTCGTCCAGAAGAGGTCGCAATCGAAGTTCACGAGCAGCCACTTGTGCGGGTTGAAGCAGAGCGAGTCGGCCTGCTCGATGCCCTTGATCATGCCCCGGTGCTCGGGGCAGACGAGCAGCGCGCCCGCGTGGGCCGCGTCGACGTGCAGCCAGCAGCCCCGCTCGCTCGCGCCGGTCGCCCGCAGCACGCGGGCGATGTCCGCGAGCGGATCGATCGCGGTGGTGCCCGTCGTGCCGAGCGTGGCGCAGACCATCGCGGGGGTCAGGCCCTGCGCGATATCCTCGCGGATCGCGGCTTCGAGCTTGGACGGGTCCATGCGGAACCGCTCGTCGGTCTCGATCTGGCGCACGCGTGAGGTGTCTGTGACACACGACGCCAGGCCCGAGATGAGCGCGGCCTTGACGAAGGAGCTGTGCGTCTGCGTCGAGGCGTAGACGGTGGTCTTGTGGAAATCAGCGCCGCGATCGGTGACGCGCCTTCGTCCTGCGACCATGGCGGCGAGCGTTGCGTCGCTGGCGGTGGACTGGATGCAGCCCCCGCCGTGATCGCTCGCAGAGAGGAACGATTCGGGCAGGCCCATCGCGCGTCCCATCTGGTCGAGCAGGGCGCGTTCGAGCTCGCTGGCCGCGGGCGAGGTGGCCCAGAGCATGCCCTGCTGCCCGAAGCCGGCGCTGAGCAACTCGCCGATGACAGCGGGGCCCGTGGAGTTGCACGGGAAGAAGCCGAAGAAATTCGGCGACTGCCAGTGCATCATGTTCGGGATGATGAGGCGTTCGAGATCGTTGAAGATGCGCGACCACTCGTGCGCATCGCCCGGCTCCTTGGGCGCCAGATCCGGGATCTGCGATCGCACCTCGCCCGGCCTGGTGCGCGGCCTTGCGGGGAGTGTCTCCAGGCGGCGCATGTAATCGGCAACGACTCCGACGGCGCGGATCGCTTCTTCGCGGAACGATTCGGGCGACATGTGGTTGGGCTGGTCGTCCACGCTTTATTCCGGGAGCTTGGCCAGCTCGCTCTCGACGCGGGCGACGAGCTTCTCGACGGTCTTTGGGCCGAAGTCAAAGTCCAGACCCGCGGCCGCGAAGAGCTCGGGCAGCGGTCGGCTGCCGCCCAGGCTGAGCGCCTTGATGTAGGCGTCGATGGCGACGGTCGGTCCTTCTTCGAGCGAGCGGATCCAGAGCCCCAGGGCGCCGAGTTGCGCGATGCCGTACTCGATGTAGTAGAAGGGCGAGCCGAACAGGTGTCCCTGCTTCTGCCACGAGCTGTCGCGGTAGGGCTCGAGGCCTTCCCAGCTGAAGCCCTTGCCGAAGCGTTTGTCGATGCGGAGCCACTCGGCGGTGCGCTGGTCGCGCGTGTGGCTCGGGTTCGCGTAGACCCAGTGCTGGAACGCATCGATCGTGGCGATCCAGGGCAGGAGCGTCACCGAGGATTCGATCTGGCGGCGCATCGCGCGGGCGTGGTCTTCCGGCTTGCCCTCGTAGAACGAGCCCCTGGCGTTCCAGTGCGGCATCGTCAGCAGCTCCATCGACATGCTCGCCACCTCGGCGAATTCGATCGGGCTGTGGCGGTAGTGCAACAGCGGCTCGTCGACGCAGAGCATGCTGTGGAAGGCGTGCCCCGCCTCGTGCACCATCGTCTCCAGATCGCGGTGCAGGCCCGCGGCGTTCATGAAGATAAAGGGCACACGCGAGCGGTCACGCATGTACTGGTACCCGCCGGGCGACTTGCCCTTGCGCGAATCCAGATCGAGCAGCGGCGGGTTCTTCATGTTCTTGGATGTCACGCGGTCGGCGCCCGTGCCCAGCTCTCTGAGCATCGAAGCCAGGCGCGGGTCGAGCGACTCGAACGCGCCGACGCTCTTGCTCATGAGCTCGGCGCCGCCCTCGAAGGGTCGCAGGGGCTCGCGCCCGAGCTCGTCGACGGTCATGTCCCACGGGCGGAGTGTTTCAACGCCCAGCTTCTGGCGACGCTGCTCATCGAGCCTTCGCGCAAACGGGGCAACGATCTTCTCGCACGCCTCGTGGAAGGCGAAGCAGTGCTCGGGTGTGTAGTCGAAGCGGTGCTTGGCCTTGAACGCGTACGCGGTAAAGCTCTCAAAGCCCGCGTTCCGGGCGAGCTTCTCGCGGAGGGCGATCATCTCGTCGTAGATCGCATTGATGGGCTCGACGTCCCTGAGCCTGCGGTCGGAAACGAGGCGCCAGGTCTCCTCGCGCACGCTGCGGTCGGTGCTCTCCTGATAGACCCCCATCTGCGGCAGCGTCTTCTCGACGCTCTTGTACGTCACCATCATCGCGCCGCAGATCGTGTCGTACTTCTGATCCAGCTTGGCGATCTCGGTCTCCAGCGCCACGTTCTCGGGGCGGAAGAGCTTGACGTCCGCCTCGGTGTCGCGGTTGATGACCTCGTAGCGCGCCGAATTCAGCCCGAGCTCGCGGGCCAGCTTTGCCTGGCGCTTGTCGAGCTCGAAGGCGATGGGCTTGAGCCTGGGCGGGATGGTCTCGATGAAGTGCGTGTACGCCCTGGAGGCGTCCTCGTCGTCGGTGTTGCATGTCATGGCGATGTAGAGCAGGGCCGCGGCCTCGGAGCAGGCGGCGTCCAGCTCGCTCCGGTCGACGAGCCACGACTCCAGCTCCGCGACGCTCGTCACGGAGCGATCGCTCAGTTCCTGGTAGAGCGGCTCGACCCGCGCAAGGTCGGTCGCATCGAGGTCGGCGGGGACAAAGGTCGTGTTGATCGTTGGCATCATCGGCTCCGGGAACGGGGATTCGGAGACGATGGTATGCGCCCGAAAAAGACACCGACCGAGCGTGGTGCTCGGTCGGTGCGGGTGGTGTGCTGAATTGAGAGCGATCAGCCCCTGCGGAGGTTGCGGATGATCTCTTCCTGCTGGGCGAACCAGTCATCGGTGATGTTGTTGAGCAGGCCGAGGTTGGGGTTGATTTTGACCATCTGCTTGATGCGTGCGAGGTAGCTCTCGGCTCGTTTCAGGAAGCCGCCGCGGCTGTTGACGGGGACACCGCGGGCGTTGTTGAGCTCCATCTCATACTTGATGCCGACCTCGTCGAGGCGGGTTTCCTGGTAGTGGACCTCTTCGCGGTACTTGCGCTGGTGTTCCTCGGCCTTGCAGATCGGGAAGGGGATGCCCTCGACGTCCTCGCCGACCCAGACGATCTCGCCGACGCTCTTCTCAAGGAGCGCCTGGAGTTCCTGGAGCGTCCCCGCGGTGCCAGCGCTGAAGCCGCACTGCTCAGCGGTGATCGCGTTGAGCGTGAGGATCTCGGCGCCGTTGTTGAGGATGTGCTGTCCGGTGAGGTCCTGGTAGAACTTCACTTCGCCCGTCTCTTCGTTGATGTCGTAGGAGAGTTCGAAGTGGTGCTGCATGGCCTTGATGATCTGGGGGTCCTTGCCTCCGCGGGCGGAGATCTTCTCCATCTTGTAGTAGACGTCCTCGAGGCCGCGACCCTTCATGGCGACGAGCTGCCCGGACCAACCGGTAGCGGCTCCGAAGTTGCCCTTGGGCATGAAGTAGACATTCTCGATCGTCAGGCCTGTCATCGCGGCGGCGGAGATGGCGCTGTCGATCCAGGCGACGAGCTGGAACTTGGGCTTGTACTCGAGCTCGAGCACGTCGGAGAGCTGCTGGATCTCGAGCAGCAGGCCGCCTCCCGAGTTGATCTTGTAGACGACGAGGTTCACGCCCTCTGCTTCGAGCATCGGGATCGCCTCGCGGAGCGGCTTGGCGGCCATGCTCATGCCCACCATGCCCTCGGCGGTGATCACCGCGGCGCGGGTGACGCCCGGCACGTGCTCCCAGGCCTTCTCGCCCTTGGCCTCGGCGGTGGCGTTCAGTGCGGGTTCGTTTCCCGTGGGGATCGGCGCGTCGCTGGCACGGATGATCTCTTCGATCTTGTCGGGCGAGAGAAAGAGCTCCTGCCCGATGCCGAGGTCGAGCCAGATGTAGCCGTTCTGTTCCTTGACGATCGTGCCCTTAAGCTCGCGTCCGTCCTTGAGCTTGACGACGTCCTGCGGCTCGATCTGGCTGGCAAAGGCGCTCGGTGCGGAGACGGTGCAGGCCAATGCGAGCACGAGCGCCGCGATGCGTGTTTTCAGTGTCATAGTGTTACCTTCTTCCGTGCATGATTTGCTTCGGGTGTGTCGGTCGGTTCGGCGCGCTTAGCCCGGGCCTCGCCCGTTGATGCGTTCGAGGCGCTTCTCGTTTTCGATCTGCTGGCGCTGGAGCTCGAGCTGGACACGGAACTGCTCGCCCGGATCGAGGACTTCGCCGTACTTGTTGAGCAGGGCGATGGCCTCGTTGATGAGCTTGGTCTGCTGCCCACGTGCGGCGTTGCGCGCCTTGGAGCCGTCGGGATCGTTGCGCTGCTCACGAACCTGAACGTTACCAATGTCGACCCGAAGCCGACGGATTTTCTGGATGGCGCGGTCGATGCCCGTGGACCAGTTGTCCAGCTCTCTGCGGGCGATGTCGGTCTCGCCGTCGTCGTCCTCATCGCCCAGCACATACGCGCGGTCTTCGATGCCCATCTGGAAGAAGAGGTCATCGAGCGTGTCGGCCGTGCCCTTTGAGATCTGCAGCTTGTACGCGAGGTCGGCGTCGAGCGTGAGCGCGTCGTTTCCGAGCCCTCGGACGATGTCGCGGTCGGTGTCCGCCCGCTCGTCCTTGCCATCGTCGGTCAGCAGGATCCAGCCCGGCTCTTCGCCGGCGAGGTAGACGGGCTTGCCGTTCTCGATGCGGTAGCTCAGGACGTACTTCTTGCTGATCATGGCCTCAACGATGCGCGGGTCGTGCCCGCCCTCGATGGCCATGCCCTCGACGTACGCCTTGCGGAGCGATTTCTGCTTGTCACGGACGACCAGATCACCCGTGGAGCCGAAGAGCTCGTCGAGCGTGCCCACGCCGCCCATGCGCCCGTCGCTGGTGAAGTAGATGTCGTTCTTGACGAGGGGGAGGAAGGCCATGCCGCTCATGGCGCGCTCGACCCAGAAGACCACGCGGGGCTGCTTCTCCCATTTGGCGCGCATCTCGCTGGTGAACGCGGGGTGGATCGCCTCAGCGATCCGGTACTCCTCGAAGTCGCCCTGGTCATCCTTGAGCTCGTCGGTGAAGCCTTCGAGCTGCTTCCAGTTGGCGTTGCACTTGACAACGATGACATCTGCGTTCATCTCGCGGGCGCGTTCGAGGGTGTCGCTCACCGGTGTGTAGCTGACGTCCTTGCCGAACGTGCCGCCCAGCTCCATCACGAAGACGCGGAGCGCATTGGCGGGGACGCCATCGTCGGCCTTGGCAGCGCGTGCGGGCTTGTCGGTTTTGGCCGAGCTCGTTGCAGCAGGCGAGTGCCCAAGCTCGGTGATCGAGATGATCTCGGAGCGCTGGTACGTCCGAGGGGCCGACATGCTGCCGAGGTAAACCTTGACCTCGACCTCTTTCTCGCTCTCGGTGATGATCTCGACCTTGACGGTCTGGCCCGTGCTCAGCAGGATCTCGTGAGTGGGCTGGGCGCTTGCGATCGCCGCCGAAGCAACGGCCGACGGGGTCGCAACGAGCACCAGGCCCGCTGAAGCAACGATCGCGGCTGCTGCCCGCGCCAGAATCTGAGACCGTCCAAATGAATGCTTCGACATGACTGCTCCTCGTGACGCCAATACCCGCTCCCGCGTCCGCGGCTGCGTGCGTGCTGTGAATCCCCGCTGGTCTGGCAGTGCTCATCGTATCCGGGAATGACGCCCGATTGGCACCAATCCGAGTGGCTGCGATGACTTCAACTCGACCGATTGACCCAGCCAGAACGCGAGACCGACTCCTTTACAGACGCACGAAACAGGCTCGGGTTCCCATCACCCGAGCAGTTTTCGTGCCAGCTCCCTGGCCCGATCAGCGTCCGATAACTTCCCCTCAAGCTGGGCGTCGTAGACCTCCTGCAGGACCTTTGCGAATCCAGGTCCGGGCTGGTAGCCCATGTGGATGAGATCATCACCCCCGATCAGGGGTTCTGGTGCCAGCCCCCCGGGTGTGTGGGCGAGCTCTTCGACGTGTTCACGGATCGTCGCCGAGGCCACGGCGTCATCGGCGCCGACCACAGCCAGAGCCCCCTCGAATCCGTCCCGGCTGGCAAGGCGCTTCTGGCCCGCAACGCCCAGGGCCTCCCACTCGCCCACGAGCACGCGGGCGATCTCGATGATCGAGCCCACGAGCGTGGACTCCTCGTTCGAGAGACACAACGCCTTGCGGTAGGGCGCGACACGGGCCTCGTCGCCCTGGCGGTCGATGATCCACGCAGAGAGGGCCCACTCGAAGGGCGCGGTTTCGGGCAGATGGGTCAGCCTGATGAGATTGTGCTCGATCTTGGCGCCGAAGATCGGGGCTTCCATTTCCAGATCGATGATGAGGCCCGCGGCCTTGGCGCGGGTCGGATGGGCGAGCATCCGACGGAGTTCCTGGCCGATGCGCTCGACGCTGACGCCGCGCAGCTGCCCGGCGTGCTGGGTGATCGCGCGGGCGGTCTCCGGCTCGATCGCGTAGCCCAACCGCGCGGCGAACCTGACGGCGCGCAGCGCCCGAAGGTGGTCTTCGCTGAGGCGATCCTCGGCCTTGCCCACGGCTCGGACGCGGCGCGCCCGAAGGTCGTCCAGCCCGCCCACGTGGTCGACGACGTGCCCGTGGATGCTGGGCGCGTCCTCAGCCGCCAGCGGGTCCAGAAAGAGCGCGTTGATCGTGAAGTCCCGGCGCTTGGCGTCTTCGATCTCGCTGGCGAATTCGACGGAGTCCGGTCTTCGGTTGTCCGAGTAGCTGCCGTCGCGCCGGAAGGTGGCGACCTCGATGCTGACGCCCTCTCCGGCGCGGACGATCACGACCCCAAAGTGCGCCCCGACGTGCGCGGTCGAGCGGAACAGGGCGCTGATCTGCTCGGGTCGAGCGTCGGTGGCGACGTCGTAATCGGTCGGGTGAAGGCCCAGGATCTCGTCGCGGACGCACCCGCCCGCAAAGAGCGCCCGGTGACCCGCGTTCTGGAGTGTGCGTACGACCTCGACGGCCTGGGCGCGTGCCCGAGCCGGGTCGATGGGTCGATCGTGTGCGCCGACCTGCGCCACTGTCGCACCTCCCTTAGGAATTCGATCTCGCGTCCCGGCAGGCATCGAGGAACTCGAACGCTCGGCGCATGTGGGGGATGACGATCGAGCCGCCCACGATCAGGGCGATGTCGAAGGTCTCCTGCAGCTCCTGGTCCGTCGCCTCGCACTCGACTGCGCGGTCGACGTGGTAGGCGATGCAGTCGTCGCAGCGCAGCACCATCGACGCGCAGAGGCCCAGCAGCTCCTTGGTCTTCTCGTCGATCGCGCCCGGCTCGTAGGCCTTGGCGTCCAGATTGAAGAATCGCTTGGTGACGAGCGTCGCGCCGGCCTTGGCTTCGCCCGGATTCAGGATCCGGTCGTTCAGCCTGGCGCGGAACGCCTGGAAGTCTTCGTAGCGTCCCATGGGCTCACTTCCCGGAGAGCATCGACTCGATGCGCTCGGTGAACTGCGCGCGAAGCTCCGCGTGGCGCTCGGGGGCAGCGGGGCCCACGAAGCCCTGGTGCACCGCCAGAACCCTGCCATCGGCATCGACGAAGGCGATGGTCGGGAAGGCGCGAACCTTGTCCAGGGCGCCCAGCGACTCGGTGGCCTTGTCCTTGTTGCGCTGCCCGGCGACCAGGATCGGAAAGGGCACCGACTTGCGGAGCACGTACGTGCGTACGTTCTCGGCCTGCTCTGCGAATTCAGTTGGTGCTTCGAAGGCGAGACCCACGATCGTCAGGCCCTCCTTGGAGTAGCGTTCGTGGAGCTGGCTGAGATAGTTGGTCGCGTCGGCGCAGTTGTGGCACCAGGTTCCCATGATGTACACGAGGCGGGGCTCGCCGTTGGGTGCCAGGTCCGCCAGGTTGACCTCGCTGCCCTCGAAGTTGCGGAAGGTGAGGTCGCCAAGGCCCACTTCCTCGTTCCACTTGGTGAGCTCGAAGAGGTCGGGGAGGGCGGCGTCTCCGTCGGGTGAGGCGGTGAATCCCTCGGCGTGATGGGCGAGCGATCGGAATGTGCCGATGAGTGTGCCGTCGGGCTCGATGGAGCCGTCGTAGAGGAGCCCGGAGGCGCCGGTGAACCGCGAGAGGCGCAGTCGGCCTTTCTCGTAGGTGCCCGCGAGCTGACCGTCGTCGCCTGTCGGGGTGATGACGGTGCCCAAGACGGACATCCCGTCGGGCAGCGTGCGGAGCTCGGCGATCGCCGGCCCGGAGCGTTCGTCGAAGTTGACGACCCATCGCGTGTCGATGGGCTCGTCCGGGATCCACTCCGGGTCGATCCATGCGAACCGTCGGGAATCGGAGCACTCGCCCTTGAACGCGAGGCGGTATTCGACGTCGTCGCCAGACTCGTTGGCGCGCGTGTAGATGTACTCGCCGGTCATGGAGGCGCCCGAGACGTCGAGCGTGGCTTCGATGCGGGCCTCCGTGTCCGGGAAGGTGATGACGACGGAGGGGAAGGTGTTCTCGATGGAAGCCGGGAGTGATTCGGGGCCGTTGCGGAGTGTGATATTCCAGATGGGCAGGCTTTCGTCATCGCGGAGGAATTCGATGACGTAGTTGAAGGAGAGTTGCTTCGAGCCTGGCAGCTCGAGCTCGCCTCTCCAGATGCCCCATCGCGGGCCTTCGTCGATGGTGTTTTTCGGGTTCCGGGTGCGCACGGGTGGCGCATCGGGATCGGGCTGAGGCGGGGCGGGCTCGACGGTGACGCCCTCCTGGGCGAGAGCCGAGGGCGACCAGCCGATGCAGAGGCCCAGCGAAAGGATCAGTAACAGGGTGAGTGTTCGCATCATGAGCGGATCATAGAGCCCGTGGGCACTCCCTACCATGAACCATGACCGAAACCGCCTTCAGCACCGTCGATGAATGCCTCGAGGAACTCCGCCAGGGTCGGATGGTCGTCTTGACGGACGACGAGGACCGGGAGAACGAGGGCGACATCGTGATGGCCGCCGAGTTTGTGACGCCCGAGGCGATCAGCTTCATGGTGCGCGAGGCCGCGGGGTATCTGTTCCTTTCTCTTACCGAATCCGTGTGCGATCGGCTGCAGCTGTCGCCCCAGGCGGATGTGAACACGAGCGTGCGGGGCACGCCTTTGACGGTCTCGATCGACGGACACCCCAAGCACGGCTTCACCACGGGCGTGAGCGCCCAGGAGCGCGCCCGGACGATCAAGCTGGCGATCGATCCCGATTCCGAGGCGGGGGACTTTGTCCGCCCCGGGCACATCAACCCGCTCCGGGCTCGCGACGGGGGCGTGCTGGTCCGCATCGGGCAGACGGAGGGCTCGGTCGACCTGTGCAAGCTGGCGGGCCTGACGCCCGCGGCGGTGGGCATCGAGATCTGCAACCCCGACGGCACGATGGCCAGGCTGCCCGATCTTGCCAGGTTCATCGCCAAGCACACCATGAAAATGTGCTCGGTACGCCAGATCATCGAGCACCGCCTGCAGCGCTCGAGCATCGTCCACCGGATGGACCCGATCGCGGGCACCGAGATCGACACGCCGGAGGGTCGGTTTAATCTTGTGGCGTTCCAGTCGGTGGTGGACCCGTTGCCGCACATCGCGCTGACGGTGGGCGAGGTTGGTCGTCTGGGCGCCGACGGGCGGGTGATTGAGACGGATGAGCCGACGCTGGTGCGCGTGCATCGAAGGGACCTCCTCGGAGACATCTTCAACGCGACGCAGGACGGCGAGGCCCAATCAACGGGCGCGACGCTCCGGGCCTCGATGCGGGCGATCCAGAGGGAAGGTCGGGGCGCGATCGTCTATCTCAGGCCCCATGGCCTCGGCGACGGGCTGAGCCAGCGCCTCTCCAGGCCCAGCAACCACTCGATCGAAGACGCGCCCCAGCAGTCCGTGCAGGGCGCGATGCTCGAATATGGCATGGGCTGCCAGCTGCTCCGGGCCCTCGGGCTCAGCAAGATCAAACTGCTGAGTAACTCTGAGACCGAATACCCCCAAATCGAGGCGTTCGGCATCGAGATTGTGGATCGACTTGGGCTCCTCTCGGAGTGATGATCTCGCGAAAGCATTGCCTGTTTGGTAGAATATAGGTATGCCCGACCACACCGGTGGTGCTGCCCAGATGGAGCGCCTGGTCGGTTCGAAAACAACGACAGAAAGGATCGCACATGCTTTGCTGTACTGCCTCCAAGTTTGCGCTGACACTGGCCGCGGGGATCGCTGGCGGCTTCATGCTTCAGGCCTCGCTGGCGCCGAGCGTCGCTCTGCAGCCCGAGGGCGGGGAGCCCTCGATGGAAGAGATGATGGCTGAGATGGCGCGCCTCGGCACGCCCGGTGAGCATCACGAGAAACTGGGACGGACCATCGGCGACTGGCACGTGGAGAGCTCCTTCTCGATGCCCGGCGGCGAGTCCATGAAGGGCGAGGGCTCGATGAGCTGCGAGTGGGTGCTCGACGGGCGCTTCGTCAAGACCGATTTCCACCTCCCCGAGTTCATGGGCGCCCCGTTCCACGGCGTCGGATACAACGGCTACGACAACGGCAACGAGAAGTACGTCGGCGTCTGGATGGACAACATGTCCACGATGGTCTTCGTTACCGAGGGCAAGATGCTCGATGACGGCTCGTTTGTCGCCGTCGGCCCGAACTCCATGGGCGGGAAGATGAAAATCGTTTCCAAGATGGACAGCGAGGACGCGTTCCACGACACCTTCTACGACCAGATCGATGGCGAGTGGGTCGAGACGGGCGTCATGAATTACACCCGCAAGTAAGCGGAAGGAGGCCCTGATGAGCCACCAACAGGAAACGGACTGCATGCCATCGGGACCCGTCGATCAGCACAAGCTGTTCGAGCAGTTCGTCGGCACGTGGAAGGCCGAGGTCAAGATGTGGATGGGCCCGGGCGAGCCGATGGTCTCGACCGGAACCATGGTCAACAGCCTCGACCTCGGCGGGCGCTACCTGAAGCAGGACTACAAGGGCGACGCTGACGACGGGCCCTTCCCGAACTTCGAGGGGCGGGGCTTTTTCGGCTACAACGACGCCTCCGCCCAGTTCGAGGGCCTGTGGATCGACAACGCGTCGAATCAGATGGGCACCGAGAAGGGCGACTACGACCCGAAGACCAGGACCTGGAACATGCACGGCTCGATGAGCATGGGCCCGGGCAAGGTCTGCAAGAAGCGCAGCGTCATCACCATCAAAGATGACAACTCGCATTCGATGGAGATGTACTTCGACATGCCCGGCATGGGCGAGTCCAAGGGCATGCACATCGACTACGTGCGAGCCTGATCACACAGCACTGAGTACTTTCAGTGGCGGAGGCTTCAGGCCTCCGCTTTTTCTTTTTGCCACTCAGGGTTGCAGCGGAGGCTGGAAGCCTCCGCCACGGAAACGGTGATCAGAGCTTGGCGAATTCGGGCAGGTCGCCCACGAGCGGTCTGGCGTAGCTCATGAACGCGTCGGTCACGTCGTTGGTGCCCTTGATGAATTCCTTGGGCATGTGGCGCGTTTTGGCGGCGACATCGGACAGTTCGATGCGCTTGTAGGCCGATTCGTACGGGGCCTCGCTCGTTCGGACGATGGCGATCGAGCCGTCGATGTCGCCCTGCGAGGCGATCTCCGCTGCGAATCGCCCGGAGCCGCGGGCCTCTTTGACATCGATGGGCGAGGCGTCGGGGTAGCAGCGCTGCATGTAGCCCAGCGTGTCGGCGCGGACGCGTGGGGCTTTCCCGCCCGAGGGTGTGAGCTTGGCCTTGATGATGTTGGCGAGCTGATCGCCCAGCGCCCCTGAGCCCGAGAGCTGGACGTTGCCGTGCGCATCGGTCTCGCCCTGGATGAGCATCGCGCCGATGGACTGCCCGTCCTTGTCCTGGATTCCCTCGCTGACTGCGATCTGGCAGCGACCGGCGCGGTCGTAGACCTTGGCGACGTCCTGCACGAAGCGTTCGAGATCGAAGGCGACCTCGGGGAGGTAGATCAGGTGCGGGCCATCGCTCGAATCGGAGCGGGCCAGCGCACCGGCAGCGGTCAGGAAGCCGGCGTGCCTGCCCATGATGATGTTGACCTTGATGCCCGGGAGCGAGGCGTTGTCGGCGCTGTCGGCCTTGAGCGCTTTGGCGACGAACCGGGCCGCGGACGGGTAGCCGGGGGTGTGGTCGTTCATCATGAGGTCGTTGTCGACGGTCTTTGGGATGTGGAAGCAGCGGAGCTCGTAGCCGGCGTTGTTGGAGACCTCGTTAACGATACGGCAGGCGTCGGAGGAGTCGTTGCCGCCGATGTAGAAGAAGTATCGGATGTCGTGCTTCCGGCAGGACTCGAAGATGCGCTTGCAGTAATCCATGTCGGGCTTGTCGCGCGTCGAGCCGAGGGCGGCGCTTGGCGTGTGGCAGAGTGCGTCGAGCGTGTGCGAGCCGACGTCGGAGAGGTCGACGAGGTTGTCCTGGGTCAGCCCGCGGACGCCGTGGCGCATGCCGAGGATCTTTTTGATCGCGCCGACGCTCTTGAGCCCCTCGACCACGCCCGCCAGCGATGCGTTGATGACGGCCGTGGGCCCGCCCGACTGCCCGATCACGGCGTTGCCCTCGATGGGTCCGCTGTTCATCTGTGTCTCCTCGCCCTCAAACTCGACCAACACCCGAACCGACGGGTCGATGTGGGATTTCGGCGGATGGTAAGCCCGTCCGCTTGCACGGGGCGGCAAGTCTGTACCATGGTTCCATGAACATCAAAACCCCGCTCCGGTGGGCGCTCGGGATCATGACCGGCGCTCTGGTGGCCTCTGCCGCTCCAGCCTTTGCTCAGCCCTCGGGAACCAGCCCGCTCAGCCCGCCCGAGAACGGGCCGCGCGTGACCGATCCCGGGCGACACGCGATCACCGGGGGGACGGTGCACCTGCCGAGCGGCGCCGAGACGGGCGTGACGATCCTGATCAAGGACGGCAAGATCGAGCGTCTCGCGCGTGCGACCGACGCTGATGCACTCGACCTGACAGGCTATCGCGAGTGGAAGCTCGACGAGAAGGCGCACATCTACCCGGGGTTCATCGATCCGTGGGTCGAAGTTTCAACGCCCGAGCACGCCTCGAACAAGCCGGGGCGCCACTGGAACCCGAAGGTCATGCCCGATCGCAGCGTGCTCGAGGGCGAGGGGCTCGACAGCGGGACGGCCAAGTCGCTCCGCGAGCTCGGGTTTGTCGCGGCGGGCATCGCCCCCGACGCGGGCATCCTGCGCGGCATGGGCGCGGTCGTGAGCACGTCGGCGACGCCATCGAGCGCGGCCGCCGACAAGGCACCGGTCCTGAAGCGCGACGCGTTCCACGCCGCAGATTTCTGGTCGGGTGGCTGGGGCCAGGCGATGATCTACCCCACCAGCCAGATGGGCTGCATCGCGCTGATCCGCCAGACGTACGCCGATGCGCTCTGGCAGCAGGCGGGCGGGTATTCGCCCTCGCACAACGCAATCGACGCGATCACGACCGTTGGCGCGCCGATCTTCTTCAACACGGACAACGAGCTGGAGGCCTTCCAGGCGCACGAGGTGACACGGACGCTGGGCGCGGACACGGCGCTGGTGATCGTGGGCACGGGCACCGAGTTCAAGCGATTGGACGCGATCGTCGCCGACGGTCACGCGCTGATCGTCCCGTTGCGCTATCCGCGCAAGCCGGACGTCTCGAGCGTGGGCAAGGCCGAGGATGTCGAGCTCGAGACGATGATGACCTGGGAGCAGGCCCCGACCAACGCGCGTCGTCTCAAACAAGCAGGCGCAACCGTCGCTCTGACCACGAGCAAGAGCCGCAAACGCGGTGACTTCTTCAAGAACCTGCACGAGGCGATCCGGGGCGGGCTCCCGCCCGAGGATGCGCTGGCGATGATCACCACCGTGCCCGCCGAGCTGCTCGGCGTCGACGACACGATCGGGACGATCCAGGCGGGGCGGGGCGCATCGCTCGTGGTCGCTTCGGGCGATCTGTTCGATCCCAAGGGCAAGGCCAAGATCCGCGATGTCTGGATCGACGGCGTGCGCGAGGAGATCAGCACCGACAAGGATGCGCACCCGTTCGACGGCGAGTGGGCGATGTGGGTCGGGCCCGAGGAGACCCCGTTCTTCGAGATGACCTTTACGGTCAAGGGCAAGAAGGTCGAGACGACCGAGGCCATGGAGGGCGATGAGCCCGCAACGAGCAAGGCTCGCTACGTCGAGATCACGACGAAAACGATCAGCTTCCTTGTTGATGATCAGGACGACGACTCGGGCACGTACATCGTCTCGGGCGTGCTGTCGGGCGATCGCATCGCGGGCTCGGGCATCGGGCCGGATGACAGCACGTTCACCTGGGCCGCCAAACGCATCGAGAGCGATGACGCCGACGAAGCCGAGGACGAGGACAAGAAGAAGGAAGACAAGGACGACGAGTACGAGCCCGCGCCCGAGGCGCTGCCCGGGTATCCCTTCGGGCCCTACGCGATAGGCGAGCTCCCGGCGCAGGAGACGGTGCTCTTTACGAACGCGACGATCTGGACCAGCGGCCCCGCGGGCGTGATCCAGAACGGCTCGCTGCTCATCCAGAACGGAAAGATCTCCGCGGTCACCGAGGGCGAGATCGCGGTGCGGATCCCGAGCGGCGCTCGCACGTTCGACCTCGGCGGCAAGCACATCACACCGGGGATCATCGACGCGCACAGCCACACCGGCACGTGGACGTTTGGCACGAACGAGGGCGCCCAGTCCGTGACGAGCGAGGTGCGTATGGGCGACACCTCGGACCCGGACCACATCAACTGGTACCGCCAGCTCGCCTCGGGCGTGACGACGGTCAACACACTGCACGGCTCGGCCAACCCGATCGGCGGCCAGAACGTGATCCAGAAGGTCCGCTGGGGCGCACGCCACCCGCGCGACATGCACCTGGACGGCGCCAAGGCGGGCATCAAGTTCGCGCTGGGCGAGAACGTGACCCACGCCAACTGGGGCAACGATGGTCGCGACCGCTACCCGCAGACGCGGATGGGCGTGGACTCGCTCATGCGCGATCGCTTCACCAACGCACGCCAGTATGCGCGCGACTGGACGAGCTATCTGAGCACCGCCAAGGGCTCGCCCGAATCCGCTGGCATGGAGTCGACGCTGGCCAGAAGTCTCGCCAAGGCCGCGAAGTTTGAGGGCAACGTTCCCGCCAACAGCCAGCGCCCCAGGCGCGACTACGAGCTCGAGCCGCTGGCCGAGATCCTCGCGGGCGATCGTCTCATCCATTGCCACAGCTACCGCCAGGACGAGATCCTGATGCTCGCCAAGATCGCCGAGGATTTCGGTTTCAAGATCGGTTCGTACCAGCACGGCCTCGAGACGTACAAGGTCGCCGAGGCCGTCAAGGCCAACGCCATCGGCGTGAGCATCTTCAGCGACTGGTGGGCGTACAAGGTCGAGGTGCAGGACGCGATCGCGCAGGCGGGCCCGATCCTCTGGGAGACGGGCGTCTCCGTCAGTTACAACTCCGACTCGGACGAGCTCGTGCGGCGCCTCAACACGGAGGCGTCCAAGGCCGTCAAGTATGGCAATGTGCCCCCGGACGAGGCGTTCAAGTTCGTCACGATCAACGCCGCCACGCAGCTTGGCATCGAGGCCCGTGTCGGCTCCATCGAAGTCGGCAAGGACGCGGACCTTGCGATCTGGTCGGGCGACCCGCTCTCGGGGCTGTCGCGCTGCGAGCAGACCTTTGTCGATGGGCGCGAGTACTTCTCGCTCGAGAAGGACTCGCAGTTGCGGGGCGCCGTCGCAGCTGAACGGGCGAGGCTCATCGCCAAGCTCAACGGGAAGCCCGACAAGAAAGAGGACAAGGACGACGAAGACGACGGGGACACCGAGGGCGAGACCGAAACGCCCGAGGAGCCCGAACGCATGTCGCTCGCCGCCCGCATCCAGCTCGAAAGCCTGAGGGCACACCACAGGAAGCTGTGGCTCGAAGGCAAGGAACCAAGCACCACCATGCAGCCCGGCGATTGCGGCTGCGGCCTCTCGCACATGGGAATCATCCGATGAACCAGATCAACCGAACCCCACACCTCCGGCTTGTCACCTCGTCGCTGTTGCTGGCAACCGCCAGCAACGCCGGCGCGCAGGACCTCGGGCACAAGGCCCCGCCTCAGTCCAGCCCCATCGCGATCACCAACGCGACCATCCACCCGATGTCCGGGCCCTCGATCGGCACGGGGTACGTGCTCTTCGATAAGGGCGTCATCACCGAGATCGGCGAGGGAGAGCGCGTGTTCACCGCGACGACGCAGGTCATCGACGCCGAGGGCATGCATGTCTACCCGGGCCTGATCGCGCCCGTCACCCAGATGGGCCTGACCGAGATCGCCGCCCTGCGCCAGACCAGCGACAACAACGAGGTGGGCAGCACCACCCCCGAGGTGCTCGCGGCTGTCGCGGTCAACCCGGACTCGACGCTCATCCCCGTCACACGCGCCAACGGCATCCTGACCTTCGGCTCCTTCCCCACGAGCGGCTCCGTGCCCGGGCGCATCAGCGTGCTCAGCGCCGACGGCTGGACCTGGGAGGACATGGCCGTCAAGCTCGACGCAGGCATGGCCATCAACTGGCCCAGCATGCGTCCCTCCAACAACTGGTGGGCCGACGAGCCCGACGCCCGCCAGATGGAACGCATCCAGAACCGCCTCGACGAGATCGACGAGCTCTTCCAGCACGCCATCAGCTACCGCGACGGCGACCGCACACCGAGGGACCTGCGCCTCGACGCGATGCTGGACGTCATCCCAAGCTCCGATGGCTCAGCGCCCGTCAACCCCGTCTTCATCTCCGCCTCCGACGTCGATCAGATCAACGCCGCAGTCACCTGGGCAATCGACCTTGGGCTCCGCCCCGTGATCGTGGGCGGCTTCGACGCGCCGCTCTCGGCGGAGCTGCTCAGGCAGCACGACGTGCCCGTCATCATCTCGGGCACCCACCGGTTCCCGAGGCGCTCCGACGCGCCGCACGACGAGGCCTTTACGCTCCCGATCGACCTGACCGATCTGGGCATCCGCTGGTGCATGGCCTCCACCGACGACACCGCGCACGAGCGCAACCTCCCGTACAACGTCTCCAAAGCCGTCGCGTTCGGGCTCGACCACGACGCGGGCATGCGGGGCCTGACCATCGAGACCGCGCGCATCCTGGAGATCGACACCCTCGTCGGCTCGCTCGAACCGGGCAAGCAGGCCACGCTCATTGTCACCTCGGGCTCGCCGCTGGAAGTCGTCACCAACCCCGTGATGGCCTTCGTGCAGGGACGCCAGATCAGCCTGGAATCCAAGCAGTCCGATCTCGCCGAGAAGTACCGCGAGAAGTACCGCCAGATCGGCCTGACGCGCGACGAATAAATCCCCCACCATCTCCCGCGCCCCGCGGGAGTTTGTGGGGGTGAGGGTCTTGCCTCCTTCTCCCCTATGGGGAGAAGGTGTCTGCGAAGCAGACGGAAGAGGGGCTCTCCTTCTCCGCGGCCAAGTGATCCTGACTCCGTTTATATTTATCACGAAAACCCCTCTCCCCAGCCCTCTCCCCGACGGGGAGAGGGAGCAGACTCACCCTCTCCTCCCGTGCCACGGCCGTGACAGCCGTGCTCCTCACCTCTTGCTTCACACAACTCCAATACGCCCCGCGTCAGCACTCTCGCTCCCTCGACTACCCTTCCTCCATGACCACTGACTTCTGGAACGAGCGATACGCCAACTCCGACCTCGTCTACGGCGAAGCGCCCAACGCTTTTGTCGCCCAGCACGCGGACAGGTTCCCAAAGTCCGGCGCCGCACTCGACATCGCCGCGGGCGAGGGACGCAACGCGCTCTATCTCGCCTCGCGCGGGCTTGACGTTCTCGCAATCGACCAGAGCACCGTCGGCCTCCAGAAAGCCGAACGCCTCGCACGCGAGCGGGGCCTGTCATTGCGGACCCGGGCCGTCGATCTGAACGACTTCGGTGCTACGCCCGGGTCGTTCGACGTCATCACCTCCACCTTCGCGCACGTCCCGGAGGCCATCCGCGCCAAAGTCCACGCGGGCGTCAAAGGCTGGCTCAAGCCCGGCGGGATCTTCCTGCTCGAGGCCTACGCGCCCGACCAAATCCACCGCGACACCGGCGGGCCCAAAGACCCGGCGCTCCTCGCCCCGCTCAAGACGATTCTGAATGAACTCGAAGGCCTCACCATCGAGCACGGCGTTTCGATCATCCGCAACGTCACCGAAGGGAACTTCCATACGGGCGAGGCGTCCGTCGTCCAGGTCCTGGCGCGCAAAGCCTGACGCGGAGTTACGCTAGAAGTCCTTCTCGAACGTATCCCGCAGATCGACCGTCAGACCGCCCTCGCCGATCGTGCGATAGAAGAGCCGGATCCGCACGCGCTCGCGCTCGCCCTGTCCCGACGCGCGATCGGCGAGCCAGTCGGGCAGTTCCGCCAGAGGCAGGCGGTACATCCGCGTCACGTCGAACAGCGCCGAGTTCCGACCCGGGCTCGTCAGGTCCGCCTCCCAGCGGTCGGCCAGCGTCGCCAGCCCGCTGGACACGCCGCCCAGGCGGTAGAGCTGCACCTGCGCGATCCCGGGCGCCTTGGTCGAGTGCCCCCAGTTGTCGGTCAGCTCGAAGTAGACCGCGAGCTCTGGCTTGCCGTCGGTGCCCGTCTCGAGGCGCGTCAGCGGGCTGAGGCGGAGCGCCGTGGGCGCAAACGCCGAGGCGAGCGTCGGGTCGAGCGCGTCGGGCAGCTTCCCGCCCGGGCGTGCACACCCCGCAAGACCGATCACAACCGCCGAGATGGCAACAAACGTCGAGCGCATGGAGCGAGATTCTAAGCCAGCCGCGGGTCGCTCTGCTGAGCCTGCGTCACGATCCCGCTGCGCTCGAGCGCTTCGGTCAGCCGGCGCTGCCCCGCCTCAAGCGAGACCATCGCCCGCGTGTTGCCCTCCAGCGCCGCCAGCAGCACGCCCAGCTCCGCCTTGTCACCCCGGATCCGGTCGTGCAGCTGCGACACCTGGCGTTCGCGCTCGTGCGCCGTGCGCCGCTCGCTGAGCCACATCAGCCCGATCAGCCCCGCCGCCCCCAGCTGCGCCACAACCGCTGCCAGCTCCGCTTCCAGCCCCATCCCCGCCCCCTTACGTGCCCGTGAACTTGTGGAACTGCGCGACGTACCCGATCGACACCACCCTGCCCCGGTCGGTCGCCTCGTCGAACGTCAGGCGTGAGAAAAACATCGTCGCCCAGCTCCGCCCGTGCAGATCGACGAGCGTGCCAAGTCCCTTGGCGTCCAGCGAGGCCTGGATCGCATCGCGCTGCGTCCAGAGCGCCGCGTCGCTTGGCGCCACAAGCCGACCCGTGACCAGCACGTCCCACTCCAGCGCCCCGTACTCAAAGAGCACCGGCGTTGGATCGCTCGATGTAAAGTCCGGCGCCAGCAGGAAGCCACGCCTCGAGATCGCAAACCGGTGCGGCCCCGACCCGAACAGATCGACGCCATTCCAGGAACTGGCCAACCTACACCTCCTCCACGCGCACCGGGTCCGCGACGCCGTCCACGGACACCGCGACCATCACCACGACACGCTTGACGCCGCCCTGCTCGAACTCGTGCGTCACACGCGTCACGACCGCGTCGAGCGAGACCTCGCTCCACCCCGCGTCCGTCCGCCCAAATCCAGCGCGAAAGCTCAGCTCCCCCGTGTCCCCGGGCTTGACCGAATCCAGCTCGCTCCGCTCGATCCGGCGCACCACCCGCACGCTCACCCGGCGCTCGGGCACATCAACAAACACCACGTGCGGCCCGAGATCCCCCACCTCCACCACCTCGCGCTTGGGCGTCCGCTCGATCGCGATCAGCTCCACCGCGGGCCAGGCCTTGCTCTCAAACTTCACCGATTCAGGCGACAACACCAGCATCGCTCACCCCTTCCGTTAGCCGCGCACCAGGTGCATGACCGTGGGGCGTCGCGTCGCGTCCGCGCGCCCGTCGCCGTCGGTATCGATCAGCACACTCACCCTCTCGCGCTCGCCCGCGAAACGCTCGCGGTACATCGCCGCCTTGTCCGCGTACACCGAACCCTCGCCCAGCGCCCCGCCCGCGCTTGCCGCCGCGTAGATCAGGTGCAGCGCACCGAGCGCCTCGAGCCGGCGCAGCGCCCCAGGGTTGACGATGCTCGACTCCGTCACCTGCGTCTGGCCCGGCTCGCCTACGACCTCGGGCTCGATCCCGACCATCCGAAGGATCTGGTCGTGCACGATCAGCAGCTGATGCCGGAACGTATGGATCCGCACCGTCGTGCTCGCTGAATCCGGCGCCAGGATCACCGGATCGTCCACGCTCGCCCGCGGGATCGAGAGCCCCAGCTGGGTCGGGCTGATCACCTGGGCCACCTCGTACGAAGCGTCCTTGTAGTTCAGCACGTGACCGGCCTCGATGCCGATCGTTGTGAACATCGCGCCGCTGACGACGAGCACCCCGCTGACCACGATGCCGGTCGCCGAGACGATCCGCTGACCGACCCAGACCGTATCGAGAAACAGCCGCGGCTCGTACATGAGCAGATCCCTGTCCGATGCGAACATCGCCCCGCCTCCACAAAGAAGTTCCGATCAAAGCCCGGCGCAGGCTCTCGCTCGCGCCGGACCGACACCGGTGCCCCCGCGCACCGATGCCCCGCCCCCCGCTCTCAAACCCACTCAGACCGCAAGACCACGCAGCTTCGCGTGCGCCTGCTCGTTCTTCATCTCCAGCGTGTACTCCCCGATCACCTGACCCTTGAACGCGTCGCCCGTCGCGGCCAGAGCCTTGAAGTGGAAGCTGCGACCCGAAAGCGGGAGCACCTCGAGGCGCGATGAATCCAGAAGCAGGAGCGCATCTGCGGGCACCCACCGGCTCATCACCACCCGGCACACCCCAAAGTCGCTCTCGTACACATTGATCATGTCGCGGAAGCTGGTCTCCTCCGCGAGGTACTGACGGCTCGCCGACGCGAACTCGTTGATCTTGCGTTTCTGAGTCCCGCCGACCACGATCGTGTCGATGTTGCCGCTCGAGTTGTCCCAGACTCGCTTGAGCGCCGCGTTGAGCAATTCCTCGGTCAGCTCGTTGTTGCCCGCGCCCCCACCCTGGGGCATGCCGCCCGCGCCGGGCACCAGCGCGTTGGTCGTGACCATCGGGATGATCCCGTTCATCGAGCGCCGGACCGATGCGGAGCCCATCTGGCTCAAAGCCGGCGCGACGCCGTTGATCACGCAGTTCTCAAGATCCCTGAGCAGCTCGCGCATGCGCTCCTGCTTCTGGTAGTCGACCTCGTCGTCGACGCCGTAGGCTCTGGCCGCCTGCATCGAGCCCGAGACGTCGATCGTGGAGGTAAAGATCTGCGTGTAGTTCTGCTTCCTGGATCGGCTCGTAAACCGGGCCGCGGGCGCGTCGTCGCCCTCGAGCGCCGCGTTGCCCAGGATATTGAGCACCATATTGTCCACCAGCGCAGCCGCCGTCGTCCCGCCGTAGCCACGCACAACGGTCAGCACATTCGCCGCGATGTTCGAGACGAACATCACCTCGCTCGTGCTCGCGGGGCGGATCAGATCGCCCACACGGAACTTGCCGCCGTTGTCCACCGTGATCGAGGTCGCCGTCGTCGCGCTGGGCGTGAACGACGCCTGGTTGATCGCGTCCGTGTTCGCAAGCAGCGAATCCTCGATCCACTCGTGCACCGTGCTCTGAGCCGCCCGCTTGGGATCGCCAAGGTGACTCAGCAGCGGCGTCTCGTACGGCGAGACAATCCCGATCACATCGCTCACGTCCTCAACCAGCTCGGGCAGCGTGCTGCCCGCCCCATACGTTGCTTTCCCTGTAAACGCCATATCGCTTCCCTCCAGAACCGGCGCACGGACACTCCCGTCCGTTCGCGCCGGTGCGTGCGCTCCAACCCATCACCACCAAACCAAGAACCCGCTCAGCCCCGTCGGCGCCTCAGGTACCGCAGCACCGCGCGCCGATCACCGGTTTCTCTCGCCTCAAGCGCCAGCTCCTCCAGCGAGTCTCTCGCCTTCACCGGCGCTCCGGACAGGGCGCTTGCGCCCGTCGGTCGCACGGGGGCACGGAACAGAAAGCCCTTCGACTGCGCCAGCGCGCCGACTGCTTCACCAACCGTCAGCCCGCCCTCCGCGAGCTTGCGCTCGGCGAGCAGGATCGCTGTTTCCAGATCCACCGCGCCCGCGTCGACGAGCTGCTTTTCGAGCTCCGTTCGCATCGCCTCGCCCGCGAGCCGACGCTCGAGATCAGCGATCCGCTCCTGCGCCAGCTCGAGCTCTTCTTCGAGTGACGAGAGCAATTCCTCGCCATCCGGCTCGTCGTGAAACCCGTCGGCGCGATCCCTGCATTCGCTCGTGCTCTCCTGTGAACCGGGCCCCACGCCGCCCTCGCCCACGACCGGCTCTTCTTGCAATGGCATCAGACTGTCTCCTCTTGTTCGTGCGCCCGCTCGTTCTCAACCAGGTCCGTCGGGACCACTCCGAATCGCTCCGCGATCCGCTGCGCCGGCACCCCCAGCTCGCGCTGGATCCGCGCCGACTGCGCGATCTCCTGCTCATCGATGGGAAGCGGATCGGGCCACTCCACCTTCAGCTCCCGATCACCCAGCGACAGCTCGATCAGCCCTGCATCACCCGCCGCTGCGAGCACCATTTCGCTCGCCGCGATCACGCCGCGCCCGTACGTCACACGCTTGCGGTTGGTCTTGCTGATCAGCCCGACCATCGTCACCCGGAGCGCATTGGCGCTCGTCAGGTTGCCCACACGCGCTTCGATCACACCGCTGGCGACCGGCGGCACGCCGCTGATCTTGTCCAGCGCCTGCCTGATCTCCCCGATATGCCGGTCCTCGCTCGGGCTCGACGCGTCCCCGCCGAATGCCTCAACGCTCGCGTCCGGGTTGTCCGTCGACCACACGGTCCCGGGCGACACAGACACTCGCTCGAACCCGTCGATCCCCTTGGCCAGGTACATCTTGAAACTCTGGAGCGTCACCCGGCTCGCACGATCGCTCAGCCTCGTGTTCAGCTCGTCCTGCAGCGGGATCAGAGGCTCTACCTCACCGATCCCCTCGTAACGCAAAGGCTGCGACAGATTCTGCACATGCACCACCGGCACACCGTCCGTCGCCATCCGCATCTCGTCACGCTCGATCAGCTCGCCGTCCACCCACACCTCGCGCCCGCCCGGACCGTGCACCTCCGTGTACGACTCCACCCGGCGCGATCGCTCGTGCGCTCGGCGACCCGCGAGCCTGCGCACCAGACCCGTGCGCTCGACCTCGTTCGCCTCGCGCTCGTAATGGATCACATACCCGACCACTCTCCGGTAATCGCCCGGGTCCAGCACCGGGATGCCACGCTCGGGCGTCACCGGCTCGATCCGAACCGCGCGCCCCGCCTCCCGCATCAGCCCACGCAACGCATGGATCGACGCCCCGCTCTCGCGGAGCCTCGCAGCGCGGCGCCCGATCGCCGACATCGCCCGCTCATCGACACGCACCACCAGATCCACATGCCCGAAGACATGCCCGATCAGCGCCACGTCCTGCAGGAGCGCCAGCCCGCCCGAGTTCTTCCACGCCGATTCGATCAGCCCGTCGATGAGCTCACGCTTGGCCTCCGATGCCGCGGTGCTCACCACAGTCAGGGGCTTTCCGAACAGGAAATCGATCATCGTGTGCACCCGCCAGGCGATGTCGTTCTCGATCACCACCTCGCGGCGCTCGGCGTGACGATCGTCCGTCAGCGCCTCGCCCCGCACACCCGTCACACGCCCGGGCAGCCCCGCCTCCTGCGCCAGCCTCCGAGCTGATCGCGCCAGCCCGTCAGCTCCGATCCTCGGAGCGTGGGTGACAGGGTTCCTGTAATACGCCCAGAGCCGCGACAGCTCCGCGCACTTCTCGTTGTGCTCGCGGATCAGCTGATCCACAAACGCCGGGTCCAGCCCCACCGCCGCCCCCGGCCTCGCTTTCCCGTCCAGCCTGCCACCCACACTCGCCATCGGATCGCCCCCACTCTCATCCAGGGCACGCATCGCACACGCCCTCTACAACTCCTCCTTCTGGTCACACCTGCGCGCACAAACCCGGCGCGCACCGACACCCACCGGCGCGCAATCTCTGGCCGTACAAGCAATAGAAAAATCTCAAAGTATCACGAACGAACCCCGCCCCACCAATCACCCCGTGCGCACAAACACGGTCTCCCACCCTCTCCCGCGCCCCGCGGGAGAGGGTGCCGAGCAAAGCGAGGCGGGTGAGGGTCTTCCTCAAGAGCTCAAAAACAAAAACCCCCCGCTCACGCAGGGGGCTCGCCAATTCTCTTGATGCATATCCCGATCAGTCCGCCGCTTCGATCCGCGAGTACTGATCCAGGTTGAGCAGCACCTTCTCGCCGTCGTCCTTGCGGAGCTCCAGGCGCTCGAGCCAGAGCTTGTGGTCCTTGGCGTGCGCAAACCACGAGCCGGTCTTGCCCGTCTCGAAGGCGACGATCGTTCCCTCCACCGTGACGGCCTGTGAGCCGCTCTGACGGGGGATCTGCTGCGTCACACGCACACGCTGTCCGGGCTGAAAAGTCTCTTGGTCCATCGGGCGTCAGTATAGCTCAGCCCGCGTCCACGAGCCGCTGCACCTCGTCCAGCACCGCCTCGACCTGCTCACGCGTGGGTGCCTCGCCGATCAGACGCAGGATCGGCTCCGTGTTGCTCGCCCGCACGTGCACCCACGCCCGGTCGGCGTCGAAGTCGATCCGCACGCCGTCCTGCGTGTCCACTCGAACCCCTGCGCCCATCGCCGAGTAATGGGCTGTCAGCTTCTCAATCGTGGGCTTGGCGGCTTCCTTCCTCGCCAGCGGCTGTTTGCGCTTGACGATCGCGTAGCTGGGCACATCCGCCACCAGCTCACTGACCGTCTTGCCCGTCCGCGCCATGAGCGAGAGCGTCAGCGCCATCGCGCCAAGCGAGTCGCGCACGTACGTCACCTCGGGCCAGATGACACCGCCGTTGCCCTCGCCCCCGAGGATGACGTTCTTGCCCTCTTTCTTGAGCTTCTTCATCGCCTCGACGACGTTGGCCTCTCCCACAGCCGTGCGCACGACCCGAGCGCCGTAGCGGGCGGCGACATCATCGATCATGCGCGAGGTGGAGAGGTTCACGCAGATGACCGTGTCCGCATCAGGTTCCCCAAACCCAAACACCGGGCCTCGTTCAGGCATGTCTGGATGAACACTTGGATGCTCTATATCCTGTTGTCTTGCGTCCAGAAGCGACATCGCCGCCAGCACCAGCGTGTACTCCTCGCCGATGTAGCTCCCCTTCTCGTCGACGATCGCCAGCCGATCACCGTCGGGGTCCTGCGCAAAGCCAATATCCGCCTTCAGCCCCGGTACCGCGTCGCACAGCCCGCCCTCACCCGAGAGATTCTCGGCGGTGGGCTCGGGGGTGTGTGGGAAGATACCCGACTCATCCGCAAAGAGATGATGCAACTCGACATTCAATTCCGTGTGGAAGAACTCCGGCACGATCACCCGACCGGATGCGTTCACCGAATCCACAACGACACGCCATGCCGGTTTTCCGGATCCTATCAGAGGACGATTGCGCTTCGGATCTTCTAATTGATGACTCAGCCTCCAATGCACCTGGTCACCGACCTCGACTCGGTGCATCTTTGCTGCGCCGTCTTCCACCTTGCGCTTGCCACGCTTTGACTCGACGATCTCATCCTCTGATCTGAACCGCTCGATGATTTCGTTCGTCACATCCGCAGCCGGTGCCGCACCATCAACGATCAGCTTGATGCCATTCCACTCCTGCGGATTGTGGCTCGCGGTGACCACAACACCGGCTTCGATGAACTGTCCGCACTGAATCACGCACCCCACGGTCGGTGTCATCTGCACGCCGGCTTCAAAGACATCGCAACCGGATCGCAACAGTCCCTCGATCACCGCCTCATAGATGGTTTCGCCACCGGCGCGGCCGTCCCGCGCCACCATCACAATTCCACCACGTAGCCACGCCCCAAAAGCCGCCGCGTATCTGGTCGCCACCTCCGACGTCAGGCTCTCCCCCACGATTCCCCGGAGCCCGCTCACCCCCAGCATCAACGGCGCCTCGCTCATCCCGCAAACCCTCTCCCGGGCGTCCAAACGCCGCCCGCGTCTTCACACTCCCGCAACATTCGCCAAACGATAACGACTCTCGCCCGGAGCCTCCCTACCCTAGCTCCATGTTCACCATCACCGTCCAGTCCACCTTCTCCGCCGCCCACGCCCTCTCCATCGCAGGCCAGAAGGAGACCCTCCACGGGCACGACTTCCTGACCACCGTCGAGATCCAGGGCGATCGCCTCGACCAGGACGGGCTCGTCTGCGACTTCCACACTGCCAGATCCGCCCTCGAGGCGATCCTCGACGAGTTCAACAACGCCAACCTCAACGAGATCGGGCCCTTCAACCAGCCCGCGGGCGGCATCAACCCCACCGCTGAGAACATCGCCAAGTACATCTTCAACGAGATGCACTCCCGCCTCGACGAGGCCCTCGAGCCCCACGCCAAGGTGACCGCGGTCAGCGTCACCGAATCCCCCGGCTGCGCGACAACCTACCGCCCGTAATCGACAGCCCAGCCAGGCTCGATCACTGGGGGGGCTCGATCGCTTCAGTCCGAAGCCACTTCATACCCGCCCGCGCTGCGGATGTAGATCAGGCTCTCCGACTCCGGATCGCCCGCGACGCGATAGTCCGACGCCCCGTCACTCCGAACCCCGTCAGATCCGAAGTAGCTCCCCGGCTCGAGCGCCGTCTCGTCGAGACTCGGTGCGCCCTGGATCACCACAGCCCGGAACTCCGAACCCTGACTGACAATCCGCCCCTCGAAGCCCGCGGGCAGCTTGACGAGCGAACCGTTCAACTCACCCTGGCCAGTCCCGCCCCAGAGGAACGCGATCTGGGCGCCGCCCGCGTCCGACGCGCCCTGGATCCACGTGAGATCCGTCGCGTCGAGCCAGACGAAGTTCGATTCGTCCACATTGATCGGGCGCTCGCCGTTGTCGAACGCCTCGTCCTCGGGCAGGACCAGGTAGGGCCCCTCCTCGATCTCGATGTAGGCCATGTTGAACTGGCCCTCGGCCGCGGTGATGTGCGCCTCGCCCGCGGGCTGCACCCAGAACGAACCAACCGGCAGCCACTGGTTCGCGGCCTTCGGATCGTCGTTGTGGATCAACCCGCTGATCACCACCCCCCGGTACGTGATGTTGTGGATGTGCGGCGGCGAGGCAAACCCATCCACAAACTTCACCAGAAAGCCCGACGCCCCATCACCCGTGCGATCGCCCCACAATCCCCCGGCCCTCGGGCTGTTCTCGCCGCGAGCCGGATTGAGCGCCCCCCACTGCACCTCCGACATCGGCACAACCTCAACGCCCGGCTGCTCCGATTCCTGTGCCCCCGCGTAGACGACGCTGCCCGCCCCTACCAGCGCCGTCGCGACCATCGCCCTCGTGTTCCGTGTGCGTTGCATGATGTCACTATCCTTTTTGTGCGTATCGATCATTCTTGTGGCTTGCGTTGATTGCTGAACCAACAGCACGTGATGCAGACCACCATACCCGCTGAAGTATCAGCGAGCCGAAACACGATCAGCACTGCGTCATTCCGGCGCAGAAAGCACCGGTGGCAGAGACTCAGACCGAGCCCGCGAACTGCTTCGACGCTTCGTTGATTCTTTCCATCGGCACCCGGACGACGCCCATGATCTCCACGAAGTCCGCGCGGATGTTCCGCACCTCCTCCGCGAGCGGGCCATCGGGGATCGTCACCCGCATCCGAGCCGGGATCGCGATCCTGACGGGCTCGTCCGTGCGCCACTCAGCGGGCGAGAGATCGGTTTGCCCGGGCGTGCCCGGGAGCATCACGAGAGCCGCGACCGCGACCGCCGCCAGCGCCAGCCCGCTGAGCCCGTACGCAACTCGGGCGCGAGACCCGAAGCGCCATGCCCGGGCGTCCTGCGCCCCGTCCATCGACGCGATCACACGCGTGCGCACCCACGCGGGCGCCCGCACCTCGCCAGGCTGCTCCGAGCGGAGCCTTGCCTCAACATTCTGAACATCAACCCGCTTCACGATTCAACCTCGCTGACCGAAACCTGTGCTCCCAATGCCTCTGCGATTCTGGCCCGCGCCCGGTGCAGGAGCACCCGCACGCCTACCGGCGTCCGACCCGTCACCAGCGCGATCTGCCTCGGCTCCATGTCCTCAGCGTACCTCAGCCAGACGATCTCGAACACCGAATCCTCCAGGGCCTCCCGGGCCGCACGCCACACATCGGGCAAATCCGGCTTCTCGACGCCCTTCTCTACGCCTGACGCCCTCGTCGGTTCATCGTTTCGGGGCTGGCGGTCCCTGCGATCGCGCTTGCGGCGCCGAACCACGTTGACAATCTCGTTGTGGGCGATCGCAAGGATCCACGACGCGTACGAGGCGCTGGCCCGGTAACTCGACGCCGCGCGCCAGGCCCGCATGAGCGTCTCCTGCGCGACCTCGCACGCGTCGTGCTCGGTGCCAAGACGCACGAACGCGAACCGGTACACCCGGTGCTCGTAGCGCCCCACCAGCGTCACGAACGCCCCGCGGTCGCCATCGCCAGCACGCCCGGCGAGCGACTCGTCCGACTCGTCAGCTTCGGCGCGCAAGACCGCGCCCGGCCCATTGCCGGACGCAGCCCTCTCGCGTTCTGTCAGCACAGCCGATTCCAGCTGCGTTCTCCCTTATCCGTTCACCACGCGTCGTCATCATCATCGTGGTCGTCATCGTCGTCGTGGTCGTGGTCGTGGTCGTCCCAATCATCCTCCGCGGCTTCGCGCAGGAACTCGACGATCTCTCCCGCGTCGTGCTCGAAGTCCACGAGCACGCTCGAACCGCTCGTTGAGAGCTGCACACCGCGGAGCACACGCATGACCGCCGCCAGCTCCTCGTCCTCCCCAGCAGCGAGCTGCCCGATCGCCATCAGCCCCTGCCCGATGCTCATCACCGACTGCGCTTTTTCCTTGTCGCCCGTGTCGAGCGCAAACTGGAAGAACGCCCTGGCGTCCATCTCCCCCACCCGCAGCTTGAGCGAGCGGGCCTCGCCGATCACGCGCGAGGCCTTCTTGTCCATCGGCACGCCCTTGAGAGAGTCCGTCGCCACGAACGCGATGGTCCCGTCGCGCCAGCCGTCGCGAGGCAGGAGATCGTTCCCGCCGTCACCATTGGCAAAGAGCGAGAGCGATCGCTCGATCTGGTCGGCATTGAAGCTCACCACCCACGCGACCCGGTCGCCGCGCCCCTCGACAAGCCCGGCGTAGATCCGCCCGCCCTCGTCCATGGGCATCGACCACACCTCCGAGCCGTGGATGTTCCGCTTTTTGAGCTGGTCTTCGAATCCCTCGTGCAGGGCGATCGCCTCGAGCATCGAGCCCCAGCCGCTGATCTGGTCGTTGCCGTAGACAATCGCGCAGAAGTCCTTGGGGGCCTCGTCGTTGTCCAGGTCGAGCGCTGTGCCGTAGAGCGTGACGCCGAACATCCCGCCCTTGGGCCCGGGCCAGAAGTTTGGCATCACCTCGCGGATGTCCTCGAACTCGTCCGTCTCGCTGGCGATCGCGTCCATCAGGAACGAGCCCACCTCGGTCGAGGCCATCAGCTCAAGGTCCAGATGCACCACCCACTTGGCCTCGCGATCGATGTGCCCCGACACCGGCGGCCCCGCCAGCGCCGAACCCGCGACCAGCACCAGCCCACACCCGACTCCTGTATACATGCCCTGACGCATGAGACGCTCCTTTCGCATTCACCGCGAGAGTGACGCAAGGTCATACGGGTTCCGATCCCCCGCGTTACACGACGCCCAAACCCATCCCGTCCGTGGGCTGCCGCCAGATAGCCCCAGCCTATAGTCCGATCACATCGGCCCACACCCGTTTCCCAGGGAGATCACACAATGGCAAACCTCACCATCAACCCCCGCGAAGTCCTCGGCCCCGAAGCCAAGAGCCTCTTCGACTACACCTCCAAAACCATCTCCAAAGACCGCCTCTACCTCCCCGGGCCCAACTTTGTCTCCGACGTCTTCAGCCAGAACGACCGCTCCCCCAACGTCCTCCGCAACTTCCAGACCATCCTCAATACGGGCCGACTCGCGGGCACGGGCTACGTCTCGATCCTCCCCGTGGACCAGGGCATCGAGCACTCCGCCGGCGCCAGCTTCGCGCCCAACCCCGACTACTTCGACGCCGAGAACATCGTCAAGCTCGCCATCGAGGGCGGGTGCAACGCCGTCGCCTCGACCTTCGGCGTCCTGGGCTCCGTCGCGCGCAAGTACGCGCACAAGATCCCCTTCATGGTCAAGTTCAACCACAACGAGCTCATGACCTACCCCAACCAGTTCAACCAGATCCCCTTTGGAACCATCAAGCAGTGCTGGGACATGGGCGCGGTCGCCGTCGGCGCGACGATCTACTTCGGCTCCGATCGATCGGGCGAGCAGATCCAGTACGTCGCCGACATGTTCGCGCAGGCGCACGAACTGGGCATGGTCACCGTCCTCTGGTGCTACATCCGCAACGACGCCTTCAAGGTCAATGGCGTCGACTACCACTCCTCCGCCGACCTCACCGGGCAGGCCAACCACCTGGGCGCGACCATCCAGGCCGACATCGTCAAGCAGAAACTCCCCACCAACAACGGCGGGTTCAACGCCCTCAACTCGGGCAACTCCTCCTACGGCAAGTTCCGCAAGGAGGTCTACACCGAGCTCGCAGGCTCCGACGAGAAGGGCCAGGGCGGGCACCCCATCGACCTCTGCCGCTACCAGCTCATCAACCAGTTCATGGGGCGCGTCCCCCTCATCAACTCGGGCGGCGAATCCAAGGGCGCCAGCGACCTCGCTGACGCGGTCAAGACCGCCGTCATCAACAAGCGCGCCGGCGGCATGGGCCTGATCTCAGGACGCAAGGCCTTCCAGCGCCCCCTCAAGGAAGGCGCCGCCCTGCTGCACGCGATTCAGGATGTGTATCTGGATGAGTCGATTACGGTGGCGTGAGCCCACGCACAATTCTTACTTCTTCAAGAACGGCCCCTCACGGGCCGTTCTTTCTTTGAAGCCTGGTGCCACGACCGATCTCCGATCGGTAGTGCGCTTCAGAATACAGAAACACATGGTCACCACCCATCGGAGATGGGTGGTGGCACCCGCCCGAATCACTGACCAAATCCTTGGGCCTGTGGATCACCTTCGTATACTCCACGGTAAAGGAGCCTTCCTATGCCCCGCACACTCGCCGCCCTCGCTCTCGCACTTTCAGCCTCCCTCGCCCACGCCGACACCTACCACGTCTACTTCCTCGGCGGGCAATCCAACATGGACGGCTACGGCTTCGTCGACCAACTCCCCGAATCGCTCGCCGGCGAAACCGAAGGCGTCCGCATCTTCCTCGGGCAGATCGCACAGGACCTCCAGCCCGTCACGGGCACCGGCGTCTGGACCGCACTCACCCCCGGCTTCGGCACCGGCTCGCGCACCGATGGCGAAACCGTCACGCCGAGCAGCCGCTTCGGGCCCGAGCTCGCCTTTGCGCACCACCTCCGCGAGCTCCGCCCGGGCGAGAAGATCGCCATCATCAAGTACGCCAAGGGCGGCTCGTCGATCGACGATCGCGCCGCCGACTGGGGCACGTGGGACCCGCACGATGCGCGGGGCGAGGGCGAAACCAAGGGCGTCAACCAGTACGACCACGCACTCGCCACCATCGCAAGCGCGATGCAGGCACAGGACATCGACGGCGACACCGAGCCCGACACACTCATCCCCGCGGGCATCCTCTGGATGCAGGGCGAGACCGACGCCACCAACGAGAGCACCGCGAACGACTACGAGCGCAACCTCATGGAACTCATGGAACTCCTCCGGGCCGCCCTGCACGCCGACGATCTGCCCGTCGTGATCGGACGCATCAGCGATTCACACCAAGGCCAGGGCACCAACGGACGCGTCTGGGAGTTCGGCAACACCGTCCGCGCCGCGCAGGAGAAGATCGCAAACGAAGACCCAAACGCGGGCCTTGTCGCCACGACCGACGAGTACGGTTACTCCGACTTCGCCCACTACGACACCGCGGGCTTCATCGACCTGGGCAGGCAGTTCGCAGAGGCGATCAACGAGCTCCGCAAGCGTGACGACTGATCACGCTCAGGGCCCGCCAGTCAACGCCGCCTCGTACTGCTCGAGTCGCTCGCGCATCTCATCCCGATAGGGCGCACCTCTGGGCGGGGTGAGCTCGATGGCCTCACGCTGCGTCCGCACGGCCCCCGTGTGATCTCCCGCTTCGTGCATCGCCAGCGCCAGCGTGTCGAGATACTCCCAGAGATCCGGGCTCTGCTCGTTCCGCGCACGCTCGCACGCTCGCATCGAGAGCTTCATCGCAGCACGAGCATCCCGCAAGCGAACGGGCTCAACGGTCAGCAGCGTCCACGCGAGCGCATTGAGTCTCCTGGCGCTCGGATCGGCTCGATCCGTGCTGGCCTGCAAGTATGCAACGACCCGCTCGATCGCAGACTCGGCATTGGCGGGCCATCCCTGCGCCTCGTACGCGCTCAGGAGCTCGTCCGCCGCGATCGATGTGCTCTCGTGAGCGTCGCCGAGCACGCTCCGGCTCCGATTGAAGGCCCCAAGGAGCAGCGACACCCCCTCGCCATACTGGCCCTGGCGACAGCGGACAATCCCCAGATTGATCTTCGTCCCGAGCGTGTCGGGATGCTCTTCGCCGAGCACCCGCGCCCGGCGCTCCAGCACGCCGCGGTACACGTTCTCGGCCATCTCGTACCGCCCCGTATCCAAGTAGAACAACCCGAGGTTGTGGGCCGCCATCATCGAGCCGGGCGCATCCTCGCCGTGCGAGCGTCGCCACGCTCCGAGTACTTCCTCGTGGAGCAGTCTCGCCTCATCGAGATTGCCGTTCTCCGCCTCCATGCGGGCCAGGTTGCCCGTGACGCCGAGCGTGTCCGCGTGCGTCGGTCCGAGCGCCACTTTGTACAGCTCGACCGCCCGGCGCTGGATCTGCAACGCCTCCTCGCGCCGGCTGAGTGACCAGAGTAGCTGCGACAGGTTGTTCATCGCCGCAAGCGTGGTCGGGTGATCCCCGCCCAGCGCAGCCGTCGAACGACGGAGCAGATCACGGAGCATCACCTCCGCCTGGTCGTCATGGTCCATCTGCTGCAGGAGCCCCGCGTAGTTGCCCATCGCTCGCAGCGTGTCCGGGTGGTTCTCACCCAGCTGCGCCTTCCTGATCTCGTACACCTTGGGCAGATGCTCCAGGGCTTCGCGGTAGTTCCCAAGCGAGCGATACGCCCCCCCGATCGCGCTGCGCACACGCGCCTCGCTCAGCGGGCGAGACGCGAACCGCTTGTCTACGTTCAGCGACGCCCACCCCAGCACTTCTCGCACGGTCACGTCTCGCCCGCGCTGGGTCGGGTCGGGTGAGCCCAGGATCTCAACGAGGAACCCCACCGTGTTCTCCGCTTCATCCCGGGCCTCGATCGCCGCGTCGCGCTCACCGCTGGCGTGCACGAACCCGTACGTCGCCATCGCCAGGCTGCCCATGACCGCAGTGCCCGTGATCACGCCCGCGCCGATCAGCACCCGGTTCCGCTTGACGAACTTGCCGAGCTTGTACCTCACGCTGGGCGGTCCTGCCAGAACGGGCTCGTTGCTGAGGTATCTCTGGAGTTCCATCGCGATCGCGTTGGCCGTCTCGTATCGGCGCGAACGGTCCTTCTCGAGGCACTTCATCACCACCCAGTCCAGATCCTGACGCAGCGTCTGGCTGAGCGATTTCAGCTCCGTCCGGCGCTGCGACGCGATCATCGATCCACGGCTCGTGCTGAGCACCCACGACAGCTTCGTGCTGGGCCTGGGCGGCTCGGTCTCGCGGATCAGCCGCTGGATATCGCCCTTGGCGCCCTCGCGAAAGTCCTGCCCGTCAAAGGGACGCACACCCGTCAGCAGCTCGTACAGAATCACGCCCAGCGAGTACACGTCGCTGCGGGTGTCGATGTCCTGCGCACCCATCTCGGCCTGCTCGGGGCTCATGTACTCGGGCGTGCCGATGAGCTGCCCCTGCTGTGTGAAGATCGTCGCCTCCGAGAGCTTCTGCCCGAGCGCCTTGGCGATCCCAAAGTCGATCACCTTGGGGATCTGCTCATCGCCCTGGTAAGCCACAAGGATGTTGCTCGGCTTGAGATCGCGATGGATCACGCCCTTGCTGTGCGCGTGCTGCACCGCGTCGCACACATGGATAAACAACTCGATCCGATCCGTAATGCTCAGCATCTGCGTGTCGCAGTGCGTCGTGATCGGAAGGCCCCTCACCAGCTCCATCGCAAAGTAGGGTAGACCCATCTCGGTCACGCCCCCGTCGTACACCTTGGCGATGCACGGGTGATCCATCACCGCCAGCGCCTGACGCTCCGCCTCGAAGCGCGAGATCACCGCCTTCGAATCCATCCCGGGTTTGATGAGCTTGAGCGCGACCCGGCGCACCATCGGCGTCGTCTGCTCCGCCTCGTACACCACACCGAAACCGCCCTCGCCGAGCTCGCCCAGGATCCTGTACGGGCCCACCCGTTCCGGCTTCCTCGATGAGAGGTCGTCGTGTGCACCCGGCTGTGACTGAGTGTGATCCATACCCTCAGTCTATTATGGCTCAGTTGAGTCCAACACCATGAAAGTAGCCATCGCCCAGCTCGCACCCGTCCCCCTCAACAGGGCCGCCACCCTCGCCAAGGCAGCCGGCGCGATCCGCGAGGGCGCACGCTCCGGCGCCCGTCTCGTCGCCTTTGGCGAGACCTTCGCCCCCTGCTATCCCTTCTGGCTGAGCCGAACCGACGCCGCACGCTTTGATTCGACCGATCAGAAGCAGCTCCACGCCCGCTACCTGCGCGAGGCCATCGACATCGAGGCGGGCGATCTCTCGCCGGTGACCGAGGCCGCACGCGAAACGAACACCGCCGTGGTCATCGGCATCGCCGAACGCCCGCGCGACCGCGCCGGGCACTCGGTCTTCGCCTCGTGTGTCACCGTCGCGCCCGATGGCAGCGTTGCCAGCGTGCACCGCAAGCTCATGCCCACCTACGAAGAGCGCCTCACCTGGACGCCCGGCGACGGCAACGGACTCCGCACGCACGCCTTCCTGGCGCCCTTCACCCTGGGCAGCCTCAACTGCTGGGAGAACTGGATGCCCCTCCCACGGGCCGCCCTCTATGCGCAGGGCCTGGATCTGCACGTCGCCATCTGGCCAGGCTGCCTCGCGAACACGCAGGACATCACACGCTTCATCGCCCGCGAATCCCGCGGCTACGTCATCTCCGCAAGCACCATCCTCCGCCCACAAGACATCCCCGATGACTTCCCCCTGCGCGACCGCATCCTCAAGAGCGCAGAAACACCCAGCGACGGGTTCATCCACAACGGCGGCAGCTGCATCGCAAACCCAGACGGCTCGTGGCTCGTCGAACCCGTCACACACGCCGAGCAGATCATCACCGCCGAGCTCGATTTCGATCGCGTCCTCGAAGAACGCCAGAACTTCGACCCCGCGGGGCACTACTCGCGCCCCGATGTGCTCGGACTCTCGCTCAACCGAACCAGACAAGCAGCCATCGACATCTCCGAATCCCCCAGCCAGCCAGAGCAATGAAACACCGAGTCCGCCTGAAAGTCTGCTGCATCTCCTCGATCAACGAAGCCCGCTTGGCTATCTCACTGGGCGCTGACGCCCTCGGACTCGTCGCAAAGATGCCCAGCGGGCCGGGCGTGATCGCAGACGATCTGATCCGCGAAATTGCCAGCGCGACTCCCCCGCCGATCGCAACGTTCCTGCTGACAAGCGAGACCCACCCCGACAGCATCGCAACCCACGTCAAGGGCACAGGCGTCAACACCGTTCAACTGGTCGACGACGCCCTCGATCACGCGGTCTACGGGCACCTCCGCCGGAGCTGCCCCGCTGTCCGCATCGTGCAGGTCATCCACGTGATCGATGAGCGTTCCATCGACCACGCGCTCAGAGTCGCGCCCGACGTGGACGCGCTCCTGCTCGACTCGGGCAACCCCTCGGCGCCGACACCAGAGCTCGGCGGCACCGGGCGCACCCACAACTGGACACTGAGCCGATCCATCGTCGATCGCTCACCAAGGCCCGTCTTTCTCGCGGGGGGCCTCAATCCGGGAAACATCGCCGACGCCGTGCGCACCGTTCAGCCCTTCGAAGTCGATCTCTGCTCGGGGATCCGCACCTCCGGCTCACTCGACCCAGAGAAAGCCAGGTTGTTCCTCTCGGCTCTGCATTCGACGTAACGATTCACTCCCTCGGCGGCGAGCTCGCCTGACCCAGCGGCTCCTCGCCCCGCAGCCTTCGAGCCAGATCCGCCTGGATCCGTCGATTGAACGAAACCAGGTGATGGCTCAGCACGAGCCGCCCCGACACCCAGATCGGATCCATCCCGATCGGCGAGGCATGCTTCGCGCCCACCCAGCCGTCACGCAGCACCGCATACGCCACAACCTCATACGAGCGCTCCGCAAACGCGTCATCGAGCCTCGCCAGGAAGTCCGATCCCGGTCGCATGTCCCTGGCCGCCCGATCGAGTCGGATCCACTCCGCCAGCGTCGCGCCCCGGTGCGGGCTGGCGAGCGAGTACAGCGTGCGGATCCTCAGGCGCTTCCCGCCCGGCTCGGCGCGCATCGACGGATCCGCAGCCGCCAGCCTCGCCACCAGACCGCCCATCGAGATCGCGACCACGTCCACCTCGGTCGTCCACTCGGGATCATCAGAGGGGAACCGCTCCTCGACGAGCGCCACCGCCTTCTGCGCCGGCCCCTCGATCGTCCCCGACCAGATGTACGACAGATCCGCCACCCGTTCGCGATCGGCTCCGGTCAAAGTGCAGATCGTCTCGGCTAGGCCGCTGGCGATGGGCATCGGCGAGCGGTACCCCGCAAGAACGATCACTGGGCGCTCAAGCCCCGCCGGGTTCGCCCGCATCCGCGAGAGCTCCGCCGAGATCTCGCGCTCGCTCGCGGGGAACGCCGGGTTGTCCGTGTGAATCGTCACGCATCCCGCAAGCACCAGCGGCGCCGCGCACGCAGCGCACGCGCCGACGAGCCGGCGCACAGCAGCCACGGAATTGAATGCTCCAAAGGCGTCCACGCCCCGGATGGTACATCCGGGGCGCGTGACGCACGAATCGGAGGAGGCCGTGACGATCGGGCTTAGCCCCGGTCTTTCCATGCTTCGAGTGTCTGTGTCTCAAGCTCGCTGGGCAGACCCCCGCGGATCGAGGTCCGCCACTGAGCCGCGAATTCCTCGCCACGCTCGGCCGCCAATTCCGGGCCGCGCGTGCGGTAGTACTCCAGCGTTGCGCGCATCGTGTCGCCCATCGGGCGGATCGTCATCCCCGCCTTCGTCGCCTTCTCGCAGTTGCTCAGCCCAAAGCCCTGATACCCCTCGGTCGTGGGCGAGATCCACGCGGGCATGTGCTGCCAGCCGTTGACGCCGTGCTGCTCAAGAAAGTCCGCATCGATCCACTCGGCCTTCGTGCCCGCGTTGCCCACCTCGATCGCGTTCTGGACCACATCCCCGATCGTGAACATCCCCGCCGGGCTGATCGCGTTGTACGCGCCCGAAAGCTTCTGCTCGAATGCCAGCACGATGAACTCCGCAAGATCGCGCACATCGATGATCTGGATCGGGTCGCTCGGCTTGCCCGGCGCGATCATGGTTCCGCCTTCCGAGCCGCGCACAGGCCAGTACGTAAACCGCCCCGTCGTATCCCTCGGGCCCACGATCAAACCCGGACGAACGTTGGCGATCCGCCCGGGCATCCCCGCTTCGCCGGCTCGCTCGCAGCGCGCCTTCATCGAGCCGTAGTTCGCGCCGACCTCGCGGTGCGTCGCGATCCCGTCGGCGATCTCGTCGCTCACCTCCGCCAGCGGCGCCGATTCATCCGCGCCAACCGTCGCAAAGTCCGCGTACACCGAGATCGTCGAGACCAGCGTGTAGTGCGTGACCGCGTCTCTGATCACGTCCATCATTTCAGTGACCACGCTGGGCACGTACGCAAACGTGTCGATCGCCCCATGCCATTTGCGTCCCTCGCCGACCGCGGACTTCAGGTTCGAGAGATCCGTGTACCGGTCCCCCTCGATCAGATCCAGATCCGGAAAAAGATCCGGGCCAGTCTGCCCGCGGTTAAAGAGTGTCACGTTGTGACCGCGCTCGATCGCGCGCCACACAATGTGGGGCCCGAGGAACCCGGTCCCGCCCAGCATCAGCAGATCCAGCGCCTTGGGCGCGCGTCCGGTCATCTTCGCATTCCCCTGCGCATACGCCATCGGGGCCATACCGAGCGCCGCCGCGAAAGCCGCAGATTCGCCCAGAAACTCACGCCGTGTCCGTACAGTCATCGTTCTGCTCCCTTGTCGACCCGCTCCAGCGAAGGATTCGTACCAGCAGACGCCCGCCTCCGCTGCATCCCGCCGAGGGTCAGAGCCAGAATCACCCAGACCCCCGCCATCGGGGCGGTCAGCATGACCATCGAGGCCAGCGTCAGCCCAACAACACTCTCAACACCGGCCCCAACGACGTCGCCCGTGCGATAGACCGCAAGGTCGACCACCGATTTGGCCTTGTATTTCTCCCCGACAGTCAGCACCGAAAAGAGCGTCTCGCGCGAGGGGCGCATCACCGCGTACCGGGTCGCCGAGTGCAGCCCCTGGAACACCGCAAACGTGCCCCAGACCATCGCCTCCGAGCCCCCCTCGGTCAGCGACACCACCAGAAACCCAAGTGCCGTCAGCACGGGCAGCACGCAGAGCGTCCCCCCCACTCCGATCCAGCGCAGAAGCCTTGCCGTCACGAAGAGCTGCAGCACCAGCGTCGCGAACTGCTTGACGAGATCCAGCTCCGCGAACAGAACCAGGCGCTGACCCATCTCTTCCGACTTATCCACAACCAGGCGCGCTCCCGCGAAATACACGAGCGTCGCGCTCACCGCGATGAAAGCCGCGTTGAGCGCGATGCCCAGCATGTAGGGCGAGCGTGCCACCATCGCAAGGCCATCGAGCATCGACCCGCCCACCGCGTGCGGCTGGCGCTCAACCTTCTCCCCTTGCATCGGAAGGCGATCGATCGCCAGCATGAAACGCACCGCAAGCTCGAACACAACCACGGCGATCAGCATGAGCCAGATCGGCGCATGAGCCCCGAACGCCTCGCCCAATTGCCACGGCACAGACGCGCCAGTGAACGCCCCCAGCGTCCCGCCCACCCCGATCACCGGGTACAGCCGCTTGGCCTGCTCCAGCTTCCAGATGTCCGCCATGTACGCCCAGAACACACTCGTCACGAACATGTTGAAGACGCTCAGCCACACATAGAACGTCGCGCCCGCGTGGCTCTTCACCCCATCGCCCATCACGCCCCGAGCCACCATGAAGCACACCAGGCACAGCATGACCGCGCGGAAACCGATCGGGATGAACCGGCGCCGGTCCATCTTGCTGACGAGACCGCCAAAGCTCAGTGCCACAAGGAGCGAGATTCCCGCGGTCCAGAAGAAAAGAATGCGCATCGAGTCCATGCCGCGCTCGACGCCCATCGCCTCGCGCACGGGACGCAGCATCGAAAGCCCGAACAGAACGCAGAAGAAGAACCCGCCCGAGAGCAACGCCGCCCGGCGCTCGCCCGCGTGCACCGGCAGGGCCGACCGCAACCGACCCACCTTGCCCTGGGGTTCATCCACGATGCCCGTTCTATCACACTTTCACGCCGCGGTTGCGGTTTCCACATCCAAGGCTCCCGTCTGGCAAGCTACGCTCGCCCGTGACCACGCTCACCGAGCCCGAATCCGAGCGAACCTCCAAGCTCCCGCCCGAGCCCGAGCTGCGCCCGGAGTCGAACTTCTACTTCGGCTGGGTCATGCTCCCGGTCGCCCTGGTCATGGTCTGCTGCACGCTCCCGGGGCAGTCCGTGGTCGTCAGCCAGTTCAACACCTCCTTCCGCGAGAACCTCGGGCTCTCGCTCCAATCGCTCAGCACCGCCTACCTCATTGGAACGCTCGGGGCCGCCTTCCCGTTGCGGCGCATCGGACGCCTCTCAGACACTCTCGGCCCGCGCCTCACCACCGCGCTCGTCACGATCGGGCTCCTCCTCGGGTGCCTAGTCATCGCACATTCAATCAACGTCTTCACCCTCACGCTCGGCTTCTTCCTGATCCGCCTCTTCGGACAGGGTTCGATGGGCATGCTCAGCTCGCACATCCTGGCGCTCTGGTTCGAGCGCCGGCTCGCGACCGTTGAATCCATCAAGACCGCCGGCTTCAGCGCCGCCTGCATCGGCGCTCCGCAGGCCGCCGTCTGGCTCATCGCAAGCGCCGGCTGGCGCAACGCCTACACCATCCTCGGCGTCTCCGTCTGCGTCCTCGTGCTCCCGATCGTCGCCACGTTCTACCGCAACAAGCCCGAAGACATCGGCCAGCACCTCGACAACGAGCCGCCCCGCGACCACAAACGCTGGCACGACATCCACGAGAAACGCACCGCGCCGCAGGTCCCGGCGCGATTCACGCTCCCGCAGGCTCGCAGCACGCGCGCGTTCTGGCTCCTCGTCTTCCCGGGCATGCTCAGCGGACTCGTCGGCACCGCGATGCTGTTTCACATCCAGCCCATCCTCGAACACGCCGGCGTGGAAAGCTTCCTACTCGCCGGCGCCTCGGCGACCAGCGCCTGGGGAGCCGCGCTGCTCGTCTCAACCCTCATCTCAGGCCCCATCGCCGACAAGTTCCCGCCAAGGCTCCTGATGCCCGTGGCCTGCGTGACGATGGCCCTCTCCTTCGTGATCATGGCGCTGGCCGACTCGAGCACCCTGGCCGCGACCAGCATGGCCACCTTCGGCCTCTCCCAGGGCCTCCTCTCCGCCTCCAGCGGGCCCGCCATCGCCCGGTACTTCGGCAGGCCCCACCACGGCGAGATCCGGGGCTTTATCACCATGCTCATGGTCGGCGCCACCGCCACCGGCCCCTTCCTGGTCGCCCACGGCGCACGCCTCGCAGCGGGTGATTTCGCCCCTTCCTTCTTCCTAAGCGCCCTGATCGCCCTGGCCCTGGGCGTCCTGACGACACAAATCACCCGCCCCGACCAGCAATCATCAGAATCCGCGGAATAGCCCCTTTCGCACGCGGGTTGGCAGTGCACGGCTGACAGCCGACGCAACACGCACCCAGCCCGCAACAGGAATACCAGCCATGCCCGCACCCATCACCCGATTTGAGTCCCTCCGCCAGCGCACCGTCGAGCTCGCCCAGATGGCCGCCCTCGGCGTCGCCGTCTGCGCCAGCCCCGCGCAGGGCCAGGCCGAGACCAAAGCCAAGCCAGCCGTCAAGGACACCCAGCCGGGCCCCCTCGCCCAGCAGCTGGCCGCTCTCTCCGAACAGTTTTCAAAGAACGCCGACCCCGCGATGGTCGAGACTTTCACCAAGGCCATCAACAACCTCATCGAGTCGGGCATCGTCGAAAGCGCCAAAGCCAAGGGCGACAAGGCCCCGGACTTTGAGCTCTCTGACGCCAATGGCAACACCGTGGCCCTCAAGGAACTCCTCGCCCAGGGCCCCGTCGTCCTGACCTTCTACCGCGGCGGATGGTGCCCCTACTGCAACATCCAGCTCCGCGCATACCAGGACAGCCTCGAAGCCTTCCAGGCACTCAGCGCCAACCTCGTCGCGATCTCACCCGAGATGCCTGACAACTCCCTCGACACCACTGAGAAAAACAAGCTCGAGTTCTCTGTCCTCAGCGACCCCGGCAACACCGTCGCAGACAAGTTCGGCCTCCGCTACGAGATCGACCCGCTCATCGCCGAACGATTCGCCCCGATGCTCGCCGGATACAACGGCGACGACTCTGGCACACTCCCGCTCACCGCGACCTACGTCATCGCTCCAGACGGCACGATCAAGTTCGCCAGCGTCACCGCTGACTACAAGCTCCGCGCCGAGCCCTCTGAGATCATCGCCGCACTCAAGCACATCAAAATGGGCCACTAACCCATCCGATTCTGACGATACCAAACCACACACACACGCGAACGCCCCGGTCACCCCTCCAGATGCCGGGGCGAACGCGTTTTTGCTGACACCAAGCCCGCGTTACGATGCCCTCGAAAGGGGCCCCGCCCATGAAGCTCCGGCTCAAGCTCTTCCTGATCCTCGTTGCCATCGCGATCCTGCCGCTGGTCGCCGCGGGGCTCATCACGCGATCGAACGTCGAGATCTGCAGCGTCGAAGTCGCCGCGGACACGCGCGCGTCGGTCGAGCAGATCGTCGAGGTCGCCCGCACGCGATACGTCCGCCAGTACGCCGCCACCTTCGACCGCGACCGCATCCTGATCGAGTCGACCGTGCGCTCCGCAGCCGACCTGCTCGAACAGATCGATCTCATCGAACGCGTCACCCCGGGCGTCATCCGAGACCCGAGCCCCGTCTACTTCGCCGAAGATTTCGACGACCCCTCCCGCTCGCCGGAGGGCATGGTCTTCGACGACAACCAGTACATCCAGCAGAGCGACGGCTCGCACACGCCCATACCCATCAGCCGCGACTTCCCCGTCTTCGTCGGTGTCGACACGGAACAAGGCGAACTTGGCGATGACGTCCGCCTGCTCGGTGCGCTCACCCACACACTCAAAACCGGCTCCGTCCTGCCAACCGGCGAAAGCTGGCTGCTGAGCCACTACGCCTCGCTCGATGCCTCAGGCACGCACATGTCCTACCCCGGCAAGGGCGGCTACCCCGCAAACTACGACCCGCGCAAACGCTCGTGGTACACCAAGGCCTCCATCACACAAGAACAAGCGACCTGGATCGGACCCATCGTCGACGCCCCGACTGGCCAGGTTCGGATGACCTGCGCCGCGCCGGCGCGCAGACACGACGGCACGCTCATCGGGGTTGTCGCCGCCGACGTGCTCATGCTCGACATGCTCGACGAAATCGAACTCCCAGAGAACATGCAGGGCCAGGTCAAAATCATGCTCGTCACCCTCGACGAGCAGGGCGCACTCATCCACGCCAAAAGCGAGTACGCCCAGCGCGGCGGCCCCTCCCGCGAGGCCATCGCCCTCGACTACCTCATCGCCGATTCCAGAGAGCAGACCGCAACCCTCCACGAGCTCATGCGCTCCAGCGACGAGGGCACCACAGAATTTACCATGGGCAGCCAGGACTGGATCCTTTCCTACCAGCGCCTGCTCCGGGGCGACTCGTTCGTCGTCGTCGCGATCACGCGCGCCACCATCGACTCTGTCGCAGACAACGTCCAGAACGAGGTCTACAGCGTCTTCAACGACACACTCACCAGCAATGCCAGCATCGGTATCGGCGTCATTGTCGTCGCCGTTGCTGTCGCGTTCTTCGGCGCCCGAACCGTTACCCGCCCTGTCCATTCGCTCGTCGATACTGCGATCGCCATCGCCTCGGGCAACCTGAACGCAACCGCAAACGTGCGCACGGGCGACGAGCTCCAGCAGCTCGCCGAGGCTTTCAACGACATGGTCCCAAAGCTCCGCGATCAGCTTGTGGTCCGCGAGTCACTCATGCTCGCCAAGCAAGTCCAGCAGAACCTGCTCCCAAGCGAGCCGTCCGAGATCCCGGGCCTGGATATCGCGTCTCGGAGCATCTACTGCGACGAGACCGGGGGCGACTACCTCGACTTCTTCCCGCTCGAGACCGGCTCGGGCAAGCACGCTTTTTTCGTCGCCGACGTCACGGGTCACGGCATCGCCGCCGCCCTGCTCATGACCACCGCACGCGCCCTGCTCCGCACGCGCGCCATCGACAACGACCAGATCGACGACGTCCTGACACGCGTCAACGCGGACCTATCCCGGGACTCGCAGGCCGGGCAGTTCATGACGCTCTTCTACCTCCTCGTCGAGCCTCTGACCCGCACCGCACACTGGGCCAGCGCCGGGCATGACCCCGCCATCGTCTACCAGCCAAGCACCGACACATTCACCGAATTTGCGGGCAACGACATCCCGCTGGGTATCGAGCCCGCCTGGGCGTTCCACGAATTCGAAGCGCCCCTCCCGCCCAAGGACGGCGTCGTCGTCATCGGCACCGATGGCATCTGGGAAGCCCGGCGCGCCGACGACGAACTTTTCGGTAAAGACCGACTCCGTGAAGTCATCAGGGCCAGCGCCCACAAGCCAGCCGAGGACATCACCGTCGACATTATCGACGCCGTCGTCCGATTCCGCGACGGCGCGCCCCAGACCGACGATGTCACGCTCCTCGTGCTCAAGGTCACCGCGTAATCGCTCGCCGCGTCGCCCCTGTATACGCGCCCCCCGCATCCAGGAAAATCGCACGAATCGTTCTCGGTACTGACCCCATTTGGGGGAACAACCGCCCCGGAGGCACATAGAATCCCCCGCACCGGTGCGTTGCTTGGGGCCAGGGCTTGAAAATCAGCCTTCGCCCGAACCAACCCGACGGCCCTAAATGCCGATGGGAAATCTTGAAAAGGCCTCAACGACCCAAGGGCCCTCAGCCCGCCAGCATCACGGAAGGCACACATGGATACGCATCACGTCCCAACCGCCGCCCACGGCCTCCCTCTCGAGCCGGGCGAAAAGCTCCTCCGCGGGTTCCAGCGATTCGGGCGACTCTCAGCCGCCGGCGGCATCACGCTCATCCTCATGACCGTGATCGCGCTCGTCTGGGCCAACACCAGCTGGTACGAGGCTTACACATACATCTTCAAGGACATGCCATTTGAGTTTGCCATCGGATCTTGGCATCTCCCCCACATCCACAACCTCGCCTACCTCATCAACGACGCCCTCATGGCGATCTTCTTCCTCTACGTCGGGCTCGAAATCAAACGAGAACTCCTCGTGGGCGAGCTGCGCTCCATCAAGCGGGCCGCGCTCCCCGTCTTTGCCGCCATCGGCGGCATGGTCGTCCCCGCGGGGATCTACGTGCTCATCAACGGCACAAGTTCCATCGCCGATCAGACCATGCGTGGCTGGGGTGTCCCGATGGCGACCGACATCGCCTTCGCCCTTGGCATCCTCACCCTCATGGGCTCAAGGGCACCGCTCCCGCTCAAGATCTTCCTGACCAGCCTCGCCATCGTCGATGACCTCGGCGCTCTGCTCGTCATCGCGATCTTCTACACCGAGAAACTCAGCATGCTCCACCTCGGGCTCGCCGGCGGGACCGTGGCGCTGCTCTTTGGCATCAACGCACTCCGCCTGCGTCACCCGCTCTTCTACATCGTCCCGGGCATCGCGCTCTGGGTCTTTGTCCTCACCAGCGGCATCCACGCCACCATCGCGGGCGTGCTCCTGGCCGCGACTGTCCCCGCATCGGCGCGGGTCAACCCCAACCGCTTCCTCAAGGCCTCACGCAAGGCGCTCGACCACTTCGAGCAGGCCGGCGACGACGGCTCCACCCCACGCGAATCCTCCGAACAGCGCGCCGCAGCCTTCGCGCTCAAGACCAACGTCAACCAGATCCTCCCCCCGCTGCACCGCATGGAGCACGCGCTCGGGCCGTGGTGCGCCTTCTGGATCATCCCCATCTTCGCCCTGGCCAACGCGGGCCTGCACCTCTCGGGTGATATGGGCACGATGGCAACCGACCCCGTCACGATGGGTGTCTTCTTCGGACTGTTCATCGGCAAGCCCGTCGGCGTCATCGGCGCCTGCTGGCTCGCCTGCAAGTTCAACCTCGCAGCGCTCCCGCCGCTGACCACCTGGCGCCACATCATCGGCGCCGGCTGCCTGGCGGGCATCGGCTTCACCATGGCGCTCTTCATCGCCAACCTCGCCTTCAAGGGCGATGCCGTCCACCTCGACGCCGCCAAGCTCGGCATCCTGGGCGCCTCGCTCGTCTCCACCATCGCGGGCCTGACCATCCTGATGACCTGCAAGCCCATCTCCGAAGCCGAGTCCCACAGCCAGGTCGACGACCACATCCCCGCAAACGCCCGCTCGGCTCAGCAGCCAAAGAAAATCGCCGACACAGACTCCAACTTCCCCAAGGCCAAGGCAGGCTAAAGGGACTTCTCAAAGCGCCTATCCGACCGCCGCGGGCTCAGACCCGCGGCGGTTTTTTCATCCCCACACACAACCCCACTACCATGTCCGCATACACACCCGAACACCGCACGCAGGAATCAACCCATGCCCCACGCACGCATCCCGACCGAGACCGCCAACATCAACACACCAAAGCCCGGCAACGACCAGGGCATCCCGACGCCCCATGGCGACATCGGCGCCGAGGTCTACCGCAAGCGTCGCCAGCGCGTCATGGAACAGATGGGCTCGGGCGTCGCCGTTGTTTACGCCGCAGACTCCATCGGCGCCGGCAAGCGCCAGAACCTCGACTTCTACTACCTGACGGGCCTGGCCTACGAAGCCGGCGCGGTTCTCGTCCTTGCGCCTGAGCATCCACAATACACCGAGCAGCTCTTCCTCCGGACGCTCGACGTCGAGGACAACCGCTGGCACGGCATCCGCCCGATGCTCGGGCGCTCCATCGAGCTGGGTACGGGCATCGCGCGCGTCCTGCGCACCGCGCACCTGCCCACCATGCTGAGCCAAGCCGTCCTCCAGACTAAGTCGCGCGACCTCGTCCATCTGGGCCAGTTTGCCACCCACACCGCGCCCGTCGGCAAGGAACTCTTGCTCCTGCGAGATCTGCAGACCCGCATCCTCAACTCATCCATCCGCGACGAGCACAAGATCCTCCCGCGCATGCGCTCCATCCACGACGAGGCCGAGATCAAGCTGATGCAGCACGCCATCGACGCGACCGTCGACGCCTACAAAGCAGCCATGCACGCCGTCAAGCCTGGCATGAACGAACGCCAGCTCCTGCACACCTTCGAGCACACGATCCATGCGCACAACTGCGACGGCTTTGCCTACGAGCCCATCGTGGGCTCGGGGCCCAACAACTGGGTCCTGCACTACACCGCCAACCATCGCACGATGAACGCAGGCGAGATGGTCCTCTGCGACGTCGGCGCCGAGTACCAGATGTACGCCGCCGATATCACGCGCACCTTCCCAGTCTCGGGCACGTTCACCGACCGCCAGCGCCAGATCCACGACGTCGTCCACGACGCCTGGCAGACCACCGTCGACATGTGCAAGCCCGGAGTCACATGGATGGAGCTCAACGACGCCGCTCGTCGCGTCATCGACAAGGCAGGCTTCGCCGACGAGTACTACCACAGCCTCGGGCACTTCCTGGGACTGGACGTCCACGACGCGGGCCTGAACTTCGAACCCCTCCAGGCGGGTCAGGTCATCACCATCGAGCCGGGCGTCTATGTCGCAAGCGAGAACATCGGCGTGCGCACCGAGGACGACATCCTCATCACCGACAAGGGATGCAAGATCCTCTCCAAGGATCTCCCCCGCTCGGCCAGCGAGATCGAAGCCTTCATGGCGTCATGACTGTCTCCCCTTCACCGTCGCCGACGGGGGAGAGGTCCGCGAAGCGGACGGAAGGGGTCTCACTCTGAACGAGCCCGAAGCGCGAGCGAGTGATGGATCACCATTTCCCGCGCTCGCGCTTCGGGCTCGTCAGTCATTCACGCCACCGTCGTCGGCCCCGAGAATCTCCGGTGCACCGCTACGCACCCCAACACCGCCCCGCTGACGATCCACATCGGCACCAGCGCATGCATCACCATCGGGAGGATCCCGAGCACGAGCCCCGCGATCAGTGTCAGCGGCTCGCCCTCGCGCTTGCCGTACAGAAACATGGCAAACCCGACCAGCCCGATCAGGCCGCCAGAGACAATCACGCCCATCGTCAGACCTTCAAGCATCGCTCGCCTCCAGGTCTGCTCCATCGGCGATCACGCGACCGACGAGAAGAGCCTTCCGGGGCCTCGTCGTTATCCGGACGCCTCTTCAACGAAAACAAGCTCCCAAAGCCGATATCCAGACCCATGATCGCAGTCCTCGGCCTCAAGCTCGGACCCCAGCACGACACCGGCGCCTGCCTCGTCTGGGAGCACCAAGGCGTCCTCCGCTGCTGCGCCCTCTCCGAAGAGCGCCTTTCCCGGCGCAAACAGGACCGCCAGTTCCCAAAGCTCGCCATCGACGCCGTCCTCGCCGAGGCCAATCTCCCGCTCTCGGCTGTCGACATCGTCTGCGTCGACAAGCTGGGCCCCAACACCATGGTCGAGGCAACCCGCCCCATCGGTACGATCGCGCCGGAGACCTGGCAACCCGATGAGCGGGCCTTCTTCATGGCCCTCGAGGGCAAGCCCGCCTTCGTCGTCAACCACCATCTCGCGCACGCCGCGACCGCGTACTACCCCTTCAACAGGGACAAAGCCGCGGTCCTCGTCGTCGATGGTTCCGGCTCCGACTGGCCCATTGAGAGCGCCGCCGACCGACTCATCATGCAGGGCAGGCCCGACGAGGTCGGTAACTACCCCCTCCGCCGATACGAACGGCGCGCCGAGACCCAGTCCATCTTCAAAGCCCGCGGCACATCCCTCGAACGCATCGCCATGTCCTCGCGCTCCGGCGCCGGACACTTCTACGGCTACGTCTCCAAGCACATCGTCGGCTTTGGCCAGCTCCAGGAAGGCAAGCTCATGGGCCTGGCAGGCTGGGGCAGCGCCGAGCACTTGTGCGAGTACCCGTCCTTCCCCGATGCGATCTTCGACGACATCAACACCCCCATGCTCGAGTACCTCCTCGAAACCGAGTGGCAGATCCCAAGCGTCCGCCCGAAGGACCTCTGCGCCACCACGCCCCCCTACAACCACATCGCGCACTGGGCCCAGCACTGGCTCGAACGAGCCGTCCTGCACCTGGCGCGCACCGCGGTCATCGAGACTAACAGCCGCACGCTCTGCTGCGCGGGAGGCGTCATGCTCAACGTCGTCGCCAACCGCCTCGCCCGCGACACACTGAAGGCCGAGGGACGCCTTTCCGAGATGCTCGTCCAGCCCGCAAGCTCCGACGCGGGCATGCCCATGGGCGCGGCGCTCGTGGGCTACTACATCGTCGCGGGCGCCAAGCTTCCCTTCCAGGACAATCCCGTCTACCTCGGCCCCACCTACGACGAGCCCAGCGCCGAATCCGTCCTTCTCAAACACGGCGCCGTCAAACCCGACAACCTCCTCGAACGGGTCGCCGACCTGCTGATGCAGGACAAAATCATCGGCTGGTGGCAGGGCCCCTCCGAGTACGGCCCGCGCGCCCTCGGCTCGCGCTCCATCCTCTGCTGGCCCAAAGGCCCAGACATGAAGGACACGCTCAACCTCCGCGTCAAACACCGCGAGGCCTTCCGCCCCTTTGCGCCCATCTGCCGCGAAGAAAACGCCGAGGAAATCTTCGGCGTCGACTTCCCCGTCCCCCACATGCTCTTCAACACCACCGTCAAACCCGAGTTCCGCGAACGTATCCCTGCTGTCACGCACATCGACGGCTCGGGGCGACTCCAGACCGTCAGCCGTGCGCACACACCCCGCCTCTACGACCTGCTCGGTGTCATCCGCCAGCGTGACGGCGTGGGCGTCCTCCTCAACACCAGCTTCAACGACGCGGGCGAGCCCATCGTCGAAACCCCCGCGCACGCGCTCGACTGCATGAAACGCACAGGCCTCGACGCCCTCGTCGTCGGTGGCGCGCTCTACTTCAACGACTAACCCACAATAACGAGCCCCTCGCGTAAGCGAGGGGGCACACCCACCGCCGCCCATCTCCAAATCTTCGTTTGCCCTCGCTCGCGCGCCGTGCTCGTCAAATACCCAGACATTCGCGCACACCCTCCAGCGAAACACTCTCCACCCGCACAATCTTCTCCGGATTCGTCATCCCGCTCACCACACTGACCGCGCCCGCCTTCACACCCAGCGTCCTGGCGATGAGCGCACAGATCGCCGCGTTCGCCTTGCCGCCCTCGGGCGGCGCAGACACCTTGATCTTGAGGCGATCGCCCAGCACGCCCGCGATCTGCTCGCGCTTGGCGCCGGGCACCGCCTTGACACGGATCAGGACAGCGCCCTCGGTGGGTTCGAAGACGCTCATCTCGTAGCCGCGGGCGCCTTTCGCCGGGGCTTGTGGATCGCGGTCACCGCGTCCTCGAGCGCGCCCAGCCGGATCGGGCCCTTGGCGATGCGCTCGAACGCCCGCTTGGCGTTGGCCGCCGAGAACTCTGTTCCGATGAACCCGCGCCCGAGAGCGTGCGCCATCACACCCGTCGTCCCCGAGCCCAGGAACGGATCGAGCACGAGGTCTCCCTCGTTGCTCGTCGCTCGGATCACGCGCTCAAGGTACACCTCGGGCAGCTGGTTGTCGTGCCCGATGCGCCGCTCCTTGTTGTTGCCCTGGATGCGCCCCCAGTACGCGCCGTACCAGACATCCATCGGCACGCGCTTGCCCGCGGGCATGCCGTCACGCTTGTCCATCGTCCGTGGATCGAAGTACGTCGAGGCGCGGTCCGAGGTCTCCAGCACCTCGCCCGCGTTCCAGCGCCGGTTCTTGACGTGCCTGGCAAAGTACAGCGCGTGCACCTTCGAGTTGATGAACCGCGACTTGGTGTTCTGCCCGAATCGGTAGTGCCACACACACCAGTTGATCATGTGCAGCCCGCGGCGCTTCAGGTGCAGCACGATCTCCGCCGCCGTGTCGTCGGGGATGTTCACCCAGATCGCGCCGTGCTCGCGCAGCGAACCGATGCACAGATCCAGCCAGTCGTACGTGAAGTCCAGGTACTCATTCCTGGGCATCTTGTCGTCCCACTCGTCGTACGCCCGTGACCAGTTAAAGGGCGGGTCGGCAAAGACCAGGTCCACTTCCTTCTTCTTCACCTCGGGCAGACGCGCCAGGATCTCCCGGCAGTCCCCGACGTACACACGCGCACCCTTGGCCTTCCCGCCCTCGGCGCGCAGCGCACCGGCGATCTGATGCTTGGGCTTGATCTCGCTCGCCTTCTTCGCCATCGATACTCCCTCCTTCTCCCCCGGAAGGGAGAAGGCGCCCGCGAAACGGGCGGATGAGGGGGGCCTTACCCCATCCTCCGAAACAACCCGATCCCATAATTCATCGGCGAGAGATAGATCTCCACCGATTCGTACAACCCAGCCGAGAAGCTGTTGATGTGCTCGAGCAGATGCCGACCGCCCACGTGCCCGCCGCAGCGCTCCGGGATCGTGTCGTGCACGATCACATAGCCCCCGGTTTCCAGAACGGGCTCCAGTTCGATCAGGTCCCTGCGCAAGCCCTCGGCGGAGTGATCGCCGTCGAGCAGCGCCAGCTGCACGCCCCCCGTCTGGCGCAGCTGCGGGCGGATCCTGGGGAGCACCTCCCAGCTGATCCCCTTCTCGAGATGCACCCGGTGCGCCAGCCCCGCCTCTTCGATGTGCGACTGCACGAGCGCCTGCCGATCGCCCGTCACGCTCGCCCGGCGCCACTGCGTTTCCGGCAGCGGCCCGAAGTCATCGATCGAGACCAGCGCCCCGACGCGCTCCTGCTCATCACCCGATGCCGCGTGCGCATCTCCGATCTCCTCCAGAGCCGCCGCGATCCAGACCGTGCTCACCCCGACGAACGAGCCGACCTCGATCACCGTCCTGGGCCTGATGTTGCGCACAAGAGAGAAAAGCAAGAGCCCCGTCTCCGGGCTCATGGCCGCCGGGAACGCAACGGGCAGCGTATAGAGCCGCTCGAGCGTGCGGAGCCATCTGGCCTCCGATCCCGCAAGCCACACGGGCCACGCCCACGCCTTGGGGTGATGTGCCTCGCCCACCGGCCCCGGAAAGAAGCTCGCCTTGTCGCGCGGGATCCAGACCTTCTCTGACGGACGATCCGGGCTCACCGGGCCGAACTGATCAAACGGGTCGGATTCAGAGGGCGCGCGCGACATCACCACCAGCCTAGCGCATCGCCGCCAACCGCGCAAGTCTCATGCGCCAGACAGAGCCCGATCACCCTGAACATTCCTGACCTGGCGCGTACACTGCCCGCAAAGCGATATGCCTGACCCCAACACCCAGCCGAAAGACCACTCTCAACCCGCCCTCCTCGGCGTTGCGATCTGCACCCAGGACAACATCGACACCCTCGAGCGATGCCTCCGGAGTGTCCTGCCCATCGCTTCCGAGGTCGTCGTCGTCGACTCCGGGTCCACCGACGGCACACCCGAGCTGGCGACCAGACTCGGCGCCCGCGTCGTCCATCACGACTGGGAGGGCATGGTCGCCCAGCGCAAGTTCGCGATGTCCCTCGTCAGGCACTGCAAGTGGGTCCTCTTCCTCGACTCCGACGAATCCATCGACGAGGAGATGGCAGAATCGATCAGCACCGCCACTCGCAAGAGCAAAGCCGAGGTCTCCGGCTATGAGATCCGCCGGATGGTTTTCTTCCTTGGCGACTGGCTGCGACACACCTTTCAGCCCGAGTGGCGCCTGCGTCTGGTTCGCCCGGAGCACTACTCCATCACGGGCGTCGGCCCCAACGGCGCCGGCGGGCACGACCGCATCAGCGTCTCGGGCGAGGTCGAACGCCTCGCGGGAATCTGTCGCCACGACACCTGGCGGGACCTGAACCATCTCTTCGAACGCCAGATCTTCTTTGCCGAACGAGCCGCCCGATTCACCGACAAGGGCGGCAGACTCATCGACCTCCTCGCCCGACCGCCCATCGCGCTCATCAAGCTCTTCGTCCTGAAAAAGGGCTACCGCGACGGCCCACGCGGCGCACTCGTCTGCTTCGGCGTCGCCATCGGCGTCGCCATGAAGCACGTCTACATCATGAAAAAGAAACGCCTCGGCTGACGCGCCCTCACGCCCGGCTCTTGGCCTCGCGCAGCGTCTGCACCGAGTGACCGCCGCCAACCACCGAGCGCAGGAGCGACTTCGCCCCGCCGCTGGGCGAGTGCGCCCGCAGCAGCCTTCGTGTGTAGAGCTCCGGGTGCACCACCGACAGCGCTTCCGGGTCCGAAGGCTCTGCACCGGTCTTGAGCTCACTGCGCCGCGATTCCTTGACATACAGCACCGTGTTCTGTCGGTACCAGACGTCCACACGCTCATCGCCCCACACCCTGGGGCGCACGATGTCCAGCGCGAGGAAGCCCCTGGCCGCGAACTTCCGTGCCCAGTACGACTGCCACTGCTCGTTGACGTGGTGCCGCCCGCCCTGGCACGGGATCGCCGCCGAGAACAGCACGAAGTCCGCCATCTCGCACAGCTTGCCCACGAGCCTTTCGCCCTGCTCGGGCGTCACGTGCTCAGCGACCTCCAGGCTGATCGCAAGATCGAACGTTCGATCGATCGGGATCGCCTGGCGAAGGTCGATCCGCACAAACCGCTCCGGGTCGATCTTGAGCAGCGCCGTATCGAGCCAGTCCCCCTCGGCCCCTACGACGTCCTCGACCCCCCTGTCCGCGAGCACACTGAGCCAGGTGCCCACGCCACAGCCGATGTCCACGCACGACGAAACAGGGGGTAGGGCGTCCAGAACGAGACCCAGAACCCGCTCGGCGCCGTAGCGCGTCCGGTTGTCCCGCTCCTCGAAGAAACGCTGGTCGTACTCTTTCATCGTGCCCCAAACCCGGTGCCCACCCCGCCACCCGGCGGACCGTCTCTAGCCTACACCCCCAAGCGGCGCTACGATCCCCTGACGTTTGTTTGGGCCGGGAAAGAGCAAAGCCCCGGGCCACCCTCTTTCCCGTAATCGCCGCCTGAACAGGCACTTGGATCCACAATGCCCGACGAGACCAACACCCCGGCCCCCCTGGGCCAGCCCGCACCCGATTCCTCCGACCCCACCAAGAAGAAGCGCCGGCGCCGGCGTGGCAAGCGCAAGCCCGCGGGCGAATCCGCCGAGACTTCGCAAACTTCTGAATCCTCTGCCGAAGGTGAATCTTCAGAACGCCCCGCGCGACGAGGTAAGGATCTCGCCGCTGCGTCAGTCGCCAGCGACGAAGATCGCCCTGCGCCCAAGAAGCCCTCGCGCAGTCGAAGCCGGAGCGCCCGCGACGACAAGCCCGAACGGGGCGACAAGTCCGACCGCCCCGAGTCCACCGCAGAAGACGCCGTCGTCACGCGAGCCCGCAACGCCCGCAACGCCCGCGACACCTCCAACGCCGACATCTTCGATCAGGACAAGACCTTCGCCGACCTCGGCCTTCCCGGGGAGCTCCTCGATCAGCTCGAGGTCCTGAACTTCTCACGCCCCACGCACATCCAGTCCAAGATCATCCCGCCCATCATCGCGGGACGCGACGTGCTCGGACAGGCCAAAACGGGCACGGGCAAGACCGCCGCGTTCGGCCTCCCGCTCCTGGCGCAGGTCAAGCCGGGCGAGGGCTCGCAGGCGCTCATCCTCGCCCCGACGCGCGAGCTGGCCATCCAGATCCACAAAGAACTCGAGGAACTCGGGCACAAATCCCACATCCGCTCCATCCCGGTCTACGGCGGGCAGAAAATCCTCACCCAGGCCGACAAGCTCAAGAAGGGCGCCGAGATCATCGTCGGCACCCCCGGGCGCATCATGGACATGCAGCGTCGCGGCTACCTCAGCTTCAACAACTTCAAGTTCGTCATCCTCGACGAAGTCGACCGCATGCTCGACGTCGGCTTCCGCCAGGACATCAAGCACATCCTTGGACTCTGCCCCAAGAACCGCCAGACCGTCTTCGTCTCGGCGACGCTCTCCGACGAGATCGAGAAGCTCGCCAGAAGCTACATGTCCAACCCCGAGAAGATCGTCACCAGCGCCGGCTCGCTCACCGCAAGCCTCGTCAAGCAGTACTACCTGACGGTCCAGCCCTGGGACAAGCGAGCCCTGCTCAAGCACCTGCTCACCCACGAAGAGCCGGGCCTCACCCTGATCTTCTGCCGACTCAAGCGCGTCGTCGACGAGCTCGCAAGCATGCTCACACGCGCGGGCATCGACGCCCACGCCATCCACGCCGATCTCGCGCAGGGTAAACGAAACGCCGTCATGGAAAGGCTCCGCGCGGGCACGCTCTCGGTCCTGATCGCTTCCGACCTCGCCGCCCGGGGCATCGACGTCGAGGGCATCACCCACGTCATCAACTACGACCTGCCCGAGGACATCGAGCTCTACGTCCATCGCATCGGGCGCACCGCACGCGCCGGCGCCGGCGGCATCGCGTGGTCCTTCGTCACGCCCGAGCAGGGACCCTTGCTCACCGCGATCGAGAACCACATCAACACAGAAATCCCTCTGCAGGAATACCCGGACTTCGTCCCGGGCAAGCCGCCCGAGGACTACCTCGAGCAGCAGCGCACACGCGAGCGTCAGCTCGAGGCCGCGCTCCAGCGCAACCGCTACAACAACACCGAGGCACCGCCCAAGGTGGAAGTCAGCGAGGACAAATTCCCGGGAGGTATCGTCCCCGCCAAGCGACCCCCCAAGGTTCTCGGCGGCCGGATCAAGTCCGGACGCCGCTAAAGCACGCCAGACCCCGCTCTTTGAGCGCCATCACACGCGTTCTGCGCCCGAAATGCGCTCTGTCTCCATCGGATTCTTGTGGTTGCACTCCAATGCCGATACCTTGGATTCACCAACAGCGAGGAGTTCAAAAATGAAAGTGATCGCAGCCATCATGCTTGGTATCGGCATCGCTACCCAGTCGCTCGGACAGGCCCACCCCTGCCCTGCCGACACCAACGTCGACGGGCAGCTCTCGCCGGCCGACTTCACCGCGTGGATCGCCGCCTACAACGCCGGCAACACGCCCATCGCCGACCAGAACAGTGACGGGCTCGTCACACCTGCCGACTTCACCGCATGGATCGCCAACTACAACGCCGGATGCAACTTCGCTGACAGCGACAACGACCGCATCCCCGATCTCTACGAGAACAACACCGGCGTCTTCTTCGCCGACTATGCCACCGGCACCAACCCCAACAACCCCGACTCCGACGGCGACAACATCGAAGACGGCGACGAGGCCTACGGCACCGCCGACGGGCTCAACCTCCCCGGCATGGGCGCCAACCCAAACCACAAAACCGTCTTCATCGAGATCGACTGGACCGAAGACAACCACGACACCGCGTTCCACTCCCACCGCCCGCGCCCCGGGATGTACGCAAGGATCGCCGCAGCGTTCGCAAACGCTCCGCTGACCAACCCCGACGGCATCACCGGCGTTGACTTCATCATCGACTATGGCCAGGGCGGTCTCTTCGACGGTGGGCAGCTCCTCTTTCCCGGCACAAACCCCGAGTTCCTCGATTTCGGGGACGCCATCGACTACAGCAACACCTACATGGACTCAAGACGCAAGGGCATCTTCCACTACGGCGTGTTCACCCACCGGTACAACTCCCCAAGCAACGGCTCCTCGGGCGTGGCCTACCTCAACTACGACGTCCTCTTCGTCACCCTCTACCAGTACTGGGACTGGGACGAAGCGAACGCCAACACGCTCATGCACGAGATCGGACACAACTTCGGCCTCCGACACGGGGGCGACGAGAACCGCAACCGCAAGCCGAACTACAACTCCATCCTCAACTACAACAACCAATTCCCGGGCGTCGACACCAACTGCGACGGCTTCGGCGACGGCGTCCTCGATTACTCACGCGGGACAAACCCGGACCTCGACGAGAACGCGCTCAGCGAAGCCGCCGGCATCTGCGGCGTGCCCATCGACTGGAACGAGAGCGGCTCCATCAACGCCGGCACCGTCAGCCGGAATATCAACTGCGCCAACCTCAACACCACGTCCTGCGGCTCGGGCTCGGGCTGCGACGACTCCACCTGCGACACGCTCACCGACCACGACGACTGGAGCAACATGAACTTCCTCGGCCAGAACCGAATGATCCAGCCCGTCCTCATCGAGTGCGACAACCCCGTCCCCAACCGGTAACCCGCTCGGGTCATACCATCAGGGCATGACCCAGAACGACATCAAGCTCATCCTCGAACTCACCGCGATCCCCACGGCAGCCGGCCGTGAGGGTCGCGTTGTTTCTTTCATCAATGAGTGGGCGAGCCATCGCGACGATCTCGAACTCGCCGCAGACCCCTCGGGCAACCTCACACTCGGCTTCCGCGAACCCTCGGACGCCGGGCCGCCCGTCTATTTCACCGCTCACCTGGATCACCCCGCGTTCGTCGTCGAACGCGTCCTCGCACCGAGCGCACTCGAACTCGCCTTCCGGGGGGGCGTCATGGACGACTACTTCACCGGAGCCCGTGTCGAGGTCATCACCGCTGACAACCGCTCCCTGCCTGGCACGATCACGAACAAGGCCGACGCCTCGACCGAGAGCCCCTACAAGCACTACCACTGCGAACTCGATGACCCATCCGATGTCATCACCACAAGCGATATCGCCCGCTGGCTCCTGCCCCCGGCGGCACTCGAAGACGGGATCATCCACACGCACGCCTGCGACGATCTCGCCGCCGCCGCCTGCGCCATGCTCGCCATGGACCGCATCCGAGCCCAGCGCCAAGCGGGCGAGCACAGATCCGATGTGCGCCTCCTCTTCACGCGCGCCGAAGAGGTCGGCTTCATCGGCGCCCTCGCCGCTGTGCGCCACGGCACCATCCCTGCCGATGCCAAGGTCATCGCGCTCGAGAACAGCAGAGCCTTCCCCGAATCTCCCATCGGGGGCGGCCCCATCGTCCGCGTGGGCGACCGCCTGACGATCTTCAGCCCGCGCCTGACCGACGACATCGCGCGCATCGCCGAGGACATCGCCGGAGGCCCCTCGTCGCCCAGCGCATCGCAGAAAGCCAGCGACCTGCCCAAGTGGAAATGGCAGCGCAAGCTCATGGCTGGCGGCGCGTGCGAGGCCACGGTCTTCTGCCACGCGGGACTCGACGCCACGTGCGTCTGTCTCCCGCTGGGCAACTACCACAACATGGCGAACCTCGACCAGGCCCAGGCGGGCACACTCAAGGATGCAAAGCCGGGGCGCGAATACATCGCGCTCGCCGACGCCGAGGGCATGGTCGATCTGCTGACCGCCTGCGGCTCGCGCCTCGCCAACCCGCCAAAGTCCAAAACCAGCCAGAAGCTCGACGATCTCTGGGATTCTCGCAAGACAATCCTCGACGAGGCCTGATCCTGCTTACTCGCCCTCTTTCTTTTCCGCCTTGGGCTTGGGCTTGTCGATCACCAATCCCTGGAGCGACCCAAGCCCCTGATTGATCAGGTTGAGCGGGTTGAGCGTGTCACCGACGTTCTGTAGCAAGAGCTCGACATCCGCGAGCGTTTTCTGCTTCCCGGGCATGCCCTTGGTCCGCCAAGGCACCTGCGTGACCGACTCAAAGATCGGGATCTGGCGCCCAAGCAGCGACGTCAGCCCCGTCTTGAGGCTGCCCAGCGCCTCCTCGGTCAGCGCCACCATCGGCACGTACGTCACGACGTCGATGTACCCATCCGTCAGCCGGATCGTGCCCGCCGACTCGATCGTAAACTCACCGATCGGGATCTTGGTGCGCGGATAAGTCAGGACGCCGCTGTTGATCGTCAGCGAGATCGGGCTCATCTTCCGCCCGATGCCACCCTCCGTGCGCTGCTGCGCCGCCTTCATGACCTTCGAGAAGATCGAGCTCGTCTGGAACCGCGCCGTTCCGAGATCGATCTCCGCTTCGATCTCAAGGTCCTGCAGCCGGCTCAGCTCCGAATGCCGGAACAGGGGCACTTCCAGCGTCTTGACCGTCAGCGTCGCGGGCCCGTCCTCTGGCCCCTTCGTGACTCGCCCGACCACAGGGATCGCCTCGCCGAGATAGTTCCCAAGCTCGGGGCGAACCTCGTGGACAACGAGCTTGGCCGGCTCGATCGCGATCAGGCGCCCCTCGAACATCCGGCTCACGAGCCGACCCGACGCCCGTGTGGTCTTCAGATCCATCGTGAGCGAGCCGCTCTCGGCCTGGAGACCGTTCGCCAGCAGATCGATCGTCGAGCTCGGCCCGAACACCTCGAGCATCAGCCCGTCCTGCGCGAGCAAACCATCGATCATCGCCGTCGGCGCATCCTTGACCACAAGCTCGCCGTCAACTCGCGCCTGATTGAACAGAATCCGCCCGCCCTCGCCAGCAAACGAGCTCACCTGCGCCCCGAACGTGATCGCCTCGCGATCCGCCTCTGTCGGCTGCGCCCTGCCCTCAAGCACGAGCCCGTTGGAATCGCCCTCGACACTGAAATACAGCGGCGCATACTCGTGCGCGATCCCTTCGGCCTCGCCGCTCGACTCGTGCGGCACAAACAACCGAAGCTTCGATGCCTCAACCCGCGCCGACACATCAAACACCCCCGGACGGACCGGCCCATCACCCCGCGAGATCGAAAGCCGATCGACCCGAACCGAGAGCGCCGAGTCGCCCTCGACGCGCACGCGCTCCGCACCGACCGGCTGCGCGAAGCCGTACTTCGTCGCGATCTCCGGTGCCACATCCCATCTCACAAGCGCCGGCTCAGCGACCGTCACCCGATCCTCGGTCACCGCCAGCTTGATCGGGCCCTCCGTGCGGAGCCTCGGGCTCGAAAGCGTCAGCTGCCCGTCGAGCCGATCGACCGAGCCCGACGCCACCTCGCCCTGGATCGAAAGATCCGCGCCGAGCTTCGCCCCGAACACACCCGCAAACAACCCGTCGAGCAGCGCCACATCGTCGACAAGCCCCGCGTCCATCTCGGAGAGCTTCAAGTCCGTACGCAGCACGCCCCCGGGACGACCGGATTCAAAGCCGACATCCATCCCACCCGTCAGCGTCGCAACAGCGCCCTCACGCGTGACCACTTCCGCCGCCAACGCGAACGAGAGCACCTCGGATGCGCCCCCCAGGAGCGCCGCCACCGGCACCTGCCCCTCCACTGTCAGCGGCTCCAGTCCGATCGCTCCCGACCGGATCACCTCTTGCCCGCGCCTGATCGGCAGGCCTTCGACCATGCCGGACGCGACCAGCTTCACCTCGGGCTTGCCCTCGGCAGAGAGCGACCACCCACGCAGGAGCTCGAAGCCGCCCAGCGTCAGCTCCACCTGGGCCGGCTCAACGAACTGCGCCCCAACCGGCTCGGCCTTGCCCGCCGCCTGACCCGCGCGAAGCCGGATCTGCTCGATCACCTCCGGCCCGATCACCGACTTCAGCGAGCCCCGCTGCACAGTCAGATCGCCGGCCGCGAGCGACGCAGCGAACTCGCCCGTCAACCGATCGCTCTTGAGATCAAGCCGGAGCGTGCCCGCCTCACCATCCGCGACGAGCGTGACATCCAGGAGCCGACCGAGCAGCTCGGCTGCGAGCACGCGACCGCTGCTCATGGTCGGATCAGCAACCTGCGTCGCAAGCGCCACAGGCAGGCCGCCAAGATCGATCCGCCCGTCAAGGCGAGCCGCATCGGGCGACAGCACGCCGCTCGTCACAAGACCGCTGGCCACGATCTTGCCACCCGCAGCAACCGGCTCGCCCGATTGCGAGAGCAACCCGCTCAGCTCGACCGTGCCCGTCCCCGCGGCCCCATCGAACGCCAGCTTCAGATCCAGCCGGTCCGCCTGGTACCGCTCGCTCTTCTGATTGCTGATCCGCAGTCCGAGCAGCCCAAGATCCGCCGACAGCTTCGTCTGCGCCCAATCGACGCCCAACTCTCCAAGCGCAAGCTGGAGATCGTTCGACTTGAGCGTCATCCCGCCGCCATCGTCTGTCGTCATCGTTTCGGGCAACGAGCGCCGGACCACGCGCCCCACGTTCCGGATCTCGACGTTCACACCCTGCCCGACACTCCGCAGCGACCGATCCTCGATCTCAAACTCCGCGAAACCCGTCATCTGCGCCGCATTGGTGTCCAGCCGCACGCTGACGGTGCCCTCGGCATCCACACTCGCTCGCGCCAGAACATCCAGCCTGGGCCCGATGTCCTCAGCGAGCACCAGGCCCGCGCTCCCAAGCGCAGGCTGGGCGAGCCTCGTCATCGCGTTGCGGACCGTGACCTCGCCCTCGATCCTCGGGATGCCCGGCATCAGCCGGCCCTGCGCATCGACCAGCTCCGTCGCGCGCAGCGAAACACTCGCATCGCCGGCCAGCTCACCGTCCACCTGCAGCGTCATCGCCCCCGCGATGCCCGCACCGGCGCCGACATCCAGCAGGTCCACCGTCACCGCAGAAGCCGAGGTCGAAACCGTATGCGCCTCCCCGGCGATCTCGAGCACGCCCGACATCGGATCAAGACGGATCTCGGCCTGACCACGCAGCGCCCGCAGATCCACCGCGCCGTCCGCGCGGAGCCGATCAAGATCGAGCACCACGTCCCGCACCCAGAGCTCCGCTCGCCCGCCCTCGGTCAGGGTCACCCCGGGCATCCTGAGCTGACGCGACACGAGCGGCGCGACCGAATCCGCCTCGAACCGCACGCCCGCGCCGTCGCTGCGGATCACCGAACCGTCGAGCAGGAATCCGGCGCTCCCTCGCACGTTGTCCGAACCCACGAACACACGCAGCGCTCGCTCGACACCACCCTCAAAGGCAACCTCGGCGTCAACTCTGGCGCCAAAGTCCTGCGCGACCGACACACCCGCACCGCGGAGCCACGCGCCCGCCAGCGAATCGATCAGTGCGCCCTCGACGTCGTTGATCTCCACGCCCCCCCGCATGCCGGCAAGCAGCGTCTCCAGAAACTTCTGGCTCCCGGGAAGCGCGCCCGATGCGCTGTAGATCTCCGACGCCTCGGCGTTGAGCACGAACACGCCAGCCGGGCGCTCGCTCAGCCTCGCGGTGGTGACCGCCTGCACCGACACACCGCGCTTGACGCCGCGCGTCGTCACGTCCAGCGACGTCGGCTCGATGACCCACGCCTCGCCGTCGAGCGAACCGGTCAGCCCGCCCGTCTCCACTCTGCCGCGCACAACCAGCGTGCTCAGATCCGGCGCACGCCCGCCCGTGGGCAGCGTGATCCCGAACTCATTGAGCCTGGCCGAAACCCCGGGCGCCGCGTCGAGCGTCGCCATCTGACCCGACTCGAGCTCAACCGCCTCGCCCACAATCCCCGACAGCTCGGGCAGCAACGCCCCCACCGCCGATCCACCCGCCCGGAATGTCCCCGCGCTGGACAGCTCCACCCGGTAGCCGAGCTCGGATCTGCTGAAGGAGATCGGCAGCGCCGCTGCGAGTTCGGGCGAATCGAATACCGCGCTGACGATCCCCCGCTCCGGCGTCGCCGCGAATGTCAGCTCCGACGTATACGCCCCTGACTCGAAACCCTCGGCGAGATACCGATCGATCGGCGAGCCGTCGCCGGCAAGCACAACGCTCCCGGTCGCATTGATCCGATCGAATGTGACAAGACCCGTCGAGTCCGTCAGGCCAGCGACATCCGTCGTGATCTGCACCCGGCCCGTCCAGCCCTCGTAAGACACGCTGCCCGCAAGATCGACCGCAAGCTCGCTGCCCACGCCAAGGCGGACCGAGCCCGACACCGACTGCGCCTGAAACTCTTTCCCGTCCTCGTCGCGGTGCGTCACGTCGAGCCCGTCGGCCCGAAGCCGAACATTCAGACCGCCAGGCAGCTTCACCGGCTTGTCCGACTCCGACGCCTCGCTCTTGTCAACCGCGATCAGCCCTCCAAGCGCCCCCTCGCGCTCGTCGATCGTGACCTCACCCGACACCACGATCGTGCCAAGGTCTTTCCAGTTGAGCGCGAGACCAAGGAGCGAACGCTCGAGCCGAACATCGACATCCGCAACCTCGCGCAGCGAGCCATCGACGATGCGCAAACTCCGCACGCGCTGATCGCCCCACCAGCTCAGGCCGAGCTTCTCGATCCGCACGCCGCTGCCTAGCGCCCCGGAAAGCTTCGATTCGACGACGCCCCGCCCGAGCTTGCCGACCAGCGTCGGAGCCGCGCCAACCAATACCAGCAGCACCCCGGCTGTGACCAGCGCGATCTTCCGCTTGCGACCACGCCTCGGCCCCGGGCGCACAGGCTCGACCACGGCCATCCGCTCCGCCTGCTCCTCACGCTGACGCGCCGAGAGCGTCCCGGATCCATTGATATCCAACGAACGTCCCTGCTCGCCCACGCGTCTCTCCATTCAACCCGACCACCGAAAACAGCCTATGCCCCAACCCGACAAAGGTGTCACAAAAACAAACGACGGCCCCTTTCAGGACCGCCGCGGGTGTTCTTTCGGTTCAACAGCCGGGCGATCAGGCGTCGGCTGTCTTGACAATCTGCCATTCCTCCAGCTCCACCGGAGCCTGGCGTCCAAAGATCGTCACAAGCACACGGACCAGACCCTTCTCGGGCAGCAGCTCGTCCACAGAGCCCTCGTAGCCCTCGAACGGGCCTTCCTTGATCGTGACCGCCTCGCCCTTTTCGAACGTGAGCTTGATGGTCGGCTCGTCCTCGGGCTTCTTGCTGTCCTGGAGCATCTTCTCGATCTCGTGCTGCTGAAGCGCCGTCGGACGCCCTGCGGTGCCCACAAAATCGCCCACGCCCGTGGTCTCCTTGATCAGGAAGAACACGTCCTGCGGGATCCGCCCGTCTTCCTCGAGCCGCATCTCAACAAACACGTAGCCCGGGTAGAGCTTTGTCTGCGTGATGCGCTGCTTGCCGCCCTTGATCGTCTTGGTCTTCTCCATCGGCACCAGAATGCGCGACACGAGGTGACTCATGTTCTCGATCTTGACCTTCCGCAGCAGCGTCTCGCGGACCGAGCTCTCCTTGTTCGATGCCACGCGCAGCACGAACCAGTCCATCCCCTCGTAGCGAACGGGCTCGTCCTCGGCGATCAGGTCGGCCTTCTCGTTCGGCGTGCCGTCCATCGGCTTCTCCGAGGGCTTCACCTTGCTCTCCGGCGCGGTCTGCCCGGGCTGGTCGTCCTCAAGCGTTCCGTTCTGCGGCTTCTCATGCTCAGACATGGATATCTCGTCCCTTTCCGTCCGGTCAAAGCCCTGCGAAAGCTCCTCGACCGGGGAGTGTGACATGCTCAGCTTTCGAGCACGCCGATGAGCTTGAAGAACACGCCAAAGCCGTAATCGATCACGAAGATCAGCATCGCCAGCAGGAACGAAGCGATGACCACCACCACCGTGGAGCCCTGCACCTCTTTGCGGGTCGACCAGTTGACCTTCTTCATCTCCCCATCGGTCGCGATCAGGAAGTTCACCGTCTGGCGTTTCATCGCAACAAACAGATAAACAAGCACAGCCCCGACAAGCAGGATCGTGCCCGCGACCGCGCCCTGGACGTAGATCCGGTCAAAGGCCGCGATGCCGAGCACGCCGCTGGGCAGGACCTCAGCCGTAAACGGAGTCCCCTGCCCGACGATGTCCTCGACCACGATCTTCCGCGTGCTCTGGACGATGTCCTCGCCCTGCATACGCACATTGGCGATCACCGCAGAGCCCGTCCGGGCATCGCCCGTGTTGAAACTCTCGACCGTCGCGGTCCCGATCAGCTGGTCGCCCTCGGCCTCGGTGATGCCCGGCTGGTACAGATCGACCTGCACGCCCGGGCTCAGATCGCCCTGCACAGCCGCCAGACTCAGGCGATACGTCGGTGTCGGGGGCTCGTACGTCGCCGCCTGGTTCCACGCCCAGGCCGCGCCCGAGAGCACCAGCGCCCCGGCAAAGCACGCCGTCAGCACCCGCACCCAGTAACCCTGACCCGGTTTGTAAACGCCGACGCTCATGTGTGCTCGTTTCGCTGATCGGAAACCCTGCGAACCCAACACGCCAGAGAGGAATCGAACCCCTAACCTGCGGATTTGGAATCCGCTGCTCTACCTAGTTGAGCTACTGGCGTATCCAAAGAGACAGAGGCTCCCGATCCCGCGTGTGACAGATGAATCGCTCATCCGCCAAACCGCGACCCGGACCCTCGGTCACTTACGCTTGATCTTGTGCATCGTGTGCTTGCGGAGACGCGGGGAGTACTTGCGCACACCCTCCTTGAGCTTCTCAGGCAGGCCGCCCTTGACGTTCACCGATGTCCGGTAGTTCAGGTCGTCGCACTCGGTGCACTGCAGCCACACGTACTCGCGAGCAGCTGATTTCTTCTTGGCCATCGGGGCACCCCGTTTTCCACGCGTCGCGGCTGGCGGACCCACCGCCCAACCAAACCACGTTCTTTGAAAGCCGGTCCGCCCGCTTTCACGAGCGGACCGGAGAAATCAATCCAATCAGTCCGAGTCTTACTCGATGATCGCGGTGACGGTACCCGAACCGATGGTCCGACCACCCTCGCGAACAGCGAAGCGAAGACCGGGCTCCATTGCCACAGGCTTGTCACCCAGGTCGACCTCGACCTCGATGTTGTCGCCGGGCATGCACATCTCGGCGCCACCCAGCAGCTTGATCGAACCCGTCACGTCCGTCGTGCGGAAGAAGAACTGCGGGCGGTAGTTCGAGAAGAACGGCGTGTGACGCCCACCCTCGTCCTTGGTCAGAACGTAGACCTGGCCCTTGAACTTCGTGTGAGGCTTGATCGAGCCCGGCTTGCAGATGACCTGACCACGCTGGATCTGGTCCTTCTCGATGCCGCGGAGCAGGATACCGACGTTGTCGCCGGCCATGCCCTGGTCGAGCGTCTTGTTGAACATCTCGACGCCCGTGACGGTCGACTTGACGTTCGGCGCCAGACCAACGATCTCGGCCTCGTCGCCCACCTTGACGATCCCGCGCTCGATACGTCCCGTGGCAACCGTGCCTCGACCCTTGATCGAGAACACGTCCTCGACCGCAACGAGGTAAGGCTTGTCGGCCTCACGCGCGGGCTCGGGGATGTAGCTGTCAAGCGCGTCGAACAGATCGTCCAGCGGCTTGCAGATCGTGTCGTCCTTCGGGTTCTCAAGGGCTGCCTTCGACTGGCCCCGGATGATCGGGGTGTCGTCGCCCGGGAACTCGTACTTGTCGAGCAGCTCGCGGATTTCCATCTCGACGAGGTCGGCAAGCTCGGGATCGTCCACCAGGTCGATCTTGTTCATGAACACGACGATGTAGGGCACACCCACCTGACGGGCGAGCAGCACGTGCTCACGCGTCTGGGGCATCGGGCCCGAGTCGGACGCAACCACGAGGATCGCGCCGTCCATCTGTGCCGCGCCCGTGATCATGTTCTTCACGAAGTCGGCGTGACCAGGACAGTCAACGTGTGCGTAGTGACGCGCCGCGGTCTCGTACTCGACGTGCGACGAATGGATCGTCACCGTCTTGTTCGAGTCACGGACCGTACCACCCTTGGTGATCTCCGCGTAGCTCTTGGCCTCGCTGAGTCCCTTTGCCGCTGCTCGCGCCACAAGTGCCGCCGTAAGCGTGCTCTTGCCGTGGTCGATGTGACCGATCGTGCCGACGTTCACGTGCGGCTTGGTGCGCTCGAATACACCCTTGGCCATAGCCCTGAACCTCCAAATCCGAGCAGTCCAAGTCCTCAACCGTTGACGGACCTGCCGCTGCGAACGCTATATCTACTCGGCCCGGACCACCCGACCCGAACCAACCCGCGGACGATGCCGACATTCCTGTCGCTCGGACGCGAGCACTTCGACAAACAGTCTTTCCCAGCCCGCTTCGCACGAATGCAAAGCAAGTCGGACACCACCCGACCCTATGAGCCGGTCTGGAAGCATAGGTGCCAAAGACGCCAGCGTCTCGACACAAATGCAGGCAAAGCCGCTGGTGAGAGTTGAACTCACGACCTCACCCTTACCAAGGGTGCGCTCTACCACTGAGCTACAGCGGCCTCAACACCCCGGCCCACCGCCGGATTGAGGAGATGATCCTAGCCAAACCCCTTTCCCGGTCAACGCTCATCCCCCCCTCCAAAGCCCCATTCTCGCGCGGGTCCGATCACCACCCAAAGCTGCCACCCCATCCCCCCGAGCCCTCACACCCGGAGCCCCTCCGGGCTCACTCGCCCAGATCTCCGTGGGCACCGAGGCCTTCCCCGCGCACTCTCCACAAAACCGGAGATCTGTATGTCCATCCAAAGACCCGCTCGCGCCCTCCTCCTGGCTGCCGCCCTCACCCTCACCGCCTCGGCAAACGCCCAGGGCATCTACGCCGAGGTCTACGCCCAGACCAACCCCGGCGACGGCTGGGCACCCCTCCCCGGCTTCCCAAACCGACTCGCAGGGCAGCCCGGGCTCCCCTCCGGCTCCGATCTCCTCATCGAAATCTCAAACTCCGCCTCGATCCGCGTCTTTGCGAGCAACCCCGCCTCCACCGATATCGGGGTGATCACGCTGCGCACCCAGCCGACCCACATGCCAACGCTCTTTGTGGGCAAGCCCCTGCTCCCCCAGACCAGTTCCTCCGCGCCCGCCGGCACGATCGCCTGTCGAAACCTCAAGGGCGTCCAGACCAACGAGCTCACACGCGTCCAGATCCACGCCGCCTCCATCACCGGCCCGGGCGTGGAGGTCCACCAGCTCATCCGCCTCGATCTGACGGGCAACCTCGATGCCCCCGTCGTCCATTGGGGCGACAAAGCCAACCCGCCCCCCGCGATCGGCGCGATCAGCGTCGCCGGCTCAGTCACCCCCGCAGGCTCCGTCGCCGCCTACAAGGGCGCCATCGGACCCGTCATCGTCGGCGCCGACCTCAACGGGCACATCACCGCTCGCAACGGCTCGATCGCATCCGTCACCGTGGGCGCCGACATGGGCTCACAGGGCAACCCCGCCATCTACGCCACGCTCCCCGTGAGCAATTTCTCGATCGATTCCATCAACGTCGCCGGCGACATCGGAAGGCCCGGCGCGCCCGCTGACATCATCACCGGTGGCACCATCCGGCTCATCACAGCCGACGCCATCTACGCCAACATCGACCTGGAAACCAACCCCGATCGCCCCGGCTACCTCGGTGGGCTCACCACCCGCGTCGGCGGCTACGAGGGCCTCCTTCGCGCCCGCACGCTCACAAGCTTCGGCGGGCTCTCCAACGCGCCGTGCTTTGTCTCCATCGCAGGCGACCTGACCGGCGACATCATCTTCACCAACGGCATCAGAAACGAACGCGCGGCCGGGCCAGAGATCGACATCGCCGGCAGCGTCACCGAGGGCTCGAGCATCATCGTCGGAGCCATGCCCATCACCAACACAGCCATGCCCGCAAGCGAGATCCGCGTCCGCGCCGAACAGGGCCTTGCGGGCGAGATCATCGTCGGCAAAGGCCAGGACTCCGACTTCCCCACCAACGCCTCGGTCCGCGTGGGCATGAGCTCGCCAAGCATCGTCACTAGCTCGTCCAAGCATTACGACAACCCCTTTGCCAGCTTCGGAGGCGGGTCCGTCGCCATCGCGCCCTTTAACTTCCACAAGACCGAATCCTGGCCCGTCCACAACGCCACCGTCACGCTCGCAGCCAACGAGCTCCTCGTCGCTGTCGCGCCGCGGTTCTACGGGCCCGTCACGACCGACACGACCGCCGAGATGATCGTCGAGCACCTCGCGCCCAGCACGCAGACCTGGGTCGATCGCTCCGCCGAGTTCTTCACCGAAGCGTCAACCAGCCCCGAGGGCGACCGCACGATCGTCGTCCACGCGATCGGCCCCGCAAGCTTCAACCAGGGCCAGTGGCGCATGCGACCCGTCGATGGCTCGATCCTCTCGGCCCGCGCCATCAGCACACCCGATGTCCGCTTCGTCAGCGAGCACAGCGACAACACCTACCGATTCAGCGTCGAAGGCGGCTCAAGCTGCCCGCCGCCCCCCGGCCTCGGCAGAACCAACACCAACCGCATCACCTTCACCGAAGACGACGGCATCGTCAGGGCCAACTGTCCCTGACGTGAAGATCACTCCGCCGGAACGCAGCGACCCGCCGCCCACGCGCGCAGCGCCATCATCCGCTCCGCCATCGTCACACTCAATGGCGGCGACTCCTCGATCTGCCTGATCAGTGCCGCTGTATCCAGCCTCTTCTTCGTCGACGACATCTCATGGCGTGCCGACACGATCGCCTGCTCGATCTCCGCGCCGCTGAAGCCGTCGCTCACCTCAACCAGTTCGTCCAAGTCGAAATCGCTCGGGTCCATGCCGCGCCGTTTCAGATGAATCTCAAAGATCGCCCGGCGCGCCTTCTCGCTGGGCAGATCCACAAAGAAAATCTCGTCGAACCTCCCCTTGCGCAAAAGCTCGGGCGGGAGCGCCTCGATGTCGTTGGCGGTCGCGACCACGAACACGGGCTTCTGGTGCTCCTGCATCCATGTCAGCAGCGCCCCGAACATGCGCCGGCTCAGCCCGCCGTCGGTCGCCTGGCTCGCGCTGCCCGCAAACGCTTTTTCGATCTCGTCGATCCAGAGCACGATCGGCGCCATCAGCTCCGCCTGGCGCAGCGTCTGGCGGAGGCGCAGCTCGCTCTCGCCGATGTACTTGTCGTACAGCGCCCCCACGTCCATCCGCAGGAGCGGGCGCTTCCACGCCGTCGCGATCGCCTTGGCGCACAGGCTCTTGCCGCCGCCCTGCACACCCAGCAGCATTACGCCCCGTGGCTGGTCGCCCGCTTCGGATTCCAGCGCGTGCTCGCGCACCCGGAGCCAGCGCTTGAGCCTTTCCATCCCGCCGATCTCGTCCATGCTCCCAGGCGCAGCTGTGAATTCCAGCATCCCGTCCGACTGCACCATCTCGCGCTTGAGCCCAACCACGCGCTGCACGTCGCTGTCGTCGAGCCTGTCGTCGTCGCGCACGATCTCAGAAACAACCTGCGCCGCCTGCCGACGCGTCAGCCCGCGCAGGTTCGAGACGATCGAGTTCAGGTGACGCTGCGTCAGATTGACCTCGATCGCGCGGGTCACGTGCAGCCGCTTGACCGTCTCGCGCACGATCCGCTCGAGCTCTTCCGCGTCCGGCAGCGAGAGCTCGAACCGCGCCGCGTGGGCCGTCACCACCGCCGGCAAACGCTCGGCGTGATCGACCATGATGGCCGTGCCGCCGCGGCTCTGCATCGCCGAGACCAGATCACGCAGACCGCGCACCACCAGCGGCTCGTCCAGATGGGCCGCCAGATCGACCAGGCACACCACCTCATCCTTGTTCTGATAACCAAGGTGGTAGAGCGCCGCGGCTGGGTTGGTCGTTCCATCGACGGGCACGGGCCTTTCCAGCAGCCCGTCGTACACACCGCTGAGCACCGTCCAGACCGCCAGCCCACGCTTGCCCAGCGCAATCTGGCGCACGACATCGAGCGCGTGATCCTCCTCGTAGGTCTGGATCGTCACCAGAGGCCGATCGGACCTGACCATCCGTTCCAGACGCTCGATATCCGTCAGATTGCCCACGTTCCAAGCTCCAGAGGCCCCGATCCCGACAAAGCGCTGGCCTTGTCGGCAACTCCGGGGCACACTCAAGCGTACAGACCGTTGCCCCCGGGCGCCTCAGCCCACAGGCCGTCATACCGCTCGAAGACGCCGGAGAGATGTTCCATGCCCACGCGCCGACCGCTGCCCTGCCTGCTCCTGGCGATGTTCGCCGGCACGATCTCCGCGCAGCAGGCCCAGCGCGTACCCCAGCCCGAAGCCTTCGCCAACGTCCGCACCTCGCTGGGTGCGATGCAGCTGCGAATCGCCACACCCGAGGCTCGCACCTCGCTGGCTACCCCCCGCGACCGGTCCCCCGGCAAGGCCCCGCAGGCTTCCGACCCCGTCACGCTCACCAGCCGCGTCCTTGTCAAAGCCGACGCGAACGCCAGAGGCGCACTCATCCAGGCCGGCTATGCGCTGTCTCCCGCTCCCGCGGGGTTCGTGACGATCGACGCGGGCACCGTCGCCAGGGCCGCTGCGCTCGCTGACACCCTTGCCCCGATGCCCGGCATCGCCAGCGCCACCCTCGAAGCGCTCCTGCCGCTCTCGAGCCGAAACGGGCTCAACGACGAGTTCTACCCGCTCGCCTGGCACCTCTTCAACGAAGACTCCGAGGGGCACGACGTCAACGCCGAAGCCGCCTGGAAACTCGGCTTCACCGGCGCGGGCGTCACCATCGGCGTGATCGATTCGGGTGTCTACGGCTTCCACCCGGACATGGCAGGCAAACGCGTCGTCGACGCGACACAACCCGGCCCATCCTCACAGCACGGCACCGCCGTCGCGGGCGTCGCCATCGCCATCGGGGACAACAGCCAGGGCTCAGCCGGTATCGCCCACGGCTCACAGTTCGCAAGCCTCTACTACAGCCCATCGGGCGTCGCAACCGTCAACGCCGACGCCTTCCTCTTCCGCAACGACCTCTCGCACATCAAGAACAACTCCTGGGGCCCGACCGACAACGGCACCCTGCGAAGCATCTCCGCCATCGAAACCGACGCGCTCATCCAGGCCGTCACCACGGGCCGGGGCGGCAAGGGCACCGTCTTCGTCTGGGCCGCCGGCAACGGCGGCGCCAACGACCGCGTCGAATACGACCCCTACGCCTCGAGCCCCTACACCATCTCCATCGGCGCCATCACACACCAGGCCCTTCGCGCGCCGTATTCCGAACGCGGCTCGTCGCTCTTTGCGGTCACCTACTCCGAGGGCGCCGGACGCGCGATCGTCTCAACGAACAACTCCTCGACCACGCCCTACATCTTCAACTTCGGAGGCACCAGCGCCGCCGCCCCGCTCGCTTCGGGGCTGATCGCGCTCATGCTCGAAGCCAACCCCGACCTCACCTGGCGCGACGTCCAGCACCTGATCGTCCACGCCGCCGAGCCCGTCGACACGACCCACAGCGACTGGACAACCAACGGCGCCGGGATCCCCATCAACCACAGCTACGGCTTCGGGCAGCTCGACGCCGTCCGACTCATCCAGGGCGCCCAGAGCTGGACCCCTGTCGCTCCCCAGATCGCACTCGACGCGGGCGTCATCGAAACCACCATCAGCATCCCCGACAACGACCCCGCCGGCATCGACATCCCGTTCGTGGTCAGCGACAACCTCGTCATCGAGCACGTCATTGCCGACATCGCCGTCAACGGGACCTACATCGGTGACCTCTCCATCACCCTGACCAGCCCCGAAGGCACACAGTCCATCATCCACACCCAGCACAACAACTCCGCCGACGTCATGGACCACACCTTCCATTCCGTGCGCTCGTGGGGCGAGCAGGCCGCCGGCACGTGGAATCTCAACATCGCAGACAACGCCAACCTCGACACGCACACCTTCACCAGATTCGCCCTCCGATTCCTCGGCACCGAGTTCCTCTGCCCCGCCGACCAGGACGGCGACAACGCCCTCACCACCGACGACTTCCTCGCCTGGCTCGCAAACTACAACAAGGGCGATCTCAAGGCCGACATGAACGCCAACGGCACCCTCGAGCCCGCCGACTTCACCGCCTGGATCGCGGCGTTCAACCAAGGCTGCTGACTCCGACTCCTTGTGGGGGTGGCGTCCCGCCGCCCGTCTACACCTGCTTCCTTGAATCACCTAACCTCTTCCATGCCCACAAGCGCTAAAGCCGCGCCATCCCGCCTCTCACTCGCCGCCCGCGACATCAAGCTCGCGCACTCCGTCTTTGCGCTCCCGTTTGCGATCCTGGGCGGTGCGCTCGCCGCAGACCTCTCGGCCCCCGCGTCGCGCCTGGCCCTGCAGTTCGTGCTGATCGTCCTGTGCATGGTCGCCGCCCGGACGTGGGCGATGCTCGTCAACCGCCTCGCCGATGCGCGCATCGACGCGAAGAACCCCCGCACCACCCGGCGCGCCATGGCCAGCGGCGATCTCTCCACCCGCGACGGTCGCACCATCGCTCTCGCCTCGGGTGCGCTCTTCTGTCTCTTTGCGTTCCTCTTCTGGCCCCTGCTTGGCAACCCCTGGCCCGCGATCCTCTGCGTGCCCGTGCTCGGGTTCATCGCGCTCTACAGCTACACCAAGCGTTTCACCGCGCTCTGCCACGTCTTCCTCGGGGGCGCACTCGCGCTCAGCCCCGTCGCCGCGGTCATCGCGATCGACCCTGCGTACCTGCGCGAGCCCACAATCTGGCTCATCGCGGGCTTCGTCCTGCTCTGGGTCGCCGGGTTCGACATCATCTACGCGCTGCAGGATCTCGAATTCGATCGCTCGGTCGGCCTGCACTCCATCCCTGCCGCCCTCGGCTGGAACCGCGCGATATGGGTCAGCCGAACTCTCCACCTGCTCGCATTCGCGTGCATCGCATCGGCGTGGTACCACGAGCCCCGGCTCGCCCACTTCTTCCTCTTCATGGGACTGGCGCCCCTGGCTGGGCTGCTCGTCGCCGAGCACTCGATCCTCGCCCAGCGCGGCAAGGCGGGCCTCGACATGGCCTTCTTCACCCTCAACGGCATCGCCAGCGTCGCCCTGGGCCTGGCGGGCCTCCTGGACCTGGCTTTCTAATCCCAGTCCCCCTTGGCCCACCCCAAGCGAGGCATCTGTTTCAATAATTTCTGAAAGAACCACTCGACTCCCGCATCGCCCGATCGGATAATCAGGCGATGCCAAAGCCCTCGGATCACAGCGCGCAGCACGACAAACTCATCGAGACGCAGGACCGCTTCATCGCCTCCTGGGGTCAGATGGCCGGCGCCTGGGGCATCAGCCGGACCATGGCCGAGGCGCACGCCCTGCTCTATATCACCGGGCACCCCATGAACACCGACGAGATCATGGACCGACTCCAGATCTCGCGCGGCAACGCCTCCATGTCCATCCGCGCCCTGCTCGACTGGGGCATCATCAGCCGAACCCACAAGCGCGGCGACCGCAAGGAATACTTCGAGGCCGATCAGGACGTCTGGTCCATGTTCCGCTCGATCGTCCGCGAGCGCATGAAACGCGAAGTCGAGCCGCTGCTCGCCTCCCTCTACGAGATCCGCGACGCCTCGCCCGCGCCCGACGAAGCCACCGGCAAGGAGCAAAGAGAGCTCCTCGCCCACCAGAAGCGACTCGAAGAGATGCTCAGCTTCATGAAGGTCATGGAGAAACTCAGCCATCGCTTCGTCAGCCCCTCGGGCTCCGGTCTCGAACTGGCCGCCAAGCTCCTGAGCAAACTCGATCGATGAGCACCGTCCGCTCCAACCCGCGCACGCACGTCGAGCCTCACGCGCCCGCCGTGCGCACAGGCACGGTCATCTGGTCCATCGAGCGCCGGGCCGCCCTGCTCGCCCAGCCCGAGCTGGGGCTGGACGCAAAGTCGCGCAAGCCCGTGGAGTTGCGCGTCGCCTTCGACCACGAAAGCACGCCCGTCGCAGAGCTCTTTGACCCCGCGACGAACCGCTCGTTCCCGATCGAACTCGTCCGCCCCGTCGTCACGTTTGTCGACGCAAGGCCGTACACGCACATCGAGATCGCCTGCGAAACCGAGACCGTGCTCAGCGCCACGATCAAGTCCAGCGCCGAAACACGCCGCCTGCTCTACGCCCGCACATCGCTGCTGTCGCGCCAGCAGATCAAGGGCGGGCGTTACCCCTCGCCCGGGCTGGCCCGCGACACACACTGAACGAACAGGCCCGACCGGTCTCAGCCCCGCGCCGGGAGCGATCGATCCCCGCCCAAGGTCCGTCGGAGCGACGCAGGCGTTGTGCCGTAGCGAGCCGCGAACGCGCGCCCGAAGTGGCTCTGATCGCAGAACCCCGCGTTCATCGCGATCGAGGCGATGGGCGTGCGCGTCGTCAGCAGCTCGTCCGCCGCGATCTGCAAGCGGCGCACGCGCAGGTATTCGCCCACCGTCACGCCGAGCCGCTCCCGGAACGTGCGCGCCACGTGCGACAGGTTCAGCCCCTCATCCCGCGCGATCTCGCGCACAGTCAGCCCCTCCGCCGGATCGTCGAAGAGGCGCTGGCGCACGCGCACGAGCCAGGCGGGCCACTCCGTCTCGCGCGCCTCGGACCCGCCAAGGACCGACGATTCCAGCTCGGCGCACCAGCCCTCGATCGAGACGAGCGACGCCGCGTCACCCGCCAGAATCTCGCGCACGATCGCGAGCATGGGCCTGGGATCGGGCTCAGCCATCGCGTCGGCGCTGAGCGCAGCGCCGCTGGGCTTGTTGATGTGCAGCACCGTCGCACCGCCCGGCCCGAACCGTGTCGTGTGCTCCACCCCAGAGCCATAGAACTGCGCGGTCCCCGCCAGCTTGCCCCGGTCGAATTTCCAGTACCGCTCCTGGCTCGTGCCCGCCATCGTCATGTGGAACGAGGCCAGATCGTGCGCGTGCCACCCGAGACCCTCGCCCGGGGCGTACCGGGCCAGCACCACGAGCCAGTCCCCGGCGCGATCCGCCCAGAGCGTCCGCGTCCCCGGGGGGTTGAGTCTCACCGTCTGAGTCAGCTTGCCCGTCAGCACATCGCCTCCAGAGCCAGTCTACAGGGTGCATCTCCTCGATAGAAGGGGGGCGCACACCCTGTTCTAGATCCGCGTCCGGCGCCGGGACATCCTCATACCAAGCACTCGCAAGAAGCCCTCACCGGAGATCTCGCCATGACACGCGTCACCGCCGCCTCGCTCGCCGCGCTCGCTCTGACAACCCCCGCTGGCGCGCAGGACTGCTCCCTCCTCGACCTCAACGGCTGCGGCTGCGTCAACTTCTTCCAGTACGTCATCATGCTCCAGCTCGTCACCGACGGCGGGCCCAGCGCCGCCGATTACGACAACGACGGCGACACCGACGGCGTCGACCTCGCCTTCTTCGCCGCAAACTACGCGTCATGCGCCGCCAGCGGGACGATCTCGACAGGGCTCCCCCAGATCGGCGCCCCGATCGTGCTCGATGTCGAACCCGTCACCCAGCCCGACGCCAGCACCGGCTACGAGATCCTCGTCACGCTCCCCGACAACAGCGCCGAGCTCATCAGCGTCGCCAGCGCCCACGTCAGCGACAACGGCGGCGCCTGCTTCATCGACACCGGCACGTCCGGCTCAGGCAGCGTCGCGCTCCCGATCCCGCAAAGCGTCTACCAATCCCAGAACGTGCCGTACGATTCCTACCTCGCCATCGGCGATCGCTCCAACGAGCCGAGCCCCGTCCCACCCTTCATGCTCAACCTCGACTTTGATGCATACATCAACGACCGCGTCATCGACGCGCCAAACGGCTGGACCGTCGATGTCACCCTCGTCGGCACACCCGCCAGCCCGGGCCTCGGCAGCGCCGACGGCAACACGGGCAACCGAGTCCTCATCGCCTCGCTCGTCTCCCAATCCGCGCAGGGCACCTTCACCCTCGCCTACACGCACAACGGAAGCCTCATCGTCGCAGACGCCACCGCCATCATCAGCGCACCCGCGTGCGCCGCCGACACCAACGGCGATGGCATGCTCACCCCAGCGGACTTCACCGCATGGATCGGCGCGTACAACGCGACCAGCCCCGCGTGCGATCAGAACGACGACGACGCGTGCACACCCGCTGACTTCTCCGCATGGATCGCCAACTACAACGCCGGATGCCCGTGAATCTGGGCGAGAATCGACCCTCCCGACCGAGAACTCCGGAACCGATAGGCCCACTTTCCCGTATTCTGAGCCATCAAGCCGGTTCTGCGCCGGGATTTCCGGTACGCTGAACGCTTCCATCGATTCCGCACCAGGGGAGGTCCAACTGATGAAGTTGAAGAAATGTGTGTCTCTGTCGCCAGCCGCAATCATGATCGCTTCGGGCCTCTGCTTCAGCGCCGGCGCTCAGACCGAAACCGCGGCCCTGAGCATCGTCCAGGCGCCCGCCGTCAACCTGCCCGCTGAGGCTGAGAGCGCCGTCGCGGTCACCGTTGACGCCTCCGCCTTCGAGGGCAGCAGCGTCCTCTTCCCGCTGGGCACGGGCGAAACACTCCGCGCCCGCGTCAAGAACACCCAGATCCACTCCGACGTCTCCACCGGCTGGTCCGGCTCGCTCGACGGAATCGAGCACGGCTGGTTCAGCTTCGTCCAGTACGAAGACGCCTTCCACGCCATCATCGGCGCCGGCGACCTCGGCAAATTCGAGCTCCGCGCCTCGGGCCAGAGCACCGACGCGGGCCAGCCCATTTACAACCTCGTCAAAATCGACGAATCCAAATTCCTCGGCTGCGCCACCAACGACCTCGCCAACCCGCAGCAGCAGCAGCAGCGCGGCATCCAGCCCGTCGACGTCGCGGCTTCGCCCCGCACACCCTCGGGACCGACCACCGACACTCACACGCACAACCCCGGCGGCCCCGCCTACGTCGTCGACGACGGCTCCGTCATCGACGTCATGATCGTCTACACCGCCGAGGCACGCACCGGCTGGGGCGGCACCAACAACATCATGGCCCTCGCCCAGAACTGCATCGACACCACCAACATGTCCTACTCCAACAGCCAGATGACCCCGCTCCACCAGCTCAACCTCGTCCACGCCGAGGAAGTCAACTACACCGAATCCGGCTCCGCAAGCGACGACATCTACGCACTCCAGGACGACAACGACGGCCTCATGGACAACGTCCACCCGCTCCGCGACACGCACGGCGCCGACCTCGTCGCCCTGCTCGTCGACTCGTTCAACGCCTGCGGCGTCGGCTTCCTCGCCCCGTACGACGAGCAGTACGGCTTCACCGTCACCGACACCGGATGCGCCGTGGGCAACCTCAGCTTCCCGCACGAGATCGGGCACAACATGGGCTGCCACCACGACCGCAACAACGCGGGCAACGCACCCTTCCCCTACGCCTACGGCTGGCGCTGGGACGGCAACAACGGCACCGAGTACCGCTCCGTCATGGCCTACTCACCCGGCTCACGCGTCCCCTACTTCTCAAACCCCGATGTCAGCTACCAAGGCGTGCCCACAGGCGTCGCCAACTCCGAGGACAACGCACGCGTCCACGAGCAGACTCGCCTGAGCGTCGCCAAGTTCCGCGACTCCATCACGCCCCCCGGGTGCGCCGCCGACACCAACGGCGACGGCTTCCTCACTCCAGCAGACTTCACCGCGTGGGTCGCCGCGTTCAACGCCTCCAGCGCCGCCTGCGATCAGAACAACGACGGCTCGTGCACCCCCGCAGACTTCACCGCCTGGGTCGCCAACTACAACGCCGGCTGCTGATCGACGAAACCATCGCCACGCTATTGAGACCCCTCGCCCACGCGAGGGGTCTTTCTTTCCTCCCTCTCCCGCGCCCCGCGGCAGAGGGTGCCGAGCAAAGCGAGGCGGGTGAGGGCCTTCGCATTTCCTTCCATTCTGTGTCGGGGGAAGCTCCCTCGCTGCGAATACAAGAGGATGAAGCTTTCAACCCGAACACTTCCGCCTCAGCGTCCCGAAAACCCGGGCTTTGCGCACACTGAACGCTCGATTCGCATGTTCGGTATTGACGCCGCCCGGCGTCCCGGTAGGCTGCAAGGAAGAGATGGGATCGGGAGGGACAAGAGGGTCCAGCCAGGCGTCTTCGGACGACCCGGGCAGGCCTGAGGGGTAGGCGGAGCTCGCCGCGATTGGCCTTTGTGCCCCGGCAACTTGGCTCGACAGCCGCCCCACCCCCATCCCCTTTTTCTTTTTTGGCACGCACCACACAACAATCGCGCAAACCGACGAGCCTGAAGCGCAAGCGAGGGTGCTGTTCACTTCTCAGAAATGTCCTTGGAAATACACCCAGTGGCTCGTGGTTTCACAGGGCGATCGCGCTGACTCAATCCGCTGTGCGCCGCTCGGGTCTCGGCTCAAGGAACAGAATCGTCGTCGCCTCCGCCACCACGCCAAGGTCCGTGTCCTCGATCTCGACGACGATGGGCACGGGGTCGCTCCCGAGCGGGGCCGTCACGACGAGCCAAATGCTCACGCGTCCCGACGCCGAGGGGGGCAGGTCTCCCACGATTGCGCGCCCGATGCGGACACTCGCCGAGTCCGCGATGGGTGTGCGCAGTCTGGCGACACCGCCGACCAGGGGCGAGTCGCCGAAGTTCTTCACGTTGCACACCAGGTGCACATCGTCGCCCGGGCGAAACCGCAACTGCCCCGAGACCGGGTCCACGGTGCGTCCGTGACGATCGGGCAGGATCTCCAGCGTCGTTTCCAGCGCGGGCAGCGCCAGCGGGTCCATCGCGACCGGGAAGCTCGCCGCCGAGTCGATCTTGGCGCTGTGCTGCTCGCTCGAGGTCACCGCGTACGTCACCGCGCTCTGGCGCACGCGCCTTGGCACGCTCAGGCGGTGCTCGAGCTCGAGCGTCTCGCCCGGCTGGAGCATCCCGAACTGGAACTCGATCGGATCGAGCCCCGAATCCGCCGGCGGCTCGAGCGCCGTCCGCAATCGATACACGGGGCGTGTGCCCGTCGCACGCGCCAGCGCTTTTACCACAGCGCGACCGCCCGCGGGCACGGGCTGGGGCTCGATGCGAAACTCGATCTGGGCCGACCCGCCCGCCCCCGCGATCCCGCTCACGCCCCGGCTCCTAGCCAGCGACCACTCGAAGAGCCGATCCAGCGAGGACTGATCCAGAAGACGCGTGTCCAATTCGTGCAGGTCACCATCGATCAGCGCGTGCACCGTCACGGGCCCGGGCTTGATGCGCCGCATCTCCGCGGGCGACTCCGCGATCCGAAAGCACAGCGCCCCCGCCGCGCTGGGCTCCGCGTACACCGCGCGGGGCAGGTTCGCGCCCGAGAGCCTCAGCTGCGTCCCGCCCATCAGCCCGTCGCTTCCGAGCGCATCCAGCCCACGGTCCAGCTGCACGCACAGGCCGCCCGCCTCGGGCGACCAGACCGCGCTGAGAAGCCTTGGCGTGGTCACCCTTGGCGCCCGCGGGCCCGATGAGCACCCAAAGGCGCACAGCACCACAGCCGCCAAGAGCACGACGAAAGCAAACGATCCTGCGCGCCTCATTGGCCCTCGGCCTCAGAACCCGCATTCGCTTCGGATGCAGAAGATGTGCCCGCCCAGAGCAGGCGCACACCCACACGCTCATCGGGTCGGTCGCGCTGCACCAGCTCGTGCCGGGCAGCCGCGCGAAGCGCTGATGGCGTCGAAAGATACGACCCGCCCCGCGTCATGACCACCCGCTCGCCGTGACCCGGCTCGGCGCTGATCACCAGCTCCGCCGCGTTGCCCAGCATGTCCGCGAGGCCCCACGGGTTGACGCCCCTGGCGCCGGCCGGGCGTGGAAGGCCCGCCGAATCCAGCACCGACCAGCCCGCCTCGCTGGCGCGCTCGCGGTCCGCAAGGCACGCATACTCCCACTGCGCCTCCGTCGGCACCGCGAACGTCCCCCCGTAGCGCTCACCGAGAAGCTGCGCCAGCGTGCGCGCCTCATCGATCGTGATCCCAACCGCGGGCAAATCCGGCTGCTCGGGCACCGGCGCGCCGCGGATCGCCGCCAGCTGACCGCGTGTCAGCTCCGTCGCCGCGAGCCAGTAACCCTTCTCGATCCGCACCTGGCGGGCGTCCTCGCCGAAGCGCCGCCCCGGGTCGCCCTCGGGGCTGCCCATCAGAAAGACGCCCGGCTCGATGTAGCGCATCGCAAGCCCGACACCCGGCGCCAGCTCGATCGTCATCCCCCGCGCCCGCTCGAGCTCGTCCCAGAGCGCCTCGACCTCGGCTCGCGGCGCTCTCTCAGACAGGCGCTCGATCGCAGCCGTCGCGTCGCGGAATCGCTTCTCCGCGATGATGCCTCGCACCTCCGCGATCACCGCCCCCGCCTTAGCGGTCGCCGAGACAAACGCGCCGCGCGCCTCGCCGAAGCTGTCCTCTGCTGATGCGTACTCGCCCGCGCCAAGCTGCCCCTCGGCCCGCTCCAGGACCGCCATCGCGCTGTCGTATGCCGCCCCGGCAAGCCCCGTCGCGCCAGACTGCTCCGCGTGGCGCTTGGCAGCGAGCGCATCGCGCTTGGCAAGCGCTGCAGACTGTGCCTGCGCCTCGCGCCGCTGCGCCTCGATGTCGATCACGGGCGCCTCGGGCTTCTGCGACATCGCATCGCCCCCAAGATCGCCCGCTCCCGTCGTCTCGCTGGCTTTCGAAGCGGATGCATCCTCGCCCGGCGCGCGCACAAGCGGGTTGGTCGTCGTGGGCAGGAACGCGGGTTTCTCGGGCGTTTCTCCGGTCTCTGCGCCCGACGCGCTCGACAGAGTCTCGCTCGGCGCGAGCCCCGGGATACCGAGACCGTCGAGATAGCCCGCGTCCCAAGCGAAATACCCACCCGCGCCGCCGATCGCTGTCAGCACCACCAGCACGCCCGCCGTACTGACGACACGCCTGCGGAGCCTGGCCTTCTTCGCCTGCGACACCATCGACTTGGCGCGCTCATCTGCCGGGCTGAGCTCGACGATCCGGCGCCAGGTGTCAAATGACGCGCCGATGTGCCCCGCCGCGCACAGCTGCTCAGCGATCCCCGAGAGCCTCGTCAGCTCCGCCAGCGTCTCACGCTTGGGGCCAAGGCGCTGCGCCTGGTGGTCCGCGGGGAATCGCTTGAGAAGCTTCGTGAGTGTGTCCAGTGCCCCCGCGTAGCTCAGATCCTGCTCGTGCTGGCGGAACGCTTTCATCAGCTCGTCGCGCTCGCCCTTGAGCTGGTCCGCCCGGCGCAGCACCACCATCGCCTCGGCCGACTCGCTGTTCTTCTGCAGCGCTTCCTCGCCCGCCTCACGCATCGCCACGAACGAGCCCGAAAGCTCCGCACGTCGCGCCCGCCCGATCAGCTCCACTTCGCCCTCGGGCGGCTGCCCGAGATCCAGCTCCGTCGCCCGGAGCTCCCGCAGGAACGATTCGACCGTCGGCTGCCTGGCGGTCACGCTGGTCCCAAGCGCCGCTCGCACCGCAGGCTGCACCGCTTCGGGCAGGTCACGCACATCGACCGACCCCGACGACACGCCCGTCAGCAGCTGGCAGAGCGTCCGCGCTAAACCCTTGACGTCCTGGCGCTTGGCTCGCGCCACGTCCGCTCGGTCGAGCCCGCCCAGGCCAAAGTCCGACAGCATCGGCTTCTTGCCGTCCAAAAAGAGGATGTTCCCCCCGCGCACCGAGCCGTGGTAGAACCCGCGATCGTGCGCAAAGGCGACCGCCTGCCCGATCGTCTCGATGATCCGAACCGCCTGGCGGAGGCCCATCGCGCCCTGCGAAGCCACCAGGCGACTCGCGTCGGGCCCGTCGATGTACTCGCTGACGATGTAAGGGCCCGAAACATCCTCCCCCACGTCAAAGACGCGCACGATCGAGTCGTGCCGATACGCGGCCACCAGCTCGGCAGCCGCCATCGCCATCTCCGCTGCTTGTCGATGCTTGTCCGTGTCCGTGCGGAATCGCTTGAGCGCGACCATCGCCTCGGTGAGCCGGTCCCGCGCCAGGAACGCCTTGCCCAGCTTCCCCGACCCGAGAAACTCGACGATCTCGTACCGCCGACCGACCACTGTTCCGATCGGCGACGGCGCATCGGTGGGGACCGATGAAGGCTTGCCCTCGATCTGGGCGCCGCGCGATTCGGCGCCAACCAGCCGCGGGAGCTCAGGGCGCTTGGATTGGTTCGTCGACTCAGCCAAGGAATGAAGCGTACGCACGCCCCACACCTCTTCTCCCTGAACAACCCCCCGCTTAAGGCGGGTCAATCGGGGATTCCTCCAATGCGGGCGACAGGAGTTGAACCTGCACGACCTTCCGGCCACGGGAACCTAAATCCCGCGCGTCTGCCAATTCCGCCACGCCCGCGCATCCGCTCCAAAGTGGTCCATGGAGCCCTCCGCGTACGATGGTAGGAAGAAACGCACACCGCAGGCTTCCGTATCATGGTTGGAGAAGCTGCCGACCCCGACGCGCCAGATCACGCGCCACTCGACGAGGCCAGAAGGAAGGATCACCCATGTCTTTTCGCACAAGCCTGGCCCTGAACGTCGCGCCGCTCTGTCTGCGTCTCGCCCTGGCATCCACCTTCATCTGGGCCGGGATGAACAAGGTCGCATTTCGGACGACCGTATCCGATCCACAGGACATCGCCCAGCTCATCGAGTGGGGCCAGATCTCCCCGCAGTCTGCCTCCATCCCGGGGCCGATCGAGACTCCCCAGCCCACCCCGGTCCCGGTCGAACCCGAACCGGTCGTTCCTGAGGTGATCCCGGACAACATCGAAGATCTCACCCCCGAAACCAGTCAGCCCGACGAGCCTGTTGAAGAAACTCCGCCGCCCGTCGAAGACATCCCCCCGGAAGACCCGGGCGCAGCCAACCCAGAAACCGACGGCGACGACGCCGAGCCCGAAGATACCGGCCTTGAGGACACTGACCCCGAGGACACCGAGCCCGTCGATGGCGCCGCCCTCCCCGTCGCTTACCAGGGAGAGCCCGCCCCCGTCGATGTCAAGCGCGTGATGAGTCTGGCTCTCATGCTCGACCACGCCGCGAACCCGGGCGTCGACGAAACAGGCCAGGCGCTCAGCCCGCTCTGGCCCGCAGCGCTGGCCAAGGGCACGCTGCCCGTCGTGATCGCGTGGGTTGCGGGCATCCTCGAACTCGTCTGCGGCGCCGCGATGCTCATCGGCTTCTTCACGCGCCTCGCGGCCCTGCCTCTGGCGGGCACCATGCTCACCGCGATGTGGCTCACACAGATCGGGCCCGCGATCCAGCACGGCACCGCTGTCTACGGCTTCCTGCCCGCGGGCATGTTCGAGATGGGTGCGAACGGCTACGTCTACACCGAGATCCTCTGGCAGTTCGCGCTGCTCATGGCGGCGCTTGCCATGTTCCTCATCGGGCCCGGCGCGCTCTCCGTCGACCGCCTCATCTTCGGTGGGCCCTCTTCACGCCTTGAAAACTCATCGGGCAAACGCCAGGTCGAATTCGTACCCATGGGCGAATAAGCAAGGCCGGAGCCGACAGCGTCCGTCTCGCACGGGTTCGGCCCGCAAGGCGCTCTGGCATAGACTGCTTTCGTGCAGAACCAACGACCACTCTTTGACGCCCTCGCCGGACGCCTCGTCGTCTTCGAGGGGCCCGACGGCTCGGGCAAATCCACTCAATTCGCTCGCTTCTCAGCCCTCTGCACACAGAACAGCCTCGAGGTCACCGAGGTCCGCGAGCCCGGGGGCACAGGCATCGGCGAAGCCATCCGCCAGCTCCTGCTCGCCCACGACCACGGCGACATGACGCTCCGCTGCGAGATGCTCCTCTACATGGCGAGCCGCGCTCAGCTTGTCGAACAGACCATCCGCCCCGCGCTCGCGCAGAAACACATCGTCCTGGCGGACCGATTCGTCAGCTCGACGCTCGCCTACCAGGGCTCCGGAGGCGGGCTCCTTGAGAGCGAGATCCTCGACGTTGCCAAGGCCGCAACGGGAGGTCTCGAGCCCGATCTCGTCGTCGTGTTCGACGTCGACGAATCCACGGCCTCCTGTCGGCGCAGCGCCGAGCCCGATCGCATCGAAGCTCGCCCCGATGACTTCCGCGCCCGCGTGCGCCAGGGCTACCTCGATCAGGCCAAACGCTGGCCCGAGCGCTACCTCGTCATCGACGCGACCTGCGACGCTGACAAGGTGTTCGAGCGACTGCTGGCGGGCCTGAACGAACGCTTCGTCGCCAAGGCGCGACAGACCGGCAGCTGATGCAGACTTTCCCGCTGCTCATCACGCTCATCCTCATCGGCTACGTCGTCGGCTCGATCCCCTTCGGGCTGCTCATCGCGCGATCAAAGGGCATCGACATCCGCCAGCACGGCTCCAAGAACATCGGAGCCACCAACGTCGGGCGCGTCCTTGGTCGAAAGTTCTTCTTCCTCTGCTTCTTCCTGGACATGCTCAAGGGCCTGATCCCCACGCTCACCTTCGGGCTTGTCAACGGGCTCGTGCGCACGGAAGGGGCGCTCACTCCGAGCGAAACCTGGTGGTGGCTGGGCGCGATGATCGCGCCGGTTCTTGGGCACATGTTCTCCGTCTTCCTCCGCTTCAAGGGCGGCAAGGGCGTCGCCACAGGCCTTGGCACACTCCTGGCTGTCTTCCCCGTCCTCACGATCGCCGGGACGCTCGCGCTCCTGACTTTCCTGACCACGCTCAAGATCACCAAATACGTCGGCGTCTCCAGCTGCGCCGCGGCCCTGAGCCTCCCGATCAGCGCTCTGGCGCTCGTCCTGCTCCTGCCCAGCCGCTTCGGCGGCGCCTGGCCCGCGGCCATCGCGACCGGGCTGCTCGCGGCGGTCGTCATCTACAAACACCGCGGAAACCTCCAGCGTGCCCTCGCTGGGACCGAACACAAGGTCGGTCAGCGGGTCGAGGCCCCCAAGGCCCGATAACCAGAGACAGATGGTCCGAGAGCGCAGTTCCTGCTCAAGCGACGCCCCGAAAACGCCGAATCTGTGCGGTCTTTGGGGCCTTGGCGTCAATCTTCGGCGCCGCTGATCCGATGAGCCCCATTGCTCCGAGATAAGGGCCGACACGGCTCAAGATGGAGCAGTGAAGGAGGTTCCTCGTGGACCGATTCCGACTCAGGGGCACATGGGAAGAAGATCCCGCCCCCATCCCGTTCCCAAGGCAGGCCCCGGGACGTCACGCAGGCCAGCAGGCCCGCTCGCCCGCAAGCCGAGTCCCCGTGACCAGGCTCTCCGAGCGCACACGCGAGCTCATGGACAACGTCGATTCTCAGTTCGAGCGCCTCCAGCTCAACTTCGACGAGTTCCGTCACCAGTTCGAAACGCAGGAAAGCTCGTTCGACAACGGCCCCTCGGCCGCCTGAGGCACGCAAAGAACCCTGCGCCCACCAAGGCCGGACGACGATCCGGTTGTCTCCTTGCGCGCTCATCAAGTCTTGACATTCACCGGGGGCCCTGCTTCGTACGCTCAGGGGGGGAGGGCGCCGGGTGTCGTACAGGCTTGAGCATAACGAACCCATCCAGGTCGCCCTCTCGCGAATCGCCTGCGAGCAGCTGGAGCGTGCGCTGGGCGAGCTCGAGACGGACAAGACAGGCCCCCACGAGAAGGCGTTCGCCGTACGCAAGCGGTGCAAGAAGGTCCGGGGGCTGATCCGCCTCGTACGCCCGGCCTTTGGGGCGTACAAGGCCGAGAACGCGCACCTCCGAGACGCAGCCCGGGAACTCTCTGGCCTGCGCGACGCGGCTGCGGCGCTGGAATGCTACGAATCGCTCATCGCAAACCGCCCCGAGCCCGCGCACTGGGAGCCGATCCACGCCGACCTGATCGAAAGACGCGACAGCGCCGCCAGCGCCGACGTCCACGATCGGCTCGCCTCATTCCGCAAAGCCCTGCTCGAGATCCGAGGCCGGGCCGAAGGCTGGACCCTTGACGCCAAGGGGCACAAAGCCATCCTCGGAGGGGTGCGCCGAACCTACGCCGATGCGCGCAAAGCCATGGCGCTGGCCTACCGGGAACGCTCGCCCGAGACGTTCCACGAGTGGCGCAAGCGCCTCAAGTACGACCGCTACCACACACGCCTGCTGGCGGACGCCTGGCAGCACGCCAGCCAGGACCGCTACACGCCGGCCAAGGATCTCTCCGACCTGCTCGGGACAGAGCACGACCTGAGCGAACTGCAACTTGCGATCGGTGATGGCCCAAAGGACCTGATCGCGCTGATCCGGAGCACGCAGTCGGATCTGCGGCTCCGCGCCAACGAGATAGGAAAGCACCTCTACGCGGACACGCCAACCGAGCACGCCCGGCGCGTCGACAAGATCCTGTCCGATTGGTCCGCCCGGAGCGCCGAGTGATCAGGTGCGAACGACCAGGAGGGTCTGGTCGTCTGGCTGCTTGGAGAGGCCCGCGAACTGGCGGATGCGCCAGAAGATGCCCTCGATGATCTCTTCGGACGTCGCGCCGGGGTTGTCCGCGAGCGTCTCGATGATCGCGTACTGGAGTCTGCGTTTGCCGAAGCGCTGCTCCTCGAAGTTCTGCACATCGGTCATGCCGTCGGTGTAGCACACGAGCACGTCGCCCCGGTGCAGGTCGAAGTGTCCCCGCTGGTAGCGCTGCGACGGATCGACACCGATGACCATGCCCCCGGTCGAGAGCTCGACCAGGTCGGCCATGGTGGGCGCGCGTCCGTCGGGCACCGACAGGATGATCGGCGCTTCGTGCCCCGCGCCGCAGTAGGTCAGGTGGAGCGTTTCCGGGTCGATCACGCCGTACCAGAGCGTGACGAACTCGCTCTCGAGCGTGTCCCGGCAGAGCGACTTGTTCGTCCGGCTGACGATCTCATCGATGTCGTAGACGTCCTGTGCGTAAGCCCGCACCGATGAGCGGACGCTCGCCATGAGCAGCGCCGCGGGCACACCCTTGCCCACGACATCACCGATCACCAGCCCGAGGTTTGGCTTCCCTGCCATCCCGACCTTGAACGCGTCGTAGAAATCGCCTCCCAGCTCGAGCGAGGGCGCGTAGCGTCCCGCGATATCGAGCCTCGGGAACACGGGCATCCTGGTCGGCATCATGCGGAGCTGGATCTCGCTCGCGAGTCTGAGCTGACGTCCGATCCTGCGATCCCTGGCCTGCAGCTCCAGGAGCCGGGCCTGCTCGATTGAGACCGCAGCCTGCTGGGCGATCGACCGGACGAGGCGCTGCTCGGAGCTGTCAAGAAGCCTCGGCTCGTGGTCGTAGAGCCTGATCGCGCCGATGGGTGTGTTCTGGAAAATGATCCCCGCGGTCACAAACCCGACGATCTTCTCGTTCGCCAGACGCTCCGGCGCCAGCACGCGCGGGTCGCACCGCAGGTCCTCGACCGCGACGATCTCGCCCGAGATCGCGCGCCGATCGAACTGCCGACCGATCGACAGGGGCCTGGGGTCGCGCAGCCACTCCGCGGTGAGCTTCCGGCTGGCGATCAGCTCGATGCCCTGCTCGTCGGATGTGATCTGCGTCTTGTCGTCGAAGAGCACCACCGAGCCAGCGTCGAGATCCAGGACGTCCAGCGCCGAATCCAGCGCGATCTGCAGCACCTCCTGCACGTCCGTCGCGCGAGCCAGGTGCTCGCTGAGTCGGTAGAGCAGCTCGAGCTCACGCACCCGGTGGCGCAGCTCCATGTCGTGGTCGCACACCTCGGCGACCGTTGTCGCCAGATGACGAACGCACGCCATCAGCCGATCCGGTGCGCCACGCCCGACACGCAGCTCGCCCAGCACCTCCTCGTCGACCTGGATCGGGACCACGACCGCGTCCTTGTCCTCTGCCGAGGGCGTCTGCGCGATCGCGTAGGGAGACGCCGTGGCCTCCCCGGCGATGATCTCGTGTCCTCTTTCATCGTGGAGCGTGATGCGCACGCGCGCAAGCGCTCCCAGATCAGCGCAGAGCCTGGGCAGGGAACCGTCCGTCAGGAATTGGACAATCGAAGGCCTCTGGGCGGTCATTCGTCCCCGTTCCCACCCTCAATCTGCGGCACACCCTCGAGGGCTTCGCCCACCGGCTGATCGTCCAGCCAGACCAGACGCAGGATCGCAGCCAGGCGATCCTCGCTCTCGAGTTCGAGGCGATCGAGGCCCTCCTTGATGAGCGCGTCCTCACGCAGATGGAAGCCGATGTACGCGAGCACCAGCGCCGACTGCCTCGCCCGAAGCCCCGCGCCCGCAGCCAGCGCCTGGAGCCTCGGCACCGTGTCGCGCAGGCGTGCGTCGGACGGGATCAGCCCCGGCGCGTACCGGGCGTTGATCATCGTCGGGTTGACCGTGAACGTCTCGCGGAGGTTCGTCGCAGCCGACAGCGTCAGGCCCGCGCCGATCTGAGCGTGCACGCGCGCGATCGAGGCTGTCGGATCGCCCGGCTTGATCGAGAGCGCCAGCGCGAACCTCGCCTCGGCGTCGAAGTAGTTGCCGTCGAGCATCGACTTGTGCCCGTGGTTCAGATGGATCGCGAAGTAGTTCCGATCTGCCGGGTTCGTCTGCGCGACCAGCTCTTCGACCCGCGTCGAGCTCTGGCGCATCGCTTCGATCACACCGGGATCGATGTCCATGTTCTCAAAGTCCCGAAGCAGTTTCTCGCGAGGCGTCAGGTCCTCGTCTGCGGGAGTCGAATCGGGGGTCGGTGTGCCGCCCTCTTCGATGTCGACCGGGTCGATCCCGCTCTTGATGCCCTCGATGTACTCGCGGAGCTTCTGGTTCTGATCGAGCACCTGCTTGACCAGGTCCGAGGGCTCGCTCGACAGGTTCTGGCCGTAGGCGTCTCGGAGTCGGCTCAGGATCTTCTCGTGACCGGTCAGCCCGTCGGGTCCGATGGTCGCGCTGGTGTTGGGCGAAAGGCGCTCGATCAGGTTCTGCGTGCGAGTTGCCGTGTCCGGACGCAGCGCACCCGACGTGGGCGAGACGCTCAGCGGGTCGAAGATCCGCACGCCATCCAGCGGCGAGGCCGTCACGTCGAGCGCCTCGCCCTTGCCCGTGCTGATCGTCCCGACGAAACTCGACGCGAGCGACTTGTCCGTCAGATACCCCGAAGACGACCGGAGCCTCCAGAGACCCGCCCCAGCGACATCCTCCTGGTCGGAAACGTCGACGCGCCGGATCGGGCCGTCCTGGGGCGAGACCGCGTTGCTCTGCACGCCAAGGTTGCCAACATCGGGCATGAACGAGTCGCGGCTGATCGAAAGCGAGCCCGCAATCGAGGAGGGCGGCTGCGAGCCCGTCGTCATCGCAAACTGGTACTGCAGCGAGTCCGTCCCGCGGATCCCAAGGCCCGAGATGCCCGAGTAGAGCGAGTCCCGACGGAAGCCAAAGAGCTCGTCCGAGCCGAGCTCACCCCGGAACTCTCGCTCGCCCACGTACCCAACGTTCCCGCGGAAGCTCATCCCGCCGGCGGCGTTGCCCGTGACAATCGCGTTGCGAAGCATCAGCGACTGCTGCAGATCGTTCTGGACAGCCGTGTTCGTGCCGCCCGAGCCCTTCTGGTTGGAGCGATCGAGCTTGTTGCCAGAGCCGATGGCGTTCTGCGCCGACACGGGCATCGAGCAGGCACACAGCAGCACAGCAGCGGTGAAGCGTTTCATGGTCTACCTCCGAACGGACCCCAAGCCAGGCCCGGGGCCCGGCACTCATGAATGGTACGTTCCGGACCTATGCATCGGTCGATCCGACCCGGAATCGGCACGATTCGGTGCCAAGCCGCCAACGCCCGGCCCCTTAGACCTGGTCGGTCAGGTTCCGGGTCTCGGTGGGCAGCACCAGCGACTTGCGCAGCTGGTCGCAAGGGGCCCGACCGGGGATCACGAGGTAGTACACAAGCCCCTCACGGAGCCAGATGTACACGCTTGGCGTATTGGAGGCCTCACCCGTGGGGGCGAGCATGTACGTGTAGCCCTCGGTGAGCTTGAGGCGACCCGAGTTCCGCTGGATGAACAGCGAGACCTCGCCCGTGATCTCGGGCAGCGTAAACCGCAGGTGCATGCTGGGCCCGCCGCCGGGCACGTGGCACTCTCCCGCGTTGATGAACTTGATTTCCGTGGCGCCGCCTGCGATCAGGTCCGCAAGGGCGATCTCCGTGCCAACGACATTCCCCGTAAAGCTCGGGAGCTCCTCGGGGTTCTCGACCACGAATTTCCGGGCGGCGTGGACCGCATCGGTGATGCAGTGCCCGTGCTCGCTGGCTACGAACGAAGCCGCGGCGGTCCGGTCCGCGAGCGCCTGATTCGAGCCCGTCGGGGTCTGGTTGTTGAAAAACACGAGCACCGCAGAGATCGCGACCATCGCCGCGGCGGCAAGCCCGAGCTGGAACTTCGTGCGATGCCAGAAGGCAACCGACCGCGTCCGCCCAGAGATCGCCTCGGGCATGGTCGCGTCCGTGTCGTCCTCGACACAGCAGCACCTCATCGCGTCCGAGATGCAACCGCACAGGTCCTTCGGGGCGCAGTCGCCCGAATCGCAGCAGAACGCGCGCCCGATCGCCTCGCGGAGCTTCTTGTCGCACTCGATCCGGCTGGCAAGCGAGGGGTCCTCTTCGATGTAGGCCTCAAGACGGCGCTCGTCGTGCGAGCACAGCTCGTCGTCGGCAGCCGCGCGAAGCAACGCCGCCAGATTCAGCTTCTGCTCAGAATGCCCCGAAGAGTCCGCCATAGCCTTTACCACCGCCTCTGCTGCTTGAATACCTGCCCTTTGCCCTCGAGCGGGGCAACCAATCTGTCCAACCGATCCGGGCCCCTCATTCTTCCGGGGCACTCTTTGTTTTTCGGGCATTTGCCCAGGTCCGCTAAGCGATCTCGCCGTCGCCCCGGATTCCGAGCTCCTCCAATGCCCCCGGCTGCTCGGCCAGGGCGTCTGCGACCATCTTCCTGGCCCGGTGAAGCCTGCTCATCACGGTCCCGATCGGGACCCCAAGAACGTCCGCAATCTCTCGGTATTTCAGCCCCTGCACGCCCCACATGATCAGGACCTGCCTGTACTCGTCGCGGACCGATTCGATCGCCCTGCGGAGACGATCGTCCACGTGCTCCCAGTCGAAGCTCGTCGCGTCCCAAGCAGGGGGCGGTTCATCGGGCATCGGTCCGTCATCGGCATCGGAGTGGAACTCGCCCACCGCGCTGGGTGCCCGATTCTCGCGCTTGATCGTCGAATAGAACGTGTTGTGGGCGATGGTAAAGAGCCAGGCCCGCATCCCGCCGCCCTTGGCCTCAAACCCGTGCTTGGCCGCTGATTTGAGCGCCCGGACGTAGACGTCCTGGACCAGATCCTCCGCCTTCGGGCGGTCGCGGGTCAGGTGCATCGCCATGCGGAACACGGCGTCGAGATGTTCGAGTGCCTCAGCCTCGAACTGCTCGCGGGTCATACGGATCTCCAACCTCGCTGATTCTGCCAGCGCCACAAGCCTAGCCCGAAACCCGTTCCGTGGGCTATCGGGCTCGGTGTCAGAAAGAACGGGCACGATCCCCAGCCCACACGAGGGGCTCGCCAAGCCCTCCCTACACTGGCCCGATGGACACCTATTACGTCACGACCCCGATCTATTACGTCAACGACCGCCCCCACATCGGGCACTGCTACACCACGCTCCTTGCGGACGTGGGCGCCAGGTTCCAGCGGATGCGCCTGGGACGCCCGGGCGACGTCTTCTGCCTCACAGGCACGGACGAGCACGCCGAGAAGGTCGTTCAGTCCGCGGCCAAGCACGGGCTCTCGCCCCTGGAGTGGGCCGATCGCAACGCCGCCGAGTTCCGCAAGGCCTTCGACGCGATGGGCTTTGCCTGCGACGACTTCGTGCGCACGACCGAAGACCGACACAAGACGAAGGCGTCTGCGTACATCCAGAAGCTCGTCGATTCGGGCGACATCGAGCTTGGCGACTACGAGGGCTGGTTCGATGCCTCGCAAGAGGAGTACGTCCCCGAGAACACCGCCCGCGAGCACGACTACAAGAGCCCGGTGACGGGCCGACCCCTCGAGAAGCGCGTCGAGCAGAACTACTTCTTCCGTCTCGACAAGTACGAAAGCTGGCTCAAGGAACAGATCGAGTCGGACGCGATCCGCGTGCTTCCCGGTGCGCGCAAGAACGAGGTCATGGGGCGCATCAGGCAGGGCCTGCAGAAGGTGCCCGTCTCGCGGCGCATCAAGGAGGGCGATGCGGACTGGGGCATCCGGATGCCCAATGACCCGGAGCACCGGATCTACGTGTGGATCGAGGCGCTGTGCAACTACCTGACGACCGTCGACACGCCGGACCGCCGGCGGTTCTGGCCTGCCGACGTGCATGTGATGGCCAAGGACATCCTCTGGTTCCATGCGGTGATCTGGCCCGCGATGCTGAGGGCTCTCGGTGAAGAGGCTCCCAAGGCCGTGTACGCGCACGCGTACTGGATCCGCGAGGGGCGCAAGATGTCCAAGAGTCTTGGCAACTTCATCGAGATCGAGCTTTTGGAGGCGTACTGCGCCCGCTACTCGACGGACGCGGTGCGCTGGTACCTGCTGACGCAGGGGCCGCTGGGCGCCAACGACGCGGACTTTGCGCACGATCACTTCGTTGAGACGTACAACGCGGACCTTGCCAACGGCGTGGGCAACTCGACCAGCCGGGTCGGGAACATGATCGACAAGTACCTCGGAGGCGAGCTGACCATGCTCTGCAACGGGGAATACGGCTTTCCCGATGGCTCGGCCCTGCAGACCGCGCTGCTTGCGCGCCAAAACGCGGGCAAGCCCGCCGAGGACCCGGGGCGAACGTATCACTTTGCGAATCTGACGAGCGAGGCAGTCACAAAGGCGTGTGCCGCGGCGGACAGGTTCGAGGTGGACGAGATGGTCAAGCAGGGCTTGTCGCTCGTGCGCGCGGTAGACGACTTCATCAGCTACTCGGCGCCGTTTACACTGGCCAAGCAGATCGACGAGCTCGAGGATGGGCCTCACGCCCTGGCGACGATCCTGTACTCGTGCGCCGAGACGCTGCGGATCGCCAGTTTGCTCATGGCGCCGGCGATGCCGACCAAAATGGCGGAATTCTGGCAGGGCTGGAATTGTGCGCCCGCTGATGGTGTTCCGCTCGGAGAACTCGCTACATTCGGCGGGCCCCACGCGCTCAAGAAGGGGCAGAAGATCACCAAGGGCGAGGCCCTGTTCATGCGGGCCGACCCGAAAGAGGACGCGCCGGTCGGTTCGAAGCAAACACCGAGCGCGTGAGAGGAATCCGTGATGGTCGCAGTGAATCTCCAGCTGAGCGAATCGGGCGGCAAGCCCACGCCAGGCGTCACCGAGGATCAGATCGCAACGCTCGTGGACACCTTCTACGCGCGTGTTCGTGAGGACGATCTGATCGGCCCGATTTTCGAAGAGCACGTTGGCGACTGGGATGCGCATTTGGCCAAGATGAAGCGGTTCTGGTCTTCCGCGATCCTGCGCACGGGGACGTACTCGGGTCGCCCGTTCGAGGCGCACCGGAAGATCCCGGGTCTTGCGCAGCGCCACTTTGACCGGTGGCACTCGATTTTCGCGGAGGTGACGCAGCGGGTTGTGCCGCAGAACTCGGGCGTGTTCCAGGAACTCGGCCAGCGGATGGGTGCCTCAATGCTGGCGCGCCTAATGGCCGAGAGCGACTGAGCGTGCTGGACTGCGACCTGATCATCTTCGACTGCGACGGCGTCCTGGTCGACACCGAGCCCGTCACCAACCGTCTCCTCGCGGAATGTCTGACCGAGATCGGCTGGGCGATGACGACGCAGCAATCGATCGAGACATTCAAGGGGCGCGACCTGAACGTGATCCGGGCGGAGGCGGAGGCGAAGCTGGGGCGCGAGCTGCCCGACTTGCTCACGGCGTACCGCCGACGGATGTTCGAAGCCTTCGAGCGCGAGCCGATCGAGGTGATCGAGGGGGCGCTGGAGTTGCTCGACGCGCTCGACGACGCCGGGACGCATCTTCGGTGCGTGGCCAGCAACGGCCCGATGAACAAGATGCAGGCCTCGCTGACGAGCGCGGGGCTGATCGACCGGTTCCACCACGAGGGCGAGGCGCGGATCTACAGCGCGTACGACGTGGGTGTCTGGAAGCCCGAGCCGGGGCTCTTCCTGCACGCCGCGGAGCGGATGCGCGTCCGCCCCGCGGACGCGGTGGTGATCGAGGACTCGGTCAGCGGCGTGGAGGCGGCGCTGCGAGCCGAGATGCGCGTGATCGCCCTTGCGGGATTGACGCCGGCGGAGCAACTGGCCCGGGCGGGGGCCGACCGTGTCATCATGAGCCTTGGCGAGCTTCTGGCGACGTCATAAGAGCCGAGCACGGAACGATCGACGAGCGGGCAACGCGAGCACCTCAAGGAGCGTGCCGGTTGTGGTTGTGTCACAAAAATGCAGCACCCGTGGCCCTCGCAGGCCACGGGTGTGCTCTTGACGGAGTGTGCTGAAAGGGTCGGATCAGTCGATCTTGCGCTCGGCGATGAGGTTCATCGGACCCATCGCGCCGATGATGATCGAGCCTCGCCCCGCCAGCGTGAGTGTGTCGACCACGACCACCTCGCCGACGAAGGGTGAAGCGCTCCCGATGGCCTGACCCGTGACACTCATGCTCGCCCTGGGGGCGTAGATCGCGCCCTGGATCGAGAGCTCGCTGTTGCCGGTCAGGCTGATGTGCCCGGCGTTGCTTTCCGGGAGTGCGATCGAGAAATCGGAGAGATCTCCGGTCTCTGACGGATCGATCCGGATGACGGCTCCGCCAGCGATGCGCACATCGCCCTGGAGCACCACGATGGTGACGCCGTTGCCTTCGACGCGTGATTGTCCGGTGATGCTCATGCCGGCGCCCAGGATGTAGGTCCCCGGGCTGAGTGTGATGTTGCCGCCGCTGATTTCCATGCCACCCGGGTAGAAGCCGGGCATGACCGTGTGCGTGCCGCCGGTCAGCTTGATGGAGCCGTTGCCGTCGGGTGCGTCTTCGTCGTCGTACTGCGCGGCGAGCGCATTCAGAGCCGCGGCCTTGGTCGCCAGCGGGTCTGCGGCTTCGGTGTACCCGGTCCAGATGCCGCCCATGATCTGGGCGTGGTTGCCAGACAGCTCGTAGCCGCCCGCGATGCGGACGTCGGAGCACTCGATGCGTCCTCGCCCGTTGACAAGGATGGCGCCGCTGTGATTCGACGCAACCGTAAAGCGGCGCGTGTGGACCGAAGCCTGTCCAGAGACGCTCGCGGCGCCCCCGCTTGCTGCGTTGAGCACGGTGACGCCGGGCTCGACCGGTTCTGTCGCCGCGTTGGCGATCCCGGCAATGGCGATCAAACTTGCTGCTGAAACGATCCGGATCATGGCTGGTTCTCCCTGAATTCCGCCCACGCCGAGAATTCGGCCGATGCAAGGGAATTGTGGGATTTGGGTGCCAATTGGCCACCTTAGAACGCCACAATAGAATCCGCTCCCTCCGGCCTGCTTCGGTTGGTGATATTGGGGGATCTCGCCAAAGGCTTTTCGGACCCAGATAGGCTCCTAGAGTCACTGGAGTGCCCCGGCTGGCCGGGTCGATCAGAGCGTTAGGAGGGCCAAACCTTGTCACACATCATCGGCGAGTCGTGCATCGGGACCAAGGACACCGCCTGCGTCGAGGTCTGCCCCGTCGACTGCATCCACCCCACCAAGGACGAGCCGGACTTCGAGACCACCGACCAGCTCTTCATCGACCCGGACACCTGCATCGACTGCGGCCTGTGCGTCGACGAGTGCCCCGTCAAGGCGATCTTCCCCGAGGAAGACCTGCCCGAGGAGTGGAGCAAGTACACCCAGATCAACCTGGATTACTACAAGGGCAAGTAGGCACTAGGCACTAGGCATGAGGCATTAGGCACTGGGCATTTGGCACTGGGAAAGAATGACAAACCCCTCGCTCGAGCGAGGGGTTGTTTGTGCGCGGGTGACTCTCTGGGCTAGCAACCCGCGTTGTAGTTGGCGACCCAGGCGGTGAAATCCGCGGGGGTGCAGGAGCCGTCGTTGTTCTGGTCGCACTCGGGTGCCTGCGCGTTCAAGGCGGCGATCCATGCGGTGAAGTCTGCGGGGGAGAGGATGCCGTCGTGGTTGGTGTCGGGTGGGCAGGTTGGCATGCAACTCGTGGTGAGATCGATGAAGAGAAGTTCGAAAAAACGCGATACATACGCTGTCGATTCGTCGTCGCTGAGCTCGATTCGGTTGAATTCTGGGTATGTCGCCCAGAGGGCGGGATAATACCTGGAGTGGATCAACCGTGGATGATTTGGATTGCCGATATCGTAGACCACAAAGAATCCATTCTTTGTTCCAGCAACGAGCTTTGAATCGCCTACGGCGATGTCATTGACGACGCCGGGGAACTCGATTGTCGCCGCAATAGAGGGTTGCTTTGGATTGCGTACATCGATGATAATCACCGCTTCTCTGCTTACCGCATACAGATAATTATTCTTCGCATAGATCCGATCCACTTTGCCAACTCCGTTGAGGACAGATTCCAGAACCGGGCTGTCGGGAGATGACATATTCATCACGTGCAATTCCTCTGGATCGCTGAATGCAAGATAAAGCATGCTGCTGTCGGCTCGCATTGCCGACAGGCTGTATCCCATTGATTCGAATTGGTATACCTGGCTTGGAATGCCTGACGTGAGATCATAAATGAGAAGGTTCTCTGTGTGAACCTCGGCGAATGCGAAGTAGTGCTCGTCGATTGCAAAGCCCACGGATTCGTCGCATACATACCGATCGATGAGCGACGGCGCCGAAGGATCCTCTATATTCAGAAGCCATAACAGTCTTTCGTTTCCACGCACAATCGCCCGTTGGTTCGAGCTCACTATTTCTAGCGGCTGGTATGTCATCTCAAAGTGACCCACCATCGCTGGCGCAAGCGGGTCCGTCAAAGACGTGAAAATGACACCGAGTCGATCTTGTTCTTGGCTTAAACTCAAAAGCACGTCACCAACCCTTGACGTGTCCACAAAGTCAAGATCGCGATCACCAAACTCGAACTGGTTGATGATCGGAAACGTGCTCTGCTTCGTCGAATCAAGAACGGCGATTCCGTTTACCGTGCCCGATACCAGGTATCCATCAACGAATGACATTCCCGGGATCGGTTCGATAGAGTCCGTGCGGTTGACGCTCACGAGGTTGCTTGATTTCTCGGCGATCAGGTACTCGATCCCAAAGTAGCGAATACCTAGCGCCAGCCGATCTCCATCAACCGCAATTGGCCCAATTCGCCCTCCGGGCTCGTATTCTTCGATGAAGGTTGGGTGCAGCGGATCTATGATGGACCACACTTCCAGGACACTCTCCTCGATCGTGCTGTCAACCATGTACAGCCGCCCACTCTTCGCGATGAGGCTCCGAAATCTCGATGGATCTCCAAACTCGCCGATCTTCGTTGGCAGCCAACCCGTGCCGATGTCATAAATGCTGACTGGTTTGTTCCGATACGCGACATACACGAACTGATCAATAAATGCTGCGGAAAGTGCGAAGTGCTCGGAGCCATACGTAAAGAGCCGGAGCCTTGGCAATGTCGGATCGGATACATCAAAGAAATAGAGATGCCCGCTGCCATTGATTATGACAGCGGTATCCCCGGACACCCAAACTGAACCAGTGGGGATATTGGGTGCTGATGAGCCAACAACGTGCGGGTCCGTCGGGTCGCTCACATCGATAATCTGCAAACCACCATCATAGACCATGGCGTAGATATAGATCCCCTGAACCGCAAACCCGCGAATATCGATCTCCAAAGAGCTTAATAGCCGAGCGTTGCTTACATCGACAATGTCGTAGATCCGCAACTCCCGGCTGGCGGGTATTGTCGTGCAGAACGCCAGGTGATCCTGGATCTGAATCTGGGAAAACCACACATCCCCGAATTGGGCCACGATGTCCGTATCGCAGTCCAAGCCCCCCGGCTGAGCCGTTACCGAAACCCAGTTGGTCGACACGATAAGCCAGCAAACGAGCCGTCGAACCGAAGCCAAACACATCCAGTCGGGCAAATACATGTTGGTTCCCTCTTTCTCAATTTGTGGCGTGCCGAGCAGCCCTGATCGGAAATTGGACGCTGAAAGCTGGCTCAGGTTCCATAGAAAATGAAAAACCCTCGGCCTACGCCAGGGCTCGTCCGAATTCGGATGTGAATGAGATCTCTCTCAGCTTCCATCTCCCCGGCGGGGAGATGAAGGCATTACGCCGCGTTCTTGCGCTTGTGCAGGATGCCCTCGCGGGTGCGGACGTTGGAGTTGTTGTCGGCTTTTTCGGTCCAGTCGTCCACGCCCTGCAGGTTCAGCTCGCTGGGAAGCGTCTTGCGGTAGCCGAGCAGGCGCACGACCTCGAGGACGTCGGTCCAGTTGGGGTAGTGCTTGTTGTTGGCGGCTTTGAAGGTCTCGATCGCCTTGAGGAACAGGAACTGCTCCGAGTTCATCTCGCCCTCTTCGGCGGCCTTGACGAAGTCGGTCAGGCGTCGTCCCGGGCCGCGCCGGCGTTCCAGGCCGCTGGCGCGGGGGTCCACGACGCTTGAGCGCCGGTCCGGGCCTTCGTATCGATGCTCGGTCTCGGCGAGCTTTGGGCCCGATTTGGGCGCGGGCTTTGCGGGCACTTCGCCGCCCATGGCCAGGAGCTCGTCGAGCTCTTCTTCGATGCTCTCATCGAGCTCGTCGGCGGGGTCGGTGAACTCAGATTTTTCGAATGCATCGTCGTCGAATTGATCGTCGAACGAATCGAATGCGTGCTCGGCGCTCTGGCCCATGGCGAAGCTCCCTTTGGAGCCGGCAATGGTTTCAGTGCGCCGGCCCCTCTCTAGAGGTCATCGTCATCATCGTCCGACTCGGCGCCGGCGCTCTCTTCATCGTCGTAGTCATCGTCGTAGTCGTCGTCGTAGTCGTCGTCGTCGTCGTAAAAGTCGCCGCCTTCCTCGTCCTCATCGTCGTCATAGTCTCCCATGACGTACTCGGACCCAGGGGCGCCGGTTGGTCGCTGGGCAGGGTCCAGGAGGAGCAGGTCCAGGTCGGATTCGGGCTGGATTTTCATCAGCATGGCAAGGTCTCCGCAATGGTCCGGCCATCCTTCCCGGACGGTCGGTAGATTACCCACCTCAGGCCCGTCGTCAACGTGTTTCTTGAGGGTCCGTGTCACGGCGCCCAAGCCCGCTGACCGAGGTATAGCTACAGCGTGGAAAACGCCCCCCCACAACCAGACGCCGAGGCATCCGAGCGAGGTCCGAAAATCCCCTCTGAAGCGCCACAATCGCCCGAGCCCCTGCCATGGAACACCCGGACGTTTCGCCCGATGGCGGGCGTGATGGCCCTCGTGATGCCGGGCCTTGGGCACATCGTGCTCGGGTTGCCCCGCAGAGGACGCCTGGTCATGGTCGGGGTGCTGGGACTCTTTGTGACCGGTCTGGTGATCGGCGGGCTCGACGCGATCGACAGCCATCAGGACCGCTGGTGGTTCTACGCCCAGGCGATGACCGGCCCGCTGGCATTCCTGGCCGACGCGGCACACATCCACTACCGACACGAGGGCCTCATCGTTCAGGGGCTCGGGCGGATGAACGAACTGGGCACGCTCAGCTGTGCGCTGGCGGGCTTTCTGAACGTGATCGCGGTCCTGGACGCCATGTTCCCCCCGCTGCGCCGCAGGAGCGAGGGGGCCAAGCTGTGAGTGCTGCCTCGGCAGGATCCTGGCAGCCGCTGCTCTCGCCGATGCCGGCGCACGGGTTCGAGTGGCTCCTGCTCATCCCGATCGTGGTGTTCCTGTGCATCGCCTACAAAGCGATCCGCAGCGAGCACATGGACCGGTTCTGGCGCCACACCTTCCAGATGGCGGGCGTGGTCGTTGTCGGGCTGGGTGGGCTGGCTTTGGTCGGCTGGGTCGTCGTCGAGCTGCTGGCGATGCTGCCGGCGAGCGGGTGATCAGGACTCGGTCATCAATTCCGCGAGTGAATCGGCGACGCGAGTCGCGGGCCAGGGCGGGCTTTCGCGCCGGCTCGACCAGGTCATGTGGCACGCTGCCCACTGGCCGCGATCATGAAGCGACAGGAGCACGTCATCGCTGGAGGCGCCCTTGGCGATGATCGCAAACCGTGCGCCCGAGAGCGGGTGACCCTGCTTCGGGATCTCTCGGCGGAGCTGGCGAAGGAGCAGGCGGACCCCTCTGGGTTCGAGCGGCATCCATTCGATCTCACCCGTAACGCGATCTGGCCCGTCTTGCGTGTGCATGTTCTCAGCACGATACCGAATTCTCATCTGGCGGGCCTGTACCGGGAAGCCCGGTTTTCGTGCGGGCTGTCGAGGTTGACAATCAGATAGCGCAGCGCGTCGATGGCGTGGTCGGGGCCGTCCTTGACGGGCTCCATCGATCCAGGCTGGTCGGGCGGGTAGTGGTACTGCTTGAGCGATTCGATCAGCTTCTCGCACCTTGCGTGGATGCGGAGCGTGGGCTCCCCCGCTGCGGGCCTGAGCCTGGCGCTGACGAGCGCGATGCCCTCGGCGATCCGCGAGGGGCGAGCCCTCACGTGCAGGCCCAGCTGCGTGAGGATCTGGATGTTGCTCTGGCCCGTCTGGTCGGAGCGCTGGCGTCCGGCGGGGTCGACCCCGATCCAGGCGGGCACGGGCAGCACCCCGTCCGTGATGGCTTTGGCGTGGTGGGCGAGAATCGTCTCACGCTCTGATCGCTCGGCGATGATGACCAGCTCGCCCGATTTCGTCAGCTGTCCCCACAGGATGACCGTCGGTGCGCGGAAGCCAAAGTCCATCCCGCCAACGAGCAGCGCCCGCATTTCCTGAGGCGGGTCCTCGGTCACGACGTGCGAATCCGTGCTGAACTCGGGGAAGACGCAGTCGGAGCGTCTGGGCTCCATGCTGAGCATCTCGGCGTTCCAGACGGGCAGCGCGACGCGCTTTTTCATCGCGATGGCGTCGCTCACGGCGATGTGCCCGGGCTGGCAGCGCGACTTTGCAGAGCCGGCGCATTCGGGGAGCAGAGCGCAGTCGCCCGAGTCCGAGACGCACGCGTACTCGTCGGCGCAGCGATCGAGGACATCGACGACGCCCCAGTTGAAAGTTCTGCGTAAGCCTGACTGCGCTTCTTTGACGAGCCTGGACATCAAGCCAAAGGGCTGGTGCATGGTCGAGAGGCACTCGATGGATCCCGGCACGAAGATGTCGCCGCACTGCGCCGAGCGCGTGACGAGCTGGGCGGCCTCCCAGATCTTTGGATCGAAGAGATCGACCTCGTCGCAGCGGAGCTTCTGGACGCGCGTGCCTCGGACGCTGGCCTGGCTCGCAGCGAGCAGTTCGACACGCGAGCCGTTGACGAGGCGCAGGCGTCTCTCGGTCATCTTGCCCTCGACGAGCCTCGCGAAGGGTTCGCGCGAGAAGAACGTGCGCAGGTGCTCGTGCATCCGCCCGCCCTGCTCGAGGCTGCCTGCGAGGATGCGGATCTCGATCCCGGGCTTGAAAGCCAGATCGAGCGCCGTTGCCAGCGCACCCAGAAACGTCTTCCCGCCGCCGCGGTTGGCCCAGACGAGGGCGTCGCGTGGAAGGGCCTCTTCGAAGAAGCTGTGGCACACGTACTCAAATGGCGCGCTGTGCCCCGGGATGATCGGCTCGCGTGGGATCGTCAGCGAGAGATGCTCGCGCAGCCAGTCGTGCAGAGCGTCGGCCCCGCTTGGAATCGTCTCGAACACATCCTGCTCCCTGCGGGGGAGACTGTTGTTTCTCGGTTTGTCGTGCTTACCGGCTTTTGAGGTCCGCGGTGTGGGTGTACGCGGTGGGCGGCGCGATGAGCGCACAGGCCGCGGCTCGTGCGATCGGCTCGATCGCCCCTTCGGCGAGCCTGCGTGTGGCGGCGCTCTTGCGCGCCCAGGCGCGCAGGGCTTTGTCCAGTTCGCCCGCGCGTTCGATGGGTTTCAGAAGATCGTTGCAGCCCAGGTCGAGCTCATCGAGGCGCGTGCGCAGGCGCTTGTCGCGCGTCTGATCGCCCATCGGGAGCGCCAGCATCCCAGCCCTTTCAAAGAACGGGCACAGGGGCCCCATCGCGGCGACCGCCTCGGTGCAGGGCGTGTCCGGTGCTTCCAGGTACTGGCTCACGAGGCGGCGCGCCAGCCCGATGCCGCGGTAGCGCGGATCGATCACGACTCGGCTGATCGTGCGCAGATCCGTGTTGAGGCGCCGGGCCTGCTCGCTCTTGCTGGCGGTCTCGAAACGCCCGGGCCATGCGATGCGGCGCCACGAGCCGTTGAGCGTGGGCCTGCTCGTCAGCATCACGCCCGCGGCTTCTCCCGTCGCCTCGTCCGTGGCAACGTAGATCCGCTCGACAGTCGCGGGCCCCGCGGCTCGGTAGTGCAGGCGGGCGAGCCTGTCGTAGTCCGACGGCGCCCCGGGGCGGATGTCAATCGCCCTGGGATCGGCGTTCGCTGCCCGCTGGAATCGCCCTCTGATGTGCTCTGGTACGAGCGTTCCGGATTGGGTGTGCATGTGTTCTTCCTGCTGAGAATCTCCGGCTTTCCTTCTAGGGGGACGTACACCAGAATGTCCGGGCAGAGGTGTTCGATCAGGTCGTCGTGCGCCGTGGCGCAGATGAATCGCATCCCCTGCGTCATGGATCGTCGGACCGCAGAGGCCACGCTCGCCGCGGCGGCACGATCGAGCGTGGAGCAGAACTCGTCGACCAATACCGAGCACGAGGGCAGACACTTTGCACGCTCGATCGCCATCGCGAGCGAGAGGCGGGCTTTCTGCCCGTCGGAGAGCAGACCCGCCGGGGTCACGAGCGGGTGCGCGTCGGCGAGGCCGCAGATGCTCAGGAGCCGGAGTCGGCTCTCGATCGACGATCGCAGCAGATCGATCGCGGGTGTGAGCGTGCTCGCGAGGATCGGCTCGGCGTGGACGCAGGGCCCGGTGAGCTTTGCAAACGCATCGAGCACCATTGACTTCCCCGAGCCACTGGGACCGATGACGATCGCGATCTGACCCGGTGCCAGCGTCTCATCGAGCCCGATCGCACAGCTCTCCGCGTTCGCTCGCAGGCTTGCTCGGCGTTCTTCGATCGCGCCGAGGTGCATTGGCAGGCCGAAACGGGCTCGCACGAGTGCGGCCCCTTCGAGTTCGTTCACGAGCTCTTCCCCTGCGCCGTGGTCTCTTCGCAGAGCGCGTTGATGGCTTCCTTGTGCTTGCGCACCGTGTACTTGCTGAGGCGGAGTTTCTCGGCGGCTTCTCTGATCGAGAGCCCCTCGAGCACGCAGGCGCACGCGACTCGGCTCCGCGTGGGGCGCCACTGCTTCTGATGCTCGGCGACGTATCGGAACCGCGGGTCGAGCACGCGGGCAGCGATGCGATGCACACGCCGAGACAGCTGGCGCGGGTCCTGAGAGCTCCGCTTGGCCACCCTTGCGATGGGCTCGCCTCGCTCAAAGACCTCGTTCATCAAGTCCCGTTCATGGTCCGGAAGGTGCCTCGACCACTCGAGAATGGCCTCCACAAGACGCCTTGCTCGCTTCCTTCTGAGGTCTCCGGCCTGCTGAACCCCCTCAAATGACTGAAGTGTGTGTGTTCCCATACCCATTCCCCACAAAATCGTGCTGTAAGCCTTGAATCACGCTCTCGAATCGTTCACTATGATGTGAACTATATCCCATGTTCTTGGATTGACGAACAGTTTGCAAGGGCCTTGTATGGTATCTCCCAAAGACGGCGCACAAATCCGCGACTCGGTCGTCGCGACGACAAACCGGACTTGGCTTGAACGAAGGGGCCCTGTGATTTCCTGGGATGGCAACAACAGACTCGGAGCCGTGGTCCGTCAGAGGCGCACCGAACTCGGGCTGACACTCAGCCAGGTCGCTGACCGGGTGGGGTGCGCTAAAAGCTATCTCTCTGAGATCGAAACGGGCGTGCGCGAGAGACCGCCCGGGCTTGAGCTGCTCGGCAAGATGGAATCGGCGCTCGGGCTGGTCGCGGGTCAGCTTATTGAGATTGCCAACTGGGAAGTCACGCCCGAGCCGGTGCGCCGAAGGGTCACGACTTCTCGCAAGGCGGCGCTTCGGCTGCGCGAGCTTCTGTCATCGACGCGCTCGAAGCAGGACGCGCTGGATCGCGCCTTCGACTCGGGCGAGCTGCGCCGGCTGGTTGAGAGCCTCGATCCGACGATGCCTCAGGGCGTCGAGCTTGTCGCCGTGCCGCGCGAGCTGCCGGTCATCAACAACGTCAAGGCGGGCTACCCGACCGAGTTTACGGATCTCGGCTACCCGGCGCGGGTCGCTGACGAGTACGTTCGCGTGCCGGACATCGACGACGCGGACGCATTCGGTGCGCGGGTCGTTGGAGACTCGATGGAGCCGGAGTACCGCGAGGGTGACGTTGTGGTCTTTAGCCCGAAGGCGGAGGTGCTCTCGGGTACGGACTGCTTCGTGCGCCTGGAGCCCGACCACGAGTCGACGTTCAAGCGGATCTACTTCGAGAGCGACGCGAGCGGGAATCAGTTGATCCGGCTCCAGCCCCTCAACAGCGCGTATCCGCCTGTGGTGGTGCCCCGGGATCGCGTGGCAGGGCTCTATTCGGGTGTCTCGGTGGTGCGGTCTCTGACGCCCCGTCGGTAGAGATCGGAACAGGTGGAACTCCCGGCGTGCTCTGGCGTTGTGGGTGTGATATGCTGGTGCCGGTGGGGATCGGCCTGCGAAGGCCGTGCCTGAGCGCGGAGGCCCTCTACGGGCCGGGCGTGAGGCCAGGAAACCAAGACGGACCGAAACGAGCGTGGCCCAGGGATCGGGCCGGGAGCCGATGCGATGGCGAAGATGTTCTACTCGCTCAATGAAGCCGCTGAGAAGCTTGGCATCTCGCCCGACGAGGTGCGCCAGAAGATCGAATCGGGCGAGCTCAGCGAGTTCCGCTCGGGCGAAGAGCTGGTCGTCAAGCGCGAACAGGTCGACATGCTCGCGGGCGACACGGGCGACGGCACCGGGATCGACCTTGCGGACATCGGCTCGGAGGAGATCGGCCTGAGCGACTCGGTGCTCGAGGACGACGGGCCCATCATCGATACCGGTCACGACTCGCTCGTCATCGGGCTCGACGACAGCGCCAGCGACAGCATCGGGCTCGGAGACGAGGACCCGTCGGGCGGATCGTTCGGGCTCTCTGATGGCTCGAACGACGAGCTGCTCATGAACGACAGCGCCAGCGGCTCGATCGGGCTCGATGACGATGTCACTACTCCAGCGAACTTTGGGAGCACCTCAGGCGGGACGCCCACAGACTCGGGCTCGGGCATCGGACTCGGGGGCTCGGGCATCGGCCTTGGCGGCTCGGGCGTGATCAGCCTGGCCAGCGAGGCATCGGGCAGCGGGATGGAAGCCGAGAGCCCCAAGGACCAGACGGGCATCAGCATCTTCGACGACGGGCTGGACGACGTGGACTCCTCCGAAGCCACGCTGGTCACCGACGCGCCCATCTTTGAGGCCGACTCTTCGGGCTCGGGCTCGGGCCTGCTCGACCTGACCCGCGAGGGCGACGACACCTCGCTCGGAGTCGATCTCCTCGACGACGGTTACGGCGGCGGCGAGGACGCGGGCGTGGCGCCCGCAGAAGCCGGGGCACTCTTTGAGACCACCGCCGGCGGCGAAGTTGAGCTGACCCAGGCGGCCCCGATGATGGCCTTCCAGGAGGCGTACGACGGCGGGGGCTCGGGCCTCGTCGGCGGGCTCGCGCTCGGGATCGTCTGCTCCATGCTCTTTCTCGGTGCGATCGTCTTCATGTCGCTCGTCAACCAGCCCGGCACGCGGATCATCGATCAGCTCGGCGGCACGCAGAACGTCGGCGTGGGCGAGGTGCCCATCGCGGTGCTCGCGGTCGCGGGCGTGACGCTCATCGCGGGCGTCATCGGGCTCGTGCTCGGCAAGCGCGGCTGAACCCGACTACACAACGAATCAACGAGCACGCCCCTCATCGCGAGGGGCGTGCTTTGTTTTCGAGATTGAGATGAAGCGGGTTCCGGGCTGGTCGCAAGAACGATTGGTGAGGCTCCAGGGAAGTTGAGTCCTAGCGACCCGGAATTGCTCGTAAATACTGGCGAATGCAATGCCGAATACGCCTACCCTTTCACGCAGGCCAAGGTGGATCCTGCTGCAAGCATGCCTGACAAAAACCAGATCATAAGCTCCCGGAGGGATTTCGCACATGGCCGGTCTCATCAAGCCGCACGGCGGCACACTCGTCAACCGCATCGCTGAGGGCTCCAAGCGCGACGCGCTCGTCAAGGAAGCCGCCGGCCTCCCCCGGATCGATCTCTCCTCCAAGCAGTCCTGCGACGTCGAGATGATCGGCATCGGCGCCTTCAGCCCGCTGACCGGGTTCATGGGCTCCAAGGACTTCAATTCCGTCATCACGGACATGAAGCTCGCCTCGGGCGACATCTGGCCCATCCCGATCACGCTGAGCGTCTCCAAGGACAAGGCCCCCAAGGTCGGCTCGCGGGTCGCGCTCTACGCGCCCAACGGCGTGCTCCAGGCGGTCATGACCGTCGAAGAGGTCTACAACCACGACCGCGCCAAGGAAGCGACCATCTTCTTCAACAAGCCCGCCGATGACGACGGGCAGCACCCCGGCGCCGAGGCGGTCAAGAAGGAAGGCGACACGTGCCTGGCTGGTCCGATCGACGTCGTGACCGTGTGCGTGGATCCCGATGGCCCCGAAGCGTTCCTGGACTTCCGCCTGACTCCGGCGCAGACCCGCGCCGAGTTCGAGAAGCGCGGCTGGAAGACCGTCAGCGCCTTCCAGACCCGCAACCCGATCCACCGGGCCCACGAGTACCTCTGCAAGTGCGCCCAGGAGATCACCGATGGCATCCTCATCCACCCGCTGGTGGGCGAGACCAAGCCGGGCGACATCCCCGCGAACGTGCGCATGGACTGCTACCAGGCGCTCATCAAGGACTACTTCGTACCCGCAACGACGATGCTGAGCGTCATGCCCGCGGCGATGCGCTACGCCGGCCCGCGAGAGGCGATCATCCACGCGCTGGTTCGGAAGAACTACGGCGTCACGCACTTCATCGTCGGGCGCGACCACGCGGGCGTGGGCAGCTACTACGGCACGTACGACGCGCAGGCGATCTTCGACAAGCTCGATAAGGCCAACCTCGGCATCGAGCCGCTGAAGTTCGAGCACGCCGCGTACAGCAAGAAGGCCCAGGGCATGGTCTCGGGCAAGACGTTCCCGAAGATCGAGGGGGACCAGGTGTTCCTGTCGGGCACGAAGGTCCGCGACATGCTGGCCGCCGGCGAGCGCCCGCCGATGGAGTTCAGTCGCCCCGAGGTCGCTGACATCCTGATCAAGTGGGCGACGAAGGCCTGATCGAGCGATCAATCCGAATTCATGATGAGCCGCGTGTGTGAGCACGCGGTTCTTTTTTTGCCTGAGCGAACACGCGTCCGAATTCCGGTATCTTGTGCGGGCTTGTGATCGCTGGGATCACTTGGTCATCGTCCTTGGGGTATCACATGCAAGACGCTGCGCCGCTCGACTCGCTTCGGTCTGTTCCGGAAGATTTTGGGCTTCTCATCACCCGGCACATCGACGAGGTGTTCCGTCTCATCATGCCCGGGCCGGGTGTTGAGATCGAGCCCGAGTTCATTCGGTTCGTCACGGGCGAACCGCACCCGTTCGGAAACTTCATCTGCATGTCACACCCGGTGAGCGCCGACAGCACGGCGCGGGCGCTGGAGCCACTGAAGCACTGCAATGCGCCCGCGGCCGCGTTCTTCGTCGGGCCGATGGGTGATGATGTGCACCAGACGCTCGTCTCCGATGGCTTCGAGCGTCACGGCGGCATGCCCGCGATGGCCGTTGAGATCGACAGGTTGCCGGCAACGCAACTGCCCGAGGGGTACACCTTCGAGCGGGTAAGCAGGCGTGCGCAGCGGGAAGAATGGGGCGATGTCTTCGCCCGGGGCTACGAGCTGCCGCCCCGCGTGGGCGCCGCGTTCGCGGGCGGGATCAAGGGTGACGACGCGGACGACGCGAGCATCCAGTACTTCTGGATTCTCAAGGATGGCACCCCGGTCTGCACCTCGCTCTTCTTTCTTCACAAGGGCGTCGCGGGGATCTACGGCGTGGCGACAATCCCGGAAGAACGCGGCAAGGGTCTTGGGGCGCACATCACTGCCGAGCCTCTGCGGATCGCGCATCGGCTCGGATACCGGATCGGTGTGCTCCAATCATCGGAACCGGGCTACCCGGTCTACAAGCGCATCGGATTCTCAGATTTCGGCGAGATCCCGCTCTACGTTCGCATGCCTTCATGACTTGGCCGCGCGGTGACGCGTGGTCTTCCTCTATGCTGTTGACATGGTACACGTGCATCCGTGGACTCGGCGAGCTCTCAAACGCACGATCCGGACTGTCATCCTGGGCGTCGGCATTCCCCTGATCGCGATGGCGGTGATCCTGATCAGCGCTGGCGTCAGCGGGAACTGGAGCATCGCACGCTACTCAGGGATCGCGGGATTCTCCGGATTCATCGGGTTCGCCGGGATGTTCTACTTTTTGCCAGCGCGCAAGAAAGTGATCAAGCACCGGGGCCGTGTCTGTGGCAACTGCCTTTTCATCCTCGAAGGGCTCGACGACAGGGGCCTCTGCCCCGAGTGTGGTCACCCATATGAGATCGACAAGACCATCAAGGGCTGGGAGCGCGACCTGAATATCAGGCACCTGGAAACGGATTTCACCATCGAAGCATAATGGGGGGAGTTACATCGTTTTCGCGTATGCCACGAGCTGATCCAGCGCCGTCGCCCAGCCATCGTGGAATCCCATCTCTTCGTGCTGCCTGCGCTGCTCTTCGTTCGAATGCACGGCGATCGCCGTGTACTTGGTCCCGCTGCCCTCGGGTTCGAGCAGGACGTAGGCGGTCATGAACGAGCTCGCGTTGGGGCGGTAGCCCGGCCCGAGCGCGTCGGTGAACACCAGGCGACGGTTCGTTACGACCTCAAGGAAGCATCCGTTGCTCGTCGGCTGCACCTCGCCCTCGGGTGAGCGCATCGTCGTGCGAAACAAGCCGCCCGGGCGCAGGTCGATCTCGCACGCGATCGTCTCCCAGGGCCTGGGCGTAAACCACTTCATGACGTGCTTGGGCTCTGTCCAGGCGCGCCAGACAAGCTCAGGCCTGACGTCCACGACGCGCTCGAGGACCAGGTCGAGCTTGGGGTTGATCTCGGGCATCACGCTCATCATTCGTTCTCCATCGTTCCGAGATACGCGTCGAGCTGGTCGAGGCGTTTTTCCCACATCGTGCGCTGTTTTTCGAGCCAGTCGGAGGCCCTCTTGAGCTGCTTCGGGACGAGGCGCACTGTGCGCACACGCCCGACTTTTTCCGAGGACACCAGACCGCCGCGCTCGAGCGCCCTGATGTGCTCCATGAACGAGGGCAGCGCCATCTCGTACGGTTCGGCCAGCTCGCTGACAGCCAGCGGGCCGCGCCGGAGACGTTCGATCACGTCACGGCGCGTCTCGTTCGCAAGTGCGGCGAAGGCCAGATCGAGATCGGGTGCCCTGGCAACCATGCCCCGAATGTATCTCGGTCTATTACTTAGGTCAAGACCTAAGTATTATTTTCGTCGGTTTCCCGCCGCGTCACGGATGAAGAGCGCAACCCCGACCCAGATGAGCGTGAAGCTGATCGCGCGGGTCGTCGAGAACACCTCGCCGTAGTACAGCCCCATGGCAAACTGGAGCGTCGGCGTCAGGAACTGCAGAAAGGCCATGGTCGAGAGCGGCAGCTTCTTGGCGCCCACCGCGAACAGCAGCAGCGGCGTGCAGGTGATCGCCCCGGCGGCAAAGAGCAGCGCCGCGGTCCGGTTGTCCGTATCGAGGAATGAGAGCGTTTGATCGGGCGCGATCCGCAGGTAGAGCAGGTACGCCAGGGCGAAGGGCATCAGGAGCGAGGTCTCGAACATGAGCCCTGCCAGGGGGCCGGGGTGCGCGGCCTTGCGGACGAGGCCGTAGAACGCGAACGTGATCGCAACCGTGAACGCGACGAGCGGGGCGCCTTCCCTGGCGGTCAGATACGCGACCCCGACGGCGGCGATCGCGATCGCCAGCCACTGCGCGCGCCGGAGACGCTCGCCCAGGAAGATCATCGCCAGCACGATGCTCAGCAGCGGGTTGATGAAATAGCCGAGGCTGGCCTCGATCACGCGGTCGTTGGCGATCGCCCAGATGAACGCGAGCCAGTTGATGCTGACGAGCACAGCCGAGAGCGACATCGCGCGCCACGCCTTCGGCGAGCGGAGCAGGGCTGTGAAGTTGCCCGTCCGCTTGGTGAGCAGGAGCAGCAGTGCGCAGAACGGGACGGCCCAGACGATCCGGTGCGCGAGCACCTCCCGAGCGTCGACGTGGGCCACGGCTTTGAAATAGACGACGAAGAACCCCCAGAGGCTGTAGGCCGAGACGGCGGCGATGAGGCCTGATCGGTCGGGTGCCGCGGAGACGTCGTAGGTGGTGGGCTCGGTGGTCAAGGGCGTCCAACTCTAGGTAGACAGGCGGGTTCCGCGCGATTGGGCTCCGAGTCTGCTGACTCGACGCCTATGCTTGGCCTCAACCCCGAGGAGAAGCGACCGATGACCGAGATCAAGGCAACGAATGTCACCTGGCACGAAGGCAACCTGACCCGCGAGGAGCGCTGGAAGGCCCTTGGCAGCAAGGGCTGCACGCTGTGGTTTACGGGCCTTTCCGCTTCGGGCAAGTCCACCGTCGCCAGCGCGCTCGAGCAGGTCCTGGTCCTGCAGGGCGTCAACGCCTACCGCATGGACGGCGACAACATCCGCATGGGCCTGAACAAGAACCTGGGCTTCTCCGCTGAGGACCGCGCCGAGAACATCCGGCGCATCGGCGAGGTCGCCAAGCTCTTTGCCGACAACGGCAGCGTCGCGATCACGAGCTTCATCAGCCCCTACAAGTCCGACCGCGATGCCGTCCGTGCGCTGCACGAGGCCGAGGGCATCCCGTTCTTCGAGGTCTACGCCGACACACCCATCGAGGAGTGCGAGAAGCGCGACCCCAAGGGCCTCTACAAGAAGGCCCGCGCGGGCGAGATCAAGGGCTTCACCGGCATCGACGACCCGTACGAGGCTCCCGCCAAGGCCGAGCTGGTCTTGAAGCCCGCCACGCGCAGCGTGGACGAGTGCGTAGCCGACTGCATCAACCTGCTCAAGGCCAAGGGCATCGTCAGCTGAGCATCCCGACTTTCAGCCCCTGATTTTTCAACGAGCCCCCGGCGCAGGCCGGGGGTTCTTGTTTGATTCGCGATCCAGGCGCAGGCGACGCCCCTTTAGAGATCTGCCCGATGAATGAATTCGGGTGCTTCTTTGCTCTTGGTCCGATCGCATGTCTAGTCAGCGTGCGTTCGGAGCCTTGCTCGGTCCTTTGCTCAGTCTTCGCCAGCGCTCGGATTCCTCGGTGTTCCCGGCGTTCTCGTAGAGCGTGCCCAGGATGCTGTAGCCGATCAGCGTGTAGGGGTGATCGACACCGAGTTCCTGCTCCATGAGGGCGATGCCCCGGAGCCCGAGCGTCTCGGCTTCGTCGGATTCGCCCATCTTTGAGAGGTGGCGTGCCGTGACGAGCATCGAGACCATCGTGTCTGGGTGGGACTCGCCCAGCGATGCGAGACGGATCCGCAGGATCTCCTCGAATTCTGTTCTGGCCCGGTCGTTCTCGCCCATGTCTGAGAGCAGGAGCGCCAGGTTGTTGCGCGCCGTCAGCGTGTAAGGATGCTCGGGGCCGAGGGCAGCCACGTCGCATGCGATGGCGCGCTCGTGCAGCGCCATCGATTCCTGCTGTCGGCCAAGGCGCTGCAAGATGAGCGCCAGGCTCGCGACGCCCGCGTTGGTCTCGGGGTGAGACTCGCCGAAGTGTGCGGTCGCACGCTCGACCATCCGCTCGTACAGCGGGACTGCCCCTTCGATGTTGCCCGTCTTGTACTCGATGGCCCCGGCGTTACCCAGCACGGTGATCGCGAGCCCCTCAGTAGCCATGCGTCCCGACTCGACCCGTGCGAGCAGGGGCTTGTTGATCGCCCGCGCCCGATCGAACTGGGCCAGATCGATCAGCGTCAGCACAAGCGAGTTGGTGTGGTCCTGCGTCTCGGCGGCATCGGGCCCGAGTCGGCGATCGAAGGACGCGACCGCGTGCTCGAGCAGCTCCAGGGATTCTTCGTACGCGCCGGCTTCCCCGAGCGACAAACCGAGCAGCGCCTGAGCCTCGGCCAGGCGCACAGGGTCGGCTTTGGGATCGGCGCTGAGCAGTTCGATGGCGCGACTTAGCTCGGCCTTCGCGCGTTCGTAGTTCCCAAGGCTGCTGAGCGTGCGACCGGCGGAGGCTCGGATCGCCGCCTCGACGAGGGGTTCGTTCTCGAATCGACCCTCGACGCGATCGACCGCCCTTTCGAGAGCTTCCAGGACGGAGACATCCGGGTTCGGGTCTGTCCAGGGATCGGCTGCCGCGAGCACCTCGTCGTTGAAGAACCGCCCCACTTCGTCGGCGATCGAGGCGTTGCGTTGGGCGATCGTGCGCTGCTCGATGGTTTCGCTGAGCGCCATCGAGACTCCGACGACCGCGCCGACGAGGGCCACGAGCGCGACGCACGAGGCGATCGCGACGGGCATGTGGCGCTTGGCCAGGCGACTGAGCTGGTAGACCGCGCTCGCGGGGCGGGCCGAGATGGTCTGGCCGTCGAGATGCCTGCGGATGTCCTCGCCCATCGCCTGCGCCGTCTGGTATCGGCGTGTTTTTTCCTTGAAGATCGCGGTGCGCACGATGGTGTCGATGTCGCCACGCATCCTGGGCTCGAGCGTCGCAAGACGCGTCGGTTCGTCGTCGCGGATGACGCGGGCCGCCTCCATGAGCCCCTTGCCCGAGACCTCCAGCGGGATGCGCCCGCTGAGCATCTCAAAGAGAACAACTCCGAGCGCGTACACATCCGAGCGCGTGTCGACTTCCGCGGGATCGCCCGCAATGAGCTCCGGGCTCATGTAGGGCAGCGTGCCCACGATCTGGCCCTCGACGGTCTGGAGCGTTTCGGATCGCAGCTCTGCGTCGGCGGCCCTTGCGACACCGAAGTCCAGCACCTTGGCGATGCCCTCCTCGGTGACGAGGATGTTGGCGGGCTTGAGGTCGCGGTGCATGACGCCCTGCGCGTGCGCGTGCTGGACCGCGTCGCAGATCGAGGCCACCATCTCCAGCTTCTGGCGCACGCTCTTGGCGTCCGCCCACCGGTCGAGCGCCACGCCCCGCACCAGCTCCATCGCAAAGAAGGGCCTCGGGCCGGTGGGTGTCTCGGCCAGGCCCGCCTCGAAGACCTGCGCAATCCCCGGGTGGCGCAGGCGCCCCAGCGCCTGGGCCTCGAACTCGAACCGCCTGATCAGCTCGGGCGTGGCGAGCCCGGGGCGGAGCACCTTGAGCGCAACAAGTCGTTTGGGCGAGCGCTGCTCGGCTTCGTAGACCACGCCCATCCCGCCGATGCCGAGGCGCGAGAGAATGCGATACCCGGCCAGCTCCGTCGGGTCCACCTCGCGCTGTGCGAGGATCTGTGCGATCTCCTCTTGCGCGCCGCCTTCGGACAGTCGTCCAGACGACGCGGCGCTGGATTCGGTCGCCAGGAGTTCGAGCACCTCAGAACGCAGCGATTCGTCGTTCGGCGCAAGCTCAACGAGTCTGGCTTCGCGCCGCTCGGCGGGCAGGTCGCAGACCTCCTGGAACAGGCGGTCGAGCTCACGGAATCTGTTGGTGTCTGTCACGCCTCGCTCGTTCCCTCGAGTTCGCGGAGCAGCCACGAACGCGCCATTCGCCATTCGCGCGATGCGGTCGCGCGTGAGATCCCGACCATCTCCGCGGCTGCGCCCTCGTCCAGGCCGCAGAAAAACCGCAGCTCGACGAGCCTTGCCTTGCGTTCGTCGACCTCGGCGAGCCTGACGAGCGCCGCGTCGAGGGCCTCGATATCCAGACCGTCATCGCAAGAGCCCTCGATTTCCGCCGCGAGATCGCTCTGAAGAGCAACGCGTCGGGCGTCGCCGCCGCGCTTCAATCTTTTTTTGGCGCGAGCATGGTCCACCAGCACCCGGCGCATGACCGTCGCAGCCAGGCCCATGAACGCCGAGCGATCCTCGGCGGAGACCGTCCGCTGGTCGATGAGCCTCAGATAGGCCTCATTGACCAGAGCCGTCGCCTGGAGCGTGTGCCCGGCACTTTCCTGCACGAGCATCGATCCGGCCAGGCGACGCAATTCCTCGTAGAGCAAAGGCGTCAGCTCGTCGACGGCGTGCGCATCGCCCGCGCTGAGCCGTGTCAGCATCTGAGTGGCTTTGGTCGCGATCTCGCCCATGGGGCACAGTCTAACCGACTGCCAGCACATGACATACCCAGCACCCCGATCTTGAGGGTCCAATCCGTCCACGGATGACCCCGGATTTATGGCGCTTGCTTCACAGATCTTTTCGGACCAGCCCTCCATGCGACCCGGGGCTCCGAGATTCATCCAACCGGGCGCCGAGAAAATATCTGACCGTCATGAAGCGCCTCATCCAATGGTGTCGCGTGTGTCATCGGGCAAGCCATTCCGCTCCCCGCGAAACACCAGACACGGAGACCACGCCATGACCAGGAACCACGCATATACCGCAGCTGCTCTGCTGACCGCACTGGCCGCGACAAACGCACTTGGCCAGACCACGATCCCGGGCGATGTCGTCATTCCCCCCGGCGGGACGCTCATCATCAACGACGACACCACCTACACGGGCACGCTGACCATCGGCGCCGGTGCACAGGTCGTTATCGACACCGGGTATCGGATCTTCATCGATGACGGCGCAACGATGACCGTCAACGGCACCGCAGCAGAGCCCGTGATTTTCTTCCCAATCAATGGATCATGGGAAGGCCTGCGGTTCCTGGACGGTTCCGCTGCGGACATCGACTTCGCCGCGATCATGGATGTGCGGGTCGTGGCGATCGAAGCCGACGGTGCGGATGTCTCGCTGACGGGCGTCGAGATCTTCGATGATGCCGGCTTTGCTGTGAATGCGTCCGGGACACGCTACGGCGTCATCGCCCGCAACGGCGGCACCCTGAGCATCGACCAGGGTCTGATCGGCCCGATGACCGGGGCCAACGGCGCCAACAGCGGCTCGACCGCAGGCACCGGCGGCGCCGGCCGGAACATGACCGCGATCGATGCGCGAAACATCGACTCCGTGAGTGTGACGAACACCGCTTTCATCGGTGTGCAAGGCGGCTTGGGCGGCAAGGGCGGCACAGGCTCGACCGGCAGCAACGGGTCCAATGGCTCGAGCGACGGCGCAAACGGCGGCACAGGCGGCACCGGTGGCACGGGCGGACGAGGAGGCATAGGCGGCGCCACAACCATCCTCTACACCGACGGCGTTGGCGAGATCGTGATCGCTCAGAACATCCTCGACCGGATCTCGGGCGGACGAGGCGGTCAGGGCGGCAACGGCGGTCGCGGCGGTCGCGGCGGCAACGGTGCCGCGGGTAACTCGCCACTCGTCGGCGACGGCGGTGACGGCGGCGACGGCGGAAGAGGCGGAAGAGGCGGAAGAGGCGGCATCGGCGGCGCCTCGGGCGCGTTCCAGGCGTTCCGCATCCTGGATCCCGGCACCGAACCCATGATCGCAAGCAACACCGTCTACGAGGCCACGGCCACCATCGGCGGCGCCGCTGGCACGGGCGGCTCAGGCGGGTCCGGTGGTTCGGGCGGAGCGGGCGGCGATGCCGGGCTCTTCGGCAGCGATGGCAGCAACGGAAGCTCCGGCAGCACAGGCTCAACTGGCTCCACCGGGTCGCTCGGTGCTTCAGGCCCTGCCGATGCCGTCGTGACGACCGGCTTCACCAACTCCGGCTTCTCGGCTCTGGTGCACAACAACATCTTCACCTTCGCCGGCCCGGGCACCAAGCGGCCCGCGTACTCCACCGACACCGGCATCATCGACATCACCACCAACGCCTTCAGCGGCTTCGACACCCTTAACGTCGGCCCCGCGATCGGCGGCCCGAGTGTCATCACGGATCCGCCCGTGTTCGTTGACGCAGCGATGAGCGACTTCACCCTGGCCGAGCTCTCACCAGGCGTCGACGCTGGCGACAACGCGCTCGTGCCCGTCGGCATGGATCTCGACTTCCTCGGCAACGCCCGGTTCGCCGACGACACCAACACACCCGACACGGGCATGGGCGGCGACTACATCGTCGACATGGGCGCGATCGAGCGCCCGGGCGAAACGCCCAGCGACTGCGTCGCCGACGTCAACGGCGACGGGGTGCTGAGTCCTGCGGACTTCTCCGCCTGGATCGCGGCGTTCAACGCAATGGGGGCCGGCTGCGACCAGAACGCTGACACACTCTGCACCCCTGCGGACTTCTCCGCCTGGATCAGCAACTACAACGCCGGCTGCAACTGATCCAGAAGCTCCATCTGAATGACCACAACGACAGCGGGCGTCCCAAGGAAGGGACGCCCGCTGATTCAATTGACTCTTGAGCTGTGAAGCCCGGTGTTTACCGCCTGCGCCGGATGGCGGCCAACCCACCGAGTCCGAGCAAGAGGCCCGACGCCGGGGCGGGGACGACCACGATGTTGTCGTAAGCGCTCGAGCCGCCCACATGGATCACCACGCTCGTGAAGCCCTGGATGTTCAGCGCCTCTGCGGACATGACCGAGATGCGGTTTGCCGAATGATCGCCGAAACGAACAGTCGAGTCGTAGAACTGGCTGCCGGGCGTGGTAAATTCTGAGAAACTCACGTTCGCGACCGGCTGCCCGAAGAGCAGGAACTCGACCGAACTGGCTTCCTTGACCGGCCCTTCCATGTCCACCACGTCGAAACCGAATCCGGTCATGACGTCGGTGAAGGTGAAGATGAGGTCGCCTGCGGGGCGGGCGCCTTCGTCGTCGGGATCGTCGACGATGCCGTCGTTGTTGGCGTCGACGAGGTTCTCGGGGATGATGATCAGGTTGCCCAGATCCGCAAATGGCGCCAGGTTGCCCTTGCGCCAGTGTGGGCCGTTCAGGTCCGGATCCGATGAGCTGAGCAGATTGCTATCAAATGCGATGGGCATCGCACCGGCAAGCTGAAAGTTCTGCGCTGCGATCGTCATTCCGACGTCGGCAAACTGATTGGTGATCATCTCGCCATGGACGAGTGACTCGAAATTCGCAGAGATCGGTTCGGCAAGCGTTGACGACGCAACGCAAACCCCCGCCAACGCGCACACATATCGCGCACCAGCCATAGCCAGCTCCTCACTCCCCCGAGCACTCTCCCTGGTCCGTTTTGTATAAATACTTATATGACAAGTATTTACGGCGTTCGGACACCTCTTGTCCGGGCATCACACCACATCGGTTGCTGCACAACAAGAGGGTTTCTGCACTTCTCCGCGCGAAATATGCGCCACATCCGGGGATATGCCATGAAAGTACGTGCAAACTTGCGATTTCCGGACGGACCGGTTTGTGTTATCTATCTCGGTTTGATCATCCGATCCCCGGCTTTGACTCCGACCGAGGGCGTCCGCTCGCCGATCTACCATCAGCAATGACGGGCAACCCCAAGACCAGCACCAGAGCCAGCGCAACGGACTATCTCCGCCTTGCTCGCCCCCACCAGTGGGGCAAGGGCGTGTTTGTGCTGATCGGACCTGCCTACAGCCTCGCCCTGGTCGATCGACTGCTCCCGGTGATGGGCGCGTTTCTGGCCTTTGGCTTTGCTTCCAGCGCCTGCTATGTCGTCAACGACATCGTCGACCGGGGGAGCGATGCCCTGCACCCACGCAAAAAGAGCCGACCCATCGCCAGCGGACGCGTCCAGCTCGCCCAGGCGCGGGTCTTTGCCCTCGCCCTGCTGGTCCTGGCAGGGGCGGCGGTGTTCCTTGTAGACCCCTCACATCGCGGGTGGGTCGGGGGATTCGTCGCGGTCTATGTCGCCAACGTGCTTGTGTACTCCGCCTGGCTCAAGCACATGGCGATGCTGGACGTGGTCAGCCTTTCGACCGGCTTTGTGCTGCGGGTGATGGCCGGTTGCGCGGCGGCTGCGGTGGCGCCCAGCACCTGGCTGCTCAACTCCACCTTCTTTTTGGCCATGTTCCTGGCGCTTGGCAAGCGGCTGGGCGAGCGCCGGACGATGGCGGACTCTTCCGTTGATGCGGGCGAGATCCGCGGGGTGCACCGGGTGTACACCGACGACCTGCTGCGGATGGCTGTCGTCATGACGGCTGTGGGCACCCTGGTGACTTACGCGGGGTATGTGGAGCAGCAGGAAGGCGCGTTCGGGCCGGCGATCGAGGCCGTGGCCAGCCATGAGACCCCCTGGGGCTTCAATCTGCTCTGGCTGACGATCCTGCCAGCAACGTACGGGCTGCTTCGCTGTATCGTGCTTCTGGAACAGGGCAGGTATGACGACCCGACGGAGCTGGCCGTCCGCGATCGCGGTGTCCAGGCCGCTGGGCTCGTCTTCGTGGCGATCACGGCTGCCCTGATCCTGGTCCGGCGGCCGGAGCTGCTGGGCATCGGGTCCTGACGCCCGGCGTGTACCGGGCATCTCGGCAGATCGCCGAGAATGTTGACACAATACAGGTCGATCGGCCCCATCCTGAATCTGGTTGACGGGGGGCCGCACGGAAAGGAGCTTTGGGTCATGGCAAATGCGCACAAGATCGGGAGGAGCCTGATCACGGCTGCGGCGTTCACGATGTTCGCAGCAGGCACGACGATCGGTCAGGAAGAGGACAAGAAGCCGGACTTCCCCAAATTCGACGAAGTCGCAAAGGACTTCGAAAAAGTCGTCTCGACCGCCGACGGCGCCCAGAGCTTCTACACCGTCTGGACCCGTGAGAAGGACGGGCAGATGCTCGCCGAGCTCCCGCGGAACTTTGAGAACCTCAAGCAGTGGTTCGCTGTGACCGTCGGCTCTGGCGAGATGTACGCCGGCCTCCAGGGCGGCAACATGTACACCTACTGGAAGCGGTACGACAAGCGCGTCGCGCTCATGGCTCCCGAGATCAACACCCGCTCGACGGGCGATCAGGAGTCCAAGGACTCGGTAAACAAGATCTTCACCGATCGCGTCATCCTCGACCTGCCCATCGTCTGCATCGGGCCGAACGGGCAGCCCGTGATCGACTTCGACGAGCTCCTGGCGGGCAACGCCTCGACCTTCTTCGGCGGCTCGGCGCGCGGCGCCAACACCCGCCTCTTGAACATCACCAGCGCCAAGGCGTTCCCGAAGAACGTCGAGATCGCCATTGAGATGCCCGTCGCCGGCGGCACGCTCAAAGAGTTCCACTACTCCATCAGTGCCGTCGAGGGCAGCAAAGGCTACAAGCCTCGCGTCGCAGACCAGCGCCTGGGCTACTTCACCACGACGTACCGCGACCTTGGCAAGTTCCAGGACGAGGACAAGATCGTCCGCTACATCAACCGCTGGAATCTTGAGAAACGGGACCCGGATCTCAAGCTCAGCCCGCCCAAAGAGCCCATCGTCTATTACATCGATCACACCGTGCCCGTCCGCTACCGGCGATTCGTGCGCGACGGCGTCGAGTACTGGAACAACGCCTTCGAGAAGGTCGGCATCCTCAACGCGATCGAGGTCTACCAGCAGGACGCCGAGACCGGCGCCCACATGGACAAGGACCCGGAAGATGTCCGCTACAACTTCATCCGGTGGCTGAGCAACGACATCGGCACGGCCATCGGGCCGAGCAGGGCCCACCCGGAGACGGGGCAGATCCTCGACGCCGACGTCGTGCTGACCGACGGCTGGATCCGGTACTTCAACTATCAGTTCAACGACCTTCTGCCCGATGCCGCGATGGAGGGGATGAGCCCCGAGAACATGGCCTGGCTCGCTACGCGTCCGCAGTACGACCCGCGCGTGCTGCTGGCGGACCCGGCACAGCAGGAGTTCGTCAAGGCCGAGATCGCCGGTCGCGGCGTGCAGCGCTTCGGCGGGCACCCCGCGGCGATGATCGACAACACGCTCTACGGCGACAACGAGTACGACGGGCAGATCGGCGTGCAGTCTCAGTTCAACGGCATGTGCTACGCGTCCCGCGGCAAGGGCCTCGACGTCGCGATGATGGGCATGCACCTCGAGGTCGCACGCGAGATGCTCGACGACGACAAGAAGGACGATGCGAACTCGGACATGCTCGACGGCATGCCCGACTGGTTCATCGGGCCGATGCTCGCCGACCTCGTCGCGCACGAAGTGGGACACACACTCGGCCTGCGCCACAACTTCAAGGCCTCCAGCCAGTACTCCATGGCCGAGATCAACTCCGAGAAGGTCAAGGGCAAGGCGTTCACCGCTTCGGTGATGGACTACAACCCCATCAACATCAACATGGAATCGGGCGAGATCCAGGGCGACTACGCGATGGTCGACCTCGGTGACTACGACTACTGGGTGATCGAGTACGGCTACGGCGACAAGCCGGAGGAAACCGTCAAGCTCGCAGCCGAGAAGAACATCCCCTACGCAACCGACTACGACACGTGGGGCATCGACCCGCTCGCGCGTCGCTACGACTTTGCCGCCTGGCCCCTCGATTACTGCGAGAACCAGAAGCGCCTGATCGATGTCTATCGCGACCGCCTCATGACCAAGTTCGTCGACGAGGGCGACAGCTGGAGCCGCGCCACGCGTGGCTACAACATCACGCTCAACCAGCAGCTCTCGGGCGTCTCGATCATGGCCAACTGGATCGGCGGCGCACACGTGTACCGCGACAAGAAGGGCGACCCGAGCGCCCGCCCGCCCCTGGTCGTGGTCGAAGCCGAGAGGCAGCGCGCTGCGCTCAAGTATGTCCTCGAGAACGGCATGCGGGACGAGGCCTACGGCCTGACGCCCGAGGTCATCACCCACCTCTCGGCGGACAACTGGTCCGACCAGTGGGGCGACTGGATGGCGGACCCCGCGTTCCCGATCCACGACCGCGTCAACGGCATGATGGCAAGCTCGCTGACCATGGTCATGAATCCGACCACGCTCAAGAACGTCTACGACAACGAGTTCCGCGTGGCTTCCGATCAGGACGCCGTCACGCTGCCCGAGGTCATGGGCGCCGTGGTCAGCGAGGTCTTCAGCGAGATCAACGAAGCGCCCAAGCAGACGTTCACCGAGCGTCAGCCCATGGTCTCAAGCTTCCGGCGTAACCTGCAGCTCAACCTCATCGATCGCCTGATCGACTTTACCCGCCCGGGCACCATGGCCGGCGCCTCGGCGGCCCCCGTTCGGGCGCTCTCGGTTGAGCACCTCGAGAATCTCAAGACCAAGATCGACAAGACTCTTGAGAGCAACGGCAAGCTCGATGATTACACCCGTTCGCACCTCTCCTCGGCGAGCAGCCGAATCGAGCGGGCGCTGGCGGCCGTGTACATCTACAACACCGACGACCTCTAAGTCGCTCGGTCAGCCATCGCACCAAAGCCGGGTCCTTCGGGGCCCGGCTTTTCTCTGCACTCTGTGAATCAGGCTGTTCCGCGCTGCTCGGAGAGCCAGCCCCGCACAAACGCGCGGGCCTCTTCTTCTGCGCGCTGGACACACGCGAGCGACGAGATCGGCGCGGGCCTGACCGCCCCCACCGCGGCCTGCACCGCGTCGGCGATGCGCCCAAACGGCACGCGCTTGCCGTCCTCGTTGCCCGGGGCCAGAAACGCTCCCACGGCCTCTTCGTTGGCCGCGTTCAGAGCCGCGCCGGCGTTCCCGCCTGCGCGGATCGCCTCGTACGCCAGCCCGAGCGCCGGGAACAGCTCTTCGTCCGGCTGACGGAATTCGAGTGTGCCCATCGCTGCCAGGTCGAGTTTCTCGGCGCAGCCCTCTGGGCGATCGGGGAAGGTCAGCGCGTACTGGATCGGCGCACGCATGTCCGGTGCGCCCAGCTGCGCCATGACCGAGCCATCGGCGAACGCGACCAGCGAGTGCACCGTCGAGCTCGGGTGGATCAGGACGCCCAGCCGATCGGCTTCGATGCCAAAGAGCCAGTGCGCCTCGATCAGTTCGAGCGCCTTGTTCATGAGCGAGGCGCTGTCAACGGTCACCTTGGGGCCCATCGACCAGTTCGGATGCGCCAGCGCCAGCGCCGGCGAGGCATTCCGCACGGCCTCCGGCGGGAGATCCCGCAGCGCCCCGCCGCTCGCGGTCAGGACCATGCGTTCGACCGTCGCGGGTCTTTCGATCGGGGGTCTGGATTCACCCAGGCACTGCAGGCATTGCCAGAGCGCCGAGTGCTCGCTGTCGACGGGCAGCAGCCTCGCGCCCGTGCGCTTTGCCGTCGCGACCACCAGCTCGCCCGCGGCGACGAGCGTTTCTTTATTGGCCAGCGCCACATCGATTCCAAGCTCGAGTGCCGCGATCGTTGCGCCAAGTCCCGCGGAACCGACGATCGCGCCGACGACAAGATCAACGCCCTCGGACGCGTGCGCTCGCTTGACGAGCTCTTCCGCGGCGCCGTGCCCTGTCAGATGCTCGGCCTGTGTATCGAGCGTTCCCTCCTCTGCAGAGGCCACGAAGCGCACCCCGTATTGGTTTGCTTGTCGTGCGAGCTCGGTCGAGCACGCCCCCGCTGCCAGCCCGACGATCTCGTAGGCGTGCTCACCGCCGAGCGAGCGCAGGTGCTCGATGACTCCGAGCGTCTGCTTCCCGATCGAGCCGGTCGAGCCGAGGATCACGATGCGCCGAGGCGTAGGCATGCGTCACTCGTCGCCGATGGAGGCCTTCTCGCTGGGCTTGAGCTTGCGCCGGCTGCCCGCGTAGAGAAGCCTTGGCTTCTTCGTCGTGGGTGTCTCGGCCTTGACGACCACGGCCGGCGCGCTGGGTTCTGGCTTGTCCCTGGTCTGGGCGCCGGACGCATCGCCAGATTCGCCCTTGCCCTCGCTCTTGCCCCGCCCGCGACGGCGCCGACGCTTTTTCTTGGCGCCCGCGGCGCTGTCGCCTTCGGGTTTCGGCTCGTCCGATTCGTCGGTGGCCTCGGCTCGGTCGTGCGACTCGGCGCTCGCGGACGACGGTTCATCGTGCGATTCGCTGTCGTTCTGCTCGCCTTCGACGGGTGCGCCCTCGCCCGTGCTGCGCTTCTTGCCGCGACGGCGACGGCGCTTCTTCTTGGGCTTCTCGCCCTCGGCGTGCTCGCTTTCGACCGCGTCGGTTCCAGATTCGTCCGCGGCTGCGGGCTCGGGCGTGTCGGCTTCGTCGGTCTGTTCGGGCGCCTCGCCTTCGGGTGCGCTCTCGCCATCCTGGTTCTCGGCGCTGCGCTTGCGTCCTCGACCGCCGCGCCGGCGGCGCCGGCGCTTCTTCTTGCCGCCCGTGTCGCGCTGCTCGTCGTCGTCCTCGTCGATCGAGTCGCCCGCGGCTTTGGCAGCGTCGATCTCGATCGGGTGCGGGTCGGCGACGTCCTCGATCGCCTGGAGCAGCTCCTCTTCCTCGCTGATCTCGTCCCAGGCTCGATCGTCGGACGAATCCGTCCACTCGGGCAGCTGGGACGGCGCCTTTGGTCTCGGCAGTATCGCAACGTCGATGTCGTTGCCCACATCGTCGTAGGCGTACACCGAGAATCGCTCGGTGCCCAGCGAGTCGCTCACACGCACCAGCACCGTCTTCTGCGTGACGAGTTCCATCCGTGTGATCGAGCGGCGCCGGCTTGAGAGCAGCTCGCCCGCGACGCGCCCGGGCACGACAAGCTCGGCCTTGAACACCTTGTCGTAGCTGAGGATCAGCGCCAACTCACGCAACGCCTCGGCGGCCAGCGACTCGGGCTTGCGCACCCAGCCCCGTCCCATCTGCGGCGGCAATTCCGTATAGTGCGTGCCCTGCGCACTCGGGCGCATCCGCTGACGCGTCATCTCCATGATCCCAAACGGACTGATCGGGAGCACCGTGCTCTTGGCCCGATCGCGCTTGAGGCGATCCTTGAAACGCGACTCGATCGCCTTGCGGTGCTTGGCCTGGTTCATATCGATCAGGTCGTTGATCACCAAACCACCCAGCTCGCGCAGCTTCAGCTGGCGGCAGATCACGTCGACCGCCTCGAGGTTCGTCTGGTAGGCGTTGGTCTCGGCATCCTTGGCCTTGCGGCTCTTGCCGCTGTTCACGTCGATCGCCACGACCGCTTCCGTCTCGTCGATCACCAGGCGCCCGCCCGAGGGCAATGGCACCTCGCGGGCGATCATCTGGTGCACCTGCTCTTCGACGCCAAAGGCGTGGTACAGCGGTGTCTTGAGGTTGTAGTGGCGCAGCTTGATCCCCGTGCGCGGCGCGACGACCTTCAGGAAGTTGGCCGCCCGCGCCAGGCCCTGCTCGTGGTCGATGATGACCTCGTCGATCTCGGTGGTCAGCAGGTCGCGCAGAGCGCGGACGAGCAGGTCGCTCTCTGCGTACAGCAGCGAGGGCTTGCTCGTCGACTTGCGGCGCTTCTCGATGTCTTTCCACAGACGCTGGAGGTACGCGAGGTCGCGCTTCAGCTCGGTCTTGTTGCGTCCAAAGCCCGCGGTGCGCAGGATGAAGCCAAAGCCCTCGGGCAGGTCGATCGAGTCGAGGATCTCGCGCATCTGGCGGCGCTTGTCCTCATCCTCCATCTTCCGGCTGACGCCCACGTTGTCCATCTGGGGCATCATGACGAGGTACTTGCCGGGGATGGACAGGTACGTCGTCGCGGCGGGGCCCTTGGAGCCCACGCCGTCCTTGAGGATCTGGACGATGATTTTCTGCCCGCGCTTCAGACACTGCTGAATGGGTGGACGGTCGCGCCGTGCGGTTTTTTTGCCGATCTTCTCGGTGGTCTCGCCGTCCTCCTCGGGGAAGTACATCGGGTGGATGTCCGAGGTGTGCAGGAACGCGGACTCGGGCCCGCCGAAGTCGACGAACGCGGCCTGGAGGCTGCTCTCGATGTTGGTGACCTTGCCGAGGTAGAGGTTGTTGACGCGGTTGGCCGTAGCCGGGCGTTCGGTGTGGTAGTCCTCGAGGACGCCGTCCTCGAGGATGGCTACCCGGCATTCCTCGCCGGGCTGATAGTTGATGAGCATCTGATACTTGGACATATGTTGCTTTCCGTGCTGTGGCGTGAGCCGGGTGCACGGGCGTAGGGCATGCAGCGTGATCGCTCAGAGCGCAGAGTGCGCCCGTGTGCATCGCTGTTGTCGCATCTCGTAGGATTCAAAGCGGGTGTGTTCACCGCTCGCCTCGGTTGTGATGCGGGCCTTGGCCCGTGATCCGGCGCCGATCGTGCTTGCGGGGGTCAGCGCGGCAACAGGCCTGCGTGACTCGCGCCCAGTTGGCGATCGGAGGCGCCTGGGTCGTGGTTCGTTCTGTGACTCGGTCAGTGCCCGGGCGTGTCGCCTCGGAAATGGCCGAAACTGTCGTACGTTTCGGGGAACTCCTTGCGGAGCCGGTCCCTGACATACATCGACACTTCGGTGTCGGAATCGAAAGAGATCGCCTTTTTGGCCAATCTTTCGCAGCGATCCATCGAAATAGACCGGATCAGACGCTTGATCCCGGGGACGACCCCGGGCGTGACACTAAGCGTACGCACGCCCAGGCCCATCAGCAACACGGCCATATCCGGGTCCCCGGCCGCCTCGCCGCAGCAGCTGACGGGCACCGAGCGGTGCCTGCCCGCCCTCACCACGTCCCGGACCAGCTTGAGCACCGCGGGGTGCGAGGGAGCGAACAGATCAGCCACCTGCTCGTTGGTCCGGTCGACCGCCATCGTGTATTGCACCAGGTCGTTGGTCCCGATCGAGAAGAAATCGACCTCGCGCGCCAGCGTCGAGGCCATCAACGCCGCCGAGGGAACCTCGACCATGATCCCGATCGGGATCGTGCGGTCGAATGCGTGACCCTCGTCCATGAGATCTTCCATGACGTCGTTGATCAGGTGGCGCGACTGGCGCACCTCGCTGACGCTCGTCACCAGCGGCAGCATCAGCTTGACGGGGCCGTGCGCCGAGGCGCGGAGCACCGCTCTGAGCTGGTGCTTGAACATGGGCAGGTTCTTGAGGCAGTACCGGATCGAGCGCAGCCCCAGCGCCGGGTTGCGTTCCGGATTCATCGACTGCGCCTGCGTGTACTTGTCGGCGCCGAGGTCCATCGTCCGGATGGTCAGGGGTTTGCCCGCGAGCCTGTCAACGCACGTGCGGTACGCCTTGTAGTGCTCCTCTTCGGTGGGCTCGCGCTCGCTGGCCAGATAGAGGAACTCGGTCCGGAACAGACCCACGCCCTCGGCGCCGTACTCGATGACATGCTCGGTTTCCTCGGCGAATTCGATGTTCCCGAGGATCTCAATGCGGACGCCGTCGGTCGTGACGGGCTCCAGCGAGGCCATCTCGCGGAGCGTCATCTGGTAGTTGCCGCGCTCGACCTCCTCGGAGAGGTAGTGCTCGATGGTGTCCGAGTCCGGGTCGATGATGACGACGCCGCGCGAGCCGTCGAGGATCACGGTGTCGCCGTCGGACAGGTGGTGGCAGAGCCTTGAGAGCCCGACGACCGCGGGGATGCCAAGCGCCCGCGCGACGATCGCGGTGTGGCTCGTCTTGCCGCCCAGATCGGTGGCGATCGCCACGACCTTGTCCCGGTCGAAGCCGACGGTCTGGCTGGGTGTCAGCTCGCGCGAGACCACGATCGCTTCGCGTTCGAGCTTGGCCAGCTCCTGGCCGTGCTCGCCCACGAGGTGCGTTAGGACCCGGCGCGCCAGGTCGGTGATGTCGTTGACCTTGGTCGTAAACGCGGAGTCCGGCATCGCCCGGAAGCGGTCGGCGACCTCGCCGAAGACACGATCGACCGCGTACTCAGCGGTGACCAGCTCCTCTCCGATGACTTTCTCCATCGAGCCCCGAAGGACTTTGTCGCGGAGCATCCCGATGTGGAAACTAAAGATCTGGGCCGCCTCTCGACCCATATCCCGCTCGGCCTGATCCCTGACCCGTTCGAGCTCCTTGATCGAGAGGGAAAAAGCCTCGCCGAGCCTCCCGAGCTGGTGTTTGATGTCGTTTTTCTCGATGGATCGGCGCGGAATCCGCTTGGTGTCGTCGTCGAGGACAAACACCCGCCCGACGACGATGCCCGGCGAAACCCCGATTCCTGAAAATCGTTCCATCACACGCCCAGAAACCCTGTGAGCGGCCCTCAGCAGCCCCAGAGGCGGGGTCCTGCGGGGAAATGTCAGGGTTGCGTCCGATCGTAGTCCAGATGCTTGACTCGGGTGCCCGGCAGTGCCGATACTGTAGTGCACGGGGCGGGTTCTGCCGCCCAAGGCCTGACGGATGCCAGAGCATCCGAGGGCTCCACGGACCACGGCAAGGTGTGGTTTGGCTGTCTCGGCCAAGGTTTGACCAGGCGCAACTGGCGCACGCAGACCGGCCTGAACACAGCAAGTGACAACTGACTCGCGGTGCCGACGCATGACGCGTCTGGCTCGTGCACGGGTTGGGCTGTACCCAGTCCCGAAGCCCGAGCAAGGCACCGGATTGAGGGGAATCGTGTTGGACACGAGCTCGCCGAAGAAGAAGCGTCGCAGGCGCCGCCGAAGAGGCAGGGGCAACGGCCAGGGGGATACCCAGGGCAACGCCCCGCAGGGGCAGCCCTCGGGCCCGCACTCCAATGGCAAAGCCCAGGGCCATCAGGCCCCACCCAAGCCCAAGCTGCCCGCGCTCGAAGAACTGACGGCCATCGACCCGCAGCCAAGGCTCGAGCTCGAATACCGCGGCTGCCCGCCGGCGTGCCGACTCATCGACCTGTTCTGCCCGATCGGGCGGGGCCAGCGGGGCCTGATCGTCAGCCCCCCCAAGGCGGGCAAGACGACGCTGCTCAAGAACATCGCCCACTCGCTCTTGCACAACCACAAGGACGTCAGCCTGATGGTGCTGCTCGTGGACGAGCGCCCAGAGGAGATGACCGACTTCCGTCGGACGCTCGAGCGCGAGGCCGAGGAAGGCGAGATGAACCGCTGCCAGGTCAGGGGTTCGTCCAACGACCACGACGTCGAGCAGCACGTGAACATCTCGATCGAGACGATCAACGAGTGCCGCGAGCGAGCCGCACGAGGCGAGCACGTCGTCGTCCTGCTGGATTCGCTCACCCGGCTCGGTCGGGCCTTCAACCGCAGCCGCAAGCACGCCTCGAGCGGGCGGACGATGTCGGGAGGCATCGACTCCAAAGCGCTCGAAGTGCCCAAGCAGCTCTTCGGCGCTGCCCGCAACACCGAGGAGGCGGGCAGCCTGACGATCATCGCGACCTGCCTCGTCGACACGGGCAGCCAGGGCGATCAGCTCATTTTCGAGGAGTTCAAGGGCACCGGCAACATGGAGCTGATCCTCGACCGGAAGATCTCGGAGAAGCGGATTTTCCCGGCGATCAACCTCGCCGCCAGCGGCACCCGCAAGGACGAGCTGCTGCTCTCGGAGCAGGAACAGACGACCGTGACCGCGCTGCGCCGGCGCCTGCTCAGCATGAAGCCCGAGAACCAGATCGAGCAGCTGCTCGCGGCTCTCAAGCGGTTCCCGACGAATGAGGAACTGGTGGCGATTACGGCGAACAAGGGCTGAGCGGACCGCTCAATCCGGAAGCTCGATCGGTTCGAACCCCAACTCCTTTGCAGCGGACCGGAGCGCCTGGCGCGCCTCTGGTGTGTTGTCCACCATAATGAGATACTCCGCGATCTGGCGCGCCTTGTCCGGATCTTCGATCCCGATGGCAATCGCGTACTGCTTTCCAACTTCCAGGCGCAGGTTGTCGAGAAGATTCTGACGCACTTCTTCGGTGAAGTACTCCTGCATCGCCGGGTCGTCTATCTCGGTGATCATTTTGTAGCTCTGGATCGAAACCATGCTCTCCTGGAGCGGGTCGGTAAACTGCGCCAGGAGCGCAAAGTCGCGGGTCTCGCGGATCGCATTGTCGCACATCTCGCGCAAGACGTAGAAATCCGGAATCGACTCACCTCGGTCAAGCCTGCGCTTCATCCAGGCGACTGTCACGTCGTAATCGCCCAGAATGTCGTTGAGCAAGGCCCAGCATGTCAGGCGGTCCCACGTGACATCGCCCGACTTGAGCTTCTCCTGCTCGACGTTGCGAAGCGCGGCATACGACTCACGGGCGGGCTCGTGGCGTGAGATCAGGAGCCGCGCGTTCTCGTTCTCGTATTCGATGTCGCAGATCTCTGCGATGGCTCCGTCGGCAAGGATGATCTCCCAGATGCTCATGTACGACTTGAGCGCCAGCTCGTCCTGCTCGTTCTCCAGCAGGCCTGAGGCGTCTTCCATCCGGTCGTACAGGTCCTCGAGCTTCTTCATCTCCTCCCGCTCGGCTTCCATGTCGGCAGTGATCGTGTTCTCGATCTCGCCCGCCTCGGCTCGCACGAGCCAGTCACGCAACTCGACAGGGCCCTGATACCCGACTGTTCGGGCGATCTCTTCGCCCTCGCGCATCACCACGATCGTGGGCATGGCCTGAATCCCAAAGTCACGCGAGAGGCTTGTTTCGATGTCAACATCGATCGCCGAGACGACGGCGTTCTCTTCGAGCCAGCTCACGACCGACTCATCGACCCATGTTGTCTTCTTCATCTGCTTGCAAGGGGGGCACCAGTCGGCGGTGAAGTAGAGCACGTGCAGGTTGCCGGCCTCTGTCGCGGCGGCTCTCGCTTCGGGGTAGTCCAGCTTCGAGAACACCTCCGGCTCAGCCAAAGCCGAGCCCGAAGTGAGGATGCAGAAACCCAGGACACAGCCAGCGATCGCTCGACGCACCATGAGAAAGACTCCGGCCCGGGGAGATTCCCGAGGCCGGAGTCTATCAGGATTCAGTATTCGATTGGTGTATCAGTCCGCGATCTGGATCGGCTCGACGCCAGCCCGCTTGGCGGCGGCGTTGATGGCCTCCTGGTCCTTGCTCGTCTCGGCGCCCGGGAAGAGCTTGGCGATCGCCTTGGCTTTGGATTGCTCGCCCGCGACGGTCGCCATCGCGACCAGATCCGCGAGCTGCCTGCGGATCAGGCTCGACTGGCCCGATTCGAAGCCCGAGGCGAGCTGGGCGTCCAGCTGCCTGGTCGCCTTTGCCCCGGCCTTGCTCGCTGCGGAGAGCAGCTTGCGGGCCTGCATCACGGGGTCTCCCATCAGGTCGCTCGCCTTGGCGTACTGGCCTGCATCGGTCAGCACATCCATCGCAACGAACGCATTCTTCTCGATCAGGTCCTTGGTCTTGGGCGAAGCGAGCTGCGCCTCGATCCAGGCGGCGGCCTCGTCGCGCAGGCCCGCGATCGGGGCCAGCTGCAGGTACTCGCGCACGTCGGTGACGCCGATGTTGCCCCTGGCAAAGTCGTCCGCGAGGATCTGCACGCGCTCGGCGAGCATGGACCTGAGGTCCGCGTCGGTATTGGCCAGCTCGGCGAGCCTCGGCAGCAGGACGCTGCCCGTCAGACCGAGGCCCGTCGTGTCCGAGCGCACTTCGCTGATGTACATCTTGAGCGCGTCGCCAGCGCTCAGGCCAACGCCCGCCTCTGCGGGCGCGATCATCGGGAGGCCTTCGCCTTCGCTCGATGGGGCCGGCTTGACGGGTGTGCTCACGACCTTCCTCGCCGGGTCCAGGTGCGATTCGCGGAAGCCGTCGAGCCAGCCCAGGAACTTGTCCGGCGCCTGGTAGCCCATGGTGCGGCCGACTTCCTTGTCGCCCAGGATCACAACGATCGTCGGGATGCTGCGCACGCGGTACTGCGAGGCGAGCGCGCCCTGCTCATCGATATCAACGGGTGTGATGATCGCGTTGGCGTCGGCCCAGCTCTCGATGCGCTCGTCGACCCATGTCTCGGCCTTCATCTTCTTGCAAGGCGGGCACCAGGTCGCGGTGAAGTACGCCACCTGCAGCTTCTGCCCGGCGATCGCCATCTGCTGGTCGGCCTTGAAGCCGGCCTTGGAGAAGACCTCGGGCTCGCCCAAGGCTGGAGCGGCCGTCAGACCAAGTAGGGTCACGAACAGTGTCAGAAGTCGTTTCATGTCGATCGCTCCGGGGGAGATTGCGGGTGCCACAGAATCAGTCTATCCAACCGCCCGGGGATCATGGATATTCCGAAAGATCCCGAGTGATCAACCGGGGTTCAGGCTCCCCGAGCCGGCACGCCGGAGAGCTGAGAATGCACATCCAAAGGCCCTTTGGACTAGAAATCACACCCGAGGTTGTAGGCGTTGATCCACGCGGTGAAGTCGCCCGGCTCGAGTGTGCCGTTGCCGTTGAGATCTGCGATCGACACGAGCCCGATGTTGTAGGCGAAGAGCCAGAAGCTGAAATCCTGAGCATCCAGGAACCCGTCGCCGTTGGTGTCGGCGGGGCAGGGCTGGTTATCGGGGTCGTAGAAGTTGATCGTGGCGACCGCGTTGTCGGTCATGCCGTTGGACGTCACGCTGAATCCGACCTGGTCTGAGCCCGTGGCACCCGCGTTGGCCTGGATGATCCGGTAGCGTCCTGTGCCGCCCAGGATCGTGCCCTGCGCCGGGCCGCTGGTGATGGCGAACGTCGGCTCGGTCAGTGGCGTGCTGTGCAGCGCGGGGAGTTCGAGGATGTAGGCCTGCCCGGGCTTGACCGTTTTGTGGAACCCGAAGGCCGTGGGTGCGCCGGTGCCCGCTGGCGGGTTGGCGTCGGCGACGTTCACGGTAAATGGGCGCGACCTGACGACGTCACCGTCGTTGAAGAGCACCTCGACGCGCACTCTGGCGGGGCCGGGGCCGACGATCTCGCCGAGCGTCTGGATGCCGCCGAGCGATGGCGAGGTCGCTACGACGCGGTCGTTGTGCAGGATCCGCATCTCGATGATGTCGGAGTCATTCGCGTCCACGGTGAACTGGATCGCGCCCGAGCGGTCGATGTTCGTTGCCGGCGGCGAGATGCCGAGGAACTTCCCCTGGTTGAATGTGTACAGATTCCCCCACCATTCGCCCTGCGCTCCGACGATGGTGCTGTCGGTCGCAACGATCCGGATCTCGTGCCAGCCGTCGACGTAGTTAGCCGTCCGGATCAGGAGCGGCGAGCCCGCGGGTTCTTTGGCGCGGAGGATGCCGTCGATGTACACCTCGATGGTCGCGATGCTCGCGGTCGGATGGGTCGTCGTCGCCGAGGGCGTGAGCGTCAGGTTTCCCGTGATGGGCCAGACCGGGACAGAGCCCGGGTTGACGACGGGGATGTGGGTGTAGGGACGGCAGAGCGGATCGCCGTACATCATGCCCTGGAATGGCACGGACCCGAGCGACCGCAGGCACGCCTCGCCCAGCGTCAGCCCGTCGTAGTACATCGCGTGCATATAGGGCGAGGGGAACTTGCTCGGGTAGTTGCAGGGCTCCTCGATCGCTCCGAAAGTCCCGACGGCGCCCTTTGAGATCCAGCGGCTCATCTTGGTCTGCGAGGCGTTGTCGAATGTTGCCGCGAAGCTCGTCAGGTGATCGGCGAACGCGCCCGGCGCGAACGTAAAGTCGGCGCCCGCGATATCCGCGGTCGCAAAGCCCGACATGGCGCCGGAGACAACCGACCCGCCCGAGGGGAGATTCGGGCCGATCGATTTCACGGCCGTCCCGCCGCTGGCGGTGATCTTGTTCACGGCCGCGGTATAGAGCCCGTGCCTGGGCGACGAGCGCGCCGCATCCCCGGTCTGCAGGAAGTGGAAGGTGCCCGTGGGGAATGTGCCATCGGCGCCTACAGACGTGTCGATGAGCGAGAGGATCTCGCTCCGAGTGTTCCCGAGATTGCCCGTGTACCCGAGCGCTGCGCCAATGAACGGCTGGCCCGTCTGGGAACCCAGCATCGGTTCGCCGGCGGTGTAGGTCAGGGCGTTATCGAAGCCTCGCGCTTCGCCATCGGAGTCGAAATAGCCGTTGCTCAGCTGCGAGCTCACGCCGCCCTGAACGAGACCCGCGTACCGGGTCATCGTGTAGGCGCCCGCCAGGCTGAAGTTGTTAACGGGCGAGCAGCCGTCGGACACGAACCCGGCGGCGCCGAATCGATACGGTGCGTCGGGAGTCAGGATCACGTAGTCGATGCTGTCCTCGTTGCGGGCGTTGGCGATGCTGCCCAGAAGTGCTGGAACGCGTGAGGCGACGAAGTCGCTGAATCCCGACGTCGGCGCCGGGTTGAAGTAGGCCAGCCCGCTCATGGGCACCCCGCGGGCGGCCGCGTAATAGTTCGAGACGTGGAGGCTCTCGGTGCTGTTCGGGTTGACCAGGAGCATCGCCTCGTGGGCCTGGCCCTGGGCGAGGCCGCAGGAGAGCACAACGGCCAGAGCGGCTGCGGGCTTGCGCATCATCGGCGTGAACATCTTCGAGAACTCCGCTTCTTTGTGTGAGATCGATCTTTCCCTATCCTGACACAGCGGGTCGCTCGCGCCAAGGACTTTGGTCGTTCATCCATACGTACGGGTCGGACCAGGCGATCCAGACCTCCCAGCCTCGCTTTTCGGACCCAATTACCTCTCGGTTGCGGCCTGTTCGGTTGCGGAACAGGCGGGCCTGTGTCAACGTACAGGCCTGCACACCTGTTCTACGGGTCAGGGGGAGTCGGTGCGTCTAGGGGCGTTCCTGCCCACGCGCCGGGATCGCACATATCGAAAGAGGAGCCAGACGTGAAGAAATTCAGTTCATCGGTCGCACTCACGCTCGCGCTGATCGCGGGCTCCGCGATGGCCCAGGTCAAAGCCGAGCCCAAGAGCTACGCGGGCCAGCAGGTCATCCGAGTGACGCACCATTCTGGCGAAGAGCTCGCACGGGTGCTCGAGCTCACCGAGAGCCTCTGGTCGGAGGGTGTGGGTCGAGGACCGGTGGACGTGCAGATGAGCCGCGAGAGCGTGCAGACCCTGCGCGAAGAGGGCATCGAACTCGAGGTGATCGTCGAGGATCTCCAGGCGGACGTCGAACGCGAGCGGGCCGAGATCGAGGCCCGCCGGGCGGTCGCTCGCCTTGGCGACGCGATCGACTACAGCAACTACTACCCGTTCGCTGACCATGTCGCCTTCATGAATCAGATCGTCGCCGAGCGGGGCGATCTCGCTTCGATCTCTTCGATCGGGCAGACGCTCCTTGGCAACACGATCTGGACGGTCAATGTCACGGGCCCCGGCGACGCCTCCGGCAGGCCGCAGGTCGCGATCAACTCGATGATCCACGCCCGTGAATGGATCACGCCCCCGGCGACGGCCTATCTCATGGAGAATCTGGTCCGCGGCTACGACACCGACCCGCGCGTCCGCAACCTCATGGACACCGTCGATTGGCACATCACCCCGATTTTCAACGTCGACGGGTATCTCTATTCCTGGTCCAACGAACGCTACTGGCGCAAGAACCGTCGCAACAACGGCGGCGGCTCCTTCGGCGTCGACCTCAACCGGAACTGGGACATCGACTGGGGCGGCAACGGCGCCTCGTCCAACCCCAACGACGAAACCTATCGCGGCACGAGCGCCTTCTCTGAGCCAGAGACCCAGGTCATGCGCGACTTCCTGCAGTCCCTCGACGACCTTCGCGCTCACGTCGACACGCACAGCTATTCGCAGCTGGTCCTGCACGCACCGGGCACCTTCGCACAGTCGGTCCCGAACGAGGCTGCGCTGCAAGCCGTTGCGGTGCAGATGTCCGACGCGATCCAGGACACCAACGGCGTCTTCTACACCCCGCAGCGCGGGCTCGACCTGTACGAGGCCGCGGGCACGTTTGCCGACTGGACCGGGCTTGTGCTCGGCGCGTACGGCTTTACGATCGAGGCCCGCCCCGAAGCCGGGTCCGGGACCAACGGATTCTCCCCGCCCGCTTCGCTGATCTACCCCACCGCGACCGAGATCTATCAGGCCTACCTCGTCATGGCCGAGCTCCGCACGCAGCCGCTCCGATTCGTGCTGCCCGAATCCGCTTACGCCACGTTCCAGCAGGACGAGGACCGCCAGGTAGTCTTCAGCGTACTCGGCGCACTGAACACGCCGGCCGCCAGCGGCGTCAAAGTCTTTGCCCGCCAGGGTGACTCGGGCTCATTCACCGAGATCAACGCTACTTCGATGGGCAATGGCATGTACGCCGCAACCGTCAGCGCCGGCGACTGCAACACCACCGTGGAGTTCTATCTCCAGGCCATGACCTCAACCGGGACCACGGTCGAATTCCCCGTCAATGGGGCGGGCGTGCCCATCGTCTCGGATGTGACTGCGGATGTCATTGCCTTCAGCGACGACGGCGAGACGAATCCTGGCTGGACCGTTTCGGGCAATGCGACCGACGGCCAGTGGCAACGAGCCGTCCCCGCCAATTTCGGACGCTCCGACCCTGCCTCGGACTTCGATGGCTCGGGCCAATGCTGGCTCACTGACAACGGCGCATCCAACTCCGACGTCGATGGCGGTGCCACCATCCTCACAAGCCCGGTCTTCGATCTCTCGAGCGGCGGCATCGTCAACTACGCCTATTGGATGAACGATGAGACCAACACCATCGGCACCGAGGACTACTTCCGCATGGAAGTGTCGACCGACGGCGGCTCGAACTGGTCCATCGCTCGCAACTACACCGCATCGGGGAGCTGGCGCACCGACTCGATCGACATCGGCTCAGAGTTTGGCAACACCAGCCAGCTCCGCATCCGATTCGTTGCGGCCGAGAACGATCCGGGCGATGTCCTCGAGTGCGCGATCGATGCGATATCCATCGTTGTCCCCGGCAACTGCGAGGACACGTGCGTCGCCGACACCAACGGCGACGGCGCGCTGACCCCAGCGGACTTCACCGCATGGGTCGCGGCCTTCAACGCCATGAGCGCCGCGTGCGATCAGAACGGCGACACCCTCTGCACCCCGGCTGACTTCACCGCCTGGGTTGCCAACTTCAACGCCGGCTGCAACTGAACCCCTGCCCAGCTTCACCACAAGACCCCTCTTATGAGGGGTCTTTTTTGCCCGCGTCACCCCCAAACAGGATCTGATCGTCTTATACATTCATACCCCCCCCAGATCAGGCTGTAACGGGATGCGAAAGTAACCCGATCTGCGGGTAAACCCTCGCTGCGCACTTGCTTAGGGGAACCCCTGTTCTTTATGAATAGGCAGGAGATCCCCGGGGGAATCGAGAGAATCTTTCAGATCCTCAAATTTCTCTGTCGTGGGGTGACGTGTGTTCTCGGATGTGCACATGTATGCACACCGAGCCCGACGGGAACTCGCCCGCGCGGGTGTGTGAGTTGAGTCGCGGCGCGTTCTGTGCCGCATGTGGAGATCGACAAATGAAGACAGAGAAGAAAGTGTGTCTGGCTGTCCTTGCCAGCGCAGGGCTCGCATCGTGCGCGTGGGCGCAGCCGTTCGTGGCCGACCCGGAGCCCGGCTATGCCCAGCATCAGGCCGAGCGGGCCCGCCAGATGCCCCCGCCCGAAGCAAACTTTGCACAGGCGATGCCGATGCCCGACGACTCGGGCATGCCGATGATTTACACCGACCCGGCAACGGTGCGCCCGGTGGTGTATGACATCGCCACGAAGACCACGACGATCGGTGATGTTCCCATGCCGCCCAAGGAAATCCTCGAGCAGCTCGAGAACCCCGGCTTTGGTGTGCTCGAGTTCGAAGGCGATGGCGAGTACGGCTACGGCGAAAACATGAGCGCCCTGTCGATCATCAACAACCCAGAATCTTTCCCATGGAACATCAACTGCAAGCTGCTGATGCGCTTCGGCACCGGCTACTCGGTGTGCTCTGGCACGCTGATCGATGCGCGCACCGTGCTGACCGCCGGTCACTGCATCAATCAGGGCTCCGGCGGCGCCTGGGCCGATGAAGTCTGGGTCTTCCCGGGCTACGAGAACGACGACGGCAACAACGGCGGCCTCCCCTTCACCGATGAGCAGGACTGGCCATTCGGTTCGGGCTACGGCTCCGGCCTCGTCAGCTGGACCGCGTGGACCCAGAGCGGCGACTTCAACTACGACCACGGCTACGTCCGCCTGGATCGCCCGATCGGCATGATCACCGGTTGGTTCGGTTATGGCTACAGCACCAGCTGCACAACATTCACCACCACCTACTCCTGGAACAACGCCAGCTACCCCGCCGAGTCCGCCTACGGCTGGAACGGCAACTTCATGTACTACCGCTTCGGCACCTTCGACTCGTGCCCCTCGTCCAATCGCGCCCAGTACGACAGCGCCGGTTACGGCGGGATGTCGGGCTCGAGCGAGTACCGCATCGACGGCTCGTCGCGCTTTGCCTACGGCGTCGCCTCGACCTCGGACCGACAGACCTACACGCGTCACGCCAACTTCTGGCAGGGCTCCTTCGAGTACGTTCGCGACACCTACATCCAGGCCGCCAAGCCCGCCACGTATGACCTCTGGGCCATCTGGACTCAGGCAACCAACGGCGCCACCGCCGTCACCGCGGGCAACACCATCCCTGTCAACGCGATCGTTGGCAACTGGTCGCAGGCCGCGTACAACGGCAGCGTTCCCTACTCCTACCGCCTCTCTACCAATGACTTCATCAGCTCGGGCGACACCTTGCTCTCCTCGGGTTCGTTCACATACAACTTCGGGACGGGCGGCTCGGTGTACGCGCCCACCGCAACGCTGACCATCCCCAAGAACACGCCCTCCGGCACGCGCTGGATCGGCCTGCTCATCGACAACTCCGACGCCAGCAGCTCCAACAACGACTCCTCGGGCCAGGACGCGTGGGAGATCACCGTTGACGACGTCGCGGACCCCGCGATCACCGGGTTCCAGAACTCGTCGGGCACCTTCTTCCTCGACTCAAACATCAACGTTCAGGCCGTGTTCCAGAACATGGGTGCCGAACCGTCCAACAGCATCACCATGAGCGTCCGCGCCTCGTCCAACAACATCCTCTCCACGGGTGACCCCGAGATCGGCAGCTTCACTTACAGCGGCCTCGCTGGCAACGCCTCGTTCACCACGCCCGTGCAGTCCGTCAATCTCCCCGCGAGCCTGGGCGTCGGGCCCCGCTACATCGGCATCATCATCACCTGCTCGGACGACGTGGATAACAGCACGGCTTCCAACTACTGGCTCAACCCGACACCGATCCAGCTCGACGGCCGTCCAGACATCGCCATCACCAACACCGACACGGGCAACGCTTCCTACTACCACGGTCAGTTCGTCCCGGTCACCTGGACCTCGGCAAACCTTGGCACCGCTGCCTCCGGGACGTATACCATCCAGGCACGCGTCTCGACCAACAACATCATCTCCACCGGTGACCCGCTCGCCAATTCGGCCAGCCTTGGCAATCTCGCCCCCGGCGGCTCCATCAATTACAGCTGGAGCTTTGCGGTTCCCGCCGGCCTCAATCCGGGCAACTACTACGGCGGCCTGCTCGTCCCGACACTCCCCAATGAGAACGTGACCAACAACAACACAGGCGTTGACGCCTCCACGTTCACCGTCATCGACTGCCTCGCGGACGTCAATGACGACGGGCAGATCTCCCCGGCCGACTTCTCGGCATGGATCGCCGCGTACAACGCAAGCTCTGACGCCTGCGACCAGAACGGCGACAACGCCTGCACCCCCGCGGACTTCAGCGCGTGGATCAGCAACTACAACGCCGGCTGCCCGGGGCTCTGATTTCAGAGAAACATCGGCCTGAGCATTCGGGCTGAATACGACGCACACGCGGGCCGGGGGAATCGAACCCCCGGCCCGCTTTCTTTCTCAAACCCCAAGTGCGGACGCGACCTACGCTGACTCGGAAGGAGCCCTCACCATGGCTGATTACGCAAAGATGCTCGAAGCGGCAAGAGATGCCGTCGCGCTCGCCTCGGGCGTGTGCAGGCAGGTCCAGTCCGCGCTCGACAGCGTGCGCCAGATCACCAAGGACGACAAGAGCCCCGTCACGGTCGCCGACTTTGCCAGCCAGGCCGTCGTCGCGATGGTCCTGACCGAACGCCTCGGCGAGGTGGTGATGGTGGGCGAGGAGGACTCCAAGTTCCTGCGCGAGGAAGCGCACGCGGCGCACCTCGATGCGGTCCTGGCGGCGGTGCAGGGGGTCGCACCGGAACTGAACACCGACGACGTGCTGCGCCTGATCGACGTCGGCGCCGGAGACACCCACCACGCGGGCTTCTGGACGCTCGACCCGATCGACGGCACCAAGGGCTTCCTCAGGGGCCAGCAGTACGCCATCGCGCTGGCGTACATCGAGCGGGGCGAGCCGGTCGTGGGCGCAATGGGCTGCCCGAACCTGCCCGCGGATTTCTCGGCGGACCTCGACACCCCAGACGCCAGGGGCTGTGTCTACGAGGCCATCAAGGGCGACGGCGCGTTCGAGATCGCGGGCACCTCAAAGGCCACGCGGATCCGGTGCAACGACATCGACAAGGGCGGCTCGATCAGCGTCTGCGGCTCCGTCGAGAAGGCCCACAGCAACGCCGACGACACGGGACGCATCCTCGAGTACATCAGCACCAACTCGGGACACCCGACCGGCGAGCCCGTCAAGATCGACAGCCAGTGCAAGTACGCGGTGACCGCGCGGGGCCAGGCGCACGCGTATCTGCGCATGCCGACCCGTCCCGGGTACGTCGAGCGGATCTGGGACCACGCCGCGGGCGCACTGGTGGCGACCGAGGCGGGCTGCTTCGTGACCGACATCTCGGGTCATGCGCTCGATTTCTCGCACGGGCGTGGCCTCGAGAAGAACAAGGGCATCGTCTGCGCACCGCCCCGCGTGCACGGGCTGGTGCTTGGCGCGATCGAGGCGCTGGGCATCAAGCCGGCGTAATCACGCACAATTCATGCCAACTCCGACGTACGTGCCTCTATGATGCCGGTATGAAGCTCCTTCCCATCGCTCTCTTCGTTGTTGCCGGTTCCACGTGCGCCCAGGACGGCGCGTGGGCTGCGCTCCCGTCGCTGCCAGAGCCCGTCAGCAACAACGCCGTCACGAGCGTCGACCACGGCGACGGGACGTTTACGCTCTACTCCTTCATGGGCATCCGTCCCCCCGCGACGGGCCTTTCCCACGCCACGCTCGCCAGCTACAGCCTCGACTGGCCGGGCGGCGCGTGGGAACCCATCGCAGACGCGCCAGCGGACTCGCGCGGGAGAGCCAAGGTCGCCGCGTCGGCGGTCACGGTCGCGGGCCGGGTCTATCTCATCGGGGGCTACTCGCCCGCGCGCACCGAGATCACCGAGAAGCGACTCTTCCGCTACGAGCCGGACACCGACACGTACACGCAGCTTGCCGACGTACCCACCGAGGTCGACGACACCGTTCCCGCGGTCTACCAGGACCGCTACATCTACCTCATCTCCGGCTGGCACGGCCCGATCAACGACAACACCACAAGCGTTCAGTTCTACGACACCACCAGCGACACATGGAAACAGGCCTCGCCCATCCCGGGGCCAGCCGACGGCCTCTTCGGGCACGCCGGGGGAATCTCGGGCGACACACTTCTTTACATTGACGGCTCCGTGAGCGATGGCGGCTTTACGATCTCTGACAGCGTCTACGCGGGCACGATCGACCCCCAAGATCCGGCACACATCACCTGGGAGATCCTGCCCGCGCATCCGGGCGAGCCGACCTACCGGGCCGCGGGCTCGCTGGGCGCGACGCCAAACGGATCGGTCCTGATCGTCGGCGGCACCGACAACCCCTACAACATTTCGGGCAACGGCTACGACGGTCAGCCCTCCCAGCCGCTGAATCAGGTGCTCGCGTACAACGCCCCGCAGGATCGCTGGGTCACGCTCCACATCGCGCCGCCTCGCACGCCCACGATGGATCACCGCAACCTGGCGCCGCTCGCCGGGGGCTGGGCGCTCGTCGGTGGCATGACCGGACCGAACGAAGCGACCGACGAGTGCTGGCTGCTGACGCTCGAGCCGTGCAGGGCCGATCTGAACCGCGACGGAATCACCGACGAAACCGATTTCCAGCTCTGGCTCGATGCGTTCAACAACCAGCGCCCCGAGGCCGACCAGAACAACGACGGCATCGTCGACCGCTCGGACTACACCGCGTTCATCGCCGGCGCCCGTCGAGGCTGCATCTGATTCACTCCGCCGGCGAATCTTCGTGCGCCGTGAGCTCTTTATTGTGTTTCGCCGCGTTCGAGGCCATCCGGAGCTGCAGCAGCTCGAGGGCGAGCGCAAACCCCATCGCCGCGTAGATGTAGCCCTTGAACCCGTGGTGCCCCGCGACCTCGTGCCCATCGATGATCATCGGATCCGGCTGGCAGCCCTCGATCACGAGCGCCACACCGATGAGCACCAGGAACGCCAGCGCCAGGAGTTTCATCGCGGGGTGACGCTGAACGAACGAGCTGATCGCGCCGGCGAACACCATCATCACACCGATCGAGATCATCACGGCTGCGATCATCACCCAGAGCTGGTCGGCCATGCCAACGGCCGTGATGACCGAGTCGAGCGAGAAGATCATGTCCAGGATCATGATCTGCACGATCACGCCGGAGAATGAAGCGGGCTGCTTGTTGCCGAGCTTCCTGCCGTGGTTCTCCACGTTGTGGTGGATCTCGTACGTCGCCTTCGCGATCAGAAACGCACCGCCCAGGATCAGGATCAGATCCTTGATGGAGATGCCCCGGTCTGCCACATCAAAGAGCGGCTCAACGAGCTCCATCACCCACTTGATCCCGATGAGCAGCAGGATCCGCATCCCAAGGGCCGCACTCAGGCCGATGAGGGTCGCCCGCGGGCGCTGCTTCTCGGGCAGCTTGCCCGTCAGGATGCTGATGAAAACGATGTTGTCGATCCCGAGAATGATCTCGAGCATCGTCAGCATCATGAGCGCAACCAGTGCTTCGGTGGTGAACCATTCCATGACTCACAGCGTAGCGGCTTCGGCTAGAACTCGAAGAACAGCGGCGTCAGCGCCACCGTCACGATCATGCCAAGGGCGTTCAGCGGCACACCGACGCGGATGTAGTCCATGAACTTGTACCCGCCCGGGCCCAGCACCATCAGATTCGTCTGATAGCCCAGAGGCGTCGAGAAGCTGGCGCTGGCGGCCATCATGATCGTGATCGCAAAGGGCTTGAATTCCACGCCCAGGCTCTCGGCCGCCGCCTCGGCGACGAAGAACATCAGCACCGCCGCCGCGTTGTTGGTGATCATCTCCGTGAGCATCATGGTCATGAAGTAGACCATCGCCAGGATCAGCCACGGGTTCGTGCCCGCCAGCCCGATGACGGAGTCGGCGATCGACTGAGCCGCGCCGGATACCTCGAGCGCCCTTCCGAGTGCGAGCGAGGCGGCGATCGTCACGAGCACGACCCAGTCCACGCTCTTGCGCGCCTGCCAGCCGAAGCAGCACCGCAAGATCAGCATCAGCCCGCCAGCAAGGACCGCCGCGTGCAGCATCCCGATCTTGACATTCCCGCCCCCCGCGACCAGCGGGATCGGAAGCGTGGGCTGGATGGTCGCCAGCGCCACCATCAGCCCGACGATCCCGATCGCAAGGATCGCCTTTTCGTGCCTGACCGGCGCCGAGTCAGCGACCTCGCTGACGAGGTAGTAGTCCCGCGAGTCACGCATCTGCGCGATGAACGAGCGGGGCGCCTCGAGCAGCAGCGTGTCGCCCTGGCGGATCACGATCTCGCCGATCTTTTTGCGCACACGCTCGCCGTTGCGCGCCACCGCGATGATCACCGCGTTGTACTTCGTGCGGAATCGCCCCTCGCGCACCGTCTGCCCCAGCAGCGGGTGGCTGTTGGAGATCACCGCCTCGACCAGCACGCGGTTGGGTCTCGGCTCGTCCAGCTTGACGACCTGGTTGGTTGCTGGCTCGAGCCCGCGGATCTTCTGCAGGTCCACGACCGAGTCGACCTGCCCGACAAAGACAAGCCTGTCGCTCCCGGCGAGCTTCTCGCTCGGGCCGACCGCCGCCAGAATCGAGCCGCCCCGCTCGATCTCCGCGAGGTACAGGCCCGGCAGGTGGCGCAGTCCTGCCTGCTCGATCGTCTTGCCATCGACCGGACCGCCCTCGGCGACGAGCATCTCGACCGTGTACGCGCGAGCGTCGGCGCCGTGGCTGAGTGTCGTGCCGCGCGAGGGCAGAATCTTGTACCCAACCGTGAGCATGTAGATCACACCCACAATGGCAAAGGGCACACCGACCAGGGCGATCGAGAAGATCCCCATCGGGTCCCGACCCGAGGCCGCCCACTCGCCGTTGACGACCAGGTTCGTGCTCGTGCCGATCAGCGTACACGTCCCGCCCAGGATCGCCGCGAAGCTGAGCGGCAGCATGAACTTCGAGGCGGGCCACTGTCTCTGTCGGCAGAAGTCCTGGATCGCGGGGATCATCATCGCCACCAGCGGCGTGTTGTTCACGAATCCCGAGAGAGCCGTCACCGGCGCCATCAGCCGGATGAGCGCCCCGCGCTGTGACTTCGGGCGACCGAGCATGATCGAACCGATCCAGCGCACCGCGCCGGTCTCCGTCAGCCCGCAGACCACGACGTACAGCACCGCGATCGTCGCTACGCCCTCGTTGGCCATCCCACCGAGTGCCTGCCCCGGCGTCAGCACGCCGAGAAAGACGAGCAGCGCCACGGCCCCAACGATCACCACATCGGGCCCGAATCGGCCGCGCGCAAGCGTCAGCACCATCGCCAGAATCACACCCAGCGTTGTCCAAGCCTGCCAAGACATCCCTTACTCCCGCTCTGTCTGAGCTCTGTATCGGCACGTTCGGTCGTAAACTGTCAGAGCATCCACCCAGGAATCCGATCAGACATCCGAGTCGGCAAGACTGTCCGCATCCGCTTCGCAAACTCGTTGTATGTCCCGCGGAGCACAAACCTCGCACCCGCCAGGTACCAGACCGAGCTGATCATCCCGATCAAGATGAATCGCAAGAATTCCATCGCACGCCCAGCGTGCTCGCCCGCGTGTGTGCCGAGCTGGACAAGCTGCGGATCAAGAACACCCGTGATCCAGATCGCCAGCAACGCCCCGCTCCCGGCCACGACAATTGGCCTGAGCACCGACAGCACCGATTCCTGGATAGCCCGGAAACCGCCACCCGTAGCTGTGGTGATCTGCAGCGGCACATAGACCGCCTGGAACGCCAGAGCCCCCCAGGCAAGTATCACCGGATCTCCAGTCGTGGCAGCCGAGACCATCACCGCCAGGAAGAGCCCGCCCCCAACGAGGCGCACCACCAGCTGCCGACGGAACAGACCCCTGGCCGTAAATACCGCCGTTGTGTTCCACCCAGCCGCCGAGAAACACGACGCGACGCTGAGGATCTGCAGCGGCACGATCGCCGACTCCCACTTGTCAACATACAGCAGCCGCAAGAACGGTCCGCATGTCGCCGCCTGGATCACCAGCAGAGGCACGCTGATGAACGACATGACGCGTATCGAAGTAAAGAACGCCGCCCGCAAGCGCTCAAGGTCGTCCTGAAGCTTGCTGAATCCAGCCGAAAGCACGCCCACGATGCTCTGCGAGAGCAGCATGATTACCTGGGTTGAAAGGTTGTACGCGAAGTAGTACACACCCACCACCGCGTCCGCGGCGAACATTCCAAGCAGGATCACATCACCCCTGCGGATCAGCACCTCAGCAATGCGAGTCACCATGATATGACCCGAGTCGCTGGCGGCTTCCCGCCAGAGGCGAAGCTCGGGGCTCCGCCGAACTACCGGCCTGGCCGCGATGCCATAGACAATGACCTGGAGTATCCATGTCACAGTGCGGACAAGCACCAGGCCCAAAGCACCCATCCCAACAGCGGACAGGATGACCTGCGCCACCACGCGCACGATTCCCTCTGCGGCGCTGACCTTGGCGATCAGCCCGAAGCGAAAGTCCAGCGAGAGCTTCGCCTGGAACAACTCGGCAAATCCCGAAAGAGCCACCCCAAAGCCCGCGATCAGGAGCAAAACCGCAAGCGATTCGTCCGAACCAAACAGCGCCGGAGAGAACGGAGCTATCGCAGCGATGATCAGCACCGTCACCACCGCGAAGACTCCCGACGCCCAGAACGCAGGGTTCATCCACTGATCGATCCGCTTTTGCCGGTGCGTCACCACATCGTGGATGCCAAACTTATGCGCAAGCCCGAACATGTCTGCCAGCGAGATCGCCAGCGCCCAGAGCCCGAATTCCTCGTCGGCGACATACACCGCGATCGCAAACTGGCCGAGCGTTGCCAGCACCTTGAGCAGGATCGTCACTCCCGCCAGCGTCGTAGCGCCGCGAGCAATATCTCTGCCGATGGCGCGTTCAGACATGCTCACCCGGCCCGTCCTGGTATGCGATCACTGATCGTGCCCCGTAAAGCTGGGCAGCTCGTGCCCCGCGTCCCGGAGCGTCTTCTCGCGGGCCGCGAGCTCCAGGTCGTGATCCACCATCATCTTCGCCAGCTGCTCAACGGTCGTCCCCGGCACCCAGCCTAGCTGGCGCTTCGCCTTGGATGCGTCCCCGAGCAGAAGATCCACCTCCGCGGGGCGCAGGTACCGCGCATCGAACTCGACGGAGTCTTCGAACCGGAGCCCCGCCGCCTTGAACGACAGCTCCGCAAACTCGCGCACGCTGATGGTCCGCCCGGTCGCGACCACGTAATCGTCGGGCTTCTCCTGCTGGAGCATGCGCCACATCATCTCCACGTAGTCACCCGCAAAGCCCCAGTCGCGCTTGCTGTCCAGGTTGCCAAGGAAGACCTTCTTCTGCAGCCCCATCTTGATCCGCCCGACGGCGCGTGTGATCTTGCGCGTCACGAATGTCTCGCCCCGCCTCGGGCTCTCGTGGTTGAACAGGATGCCGCAGGAGGCGTGGAGCCCGTAGCTCTCCCTGTAGTTCACCGTCGACCAATGCGCCATCAGCTTGGCGCACGCATAGGGCGACCGCGGATAGAAGGGTGTCGTCTCGGTCTGGGGGGTTTCGACGACCTTGCCGTACATCTCCGAGCTCGACGCCTGGTAGTACCGCACCTCGTGACCCGTCTTGTCGCGGTAGTCGCGGATCGCTTCGAGCAGCTTGAGCGCCCCCATCGCGACCGTGTCGGCTGTGTAGATCGGCATGTCGAACGAGACCCGCACGTGGCTCTGCGCCCCGAGGTTGTACACCTCGTCTGGCCTGATCCGATCGATCAGCTTGGAGAGCACGTTCGCGTCGCACAGGTCGCCGTAGTGCAGGAACAGCCGCGTGCCCGCAAGGTGCGGGTCCTGGTAGATGTGGTCGATGCGGTCGGTGTTGAAGGAGGACGAGCGCCGGTTGATCCCGTGCACCTCGTAGCCCTTGCCCAGCAGCAGCTCCGCCAGGTAGCTCCCGTCCTGACCCGTAATGCCCGTGATCAGGGCTTTTTTGCCGTTGGCTTCGGTCATCCGTCAAGCTCCGCATCGCCCGGCACGGGCATCCCAAAGCCGGCTCTCGTCTACCGCTCCGCTCGCCGACATGTTCGCCAGGCATCTCAAGCGAGCCCCGGAGGGTCGCCTCGACGCCGCTGGCGACGAGCACTCACACAGGGTTCGCAGGCACCCCGGCGCGTCCCGAAACCCATACTTCCATCGGCATATCGCGCCCGAAACGCCCATATCCCCGCTGTTGAGAGGGATTGGCGCTGCGCCTTTCTCCACGAGGATACCTCTGTCGGCCCGCACAGTCGTTTCGAGGCCGAGACAAACCCAACCGCAGAGGAGAATCCCATGCAGACCCGTCACACCACAGCACTGCTCGCCGGCGCCCTGATCGCCGGGTCCGCCGCAGCCGACACCACCCAGCTCGGCCCGAGCCGGTACCTCGTCGACACGGGCGTCACGTTCTCGCTTGGCAACTCGGGCATCTCGAGTTTCCTCTTCAACTGGTCCGATGCCGGGGGAACCTTCACCGACGAAGCCGATCCCACGCTCGTCCTCGTCGCGGGCCAGACTTACATCTTCCAGCGCACCACGTCATTCCATCCATTCGTCATCTGCAACGACACGCTTCCCGTCAGCGGCACCGACGGCAACTTCACCCGCGACACCACCGACGGAGCCGTCATCGACGGCGCAACGCTCCAGCCCATCGCCGACTTCACCGCAGACCCCGCCCCAACGACTGACTTCATCAGCTGGACCCCAGCCGCCGGTGACGTGGGCACGTATTACTTCACCTGCCGAGTCCTGGGCCACATCGGCATGGCCGGCAAAATCGAAATCGTCGAAGCCGACGACCCCTGCCTGGCCGACACCAACGGCGACGGCATGCTCACCCCCGCAGACTTCACCGCCTGGATCGCTGCTTTCAACGCCATGGCGCCGGAGTGCGACCAGAACAACGACGCCGCATGCACACCCGCGGACTTCACCGCCTGGATCGCCAACTTCAACGCGGGCTGCTGAATCCCCAGATTGAACTGGACCTCTTGCGAACCCCCGGCTCAGAGCCGGGGTTTTTCCTGTTTATCACTTGCATTCTCATAGATTCCATTCACCGGAGCCAAACCCTGATCGCCGAAAGGAAACGGGTCTATGTGATCGATCAAGATGCCAGGAACTGCCTCGCTCGGGTCACCATAAATACAATCTCGTGGTGTATCTCCGCCTTCCCGGCTCGCTCCTGATCTCGGCGTCCAGCCGGATGCGATGGCGCGGGTTCGTTGAACCGCAATCAAGGGGCCAAGACGATGACAAGCTCAACCACGATCTCAAAGCGGATTCCATTCGCGGCAGCTCTCGTTGCCAGCGCCGGGTTTGCTTCGGCCAGCATCGAACCGGTATGGGTCACGATCTCCGCTTCGGCATCGCCTCAGGCGCTCGTGGACGCTGTCACCGATCACGCCGGCAACACATTCATTGTTCACGACCAGACCACCGGCGGCGGCCCGACCGATGTCGACATCGGCCTCATGCGCTTCAATCCCGACGGCTCGCTGGCTTGGGAGCGTTCCTTCGCCGGCCCCATCGGGCAGGACATCGCAGCCGCGGTCACGCTCTCCTGGGACGGCTCGCATGTCCTGGTGCTCGGGCGAAGCTCGGTGCCCGGTTTCGGCAACAGCGACTTTACCGTGCTGAAGTACGACGCCGAGACGGGCGACCTTCTCTGGAGCCGATTCCTCGACGGCGGCGACCTGGGCATCGACAGCCCCAAAGACATCGCAAGCTCGCCAGACGGGGGTGTCCTGGTCGTCGGAGGGGTCGATACCCCCAGCGAGCAGCGCGACTTCGGCACGTTCAAGCTCGACGCGGAGGGCAACCAGCTCTGGTTCTCCAAGTTCACGGGCTTCGGCCCGTTCCTCTTTGAGAACGACGACGCAAAGCTCGTCCGAGTCAACGCCGATGGCAAGGTCTTCGTTTCCGGCGACGCGATGCAGGGCAACAACAACGACATCGTGACCCTCTGCTACGACGGACAAACCGGAAACCAGCTGTGGCAGGCGATCTATTCCACCTCTGCCTCGGACAACGCCCGCGATCTCGAGATTGCGCCGGACGGCAACATCGTCATGCTCGGGCAGGACCCGTTCGGATCCGATCACCAGTGGGCATTCGCCAAGTACGATGCCAACACAGGCGACCTCCTCTGGGACGCGAGAGTCGACCCGGGACAGGACGAGCACATCGCCGATCTTCTGGTCGCAAGCGACGGCACCGTCTACGCAGCCGGCGCAACAGACCCGGACTTCGATGACAGCAACTCAAACGAGAACCTCATCGTCGTCTCGCTCGACGGAAAGACGGGCGCTCGAAACTGGATGTTCGAATTCGGCGACTTCGGCATCAACGATTTCGACATCGGGTCGCAGATCATCGAGAGCAACAGCGGCACACTCATCGTCTCGGGCTACACAGCCTCGGATTCCCTCGTCTCCAACCCGTTCGATTTCGATGCGCTGCTGCTCGAACTCGATCCGAGTGACGGCTCGATTCTCGACCAGGAGTTGCTCGACACCACGGTGCCCGGAGAAAGTATTCAGCGCGAATCCTTCTACCGGCTCGGCAAGGACAACCAGGGACGCATCTACGCCTCGGGGGCTCGCTCCGTCGACACCGGCACGCCGCAGATCGTGCTCGCGCAGTACAGCCCTGGATTCACGACCAAGTGCCTGGCCGACACCAATCACGACGGCGTGCTCACCCCCGCCGACTTCACCGCCTGGATCGCCGCATTCAACGCGATGGCTCCAGATTGCGACCAGAACAACGACTCCGCCTGCACGCCCGCGGACTTCACCGCGTGGATTGCGAATTACAACGCGGGCTGCTAGCCCATATTGCCTAGCCTGCCGATGTTTCTGTTTGTGATTTCGAGAGAGTACGGGTAAACTCAAGCCCGAGGAGCAAGCCGTTCTGGCCGACTGTTTCCGTTTCGGGGGTTACCATGAATTCGACTTTGAGCATGACGCTTGCTGCGCTCAGCGCCGCGACGACGGCGGCTGCACAGCCAGCCGGAACCTTCCCCGCCTCGCTTGATCCCGCGACAATTGACGGGACGAACGGCTTTGTGATCAACGGGGTCCTGGCTTCAGATTCGATCGGAGAAACCGTTTCGGGCGCAGGCGACCTGAACAACGACGGGATTATGGACATCCTGCTCGGGAGCAACTTCATCGATCGCTCTGGCCTCAACGACGTGGGAGAAGCGTATGTCATTTTCGGCAAGCCTTACGACGCAGCCGCGTCGTTCGAACTCTCGGCATTGAATGGGAGCAACGGTTTCAGCATTCGAGGACAAGTCGCTGGCGACAACTTTGCCGGCTTTGTTTCGAATGCCGGCGATGTCAACGGCGACACGATCGACGACATCATCATCGGAGCCCTCGCGTCCGATCCATCTGGAAACCAGAGCGCCGGACGCACATACGTCATCTTCGGCTCCGCCCTTCCCTTCGGTTCGAGTTTCAACCTGAACGCTCTCAACGGCACCAACGGCTTGAGCCTGCTTGGTATCGACCCATTTGACCAGAGCGGCAGGCGCGTCTCGAATGCCGGCGATATCAACGACGACGGCGTCGATGACTTGCTCATCGCCGCACCGAGCGCCGACCCCGCGTCGGGCTCGAACGCGGGTGAGTGCTATGTCGTCTACGGAACATCCTCGGGCTTCCCCTCGCAGATTTTCCTTTCAACACTCAACGGTTCGAACGGATTCGTCATGCCCGGGGTTTCCGGGGGTGACAACCTCGGATTAGGGCTTGGCTACGCCGGAGATTTCAACAACGACGGCATCGACGACATCGCCCTTGGTGCACCCAGCGGCGACCCCCCCGGGACTTTCAACGCCGGCGAGGTCTACGTGCTCTTTGGATCAAGCGCCGGTTTCGGATCAACGTTTGCGCTCGGCTCACTCAACGGCTCAAACGGCATCCGAATCGACGGCAACGGCAGCCAGGCGGGCAACTCCGTCAGCACCGCGGGCGATTTCAACGGCGACGGCATCGATGACCTCATCGTCGGTTCCTACCGCAGCGGACCCGGCGCTGCCTATGTCGTGTTCGGAAGCGACAGCGCCCTGCCCGCTTCGCTCAACCTCGGCGCACTCGACGGCACAAACGGCATCGAACTCCTCGGTATCGCCGGGGGCGACGAAGCGGGTATCAGCGTCAAATCTGCCGGCGATATCAACGACGACGGGTTCGATGATGTCATCATCGGCGCCTGGTTCGCTGACTCTGGTGGGGAATCCAACTCGGGCGAAGCGTATGTCGTCTTTGGGACCGACCAGAGTCTCCCCGCCTCATTGAATCTCGCGGACCTCGATGGTTCCAATGGATTCACGATCACCGGCGTTGATGCCGACGACCTCACCGGAGTTTCTGTCAGCGCCCTGGGTGATGTCAGCGGCGACGGCATCGACGATCTCATCGTCGGTGCCCGGGGCGGAGATCCCGGAAACCGTTCCTCCGCCGGTGAGTGCTATGTCATATTCGGACGCGCGACCGAGTGCATCCCAGACACCAACAACGACGGCGCGCTCACCCCCGCAGACTTCACCGCGTGGATCGCCGCCTTCAACGCCATGGCTCCAAAGTGCGACCAGAACGCTGACGGGCTCTGCACGCCTGCGGACTTCACCGCGTGGATCGCCAACTTCAACGCGGGCTGCTAGGTGCCGTCGGCGCCCCGTCGGGCTCGGCCCGCTCCGCGTCGTACCACGCGTCGTCCGGGCTCGTGTAGCGCGGCGGGGGCATCGTCCCTCGCACTACCGGCTCGCCCTGAATGCCGCGATACGTTACAAACAGGAGCATCGCGCACAGCAGCGACACGCAAGGCAGCCTCAGGTGCGCGGGCATCGCGTGGCGAAATTCCCTGGGCTGCACCGACGAGATCGCCGCGAGCAGGATCAGGATCATCGGCTCGTGGTAGCGCTGGAAGCTGTTGGTCGTCGTGCTCTGCGCCGCCGCGAACGCGAAGAGACACGCCAGCAGCACCCACGCCGTGCGCCTTGGCGCCTCGACGAGTCCGCACGCAAAGACCACCGCGCCGATCGGCGCCAGCGCGACGAAGAACGGGCTCGTGCGTCCCGCGATCGGCGGCGTCAGCTTCGCGAACGCCCAGAAGCCCGAGTAACGCCCCCCGCTCTCGCTGAAGCTCGTGTCGGGCAGGATCGCAAGTACCGCGCCCACCGCCGCGGCTGCCACGATGACGCGCGGCATCCGCTTCCACGTCCGCACGATCGGGGGCCCCAGCCAGGGCAGAAAGCCCACCGAGAACGCGGCAATCTGCACCAACAGAAACGCGGGCGTCGCCGGGCCAAGGCCCGTGATGTTCGTCTGGAATCGAGGAGCCGTCAGCCCGCCCCAGTGATCCACAAACCACCAGAGCACCGCGAACGCGGGCAGCGTCATCAGCACCGCCAGCCCCGCGTGCCACGCCCGCGACGGGATCGCATCGAACACCGATCGCTCCGTGTCACGCGCGTTGAGCCAGGCCGACACCCACACCATCACCGCTGCCCAGATGTGCACCTGGCGCACGAAGACAAGCCCGATCAGAGCCACAGACCCCAGGATCACCGGCTTCCACGACACGCTCGGGTGAAGTGTCAGCAACAGAATCGTCGCGACGCCCAGCCAGCCCATGTTGTCGGGCAAGAGCCACGCCCCGGAAAACACGACATAACTCGAGCACGCCAGAGGCAGCGTCAGCAGCACCGCGTCGTACTTCGACGACCGCTTGGCCAGCCACGCCGCCAGCAGCCCGCACAGCGAAGCGCCAATCAGCGCACTGATGATCCGAAGCGCCATCTCGCTGCCAAGGCCCATGACCACGAACGTCGCCAGCAGCACGTGGTAGCCGGGCGTCGTTGCCGTTAACGGGTTCGAAAAATCAAACCGGGGCCAGCCCTCGGCCAGCTGCCGGATGAACAATTCGTGGAAGACGACCGAATCCCATGCCGCGCGACCGCTGTTGTGACCAGTCAAAATCAGAAACATCGTGGGGACAAGCGAGACCAGGCAGGCGAGCACCGCCGCGAGGAACATCGTTTTGGGTTGACCCGGGGCGAACTTCAAGCTTCTACGCCCCCGTCCCGTCGGAAGACCCGCAGCTCGTGCGCGTACCACAGCATCCGCACGTCCTCGCTCCTGACCAGCCTCAGCCCTGCGGCATCGCCCCAGGCCTCGGCTCGCTCGACGGGCACGTATCGGATCCACTGCCTGGCCATCGCCAGATCGTGCAGCCGATTCATCCCCGAGCACCACACGGGCCCGTCGCCCATGTCCTTGTACACCAAGACGCCGCCCGGTGCGACGCGCGACGCGGCATCCAGGAATGCTCGCTCCTGCGCCCCCGCCGGCACGTGGTGCAGTACATCGATCAGACACACCGCGTCAAACTCGCCTTCCGGGAGGCCCTCTTGCACCTGGCGGTGCTCGAACTGCACATCCACATCTGGCGCAAACTCGCGCAGGCGCTGTGCCATGGCCCGGGCTATTTGTATCGCGGGCCCGGATGCATCGATCCCGTGCGCCGATGCGGCGCGACCCGACGCCGCCAGATGCGCCACTAGCAATCCGCCGCCGCAACCAACGTCCAGCACGCGCGAGCCCGGCGCCACCTGCTCGACGAGCAATTCCATCGGACAGACCCGGTGCCGATGACGCTGGATGAACCGCGTCAGCCAGGGCCCCTCCGGGTAGAGCCGGCGCGCTAGCTCCCCCGAATCGTGCGCCTGGGGCACAGTCTGCCTCGGATTGGAAGCCGTCGTGGTCATCGCCTGCCTGTCCGGGTCGATCGATCGCAGAGGCCAAGCCTAGCGGCCCACGCCCTTCTTCAGTCGGCCTTCCTCCCCCTACCCTTCAGCATGAGCCCAGACTTCACGCCCGCACACCTCAGATCTGCCCAGACCGACACCTTTAAGACCGATCTTGCGGGCAAACGCATCGTCGTGACCGGGGGCGCCGGATTCCTCGGTGCCGTCGTTGTCCACAAGCTCCGCGAGCGTGGCGCCAGCGACGTCTTCATCCCGCGCCAGCACGACTACGACCTCACCACCGAAGAGGCCTGCGCCCGCCTCTACAAAGACGCCAATCCTGAAATCGTCATCCACCTCGCCGCCGAGGTCGGGGGCATCGGCGCCAACCGCGAAAACCCGGGTCGCTACTTCTACGCCAACATGGCCATGGCCATGCACCTCATCGAGCAGGCCCGCATCCGCAACCTCGAAAAATTCGTCCAGGTCGGGACCATCTGCGCCTACCCAAACAACACCCCCGTCCCCTTCACCGAAGAGAACCTCTGGGAGGGCTACCCCGAAGAAACCAACGCGCCCTACGGCGTCGCCAAGAAGGCCGCCATGGTCATGCTCGACGCCTACCGCATGCAGTACGGACTCAAATCCTCCTACGTCCTGCCCGTCAACCTCTATGGCCCGCACGACAACTTCAACCTCCACTCCTCCCACGTCATCCCCGCGCTCATCCGCAAATGCGTCGAAGCCAAAGAACGAGGCGACACCACGATCGAGGTCTGGGGCTCAGGCAGCGCATCCCGCGAGTTCCTCTACGTCGACGACGCCGCCGAGGGCGTGGTCCGTGCCACCGAGATGATGAACGAGCCCGTCCCGATCAATCTGGGGGCCAGCTTCGAGATCAAGATCAAAGACCTCGCCCACCTCATCGCCCGCCTGACCGGTTTCGCAGCAAGCCCTGATGAGCTGGCGAGCAAGTTCCGCTGGGACGCGACCAAACCCGACGGCCAGCCCCGGCGCTGCCTCGACACCAGCCGCGCCAAGAAGCTGCTGAACTGGCGGGCCGAAGTAGGCTTCGAGGAGGGCCTGACCCGCACCATCGAGTGGTTCCGCAAGCACCACAAGGACGCCGGGGCGAGGATGTAGCCTCGGATGAAAGGCAACGGCCCCACGATTTAACGTGGAGCCGTCGTCGCGTTCCAATACTGCGGCGTGATCTACTCACAACCAATATTGTATCGATGGATCCACGCTGTGAAGTCTGTTGGTGTCCATCGTCCATCGCGGTTCTGATCGCCCCAGAAGGCATGGTCGTTGTAAGCCGCGATCCAGGCCGAAAAATCGGCCGGAGTCAACGCACCGTCGCCGTTCACGTCGGCCATGCAATCCGGTTCCCACAGAAACACGTTGGCCTGAAGCTCATCACCGATCTCGGTGTTCCGCTTGATGATCACAGAGAGTGTCTGCTGCTCGACGAGTTGCACCATCGGCGGCGGGAGATAGCCCTGGTACCAGAACCGGTCGCCGTCGCGGAGCCGGATGAACTGATCACGCAGCACGCGGTACATTGTTTCGCCAACTAGCGCGCCAGACCTGTGGTCCTCCGCGAGCATGCCCGGCCACGAATCGACTTGGTCGACATTGTGATAAACCGATGCGAGCCGTTCCTGTGTCGTTGTGTCGCTGGTGATATCAGCGAACGCAACCGCCCGAGGTCGACCCATCACCTCCCGGAGGTCGTTGTACGATGGCAACCCGTGGTCGCGTCCGCGCTGCATGTTCAATGAAGGTAGATCGAACCCGCCCGAGCCGGGAGGGCCAAACAAGAAGTTCCGCAGCGCATCGACAATCTCTGTATCGATCTCCTGCGCGGGCTGTGCAGCCAGCCCACGCAGCAGCGAATCGATCCCCTCGTCTACGATGGTTTGAGGCGTGAAAAACGCGTTCGCGAGCGACACGTGACCGCCCGCCACCTCGTCGCCGTTGGCATCCAGCCGCAGCAGCGTCGGCGAGAGCATGGTGTGACCGACACGGTACGCGGAGGTCGCAAACTCATTGGCAATCGACGCGTCAACATCCCGCCGCCAGCCGTTGTACCTCGGAATCGAATTTCTCCCGAGCAGCAGCGGCAGGAACTCGTTGTAGGTAATCGCCTGCATCTCTGCCGCGACGATCGCCCTCGCGTGCTCGTAGATCTCGTCGCCGCTCAGCTGCGGGTTGTCCGCGGCTACCCGGTCCGCCCAGTAGTTGTGCTCGCGAACAAACAGTGTGTGCATCGCGGTCAGCGCAATCTGCTCGTTGGCGCGGATGTCGCCGCCCAAGAACAACGCCTGATTGTCAGAGCCGCCTGCGTTGTGGAACCCATCCGTGTTGAACGGCAGCAGGTTCCCTACGCTGGTTTTCATCTTGCCCGAGCCATCGTTCGTTCGAAGCCAGTCCGCAAGCTCGTGTTCCGATCCATAGACATTCGACGCGTCGATGAACGCGGTGATATTGTTGAACTGCTGACGCACGCCGCCCGAGAGCTGCCACGCCGAGCGATCCAGCGGGATCGTCGCCACCCCCGTGCTGAACGGATCGAACCACACATCGCCTAGGGGCACCGCTATGTCAAACTCCTCTGCGGGCTCTGCGATCGGAGTCTCGGTGATGTCATGATCGAGGAACTGCCCCCACTGCCAGATATAGTCGCTGGCGCCGCGGGAGTTGATGATCGAGCCGCTGCTCGCGTTCACCGCGTTGCTCACCGCACGAACGCTCGGGTAGCCTTCATCGATCGGCTCTGAAACCCCATTGGCGTACCCGTTGCCCGCGATGCGGATCATCTCAACACCGGCCGCGCCCCAGAGCACGTTGTCCGGGTTATTCGCCGAGCCGTCGATCGTGCGCACATCAAACGGGAAGCGCGCGGCCCCGCTGGGCATGCCGTTCTGCGAATCGCCAGAATTGCGAACCAAACCCCGCTGGACGACCGACGACCGCCTCTCGCCGTCACGGTCGCTTTCGCTCGGCTGCGCATGGGCAACACCAGAGGTTATCGCGAAACCGACTGCGGTGAGGAGAAGTTGCACAGCCCTGATTTGCTGCACACGATTTTCATGCCTGTTCTGCATTGCATTCTCCTTCTGCGAATCACCCACGATCAAATCAATCAGCGCGGCAGACCGCCGCTGCGCACACGCACAGCCGCAAACCCCATCGCACCAATTTCTCTGTCGAAGCCGCACTGGTCTCGCCGCGTGCGCTACGTGTAGGTCCAAGTAGAGGCCGATGCCGACCGATCCACCGAGACAAACGTACACAGTTATCGCGTATTACATTTTCCACATAAATTTATGTAGTTGATGCAATACACACGCCAACGACTCGGGGAAAACCCCAAAGCCCCGACGCCGCTCTCGCAGCGCCGGGACAAGAACTAACCCTTCACATCCTCAAGCGAAGCACCGAAGTTGATGTGAAACGCTCGCCCTTCCATCACAATCGCCGGCACCGATTTCACGCCCGCTCTCTCGGCCTCGTTGATCCGCGACCTCACATCACCCAGGTGCACAAACTCGACTTCGTACCCATTGCCATTGATCGCATTTGCGACCGACTGTTCCGCCTCGACACAGACCGGGCAACCCGCGTGGTAAAACACTGCTTTCTTCATTGCGTTTCCTTTCCGAGCGCGGCACGCGCCCGTAGCAGCACCACCAACGCGTCCACCTCCGCTAAAGATTCCGCTCGAATCACACGCTTGCCGCAAGGTTCGATACGATCAAACCGGTGCGTATCGCTCACGCCGGGCCAAACGCCAAGAATCAGACATGGACACGCCCCCACCACCCCCCCATCGAGCCGAAGCCTTCCATCGCGTCACCGATGTGCTCCGCTGCAAGTGGACATTGGCTGTCCTCGAAGAGCTTGGCCGGGGCACCTCCCGCCCGAGCGAGCTCCAGCGGGCCTTGCCCGGCCTGACCTCCAAGGTCCTCAGCGAGCGTCTCCGCAAGCTCGAACGCTTCGGCCTCGTGGACCGCACCGCATTCCCTGAAGTCCCCCCACGCGTCGAGTACCGCCTGACCGATCACGGGAGCGCCATGACAGAACTCGTCCACAAAGTCGGGCGATTCGTCGACCACTGGGTCTCGACCCAGAATCCCCAGTAACCCCCGTTTCCGGGTAAAAAAGTCACACAACCCCCATCAAACCCGCCCCCTTCCCCTCATAGACTCACACGTCCGGGAGAAACCGCCGAATAGCCCATTCCCGGGCCCACCGAACCGTTCCCCCCGGGTGGCGTAGGCCGACTACGGGGTGACCTTTGAGGCCCCTCAGCACCACGGGGCCGACTTTCAGGAGCAGTCAGATGCGCGTACTCGTCACCGGAAGCAGCGGCCTGATCGGCTCCGAAGCTGTCACCTTCTTCGACAACATGGGCTTTGAAGTCTCGGGCCTCGACAACAACATGCGCGCCCAGTTCTTCGGGCCAAAGGGCGACACGCTCGACAACCTCGCCCGCCTGCAGGCGCAGTGCAAGAACTTCACCAGCTACAACCAGGACATCCGCGACCGCAAAGGCGTCGAGGAGATCTTCAAGAAGCTCAAGCCCGAGCTCATCATCCACACCGCCGCCCAGCCCAGCCACGATTTGGCCGCGACGATGCCCTTCGAAGACTTCGACGTCAACGCGGTGGGCACGCTCAACCTCCTCGAAGCCACCCGTCGCGTCTGCCCCGAGGCGGTCTTCATCCACGTCTCAACCAACAAGGTCTACGGCGACGCGCCCAACTTCCTGAACCTCGTCGAGAAGGAAACACGCTGGGACTACGCCGACGCCGAGTACGAGCACGGCATCGCCGAGACCATGTCCATCGACCAGTGCAAGCACTCGCTCTTTGGCGCCTCCAAGGCCGCCGGCGACATCCTCGCCCAGGAGTACGGCAAGTACGACGGCATCGAGCTCAAGACCGGCATCTTCCGCGGCGGCTGCCTCACCGGGCCGCAGCACGCGGGCGTCGAGCTCCACGGCTTCCTCAACTATCTCGTCAAGGTCGCCCTCGAAGAGGGGCCCTACACGATATTCGGCTACAAGGGCAAGCAGGTCCGCGACCAGATCCATTGCCACGACGTCATCAACGCCTTCTGGCACTTCGCCCAGAACCCGCGCCCGGGCGAGGTCTACAACCTGGGCGGCGGCAAGGGCAACGCCGCCTCGCTGGTCGAGTGCGTCAGCATGATCGAAGAGCGCACCGGCAAAAAGCCCAAGCTCACCTACTCCGACACCAACCGCATCGGCGATCACATCTGCTACTACTCCGACCTGCGCAAGCTCAAAGAGCACTACCCAGGCTGGGACCTGACCTACTCGCTCGATAAGATCGTCGACGAAATGATCGAGGTCGTCAGCAACCTGCAGAAGGCGTGAGAACCATCACACGGAGACGGCGACCGTGCGGATCACGCTCATCAACCAGTTCTACACCCCGGACATCGCCCCCACCGCGCACCTGACCGCCTCGCTCGCCGAGCACTTCGCCCAGTCGGGGCACACCGTCACCGTGGTCACCAGCCGCGGCGGCTACTCAACAGACGCCGAAGGCAAGGGCGGCGACAGCCCCGGCACTTCCGCAGCCAAAGTCCGCCGGATCTGGACGCCCCGCCTCGGCAAGGCCAACCTCATCAAGCGCCTCGCCGACTACTTCTTCTTCTACCTCGGCACCTTCTGGACGCTGGCGACGATGGCGCGCCAGGACGTCGTCATCAGCCTCACCACGCCGCCCTTCATCGCGTGGGCGGGCGTGCTTCACAAGCTTCTGCACCGGCGCACCAGGCTCGTCCTCTGGAACATGGACTGCTACCCCGAGGCCCCCGAGCGCGCGGGCATGATCAGAGACAACGGCCCCCTGAGCCGGTTTCTCCAGTTCTTCAACCGCGCCCTCTTCCGCAGGCTCGACCACCTCGTCAGCCTCGACTCGGCCATGCTCGATCTGCTCATGGGCAGGTACGCACCAAAGAAGAAGGCGCTCTCCACCACGATCATCCCAAACTGGGAAGACGCAAAGTTCTTCCCAGAGGGCGCGGTGCACGAGCAATGGGAAGGGATCAGCGCCCACAAGCTCGAGGGCAAGTTCGTCGCGCTCTACCTCGGCAACATGGGTGTCGGCCACGAGTTCGACACGGTGCTGGATGCCGCGGAAATGCTCAGGGACAACGACCGCGTTGTCTTTCTCTTCATCGGAGGTGGCGGCCGAAAGGAAGCCGTCGCCGAGGAGGCGAAGAAACGCAACCTGACCAACGTCATCGTCCAGAGCTACGTCCCAAAGTCCGAGACGCCTCGCGTGATGGCCTCGGTCACCTGCTCGCTCATCACCCTGCGCGACAACATGCTGGGTGTGATGAGCCCCTCAAAGCTCCACTCCAATCTCGCCATGGGCCTGCCCGTGCTCTACGTCGGCCCCGAAAGAAGCAACGTCGACGACGCGATCCAGCGCTACGCCTGCGGCCTGCGCATCCCGATCGGTGATGCCAAGGGCTTTGCCGATGCCGTCACGGATCTCGCCCGCGACCGCGAGGCCTACCGGCGCATGCGGACCGCCGCCCGGTGGGCCTTCGACGACGCCTACAACGACCGCGCCACGCACGCCCGGTTCGACGACCTCCTCAGCACGCTCACGCACGCCGACGCCCCAGACGCACCACGGGCGCAGACACCATGACCGGCGCACGCTCCAACATCGAGTTCCTCATTCTCACCAAGAACGAAGAGATCAACCTCCCCCACACACTCCGGGCCCTGATGCCCTGGGCGGACCGCGTGCACATCGTCGATTCCGAGTCCACAGACGGCACGCGCGCCGTCGCCGAGGAACTCGAAGCCGAGTTCCCGGGCAAGATCAATTTCGTCGTCCAGCCCTGGCTCGGCTACGCCAAGCAGAAGAACTGGGCGCTCGACACCCTGCCCTTTGAGAGCGACTGGATCTTCATCGTCGACGCCGACGAGATCGTCCTGGCCGAGCTCCGTGAAGAACTGCTCGCAATCGCATCCAAAGACCAAGCGAGCGTCCCCGAGGCAGGCTTCTACATCAACCGCTACTTCATCTTCCTTGGCAAGCGCATCCGACACTGCGGCTACTACCCCAGCTGGAACATGCGATTCTTCAAGCGCGGCAAGGCCCGCTACGAAGAGCGCGAGGTCCACGAGCACATGCTCGTCGACGGGCCGGAGGGATACCTCAAGGGACACATGGAGCACAACGACCGGCGAGGCCTCGAGGAGTACATGGCCAAGCACAACAAATACTCCACGCTCGAAGCCCGCGAGATCCACCGCGTCATGACCGGCGACAGCGCCAAGAGCGAGCACCTGGGCGCCAGGCTCTTTGGCTCCGGCCTCGAACGCCGGCGCTGGATCAAGCACAACCTCTACCCCAAGCTTCCCTGCAAGTGGCTCTTCCGATTCCTCTGGATGTACATCCTCAAGCTCGGATTCCTCGACGGCGTCACCGGGTTCCGCTTCTGCATGTTCATCGCTGCCTACGAGCTGCTCATCGGGCTCAAGATTGTCGAACTCCGACTCGACGCACGCGAATCTCGACCGGGGGGCGCCCAATGAACGACACCCCGCCCCGCGCCGAGGACCGGGGCATCAGCCCATACACCACGCGCGAGAAAGTCGGAAGGCTCCTCTGGGCCATCGTCCAGGGCACGCTCTTTCGCTGTTCCTTCCACACCTGGTACGCCTGGCGACGCTTCCTCCTCACGCGATTCGGCGCCAGGCTCCACCCCGTCGTCCGCATCCGGCGCACTGTCCGTATCGAGTGCCCGTGGAACCTGACCATGGGCCAGGAATCCAGCGCCGGTGACGGCGTCATCCTCTACTGCCTCGGGCCCGTCACGATCGGAGACCGCGTCAGCATCTCACAGCACGCCCACGTCTGCGCCGGCTCGCACGACCACACACGCCCAGATCTCCCGCTGACGCGCCCCCCGATCAACATCAACGACGACGCATGGATCGCCGCCGACGCGTTCGTCGGGCCCGGCATCACCGTCGGCAACGGCGCCATCCTGGGCGCTCGCGCCTGCGCATTCAAAGACATGGAACCCTGGACCATCTACGGCGGCAACCCCGCAAAGCCCATCGCCAAACGAGAGCCATTGAGGAACGAAAACAACGCATGAGTATCGACCGACGACAGCTCGACGCCATCGGCAGACCCATCATCGTCGCCAGCCACCAGCGCTCAGGGACTCACCTGACCATCGACCTCCTTCGCCGGCACTTCCCTGATACCAACCCGAGGCTCCGCCCGCTTGAGACTCTCCACCACCTCTATATCGACATGGACAGCTTCAACCCCGGGCACCACAACCCGATGACCGTCGAAACGGCTCTGCGCCTGCTCACTCGGAACCCGCGACCGCTTATCAAAACACACACTTTCCCAGACGTCACGCTCTGCAAGCCCGAGTTTCGCCCGATCGTCGAACGAATCTTTGAACGAGCCCAGACACTCACTGTCGTCCGCGACGGACGCAGCGTCATGCTCTCGCTCCAGCGATTCGAGATGCCCTGGAACCCGGACGCACACGTGCCATTCGGCGAATTCATCCGGTCGCATTACGAGGGCCTGCCCCGTCCCGCCTACTGGGATGCGCACGTCAGAGCTTGGCAGAAGGTCCCGAACTGTCTCACTGTGCGGTACGATCGCATCATCAAAAAAACCTCTGATGCGATCCATGAGCTGGGCGAGTTCCTCGGAATGAAACCAAAGATCAAAGAACCGCTCCTCCCGCCTGCTATGAAAAATCGCTACGACGGCTGGCTCCGCCGGCTCGTGGGCAACACCGCAACCACGAACATCCCGGGCAAAAAGCCAAAGCCCGGCGAGCCCCGGAAGTGGCACGAACAGTTCACCCCCGAGGACCGAGCATTCTTCGATCAATTCGCCGGCAATCTGCTCTTCGAGCTCGGCTACGAACCCAACCCTGAGTGGGACACCGAGGAAGACGAGGCCAGTTCGTCATGACCGAACACCTCAAAGTTACACACATCGCTCCGCCCATCCGGCTCGAACTCGGGGGCGTCGTTCGCGCGGTTCTCGACCTCGCAGGATCGCTCGCCTCTCACGATCATGACGTCGCCCTGGCAACCTGGGACGCTGCCGATGTCCCGATCGAATGGGCGCCCGGCAAATCGGGCGTCCCGCGCATCGTCCGCTTTGACACGCCAGGCCCGCTCGGCAAGCCCACACCCAAGGCCCACGAAACGCTCCGGCGACTGATCTCTTCGTCAGACGTCGTCCATCTCCACACGCCATGGGAACTGCTCAACATCCACGCAGCCAGGATCTGCCGATCGCTCGGCAAGCCCTACATCGTCAGCATCCACGGCATGCTCGACGACTGGTCCATGTCGCAGCGCACGCTCAAAAAGCGGATCTATCTCGCCCTGGCCGCCCGAAAGATGCTCGAGCGCGCCCACGCCGTCCACTGCACCGCTCAGGCCGAACTCGACCAATCCAAACGCTGGTACCCAAGGGGCACGGGCACCGTCGTCCCGCTCGTATTCGACATCGAGCCCTACCGCAACCTTCCCGGCCCCGAGATCGCCCGCAAGAAGTTTCAGATCGACGCCGATCGTCCAGTCGTGCTGTTTCTCAGCAGGATCCACGTCAAGAAGGGCGTGCACATCCTTGTCGACGCCGCCAAGGAGCTTCTGGGTCGCGGCATCGACGCCCAGTTCCTCATCGCGGGCACGGGAGATGAAAGCTACGCCGCCCAGATCTGCCAGCAGATCGACTCGCTCGGTCTCAAAGACCGCGTCCGGATGCTCGGCATGGTCCGCGGCGCCGAGAAAGTCAGCCTTTACCAGTGCGCCGACGCGTTCGCACTGCCCACCAGTCAGGAGAACTTCGGCTTTGTCCTCCCCGAAGCACTCGCCTGCGCCGTGCCCGCGATCACGACCAAAGGCGTCGACACCTGGCCCGAACTCGAGGCCTCCGGCTCGACACTCATCGTCGATCAAACACCGAGCGCGTTCGCCGACGCGATCGCCTTGCTCCTCTCGGAGAACACCCGTCGCGCCGAGATGGGCAGCGCCGGCAGAGACTGGGTGCTCAGAGCCCTCGACCCAGACACCGTCGCAAAGCAGTACGCCAACCTGTATCGCTCAGCAGCCGGGGGCAAGGCCCGATGACGCGGGAACAAGTGCACACCGCCGGGAAAACCGTCGACGAGAGGCCGGGCCTTGCTGTGATCGCTCCGACTCAAGAGTGGTACCGCCACGCCCTCCACAGACGCCTTGTCCGCGAGATCCCCGAGCTGCGCCTCCACTCCATCTACACGCACGCTCAGGGCGTGACGCACCGCCAGCGTCGCGACGAATCCGACATCAATGCCGTGTTCTTCGACAACGGACAGTCCGCCGCCGATCGCAACTCGATTTCGAATCAATTCGCCAATCTGAGCCGAAGCAAGAGAATCTTTGAGTATCTCAAGGAACACCGCGTCAAGGCCGCGATCATCCTGGGCTACAACGACATCGGCCTGCTGCGTCTGTTTCGGCGCTGCCGGCGCGCCGGTATTCACTCTTACCTCTGGTCGGATTCCAACGCAGCGGGCGACCGCGCTACAGGGATCAAGCGACTCCTCAAAGCTGCGATCATCCGCTCTGTGTCCAGACAGGCGGATGCGGTATTCGTCTGCGGCTCACTGGGCAGGGATTTCTACACCGCTTACGGCGTCCCCGAGTCCAAGATCATCTATAGCCCTTACGAGCCCGACTACGACCTCATCAAAGCACTCCCACAGCAGACTATCGAAGAAACAAGGCAGGCTTTCAAGATCGACCAGGGCCGGAAGCGCTTCGTGTTCTGCGGCAGACTCGTCCCCGCCAAACGCCCGGACCTTGTCGTGCGATCGTTCGTCAAGATTGCGCACGACCGACCGGACTGGGACCTGCTGATCATCGGTTCGGGCGAACTCCGTTCACAACTCGAAGCCGACATCCCCGAAGATCTCAAGCACCGCATCACGCTGACGGGCTTCCTCGGTGAGCAGAGCCAGATCAGCGCGCTCTACAGACTCAGCCACGTGCTCGTCCATCCGTGCGAGATCGAGCCCTGGGGGCTCATCATCAACGAGGCCGTCGCAGCGGGCCTTGCCGTGATCACCACGACCGCCTGCGGCGCGGGGGTTGAACTCGTGGAATCGGGCGTCAACGGCGTGCTCATCCCCCCCGCCTCGACCGAGCCCCTGACACAGGCCATGCTGAAGCTCTCAGAGCCGGGTGTCGCGGAACGTTTCGGGACCCAGTCTGCTAACGTTCTGGACCGCTGGAGGCAAAGTGCCGATCCTGTCCTGGGAATCCGTCGAGCGCTGAACAGAGCGGGACTTGTCGCCCCCGCACCCGAGAACAACACAAACACATGACCGTCCTCGTCACATTCTGCCTGCTCATCCTCGCGGTGATCAACGTCGCCATCATTCTGGTGCCCTATCTGTACGGCAAAGCGCCCCTGCTGACGATCCGGAACTTTTTTCTGGTCGGCTTTACGCTCTACCAGGTCACCAGCGGCGCCATCTCTCTCTACAACCTCAACAGCTTTACCAGCGAGATCATCCTCTCAAAGCAGGACCAGATCGCCTCGACTTACCTGCTCTGGGTCGTCATCTTCGAGATCGTCTTTCTCTGCGCCTACCGGTGGGGCTTCGGATCAAAGCGCCTGGCGAGCTGGACCCCGATCATCAGGGGTCACACGCGAGAGCCCATTCTCTGGCTCTTTGCGTTCTGCCTCCTTGGCGTAGCCCTCGTTCTCCGTGTTTCCATCCTGGTCCCGTACGTCTCGATTCTGACGAGCCATATCGGCACCTCGGTCGCCGCGGTTGCCGCGGGTCTGGGCGCCTGGATCTGGATCAGAAGGCCTTTCAATCCCGCCGCTGCTGGGGTCATGTTCATCGTGCTCTTCCTTGCGATCGCCATCGGCATCACGGGCGTTTCCGTTTTCGGCCGAAGACCTATCGTCGCCATCGCCGGATGTCTCACGTGGGGCATGTACTACTCGAGAGCCAAGGACCTCAGACCCTCGACCGTGATGCTCGGTGCCGCGGTCTTCGGGTTGATCCCAATTGTGCTGGTTGCCAAGTTCACGACTGTCCGGGGCACATTTCCCGAGGGCTCCAGCCCATTCACCAGAATCTCCATGATCGCCCAGGCCGACACTATGACGGGCGTTATCGACATCGCTTCGGGTCAGGAATGCGCCGCCTGGTCCATGCACCTCATGGAGATGTACCCCGAGTACCACGATTACCGGCACATGCACGCGATCAAGTACTTCTTCCAGTTCCCAGTCCCGCGCGTCATCTATCCCACAAAGCCAGAAGCACTCGCTTCCATCGCGTGGCGCGACGCCGACCTCAGCGGCAAACCCGAAGAATTCACCATCGGTCCCGGCATCGTCGGGCACGCCGCAGCCGAAGGCGGCTTCTATGCCCTCATCGTCTACGCCATCGCGCTGGGACTCTTTATCCGGTACTTCGACGCCGTGCTCGATCGATCGCCGAGCCAGCCGTTCGTTGTGCTCCCGATCGGCGCTTCCCTAGGCAACCTCATCGGGATCCCGCGCGGCGAAACACCCAACTTCGCCTTCGAGTTTGCCATTGGTGTCGTCGGATCGTTCGTCATCCTTATCTTCGTCGCCCGCCTCCTCAAGCTGATGGGCCTCATCACAGACCAGGATTTCACCCCGTACGATCCCGACGAAGAGGCACACGACGATCACTACGACGACCCCCAGTACCACTCTTACGGCTCCGAGCCCGATCCCAACTGATCCAGCGACAGATCCACGATCACAGCCCGGTGATCCGATCCCGCTGACCCCAGCACGCGCCACCCGCTGACGCGCACCCCGGGCGACGCGTAAACGTCGTCGATCGAGAGCGAGAGCACCGAAGGCGCCCACGACGGGTACGACCCACCCAGCCAAAGCGCCGGCTTGGCGCGCACCAGGCCCGACCGGCGCGCAAACGCCCGCGCCCGGAGCCCCGAAGGCGGGCTGTTGAAATCCCCGACGACAACGATCGGAAGCCCCGTGTGCGCCTCAAGCTCGCGCACGATGTCCGCCACCATAAGAAGCTGGGTCAGCCCCGCCATCCAGCGGTCGGGCCCCCGCGGGCTCCGTGCGTGCACCTGCACAACCGCCACGTCGCCCGTCGGCGTGCGCACAATCTCGAGCCTGTAGAAATGATCCCAGAGCCGCCTGCGGATCGATCTCAGCTCGGCGCTCTGCGCATCGTGCGAGACAACCCCGAGCCTGGTCATCAGAAAGGGACAACTCCCCCACGCCGCCTCCGGCTTCCAGCCCGATGCGTACCCGTCCAGCACGCCGCCGCCCCACACATACCGCTCCGCCAGCGCGAGCGAGGGCTCCAGGATCGCGATCACGTCCGCGTCCGCCTCGCGGAACATCGCTTCCTTCGCCGAGATGTCCTTCGAGCCCGTCCACGAGTTGTACGTCAGCAGACGCAGGTCCGATGCGCTCTTTGGAGCCCGTTCGAGGCGATCCACCGAGAGCGGGAGCGCCAGCACCGCCGCCGTTGACACAAGCACCAGGCCCGTCGCGACCCAGCGCCGACAGATCGCACTCACCAGAACAAGCACCGCAAGCAGCGCCACCGAGGGCGACGCGAGCGCAGCGATCACATCCACGATCCAGTACCAGCCCCAGATATCGCCCTCGGCTGCGCGCCCAACCAGGAAAGCCGGGGACCACACGACAATCGCCCACAGCGCCGACGCGATCGCAATCGCCCACGACAGCGCTCCCACCCACCAGCGCCCCGCACGTTTCTCCGGTTCTTTGCTCACAAGGCAAGCCTATCGCACAACCCGGCTTGCCCGCGCTCCGTCTAGAATCGATCACCATGCGCCGATCGATCATGACCGTTCTCTGCTCGCTCCTTGTCGCCTTCGGCTCCGGGGCGCAGCTCTCCACGGGCGACACCAAGGAGCACGGGCCAACCGTCACCATCGACGGCAGGGCCGTCATCGAACCACGGACCATGGCGATCGCCGGCACAGAGGGACGGCCCGGCTCGCTCAAGCCCCAGATCCGGATCCAAAGCCTGGGCGAAGCGGGCTACGACCTCGTCTGCACCTACACCAACAATTCCACACAAACAAAGCCGCTGGCGCGACTGACAATCGGCGCCCTGGCCCTGGGCCCGGACATCGAGTACCTGCGCGTCCATCGCGGCTCAACGCTCGTCAGCGCCAATCACAAGAGCTACATCAGCCAGGCCTGGCGATACCCGTCCGAAGCATTCAGCCCGGTCGCTGTTCTCATGAACGACCGCGTCGCCGTGGGCGTCAGCCTGCTCTATCCCGTCACCGAGTACAAGCACGACGTCCTTGTTGGTGTCAACCGCGCCGGGGGCGTTTTCCTCGGACCTGCCGGCGCCGAAGGCTGGACCGTCACATTCGATCTCTCGCAGTCTCCGCACGCCAACGAGCACACCAGCCTCGGGTATCCCGCCGATCTCAACCCCGGGCAATCCCGAACCTACACCGTCGCCGTGCGCACCCTCGCCCGCACGAGCCAGCCAAAGTCGCCGACCGATGCGCAGGACTGGCTCGAGACACTCCTGCCCTACCGCGAATACTTCCAGAAGCGTTTCGGCCCCGTGGGATACACCCGAAACCCCGACGCCGTCCTCGCCCGAGAGGTCGCGAACGTCGGAGCCATCTCCGCCCAGAACCCGCGGGGATTCCTGGGAGACAACACCACACGCCCCGATCTCAACGGCTTTGGTCCCTACATCAACATCATCCGAAACCAGACCGGTTTCGCACGCGTCATGCTCTGGGCGCCCAGCGGCCTCTACGCCAGGCATCGCGACCTCAACTACCCGCCACATTTCACGCTCGGCTGGGACGAGATCCCCCTCCTGCGCACCACCTCGTCCCGCCTCAACGATCTCCCAAACTCGGGCATCCAGCTCGGGCTCTGGTGGGGCCGATCCACCCAGCACGCCGAGCAATGGGATCCCGATGCCCTCGAACCCATCGACCTTGGCAACCGCGCCCACCTGCGCACGATCATCGATCAGCTCGCGCTGGCCAACCGCGCCGGTTCAACGCTCATCGGGATGGACAACCTCTCGCACTGGCTCATTCCCGCATGGGATCAGCGCCGGCTCATCCGCGCCCTCCGGCGCATCTACCCGTCTATGACCTTCGTCGCAGAGCCCGCGGTCTGCGACTTCCTCCAGGCCGACGCCCCGAACTTCATCGAGGCAAACCACACGCCAACGCAGGCGAAGAGCAACGCGGACTTCCACCGGCTGACCACGCCCCATTACCTTGCCGACTTCCTGCTGCCGGGACACGAGACGTGGGCTTTCTTCAAATACTCCGAGGTCACCCGCGTCCGCCCCGGCGCCATCACCGCGCCGCGTGTGCAGGAGGACGCCGAGCGCCTGGCGCGCCTCGGCTTCGTCCCCGTGCTCGTGACCGATCAGTCGCTGCCCAACCCCTCGCGCGCACGCGCCAACGAGACCTGGCTCACCACCGTGCCCGAGCACCTGCAGCAGAAATCGAACTAAGCTAGAGCTGATCGCGGAGCCACGCCCACTGCAGGGCAAGCCCCTCCTCGACGCTCGTCTTTGCGACGTACCCCAGCTCGTCCCGCGCCCGCGAGACATCCGCCCACGTCCGCTCCACGTCTCCCGGCTGCATGGGCCTGCGCTCGATCACCGGCTCACGCCCGACCACACGACCGATCATCGCGATCAGATCGTCCAATCGGAGCGGATGATCGCCCCCGAGATTCCAGATCCGATACCCAAACCGATCGATCAGGTCGTACGCCGACACGACACCCGAGACGATGTCGTCGATGTACGTGTAGTCCCGGCTCGTGGAGCCGTCGCCGAACATGGCGATCGGTTCGCCCGCGTGCACGAGCCGCATGAACTTGCTGATCGCAAGGTCCGGCCTCTGTCTTGGCCCAAAGACCGTAAAGAACCGCAGCATCGCGGTGGGCATCCCGGTCAGGTGCCAGTGCGTGTGTCCGCCAAGCTCGCACGACTTCTTGGTCGCCGCGTACGGGCTGATCGGCGCATCGACGCTGTGCTCCTCGCTGAAGGGCACCGCCTCGCTGTTGCCGTACACGGAGCTGGACGAGGCAACAACAAGACGCTCGGTCCCGGCCTTGCGCGCCGCCTCCTGCACCCCCGCTGTCGCCATCACGTTCGAACGCGCGTACGCGATCGGGTCTGCGATGCTGGGCCGAACGCCCGCCTTGGCGGCCAGGTGCACCACGCCCTCGGGCCTGACGCGCCCAAACAGACCCTCAAGCGCCCCCTGATCGCAAAGATCCAGCTCGACAAATTCGAACAACCCCGCCGGGGATGCCGACGCGACCTCCGCGAGGTTGCCCTCTTTGATCGCGCGCGCGTAGAACGGGTCGAAGTTGTCCACCCCGACCACACGCTCGCCCCGACCGATCAGGGCCTGGCACAGGTGCGACCCGATGAAACCCGCCGCCCCAGTCACCACAATCACGCCGCCGGCCATCGACTCTCTCCACGCCCAACCGCTCCGATCGCAAGGGCCAGCCAGGAGCGTATCCAAACGATCGACCGCGAACAGATCGCCTGCCCCACCAACCGACAGCCCGCAGATGGCAAAAAAGAAGCAGGGTGCCAATGTTAATCGGCACCCCGCTGGAGGAGAGAGAGATCAGAGAATTGTACGGATTATCGGGTGACCGGTTCGTATCTGAGCACATCAAATCCTCAAGATCTCCCATCTTGACATCAAAACCCGATCAACATCCGATCGCACGTGCAAACCGAGTACAAACAAACTCCCTGTCGTCGTCGTTGCTCCACCGTCTTTCAACCGACCAAGGTTGAGTTCGAAAATGAAAGCAAGCCGGCGAAAACCGGCTTTGCATCGGAAAATCAAGAAGAAAGTGTGAACCCGTCCCGGAACTCTACCACCATAATTGGTGGTGAGATAACCAAATTATTTTGGCATTAATCCCCAGAACGGAGCCTTTGGCCTGTTTCGAACCGCTTCTTGAGCGCCTCAACAGCCTTCTTGCGGTCCTGTTCGTTCAGGTTCTCGAGCCTCTGGCGGACCCGCTCGGGCAGTGCTTCGACGTTGACCGAGCCGTCCTCGTTGTACACCTTGCTCCAATCGATCCGCTCTCGGTTGCCGCCCGCAGGGGCGGCTGTCCCCGGGCGCGCGCCGGGCGCCTGCTGAGCACGGTCCTGACGCTTGCGTTCGAGCTGCGCCATATCCCGGTCCTGGGCTCGCTCCTCGGCCAGCCTGAGCACCTCGCCATCGATAAAGCCCTGCTGCTCGGGCGAGAGCTCGGCATAGATCCGGCGCTGCAAGTCGCCCGTCGAGGGTCCTGCCTGCATGAACTCGCGGAGCTTCAGCCTTGCAGCTTCCTGCTCAGCGGTCGGTTTGGCATCGACCTTGGCATCTGGTTTCAAAGCATCGGCGGCTCCCGGTCGGCGCCCCTCGGGTGCCTGGCGATCCACCCTGGGTCGGGCCTGCCTGCGCACGCCCTCAGGGGCCACCGGCTCGCGCATGTCCTGTTCGGTCGACTCCACCCGCTCTCGCCGATCATCTCTGTTCGCTCCGCGTTCAGGCTGGTCTACCCTGATGCCCGAAGCCTTCTGAAGCTCCATGAGCTCCTCGCGGTGTTCCTGCATGTAGGCGCGGCGCTCAACCTCGAATTCGCGCATCAACTCACGCACGCGGACCGCCTGCTCCTCTGAAAGGCGGAGCGACGGATCCGATTCGGGGGCGTTCATGGCCCGCATGATTTCGCGCAGGTCCTGGGCCGGGATCGCGTCCAGAGCGCCCAGACGAGCCTTGCCCATTCCCTTCTCGCCGAAGCTGTCCTCGACGAGCGCGGGCCTGGCGTCCTTCACATCCGGCCCGCTGAGCAGCGGCTTCTTCGCCTCCTGACTAATCGCGGTACCCGCACAGGCGACAACACACGCCAACACCAAACGCTTTGAATGATTGCCCATGGCAGAACTCCTCAATCGGACCCGAATCCCACTCCTGAGCTTCGGATGATCTACCTGTCAAACGCACGAATCGGCCTCAGATTGCACCCCTTCCTAGCATCCCAGGCCGCACACGAAGGATAACCCCACATGCCCACACTCTCCCGTGACTTCATCAAAGCCGCACTCTCCGGCGCCGAAGGCCCAGACGGCACTCCCCTGGTCCGTCGGCTTGTCTGGTCCGCTGCCTGCGACACCTTCGCCTCTGTCAAGCTCCACGCCGAGAAAGCCAGCGACCAATCGCAGCTCGATACCCTCGCCCGGCGCGTGCACGGCTCGATCCGCGCCGCCGCCGCGGAGCAGGGCGTGCTGCTGACGAGCCTCATCGTCGAACTCGTCGACGAGCCGGGCACGGTGCTCTTCAGCTCCACCTCCGGCGCCAAGACCTCCGACGAGCAGCTCTCCCGGCTCGAAAGCTCGGGTGAGACCAATGCGCCGAAATCTTCCGCACCCGCAAGCACTCCGCCCGCCGCGCAAGCCGGCGCCGGTGCGCTGCCGGGCGTTCGTCACATCATCGCCGTTGGCGCGGGCAAGGGGGGCGTGGGCAAGTCCACGGTCGCCGTCAATCTCGCGGTCGCGCTGGCGCGCCAGGGTCACGCGGTGGGCCTTATGGACGGGGATATCTACGGCCCGTCGCTCCCCACACTCCTCGGGCTCGCAGCGATGGAGATGGTCGTCCGTGAACGCCTGATCGAGCCGTTCTATGTGCATGGCGTGAAAGCCGTCACCATCGGCAAGATGGTCGACCCGGAGAAGCCGCTGATCTGGCGTGGACCGATGGCGCACGGCGCGTTCAAACAGCTTTCCGAGCAGGCCAACTGGGGCGAGCTCGACTACCTCATCATCGACCTGCCGCCGGGCACGGGCGATGTGCCGCTGACGATGGCCCAGAGCCTGCAGCTCTCGGGCGCGGTGATCGTCTGCACGCCGCAGAAAGTCGCGCAGGACGACGCGGTGCGCGCGGCGCGCATGTTCCAGCAGCTCGGCGTCGACATCCTGGGCGTCGTCGAGAACATGAGCGAGTTCATCGGCGACGACGGCAAGCACTACGACATCTTCGGCAAGGGCGGCGCCGAGACCATGGCCCAGCGCCTGGGCCTGCCCTATCTGGGCGACATCCCCATCACCATGGCGCTCCGCGCCAACTCCGACGAGGGCAACCCGAGCGCGAACTTCGAGCCCAAGACCGCCGGGGGCGAGGCTCTTCCAAGGGCGCTTGCCAAGCTCGCCGAGAACCTCGAGAGCCAGCTCACGCTCGCGGCAATGCGCACCGGCAAGAGCAAGCCGAAGCTGACGATCAGCTAGTGCGTTTGACGGCGCGGTCACCGGCGACGACGAGGGCACGCCCCGGGTCAACTGACGCTCGCCAGACCCCGCGCATACTTCCGCTTCCGCTGCGCGTGCGTGACTTTCTTCCGCAGCGATGCGAAGGTGAGTGCGTACCACCGCCCGTAAGCATCGAGATCGTGGGCGCGATCGTCCGCGTCATCGGCCGGGAGGTTCTCACCGGGCGCGCTGCCGGCGTTGAGCAGCACCGCAAAGAGGCGCGTGCCCGGCAGGTCGCCGTCGAGTGATTCCATCTGTTTCACACTGAAGCCGCTCACGATCGCGAGCCTGCTCAGCGTGTTCGGCGAGAAGCTGAAGTTGTGCGCCTCGTGGAAGAAGTGCCCGATCCGAGAGCCCGGGTGCTCGACGTTCGGCACTTCGATCACGAACAGGCCGTCGGGTTTCAAGAGAGTGCCAACGATCTCGCACGTCTCGCGCACGCTCCTGACATGCTCGAGAACGTGATTCATCACGACAAGATCGAAGCTGCCAGCATCGAGTGTCGGCGCGACTTCTTCGAGCAGCCCCCGGCTTACATCGAGCCCCGCGTGCTCGCTCGCCCACTCGCTGTGCCCCCGCGAGGGCTCGATCGATCTGACCCGACCCCGCTTGCCGATCTCGCTCGCCAGCAGCATCGAGAGCGCACCCGCCGCGCAGCCAATCTCGAGCACCCTTGGAGACTCGACGTCGCCAAGCAAAGCCAGGCACCTGCCTGCCATCTCGCGCACCTTCGGGATCCGACGACGAAAGAAGGCCTCGTTCGGAGTGTCGATGCCCTTGTAGTCCTTCCAGTATCTGGACTTGTAGTAATCCGCGTCTTCAGCGGCGCATGGCTGCGGGTTGCTGAACACAAGGCCGCAGCCCCGGCAGATGACCGTCTGCAGCGCCTGCCCACCACGACCGGTCTTCCGGTAGATCGCGTGATCGCCCGAACCACACAGTTCGCAAGGCTCTCTCGGCTCTGGAGGCGAAGAATGGCTCAAAGACCCTTCTCCTTTATGGAACACCCAAAGGGGTGCGGCTCGTTCTGCCTGGGCGAACAGGCCACAAAAGAGCGCTCATCCGGCTTACCGGGTGTGCTCTCTGGCAAGAATAACACCTGCGGATCTGGATAACGAGTCTTGTCCCCAAAGTGGGCAAGATGTATCTTCGGAACAACACAGGAGAGACCAAAATGCGATCTCGTACGCTTGCCATCCTCGCTGCCTGTTTGCCGCTCGCCGCCTTCGCCCAGCCCGATGAGCCCACACTCTTCGTGGCGCACTACTTCGCCAACAACGCCACGGTCGCGACGTTCGTCATCAACCCCGACGGCACGCTCACGCAGGCCGACAACGAGCCCTCGGGTGTCTGGTCCGACTCGCTGGCCATCACACCCGATGGGTCGACACTCTGTGTGGGCAACCCCGCGGGCTCCGATGACGGCTCGTCCACCACGGACCGTGCCTACTTCTTCCACATCAACGCGGACTCCACGCTCTCGCCTTTGGGCAGCGTCATCATCCCAAGCTCGCCCTTGGCGATGACCTGGCTCGACAACGACACGATCGTCATCCTTGAGTCCGATCTCTCCAACTCCGTCGTCCACAGCTACGACGTCGACACCGAGGTCCCCTCGATCACGCCCGTCGATTCCGAGGCCACCAACGGGTTTGCGACCAACTTCGCCATCGACCGCACGCGCTCGATCCTGTTCACGCAGGATTCCTTCAGCAACACGGTGCACCGGTACGCCTACGACAACGCGGGCAACCTCGTGCCCTCGGGCTCCGTCGGGCAGAGCGCCTACCCGCTCGATCTCGCGCTCTCGCACGACAGCCGATTCCTCTATTCCGCGGGCGGCATCTCCAACAGCAGGAACAAGGTCACAGGACACCTGGTCAACCAGGCCGCGAACCCCGTCCCGCTCACCGAGCTCCCAAACTCCCCTTACGTCAGCGCCGGCAACAGCCCGGCAAACATCGCAATCATGCCCGCCGGCGATTACCTCTTCGTTGGCCATGGCACGGACGCAACCGTCCGGGGCTTCGCCATCGACAGCGAAGACGGCTCGCTCACCGCCACCAGCGCCTTCTTTGACGTCGGCTCTCAGGGCTCCATCGGGGACATGACCACCTACGCCAACCTGCTCTTCGTCACCGATGACACGATCGAAACCACCGGCGACACACGGGGCGTCCTCGTCTTCGAAGTCGCCGCCAACGGCGCCATCACCCAGATCGGGCCCAAGTACGACACAGGCACGCCGCGCCCAGAGGGCGACATGATCGTCTGGGCACCCAGCGCCCCCGCGTGTCTGGCCGACACCAACCACGACGGTATGCTGAGCCCCGCGGACTTCACCGCATGGATCGCCGCCTTCAACGCGATGGCACCCGAGTGCGACCAGAACAGCGACGACGCCTGCACGCCCGCTGACTTCACCGCCTGGATCGCCAATTACAACGCGGGCTGCCCATAAGAACCGTGAACACCAAGTATCCGTGTCACACTAGGTGCTTTACGGCCTCTTTTTCACGCTATCCACACATCGAACGCGGTTACGCCTTACCGCCCTAGTACACTTCGCTCTTCTCTACTCGTGGAAAGGCTCCGAATATGCAGCCGTACTCTTTCGTTCGTTTTCTCTGCGCTCGAGCTGCCCTCCTGGTACTCTGCCAGACTGCATCGGCACAGGTGTGTGACAGTTCTGTTCTGCTTGGTTCCTACAACACTGCAGGCTACACACTCAAGCTCACTGTTGAGGGCACAACCGCGTACGTTGCCGACAATGGAGCTGGTCTGCTCATCATGAATGTTGCCGATCCCGCAAACTCAACTGCAATCGGTGCGTGGAACGCGGGGACTCAGGTGTGGGACGCCGCAATCGTTGGCAACCACGCCTTTCTTGCCTGTGCGTATGTCGGTATGCAGGTTCTTGATGTCACCAACCCAGTGTCACCGGCGCTCGTTGGTTCGTATGACACCGTCGGAGGCTCCGCGCGTCGCATCGAAATTGTCGGAAATACCGCGTATCTTGCCGACGGCGAATTCGGGATGCAAGTTATCGACATTACAAACCCTGCAAGCCCGGCGCTCATCAGCAACACCGTCGTTGGCGACATTGCAGTCAGCCTCGATATCGAAGGATCGCGGGCATACATTGCGGCCGGCCTGGGCGGCGTAAAGATCTACGACATGAGTAACCTGGCCGCCCCCACTCCTTTGGGCACCTACAACACGCCGCAAATCGCAGTCGACATTGAGGCTGTTGGAACAACATTGTATATCGCAGACGGCAATGCCGGCCTGCTCATCGTTGACGTGTCAACGCCCGCCTCACCAACACTGCTTGGCTCTTACGACCCCGCAAGCCTGCTCTATGGGATCGCCATAGAGGGAAGCGTTGCCTACCTCGCGATGCAAAACGGCCGTGTCGATGCGATCGACATCTCTGATCCAACATCCCCTTCACAGCTCAGCGAGTACCAAACGTCACAAAGCGCCTTTGATGTTACGGTTGTTGATGGCGTTGCCTTCATACCAAACGCGACACACGGCCTCTACATTGTTGACATGGTCTACCAGCCCGTAGTTGAATTGCTTGGCTCGTACGACACGCCCGGGAATGCCTCGGGTGTTAGCGTCTCTGGCAACACCGCCTACGTGGCCGACTTCGGATTTGAACCGGGCCAGGGCCTTCAGATCATCGATGTCACCCTGCCCGCCAGCCCGCAGCTTCTCGGGAACTTCGACACGCCAGGCGCAGCCGCCGGCGTTAAGGTCTCCGGCAATATCGCCTACGTCTGCGACTTTGGATCCGGGCTTCAGATCATTGATGTCAGCACACCGGCTTCCCCAACACTACTCGGAAACTTTGACTCTTCTGGAACCTCGCTCGGCATCGACGTTGTGGGCACAACCGTGTACGTCGCAGATGGCTCGTCTGGTCTGCTCATTCTCGACGCGGGCGATCCGACCTTTCCGCTTTATCTCGGAGGCTACAACACGCCCGGCCTCGCGACCTCGGTCGCGGTCGAGGGCAACACTGCGTACGTTGCAGACAGCAACGGCGGGCTGAAGATTATCGACGTCACCAGCCCGTCAACCGCCTCGCTCCTCGGCTCGTTCGCGACCGCCAGCAACGCCAACGCGGTTGCGGTGTCGGGCACGACCGTCTATGTCGCCTCAATCAACACAGGGCTGCAGATCATCGACGCAAGCAACCCGGCGACCCCGGTTGAACTCGGTCAGTTCCCAGTCCCATTCTCGACCCGCGGCGTCTCGGTGATTGATACGACGGCGTACCTCGCCGCCGACGTGGGCGGCGGACTCATCATGGTCGACGTGTCCGACCCTTCAAACCCAGTACTGGCCGACGAACTCGTCACGCCCGGATCGGCTCAGGCCGTCGTTGTGCTTGAAGGTATCGCATATGTTGCAGACCTCAACTCGGGCCTGCAAATCATCAACGTTGACACCGCCTGTGACGCAGACAATTGCCCCGCAGACACCAACCACGACGGCATGCTTAGCCCCGCGGACTTCACCGCATGGATCGCCGCCTTCAACGCGATGGCTCCCGAGTGCGATCAGAACAACGACACCGCCTGCACGCCCGCTGACTTCACCGCCTGGATCGCCAATTACAACGCGGGCTGCTGAGCTCACACACTTCCCGATCGCGGTCAGGGCCAAGGCCCCGGGCCCCCGCCCGACCTACCCTCACCCATGGCGGATCAGACCAGCGACAACACCGGCATGCTGCTCATCATCAGCGGCCCCAGCGGCGTAGGGAAAACCACCATCACGCGCGCCGTCGAGAAGGCCATCCCCGCCAGCGTCTTCAGCGTCAGCGTCACCACCAGACCCCGGACACCCGCCGACCAGGAGGGCGTCGACTACTTCTTTCTCAACGACGAGCAGTTCGACCGCATGGTCGAAAGCGACGAACTCCTCGAGCACGCAAACGTCTTCGGCAAGAAGTACGGCACGCCGAGCGCCTGGGTCGACAGCGAGCTGGCCCGGGGCAAGATCGTCATCCTCGAGATCGACGTTCACGGCGCCGAGCAGGTCAAAGCCAAGAGGCCCGAAGCCTTTGCCCTGTTTATCGAGCCGCCAAGCGAACAGGTCCTGCTCGAACGCCTCCGGGCGCGCCAGCGCGAGGACGAAGCCACCATCCAGCGCCGGTTCGCTGAAGCCAAGCGCGAGATCGCCCGGGCCCGAAGCGGGGGGGTCTACGACGCCTTCCTCGTCAACAGCGAACTCAACCAGGCCATCGGCGAAGCTGTCCAGGTTGTGAATCAGGCAAGAGCTGCGCTCCGCGCCCGCGCGTAAGCCCCGTTTCATTCCAAACCACACCCCGGGCCGATGTCAACCTCCCGGCGGGTCCGTGCGCGGTGCACGCCCCACCACTGGAGTTTCATCATGCGCAAGACCACGTTCGTCGCGATTCTTCTTGGCGCCATGGGCGCTCACAGCGCTTCGGCCCAGGGTGAGCCCGCCAACCGTGGCGGCATCATCACCGATACCGATTACAACATCTTCGGCTACGAGGTCGAAGCCCTCGAATTCCCGTACGACGCCGACAGGCCCCGCACGCGCTCGAGCGTCGGTGTTATCCCCGTGGGTCGCTTCAGCATCGAGGGCGGCGCCACCTACACCTACGACGACGAGAACGACGTCGAGGTCGAGACCGTCGCGGGGCCGGAGCTCATGATCCGCACAGGCATCATGCCACGCTTCGAAGGGCGCGTCGGCTGGACCGGGTTCCAGCGCGTCGATGTCAGCACCACAGGATTCAGCGAAACCACCGACGGCGTCACCGACATGTCCGCGGGGTTCAAGTTCTCCATCATCGAGAAGAACACCGACTTTGTCCCGGCTCTGGCCGTCATCGGCGAGGTCAGCCTCCCCATCGGCGACGACGACTTCTCCTCCGACCGCGTCGACCCCTCCGTCGAGCTCGCCTTCGATTTCGACAACATCGACGAGATCATGGGGTTCTCCGGCTCGGTCAAGCTCTCTTCGCTCGAGAACCAGACCACCAACGACGAATTCATCCAGACCGGCGTAGCCGTGAGCTTTGACCAGCGCTGGGACGAGGAGGTCGAAACCTTTATCGAGTACTTCACCTTCCTCAACAGCGATAACGATGTCGACGATTCCCACTTCGTCCAGGCCGGCGCGATCTTCAAGATCCTGCCGCAAGTCACACTCGACGTCCGCGTCGGCACGGGCCTGACCACCGACTCCACCGATCTCTTCGCGGGCGCAGGCGGCTCGGTCAGCTTCTGACCACCAGCTTCAGCGCACGCCACAACCAGTCAGCGAAAGACACAGGCCCCGTGGGAACTCCTCCCCCCGGGGCCTGTGTCATTGGTGTGACGGCGCAGGGATAGTCGCGGCCTGCCCGGCACTGGATAGGTACTACCCGACCGGAATCGCTTAGTCGCAGCCCGCGTTGTACGCCGCGATCCAGGCGGTGAAATCGCCCGGCGTGAGCGCGAGGTCGTTGTTCTGGTCTGCGATGAAGTCCCCGCGGTTGTACGCCGCGACCCAGGCCGTAAAGTCGCCCGTTTCGAGCACGCCGTTGCGGTTCGTGTCCGCCTTGCAGACGCTCCCGGGACGCACAAAGATCGCGCTCGCCTCGACCGGGACAGTCCACGTGTCCACGAGCAATGACGTCTGAGCGTCGTACACATCGACTAAGCCCGTCGATCGTGTAAAGAGCGTAAAGTCGCCCGTGTAGCCCGCGTCGACCACCTCGTGGGTCACGTAGTACCCGTCATCGGGTCCGCTCGCCCAGAGGATCCGCTTCGCGTTGCCGTTGACATCGGCCGCGACGAGCGCCTCGGGGCGGGCCGTCAGCGTGCGCACGCCCGCGGGCATCGTGCCAAAGAGCTCCCAGTTCTTGCCCTGCGCCTTCTTGTGGATCTCGCCCGTGTTCGTCCCGACGTACATCGAGCCGTCAAAGAGCAGCACGCTCGTCGCGCCGCCCGGCGCCGCGACCGGATCGATCGGGAAACCCACCGCAAGGGGCGTGCGCGCCACCGTGCCGTCGGCTTTGACGAGGATCGCGTCCTCGCCATCGATGGCCATGTCCACAAGCTGCTGGCCCGTCCACGATCCCGTCTCGAAGATACCCGTCACGCCGTCGAGCTGCCAGAGCCCCCCGAAGCTGTCAGCGACCAGCATGTCAGACCCGAGAGGCTGGATGCTCACGATCGGCCCGATGCAGAAGCACGCAAAGTACGTGAACTCGCCCGTGTCCGAGTCCGCGACGTACACAGCGCCCGCGGGGCCCCCCACAAAGATCTGGTCATCGGCGCTGGCGGTCATGGCCGCTGCAGCGAGAACGGCTAAGGCTGTCTTGGTGCTCGTCTTGAACATTGCAATCTCCTGCCACGAGGGTGGTTTGAGTCGTCTGTCGCCCCCGTGGGACATGAACACATCTTCATCCATTTTGGCCCCCTCACAACCCATCTAAATAGAGGGTCTCAGGCGGATTGTTTTGGGATAGTCTAAGGAGATGGGTCAATCTCCCCTCTCCACAGATGCCCCTCCGACCCGAACGCGGGCTACCCGGGGCGATCTCCGCAGGGTCTTTGCGATCGTCGATGCCTGCCGGGTGCTGGGCGATGACGCCCCCGCCTGGAGAAGGCGAGCCATGGAGGGCCTGATGAGTCTCCTGCCCGCCAGCGTTGCGATCGGAAACGAACTGGCAGACCTTCGGGACCTCGCCGAGAAGGGCTGGAAGGGTGTTCCGCCCGGCGCCCCCGCTCGCTCGCCCAGTCACGGCCCGATCCGCCTGGGCTTTACCACCAACAAGCAGCGCAAGGCCTGGGAGCGCTACGCGGAGGAAACGCCCGTCCATCGCACGCCCGAATTCACCACGCTGCTCAAGGCCAACACGCCCAGCGTCACGCGCTCGCGCCGCCAGATCTGGGACGACGCGAGCTGGTACCGATCCAAGGCCTTCAACGAGATCCACAAGGTCGCGGGCCTCGACGACTACATCATCTCGATCTGCCGCATCCCCGGCACGCGCCGGGCCAGCTCGATCTGGGTCCATCGCGCACTCAGCTCGGTGCCGTTCGGGCGGCGCGAGTGGTACCTGCTCGACCTGACCCACCGCGAGCTGGCGCGCCAGATCGGCGGCCCGATCGCAAGCACCCTCCAGCCCACGCCCGCAACGCTCACCAAACGCCAGCGCGAAACACTGGAACTCCTCCTGGCTGGCATGACCGAGAAACAAGCCGCCAGCGCGATGGGCATCAGCGTCCCCACGGTCCACGAGTTCGTGCAGGCGATCTACCGACACTTCGGCGTGCACTCACGCGCCGAGCTCTCGGCCCACTTCATCCGGCGCTACCGCAGCTCGCTCAACGACGCACACGTCGGAGACGACGAGCACGACTAGGCCTCAGCACCCCGTGTTGTAGTTCGAGATCCACGCCGTAAAGTCCGCCGGCGTGCACGCGCTGTCGGCGTTCTGATCGCAGCCCGCGGCGTTGGCGTTGAAGGCCGCGATCCAGGCGGTGAAGTCCGCGGGCGTGAGCGCGCCGTCGTCGTTGACGTCCGCAAGGCAGGGCGTCTCGAATCGCTCCTGGTAGTACGCAAGGTACAGATCGTCCGCAAACACGCCGTACACCGCAGGTGTGTAGTGGATCTCGTCGACGAACGTCGAGGCGGGGCTGGGCAGATCGATCCTGGGCAGCGATGGATCGCCCGGCGGGATGCCCAGCTCCGGGATGCCGTAGGTCACCTGCGCAAAGCCGTAGTACCCCTCGTACGTGTACCCCGGGATGGCGCTCGCCTGCGCCAGAAGGCGGCTGTCGAGATCGAGCATCACTTCGTTGACGCGCGCCGGGCTGAACCACAGGATCGGACGCAGGAAGTCGTACCCGGTGTGGTAGATCTCCACATCCGGGCGCACGCTCCGGATGTGCTGCACGATCGTCAGCGTGTCGCCGACCACCCGGTTCAGGAGCGAGTCGACGACCGATTGATTGTTGATGAACAGGATGCCGTCGAAGAGGTCGTTGCCCCCGATCGAGAGATGCACGATCGTCGCGTCCGGGTTGGCCAGCAGCGCCGCGCTGATGGCGGGCAGCCCGATCTGCGGGTCGTTCGACGCGAGCTCGTCGGCACGTGCCCCCTCGATGCCCTCGTTGAGCACGATGATCTCCGGGTGCCCCTGGTCCGCGATCGTCTGCGCCAGCGGCAGCGAGAGGCGGTTCGCCCAAGAATCGCCAAAGACGATCACGTCCGCGTCCTGCGCCGACACCGAAGCCATCGTCATCAGAACGCCGGCAGCAGCAAGAACGGTTCGGTTTCGTGCGATCATCGACGGATCCCCCTCGCCCAAAGTCTAGCAGACGCGGCCGCGATCACCGAATAGAAAAAGCGAGAGCCCGTCGGCTCCCGCTCGCTGAATATCGGAACGCGAATCTCAGCACCCCGCGTTGAAGTTGCTGATCCACGCCGAAAAGTCCGCGGGCGTGCAGAACCCGTCGTCGTTCTGATCGCACCCCGACGACTGCGCGTTGTACGCGGCGATCCATGCCGTAAAGTCCGCAGGTGTGAGCATCCCGTCGCCGTTGACATCGGCGACACAGATCACCGGCTCGCCCGCCTGGAAACGGACGGTCACGGGCGTCGACTGCAGATACAGCCCGTTGCTGTCCCAGGCCACGAACGTCACGTCGTACAGGCCCTCGTGCTGGATGAGTACGAGCTGCGCGTGCTGGTGACCGGCGATCCCGACGTTGTAGCTCCGCTCCTCCCGCGAGGCGCCGCTGCTGTCCGCCTGGATCGTGTAGCTGCCCGGCCCGGTCGAGTGCACCCAGAGCACCCGCGCGTCAGGCCCAGCGAGCGCCTGAACGTCTGCGAGCTCGAAGTTGAAGTTCCCGCCCGCAAGCCGACCGGTCGAGAAGAAAAAGTCGCTGGTCAGCACGGCCTCCTGCCCGCCGAAGTAGCCCGAGAATGCCCCGCTTGGGATCTGGTCCTCGATCTGGATGACCGCGATCTCGCCGTCGTACATCAGCCTGTTGTCCTGGATCGAGAACAACGTCTCGCTGCCGAGGTACCCGACCCTGATCAGCGTCTGCGAGAGCCCCGGGGTCGGCATCGTGTCGACGGTCATGTGAAAGTGATCCTGCGCGAGAACCGACCCGCACAAGACCATGGCTGTCAATCCGATCGGTGTACGCAACATCGTAAAACCTCCTGTGTGAGCTCTCTCCAAACGCGCCAGGCCCGCTTTCGCGGGCCGGGCACGGCGATTCATGCCCGAGCGCAGCGCCGACGACGCATCGCGCCGAGACATGCAAGCCCCAGAACTGCTATTGAAGACGGGGAGGGGATCGCCTCGATGCGCAGGGTGACCGGCGCGGAATCCGCGTAGACCCCGTTGGCGTCCCACGCGACGAGTGTGAGGTCGTAGACACCCATGCCGTTGATCCCGGTCACCTGCCCGTGAGGGTGGTTTCCGACGCCCACACCGAACGAGCGTTCGAGTCGCGTCGCGCCGAGCAACGAGGCCACGACATCGAACCCGGCGCCGCCGCCATGCTCTTCGAAGCCCCAGATCGCCTCGGTGGCGCTGCCGCCATCGACCGCGCTGAGCCCGACGATCTCGTAGTAGAAGTCGCCGCCATCGAGATTGCCCGTGGCAAAGTAGAAGTCGCTGGTGAGTGTGGCGGTCTGGCCGAAGAGCCAGCCCGCGTGGAAATGGTGCGTGTGATACCGGGCGATCTCGCCCGAGTAGTGCACGTACCCGTCGCCGCCAATGCTCCAATCGGGCTCGCTGGCGTAGTAGCCCGCGTTGATGCTGGTGGTGGTGCCGTCGGTGTTGACGGAAAGGTGGTTGTGGTCCTGCGCGCCCGCCGAGAGGGCGAGGCCCGCAAGAACAATGGTCATTGCATTTTTCATCTGACTCTCTCTTGTTGAAAGATCTGTGTATATGAAAATCAATCCGGCTATTTCCCGCCGCCCTGAGGGTCGAACAGTGGTTTGCCGGCCTGAAAGAAGTCTCGCACGCGCTCCCAGGTCAGCGAGGACGCGTGACCATCTGTAAATATGAAATTCGAGGACCCGCTGTGTCGATCCACCGCGACCTGGAGAGGAATATCTTCCGCTTGCTCCCACCTCACCGAGTGGAGGTGATCCGTATTGCCCGCGCCCACCCACTCCACGGCATACGCCGTCTCGGATGGGAAGGGCACCTGGTGGATCCTCGTGATCGCCCGCCGACGACCCCCGGGCAGCGTCTGACCCGTGATCGGGTTGTAATCAACCCCGGGCGTCAGCTTCTCGAAGTGGTCGTTGGTGACGTAACTGAACGGTCTCAGGATAAAGTCTTCGTCCTCCGGGCATCGCTTCACCTCCGGGTCGAGCCCGTAGCGCTCCTCCAGCACGTCCAGCCACGAGTCCAGCAGCGTGCCGGTCGAGTGGCTCGAGAGCGGGAAGTGCCCGTCCCAGTCGTTCTGGTAAAGGGTGACGGACTGCCCCATCGATCGCATGTTGGCAAGGCAGCGCAGCGATCGCGCAGACTCTCGGGCTTTCCCGAGAGCCGGGAGCAGAATCCCGACCAGGAGCGCGATGATCGCGATGACAACGAGCAGCTCGATGAGCGTGAAGCCAGAGACCCGCTTGACGCGCGTCATAACTTCGCCTCCACACCAACCGGCGCAGACGCGTCGATCGGTGAAAGTAACTGTCCGAAATGACGAAGAGTTTCAAAGGACCATCAGGAGCTCAGCATGCTCTGGGCGGAGGCTCGGGCACGCCGAGCGCGCAGAACGTCTTCCGAGGCGAATGCGCCGCTCGCTGTGCGCCAGCTCTGTTCCGGGGTGCCAAGGGCTCTACGCGGGTGAGCACCGCCACCGCCTGCTTCGCCAGGAGCCAGCCTGCGACCACAGAGCAGTCCATCGGCCCCCACGCTGGACCCCCGGGCTCCTCTTCAGACGTCGGGCTTTCGCAGCAGCACTGGTCATCGCCTGAGCAGGAGACACAGGCGCAGGCGGCGTTGTGCGCCGGGTCCGCAGCGCCACCATCCCTGTGCCACGCCGTGGGCAGCGCCGGCGTTGTCACCAGCGCATACCACAGCACCAGCATCGGAGCGAACCAGGATGATCGGCACAGACGTCTCATATGAAACTCATCAGCACCCCGCGTTGAAGTTGCTGATCCACGCCGAGAAGTCCGCGGGCGTGCAGAACCCGTCGTCGTTCTGGTCGCAGCCCGTCGACTGCGCGTTGTACGCGGCGATCCATGCCGTAAAGTCCGCGGGGGTGAGCATCCCGTCGCCGTTGACATCGGCGACACAGTCAAACGGTACAAACCATTCGAGCGTGAGTGTTGCAGCCGTCCAATCCGGAAGCGGCTCCTGTGTCGAAGCGTTGCCCACGTACACGCGGTACGTCGCGCTGTACACGCCCGGACCCGAAGCCGAGTACCAGTTGTGGGTCATCGCGCCCGTCCATTGCCATATGGCGCTGGAGGCATCAGTGCCAAGGATCGGCGCATAGCTGAACGCGTCGTACACACCGAGCCCGGCGCTGGTCGACAGATTCTCGACGAACACGCCCGAGCCGGGCGGCAGGTCAAAGAACCCATCGGCAAGCCACCCGTAGCGCCCCGAGTAGTACGTCTCGTCCAGCACGCTCGCAGCACCGTTGTACATCTCACCCGGATACCGAAAGAGTTCGATCGGCCCGCCCGCGGGTGTTTCGTAGTCGATCTCCAGCGCCTGCCCATTCTGAGAAAGAAGCAGATGGAGCATCGACCCGCCGAGGTTCGGTGTATCCGCCAGCGCGGCGCCCGCGAGCGCAAGCGACGCGACAACGGCGAACTTTGATTGCGTGTTCATGGTTTGCATTCCTTTTACTCAGCGCCGACGACGGAGCGCCACGAGACCGCCAATCGCAAGAAGCCCGGCCGACGAAGGAGCAGGGATCGTGACCCAGTCGATCGTGACCGTGTCAGATCCGAAGCCCTGCAGGGCTGCGCCCGTGTTCTCGTCGCCGATGTACAGGTTGAACGACATCGCGTACGAGCCGGCGTTGGCCGCCGCGAACCAGGGGTGGTGCATTGTCCCGCCCCACTTCCACGCCGCATCCGAGCCGGCGGTTCCGAAGATCGGGGCGTAGGTATGGTTGGCCCGCATCATGCGCATGCCGCCCTCGTACGCCTCGATGCCTGGCGTCGCGCCGGTCATCTCAACCCAGATCGCGGCACCCTGCGGCAGGGTGATAAACCCGTCGGCCAGGAACCCGTACTGGCTCGAGATGAACTTCCCGTCCAGCACGTCGGCGGGCGCGGTGTGCGCGTCGCCATAATTGACCATTGGCAGCGGCGTGGGCTGCGGGTTGATGTTGTGGTCGATCTCGACACCAACGTTGGTGCCGTCGAATGTCACAAGGACGTGCTTCATCGCGCCCTCGAACTGGGGCCAGGTCTGCGCACATGCGCCGCTGGCAAGGAACAAGGCCGAGGCGGAAACGATCGTGACTGTGCTTTTCATAACGAATCTCTTTCTCTACTTCAGCGGGGTGAATACCGCGTTATGTTCTTCGAATAAAAAACAAATCGATACAGGGTGTTGATGAACGCCGGCCTTACCAGCCGCGCGGGTCCCAGAGGTCCCGCTTGAGTTCGGGGTTGAATGTGTCCTCAAACTGCATGACCTCCGCGTGCCCGTCGAGGAAGACGTATCCCTCGCCCGGCTCGAATCGGTTGAGTGCGATGCTCCCGCTCTCGGCCTGGTTGTTCTTCCAGTTGTGCGCCATGTGGTGGTCGGGCTCGTCGGCGCCGTCCTTCAGATCCGAGAACAGGATCGTCTCGGAAGGGCGCACGGCACACCGGCAGAACGTGTATGGCCTCCCGAGATCGCCCGTACGCGCGGGGTTGATCTCCCGCCACTGGAGCTCGAAGTAAACATTCTGCGCAAAGCTGTTGACCGGGATGCGCGTCACGCCGCGCTCGCCCTCACGCTGCACCCTGCGGTCCAGCGGCGAGCGGTAGTGCTCGTTGACGATCGAGAGCCACTTCATCTCGTCGGGCGGGTTCCGTGGGTCGAATGGCTCGCCCGCGAAATACTCGTAGAGCGCAAAGTTCCACGGGAAGCCGTTGGCGAACCAGTCAAACCCCGCAGAGTGCGAGGTGTTCTGGATGCGACCCTTGTTGGCATCGCTGTAGTGCGTGCTTGCCATCCCGAGATCGCGGAGCCTTGACATCGCAAGCACCCCCCGAGCCCGCGTGCGGGCTTTGCCCAATGCGGGAAGCAGGATACCGATCAGCAGCGCGATGATCGCGATGACAACGAGCAGCTCGATGAGCGTGAAAGCGCGCTTTTCTTGTGCGCGTGACATGGTGTGTCTCCCAGCGCGCAGCGGGCAACGAGTGCCGGCCGCGCCCGAAGCGCGTGTGAACCGAGAACGAACACGGAGATCACGCGGAGCGCTTGGGAGGCGGGCTCTCAACTTCGAGCATGCGTGAGTCAGCCGCCCGCAGATCGCAGACAGGCTCACGCTCGCCGAGCGAGACTTCAACAATTCCAACGACCGAATCGCCGCCGGTAAACACCGGCACCGCGGCCAGGAACCACTTCAGAGGGGGCGTACAGCCGAAAGTCAGCATCATCGGCTCGTCTCTATCACCCGCGGGGGCGACCTTTGCCATGGCCTTGGCTGCGCAGCAGCACGAATCGCTCAGCGCACACGAGGAATTCTCGCCGCACTGGCAGGCTGTGCTTGGCGCATCCGATTGCAACGCCCCGCCCACGAACCTCGGCACCGGGATCGCCGCCAGGCTCGCGCACAGGTACAGCCCGATGAGAACGCAGATGATCGACCTGGATTGGGCAAGCTGTCTCATCGTCGGAACTGCCAGAACCGGGCGCAGAATACGCCCGCAAGAATCTATACGCCAGATTCCAGTGGATAGATCTCCTGTAGGTAGATATTTCTTTATTGGACACAAATCCTGATCTGGTATGTGTTTATATTAACGAGCCCCGAGCAGGTCCGCCAGCACAGCCATCCGCACCAAAACGCCAGCAGAGACCTGCCTGCGCACCAACGACCTCGCCCCGTCGGCGACCGCGCCGTCGAGCTCGAGCCCGCGGTTGATCGGACCCGGGTGCATCACCACCGCCCCGGGCTTCATCGCCTGCGCCCTGGACTCGGTCAGCGCGTAGAGCGAGCGATACTCGCGCACCGAGCCCACCCCAGGCGGCGAGCTCGGCTTGCCCTCGGTGCCCGAGGCGTGACGCTCGAACTGGATCCGCAGCATCTGCACCGCGTCCAGCTCGGGCAGCACCTCGTCCAGATCGCTCGACACCGAGCACCCGAGGATCTCGAGCGAGCGCGGCGCCAGCGGCGCCGGCCCCACACAGATCACGCGGGCGCCAAGCCTCGTCAGCACCGCGATATCGGACCGCGCCACGCGCGAGCTGACGATGTCGCCCACGATCCCGACCGTCATGCCAGCCAGATCAAAGCTCGTCTCGCGCCCGCCCCGGGCCGCCCGGCAGAGGGCGTACACATCGAGCAGGCCCTGCGTCGGGTGCTCGTGCGTGCCGTCGCCCGCGTTGATGACCGGGACGCGCACGTGCTGGGCAATGTGGTACGCCGCGCCCGAGGCGCCGCTCCTGACAACGAGCGCGTCGCCTCCGGTCGCCTCGACGGTGCTTGCGGTATCGACCAGCGTCTCGCCCTTGGCGATGCTCGAGCCCGGGGCCGTCAGGTTTGTCACCCCTGCGCCGAGCCGGCGCGAGGCGAGCGAGAAGCTCACCCGCGTCCGCGTCGATTCCTCGAAGAACAGATTGCACACGCTCTTGCCCGCCAGGCGTTTGCGCAGGTCCGCGTCCTCGCGGGGCATGCCCTGGCCGTCGTCGAACGAGAGGGCCAGCGTCAGCAAATCAACGATCCGCTCGCGGGGCATCCCCGCCAGCTCGATGAGATGCCGAGCGTGGTCCACGCCGAGCCGCATCACCCCTCGCCGCCATCCTCGGCGGGCGCCTCTTCAGCGGGCGCGGCTTCTTCTACAGGCGCGCCCTCTTCTTGCGTGACACGCCCCGGGTTGTGCAGCTTGTCGTACTCGCGACGCACATACTCGATCGAAAAGAGATCCGGAGGCGTCAGTGTCCCCACCTCGCGCCAGCGGTCCCGCACAATCCGGCGCGTCCCGGTCGCGCCCTCCATGTGCACCTCGACGCCCACGTACACCGGCTCCTCGATGCCCGGCTCGAGGCCCGTGATCGGACGCAGCACGTCCACCCGAACCCGGCTGTGTCGCGTGCTCACCTCGCTGATGTGGTAGATCGGCAGCGACATGTCCGACGCCTCGCTCAGGACCACCGCGCGCGGGTGCGCGTTCTGGGCGATCCAGATGTAGCTCTCGGGTGCGATCCCGCCAGGCACGTTGATCACCACGATCGGGCCCGTCTCGGGCAGATCCAGGTGCTGCTGCGAGGCGAGGTCCTTCTCGATCACGAACTTGAGGGCCTTGGCCATCGGCTCGCGGATCGAGGCCGTGTCGCTCGCGTTCTTCCACGTCGTGCCCGGCTGGGGCGGGTAATTGCTGTACGCCAGGCACCCGCCCATCGACAGCATCCCAGCGCCAAGAGCCGCTGCTCCGCACACACCCATGATCCGTCGATTCCGCCGATTCCGTCGATTCATCTGTCGCTCCCGACTGCACAGTCGCTCTGTCCCCGAGCCGCAAACACTCTATGCGATCACACCGGGGCGAGCAGCCCCGCCGGGCCCCCGAGTTGGCGGGCTACGCGACGCCCCGAAGTGCCCCTTTCTCGCCCCAAAACGAATCCGGGGCCCGCTGTCGAGCGACCCTATCATCAGCCGTGGAAACCCGACCCAAAAGATTCGTTGTCGGCATCTCCGGCGCCTCCGGCGCCGCCTACGCCCTCCGCACGCTCGAACTGCTCCTCCAGTCCGGGGCCGAGGTCCATCTCGTCGTCTCCGAGTACGGCCAGCGCCTGCTCTATGAAGAAGCCGGGATCAAGAAAGTCGAGCCCGAATCCCTGCTCCCGGAGCTCATCGAGAGCGACGGCTCCTTCGCCTACAAGCTCACCTGTCACCCCAACAAGGACGTGGGCGCCGTCATCGCCTCGGGTAGCTACCTCCACGACGGGATGGTCATTGTCCCCTGCAGCTCGACGAGCCTTGGTGCCATCGCCTCGGGCGCGGGCAGCAACCTGCTCACGCGGGCCGCGATGGTCACGCTCAAGGAGCGTCGCAAACTGATCGTCTGTCACCGCGAGTCGCCGCTGAGCCTGATCGACATCGAGAACATGCGCACCCTGACCCTGGCTGGCGCGGTCATCTGCCCCACCAACCCGGGCTTCTACCTCAAGCCCCTGACCGTGGGCGACATCGTCGACTTCACGGTGGGCAAGATCCTGGACCTCCTTGGCGTCGAGCACACGCTGGCGACACGCTGGGAGGGGTGACCACCACCTCAGCCAAGTGATCCGGTAGTCTTTCGAGCGTGAACCAAGAAGCTCACGCCCCCGAGTCCTGCACCCGCTGCAGCTACCCCCTTCAGGGCCTCGCCCCCGACACCCCCTGTCCCGAGTGCGGCCTGACGCGCCAAGCCGTCGACCGGTTTCTGATCTGCCCGCACTGCAGCTACCAGCTTGCCGGGCTCAAGCAGGACATGAGCTGCCCCGAGTGCGGCAAGCCCGTCAGCGACGCCATCGTCGAGTTCCCGCTCTTTCGCTCCGGCGCCGCGTACGTCAGGCGCATCGCCTCGGGCGCCTCGCTCGTGATGATCGCTGCGTACATGGCTGTGGGCGCGGTTCTTGTCATGCTCGGAAGCGGATTCATCCTTCCCTTCTTCAGTCGCGCAACCGGGGGGATGGCCGCGGGCATGAACGGCTTTCTTCTGCTCATGCTCGTGTACTTCCTGCTGATCATCGGATCGGGCATCGTCTGGCTCGTCGGCTGGATCCGCGCCACGCCGCGCGACCCCGTGTACAAGGGCAGCGTGCCCTCCGACACCCCTCGCGCCCCGACCCGGGGCCTTGCGATCGCGGTCTTTAGTTCGTGCTTCTTCCTGTGGATCCCGTTCCTTGGGTTCATCGCTTTCATCGCCCAGACCGTCTGTTTCGTAGCCATGTTCTTCTACGCATCCGTCTACATCCGCGAGATCGCCCGGCGCATCCCCTCGCCCAGGCTCGAACGGTCAGCCCGCAGACTGAACATCACGGGCGCCTGGCTCTGTGCCGCCTTCGGGCTCTGTTTCATTCTGGGGTTCGTGATCGCCAGCTCGTCGACAAGCTCGGCGGGCGACATCGTGTCCTCCCTGCTCTTTCTGACGTGCTTCATTCTCTTTCTCGCGATGTTGCTTGTGTATCTTCGCCTTGTTTCGAGCTTCGCCAAGACCATGAAGCAGATCCGCAGACGAACAGCCGAGATGCCCGCGGTGATCGAGTAACCCCGTGAGCGACGATGCACCCACAAGCGCGCTCCAGCGTCAAACAATCTGCATCGCCTGTGGCTACGACCTCGCCAGGCTCGCTGAGGACGGCATCTGCCCCGAGTGCGGCATATCCGCCGGGGGACTCCGTCATCGCCATCGCCAAGTTCTCGATTCCAACGGCAGCCGTGCTGTCGGTGATCGCGCACGCGTCGATGGTCTTTGCGATGAGCCGAATCGTGCGCCGGTTGGTCCGCCGGCTACCGGCGCCCGCGCCCCCACCCTCGCTTTGAGCTGTCCTCGGTCTCGATCGACTTGCCCCCCACCAGCGCCACGCACCCGGGGCCGACCATCTGCGCCGCCTCGCGGACCAGGCCCGGCTCGAGTTCGACACGCAGCATGGGCTCCGGGGCCACGGTGATCGCGCTCCCGCAGCTTTCAAAGTCCAGCATCACAGGCACCACCTCGCCCGCGGGCTTTGGCCCGCCCGGCTGGATCGCGCGGCTCACGAGGAACCGGTGGAGCATGTCCACCGTCTGGCGACCGCTGCCGTTGAGTTTCTCGCTGCGCAGCGTCAGGTGGAGCCTGCCCTTCTCCAAGGGCTGCCCCTCAATGGGCACCATCCGGTCGACGATGATCTGGGGTGAGCCACGGCTGTGATCCATCCGCCCCAGCACGAACTTGGGCCCGTCGTCCTCGAACAGGTGCGCAAACTTGGCGAAGCAGTCCGCGAACATCACCGCGTCAGCGGTCCCCGTCAGGTCCTCCAGCGTGATGATGCCCATCTTCTGGCCCGCGCTGCGCCCGTTGCGCACCACGATCGTCCGTACGCTCTGCACCAGGGCCGCAACGATCACGCGCTTGTCCTGCTGCACCTCCGCCAGGTCCGCCATCCGCAGGTGCGCAAACACGCCCGACCAGTCCTTCCACTGCTCCAGCGGGTGGCTCGACACATAAAAGCCGAGCGTCTCCTTCTCCAGGCGCAGCGTCTCCGCCTCGCTCCACGCCTCGGCCTTGACCAGAGGCACGCTGGCAGGCGTACCCGACGACGCCTCTTCCGCAGGCATCCCAAAGAGCGCCCCCTGGCCCGCGGCCCGATCCGCAGCGAGTTTCTGCCCGGCGCTCACCGCCTGCTCGATCGTCGCCTGCATGCTCGCGCGCTCGTCGCGGCTGTGCACCTCGTCGAACGCGCCGCTCTTGACCAGCGCCTCGATCGTCGCCTTGTTCACCGTTCCGGGCGGCACGCGCTCGCAGAAATCAAACAGCGAGCGGAACGGGCCCTCCTTGTCGCGCTCCGTGATGATCGACTCGATCGCCTTGCTGCCCGCCCCCTTGATCGCGCGGAGCCCGAACCGAACGTGCCCGCTCGAGGGAGTCCGCTCGTCTTGGCCCTCGTACACCACCGCAAAGTCCGCCTCGGACAGGTTCACGTTGGGAGGCCTGACCTCCACACCCGTCTTGATCACCTCGCCCGTCACCGGGTCGATGTACTTCGTCCGCTTGCAGTCCTCCAGATACGGGATCCAGTCGCTGGCCTTCTGCGCCTGGCTCTCGAACGAGAGGAACGCGGCCATGTAATGCGCCGGGAAGAACGTCTTGAGGTACGCGGTCTGGTACGCGACGATCGCGTAGCCCGTCGAGTGCGACTTGTTGAAGCCGTAGCCCGCGAACTTCAGGATCAGCTCGAACAGATCGTTGGCCTTGTCGGCGCCCAGCCCCTTGTCGCCCGCACCCTCGATGAAGAGGGGGCGGTTCTGCTCGATGATCTTCTCTTTCTTTTTGCTGATCGCCTTGATGAGCGAGTACGCCGAGCGCAGCGGGATCCCGCCCAGCTCGTGCACGATCTGCATCACCTGTTCCTGGTACACCATCACGCCGTACGTCTCGGCGGTGAAGCGATCGACGATCTCGTGCACCTTGGGCACGGGCTGGTTGCCGTGCTTGCGCATGTTGTAATCGGGGATCAGATCCATCGGCCCGGGCCTGAACAGCGCGTTGGCGGCGATCAGGTCCTCGAGGCGGTCGGGCTTCATCTCGATCAGCAGCCGGCGCATCCCGCCCGATTCGAACTGGAACACGCCCGTCGTGTCGCCCCGCGCAAAGAGCCCGAAGATCCGCTGGTCGGTGTAATTCAGCCGATCAAGATCGAGCGGGTCGGGCCCGCCGTCACCCCGCGTGCGCCCCACCGCCGCGTAGATCTGCTCGCGGGTGAGCGACTTGACGATCAGCTGCCTGCATCGCTCGATCACCGAGAGCGTGCGCAGCCCCAGGAAGTCCATCTTGAGCAGGCCCATCGCCTCGCACGTCGGGCCGTCCCACTGCGTGACGATCTCGTTCTCGGCCCCGCCCGTCTGGCGGTACAGCGGCACAACCTCGTGCAGAGGCCTGGTCGCCACGATCACGCCCGCCGCGTGCACGCTGCTGTGCCGCGCCTGCCCCTCGATCACCCGCGCGTTTTCGATCACACGCCTGGCGACCTCGTCCGTGTCGTAGATCTTCTTCAGGTCCGGCTCGACCTTGAGCGCCTTGTCCAGCGTGATGCCCAGCTCTTCCGGGATCAGCTTGGCGAGCCTGTCCGTGTCCGTCAGCGGGTACTCGAGCACGCGCCCGACATCGCGCACCGCGGCCCGCGCCTTGAGCGTTCCGAACGTGATGATCTGCGCCACGTGCCCGTACTTCTCGCGCACATAATTGATCACGTCCGCCCGCCCGTTCTGGCAGAGGTCGATATCGATATCGGGGTATTCCGATCGGTCCGGGTCCGTGAACCGCTCGAAGAGCAGGCCGTAGTGCACCGGGCAGGCGTTGGACAGGCCCAGCACGTAGCCCGTCATCGTCCCCACGCCCGACCCACGCGCGATCGCGGGGATGCCCCGCTGGCGCCCCCAGTTGACGAAGTCCCACACGATCAGGAAGTACGCGCTGATCAGCTTGTCCGACAGGATCTTCAGCTCGCGGTTGAGCCTGGCCCACTTGGCCCAGTCCTCGCACGCCCGATCTGCTCCCTCTCCCCCTTGGGGAGAGGGCTGGGGAGAGGGGCTCTCCCCTTCGATTTCATCGTGACGAGCCTTCAGAATCCCCGGCCCGTACCGCCACACCATCCCCGCCTCGGCGAGCAGGCGCAGCGCCTTGTCGCAGTCTGCCGTCAGCGAGGCCTGGTCCAAGCCCGGCTCGTTGGCGGGCTCGAGCTCAAAGTGCGCGCAGTACGCCTTGAACCAGGCCGTCAGATCGCCCGCGAACGCGTCGTCCTCAGCCCGCGGCAACTCATCGACGGGCGGCGCCTTCACCATCACCACCGGCGCGTGACTCACGCCCTCGGGCAGCTCCAGGTTGCACCGGTCCGCGATCCGCTGCGTGTTGAGCAGCGCCTCCTCGCCCGCGCTGCCGAACTCGGAGTTGTTGTACTCGGGCGAGCCGAAGATCTCCCACATCTGCTCCGGGCTCTTCACATAGAGCTCGGGCGTGTAGCGCATCCGCGACTCGTCGAACTTGCTCTTGCCGGTGGAGATGCAGATCAGCGTGTCGTGCGCGTCGTGGTCCTCTGCGTGCAAAAAGTGGCTGTCGTTGTCGCACACCAGGGGCAGCTCCAGCTCCCGCGCCAGCCTGATCAGATGCGGGTTGATCGCGATCTGCTCGGGCACGTGGTGCTGCATCTCCACGTAGAACCGCGGGCCCGTCCCCTCGTCAGCGAACACGCTCGCGTGCCACCTGGCGCTCTCGACCGCCTTCTCGTACAGGCTCCTGTCGCCCGAACGCGCGCCGCCCGAGGTCTCGTAGTCGAGCAGGTGCTCGCCCATCTCCGACCCCAGGTGCCCGTTGATCGCGATCAGCCCCGAGTTGTGCTGCTCCAGAATCTCACGGTCCATCCGGGGCTTGAAGTAGAACCCCGTCAGGTACGCCTCGGAGCACAGGTAGAGCAGGTTCCTCCACCCGGTCTCGTTCTCAGCCAGCAGCACCAGGTGATACCCGCCATCGGAGACGCCCGTGTACGTCTTGTCGTGTCGGCTCTTGGGTGCGACGTACGCCTCGACGCCCAGGATCGGCTTGATCCCCTCCGCCTTGGCCTTGCGGTAGAAGTTCACCGCCGCGTGCAGGTTGCCGTGGTCCGTCACCGCAAGGCTGTCCATGCCCAGCTGGCGGACCCTTTTCACCAACTTATCCAGCCGGTTGCCGCCGTCGAGCAGCGAGTATTCCGAGTGCAAATGCAGGTGCACAAAGGGCTTATCGGTCGATTCCTCAGAACCGACAAGGACACCATCATGTCGTGGTTTGCTCGCCATGACCGCCTACTTGGAGTGTATCCGCCGCCCCGGGCGCTCCCAAGAGCGCGCCAAGGGATGAGCTTATTCTGGGCGCACGCCCGAAGCGACTCCGCACCGTAAACGACAGATCGTCCACTCTTTGCGCCGGCGCCCACCGGAGAAGGGGGTCTTGATTTCCCGCCCGCCAAGCCGGGCCCATACCGATGCAATCCCCCCGTCCCACCCCCCATAGACTCTTCCGATGGCCGACCGCACACAGCAGTACGCCGAGCAGGTCCAGGCCTTCCGCCTGAAGATGCGCTCTTACAGCGCCCGCCCGCGCGGCCCGATCGCCTCGGCTGTCCACCTCCTGCTCACACTCTTCATCCTCCTGGCGCTTCTGATCCTCATCCTCCCGCTCATGGCGCTCATCCTGCTCTTTGGGATCGGGTTCTTCATCTACCTCAAAGTCCGCGGCTTCATCACAGGCCTCGGCAAACCCAACGCCCACGTCGGCCCCGTCCGCACCGACGGACGCGACAACGTCCGGGTCATCGATCGGGAGTGACGCCCGGGTGCCAAGGCCTGTCCCGCCCTCGGCAAGCCGTGCGAGCGCATGCGCGCAACAATCTCCCGTGACCGCCCCAAGGCCCATCCTTTATTGCCGAAACTGTCACCACGACCTCACCGCGCTCATCGAGACCCCCTGGATCCGAAAGTGCCCCGAGTGCGGCACGAAATTTGACCCCGACTTCGTCTACGAGGGCAACGCCCGCAACCAACCCGAGCCCAACGGCCCCCTGCCCCCCAAACGCTCCCTCGGCAACGACAACCCGGATGATTGATGCCGCTCCGCCAACCCGCCCGCTGCTGACCATGATCGCCCCGGTCGCGGCCCTGTCGCTGCTGGGCGTGCTGGCCGCGACGGCCCATCTGCATCTGGCCACCTTCGCGCTGGGCGCCTGGACATTCCCGCTGGCCTTTGTGCTGCCCGTCGTCATCGGCGGGCGACAACTCCTGGCGAGCCTGCCCCTCGTGCGGACTTGCCTCTTCACCGGGGGCGCGATCGCTCTGAATCTGGGCATCGAGGCCCTCGGCACCGCCGCCCAGCTCCGCTTTCTGGGCTGAAGAAGGCGAACGAGTGAAAGAGCGACTTCCTTCTCTCTAACAAGCTAGTAAATACTATCTTGTTCTGGTAGTATGGCTTCTATATTTCAGGTGGAGATTTCCGATGACATCGAACACACGCATATCACGCCTTTTCGTTGGTCTTGCATCCGCCGGAGTGGTTTCGGCCGCCCTGCTGACCGGCTGTGCCCTCGGCTCGGGTGCCCCTGCGGCTCCCGACCACGGGGGCGACACGCTCATGCTCCTTCCCGAGAATGCCGCCGGGCCCGTGGGCGTCGTTCGGCGCACGGACCTGCTCGTCGCCTACGGCAAGTCGAAGTACCTCAAGGAGCACTACAAGACCCTCGAAACCGCACGTGACGCTGCTTTGGATGCGGGCGACGAGGAACTGGCCGCCAGGATCGAAGCCGAGGGCCCCTCCTGGCAGGAGGTCATGCACCGCCAGCTCGCAGGGGACGAGCCGCTCTACACAACCCTGCTTGCCGTGCAGGGCGAGCTGCGCGAGGTCGCCGAGGCGCACAACCTGAGCAAGGTCCTCGAAGCGGGCGAGGGTGTCGAAGGCATCGACATCACCGACGAGCTCGCAGAGAAACTCACCCAAGGCGCGAACTGATCGTCTGGTTTAGAACACCAAATCTGAAATCAATTTCTTGGTGACATCGCCGACCGTGCCGCCCGCGATGTTCTGCGCCTCGACACGCACGACGGGCAATATGCCCCAGCTCGAGTTCGTCAGCATCAGCTCGTCGGCGCTGAGCACATCGTCGATCGTCAGCATCCGGCTGGTGGTTTCGATGCCATGGCGGCGCGCACCGTCGAGCACCTCCGCCCGCGTCACGCCAGGCAGCACCGGGCTTGGCAGCCCCCCAGGCGACTCTTCGCCCCGCACGACGGGTGTGAAGACCTGCCCGTCCTTGACGAGGATCGCGTTGGACACGCACCCGCCCGCGAGGTGGTTGGTCACCTGAAAGACCAGCGCCTCCGCGGCCCCCTTCGCAGACGCCTGCTGCAGCGCGCTTAAGCGCCCCCAGTAGTTGAGCGTCTTGTGCGCACTCATCGGGTCGAGCGGGTTGACCTTGAGATCCGCAAGCGCGACGGCCACGCCCTGCTCGTACATCTCCTGCGGGTACGTCGTCGCGGGCTGCGCGACGATCAGGATCGTCGGGTCGTGCGCTCCCGCCTGCCCCTGGCGAGCCGCCGAGAGCGGGTTCAGATCCCCCCCCGTGATCGTCAGTCGGATCCGCTGGCGATCGAGCCCGCACTTCTGCGCCGTGCGCTTGACGGCCTCGGCGAGCGCGGGCCGGCGCAGTTCCGTCGTGAGCCGGAGCTGCCGCGCCGATTCGCCCAGTCTGTCAATGTGATCGAGAAGGCGCACGACCTCGATCTCGCCCGCGTCGTTCCTGCGCGCGCCCATCGTCTCGAAGAGCCCCACGCCGTGCGTGAAGCCCGCGTCGAACGCGGACACCATCGCGCCGTCGCCCTCGTCGATGAATTCGCCGTTGAGAAAGATCGTGGGCATGGCATCTCCTCCCTCTCCCGCGCCCCGCGGGAGAGGGTGCCGAGCGGAGCGAGGCGGGTGAGGGTCTTCCTTCCTTACTCCGGCGCGATCAGAGGAACGCGGAACACGCCGTATGGCCCCTCGGCGAAGGGTCCCTCGGGCCTGCCAAACCCGGTCTCATGGATCCGCGCCGTTGTGAAATACAGGCGCCCGCCGTGGATCGCAAGGCTGTCAGGCCAACTGATCCGCTCGTCGGCAGCGACACTGACGAGCTCGCCGCTGGGCAGCCTGGCCGTGATCGCGTCGCGCTCAAGGGCGGTGAAGTACAGCACGCCGTTCTCGTCCATGATCATCGCGTCGGTTGCAAACGTCTGGCCCATCGTCTCGACGTATTCGTTCACCGTCGAAGGCGTCGCACCGCTCCAGCTCCCGCCCCACTCGCCCGCGGGGCGCAGCGCCGCCTTCATCGCTTCCGTCGGCACGCGGTACAGATCCCGCCCGGTCAGCGCCTGGTAGTACACGAATTGCCCGTCGGGCGAGAGCGCGATCCCGTCGCAGTTGACCGTGGGCGTCTGCCCGTATTCGTTGACCCAGGGCTTGCCCCCGATCACGAGCTCCGTGCCAGGGACCGCCTTGGTCGAGGCGTGATCCTCCAGGAAGCGCATCGCCTTGCCCGTCGTCAGGTCCACGCCCACGATCGCGCCCAATCCCGAATCCGAGATCCAGGCGAAGCCGTCTTTCGTATCGACGCGCACGTCGTTCAGGTACGAGCCCTCGGGCGCGACGAACTCATCGAACAGGAACGACGCGCCGACCCTGTCCTTGGCCGTTTCAAACCGCACGAGCTTGGGCGCACCCGCGATCGGCCCCTCGAACATCGGCGCGCCCGGATCGAGCACCCAGAGCCGACCCAGATCGTCCGAGTGCAGCGCCTGCACGCACACCCAGCTCCGCTCTGGGCGCACACCGGGCGACCACGCGTTCCAGGCGGGCGAGGGGTAGCTGGCCGGGGGCTGCATCTTGCCCGTGAACACCTCCACCACGCTGTTGCCGTGGTTGCCGTGCCACCTCGGGCTGGAGATGAAGAGCCTGCCGCTGGGTGAGATCGCCAGCCCCACAGCCTGGAATCCGTCGAAGGCCGCGACGCGCTCAAGTGGCCCGCGGGTCGCCGTCGAAAGACCCGTAAACAGAGGCACAAACCCCTGCGTGCCCGGATTCGGTCGGCTTGAGTCGTACGTCGTGGTCCCGCCCCGGTGCGAAGCGCACCCCGCAAGAGCCGAAACCACCAGACCCGCCGCCACGCAAACGCTCGTTTTCATGCCCCAAGCCTACACACCGGGCCCGCCCCCGGGCGCGGGTACGCTCTCTTCATGGTTTACGAAGACGAACTCGACCCGGAAGGCCCCTCGCCCGAGGACATCGCCCGATTCGATCGCGACGGTCAGACCTGCCCCTCCTGCGGCTCGGAGGTCTTCGACGACGCCTCCATCTGCCCGATCTGCAACGAATACATCTCCGGAGGCGCCCCGAGTTTCGCCCGCAAGTACCTCTGGCCCATCGTCGGAGCCGCGGTCCTGGTCATTTTCGTCCTGACCTGGGTGTGGTAGGCGCCGCCGGCCCGCCGACAAGATCGGGCCCGTTCCGTTCCCGTCGCCCCGCTCACCCGTTATCCTTCATCCTCACCCTTGACGAAGGACCCTCGCCCATGCGCACCATCGCGATCGCTCTTGCCCTGCTGACCAGCCTCTGCTCGCTGGGCGCCTGCGCCCAGCAGCGGGCCGACAGCACCCTTCACATCGACGCCACCGATCTGCCAAAGCTGCTCCTGCACGCCCGCCAGACCATCCCGCTCGATTCGAATCAGCGCGGCACAGACCTGGCCCTCTGGTACCCCAAGTGGGTCCCCGGCTCGCACGCCCCGGGCGGCCCGATCCAGAACATCGCCGGGTTCTCGATCTCCGATCAGGATGGCTCCCCCATCAAGTGGTCGCGCACCCCGGGCGAGGTCTACCGCTTCATCGCCCACGTGCCTAGGGCAGCCACCGAGATCAACATCGACTTCCGCTACATCACCAACCAGTCCGCAGCCAACTCCCACGGGCTCGACTCCTTCGGAGCCGCGGACATCGGGCTGATCAGCCCCAACACCGTCATCGTCTACCCCGAGGGCAAGAGCGATGGCGACTGGAACATCCAGACCTCGCTGACGCTCCCCGACGACTGGAAAGCCGCCTGCGCACTCGACACCGTTGAGTCCGACACCGACGCGGATTACAGCTACGAGTCCGTCTCCATCCGGCGCCTCGTCGACACGCCCATCATGGTCGGGCGCTACTACAAGATGTTCGAGCTCAACGAAGAGGGCGTGAGCGCCCCGCCCCATCGCCTCCACGTCTTCAGCGAGATGCAGTCAGAGGTCAACATCCACCCGGACGTCCTCGCCGGCTACACACGCATGGTCACGCAGGCCGCCCGACTCTTTGGCAGCCACCCCTTCCCCTCGATGGACATCCTGCTTGGCACCACCAACCAGCTCGACCGCAACGGGCTCGAGCACCTGCGCACCACGATGAACATCATCCCGCTGGGCACGCTCGATCACCCCGACCACCTCAACGGCTGGGACCAGATGCTCATCCCGCACGAGTACGTCCACGCCTGGTGCGGCAAGTACCGGCGCCCGGACGCCATGGCCACCCCCGATTTCCACACGCCAAAGGGCACCGAGCTGCTCTGGGTCTACGAGGGCATGACCCAGTACATGGGCGAACTCCTCGAGATCCGCGCGGGCCTTGGCGACCTCGACGAGTACCGCTGGAGCCTGCTCAACCGCTACCGCGGCGCCAAGCTCGGCCAGGGGCGCGACTGGCGCCCGCTCGCCGACACGTGCTCCGCCTCGCACACCCTGCGCGGCGGCAGCCCGAACTGGGGCGACCTGCGCCGGGGACAGGATTACTACTTCGAGGGCGCACTCATCTGGATGGAAGCCGACACGATCATCCGCACCGAAACCGACGGCGCCAAATCCATCGAGGACTTCGCCCACGCCTTCTTCCGCGCCGACGCCCCCACCGACGACCCGAACCCCTACTCCCGCGCCGATGTCATCGAGCATCTCAGCAACGTCGTCGACTACGACTGGGAGACATTCATCACCGAGCGCGTCGACAACGTCACCGGCAAGCCGCTGGCGGGCGTTGAACGCCTCGGCTACTCCATCCAGTACACCAACGAGCCCCCCACCGGCCCGGGCCGCTCGCGCATCGACCCGCTCGACGCCCGCGACTCGCTGGGCATGAGCCTCTCGGGCGACGGCTCCATCCGCAGCGTCCTGCTCGGCTCGCCCGCCGACAAAGCCGGCCTCGCCCCGCGCATGAAGATCATGGCCATCAACGACTACACCTGGAGCCGCCAGCGCTTCGCGGACCTCATGACCACCAGCGGCAGCGCCGGCGCCATCACCTTCACCATCGTCTCGGGCGACCGACTCCACGACGTCACGATCGAGTACGACGGCGGCCCGCGCTACATGACCATGGTCCGCGACGAATCCAAACCCGACCTGCTGGCGGAGATCCTCGCGCCCATCGAATGAGATGATTCACTCAGCAATCGCGGCTTCCAGAATCGGATCGCCACCCGCGAATACCGCCTCTGGCGTGACAACGACCTCGACATCGGGAACGACTCCCATCCCCGCCTCATCAGGCTCGACACCCGTGATGATCCGCTTGACTGGCACACGAACCACGATGCCTGAATTCGGGAGCTTTGTGAAAATGATGGTTCCCGCGGTGCACCCCTCTACGCTCCCGCCCGTACGCTCGCCCACGACACGAATGCCCCCAAGCTTCTGAAGCGTCCCTATGAGCATCGTCGATCCCGATGCATTCCCCCGACTGGAAAGAAGTGTCACCCGACCTTGGAATGCGGTTTCAGCCGGCGCCAGTGTCATCGGGTAGACGGGAGACCGGTAAAGACCGGTCTCTTCCCACTCTTCATACCCGCGACCCTCCACATCGATCGAACTCCAGTCCCAGGTGGAAGAGTTTTTGCGCACCGACTCCGGAATGCTGAGAACCTTCTGTGCATCGCCCGACTGAATCTCAACAGGACCCTTGATCAAGTGCATCGCCAGGGCGATCGTTGGCTCTGTCGAACCACCGCCGTTGTGTCGCAGGTCCACGATCAGATGCTGGAGCCCGTCGTCGTTGAGTGGCCCGATTACCTCTGCAAACTTAACGAAAGGATCGATCGGCTCGCGGTAATTCACGAACGTATCAATCCGCAGCACTGCTGAGTCCCCGACCCTCTCGACACTCACTGCGTCCTTAAAGTTTCGCTGAAGTCCCTCTTCTTGGCGCACCATCTCATTGAACGCTCCATAGGAGATCGCTCCGACTGTCACGAATTCTTTGTTGCCCTCTCGGATGATCTCGAGATCAAACTCTCCAGACCACCCGTGTAACAGGGGCATGAAGTGATCAAGCCCCGAGCCAAGAAACTCTGTGGTGTACTCGAACTCATCCGTTCGGGCGTGATCCGTGTACCCGTCGATCGGCACAAGCGGCAAGATCTCATCCATAAGCTGCGCCGCCAGAACGCCATTGATTGAAACGATTTCATCGCCGACTTCAAGAGATTCGGTTGCGCTTGTCATCACATAGACGCGATTGCCAAACACCCCCACACGAAGCGGCAAGTGCGTCGCAGTCGATTTCCGATGCTCGACCATCGACTCGGGCATCTCCGCCTTCGTGTGGTCACATCGAATCAATGGCAGGAATTCGCTCACCGCGAGATAGAGCGCTTCATCCGTTGTCCCGCCCTCGGCCTTTGCAAAAAGCTCCTCGAACGCGGTGTTCAACTCGACTCGCGAAGCAAATCGCAGAAACCCAGGGTGCACAACCTCAAGCGCCTCGCGCATCACCAGGAGATCCTCGTTCGCCTGCTCCTCGGTGATCGGCTTCGATTTGTAGGACTGTGCCGCAGACTGGAATGTGTGGGAAGAGAGAACCGCCGCTGCGGACAACACAAAGAACATCCGAGCCATCGTTGTGACCTCCATTTCATGCCCGCTGCCAAGCAGACTACACCTGAGGTCGATCGATCGATCGAAGGAGATTCATGAGTCCGAAATTTTGCGTTCCTCAGCCCTTGCCAAACACCACGCTCTGCCCCTGAGCCCCGATCGCGACCGTGTCCCCCGGCCCGAACTCGCCCGCAAGGATCTTGCTCGCAAGCGGGTTCTCGATCCGCTGCTGGATCGTCCGCTTGAGCGGGCGGGCGCCGAACGCGGGGTCCCAGCCCTCCGCCGCGACGAGCGCCTTAGCCTCGTCCGACACCGTCAGCGTCATCTCGCGGTCCGCCAGGCGCTGGCGCAGGTGTGTGAGCTGGATGTCCACGATCCGAGCGAGCGCCTCCTTGCCCAGCCTGTGGAAGACCACGGTCTCGTCGATCCGGTTGAGCAGCTCGGGGCGCATGAAGCCCTGGTGCATCGCAAGGTCAAAGCGTGCGCGGAATTCGTCGCCCTCGGCCCCTTGTTTGCCCGAGACGTCCGCGCCGGGGCCGCGACGCACGAGGTCGCGCACCGCCGCCTCGATCTCCCAGTCCTCCGCCCCCGCCTCGGTCATCTCCTGGATCTTCTGGCTGCCGATGTTGCTCGTCATCACGATGATCGAGTTCTTGAAATCGACCGTGCGCCCCTGCCCGTCCGTCAATCGACCGTCGTCGAGCAGCTGGAGCAGCACGTTGAACACGTCCGGGTGCGCCTTCTCGATCTCGTCGAGCAGCACGACCGCGTAGGGCCTGCGCCGGACGGCTTCCGTCAGCACGCCGCCCTCCTCGTAACCCACGTACCCGGGGGGCGCACCGATCATCCGCGAGACCGCGTGCTTCTCCATGAACTCGGACATGTCGATGCGGACCATCGCGTCCTCGGTGTCGAAGAGAAACTCCGCCAGAGCCTTGCACGTCTCGGTCTTGCCCACGCCCGTCGGCCCAAGGAACAGGAAGCTCCCGATCGGGCGGTTCGGGTCGCCAAGGCCAGCGCGGCTGCGACGCACCGCGTCAGCCACCGCGCGCAGCGGCTCGTCCTGCCCCACCACGCGCTCGCGCAGGTGCTCCTCCATCTGGATCAGCTTGTCACGCTCGGATTCCACCAGTCGCGACACGGGGATCCCCGTCCACTTGCCCACGATCTCGGCGATCTGCTCCGCGTCGACTTCCTCTCTTACGAGCGCGTCGCCCTGCGCCTTCCGCTCATCGAGCCGGGCCTCGGCCTCGGCGAGCCTCTTCTCCAGCTCGCGCATCTCCCCGTATTGCACGCGTGCCGCAGTCTCAAGATCGCCCCGGCGCTGCGCCTGCTCGAGTTCGACTCTTTTGGCATCGATCTGCTCCTTCACACTCTTGACCGCGTCCAGGTCCTTCTTCTCGATGTCCCACTTGGCCGTGATCGCGTTGTTCTGCTCGTTGAGCTCGCCCAGTTCCCGGTCGATCCTGGCGAGCTCTTTCTTGCTCGCCTCGCCCGCCTGCTTGTCGCCCGTCTCGATCAGCAGCGCCTGCTTCTCCATCTCCAGCTGCATGATCTTGCGCCGAAGCTCGTCCATCGCCGTGGGCATCGAGTCGTTCTCGATGCGGAGTCGGCTCGACGCCTCGTCGATCAGGTCGATCGCCTTGTCGGGCAGGAACCGCTCGGTGATGTACCGGTTGCTCAGCTGCGCCGCCGCCAGGATCGCGCTGTCCAGAATCCGCACGCCGTGGTGCGCCTCGTACCTCTCCTTCAGGCCCCGCAGGATCGCAACGGTTTCCTCGACCGTCGGCTGATCGACGTACACCTGCTGGAATCGGCGCTCGAACGCCGCGTCCTTCTCGATGTGCTTCCTGTATTCGTCGAGCGTCGTCGCACCGATGCATCGCAATTCGCCCCTGGCCAGCGCCGGTTTCAGGAGGTTCCCCGCGCTGACTGCGCCCTCGGCCGCCCCGGCTCCGATGATCGTGTGCAATTCGTCGACGAACAGGATCACCTGCCCGTCGCTCGCCTGCACCTCGCGCAGCACCGCCTTGAGGCGCTCCTCGAACTCGCCCCGGAACTTCGCGCCAGCCAGCAGCTGCCCGACATCCAGCGCAATGATCCGCTTGTCCTTCATCCCGTCTGGGCAGTCGCCATTGACGATGCGCAGCGCCAGGCCCTCGGCGATCGCGGTCTTGCCCACGCCGGGCTCGCCGATCAGGACCGGGTTGTTCTTGGTGCGCCGGCTGAGCACCTGCGTGCACCTTCGGATCTCGTCGTCTCGCCCGATCACCGGGTCCAGCTTGCCCTGCTGGGCGCGCTCCGTCAGATCGATCCCGTACTTCTTGAGCGACTCGAAGCCACCCTCGGCGTTCTGGTCGTTCACGCTCGTCACGCCAGAGGCCTCGCGGATCTGCTTGACCGCCTCGCGCAGCACCTTGGGCGTCGCCGCGTTCACGTCCAGGATCTCCTGCGCAGGCCCCTTCGCCTCCGCCAGCGCGATCAGAAGATGCTCGCCCGTGATGTAAGCGTCCTTCATCTCCTTGCTGATCGCCTCCGCCTTGGCGAGGATCTCCATGATCGCCCGCCCGCCCGAGCCGGCTCCGCTGCTCGTCGTCGGCAACCGCTTGAGTTCGCTCTGCGCGATGCTCTCGATCTGGTTCGCGTTCACACCCGCCCGCCCCAGGATCGAACGAGCCGTCCCCGACCGGTCCTCAAGAAGGGCCGCCAGCACGTGCAGCCCGCTCACCTCAGGGTGCCCCGCGCCCATCGCCTTCTGCTGGGCCTGCGCCAGGGCCTGCTGGGCGAGCGTTGTCATGCGGTCGGGTGTCATGGGTCGTCCTCCGGTTCTGCCCGCCTGGGCGAAGACTGCGGGCGGACACACAACCCGATGCAACACGCGCGCCCATCGTCCAATGCCGAGGAGTGCCCCCAGAACGCCCACCGGGGCTGCTGGGGCGAGCCAAAAAGCACAAAGCCCTGCCAGATCGACAGGGCCTGTCAGTTCGTGTTATCGGACGGCGTGCCTATCAGGCGGTCACGTCGAGGCGCTGCCCGGTCTCGCCCGGGCCGGGCCTGGCGCTGATCGCGGCTCGACTCGTCTGACCGACCTCGGCCGCGTCACGGATCATCTTGACCGCAGCGGCCCCCTCAGCCTCCATGGCGTCGAGCACCTTCCGGGCCATCAGCATGTCGCCGCGAGCACCCGAATCCGTCACCATTCCAGAGAGTGTCATGCCCCCCACGATCGACCGATCGACCGCCCACCTTGATGGACATCGGGCTCAAAATGAATGCAGGCCAGGCGTCCGGCTCAACCGGTGCCGTTTCGGAGGATGCCCAAACCCCAATTCGAGGTGGGTGCCGCTCGTCCGGTGCCCGGCCTTCCACTCGAGGGAGGCTTGGCCTTCGACCGGTCGTATTTGACGGCTCCCGTGGGGTCGGAAAGGTTTGGACATGAACCCCGATCTGGCTCCCGGCTGAGCCGAACACCCGGCCCAGAGCAGGAAAGAACTCACCGCACTCCGTTGCATTCTCTGACCGGGACCGCGCTCCCGCGGGCCCGCTCACTCTCCTCGGGCGACATCCTACAACATCGCCAAAGCTCTCCCACCAACCTCGACCAAGATTCATCTCTTCTTCTTCGTTTCGGACCCGAGCGTTTGACGGCGATCCCCGCTTCGGGTACAACTGGCCCTGTCGGGCACGGTGGGTGTGCCCAGACAGCGGCCAGAAATGACCGCGTCAGGCACGCAAGCTGCGACCAGGAACACACCGGGTTGCTATGCTGCGCCGAGCACCGGCGGCCCGCAGCCGCGCACAGGAGTCACAAAGATGTTCAATCGCACCAAGCGCTCCCGCCAACTCGCTCTCCTCGCCATCGCTGGCGCGCTCGTCGCCACCGGCTGCTCGAGCAAGCGCGACCGCCTCGCCGAGTTCCGCAGCAACCCAACGCCCGAACTCATCACCATGAACCAGCGCCCAGACGATGTCCGCAACGTCAACGCGCTCATCCGAAGCGAATCCAAGCGCATGCTCCAGCGTGACTGGATCTACATGTGGCACATGAACCGCCCGACGCGCCTGACCCCCGACCCAAGCGCCTGGTAAACCCCGGCCCCCGGAATTCAAGCTCACCGGCGCCGCGTGTTCTCACGCGGCGCTTTTTTCTCCCTACACTCCGACGAAACAAGCACCCACCGGGCGAGAGCCCGGCCCCGGAGCATTGATCATGATCCCCAAGCCGCCGCCCAGAGAGGGCCAGATCGGTTTCCTTTACTTCCCCCCCTTCCGCATCCAGGGCACCTCCGTCGCAGGCGAAGCCACCACCATCATGGTGCCCGAGCTCGACGTCTGCTTCGATATGGGCTCGCCCCTCCGCTGTGCGCTCGCCAGCAAGTACGTTGCGCTCACCCACGGGCACATGGACCACATCGGCGGGCTCGCGTACTACGCCTCGCAGCGTCAGTTCCAGGGCATGGGCGAGGGCACCATCGTCTGCGACAAACGGATCGCGCCCGACGTCCACAAAATGATGCGCGGCTTCAACGACCTCGAACGCCAGAAAACACCCTACACACTCGTCGAACTCGACGAGGGCGAAGACTTTCAGATCAAGAACAACATTGTGCTGCGCGGCTTCGCCGTCGAACACACCTCCCCCGCATTCGGATGGGTGCTGATCGAGAAACGTTCCAAACTCAAACCCGAGCTCGTCGGCCTGCCCCAGGAAAAACTCCGTGAGCTCAAGGAGCGAGGCGAAGAGATCACGAACCAGCTCGAAGTCCCGCTCATCGCATACACCGGCGACACGCTCCCCGGCCCACATCTTGTGCGTGACGACGTCCGGAAGGCACAGATCGTGGTCAGCGAGTGCACCTTCTTCGAGCCCGAACACAGAGCACGCGCCAAAGTCGGCATGCACCTGCACATCGACGACATCGTCGAGTGGTCGCGCGTCCTCGAATGCGAAGCGCTCGTCCTTGTGCACGTTTCGCGCCGAACCAATATCTCCTACGCCCGCAAGCGACTCGATGACCTCCTCAGCGGGGAATCGCGCGACCGCGTTCACCTGCTCATGGACCACCGCGCTTCCAAGGAGCGCTACGAACGCCAGGCCGAACAGGCCGAATCAGGCGCCTGACACGCATCCCGGGGGGGAGGGGCGCGGAATCATTTCTTTGGTCGTTGACACACACCCGACCGAAAGGTATTTTTCATTTGCGGCCTGCTGCGTGGTGTGCTGGCGTGCCGCAAGGTGGACAGGGAACGACTCAGGCGGCACTCGCGCAATCGATTCTTTCTGAGTTATAATGAATGAACAAGAGCCGACCCGGTCGGCACTGCCGAGCCCGGGCACAATGACGGGCGGAGCGCCAGTACAGAAGAGGCCGATATGGCGAAACCAGATATGTCCATCTGGGACGACGCTCTTGTGCACCTGCGCAAAAAGCACCCCACGATCTGCAGGCACTGGTTCAATTCACTCGAGCCCTCGGGCCTCGATGGCGGCGTCGTCACCATCGTCGCGCCAAGCTCCACCTACCGCGACTATCTCGAGCGCGCCTGCGCCGACGCCTTCGACGACGCACTCCGCTCCGTCACCCAGCGACTCGTCACCAGCAGGTTCGTCGCCGCCGGCGACCACAGCGACGGCGCCCAGAGGCGCTCCGATGACGACCAGCGCCGAAAGCCCGTCGAGCACGAGAAGCGCCGGAAGGACCTCATCAACACCGACGGCACCATCCCCCTCAGCCCCGACTACTCGTTCCAGCACTATGTGATCGGCCCGGACAACCGCCTTGCGCACGCCGCGGCGATCGCTGTCGCCGACAACCCGGGCGGCGCGTACAACCCGCTCTTCGTCCATGGCGACTCGGGGCTGGGCAAAACACACCTCCTCCACGCGATCTGCCTGCGCATCCTCGCAAACCGCCCGGAAACGCGGATCTTCTTCACCACCTGCGAACACTTCATGACCCGATTCATGCAGGACGTCGCCGCGGGCAACATGGCCAGCTTCCGCAACCAGTTCCGCGACGTCGATGTCATGGTCATCGACGACATCCAGTTCCTCGCCAAACGCGACCGGACCCAGGAAGAGTTCTTCCACACCTTCAACACGCTCCACCAGAGCCACAAGCAGATCATCCTCAGCTCCGACCTGCCCCCAGAGCGCATCCCCGACCTCGAAGAACGCCTCGTCAGCCGATTCAAATGGGGGCTCGTCACCAACATCACCAAGCCCAGCTACGAGACACGCATCGAGATCGTCAAGGAAAAGGCCCGCATGCGCGGCCTCGAGATCCCCGACAACGTCGCCGAGTTCGTCGCCTCCAGCGAGGGCAAATCCGTCCGCGAGCTCGAGGGCGACCTCTCCAACATCCAGCACCGCGCCGCGATCGCCGAACGACCGATCGACCTGGAGCTCGCCAAAGAAGCGCTCGGCGATTCTCGCCCGCGCGCACTTTCGCCCGTCTCGATGGAGCAGATCGTCGCCGGCGCCACCGAATACTTCGGGCTCCGCCTGGCGGACCTCCAGTCGCGCAAACGCACCCGCACGATCGCCCTGCCCCGCCAGATCTGCATGTTCCTCGCCCGAGAGCACACCCGCTACTCGCTCGAAGAGATCGGCGGCTACTTCGGCGGGCGCGACCACACCACCGTCCTGCACGCCATCCGAACCATCAACGACCGCAAGGAACTCGAGCCCGAGATCAAGAACGCGCTCGAAGCCATCAACCTGCGCATCCGCGAGTCCCGCTGATTCCAGCCACTCACCTCGGGCAGTCCGTGAACCGTTAGCCAATAATCCCCGATGACCCTGGCACTCGCAGAACCCGCAGCCAGTGCCGTTCTCCTCATGGTCTTTGGCCTGCTCATGGCCTGCTCGGTCTTCTTCACGCGCACCCTTGATCGTTTCGGCATCCCCGTCGTCCTGCTCTTCCTTGGCCTCGGCATGCTCGGCGGTTCCGAGGCCCTCGGCGGCGTCGCCTTCGACAACCACGCATTCGCCTACCGCGTCGGAACCATCGCCCTCATCCTCATCCTCTTCGACGGCGGGCTCAACACCAGCTTCCGCGCCATCAGGAAAAGCGCCCTGCCCTCGGGCATCCTCGCCACCCTCGGAGTCGCGCTCACCGCCGGGCTCATGGCCTGCATCGCCCGACTCCTCGGGATGGCCTGGCCCGAGGCCCTGCTCATCGGCGCGATCGTCTCCTCTACCGATGCCGCCGCCGTCTTCGCCGTCCTCCGGGGCGGGGGCCTGCACATCAAGGATCGACCCCGTCGCATCCTCGAAGTCGAGAGCTGCATCAACGACCCAATGGCCGTCATCCTCACCGTCGCGATGATCGGCGTCATCCAGTCGGGCCAGAACTCGCTCTGGCCTCTCCTCTGGCGCGTCCCGCTCGAACTCGTCGTCGGCGCGGGCGTGGGCATCCTCGTCGGATACGGCGCACGCTGGCTCCTTGCGCACGTCCGCGTCCGCGCCTCCGGGCTCTACCCCGTCGCCACGCTCGCTTCCGGCTTCATCGCCTACGGCCTCGCCACTCTCGCCATGGGCAGCGGCTTCCTCGCCGTCTTTGCCACCGGTGCCGTCATGGGCGCCGGGCAGCTCCCCTACAAAGCGGGCCTGGCCCGCGTGCACGACGCCGTCGCGTGGATGAGCCAGGTCACCATGTTCCTCATGCTGGGCCTGCTCGTCTTCCCCTCCAAGCTCGTGCCCGTCGCGGGAATCGGGCTCGTCCTGGGCCTCGTGCTGGCGATCGTCGCCAGGCCGCTGGCTGTCGCGGTCTGCCTCGCGCCGATGCGCCTGCCCCTCAAAGAAACGCTCTACATCGGCTGGGTCGGCCTCCGCGGCGCGGTTCCCATCGTGCTCGCCATGTTCCCCGTCATGGCAGGCCTCCCCGGAGCCGAGCGCATCTTCCACATCGTCTTCTTCGTCGTCGTCGTCTCGGCGATCATCCCCGGCTCCGCCATCGTCCCCGCCACACGCAAGCTGGGCATGGGCGAGAAGGAGCCCCCCACCCCCTCAGCCGCCATCGAGATGCACTCCATCCAGAACCTGGGCGGCCAGATCCGCGCCTACCACATCGACCCGTCCGTCGCCGTCTGCGGCGCCACGCTCGCCGAGATCCAGTTCCCTGACCATTCCTCGGCGATCCTCATCGTCCGAGGCACCGAACTGCTCGCCGCCAAAGGCAAAACCCGCATCGAGCCGGGCGACCATGTCTACCTCTTCTTCAAACCCGAAGACGAACCCTACATCGGCCTGCTCTTCGGCAGCGCGGCACAGTAAGCCCGCGGGTAGCTTCGATATACTTTGTGCATGACGACATCCAGACGAATAACGATGACCAATCGTGAAGCGGAGAGCGAAACAGGTCGGGCGTTGACAAACATGATCCTCGATATGTGTCACGATGGCGAACTGACAATCACCGAAGTTGAAAAACTACACATCTTCCTCAGAAATGCGGGTGACCCATTCCCGGCCATTCCATACCTGCGTGCAATTACAAGAGAAATTGTTGCAGACGGTTCGATTAGCCCCGCGGAGGCATACCGCCTCAAGAAAGGAATGGAAAGGGTTGTTCAACTTGAGGTGCGCAAGGTTGTAGCTACCCACCTGGAGTCTATCGGCATCCCAATGTGGGGAGACGAGGATTACGAACCGGAGTGGACGAAAGATGCGGCCACCACCAAGCAGATCGACCTCATTCTCAACCTTGGAGGCAAGATCCCTCCAGGACTTACGAAGGGCGAGGCCTCGAAGCAAATCGATTATCTCCTTGAACGTCGACCGCCAACTCCTAGACAGATAATGCTCCTGCGTTTCTTTGACCGCCTTGAGATGGCGAACCGTACGAAGGAAGAGGTGTCTTATTGGATTGATGAACTCTTTATCCACCAGGGAGAGGCGGAGCGGGCGTGGCATCGTTTCAAACTCGAAACGGATCACGACCCATATGAGAGAGACCCCAACACGGTGCCAATAGGGGCTTACAAAAAGTATCGTAAAAAACGGGGTGTGTTTCGAAGAATTAGGCCCTCGCGGAACTAGCCGCGGGCTGCTGACCTACTCCCCCACCCCCAGCGTCCTGACCAGCCCGTCAAAGTGATCGAGCCCGTAGAAGTCGATCACAAGCTTGCCCTTCGTCCCGGCTCGGTTCGTGCGGATCTTGACCTTCGTCCCGAGCTTGTCGCCCAGGCGCCGCTCCAGGTCCGCGTGCACGGCGCTGCGCCGGGCGGGCTCTGCTTGTGCGCCCTCGGGCTTGGCGCTCTGGGCATCCTTGGCCCGGCGCTCCAGCTCGCGCACCGACCACTCCTCCTTGGCCGCCTTGAGTGCCAGGTCCACGCGGGCCTGCCCGGGCGGGAGGCCCAGCAGCGCCTTGCCATGCCCCGCGACGAGCTCGCCCGCTGCGATCAGCGTGCGGATCTCGTCTTCAAGTTCCGTCAGGCGAATGAGGTTTGACACGCTCGAGCGGTCCATCCCCAGCTTGTCGGCGACCTCCTGCTGCGTGAGCCCGAACCGCCCGACGAGCTGCGCGAGCGCCTCGGCCCTTTCGATCGCGTTCAGGTCCTGCCGGTGCACGTTCTCGATCAGCGCCAGCTCCGCCGAGTCCTTGTCGCCCGCGGTGCGCACGATCGCGGGGATCCGCACGAGCCCCGCGATCCGGGCCGCCCGCCAGCGCCGCTCGCCCGCGATCAGCTCGTACCTGCCGCCCGTCCCCCCGCTCCCGCTGCCCGGGCGGACCAGGATGGGCTGCATCAGGCCGTTCTCGGTGATCGACCTCGCCAGCGACTTGAGCGACTCTTCGTTGAACGCCCTTCTAGGTTGGTTTCTGTTTGGTATGATCGACGAGACCGCGACCTCGGTGAGTTTGTGTTCTGTTTCTAATGTTTTTTCGATTTGAAGGGCCGTGGGTGTTTCGCCCGGCTTCGGCGCCGCCAGGTCGGGCTCGCCCCGCGTTGCTGTGGTTGGCGCCGCGCCGTTCGGCGTGCTGTGCCCCGTCTCGACCGCGACTGGGCTCCCGATCATGCCGCTGAGCCCTCGCCCGAGGCGACGACGCTTGCCTGAAGAGATACTGCTGTCCGATTCGCTCATGACGAGGCCTCCTTGCCAACTTCGGCGCCGGTCCCTAGCTTACGCCCCATGACCCCCCCATCGCAATCCGGCGCCACTCCCAAGTACCCCAAACCCGAGGTCATCGCCCGGGGCGTGCTGTCGCGTGACTCGTCGGTCCTCGTCTGTCGAAACCTCGCCAAGGGCTACTGCTACCTCCCGGGCGGGCACGTCGAGCCGGGTGAGCTGGCGGCCCAATCCCTCGTCCGCGAGTTCGAAGAAGAGACCGGGCTGAGCGTCCGGGCCTCGACACCCGTGCTGATCGCCGAGGTGCTCTTTGGCAAGGACGGGCACGAGATCAACGCGGTGTTCCACGTGGAACATCGAGGCGAGCTGCCCGAGGCGGTCCAGAGCAAGGAATCCGACATCGGCTTCGAGTGGCTGGAGGCAGCCGCGATCGTGGACGCCGACCTACGCCCAAGGGCCATCAAGGCCTGGCTCGTCGGCGGGGGGCTCTCCCAGGACTCGGGTGTCGAGTTCGTCTCCGACCGCGAGACCGACTGATCCTGCCTTTCTGGCGAAATGACTGCTTCTTTGCGGACCAGAGCTCATCTGTGCCCCTCGAATACCGATAGGGGGCTCGTGGCGGAAGAGCAACACCAACGATCCTCGCCGGAACAGGTCCAGGCCCTGATCGACCAGCTTGTCGGGCACGTCTCGCAGCTGGATCGGGAGATGGACGCCATGCGCCGTCGTCACGGCACGGAGCTCGCAGCCGCCCTGCTCGCCCACGAGGTCAGCAACATCCTGACCCCCGGCAAGGCCCTGGCCCAGCTCGCGCTGGCCAGGCCCGAAGACCGGGAGCTCTCCCAGCGGGCGCTCCAGCGGATCGTGACCAGCATCGATCGGACCACCGAGATCGCCAACACCGTGATCGAGATCACCGAGGGCCAGGTCAACTCCGGGCGCGACGAAACCGAAGTGCTCATGGCCGCCCGAGAGGCGATCGGCTCGCTCGGCGAGGATCTGAGCACCCTCGGCATCACGATCGAGCTCAAAGTCGACCCTTCGCTGCACGTGACCATGTCCAGCGTGGCCCTCGTGCAGGTCCTCGTCAATCTGGTCCGCAACGCGATCCGTTCGATGCAGGGGGCCCAGCGGGGCACCCGGATCTGCATCGAGGCCCAGCGGGCCGAGTGTTCCACGTGGAACACCGACGCGGTTCGCCTGGCTGTGGTCGACGATGGCCCGGGGATCGAGCCGGGGCTGCGCGAGCGGATCTTTGAGCCCTTTGTCCGGACCTCAGAATCGAAGCGACAGGGGGGGAAGGGCCTTGGGCTCTCGATCTGTCGACAGCTCGTGGTCGCCGCGGGCGGCGAGATCGAGGTCTCCTCGACCCACGGACACGGGGCCTGCTTCTCGATCCTCCTGCCCTGTGGCAGGATGAAGCGGGATCAGGCGGCCTAGCGAATCAGGCCATCGGAAGAATGACGACGTCCCGGGGATCGATGTGCATGCCGACCTGGGTGGTCGATTTGCTCAGGTGCTCGGCGGTCGGATTGAGCTCGCTGACGGCCAGGGCCTGGCCCATGGTCTGCTCACCGAGGCGGACCTGGTGCTGGGCGATCTCGCCCAGGTAGACGGACTCGAGTCGCTTGCCGGGGAGGGCGCCTGGCGTGCCGGCCTCGACGAGGCGGATGGACTCCGGACGGACCGAGCAGAGGACCCGCTGGCCCGTGGCAAACTTGTCGCCCGAGCGGATGGAGGCGAGCAGCTTGCCGGCGCTGGTCTCGAGGGCGAGGCGATCGGTTGCGTCGTGCCCGGCGACCTTGGCCTCGATGAAGTTGGTTTCTCCGAGGAAACTCGCGACGAATTGGGACTCCGGGTTGCGGTAGAGGCCCTGGGGGGTGCCGACCTGCTGGAGCTTGCCGTTCTTCATGATGGCGATCCGGTCGGCCATCGACAGGGCTTCTTTCTGGTCGTGTGTGACGTAAACCGCTGTCAGGCCTGCACCTTTGCAGATCTTTCTAATTTCAGATCGTAAATCTAATCTGAGTTTGGCGTCGAGGTTCGACAGGGGCTCGTCCAGGAGCAGGACGTCGGGCCTGATGACGAGGGCGCGGGCCAGGGCGACGCGCTGCTGCTGCCCGCCCGAGAGCTGGTTGGGCTTGCGCTTGGCGTACTCGAGCATCTGGACGGCTTCGAGCGCCTCCTGAACGGAGCGTTCTCTGGCGCCGGCGGGGACTTTGCGGATGTTCAGGCCAAAGGCGACGTTCTGCTCGACGGTCATGTGGGGCCAGAGGGCGTAGCTCTGGAAGACCATGCCCGTGTTCCGCTTGTTCGGGGGGGTGTTGGTGACGTCTCGGCCCTGGAAGGCGATTCTGCCGGAGGTGGGGTCGATGAAGCCGGCGACCATGCGCAGGAGGGTTGTTTTGCCACAGCCTGAGGGCCCGAGGAGGAAGAAGAGCTCACCGGGCTCGATCGTGAGGGAGACGTGATCGACGGCGGCGGCCTTGGAGGAGCCCGTTCCGAAGACTTTGGTGATCTGGTCGAAGTCGATGCGTGTGCTCATGTCGGGCAGAGCGTAGCGGGGGTTGGGCGGATCGGCATCCCAAGAGTGTGACGGGCGCGTGGAAGTGTCGTCGCCCGGGTTGATGCGAGGGGCGGGAGAGCGGACGATGGGGGTGTGCCCGAACCGGACGCACATCTCGCCGCGGAAGACTCCGGCTCGGAGCTGATCGAGGCGCTGCCCAGGCCGCGCTCGGAGAGCGGGGCCCGCGAGGAGGATTCCCCGGCGGACTGGGCGGAGTTTCGGCGCTCGGGGCGGGCGCCGCGCTCTGCTGAGCACGAGCCCCAGAGCGGTGGGGCGGGTGACGAGAGCGAGGCGATCGAGACGCCCGCCCTGGTCCGAAATCGGCATCACGGCCTCTCGTACGCGGTGACGCACCTTGGCGATCCGCACGAGCGGAAGGTTGTCCTTCGGTACCTGCGGCGCAAGCGCGGGCTCTTTGCGTCGGCGGCGGTCGTCCTGATCGGGGCGATCAGCGTGTCGGTGGCGATCGGCTTTGCGCTGGCGCGATCGGCGCCGGGCTGGTGGATCGACGTGGACGCGACGGACCCGCGGAACATCGAGCTGGCTGAGCTGGTGCAGAACGGGGCGCTGTCGCACCTGTTCGAGGATCGCCAGTCGCTCGTGGGCGGGTCGGTCGAATGGCCCGTCAAGATGACCGACGAGGCGGCCAACGCCTGGATGAACATCAAGCTGCCCGAGTGGTTCTCCAAGATCAGCGACGGGATGGTCTGGCCAGAGTCGGTGACACAGCTTCAGATGGTGTTCGATAACGGAACCGTTCGGATTGGCGCCCGGGTGAAGACTGACATCGGGACGCGGATCTACAGCTGCGCGATCGTCCCGGAGCTGCGCGAGGACGGCAGCCTCTGGATGAAGGCCCGCACGGTTTCGATGGGGCGCCTGACGCTCCCTGCGGGATGGGTGCTGGGCGGGGCGGACGCGCGCGCGGAGAAGTACATCCCCGATCAGCTGCGCGGGACGGCGGAGGCGGAGGCGCTGTTCGAGAAGCTGACCGGGCAGCTCCCGCTGTTCGATGTCGCCGAGGTGAGCCTGGGCGATGGCCGGCGGGTTCGTCTGCTCGGGCTTCGGGTGCGGGACGGGTCGGTGATTGCGCACTGTGTGACGAAGAACCCGGAGTAGACGCGGGCACACCTGTGCGAGGCGAACGGGCCATGTCTGCAATAGGACCGAGACGAGATTCCGGTTCGGTCTCGCTGAGACCCGTGACGCCAGCAGATCTGGCTGCGTTCTATGCATTTCAGACGGACCCCGAATCCAACCGGATGGCGGTGGCTCGGCCCCGCAGCCCGGAAGCCTTCCGGACGCACTGGGAACAGGCGATGAACGACCCCGGCGTCGTTGTGCGCGCAATCGTGGTGGACGAAACACTGGCGGGCTCTGTCGCGTGCTTCAAGATGGACGGGCGTGATTCGGTCGGGTACTGGGTCGACCGGGCGCACTGGGGGCGGGGCGTAGCGACGCGGGCGCTGGGTCTCTTTCTTGATCTCGTCCCGGCGAGGCCTCTGTATGCGACGACAGCCAAGACCAACGGCGCTTCGATCCGCGTGCTGGAAAAGTGCGGCTTTGTTGTGACGGGGTACGCGTGGTCGGAAGAGACCGAGCGGTTCCCGGCGTGCGAGGAGGCGTTGCTCAGGCTCGGTGGGGAGTCTTTGGATGAATGACGGGGCTGTGTGCGAAAGGTGTGGCTCGGGTGAAGACGTGCGCCGGCGCGTGATGTACGACCGCTCGCGGATGTATGGGCTCAAGAGCCCGCTTTACTACGAGAACGCGTGCGTGAAATGCCGGGGCGGGGGCCAGACGCTCGTGCTCGTGTTCTTCGTCGTGGTTGTGGGCGCGATCCTGTACGCGACCTGGTGGGCGCTGAATCTGGCAAATCAGACGACGCCTTGAGAAGTGAAGCGGAGGCAGGATGCCTCCGCCACGGGCATTGAGATTGGGATCAGCCGCCGCCCTTGGGCTCGCCTGTGACAAGGTCTTCGTCGCGCAGGTAGCGGGTCATGTCGCGCATCATGCGGGTGATACGGGCGCGCTGGTGGGGTGTGCCCCTGGCGGCGACGCGGTTCTCCATCATGCCTGCCATGCGGGAGATGCCGCCCAGGGATGGGCCTCGCGTCGGGTCGCTCATGACCTGCTGGTCGCGCTTGGCGTCGCGGAAGGCGCGTTCGAGGATCTCGTCGTCGGACCGGCTGGTGGGCCTCCCGTCGAATTCCTCCGCGAGGCGTGTCATGGCGACGATCTTCTGCTTGAGGATGTCTTCCTGGGCCTTCGGGTCGGTCAGGTTCGGGTAGTCCTGGGCGAAGTGGTCCATGAAGTCGAGCATGAGCTGGGCGGCGTTCTCTTCGAGCTGTTCGCGCGCAGAGCCGGCGATGCCGGAGGCGAACGCGGCCAGGAGCGTGCCGTCGGAGCCGCCCATTTTCTCGACGCGCTGGATGAGCGAGCCCACGAGGCGGACGCGGTCCTCGAGGGGGAGGTTGTTGAATTCGTCCTGGAAGAGTGTGTAGTTGAAGATCTCGTCGAGGGGGTCGTCCTCGTAATCGGGCATCGGGTAGGGGCGGAGCGTGAAGTAGAGCCCGAGTCCGATCGCGATGAGCGCGAGCGTTCCGGTCGAGAGGCTGGCGATCTTGAAGCGTCGGGCTCGTTCGGGCGTGTTTGTTTGCGTCGCGACGAATGCCTTCCATCGCTCGCGGAGGGATCGTTTGGGCTCGCGCGCTTTCTTTTCACGCTTGCGCCTGGTGGGCGCGGCTTCGTCCGCATCGGTCACGAGGGGCTCGAACCGCTGTCCCTGGAAGTCGCCGGGGGAGGTCATGGCAGGCTCCGTCGCGGGGTGACTTCGCGGAGGAAGCTCTCGAACTCTCGGTTGGTTGGGTCGACGTTGGTGTCTGCGCGCATGGTGGGGAAGTAGAGGGCGTTCTTGCCGTCCTTGGTGTCGTGCCATGTGTCTGCGTCGACGAGGATGGGCCAGTCGCGTCGTTCGAGGCCGACGGTGATGGCTTTCTGGATGCGGGGCCTGTCGACGCCCGGGAAGAGCTCGAAGAGCTCGGAGGCGAAGATGAGCTTGCCCGCGACGTACTCGTAGCTTGTGCCGAAGACCTCGTGAACCGGTCGGTACCCCGAGGCGCCGTCGTCGGATTCGGTGTCAGCGGGGCATTTCCAAGGGTCGGTGGCGATCCAGGAGGAGGTGGAGTCGCCCGGGATCTCGCGTCGCGGAGCGGGGACATCCATGAAGTCGGCGAGGACTTCGAGCAGGCCCGGGTCGTTGGCGTTGCCGGCCGAGTCGGTGAGCGGGAGGACGTCTGGCACGAGCTCGAACTGGTTGTAGTAGAGCTGCAGGCCCACGCCCATGCCCTTGAGATTGGCCAGGCACTTGACGGACTGGGCTCGGCTGCGGGCCTTGCCGAGGGCGGGCAGGAGGATCGAGACCAGGACCGCGATGATGGCGATGACCACGAGCAGCTCAATGAGCGTGAAGGCTCGGCGCGAGGGTCTGTCTCGGGATGTGCGGATTTTAATCATGTCTCCCCGAACGAGCATACCGGCACAGCCGGCCCGGGTGGCGATGTTCGCCTCCGGGCTGGGAGTGGATGACGCTTTCGGGTTCGCAGCGTTTCGCGGACGGATTTTCGGGCTTAGGCGGCCAGCTGGATCGTCGAGCAGCTGGTGATGACATTGCCCGTGCGGACCATCTGCCAGAGCAATCGGCGCTGGTCTTCCGTAATCTCGATGAATGCAACACCAAAGGTCGTGGTGCGGAACGCCATCTTTTTGATCCAGCGGACCTCGCAGGTCAGTGGCAGCGATTCCTCGTCGCCCGAGACCACAACCGAGACGGTCGCGCCGGGTTTGGCGCCCGCGGGCAGCTTGCCCTTGATACGCAGCCCGGTCGACGAGGCGTCGACGATCTCGCCGACGTTGGTGCGCAGTTCGTGGCACTGGATGCGCCCGGCGTCCCTTCGGTCGTCGTGCTGTGAGATGGATTCGTGTCGTGGCAACATGACAGCTTCCCCCTATACCCGGCTAGAGCATGGCAAACAGGAGGAAGGGGTGCCGCCCGTATTCCCCCCGGTTTTTCCTTCGGGGTGGGGCTGTAGCGACTGGGGCTTTATCGGGGTCACGCTGTGCGGTCTGTACGGCCTACTTGGGCGCCGCCCGACGTCACAGCCCAAATGAGGTGGGGAAACCGTCGGCACGGCGCAGGCTGAGGGTCTGGGCGAGGAGCCCGACACCCAAAGAAAGGCACTCCATGCTGACGGTTCGCACAATTCTGCTCTCGACGGCTCTGGGACTCACCGCGGCTTCCGGTCTGGCGGAGCCCATCTCAGACTCGCTCACGATCCGGCGCGTGACAACGGTCCAGGACATGGGGCGGATGGCGGTCAACCCGCAGACCGGCGAGATCGCCTTCGGACGAACGGGCCCCGGGGCGAGCGACGCTCACTTTATCCGCGTGCTCTCGCCCGACGGCGTGCTCTCGCAGGCGGGCGACGCGCCGATCCGCGACCCCGACGCGGTCGTGTGGGACATGGATGGGAGCTTCGGGCCAGCGGGTTCGATCCTGGTGGGGAGCTTCAAGGGGCTCTTCTCGGTCACCCCCGAGAACCGCGTCCACCAGTTCGCGTGGCGCGGCGAGGACCTTATGAACCCCTCGGACATGGTGATGGGTGCCGATGGCGCTCTGTTCTACTCGGATTTCGGGCTTGGGAAGGTTGTGAGGCTCAGTGCGCACGGGAGTTTCTCGGAGATGTTGGCCGCGCCCCAGGGCGTTGGCGTCGATATCGATCTTGACGGGCGCCTCGCGGCGGTCACCCTTGCAGGCTCGCTCCTGGCCTCTGGCGTCGCCCCGCAGCGCCGGCTCAGCGAGATCGCGTTTGGAGACGGCTCTGACCTTTGGGGTCACGATCGGTATGTGATCGACGCGGACTCCGGGGATCTGGTCCGGGTGATGCCCGACGGGTCGGATCGAGTGCTCGCGTCCGGGTTCTTTGATGAACTCGAGCAACTTCCCGAAAGGCTGGTGGCCCAGATCGGGTTCATGCCGACGGGCGAGATGGTCGTCAGCGTCCCCGACACGGGCGCGGTGTACACGCTGGTGCCCGCCCCGGGAGGCGCGGCTGTGCTTGCCGGGCTTGGCGGCTTGCTCGCGGCGCGCAGATCCCGTTGAGCCCCTGACCCCGGGCGCGGCGCTGATTTCATGTTCAGTTTGTTTCGAGCTTGACAATTTCGATGCCCGAAAGTAAGGATTGAGGCCGGGCGGGGCGCGACTGGAGCGGCCGCGGCATGCCGGGGATGGGCTGAGAAGTTTTGCCGATCACCGATTTTTTGGAACCGAAGGGTTCGCCTTCGGTCGGACGAAAATCTTTATGGAAACCAACACTGCGGTCGTGGTGGACCGGGCGCACAAGCCCGGTCGTGTCGTTTCTCGTGCAGCCAAGAAGTTCTTTCTGGCGTCTGCGTTGCTGTTCTTGGCGCTGGCTTTCGTTGGGTTTAGCCGGTTTTATCTCCACGGGCGGTCATACCCGGATCGCCCGATCCCGCCGCCGATCAAGTGGCTGGTCATCGCCCATGCCGTGTCGATGTCGCTCTGGGTCCTGCTCCTGGTCACACAGACGACGCTGATCGCCCGGAGCAACCGCAAACTGCACATGAAGGTCGGGGTGTTCGGCGCGGCTCTGGCAGCGGTGGTCGTGGTGCTGGGCGTGTGGCTGGCGATCATGTCGGCGCGGGTGGCGCCGCCCGAGGCGGTGATCTGGAGCATGACGCCCAAGCAGTTCATGGCGGTGCCGCTGATCTCGGTGCTGGCGTTCGGGGCGCTGGTGGGCGTTGGGATCTGGAAGCGGCGCAAGCCGGCGATCCACCGGTCGATGATGATCGCGGCGACGCTGGTGACGCTCTCTGCTGCGGTCAGCCGGATCGACGCCCTCAACAACCTGTACCTTGGGACGCCCGTGGATCGCTACTTCGGGCCATTCGCGCTAACAATGGCGCTTGGGATCCTGCTCCTTGCGGTGCGGTGCGCCCTGACGCGTTCGTTCGACAGGTGGTTCGCGGTCGGGGTCGGGGTGATGCTGGCGGTCTCGGTCTTCATCATGCAGATCGCGCCGACCGCGGCCTGGGCTCGGTTTGCGTCGATCTTCGTGCCCTGACCAAGCCGAGCCTGGCTCAGCAGCCCGCGTTGTAGGCGGCGATCCACGCGGTGAAGTCGGCGGGCGTGAGCAGGCTGTCGGCGTTGATGTCGGCGTCCGGGTGTCCCGCGTTGTAGGCGGCGATCCACGCGGTGAAGTCGGCGGGGCTGACGACGCCGTCGTGGTTGGTGTCGCCTCGACACCGCGACTGCGCAGCTCCGTATCGCTGGTTGTAGGGCCTTCCGTCGATGTCGGTGAGTGCGATGATGTCTGGCAATGGGTTTGCGGATCGCGACGTGTCAAGGGCAGAGCCAAAGACAGGCCTGAGGTTCGAGCCCGTCGGATCGACAAAGACGCCGGTCGGCCCGAAGATGGCGTCGGCGTCGATGTTCTCAAGCCACCAGGACTGTGTCTTTGGCGCGAGCCAGGGGTGGGCTGCGGTGGTCATCGGGCCTGCGAAATAGCACTGCTGGAAGCTTTGTCTGCTGTGAAAGATCTCCCAGCCGTCCTGCCAGATGAGCATGAGTGCGGTGGGGTTTTTAGCGCTGAATACGCTTTGCCGCGCGTAGATGCCGCCGTATGTGGTGCGCACAAGGTTTCTCATTGGGTTGTCGTGCTCGGCGTGGATCGTGCAGAGATCCATGTAGAGCCTTGCCACGTTTGAAAGGTTGAAGAAAGCCGCGGCCTGAGCCTGGCCCGCCTGGCCTATCTCGAGTGTGCAGGCGCGCAGGAGAATGGGGCCCGTGGTTGTGATGCGGTACTCGCCGTCGACGCGCGAGCTGCCCGGGACAAAGACGCAGCGCTCGTATCGGATTGAGGCGCTCGGGACGGCGCCCGGGCCTTCAAAGATGCTGTCTTCGACGACGATGGGATACAAGTCGTGGTCGAGCGAGTTGAAGGGGGGCGTGTCGTTGGCAACGACGGCGGCCCCGGACGTCGTGAGCTGGATGTTGTGTTTGGCCTCGACCTGTGCCAGCTGATCAACGAGGTGGAGCCTTCTCCACGTGATGCCCCCGAGCCGGTGGGCGGTCAGGCCCGAGGTGTGCGAGAGACCCACGAGCGGGCGGAACGCAGAGGCGACGGGCTTGCCGTCGACTCCGAGCAGCGGGTAGGCGTGGAACGTGAGGTCTTCGCCGAGGTGCCCCGCGTCGGGCCTGTTTGTTGCGGAGAAGAACACGAATGGGTTGTTCGAGTTTGCGATATCCACGCCCGAGGACCAGGCCCGGATGTTTCTGAGCGTGCAGTTGTAGGGGCTCTCGGTTTCGACGCCGGCGGCGTGCCAGCCCGAATCGATGATGTCCGCGTTCTCGAAGGTGACCGAGATCGAGCCCGTTCCCTTGATGCCATAGCCCCGGTTGTTGACGAAGCCCGGCGTGCAGAGTGTGTTGACGCCCGAGACGCGGACGTTGTTTGCGGTGACCGAGAGTGCGTTCTTGTCGTTGATGCAGACGCCCAGTTTGGTGTGGTCGAATGTTTCGCCGTCGGGTATTCGGACGTAGAGACGGTCGTTGGCAAAGTCCCACCACCAGGAGCCCGGCGTGCCGTAGACATTCGTGGCGCCCGTGCCCTTTTTCAGGTGTCCGTAGTACACGCCTGCGCCGCTAACGGGGAGTTCGCTGTAGAAGCGCCGGAGATCGATGCCCGTGACTGAGCCCACGAGGTCGTCGCGTTTGTAGTTGTAGATAACGGATCCGGGCTTGAGCGTTGTGCCGATGAGCTGGCTGATGTTCTCGTGGATGTACGAGCCCGTCTGGCCCGCGGGGATCCAGTTCTTGAGCGCCGAGTAGCGATCGCCTCTGATCCAGGTGGGGCGGTCCGGGTCGGTGTCGCCCAGGACAGTGACGCCCTCGGTGCCGATGGTCGCGGTTTCGTAGAAGGTGCCCCTCGTCATAAGGGTGTCCCCGGGCAGGAGCGCGTTGGCGGCCTGCTGGAGCGAGGGGAAGGCGTTGGCCCAGGATGAGCCGTCGGCGACACCCGTGGCCGAGGCGTCGGCATAGAGGTCACGCTGCGCGTGGGCGTTGGTCGCCAGCAAGACGAGCAGCAAGAGTGGAGTGATTCGTGAGCGCATAGAGACATCCCGGGCCAGATCGGCAGGATGTAGGGTGCGCCGGATTCTGGTATGTGCCACCGGGATAGAGGTTGAAAAAGGGCGAGGGGGCGGTCGCGAAGGCATTTTGCCCGCACGGCCGCCCCCGGGCGGGGGCAGAGGTTGTCGCAACCCGTCGGGCTGCACCAGGAAGATGACAATCCTGCGCAGGTTTGCCCACATTCACCACCGGATTCGTGGAGTGGGCGTCACACACAGGCCGGATAACCGTTTCAGTTGGCCCTAATTCACATGCAAAGGCCCCGCGCGGGCGTTTCTCGTACACTGGCGCTGCGGTGTTCTCCGCGCTCAGGGGCCAACGATGATCGAGGGCTCGCATTCAATCCGTCGCCTGCTTGGGGCTATGGCCCAGCTCGACGCCTCCGACCTGCACATCAAGGTCGGGATGCCGCCGATCTACCGTGTGGGCGGGCACCTCAAGCGGGTGAACACCGACCCCCTCAGCGAGGACGAAGCGGACCACATGCTCGACCCGCTGCTGGACGAGAAGCAGCGCGAAAGGTTCGTTGAGAACGGCGCGCTCGACTTTGCGGCGCACCTCGAAAACGGCGAGCGATTCCGGGTGAACATGTACCTCGCCGGCGGGCACGTCCACGCGGCGATCCGGCGCGTCAAGGCGGAGATCCCGACGTACGCGTCGCTGCACCTGCCGAAGGTGTACGGGCAGATCGTCGAGCGCTCGACGGACGGGCTGGTGATCGTCTGCGGCGTGACGGGCTCGGGCAAGAGCACGACGCTGGCGGCGATGGTCGACCACATCAACACGATCCGCGATGTCAACATCATCACGATCGAGGACCCCGTCGAGTTCCGGTTCACGCCCAAGAAGGCGATCATCAGCCAGCGGGAGCTTGGGATCGATGTGCACTCGTTCGCGGACGCGATGCGATCGGCTGTGCGCCAGGACCCGGACGTGATCTTCATCGGCGAGATGCGCGACAAGAACACGATGATTGCTTCGATCCAGGCGGCTGAGACCGGGCACCTGGTGTTCGCGACGCTGCACACCGCCGACACGATGCAGTCGTTCGGGCGGATCCTGGAGTTCTTCCCGCCCGAGGAGCGCCAGTTCATCCGGATGAGCCTGTCCAACAGCCTCAAGGCGATCTGCGCCCAGCGCCTGCTGCCCGCGTACGAGGAGTTCGAGTCGAGCACCGTGCCCGCGACCGAGGTGCTGCTGATGAACCCCTCGGTGCGCGAGGCGATCCGCGAGGGTCGCGACGACGACCTGCCCGCGATCCTCAACGGCTCCAAAGCCGACGGCATGCGCTCGTTCACGGACTCGCTCGTGGAACTGGTCGAGAAGGAAGCGGTCAACGTGACGACGGCGATGGACTACGCGCCCAACCGCGAGGCGCTCGAGAGCCGACTCAAGGGCGTCGAGGTGAAGGCGGCGTCGATGGTGGGGCGGATCAAGAACCGGGGCTGAATCAGATCACGATGTGCGCCGGCGCGGGTGTGTCGTCGGTGATTTTCTGGCTCGTGATGGGGCCGCCCTCTGAGACCTTGGGCTCGCCCTCGGGGCTCGCGCAGGTGATCAGGTGCATCTCTTCCTGCAGCAGCATCTGCAGGTGGACGGGCCTGCCCCAGATCGCGCAGAGGTTCTGCAGGACCGGGAGCGCCTTGGCTGCATCGACCTCAAGCCCGTTCCATTTGTTGGCCAGGAAGAGTTCGCCCCGGTTCAGGTAGTTGGCGTCGACGACGTACATCATGGGCTGGCCCATGTTGGTCAGGCGGTAGAGCAGGGTCTGCTTCACGCGCTCGAAGTCGCGGCTGACGATCTTGGTCTCGCCCGTCCGCGGGTCGACGCCCGTCTGGTACATCTTGAACTTGTCGACGAACTCGGGGGTGAGGAACTCGTCGATGAAGCTGACGTCGTTGTAGATCTTGCGGATCTCGAAGATCTTGGCCCGCCCCCTCAGGCTCTGGTCGTCGTGCTTCTTTTTGGCGCCCATGTCGTCGAGCGCTTCCCAGGCCTGCCCGTGCTGGCCCGTGTCCCACCGGCGCTCGATGTCCTTCCAGAGCTCGAGCCCGATTTTGTACGGGTTGAACCCGCCCGGGGCCATGTGCACGACGCCCGAGTGCTGGTCGCAGTAGTGGATGACCTCGCGGGCCTCGAGGAAGTGACGGGTCATCATCTTGCTGTGCCAGTAGGTGGCCCAGCCCTCGTTCATGACCTTGGTCTGCGCCTGGGGCGCAAAGTAGTAGCTCTCGTCGCGGATGATGGATAGGACGTCGACCTGCCAGTCTTCGAGCTTGGCGTTGCGCATCAGAAAGAGCAGGACGTCGCGCGTGGGCTTGGTGGGGATGCGCCCCTTGGATTTCTTGGCCTTGTCCTCGTGTGCTTTTTTCTGGGCCGCCAGAACCGAGGCGGGGTTGATAAAGGAGTCCATGTAGTCCTTGGCGGGGAGGCGGCTCGGGGTATACGGCGAATCGTCGACAGCGCCGTCGCGGTCGATGAAGACCGAGTGCGGGTCGATCAGGTGCTCGATCGAGAGGCACGCGTCGATGAAGCGCTCGACGACTTCCTGGCCCTGGCGATCGATGTGTCTGCGGATGCGCATCGCGTGGTTGGCGACGGAGTCCATCATCTTGCGGTCGGTCTTGGAGAACCAGAAGTTGTGCTTGAAGAAGTCCGCGTGCCCGAAGACGTGCGCCATGACGAGCTTCTGGTCGACCTCGGCGTTGGATTCCTGGAGGTAGGCGTAGCACGGGTTGTTGTTGATGACCATCTCGTAGATGCGCCCGAGGCCGTAGGCATCGCGCTTGGACATCTTGTCGTACTCGGCGCCCCACCTCCAGTGGGGGTATCGGATGGGGAACCCGCCGTAGGAGGCGATCTGGTTCATGGTGTCGAAGTCGAGGACCTCGAAGACGACTTCGTAGAAGTCGAGGCCGTACTCGATGGCCTTGGCCCGGATGTTGAGCATGTGCTCGACGAGATTGGGCGGCAGGTCGGTCGAGACGCGAGATGAGGCGGCTGGGAGCATGGGAATCCCTCGGGCTAGAGGCGTTATCGGCATCTGGCCCGGGGATCTATACGTTGAGTGGGAGGGTTTGGATCGGCGAACTGCCCAATCAACGCTCGACTAGAAAGCAACAATCACAATCATGGTGACGATCGCAGCGATTCCCAAGGCCAGAATGACGCCGATTCCACCTTGTGCTGGATATTGGGGACGAGTAGTTGCCCATCCTTCGCGGTCTATCTCGTCGCGGTAGCGTATCTCGCTTTCTATGAGCAGTGCTCTGCATTCCGGGCAGCGGTTGGTCAGAAGATTTCGCAACAAGTATCCGCATTGAATACACACTGCGTTCGTTTGTCCGAGGTACGCAGCCAAGGAAGCCAATTCATCTTCGGTGCCTTGCGGGATTGGATCTCCGATCGCGTCTCCGTGCGCCTCGTGCCAAACCCGGACTTCGCTCAATCGCAGCTTTGTGCCGCAGGCTGGGCACTCTGAGCCCACTTGTCCACGCATGTTGCGGTAGCAGCCCGGGCACGGCGCGTCGTGCGCAGCGAGGTAGGTGGTGAGGGGGTCGGTGTCGGTCATGCCAAGCGAATGGTAACGTTTACCAGAAACCGAAAACTCCGCCCCCGCCGAGGCTGCCTGGGTTGGCGATGCCGTACGCGCACGTCAGAAAGAACAGAACAAAGAGGCAGAGCACGACGACGGCGATGGTCTTAATCGCGCTTTCCACGTCTTTCCAGAAGGACCTCTTTGGGTGGTTGCCTCGTTCAAAAATGCCCGGCTCGTAGAGGTCTCGCCCGCACTCGGGGCATCGGTCCCCCTGCACGCCCCGGAGGTTGTGCTCGCAGCTCGGACACGGAACATCCTTGTCCGCGAGCATCCGCCTGATGCGCTCGATTTCAACTTGCATATGACCATTCTGGCCTTTGCGGTAGCCTTGCAGCCTGGTCGGCTTTGTATCCATTCGGTACGTTCATTGGGAGCGGGTCGCGACACTTTCTGGCCTTCGGCGAGGCAAACTCGCCCTCACCCGCCTCGCTTTGCTCGGCACCCTCTCCCGCGGGGCGCGGGAGAGGGAGGAAATCAGACCCCCTCCGTCTGCTGCGCAGACACCTCCCCCGTCGGCGACGGGGGAGGGGGGAGTTTCAGCTCAGCGTCCAGTAGAGAAAGGCTCCGATCGCGCCCGCGAGTCCAAGGGCCAGCGAGGCGATCGCGGCGTGCCAGCGGGGGCGCCGTCGGATGGCGTCCAGCCTGGTGAACGATTCCGGTTCGGTCGCGTGGGTGAGGAACTTCCAGGTCGTAGCGAGCTGGGCGACAAAGACCGCCGGCAGGACGAGCCCCGCGATGACGGTGTTGAGCGCCAGGCAGAGGATCGCGATGGTGACCCAGTGCGCGACGGAGGCGCCAGCGAGCAGCGCGGTGTAGCCGGGCCTTGGCGGTGTGTCGGGGAAGATGAGCTTGGCGGGGTCGATGAGCCAGGCGCACTCGGGGCAGTCGGGGCGTTCCTGACCGATGAGGTCGAAGCCGCAGCGCGGGCAGAGCCCGTGTCGGGTTTCGAGCATCAGGATGATCTGTTCCTGGTGCTGCGGGTTGTCGAACGCGGGGCGCCAGCCGGCGCTCGCTGCGAAGTCGTGGCCTCGAGACGCACGCTGCGGATGGGCACCGGCGACTTTCTGATGAGCTGGTCCTGGATGCCCGCCCGCAGGAGTCTGTCCAGCGCGAATCGGCAGGAGCTGTCCGTGACGCTCACGCGGAGGGTGCCCTTGTCGAGCCGGAGCCTGGTGTGCCTTGCGAGTTCCTGCGGGATCAGCTCGTTCCAGAGCTGGGCCATCGGTCCCGCGTCGCGTTTGGCCTGCTGGAGCTGGAGCGCGATCGCGGTCACGGGGTTCTGGATGGACCGGTCCGGCGCGGTGCGCGTCCGACGTGAGCGCAGCAGCTCCAGGCGTCTGGCTGCGGGCGTCAGTCGATCTCTCGCGCCGAGGCGATCGCTCTCCTCCATCGATGATCTCCAGTGGTGCTCGCATAGGGACTCCCGGTGAGAGGGAAGTCTACCGCGAGGCGGGCGGTGTGCGAGGAAAAAGCCGACCGCCCGGCCTGTGAAGCCGGGCGGCGGAGCGAGAACGTTGTTTGTCGGACCCTCCAAAGTGGGTCCGGGGTGATTATCGCTTCGAGAACTGGAAGCGCTTGCGTGCGCCGGGCTGGCCGTACTTCTTGCGCTCGACGCGCCGGTCGTCCACGGTGAGGTAGCCGTGCTCGCGGAGCACGTCTTCGAGGTTGGGGTCGTAGTCGCGGAGGGCGCGGGAGATGGCAAGGCGCATGGCCTGTGCCTGACCCGTGTGTCCGCCGCCGTGGGCGCGGACGACGATGTCCATCTTGCCGGCGGTGCCCGTGACCTTCAGCGGCGCGTTGACGTCGAAGCGGTCCTGGGTCTCGGTGAAGTATTCGTCGACGGACTTGAAGAGCTTGCGGCTCTTCTGGATCTTGATGGTGCCGTCGCCGTCGGCGTTCTTCATGCGGACGCGTGCGACAGCGTTCTTGCGCCGTCCGACCGCCCACCACCAGCCGTGCCTGTCGGCAGCGATCGCGGTGCGCTCGCGCCGGGTGTTGACGTCCTGGGCTTCGCCGCCCAGGAGCACGTCGCCAAGCGTGGAGCCGGGCATCGCCTCGGAGAGATTCAGTCCGCCGGTGGCGGGCTGCGTGTTCTGATTCTCGTTCTGGTCGCTCATGTGTTCTCGCTTGAAATGCTTGTCCTTGGCGTGCGCGAAGGCGTGATCAGATCTTCATCGTCTCGGGCTGGTGTGAGGCGTACGGGTGCTCGGCGCCCGGGAAGACCTTCATCTTCTTGAGCATGTGGCGACCGATGCGGTTCTTTGGGAGCATGCGCTTGACGGCGTCCTCGATGAGGCGTTCGGGCTTGTCGTCGCGGATCTGTCCGAATGTCTCGGCCTTGAGGCCGCCCGGGTACCCGGTGTAGTGGTACTTGAGCTTGTTCTGGGCCTTGGCGCCGGTGAGCCCGACTTTGGAGGCGTTGACAACGATGACGTTGTCGCCCGTGTCGATGTGGGGGGTGTACTCGGGGCGGTGCTTGCCCATGAGCACGATGGCGATGTCGGAGGCCAGTCGACCGAGCGAGACGCCCTCGGCGTCGACGATCTTCCACTGGCGATGGATCTCGCCGGCCTTGGCAATGGTTGTTTCGCGGCGTCTTGCCGAGGCTGATTCATGCGTCCGCATGGGGGCGCTCCTGTGCAGGCCCGTGCGATTGTCGCGCAGGGGCCGATGCTCGTTGAACTCGCCGCCTACCGGGCGGGGCGGGGGAAAGAGGGCCTTTCCCATATTTGTGACCTGCGTGCCCGAGATCTCCGGCCACCACCGGGAATCCTGGGTCCATAGCCTAGCGCCTGCCAAGCCCGTGTCAATTGCCCGGGGGGGCTGGGCCGATGGTGAATCTGTGCCTCGCCCAAGCCGGGAGCGTCCGCGACCGGGGAACCCAGACCTCAGGATGATCGATGCCCGATTTCCCCGATAGCCCCCTGTTTGAGACGCCAGACACGGACCAGGCCCCTCTGGGCGCCAGGCGCCGCCCCGACCCCGGATCCCGGCGGGCGGGGCTGCTCACGCTCCTGATGCTTGTGCCGGCCCTTTTGGTCGTGATCTCGCTCCAGCAGTGCTCCGTCGTCACGGCGACCCAGAACGCCGAGGCCAAGGCCCAGGAGATCCACCCCGCGGGTCGCGGCGAGACCTTCGGGCTGATGTCCCGATTCTCGGTCCGCCTGGAGCACACGACGCGCTGGCTCGAGGGCAAGGACACGACCTCCGTCAACGCAGCCTCGTACATGAAGTCGCTCTACGACATGGCGTCGAGCCCGGTCGATCACGTGCGTCTGGCGATCGTGGAGGCCGAGATCTACGACGGCAAGCGCGGGCTGGCGAAGCTGGACGACGCGACGAACGAACTTCTTGAGATCGACAGCTCGGTCGATCCTGAATATGTGTCTGGCCTGCTCGAAGACATCGAGCTGCTCAGGCGGGTCTATGAGGGCGGCGCGCTCGATAGCGGTGAGTCCCAGCGGCTCATCGATCACCACGGCTGGCATGGGCGGCTTGCGCTGAGCTTTGGCCTTGACAACGACGACCCGCAGCGGGCCGAACTGATCGACGGCGGCGGTCTGCTGATCGTCGGGCTGGGCGCCTTCGGGCTGCTCCTGGTGCTGGCGCTGATCGCGGGCATCGTGCTGATCGTCGTGATCGCGGTGAAGCTGGGCACGGGCTCGCTCAAGATGCACTTCCGCGCACCCGTGCCGGGCGGGAGTGTGTACCTGGAGACGTTCGCGGTCTTCGTGGGCTCATTCATGGCTTTGCAGGTGCTCGGCGGCCTGATCGAGGGGGAGATCCCCGTCTGGGCGCAGTACGGCATGCAGTGGCTGGTCGTGCTCTCGCTCTTCTGGCCTCTCCTTCGCGGTGTGAGTTTGGCGCGATGGCGGGCCGACATGGGGTTCGTCGCGCCGCGCGGCGTGCTGCGCGAGATCGGTGCGGGGCTCATGGTGTATCTGGCGAGTGTGCCCGTGTATTTCTTGGCGGCCCTGAGCTCTTTCGTGCTGATCCTCCTGCGGGATCTCCTGACGTCCTCCATCTCGGGCGACTCCGGGCCGGCGATCGATGCGCCCATGAGCAACCCCGTGTTCGAGATGCTCGAGGCTTCCGATGCGCTGACGATGATCGTGCTCGGGTCGCTGATCACCGTCTGGGCGCCGCTGGTGGAAGAGGGGATCATGCGCGGGGCGCTGTACCGCCATCTGCGGAGCCGGTTCGGCTTCGTGATCTCGGCGATCGTGAGCGCGCTGCTGTTTGGGGCGCTGCACCAGTACGACGTCCTGATGCTGCTGCCCGTGATTGCGCTTGGCGCCTCTTTCGCGTTCATCCGCGAGTGGCGCGGCTCGCTCATCGGGTGCATCGCGGCCCACGCGTGCCACAACACGACCATCTTCGTGCTCGTGTCGTGGCTGATCTCGGTGAGTTGATTCGGCTCAGGCGCCCGCGGAGTCGCCGAGCACGCGCGGGACACGGATCGAGCCGTCCGGGGCTGTGTCCGGGGCGAGTCGCTCGATCTCGCCGGGGGCGAGCGTGTCTCCGGGCTCGTCGCCCCGCAGGCGGTTGATCGCCTCGACGGCGCTGGTCATGGGTTCGATGTCATCGAGGTCGGCCTGGGTCAGTGAGGCCGCCATGGCGAGCATGCCCGAGAGCTCGGTGCGCAGGGAGCCGATCTGCTGGTCGCTTGGCGCCAGACGTGCCAGCTGGGCGATCGTGCGGACCTCAGCTTCGGTGAGTTTCTCGGGGTTTGGCATCGCAGGAGTATATGGGTGTGCTGCGCAGCGCACCCGCTCATTGGTGCTGCTTCACCGAGAAGATCGCCATGAAAAAGACCCTGCCCACTTTCGTGAGCAGGGCCCGGTCTTGGTCTGTCTCTCTCACCTGACTCCCATGACCGTCGGGAGAGTTTGCGGGATTACTTGGCGCCCAGCGCGTCCTTGAGCCCTGGGACGCCGTCGGCGCCGGTGGGGACCTGGATGGTCGAGCCTTCGAGGTCGTTGTCGATGGGCTCGTAGCGCCCGCCGATGTGCTCGGCGAGGAATGCTTCAGCCGCGGCGTTGAAGGCCATGCTGTTCTCGGGGCGGGCAAAGCCGTGGCCCTCGTCGGGGAAGAGGATGTAGGTCACGGGGATGTTCTTGGCGGTCATCGCCTCGACGATCTGGTCCGCCTCGGATTGCTTGACGCGCGGGTCGTTGGCGCCCTGGGCGATCATCAGCGGCTTCTTGATCTTCTCGATGAAGTTCAGCGGGCTGCGCGACTCGAGCAGGGCGCGTCCCTCTTCGGTGTTGAGGTTGCCGACGCGCTGGTTGAAGAGTTCCATCGCGGGCTTCCAGTAGGGCGGGATGGTGTTGAGGAGCGTGACGAGCGAGCTCGGTCCGACGATGTCGACGCCGCAGGCGAAGGTGTCGGGCGTGAAGGTGAGCCCGACGAGCGTGGCGTACCCGCCGTAGGAGCCGCCCATGATGGCGACGCGGTCGGGGTCGGCGATGCCCTCGGCCTCGGCCCAGTTGACGGCATCGATCAGGTCATCGTGCATCTTGCCGGCCCACTCGAAGTTGCCTGCGTTGATGAAGTCCTTGCCGAAGCCGGTGGAGCCGCGGTAGTTGACGCTCAGCACGGCGTAGCCGCGGTTGCTCAGCCACTGGTGCATTGAGTTGTAACCCCACTGGTCGCGCGCCCAGGGCCCGCCGTGAACGAGCAGAACGGTGGGCAGGGCTTCTTCGGGGCGAGCGTCGCCGTCGGTGTCGGCCCAGACGGGCAGCGTGAGGTAGCTGACAAGGCTCAGTCCGTCGCGGCTCTTGATGACCGTTGGGTGCATCTTGGCCAGCGGTTTGCTTTCGAGCTCGGGGCGGTTGCTGAAGACGAACTCGGCTTTCTTGGCGGTGCGATCGTAGAGGTAGTACTCGACGGGGCCGTCGTCGCGGACGTAGACCACGGTCCAGAGCGTGTCGTTCTTGACGCGGCTGGCGACGTTGATCTCGCCGTCCTGCACGGTGCGGAGGTACTTCAGGTCGTCCGCGACCGCGTCGTCGAGGATCTGCCACTCGGTGCGCAGGTAGTTCGCGGCGACCGCTTCGATCTCGCCCGTCTCGGGGTTGCCCATCGCGCCGGAGACGTCGGCCTTCGGGTGCTCAAAGAGCATGTCGGTCTGCCCGGTGTTCATGTCGCGGGCGAAAAGGGCGGCGGTGTTGCCGGTTCGGCTGTCGATGATGTAGAGCTTGTCGCCCGCGGTGTTGAAGCCGACGATCTGTGTGGTCAGCGCGTCGGAGCTTGGGATGTTCAGGTAGACGTCGGCGCGGACCTCTGTGCCCTCGACCTCGAAGTAGCTGAGCGAGCCGTCGCCCTCATAGCGTGCAGCGAAGCGGACGCTGTACTGGTCGTCGGTGTTGAAGCCGACATAGCCCTTGTTCTCGATGACGAGCTCGCGCTCGCCGGTGGTGACGTCGATGTTGTAGATATCAAAGAGTTGCGGGTCGCGGTTGTTCACGCTGACGAGGATGTTGTTCGGAAAGAGCTTGCTGGTCTGCTGGATCTGGGCGCGGGCGCCTTCGAAGGGCGTGAGCTCGATTCGCTCGTTGGTTTCGATGTTGACGGAGAACGCGTGGAAGTTCTCGTCGCCTCCCTTGTCCTGCATGTAGACGAGGTGGGTCGCGTTCTCGGCCCAGAAGTACTGGCGGATGCCGCGGTAGTCGTCGTTCGTGACGGCCTTTGCGTCGTCGATGTTGTCGATGGGCGCGACGTAGACATTCAGGACGCCGTTCTTTGGCGCCAGCCAGCTGATGAACTTGCCGTCGGGGCTGGCCTGGAACGAGGCGCGTTCGGGGTTGCCAAAGAGGACCTCGCGCGAGATGACCTCGACGTCCTGTGGTCCCTTGACGCCCGGCTCGCTGCCCGAGGGCGAGGCGCTTGTGGTGAAGCCGATGGAGAGGCCGCAGAGGGCGGCGAGCATGACTTTCGTGTTCATTGTGCGATCCCTTGTAAGACGTTGACTGTGCGCGTGCGATTGTATTTACCCGGGGAGCACACACCGGCTGCGTCCGCGAGCGAAGGCCCGCAGCTGATTCATCATTGGTCGGTGTCGCCCGGTGTTTCCGCCCCGGGCCTTGAGGCAGCGATTTCACCCCGTGCGATGGCTTTTTTGATCGCAAGGTCGCCCAGGCGCGCCAGAACAAGCAATACCGCGATCGAAATCCCGATCCCAACCGGCAGGTACCAGCCGGGGCGGGCGCTGGCGAGCGCGTCCTTGGAAACCTCGCCCTCGACGAGTGTGCCCAGGTACGCAACGACCGCGGTGCGCGGCAGCATGCCCAGGAGCGTTCCGATTGCAAACGGGATGATGTCGGCTTTGACCGAGGCCAGCACGAGGTTGGTGACCGCAAACGGCGAGTTGGGTGGAAAGCGGATCAGCGTGATGACGCCGAGCGTGCGCCAGAAGCCCCGGTGGGTGCCGTCGCCTTCGGTGTCCGGGAAGAAGGCGCGGACGACGACGTTCCATTTGGGGTGTCGCTGGATGCCCGCGATGGCGTCGTCGCCCGTGACGCGACGGGCGATGAAGTAGCCGATGAGCGAGCCGCCCAGGAAGCCAAAGAGCGCCCCGGGCAGTCCGAGCGCAAGCCCGAAGGTGTACCCGCCCAGCGCCGCCTGGGCGAAGGTGGGCAGGATGGCAAGACCGCTGGTGATCGCAAAGACCGCGACGTAGAGGAGCAGCCCGGCTGTGCCCATCTCGCGGAGCTGCGGGGCGATCACGGGGATCGAGCCGAGCAGGATGAATCCGCCCAGCGCAGGCAGCAGGGCAGCGACGATCGCCGCGGGCCCGGCCCTTCCGAAATCGGAGAGGCGCACATCGCCCGCCTGTTCGGTTTCTTTGGGATCGGCCTCGGTTTGCTCGGGTGCGTCGGGCATGGAATCGAGCCTAGGGGGCCTGTGCGTCCGGTGTGCGGGAATATGAGCGGAAAGCCCCGGGCTGTGGTCCGGGCAAAAAAACAAACCGGACCAGTGGGCACAAGTCCCGTCAGGTCCGGTTCGTTTGGCGAAATCGGCTCGGAAGACGTTCCTTGCCGCTCTCGCCGGCATCGGACCAGTGGGCGCTGGCAGCGGGGAGTCACGTAGCCCGCCGGTCCGACACTCGGTTGTCTGTCATTGGGAAACGCGGCTCGCCGGTTTCCGTTACCTGCGCCTGTCGCTTTCGTTTTTCTCGAGGCGCTTCATGAGCTCCTCAAGCTTGCGTTCCAGGTCTTCTACACGGCGCTCGAGCTCGTGGTTGCGGGCGGCCAGCGAGTCGCGCTCAACGAGGAGTTGGTCGGCGTCGACCTTGGCCTTGGCGAGGCTCCGGGAGCCGTCGCGCCCGACGGCGTCGCCCTCGATGATGAACGCCCGCCCGTTGGGGGCTGCGCGGAAGAGGTGCTCGTTCTCGCCGAGTTCGTGCAGGCGGGCCAGGCGCTCCTGGAGCTTGGCCATCTCTTCCGCGTGCTTGCTGGACCGCTCATTGAAGAGCTCCATGTGCTCGTGGAGCCTGTCGGCGTGCTCGCGCATCTCGTCGTGCTGCTCACGGATCTTGATCTCGTGGAGCGGGTTCTGGCCCTGCTTCGTGTCGCGACGGAACACGAATGCTCGCTGCTGCGCCTCCTTGGCCTGCTCGCGTGCCATCTTGAGCGCCCGTTCGAGCTCGAGCCTGGCCTCGGGCGGGAGGCCTTCCATGTCGAAGTCGAAATCGTTGAAGAACTCGATGTCAGGGAAATCGCCAAAGTCCATGTCCTCGCCGAAATCCATGTCGTCGCCGTCGATCTCGATGCGGAACCGATTTGGCGCGGTTGGTTTCAGCGAACGTGTCAGGACATTCCCTTCGACACCGAGACGCTGGCTGTTATAAGGAGCAAGCTCGAGTTTGAGCTTCTTCTTCTCTCCGTCGCGGAGGACGATGATGGTGAGCTTGTCTCCCGGTTCGTGTTTCTGCATGACATCCATCAGGACGTCGCGCTTGCTGATGCGGTGGCCGTCCACCTCGATGATGACGTCGCCCGACTTGATGCCCGCCTTGTCCGCCGGGAGGTCCTTGCGGACGTCGAGCACGTAGATGCCCTCGCCGCTCTCGAGGCCGAGCTCTTCGAGCAGCTCGTCGGAGACGCTGTCGTGCGTGATCCCGATCATGACCTTCGGGGGTTCTTTGTTCACCCAGGTGAGCGCTGCGGGGGCATCGGGCGCGTCAGGGGCGTCGAGCCACTGGATGTTGTCGGCGCGGGGCGCGTTTGGCACGCGGGCAACCTCGGGGCGCGGGGGCCATTCTGCGATACCACCCTTGAAGCCCGCGGGCAGGTTGGATGTATCAAAGTGGGGGATGTCGATGATGATGGGCTCGTTGTCGCCGTCCTTGAGGACGATGAAACCGCCCTCGGTGTCGATCTTGTATCTGTCGGACGAGACGTTCTTGCCGTTGAGTTTGAAGAGGGTGACCTCGCCGTCCTGGATCTTGATCTCGTAGGACTGCCCATCACCGGATTTCATGATCGTGGTCGAGGATGAAACCTTGGCCTTGGGCGCGGTGGCATTCTGAGCGGCAGCCGAGGTTGCCAGCCCGGCGACGGCGATCGCCGCGGCGAGAGTCAGCTTGGTGATCGGTGTGGTTCGCATGTGGTGCTCCTTTGTGTGTCGGGTTCGGTTCGCTTACCAGCTCAGGGGCTGCGGCGCAACCGCGGATGCGGGCATCGGGGCCGGGACGATCTGCGTCTGGCCGTTCTCGTTCATGGTCTGTCGGTACACGTCTCGGTCGCGGACGACGACGCGCTCGATGATGGGCCTGATGTAGAGGACCTCGTAGCCCGAGCCGTCCTCGAATGGTCGCTTGTCGAGCACGATGCCGCTGGGCATCTCTCCGATGACGGAGCCGGACTGCTTGCCGAGGTCGAGGTACTTCTGGAACGCCTCGCCCGCGGTGTTGATCACGCCGGCGCCGAGGTTTGCCTGAGACGAGTCCGTGTTGCCGAAGATGAGCGGGTCACCCGGGCGGAGACCGATGGACCAGGCGATGGCGATCATCGCGGCGATGGCCCAGCCGCCCCAGACGCCCGCGGAACGCAGGCGGTGCGCCGGGCTTGATTTGAGGTGCAGGTGCATGGGCAGGTCGACGGTCTCAGCGAAGTTGCCCGCGTCGTCGACGAGCTCGAGCGTGCGCTTGCGCAGATCCTGGAGCTCAGCGATCTCTGCGAAGACCGCCTGGTCGTCGCCTGCGATCTGGCGGAACTCGGCCCAGTCCTGGCCCGAGGCTTCGCCGTCGATGATCCGTCCGATCAGCACGTCGCGCCGGTCGTTTGGTTCGGGGTGAAGCTGGTCGTTCATGAGGGACTCCTTGCGAGGCGTGCCTCGCGTTCTGCGGGTGAGGTCTGGGCGAGTTCCCGGAGCATGCGTCGCCCGCGGGCGATGCGTGTCTCGACGGTGGTCTCGGGCAGGCCGGTGATCTCGCTGATCTGTCTGTGGGTCATCCCGCGGGCGCAGCGCAGGAGCACGCACTCGCGGTAGGCGTCGGGGAGGTGCTCGATGAGCGAGCCGAGCTGTCTGGCTTTTTCCTGGCGCTGGCGGGTGGCCTCGTTGGTCAGGTCCTGGTCGCCCTTGCTGGCATCGGGGACATTGGGGCGGACCAGGCGGAGCAGGCCCCGCCTGCGGGTCTGCTTGCGCCCGGTCGCCCGGGCGGTGTTGACCGCGACCATCCGGAGCCAGGGCTTGAGCGCCGAGGGGTCGTCGAGTTGGTTGAGCTTCTCTACCACGGCCAGGGCCACCTCCTGCAGCAGGTCCTCCACGTCGGCCTGCCTCGGTTTGTGCGCAAGCAGGACCGCGGCGATCCATCGCCGGTGGGTCTTCCAGATCAGCTCCGCGGCCCGTGGGTCTCCCCCCGCGGCCCGTCGCACCAGATCGGCTTCGTCCACAGTCCCGCCCTCCAGTCTTTGTCCTTCAAGCCAGATGCGCCCGTTCGCCCGTCCCGTCGCAACGCGTGCATAACCTCTGCGAGCCGGTAGCGTTTCTACCGATTGTCCCCAGCGAGGACGCCTTATTCGCACGAGTCTGGACCAGCTTGGTTTATTTGAGGGGGCCACGATGCCCCTGGGCGATCACCTCGAAGAGCTGCGGAAGCGCCTTCTGGTGTCCATTCTCGGACTGATCCCCTTTCTGGTGGTCTCGGTCGCGGTCGGGCGCTGGGTGCTGGATTTCCTGACGATCCCGGTTCGGCACGCGCTCGCGGATGCGGGTCTGCCGCCCGTGCTCCAGGCGACCAGCCCCGTTGAGGTGTTCGGGGCGTACATGAAGGTCGTGCTGCTGCTGTCCATTCTGGGCGGCAGCTGGTGGATCGTGATCCAGCTCTGGAAGTTCGTCAGCCCGGGGCTGTACGCCCAGGAACGACGGTTCGTGTACGTGCTCGTGCCGATGAGCTTCTCGCTGACAATCGCGGGTGTTGCGTTCATGTACTACGTGATGCTGCCTGTGGTGCTGGCCTTCTTCATCAACTTCGGCGCCACGCTTGGCGCCGAGGATGCGCTGACGGCGGCCAAGGTCGTGGAGGTCGCGCCCGAGGTGATGGCAACCGTTCCCTACACGCCGATCTTCGCCGGCGATCCCGCGGAGCCCGCGGTCGGTCAGACGTGGATCAACTCGACGCTGATGCAGCGCCGGACGTGCTTCTCGGTGGACGCCGAGGGTGTGCGCACGATCGTGGGCACGCCTTTGCAGATGTCGGTGGGGATCGAGCAGCAGTACCGCCTGACCGAGTACGTCAAGCTTGTTTTGACGTTTGCGCTCGGGTTCTCTCTCGGGTTCCAGATGCCGGTGATCGTGCTGCTGCTCGGCTGGGCCGGGATCATCGATCACAAGAGCCTGGCGGGGTACCGCAGGTACATCATCATGGGCTGCATGGTTGTGGGCGCGGTGCTGACGCCGGCGGACCCGATCTCGATGCTGCTGCTGTCCGGGCCTTTGTACCTTCTGTTCGAGTTCGGCATGGTGCTGCTGCGGATCATGCCCGCCAGCGCGGTCGCCCGCGGGTTCTCGCGCAAGAACTCGGGAGATGACGGGGACGCGTCGTGATTCCCAGCGAGCGGGATCTCGCGATGATGCGCCTGGCTCTTGGGCTTGCGCGCGAGGCGTCGTCGGCCGGCGAGGTGCCCGTGGGCGCGGTGGTCTGGGAGACACAGACCGGTCGGGTGCTTGGCGAGGGTCGCAACCGGCGCGAGGAGGATCGCGATCCTTCGGCGCACGCGGAGCACATTGCGATCCTGCAGGCCAGCCGAGCCGTGGGGGACTGGCGTCTGAACCACTGCTCGCTTGCGGTGACGCTCGAGCCTTGTCCGATGTGCGCGGGCCTGATCGTCAACGCCCGGGTAGGGCGTGTGGTTTTCGGAGCCGCGGACCCCAAGGCCGGGGCGTGCGGGACGCTGTTTGAGATCGCGACGGATCCGCGCCTGAATCACCGGGCCGAGGTCGTGGGGGGCGTGCTGGGCGAAGAATCGGGCGCCCTGCTCCGAGCGTTCTTCAGAGCCCGACGGGGCAGGGCCGACGATCCCGGATCTGGTGGATGAGTATGCGAGTGGGTTATCCCCATATTCATCACACGGGGATTGGGTCTGCGGACGTCTTGGTCCAGATCAGCGCCCTCCTCCGGGTGTTCTTTCTTTCGAGAAGAGAGAAGAGAGATTCATCATCACAGTATTAAGCCCTGTCGGCTTGTGGAGCCCAAACCGGGCGTGCCGCTAAACAAAGCATACGGCGGTGTTTAGGGGAGCCATCGGCGGCGTGCATGCGTTGTCGGATGGGTGACGGTTGAGGTCGGGTTTCGGGCACGGCGTGTCGGCGAGATTGGTAATGGCGAGCGCCAGGTGTCGGATGGGGGAGCGCTGCCGAGCGCATCCGGCGCTTCTCACACAGGTTCTCCACAACGGGATGTCGGCAACAAAACGCCCAAAACAAGGGTAGGTCGATGCGCCACGGAGCCTCCATTATGGGGGGAGAAGGCAGAAGGGGGCAGCCGATAGTCTTGGGCGGGGTATGCAGATCTGGTCGGACCCTGGGCGATGGAGAGCGCGATGACGGATGTGATGCCAGAGGATCTTCGGCGTGTCAAAGAGGCGCACGATCGCCTGCGTGGCGAGATCGGCAAGATCGTGGTCGGGCAGGACGCTGTGATCGAGCAGATGCTCGAGTGCATCTTCAGCCGGGGGCATGCCCTTGTGGTGGGTGTGCCCGGGCTCGCCAAAACGCTTCTGATCTCCACGATCGCGCGGGCGCTCAGCCTCGATTTCAGCCGGATCCAGTTCACGCCCGACCTGATGCCCAGCGACATCACGGGGACCGAGGTGTTCCAGGAGGACAAGACGACCGGGCAGCGGTCGCTCTGCTTCATCCATGGGCCGATCTTTGCGAATGTCGTGCTCGCGGATGAGATCAACCGCACGCCGCCCAAGACGCAGGCGGCGCTGCTGGAGGCGATGCAGGAGGGGCAGGTGACGGCGGGGGGTCAGATCCACGCGCTGCCGAGCCCGTTCTTTGTGCTGGCGACGCAGAACCCGATCGAGCAGGAGGGCACGTACGCGCTGCCCGAGGCGCAGCTCGACCGGTTCATGTACCAGATCAAGATCGGGTATCCGACGGAAGAAGAAGAGCTCGAGATCGTGCGCCGAAGCTCGCGCAAGAGCGAGGTGATGATCGATCGCGTTCTTGGAGGCGAAGAGATCGGGCAGATGCAGAATCTGATCCGGCATGCGCCGGTGGCGGACCACGTGATCCGGTACGCGCTGCGCCTGGCGCGTGCGACACGGATGCCCGGGCCTGGCGAGGCGGACAGCAGGCCCAAGGTGATCAAGGACTACGTGGGCTGGGGCGCCGGGCCCCGAGCGAGCGAGTACCTGATTCTGGCGGCGAAGGCGAAGGCGATTCTGTCCGGGCAGACGCACGCGGACGTCGAGCACGTCAAGGCGGCGGCGCTGCCCGTGCTGCGTCATCGCGTGCTGACCAACTTCAACGCCGAGGCGGATCAGGTTGGGCCGGACGATGTGATACGCAAGCTGCTGGATGCGATCGAGGTCGCGGACGAGGACGGCGCGAGCCTCAAGGAAGTCGATCGGCTTCTGGGCTGAGCGCTGCGTCGGGTTTGATGCAGCTCTGTGCGGCGTGATCGGCGACCCGGAGGAGTTCTTCCTCGGTGTAGCCGTCGCAGGCGAGCTGTGAGATGCCTCGCATCGAGGCCATGACAAAGAGCGAGAGGGCGTGTGGTTCGCTGGCGAGTCTGTCGCCTGCGAGTTGTCGCGCGGTAAGCATGGCACAGATCGCGCCGCACAGCGATGATTTGATCTCGTTGGTGACAGCGCACGCTTCCGAATTCTCAGCCGAGCCAGCGCCGCCGCCCTGCATGATCAAGCACCCGGGGGGCGTGCCCGGCGTGGTGCAGAGGGTGACAACGCCCCGCAGAAATCCCCGGATCGATCGGTCGGCGGTCACGTTGTGATCGAGCTGTTCGGTCGCGAGGACGGCGTACTTTGCGATGTAGTGGGCGAGGGCTTTCTTGAAGAATGCGAGTTTGTTCCCGAAGGCGTTGTAGATGCTCGATGGCCCGAGGCCCGTGGCCTGGCAGAGGTCCGCGATCGAGGCCCGGTCGAATCCTCTTTCCCAGAAGACATGGAGCGATCGCTCAAGGGCCAGGTCTTCGGGTATCGAGCGGGTTCTTGGCATCGTGTTGTTTATTCGAGCGATCGTTCCAGCTTACGGACTTTGAGGTCCAACTTTGCATTCTAAAGGGCGACCCGACACAGAGCAACGCAGGGTTCGAATCAGCATGGCGGAGAATTGGGCGAATGATATTAGTCATCACCAAACAAAAACACCACATCAGGCGTCATTCTGGGGCGGTATGGTCGTGTTTTGTGTGTAAGAAGTCGGATTTCAAGGTCAGAAAGTTTCTTACAAGGAAGATCCAGAGTGATATGACCGTTCGAATTCAGGGGGCGTTGCCTGTTGGGGTGATTTGAGTTGAGGACGATCGATGCTAACCCAGACTTCTGAATACGCGCTGCGAGCGATGTGTGCCCTGGCTGCGAGGCGTGGCGAGACCGTGCCGGCGGCGGAACTTGCGACCCAGGCGGATGTGCCGCCGCCGTATCTTGCCAAGATCATGCAGCAGCTCTCGGCGAACAAATTTGTAAGCGGGCGGCGTGGGATCGGGGGCGGGTATTCGCTTTCGGTCGAGCCGCAGCAGGTCACGGCTCTCGAGGTGGTGATGGCCGTCGGCCCGATCCGCAAGCCTCGGACGAGTTCCGAACTCGAGGCGCTCGGGGACGGGTTCCTTGCGCTCCATGAGCGGCTGGATCGAGCGGCTTCGGCTGTGCTTGGCGTGCTGCAGGAGTCCACGATCGCTGAGTTGGCCCAGAACCTTGGCGCCATTCGGCACACGGACCCGGTGCTCACGGTGACTCCCAAGATCAACGATTCGCCCAGGAGTGTGGCCGGCTGAGAGGCCCAGGCTTCCCTGGTTCAGACGGATCCCCGACGACAGCGCCCGTGTGCTTCTGCACGCGGGTCTTTTTTGGGTGGGGTAGAGTTGTGCCATGAGCGCCGAGACCGAATCGAACGAGCCGACGACCGACCTTCACCCGCTGATCCAGCAACGGATCGCCAATCGGGAGTCGCTGCGAGCCGCGGGGCAGGACCCGTATGGGTCGGGCGAGCCTGGGATCCAGAGTCTGGCGGCGGCGCACGGGAAGTACGACGAGTCGGCGGACGAGGACCAGAAGGCGCACGGCAAGGAAGAGGGCTTCGTAGACAAACGCCCCGTGGTGAAGGTCGCGGGGCGGGTGATGCTCAGGCGTGACGGCGGGAAGCTGATCTGGCTCAACCTGCGCGACGACTCGGGTGATCTGCAGATCGCGGTGAGCCAGCGCGACTGCGACGAGGCTGGTTTTTCTGCGGCCAAGCTTCTGGACAACGCGGACGTGGTGATCGCGACGGGGCCTTTGGTCAAGACGCGGACGGGCGAGGTGACGGTTTGGGCGAGCGGGCTTCGGCTTGCGAGTAAGAGCCTCGTGCCGCCGCCCGAGAAGTGGGCGGGCCTGCAGGATGTGGAAGCGCGCTACCGCAAGCGGTACGTGGACCTGTGGGCGAACCCGGAGGCGATGCGGGTGTTCCAGCTGCGATCGAAGATCGTGGCGGGGATTCGTCGGCTGATGGACGCCAGGGGGTTCATCGAGGTCGAGACTCCGATGCTGCAGTCGCAGGCGGGCGGGGCGGCGGCGCGACCGTTCGTGACACACATGAACGCGCTGGACATCGACCTGTCGATGCGGATTGCGCCGGAGCTCTACCTGAAGCGACTGCTCGTGGGCGGCATGCGGAAGGTGTACGAGATCAACCGGAACTTCCGCAACGAGGGTGTCGACAAGCAGCACAACCCGGAGTTCACGGCGATCGAGGCGTACGAGGCGTTCGGCGATTATCACAGCGTGATGGAGCTGACCGAAGCGATCGTGCGTTATGCCGCGGCGATCGTGTCCGGTTCGGACGAGAGCCTGGCCCTGCCCTACGGGGACTTGATGATCGACTATGGCGGGCCCTTTGCGCGGGTGTCGTACGCGGAGCTTTTCGAGCGGGCGCTCGGGTTCCCGATGTCGGATGTTGCGAAGGCTCGCGAGGAGGCGAGGAAGCACCGGATCAAGACGATAGCCGAGGACGGCACGGCTCTTGATGATGTCTGGGTGGTCAACGAGTTGTTCGAAGAGGTCGCGGAGAAGGCGATCGACCCGAGCGTGCCGACGTGGGTCATGGATTACCCGGCGGCGCTGAGCCCGTTGACACGCCCCAAGGCGGACAACCCGGCGATCGCGGAGCGAGCGGACCTGTTTGTGGCTGGCATGGAGGTCGGGCCGCACTACACGGAGTTGAACGACCCGGATATTCAGCTTCAGCGGTTCCAGGAGCAGCTTGCGGGGATCGATGACGAGGAATCGACGTTCCGGAATCTGGACGAGGACTTCGTGGAGGCGCTGCGTGTGGGCATGCCGCCCGCTGGCGGGATGGGTCTTGGCATCGATCGTCTGGTGATGCTGCTGACCAACAGCCAGACAATCCGGGATGTGATTCTGTTTCCGCTGCTTCGTCCTTCGGAGTGAGAAAGAAAGACCCCCGCCTGGGGCGAGGGGTCCGGTGATTCTGGATGGTTCGGAGTGATCAGCCGCCGACTGGGCCGTGGGCCTGCTCGTAGGCCTTGGTGATGACGGCCTTGAGTTCTTCGTCGCTGAGGTGAGCCAGGGCTGCTGCGGACGCGTCGACGAATGCGTCGCCTTCGAGTGCGAGCAACTCCTCGGCGTTCTCAACGAGGGAGGGATCGCTCTCGATCGCGCGACGGGCGAGTCTGCCAAAGGCCATGAGCGGCTCGGCGAGCCCCTGGCGGACCAGGAACTTGCTCTGGTGGTTGACGATGACGAGTGGCTCTGTGCCTTCAGGGAGCGAGGCTTCGATGCCGGCCATCGTGTTTCGGGTGTAGTCCATCGCGATGTGGTGCGACATGGTGCTCATCTCGGGGGAGATGATGCCTTGTTCGGCGAGATAGCCGATGACGCCGCCCGGCTGGTTGAGCGCGAGTGAGACGTTTGCCAGCGGGATGCGTGAGCTCTCGTCGCGGACATCGAACTGGGTGATGGCGGTGGTGACCGCGACGACACACTCTCGCGGGTGGGCCTGCGCGACGAGTTCCATTTCCTTGTGGCGGTCTTCGAGGAGAACCTCGATGAACGACCAGAGGTCCTCATCGATAAGGGGGTTGTTCTTCAGGGCGGCGACTTCGTAGTACCCATCTGGGCCGACGATGGTGCCGTCGTCGAGCGCGTGCCAGATGGGTTCGAATTCGACGGTTGTGGGGTCGAACTTCGGCGCGGCCTGGTTTTGGCGGGCCTGGCCCGGGTTGGCCTGCGGGCGCTCTCTCTTGGCGGGCGGGACGTACTCGGGCAGCGCGGGGCGCTCGGGCGGGGGCGGGAGCGTGGTCTGGGCGTCGGCGCTGAGCGCCATGCCTGCGCCGATCGTGATTGCGACAATGCTGTGACGGAAACTGGACATATCGAGCTCTCCCGCGTGGAGGTTGTTTTCGGATCGGTGGGCGCCACCACGCCCGGCTGATTGTAGATGGGGCGTGCCTGCTGGGTTGCGTTGATGAGAAGGCCGCCCCTACTCTCGCACCATGAGCCAGAATCAGACAGACCGGGCGGCCCTTGCGCAGCAGATCGCGGATTTATCGCTCCTGCGAGGGACGTTTACGCTCAGATCGGGTCGGACGAGCACGTATTACCTTGACAAATACCTGTTCTCGACGCGCCCCGAGGTGCTCGGCGAGATCGGCAAGCTGCTCGCGGAGGCGATCGGAAGGGTCGAAGAGGAGACGGGCGAGCGCGCGGATCGGCTCGCGGGGGCGGAGCTTGGGGGGATCCCGCTGGTGACCTCGGCTTCGCTGGTGACGGGCAAGCCCTGTGTTTTCATTCGGAACCAGAAGAAGGATTATGGCACGGCCCGCCAGCTCGAGGGGAAGCTTGAGCGGGGCGAGCGTGTGATCATTGTTGAGGATGTCGCAACGACCGCCGGGCAGACAATCGAGGCGTGCAAGACGCTCGAAGCCGAGGGAGCCGTCGTGCTGGCCGCGGTTGTGGTGATCGATCGCCAGGAGGGCGCCAGCGAGAACATGGCGCAGGCGGGGTATCGGATGGAGCGGTTGTTTACCAAGGCTGATCTTGGCATCGATGAATAGGGCGCTGGTTGTCTGTGGCGCAGCGGCCGCGGCGTGCGTGCTGGGCGGATGCGCCGGCGCGATTGCCCGGCCTGTGCATGCAGCGACGGAGCGCGGCGTGAGCACCGAGGGGCGTGCGATCACGGTGCGGTTACTTGGTGATGCGGGGCCGAGCGTGCTGGTGATCGGCGGGATCCACGGCTCTGAGCCCGAGGGGCTCGCTCCGGTCCTGGCGCTCGTGCGCCGGCTCGAAGAAGAGCCGATGCGGGCGAGAATGGTGATCGTCCAGGACCTGAACCCGGACGGCTCGGAGGCGCACTCGCGGTACAACGCCAGGGGCGTGGACCTGAATCGGAACTGGCCCGCCAGTGGCTTTCGCCCCAGCCCGACCAACGGGCCAAAGGCACTGTCCGAGATTGAAACGCGACTGGGGGACGACCTGATCCGGCGCGTGAAGCCGGAGCTCGTGATCGTGCTGCACTCCATCCAGACGGGGCCGTTTGTCAATTACGACGGACCCGCGGGCGATCTGGCACAGGTCTTCGCGGCGGCGGCGGACAGGGCGGACCATCGGTATCGATGGGACGTGAAGGTCGAGATGGGGTACGAAACGCCCGGCTCGATCGGGAGCTATCTCGGGGTTGACCGGGGAATTGCGGTCCTGACGATCGAGTTTGATCGCGGGCACCCGGAGGCGAACGCAACGGCGGCGCTGATTGCGGGCGTGGAAGCGGTGGTCAGCGAGATGGTTCACGGGAACGAAAGTGGTCGGGCGATTCCGGAACCGGCGAGATGATCACGAAGACCCAAGGATCTTGAGCGCGAGCTCGTGGTTTAAGGCGTGTCCGCCGCGGGTGGAGGTGATGCGTGCGCAGATGGGGCGCCCCGCGAGCGCGAGATCGCCGATGAGATCGAGGAGTTTGTGACGGGCGGGCTCGTTGTCGAAGCGGAGCGTATTGTCGATCGGTGCGCCGGTGGTGTCGTCCAGGACGAGCAGGTCGCGCGGGGTAAAGCTCGCAAAGAGACCAAGGGCTTTGGCCTGGGTGGCTTCGGCGAGCATCGAGAACGTGCGCGCGGGAGCAACGCTGGCGGTGTATTCCTCGGCGTTTCCGTGCCAGGTCGCGGACTGTCGTGAGAGCGCCGAGCCGGCGGGCGGCTCGAAGTGGTAGGTGTAGCTAGGGGAATCGTCCGGCTCGGCGGTGATGGTGGCGCTGCCGGAGCGCACAGAGACGGGCTTGCTGAGCACGATCGGTTCGGACTGGGCGTGTGCGGCGATGAGAGTTGTGTTTGAGAGGGCGTCGGTGAAGGGTTTGGCTGAGCCGTCACCGATCGGGAGCTCGCCGGAATCGCCGAGCGTGACGAGGACGTCGGTGATCGCAAGGCCCGCAAGGGCGCTTAAGAGGTGTTCGCACGTGATGGCGTTCGCGCCGTTGAGCCCGAGGCAGGTGTGGCGCGCTGGGAGGCGGGCGAATGCGGGGATTGGCGAGGGGATCAGGTGGCGGATGGTTGCGGGGATGTTGATGGCGTTGAGACGAAAGACAACGCCCGTGCCGGCGGCACCGGGTGAGAGCGTGCACGAGGCGGGGGTGTCGGTGAAGAGGCCGACGCCTTTGATGGTGACGGGGCCTGTGAGTGTGCGTCGCTGGGTGGCGTGCGCGGTCATGAGGGTTTTTTCTTGCGTTTCGGATCGGCGAGGCGTTTGAGGGCCGCGAATTCTCGGAAGGCCTGTGAGCGTTCGCGTGCGGGGCTTCCGACGTAGATGCCGCCGGCGGGGATGTCGGAGAGGATGCCCCCACGGGCGGCGAGCTGGGCGCCCTTTCCGACGGTGACGTTGTCGGCGATGCCGGTCTGTCCGCCGATGACGACTCCGTCTTCGATGATGGCGGAGCCCCCGATGCCGACGAGGCCGCAGATGATGCAGTTCTTCCCGATCGTGACGTTGTGCCCGATCTGGCAGAGGTTGTCGAGCTTGGAACCTTGTCCGATGCGGGTGATGCCGAATTTGGCGCGGTCGATGCAGGTGCCGGCGCCGATCTCGACGTCGTCCTCGACGACGACGATGCCGACGTGTGGGAGCCGGGTGTGGGCGCCGGTGGCTTTGTCGGTGATGTAGCCGAAGCCCTCGCCCCCGATCACGGCGTTGGCTCCGATGCGGCAGCGCTTGCCGATGGTGCAGCCGAAGCTGATGACGGCCCCCGCGTCGACGCGCGTGTTTGGCCCGACTTGTGCGCCGGCTTCGATGACGACGTTTGGGGCGATGATGGCTGAGGGATCGACGGAGGCTTTCGGGTCGATGATGGCGGAGGGGTGTGTGCCGGCGGGTTCGGGGCCGTGGCGCTGGGTGCGGAGCGCCTTGAGGAGGCTCAGGAGGGATTGGTCGGGGTTGTCAACAAAGATGACAGCCTTGCCTGGCGCATCGCCAAGCTCGATGCCGCGGGCGACGAGCAGTGCGCCGGCCTTGGATTCGAGTGCGTCCTTGGCGTAGGCGGAGTTGCGGACGAAGCTCAGGTCCGCGGGGCAGGCGTTTGAGAGCGATTCGATGCCCGTGAGCGTGACGTCTGCGGGGCCGACAAGGTCGCCCGTGAGCATCTCGGCCAAGAGTCCGGATTTGATACTGAGCGGCTGGTCGTTCGTTTGCGTCATTACTTGCCCGCGGTGAATTCGTTGTTGAGCATGGTCAGCAGCTCGTCGCTCATGTCGATGGCGGCGGAGGCGTAGAGAATCTTTTTGCTCTCGAGCGCGGAGTTCTGCGCGGCGCGGTTGTTGCCGGGGATGACGAAGATCCGGTCGTCGACGAGCATGACGTCGATCCCGTCGCGCTGAGCGAGGCGTGCGGCCCCGTCGGCGATCCGGTCGTACATGCGTTTGAAGAGCTTGGACTGTTCGAGGTCCGAGGCCTGCTGGAAGAGCTGGCTCTTGGTTTTGATCTCACTTTCGAGCGTGGAGCGCTGGATGATTTTGTTGATCCTGGCGTCCTGGTCGGTCTCGGGGATGAGGCCGATCTCGTCGTCGATCCGGTTGAGTCGTGTCTGCAGGCCCTTGAGCTCTTCGTTCCAGGCGACCTGCTTGGAGCGGAACTGCTCGGCGGGCACCTTGAATTCTTCGAGTTCGACGCTGAGGCGATCGATATCCACGACGGCAACAGAAGACGGCGCCGCCTGGCGCGAGGCGATGCCGGCGCCCAGAGCCGCGGAGACAAGGGCGACGAGTGCGATTCCTGCGAAAGCGGCGAACGTTCTGGCGTTGGAATGCATGCGGGCCTCCGTGCGTTGTTGTGCGCGAGTGTCTGGTGATTGTACCGGCGTGGGCGGGGCGTGGTTCGGACCTTCCGGCCCCAGCGGATGAGATTGGAGCGCGACCGGGGCGCCAGAAGGCGCTCGTTCGGCTGTGGCTAGAGGGGCAGGTCGATATCGAAGGTAAAGAGGCGGTCTTCGTCGTCGTCCTCGCTGAGGAGCGGGAAACCGAAGTCGAAGGCGAGCGGCGCGGGGCTGAGGTTTGGGATAAAGAGGCGGAGCCCGGTTCCGACGCTGACGCGGTAGTCGTCGAATCCGAAATCGTTGGTCACGGTGCCGGTGTCGAGGAAGAACGCGAGCGCGAGTGAATCGCTGAGGATGGGCTGCTGGATCTCGGCGCCCCAGAAGAAGGACCACGTGCCGCCGACGGGTTCGACGCTGGGCTGTCCGTTGTCGTTTCGGACGCTGCGGGGACCGATGGTTCGGTAGTCGAAGCCGCGGAAGCTTTTGCCGCCGAGGTAGAAGCGTTCGAACATGGGCACGTCGCCAGCGTCCTGCGGGATGTAGGAGGCGCGGGTGCTGAGCCTCAGGACGGTGTTTCGTCCGAGGAAATCTTCCGAGAGCGAGAGGAAGACGGAGTGCTCTGCGTTGATTTTGGTGAAGTCGAAGTCGCCCGCGAGTGCGCCGATCTGTTCGACACCGATCTCGGTGATGGAGCCTCGTGTGGGCCTGAACCGTTCCTGTGGCGGGACGGTTGTTCTGCGGAGGCCAAAGCCGACGCCGGTGAGGCTGTTCTGTCCCTGGACGTCGAAGAAGTCGGTGGGCGAGGAGGCCTCGATGTCGGTGATCTCGATGGACTGGTAGCGGAAGTCGATCGAGCCTCGCCAGCGTTCGCCGAAGAGCCTCGTGATCGCGGCGTTGACGCCTCGTCGGTCTTCATCGAACTCGGAGTAGCTCCGTGTGCGGATCGATCCGCCGATGCTGCCGCCGATGGAAGAGTCGTTGATGGAGTTGTCCGAGAGCGAGATGGCGTAGTTTCCGAGGTTGACGCCCGGGGCGAAGAGGATGTTGAAGGTCTGGCCGCCGCCGCGGAAGGACTTGCCGGAGAAGAGGTCTCCGAGCGAGTCTGGGGCGTCGGTGATATCGAAATTGCGCTGCGTGAAGGAGATCTGGCCCACGAGCCCGGCGTCGGAGTTGACGGAGGCGCCGAAGTTCAGCGAGCCGGTGTTGGTCTCGGTGACTTCGACGAGGACGTCTCGGTAGTTTGGCTGAGAGGGGTCCGGCTGCAGGATCGCGGTGCGGGGCGGCGACTGCTGCATATCGAAAAGGCGAGAGGAGACGAGTATGCCCGCTGAGCGATCAACCGAGGTTTTGTTGAGCGGACGATCCGGGCGCATCGGGAGCAGCTTTCGGATCTCTTCGTGTCGTGTCGTTGAGTTCCCGGTGATCTGGACGAGCCCGGTCCGGTAGGTCTGTCCCTGGCGGATGCCAAGGATCAGGTCGACCAGGGGCCTTGAGGGGTCTCGGACTTCCTGGCGCTGGACGGTGACGTCCACGTAGCCGAGCTGTCCGTAGGCGCTTCGGACGAGATCGACGGCTCGTTCAACCTTGGTGTGGCTGTAGGTGTCGCCCGGCTTCATGTCGACGAGGCCGATGATCTGGGCCTCGGAGAGGACGGGATTCCCCTCGGCGTCCGCGTACTGGGCGACGATGTTGCGGAGCGTGTAGAGGGGGCCTTCGTCGATGTAGAAGGTGACGATGGCCTCGCGGCTGTCGGGGCTCGTGGTGACGAGGCTGCCGACGCGGGCGTCGAGGTAGCCGCGATCTTTGTAGAAGCGGGCCAGTGCGCGTTCGTCGGCTCGCAGGACGGATTCGTCGAGCGGCCCTCTGTTGAAGATGCCGGATTCGCTTGTTTTGATCTCGCGTCGGAGCTCTCCGAGGCGGAAAGATTGGGCGCCATCGAAACGGATGTCGGTGATGCGTGTGCGCAGGCCTTCGCGGATCTCGAAGAGGACGATGCCGGAGTTCTGGAGTTCGTCGAGGTTGACGGAAACGCCCGCCAGGTGGAAGCCGCGGTCGCGGTAGAGGTCTTCGATGGCGCGTGCGGCGCGATCGAGCTCGAACTGGTCGACCGGGGTGCCCGCGAGGAAGTCGACCTCGCCCGCGATGCGGTTGGAGTTGAGCCTCCGGTTGCCGACGACCTGGACGTCCTTGATGATGGGCTGCTGGCGGAGCCTGAAGACGGCATCGAGGGAGCCGTCTTCTCTGATGGTGAAGGTGTGTTCGACGCTGGAGAATCGTCCGAGGCGGTTGAGGCGGGCGATGTCGTTGGCGACGATGGCCTCGCTGTACTCGCGCGAGCCTTTGCCTGTGCGGAGCTGGTTCCGGATGAGCTGGGCGGTGGCGGGGTCGGCCTCGGTGAATTCTTCGGAATTGGGCTCAGCGATCAGGAGCGTGATCGAGGCGACGTAGCGCCCGTCATACGGGCCCTCTGGCTGTGCGAGTTCGGGCGGCGCCGGGGTGAGGACGTCGTCCTGGGCCGCTACGGGCGATGTCGCCAGCGCGACGAGGATCGCGGCCGCGCCCACGGCTTTGGCACAAGAGCGGTGCTGTCTTCGGCTCGGGATGGGTAATTTGGGCTGCACGGGTCAGGTGCGGACGATAGCCGCGACGTGGGCGGTTCACAAACGACAGCATCGATCCGCGCGAGCACCCCGGAGCGGGGAGTCCGGGCGGGCGCTGGGGCGCTTTGTTTGCGTGAATGTCGATCGATCTCGTGGGAAACCCTGAGAAGCTGGATCTAGGATGCCCGCCCCAATGGGTGTGTGGAGTGCGTGGCCGTGGATCGCAAGCTTGTGCTGGTACTGAAGACCCGTCGCGCGGTTTTCGCCTTGCTCTCTGTTCTGAGCATGGTGTCGGCGCTCGCGCTCGCGTACGCGGCGTTCGGGTCCGAGTCGGGGCTGACGCCCACGACGGCCTTGATCGGGATCTTTGTGCTCCTGGTGTTCCCGGCGATGACGGTGTGGGCCTGGGCGTGGGACCGGAGTGTGCGCAAGCGCACGCAGGCCAGGGCCGGGCGTCGTCGTCTGCCCCTGCTGGTTGAGCACGCGGGCGGTCGCCAGCTGAGGCCCACGCGAAGCGAGCCAAGGGCGACTCCCGAGGTCGAGCTGCCCGAACCGGATGCGCACACGCAGCGCTAGTTTGCGCCAGCGGGCTTACGCACTGCGGGATTAAAGCGGGGCCAGGCGTCCTTCGAAGCCGGCGCGCTGCTCGAATTGGTGGGCGATGCGCAGGAGTGTTGCTTCGTCGAGCGCTTTCCCGACGAGCTGGACGCCAACGGGCAGCGAGCGATCGCCCGCGGGCAGGAACCCGGCTGGAACGGAGATCGCGGGCAGGCCTGCCAGGCTCGCGCCGACGGTCATGAGGTCCTGCTGGTATCCGGCGACGGGGTCCAGGTCGTTCTCGCCCATGGGCCACGCGGGCACGAGCGAGGTGGGCGTGAGCACGGCGTGGGCGCCGATCACGCGAAAAATCGCGTCGTAGTCGGAGTGCACAAGGCGGCGCACGCGCTGGGCGTTGATGTAGTAGCGATCGGCGTACCCGGCGCGGAGCAGGTGCGTGCCCAGCATGATGCGGCGCTGCACCTCAGCGCCAAGGAATTCGGTGCGGGATCTGGTGTAGAGGTCTTCGAGAGAGGCGCCCGGTGCCAGCTTGGCGCGCTTGCCGTAGCGGATGCCGTCGTATCTGGCCAGGTTCGAGGAGGCTTCCGCGGTCGCAATGGTGTAGTACGCGGCGACGGCGAGGTCCGCGTGCGCGAGGCTGACGTCGATGAGCTCGGCGCCCATGTCGGCAAAGACCTTGCAGGTCATGCCGAAGATGAGGCGGATCATGGGGTTGATCGCGTCGGCGCGGGCCTGCTCTGGGACTGCGATCTTGAGGCCGGTCAGCGGCGCGTCGAGGTTGAATTCGGCGCTCACGCTCCTGTCGATGCAGGTGGCGTCGTGCTCGTCTGGGCCTGCGATAGCGGCGTAGACGCGGGCAGCGTCATCGACGGTGCGCGTGATGGGCCCGATCTGGTCGAGGCTGGACGCGTAGGCGACGAGGCCGTGACGCGAGATGCGCCCGTAGGTGGGCTTGAAGCCGACGACGCCGCAGAGCGCTGCGGGCAGGCGCACGGAGCCGCCCGTATCCGAACCGAGCGCGACGGGGACGAACCCCGCGCTGACGGCGGCGGCTGAGCCGCTGGAGCTCCCGCCCGGGACGCGCGAGGTGTCCCACGGGTTGCGGGCGGCGGGGAAGGCTGAATTTTCGCCCGTGTTGCCCATGGCGAACTCGTCGAGGTTGGTCTTGCCGATGACGATCGCGCCCGCGTCTTCGAGACGCTGTGCAGCGGTTGCGGAGTAGGGGGACTCGAACTGAGCGAGGTATTTGGAGGCGCAGGTGGTTGTGCCGTGGGCGAGGCAGATGTTGTCCTTGAGCGCGACGGGCACGCCCGCGAGGGGGCCGATGTCTGCGGGGGATTCGCCCGCGGCGAGGCGGTCGTCGATCGCCTTGGCCCGCTCGACGGCGCGGTCTTCGTGGAGGGAGAGGAAGGCATGGATCGAGTCGTTGTGCTCGCTGGCGCGCCCAAGGGCCTCGCGGGCGAGGGTCTCTGCGGAGGTCTCGCGGGAGGCAAGGGCTCGGGCGATGGATGAGATGGTCATGGATTCGGGGTGCACGGGGGGAGAATAGGGCTCGGGTGTGCGCTGTGTTGGGGACGGGGGAGCCGCACTCGGGGCAGATGGGGGCGGTGAGGCCGGTTGTGGGGTAGTTGCAGCTGTTGCAGTATTTGCGTGCTCGGCAGCTGGACGTCACTTTCACTTTGTGAAGGCGCGGAGGCAGGATGCCTCCGCCACGGGAGTGCGGTTTTTTGGCGCAAAGAAGCCGCCCGCATCTGCGGGCGGCTCGCTGTTAGACGGGTGGCGATTGCTGGGAGCCGAGTGTCGGTTTACTGCAGGTTGACGGGCATCACGACGTAGAGGAAGTCATTCCCCGCCTTCAGCAGGCCGGGCTTGTTGGTGCTCTTAAGTTCGAGGATGACCTCGCTCTCTGGGACGACGCGGAGGGCTTCGGCGATGAACTGGGGGTTGAAGCCGATCTCGACGTCGTCGCCGTCGTAGCTGGGCAGCTCGACGGTGATAGTGGCTTCGCCGACTTCTGGCGCACGGCTGGCGAGTTCGAGCTGCTTGGCCTGGCCCTTGAAGCTCAGGCGGACGCCTCGGGATTCCTCGTTGGTCAGCAGGGCGGCCCGCTTGACCGCGGAGCTGAGGACGGACTTGTCGAAGGTGGCTTTCTTGTCCTGGTCGCTCGGGATGACGTCCTCGTAGGGGGGGAAGGTGCCCTCGACGAGGCTGGTCGCGAGCGTGGCGCGGGCACCCTCGCCGGTGGTTTCGGAGCCTCCGATGGCGAAGACGGCCTGGGACTCGGTGACGGCGATGGTGATGGGCTCGCTCGGGTCATCGGCGAGCTTTTGGAGGAGGGTGAGGGCCTTGGAGGGGACGATGCAACTGGCGGGCGGGCCATCGGACTTGGCGCCGGCGGGGACGGTGCCCCGGCAGAGAGCGAGTCGGCGCCCGTCGGTGGCGACCATCTCGAGCTTCTTGCCGTCGCGCTTCATGAGGACGCCGTTGATGGCGTAGCGGGTGTTCTCGCGGGCGGCGGCGAAGAGTGTTTTGTTGATGAGGCTGTTGAGGACGCCCGACTGGGCGTGGAAGACGTCCTTTGGCTTGGGTCCGGTCTTGCCCCCGGCGATGTCGGCGAAGGAGGGGAGTTCGGGGAAGTCGGCGGCGGGGTAGCCGTAGACGGTGAAGTGGGCGTCGGCGCCGGTGATGGTGCAGGCGTCGGCGTCGGTTTCGAGGGTGAGGGTGGCTTCGTTGTCCTCGGCGCCGATGATCTGGCGGAGCTTGTCGGCGGGGATGAGGGCTGCACCGGGGTCCAGGACCTGGACGGACATGGTGGAGATGCGGATGGCGACCTCGCCATCGGTGGCCTCGAGCAGGAGCGTGCCGGCTTTCTGGGTTCCGGTGGCCGTGAGCTTGATGCAGGCTAGCTGGGGCTTGGGCGAACGGGCGTTGACGACGCTGGAAACGACGCTGACGGCGTCGAAGAGGGCATTGCGATCACAGACGACCTTCATGGCGTTCCCCAAATACAGGTAGGTACGGGTGTTGCACCAGATGTGCTGCCCGCCGGGCACAAGTGTACGCCGGATAGTGTCGCCCGGGGACGGCAGGCGCTGGCCCGGAAGTTGCGGGGGGAAATCGTGTGGGCATGGGTCCCGAGCTTGCCCGGGTGGGGTATGGTCGAGATACTGTTGGGCAGGCCTTTGTGACCCGCTTGGGATGTTGGGCGGGTCCGGGTTTGTGTGTGGTCGATTCCAGCCAAACGACGGCTTTGACTGTGGCGCCTCCCTGAGAGGGCCCCTGGCGGGGCCAGCTGGGAGGCGATCTGCGTGGGCGAAGCGAACGAGTCGCCGATCTGTCTCATTGGACGGATCGGATAAAGGAAGGGATGGCGCACCGATGTCACTAGAAGCCGCGGTTCATGCACAGGCGATCGAGCTGGGTCGGATGTCACTGGAGATGTGTGCGGCCGCGGGGAGCGGTCACCCGACGACGGCCCTGAGCCTGGCGCACCTGACAACTGTTTTGATGTATCACTCGATGCGCTGGAGCCCGGACTTTCCGGATTACCCGACGAGCGACCGGCTGGTGCTCAGCGAGGGGCACGCGGTGCCGATCGTGTACGCGGCGGCGTGCAAGCTGGGGGTGGTGGTCGAAGAGAACGGCCAGCGGCGCAAGCTGACGCCGGCCGACGCAAACACCTTGCGTGAGCAGAACTCGACGCTCGATGGTCATCCGAACCCGAGGGCGGGCTTTCCGTTCTTTGACGCGGCGACGGGCTCGCTGGGTCAGGGGCTTTCGGTTGCGGCCGGCCTTGGCGAGGCGGCCCGGATGGACTCGATGGACAAGCGGGTGTACTGCATCATCGGCGACGGCGAATCGCGCGAGGGGCAGATCGCTGAGGCGATGGACATCATCGCTGAGCGAGGCCTGAGCAACGTGCTTGCGATCTTCAACTGCAACGAATACGGGCAGTCGGAGCGCGTGAGCGGGCAGCAGACCGCGGAGACACTCAAGAAGAAGCTCGAGGCGTATGGCTTTGATGTGACGACGATCGACGGGCACAGCCCGGACCAGATCATCAAGGCGATGGACGCATTCGCGGCCCGTTCGGGCGAGAAGGGCAAGCCGATGGCGGTGGTCGCCAAGACGGTCAAGGGCTGGGGCGTGCCCTCGATTCAGGGCGGCGGCTGGCACGGCAAGCCCCCCGTGGGCGAGGCGCTGACGAAGGCGCTCGGCGAGCTCGACGAGAAACGCCTGGCCCTGACGACGACGCTGAGCTCTTCGGATTCGTTCGAGATCCAGCCGCCGGCGCAGGCGCCGGAGAGCCCGGACGAGATCGCGGAGCTTCCGGGCTTTACGGAGTCGATGCGTCAGTACGACATGGAGAGCCTGCTGCACACGGGCAAGCTTGCGACGCGCAAGGCTTACGGCGTGGCGCTGCGTGCGCTCGGTCACGCGGGCAAGCAGGTCGTGGCTCTGGACGCTGACGTGAAGAACTCGACCTTTGCGGAGATGTTCGCCAAGGATTCCGATCTTGCGGACCGCTTTGTGGAGTGCAAGATCGCTGAGCAGAACATGGTTTCGATGGCCGCGGGCATGGCGGCGGCGGGGAAGATCCCGTTCGTGTCGACGTTCAGTAAGTTCTTTGCGCGGGCGTACGACCAGATCGAGATGGCGATCTACTCCGGCGCGAACGTGAAATTCATTGGCTCGCACTCGGGCGTGACGCTCGCGGCGGACGGGCCGAGCCAGATGTCGCTGCCCGACGTGGCGTGGTTCCGCTCGTTTGCGACCGCTCGCGACAGCCGCGGCAACCCGGCGTGCTACGTGCTCCAGCCCGCGGACGCGTACGCGGCGTACGCGCTGACTCAGGCGATGGCGGAGTACGAGGGCGTGTGCTACATGCGGACGACCCGCCCGGAGGCGGAGTTCATCTACTCCGACGACACGGTCTTTAATCTGGGCGGCATGGAAGTATTGACGCAGGGGCGCGATGTGGCGATCTGCGCTTCGGGCTACATGGTGCACGAGGCGAACCGCGCGATCGACCTGCTGGACGAGGCGGGCGTGAGCGCGACGCTGGTGGACATGTACTCGCTGCCGTTCGACGAGGACAAGCTGCTGGACATCATCAGCCAGAACGGCGGGTACGTCGTGAGCGTCGAGGACAACTTCGGCGGGGCGATGGGCTCGGCGATCGCGGACGCGATGGTCCGCGCGGGCGACGCGTTCCAGCTGGAGCAGCTGCACGTGACACAGATTCCCAAGAGCGCAAGGACCGCTGAGGAGTTGCTCCAGCAGTGCGGGCTGACCGCGCAGCACATCAAGCAGGCCGCGATGCGCGTGCTGCAGGTGGTGTGATCGCAAGCCGAGATTTGTCGATTCTCTGACATCCCCCGCCAAGTGCGGGGGATGTTTCTTTATGAGCGAGCGTAGTGGTTGCCGCACTCGGGGCACTGGCCGCTATCGGGGAGTCCCGCGAGGCTGTATTCGCATTTCGGGCAGTGGGGTGTCGATGGTTTCTTGTCCGCCTTCGCCCACTGCATGAGCGCTCGTGCGTTGAGCAGGCAGAAGAGAGCGTTGAAGACGACGCCGGGCGGGGAATCGATGAGGACGTTGAGCGCGACAAAGAAGACGTTGCTGAGGGCGCCCCAGACGAATGCGTCGCGGTGTTTGTCTCCGACACGCCAGAGGTAGACGCACATGAAGGCGACGGCGAGCCAGTCGGTGCCGTAGTACTGGAAGAGGTACTTGGTGAGTGTTTCCATGCGGAGAGGGTAGGTGTGGGCGCAGAATCAGGGCGTCCGCAGTGGGCAGCGCTGGAGCAGATCCAGAAGGGAGCGGATGTCGGCCCTGCTGGCGCGGGCGATGGCCGAGGGCGTGACGCCAAGGCGGGTTGAGCAGAGCGTGGTGAGGTGCGCGTGGGAGGCAAACCCCGTGAGGGCAGCGACGTGCGCGATGCTGCCCGTCCACGAGTGGAGCCTGCTGATCGCCTCGCGGAGCCGGAGGGTGGTGAGGTAGTCGTGCATGGTCAGCCCGAGCGCTTCGCGGAAGCAGCGCGAGAGGAAGGCGGGGGAGTATCCCGCGGTCTGGGCGATCTGGGCGATCGAGAGCGACTCGTCGAACCGGAGCGCGAGGGTCTCGCACGCGGCATTGACAGCGCTACGGCGCTGGCTGGCGGTAAGACCCCCGACGCTCTGTTTCGTTCGGCGTTCGGGCGAGGCGCCCGCGGCGGTGTGCTCGGCGGCCATGAGCACCGCTTCGTCGAGTTCGAGAGGGTCGGGGAGCGAGCCCATCCGTGCGTTGTGTGCGATGCGCTCGAGTGCGTGTGTTGCCAGCGGATGGGCGCGGGTGACCGATTTCGGGAACGGTGCGTGCGCACGATCGATGGCGGCGGGATCGAACAGGGCGACGATCTCTGAGAGCGCGCCGGGCGAGGTCAGCTGGCACCAGGTCGCGTTGTGACCCGCCTTTGAGCGGGGTGTGCGGATGTAGTCCGTGTTGGCCGGCGGTGTCGCGGCGACGGCGCCTGTGAGCACCGCGGGCGCGTCCAGACCGATCGAGACCTCGATGGGCGATCGCACGAACGCGATGATTGGGAGATCGCTGAACGTGCGTACGTGCGACCACTCATGGTGGTCGAAGGGGAAGATGTGGCTCCCGACCACAACGGAATCGGTGGCGATGCGAACGTGTCCGGTCGCGGGATCGGTCTGGATTGTGACGCCCTGTTGCACACGAAGAGCGTAACACGCGCGTCTGTGAATTGGCGCGCCGGAATCTGAAAGCATTCCCCGGATTCCCGGGGCATGCTGTTCGGACCCGGCGGCTCCCGCCCGGATGGAGGTCCGAGAAATGCGTTGTGCCCTTGCTCTGCTTGTGTGTGTTTCTTCCGCGGGTGCCCAGGCGATCGATCCGCGGGGCGCTTTCTTTCACGATTATGCGTCGACGTCTTTCAGCGGGGTGGAGTGGATCACGATCATCGATCGCCCGGGGGACCGGCGGTATGAATTCAACGACATCAGGTCGCTGACTCCGTTTTCGGGCACTATCGCCGAGAGCGGGGCAACGGTCTGGGATGTGGGGCAGGTGTCTGGTACGGGCATGTTCGACTCCCAGAACCACGCCCGTTTCAATCTGAGGTTTGGGAGCTCGAACTTTACGAGCGAGATTTGGCGCGCTCCCGGGACGACGGCGGACTTCCTGACGCGACTTGAAACCCCGGAGGCGGGGCGACCCGAGCTTGAGGGGGAATTTCTGGTGACGGTCGATGAGCTCGACCCTCGCACGGGCGCACTGCTCGGTACGCGATCGGAGAGGATGGTTCTTGGGGTGATGGGTGACACGCTCAGGCTGACCGAGGCAGACGGGGATTACATTCAGGGCGTGTTTGAGTCTGTGGACGCGGTTGGATTCAGGGTGGTTGTGCCCGCGCCAGCGCGGAGCGACTACGCGACGTTCCCTGGCAGCGCCACGAACCGCGGGCTGAACATCATGGCGGACCTGAGGTTTCTGAGCGACGACGCGTTCGGCGCGACGGTGCTGCTGCAGACGCGGACGGGGCCGGGGAATCAGACACAGTTTGTCGAGCGGTTCTCGGCGGTGCGTGTGCCGACGCCGGGTTCAGGAGCGGCGGCGGTTGGCGGCCTGCTCTGGTTCAGTCGCCGGCGACGGGTTTAGCATCCCGCGTTGAAGTTGGCGATCCACGCTGTGAAATCGGCAGGGGTGCAGGAGCCGTCGCCATTCTGGTCGCATTCGGGAGCGGAGGCATTAAAGGCGGCGATCCATGCGGTGAAGTCGGCGGGTGTGACTTCTCCGTCGCCGTTGGTGTCCGCCAGGCACGGCTCCTTGGCGTCGATGGTGATGGAAACGTTGTCGAGAAAGAGCTGAGATGTGCTGCCGATGTTGGCGCCGGTGGTGGCGGTGAATTGCAGCGTGATGCCGGCGCTCACGTTGGACCCGGCGGTTACGGTAAAGGAATAAGGAGTCCAGTCGGTACCGGCGAACAGCGGGGCGCCGCCCAGGATCTGAGAGGACGAGGTGCCGCCGCCGTCGATTTCAGAGAAGAATTCCGCGAAGTTCACGCCTCCGATCTCGTTGACCGCCTTTGCCGAGAACGTGATGGTGACAACGTCGCCCGGCTGAACAACACCGACCCCGAGATTGGCTTGTTTGATGATCGCGGCGGTTCCGTCGGTGAGGTTGAAGAGCTGGCCCCCGAAGCTGCCGGTGAGGGCGTTCGCTCCATCGGCGAAGAACCCCGAGTTGGGTGTCGCAAAGTACTCCCATCCGGACGTGTCACCGGCTTCGAACCCGCCGTTGTTGGCGAGTTCGAGCTGTGCGGAACACGCGGATGCGGTGCAGAAAGTCGCGGCAATCACAGCGGTCAATTTCATCTGAGTCTCCATATGAGCGTGACAACCCATTTTGAAAGAGGGTGTGCACGCCACAGGCGACTCGATTTTCAAAGATTGTCAACTGTTACATTGGCATTTTTGTCACAATTACGCCTGTCGGTATCGATTCGTGGGTAACAGAACAAACCACTACGCCAGAGCGCAGGGCTGTGTCGAGTTCCGATGTTGATCCCGCGCCGTTGCGAGAATTTCGTCCATGAGGACATCGAGGGCTTAATCGCACCCTGCGTTGTAGTTGGCGATCCATGCGGAGAAGTCTGCGGGGGTGCAGAGGGTGTCGTTGTTCTGGTCGCACTCGGGGGACATCGCGTTGAAGGCGGCGATCCACGCCGAGAAATCGGCCGGGGTGAGGGCGCCGTCGTTGTTCGTGTCTGCGGGGCAGGGCGGTGTGATGGTGGCATCGATGACGTAGGCCTGGCCATGGTTCTGGCCTGGCGCGCTGGACTGGCTGGCGCCGATGACGGCGGTGTTTCCCTCGAGGGCGGCGGACCATCCGAAGGTGGCGTTTGCGGAGGTGTCGCTCGGAATGATCTTGGTGACCTCTACGGGGCTTGCGGGGTCGGAGATATCGAAGAGGTACGCGGAACCTGCGCCGGGGAAGAGATCGGCATCGGTGCGCGAGCCGACGAGGAGCGTTGTGCCGTCGAGCGCGACGGACCAGCCGAAATCGTCAGTGGCGTTGCCGTCGGAGGCGAGCAGCTTCTTGGTGAGCACGGGGTTTGCGGGGTCGGTGATGTCGTAGATGTAGACGGCACCGGAATCGAGCCCGAGATCGTCGTCGAACATCGCGCCTACCGCGGCGAGGTTGCCGGAGATGGCGACGGAGTAGCCGAAGTAGTCGTTCTGGTCGCCCATGGGCGCGACGAGCTTGGCGTGCTCGATCGGGCTGGCGGGGTTGGTGATGTCGAAGATGTATGCGGCGCCGCCGTTGGGGGCGCTGTCGTCCTCCCATCGGGCGCCGATGATGGCAAGGCCGTTGTCGAGATCGACCGACCAACCGAATTGATCGACGGACTCGCCGTCGCTGGCGATGACTTTGCCGAGCTCGGCTCCGGATGTCGTGTCAAAGAGATACGCGGCCCCCGAGAACGTTGCGGCACCGTTGTTCCCGGGAGCGCCGACGATGGCGACCGGGCCTTCGATATCGATCGCGTCGCCGAAGTCGTCGTTGAACTCTGCGTCGCTCGGCTGGATGTACGTCATGAAGACGGGGTTTGCGGGGTCGGTGGTGTCGAAGAGCCAAGCGCGGGGGTTGTAAGTGCCCGTGAAGGCCCAGTTGCGCGTCGCGACCAGGGCTCGGTTCGGACCGATGGCGGCTCCGAAGAGGAGCTGGTCCGGGCCCTCAAGCGCGGGGGTGTCGAGCTTGGCGAGCTGCGTGCCCGTCGCGACATCGAAGAGGTAGGCAGCGCCAGGGACGGGAACGGTCCAGAGACCCAGGCCCGAGACGATGGCGATGCCATCGTGGAGATCGACGTGGTCCCCGAACTGGAGAGAGTCGGTCGGGTCGCTGGGGGCGAGGATGTGCGTTTCGCTGAGCGGCTGGGCGCAGACGGATGAGGCGAGAGCGCAGAGAACGATGACGGGGCATGTGCGATTCATATAGACCTCCGCAGGTCAACGCGACATCCGAGCGGGGCGCGCCTCAGGGTGAGCAGAGAATGTGGGCCCGGCGACGGGCGGGCACTCAGCAGCCGGCGTTGTAGTTGGCGATCCACGCGGTGAAGTCGGCGGGGTTGCAGAGGCCGTCGGCGTTCTGGTCGCAGGCGGGTGCCATCGCGTTGAACGCGGCGATCCATGCGGTGAAGTCGGCTGGGGTCAGGGCGCCGTCGTGGTTGGTGTCGGCGGGGCAGGGCATCGACTGCACCTCGACGGCTCCGATGTCGACGATCGGCGCCATGCCCAGGCCCGTGTCGGGGACGGCCGCGATGTCAACGAAGCGATCGTTCCCGAGGCCGTCGGTCGAGATCGGTTCGGTCGTGTCGCCGTCGTTGTCGAAGTCGTACCGGTCGAGCGGGGCGGCGGCGTTCGAGCCCGCGTCGATCGCTTGTGTGGAGATGGGCGTGAGATCGCCCAAGTCGTCGTTAAGCGATTCGTCGACGCCGGGCGTGGCGGGGTCGTCGCCCCAGCCGTCGCCCCCATCGCTCGGCAGGCGCGTCAGCACAGGCGTGATGTCGGTGACCGCGGTCGACGTGCCCGGGCCCGAGTAGCTCCCCGGGATGATGCTGTGGCTGACGATCGAACCGGTTGAGGAGCCCGAGTAGTCCAACTGCGGGACGGAGAGATCGTCCGCGTAGATGAGGTTGTTCACGAATGTCGTGTTCGAACCCGTGTGTCGGTGCGTCGGCGCAACGGGTGCGACATTGTTGATGAAAGTGTTGTTGACATAGCTCTGCTGACCTCGGGAGTAGATCGCGCCGCCCGAACCCTCCGCGGCGTTCTCTACAAAGAGGGAGTTCATGAGATCCAGTCTGTTGCCGGCGTCTTCCACCCGGATCGCGCCGCCCTGGTTCATTGCGGTATTGCCGAGGAATATGCAGGCATCGATGATGAAATCGGACGACTGCGGAAAGAAGATGGCGCCACCATCATCGCTGGAGTGGTTCGCGATGAACGTCGAACGACGGAGGTAGCCCCGGGGCCTTGCCCTCGAGATGAACGAGAGCCCGCCACCGGTGGCCAAAGCAGTGTCGACCGATTCCACCCGGTTGCTGGTGAACTCGCAGTCCTCGATGTAGATGCGGTTGGTCTGGTTGACAAAGAGCGCCCCCATCCGGTTCGAGAAATTCCGACGGAAGACACAGTCTCGGATGGTGTTGATGCCCTGGAAGATTTCAATGCCTGCGACGGTCTGGGCAGCGTTGTCTTCGAAGAGGCACCGCTCGATCGTCATGCCAGCCACGAGGCCGCAGCTCGCGTACCACTCGTTCGTGTTCCTGGCGAAGACGCAGTCGCGGATGATCCCGCCGGATGCTTGAAGCACACCCTCGATATTGTTGAACGTGTTGTCGATGAAAGCGCAGTTCTCGATGAGGAGATCGGACGCCGATCCGAACTGAATCGCAGCACTTTCGGATGCATACTCGGTCTCTTGGGGGCCGCAATTCTGAAGGGTGCTTCCGGTCATGTGTATGACGGTCGCCCAGACCACGACCGTGGATGTGGAATTGTTGTTGAAGGTGCACGCGTCGATCGTGCACTCGTCGATTGACTGGGCCAGAATCGCGCCGTCGAGGCCGACAAAGGTGCAGTCCTGCACGCTGAGGGTTCCTCCGAGCGTGGCCCGGATGGCGTAGCTCCCCCCGCCCGGAACGGGGCTGGTATTGCGGAATTCGCAGCCCGTCGCGGTGATCGCCCCCGAGCTCGCGTAGAGATCGCGCGGGTAGCGGAATGCGAGGTTGTTGTCGAACATGCAGTCCTCGGCGACAATCGCGCCTGAGACCGTCGCGACCGCGCCACCCAGCACACCGGTGTCGCTGTTCGTGCTCTCGTTGGCGATGACGTTGCACCGACGGATCGTGATCGAGCTCTGGTCCGCCAGCAACGCGGGCCCGAACTCGTCCCGCCCCAGGGTGAGCGTGAGCCCGTCGAGCGTCGTCGCCAGCGTCTCTCCAGAGATCGCAGAGAGGATTCGTGTGTCGCCTGTGCCGTCGAAGTCGGTGTCGCCCGAGAGCACGGTCATCGCGACGACCGCGGGGTCACTCGGGTCCGTCGAGCGGAGCGTGATCGCCCTGCCCAGCGTGTCGAGGTGCCCACGATACGTGCCCGGGGCGATCGTGACGACGTCACCCGGCATCGCGGCGTCGATCGCGGCCTGGATCGTCGGGTACTGGCTTGGGACGTGGAGTTGGTCGGCGCACGCGACACCCGTCCACAAGATCAGTGTGAGGGCAGCGGCAGTAAATTTCGGCAACGAAATAGGCATGGCCTGGACTCCGTGGTATAGGCCACGGTAGCACCGGTCTTCGTCTGCCGCAAATGAATATTCCGTGCTGGCATCGCAGATTAGCAGCCAGTGTTGTAATTGACGATCCACGCGGTGAAGTCGGCGGGCGTGCAAGCGTTGTCGCCGTTCTGATCGCAGACGGGGGCGGCTGCGTTGAAGGCGGCGATCCATGCGGTGAAGTCGGCGGGGGTCAGGGCGCCGTCGGCGTTGGCGTCGGCGAGGCAGACGTCGACCGAGAGGAGTGTGAGGGTGAACGTGCCGAGCTCCGGGAGCCCCGCAAAGGGCGCGGTGGAGGCGAAGTCGGTGATCGGATCCTGCGGGTTGGTGTCCGCGTTGGGCGAGGTGAAGTTTGGGCCGCTGTCGGTGCCGGCGTCGTACGCGATGAGCGGGACGACGATCTCCTGGGCCCAATCGCTGGCGCCCATCAGTTCGAGGTCGTGCACCCCGATGAACCAGTCGGGGCTCGGGGCGATCATGGTGACGAGTGTGAGCCGAGACATCGACGACGTTGCTTCGAAGGTGAGTGTGGTGGAGCCGGGCGAGTTGATCGCGGCTCCGAGCACGACCGCGGAGGCGGTGCCGCCGGAGATGGCGTCGAGGACCTCGCTTCGGAGCAGCGAGGTGCCGCCGGTCTCGGCCATGAGTTCGATGCCGGGCGAGGCGAGGGCGCCGGGCGCCCAGAAGGAGACGTTCTCGCTGTGGACGCCGCCGATGAGCTGAGAGAAGTGCGCGCCGCCCGGGTAGGCGCCGGGATGGTTTGCGCTGCTCCAGGTCGCGTCGAAGGCGAGCTGATAGGTGGCGGTGCTGGACTGGCCCGAGGCGAGGCCGGCGATGCAGGCGAAGGAAGCGGCGAGAGCGGCGTTTGAGATCGTCATGTCGTATTTCTCGTGCTGAGGGACTCTGGAAGTGCGGGCGCAGGCCCGCCGAGGAAGGCTCTGGTGCTGAATGAGCGAGTCCCCGTCGTTATTCCCGGAGCCAGGATTTGGTCAGCAGCCCGCGTTGTAGTTGGCGATCCATGCGGTGAAGTCGGCTGGTGTGCAGAGGGTGTCGGCGTTCTGGTCGCACTCGGGGGTTTGCGCATTGAATGCCGCGATCCACGCGGTGAAGTCGGCGGGGGAGACGATTCCATCGTCGTTGACGTCCGCCGTGCAGCGGATGCCCACGAAATGGACGGTGCTGTCGAGGTTGATCCAGCCAAGGTTCTCGCTCCAGGCGAAGCCGCGCAGGCGCTTGGCAACAAAGTCCACCCGAGCGGGGTTGCTCGGCGTAGCGAGCGAGCCGCCCAAGAAGTTGATCCAGCCGGTGTTCTCCGACCACGCGTAGCCGCTCATATGGCCGGTGGTCGTGTTGAAGTTGACACCGAAGTTGGTGTCGCTCGTGTTGGCGTAGGGTCCCGCGCCGGAGCCGAGATTGATCCAGCCGATGTTTTCGCCCCAGACGTAGCCCGAGGCGAAGCCGCCCGCGAGGTGGAACCTCGCGCCCATCGCGCCGACGGGCGAGCCCGCGTCGCGGAAGTTGAACCACCCCGCGTTCTCGCTCCAGGCGAACTTGTTCGCATTGGAGATGTTGGTCTGTGCGGCTGCGCAGGGCACAAGAACGTGGAGGGCCATCGAGAGAAACAGATACAGTCGCATTGCTCGCTCCGGTTCAGAATGTGAAATTCGCGTTGGGATCCGTTGAGCCCGGCGAGACGCCGCCGGAGTTGCCCAAGATCGCGCCGGCGGGCGTGGCGTTCACGACCAGGCAGATGCTCCCGGCGGCGATGTCCCAGTTGCGGAGTGTGCTGGATTTGCAGGTGTTGCGAGCGATGAAGCATCCGCTGACGGCCTTGATGCCATTGTGGTTGTCCGTGCAGTTGTTGTCCTGAATCCGTGTGCGGTTCGATCCGGCGTAGATGCCGGCACGAATAGACGAGAGGGTGTCGAAGCCATTGTTCGAGCACTGATTCCGGGCGATGAGGCAGCTATATTCGGACCAGATCCCGGCGATCCCGTTGGACTTGGTGGTGCAGTCCATGACAATCGATTCTCTGAGAGCAAGAATCCCCACCGAATTATTGCTGGAAGCGGTGCAACCAGATACGACCGAGCCGAAATCGACCCGGATTCCATCGAGGAAATTTGCGTTGGCCACGCAATCCGCGAACGAGGCGAACTCGGCGTAGAAGCCGCCTTTGGTGACGCTCCCGAAGGCCGTGCAGTTGCTGAACTGGGCAACCGCCGCGCCGGTGGCCGGGGTCACGCGGAAGTTGAAGTCCGTGTTGTCCTTGCCGACACAGGAGTGGACGGCGCACCCGTCGCCGAGCCTGAATCCTTCCTTGGTGTTCCCCTGCGAGAGGCAGGATTCGACCACCGCGCCCTCCCCCGCCTCGATGCCGGCCTGAGCGTTGGTATGCGCGGTGCAGGAGCGGAAGACCGCGTTGTCGGTGGCCTTGAAGCCCTGCGCGCCGCACCCACTGGCGCGGCAGCCCTCGAACGTGGCGTTGAAGGCGAGGGAGATGCCGGACTGCGCGCAGCCCGAGACGAGTAGCCCTGACGCGCGGTGGAAGAAGCCCGCGAGCGACACGCCGTGCTGTCCCCAGTCGCGGATGCCGCCGTTGGCGACCGTGACGGTGCGGACCAGGTTGCCATTGGACGTGACGCCGTCGAGCGATCCGGGCACGCCGGCGATTTCGAAGCCCATGAGGTCGAGCGAGACGTTGTTGCTGGCGATCTCGATGCCGTGCTTGCCGGATACGCCGGCGAGGTTGCCGGTGAGGTAGTACGAGCCCGGCTGTGTGATGCGGAAGACCGCGGTGGCGCTGCCAGGGGTGTTGGTGGCGTTGATGGCGGTGCGCGGCTCGATCTGGTCCAGCGGCTTCATCGTCGGCAAGATCGGTCCGGGTGGCGGGTCGAGCGGCCCGGCCTTGGCCTTGCCTGCGACGAGGGCGCCGGCGGCCAATCCGCCCAAGCCTGCCAGCAGGGCGCGGCGATGGGCCGAGTGGTCGTTCATTTCGATCGTTTCTTCGTATGACATAATCAGAGTCCTCAGTATGTGAAATTCGCGTTGGGGTCGATCGAGCCCGGCGAGACGCCGCCGGATTGGCCGGAGATCGCTCCAGCGAGCGAGCTGTTCACGACCAGACACGCGTTTCCTGCGGCGATGTCCCAGTTGCGCAACGAGCTTCCCTTGCACGTGTTGCGCGCGATAAAGCAGCCGTTGGCAGCGACATGGATGCCGACCCAGTTGTCATGGCAGTTGTTGTCCTGAATCCGCACACCGATGCTCGATCCCACGTATATGCCTGCACGGCCCACAGAAGCAGTCATTCCGTTGTTCGAGCACTGATTCCGGGCGATGATGCAACCATAATCGCTCCAGATCCCGGCGCTTCCGTTGGAGCTGCAGTTGCAGTCCGCGACAATCGACTCGATGGAAGCTCGAATTCCCGCCTGTATGTTGTCCGTAGCGAAGCACCCCGAGATCACCGAGCTGAAGTCGACCCGGATGCCATCGAGCTTGTTTGCGTTGGCGACGCAACCCGTGAGCGAGGCGGCCAGGGCGTAGAAGCCGCCCTTGGTGACGCTCCCGACGGCGGTGCAATTGATCATCTGGGTTGCCGCGGCCACGCGGAAGTTGAAATCCGTGTTGTCCCTGCCGAGGCAGGTGTGGACGGTGCACCCGTCGCCGAGCCAGAAACCCTCCTTGGCGTTCCCTTGCGAGAGGCACGACTCGGCCACCACTCCCGACCCCGCTTCGATGCCGGCCTGGGCGTTGGTTTGCGCGGCGCAGGAGCGGAAGACCGCGTTGTCGGTGGCCTTGAAGCCCTGCGCGCCGCACCCACTGGCGCGGCAGCCCTCGAACGTGGCGTTGAAGGCGAGGGTGATGCCGGACTGCGCGCAGCCCGAGACGAGCAGCCCTGACGCGCGGTGGAAGAAGCCCGCGAGCGACACGCCGTGCTGTCCCCAATCGCGGATGCCGCCGTTGGCGACCGTGACGGTGCGGACCAGGTTGCCATTGGACGTGACGCCGTCGAGCGATCCGGGCACGCCGGCGATTTCGAAGCCCATGAGGTCGAGCGAGACGTTGTTGCTGGCGATCTCGATGCCGTGCTTGCCGGATACGCCGACGAGGTCGCCGGTGAGGTAGTACGAGCCCGGCTGTGTGATGCGGAAGACCGCGGTGGCGCTGCCCGGGGTGTTGGTGGCGTTGATGGCGGTGCGCGGCTCGATCTGGTCCAGCGGCTTCATCGTCGGCAAGATCGGTCCGGGTGGCGGGTCGAGCGGCCCGGCCTTGGCCTTGCCTGCGACCAGAGCGCCGGCGGCCAATCCGCCCAAGCCTGCCAGGAGTGCACGGCGTTGGGTCAGGTGTTCGATTGTTTCGATCGATTCGATGTGTGACATACTCGAAGTCCTCAGCAAGTGACAGAGGCGCATGGGTCGGTGAAGCATGGAAGGGCGCTTAAGTCGGCGGCCGAGCGGACGCAGCGACACCCAACAACCCCGCGTGCTTCGTCGTTTGGCGCATTGAATATCCTCGGAATCAGCCTGAGCGGCGACTCGCAAGAATACGGGTAACTCAACCTATCCACAAGACCAAAAAACGATCTCGGACCGGTCAATCTGGGCGGTTTGTTCGAACACATTGGTGAGCCTGCGGAGAGGCGGGCGGGCCATTGTTCCCGGAGCCTGGATTTGCTCAGCAGCCTGCGTTGTAGTTGGAGATCCATGCGGTGAAGTCTGCAGGTGTGCAGGTGCCATCGTCGTTCTGGTCGCATTCGGGGGCTTGGGTGTTGAAGGCGGCGATCCACGCGGTGAAGTCGGCGGGGGAGAGGGTGCCGTCGTGGTTGGTGTCGGGGGGGCAGGGGGGCGGCAAAGCTGGGCGAAACGCGGGCAGCGCCGAAACGCCCGATCGGCCACCGCTCTGGCCAGAGAGCATCCATACGCGTCCGTCATTGGAAAGATCGGCGAGCACGAGGCGTCCCGCAGGCGTTTCGGCAAGGAAAGACTCGATCGGGCTTGCGAATCCGAGGATGGTTTCGTTCTGGACAATCAGGCCCAGAAACTGATTCTGTTCACCGGGCGCGTCGTTGAGAAAGAGGATCTCGGCGATGCCGTCGCCATTGACGTCTCCGATGCCAGCTGCGATCGGGCCCCAGCCATCGGACCTTGTACCGGTGAAGACCACGGATGGTGTGAAGAGTCCGCCGCCGTCGTTGTGGAAGAGGATGAGATGCACATCGAGGCTCGGGTTGTCGGCACTGATGGCGATGAAGTCGCCGTTGCCATCGCCGTTGATATCACCAGTCCCAATGAACGAGATATCTTCAATAGGGTCGATCGACACCGTATCTGTCAGCACGATCTGCCCATCGGACTGGATTTCAAACATCTCGGCATAATCGAGCGCGGGGTGGGCGACACATGCTCGGGGTGTGCCATCGTTGTCGGTAGTGATCGCCATGCTTCTTCCTGCAGCGAACACCGAAGATCCCTGAGTAAACGTTGCGTCGCCCTGATTCAGCCAGGTCGTGAGCGTGTTGTCTCTTGTCAGGATGACGGCGTCTGGGCTTGTGTTCCCATCGATCAGGGCGAATTCGATATTCCAGGGAACGGACGTACCAGTGATGGTGGATGTCTGTAAGACGAGGGTTCCAGAGCCGTCGTTGAGCAGGATTTCGACTCCGCCGGTTGGGCTGGCAGCCGCCAGGTCTGGGCCGTTCATGCCATCGAGATCCGCAGCAGCAATCGTGTCGATTGCGTTGAGGAGGACCGGAGCACCAGTTGGATGAAAGCTGCTGTTGAGAGGGTCCCAGGAACCGACGTGGATTTTATAAGGTAAGTTTCCGTCGCCGCTGAGTGTGCAAACATCTGGGCTGTTGTCGGGAGAGTTATCAAAATTTGCAACGGCAAAGTCATAGACAATGGGGTCGCTCGGCGGCAGGAACATGAACTCAGAACCAAGAATACGTTGGCCATCACCGAGATAGGCAACCGCGGCTTGTCCGAACCCGGATGTTGCGACAATGTCAACCCAGCCGTCGTCGTTGACATCGGTAAAGGCCACTCCGACACAATTCTGCGGCGCCCCAACTCGATAGGGCTCTGCAAAGGTTCCGCCGGGCTCGCCGGTAAAGATCAAGAGGTCGCCGGTGGCGCCGCCACTGTGCACAACGACGGCGTCGGGCAGGCCGTCGCCGTTGATGTCGCCCGTGGTGACCTCGGTGGGATAGGGCAAAACAGACAGTGAATCGATGAGCACGGGTTCGCCGTCTCCGTCGTTGCGGTAGACCTCCATCACGCCATCTACTCCGTTCACCGGGTCCGTGAGCACGAGTACGTCGTCGTCGCCGTCGCCATCGAGGTCGGCGTTGTAAACAAAGGGAACAGGGCCCGCTGTTGGGTAGGTCCGTGCTGTTGAATAAGTGCCATTGCCGTCGTGCTCGAATGTTCGCAGCGCCGAGGCCGGTGCGTCGAGCGCCGCGACGATATCCCTGTCGCTGTCGTTATCAAGATCGAGAGCGGCCAGCGAAGCAAGCGGCCCCGTTCCCTGTGGGAATACACCGGGCGTGAAGGTGCCGTTGCCCTGTCTTACGAATACTTCTGCAGCGGGTCCCGGTCCAAAGTTTTGGCCGTACACCAAGACATTCAGCGAAGTGTTGTTTGAATTATGAACCGCGCGCACACCCGTGATCGCAAAGAGCCCAGAGGACCCAATGGGTTGGACCACCGGCGAGGCCCCCATTGGGTTTTCGATGTTGTAGACATCTCCGCTGGCGGTTGCGACAACGATACCGGTCATCAGGCCGGACCCGTTTAGAACTTTGTCGACAGCAACGGGAACGCCGGGGACATCAAACCGCTTGACTGAAGGCGCCTGCATTGATGGATAGAAGATCAGATCTACATTCTGCGAGTCGGCAGTTCCAACAATGCCGACGGTGTAAAGGTCGGTGACCAACGATCCGCCGATGTCGTAGGTGTGTTCGTGCACACACGCGTCTTTGTAGATCTCATCGAGTCGGAGTTGGTGTTGGGTAAAGTGTGTGATCCCCGGACAACCCATCGCAAACGCGACGGAAGCAACGGTTAAAGTGGTGGCGGCGCAGCGATGTTTCATGGGCGCTTCCTCCCATTCAGCATTGCAACACATATTGATGCGAGAGTCAATCGTTCACCGGCAGAGACGGCTTCAATCCCGAATCGGTGAACAAAGTGCGACTATCACCCGTGAATCAGCTTCCCCTCGCTCGCCAAAGCCGCCTCGTGGACGGCTTCGTGCATGGTCGGGTGGGCGTGGACGGTTGCGATCAGGTCTTCGCTGGTTGCCTCGAGGCGGCGGGCCAGGGTGAGTTCGCCGATGAGTTCGGTGGCCTGGTCGCCCATGATGTGGGCGCCCAGGATCTCGCCGTGCGGCAGGCCGCGGATGATCTTGGTGAAGCCCTCGGTGTGGGCGGCGGCGATGGCCTTGCCGTGCGCCTGGAAGCTGTACTTGCCCACTTCATAATCCTCGCCCTTCTTGAGGCCCTTGGCGATGAGCGCCTGCTCGGTAAAGCCGACACTGGCGATCTGCGGCTGGCAGTAGGTGCAGCCGGGGATCACGGTGTAGTCGATGGGGTGCGGCTCGTGGCTGAGCTTGCCGGCCTTCCACGCGATGCGCTCGACGCAGATGATCGCTTCCTCTGAGGCGACGTGCGCGAGCCAGGGCGGGCCGATGACATCGCCTACGGCGTAGATGCCCTCGATGTTTGTCTTGTAATCGCAGTGGGCGTCGCTGGCGGGGTTACCCGGGACGTAGTCTGTTTTGATGTGGTCCTTGAATGTTTCGAGTTTGAGTGAGTCGTCGAAGAGGCCGTCGTAGCGACCCTTGACACCGATGGCGACGAGGACGCGGTCGGCTTCGAGTGTTTCGGCCTTGGATTCGTCGGCCTTGCCGTCCTTGAAGGGGGCGACGGTGACCTTGACGCCCGTTTTGGTCTTCTCGACCTTGGTGGTGATGGTCGAGGTCTTGATGGCAAAGCCCTTCTTCTTCTTGTAGTGCTTCTCCATCGCGGCGGAGACCTCGGTGTCCTCGACGGGGAAGATGCGGTCCATCATCTCGACGACGGTGACCTCGGTCCCGAAGGAGTGGTAGAAGTAGCCGAACTCCATGCCGATGGCGCCCGAGCCGACGACGATGAGCCTCTTGGGCATTTCCTTGTTGAACATCGCCTCGCGGGCGCCCCAGACGCGGTCGTGGTCGAAGGGTGCGCCGGGCAGCTCGCGCGCGACGGAGCCGGTGGCGACGATGATGTTGTCCGCGGTGATGGTTTCACGGGTCTTGCCGGGCTTGGCGGGGGCGGGGGTGAATTCTTCGTTGACTTCGCAGTCCTGGATCTCGATGATGCAGGTCTTGCCTCCTGCGCGGCCCGAGACGATCTTGGCGTTGCCCTCGATGTGCTCGATCTTGTTCTTCTTGAAGAGGAAGTGGATGCCCTGGTTGAGCTTGCTGGCGACGTCGCGGGAGCGACCGATGACCTTGTCCCACTCGAAGCCGATGTCGCCGTTGATCTTGAGCCCGAAGAACTCGCGGTGGCTGAGCTTCTCCATGAGCTCGGCGTTGGTGAGCAGGGCCTTGGAGGGGATGCATCCCCAGTTGAGGCAGACGCCCCCGAGCTTGGCGCGTTCGACGCAGGCGACCTTGTAGCCGAGCTGAGCGGCGCGGATCGCGCCGACGTAGCCCGCGGGTCCGCCACCGATGACGACGATGTCGAAGTGCCTGTTTGCCAAGGGAGAGTCCTTTCTATCAGCCCGTGTTTCGGGGTTTGGTCAGTCTGGCCCGGGGCCTGCGCGGCCGGGGCGGGATGATAGCGCGGACGACCCTTCCGGCGGCTCGGCTCGGGATTGCGGCCGGAGAGACCCGTGCAATGCATCCGCAGCGCCCGCGTTTGGCCGACGAGGAGGAGCAACAGTCATGAGATCAAGGAATCTGCATCGAGCAGGCGCATTTTTTGTGGTCTGGATCTTGAGCGCGGGAGTGACACACGCCCAACCGACGCCCACGCACGACGACGTCGTCTTCGCCACAGTTGGTGGGCGGGACCTTGTTCTTGATCTTTACCTCCCAGAGAGCGAGCCCGGGCCGTACCCCGTCGTTTTCTGGATCCACGGCGGGGGGTGGTCTGGAGGCTCCAACGCCTCGCCCGCGTTCGTGCGCCCACTTTCGGCCATGGGTGTCGCGGTCGCCAGCGTGGAGTATCGCCTCACGTCTCAGGCAACCCTCTTCGGCGGCGAGCCGGTGATCTGGCCCGCGCAGATCCACGACGTAAAGGCAGCGGTGCGATTCCTGCGCGCCAATGCGGCGATGTACACACTCGACGCGGACAAGTTCGCGTCCTGGGGCACGAGTGCCGGTGGGCATCTATCAGCCGTGCTGGGCCTCTCGGCAGGCGACGCCTTTCTCGAGGGTAACGTCGGAGACCATGCCGGTGTAGAGAGCTCGGTCCGGGTCGTGATCGATTACTTTGGGCCAGCCGATCTTTTGCGCATGAATCTGGATGTCACGGATCCGCCGGGCAGCATGATCGATCACGACGCGCCGACCTCGCCCGAGTCGCGTCTCGTCGGATGGGATCAGCCCGGTCAGGGCATCGGGGATATCAGGGCGCATCTGGGGAACCCGGTCGCGCCGTATGACGAGCTGTTGTCTCTTGTGTTCTCGGCTTCGCCCCTCTTCCTGGTCTCGATGCAGGATTCCCCGATCTTCATCGGTCACGGCGCTCAGGACACGAGTGTTCCGATGAGACAGAGCGAGCGCCTCGCTGAGCGATGCGCTGAGCGGGGCGTGGTGCACGAGTTTGTCGTCTCGGGCGATGCTGGTCACGGCGCGCTCGGCCGGGGTGTGGACTACGCAGCGCTGCGCTTCCTGGCGGTGCATCTCGATATCGGGGATCGTTTCTGCGGGGCGGATGTGAATCTGGACGGCTTGCTCACGCCTGCGGACTTTACCGCCTGGGTCGCGGCATTCAACGAAACAAACGCCGCTTGCGACCAGAACCTCGACGGCTCCTGCACCCCCGCCGACTTCGCCGCATGGATCGCCAATTTCAACGCGGGGTGTTGAGCGACCCAAGAGTTCCAAAGCCGCAAGAAAGGACTCGTATATTGGTCGAAATCAGCCTTGGTGCATCGGACCCGCTCTGTTAGGCTCGCCTGTGCCGGGCCAGTCGCCCGCGCCAATCGGGAGGACTGCCATGAATGTTGCTGCGTACGCGCTGTTTGTATCCGCCGGAATCGCTGTCGCTGGAGCCTCTGGCGCCCAGGGTGTGCCGGACGAGCTCGCACATCTTGTGTCGGTGGATTCGGGCGACGCGATCGTGACACTCCTTGGCGATCTCGACTCACCCGACGCGGACCCGGCGATCCTTCGGGTCATCGCGCCCGCTGCTGCGAGCGTGACGTTCAGCCCGATCGATCACGGGCAGCCCAACGTCGCGGGCGTCCCCTTTGATCCTCCCGCGCTCTATGAGATCGGCACCGATCCCGAGGCGGACATGGGCACGGACATCGCCTACTCGCCCGACGGCTCGCTGATTCTGATCCTGAGCCGGGCGAGCCAGAACATCACGATCATGGACGCGACCACGCAGGCGCACACGGGCAACATCCCGCTCACAGAGTTTGGCATGTCGTTTGACATCACCCCCGATGGGACGCGCGCGGTGGTTGCCAACTACTCGGCCGACTCGGCCACGATCGTGGACCTTGCCACGGGGGCGGAGACCTTCGTCGCGGTTGGCGATGCGCCGGGCACGGTGAATATCACCCCCGACGGCTCGCTGGCGGTGATCGGCAACGGCGTGGATTCAACGTTCAGCGTGATCGATCTCGGCACGAACACTGTGGTGCGCACGATCGCAACGCCTGGGTTTACGCAGACGCTCTCGTTCAGCCCAGAGTCCGGCGCGGTCGACTTCCGGTACACGACGCCTCTGATCTTTGTGGATGCGACGACTATCGCGTTCCCGGGGCGGTTCGATGATGTGCTTGCCTTCATCGATGTGACAACGGGGGCGCGTACGGACCTGGCGCTCACGGCGACGGACCCGGCGGGCATCGATATCTCGGGGGATGGTTCGACGATTCTCCTCGGGCACGCGATCGATCCGGGCATGCTCACTGTTGTGAACGCCGTCCCGCGCACCATCAACCGAACGATCACCGGGCCCGCCCGGTGCAATGGCCCGGTCGCTCTGAACACGGACGGCACGCGTGCGGTAATTGCGTTTCAGAACGCCGCCCGCCAGCTCAACCTGAGCACCGACGTGTTCAGCGGCGCACTCAACACTGCGAACCTCAACGATGTGGTTGCGAACGCTTCGCGGACACGCGCGGTGGGCATGGGATTCTCCGGGGCCGTGATCGACTTTGCGACCGGCGCGGTGCACGCGCGGGCCAACGACCGCGTCTCGGCGTCGTTCGGGGCGGTCAGCCCCGTCGCCGATCGTGCCGCGATGGTCTCGACGACCTTCGGAGACGATCTTGTTGTGATCGAAACCGACACAACGCCCTCGCTTCTCTTCTACGGGCGCACCGGCCCGGACCCGGAGGGGGACGTCTCCCGTCACGCGGCGGTGAGCCCCGACGGCAGCCGCGCGGTCTCGAGCAATGTCTTTAGCGATAACCTTTCGATCTTCGACACGGCCAGCGGCTCGCTGCTTGCGTCGGCGCCGCTCGACGAGCGTGCCGGCGAAGTTGCCATCTCGCCCGATGGATCCAGAGCCGTCGCGGTCAATCTCGACGGCTTTACCGTGAGCATTGTTGATATGGCCGGAGGCACAACGACGGCTGTTCCCTCGGCGACCCGGCTGGCGCAGGTCGAGATCTCGCCCGACAGCAACTTCGCATACGTAGCCCAGGTCGCAAGCGGCGACGGCATCCGCAAGCTCGATCTGAATGCCGCGGCGTTCATCGGCGGGCTGACCGCGACGGGCAACATGGGCGGCGTGGGCTACAGCTACTCGCAGAATTCTCAGATCGCGCTCTCACCCGACGGGGCGTACCTTGCGGTTGCCAGCTCGTTTACGGACCAGCTCATTCTCGTGGACACCGCGACGATGACGGTGACCCAGTCCATCGGCGCGGGTCTGTTCCCGACACGTGTGGCCTGGAATCCCGAGGGCACCCGCATTCTCCTCGCGGACCGCGACGGCGACAGCGTGTACGTCTTCAACTTTGTGGGCGGGTTCGCGGGCCTGGCCGGCACGATTGCCACGGGCGACAGCCCCTTCGACATGGTCGCGTTGCCCGCAAGCGATCGCGCCTTCGTGCTCAACTGGGGCGACTCAACCGTCGGCGTGCTTGACCTGGCGTCGCTCACCCAGACCACGACTGTCGCGGTTCCCTATCGCCCGATGGGCGCGAGCCTCGGCGCGGGCGGGGCGGAGCTGCGCGTGGTCGGAGGTAACGCCACGACGACTGCGGGTGGCGGCACATTCAGCGAGACGCGCGAGGGCGAGCTGACGATCATCGACACCGTCACGCTCGCGGTGATCGGGCAGGTCGACACGGGTCACCCGGCGGCCAACGCCGGCGCGAGCGCCGACGGCTCGGTGATCGCCTTTGCTTCGCCGGCCGCGGACGGGATTGTTGTGGTGCGCGAAGAATCCTGCGTCGCGGACACCAACGGCGACGGGATTCTGACGCCAGCGGACTTCACCGCTTGGATCGCGGCCTTCAACGCGATGAGCGCCGCGTGCGATCAGAACGGCGACACCCTCTGCACCCCTGCGGACTTCACCGCATGGATCGCCAACTACAACGCGGGCTGCTGAGCGATCGGGCACACGCAACAAATGTCAGCCCTCACCACGCTCTGTCGCGGGTGGGGGCTTTCTTTTGCAGTTCCTTAGAGTTTAAGGGGTTGTTGCGGGTCCGGAAGTCTGGTATGTGTCCAGTTTGGTGCGTTCTGCACCGCACCGGATTGGGGGCATTCCATGACAAGCCGACTCGTGCGAAAGACTGTATCCACGGCGATGTTTCTGGCGCTCTGTGGGACCGCGGCCGCGGTTGAGCGCAACCTGACATTCGAAGAGAAAGCAAAGGTGCGCGAGACACTCGACCTTGTTGAGGAGATGTTCCGCAAGGCCGGGCGACTCAACGACACGATGGTCTCAAGGCTCAACAACAGCTCCGATCCGGGGGGCGCCGCGAACCAGGTGCCCTACGAGAGCAGCACCGCGACGTTCCAGGACGCGATCAACAAGATGCGCGACAAGCTCGACAACGACCGCATCCAGGTCGATACGGACCGGGCCGCGGGCGGGAAGACGCGCAACGCCAGCGGCACCGACGCGGACGTGATCATCATCGCCGGCGGCACGCTCACCAAGATGTGCTCAACGGGCGACGACGCGGGGCGGTTTCTCGCCAAGGCGAGCCTCGGGGCGACGCTTGCAAACGAGATGGTCCATGTCTGGCAGGTCTTTGCCGGCAACGACCTGAGGCAGTGCGACGCCGAGAGGGACTCGGACACATCGACTCTTTTCTTCATCAACAACCTTGCGTTTGCGATCGACGGGACCAGCGGCCCGGGCGATATCGACGCAGAGGATTGCCCAAAGCTTGCGGCCTGTCTGGCGAAGTACGGCGTCGACGCTGGCGCCGAGTGGGGGACGCTGACGACGGGGCTCAATGGGTACGCGAATTACTACGCGAACCGCAGGTCGGAGAAGTTCGACGGGAAACTCAACGCGGCGCTCTCATGGGGCAAGGGCTACTACGGCGACTCGAACTACACCGGGCCGATCAGGTTTGCCGAGGTGACGACGCCCGGCTCGGTGACGCTCACGGCGACCAACGGGAATACGCGGCAGTACGTCCTGCCGGCCGGGAAGAAGGTGCTCAGCCGCACGGTCAGCAGGAACGCGCTGAACCAGGTGGTGCTGACCATCGTGGCCCAGGACACGACGACGAATGTGATCTGTACGTACGTGTACACGGACACCGACAACGACACGCTCCCCGAGCTGACGCCAGCCGTCAGCCAGGCCTCGGCGCCGGCGCAGAACGAGACGGACAACGAAGACCTGTTCATTCTCCCGTTCCAGCCCGGCGACACGAACGCAGAGCAGACCGCGTGGACGTTTTTGGACGTCTCCGATGGAAGCGTCTACATCATGCCTGTCGATCCGCTCACGCTGCTGCCGATCGATCCGTTCTTTGATCTGATCTTTGTGGACCCGCTGCTGTCCGATCTTGGCGGGTTCTTCTACCTTGATGAGGTATTGCCGGGCGGGGCGAACAGCACGTTCTGGATGTTCACGTCCACGCCGCCGGTGATGAACCACGGCGACCAGCCCGCGGCGGTGTTCCAGATCGATCTTCTGACGGGGAACTGGATACCGATTTTCAAGGGCACGATCGCCGAGGCGCTGGCGCCTTCGAACGACGCGGGGATCTTGCAGCTCGACGTCGGGCTGAATCAGATCCGGCTCGCCGGGATACCTGGCGGCGATGCGACGATCTTTGATATCGGACAGGGCCCCGGTTTCCCGATCCTGCCCCCTTCACCGCTTGGCAATGACGGGCTGACGCCGGCGCTTCCTTTGCCGCCGCTGCCGCCCGGGCTGTTCCGAGCCGAAACCGTCTTCCTCACTTCTCAGAGCGGCGTGACGATGTTCCAGCCGCCTTTGGGCGAGAACATCTCGTGCATTCTCAATGACGAGAACGGCGACGGTGCGCCGGAGAGGGTGCACCTGACGTTCGGGCCGCCCAGGCTCCATGTGTTCGAGGGCATTCCGGGCGATCCGCTCGGATCGTCGATCCATCGGTACGGACTTGTGCTCGAGACCGATCAGGCGCGCGGGTTTGAATCGTGGAACAATCTGGACGGCCGCGTGCTGGGCGGGATGCAGGGCGAGATCCAGATCCCGCTGACGGTGCCGATCCCGGGATTCAATATCCCCTTCTACTTCCAGTCCCTGCACGACCTCGACGGGGACACCAACGCGGACGACGCGGTGTACGCGCTATCGAACAACCTTGGGGGCGGGAATTTCAACCTCGTCTCGGCGGCGGATGTCGCAACGGTGCCGCTCCCGCTTTCGGTGCAGAATCTCAACTTCATCCCGGGCATTCTGGTTGTGGATGACCTCAACAACGACGGCTTCCCGGACGCCCTGCTGACCGACTTTGGGGGCGGGCCCGACAGGTGTTTCTTGAACAACGCTTCTGGGGGGTTGGTTGCTGGGCCCTGCCCGTCGCCTTGCCTTGCCGACACGAATGGCGACGGCGTGCTGACGCCTGCGGACTTCACGGCGTGGATCGCGGCATTCAACGCCCAGGCGCCCCAGTGCGACCAGAACGGCGATGGCGCCTGCACGCCAGCGGACTTCACGGCGTGGATCGCCAATTACAACGCGGGGTGCTGAATCGTGACGCCATAGCGCCTTTGGCTCGGTTTTTGTGAGTATGTCGTCCGAGAACACTTGGGGAAATCTGATCGTGTGCTTCCATCTTTGCTGGCGGATCCGTTAGGCTGGAGCCTGATCAGGGGAGAGTGCCCAGCCGTTCTCGGTGTGGGCGTGGCTCGGGAGGTCGACAGGGAGTCGGCCGCCCGCGCGTGCGCCGAGTTCGGTCCATCAGTCCGCAATCATGGAGTCGCCCAAATGACGCATACCGCACGCGCTGTTTCCATCGTTCTTTCCTGCGGCCTGGCTCTTGCAGCCGGCGCCCAGACCACCCAGCCCAACCCGCTTTCGCAGTTCGATGCCGAGCTCGACTTCAACAGCGGGCCAGTTGTCAACGCCGGCAAGGCGCTGGCCCCGGTGATCTCCGAGATCGTGACGGTCCCCGGCGCCGACTGGCTCCGCCTCCGGTTCGACGAGGTCTCGCTCGCGGGCCAGAAAGAGCACGGCAACGAGTCGTACCTCCGCATCACCTCGCTCGAGGACGGCGCGGTGCAGTACCTCGACAGGGTCTCGGTTGACCAGTGGCAGCTCACCTCGGCTTACTTCAACGGCGACACCGTGCTCGTCGAGCTGATGGCATACCCGGACTCGGGCGTCAACGAGCTGATCATGAGCTCGGTGATCGCCGGAACGCCGCCGACGATGGAAGAATCGATCTGTGGCCCGACGGACGACCGCGTTCTCAGCTCCGATCCCCGCGTCGCACGGGCCCTGCCTATCGGCTGCACGGCATGGATGATCGACGACAGTGAGCACTGCTTCCTGACCGCTGGACACTGCAACGGCGGCGGCAACTCCGACATCAACGTTGTTCAGTTCAATGTCCCGCTCTCGGACAACTCTTGCAGCTTCGGCGGGATCAACCACCCCGGCCCAGAAGACCAGTACGCGACCGATTCCGCTTCTCAGCAGACCAACGGCGGCGGCGGGGTCGGGAATGACTGGGGCTACCTCGGTGTCTTCCCGAACTCGAACACGGGTCTGAAGCCATGGCAGGTCAGCGGCAGCTGGTTCACCCTGAACGACTCGACGATCACCGCCTCGCAGGCGCGGGTGACGGGCAACGGCTCGGTCTCGTCCAGCCTGGCGCCCTGCTCGTGGTACCTGGTTCAGAAAACGCACTTCGGCCCGTTCTTTAGCGTCTCGGGCACTTCGCTGTCCTACGGCATGGACACCACCGGCGGCAACTCGGGCTCGCCCGTGATCGACGTGGCCACAGGCGAAGCCTTCGGCATCCACACCCACGGCGGGTGCTCTTCGGGCGGTGGCGCCAACGCGGGCACGTGGATCACACACTCAGGTCTGCAGGCGGCGCTGGCGAATCCGCAGGGCGTCTGCATCCCTCAGGGCCCCGCGTTCAGCTTCCCGGGCGGGTTGCCCGAGATTGTCCCGCCCAGTGGCACTATCCTCGCGGTCAACATTGCCGCCAACGGTGCGATCGTTCCCGATCCCACCACGGCTGAGATGGTCTACGACGACGGCAACGGCCCGATCGCCATTCCCCTGACGCACCTCGGCGGCGACAACTTCGAGGCGGCGCTGCCCGGCGGCGCGTGCCTCGAGAACGTGTCCTTCTCCTTCTGGGTCGACGACACGATGGGCGCAAGCTACACCAACCCGTCGTCAGGCGACTACTCCAGCGTGATCGCCACGGGCACGGCGGTCACCGTCGATCTCGACATGAACACCGACTCGGGCTGGACGACCTCGTCCACCGCCTCGACGGGCGACTGGGACCGGGGCGTCCCGGGTGACTTCGGACGCAGCGACCCATCGAACGACTACGACGGCTCGGGATTCTGCTGGCTCACGGGCAACACGGTCAACGAGGACGTCGACGGCGGCGTCGTCACCCTCCTGACCACGACCTACGACCTCACCGCAAACCCCGAAGCCACGCTCTCGTACGCGGTGCACCACCAGACCAACGACACCGGTGGCGGCGACGTGTTCAACGCCAGCATCTCCAACAACAACGGCTCCACGTGGGTCACGCTCGAGAACACCACGTCGAGCACAGGCGGCTGGGCTGTCCGCGAGTACCGGGTTGCCGATTACGTGACACCCACCAGCCAAGTGCGCGTCCGCTTCACCAGCTCCGACACAGGCACGGCAACGGTCGCCGAGTCCGCGGTCGATACCTTCCGCATTCTCTCGTACGTCTGCGAGTCGTGCGTGGCCGATACCAACGGCGACGGCTCGCTGACGCCCGCGGACTTCACGGCCTGGATCGCCGCGTTCAACGCGATGAGCGCCGCGTGCGACCAGAACGCCGACAGCCTGTGCACCCCGGCCGACTTCACGGCCTGGATCGCCAACTACAACGCGGGCTGCAACTAAACCCAGTGTCGTCGCGCCCTCCTCGGATAGCCGGGGAGGGCGTGACGTTTTTTTGCTTCTCTTCAGGGTTTTATCTTTCGGGACGGAGTGGGTATGAAGCTGTTTGTGTATTCGGCGGTCGTTGCGTCTTGTGTGGGCTCTGTCGCGGCTCAGCCCGCTGACCTGTTTGTGGACAGCCAGCAGTCTTCGATCGATCTCACCGTGACCCTGGACACCGCGATCGGCGCGCGCACGGATTCGGATTCGGCGCCCATCTCGGGCTCGATGCGTATCGAACTGGACAGCTACACCACGCCCGCGACGATCACGGTCATCGAGTACAGCCTGACCGCTGGGGCGCTCTCGTTCTTCTTTGACTACAGCTTTCTCGGCACGATCACCGCGAGCGCGGCGGATCTGGCGCTCAGCATGCCCCCGGACGCGATGCCCGTCAGCGGCCCAGTTCTGCCCGACGGATCGTTCACGGTAGAGAACGTCCCGAACCAGACCGCCGGGATCATCAATGTTGCCGGCACGGGTGTCGTGGGCTCCTCGCTCAACGGCACGACGCTCGATCTCTCGACGCTTACCCAGGATCCGATCTCGCTGACAGGGACGGTGGATATCGACACGGGTGTGATCACACTCTCGGTCGCCTTGCCCCTGGACAGCACCGGGACGGATCCGGATACCGGGACGGTTGTGACGCTCGCCGGCAGCGCCACGGTGGTGGCGCTCGGGGATGTTCCTGAGCCCGTGTGCACAGCGGACACGAACCACGACGGCATGCTCACGCCCGCGGATTTCTCTGCCTGGATCGCGGCGTTCAATGCGAACGGACCCGAATGCGACCAGAACGCGGACGGGCTTTGTACTCCTGCAGACTTCAGCGCCTGGATCGCCAATTTCAACGCGGGATGCGGATAAGGGGCCCTGAAACCGTTCCCAAACGCCTTTGCGGGCGGGATTTCTGGTCTTTTTGGATCCGGCGCTGAAATCAGCCCGTATTGTGTGTTGGCAGCACCGTCCTCGCCCACGGCCTTCTCCGTGGTTTCGATTGAGTCCTTGGGTCCGAGAATATGTGAATCGGATAACCGACTGGCTCGAATTGCCTCACTGATGCCTCAGGGTGTTGGTTTGGAATGCGAGATGGTGTATCAGCACATCAGGGGGAAGGCTGCGTCGGGCGCGGTCTCCGGGGTTCGATTGGAACGTAAGAAAGAGGATACGGATCGTGACACATATGACAAAGACCATCGTCCTGCTTGCCGGCCTGGCCCTGAGCGCCCAGGCTTCTGCGCAGGTTCTCACGCCCACGAACGAAACCGCAGCGAGCACGGTCCCGGCTGGTTCCGTGAACGGAATGGCCGCACTTCGTCTGATCGAAGACCGCCTCGAGTCGTACGCTGCCGAGTACTACCTCACTCCGGTCGAGCTGGCCACGATCCTCCGCAACGACCTCTCGGTTTACATCACGCCGGACGGGCGGATGCTGAGTGTCTGCCCGCTCGCGCCCGATCAGGGCGACCAGGGCGGCGATGGCGATACACCCGACATCGCCTTCGACCCGGACATCCCGCTGAACGACTTCCTGAACCTCGAGTCCAACCCGGGCGCGAGCAAGACGATCTACCTCGACTTCGACGGGCACCACTCCGTCAGCGACGGCTGGGGTCACAACATCGTCTTCCCGGCGTACAACACCGCCGGCGGCACCGGCACGTTTACCGACCAGGAAAAGTCGGACATCATCAACCACTGGCGCGAAGTCGTTGAGGACTTTGCGCCGTACGACGTCAACGTCACCACGAAGGACCCCGGCACCGCGGCCCTCATCAGGAGCGGCGGCGGCGACCAGAACTACGGCATCCGCTGCGTCATGACCCAGGCCACCAGCGGCTTTGGCAACGGCATCGGCGGCGTCGCGTTCCTCGGCTCGTTCGACAACACCGCCGACACGCCCTGCTTCGGCTTCAACAAGGGCCTTGGCGCCGGACCCATGACCGCCAGCCACGAGGTCGGTCACACGCTCGGCCTGTCGCACGACGGGCTCAACGGCTCGTCCTACCACCCGGGCTCCTCGGGCGGCGCTCCCAGCTGGGGCCCCATCATGGGCGCTCCGTTCGGGCGCAACCTCGTGCAGTGGTCCAACGGCGACTACCCCGGCGCAACGACAAGCCAGAACGACACCGGCATCTTCCAGAACGGCGCCAACGGATTTGGCCTGTATGCCGACGACCACAGCGACTCGGCGCTCTCAGCGACACCCGTCGACAGCAACGGATATGCCGAGGGCATGCTCAACTCTCGCACCGACATCGACGCCATCAGCTTCATCGTGCCCGACGGCGATGTCACCGTGACCGTCAGGAACGTCGACAACGGGCCCAACACCGACGTCATGTTCGACCTCTTCCGCATCTCGCCCTTCACGTTCGTCGAGAGCTTTTCGCCGACCGGAACAGCCGACGCGGCAAAGACCTTCACGCTCAGCGCCGGCAGCTACGCCATCCTGATCGACGGCACCTTCCAGACCAAGACCAACGGGCCCGTTTCTGACTACGGCTCGTTCGGGCGCTACACCGTCGATGTTTCGGTTGTTCTTCCCCCAGAGCCTGTCGTCATCTCCTTCCCGTCCGGCGTTCCCACCGAGCTGCCCGAGGGTGTTGCAACGGAGATCGAAGTGAACATCGATCCGGGCACCTTCACGCTCGATCCGAACGACCTGACGATGTTCTACGGCGTCGACTTCGGTTTCCCGATCTTCCCGGTGGCACTCGTGCCCCAGGGCGGTGACGAGTACACCGCAACGATCCCGGCGGCGGACTGCGACCAGGAAGTGGTCTTTAACTTTGTTGTCGGCGTGCTCGACGGCGCCACGGTCTACTCGCCGACCGACTCGATGGATTTCTACACCGCAACCGTTGTCTGCGACCCCGGCACCTGCGTCGCCGATACCAACGGCGACGGCTTCCTGACCCCGGCCGACTTCACGGCGTGGGTTGCGGCCTTCAACGCAGGCAGCGCCGCTTGCGATCAGAACGCCGACAGCCTCTGCACCCCGGCCGACTTCACCGCCTGGGTCGCCAACTACAACGCCGGCTGCCCGTAAGATCGATCCAGCGATCATCCACTGAGACCCATTTCTTCGCGGCTCCCCACACGGGGAGCCGCGTTTCGATTGGGCGCAAAGAAAGCCGCGACCCGGAGGTCGCGGCTTGTCTTCGGCGAGGCTGTCTTTGCGGGCTTATTGCAGGTAGAAGTTGTCCTCGAGCGGGCAGGTTGCGATGTTGATCGCAACAAGGTCTGCCTTGCCCGTCCGGTCGCCCATCGCCACGATGCGTTCGATCGCATCGATGTGGTTGTTGACCTCGGCGAGCTGCTGCTTGGTCAGGCGGGCGCGGGCGCCCATCACGAACGTGTCGCGGTTCTTGCCCTTGGCGCTGGCGTTGCCCGTGGCGAGGTGCTCAGAGACCTCGCGGTTGGCTCGGCGCATGACCGCTGCGGCGTAGCGGGCGCTGGCCTTGACGCTCTGGGTGTTCTTGCCGTCGTATGCGATGTCGTTCTCGGTCACCGCGGCACGGTAGATCGCGGCGTGACGCTTGCCCGAGCGCTTCGAGCCGGACTGCTCGATCACGCCCGTGCGGATCATCATCTCGACGTGAGCGTAGAGAGAGGTCTGCGACCGACCCATGCCCTTTGCGATCTCTGCGACGGTGTGCGGCCCCTGGCCCCGCAGGTATGTCCAGATTTCACGGCGAACCGGCGACGCCAGAACACGGTGCACGTCGACCTTGCCCTTGCTGCGAGCGGTGGACTTCTTCTTCTTTGTCTTCTTTGCCATGTGAATGCGTACCTCTTCTTCTTTCTGACCCCACGTTCCTAAACCGTGGATGGCCATGCTAGGCATGCAACATGAATCAATCGCGAGACGAGTTGGTCGTCTCCGATGGAGTGGCGCGCACAATTGCGAATATTCTTTTCAATAGAAACAGTGTGAATCACCCGTTTGGGTCACAATTGATGCGACACAGCGACTTCGGCGCCAAGCAGCGAGCAAGACGGTCAAATTTTTGATAGTTGAGGATATTGTTCGGGTAGAATTGGATGTAACGCGACACTCGATTTCGATTCGGCTGGTTCTCGTTTGATCGCTCACTCGTTACGCTGCACATCGGGCGCGTAGAAATGCCGGGTTTCCCCTGACACGAATTCGGAGTGACACCAATGCAACTGTCCGCAGCAGCAGCGAGTCTCATGATCAGCGTTGGTGTTTCGGCTTCGTTGGTTGTCGCAGGAGCGGGAGCGAGCGCCGCTCTTTCTGCCTCGCTGTCGCTGCCGGACGAAGTCCCGGTTGATCAGTTCGTCAACTTTGAGACGCCGCACGTGCATCCGCTGGATATGACGCCCGACGGTTCGTACCTGCTTGCGGTCAACACGCCGGATAACAGGCTCGAGATCCTCTCGCTTGCGTCCGGGATGCCCATGTCCGCAGGTTCGGTCGGGGTCGGGCTGGATCCGGTTTCGGTGCGGGCGCGCACGAACACTGAGATCTGGGTTGTCAACCATGTTTCAGACTCGGTGAGCGTGGTCGACATTTCCGCCATGAACGTTGTCCGAACGATTCAGACGAAGGACGAGCCAGCCGACGTGGTCTTTGCGGGCACGCCGCAGCGGGCGTTTGTGACGTGCTCGCAGGCGAACGTTGTTCAGGTGTTCGATCCAAGCACGGGCGCACTCGTTGGCGAGACGCCGATCTTCGGCGAGGAACCCAGGGCGCTCGCGGTCAGCCCGGATGGCCAGTCGGTCTATGCGGCGGTGTTCGAGTCGGGCAATCGCTCCACCATCCTGGGCGGCGGGCTCGCGATGATGCAGACGCTCGCGTTCCCGCCAAACGTCGTGAGCGACCCGGCGGGGCCTTACGGCGGCGTGAATCCACCCCCAAACGACGGCGCCTCGTTCCTGCCCGCGCTCAACGGCTCCAACCCGGCTGCGCCGCGGGTGGGGCTGATCGTGAAGAAGGATGCCGCTGGCAGCTGGCGCGACGACAACGGCTCAGACTGGACGAGCCTGGTCTCCGGCCCGCAGTCGGGTCTGTCCGGGCGCGTTGCTGGCTGGGACCTGGCCGACCACGACGTCGCGATCATCGACGCGTCCACGCTCGGTGTTTCCTATCAGAAGGGCCTGATGAACGCGTGCATGGCGCTCGCGGTGAACCCGGCAACCGGCGTTGTGACCGTGGTTGGGACCGACGCGACCAACGAGATCCGATTCGAGCCCAACGTCAACGGCAGGTTCGTTCGAGTCCACGCGGCCTCGTTCATACCGGGCCTTGCCTCGAGCACGATCGAAGACCTGAACGGTCATCTTGTCTACGTGCCCGGCCCGAGCGTCACACCTCTGGCGCAGGCCGACCGCGACAAATCGATCGGTGATCCCAGGGCGATGGCTTGGCGGGCGGACGGCTCGAAGGCGTATGTCGCGGGGATGGGATCGAACAACGTCGTGGTTGTCGACGCATCCCTTGCGCGTATCGGGCTTGCGGACACGATCGAAGTGGGGCAGGGGCCGACCGGGCTGGTCATCGACGAGGCGCGGGGCTGGCTCTACGTGATGAACAAGTTTGACTCGACGATCTCCGTCGTAGATCTTGCGACAGAAACCCAGATCACCACGGCTCCGGTGTTCGATCCTTCTCCGGCGGCGATTGTGCTCGGTCGCCCGTTCCTCTATGACACACACCTGACCTCGGCGCTCGGCCAGGCCTCGTGCGCGTCCTGTCACATCGATGCGCGCACCGACCGACTCAGTTGGGACCTCGGCGATCCGTCCGGAGCGATGACGGCTTTCGATCAGAACTGCCTCGACGGCGGGTGTCAGGCGTGGCATCCCATGAAGGGGCCGATGGCGACACAGACGCTTCAGGACATCATCGGGCTTGAGCCGCACCACTGGCGGTCCGACCGCTCGGGCCTCGAAGAGTTCAGCGGGGCGTTCGAATCGGTCCTGGGTGATGACGTGCAGCCGACGCCAACCGAGATGCAGCTCTTCGAGGACTTCCTCGCGACGATCCACTTCCCGCCCAATCCGTTCCGCACGATCAACAACACGCTGCCGACGAACCTGGCGCTGCCGGGCCACTTCACAACGGGTCTGTTTGCGCCCCCGGGCCAACCGCTGCCCAACGGCAACGCGGTCAGCGGGCTCAACAACTACCGCTTCGGGCAGCTCGACGGGCTCGAGTGCGTGACCTGTCACACCCTGCCCACGGGCATGGGACCCGCGAGCCGGCTGGTGGGGATCAACTTCATCCCGATCCCGCCCGGTCCCGACGGCGAATTCCAGCACCTGACCGTGTCGGTCGATGGCTCAACCAATGTCTCGATGAAAGTCCCACAGCTCAGAAGCACCTACGAGAAGACCGGCTTCAACACGACACAGCAGCTCAACACGGCGGGCTTTGGCGTTCTGCACGACGGGAGCGTCGACTCGATCGAGCGATTCCTCTCGGAGCCAGCCTTCAGCTTCGCGAACCTCCAGGAAATCGCGGATATGACCGCGTTCATGCTCGCGTTCAGCGGCTCGGACCTGCCATCGGCGCAGGGCGGGCTCTTTGAACCGGCTGGCAGCCAGAGCAAGGATGCGCACGCCGCGGTCGGCATGCAGGTCACGCTCCCGACGGGCGACCCGGCGATGAACCAGAGGCTGATCACGCTCTTCTCGCTCGCCGAGGTGGGCGAGATCGGGCTTGTGGCGCGCGGTGTGTACAACGGCGAGGTGCGCAGCTTCACGCACGTGGGCCTGACGCAGTACCAATCGGACCGGTCGGCCGAGCTGGTGAGCCATACCTCGCTGGCCTCGGCCGCGACGCCCGGCGCGGAGCTGACGTTCACAGCCGTGCCGGCGGGCACGCAGGAGCGCATCGGGATCGATCGCGATCTCGACGGCTTCTATGACCGTGACGAACTCGATGCCTGCGCGGACCCCGCAGACCCGGCCAGCACGCCCGCAAACAGCGCCTGCTGCGTCGCAGACACCAACCACGACGGGATCCTGAGCCCCGCGGACTTTACGGCGTGGATCGCGGCCTTCAATGCACAGCTGCCCGAGTGCGACCAGAACGCAGACACCCTGTGCACGCCCGCGGACTTCACGGCCTGGATCGCCAATTACAACGCGGGATGCCCATAATCGTCTAAAGGATAATATATCTCGACAAACCCTACACGAGCTTGGTAGTCTGATTTCCAGCCCAAAGTGGAGGGCGTGGGGGAATGAAATGACTGCACTCAGGCGTGTCGGGGCGTGCGGGCTTGCGGCTGTGTCGATGAGTCTGAGCGCCGGGCACGCCCGGGCTCAGTTCGCGGCGGACTCGTTTCTATACACGCTGAACATCGATCTCGAAGGTGCGTCAGGCGGAACGGGCTGGGATGACAGCTGGTTCGACGGCATCGTGAACGGGAACCTGGCCATGCGATCGGTCGGGCCCGGTTTGTTCTATCCGGGTCTGCTCTCGGGTGGGGCCGCACTGGAATGTACATTATTTGCGACTTTTGAGACCAGGCTCAATCGGGGCATGGTTGCAGACTACGCCTCCGCCAGCGGCGGGTCCTCGGAATTCTGGATAAGCGTGCTCGTCCGGCACACCGATCCGAGCCCGGACCCGGGTTCGGTCGCATCGGTTTACTTGTCGCGCACAAGCAACACCGGATTCGCCCGTGCGCTGCTCATGCCTGGGCAGAATATCGTGCTCGAAGCCTCGAACCACACCATGCCCGCGACGGTCATCGACTCGGCCGATACGGGCAAGCCGCTGGTGACGGGCCAGACCCACCTGCTTGTGATGCATTGCCAGCTTGAGAATCAGACGATGCCCTTCCAGGATTTACCCGACGCGATCTCGCTCTGGGTCGATCCGGATCTGTCGGCCCCGCTGGGCGCTCCGGACGCGACGCTGGGCCATCAGAAATACGGCATGGATCGGGCCTCGTTCCGCTTTACGCGCGTGCAGCCTGCGGGGCTTCTGTTCGACGAGATCCGGATCGGGCAGAGCTCGGCCTCGGTGCTCCCGGCTGGTTCGAGTTGTGCTGCAGACGTGAACGGCGACGGGTCCGCGACGCCGGCGGACTTCACCGCTTGGCTCTCTGCATTCAATACAATGACACCGGCATGTGATCAGAACGGGGACGGCCTCTGTACGCCATCAGACTTTACGGCCTGGGTTGCCAACTACAACCTTGGATGCCCATAAAGGGACTCGGGATGCGCGATACTCTGATCATCACATCACTGCTTCTTGGGAGCGCCGGCGCTGCCGCGCAGCCCTGCGTTACGCCCGTGCAACTCGGTTCGTACAACACCCCGGGCCATTCGCGCGGGATCGCGGTAGTCGGCACGACGGCGTACGTCGCCGACACGGACGCGGGTCTGCTGATACTCGATGTTGCCGATCCGCAATCGCCGACACAGCTCGGCTCGTACGACACACCGGGCGAGGCGATCGGGGTCGCGGTGGTCGGCACGACGGCGTTCGTTGCCGATGGCCAGCAGGGCCTGCAGATCCTTGATGTCAGCAACCCCGCATCCCCGGTGCTTCTTGGAACCTACAACACAGCCGGCCTTGCGTTCCGTGTCGCGGTCAGCGGGAATCTCGCCTATGTCGCCGACGGGTTTGCGGGTCTTCAGATCATCGACATCACGGATCCGTCGGCGCCGGTTCGTCTTGGCGGGTTAGACACGCCCGGCCAGGCGGTCTCTGTGGCTGTGTCGGGCGGCGTGGCCTTTGTTGCAGACGACATCAAGGGATTGCGTGCGATCGATGTCAGCGACCCGACGAATCCCGCCCCGCTCGATTCGTTCGAGGATCTCTTCTACTCGCTCGATGTCGACGTGGTTGGTACAACGGTGTTCGTGACCGATTTTTCGCAGGGGGTCTGGGTGTTTGACGCAGCCGACCCTGCGAATCTTGCGGTGCTCGGCAGTATCGGGCTGAGCGACAGAGCCAGGGCGATGGATGTCAGCGGCTCGCTTGCGTATCTCGCGCACGGCCTGGCGGGCCTGACGGTTCTGGACATCAGCGATCCGGGGACGCCGGCGATTCTGGCTTCGCTGGACACGCCCGGGACCGCGGGCGACGTTGCGTTTCTCGGCGGTGCTGCGTTTCTGGCCAGCGGGACGGCGGGCCTGCAGATCGTCAGGGCGATGCCCTGTCCGCCCGACACCAACTGCGATGGCACACTCTCGCCCTCGGATTTCTCGGCATGGATCGCCGCGTTTAACGCGGGATCGAGCCGGTGCGACCAAAACGCTGACAATGTGTGTACGCCCGCAGATTTCTCGGCCTGGATTGCCGCGTACAACGCGGGCTGCTGATTTCAGCATATTGCACAATTTGGTTCAATCGACGGGCGGGATCTTGTAAACTCCTTGGGCGTTCGCCGTGTGTTTTCCGGCCCCACACCATAAGGAAATCCCATGCGTACCGCGATCACCGCTCTCTCGTTCGTTCTCGTCGCCGGATCTTCGATGGGCCAGGCTCAGCGCTCGGTGGTTCAGACCGACGCGAGCGGCTCACACCTGCTCCGGCAGCACACCCCGACCGGGACGACGAGCGTAAGCCAGCCCGTCCTTGGCGCGGGCACACTCCTGTGGACATACACCGACGTCGCGTCCATTCCTTACGACGCGGCGCTTGGTGCGGGCGGCGAGGAGGCCTGGGTCGCTCAGGCGCTCAACGACGAGCGCCTGAGCAAGTTCACGGTCAACGCGGGCAACACCCCAGACTTTGTGTACTCGGTTCTCGCCGAGAACCCGGCGTACTTCGGGGTCGACGCGGCCTCCAGCGGCGCGCTCTGCGCCACGATCGTCCAGTCCGCTGCTGGGGACATCGTCGTCCGTGCCTTCTCAGACGCCGGCGGAGACACCCCGCTCTGGACGTACGCGTTCGACTCGAAATACACCGACGTCCGCGAGCGATCGGTCGCGGTGAACGCGGACGGATCCAGGGTCGCCGTGTGCGCCTACGACGGGGCCAATACGCGTCTTGTGATCCTTGATGGCGCCGGCAATGAGCTCGGCGCGACCGACGTGACCGGGTTTGCGCTCAGTCTCGACATGGACGATTCTGGCAACCGGGTTGTCGTGACCGCGGGGGCTGTCGCTCGGCTGTACGACACGGCATCGCTCACCCAGGAGTACGCGCTCTCGGTCTCTGGCTCGGGCGGTTGGGCGCGCATCTCGCGTAACGGGACCGCCATTGCCGATGGCGGGTTCAACGTGCGGGCCGCGCGCGAGATCGCGGGCACATGGCAGACGGTCTACTCGGGAACGGGCACAACAGACTGGTTCGGCGCGGTCTCTCTGAGCGCTGATGGAGAGACACTCTTTGCCGTCAGCCACGATTACGCCAGCGGCTACCTCATCAACGATCATCGCATCGTCGACCTGACGACAAGCACGGTCGTTGCTTCGAGCGGGTTTACGGGTTCGGGCTCGTTCCAGAATTCGGTCGTTTCTTCCGAGACCAACGCCGACGGCACGCTCTTTGTGGCCGCGACCTGGGGCGACCAGGCCAACACCCAGCCCGAGATCCGCGTGTACGACCGGGATCTGAACCTTGTTGACTCGCTCGACACCGACGGCTCTCCGTTTGTTATGGACCTGAGCCCCGACGGCAAGCGGATCCTCGTTGGGAGCAAAGCCGTGCACGCCAACACGTTCGGCAGCGGCGGCAGGACACAGGTCTTTGAGCTCGCCAGCGATTGCGTCGCCGACACCAACGGCGACGGGATTCTGACGCCTGCCGACTTCACGGCGTGGATCGCGGCATTCAACGCCATGAGCGCCGCGTGCGACCAGAACGGGGATGCCCTGTGCACCCCTGCGGACTTCACCGCCTGGATCGCCAATTACAACGCGGGCTGCTGAGGCGGGATCGCAACAAAGTCCTTGCAGCGCGACGGATCGGCGGCTTACTGTGTGTGGTATCTGCGAAGGAGCAGAGCCACGGAGGCCGCGATGATCCAGTGTGTTCGAAAGTTGACGATGCCCGCCGCGATCCTTGTTGGTGTTGGCTGTGCCTGCGCCGCGTACGCCTCGGACAAGGTCGTAGCCACAGTGTCGCTCGGAACCGTCGTAGTCCCAACCTCGGCGGGCTTCGTGGCGTCGCCGACGTTCACGGGTGTCAGCGAGCCCGTGACCGGCGTCGGGCTCTCGGGCCGATTCGTTGTGCAGTCGGGCGATTTCAAGGACGGGCTCGGGCCGTGGTCGCTCGACGTCCGCCTGCGCTCAACGCCACCCGCGGGCGGGACGCCGCTGGTCTGGCACCCGATCGGCGGCGACGTCACGATCGCGGACTATCCGCTGCAGGACGGCAGGTCGGGCCTGGCGTCCGTGGTCGGCGATGGCACATGGACGATCGCGTTCGAGAGCGATGCTCCGAGATCGAACTGGACGTACCGCATCGAGAACGCGGTGGTCTACCTTCTTGCGGATGCGCCGGATCAACAGACCGGTTTCAGCGCAACGCCAGAGTCCGGGAGCGCCTGGAACAGGCCCTTCTATATCGATGGCGTCTCGGGCCTCGGGCCCGTTGCGTTCCACGCGTACGAATTCACGGTCAGTGAATCGGGTGTGTACGACCTGACGAGCGTTCTCTCGACGGGCACGGACCAATTCACCTTTCTCTATCAGGACGGCTTCGACTCGACGATGCCGCTGGAGAATCTGCTCGACTACGGGCTCGGCAACGGCAACTCGCCCTTTGGAGTGCCTCGGGGATCGTCGCACATCTCTGCGCTGCTCCTGTCGGGTCGGACGTACACCTGGGTGACCAGCCAGTGGGCCGCTGGCAGCCCGATTGCGCCCTCGGCGAACACGATCGTGGGCCCCGGGGTCGTGACGGAAACGGGCTCGTGCAGCGCCGATACCAACGGCGACGGCGCCCTGACACCCGCGGACTTCACCGCCTGGATCGCAGCGTTCAACGCCATGGGTCCCGAGTGTGACCAGAACAGCGACGGCTCGTGCACGCCGGCGGACTTCACCGCCTGGATCGCCAACTACAACGCCGGCTGCTGAGTCTGAGAGCTGTTTTTCCATGGATGTGTGACCGGAGTGCGCGGCCGGCAGAGAATACGCGATGATGCTCTCTCCGGGAACCCAGCCGCTGTGTCGGATGCTTCACGAATCCAGATGGTGTGAGATCGGGCTGTGGAATTGCGAGCCCACCAACGCACTTTGGCGCCAGGAAAACGTGATCGGTGATCGACCCGTGATCGCGATCCCGTGGACCAGCGTGGTGATCGATCGCGCGGGCGCACCGGATGCTCTGGTGAATCCAAACTGGGCGGTGTACTACTGGTCGGGCGAGCCCTACGAGCGAAAGCTGGTCTCCAAAGGCGGCGACCGATGCGCCTTTCTTCGCCCTTCGGACGAGCTGATCAGCCGAGCCCTGGAGTCGGCGGGGCTGGACATGAAGCTCGACGGCTTCCCATTCAAATACGGGCCGGGGGTGTCGTGGGTCACACGCACGCACCACGCCCTTGCAAGCTCTATCCAGCACGGCGAGATCACAAGCCAGGTCGAGATCGAGTCGGCGCTGACGGAGATCGTGAACTTCCTGGTGATTGCCGCGGGCCGCTCCGTTCGAAGGCCGCCGGCCCGCAGAACCGAAGGAACCAAGAGGGCCCACCGAGACCTGGTCGATGCGGTCCGCCTCGTCCTCTGCAAGAGCCTCGACGAACCGGGCGGCGTCCGCACACTCGGGATCGAAGAGATCGCGGCCCAGGTCCACGCGTCGGCGTTCCACTTGTGCAGGGTGTTCAAACGCGAAACCGGCATGACGATCGGCCAGTACTCGATGCGCCTGCGATTGCGATCCGCGGCAGAGCATGTCGCCTGGTCCGACCGGTCGCTGACCTCAATCGCACAGCAATTCGGGTTCTCAAGCCACGCGCACTTTACATCGGCCTGGTCATCGGAATTCGGCTCGCCCCCCTCAACTCTGCGACAGGCAAGATCCTGAAAGACCAAGGCCCGTGGGTTCGGTAGTGTCCTTCTGTGGGGTGTGTATCCAACACGAAGGAGCCTCCCGATGTCGATCAGTAGTTTCTGCCGCGGCGCCGGCCTTGTCGTTGCCCTGCTCTCGTGCGCGGCCTCTGCGCAGTTCCAGGAGCCCGGCGCGGCTGCGATTCATTCGTTCTCAGGCACGGGCGGCTTCGGTTGGGCCGCGTCCGAACTCGGTGACATCACCGGCGATGGCAGGATGGAAGCCATGATCAGCGCCCCCAACACGCTGGGCGGCTACATCGATGTGTATGACGGCGCTTCGGGCGCCCTGCTCCGGCAATTCCGCGGCGCAGACCACGGCATCGCTTCCTTCGGCTGGTCGCTCGCAGACGCGGGCGATGTCGATGGCGACACCGTGCCAGACATCGTGGGCGGGGCGCCAAACTCCGGGGCCGTTCTGATTTTCAGCGGCGCAGACTACTCGCTCATCCACCGGGTCGATCAGCTCGTAACGGGCGAGAGACTCGGCTACGCCGTCGCGGGCGTGGGCGATCTCAACGGCGACGGATTCGACGATGTGATCGCAGGAGCTCCACTGTACGACATCGCCGGCGCGAGCAACATCGGGCGGGTCTACGTCATCAGCGGCTTTGACGGCTCGGTCCTGGATTCCGTGCTTGGCGAAACCTCTGCCGATCAGTTCGGGACCGCAACCGCGGGCATCGGCGACATCACGGGAGATGGCATCTCAGACTTTGCCGTCGGTGCGCTCAACGCCGGTGCCACCGCCAAGGGCGCGGTTTACATCTACGACGGTGCGACCCGTGCGCTGCTCTTCCCCAGGATCGACGCGCTCAGCTCGGGGCTCTCGCTGGGCGATTTCTTCGTCGGTCCGGCGGGCGACGCGGACAACGACGGCATCCCCGATGTTTACGCGGGCGACTATGCCGACAACTCTTTGGGCGGCGGCACCGGGCGCTGCTATGTCATCAGCGGCGCGACGGGCCTGGTCCTTTGGACTCGCGCCGGCTCTGGCCTCGGGCAGGGGCTGGGCTGCGGCAGAGGCGCGGGCGGGGATGTCAACGGCGACGGATACGACGACATCGTCGTCGGGAGCTACACCGCCAACAACGGGGCCAACAACGCCGGCCGGATCCAGATGCTCTCGGGCTTCGATGGCTCCATCATCCGAACGGTCACCAATACCTCGGCGGGCCAGCAGTTCGGATTTGATGCGGTCGGGATCGGTGACGTCAGCGGTGACGGGCTGATCGATTTCCTCGTTGCCGCCGGGGGCGGGAACGCCGGTTTCGTCGTCAGGGGTGAGCTTGCCTGCCTTGCGGACGTCAACCTCGACGGCGCCGCAAGCCCGGCCGACTTCTCGGCCTGGATCGCGGCCTTCAATGCCGGCAGCCACCGGGCCGACCAGAACGGGGATGAAGCGGTCACTCCCGCCGATTTCACGGCCTGGATCGCCAACTACAACGCGGGCTGCTAAGCCCACACGGCGCGGAGCCCGTCCCATTTCTGGCCCCCAACGCTACTGCCCGGCTCGAGCTGAAAATCCTCTTGTGGTCACCCCCGGACCGGGCGTAATCTGATGTGTTGTCCGAATGAAGGATAACGGACTTTAAAGGAGGAGAGCATGAAAGCTCATCTGCTCGGGCCGGTTACTCTCAAGTGCGCGGGTGCGGCTCTGTTTGCGTCGGCGACTTACTCGTGTGGTGCCCAGGTTGTGATGCTCCAGCCGGCTTCGGCCAGCACCAACATGGGATTCTTCAACACGTACAACCCGGTGTACGCGATCGATCAATCGGGGCTCTCGGCCTCTTATACGAGCGGCGTCACAGACTTTGCGTCCTTTGTTGCGTCGACCGGAACGGTCAACGGCGGCGCGAGCTTCACCACGTGGTTCTCGCAGAGCAGCGTGACCGGGAACTTCGACTTCAGCCTCGGCGGCACGTTTACGATCTCGGCGTTTGCGCTCTGGGCCGACCCGCAGAACATCGGTCAAACGGTCAACCAGTTCACGCTGCTCGCCGACGACAACCCGGCATTCAGTTCGCCCACGACGCTCGGGACATTCAACGCCGCCGACGGCAACCCAAACCCGACGAACTTCGGACAATCGTTTCCATTCGCCCCGACCGAGGCGTCCTTTGTCCGCATGGTTATCCACTCGAACCACGGCAGCTCGCTGACCACAGGATTCGTCGAGGCGGCCTTCGGCCAAGGAAGCGATGAACCGCCCTGCCCCGCCGACACCAACGGCGACGGCATGCTCACCCCCGCCGACTTCTCGGCCTGGATCGCGGCCTTCAACGCCATGAGCCCCGAGTGCGATCAGAACGGAGACTCTCTCTGCACCCCGGCGGACTTCTCCGCCTGGATTGCCAACTACAACGCGGGCTGCTGAGATCCCTGTCCGCTGAGATTCGCTGTGTGAACAGTCAATTCGGGCCCGATTGAGTGCAATCGAGACCGGAAAGCCGCCCAGATTGACCCGATAAACCCGAGTTTTGTCAAGCCTTCTCGCCGGGCGCGAAAATGGGCTTAGACTTCCCATGGGTGCTGCAATCCAGCCGGACCCGCGGCGTTACTCGGACGAAGACGTGGGTGTGGAGAACGGATCGATGCGTAACGACTCCAAGGGTGTCTCTGTCTTCCGATCGATCCTTCTGGGTTCGTTGCTCGCGTTGGGCAGCAATGCCTTGGCCCAGCCGGACATCGCCAGGCTCGACCCGGTCTTCTTCCCACCCGAGAACCCGTTCTCCGAAGAAAAGCGCGTGCTCGGCAAGATCCTCTTCTGGGACGAGCAGCTCTCGAGCGACAACACGATGAGCTGCGGCACGTGCCACATCCCCGCCGCCGGAGGCACGGACCCCATCATCGCCAACAACGCCGGTCTCGACGGCCTTCAGAACACAGTCGACGACATCCGCGGCTCGTTCGGCGTGGTGAGCAGCGACGCCAAGGACGATTACGTCGTCGACGCCACGTTCAACCTCATGCGCCAGATCACCGGGCGCTCAACCAACTCAACAATCAACGCCGTGTTCGCAAATGAGCTCTTCTGGGACGGCAGGGCAACCTCTGAGTTCATCGATCCGGAGACCGGTGCCGTCGCGATCGCGGTTGGCGGAGCGCTCGAGAGCCAGGTCGTCGGCCCGCCCTTAAGCGACGTCGAGATGGCTCACCAGTCGCGCGACTGGGGCCAGATCACCGCCAAGCTGGCGACCGCCCGGCCTCTGGCGCTGGCGACGAATCTGACCGCAGACCAAGCCGACGCGATCGCGTCGAGCCCGACGTACGGCGACCTCTTCACGCAGGCCTTCGGCGATCCCGCCATCACCGCCAAGCGCATCGCCTTTGCCATCGCCACCTATGAGCGCACGCTCATTGCTGACGAGACACCCTGGGACGCATACGTCGCGGGCAACACCAGCGCGCTGACACCTGCGCAGCGCCAGGGGTGGAACATTTTCCTCACCTCCCGCTGCGACAGCTGCCATACGCCGCCGCTCTTCAGCGACAACATGTTCCGCAACATCGGCGCTCGACCCATCGAGTGGGACACGGGCCGGCAGGCGGTCACGGGCCTCTTTGAGGACCGCGGCAAGTTCAAGACACCAGGCCTGCGGAACGCGGGGCTCAAGGCGCACTTCATGCACGCGGGCACGTTCCCCACGCTGGACTTTGCGGTGCGGTTCTACATCGGCGACCCGTTCTTTGAGGATAACGTCGACCCGTTTATGGATGCGGTGAATCTCTCTGCGGGGGCCGTGCCGCCGCTGGTGGACTTCATCGGCAACGGCCTGACCGACCCGCGTGTTGCCGCCGAGACATTCCCATTCGATCGCCCCACGCTGCGATCCGAGCTCCCGCCCAACCCAGTGCTCCTTGGCATGGGCACCGACAACGGCTCGGGATTCATCCCGCCGATGATCGCGCGGACACCACCAAACCTTGGCAACACGGGCTTCAAACTCGGCACCACCGGCATGGGTGAGGGCACTTCTGTTTCGCTCTACGTCTCATCAACACCCCCGGTGATGGGCTTGATCACCCCAGACCGCGTCGAAGGACCGTTCACCGCGACCGCTGGCAGCGGCGCCGCCCCAGCGGTCACGGCGCACCTGGCGATCCCGGACGACGTCGCACTCGACGGCACAACCGTCTATTACCAGTGGGTCATCGATGCGACCGGCGCCCGCTCACGCGTTGCCGCCGCGAAGCTCTTCTGCGGCACGGGCACCTGCGCCACGGTCTGCGTCGCCGATGTCAACGGCGACGGCTCGCTCACCCCCTCGGACTTCACAGCCTGGATCGCGGCCTTCAACGCCTCGTCCCCCGGATGCGACCAGAACAGGGACAACCTCTGCAATTCCGCCGACTTCTCAGCGTGGATTGCCAACTTCAACGCGGGCTGTATTTAATTCTCTCCTGCGTGATCCGGTGTCAAACAAAGCGCAAACAGGCTTCGTTCTCTGCCAAGAATGTCTGATTGCCGCTGGCTCGGTGCTCCGATCCGGCCGATAACCCATGGGTCTTCACACGGTCAATCGGAAAAGAGGGTGCCCTTTGGGGGCCGTTTCCGTTAGTCTGGGGTGTCGCAGGGGGATGCGACGCGCTCGCGTCGTGTGTTGTGCTTATCTGGAGGTCGGGCGTATGTCGCGCTCCCGTTGCAATCGATCCGTTCGTTCTGTCACCGCGCTCGCGCTGGTTACCGCTGCGGGTGTTGCCCAGGCCGGCCCCGAGCCCGTGCCCATCCCCGTCTCCTACAACAAGGTCGAGACCTTCGGCCTGACCTCTCTTGGTGTGGTGACCAACAGCCTTCCCGACGGCTGGAACATCGGGCGCGACGAGTGCCAGCTCGCGAGCACCTACGCCAGCGAATCTTTCGCCGGCGGCACGTACCTCGTGCAGGCCGGGTTCGTCGAGAATGAGGTCATGGCGGCGCGTTACACGCTGCCCGCCTCGCTCTTTCCGATCCGCATCGATCTGATCGAAGCGCTCGTCGGCACCGCCGGCACAACGATTCAATCGACGACCGAGTGGTCCATCCTCGTCTGGGACGGTCCGCCGACGGGCGTGCCCCTCGCGGTCTATTCATCAGACGACGTCATCCTGCCGCACATCGTGATCCCGGCTGGCCCCGCGCAGGCGGTCAACCTGGCATTCAGCATCGACCCGGGCGACCCGGAACAGATCATCATCACCAATTCCAGCGGCACAAACTCGTTCACCATCGGGTTTCGTATCGATCAGCACCAATCGCAGTCGGGCACGGGCTGCCTCACGCCGCCGCCGCAGAATCAGAACGCGTTCCCGCTGACGGACAATTCTGGCGTCGCTTCGCAGACTGGCAACTGGATCAGCGCCATCGACTGCGGCGCGTTCGGGTGCCCCCCCGGCTGGAGCACGTTCCAGTCGTTCCCGGCGCTGTGCACGCCCTCGGGCGACTGGATGCTGCAGGCAACCTGGACGAGCTTCACATGCGAAGCCCAGACCGGCGCGTGCTGCGACGGCCAGGCCGACTGCTTCGACCTGACCGAGGCCGAGTGCGCCAACATCGGCGGCGCCTGGCAGGGCGCCGGCACCATCTGCGCCACGACCAACTGCCCGATTCCGGAGGGCGCCTGCTGCCTGTCCAACGGCAACTGCCTCTTCCTCACCGAAGACACCTGCGACATCGTCGGCGGCACATGGCAGGGCGCCAACGTCAACTGCAACGGCTCGCTCTGCCCGATCGGGGCCGCGTGCTTGCCCGACGGCACCTGCATCGAAGGCGTCACCGCGCTCGAGGCGTCCGCGATGGGCGGCACGTTCCTTGGCGTCGGCACCAACTGCATGACGGCAAACTGCCCGCAGCCCACAGGGGCGTGCTGCATCACGACGACTTCAAACTGCCTGATCCTCTCAGAGGCCAACTGCAACCTCATCCCCGACGCCGTCTGGCTCGGCATGGGGACCATCTGCGACGGTGACGGCGACACCATCCCCGACGGCACCTGCATCCCGCCCGCGCCCTGCTTGCCCGACGTCAACCAGGACGGCACGCTCTCACCCGCAGATTTCACCGCATGGATCGCCGCGTTCAACGCCAACGATTCCAGAGCGGATCAGAACGAAGACGGTTCCATCACCCCGGCCGACTTTACGGCTTGGATCGCAAATTACAACGCCGGATGTTAATGCCGGCACGCTGAGTCCGAGGTATCTATTCCATTGAGCGGTCACGGGGGTGCCGCTCTGAAGAGGGAGTCTGAACATGTTTGTGATTACCGCAGTTGCAATGCTCGCCGCCACAGCCGGCCAGCCGAACCACGTGACCCTTGACCGTCCATTCGTAGCCTCGGCGTCTGTAACTCAGAACGTCACAACTCTCACACCATCGGTCAACATGCTCGAGACGCTGCGCGGCGTCGACACCGTCATCATGCACGAGTTCATGCTCAACGAGAACACAGCCGTGATTCTCGACCTCTCCAGCCGCGACGTCATCGACGCCAACGCCACGCTCCGCCTCAACGAGAACGGCACCTTCGCCAAGCCCGACATTGTGACCCTCGGCGGCCATGTTGCCGGCGACAACGATTCGCTCGCCTATCTCGCCTTCGCCGACGGGATGACCCTCGGGTACATCCGCACGGCCAACCAGCAGTTTGTCATCAGCTCGGGCCCGTTTGGTGGCGGCCAAGACACGGTGGTTTACAACCTCGCCGAACTCCCCGAGGGCGCGATCAACTTCATCGATATGGCGTGCAACGCGATCGAGGTTCCAGGCCGCGAGGTCGATTCCAGCAGCCGCGGCGTCTCGATGATGGGCGGCCCGCCCTGCCGCGTCGCCGACGTCGCGATCGAAACAGACACCGAGTTCCGCACCGCACTCTTTGGCGGTAACGCCACCGCAGCGGCCGACTACGCCACCATGCTCGTCGGCGCCGTCAGCGAGGTGTACGAGCGGGACCTCAACGTGATCCTGAACATCTCGTTCCTGCGCATCTGGACGACCACCGATCCGTGGAACCAGGGCGGCTCGGTCGACCAGCTCTTCCAGTTCCGGGACTACTGGAACGCCAACATGACCGGCGAGGAGCGCAACGGCGCTCACTTCCTGTCGGGACGCAGCCTCGGCGGCGGCGTGGCCTACGTCGGAGCCATGTGCTACGAAGACTTTGATTACGCTCTCTCGGGCAACCTCAACGGCTTCTTCCCCTACCCGCTGCAGAACGGCAGCAACCAGAACTGGGACTTCATGGTCACGGCGCACGAATGGGGACACAACTTCGGCGCCCCGCACACGCACCAGCAGTCGCCCTTCTCGAATATCGATAACTGCGGCAACGGCAACTGCTCGCAGCTGCCCGGCACGATCATGAGCTACTGCCACCAGTGCGGCAACGGCACCGGCGACATCAACCTCAACTTCCACCCGCAGAACGTCAACAACTGGATGCTCGCCTACCTCGACGGCACGGGCCAGTACTCGGGCAGCGGCGCCCCCTGCGACATGACCGGGGACCCGCTCTGCAGCGATCCCGGCTGCGTCGCTGACACCAACGGCGACGGTTCGCTGACCCCTGCCGACTTCACCGCCTGGGTAGCCGCGTTCAACGCCGGCAGCGCCGCCTGCGATCAGAACGCCGACAGCCTCTGCACCCCTGCCGACTTCACAGCCTGGGTTGCCAACTACAACGCCGGCTGCCCGTAAAGCCGCAAAGCCAAAGGGCCCGATCCCCCGCAGACCCCGGAAAGCCGGGGTCTGCGGTTTTTTTGCCTGATCACAGGGATCCGGGAGTCGCCGAGCCCCGAATCGGACCCCCGAATCACTCAAATTCACAGGCCATCAGAGCGGATTCCGAGTGAAACCGGGCATTTCCCACCCTGGCGGCGTTAGAATCAATCCGAGTACACAGGGTCCCGGGCAGTCTCCGGGCAGTTGTGGTGCAACAGGAGCAAGGTGAAAGACATGAACTCACTCCTCTCGGCGTGCGGCTTGGTGCTCGCGATGGCAGCATCAGGAGCCTCGGCTCAGCAGCGTTCGATCCAACAGCAGAGCGCCACCGAGCTCGATGGCCGGGTCATCACGGTCCCGTCTCCGCTCGTGGTCGATTCCCGCGATGTCGATCCGATCGCAACCCCTCTGCGCTTCGACGCCACGTACTTCGAGGCCATCGACAAAGCCGAACGCATCAACATCCGCGACTTCCCGCTCGACCGCACCACCCGGATCAATCTCGAAGTCGAGAACTTCGAGGTGCTGGCCCCCGACGCCGTGGTCGTCCGTGGCGGCTTGAACGGGGACACGCGCATCGACGTGCCCGCGATCGCACTGCTCCGGGGCCGAGTCGTTGGCATCCCAAACTCAAAGGTCTATCTCGCGATCTCTCCCCGCATGAGCAATGGCATCATCGAGATCGAAGGGACGACACACATCGTTTCCAACGGCAGCTTCGAGAACAACACGGGCATCTCGATCTACAACCTGACGGACCTCCCCGAAGGCGCCATCAACTGGGTGGACTACGCCTGCACGCTCATCGGAGAGCCGAGCCCGCCCGTCGCGGAGATGGGCGACGGCGGCGATCTGGAGCAGCCCTGCCGGCGCGCAGACGTGGCCATCGAAACAGACAACGAATTCGCCCGCATCTTCAGCACCGATCCAATGGTCGCCGAGGCCGCTACGACAGATTACGTCCAGACGCTCGTCGGCGCAGTCTCTGAGATCTACACCGACCAGTGGAACATGCACCTGATTGTGGCCTTTCTCCGCCAGTTCCCCGACCAGAACATTCTCGATCCGTGGGAAGGTCTCAACACGCCGCAGGTGCTCACCGAGCTCAACTCGGTCTGGACCGAGTTTAGCGCGCCCTACGCCGGCGAGTGGCACGGCGTGCACCTCTTCTCGGGCAAGCCGCTGGGCGGCGGCATCGCGTACCTCAACGCCATCTGCAATCTCGACATCGCCCAGGCTGTTTCGGGCAATATGAACGGCTTCTTCCCAAACCCCCTTGAAAACAACAACGGCCAGAACTGGGACGTCGTTGTCACGGCGCACGAATGGGGACACAACTTCGGTGCACCCCACACCCACGGGCTGAACCCACCGCACGACCAGTGCGGCTTCGGCAACTGCGCGAGTGCAGAGAACGGCACCATCATGAGCTACTGCCACACCTGCCCGGGTGGTCTGAGCAATATCTCGCTCACCTTCGCGGAACGGATCCTCAACGAAGGGATCCTCCCGTACGTCACGCTCCAGATGCCGTGCGATCTCGTCGAACTCGATCTCAACGAGTGCCAGGGCACAACCGAATGCCTCGCCGACGTCAACGGCGACGGCATGCTCACGCCCTCAGACTTCACCGCATGGATTATCGCGTACAACGCGGGCGATCTCGCCGCGGACATCAACCGCAACGGCACCCTCGAGGCCGCGGACTTCACCGCGTGGCTGCTCTCGTGGCAGACCGGTTGCGTCGAATAAATCGAGACGCAAGCGTCCGAAAAATCTACACGACGCAACGCACCGATGACACGGTGCGTTGTGCTTTTTGAAGACTCAGGGGTCTGATAAAACAGTAGCATTTGATCGGAATTTGATCGGAAATTCCGACAATATTCGGTGCCCTCTTCTCCTCATGGGGGCCGCCTTGTATCTTGGTGCATCCACGGGCGTGCTTTCTGCGGACCTCACATCCGCTGACTCGCCCGGAATCGGACCCCATTCCCGGGACGAGCAGCGGGGGGCTGCAGCTTCGGGAGCGATCTTGATCGCCAAAGTGCGATCGTCGTGCATACTGCAGCCTGGCTGCAGAGAAGGCTTTGCCCATCTCGTGGGGCCGAGATGTGTATCTACGCGCGAAGGAGTGATACGTAATGATGAAGCGGACGATCGGTTCCATGGTCCTGCTGCTCGCCTCGGCTGGCACAGCGATGAGCCAGCAATCTCACCAGCATCTCCAGCATTGGGCCGAGACGAATCCGCAGGTCGCGGCGTTGAGCATCTCCGTCGACGGCGCGTGGGCGCTCATCGACCAGATCCCCGCCGATCGGGTCGCACAGGAACCGTGGGTCCGCCCCGACATCTTCAATGCCGCGGCTCTCGACACACAGGTGATGCGCCAGAACCTCGCGGGCGCCCCGCTGGAAGGAACACCCGAAGCCGACCTCAACCCGGTGGTCATCGACCTCCCGATGCCCGAGGGAGGCTTCCAGGCCTTTGCGATCTACGAGTCGCCCGTCATGGAAGCGCCCCTGCAGGCCAAGTACCCGATGATCCGCACATACGCGGGCAAGAGTCTTGAGGACGATTCGGCGCACGTGCGCATCACGATGACGCCCGCGGGCTTTGACGCTCAGATCCGCAGGTCTGGACTGCACGCCTACATCGACCGCTTCAGCAAGAACGACGACTCTATCTACGCGTCGTACTACAAGAAAGACCTCGATCGCTCGAATCAGACCTGGGCGTGCTCGTTCGATGAATCGCAGCAGGGTGCCGATCTCCACGGCTGGGCTCTGCGCAACCAGAACGACTCCCCGCCGCTGTCCATGCTCGCACCGGTCACGCGCAAGGAATACCGCCTCGCGGTGGTCGCCGTGGGCGAGTACACCCAATTCCACGGCGGCACGGTCCAGTCCGGGCTCGCTGCCGTAGTCACCATGGTCAACCGCGTCTCAGGCATCTACTCAGATGAAGTCGGCGTGAAGTTCAACCTCGTTGCAAACAACGATCTGCTCATCTACACCAACGGCGCCACCGACGGCCTGAGCAACAACTCCAGCCTTCTCAACCAGGTCACCCCGCGCATCAACTCCGTGATCGGCTCAGCGAACTACGACGTGGGCCACGGCGTCAGCACGGCCTCGGGCGGCGTTGCGTACCTCGGCGTCATCTGCACTTCCAACAAAGGCGGCGGCACGACCGGACTTCCCCAGCCCATCGGCGACCCCTTCTACGTCGACTACGTCGCGCACGAGATGGGCCACCAGTTCGGTGGATCGCACACGTTCAACGGCGACTCCGGCAGTTGCGCCGGGGGAAACCGCACGGCCTCTTCGGCCTACGAGATCGGCTCAGCGACCACCATCATGGGATACGCCGGCATCTGCGGCAACGATAACGTCCAGAACAACTCCGACGCCTATTTCCACTACCGCAGCCAGTTCCAGATCAACGCGCACATCACGTCAGGCAGCGGCAACAACTGCGACGCCGCGATCGCCAGCGGCAACAACACACCGATCGTTGACGCCGGGAGCAGTATTACCGTCCCAAGGGGCACACCCTTCTTCCTGACCGCGACCGGTTCGGATCCCGACGGAGACACCGTTCTGTACTGCTGGGAGGAGTACGACCTCGGGCCGCAGCAGGACGCGAACGCAGCAGACAATGGCTCCAGCCCGCTGTTCCGCAGCTTCACGCCCACGACATCGCCAACACGCTATTTCCCGGATCTCATCGATCTGAACAACGGCACCCTCTCCCGCGGCGAAAAATACGCCAACACCAACCGCACGCTCAACATGCGCGTCACCGCCCGTGACAACAACCCAAACGGCGGCGGCTGGGCCACCGATACCACCAGCGTCACCGTGACGACCGCCGCCGGCCCCTTCAACGTCACAAGCCAAACCTCGGCGACCACGATCACCAGCGGACAGATGACCGTCACCTGGGACGTCGCCAACACCAACACCGTCATCGGTGCGACACAGGTGGACATCCTCTTCTCGACCAACGGAGCCGCAAGCTTCGACTACGTCCTGGCCACGGGCGTGCCCAACGACGGCTCTGAAGTGGTTTCGCTCCCCAGCGTGCTGACGAACAACGCCCGCGTCATGGTCCGGGCGTCGGGCTTCAACTTCTTCGATATCAATTCGGCACCCATCACCATCGACATCCCGCCCGAGCCCGTCGTGATCACATTCCCGAACGGCATTCCCACCGAGCTCGACGAGGGCGTGGCGACGGACATACTGGTCAACATCGACCCGGGTACCTTCACGCTCGACCCGAGCAGCCTGACGATGTTCTACGGCGTCGACTTCGGCTTCCCGATCTTCCCGGTGGCACTCGTGCCCCAAGGCGGAGACAACTACACCGCGACCATCCCCGCGGCCAACTGCGACGAAGAGGTTGTCTTTAACTTCGTCATCGGCCTGCTCGACGGCGATCCGGTCTACTCGCCGGCCGACTCGCTGGACTTCTACACCGCAAACGTCGTCTGCGACCCCGGCGCCTGCGTCGCCGACACCAACGGTGACGGAATGCTGACCCCGGCCGACTTCACCGCCTGGGTTGCCGCGTTCAACGCCGGCAGCGCCGCCTGCGATCAGAACGCCGACAGCCTCTGCACCCCGGCCGACTTCACCGCCTGGGTCGCCAACTACAACGCAGGCTGCCCGTAATCGAATTGTCGTTTCAACCCCGGCCCTCTGACGCAGAGGCCGATTCTTGTGAGTAGAGGAGTCTCCAATGAAGAATCTGAATGCCGCCGCGGCGATCGTGCTTGCCGCTGGAATGGCTGCCGGCGCTCTCGCCGAGCCCGTCGAAACCGTCAACCCACAGAGCGTGTGCTGCGACAGCCTGCACCAGGAGATGCTGCGCACGATCGAGGCCCAGACCTTCTTTGCGCTGCCCGAGTCGCACCGCCAGAGGATCCTGCAGCGCTGCGAGCTCGAGGGCATCACGCTCTCCTTCATGCAGACGAGCGCCCCTGAGGCTGAGACCAACCCGATCATCATCGAGCGCAGCCAGCCGCTCTCTGACGAGGAAATCGCCGAGACGTACGAGGCCGTCAAGGCCTATGTCGCCGAGGAGGACTTCAAGAAGTTCAAGCCCATCCACCAGCGCATGCTCAAGGGTCTGGCCAACATCGTTGAAAACGACGTCCACGGCGGCACGCCCGTCATGCCCTGCTTCACGCCGGGCACGGACCCCGCACTCATCCAGGCTTTCGAAGCCATCGTCTTTGCGGGCATCGACAGGAACGGCGACCGGTTCCAGCAGACATCACGCTGGGGCGGCACCGCGATGAACCCGGGCGGAGCCTCGCAGGGCGACCCCACCATCCTCACCTACTCATTCCCCGCCGACGGCACCACCATCCCCGACGGCGTCGGCGAGGGCACGGGCGTTAACGGGCTCAACGCCTTCATGGACGGCATCTACGGCAACCGCGCCACATGGCGCGCCATCTACGACCAGGTCTTCGCACGCTGGGGCGAACTCTCCGGCAACACCTACATCCTCGAAACCAACGACGACAACTCCACACTCTTCAACAACCCCGGCGTCGTCGGCGTCCGAGGCGACCTCCGAATGGGCGGCAAGCCCATCGACGGCAACTCGGGCATCCTCGCCTACAACTTCTTCCCGCAGAACGGCGACATGGTCGTCGACTCGCCCGACTCCTTCTACAACACAACCTCGGGACAGTCGCTCCGCCTCCGCAACGTGCTCGCCCACGAGCACGGCCACGGCATGGGCCAGCTCCACGTCTGCCCCACAAGCCAGACCAAGCTCATGGAGCCCTTCATCTCCGTCGCTTACGACGGCCCACAGTTCGACGACACGCTCAACGCCCAGCGCCACTACGGCGACCCGATGGAGCCCAACGACACCACCGGGACCGCGTCAGACCTTGGAAGCTTCAGCGTCGGACAGTCCGTCCAGCTCGGTGACACTGGCCCCAACAACTCGAACCTCACCGACGTTCTATCCATCGATGACAACTCGGACTCGGATATCTTCCGCATCAGCCTCAACACCAGCGGCTCGATCTCGGCCACCGTCACGCCCCGCGGCTTCACCTACGTCGAGGGCACGCAGACCTCTCAGTGCAACACGGGCAACAACTACGACGCGCTCAACCAGAAGAACCTGGGCATCGAAGTTCTTGACTCTTCGGGCGCGGTCATCCAGTCTGTCAATGACTTCGGATCGGGTCAGGCCGAGACCGTGCTCGCAAACAGCCCGTCCGGCGTGGCCTACGTCCGCGTCTTCGGCGACACCGCCAACACCATCCAGTCCTACACCCTCAACATCAGTATTGGACAGGGCGTCACGATCCCGCTGGACATCTCCATCATCGGCACGCCCCCGAGTCTGATCGCCCCCGATACCACGACCGGAATCTCGGCGCTCGTGCAGATCAACGACGACACGCTCATCGGCTCACCCACGCTCAACTACCAGCGCGCGGGTGACGGCTCCTTCACGAGCATCAACATGACCGGCGGCGCCGGCGGCGTCTACGTCGCCACGCTCCCCGAATTCGACTGCGGCGACGATCCCATGTTCTTCGTTGCAGCCAACGGCACCGTGGCCGGCACCATGAGCGACCCCGACACCGGGGCCTACCAGGCCACCATCGGCACGGGCACATCCGTGACCGACAACGGTGAAACTAACATCGGCTGGACCGTCTCGGGCAACGCCACCGACGGGCAGTGGGAGCGCGCCGTGCCGGCAAACTTCAACCGCTCCGACCCCAGCGCCGACTTCGACGGCTCGGGCCAGTGCTGGCTCACCGACAACGGCGAGTCCAACTCCGACGTCGACGGCGGTCAGACCATCCTGACCAGCCCGGTCTTTGATTTCTCCACCGGCGGCACCGTCAGCTACGCCTACTGGATGAACGACGAGACCAACGTCATCGGCGCCGAAGACTTCTTCCGCGTCGAGGTCTCCACCAACGGCGGCTCGACCTGGAGCATCGCCCGCAACTACACGGCGTCCAACGCCTGGCGCACCGACAGCATCGACGTCGGCAGCGAGTTCGGGAACACCAGCCAGTTCCGCATGCGGGTCATCGCCGCCGACAACAACCCGGGCGACGTCCTCGAGTGCGCCCTGGACGCCATCGTCTTCGAGAGCTTCGACTGCACCCAGTCCAACGACTGCGTCGCTGACACCAACGGCGACGGCATGCTGACGCCTGCCGACTTCACGGCGTGGGTTGCGGCCTTCAACGCTCAGTCCGCGGCCTGCGACCAGAACGCCGACAGCCTCTGCACCCCGGCTGACTTCACCGCCTGGGTCGCCAACTACAACGCCGGCTGCCCGTAAGATCTCGTAAACCACGGGCGCGATCCCTTGACGGGGATCGCGCCCTTTGACTTTCCAGGAGCATCAGTCACGATGAATTACAACGTCGCACAGGCGATCACACTGATCGCGGCCGCTCTGTTCTTGCCCAACCACGCCACCGCCCAGACCGTCGGGATCCAGCCCGATGCCAACGCGATCCCCACCGGCGCACTGAACGGCACAAGCGCCATCAGGGCCATGGGTCACCAGATCGACGAGATCGCCGCGCGGTACAGCATGTCTGCCGGCGAGCTGGCAACGATGCTCCGCTCGGATCGGTCCGCGTACGTGACACCCGCTGGCGACATCTTCTACGTCTGCCCAGAGGCGCCACAAGAGCCGCAGGAGAACGGCGAAGAAATGAGCCGACGCGTCGCGGGCCTGGGCATCCCGCTCGACAGCTTCCTCGATCTCGAGTCCAAGCCCGGCGCCGAGAAAACCATCTACCTGGACTTTACAGGCCACCTCTCCGTCAACAACGCCTGGGGGCACAACATCAACTTTCCCGCGTGGGACCGCAACGGCAACCCGGGCACCTTCACCGACGCCGAGAAGGAAGAGATCATCTACCACTGGCTCGAAGTCGTCGAAGATTTCGCGGCGTTCGAGATCAACATCACAACGAAGGACCCAGGCCTTGCCGCCCTGACCAAGTCCAACAGCAACGACACAACATTCGGCATGCGCGTGGTCATGACTCAGATCACCTCCGGGTTCGGCGCCGGCACCGGGGGCATCGCGTTCCTCAACACGTTCAACAGCAGCATCGACACACCCTGCTTCGGCTTCAACAAGGGCACCGGCGCCGGGCCGATGACCGCAAGCCACGAAGCCGGGCACACACTCTCGCTCCAGCACGACGGGCTCAACGGCTTAACCTATCACCCCGGCTCCTCCGGCGGCGAGCCTTCGTGGGGGCCCATCATGGGCGCGCCATTCGGCAGAACGCTCGCTCAATGGAGCAACGGCGACTACCCAGGCTCAACGCAATCGATCCAGCAGGACTTCAACGTCATCGCCAGCGCCAACAACGAAGTCTCCTTCGTCCAAGACGACTACCCGGATACGCTCATAAGCGGACATCCGATCCAGTCGGGCGACCACATCGAGGGCCTCATCACATGGTTCGGCGATGTCGATGCATTCAGCTTCACCGCCTTCGGGGGCGATGTGACCATCGAAGTCCGGCCCACCGACGTCGGCCCCAACCTCGACGCAAAGTTCAATCTGTACAAGGGCAATCCCGCGACACTCGTCGAGCAGTTCAGCCCCGACGACACCATCGACGCCATTAAAACCTACCAGGACCTCCCGCCCGGCGACTACACCATCGTCGTCGAGGGAGGCTTCCAGCCCATGACCAACGGCCCGGCTTCCAACTACGGCTCTGCGGGCTACTACACGCTCGATTTCTCGCAGTCGGTCACGCTCCTTGAGCTCTCGCTCACTTCGCCCCCGCCAACGATCATCGCGCCGGAAACGTCGACGCCTCTCTCGGTTCTCGTGCAGGAAAACGGCGACACGCTCGTCGGCTCTCCGATGCTCCACTTCCAGCGCTCTGGCGATCCGAGCCCGACGAGCCTCGCACTTGCTGACGTGGGCGCCGGTGTGTACACCGGACAGCTGCCCGAATTCGATTGTGCCGACGATCCCTCGTTCTGGATCTCCGCCGAAGGCCTCCTCGCGGGGGTTGTCACCAATCCCATTTCCGGAACCTACGCAGCCACCATCGGCACGGGCACATCCGTGACCGACAACGGCGAGACCGACATCGGCTGGACCGTCTCGGGCAACGCCACCGACGGGCAGTGGGAGCGCGCCGTGCCGGCAAACTTCAACCGCTCCGACCCCAGCGCCGATTTCGACGGCTCGGGCCAGTGCTGGCTCACCGACAACGGCGAGTCCAACTCCGACGTCGACGGCGGTCAGACCATCCTGACCAGCCCGGTCTTTGACTTCTCCACCGGCGGCACCGTCAGCTACGCCTACTGGATGAACGACGAGACCAACACCATCGGCGCCGAGGACTTCTTCCGCGTCGAGGTCTCGATCGATGACGGATCAAACTGGGCCATCGCCCGCAACTACTCTCCCACAACCACGTGGCGCACCGACACCATCGATATCGGCGCCGAGTTCGGGAACACGTCCCAGCTGCGCATCCGATTCCTCGCAGCGGATAACAGCCCAGGAAACGTCCTCGAATGTGCCGCAGACGCGATCACGTTCGAGAGCTTCGGCTGCTCGCAAACACCCGATTGCCCGGCAGACACCAACGGCGACGGCGCGCTCAGCCCCGCAGACTTCACGGCCTGGGTCGCGGCCTTCAACGCAAACAGCGCCGCCTGCGACCAGAACGCCGACAGCCTCTGCACACCTGCCGACTTCACCGCCTGGGTCGCCAACTACAACGCCGGCTGCCCGTAGAACGCCAGATCAGTCCCAAAGCGGGCACCGTGCCCGAATGCATCTCAAGAGAGGGAACCCAAAGCCATGAAACGCCACAGCACAACTCTCATCATCGCAGTCGCGGCCGGAACGACGCTCGCTGGCGTCACCGCCGCGCAGCAAACACTGACCCCCGGGCAATCCGAAACGGTCCCTCAGGGCTCGCTCAACGGGCAAGCCGCGATCCGCCATCACGCGAGCCAACTCGAGAGCATCGCGCAGCGTCACGGCATGACCGCCGCGCAGCTCGCCACGCTCGTCCGCTCCGACCTCTCCACCTACATCACGACAGACGGGCGTGTCCTGAATGTCTGCCCGCGCGCTCCAGACGAGCCCGACGCGCACAACCCGAACAGCCCGCCCATCGCCCGCGGCGGCATCGACCTCAACGACTTCCTCGATCTCGAATCCAACCCCGGCGCACCAAAGACGTTGTACCTCGATTTCGACGGCCACCACTCCGTCAACGACGGCTGGGGCCACAATATCGTCTTCCCTGCATGGGATCGCTCGGGGAACACCGCAGAGTTCACGGACGCCGAGAAGCAGGAAATCATCAACACATGGCTCGAGGTGGTCGAGGACCACGCCGTGTTCAGCAACCTCAATGTCACGACAAAGGACCCCGGCCTCGCTGCGCTGACCAAGTCCAGTGGCGCCGACACCACCTTTGGTATCCGCGTGGTCATGACACAGGCCACGGACGGCTTCGGCAACGGGATCGGCGGTGTCGCGTTCCTCAACTCGTTCGACTCGAGCTCCGATACGCCCTGCTTCGGCTTCAACAAGGGACTCAACGCCGGCCCGCAGACCGCCAGCCACGAGGCCGGTCACACCTACGGCCTCCAGCACGACGGGCTCAACGGCTCCACCTACCACCCAGGCTCAACGGGCGGCGCGCCAACCTGGGGACCCATCATGGGCGCTCCGTTCGGCAGGCAGCTCGTGCAGTGGTCCAACGGCGATTACCCGGGCTCGACCTCAACGCAGAACGACTTCTCCGTGATCACAAGCAGCTCCAACGGCATCGGCATCTTCGCCGACGACCACCCCAACGGCACCTCGGGGGGCACGCCCCTCAACCCGAACTCGCCCATCACCGGGCTCATCACCACCGCCGGCGATACCGACGCCTTCAGCTTCACCGCTTTCGGCGGCGACGTCACCATCGACCTCACAACCGTCGCCGTCGGCCGAAACATCGATCTCAAATTCACGCTCTACCGCGACGCACCGTTCGCGTTGGTCGATGACTTCAGCCCGACGGGCGTCTGGGAAGCGAGTAAGACATACCCCGCGTTGCCCGCCGGGAACTACACCGTCGTCGTCGACGGCACGTTCGAGAACAAACCCAGCGGCGCCGTATCCGATTACGGCTCCGTCGGCACCTACACCGTCTCCATGACGCAGTCGCAGCTCCTGCTCAGCATCTCACTGCTGACCACGCCGCCCACACTCATCGCCCCGGACACCACCACGCCAATCTCTGTGCTCATCGAAGAGAACGACGACACACTCGTCGGCACGCCCACCCTCAGCTACCAACGCGCCGGTGACGCCAACCCGACAACCATCAACCTCACGGATATGGGCGCCGGGATCTACAACGGAAACCTCCCCGGGTTCGACTGCGCCGATGACCCGTCGTTCTGGGTCTCCGCCGAAGGTCAGATCTCCGGAGTGGTCAGCGACCCATTCGTCGGCGCCTACCAGGCGATGATCGGGACGGGCGTCTCGTTCATCGACGACGGCGAAACCAACATCGGCTGGACCGTCTCGGGCAACGCCACCGACGGGCAGTGGGAACGCGCTGTGCCCGCAAACTTCAACCGCTCCGATCCCAGCACCGATTACGACGGCTCGGGCCAGTGCTGGCTCACCGACAACGGCGAGTCCAACTCCGACGTCGATGGCGGCGCCACGATCATGACCAGCCCCGTCTTCGACTTCGCCAATGGAGGCGTTGTCAGCTACGCCTACTGGATGAACGACGAAACGAACACCATCGGCGCCGAAGACTACTTCCGCGTGGAAGTCTCGACCAACGGCGGCTCAACCTGGACCACCGCCCGCAACTACAGCCCGTCCAACGCGTGGCGGACCGATTCGATCGATATCGGCGCCGAGTTCGGGAACACGTCCCAGCTCCGCATCCGCTTTGCCGCCGCAGACAACGACCCCGGCGACGTCCTCGAGTGCGCCGTCGACGCCATCAACTTCGAAAGCTTCGAGTGCACGCAGTCCAACGACTGCCTTGCCGACACCAACGGCGACGGCATGCTGACCCCGGCAGACTTCACCGCCTGGATCGCCGCCTTCAACGCCATGAGCGCCGCTTGCGATCAGAACGCCGACACCCTCTGCACCCCGGCCGACTTCACCGCCTGGATCGCAAACTACAACGCGGGCTGCCCGTAATTACGTACTCTGGAAACACGTGACGATACCCGGGCGTGGCTCTTCGCAAGGAGAGCCACGCCTCTTTCGTAGAAGGGCCCGAAGAATCAGGGCGAGGATTCGTCTGGCAGCTTGAACCAGGCCGTCAGCGAAACGAACGGCACCGGATACACGATCAGGCATCGATAGGTCCGGAACCGCTTCGGATCGTGACCCGCGATCTCGAACACGCGCCGAAGCATCTCGCGATAGCGAGGCACCGTCGAGTGACGCAGCTCGGGCAGCTCGATGCCGGTGCCCAGAGCCACGATTGGCGTGGAAATATCCAGCCCGTCGTGCTGACGCTCCGCCCGATGGCTGCGCACGGGGTCCGGCGCCAGGCTGTGCATGCGCGACCGCATGTCGGGCGTTCCGGGCCAGATGTCCTCGTGGACGAAATAGTCCTGGATACGCACACGCGAAGGCGTGCGGACCAGAGCGGTATGCCACTCGTGCGTTCGCTCCGGGCTTCGGTAGCGCAGGCTCGCGTTCCGAGTCGTCCAGCCGTTGACGAGCGTGATGGGAGCGTTGATCGGCAGCGATTCCGCGTCCAGCACCGAGTACAGCACCTTCGCGTCGTCCCGCACGCTGAGCTTCGGGATGGGCTGGTCGCAGAACTCCTCGATGAGGTACTGCTTCGCCTCATGGACCTCGCGCAGACCACCGAGTGTTTCGATCCAGTTCGAAGCGCCGGGCTGGGCGTCGTACCTTCGGATACCGAAAAGATTCACCGGTGCGTCGCCCCTGAGACGCCGGAGCCCAACGAGCCCGCCGATGTGCGTCGAATCCACCATGCGCCCATCTTGAGTGGGTGTCAGGATCGAAGTCTGGAGCGTGGCCTCCGCCTGATAGCCGAGCAGATAGGACATCGACTTGTAGACCGCCTGACGAGCAGCCCGCTCGTTCCGCTGGCGGACCTCGGGCAGGTAATCCGAGATGGCCGCGTCGAGAGCCGCCCGGCCCTCCGGGAAAGCATGGATCAGCGACTCAAAGTCGGTCACCGACGCCTCCGCACGCCTGCGGAGCTCCTCGTCGACACCCGCCTCAGCCGCGGCGTTCAGAAAGATTCGAAGGCCATAGGGCGCCGGAGCATTGTGAACGATCTCGAATGGGTCGCTGGCCTTGACCGATCGCATGATGCGTCCAGTCAGGGTCTTGTCGATCCCCAGTCGGCGCGCAAGCACCGCTGGGCGATGTGATTGCCCGACCAGATCCTCCACAATCGGCAGCACGCTGCTCTGCAGGGCCGAGGAGACAGCCGCGATCTGGTTGTCCAGATCCTGAGCCAGCCTCTTCCCCGGAACCACGATGCTCATTGTGTGTCGACCATAATACGAACAGACAATTCCCTGATTTGACAAGATACCCACGCGCACCACGCCTTGCAAATCGCCTGGTGAGCGAAGAGAAGCCCAAATGAATCACAGATCCATCAGAGAAGTTTCGCAGAACCCTATTGACACGTCAATGATCTAGTTGTAATTTCGAATCCAAGAAGGATCAGTGATCCATTTTGTCCCCCCATCGTTCATGTTTGCGGACTCGAGCAGGATTGGTGCAAGCAGCGTCAGGGGAACAGGAAGACCGGATCCTTCGTGACTGAGAGTGCGTCGATCGGACACGGGACTGGCACGCTTCAAGCCGTGGACCCTCGACGTGGTGAGATCAAAGTGAGACTCCAAACGGATACCCCTGAAAGTGAGGCCAATCGATGCGATCCAAGACCATGAATGATCGGACCAGCCAGATGAGATCGGTTTCCCGCGCCGCATGTGCTGCAGCCGCTCTGCTTGCTGCCGCGGGCACCAGCGCCCAGTGCGACCCCGGTGACGTCTACGGCACACCGTTCACCACGAGCGTTGATGATCTGCCAATGGGCGTCGCCACGGGCGATCTCAACAACGACGGCATCACCGACGTTGTCAGCGCCAACAACTTCGGTTACAGCGCCTCGATCCTCATCGGCAACGGCGACGGCACCTTCCAGCCCCGGATCGATATCGACACTTACGACCCGAACGAGCTGGAAACGATCGCGGCGCTCCAGGTCCGCATCGCCGACTTCAACAACGACGGCTGGAACGACATCGCACTGGGTATCCAGTCGGGCGACCTCGGCAACCCCGGCGTCGGCATCCTTCTCAACGACGGCGCCGGCAACTTCTCCGGCTTCCCCACCCTGTACGCGTTCTCCACCCAGCTCCGAGGCCTCGAAGTCGCCGACATGACCGGTGACGGCGAACTCGACATCATCTACGCCAACCGCGACGACGACACCATCAACATCGTTCCCGGCAACGGCGACGGCACCTTCCAGACCGAGCTTTTCTTCGATTTCACGGGCGGACCCGTCGGTGTCGCGCTCGCGGACTTCAACAACGACGGGCACCTCGACGTCGCCGCACCCCTGGTTTTCACGAGCGAAATCGTCATCGCCATCGGAGACAGCAACGGCGGCCTCACCGAGTTCGCCCGCTTCTCCGCTGACAGCCCAGAAGGCATCGCCGTCGGCGATATCAACGGCGACGGCTTCGCAGACCTCGCCACGCCCTTCCTCAACGGCGACTCCGTCCAGTACTTCATCGGCAACGGCGACGGCACCTTCGGCGCCAAGCAGACCATCAACACCGGAGCCAGCTCGCTCCCCATCGCCATCGCTCTGGGCGACACCAACAACGACGGATTCGACGACATCCACGCCGGACTCTTCATCGCCAATGCGGTCCAGGTCCTCACCAGCAACGGCGACGGCACCTTCCAGACCGGCGTCGACTTCCCCGTCGGCGCACGACCTCGTCACTTCACCTTCGGTGATCTCGATGGCAACGGCACAAGCGATCTGGTCGCCGCCAACGGCTCCCCAACCGGCAGCGTCACCGTCCTCCTCAACGCCTGCGTGGGCGCCGAGCCCTGCGTCGCCGACACCAACGGCGACGGCATGCTGACCCCCGCAGACTTCACCGCCTGGGTCGCCGCCTTCAACGCCATGAGCGCCGCTTGCGATCAGAACGCCGACACCCTCTGCACCCCAGCCGACTTCACCGCCTGGGTTGCCAACTTCAACGCCGGCTGCAACTAACCCCTGAGCTGACTCAACTCAGCTTGACTCCGAGAGGCCGTGCGCGAAAGCGTGCGGCCTCTTCTTTTGGGCCGCCTGTCCCGGTGCCCAGCCCTGCACCCCGACACCAACAACTCGGATCCTCCGATAATTGTGGCCCTCACGCGTTCACAGAACCACACGTTTGTTTGCGAGTTGTACAGGTCAAAACCCACGACTTTGGCGCCTTAGACAGACTTTGAGCAACACAACGACCGCATATCTCGTATTCTGATCCAAGACAACGGAATAGGGTGCGCTTTCACTGGCATGCCCGGGGGGCCGTGGTCTCTTTCAATTGAACGGGGAGGAGTCCAAGATGTTGATTCGTACCAAGTGGTCGGTCTGTGCCGCAACACTCGTGTTCACTGCTGGCAGCGCACTAGCCAGCAGCGGAACCCTGAACGCCCTCCACCCCGGCGGCGAGGAAGAACGCCTGCTGGGCAAGGGCGACGCACTCGACGCCCGCTTCGGCAATTTCCCCGCCAGCAACATCTCCTTCATGAGCCAGGTCCCGCTCTCGTCATTCGGCCTTGGCGCCTCCAGCGGCAACGACTGCTGGGGCTACACCACCCCGCAGGGCAAAGAGATCGCAATCATGGGCCTCGAGACAGGCACCGGTTTCGTCGACATCACCAACCCCGCCAGCCCCAACATCATCGGTTCGTTCTCAGGCCCCTCGAGCCTCTGGCGCGACATCAAGGTCATCGGCACCATCGCCTACGTCGTCACCGAGGGCGGCAACCACATCCAGAAATTCGACCTCTCCAACGCCGACAACGGCGTCATCGGAAACCTCGGCTACTCCACCTTCTCGGGCTCCGGTGCCTCACACAACATCGTCGCCAACCCCGACTCGGGCTATCTCTACCGCGTCGGCGGCGGCTCGGACCTCGGGCTCCGCTCCTACGGCGTCGGTGTCAACGGCGCCCCGGGCTCCGCCACCAACCCGTCGCAGCAATCCATCCAATCGAACCTCTACGTCCACGACGCACAGGTCGTCAGCTACACCTCCGGACCCTACGCCGGACGAGAGATCGCCTTCCTCTGCTCCGGCTTCGGCAACGGCTCGTCCGACACACGCCTCCGCGTCTATGACGTCACCAACAAAGCGGGCATCTTCGAGCTCGACAACGTCGCATACCCGAACCGCCGGTTCTGCCACCAGGGCTGGCTGAGCGAAGACCGCAAGTACTTCTACGTCAACGACGAACTCGACGAGGGCGACGTCGTCAACACCACGACCATGCACATCTTCAACGTCGAAGACCCCGCGAACATCTCGTACGTCAAGGCCTGGACCAACGGCAACAACGCGCGCGACCACAACCTCTACGTCAAGGGCGACTACATCTACGCAGCCAACTACCGATCGGGCCTGCGCATCCACGACATCTCCGACCCGGAGAACCCCGTCGAGGTCGCATGGATCGACACCTACCCCGCAGACGACGGCAAAGGCTACGACGGCGCCTGGTCCAACTACCCGTTCTTTGCCTCCGGCAATGTCATCATCTCCGACATTCAGCAGGGCCTCATTGTGGTCCGCCCCAACCTCGACATCCTGACGTTCACCCTCGACGCCCCGCTCGGCGCCTCCATCGACCCCGCCGGCGGCGACATCGCGCTCGTCACCATCGGCGAACAGAACGTCACGCTCGACAACAATTCAACCGAGCTCAATCTCCGCGATTCGGGCGGCGTCGTGTCCTCTGTCAGCGGCATCCCGACCGGCGTTGCCGGCCAGTTCCGTTTCGATACGCCCGCGCTCGACTGCTTCGAGCCCATCGACTGGTGGATCTCAGCCGACACAACCACGGGCCAGACCTTCACATGGCCAGCGCTCGCGCCGGGCGACACGTTCCAGACGGTCGTCGCGACCAGCTTCTCGACAACATTCTCAGACAACGCCGAAACCGACCCCGGCTACTCGGTCAGTGGCAACGCGTCCGATGGACAGTGGACCCGCGCCATCCCGGTGAACGCAGGACGGGGCGATCCCACATCCGACGCCGACGGCTCAGGTCGCGCCTGGGTCACCGACAACGAAGCAGGCAACTCCGACGTGGACGGCGGCGAAACCATCCTCACCGGCCCCGCCATCGACGCCTCCGCCGGCGGCACGCTCTCGTATTACTACTGGCTCAACGACATCCCGACTGGCGAATTCGGACCCGAGGATTACCTCCGTGTCGACTACGCCACAAACGCTGCGGGAAACAACTGGGTCACCCTCCACACACACAACTCCGCGCTCGATCAGTGGCGACAGGCGACCGCCATCGTCGGCGCTGGCGGTGCTATCCCCGCCACCAGCACGCTCCGCCTGCGGTTCGTCGCCGCCGACAACTCGCCCGGCAGCGTCCTCGAAGCGGGCATCGATGCGATTCTCCTCCAGGCCTTCGAGTGCGTTGAGCCCCCGACCTGTGTCGCCGACACCAACGGCGACGGCACGCTCAGCCCAGCCGACTTCACCGCGTGGGTCGCTGCCTTTAACGCCCAGTCCGCTGCCTGCGACCAGAACGCCGACTCCCTCTGCACGCCCGCGGACTTCACCGCGTGGGTTGCAAACTACAACGCAGGCTGCAACTGAAAGCATTCACAATTCATGAAAGCATCGTGCCCCGGGCTCATCCCCGGGGCACTTTTTTGTATGAAATCACAGCCCGGAACAAATCATGCGCAACAACTCCGATTCTCCAGACAGGGGCGCACGCCGCCCGATCAACGGGTACCCCCGGAGGTGCACGATGATCGCCGAACGCCTGCTCACCGCGTCACTCGCCCTGACCCTGGCCGCCTCCACCAGCGCTCAGGTTCACATCCACGTCGACGACGACGCCCCCAATGGCGGCAACGGCCTCTCCTGGGAATCGGCGCTCAACGATCTCAACGACGCCATCATCCTCGCCAAGGCGTTCGGCCAGAATCGCGGCGAGATCCGGATCGCCGGGGGAATCTACAAAGCCGACCGCGGAACAGGGGATCCGGGCAGAGCCCTGAATATCCCGCCCGTCTACGCCGGCGAGCCCCTGCTCGCGCTCCGAGGCGGTTACGCAGGCCTGGAACTGCCAGGCAACCCAAACCACCGCGACCCTGATGCGTTCCCGACGCTGCTCGACGCAGACCTCATCGGCAACGACTCGAGCAACCCGGGCTCGCGCACCGACAACTCGCAGCACCTGATCATCATCGACGAGAGCGAATCGATCTCCGGGCGCTCGGTTGTTTCTGGCATCGTCCTCGACGGAATCGCGTTCCGAGGCGCCGCCGCAGCAGCCATTGAGTGCACCGCTTCCGGCGCCACACTCTCGCTCGTCGGGTGCCGATTCTTCGACAACCAGGGCGGGCACGGCTCAGCTCTCCGGGCCCGACGCAGCGACGTCTCCATACAGGCCTGTACGTTCGAGCACAACGAATCCGCTCCTGCAACAGGAACAGAGGCCGGCGCTCTGAATTTCGTCTCATGCGAGGCGATCATCGAGAATTCGGCTTTCCTCCAGAACACCGCTTTGGGCAACGGAGGAGCGATCGCCGCAACCGACACGTTTCTCGAGATCAGGTCTTCCGAGTTCACGCACAACTCGGCAACCGGACTCGACGGCGGAGCCCTCTACATCAAGCACGACACCGCGAGCCTCTCCACATCGCTCGTTGCAAACCGTTTCGAATCAAATAGCGCTGCAGCAGGCGGGGCGGTGCACTCGCAGCAACTGCTCGAGAGCAGCGCGTGCACGTACGCTTTCAATTATGCCGATTCGGGCGGCGCACTCTGGGGCAGAATCGAATCCTTCGGCGACACCCTGGTCGGCAACTCGGCCAAGCTCGATGGCGGCGGCGCCTTTGCCCTGGCGGGCAGCACGTTCCAGTCTTCCACAATCCAGTTCAACAGCGCCCAACGCAACGGCGGCGGCGTGTACGCAGACTCCTTCAACACCTCAATCACCAACAGCACCATCACCGGCAACCGCGCTTCTTCGAACTCAACCCTCACCGGCTCCGGCGGGGGCGTGTACGGCGTGGGCACGATCGACGGGACGACGATCGACGGCAACATCGCCGACGAATTCGGTGGAGGCGTTTTCTCCGTCGATCGGATCTCCGACTCAACCATCGACGGAAATCTCTCCGGCGACGATGGAGGCGGAGTCCACGGAGCAAACACGGTCGAGCGATGCACGATCACGAGAAACCGAGCGAACGGGGGATTCGGGGGCGGCACCTTCGAGGCGACAGAAGTCACAGACTCAATGCTCACCGGGAACCGATCGGTCCGGGGCGGAGGCCTGTACAACTCAAGCCGCATCCGGGGGACACTCATCGCAACGAACACCGCTACCGGCTTTGGCGGCGGTGTGTACGTCACCGGTCGCGACGTTGAAATCGTCGACAGCGCGATCCTGAACAACAACGTGGGCACGGCTTTCAGCTTCACCGAAGTCATGAAAGCAGGCGAAGGCAGGATCGATCTGATCCGCTGCACCATCGCAAACAACAACGGCCTTGGAAAGCAGCTCGCACGCTTCGTCGGCGACTCGGCCTGGATCGAGTCGTGCATCATCTGGGACACCAACTGGGCCGGATCGCACGTTTTCTCGATCGCGACCGATGCCGCTGCGGTCGCCGTCTATTCGAACCTGAGAACATCGCCCGAGGCCGTGCAGGTCATCGGGAATACGAAACTCATCCTCCTCGCCGGGAACGTCAACGCCAACCCGCGGTTTGTTGACATCGAGTCCAACAACGCCGCCCTGCTCCCCGGTTCACACTGCATCGACGCGGGCTACTTCTGGAAAGCCCCGCTCAACCTGACCGACCCCTTCGGCAACCCGCGCTCGCCACTCGACGATGTCGGCGTACCAAACACAGGGATCGGTCTCGGTGGGTTCCTCGATATCGGCGCCACCGAGTTTGCGGGCACCAGCTGCCTCCCGGACGTCAACAACGACGGCCTCCTCACTGCCGCGGATTTCTCAGCATGGATCGCCGCATTCAACGCAGGCGATTCCGCTGCCGACCAGAACCGCGACGCCCTGATCGACCAGAACGATTTCTCCGCCTGGATCGCCAATTACAACAACGGCTGCCCCTGATTCCCGCCCGGCGCGCACCCGGATCGAATACCATCAGGCGTGCCTACGCCGCGTAAACAACCCGCCGAGTCCCGTCACGGCCCCGCCTACCCCGCGCCCGTCGAGCGCCTCTTGACCGAACTGACCCGCCTGCCCGGCATCGGGCGAAGGTCCGCCGAGCGCGTGGCCTTCCACCTCCTCCGAGGCGACAAGGAAGCCGCGCAGCGACTCGCTAAGTCCATCACCGAAGTCAAGGCCGCCATCGGGCACTGCGCCGTCTGCTCCAACCTCACCGAAGCCTCCCCCTGCCCCGTGTGCGCCAGCGAGAAACGCGACCGCTCGCTCGTCCTCGTCGTCGAGCAGCCACGCGATCAGATCGCCATCGAACAAACCGCCATGTACCGAGGCCTCTACCACGTTCTCCTCGGGCGCATCTCGCCCCTGGACGGCATCGGGCCCGAGCACCTCACCGCCCGCGACCTGCTCGCCCGCATCGACGACCCCGCAAAGAACGCCGGAGCCGTGCGCATCCAGGAAGTCATCCTGGGCATGAACCCGACCGTCGAGGGCGACGGCACGGCCCTCTACCTCATGCACGAGCTCAAGTCCCGCCCCGTCCGCGTCTCGCGCCTGGCGCGGGGACTGCCCTCGGGCTGGTCGATGGAGCTCGCAAGCAAGGCGGTCCTGACCGACGCGATCGAAGGCCGACAGAACATCAAGGAGTAACCGCAGGGCCATGGCGATGCGTTTCGAACAATCCCAGGGCATGAAGCTGGGCCAGGGCATGAAGCTCTCGCCCCGCGTGATCCAGTCCATGGAGATCCTCCAGCTCCCGCTGACCGAGCTCGAGGAGCGCATCGAGCAGGAGCTCGAGAACAACATCGCCCTCGAGCTGGCAGAGCCCGAGCGCGACGAACTCGACGAGCCCGTCAATCGCGAAGACGCGCCCGACGCAGACTCGGACTCTTTCGAGCACCTCGACGAGATGTCGCGCGAGGTCCCAGACTTCGCCGAGAACGAGTTCGACCAGTACCGCCCGCCCGCGCGCCAGGAAGGCGAACGCGACGCCAAGACCGACGCCATGGCCAGCGCCCCCGCGCGTTCCGCCACGCTCCACGACCAGCTCCTCGACCAGTGGCGCCTGACCGACGTCGACCCCGATCTCCTCCAGGCCGGGGTCGTCCTCATCGGATTCCTCGCCGACGACGGCTACCTCCGCACGCCGCTCGAAGAAATCCTCACCAAGGCCCCCGCGAACCTCGCCCTCTCGCGCGAACGCCTCGAACAGGCGCTCCAAGCCATCCAGCTCGTCCTCGAACCCCCGGGCGTCGCTGCCCGCGACATCCCCGAGTGCCTGCTCCTCCAGCTCGACGCCATCGAGGCCGACCCCGCCGACAGCACAGACGATGCGCTCCTGGCCCGCGTCCGCACGCTCATCTCAGATCACCTGGACGACTTGTCCCAGAACCGCCTGCCGCGTGTCGTCGGCGCCTCGGGCTTTGCGATGGACGAGATCCGCGAAGCGCTCGAGTTCATGCGCCGCCTGAACCTTGCCCCCGCCCGCCAGCTCGTGCAGACGCGCCCCGAGATCATCACACCCGACGCGATCATCGAGTACGACGAGGAGCACGACTCCTACTACGCCTACCTCAACGACCGCAGATCCGCGAACCTGCGCGTCAACGAGGAGTACGCACGCCTCGCCGCCGACAAATCGCTCGAAAAGAAGGACCGCGAGTTCATCAAGACCAACATCGCCAACGCCAACTGGCTCATCGACGCCGTCGGCCAGCGCTCAAGCACGCTCCTCCGCGTCATCCGCGTCGTCGTCGACGCCCAGCGCGACTACTTCGACTACGGCCCAACAAGCCTCAAACCCCTCCCCATGACCCAGGTCGCCGACCAGCTGGGCGTCCACGTCGCCACCGTCAGCCGCGCCGTCGCCGACAAGCACCTCCAGACCCCGCGAGGCATCGTCCCGCTCCGCTCCTTTTTCTCGGGCGGCCTCTCCACCGACTCGGGCCAGGACATGAGCTACGACGCCGTCAAAGCCGCCCTCCGCGAGATCGTGGGCGCCGAAGACACCGCAAACCCGCTCTCCGACGACGCCCTCGCCGACGCACTCAAAGAGCGCGGCATCGACATCGCCCGGCGCACCGTCGCCAAATACCGAGGCCAGCTCGACATCCCAAGCGCACGACTTCGCAAGAAGCACTGACTGCTCCATCTTCTCTCCTGTGCCACGGCTGGGCCAGCCGTGCTCTTCTCCTCCTCCCTCTCCCGCGCCCCGCGGGAGAGGGTGCCGAGCGCAGCGAGGCGGGTGAGGGTCTTCGTCTTCGACAAACCCGAAGCGCAAGCGAGGTCATCTCCTCTCCTCCCCCGTCGCCGACGGGGGAGGTGTCTGCGCAGCAGACGGAGGGGGCAAGCCAGACGCGTTACTCCCCACAAAGAGCCCCGGGCGTCAGGACGCGGAACACAAACGCCGCACCTAAGCCGGGGCGCTTTCCTCTTTCATAAACTGTTTGAGCCCGCGATAGCCCTTCTGACGAAGGAGACGCAGAAGCTTCGCTTCTCGTACAGCGTTCAGCCCACACTCCGGGCACCGTTGAACTGTGACTCCAGCAAGGCTGTAGCTACAACTTGGGCATAAGCCAGCCAGAACCCTTCGATGTCGTGAGCCTATCGACGAATAGACGATATACCAGACCGGGAAATACACAACAAGTGCGATAGTAAAGACGTATACGATCCATCGCTTTGCAATAGCGATCGAGTCAACCTCTTCAATCACAAAGCCACTTACGTGTTTCTCAAGCCCGATTGAATGTTCTTTGTGCCAGACAAAATCGTCGCGTTCAAAATGTGTTATGAATAACTGTGCCCATTTAACAAACTCCGTTCGCGCTTCGGCAGCTCGCGGGTCATCGGATTCGATAAAAGCGATTGCGTTTGGCGGTAGCTGTCCTGTCTTTGAAGCGGTTGTGTCTCGAAGGGTTGGCGGGCTGATTCGTATGAAGTACTTATCTCTCTCGTAGCCCGCCCGAATGTCCCACCTCACCTCGAGTGCTCGCCGAGAAGTTTGGTCACGGACATATGCAACCGGTTGAGTGCCAATCATGTAATCACTTGGCTTGATCAGTTGGCCAATGAGAAGAATAGCGTCAGAAATGATCAGCAATGAAAAAAAAGCTATTCGCCACCACGGCGGCCGCGGATCAAACACCCAGACCACCCAGGGCCTCACTTCGCCCCCGCCAGCTTCCTGACCGTAAAGTCAAAGTTCCGCACGATCGACTTCATGAGCCCGAACACGATCGCCGCGTAGATCGCCGCCGCGATCACCGCGCCGACCGCAAGACCGATCCTGGCCGACACCACGCCCGATTCGCTGACCGTCTCCGACATCGCGTGCACCGGGTACACGCACGCCCGCACGACCGACGCGGGCGTCAGCGCCGCCATCGGGGCGCCCAGCAGCGGCACCTGATTGGAGCTCAGCCACCCGCACAGCCCGACCGTCCCGCCGATCGCCCCGACCACGCCCACCGTGCCCACCACAGAGCCCAGCGTCCCCTTGCTCTTGATCGACCACTGCAGCCCGATGATCACGCAGAACGCCATGAACGCGAGCGACGCGACCAGCACCACCAGCCCAGATTCGGGCAGCACCACCGGCGCGCTGTACGTGATGTTCCCGAGCCGATCCCCGATGAACGCCTTGCTCTCGTTGCCGAACCCGCGGAACAGCGGATAGAGCCCCGCGATCCCGATCGTCGCCGAGGGCACCGCCACCAGAGGCAGGACGTACGCGATCAATCCTCGCATCTTCCCCGACATGTACGCGCTGGCCGTCAGAGGCGTCGTCAGCAGCAGATCCAGCGTCCCGTCCTCGCGCTCCCGGCTGATCGCGGTCGCGGACATGTTGATCGCCACGAGCGCTGTCACCGCAAGCTCGCCAACTACCGTCATCGCGACCGCCAGCCGGAAGCTCTGGGCGGTCATCGCGGTGTTGTGGTAATAGAGCACGAGCCCGACACCCCAGAGCGCACCGAGCACGATGAACGACCAGCGGGCCGCGACGCGCCCGATCGAGCTGTTCCGGGCCGCCGCCTCGCGCCACGCGACGGGGTTGTTCCACACCGATCGCGGCGCGCGATGCATCTCGCCCTTGGCGCCCATCTTGAACACCCGTCGGTGCAGCGGGATGCCCGATGTCCCAGAGGTCATCGTCGCAAGCCCGCCCGCGCGAACCGTGATCGTGCTCGCCGCGATCAGCACCAGGCTCAGGATCGTGCTCGCCCAGCACCACGTCGTCACGGGGCGCGCGAGCATCCAGCTCGCCAGAAAGCCGATCTCCGGGTTCTCCAGATCCGCCCGCGGATAACCCGTCGGCTCAAGCAGCGCCGTCAGCGTCAGGAATGGGTTGATCGAGGTCATCCACGTCACGCCCTCGCCGCCCGCGCCAGCGCCCATGCCCGAGGCCAGCATCGACCGATCGATCCCGATCGTCAGCGCCAGGTAGCTGACCACCGTGACGTAGAACGCAAAGACCGCCCGGCGCCCGACGACCCGGCTGCACGAGAGCGCAATCGCGATCGAGCCCACCAGCAGCGCTGCGCAGGCCGCGATCAGATAGCTCGCAAGGATCGATCGTCCCGGCACACCGCCGTAGTACTGCGTCAGCGCAAACAAGGGCATCGAGCAGAACAGCAGCGCCAATATAAAGAACATCCGCCCGAACAGGTTCCCCGTCACGATCTGACCGGGCGACATCGGGGTCGTCAGCAGGATGTCCCACGTCCGGGGGCTCGCCTCCTGCGCGATCGCCCCCGCCATGAAGACCGGCGCGATCACGCAGATCAATCCGATCTGGAGGTACGCGACCAGCGTAAACGACCGCGCCCCAGCCGCCGCCAAGTCGCCGTAGCTCGGCGCCCCGCCCGCGCCCCCCGAGCCCTGTGTCAGCAGCAGCCAGAGCAGAACCAGGATCATCACACCCAGGTACGCCGAGCGGATGTACATATGCCTGACCCGCCGCGACCCGCCCTGCACCAGCCGCACAGCGATCGGGTTGATCGGCCCAAGACGAAGGATGTACCGAAGAAGTGGGGGCATCAGAGCCAATCCTACCGCAACAGACGCTCAGCGGTTCGCTCGAAGCCACCCCCGGATCACCCAGAGGAAACCAAAAACCACGCCCGACCTCGAGAGGCCGGGCGTAGCGAGAGTGAAAGGAGAAGCCCCCTTGGAGAAAGGGCCCTATGCATGCGTCCTTACCGACGGCGACGGATCGCAGCCAGCCCGCCCAGACCGAGCAGCGCGATGCTGCTCGGAGCCGGGACGAAGTTCAGATTCAGCTTCGAGGTGCCCGAAGCCGTCGAAGTCGAGGTCGCACCGAAACCCGCAGCATAATCGGTGTTGAAGTTGCCGACCGCGACGTAGTAGGTGCCGTCGGCCAGGGCGCCAACGGTGGTCGAGTCGATCAGCGAGGTCAGGATGCCAGCGCCGAAGTCCTCGTCGTCGTTGGTCGCGATGAGGTTGCCGTTGGAGTCGTACAGACCGAGCTCGGTGTCGTTGTCACCGAAGCTGCCGCCGGTGTTCGTCGAACCAATCGTATCGATCGACCAGGGCTGTGCGCCGGCGCCGCCCGACAGATCAAAGCTGTACCACAGCACCTCGGCCTGCCCGATCGGGTCCACAACCATGGTGTTGGGGTTCACGCCCACGTACGTATTGGGCGGGGGCATGACCGGGCCCTGCTCGAAGAACTGGAAGCTGACGTTGGTCCACCGAGCGTCGGCGATATTGGCATCGTCAACAAACGTCTCAAAGAACTCGAAGTTCCAGTTCCCGACGGTGTTGGTGCCCCACAGCGCGCCGCCGCCCGTGATCGTGTTGGGTCCGACCGCGACGGTGCCCGCCCACGTGGTGCCGCTGCCCAGCGCAACCGTGCCGACGATGCCCGTCGGGTTGGTCACCGCAACCGCGGCCTCGCTCTGCCAGGTCGCGGGAGCGACCGCAACGATGTTGCCCGAAAAGACGATGTCGCCAACAAGGAACGCCGGGCCGCCATAGTTGAACGAGAACGTGCCGTTGTTGGCGTTGCCAAGGGAGCCCCACGAATCAAGCGGGCCGGCGTTGGCAGCTGTGAACATCTGCGCCGAAGAAGATCCCGCGAGCGCGAGACCTGCAGCGATAGCTAATTTTTGAACATGACGCATAAAGTACCCCCAAATGGTCGACCTCCCGGGACGAGTACCCGGTCGATACGCCGCGACTTCAGACAGTCCTACCCCATGCCCGCCGAGATTTCACGGGCCCACGTCGGCGTTGAGAGCGCCGAACTCTTAAGACATACACCAGAATCGGGAAAGAGCCCAGCAAATACACGCAAAAAACATGTCTCTGAAAAAACGGTTTCTGCTATTGCATCCGCTTCAGTGATGCGTTAACGCGCCGATCTCGCACACCCAAAAACAACAGCGCCCGTCCTTTCGAACGGGCGCTGCGAGAAGTAAGACTGAACCGAGTGCGATCAGCGGCGACGACGGATCGCGGCCAGACCACCCAGGCCGAGCAGCGCAACGCTGCTGGGGGCCGGGACGAAGCTGAAGGTCACCTTCGAGGTGCCAACCGCGGTCGAGGTCGAGGTCACGTTCCAGCCAGCGCCGAAATCGGTGTTGAAGTTGCCTGCGGCAACGTAGTAGGTGCCGTCGGCCAGTGCGCCAACGGTGGTCGAGTCGATCAGCGAGGTCAGGATGCCAGCGCCGAAGTCCTCGTCGTCGTTGGTGGCGATCAGATTGCCGGCCGAGTCGTACAGGCCGAGCTCGGTGTCGTCGTCGCCGAAGCTGCCGCCGGTGTTGGTCGAACCAGCCGAGCTGATCGACCAGGGAAGCGCGCCAGCGCCGCCCGAGACGTCGAAGCTGTACCAGAGGACCTGGGCAGCAGCGATCGGCTCAACCTGCATGTTGTTGGGGTTGACGCCCGCGTAGGTGTTCTGCGGGGGCGTGGGGGGCGGAGCGTTGTCGTCAAAGAAGTCAAAGTTGACGTTGGTCCAGGTCGCGTCGGTCGCGTTGGCATCGTCAACGAAGGTCTCGAAGAACTCGAAGTTCCAGTTGCCGACCACGTCGTTGCCCCACAGAGCGCTGCCGCCGCTGATGGCGTTCGGGCCAACCGCGACGGTGCCCGCCCAGGTGGTGCCGCTGCCGAGAGCGACCGTGCCGACGACGCCGCCGGGGTTGGTCAGCGCAACCGCTGCCTCGCTCTGCCAGGTGCCGTTGCCCGAGCTGGTGATGTCGCCCGAGAAGACGATGTCGCCGACCGTGAAGGCCGGGCCAGCGTAGTTGTAGGTGAACGAGCCGTTGTTGGCGTCACCCTGGGCGCCCCACGACTCGAGCGGACCGGCAGCGCCGGCCGAGAACTGAAGGGTCTGAGCCGAGGCCGAGGCGGTCAGCGCCAGGCCAGCTGCGAAGGCAACAGTCTTTGCAATGTTCATATGTACTCTCTCTTTTCTTGTCTACTCTGGGCCCGGGCCATGTACCCGGGTTCCCTCCACACTCCGTCCCCGGCAAACAAATGCCAGGAACCAACACCAACACGAAAGCTCTCGCTTTCGCCCCAGTACAAAGGTCGACCCCGCGGCCGACATCGAATTGAGCTTCTTTGCTGACAACCGCACCCGCCTTCAACAAGCGTGCCCCCACAGGACCCGGCGGCCTACAGGCAGAATGCGCGACGACACAAGGTCGCCTTCAGTTGTCAGAGGTGCAAAGTCGCCTCTCTCCGGCTGGCTTTATGAAGGCCAACCACTACTCCCATTCACATCAATTTAGAGGGATTGACGACTTCGATCAAGATCAAACTCTGCGGCAAGGCTAGTAAGAGCTGTTTTTTGAAAGTAAAAACCCCGCCGAAGCGGGGTCTGTGTGAATCTGGGTTATCCGGGCGCCCTTGGGGAAGTCCTCTTGGATTACGTCGCGCTCGAACCGGCCTGGACCTGCTCGTCGGAGCCGTCCTGACCCTCTTCGGGCTGGCTCGGCTTGGTCTCGCACTGGAAGAACAGGTTCTCAGCCCCTTCCTTCCGGCTGACCGTCACAAGGGCGTTCGAAGCGATCTCGCCCCCGAGCAGCATCTCGCTGAGCGGGTCCTCGATCAGGTTCCCGATCGCCCGACGCAGGGGCCTGGCCCCGTAGTCCGGGTTGTACCCCTTCTCGATCAGGAAGTCCTTGGCCGACTGCTCCAGCACCATCGTGATGTTCTGGTGCGTCAGACGCTCGCCAACCTTGGCGACCTCGTACTCAACGATGGTCACCAGATCCTCCTTCGTCAGCGACTCGAACACCACGATGTCGTCAAGCCTGTTGATGAACTCGGGGCGGAAGAACCGCTCGATCTCCTTCATCAGGATCGACTTGATGTTGTCGTAGTCCGCAGTGCTCGAACGCTTCTGGAATCCGAACCCGCCGCCGCCCTTGATCAGGTCCGCGCCGATGTTCGAGGTCATGATGATGATCGTGTTGCGGAAGTCCACGTGACGACCGAACGAGTCCGTCAGGCGACCCTCTTCCATGATCTGCAGCAGCATGTTGAACACGTCCGGGTGCGCCTTCTCGACCTCGTCGAGCAGGACCACTGCGTACGGACGCCTCCGGATCTGCTCCGTCAGCTGCCCGCCCTCCTCGTAGCCGACGTACCCGGGAGGGGCGCCGACCAGACGAGAGACGTTGTGCTTCTCCATGTACTCGGACATGTCCAGGTGCACCAGGGCTTCCGCATCCCCGAACATGAACTCCGCGAGCGCCTTGGAGAGCAGCGTCTTGCCCACGCCCGAAGGCCCGACAAAGACAAACGAGCCCATCGGACGCTTGGGGTCCTTCAGGCCGGCCCTGGCGCGACGGATCGACTTGCTGATCGACTTGATCGCCGCGTCCTGGCTGATGACCTTCTTGTGCAGCTCCGCCTCGAGCTGGAGCAGCCTCTGGGCCTCCTCCTTCTCGAGCCGCTGAAGAGGCACGCCCGTCATCTTGCTGACGACCTCGGCGATGACGTCCTCGTCGACCACGCCGCCCTTCTGCTGAGACTGCTCACGCCATGTCTGCTGGATGTCTTCCTTCTTCTTGCGCATCTTCTCCGACTGGTCACGGAGCTCCGCCGCCCGCTCGTAGTCAGCAGCCTTGACCGCCTCGTCCTTGTCGATCGAGAGCTTCTCGATCTCGCTCTCGATCTCCGCAAGGTTCGGCGGCTTGCTCATGCTCTTGATCCGGACACGCGCACCCGCCTCGTCGAGCACGTCGATCGACTTGTCGGGCTGCACCCGGCCCATGATGTACCGACCCGAGAACTCCACCGCAGCCTTGAGGGCGTCGTCGGTGATCTTCACCCGGTGGTGATCCTCGTACTTGTCGCGGATCCCCTTGAGGATCTCGATCGTCTGCTCGGGCGTGGGCTGATCGACCGTGATCGCCTGGAACCGCCTCGCAAGAGCCGCGTCCTTCTCGATGTATTTGCGGTACTCGTCGAACGTCGTTGCACCGATGCACTGGATCTCGCCCCGCGCAAGCGCCGGCTTGAGCACGTTGGACGCATCGATTGCGCCCTCCGCGCCACCCGCTCCAACAAGCGTGTGCAGCTCGTCGATGAACAGGATCACGTTGCGCGCCCGACGGACCTCGCTCATGACCGCCTTGATCCGCTCCTCGAACTGCCCGCGGTACTTCGTGCCCGCGACCATCATCGCAAGGTCAAGCACCACCAGACGCTTCTCGTGCAGGATGTCGGGCACCTCGCCCGCGATGATCCGCTGGGCCAGGCCTTCGACGATCGCCGTTTTGCCAACGCCCGCCTCACCCAGCAGGACCGGGTTGTTCTTCGTCCGCCTGCAGAGCACCTGCACCAGACGCTCGATCTCGCGCTCACGCCCGATGACCGGGTCCAGCTCCTTGCCCTTGGCAAGCTCGGTCAGGTCGCGACCGAATGAGTCCAGCGCGGGCGTCTTGCTCTTGCCCTTGCGCGCCGCCCCCGCCTCACCCGAGCCGCCGCCCGGGCCCGATGAGCCGCCTGTCTCCTCGGACATTTCCTCGCCGGAAGCGCCCAGAAGATTCAGGACCTCCTCGCGCACCTCTTCGAGCTTCAGCCCGAGGTTCCGCAGCACCTGCGCCGCAACGCCGTCGTGCTCACGCAGAAGCCCCAGCAGCAGGTGCTCGGTCCCGACGTAGTTGTGGTTCAGGTTCCGCGCCTCTTCGATCGCGTACTCGATGACCTTTTTGGCCCGGGGCGTCTGGGGCAGCTTGCCCATCGTCACCATCTCGGGGCCCTGCTTGACGAGCTTCTCGACCTCGAGGCGCACCTTCCGCAGGTCGACGCTGAGCGCCTTGAGCACGTTGGCACCCACGCCCGAGCCCTCTTTGACGAGGCCAAGCAGGATGTGCTCCGTCCCGATGTACTCATGGTTGAATCGCTGGGCTTCCTGGTTCGCCAGCGCCATCACCTTGCGGGCTCGATCTGTGAAGCGTTCAAACATGCCTGCCTCCTCGTCTGGCCTGACCTCTCGGTCGTCTCTGCCCGGCTACCAACCGGGCCCGGCCGACGTCTGTTTCGTATCCCTCTCGATCGGGGATTGACACCCGACAATTTCCGCGGCTTGCACCGCATGCCCACTTCGGGGCCCACCAACTATCGGTGCACAGTCGGTGCCAGTCGCGTCAAACCCAACAGAAGCTCCTCAGGACCGATCCACTCGCCCGAATGACCCGCTCGTCACCCGAATCGACAGCCCAAGCCGCCAACCTGGCAGATGTTGCGACAACCAGATGGTCGTTTCTCTTAACGCCCAGAACGCGCGATCGGGACTTCTCGTTTCCCCAAAACAGGGGGCGTGGCGTTCTGGCTCGGCTCTTCATCAAGAGCCGAGGCGTCCGCCACGATCCGGATCGGGATCACCGCTTCGTCCTGAGCGCCCGTCACCTCGTCGATGATCCGGATCTTCAGGTCGTACTCCCCGACCGTCAGCGTCGAGGGCAGCTCGATCGCCTGCGCCAGGAACTGGTCCTCAAAGGCGCGCCGACTCGTCCGGGGAAGCCAGTCGATCCGGCGCTGCCAGGTCGGCTTCGAATCCCCCGCCCGCAGGTACAGCTCGAGCTCCTGTGTGATCTCAGAGGCGACCGTGTCGCCCTCGGTCATCGCCTCGCTCGTCGAGGCCGAGCGCAGCCCAAAGTGCTCCACTTCGGTGTAGACGACCATCCGGTTGATGCGCCCAGCCAGGAATGTTTTCCGCGCCAGGGGCACATAGTTGCCAAAGCCCGGCGCCCGCGTGCAGAGCTCGACCTTGCCGATCCGCACACGCGCGTTCTCGCGCAATTGCTCGGCGCTCTCGATCAGGACCTCGCGGATCCGCTGCGGATCGCCCCCGATCTCGCCTTCCTGCCCTGCAAGGCGAACGGCAAGCTCTCGAATCGTCTGAAGAGCCGTCCGCTCACCCTCGGTGAGCATCAGAGGCCCGCCGCCCGGCATGTCGATCTCATCGATCACCCCGCCCGCCGCCGCTTCGAGCAGCGCCGCCGCGATCAGCGGGCGCGCCGGGTCGGTCAGCTCAAGAGCCTCTTCCTTCAGGAGCCCGGAGAGCTCCGCCGAGAGCTCGGCGATCCGCATGCTCCGGCTGACCTCCGGCTCGGGCTCGAGCGTCATCTCTTCTGTGGCTTCGTCCGCCGGCGCAACGACCGTGTCGGGCATGCCCTCGCCCGAGATCGAGATCGCCCGAAGCAGCGCATCGCCCTCGCGCGACTGCCCGACGTCCCGGCGCCTCGGGGGCGGGGCCTGCAGAACCACCATGTCGGGGTTGTCGCCCGCGGTGCTCGTCTGGAAGGCCTCGACCTCAGCCGCGGCCTTGGCGGCCAGGGCCGACAGGCTCGAATCGGGGGATTCGGTGTTCGTCCCGGCATCGTCTGTCCAGACCCAGTCGTCGGTTTCGGCGCCGGGCTGGTTGAGAGAGGAGAGCGTCCCGGGCGAGGCCGAGCAGCCCGCCAGCAGCGCCACCGCTGCTGCCGACAGCACGAGCCCGGCCTTGCCCTCGGGTCGCCGACTTCCTTGTCCGTGTTCCACACGCATGCTGTCGCGGCCTCCAGCCACCGGTGTGCGCCGATCCGTGGCGCACTGCAAGCCCGTATCGGCAGATCGCGCCCCGATTCATCGCAGAAACCGTGCGATCCTCGTGCTCGCGCAAGAACTGCCGCTCTAGCGAGAGGACCTGCGAGCGTGGATGCAGTACCGGCGCATCTCGGGGTACTCCCACACGGGCTCGACGAGCTCAAACCCCGCGTTCTGAGCCATCGACACGATCAAGTCGTCGTGTTCGCCCGCGACCCGGCTCTCGGTCAGGAATAGTCGTGTGCCGGGCTTGGTGTGCGGATCGAGCTGCTCGAAGAACGATCTATGGATCTGCCAGTCACGATCCACCGAGCGCAGCTCAAACCCGTCGTCGATGTGTCGCTGGAGCGCCACGGGGAAGTGGGGCGGATCGCCGAAGACCAGATCCCACACCTCGTGCTCGGGCACATCCCGCAGATTGTCTGAGAGATAGACACTCACGCGGTCTTCGAGTCCGTTCATTCGGATCGTTTCCCGGCAGGCCGCAACCGCGACGGGGTTGATATCTGCGAGTGTCAATCGCTCACACAGGCCCGCCCCAAGCAAGGCAAAGCCCATATATCCCGGCCCGGCGCACCACTCGAACGCGTGATCAACCGTACCGACATGCTCGCGGATCATGCGCACGACATGGGGCCAGGATCGGGGACCGCCTCCGTCGAGTTCACTGAGATGAGCGACGTTCACCCCGGCGCAGTCAAGGATCTCAAAGGCCTGATCTGAGGTCTCGGTGCGTACCGCAGCCATATTCCCTCCCCGGGCAACGCCCATTACCCGGTGACATCGACCGATCAAAGCAAATGCCCGCAGAGAGAAATCGCGGGTTAGCGAGAGCCGCCCGCGATCTGGAGCGTCAGCCTCTCGAGCAGGCGATCCGTCCTGCCAAGACCGCTCTTGGACTTGCGGTCGGCGTCGACGGCGAGGCTGAGGAGCTTGGCCGCGGTCGACGGGTGCATGCGCCGGGCCGAAGCCAGGATCATGTCCTTGCTCGGGCCCCAGAGCTTGAGCGCCCCGGCGACCGCCTGCGGGCTCTGCCCCTGCTGGAGGCCCCGGCTGGCCAGGTGCAGCTTTCGGCACAGATCCATGCACGCCCACATCGTGACCACGCTCTGGTCCTGCTTGGAGTTCTCCAGGATCGCGCGCAAACGCGTCAGCAGCTCCTCTGGCCCAGCAGACAGGACCATCGACTGGATCGACCAGACCTCTTCCTCGCGCGTCGCGCCAACTGCTTCTGCCACCTGTGCGCGCGTGATCTTGCCCTTGCCCGCGTCCAGCGCCAGCTTGGCGATCTCAGAATCGATCCGCCCCAGCTCGCCCACGCGATCGACTAGGAGCATCGCGGCATCACGCTCGAGCGAGGCACTGTGGAACTCCTTCGCACGAGCGATCGCCCACGTGACTGCTTCGTTCGGTGCCAGGCCCTCGCACTTGTGTACCTCGCCGCCTGTTGCGTCGATCATCTTGTCCAGCTTGCCCGCGTGCCACGTGTCGCACCGGAGCACGAGCGTGGCGCCCTCTGGCGCGTGCTCCGCGTAGCGCTCGAACAGGGGCCTGCTTTCGCCCTTGACGAGCTGGTCGGCGGATTCGACCACCACAAGCTTGTGCTGCTGCATGAGCCCGAAGCTCCGGCACTCGTCGAGCACGTCGGCGAGCGCGTCGCGCGTGCCGTCAAAGTGGATTGACTCGACCTCGCCGTGCGCCTCTTCGAGCCTCTGACGGAGCTTGCGGGTGTAGTCGGCTCGGAGAAAGGCGTCCTTGCCGTAGAAAACAAAGATGCCCCCTTTGGGGTCGAGTGTGGGCTGGCTCGGGCTGGCGGATCGTTTGGCCATCGGATTTCATGGTAGTGGCGCGGCCCGGGCTCGGGCGCGATAGATTGTGCTATGCAAAGCGATACCCCGCCCCCTCAGGAAGACCCCGGACAGGCAGCAGTCCAGGGTGCAATCGAAGCTGTCAACCAGCTCCCGCTGGAGTACCGGTGGCTGATCTGGGCGGGCGTATTCGTTCTGCTGGCGACACTCCTGATCTGGCTGGGCTGGTACTTCTTTGGGCGCGAGAAGCAGTACACCCGGATCCAGATCCGTGTCCGCGGCGCGATCATCGTGGTGGGCTTCTTTCTGTGCACCCTGGGGCTCATCATCGGGCTGCCGGTGGAGGGCGACCTGAAGAACAGCCTCATCGGGCTCTTCGGCTTGAGTATCGCGGCCCTGATCACGCTGGGCTCGACGACCATTTTCGCCAACTTCATGGCGGGCGTGATGATGTACCACGTCCGCTCGTTCCGACCGGGCGATTACATCCGCGTTGCCGACTACGCCGGTCGTGTTTCCGCCAAGGGCGTGTTCCATGTCGAGATCCAGACCGAGGACCGCGACCTTGTCACGCTGCCCAATGCGTTTCTGATCACCAACCCGGTCCGCGTCGTGCGATCCAGCGGCACGATCATCGCGTGCGAGGTCAGCCTGGGCTATGACACGCCGCACTCGCGCGTCAAGGAGCTGCTCCTCCAGGCGATCGAGGAGACGGAGCTGGTCGATGGATTCGTGCAGGTCAAGGAGCTGGGTGACTTCTCGATCACTTACCGCGCCTGCGGGCTGCTCAAGGACACCAAAAAACTCGTCTCGATGCGCACGGCCCTGCGGACCAGCGTCATCGACGCGCTCCACAACGGCGGCGTTGAGATCGTCTCGCCCAGCTTTGTGAACCGCCGAGAGGTCCTCGACCCGGTGATCCCTGTTCGTGTGGTTCAAAAACCGGTCGAGACCAGCGCTTCGCCCGAAGAGGTCATTTTTGACAAGGCCGATGACGCCGAGCGACTCGAACTGGTCAAGAAATCGCTCACCGATACCAAAGCCAAGATCAAAGAGCTCGAAGAGCGCCTCAGCGAATGCGCAGGCGACGACAAAGACGAGCAGAAAGCCAAGATCATGGGCGAGATCGAGAACCAGGAGAAGCTGGCTGAGTATCTCACCAGCAGGGTTTTGCGGATGGAACCAAAGGTATCCTGAGACCATGAAAAGAACGCGACCCGGTTGGGGGCCGCGCTCTCACTTAAATGTGCTTCATTGGCGACACGATTAGCCGCCGATTTCTTCGAGCAGACCGGGCTCTACCGGGCGAGAGACCGGCGAGCCGCTCTCGTCGAGGTACTCGGTGTCGCCACGGTTGATGGGCTGCGATTCGAGAGTCTTCAGGAAATCCTCGAGCTGCTCGGCCGGCGAGAGCGGCGGGAGAGCAGGTGTTTCCGGAGCGTTCTCGATATCAACCACGATCTCGGGACGCGGGGGGATGTATTCCTTGACGATCTTCTGGATCGCAACGAAGATCGAGACATCGTCGGAAACCGTGTGCGACACGGCCTCAAGGATGCCGCCGTCCATGACAACCCAGACGTACAGGTCGCGGTTCATCGGATCGAACCAAAGGGCTCTCTGTCGGCTCCCCGAGAGCACCACGTCGGTGATCCGGCGATCGATACCGATCTTGGAGTGCGTCGAGTCGTTGTTGGCCTTCGGGTCGTCATCGTTCTCACGCGTGGCGCGGATGCGCTGTTCGGTGAGGTCGCGCCCGGCGCTCTGGATGCGAGTCTCGAGCATGCGTGCGATCTCGAGCCTGGCGCTGTAGCGTGCGTCCTCGATCTGGAACCGTGTGCCCAGGTCGTTCATGCTTGAAACGCCAACGGCACCGAGAACCCCGCCCATCGCAGGGTTCACAACCCAGTCGGGACGGACTTCGATGGCATCCGTCGAGAGACGGACCCTTGAGATCCGGCTGGTCGGATCGTCGTTGGCAAGAACCTCGGTCTGGAAACCGTTGGAACCGCTTGCGTCAGAACCTGAGCCTGCAAGGCCCTTAGAACTGCCTGCCTTGGATGCACACCCGATGGGTGCGCACATCATACAGACCAGTACCGATGCCAAAATCCCGCTGCGCTTTGAACAGTGATGCATCGAGCATCCTCCTCTTTCTGCGCCCGGTCGTTGATAGTTGGTGTGTTTGGTTGGAGATTCGCAAAGCACATGGCCACCAGCCCAGACCGGGCGGTGTTTGAATTACCGTGCACTCTTTCTGGGCTTCATACCCATTGCGAAAGTTCCTCCGCAGAATATTAGTTAGTACTATATAACAAATCAACTCGACGGGCTGTCAATTTAAAAATCCGCTAAGTGCAGCATTAGTAATGATTTAGGCAACTACATCGAGGTGTCGAGCAGCGGGTACCCCATCACAAGTGCTGTGGGGTACGCGGGATAAGCGATCTTGACGCGGTAGCCGTGAAACTCGCTGAGCGGGTGCCCGATCATCGAGAAGAACGTCTCGACGAGCTGGCGGTACCTCGGGATCTCCGGCGCCGGCTGCGGGACGGCGCTGATGCCGAGGTCCTGCACGCGCTCGTGGAAGGGAAGCTCGGCGCCGTCCTTTGAGTACGCGTACTCGCCCACGTTGCTGTGCAGCGTGATCTCGGGGCGGTGCGTGAACGGCAGCGATTCGTGAAAGAACATGTCCACGTTCATGAGCTCAGCGGGGACCTCGCAGCGGGCGGCGTGCGTGCCATAGTTGTTCTCGGCGGTGCGATGGATGGGCAGGTCCTTCTGGATCATCCCGATGAGGCAGGTCAGCGAGCCCGTGTTTCCGATCTCGCCCTCGGGCAGGACGTACCGGATCTCGCGCGAGGTCGCGACGCGTCGAAGCTCGGGGATCGGCTGCGAGCAGAATTCTTTAAGCAGGGGCGGGGCGTCGCTGGGCCCGGACTGATCCAGCGGCACCCACTTGCTGACGGTCATCTCTGTGCCGTCGTCGTTGCTGGAGTCTCGCTTGGCCATCGTCCAGGTGACGTCCGGGCGCAGCCTGCGAAAGTCGACGAAGCCGCTGACCGTGGCGAAATCGATATACCCGGGCTTGTCTCCCGGGATCGCGGCCCCGACCTTGACGATCGCGCGGGCCTGGGCGCCCCAGACATAGCTGGCGCCCTGAAAGAGCAGCTTGCGGTGCTGCTCGTCGCGCTGCTGGCGCCCCGCCTCGTCGAGCTCGCTGCCCATCATCTCCAGCGTCGCGCGGTCGCCAGAGTGGATGCGGATGAGCTCCTCGTAGGCGGTGATGGCTTTCTCGGCTCGGGCGAGCGTGTCGCGGTCGGCGCGCGCCTTGGTCGCTGCGCGCAAAAAGATGCGAATCCCCGAGGCGCCCGGGACGAGGTCCAGAGCCGTAGCGGCGTCCTCGGCCTGGATGATCCGCGAGATCTTCCACGCCAGGTTCTTGTTGAGGCCAATCTCTTTGACGATCGACTGGGGAGCCGAGGGGTCCGCGCCGACCGAGCGCAGCACCTCCGCGAACGCGTTCTGGAGCGTCCGCGCAACCTCTCGGGCATCGACAGCGAACTGGGGCAGCGGTGATTTCACCTGGGTCATCCCGGACTCCGCACGCAACGGCGGCTGCGCGCCCTGAAAGGCTACCCGGGATTTCGATTGGTGCTCGAACACGCTTCCATTGTACCCAGAATCGATCGTGCGATCAATCGTAAAAATATTTTCGCGAACATCTTGCGTCGCGGAAACCTATTGATTACCTTGGCTTGCAGACCGGGGCTTGAGCCCCGCTTCACACATGGGAAGGGAAAACAGAGATGACACGTACAGCCGCGATCGTCTGCGCAGCAGCAGGTTTTGTTACATCAGCCGAGGCCCAGGTCCTGCCGACGGGCCCCTTCACGGGCGACGCCTACGAGGGATTCGAGGCCATCGCCCCTCCCGGCTCGGTCTCTGGACCCGTCGACATCTTCTCGGGCGAAGGCACGGCGAACGACCAGTTCGCCAACATCATCGTGATCGCCCTGAACCTCGTGAGCTTCGTCACCAACGAGGAGATCTTCCCCTACAACGGCAACCTCATGGGCCTCTCGGTCACCGGGTTTACGACGTTCACCTTTGACAGCCCCGCAACGGACTTTGGCGGCTACTTCGGCACCGCAGACAACCTGTCCAACGGCACCGTTTCCTTCTATGACGAGAACGACGGGCTCATCCAGACGCTCTCGATGGAACTCCCCCTCAACGACTGGCAGTGGTGGGGCTGGTCCAGCGCCACGCCGTTCTCGCGCGTCTCGATCATGGGCAACACGAACCCGGGCTCGCCGATCGTTTTCGACGACCTCCAGGTCAGCTTCGTTCCCGCACCCGCAAGCGCGGCCCTGCTCGCAGCGGGCGGCGTAATCGTCGCGCGTCGCCGTCGGTTCTGATCAGCACATCGACTTTACGAGCAAGCGTTCCGCGGTGCTTCGGCGCTCAGCGGGCGTACGAGAGGAACAAGACATGTCTCAGACAATCCAGAAACTCATCGCGGCGGCTTTGACCGCTTCGATCGCCGGGGCCGCGGGCGCCGACGTGCAGATCTATGCGACCAACAACCTCGCCAACACTCCGGACGCATCGGACACACTGATCGTCTTCGATTCGTCCAACCCCGCGGGGTACACGACGATCGGATCGCTCGGTGTTTCCAACATCGGCTTCGGCGGGCTCGACTTCGATGCCGCGGGCAACCTGTATGGGTATGCCTCGTTCTTTAAGAGCACGGGCGGCGCCTCCTCGGGCCTCTACTCGATCAATCCAGATACCGGCGCCGCTACACCCATCGGGAGCAATGTCCAGACCATCCAGGACATCGCCTTCAACCCGACCGACAACGCGCTCTACGGCATCAACACGCGCTTCCAATCGCAGTCGACTCTCTTTCGCATCGATACCACAACCGGAGGCGTCACGAACCTGGGCCTGATGTCGGGCCTGCCCGCGGCGCACCATCTCGGGGGCTTCGGGATCGATTCACAGGGCAACTTCTTCGTGCAGGACTTCGTCACCGACGCGATCTACATCGGCGACGGCACGAACTTCACCCACCTGTACGACATGGGCATCGACACCAGCTACAGCCAGGGTCTGACCATCGACTGGTCCAACGACGACACGGGCTACCACGGCGCTGTCGGGCAGGGCGTCTTCCCGGATTACTTCAGCACCATCAACACCTTCGCGACCGACGGCTCGGGCTACAACGCCTTTGGGCCGAGCTTCGGTCCGAACAACATGGACGGCATCCCGCCCGTTGAGCCGGGCGATCTGGCGATCCGCCCGATCCCCGCGCCGGCAGGCTCGCTGGCGCTGCTCGCGGCGTCGGGCGCTCTGGGGGCTCGGCGCCGACGGTAAATGCATTCAGCCCGCGCAGCTTCTTGTCTTGTCATTCTCCCGCTGTGTCTGCTGATGACGGCGCCCCGGTTCGAAAGGAACCGGGGCGCCGGTTTCATGTCGATTCGATGGGCACGGGGTGCGCGTTGGCGCGCTGCGTTCGTTCGCAGGGAGTGTCCGATGGATCGGGCCGACGAGATCGGGCTCCGATCGGATCAACGGTGCGGGAGGGATTCGAACCCCCGATGACCCGAAGGCCATACCGGATTTCAAGTCCGGCGCGTTCAACCGCTCTGCCACCGCACCAAGGCCGGGGCACCCGCCCCGGGGCGAAGTCTATGTCTCCTTCTGCGGTCGATCTCCGTCCGGGGCTTCCGGGGTTGCCTCGGACCTGCGAGCCATGATCGCCTCGAGTCCCGCGACCGATCTGACGTGCAGATCCCTCTGGGGGAAGGCGATCTCGACGCCGTTCTCGCGGAAGGATTTGATGATGGCCATGTGCAGCCCATGACGGATGGAGACAAAGTGGTCGATGCTTGGAACAAAGACGCGGAGTTCGAAGTCCAGCGTGCTGTCCCCGAAGTTGCGGAACAGCACCTGTGGCTTGGGGTCGCTGAGCACGACCCGGTTCTCGGCCGCGATTCCGAGCAGCAGCTTCTCGACCAGAACAACGTCCGCTGAGTAGCTGACACCGACGGGGATGGTCACGCGGAGCATGGGGTCCGAGAGGGACCAGTTGATCACTTCGGAGGTGATAAACGTCTTGTTGGGGATGACGAGTTCTTTGCGGTCCCAGTCGACAACGGTCGTGGCGCGCATCCGGATCCGCGTGACCGTGCCCGTGACACCGCTGACCGTGACCGTGTCGCCCAGGCGCACTGGTCGCTCGGCGAGGATGATGAGCCCCGAGACGAAGTTTGCGAAGATCTCCTGGAGTCCGAACGCGAGCCCGAATGTCAGGGCCGCAGCGAGCCATTGCACGTTGGACCACGCCAGGCCGATCGTGCTTGCCGCGATGAGCACGCCGATGATCGCGATGAGATAGCGCAAGACCGTCGAGAGCGCGTACCGGCTTCCCGCGTCGAGCGGGAGCCGCTGCAGCACGACGATCTCCACGAGCGCGGGCACGTTCCGGAAAGCCGCCCACGTCACGATCAGAATGATGAACCCGAGGCCGAGGTCCGCGAGTGTGATCGAGAACGGTGGGGGCTCGTCCGCCTGCGCGACGGGGGCGTCGTGACTGGCTGTCTCGGGAGAGATGCCCGGCACCATCCCCGGCGCCGGCGTTGCCGGTTTGCTGTTGGCCTCCGGGTGTGTGGACTGGGGCGCGGGCTCGATCAGATCCACTGTCGAACCATCGGTGATGCGGATCTCGGGCAAGAGCTGCACCCGATCGAGCATCCGCAGCGCCGGCAACGCCTGCGCCCAGATCATGGAGAGTCCGAGGACCAGCGTCACGGTCGAGGCCGCCCGGAACAGCTGGCGTGTCTGCTGGCTGAGCGCCGGGAGATTGACCTCGTCCTCGTCGATCGGGGGCACCTCGGGCTGGGGCTCGCTGCCCGTCTCGTCCTTGGAACGCGCCTCGGCCTCGGCCTGCGCACGCTTGCGTTTCGCTTCGTCGATCGCGACGCGACGCCTGGCGATGAAAAGCCATCGCAGCATCACGCCGTTGAGAATCAGCAGCACGAGGATCAGGATCAGCGAACTCTCGTGCATCGATGCCAGCTGGAGCGCCGTGTAGTGAAAGCCCATCCAGGTGAGCGCCGCAAAGAAGAGCGGGAGCAGGAAAGCCAGCGGGTACCAGATCAGGCGCAGCCGAGCGATCAACCCGCCCGGGTTCTCCACGATGAACCGTTTGAGCACGGTGCCGTGGGGCCGGAGCACGCGCCTTAAGAATCCCGCCAGCGCCACGAGCCCGAGCGTGAAGGCAACCCTTCCGATCGAGGCGCTCAGCGCGTCCTCTCCCGATTCTTCGAGCGTGATGACCAGGATCTGAATCGGGACGAGTACCGGGATCAGCCAGCGCAGGTGGCGCTTGAGCGAGGCGAGCGCCCCCGAGGGCCAGCGGAAGTGCGCCTCACCGAGCCCGCGCGTGCGCAGGGTCTTGCGCAGCAGCATCAGCGGGTACAGCGTCTTGGCGCCGGCCATAAGGCCCGAGGACACGCTCAGGGCGACCTCCGTCTGGTCGATCGGATGCGCCAGCGCCCAGCCCGCAACCCACAGCGTCGCAGGCAGCGGAAGCGCGTTGACGAGCGTCCACAGAAACGCCTCGACTGTGTGGAGAAACGCGTCCGTGTGGTACCGCGAGACCAGATCGCCAAGATGCCTGATCCGGCGTCGAAGCCGGACCTGGGGGAGCCAGATCAGCGCCAAGAACGCAAGGGCAGCCGCGTACGCGGCCTTGCTCTGGAAGACATCCGAGCCCACGGCCCTGACAGACTGGAGCCAAGCCGAGGGGCTCAGGAGCCATCGAAAGGTTTTCTCGATCTCCCCGAGTTTGAGCGTGCGGTCGCCCGCGATGCTCCGCACCCAGAAGATGCGTTCCTCGATGAACGATCGGTAGCTGTTGGCGGCCGCCTGCTGCTCGTTGAGCGCGCTGTCCAGCTCAACCGTCGCGTCGAAGTAGTCGGACGCATCCGCGACGAGCAGGTCGTACAGGTCGCGCCTGGACGCAGCCAGTTCGCGCGCGACCGCCAGGACTTCGTTTCGATCCGTGGGCATCTGCTCAGCAGGGATCTGTGCGACCAGCTCCTCTGCGATCTGATCGATGTCGCCGAAGGAGGCGCGAACCTCCTGCAGCTCGATCAGGCTGTACTCGGCATCCACGATCGAGTTCTGTGCCTGGTTGACGCGTCTTCTGAGTTCGTGGGGCTCGGGCAGCTCGGTGTACACCCGGCGCAGCTGCAGGCCGGTCGCTCGGTTGAGCCCGGCTGCGCCGAGACGGCGCTGGATGGATGCGAACTGAGCACGGAGGCTCGCCAGCTCGGTGAGGGATCGGGCGGTATTCCGCGCCGCATCGTCGATCAGGGAGGCGACGCCCCCGGCGCCGGCGCGGCTCGCCGCGAGCCTGGCGGTTTCGTCGGCGAACGTCGAGAGCACCTCGTGGATGTTGGCCGCGGCTTTCCGCTGATTGAGCGCGTCCTTGGCGGCCTTCTTGGCCTCGGACTCCCGCAGGGCCTTGGCCTCCGCCTGCAGCGTCTCGACATACCTTGAAGCATCCGACACCCGGCGCTGAGCAAGGTCTGTCCGCGCGGGGAGCAGATCCCGGCGCGCGTCGTAGCTGAGCGCCTCGGCCTCGAGCGCCTGGATGTCACGCAGGAGCGCAAGCTCCGTCGCGCGCCGAACGAGCCGGCGCGCCTCCACCAGGGCGGACAGCTCGCCCTCTCTTGGCTGGATCGCAGGCTCCGCCTGGAGATCGATCAGCTTCTTGCGTGCCGCGGCGAGCTGGTCGGGCAGGGCGGATCGGCGCTCCAGCCGGCGTGAGGCCTCCGCCTGCAGATCGGTGAGCACCTGGCGCAGGGACGCCAGCTCAGCGGTCGCCTGCACGAGCGACTGCTCGACCAGCTGCAGGGAGGCGTCCTTCGGCAGGCCGTTGACCGGATCCACCGCAGGGCGAGCAAGCTCCTGGCGGATCGATTCGAGCTGCTGGGGCGAGGACTCGGCGCTCTCGCGGAGCAACGCTGTCTCTTTGGCCTTTGTGTCGGCGCGACGGATCAGTTCCAATGCCTGTGTCAGCGTCTCGCGGATCTCAGTGCGAGCCGCTTCGTCCAGGCCTTCGATGGCGTCGACCTGAGCGAGTTTCGCTTCGATCGCCGAGGGCGTCAGATCAGCCAGCTGCACCGGCGGGGGGATCGAGATCCGCACCTGCCCGAAGGACTGGGCCGAAAGGAGCAGCGACACGATCAAGGCCATCATTCGAAGAGATCGCATAGCCATATGCTAGCGAGATGGGCACGCACCCAAATCGGCTCTCTTTGTTCGCTCCGTCACCCAGCCCTACAATCTGAAGCGTCAGCCGGCTTTTTCGATCAGCCTGGAGCTCCCGTTGTCCAACCCTTGCGAGCAAGTCCGGATCGGATGGCGCGAGCGAGTGGACCTGCCCGCGTGGGGGCTCACGGGCGTGCGGGCCAAGATCGATACCGGCGCCCGTACCAGCGTGATCGACGTTGCACAGATCGAGACAATCGACGAGGGGCACGTCCGGTTCGAGGTCGTCTGGCGCACGAGGCCCGAGCGCCTGACGAAGTGGATCGAAGCCGAGGCCGTGCGCATGAGCAGGGTCAAGCCCAGCACCGGCGAGCTCCAGGAACGCCTGGTCTGCATGACAAAGATTCGGATCGGGGAGATCGAGCGCCACATCGAGCTGGCGCTGGTCTGTCGCCAGAACATGCGATGCCGGATGCTGATCGGGCGGAAGGCCCTGGCTGGGCTGTTTCTGGTGGATCCTTCGAGAGCACACGTGTTGACAAGCAGACGAGCCGGTAAGGAACACCCATGAAACTCGCCGTTCTCTCGATGTCTCCCCGGTGCTACAGCACACGCCGGCTCGTCCAGGCTGCCAAGGATCGCGGGCACAAGGTGCGCGTCCTCAGCACGCTCCGCTGCGCGCTCGGGCTCAAGGAGGGCGAGCCCAACCTCTTCTATATGTCCAAGGAATTGCCCGATTACGACGCTGTCCTGCCCAGGATCGGTGCTTCGATCACCTACTTCGGCACAGCCGTCGTCCGCCAGCTCGAGCAGATGGACATCTACACGCCCAACACGGCCAACGGCATCACCAACTCCCGCGACAAGCTCCGCTCGCTGCAGATCCTGAGCCGACACGACATCGGCATCCCGCACACCACGTTCGTGCGCGACCGCAAGGACGTGCTCCCCGCGATCGAGCGCATCGGGGGTGCGCCCGTCATCATCAAGATCCTCGAAGGAACCCAGGGGGTTGGCGTCATCCTCGCCGAGACAACCAAGGTCGCCGAGGCGATCATCGAGACGATGCAGAGCGCCAAGCAGAACGTGCTCGTCCAGAAGTTCGTCTCCGAGAGCAAGGGCAGGGACATCCGCGCCTTCGTCGTGGGCGACACGGTCGTCGCGGCAATGCGCCGCGTCGCGCAGGGCGATGAGTTCCGCAGCAACGTCCACCGCGGCGGCGTCGCCGAGCCCGTCGAACTCGACGACCACTACAAAGAAACCGCGGTCCGCGCCGCACAGATCATGGGCCTTCGGGTCGCGGGCGTGGACATGCTCGAGGGCAACGACGGGCCGCAGATCATGGAGGTGAATTCGTCGCCCGGCCTCGAGGGTATCGAGGGCGCCACGGGGCTCGACATCGCGGGCGTGATCGTCGAGTTCATCGCCAACCAGGTCAACTTCCCTGAGATCGACATCCGCCAGAGGCTGACCGTTTCGAAGGGGTACGGCGTGGCCGAGCTCGCCATCCCCGATGGGTCCAAGCTCATCGGGCAGACGATCGCCGAATCGGGAATCCGCGAACGCGACGTCATTGTTCTGACCCTGCACCGCGGGACCTCGGTCATCTCGATCCCAAAGAGCTCGCGCGTGCTCGAATCCGACGACCGCCTGCTCTGCTACGGGCGCCTCGAGGACATGCGGGATCTCGTCCCGTCGAAGAAACGCAAACGCGGCGCGATCAAGGCCGGCAAGCTCGACCCGAGTGTGATCGCTGAACTGGAGTCCGATGCATGAGCACGCGCGAGCCCGATCAAGGACTGTGGTTCGGAGAGCGCGTCGAGCCGGGCGAGAACAAGTCGGTTCTCATGACCGTGGGCGAGAGCTATCTGAGCGTCAACATCACGATCCCGCTGCACATCTGGCGGGGCAAGAACCCGGGGCCAACGGTCCTGGTCACGGCCGCGGTCCACGGCGACGAGATCAACGGCACCGGCGCGATCCGGCACATTATCCGCGATCACCCGTTCGAGCTCGCCGCGGGCACGCTCGTGCTCGTGCCCGTCGTCAACATCATGGGCTTTGAGCGCCACTCGCGGTACCTGCCCGATCGTCGCGACCTGAACCGATGCTTCCCGGGCTCAAAGACGGGAAGCCTGGCAAGCAGGCTCGCAAACGCCTTCTTCGAGGGCGTTGTTCGGCGCGCGGACTACTGCATCGATCTGCATACCGCGGCTCTTCGGCGCACGAATTTCCCCAACGTGCGAGCGGACATGTCCGATCCGCGCCTGGCCGAGTTTGCGCGTGCCTTCGGCGCAGAACTTATCGTCGAGGGCAAGGGCCCAAAGGGTTCGCTCCGAATGAGCGCCTGCAAGGCCGGCTGCGCCACGCTCATCCTCGAAGCGGGCGAGGTCTGGAAGGTCGAGAACGCGGTCGTCGAGTACGCCCATCGCGGCATCAGCAACTGCCTCAAGCACCTGGGCATGATTCCGGGTGAACGCGAAGAGCCCGCGTACCGGATTGAAACTGATGCGAGCAGCTGGGTCCGCGCAACCCACGGCGGTTTCCTCCAGTTCCACGTCACTCCGGGCGACATCGTCGACAAGGGCCAGCCCATCGCTACAAACACCAATCTTGTGGGCGACGAGCAGCACGTCCTCCGTGCGCCGCGCGATGGCATCATACTGGGCATGACCACGCTGCCCAGCGTCGCGCCGGGCGATCCCGTCTGTCACATCGCCTACCCGACCTCGGGCGTGCTCGACAAGGCCGAGCGGGCTGTCCGCAAGCTCGACGAGGGCTCGCTCCACGAACGACTCCGCGACGATCTCGCCCGCAGCATGCACACCACCGAGCACGAAGAACAGGGCGACTACACCGATTGACCCGGTTACCGGCCCCAATTCCGCCGGCGATCCGTCCATCCGCTCACACATCGCCCTACCCGGAGCGGGGCCGGCCCTGTATGGTTGAGTGACACACCTCCGGCCCGGGATGCACATGACGACCGAAAGCAACAACCACTACGACGTCGCCATCGTCGGCGGCGGTCCCGCTGGCAGCACCGTCGCCAGCCTCCTCCGCAAGTACAACCCCGCGCTCTCCGTCCTGATCATCGAGAAAGAGAAGTTCCCGCGCGAGCACGTCGGCGAGAGCCAGCTCCCGGGCATCAGCGCGATCCTCGACGAGATGGGCGTCTGGGAGAAAGTCGAGGCCGCCAACTTCCCCGTCAAGATCGGCGCGAACCTCACCTGGGGCAAGGCGGGCGACAACTGGGAGTTCGACTTCTACCCCGCTGAGGAGTTCGTCGACGAGCCCCGCCCCGCCAGGTTCGAGGGCCAGCGCAAGCACACCGCGTTCCAGGTCGAGCGTGCGATCTACGACGACATTCTCCTGCGTCACGCCGAGGAATTGGGAGCCCGGGTGCGAGAGGAAACCGCGGTCGCCGAGGTCCTGCGCGAAGACGACCGCATCACCGGCTTCAAGCTCGCTTCGGGCGAGACTGTTACCGCCAGGCACTACGTCGATGCCTCGGGGCACGTGGGGCTGCTCCGCCGGGCGATGGGTGTCGAGAGCAAGGCGCCCAAGGAACTCCGCAACGTCGCGTTCTGGGACTACTGGGACAACGCCAAGTGGAAGGTGGAGATCGGCAACGGCGCGACGCGCGTCTTTGTGCGCTCGTTGCCCTTCGGCTGGATCTGGTTTATTCCCCTGGGCCCGAGGCGCGCAAGCGTGGGGCTGATCTGCCCGTCCGAGCACTACAAGGCCAAGAACCTCCCGCCGCACGAGCTGTACAAGCATGCGCTCGCGATGGAGCCCGACATCTCATCGCTCCTGGCAGACGCCACCAGCGAGCTCAGGGGAGAAAGCGTCCACTCCACCAAAAACTGGTCGCACCTTTCCCAGCGACTGGCGGGAGAGAACTGGTGGCTTTGCGGCGAGTCTGCGGGCTTTGCCGATCCGATACTCGCCGCGGGCATGACGCTGGCGCATAACTCGGCGCGCGAGGTCGCCTACTCGATCATTGAGATCGAGGGCGGCGCCCAGGACTCCGCCTGGATCCGTCGTCGCTACGACGAGAAGAACCGCAAGAACATCGATCAGCACATCCGCTTTGCGCAATACTGGTACGCCGCCAACGGCTGCTTCACCGACCTCCAGGACCACTGCACCGCCATCGCCAAGGACGCGGGCCTCAAGCTTGCGCCCAAGGACGCTTGGCGCTGGCTCGCGCAGGGCGGCTTTGCCAACGAGTCCGTCGGGCACGCCTCGCTCGGATCGTTCGACCTCAACGCGAGCCGCCACCTCGTCGACCGCTTCCTGGGCGGCGAGCAGAACATGAAGATCGCGGCGTTCAACGTCTTCAAGCTCAACCTACGCGGCGCCAAGAAAGACAAGATCGGCGATCTCCGCGATGGCAAGATCATCCGCGTGCCTTGCCACCGCAGGGGCGACGCCGTGCTCCCGCTCGCGGGGGTCTACGGCATCATGGTCGAACTCCTCCAGCAGACCTCCGACATCGCGACCATCTACAACGCCATCGTGGCGAATCTCCAGGGACGCTTCGCGCCAGGCGCCATGGGCGGCGTCGTGACCAGCTACCTCCAGGCGCTCGAAGCCATGTACATCCAGGGCTGGGTCACCGCCAAGCTCGATCCGAAGAAACCAAAGCTCGAGATCAGTTCGACCACGGGCCGACTCATCCGTTCCGCGGATGCTGCCAAGCAGGCGCTCGCTCAGGCGAAGGGGTCCGTGAAGTACAACAACTGATGCCCGATCTCCACAGCCCACACCCCAAACAGCGACAGGCAACACTCGTGTTCGCACTCTATTTGCAGCGCTGAATCAACATTACCGGTGTCGCAACGCTCGGTGGCGTCTTTCCTCGATGATTGTATGTGACAGCATGCCTTGTCCAGTGGCCTGCGCGTTAGCTTGCGCTGAGTCATCACGGTGATGAGCTCGTATGGCCCAGCAAGCGACAAGGAGAAGCGTACAGGAGATTGAGATGAAAGATCAGAATAGAGCAGCGATGGCCGCAGCAGTTGCGGCATTGGTCACGGCATCTGGTGTTTCGAGCGCGCAGTCTCTGGCGCACGAAATCCATGAAACGATCATGCAGGACCTGATGGAGCACGAGCTGTGGCACCGCAGCGGCGACGAGCTCAGCCTCGAATCTCTGAAGTTCTTTATCGAATTCAACGAAACCGACGAGGATGTGGGCGTGCAGTGCGTGCTCGGAGGCGAGCCGTACAAGACGCTCCGGGCGTACGACCCGGATCGGCGAGTCATCCTTCAGATCAGACCCAAGCACCGCCTCATCTCTCAGGGGCTGAGTGACTTTTTCTTTGAGAGCGCCGAACCGACACTCGATGAGTTCTCGATGCGCCAGTTTCTCAATCGCTTTCCCGAGGGCGAATACGAGTTTCTGACCATCACACTCGAGAACGAGCTCCAGGCCGGCGATGCGGAGTTCACCCACAACATCCCCGCGGGCCCGGAGATAGTCTTCCCTCAAGACGGAGACACCGTGGACCCGAATGATCTGCTCATCGAGTGGGAACCGGTGACAATGAGCACGATTCACAACCCGCCCCAGGTCCCGGTCGATATTGTCGCATACCAGGTGATCGTCACCCGCGACGATCCCAAGCGGGTGTATGACGTGACGGTTCCGCCTCATGTCACGGCCATCAGTGTGCCGCCGGAGTTCTTTGAGGAAGAAACCGAGTACGAGCTTGAGATCATCGCCATCGAAGAAAGCGACAACCAGACCATCAGCCTGCTGTTTTTCGAAACAGGGACATTCGATGGCGAGCGCGCCGTGATCCACGCAGACAACACAGAGTAAGAAGAGAGATCCGCCCTATGGAGGAATGTGTGCCCAGGGAGCACCCGGGCACGCCAATTCCCTCGCAGAACTCCGCGTGGATCGGAATCGACAATGAGCGATCCCGTGACGCGAATGGCAATCAAGAATCATCGCTTCCGTAGAGTGGACACACCAAAACGAACAACGCCGAGCCTTCTGAAGGGCTCGGCGCTTTCGATTGTGACTATGGAGACGAGCGGGGTCGAACCGACGACCTCTTGCCATCGCCAGCCCGAACCTCGATAGCGGCCTCCAAAGGCCGCCAGCGGCGATTCCCGGTGTCTGAATAGGACAGTGCGGGACTGGTACCGGGTCAGGAGGCGGGGCAGGTTACCAGACATTCGTATGGGGTGAATGTTTGAAGAAGGGCTGAGCGAAGTCGGCGCGGTTGTTCTTAAGGTACGAAGATCTGTACACTGCATTCCATGACAATGACTTTTGACGCCCAGAAGTACAAAGCAACTACGCACGATCAATGGCAGTACGCCGCGGAGGCGTGGGACCGATGGGGATCATTGCTCCGCACGTGGCTCGGCCCAGCGACCGAGACGATGCTGGATATGGCGGGCGTCGGTGAAGGCTTGCATGTGCTCGATGTCGCGGCGGGCGCAGGTGATCAGACACTTCTCGCCGCCGAGCGCGTCGGGCCGACGGGGCGCGTTCTGGCGACTGATCTGTCTTCAAATATCCTCGAATTCGCGCTCCGCAACGCTCGCAAGGCGGGGTTCGACAACGTCGAGACCATGGTTGCAGACGGCGAGAACCTGCCGGTCGATCCTGAGAGCTTTGACGCGGTGATCTCGCGCGTTGGGCTGATCTACTTTCCGGATCAGCACGCCGCGGTGAGCGGCATGCGAAATGCGCTCAAGCCCGGTGGGAAGTGTGCAGCGATCACGTACTCCACCGCGGACAAGAACGGGTTCTTCTCGAAGCCGGTCTCGATCATCCGTAAGCGGGCGAACCTACCGGCCCCCTTGCCCGGTCAGCCTGGCCCGTTCAGCTTGGGCGATCCCGCTGCGTGTGAGGCGTTGTTCTCCGGGGCGGGATTCAATGACGTTCAGACTGTTGTTCTCGATGCGCCGGTGCTGGTTCCCACAGCGCGCGAGTGTCTGAACTTTGAGAAGGAATCATTCGGAGCACTCCATCAGATGATGAGCTCCCTCAGCGAGAACGGACGCGAATCTGTTTGGCAAGAGATCGAAGAGGCTCTAGGCCAGTTCCAGACCGCGAACGGATTCGTCGGGCCTTGCGAACTGGTGCTGGTTGTGGGGACCAAGTAGGTCGCACGCATCACTGGCGCACACAAAACGCCCCTGGCGAGTTGCCAAAGGCGTTTTCTTCAAATGGAGACGAGCGGGGTCGAACCGCCGACCTCTTGCATGCCATGCAAGCGCTCTACCAACTGAGCTACGTCCCCAAGCTGTCGCCGATCGCCCCCGGGCTGCCCCGGATCCTCTCGGCAGGACCAATCGTACATCCCGCCCTGCCCCGGTCAACCACCAGGGCCGCGGCGCACACGCTTTCGCGCAACTTCGAGCACCGGAGCGACTTATCCGGCCCCGCTGCGGGCCACCGCCAGCAGGCGATCCACCGATCGGACCGCCGCGTCCAGCCCGATCCGATCCACCCGGCAGCGCTCAGGGTGATCGTTGGCCGACTCCGTCAGCGGCAACTCCGGGTCCGCGACAAGCACCGTCTCTGGACCCTCGGGTCTTGTCGGGATGGTTGTCCACCGGTGGTCCGTCGGCCCAAAGAGCGTGACCATCGGAACGCCAAACGCCGCGGCGATGTGCCTCGGTCCCGTGTCGTTCGTGACGAGCATCTCCGATCGCTCGATGATCGACTTGAGCGACCCGAGCGACATCCCAAGCGCCGGCAGCGCCACGGGATCCGTCCGGGCCTGATTCGCGATCGCTTCGGTCAGCGACGCCTCGCCCGGCGAACCGCTGATCAGCACGCGCAGCCCGTGCGCGCGTTCGAGGTGGTCCGCCAGCTGCGCAAACCGCTCGGCGGGCCAGCGCTTAGTGGTGTTGTTCCCGCCCGGGTTCAGGACCGCGTAGGGGCGATCCAGCACGCCCGCCTTGGCCAGCACTCCGTCCGCCTCGGCGCGGTCCTGCGCGGTGCTGACCAGCTCCAGGTACGTCCCCGCGGGCAGCCGGTGTGCGCCCGATTCGTCCGCGGCTCTCAGCTCGGGGGCGCGCTCGCCCGTCGCCAGCGCGATCAGCGCCTCGGCTGCGTGCCAGTAGTAATCCACCGCGGGCACGATCGCCCACTTGCCGTCGTCCGTCTTCGGTGCCGTCAGCCGATGTGTCAGCAGCAGATGGCGCGCATCGCGGTCGTACCCGATGCGCCTCGGTGCGCCCGCCATCCGCACGATCAGCGCCGATGAGAACGAATTCGTCAGCAGCAGCGCCGTGTCGAAGCCGCGCAGGCGCAGCTTCGCGGCCGTGTGCTTGTGCCCCATCACGCCGCCCGGGTGCATCACCAGCAGCTCGTCGAACAGCTCGAGCCCGTTCATGATCGGCGCCACGCCCGGCTTGCAGAGCAGCCCGATCGTCGCCCCGGGCAGGCTCCGGCGCACCTGCCCGAGCGCGGGTGTCGCCATCACCGCGTCGCCCACCCAACTCGGGCAGACAATCACAATCCGCAGTGGTGTGCTGGGCGGCAGGGGCATCAAAGAAGGATAGGAACTCAGTCGGCTTCGCCCACGACGCGCCGGGCCGCCGCCAGCACGCCCTTCAAATCACCCGCCTTGTCGATCAGCAGGCATCGCTCCCTGGCCAGCCCCGCGTTCACGCCCGCCTCACAGTCCCTTGGCATGTCCCCGATCAGCCACGACGCCGCCAGATCCAGCTCCAGCTCCTTGGAGGCCTGAATCACCATCCCTGGGTTCGGCTTGCGCAGCTCCGACTCGTGCGCGTACTCGGGCACGTTCCCCTCCGGGTGAAACGGGCAGTAATAGAACCGCTCGATCAGCGCCCCGCCCGCGTTGTCCACCAGCAGCTCGTCCACTCGCGCGTTGACCGCCTCCACGTCCTCGATCGTCGCCGACCCGCGCGCCACGCACCCCTGGTTCGAGACCACCACCAGCGCGAACCCCGCGCCCCGCATCAGCCGGCACGCCTCGAGCGCCCCGTCCAGCAGCACGACCCGCGAAGGGTCCGACAGATCCCCCGGCTTCCACGCCGGGTGCGGGTGCTCGGGCGGGGGAAGCGTCGCGTTGGCGATCAGCGTCTCGTCACGATCGAGAAATACACAGGGTCTCATGGAAACAGCGTAGACACGCCCTTTAGACAACCGACGGAAAGGGCTGGAACGGCCAGTCCCGTTCTCGACCTAAACTCATCTGATGCTCCTCCTCACCATCACCCAGGGTCCAGACAAAGGCAAAGCCTTCAGCCTCCCCCAGAACGAGCCGCAGCTCATCGGGCGGTCCTCCGAGGCCCTGCGCATTTCCGACTTTACCGTCAGCCGGCGCCACGCCGAACTGACGCCCGACGGTCCGAACTGGTACATCCGCGATCTCCAGTCCCACAACGGCACCTACGTCAACGGGGTCCGCATCAACAAACGCACCAAGCTCAAGATCGGAGATGAGATCCGCGCCGGCTCGTCCGTCTTCGCCTTCGGGGGCGTCGTCAGCCACCCCGAGTCCGACATCGTCGAGATCCTCCGCCCCGAAGAGATCGACGCCGAGATCGAGCACGCCCTAGCCAGCAACGAGGACTCCGTCCTCATGGCCGAGCCCGAGCCGCGCGCTGCAGCCAGCGAACACCTGCGCCTTCTGTTCAAGGCCAGCGCCATCGCGACCGAATCCATCGACAAGCAGGAGCTGCTGGCCAGCATCCTCGAGCTCGTCTTCGATCAATTCGAGCCCGAGCGAGGCGTGATCCTGATCGCGCCAGACAAGTACCACTCGCCCCGTCCCGCGGTCGTCAAGTACATGACGCCCCCCAAGGGCGCCGAGGAAGCCAAGATCCAGCTCTCGCAGACCATCCTCCAGCACGCGATGGTCAAGAAGGAATCGGTCCTGAGTTCCAACGCCATGGCCGACCCGCGGTTCAAGGCGGGCGACTCCATCCAGCGCCTCGGCATCCGAAGCGCGATGTGCTCGCCCATCATCTTCCGCGAGCGCGTCTTCGGCGCGATCTACATCGACAGCTCCATCGTCAACTACACCTTCACAGCCGATCAGCTCGCGCTGCTCAACGCCGTCGGGCAGCAGACGGGCCTTGCGATGGCCAACCTCGAACTCGTGGGCGAGCAGATCCACACCGAGCGCCTCGCCGTCATCGGCGAGACCGTCGCCAGCCTCTCCCATTCCATCAAGAACATCCTCCAGGGCCTGCGGGGCGGCGCCGACGTCGTCGAGATGGGGCTCAAAAAGGACGACCTCAAAATCGCCAAGGGCGGCTGGGCCATCCTCAAGCGCAACCTCGACCGCATCATGAGCCTCACGCTCAACATGCTCGCCTTCAGCCGCCAGCAGAACATCGAGATCGAACTGACCAAGCTCGGCCCGCTCATCGAAGAGTGCGCCCAGCTCCTCGAGGGCATCTGCCACACGCGCCAGGTCCCGCTGATCGTCGACGTCGACGCCGAGATCCCCCCCGTGCCCGTCGACCCGAACCTGATCCACCAGGCGCTGATGAACCTCATGACCAACGCGATCGAAACCGTCGAACCCAAAACCGGAGCCGTCACCGTCCGCGTCGATTACCACCCGCACGGCAAGCCGGGCCCAACAGGGCAGCCCAAACCACACCCGCGCGGGACGAGCGGCGCCGAAGTGGAAATCTCGGTCATCGACAACGGACCGGGCGTCCCCGTGGACCGGAGAGTCTGGATCTTCGAGCCCTTCAACACCACCAAGGGCATGCGCGGCACGGGCCTCGGGCTCGCGGTGACCAAACGCATCATCGAAGACCATCACGGCGAAATCGATGTTCACCAGACCGAGGGCGGCGGCGCGACCTTCCGCATCATCCTCCCGGCCGACCCGGCGCACCTGATCGATCCATCCGCGACCGCAGCCACCCGCAGCCTCTCGAGCGCCCAGCGCATCACACGGAAGTGATGGGTTCACTTCCGTGTGATGCGTCTGAGAGAACAGCTTTCCGTGTTCTTGTGCGGCTTTACCCGTCACGGCTTCGGCGTAGACCCTGGCGGCCTTCGCGCTCGGGCCTCGTGCGCTCGGGGTTGTCCGACTCGGGGCGTTGACGCTGCATCTCCGGCCCGCCGCGCTGCCGGCGCATCTCCACCTCGCCATGCCAGTATCTTGGGACAGCCGGGAATGTCTCGGTAATGACGTAGTAGTACGTCCCCTGCGGGAACTCGGGCGTCACCCCGAAGCGCCCGTTGCTCTCATCGAGATCGCCGGCCCCTTCGCGATACTCCCAATCGAGACCGAACGTGCCGTCGTAGTCGCCACCCGGCCCATCCGGCGTGCCCGGTCGCTCGCCTTCCTTGAGCACATAGCTCGAGCGGAGCGTCACGATCTCAGAGGTTGAGTCGTTTGCGTCTTTGTAGCCCCGGGGCGCGTAAATCGGGAAGCCATCGAACGCCCAGCCGATCTGAATCATGTGGCCCTGGTCGCTCTCGTGCTCGTGAGGGTGCGCGGCTTCCTCGCTCTGGTCGAGTTCGTCGACCAGGCCCGTTGGGACTCCGTGGTAATGGTACTTCCCGGTCGGCTGGACGTGCGCGTTGTTCTGATCGAGCCCGAACGGAACACCCTCACCAAGCGCGTCGTAGTTCCAGGCAGATCCGCCCCCAAAGGCACGCCCGCCATCGGGGGACCAGAATTCACCCGTCCCTGAATCAAAGATCACGCCGTTGAGCGCAATCCCGAACTCGGGGCGCGCATCGGTGAGTTCATCACTGAGACGGGGCAACAGCGGCAACTTGATCTCGTTGCTCTGTGCGCGAAGCGCGTTGGGGTTTTCGGTATTCGGGAATTCACCGACTTGGTGAGTAGGTAAGCCGTTCGACCGGATCACCCGGTATTGCCCCTCGATCGTGATCGAGACCTCAGACTCCGGTAGATCGACCTTCTCCATCGCGCGCGGGCCGCCCGGCTGCTCGCCCCCGCCTCTGCGTTCGGGCTGCGCGCTTTCGTGCGTGAACCCATCATGTCCAGAATGAGCCGACGCGGAGGATCCAAGCATTGCGAGCGTGACGCTCGCAAATGGAACTAGAACTCGTCGGGTTGTAGGCAACATGGTCAGTCCTTTCACTCAGGGATCCGTTTCGAGTGAGGTTCACTCTCTTGTTCCGCCCCGGACAATACAACGCGGCTCATGCGTGCCGATTGCAAAATGCAGATCATGGACTCGGTCGCCTACCCTCTTGCATGACCACTTTCCAGGACTCCATCCGCACCCTCTCCGAACGGTTCGCGCCCGCGGTCGTTTTCGGCGCCCGCCTCGGCAAGCCCGACGAGGTCCCCGACTCTCTCCGCGAGCGCCTCGATCCCTGGGCGATGTGGTCCGACCAGACCTCGCAGACCCTGGGCGTCGCGGTCCAGGTCGCCGCCAGCCAGCGCCTGGGCAAGGAAGGCTCCGAGGAATCGCTCGCCATCCTCGCGGGCCTCCGGCTGGCCTACATGAAACTTGTCTCTGATATCGCCGATACAATGAAAATACCGGAAGGCGAGCTCCACAACCGCATCAACGAGACCATGAACAACGCCGCCATGGAGGACAAGGGGCCGTTCGACGAGGATGCCCCGCCAGAACTCCAGTGAACACCAGCCGAGCCATCCTCCACGCCGACCTCGATGCCTTCTTCGCATCCGTGGAGCAACTCGACAATCCCGATCTGAGAGGCAGGCCCGTGCTCGTGGGCGGCACCGGGAAAAGAGCCGTTGTCGCCGCCGCCTCCTATGAAGCCCGCGCCTTCGGCTGCCACAGCGCCATGCCCACGGCCGTCGCGCTCCGTCTGTGTCCCCGCGCCATCGTCGTCCGCCCGCGCGGTCGACGATACCGCGAGCTCTCCGACATGGTCTTTGCCATCTTTGAATCCGTCACGCCGCTCGTCGAGCCTCTCTCGATCGACGAGGCGTTCCTCGATGTCACCGGCTCGGTGCGCCTGCTCGGCCCGCCCGACATTATCGCGCAGGACATCCGGGCCCGCGTCAGACAAACAACAGGACTCTCCGTCTCCGTCGGTGTGGCGCCCAACAAGTTCCTCGCCAAGCTCGCAAGCGAGATCAACAAACCCGACGGCATGGCCATCATCACACCCGAAACCATCCAGCAGACGCTCGACCCCATGCCCGTAACCGCGATTTTCGGCATCGGGAAGGCCGCCGAGGAAAGACTCGCCAAGCTCGGCGTCCACACGATCAAGGAGCTCCGCGGCGCTCCAGCGGCGCTGATCGAATCGAGGCTCGGTTCCTTTGGCCCACACGCCCAGCGCCTGGCGCAGGGCATCGACGACCGACCGGTCGTGCCCGATCGCACCGCCAAATCCGTCGGGCACGAGCAAACGTTTGAAGACGATCTCAGCGACCGCGAGCAGATCCGCTCGATCCTTCTGGGTCAGGTCGAGCACGTCGCGCGCCGCTTGCGAACAAAGCAGCGCGCCGCCGGCAACGTCACACTCAAGATCCGCTTCGGCGACTTTGAAACCATCTCAAGGTCGTGTGCTCTCGATGCGCAGACCAACAGCACCGAGGATCTCTGGCAGGCCTCCCTCAAGCTCCTCGAGACCTGGATGCGCGTATCTTTCCGTCCCGTTCGTTTGATCGGCATGACCGCTGGACATCTCTCGGACGCCTCGGATATCCAGCCCACGCTGTTTGGCGCCGAAGAACGCACCCGTCGAACGGGGCTGGATAAGGCTTCTGACGAGATCGCGCGCCGATTCGGGAGCGATTCCATCCACAGAGCCGCCTCTCTGCCGGGCCCAAAGCCCTCGCAGCGTGCGAACAAAGAAGGCCCGACCCGGGATTCTCGGGCCTGATTTCTTTCAACATCCTGCCATCCCGGTATTGGCTGCAACTGCCCACGGGCTGCCCTCGTATACCCGGTCACTCGTGGCCAGCAGGATTGAATCAGACATGGACCAATTTGTTCGCAGGTTCGAACCCATCGGGGCCATCTGCCGCGCCATCGCGGCCGGTGATGTCATAGGTGCCGCAGCCCTCATCGATCTCCAGGGGCCCGATGGACTGACCGGGCTGACGGGCGACGACATCGGCGAAAGCCCGGTGATGCTCGCTCTCTCGACGGGGCACCCGCGCCTGGCTCGCAGGATCGTCGCCGCGGGATACAAGCCCTCCGCATGGGAGGCCGCGGGTCTGGACCTTGCGGGCGAGCTCCACTCGATCGCCGCTGCGAATCCCGAGAACCTCTCCCTTTGCAACGCCGAGGGCTGGGCCCCGATGCACCTGGCCTGCTACGCCCATGCGCACCGCGCCCTGGCCGTGCTCTGCGAGTTCGACACGGATCCCAACGTGATCGCCTGCAACAGCTCCTTCGAGACCCCGCTGCACTCGGCGGTCCGTGCGGACGACGCAGAAGCCGTTCAGAGCCTGCTGATCGCCGGCGCCGATCCCCGCTTTCTCGACGCCGCCGGGCGGACCCCGCTCCAGCTCGCGATCGAGCTTGCGTCCACCCATGCCGGTCAGGTTCTCACCCAGCACGCCGAATAAGTGTTGCAACAGATAAATAAGTGTTGAAACGGACAACGCCAGGGCTTGGGGTGTCAATCAATCTTTCTCAGTGGTTTACGACGCAGACTCGTCGTCGCGCAGGCGCTCAAGCAGTCGGCTGAGCTTCCGCAGATCCGCCTCGCCCAGGTGCCCGAGGCGACCCCGAAGCAGGTTGCGCACAGGCTCGTCGAGCTTCTCGACCACCTGGCGACCCTGCCTGGTGATCCGAACGTACACCTTCCGACGATCCGTCACGCAGCGCACCCGTTCGACGAGACCCGCTTTCTCAAGCCGATCGATCAGACGGGTCACATCGGGGACCGGGACGACCAGATCCTCGCGGATGTCGCTCCAGCATCGCCCCTCGTCCCCTGAGGACCTCAATATCCGAAGCACGTTGTACGTCGCCTCGCTCAGGCCCGATTTGCGAAAGAGACGACCGAAGTAAGACTCCAATGTCGCCGCGGTCCGACGGACATTGAGATACGCCTCTTCCTCAGCCAGTTCGAAGGGTTTCTTCTTCCCGATTTCATCCTGCAGGTTGGGCATCTGTGGCAACAATAGATCGCAAACCCAGTAAAAACGAGCCCCGCCGCGAAGGCGGGGGGGCCCAAGGACTTCAACTCATCGAATGGATTTACGCAAGATCGAACACCAGAACCTCCGCATCATCGCGTGATCCGATCTCGAGGGCTCCAAGGCCGCTGATCGCAGCGCCATCGCCCTCATCGAGCGTGGCGCCCGCGACCTCGATCGTGCCTCGCACGACCTGCACAAAGGCGTGCCGATCGGCGCCGATCTCGACCGTGTCCGACTGCCCAGCCGCGAGCCGACCCACCCAGATCCGCGCATCGGCGCCGATCGTCATGGAGCCGTCCGCGCCGTCGGGCGATGCCGCGAGGCGGAGTCTGCCCAGGGCTTCCTTGCCGAAGTGCCCGCCCAGCAGCGCGTACCTCGGCGTCGTGTCGCGCTGTGTTGGATGGATCCAGATCTGAATGAGCCTTGTCTTCTTGTCGGGCGACGGGTTGTGCTCGCTGTGCGTGATGCCGCTGCCCGCGCTCGTGAGCTGGAACTCGCCCTCGCCGATCACTTCCGCGGTGCCCATCGAGTCTCTGTGCAGCAGCTCGCCCTCGGTGATGTAGCTGATGATCTCCATGTTGTCGTGCGGGTGCGTGCCGAAGCCGCTGGCGGGCGCGATCACGTCATCGTTGATCACGCGCAGCCCGCGGAACCCGCGGATGTCCGGCCCATCGCCCTTTGGAAACCCACGCGCAAACGCGAACGTGTGCCAGCTGTCGAGCCACCCAAAGCGTGTGTGCCCCCGATCCGCTGCTCTTCTGAGACTGACCATTTTGATGCCTTCCTTTCTGATTCGCATCATCACACACACCAACGCCGATTCCGGACCCGCTATTCCGTCATCATGAGGCGCCCGTTCTGGTAGCATGCCCCGAGTTCAACCCCGGAGCCCATCGATGATCACCCGACTCTTGACACTCGCATTCCTGCTTCTGACCACGCCCGCTGCGCACGCGCAGGGCGCCGAGCCGCAGGGCCTCGTTGTCCTGCACTGCGGCCAGCTCCTGGCCGAGCCCGGTCAGGAGCCCATCAATGAAGCCACCGTCGTCATCGAGAACGGCGTGATCACGAACGTCTTCAACGGCATCGCCTTCATCGACGCCGCGCCGGGCCAGCCGCAGAACGTACACGTCGACCTCATGGACAAGTTCGTTCTGCCCGGGCTCATCGACTGCCATACACACCTGACCTTCGAGCTCCCGCCCATGCAGATGCGCCTCCGCAAGCAGCTGACCGAGGACGCAACGCACGAAGCCATCGACGGGACGCTCAACGCGCACAAAACACTCATGGCCGGCTTCACGACCGTCCGCAACGTCGGCTCGGGCGGGGCCGCGATCTACGCGCTCCGCGACCGCATCGCTCTGGGCGCCGTCCCCGGCCCGCGCATCCTCGCTGCGGGCAAGTCCATCGCCGTCACGGGCGGGCACGCAGACCCGAGCAACGGGATCAACCCTTCGCTCTCGCCCGCGCTTACCGCGACCGAAGGCATCGCCAACGGCGTGAGCGAATTCCGACACGCCACCCGCGAGCGCATCCGCCAGGGATCCGATCTCATCAAAATCACCTCGACCGGCGGCGTGCTCTCCAACACCGCCGCGGGCCTGGGCCAGCAGATGTTCGACGACGAGATCAGAGCCGTCATCGAGACCGCCCACATGATGGGGCGCAAAGTGGCAAGCCACGCCCATGGCACCGACGGCATCAACGCCGCCCTTCGCGCGGGCGTCGATTCCATCGAGCACGGCACATACCTCGATGAATCCTCCATCGCCCTCTTCAAGGAAACCGGCGCCTACCTCGTGCCCACCATCCACGCGGGCAAATTCGTCGGAGAGAAATCAGCCGACCCGGAATGGTTCAACCCCGCGATCAAGGCCAAAGCCCAGGCCGTGGGCCCCATCATCCAGGACGCATTCGCCCGCGCGCACAAGGCAGGCGTCAACATCGCCTTCGGGACCGACGTGGGCGTCGGCGCTCACGGCACCAACGCACTCGAGTTCGTCTACATGACCGAAGCAGGCATGTCGCCAGCCGACGCCATCAAGGCCGCAACCATCAACGCGGCCGACCTCTGCGGCCTCTCCGACTCCGTCGGGCGGATCGCCAAGGGCTACCAGGCCGACATCATCGCGGTCGACGCAAACCCACTCGAAGACGTCACCACGCTCCAGAACGTCACCTTCGTCATGAAGGGCGGCAAGATTTTCAAGCAGTAACTCCGCCCCTCGGCGCCAATCCACGGCCACCGACCAATCCCGTGCGCAAGTTGTGTGCACTGCACCCATCCACCACCGACACACGAGAACGTACACGATTGAATCGCCCACACACCAGTGGGGGATTCACCATGAAAGCAGCAGCGTTACTCGTTCTGACCGCAACAACCTTTGGCTGCGCTACGCAGCAGGACCTCTGGCGCGCCCAGGAGAACATCGTCGCCAACGACAACCGACTGGCGCAATCGCTGGGCACACAGCACGAGCAGATCCTCGTCGGCTCGCAATCGGGTTTGCGCGCCGAGATCGACGATCTGCGGCGCCAGAATCTACTGGTGAGCGAACGAGCCCGACAGATCGCCGACGAAGCAACCAGCGCCCGCACCGTTGCCGCCGATGCGATCCAGGGGCTCGAGCGTTACGTCGGCTCCCTCGGTGGCCCGCTGAGCGGCGCGATCGGAGCAGCAATTGAGAACGTCGCCCAGGGCGTCCGCACGCAGGACAACCGCCTGATCGCGATCGAATCGGAATCTCGCGCCAGCGCCAGCCGCGTCCAGTCGATCGAGCACTCGCTCGACGATCGCATCCGCACCCAGCTCATGGCCCAGGGTCTCACGCGGGAGCAGGCCGATCTTGTTCAGTCCGGTTTCAGCGCCGAAGAACTCGTCGCGCTGCTTGCGATACTCGGGCTCTCGACGGGCACCGGCGCCTTCGCGTCCAAGATCGGCAAGAGCCGAAGCGCCGACCAGGTCGCACAGCTCCAGCGCCGCATCGACACTATCGAGCACAATCACACGCCTAGTGCCTAGTGCCCTTCGCTCAGGCCCATCGCCTTGACCATCGCGCGACCCATGTCCGCAGGGCTCAGCGCGACCTCGATCCCCGCGGCCCGCATCGCCGCGATCTTGCCCTCGGCTGTTCCGCTGCCGTCGGCTTCGATGATCGCGCCCGCGTGCCCCATCCGCTTGCCCGCGGGGGCGGTCGCTCCCGCGATGAAGCCCGCGACCGGCTTGGTGACGTTGGCCTTGACGTACGCCGCCGCGGCTTCCTCATCGGCGCCGCCGATCTCACCGATCATCAGGATGCCGTGCGTGTCCGGGTCGTTCTGGAAGAGCTCGATCGCGTCGATGTGGCTCATCCCGCGCACGGGGTCGCCGCCGATGCCGATGCAGGTCGACTGACCGAGCCCGAAGTTCGAGGTCTGCCAGACCGCTTCGTACGTCAGCGTGCCCGATCGGCTCACGATGCCGACCGCCTTGCCCGTCTTGGCCTCGCTCACATGCGTGTTGATGTAGCCGGGCATGATGCCGATCTTGCACCCCGCGCTCGTGTACTTGTCGCTCGCGGAGGTCCCGCCGCCGGTCTTGGGACCGGGGGTGATGATGCCCGGGCAGTTGGGCCCGATCAGCGTGATCTTCTCGCCCTTGGGGCGCGCGTTGTTCATGTTGTCCAGCACCGCCCGGACCTTGACCATGTCCTGCACCGGCACGCCCTCGGTGATCGCGCAGATGATCGAGATCCCCGCGTCCGCAGCCTCCAGGATCGCGTCCCCGCAGAACGCGGGCGGGACGAAGATCATCGTCGCGTTGGCGCCCGCTTTCTTGACCGCCTGCTCGACCGTATCGAAAATCGGGAGCCCGTTCGGATCCTGCTGCCCGCCCTTGCCCGGGGTCACGCCGCCAACGACATTGGTCCCGTAGTGGAAGCAGCCCTTCGTGTGGACCGCGCCGAACGAGCCGGTGATGCCCTGACAGATGACGCGTGTGTCGGCATTGACGAGAACAGCCATGGCTCTGCTCCGAAAGTGTGAGGGAGATGCGGGGTCTGTGAAGGCTCAGCATAGGCAAAGGCCCGCCCAGCCGGGTCTGAACGACGCCCGGGCCCTCTCCCACGATCCGGGAGAGGGCGCAGCGTGACATCCGGACGCGCGTCCTAGCCCTTGACCCGCGTGTACTCGATCTCCATGACCTTGATCGGGTCGCCGTAGAGGATCTCCCACATCTCCATGACGTGCGTGTCCTCGTCGATGAGCTTGAAGACCTGCTTGTAGTTCTTGCCCATCTCGCCCGTCGTGGGCTCGTCCATCGTGCCCACGAGCGTCATCGTGGTGCCGGTCATATCAAGGTTGCCGTACGCGGGGGCGATGCCCGTGGACATGCTGTCGATCCAGACGTTTGTAAAGAGCTTCTTGTTGTTGTCGTACCCGGTCAGCGCCATCCCCGTGAACGGGAAGCCCATCATGTCGCCCTCGTACTCCGTCTGCATGTACCGCCCGCCCATGATCATCGTGTTGGTGCACTTGCCCTTGGACTCCATCGGCGGCTGGCTCGGGTCCATCCACATCCGGTTCGTCGCATCGAACGTGCCCGCAAAGAGCGCCAGGAATTCGTGCGCCAGGCCCGGCTCGCCCGCCTTCATGTAGTTGGCCATCATGTTCGGGTCGCTGGCCTTGGCCATGTACTGCTCGATGTATTTCTTGCCCGGGTGCTCGCCCTCGGGCTGCAGCGCGCCTGAGGCGCCCCACGCGCCGCAGCACGCCGCTCCGATGATCAATGCGCCCAAGCCGACCGCTTTCTTCGTGTTCATGTCCGGATCTCCACAAGCCAGTGGCGGCCCATTCCGCCGGGGACAGTGTTGCACATCGGGCGTCAAAAAGAAAACAAACCCGCACCAGCGGGCAAGTTCATGTAAGGCCGAGCGAACGGGCGTGACCGATATCAGCAGCCCAGGTTGTAGTTGGAGATCCAGGCCGTAAAGTCGGCAGGCGTGATCGAGCCGTCGGTGTTCTGGTCCGCCGAGGCATCGCCCGCGTTGAAGGCCGCGATCCAGGCCGAGAAATCTGCGGGCGAGAGCACGCCGTCGTCGTTGACATCCGCGATGTTCGGGCACGGATCGCACGCGTTGGCGACGAGCTCGGGGCGAAGATTGACGAGTGTCGCGTACGCGTGCGACAGCTGCCCGGGCGTCAGGTGATCCCGGCAGGTCTTGGCTGAGTAGCTGAGCAGATTCCGGGCTGAGGGCGCATAGGGCACCGTGCTCTGGCAGGGGGGCTCCTCGTTCCCGCCCCATTGGCACAGCGCGGGATCGACTTCGCCCGAGATGTTCGGGTCCGCGGGCGTGTCGCACATCAGATCGCCCGAGACGTCGCAGTTGGAGCCGTCCGTGCACTCTTGGCCGAAAGCCATCTCGTGCGTGTGGTAGAGATCGAAGTAGTGCGCGAGCTCGTGCGCGAACGTCGATGGGTTGCCCGCGCTTGGCACGCATGAATTGCTGACGGCTATGCCCTGCACGCTGCTGAACGTAAACGAGCTGATGCCGCAGAGCGCGCCGATCTCTGTGCGCAGGTTGTTGGCGAAGTACACGTTGATCGTGCCCGGCACCTGGTCCATCTGGCGGAGCTCGTTGACCTCTGCGATGGTGTCGGTGTTGAAGTAGATCGAGTCGCTGTCGATGTATCGTGTCGCGCCGGGGGTGCAGAACTGGATGCCGCTGCCGAGCCAGATCTGGTTGGCCCCGTCGATGGCCTGCTGGACCTGGGCCGCGCTCAGCCCGCCGGTGCCACCGGACTGGCGCACGACGTGCACCGTGATGGGCACGAGGATTTCCGGCGCTCCGCGCCTGGCTGGCGCGTCGTAGAGGCCGATCGCCATCCGCTCGCGCACGAGCATGGTTTCCTCAAAGGTGGGCGACATCGGGCACCACACGTCGTCGCCCGGCTCCAGGGCCGCCGCGTGCGATGAACTCATGACTGCCGCCGCGAGGGCTGCTCGTGTGCCGTGACGCATCGAACTCTCTTTCCTGAATCCGGGAGGCCAGCCAGGCGGGCCTTTCGGCCCACTCTCCCCCCTGGCTCTCCCGGCTTGATCAATCGACCGACGGACCAGCCTAACCAATCGGTGCCCCGGCGCGAAGAGTCCGCCCGAAACTCGGAGGCTATCGGTCCTGCCCAAAACCCCGCCTCCGGGGGCTAGGATTCGCCTCGAACAGAAACCGGAAGGACAGAAATATGCGCGTGATACTCACCGGCCAGGTCGGGATGGACAAAAAACCCTTCCTCGAAGAGGTCGCGGCCTTCGCCGGACAGCAGGGCGAGCCCATCGACGTCTTCAACATCGGCGACCGCATGTACGCCGAGGCCGCCGACATCAAGGCGGGGCGCATCCTCGATCTCCCGCTCTCGCGCCTCAACTCGCTCCGGCGCGCCGCGTTCAAGGACGCCATCGCCGAAAGCAAGGACAAACCCAACGTCATCGTCAACACGCACGCGACCTTCCGCTGGCGTCACGGCCTGTTCAGCGCGTTCGACTTCGACCAGATCAGGGCCTTCAAGCCCGATCTCTTCGTCTGCCTCGTCGACAACATCGAGGTTGTCCACCAGCGTCTGCACGACGAGCACGTCATCGACGCGACACTCAAGGACCTGATGGTCTGGCGCGAGGAAGAGATCCTGGCGACCGAGCTGATGAGCCAGGCTGTCCCGGGGTCGGACTTCGTGATCCTCAGCCGCGGGCGCTACGAGTCTTCGTACAAGACGATGTTCCGCCTGACGACGCGTCCGCAGATGAAGAAGGTGTACCCCAGCTTCCCGATGAGCCACGTCGTGGGCATGCCCGAGATCCAGGCGGAGATCGACCGGTTCCGCGAGGTGCTGGCCGAGCACTTCATCACGTTCGACCCGGGCGATGTGGACGAGAAGCTCCTGCTCGACCGCGCGGTCGACGCAGCCAAGAACGGGCAGGACTTCTTTGATCACGCCCCCGTCGCCCTGGGCGGCGAAGCGGGCGACAAGTCCAAGGCCGCCGCCCCGATCCGCATGCGCACCCGCGAGGTGCTGGACATCGCGGGCGACATCGACGGGCAGATCTACATGCGCGACTTCAAGCTCATCGACCAGGCCGACATGATCGTCAGCCTCGTCCCCGAACTCCCGGGCGGCATCCCGGGGCTCTCCTCGGGCGTCGAGCGCGAGCTCCAGCACGCCTTCGAGCACGCCAAGGACGTCTACGTCGTCTGGAAACCCGCCAAAAACCCGAGCCCGTTTATCACCGAGACCGCCAACGGCGTCTTCAAGTCCGTCGAGGAAGCCATCGAGCACTTCGAAAAGTCGGGGCTCTTCGGGCAGACGAACCTGTTTGGGCACTAGACATGTTCGAAGCGAAGTATATTCAGTTCTCAAGACTGATCTTCGTTGGCATCCTTCGCGCCGTTGCCCTGCTCTGGGGCGGCTACAACGTCGTCCTCTTCGTCTCGTATGTGATCATCTACGAGTTTGACAACAACTACACGAACGGAAGCATGGGCAGCGTCTTTGACAACTGGACGATCATGGTTTCTGTCCTGCTCCAGATCTTGGCAGGTCTGGCCCTCTGGATCTTCGCCCCGGTCTTGTCGATCAGATGTTTCCGCTACTCACCTCCCAAATGCCCGAACTGCCTGTTCCTCTTTGAGAACTTCAAGAGCGACCGCTGCCCCGAGTGTGGCCTCTACCTCGGCCAAGACTTCCACGCCCCGCCCGCGCCCGCTCCCAAGGAAACCCCGGGCGGATGAACCACCCCGCCCGCCTCGTCGTCTGAGATTCCGTGAGGGGCCACCCATGAGCCGGACCGATCTGAATGACGTCGTCCGCTACCGCCTGATCACCGTGGGCGTGCTCCGGCTGATGGGCATCTGGCTCATCGCTTCGCGCGTCCTGCCCCTCGTGTCTCAGGCACTGATCATCATGTGGCAGGACTCGATCACGCCAAACTTCACGGGCGGGCTCTCGAACCAGCCCTGGCTCATTGGGAACGCCGCGCAGAGCGTCATCTTCACCGGGATCGGGCTCTTCCTGATCGTCTACGCCCGGCGTCTGGCCCGGAAGATCATCCCCGTCGGGGCAAGTCGCTGTCCGGGCTGCGATTACGACCTCTCCTCGGCCCGGGCCCCGACTTGCCCGGAGTGCGGCCTCGATCTTTCGAGCCTCGGCCCCGCCCCAGTGCAATCGCCGAGCCCGGACTCCCAATAGGCTTCTTATGGGTATTTACGTGGGAGCTGTGGTGATCGGAGACGAGACCAAAAAAAGCGGGTCAGAGGCCGGCGGGCCCGAGGGCTACACCGTCGACCCCGCCACGGGCCGCGCCAAGGCGATGGGGCTGACCGAAAGTCATCGGTTGTACGCGAGCTGGTGCCACTGGGGGCCCACGATCGCGGGCGTTTCCGTCATGGCGACCAGCGGCATCACCTTCATCATCCCGCCCCTCATCGCCCTCGCCCTCTGGCAGATCAAGAACAGCGAATCCCAGTTCATCGATGACCACGGCAAGGAAGCCCTGAACTTCCAGATCTCCCTCATCCTCCTTGCGCTCATCCTCATCCCGATCACCATCTTCACCTGCGGCATCGGGGCCATCCTCTACATCGGTCTGCCCATCCTCATGATTGTCGGGGGTATTTTCGGCGGCATCCGGGCCCACAAGGGCGAGTTCTACCGCTACCCCATGTGCATCCGCCTCGTCTGAGCGGGCCCGCCTCGGCGGATACACTTGACCACGTGGCACTCCTCCAGACCCACCAGCTCCAGAAGAACTTCCACGACCGGGCGGTCGTGCAGGGGGTCTCTTTCTCGGTCGATTCCGCCGAGATCGTCGGGCTCCTGGGGCGCAACGGCGCGGGCAAGACCACCAGCTTCCGCATGACCATCGGGATGATCGAAGCCGACGGCGGGAAGGTCGTCTTCAACGCCAACGACATCACCGAGCTGCCCATGTTCAAAAGGGCACGCTTGGGCATGGGCTACCTCTCGCAGGAGCCCAGCGTCTTCCAGCGCCTGACCTGCGAGCAGAACCTGCTGGCGATCCTGGAGACCCTGCCGCTTGGGCGCAAGGAACGCAAACGCCGGGCCGCTGAGCTGCTCTCGCAGTTCGGGCTGACGCACAAAGCCAAAGAGCAGGCCCGCACGTGCTCGGGGGGCGAGCGCCGCAAGCTCGAGATCGCCCGCTCGCTCATCACCCAGCCGCGTCTGATCCTTCTCGACGAGCCCTTCAGCGGCGTGGACCCGATCGCGGTCGAGGACCTCCAGGCCGAGATCAAGAAGCTCGCCCAGCAGGGCATCGCCTTTCTCATCACCGATCACAACGTCCAGCAGACGCTCCGCGTGTGCGACCGGGCCTACATCCTCGACGAGGGCAAGGTCTTTGCCGAGGGCACGCCCAAGGAGCTCATCAACGACGAGATGGTCAAGCGCGTCTACCTCGGCTCGCTCTTCCGAGGCGACGAATTCGACCACGACTACGCCCCAGCGCCCACGCGCTCGAGCAAGAAATCCAGCGCACCCGTGGAGATCAAACGCGACCCGCCCCGCGAGACCAAGCGCGAGGTCAAGCGATGAGGCGTGCCCTGGTGATCCTCCTGCTCACCCCGACGCTCGGCGGCTGCCTCGAGCGCACCGTCACCATCACGAGCGAGCCGCCCGGGGCGATCGTTGTCCTTAACGACGAAGAGATCGGTCGCACCCCGGTCGAAACGGGGTTCCGATACTTTGGTGTCTACGACGTGCGCCTGCAGCGCGAGGGCTTCGAGCCGCTCAACGCCGAGAAGGAAGCCGTCGCGCCGATCTGGGAGTACCCGGGTCTGGATCTGCTCGCCATCGCGGCGCCCTGGCGCGTCAAGACACACCTGAAGTGGCACTTCGATCTCGAGCCCCTGCCGAGCCCCGGCACCGAAGAGGCGAACCGCGCCGAGCAGGAACTCTTCGACCGCGCCCGCTCGCTTCGGGCCGCAAGCCGCGGCGAATAGCGTCGCCCGGATCGCGCGCGCATTCCTATATGACCGTAATGTTCTTTGGTTCGAAAACTGCGCCGATTGAGGGCTGATCTGCGTGACGCCCGCCAGCGCCGTACTCCTCGGCTTCGGTGCGATCGCTTCGCCCCGCCGACGGCGCTGATCAGCGCTGCGCCCGTGCCGGGCACCCGATCACTGTCTCGCCGTCGCCGACGTCTCGCGTCACCACCGCGCCCGCCCCGATGACGCACCGCTGGCCCACGCTCACCCCGGGCAGCACCCGGGCGCCGAGGCCTACCAGCGAGTCGTTGCCCACGCTGACCTTGCCGCCCAGCACGGCTCCGGGTGCGATGTGGGCGTTCTCGGCCACGAGGCAGTCGTGCTCGATGATCGCGCCGGAGTTGACGATCGCGTGGTCCAGCACCCGTGCCCGAGCATTGACAATCGCGCCGGGCCCGACAAACACCCCGCCGCAGACCACGGCGTGGGCGCTCACCGAGGCACTCGGGTGCACCACCGGGCGAGCGTCTTCCTCGGCCCCATACAGCCGATCGATCACCCGCCTGCGCTGGGCAAGATCTCCAAGACACAGAATCCAGGGGTGACCCACCAATGCCTTGGCCTGGAGCGAGTCGATCGTCCCGAGCCAGCGCGTGGAGGGTTCGCCCCGGGCAAGAGCCGCGCTCTCGTTGTCGTCGTAGAAACCGCCCAGCTTCACACCCAATGCCAGCGCCGCATCGGCGACGACGAGTGCGTGCCCGCCCCCAGCGATGAGCAGAATCCCGGTGTCGAATTCGTTTGCAGCAAATGCGGCGGCCATCACTCCCCATATCGGCGATTGGACGCGGTACACTGTCGGCTATGGACAGAGTTCGGATCGGGTGCGTCAGCTATCTCAACACGGTCCCGATGATCGAGGGGCTGGAGCTGCTGACCGAGGCCGAGCTTGTCAAGGCGGTTCCCTCCAAGCTGGTCTCGATGCTCGAGCGAGACGAGGTCGACGTGGCCTTGGTCTCACTGATCGATTCCGCCCGGTCGGACGTGCCCCTGGCGATCCTGCCGGTGGGCATGATCGGCTCGGACGGCCCCACGCTGACCGTTCGCCTCTACTCCCAGGTGCCCATCCAGCAGATCACCCGCGTCCACGCGGACACCGACAGTCACACCTCCGTCGCCCTCTGCCGACTGCTGCTCGCCGAAAAATTCGGCCTCGACGCGAAGATCGTTGACTACGACGCACGCGAACAAATGCCTACCGATCCGACTGAGCCGCACGACGCCGGGGCCCAGTCCCCCTGGCCCGAAGCGATGCTCCTGATCGGGGATAAGGTGGTGACGAGTTCGCCCCCGGCGGTCCGGTATCCACACCAGCTCGATCTGGGGGAGGCGTGGAAGGAACTGACCGGGCTGCCCTTCGTATATGCCGTCTGGATGTGCAGAGCCGAGCGGGCCGATGACCCGCGCGTGCGAGCAGCCGGGGTGCTGCTCGACCGTCAGAGGCGGCACAACGCAACCCGGATCGACGCGATCGTCACGAGGCGAGCCCCGGAGCACCGGTGGCCGGTCGATCTGGCAAGGAAGTACATTGGCCGGTGCCTGCGGTTCGACTACGACGACCGCGCACGCCAGGCCGCGACAAGGTTCGTCGAGATGTGCGCCGGCAAGGGGCTGGCGCCACGAACCGAGCTTGTCCACGCAGAGCCCACGCTCTTGCCGACGAGCTGACGCACCAACGGGGGATCCGAGAGCGTGCCGCCCCTTCCGAGGCTGACCGTTGAGGCCATTGAGGACCTCGCCAAGCAGCTGCGCTTTGCGCCGCGCCATGCCCTGCTGCGCGATCTGGAACGCACCGAGCAGCTCGTCAGCGACATCGATGCGCAGCAGACCTACCCGGAGGACTTCGTCGTTTTCCGCGTAACCGGCTACCGGCGCAACACCTCGGGCAGCGCAATGATCCCGGGGCAGGAGCTGCTGGGTGAGCTCGCGGCGCTCGCGGAGCACTTGTCCGCGGCGGCCCGCATCCCGATCGACGCGGTGCCCGGTGCGCTCTCACCCGACGATCTCTGTGCGCGCTGGAACGTCAGCCGGAAGACGCTCGAGCGCTACCGCAAACGCGGGTTGCTCTCGCGACGGGTGATCGGACCCTCGGGGCGCCCACGGGTGGTGTTCACCAAGGAATCGGTGCGAGCGTTCGAAGCGCGCGAGACCGAGGTCCTCAGCCAGGCCTCGACCTTTACGCGCCTCGACGAGGAAACCCGCAGCATGGTCATCGACCTGGCCCGCCAGGAAGCCAACACCGGCAAGTCTCTCAACCAGGCTGCCCTGTGTGTCTCCGAGCGCATCGGACGCGGGCACGAGACGGTGCGCCAGATCCTCCGCAAGCACGACCAGGAGAGCGACGAGCCCATCTTCGAGGAATCGGGCCCGCTGACCGACCGCCAGCGGCGCTTCGCGTACCGGGCCTGGCGCCGCAGCATCGAGCCGGGCGATATCGCCGCGCGTCTTGGAAAGCCAAGGCCCGCGGTCCAGCGTGTCACCGCCGACGAACGGGCCAACGTCCTGCGAGCGCTCCTGCCCGCGATCCACGACGGGCTCGATGGTGCGCCCGACGAGGTGGGCGTCGAGACCAGATTCGCCCGCGAGGGCATCGGCTACGAGGGGCCCACGGCACTGGCCGATCTGCTGGCGCTCTCACGCGCGGTCACCGTCATGCCCGCGCCCGAGGAGAAGGCACGCGCCAAGGCCTACGTGGCGCTCCGCGCCCGGGCGGCATCCGCGATCCGCGAACTCGCGATGCACGGCGTTGCGTCTCCGGACGTCGACCGCATCGAGACGGATCTCCGGTGGGCGGCGCGCATCAAAGCCGAGCTCGTCCGCTCGCAGCTTCCAAACCTCCTGCGGACGATCGAGTCGCGCCTCGGGCACGAAGCCGAGGCCGTGGGGGGCACCAAGCTCCGCGCGATGTTCGGGGCGATCATGAAATCCTCGTGCGTCGCGATCGATCGTCATCACCCCTCGACGGGCGGTCGCCTCGCGGCCCCGGTGCTGCTGGCAGCCGACCGGGCGATGCGGGACATGATGAACCGCCTGGCCATCAAGCCCATGAGCCAGGCCCAGCCCGGTCGCGCCCGCCGAGTCATCGGCACCGCCGAGCGTGTGAGCGACTTTACGATGCGTATCTGTCCGTGGCAGTCGGCCATCGAGCCGGACATCCGCTTGCGCCGGGGGCTGGAGTTCATCGACCCGGCTCACGCCGAGCTGCTGCGTCTCCGCTATGGCTTTGCGCCCACCGAGGCGGGTCGCCCCCTCACGCTCGCGGAGCTTGCCCATCGCATGGATTCGCGCCCGCTGCATGTCGCACGGAGCGAAAGAGCCGCGATCCGCAACGCGATTGCCGCCGTGCGCTCTACGGGCGATACCATGCGCCCGTGACCACCCCTTCGGACATCGTCAGCGTCGAGCCCATCATCGGCATGGAGATCCACGTGCAGCTCTGCACGCGGACCAAGCTCTTCACCCGCGCCCCGAGCACCGCCAGCGCCGAGTTCAACGAAGCTGCGCCCAACACGCTGACCGACGCGCTCGTGCTGGCGCTCCCGGGCACGCTGCCGGTGATGAACCGGGACGCCGTGGAGCTTTCGGTGCTCGTGGGCCTTGCGATGGGCTGCCAGATCGCGCCGCGCGCCGCGTGGGACCGCAAGAGCTACTTCTACCCCGACCTGCCCAAGGCGTACCAGATCAGCCAGTACGAACACCCGCTCTGCGGCAAGGGTGTCCTCGAGGTCCCCGCGATGGACGAGGCGGGCTTTGTCGACCTCGATGCGCCCACCACTCGGGTCCGCATCACCCGCGCGCACCTGGAAGAAGACGCTGGCAAGCTCGTGCACGACGCAGCGGGCCAGGCGTCGCTGGTGGACCTCAACCGCGCGGGCACGCCCCTGCTGGAGATCGTCACGGAGCCGGACCTGCGCACCCCCGAGGAGGCGCTTGCGCTCGCGCGATATCTCCGAACGATCTGCCTCTCGGTGCGAGCAACCGTTGGCATCATGCAGCGCGGGCACATGCGCTTCGAGCCCAACATCAACTGCAAGATCACGCTCAAGGACGGACGCGAGATCGTCACACCCATCGTCGAGGTCAAGAACCTCAACTCCTTCCGCTCGCTCGTCGGCGCGATCCGCTATGAGATCAAACACCAGCCGGCACGCTGGCTCGAGACGGGCGAGACGTTCGGCCCGGGCATGAAGTCCACCCGCGGCTGGGACGACGAGAAAGAGATCACCGTCCTTCAGCGCTCAAAGGAAGACGCCCTCGACTACCGCTACTTCCCCGAGCCCGACCTGCCCGCGGTGGTTGTGGATCAGCGCTGGATGCGCGACCTGAGCGCCCGCCTGCCCGAGCCGGCGATCGTGCGGATGCGCCGGTACCGCGACGAACTCGGGCGATCATCACGCGATGCGCAGGCGATCGCCTTCGATCGGGCCGCGGCGGACCTGTTCGACGAGGCGCTGGCGGGCTGCGAGTCCATCGGCATCGACCGGCGCGACGCCGCGCCGGTGACGGGGAACCTGATCGTCCAGTGCCTGTCGCGACTGGCAAGCGAGCGCGGCGCCGAGATCGAAACCCTGGGCCTCTCGGGCACGACGCTCGCCAAGGTCGTCGCGCTGCGCCTTGCCGGCGACATCAGCGCCAACGGCGCCGAGAAGATCGTCGAGCTCGCGCTGACCGGGGGCGACCCGCGCGAGCTGGCCCAGCGCGAGGGCCTCATCCAGATCTCGGACACGGGCCAGCTCGAGGCGTGGTGCGACGAGGTCATCGAGGCGCACGCGCCGATCGTCGAGCAGATCCGCCAGGGCAAGGCCGCCGCGATCGGCAGACTCATCGGCGAGGTGATGAAAAAAGCCGGCGGGGCCGCCGATGCCAAGGGCGTGCGAGAGATCCTGCTCCGCAAGATCGGCGCGTAGAGACTCATCCAGTGGCGGAGGCTTCCAGCCTCCGCCACTGGGGAAGAGTCAGACTTTCACGCTCTCCGGCTTCTCTTCGTAGCTGGCGATCCGCGCCTGCACATTGTCCAGCACGTTCATGAAGTTGATGTACGCGTCGTAGGGCGAGTCGTACGGGCTGAAGTACTTGTGGACGTCGCCGTCGGCCCAGTACTTCGTGCACATGTAGTAGAAATGGTCGCTCGTGGTCAGCTTCCGCCAGTCCTCGAGCAGGTACTGCGCGTTGGACTGCTGCTCTTTGGTGAGCGTCGTGTCCGAGGCGATGCGCTTGACGTCGCCCTCGATCTTGTACAGCTCGTGCAGGGAGTTGGCCTGCATCGCGTTGCCAAGCCACGCCGAGAGGTCACGCTCCGTGTCGGCCCAGCTCAGGTAGTGGGGCACGTCGTACTCGCCCACGGGCGCAAACTCGTCGAGCGCCATCGAGGGCGTGACGAAGTGGTTCTGACCCGGGCTGACATCGAAAATCGCCCTGGGCAGCGCCCGCACGAACTCGAAGACGCCCGTGTCGGCCCACTGGTGCTCGCCGAAGGTCTCGTAGTCCATGAAGAGGTTGACCAGGAAGCCGTCGCCGTTGACGTTATTGACCCAGTGCGCGAACTTCTCAGCCGTCAGAGGCCACTCGCTCCAGCCCCGGTTGCTGAAACGGAAGGCGACGTCATCGGAGAGTCGGTAGTTTTTCAGCAGGAGCCCGAGGGGCTTGCCGCCCGCGGCGATCGGCGCGCCGGGGGGCGTGTAGACATAGCTTGGCTTTCGGAATCCCAGGTAGTGATCCCAGCCCTCGCAACAGACGCCCTTGAACCGGGGCTTGCCGTCCTTGCCCAGGATCTTGCTGACCGCGTGCCCGAGCTCGTTTGAGTAGATGAGCTCGGTGTTGCGGAAGACCGTGGGGGTCTGCCCGAAGTGCTTCTCGATGAGGGCCGTGTGCGCAGCGACCTGGGCCTCGAACTCGGCGCGGGAATACAGGAAGCTCAGCGAGTGGTGCGTGGTCTCGGCCAGGAACTCGACACAGCCCGTCTCGGCCAGCGCTTTGTACTGGTCGAGCACATCGGGTGTGTACAGCTCGAACTGCTCGAGCGCCACGCCCGAGATCGAGAACGAGCACCGGAAGTTGCCCTTGTTCTCGCGGATCAGGTCCAGGAGCACCTGGTTCATCGGGCGGTAGCACTTGTTGGCAACCTTCTCGCAGATCGCCTTGTTTTTGGGCGTGTCGAAGTAGAACGGGTGCTCGTCGAACACCGAGTAGTTCTTCAGCCGAAACGGCTGGTGGACTTGGAAGTAGAAGCAGACCGATGCCATGAGAAACCCCTCACCGCCCTCTGCCGGGCGCCGCAGATGCAGTGTAGCGGCAACGGCGCTCCGGGCCGGGCGGTTTCGGGCTCTCGATCCAGAGTCTTTACGTCCGCGGGCTCATCGCGACCGCGATCGCAAGGGGCAGAAGCACCAGTACGGGGATGAAGACCGAGATCACGGGCGAGACGCCCGCGATCGGAGCCGTCGCCCCGACCGTCCCGCCGATCAGCGCCACCATCGCCACCGGCGTTCCGCGCAGTGCCAGCTGCAGCATGTTGCCCGGCACTCTGACGATGAAGAAAGGCATCACCAGGACGAGGGAAATCAGATTCGTCAGAGCAACAGAGATCCTGCCGAATCGCGTCCTCTGGAGGCGATCCTTGACCACGCCCTCGTTCGCGCCGGTCTGCTCGAGGAGCTGCCCCAGCTGCGCCCAGCTCAGATTCTGGCTGTAGCTGGCGTACTGGCGGACGACGAGAGCGATCGGGTCCAGATCGGTCTGGATCCGCACCTGCTGATCCGCCTGGAGCGTTCCACGCCCGCCCAGCGGCTCGATGGTGGCTTGAAGACACACCCACGCGTCCCCATCCCACTTGGCCAGCTCGCCGTGCGTCCGACTGGTCGCCAGCCCCTTCTCGTCGCGCTCGATGAACTCGAAATCACTGAGGGTCATGGCGGTCGGATCGAACTCGCGGGCGTACAGCAGGCGATCCTGGGCGTCCTTGATCATCGAAACGCTCAAGAGCTCGGCGCCCCGCTTGCCCGCGTCATCGTGCTCGCGAGCCAGCAGCGGTGCGATCCGTGGCAGCACAAGCTCCTGGTTGATCGCGCCCACCAGAACGAGGCCCGTCGCAACGACAATGATCGGCCCCGCGACACGCCTGAGACTCAGCCCCGAGGCCAGCACCGCCACGAGTTCGCGGTGACGCACCATCTGGGTGCACGTAAAGCCCATCGCGCCGGCCAGCACGAGGCCAAGCAGCGTGTTGAACAGCTGCAGCAGCTTGGGCCACCAGTAATCAGCGATCAGCAGGACGGTCACAACGAACTGGCGAACAACGCCCATCTCGCCGTCGGGTGAATCCTGCCTGGAGGCGATCCTCCAGAACCAGTCCAGATTGACCGCGACGTCGATCGTCACCACGAACGCGAACAGGATCGCGTAGAGCGACAGGATGTTCACCGCATACTGGCGCGCGATGTACCGATCCAGTATTTTCATCGCAGCGCCACCCGTCTGTACGTCGCCAGGGCGTACGCAAAGAGCCCGAGGACCGAGCCCCAGATCACGACCAGCCCGGGCCAGCCTGACTGCTGTGCGAACTGCTCACCCATGCTGATCGCCAGCACCGAGCCGAGCGCCGGGAAAAACGCCCACAAATACACGGTCAGCGGCAGGGCATCCTTGAGCTTGATCGCGACCGTGGCGCCGACCAGTACCATCACGAGGCAGGCAGCGCTCATCGCCAGGCGAAGATGTCGCTTGCTGACGATCTCTTGCTGCAGGCCCCTCTCGCTCCTGGTCGAGTGGTTGTGCACCTCCTGGATCGCCGGGAAGACGCCCTCGGTCCCAAGCCCGGTGATCCTGAGCAGCTCGTGGTATTCGAGCGCGTCGAGCGAAGCCGTCTGATCCGAGGGCGCCAGGATCCCGGTGATCTGCTGGTCCCGGCGCCGACCGGCGCCGTCGGCTTCGCTCGTGGTCGTGACTTCTTCCAGCACGATCCGCCCGACCACGTTCGAGAATGCGAGTTCGTCGATCTGGTAGGTGTCGAGGAACGCGCGCCGGGCAGACGATCGCGCGACCGCCCCCCCGGGGCGTTTGCGCTCGATGATCACCTCGCCCCCGGGCTGCGTCGGCAGGAAGCCCCGGCTCAGCCAGCTGACCTCGCCCATCCCCC